>NZ_SWJE01000009.1 GCF_005144415.1 Trinickia terrae | reverse complement strand
AGGCGGGGGGCTTTCCGGTGGAGTTTCCGGTGTTCTCCAACGGCGAGTCGAACCTGCGGCCCACCGCGATGTTCACGCGCAATCTCGCGAGCATGGATGTCGAGGAATCGATTCGCGGCAATCCGATCGATGCGGTGGTGCTCCTGGCCGGCTGCGACAAGACCACGCCCGCGCTCCTGATGGGCGCCGCGAGCTGCGACGTGCCCGCGATCCTCGTCTCGGGCGGGCCGATGCTCAACGGCAAGCACGCGGGGCGCGACATCGGCTCGGGCACCGTGGTGTGGCAGCTGAGCGAGCAGGTGAAGGCCGGCAAGATCACGCTGCACGAGTTCATGTCGGCCGAGGCGGGGATGTCGCGCTCGGCGGGCACCTGCAACACCATGGGCACCGCCTCGACCATGGCCTGCATGGCCGAGGCGCTCGGCGTCACGCTGCCGCACAACGCGGCGATTCCGGCGGTCGATGCGCGCCGCTACGTGCTCGCGCATCTGTCGGGCATGCGCATCGTGGAGATGGCGCTCGAAGATGTGCGGCTCTCGAAGCTGCTCACGCGCGCGGCGTTCGAGAACGCGATCCGCGCGAACGCGGCGATCGGCGGCTCGACCAATGCGGCGATTCATTTGAAGGCGATTGCGGGGCGCATCGGCGTCGAACTGCAGCTCGACGACTGGACGCGCATCGGCCGCGGCACGCCGACGCTCGTCGATCTGCAGCCGTCGGGGCGTTTCCTGATGGAGGAGTTCTATTACGCGGGGGGCTTGCCCGCGGTGCTGCGGCGCCTCGGCGAAGCCGGGCTCCTGCCGCATCCGGAGGCGCTGACCGCCAACGGGCGCTCGCTATGGGAGAACTGCCAGGACGCGCCGGTCTACAACGCCGAGGTGATCCGTCCGCTCGACAAGCCGCTCGTGCCGGATGGGGGGCTGTGCGTGCTGCGGGGCAACCTGGCGCCGAGCGGGGCGGTGCTCAAGCCCTCCGCGGCGACGCCGTCGCTGCTGAAGCACCGGGGACGCGCGGTGGTGTTCGAGAACTTCGACGACTACAAGACGCGCATCGCCGATCCCGAGCTGGAGGTCGACGCGAACTCGGTGCTGGTGATGAAGAACTGCGGCCCGAAGGGGTATCCGGGGATGGCCGAGGTGGGCAACATGGGGCTGCCGCCGAAGCTGCTCGCGCAGGGCGTGACGGACATGGTGCGCGTGTCGGACGCGCGCATGAGCGGCACGGCGTACGGGACGGTGGTGCTGCACGTGGCGCCCGAGGCGCGCGCGGGCGGCCCGCTTGCGGTGGTGCGCGACGGCGACTGGATCGAGCTCGATTGCGAGGCGGGGCGCCTGCATGTCGAGCTTAGTGAAGAAGAGATGGCTGAGCGGTTAGAAGCGTGGAAGGATGCGCAGACGCGCCAGCCTGCCGACGCGAGCGGCTACCGGCAGCTTTACGTCGATCACGTCCTGCAAGCCGACGAGGGCTGCGACTTCGATTTCCTGGTCGGCTGCCGAGGGGCGGACGTGCCGGCGCATTCGCATTGATTTTCCGTCGGGCGGTGCCGCTGAGTTGCGTTATTTTGTCCCCGGTCAGTCGCTGAGGACTGGCCCGCACTCGCTCTAGACTGGGCGTGGCTGACGCCGTTGCCTGGCCCGATTGACGCGGATTTCGAAGCTGCTGCCACCTCGCAACCAGCCGAACCAACGGTTGCGGACTCCAGCCTCAAGCCCGCAAATTAAACGCATCGCGATCCGGCGCTTCGCTACCTCCGGGCTGCCGGCTGCGCGCCCGCCATATCCCATCCGCCTTGATGCGGCTGCGTTCCTTTGCGTCGTACATCGCGGTATCCGCCCGGCGCACGAGGTCGTCGGCCGTCTCGAACGCCTCCAGCACCGCCATCCCGAAGCTCGCCTTCATCCGGTACGGTTCTCCGTTCAGCAGCATCACGGGCTCGTGCAGCGCTTCAGCGCTCTCGCGCACGATCAGCGCGGCGACCTCGCCGGCATTCGCTGCCACGGTTTCGACGAGCACCAGAAACTCGTCGCCGCCCACGCGCCCGATCTGCCCGCGCTCCCCGGCCACCCGGCGCAGCCGGTCGGCCAGCGCCGCCAGCACGGTGTCGCCGGCCTGGTGTCCACGCGCATCGTTGAGCTGCTTGAGATCGTCGAGGTCGACGAAGATCGCCGCGACCCGGCCGGCCGCATCGGCCGCCGCCACGGCTTGCGTCAAGAGGTCGGAGATCCGGCCGCGATTGAGCAGTCCGGTGAGCCGGTCCAGACGCGAGAGCCGCTGCAATTCCTCGCGGCCCGCGAGCAATTTGCGGATCAGCGCCATGATCCAGGCGGCAAAGCCCACCAGCATCAGCGAAATGACCGTCGCCATCGACACGTAGACGCGGCGCATCCGGTAGTACTCGTCGAGCGCGTCCTCGACCGACAGGCCGGCGACGGCCAGCAGTCCGTATTGATCGAGCGCGCTGCCCGCGACGATGCGCTCGACGTGATCGAGCGCATCGTCGAGCGTCGTCTCTGGCTCGCCAAGCAGTGCGTCGTAGCCCGCGGGCAGCGCTTGGCCCGCGGTGCTGCGCGCGTTCTCCGCGCGGCGCGACAGCATGAAGCCGTGGCGCGACACCACGGCGATCATCCCGTGATCGCCCAGTGCGGTGCGGTTGTAGAAGCCGTCGGTGAGGTAGGCGGGATCTTCGGAGACGACCACGACGCCGGCAAAGCTGCCGTCCGGGTTGTTCAGTCGCCGCGTCGCCTGAACCGACCAGTGTTTCGACACGCGCCCGATCACCGGCCGGCTGATGAACAGCCCGACGTCGGGACTCGCGCGGTGGACGCGAAAGTGCTCGCGATCGCTGAGATCGACGACGCCGGTGACGGGCGTCGTCGACATCGTGACATGGCCGTCGGGACCGACGAGCGTCACTTGCAGGGCGGTATCGGAGCTGATCAGGCCGTGGGCCTGATAGCTCTGCAGGTCGAACGGCCGTCCGGCGTCATGGGCCTTCTCGTAGCCGTATTTGACGAGCAGCGCGATCTCGTCGACATCGTGGATCGTTTTGAGCGTATGCGTGCGCAGCGAATCGGCGAGCATGCGGGCGGCGAGCCGCGTATCGCGCAGCGCCGCGGCTTTCTCGACCTCCAGCCGCAACAGGATCGTGCACCACAGGACGCATAGCACGGCGAAGGTCAGCGCCGGAATGAGCAGCAGCGTGCGGGGCATCGAATCATTCGTCTCAAACCCCGGCGAGGTCGGGTGCATGGGCTCCTCATGGTGACTTGTCCAGTCCTTGAGTGTGGCCCGGCGGGGGGGACCCTGGTGCGGTGATAAGAGCCTGGTTTTCCGCTCGATTCGACGTATTGACGCTTTGCGGCGCGCATTTGTGCGACGAATGCCGGGACCGTGCGCACGACTGGCACATGAATGAGGCGCGAATGCGGTGGAGTCACGCGTTTTTCGCTCGATATCTTCACAGGATTGCGCGAGCGAGAGAGGGCGCAAGGCGCGCCCGCCGGTCGCGTCAACCCGCCTGCGCCTGCCATCCAAGCCCAAGGCTTTTCTGCAGCGACACAAAATCCTTGAGCAACTCCGCTTGGCCCGCGACGACATCCTGCTGCGCCGAAAACTGCGTGCGCTGCGTATCGAGCAAATCGATCAGCGTCGCCACGCCGGCTGCATAGCGCTGCTGCATCAGCGCGGCGGCGTGGTCCGCCGAGACCTGCACCTGCTCGAGCCGGACCACGTGCTCGCGCTGATGCCCATAGCGCGACAACGCGCCGTTCGCGTCCTGCAGCGCGGTCAGCACCGCCTGCTCGTATTTCGCGCCGGCCTCGTCGCGCGAGGCCTCGGCGCCGCGCACGCTGGCGGCCGTGCGTCCGAAATCGAGCGCGTTCCATTGCAGATACGGCGCGCCGATCCACGAGAAGTTCTGCTTGCGCGTCAGATGGCCCGGATTGGCGGCCGTGAACCCCAACTCCCCCATGAGCGTGAGCTTCGGAAAATAGTCCGCGATGTGCTCGCCGATCTGCGCATTGCTCGACGCGAGGCGCCGCTCGGCCGCGCGGATGTCGGGGCGCTGCTGCAGCAGCGCCGTGGGGTTGCCGATGGGCGTCTGCGCGGGCAAGGCGGGCAGCGGCCGCGGCCCGGCCAGCTCGGCGTCGAGCGCTCCGGGCGGCTGGCCGGTCAGCACGGCGAGGCGGTCGAGCGCATCGGCGATCTGCGCCGCGAGCGGCACGAGCGCCGCGCGCGTGGTTTCGACCTGGCCGCGCAGCCGCTCGACGTCGACCTCGGCCGCCGTGCCGCGCGCGCGGCGCGCTTCGGTGAGCGTGAGCATCTGCTGTTGCAGGTCGGCCGAGCGCGTGCCGAGCGCGAGCCGCTGCTGCACGTCGCGCAGGTCGATATAGGCCTGCGCGACCTCCGCCGCGAGCGAGACTTGCGTATCGGCGAGATCGGCGTCGACGGCATCGGCTTCGTCCGACGCTGCTTCGACCGCGCGCCGCTTGCCGCCGAACAGGTCGATTTCCCACGAAGCGTCGAAAGCGGCCGCGTAAAGCTGGAGCGGACCGCCGCCGCTGGAACTCTGCGACGAGCCCGAGAGCAGCGAGCTGAGGTTCGGCTCGCGCGTGCGCAGCGCCGCGACCGTCGCCGAGGTTTTCGGCAGTTCGTTGGCCTCTTTTTGCCGCAGTTGCGCGCGCGCCTCGCGCAGCCGCGCCTGCGCCGCGTGAAGGTCGGGATTGTGCGTGAGCGCCGCGGCGATCAGCGTGTCGAGCTGCGCGTCGTCGAGCGCGCGCCACCATGCGCTCGGCGCGGGCGCCGCCGTCGTGCCCGTAGCCGGGGTGCGCACGAACGCGCCGGCCTGCACGGCGCTCGCCGCAACAGGCGGCGCGCCGCGATAGTCCGGGCCGACCGTGCATGCGGACAGCGCCCATGCCGCAAAGAGCGCAAGCGGCAAGGGAGAAAGGAGCTGGGAAGAGCGGCGAAGCGGCATCGTCGTGAATGTGAAGGCAGGGCGGGAGTCGATCGGCATCGAAGGCGTCAGTGACCGGACGACTGTGCACCGCCCGCTTGGCTGACGGGCGTCTTGAGCAGCAGCGCGAGCGGAATGCACGCGACGAGCGCGATCGCGAGCACGTAGAACGTCTCCGAAAACGTGATGACGGCGGCTTGCTGCTGGATCTGCGCGGCGAGCTGGCCGAGCGCGCGCAGCTTCGCGTAGGCCATGTCGCCCGTCTGCGCGAACCCGCTCGCGGTGTTGGCGGCGATGCGCTCCTGGCCGAGCACCGAGTTGGCGGAGAGTGATTCGCGGATCGCCGCGTCGTGGAAGGTGTTGCGCCGGTCGATGATCGTGCCGATGATCGCGAGCCCGACCGAGCCGCCCAGGTTGCGGGCCATGTTGTAGAGCCCCGCGGCGTCGCCCGACTCCTCGCGCGACACCGCCGCCATCGACGCCTGGTTGAGCGGCATCATCGCGAGCATCTGGCCGGCGCCGCGCAGGAGCTGCGACCAGACGAAGTCGTGGCCGACGCTTTGAGCGGTGAGGCCGATGTCGAGCAGGCAGCTGCCCGCGAAGCAGAGGAGGCCTGCGATCACGAGCACGCGGAAATCGAACTTGCCGAGCAGGCGCGGCAGGAGCGGCATCATCAGGAAGGCGGGCACGCCGGAGAGCAGCATGACGGCGCCCGACTGCTCCGCGTTGTAGCCCGCGATCAGGCTCAGGAACTGCGGCACCAGATACGCGACGCAATACAGCCCCGCGCCGACCGCGAACACGATCACGATGACGCTCGCGTAGCGCAGGTTGCGCAACAGCGAGAGGCGCATGATCGGCTTCTTCGCGACGAACTGCGAGATGCCGATCAGCACGAAGCCGAGCGCGGTGATCACGCTGAGCCAGACGATCTCGCTCGACTCGAACCACTGCTTGCGTTGACCTTCCTCGAGCACGACCGTGAGCGAGCTCAAGCCGATCGAGAGCCCCACGATGCCGATCCAGTCGGCGTTGATGAAGTCGTGCCAATGCGGCTTGTCGGCGGGCAGGCCCGCGATCAGCAGCGCAATCAGCGCGACGGACACCGGCAGGTTGATGAAGAAGCACCACGACCACGAGATGTTCTCCGCGAGCCAGCCGCCGACCACGGGGCCGAGCAGCGGCCCGAGCAGGACGATGAGGCCGAACACGGTCATGCCGATCGGCATCTGCGAGCGGGGCAGGCGCGTGCGGATGATGGTCTGCGCGGTCGGGATCATCGCGCCGCCCGTGAAGCCCTGGCCGATGCGGCCGATGATCATCACTGGCAGCGAGTGCGAGAAGCCGCACATCATCGAGAACAGGATGAACAGCGTCGCGTTGGCGAGCAGGAAGTTGCGCAGCCCGAACACGCGCGTGAGCCACGCCGCGAGCGGGATCATCACGATCTCCGACATCAGGTAGCCGGTCGAGATCCAGGTGCCCTCGGTGCCGGTCGCGCCGATTTCGCCCTGGATCTGCGGCAGCGCGGAGTTCGTGATCGAGATGTCGAGCGTCGCCATCAGCGCGCCGAGCGCGCCCGCGGCGACCGCGATCCAATCGGCCGCGCTCGCGCGTTCGCCATGCCCGGCGCCGGGGGCGCCGCTGTGCGGCGTTGAAGGCGTGTCAGCCATGCGCGTTCTCGGCGGCGATGCGCGCGTCGTTCGCGCGCGCCGAACGGGTGTCGACGTCCACCGTCACCGACAGGCCCGGCACCAGCACGCTGCGCGTCTCGGGCCCGGTCTCGAGGCGAATGCGCACCGGCACGCGCTGCACGATCTTCGTGAAGTTGCCGGTGGCGTTCTCGGGCGGCAGCAGCGCGAACTGCGCGCCGGTGCCCGGCGAGAAGCTGTCGACGACGCCATGCAGCGCGACGCCCGGCAGCGCATCGACGTGCAGCGTCGCGGGCTGGCCGATGCGCATGCGGCCGACCTGCGTTTCCTTGAAGTTCGCCTGGAGATACGTGCTTTGCACGGGCACCACGGTCATGAGGCGCGTGCCCGGCTGCACGAATTGCCCGACCCGCACCGAGCGATCGCCGACACGGCCCGCGAGCGGGCTGTAGAGCGTCGTGTCGTGCAAGTCGAGGCGCGCCTGGCGGATGCTGGCGCGCGCGGCTTCGAGCTGGGCGCGGGCTTGCGCGATCTGCGCGGTCGTCGCGCCGATCTGCGTCTGCGCGGCGGCGACGGCGGCGGTGTTCGCGGCGAGCGTCGCGCGCGCCTGATCGCGCGTGTTGACGAGGCTCGCGAGCCGCTCGCCCGTTTCGGCGCCGGTCGCGGCGAGCGGCGCATAGCGCTTGACGTCGTCCTCGGCGTGCTGCGCGGCGAGCCGCGCGACCTGCTCCTGCGCCTTCGCTTGCGCAACGTTCGCCTGCTGCTGCTGGATTTCGGCCTGCGCGCGCTGGATGTCGGCCTCGCGCGCATCGATGGTCGCCTCGGCCTGGTCGAGCGACGCCTGATACTGCCGGCTGTCGAGCCGCGCGAGCGGGGCGCCGGCCTTCACGGCCTGGTTGTCCGCGACGAACACATCGGTGACGTAGCCGCCGACCTTCGGCGCGATCGTGACGCTGTCGGCCTGGAGATAGGCGTCGTCGGTGCTTTCGATGAAGCGGCCGACGGTCCACCAGTGCGCGAGCCAAATCGCACCCGCGATCAGCGCGACGAGACCCGCGGCGATGAGCCAGGTGCGCCGCTTGCCGGAACGCTGCGGCCCCGGCGCACTCGCCGTGGCCTTCTTGTCTTGCGAAAGGTCGCTGCGCGGCGGCGCCTCTGTGGTCGTGGACATGGGATCTACCTCAATAATGCGAAGCGCGCACAATTTATTCCAGTTGGAAAAAATGTGTCAAGTGATATATTTTCGCGGTAAGGAATTGGGATGGCGGCATGCGGCATGCCGGATTTGAACGAGGGAAGTCCAGTCAATGAGCGAAATCAAGCGTCCTCGCCGGCCTGCGGAAGGCGGCTACGCGCGCGGTCAAGAGACCCGCATGCGCATCATCGCCGCGGCGATCGACGTGTTCGGCGAGCGCGGCTTCGAGGCCGCCTCGACGCGCGACATCGCGGCGCGCGCAGGCGTCAACGCGCCCGCGCTGCAGTACTACTTCGAGAACAAGGAAGGGGTCTACCGCGCCTGCGCCGAGTTCTTCGCCGACGAGGTCTGGGTCCGGTTCGAGCCGGTCGTGCTGCGTGCGGAGGCGAGGCTCGAAAGCGAGGCCGGGACCGCGGCGCTGATCGACGCGTTCATCGCCATTCAGGAAACGATTGCCGACAAGATATTCATGCAGCCGAAGAGCCTGAGCCACCGTCTGTTCTTCTTGCGCGAGCAGGCGGGGCAGGAGCCGCCGATCGCCTCCGAGATCATCCAGACGCGCGTGCGCGGGCCGTTGAATCGGGTCAGCTCGGAGCTGATCGGCAGGATCGGGGGCACCGCGCCGGACGATTCGCTGACGCGGATTCGCATGCTGAGCCTATTTGGGCAGTTGATGCTGTTCCATATGTCGCCGCGCTCGACGCTGAGCTTGCTCGGCTGGAGCGAGATCGATGCGGAGAAGGGGGAGTTGCTCAAGAGCACCGTGCGTGCGCAAACGCGGGCGTTGCTGGAGATGTGGAGTGCGGAGCGTGAGGCGAGGGAGGCGGGCTCCGTTAAGACGGGGCGGAAGAAGAAGGGGTAGGGGGACGGCTGTGGTGGGTGAAGTTCTCGCCGAAGCATCGTCTGGCGCGTGAAGCTAGTGCCGGGGACTCCCGTTTATTCGCGCCGGTTTCCGTCGTATCGGATCAGGCAATCGACTGGCCGGAAAGCATTTCTAAGCGGTAAGCAATCGACAGGGGCCGCTGCGGATCGAGCTCTACCGCCGTGGCGATCCCGCGTGCGTTGATCGGATTATTCGCGAGCGAGGTGCGGCAGCCGAGCTCGAACGCCGCAGCGACCGGCTCGACGCCGACGCACAGATTGCGTCCGCTCCACGGGCTGTATTGACGGCCGCGATTGCTGATCCACAGCAGCAGCGAAGGCAGCACCGCCGCGTCCCAACTGAGGCGATACGCGACGCGCGAAGCCTCATCGGTGAGCACGACGCGCCCATCCACACCACAAAGCTGAATAATTTCCTCGGTGTCGTGCGAGAACGGCAACCGATCGAACGCCGCAGTGCCGCCGACACGCACGGGCACCTCATCTAGCGCGCGGAACACAGCTCCAGGCACGCCCCGCGAGACCCCAGGCTCAGGGCCGCCCGGATGCACAACGCCAAACTCGAACTCACCCGGATCGATCCGAAACGCACCTGCGACCGACGGCAACGCCAGATTCGGATGCAATCCGATCGGACGCCGGGTCTTGCGCCGCGCCTCGACCGTCACGGTGAAGTCGATCGTCGGACTAGCGGGATCAACAGCGATCCTGCGCACAACGCGCTCAATCGCCGAAGTCTCCGGATATGACAGCGCAATCTCGATGGCATGGCTCGTCTGCTGCACGAGCGTCCAATCGCCCACGCAGCCATAGCCATGCAGCAAATCATCGCTTGCGTCGAGTTCGGGATCGTAGCCGCTCACAGGCGCGCTCAAGCTCGGGCGCCATTCATCAACCACGGCATCCTCCGCATAAGGCACGCCAAACGGCACGCACGCAAATTCGTTGCGCATGTGCCCGAGCAACCCGTCGGGCTCCGCACTGCCATCACGCAGCCACGGCACCTCGTAGAACGGACGAACGACATGCCCGCCACCATGCCGCAGCACCACATCGCCAAGCATGCCGCCCCGCGCATACACCGCGAGCGACCCATGCGCCCACTCGAGGCGCCAGCACGTATCCACCATGTTGTTATCGTCGATTTGGACGGTTGGCGCGCAAACGGTCATCAGTTTTCTTCTTCCACCCAGCAGGTGTCATGGCGCGCGAGCAGCGCGCTCGCTGCAGCAGGCCCCCAAGTCCCGGCCGCATACGGCTTCAAAGCCGCATCGGGCCTCGCCCAAGCCTCGAGAATCGGCGCAACCCAACGCCAAGCCGCCTCCTGCTCATCGCGCCGCACGAACAGCGCGAGCCGTCCCGCGATCACATCGAGCAGCAACCGCTGATACGCCTCCATCCGATCCTGCTGAAAAAACTGATCGAATGCGAGATCGAGATAAACCCCGCGCAGATTCATCCCCATACCCGGCTGCTTGGCGAGCGCATTGAGCCGGATCGATTCATTCGGCTGCAGCCGGATCGTGAGCCGGTTCGACCCGGAGCGCAGCGGCAGCGGCCCCAGCGCCGAATGCGGCACAGCCCGGAAGTTGACGACGATCTCCGCCACGCGGCCAGCAAGACGCTTGCCCGTGCGCAAGAAAAACGGCACCCCGGCCCAGCGCCAGTTCTCGACTTCAGCCTTCAGCGCGACGAAAGTCTCAGTAACGCTATCCGGCCGCACGCCCGTCTCGTCGAGATAAGCCGGCACGGAAGCACCGCGAATCGCCCCGGCGTGATACCGCCCACGCACGACGTTCTGCCGGATCTCATCACCCGCCAGCGGCTTGAGCGCGCGCAGCACGCGCAGCTTCTCGCCGCGCACGGCGTCGGCATCCATCGATTGCGGCGGCTCCATCGCGACGATCGAAAGCAGCTGCAGCAGATGGTTCTGCACCATATCGCGCAGCGCGCCGGTCTGGTCGTAGAAGTTGCCGCGGCCTTCCACGCCGAGCTCTTCGGCCACCGTGATCTGAATGCTCTCCACCCATTCGCGCCGCCACAGCGGCTCGAACAGCGAGTTGCCGAAGCGCAGCGCGAACAGGTTCTGCACCGCTTCCTTGCCGAGGTAGTGGTCGATCCGGTAGATCTGGTCTTCGGCGAAGATCCGGCCCACCGCGTCGTTGATCGCGTTGGACGAGTCGAGGTCGTAGCCGAGCGGTTTTTCGAGCACGACGCGCGCGCCTTCGGCAAGCCCCGCCGCCGCGATGCCTTCGCAGACCGGAACGAACAGCGACGGCCCTGTCGCCAGATAGAAAATGCGCGTGCCGTGCAGCAGGTCGCGCGCATCGCGCAGGGTGGCGAACGCTTCGGGCCGGCTCCCATCGAGCTGGAGATACGAAAGGCGCTCGAGAAAGCCGCTCCATGCGGCTTCGTCGACGGAACCCTTGCCTGCGGCGTGCGGTTTCACCTGCTCGTCGACCCAGCGCAGATAAGCGTCGCGATCGAGCGCCTGCTGCGCGATCGCGACGATCCGGCCTTCCGGCGCGAGCAGGTTGTCGCGATGCGCCGCATAAAGCGCGGGCAGGACTTTGCGCATTGCGAGGTCGCCGGTGCCGCCGAACAGGATGAAGGCGAACCCGCCGCTGCGCGGCGTGCGAGTGGAGGAGGCCATCTTTGCTCTACCTTTGAAGCGCTTGGCGCCGCGTCGCTCGCCGCGCCTTGAAACGGTTGATGAGGCTATTGGTGGAACTGTCGTGTCCGGTCACCTCACCCGGCTGGGCGATCTCGTCCTCGATGGTCACCGCGAGCCGCTTGCCGAGCTCGACGCCCCATTGGTCGAACGAGTTGATGCCCCAGATCGCGCCTTGCACGAACACCTTGTGCTCGTAGAGCGCGAGCAGCGCGCCGAGCGATGCCGGGTCGAGCTTGTCGAGACAGATCGTGTTGGTCGGGCGGTTGCCGTCGAAGTTGCGGTGCGGCTCGCTCGCCGAGGGCGAGCCGTTCATCAGCGCTTCGGTCTGCGCGAAGCAGTTGGCGAGCAGGATGTCGTGATGAACGTCGTGCGGATGCTGCGGCTCCATGCAGACGATGAAGTCGGCCGGAATCAGCGCAGTGCCCTGATGCAGCAGCTGGAAGAACGCGTGCTGTCCGTTCGTGCCGGGCTCGCCCCAGATCACCGGCCCGGTCGCGTAGCCGGCGCGCTCGCCGTCGAGCGTGACCGTCTTGCCGTTGCTTTCCATGTCGAGCTGCTGCAGGTACGCGGGCAGGCGGTGCAGATAACGGTCGTACGGCGCGATCAGATGGCTCGCCGCGCCGAGGAAGTTCGTCTGCCAGATGCCGATGAGCGCGAGCAGGGCAGGCAGGTTGCGCTCGAGCGGGGTCTCGGCGAAGTGACGGTCCATCGCATGCGCGCCGGCGAGCAACGACTCGAACGCGTTCATGCCGATGTAGAGCGCGATCGGCAGCCCGATCGCGGACCACAGCGAGTAGCGGCCGCCCACCCAGTCCCAGAACTCGAACATGTTCGCGGTATCGATGCCGAATGCCGCGACCGCTTCCGCGTTGGTCGAGACCGCCACGAAGTGCCGCGCGATCGCGGGCACGCCCGCGCCGCTCGCCAGGAACCACTCGCGCGCGGTGTGGGCGTTGACGAGCGTCTCGCGCGTCGTGAAGGTCTTCGACGCCACCACGAACAACGTGGTGGCCGGATCGACGGACTGCAGCACCTCGTGGATATCCGCGCCGTCGATGTTGGACACGAAGTGCATCCGCAGCGCTTTGCGACCGTAGGGCCGCAATGCTTCGCACACCATGCGCGGTCCCAGGTCCGAGCCGCCGATGCCGATGTTGACCACGTCGGTGATCGTGCGCCCGGTGTGGCCGCGCCATACGCCCGAGCGCACGGCATCGGTGAAGCGCCGCATCTTCGTGAGCACCGCGGACACCTTGGGCGCCACGTCTTCGCCGTCCACGAGAATCGGTGCGCCCGTGCGCTCGCGCAGCGCAACGTGCAGCACGGGCCGGTTCTCGGTGACGTTGATCCGCTCGCCCGCGAACATCGCCTGCCGCCGCGCTTCGACGTCCGTCTCGCGTGCGAGCGCGCAGAGCAGGGCGATCGTCTCGCCGGTGATCAGGTTCTTGGAGTAGTCGACGTAGACGCCGGCCGCCTCCGATGAAAACCGTTCGACACGTTCTCGATCCTCTGCGAACAGCTCGCGTAGCGAGGTGCGCGCCATGCTGTCGCGATGGCCGATGAGCGCCTGCCAGGCAGGTAAGCGGGTGAGCTTCGACATGTTCCTTCAGTGTCCGGGTGCGAGTGCTGAGATGGGCGCGGGTGCAGCCTTAGCGCGGCGAGGACCAGCCCTTGTAGCTCGTCACGTTGTCGCGCGTCACGAGCGTGGAGGGCAGCAGCGTGACTTGGCTGGCCGGGTTCTTGCCGTTCATGATCCCGTAGCCGATGCCCACCGCCGTTTGCGCCATCGCCCACGGGTCCTGGCTTGCCGAGGCCTGCACGAGCGTGTCGCTCTTCAGCGCCGTCTCGATGTCGGGTGCGCCGTCGACCGACGTGATCACGATGTTCTTGCGCTGCAATTGCTTGGCCGCCAGGTCGCTGCCGATCGCTTGCGGGTCGTTGATCGCGAAGACCGCATCGACCTTCGGGAAGCGCGTGAGGTAGCCCTGCATCGTGTTCATGCCGCCTTCGCGCGAGCCTTTGGCGTCCTGGTCGTCGGAGAGCACCTTGATGCCGGGCGCCTTGGCGAACACCGACTTGCAGCCGTTCACGCGATCGATCACGGCGGACACCTGCGGCCCGTTCTCGATGATGACGTTGCCACGGCCGTTGAGCTTCTTGGCGATGTAGTCGCACGAGAGCTCGCCCGCCTGGACGTTGTTGGTCTGCACGGTGGCGTTGGCGCCCGCGGCGGCCACGTCGACGGCGACGACCACGATGCCGGCGGCCTGCGCCTTCTTCACGGCGGGCTCGATCGCCTTCGGGTCGGCTGCGTTCAGCAGGATCATGTCGACGTGCGCCGAGATGAAGTTGTCGATCTGCGTGAACTGCTTGTTCAGGTCGTAGTCGGCCGAGACGGCCGTGACCTTGGCGTTCGGATTGAGCTGCTTGGCCTTCGCTTCGGCGCCCTTGACGATGGTGACGAAGTAGGGGTTGCCGAGCGAGCCGACGGTGATGCCGACCGACTTGAGCTGCTTGTCCGCGGCGTGCGCGGCCGATGCGGTGACTCCGAGCGCCAGGGCGAGGCTGGCCAGGACGGCTTTCTGCTTGAACATTGCAATGTCTCCAGGGTTGGTCCGTGGTGTGGTCGGGCGCGAGGGGACCGACTCGCGCCGTTACGCCGTCAAGGCGAATGGAATGCTTGCTGAGGGAATGCTTGCTTTGGGCGAGGCCGCATCAGGTGCGGGCCGAGCCGCGCTGGCGGTACCGGTCGAGCGCGACCGCGCCGATGATCACGAGCCCCTTGATGATGTATTGCCAGATGTCCGAGACGCCGAGCAGCACGAGCCCGTTGGTGAGGACCGCGATGATCAGCGCGCCGATCAGCGTGCCGACGATCGAGCCGACGCCGCCGACGAAGCTGGTGCCGCCGAGAATGACCGCGGCGATCGCATCGAGCTCGTACGACTGCCCCATCTGCAGGCCGTTGGCGGCGTAGAGGCGGGCAGCCGACATCACCGCGCCAAGCCCGGCCAGGAGACCCGAGATCGAGTAGACGAACATCTCGATGCCCCGCACCTTGATGCCCGACAGGCGCGCTGCTTCCGGATTGCCGCCGACCGAGTAGATGCGCAGGCCGAGCACCGTGCGGCGCAGGATGAACCACGACGCCGCCACCACCGCGAGGGCGATCACCACGAGCCAGGGCACGCCGAGGACCGTGCCGTTGCCGATGAAGGCGAACGACAGCTGCGGATTGAAGATCGTCGTATCGTTGCCGAGCAGACGCGCGACGCCGCGCACTGCCGTCAGCGCGCCAAGCGTCACGATGAACGGGGGCAGCCGCAACAGCGAGATCAGTCCGCCGTTGACGGCGCCGAAGCCGAGCCCGACGAGCAGCGCGACGGGAACCCCGAGCCAGCCGAGATGCGGGATATTGGATGCGAGCATCGCGGCCACGGCGGCAGCGGCAAGCACCGAGCCCACCGACAGGTCGATGCCGCCCGTCAAGATCACGAAGGTCATGCCGGCGGCCAGCACGATGTTGATCGACGCCTGCTGGGTGACGATCGACAGGTTCTGCAGCGTGAAGAAGCCGTCGGTCATGACGCCGAAGCCGATGCACAAGAGCAGCAGGACCGGCAGCATCCCGGCGGTGCGCATCAGCGCCTGGACGCGCTCACGGTGCTCCCGGCCGCCTTTCTGCTGCACGGCGTTGGCGGTCGTTTCGCCGGGCGTCGCGTGCCTGGTTGAATTGGACATGTCTTTCTCCTGAATGCGGGTCATGCTCGCGTCATCGCGCGAGCTGCTGTCGTGATGAGTCAAGCCGCTTGATCGAGCGTCTGGCGCGAACCGGTCGCGAGCCCGATGATGGCTTCCTGGCTGATTGGCGTGCCGGTGTGCCCGCCGAGCTCGCCGGCGATCTCGCCTTCGCGCATGACGAGCACGCGGTCGGCCACGCCGATGATTTCGGGGAGCTCGCTCGAGATGACGATGACGCCCACGCCGGACTTCGCCAGATCGTTGATGATCCGGTAGATCTCCGACTTCGCGCCGATGTCGACCCCGCGGGTGGGCTCGTCGAGGATGAGCACGCGCGGCTTCGTTTCGAGCAGGCGCGACAGCAGGACCTTCTGCTGGTTGCCGCCCGAGAGCGAGCCGACGTTGACCTTCGGATGCGCCACGCGGATCGACAGCGAGCGAATCGCCTCGCGCGCCCGCTCGCCGCCGCGCGCGCGGTCGAGGACGCCGAGCCGCGCATCGCGCCCGGCCACGGCGATGTTGATGTTGTCGCGCACGCTCATGTCGAGGAAGAGACCCTGGCGCTTGCGGTCCTCGGTCAGGTAGACGAGGCCGGCGTCGATTGCCTCGCGCGGGCTCTTCAGCGCGAGCGTGCGGCTGTCGATTTTCACCTCGCCGCGCACACGCGGCTCGGCGCCGAAGATGAGGCGGGCGAGCTCGGTGCGTCCCGCGCCGACGAGGCCTGCGATGCCGAGCACTTCGCCCGCGTGCAGATCGAGGCTGCAGCCGCGCACGCGGCCGTTGTCGGCGATGTCGCGCACCGACATCACGCAGTGGCCCGGATCGTAGGCCGCGTGCTCTTTCTTGTAGAAGCCGGAGATGTCGCGGCCGACCATCATCTTCACGAGGCTTTCGGCGGACAGCTCCGCGCGCGGCAGCGTGCCCGCATAGGCGCCGTCGCGCAGCACGGAGACGCGATCCGACAGCTCATAGATTTCCGCCATCCGGTGACTGATGTAGATGATCGCGAGGCCTTCGGCGCGCAATTGGCGGATCAGCTCGAAGAGGCGGTCCGTTTCGCGCGAGGAGAGCGGCGTGGTGGGCTCGTCCATCACGAGAATGCGCGCGCGGGTATGCACGGCCCGCGCGATCTCGACGAGCTGCTGCTCCGCGATCGACAGATCGCCCACCAGCGTTTTCGGGCCGAAGGTCGCGCCGAGGCGCTTGAGCACGTCTTCGGAGTCGCGCTCCATCGCGGCGCGATCGACGAGGCCCCAGCGCTTGCCGCCACGGCGCAGCTCGCGGCCCGCATGGATGTTTTCCGCGACGCTCAGGTTGGGCGCGAGGCTCAGCTCCTGGTAGATCACGGCGACGCCGAGCGCTTTCGCGGCGATCGGCCCGTCGATGACGACAGTCTTGCCGTCGATCAGGATCTCGCTGCCGGCGTCGGCCTGGTAGGCGCCGGACAGGATCTTCATCAGCGTGGACTTGCCCGCGCCGTTCTCGCCCATCAGCGAGTGCACCTCGCCCGGGTAGACCGTCAGGCTGACGTTGTCCAGCGCGCGGACGCCCGGGAACGTCTTGCTGATCCCTCGCATTTCCAGGAGCGGGCGGGGGGACTCAGAACGTGGCATGGCTTACCTCCTTCGATTCTGCGCTCGCGCCCTTCAAGATTCCTGTGCGCGGCGAGAAATTGAAAAACATCGGCAGCGATGCGGCGCCGAGCGCGCCCGCATCCGGTCCGAAACTGCCGCGCACGAGCTCCGGCGTGCCGCGCGCCTCGGGAGCGCCGAGCGCAACGGCGGTGCTCAGGCGCTGCATGATCGTGTCGATGAGGCCGGCGTCCACGTCGGAATCGACCACGACCACCGGGACGTCGAGCACGCACAGCATGGAGCGCAAGGCGGGCGCGAGGGCGTCGATGCAGTCGTCGATCCATTCGTCGACAGCGGGCAGCTTGCGCGCGATGCAGGCCTCGAGATCGGCGCGCGTCTCGACCGTCTCGCCGCAGTAGCGCAGATGCCGCGTGAGCGCATTGAGCGAGGCGCGCGCGAGCAGGATGTCCCACTCGCCCGCCGGCTGCGGCGCCGACGGCAGACGGCTCGAGGGCACCGGCATCACGCCGATGTCGCCGGCATTGCCGCTGACGCCGCGCAGGCAATCGCCGTCGATGGCGATGCCGCCGCCGATCGCGGGCCCGATGAACAGGTAGATGAAATCGTCGGCTTGGCGGCCGCAGCCGTAGAACAGCTCGGCGATCGCCGCGGCGTTGCCGTCGTTTTCGCTGAACACCGGCAAGGGGATCATCGCGCCGAGCTCGCTTGCGAAGTCGACGTCGTCCCAGGCGCTGAACGACTGCGCCGACAGGCCGAGCTCGCGCATCCAACTGCCGAGATTGAACGGCTGCGCGACCCCGACGCCGGCGAGCCGCTCGCGCTCGCTTGCAGTGAGATGCTGCAGCAGCGCCTCGATGTCCGCGCACACGATTTCCAGCATCTTGGAGGGATGGGGCAGGACCATGTCGTGGCTGCTGCGCGCGAGCACTTCACCGGCGAAGTTGACGAGCACGGTTTCGGTGCTCATGCGGTCGAGCCGCACGCCGATCCCGAACGCGCCGTGCGGCGCGAGCTGGATCAGCGAGGCGGGCTGGCCGCGCTGGCCTTCGAGCCGCTTGCCGGTGAATTCGATCAGGCCGGCCTCGCCGAGCGAGGCGATGATGCTGCCGACCGCGGTGCTGGTGAGATTCGCCTGGCGGGCCAGATCGGCCTTCGATGCCGGCTGCGTGCGCCGCAGCGCCTGCAGCAGCAACCGTTCGTTGTAGCGGCGAACGTTGGCCGAATTGCTGCCTCGGCCGACATGGGGGTGTCTCACGCGTCTCCTCCGAACCGGGCGTCATGTCTGCCCGATTAATTAAATCACGTGGATTTATTTAATCATCGAGGAGGCGTGTGTGAAATAAGGGTTTTTACGCACTTGGCATGCGGGGTGGGTAACGTCGAATGCCAATCAGGGTGTGTTGCCGGGGGTATCGGCGTGGTCTGCCGTCGCGATCGCAACGTGCACGATGCCGGCCCGCCCGACGATGGCCATCACCTTCGCCACCTCGCCGAACGGTTCGCGCCGATCCGATTGAAGATTCACGCTGACACGCGAATCCCGCGACACCAGATGCGCGAGCACAGGCTCGAGCGTCTCCACGGACGTTTCGCGTCCGTCGACGAACAGCTTGCCTCGCGCATCGAGCACGAGCGTCACCGCATGCTCGCGCGGCTCGGACCCGCTCGCCGCCGCTTTCGGCAAATCGACGCGTATCGCGTGCGTCAGCAGTGGCGCCGCCACGAGGAAGATGGCGAGCATCACGAGCATCACGTCGACGAGCGGCGTGATGTTGATGGCCGCGAGCGGCTCGTCGTCGTTTTCGTCCTTGCCTGCGAAGCGGGAGATCATGCCTGCACCTCGTCCGGTTGCCGCGCCGGCGACGCAGCGCCGGCGGGCGCGGCATGCGAATGCCTAAGGCTGAACCCGAGCCGCTGCGCCAGATTGACGAGATCGGCCGCGTAGTCCTCGAGATCGGCCGTGCTCACACGAACGCGCCGAAGGTAGAGGTTGTAGGCGAGCACAGCGGGAATCGCCACGGCAATGCCGACGCCGGTTGCCACGAGCGCTTGCCCGACCGGCTCCGCGATGCCTGCAATGCCGCTGGACGGCCCGCTTGCCACCGCATGCAGCGCATGGATGATGCCGAAAACCGTCCCGAACAGCCCGACGAACGGCGCGACATTGGCTATCGACGCGAGAAGCGTCAGCCCTTGTTCGAGGGTCCGGCGCTCGCGCTGGATCTGCTGGCCGAACGAGCGCTCCAGCAGCTCGTGCCGGTCCCATCGGGCGAGCTCCGCCTGCTGGCCGGACGCGATAGGGGCGTCGGCGGAGAGCGTCTCGGCGGCGATGCGCGCCAGGCGTCCCTTGGCGCAGCCGCTTGCCTGCTGCGGATTGCCGAACGCGCGGGCTGGGTCGCGCTGTGCGGCGCTCCAGAAAGCCTCGGTGAAACGCCGGTTCCGTGCCGCGATCCGCCAGTGCGTGAAGGCTTTGCTCACGATCAGCGCCCAGCTGAGCGCGGAGAGCATGGCGAGCAAGCCAAGGGCGAAGTCGACGATATAGCGTGTGGCGATGTCGGACATGTTCCGGACCTCAGGTTCCGAGTTTGAATTCGACGGGTACCTGCACCCATCCGTCGACGGCCTGCGCAGCGCGCTTTGCCGGCATGAAGCGCCAGCCGCTCACCGCCTCTTTCGCGGCATCGTCGAGCGGCGCATGGCCGCTCGACGATGCGACCTCGATCTGATCCGGCTTGCCGCTCGCGAGCACATGAACCTTCAGCAGCACCGTGCCTTCCCACGAGCGCTGTTGCGCCATCGCGGGATAGGCCGGGGGCGGATTGTGCAGATAAGCAGCGTTGAAGCTGGGTGGGCTCGCCGTTTGCGGGGCGGTGTCTTCCGAGCCCGATACGCCGGCTGACGGCTTCGCGTTTGAGCCGGGGCCGTTGGCGGGCGCTGCCTGAGGCACTGCCGGTGCGTTGCTCCGCTCGGCGCTGTTCGAGCCGGCACTCGCGCTTGCCAGTGGCGCTTGTGACGTCTGCGTGGCCGTAGGCTCGGCGGCGTGCCGCACAGGAGCCGCCATCGGGTAACGGAGATGCGGAGGCATCGAAGCAGATGGCGGCATGCGCGCCGGTTGAGCGATATTCCGGCGAGGCAGTGGAGCGGGGGCGGGGGTGGAAAAAGCTTGTGCCCGCGAGCGCGCCAACGCGTTCAACTGAACGTCGAGCAGAGTGGGTTCGCTTGTCGCCACCTTCGATTCGAACGCGCGAAACACCTCGATCGCCAGCAGGCCGTGCAGTCCGAGCACCACCAGTGCAATCGCGCAAAGCTGTTTTCGCGCGATGCCGTCATGAGGAGCCGTGCATGACGGATGAATTGGACAAGCCGCGAAACCGCTCGCCGATACGGGCGCAGCGCCGTGCAATACGGCGAACCGGTAGCGCGCGAAATTCATGCTGCCCCCTTCACAAGTGATGTCGTCGTGCGAAGCGCAGTCAGCGAGAACCATGCCATTGGCGCGCGAAGAGGGGAGAGGCGTACGTGCGCGTCGAGGTGTTTCGTTTAGCAACACATCGTGTGCGAGCTGTCCCACGCTGCAACAGCAACTCATCGCTCGTAGCGAAGCGCTGCGTAGTGCCGCCGCGCGTTTCGCGCATAGGCCGCGCTCCATCGCCGATGACGCCGCGAATGGCATACGACTTGCGTTAAACGCCGCGCAGCCAGACTGCATCAGCCGATGACGGCGCGGGCCGCATGGCATGGCGTCGATATTCGACAACAGCTTTGCATGGGACCGAACTACGCGCTAAAGCGCCAAGTTCGGTCGACATCTGATCGACAGACAGGAGACAAGGATGACACCACGCTTCGCTTCGCACGCGCGGCCCGCACTGCTCGCGATGGCGGTCGCGACAGTCGCCGCCATGGGCACCGGATCGGCGGCCACGGCCGACGAATACCCGCCGGTGACATTCGAGCGCTTGACCTCGGCACAGGACGACCCAGGCTGGCTGACCTACTACCGCACCTACAACGGCCAGGCCCATTCACCGCTCAAGCAGATCGACGTCTCGAACGTCAAGAGCCTCAAGCAGGTGTGGAGCTACAAGTTCCCCGCCGACCTCAAGCAGGGCTTCGAGGCGACGCCGATCGTCAATGGCCGCTATCTCTTCGTGAGCACGCCCAAGGACAACGTCTACGCCTTCGATGCGGTGACGGGCAAGCCGCTCTGGAAATACGAGCCCAAGCTGGGCCCGGAATCGTTCAAGACCGCGTGCTGCGATGTGGTCAACCGCGGCGTGGCGCTCTACGGCAAGAACGTCTACATCGCGATGCTGAGCGGCGAGGTTGCCGCGCTCGATGCGCAGACGGGCGCGCTGGTCTGGAAGAAGCAGATGTTCGATCCCGGCATCGGCTACGCGTTCTCGCTCGCGCCGCTCGCGCTCGATGGGGCGATCGTCGTCGGCAACTCCGGCGGCGAATACGGCGCGCGCGGATTCATCGCCGCCTTGAATGCGGACGACGGCTCGCTGCTCTGGAAGCGCTTCACGATTCCGAACGCCTCGGACAAGGACGGCAAGACCTGGCCCGACGGCATGCAGGAGCACGGCGGCGCTCCGGCGTGGATGACCGGCACCTACGACGCGGCGACGAAGACCCTCTACTGGGGCGCCGGCAACCCTGGACCGTGGCTCGCTGACCTGCGCCCCGGCGACAACCTCTACTCCGATTCCCTGCTCGCGCTCGACCCGAAGAACGGCGATCTCAAGTGGCACTACCAGTACACGAAGCACGACACCTGGGACTACGACGGCGTGAATGCCGCCGTGCTCGCGAAGATCACGTATGAAGGCAAGGACTACGACGCCATCATCCACGCGGACCGCAACGGCTTCTTCCATGCGATCGATCGCAGCACCGGCAAGCTGATCTACGCGAAGCCGTTCGTGGCGGCGAAGTCCGTGACCGGCTACGGCGCCGACGGCTCGCCGATCCAGGACGCCGCGAAATACCCGAAAGCCGGCACGACGATCGAGACCTGCCCGAGCTTCCTCGGCGGCAAGAACTGGTGGTCTCTCTCGTACGACCCGGAGAAGCATCTGGCGATCGTCCCCTCGCTGCACGCGTGCATGTCGCTGACCGGCAAGTCGGTCAACTTCATGGAGGGTCTGCCGTATCTCGGCGAAGGCTTCGAGATCAAGCCGGAGCCGGGCAGCAAGGGCTACGGCGAGTTGCAGGCGATCGACGTCGACACCGGCAAGAAGGTCTGGAGCCATTGGAGCAAGCTGCCCTGGAACGGCGGCGTCGCGACGACGGCGGGCGGCCTTGCGTTCAGCGGCTCGCTCGACGGACACCTGTACGCGTTCGACGAAGCGACGGGCAAGATCGTCTGGCAGAGCCCCAAGCTCGCCAGCGGCATCGTCGCGCAGCCTTCGGTGTTCGAGGTCGACGGCAAGGAGTACGTCGCGATCCTGACGGGCTACGGCGGCGCCAACCCGATCTGGGGCGGCCCGATGGCGAAGGCGGCCGAGAAGGTGCCGCTCGGGGGGACGCTCTACGTGTTCGCGCTCAGCCACGGCTGATTCTCTCCAGATCCTCACCTGATTCTCACGATACGGGCACGGCCATGCGCGCGTCGCAGGCGCGCAGCCGTGACTCAACGGCATTTATCGGAAGCATGATCATGAAGACTCGATTCAATTCGTTTGCGCTCGCCAGTTCGATCCTGACCGGCGCGGCGCTTTCGCCCGGCCTCGCCAGCGCGGACGTGCGCGTGTGCACCTTTCCGGGCAGTCCTTCCGTTACGCTCGATCGGGCGGTCGCTTCAGAAGCGTTCCGCACGGCCGGGATTCCGGCGACGGTGACGGTCGGCGCGTTCGACGGCAGCGACGACGACGGCGTCTCGGTGAAGGAGCTCCACCGCGCGCTCGCCAAGCGCTGCGATGTGATCGCGGGGTTCCCGCGCTCGCCGGTGGCCGATGCGTCCGACAGCAAGCTGCGTTTCTCCCGCGGCTATCTGCGTTCGGGCTATGTCAGCATCGCAGCGAGCGGCGAGGGCGCCCCGGACGCGACGCGCGCGGCGCAAGGCATCGTCGCCGCAACCTATGCGACGCCCGCACAGTTGATCGCGGTCCAGCAGCAGGACGTCAAGCTGGACCTCGAAAACACGCCGGAGCAGACCATCGCCGCGCTCGCAGCGGGCCACGCAGAGCGCGCGATCGTCTGGTATCCGGCTGTCGTCGCCTACACGATGGCCCATCCGCAGCAGCGCTTCGCGGTTTCGGGCACGACGTCGCCCTACGCCGAGTGGCATCTGGTCTTTGCATTCGGGCAAAAAGAAGCCGCGTTGCAGGGGCGGATCGATACGGCGCTGGCGAAGATGAAGCGCGACGGCAGGCTTGCCGCGTTGACTCGCCAATGGGCCATGCCCGCGACTGCCCAGGCTGCGCTTCCCGCAACGGCGAGGTTCGCTTACCGCGATGGTCCGGTGCGCCTCGCGGCCGTTTCCTCGAGCGAGCTGGCGGGCGCGCCGGCGCGTGGCGGCTTCATCAAGGTGGACGCGAGCGTCGATGCCGATGCGCCGTCGTTCGACCGCGCCCAGGTCAAGCACGGCAAGAGCCTCTATTCGAGCTCATGCGCGAAGTGCCACGGCGCGGATCTGAAGGGCCTCAACGCGCCGGCGCTGAGCGGACCCGCATTCGCCCCCACGGCGAATTCACACCTGACCATCGGCGGCGTGTTCGGCTACATGGCGACCAACATGCCGGCGGACCGCCCCGGAAAGCTGAAGGACCAGGACTACGCCGACATCATGGCGTTCCTGTTGTACTCGAACGGCTACACCGCCGGTTCGGTCAAGCTGACGGCCGATGGCGCCAAGACGTCCAGGACGCCGCTCAACGGCAAGACGCAGCAGTAACAGCATGTCGCGCGCCGCTCGATCGGCGACGCGCGACACACACGTGCACACTTGTTCCCGTGAACGCTAATCATCAAAGCGCAACGAGTTTTCGCGGCTGCGGAAGATCAGCGGCTGCGCGCTGACCTCGCGTGAGGGCATCCGCGCAAACTGGACCGCCTGCTCGATCTTCCCGTGATGATCGGACTTCGAGCAGACGGGATCGGCCGCCGCCGCGTCGCCGGTCAGCAGGTAGGCCTGGCATCGGCAGCCGCCGTGGTCGGACTCGCGCTCGCCGCAGGTACGGCACGGCTCGCGCATCCATGCGTCGCCTCGATAGGCGTCGAAGCCGGAGCTGCGATACCAGATGTCCGCCAGGGACGTGTCGCGCACATTGGGAAGCTCGAGACCGGGCAGGGAGCGGGCAGCGTGACACGGCAGCGCGGTTCCATCCGGCGCGACCCCGAGGAACACCGAGCCCCAGCCGTTCATGCACGCTTTCGGGCGCGTCTCGAAGTAGTCGGGGACCACGAACAGAATCCGGCAGCGCGCGCCGATGCGTTCGCGATAGCGATTGACGACGTCCTCGGCCTCGCGAAGCTGTTCGGCCGTCGGCATCAGCTGGGCGCGATTCAACATCGCCCAGCCGTAGTATTGGGTGTTGGCAAGCTCGAGATATTCGGCGCCCATCTCGAGCGCCATCTCGATGATCTGCGCGACGTGCGGCAGGTTGTAGCGATGCAGGACGCAGTTGAGCACCATCGGGTAGTCGTGCGCCTTGATCAGGCTCGCGACGCGCTGCTTGCGCTCGAAGGTCCGGGTGCTCGTCAGGAAATCGTTGAGCTCGCGGGTCGAATCCTGGAACGACAGCTGGATGTGATCGAGCCCGGCGCGCTTCAGGTCGCCGATGCGCGTTTCGGTCAGGCCGATCCCGGACGTGATGAGGTTCGTATAGAAGCCAAGCCCGCGGGCATGGGCCACCAGCGTCTCCAGGTCGTCGCGCAGCAGCGGCTCGCCGCCGGAAAAGCCGATCTGCGCGGCGCCCATCTGGCGCGCCTCGCCGATCACGCGGCGCCAGGCGCCGGTGTCGAGCTCCGCGCCGTGCCGCGCGAAGTCGACGGGGTTGTAGCAGAACGCGCAATGCAGCGGACACCGATAGGTCAGCTCGGCGAGCAGCCACAGGGGCGGGGACGTAGGCGTGGAGCGGGGGCTGTCCATCTCAATCCAGCCAGCCGCGCTGCCGTGCGTGATCGATGAAGCGATAGACGTCGACGGCAAGATCGGAGGCGTTGAACAGCGCCTCCAGCTCGCCGATGATCTCGTCGAGCTCGCGCGTGCCGTCGCATCGCACGAGTATCTCGCCCGCGCTGGGATTGAGCTTGACCATGCCTTCGGGATACAGCAGCACGTAGGCGCTCTGCGCGTCTTCCCACTGCAGCCTGAACATTTTCTTCAGGCGAGGGCGGGGGCAAGCCCGGTTTGCGGCATCGACGATGGAGTTCATATCGGATACGCCTTTTCGATGGCATCGAGCATCGACCACAAGATGTCGAGCTTGAATCCCAGGATCGCCAGCGCGCGCTGTTGTGCTTCCCGGGTCGTGAAGTAGGCAAGGGTCACCGCGAGCCCATGTTCGACGTCGCGCTGCGCAAGCGGGATGCGGCTGCGAAAGTACTGCAACCCTTGCGGCTCGATCCACGGATAGCGCTCGGGCCAGCCGGCCAGGCGCTCGCGATGGATCTGCGGCGCGAACATCTCCGTGAGCGAGGAGCACACGGCTTCCTGCCACGGCGCGCGCCGCGCGAAATTGACGTAGGCGTCGACGGCGAAGCGCACGCCCGGCAGGACATGCTCGAGCGACCAGAGCGCTTCGCGATCGATCCCGGCCGCATCCGCGAGACGCGCCCAGGCTTCGATGCCGCCGGCGTCGGCGCCGTGACCGTCATGGTCACGAAGGCGCTCGATCCAGATACGCCGCGTTTCGCGATCCGGGCAGTTCGAGAGAATCGCCGCGTCCTTGAGCGGAATGTTGATCTGGTAGTAGAAGCGGTTGGCCACCCAGCCGCGAATCTGTTCGGGCGAGCATTGCCCCGAGCTCATGCGCAGATTGAACGGATGATGAATGTGGTAGCGCGAGCCGAGCGCGCGAAGGCGCGTTTCGAACTCGTCCGCTGTCCAGGGCGTCGAGTCGGGAATCGCGGATGGCAGCGGTGCGTTCATGGCTAGACCTGAAAATGCATCCCGTCGTGCGCGACTTCGATGCCGCGTGCACGGACGACGGCGTACTCGGCGGAATGCGGGTTGAGGATCGGATTCGTGTTGTTGATGTGAATCAGCACCTTGCGGGTTGCGCGAGGCAGCGCGTCCAGCAACTGGACCATGCCCGGTGCGCCGGGTTGCCCGCATTGCGCGAGATGGCCCATATCGCCGGCTTGTTTGTCGGACAGGCCGAGGTCGATCATCTCGGTCGCGCTCCAGAACGTGCCGTCGACCAGGACCAGTTGCGACGACTCCATCGCATGGCGCACGGCCGCCGAAGCCGAGGCGAGCCCGGGCGCGTAGAACGCGCGCGCGCCGCTCGCGGCGTTCTCGATCAGCAAGGCGATGTTGTCGCCCGGCGCCGACGCGGTGCGGCGCGGCGAATAGGGCGGCGCCTTGCTGTCGATCGGAATCGCGGTAAAGCGGATGCCGCTTGCCGCCGGGATCGAAAAAGGCGCGTCGAGCGTGATCTCGTGCCGCTCCACGCCGCAGTAGTGGGAGAGCAGCGGCACGATCGGAAAGCCGCTCGACAAATCGTCGAATACGGGGCCGCTCGCATAGAGCGGCAAGGGTGTCGAGCGCTCGCGCAACATCAAAAGCCCGGTGACGTGATCGATTTGCGCATCGATCAACACCACGGCTGCGATGCCGCTGTCGCGTATCGAACGGGCAGGCTGCAGTTCGGGGTGTGCGCGAAGCTGCGTCAGCAAATCGGGGGAGGCGTTGATCAGAATCCAGTCGACGCCGTTGGCGCTGATCGCTAGCGACGATTGCGTGCGCGGCGTGACGTCGCCAGCCCAATTGCGTGCGCTGGTGCAGTTCGCGCAGTTGCAGTTCCATTGCGGAAGTCCGCCGCCGGCTCCCGAGCCGAGAATCTTGATCTTCATGAGCGGTGATCCTGATGCCGCCGCGCACCGGTATCGCCAGGGCGCGCGGGCGGCGGCTCAGCGTGGCGTCAACGGTTGGCGATATACATCGTGATTTCGAAGCCGAAGCGAAGATCGGTATAGCCGGGGGTGGTCCACTGCATGGTTGTCTCCTTGAATGAAACGTCTAGGTGAGAAACCGCGTTCGAGAAGCGGTCGGCGCCGATCACGCAAGCTCCATGCCGAGCGTTGAACGCATGGCTATTGATGAGGCGCCCCGTTGCCGCCGCACAGACTGTTGCATGCCGGAGCACCGGGTGTTGCAAAAGAGGACACGTTCGTAATCGCCGCGTGACAACCCCGAATGGAGAACACGAGGGCGTGCGTGCCCTGTCATGGCATGGTTCTCGCAATTTCTCAGCCCGCTATCAAATCCATATGGAAGGGGCGATGAGGCAACTAAAGATGGCGGCACCTGGACTGCATCTCCGGTGCGTCAATAAAGTCGGCGTGGGCATCACCTGGTGTTTCTTCTGGGTGCTTGCGAGCGTCTGCGCGACGGCTCGAGCGCAGGCCGATATGGTTGCTTCCGAGAATGCACCGACCACCCTCGCCCCCATCGTCGTCATCGGCACGACCCCGCTCCTCGGCATCGGCACGCCGCTCTCGCTCGTGCCCGCGAACGTGCAGACCGTGCGCGCGCAAGACCTGCAACAGCAGCACCGCGGCGCGCTCACCGGCTTCTTCGAGAAAAACCTCCCGAGCGTCGACATCAACGAAGCGCAGGGCAACCCCTATCAAGTCGACATCAACTACCGCGGCTTCACCGCCTCGCCGCTCGTGGGCACGCCGCAGGGGCTCTCCGTCTTCATGGACGGCGTGCGCATCAACGAGCCGTTCGGCGACGCCGTGAACTGGGACCTCATCCCGCAGCAAGCCATCGACACGATCCAGCTGATCCCCGGCTCGAACCCGGCCTTCGGCCTGAACACGCTGGGCGGCGCCATCGCGATCTCGACCAAGGACGGCAAGAAAGCCCCCGGCGGCGAGGCGGAAATCTCGGGCGGCTCGTGGGGCCGCAAGACCGCCCAGATCGAGCAGGGCGGCACGCTCGGAGACCACCTCGACTACTACGTGACCGGCGACGCCGCCAACGACGACGGCTGGGCCGATCACAATTCGAGCCGCGTGCGCCAGGGCTTCGGCAAGCTGCGCTACACCGATGCCGACACCACGATCGCGTTGTCCGCAGGCGGTGCCGTTAACGACCTGCAAGGCTCGCAGACGATCCCGCGCTCGTTCCTCGACAATTTCCGCCAGGCCTACACGTTCCCCGACCGGAACGAGAACAGCGCAGGCTACGCGACGCTGTCCGCAGATCACTTCTTCAACGACCACGTCGAATTGAGCGGCAACGTCTACTTCCGCCGCTTCGTCAACACGAACACCAGCAGCAACACCAACCCCGACTTTGGCCAAGTCCTGCCCGACGGCTCGATCGACACGCTCGAAGGCGCCAACGTCAAATCGACGATCGGCACCGACAGCTACGGCGCGAGCCTGCAATTGACGCTGCTCGGCAAGCTCGGCGGCATGGAGAACCAGCTCGTCGCGGGCCTTGCCGCGGACTTCGCGAACTCGCACTACACGCAGTCGACGCAGGACGCCGTCTTCACCGCATCGCGCGCGACGATCGGCGTCGGCGATTTCGCGCAGCAGGTCGCCGCGAGAACCCGCGATGCCAACCTGGGACTCTATCTGCAAGACACGCTGTCGCTGACGAAGCACTGGTCGCTGACGCTCGCCGGTCGCTACGACTGGGCCAAAGCCGACATCGGCGACGAGAGCGGCAACGATCCGGCGCTCGACGGCAGCCACGTGTTCTCGCGCTTCAATCCGGCGATCGGCTTGAACTGGAATCCGGCGCCGGGCTTCACGGCCTACGCGACCTACAACGAAGGCATGCGCTCGCCGACGGCGATCGAGCTGACCTGCGCGGACCCCTTGGCGCCGTGCTCGCTGCCGAACAACTTCCTCGCGGACCCGGCGCTCAAGCCGGTGATCTCGAAGACCGTGGAGATCGGCGCGCGCGGCAAGCTCGGCACGGCGACGACCTGGAGCGCGGCGCTCTACAGCACGACGCTGCACGACGACATCGAGTTCATCAGCAGCGCGGCGACGACGCGGGGCTTCTTCCAGAACGTCGGCAATACGCGCCGTCAAGGGATCGAGCTCTCGGGCCATACGCAGTTCGGCCCGCTCGGCGTCACTGCGAACTACAGCTACGTGGACGCGACGTATCGCTCGAGCTGGGTCGAGAGCAGCTCGAGCAATTCGAGCGCGGATGCGAACGGCAACATCACCGTGAAGCCCGGCGACCACATTCCGGGCATTCCGGCCAACACCGTCAAGCTAAGGCTCGATTACGCGGCCACCGCGAAGTGGAACATCGGCACGAACCTGACGTATCGCGGCAGCATCTACGCGCGCGGCGACGAAGACAATGAAGACGTGAACGGCAAGATCGCCGGCTACTTCCTGATCGATCTGGACACGACGTATCAGATCACCAAGCAGCTGCAAGTGTTCGCGACGGTGTCGAATCTGCTGGACAAGCGCTATGCGAGCTTCGGCGCGCTGGGGCAGAACTTCTTCAACGGACCGAACCACACGTTCGACGGGGCGGCGCCCGTCGCCGAGCAGTTCGTCGGGCCGGGCGCGCCGAGGGGCGTGTGGGTGGGGATGCGGTATGCGTGGCGTTGAGGCCGATCGTGGCTGACCCAGTAATCGTACGAATTCGCGGGGTGTGTGAAGTTGGCTGCGAGCCAAGTGGACACTGTTCCATTTCGGCGCACTGGTGTTGCGTTTCGCAACACCAGTGAGACACCTGTCTAGCCACCATCCGGAAGATCGCTCTCACGCGGCGCGGGCTGCATTTTCCGGTAGATCGTGTTGCGCGAAACGCCGAGCGCACGCGCGGCGGCCGACACGTTGCCGCCGTGCTGCGCGATGGCCGATGCAATAGCGGAAGCCGCGACGTCCTGCAAGCGCGCACCCGGCATCGCGGTGGACGCATCCGCAGCGCCGGGCGCCGCAGCCGTCAGCCGCAAGTCGTCGAAGAAATCGTCGGGCAAATGCTCGCGCCGGATCTCACCGTCCGCGTCGACCATGGCCGCCGCGGTCCGCAGCAAATTGCCGAGCTGGCGGAAGTTGCCCGGCCATGCGCAGCGCTCGAACAGTCCCATGACATCGTCGGCGACGGAGAGCCGCCGGCCGGCTTCGCGATTGACCGGCTCGCCATGCAGCAGCTTCGGAACGACCGCGGCGAGATCGGTCCGCTCGCGCAGCGGCGGCAGCTTCACCACCAGGCCGTTCAACCGGTAGTACAGGTCCTCGCGGAAGCGGTTTTGCGCAATCATCCCGCGCAGGTCGCGATGGGTCGCGCAGATGATGGCGACGTCGATCGGAATCGACTTCGTCGAGCCGAGCGGGTTGACGAGCCGCTCTTGCAGTACGCGCAGCAGCCGGACCTGGAGCGGGTAGGGCATGTCGCCGATCTCGTCGAGAAACAACGTGCCGCCGTTCGCCTGCAGCAGTTTCCCGATCGCGCCCTTGCGTCTTGCGCCCGTAAACGCGCCTTCCTCATAGCCGAACAGCTCGGACTCGATCAACGTCTCGGGAATCGATGCGCAATTGACCGCGACGAACGGGGCCGAGCGGCGCGGCGAATCGTTGTGAATGGCTTGGGCCAGCAACTCCTTGCCGGTGCCGGTTTCGCCTGTGATGAGAATGGGGATGTCCTTGCCGATCACCTTGCGGACCTTGCCGATGACGGCGGCGACCTGCGGGTCGCCGGTGTCGAGGTAGCTCAGCCTCGACATCGGATTGGAGGCAAGGATGGAGCGTCCCGCGTCGTTGCGCGGCGCGGGATGGTCATCGCCGCGCGCCGCCTGCCGCTGCCCGACGTCTTCGGCAAGCGCAGGGCGCCTGAATTCGACGTTCGCGCAGACCACGGTGCCGTTGCTCAACGCGAGCGAAAGCGGCTGATCGCTGCTCGAGCGCAGGCGATCGACCAATTGAGGGCTGGTGAGCCCGAACAGCGACGACAGCGTATGCGCGCGCAGCGCGGCGAGCGGCAGGCCCAGCTGGAATTGGGCGCTGCGATTCGCCGACAGGAAGCGCCCGTCGCAGGTGAACGCCGCGATGCCTTCCATCAGCGTGCCGAGAAATTCGGGGCGGCCGTGGAAAGCGATCTGCAACGTGCCGCGAAACGCGCTGGAGAACAGGTGATTCTCGATCATCTGGACCGACATCCTCGCGAGCGCCATCGTGTGACGATGGTAGCTGCGGTGATCCCCGGTGACGTCGAGCACGCCGGTCAGATCGCCGTACGGGTCGAGTATCGGCACGCTGGAGCAGGTCAAGAAGCGGTTCGCGGCGAGATAGTGCTGCGCTCCATGGACGACCGTCGGCGACAGCTCGGCGATCGCAGTGCCGATCGCATTGGTGCCTTGCCGCTCTTCCGCCCAGTTCGCGCCGGGACGCAGGGCGACTTTCTCCGCACGCTGCAGGAAGTCGTCGTCGCCGATCGAATGCAGGACCAGCCCGTCCGCGTTGGTCAGCACGATCATGCTTTGCGTGTTGACGATCTGCTCGTGCAGGGTCTCCATGACGGGCAGGGCATGCGTGCAAAGCACGCGGCTTTGCTCGAGCTTGAGAGCGAGCTCCGCGGCGGATAGCACGTCGTAATCCGGCCGCATGCTCGTGTCGAGGCCGAAGGTCTGCGAGCGCTCATGCGCCTTTTGAATCGATGGCGCGAGCCAGGCGGCTTCCGGGCGTCGCGAAGGCGCCGCCGCCTGAGGGGTGGGGTCTGGCATTGTCTCCTCCTAGCAGGGTTCCGGTCGAATCGCCGGAATCTCGCGCCAGGAAAGAGCAAGTTCCGGGCCACATGCAGACTGAACAGTCTCTATTTTGCGCATGCCTGGCCCGGATCAGCGCATGCCCTCACGCATCGGCCCGTCAGCCGTCAACCTCCAGCACGAGCTTGCCGAAGTTCTCGCCCGAGAACAGCTTCAGCAGTGCCTCAGGGAAGACGGAAACACCGCCCGTGACGACATCCTCCTTCGACTTCATGCGCCCGTCAGCGAGGTAACCCGCGAGTTCGGCGATGGCCTCCGGGTAGCGCGCCGCGTAGTCGAATACGACCATGCCTTCCATCCGCGCACGGTTCACCAGCAGCGACAGATAGTTCTTCGGGCCGGCAACGGCGGTGCCGCTCTCGTTGTTGTACTGGCTGATGGCGCCGCAGATGACGATGCGTGCGCCGCGTGCGAGCCGCGTCAGCACGAGGTCGAGAATCTCGCCGCCGACGTTGTCGAAGTAGACGTCCACGCCGTCCGGGCAAGATTGCTTGAGCCCATCGCGCACGGCGGACGGGCCGGCCTTGTAGTCGATGCAGGCGTCGAAGCCGAGTTCGCTCACGACCCAGTCGCACTTCGCCTTGCCTCCCGCGATGCCGACTACGCGGCACCCCTTGATTTTCGCGAGCTGGCCGACGGTCTGGCCGACAGCGCCCGCCGCGCCGGAAACGACCACGGTGTTGCCCGCTTTCGGCTGACCGACGTCGAGCAGCCCGAAGTACGCCGTCATGCCCGGCATGCCGAGCACGTTCAGCCATTGCGTCGCCGTGCCGAGCCGGCGGTCGATCTTGAAGAGCGCGGCGCGCCGCGCGTCGTTGGCGCCGAAGCGTGCGAACTCCTGGACACCGAGGATCGCGCTGACCTCGTCGCCGACGGCGAATGCCGGGTGCTTCGACGCGACGACCCTGCCGATGCCGCCTGCGCGCATCACTTCGTCGATGCCCACCGGCGGGATATAGCTCTTGCCCTCGTTCATCCAGCCGCGCATCGCCGGGTCCAGCGACAGCGCGAGCGTCTTGACGAGCAGCTCGCCGTCGGCGAGTTCGCTCGCAGCGGGCACGGCCTCTTCGGTCAAGCGCCAGTTCTCGTTCGTCGGCAACCCGGCCGGACGCGAGGCGAGACGGATCTGGCGGTTGATCGAGGCAGCGGCGGAGGCGGTCATATCGGGTTCCTCATGGTGGTCAGTTCGCAGTCAGTCGGCAAAGGTGCCGCCTTCGGCGCATGGAATCAAGCTATTTTCCGTGCCCCCGCGCCCGGTGAAAGGTGCGATAAGCCCGCCGGCGTGTGATTTGAGGACAGTTGGGGGAAGTCCTCTATTCCCAAGGGCGAGGTGCCTTGCTAGCTTAGCCAGTCAAATCACGACGCCACGTCGTGCTGCACACCGCGAGCGGATGGCCGGATGTCCGGCCACGGTGGCGCAGCGCGACGTACGGACGCAGAAGGAAGGAGACAGGAGGATGGAGGGCCACTGTATCGAGCCGGGGCCAATCGACAGGTCTCATGCGGGCGCGCCGCGTCAACAGGAAATTCAGTGCGCGCCGCGCCGGCTTCCTGACTTCGAGCAGCGCATCTACCCGCCGCACAAGATCGCCGCGCTCGTCGCGGAGCTTGGCCAACAGGGCGTGCCGGCACAGGCGGCGCTGGCCGGGACGGAGCTCGACGCGCCGCAGCTCGGCGCTGCCGCGACGCGCGTGTCCTATCGTCAGCTGTCCACGGTCATGCACAACGCGTTGCGCCTGTCGCGCGATCCCGCGATCGCGCTGCGCGCCGGCCAGCGGGTTCACGTCACGGCCTACGGCATGTACGGCTATGCGCTCCTCAGCTGCGCGAGCTTCGCCGAGACGATGGCGCTCTCCGGCACCTACGTCTCCGTTATCGGACCGTTGTGCGACACCACTTACACGCGCGACGAAACGGCCGCGACCTATACGTCCGAGCCGAGGTACTGGCCGAACCCGGCCGACGATGTCTACCGCTTCGCGCTCGAATTCGCGATGTCGCTGCACCTGACGGTCGCGCGGGACCTGGGCGGCCCGTCGTTCAGGTTCACGCGTCTGCGCTTCGTGTATGGCGCGCCCGCGCATGCGCAAGCCTACGACGAGCTGTTTCAGTGTCCCGTGCTGTTCGGCCAGGCCTGCAACGATCTGCAATACGACGCGGCCTGGTTCGAGCACCCCGTCGCGCTCGCCGATCCGATCACCTACGCGATGTCGTGCGAAACGTGCGAGCGGCTGCTTCGCGAAGTGAACGAGGGGGGCGGCCTCGCCGCCGACATCCGGCGGATTCTGCACGGTCAGTCCGGCCAGTTTCCGAGCCTGGAGGCGATGGCGGAGCGGCTGTCGATGCACCCGCGCGCGCTGCGCCGCAAGCTCGAGAGCGAACACACCTCGTATCGCGACCTGCTCGCCGAAGTGCGCATGCGTCTCGCGATCGAGTATCTGCGCAAGACGCGGATGACCAACGAAGAGATCGCGAGCCTGCTCGGCTACAGCGACGCCGCGAACTTCCGGCACGCTTTCACGCGCTGGACCGGCAAGAGCCCGACTGCTTTTCGCTGCGGGTAGTCCAGCGGCGGACGGCGCATGCGCTGTCCCAAACTCACCCGCAAAGCGGCTCTGACGCACCTCCCGCCGCACAGGCGCCGCCAGTACGCTTGGTCTGTTTGCGACTGTGCATGGAGAGCCGATGAAAGCACTTGTTTGCCACGCCTACGGGCCGATCGAAAACCTGCGCGTCGATGAGATGAATGCGCCGGTTGCCGGGCGGGACCAGTTGTTGATCGACGTGATGGCCGCCTCGATCAACTTTCCCGATGTCTTGATGGTGCAGGGGCTGTACCAGGTCAAGCCGCCGCTGCCGTTCGTGCCGGGCGCGGAGCTGGCCGGCACCGTCAGCGCGATCGGCGAGGGCGTCGAGGGTTTTCGTATCGGTGAGCGCGTCGTCGCCTTGACCGGCACCGGCGCATTCGCCGAGCAATGCGCGGTCGATGCGGTGAATGTCGCGCCTTGGCCGGCGCCGCTCGGCTTCGACGTCGGCGCATCGTTCGTGCTCGCGTACGGCACGTCGCTGCATGCGTTGCAGACGGTCGCCCGGCTGCAGGCGGGCGAGACGGTGCTCGTGTTGGGCGCGGCGGGCGGTGTCGGCATCGCGGCGATCGAGATTGCGAAGGTGCTGGGCGCGCGCGTGATCGCCGCCGCGTCGAATGCGGACAAGCTCAGGCTGGCGCGCGAAGCCGGCGCCGACGAAACGGTCGACTACACGCAGCCGGACTGGCGCCGCGCTGTCGAGACGCTGACCGACGGCCGCGGCGCCGACGTGGTCTACGACGCGGTCGGCGGCCCCTATACGGAGCCGGCGCTGCGCGCGACGGCATGGCGGGGCCGCTACCTGGTGGTGGGATTCGCGGCGGGCGACATTCCGAAGCCGCCGCTGAACCTCGCCTTGCTCAAGGAACGCATCATCCTCGGCGTGTTCTGGGGCGAGGCGATGCGGCGCGAGCCGCGGCAGCACGCAGCGAACCTGCGTCAGCTGACTGAATGGATCCTGGCCGGCCGCTTGCGGCCGGCAGTGACGGAGCGCGTTCCGCTCGAAGGCGCCGCGGCGGCGATGTCGCGGCTCGCGAGCCGGCAGGCGATGGGCAAGCTGGTGGTGCTGCCGCGCGAGGCGCGGGAGGCCGGGCGATGAGCCTCGCCGTATATCCGCTCGCCGAGATGCCGCAACGGGTCGGCGCCATGCTCGGCACGAGCGACTGGGTGCGGGTCGACCAGGCGCGCATCGACGGCTTCGCGCATGCCACGGGCGACGATCAGTGGATTCATCTCGACGCGAAGCGTGCGGCCGAAGGCCCCTTCAAGACCACGATCGCGCACGGCTACCTGACGCTCTCGCTGCTGCCCGTTCTGATGACCTCGGCGTTTGCGATCGACGGCGTCGGCATGTCCGTGAACTATGGTCTCGACCGCTTGCGGTTTCCCGCGCCGGTGCCCGTGAACAGCCGTCTGCGCGGCCATTTCAGGCTGCTCGCCTGCGATGCGATCGAAGGCGGCGTGCAGTTGAAGATCGAAGCGACGATCGAGTGTGAGGGCGCGAGCAAGCCGGTGTGCGTGGCCGAAGCGCTGTCGCGCTGCTTTGGCGATGTCCGATAATCGCGTCCATCCCCATCGTTTGAAAACGAGGTCAACTCCATGATCGACGGCCTGCAGCAGCACTTCGCGCACGTCAACGGCATCCGGATGCACTACGTCGAAAAAGGCGCAGGCCCGCTCGTGCTGCTCTGCCACGGCTGGCCGGAGTCGTGGTACGTCTGGCGCGCGCAGATCGACGCGCTGGCGGCCGCGGGCTACCGCGTGGTTGCGCCCGACCAGCGCGGCTATGGGCTCACCGACGCGCCGCAAGCCGTCGAGGCCTATGACATCCTGAACCTGGTCGGCGACCTGGTGGGCCTCGTCAAGGCGCTTGGCGAAGAGCGGGCGATTCTGATCGGACACGATTGGGGCGCGGCTGTCGCCGCCTACGCGGCATTGCTGCGCCCCGACCTGTTTCCTGCTCTCTGCCTGCTGAGCGTGCCTTATATGCCGCGGCGGCCTGTGCGTCCTTCGGTGCGCTTCGCGCAGATCACACAGGAGCGCCATTTCTATCAGGACTATTTTCAGCAGCCGGGGCGTGTCGAGCGGGAACTGGAAGAGGACATCCGCCGCTCGCTGCTAGGCATCCTGTATACGGCGTCGGGAGATGCGATCCTGAATGGGCGGCCCGGCAATTTCGTCACCTTCGACAAGACCACGCGCCTCGTCGACAACCTCGCGTTGCCCGACGAGCTTCCGTCGTGGCTGACCGAAACGGATCTTCAGTATCTCGTCGGCCAATTCGAGCGGAGCGGATTCAGCGGGCCCGTCAACTGGTATCGAAACATCGACCGGAACTGGGCGCTGACGAGCTTTCTCGACGGCGCTCGGATCATGCAGCCGACGCTTTTTATCGCAGGGGAGTTCGATGGGGTGTTGAAGATCGCGTCGAAGGATTTCGAGGAGCTCGAAGTCAACGTCCCTCGTCTTTGGAAAAAGCATCGGGTTCCGAAGGCCGGTCATTGGGTGCAGCAGGAGCGTCCGGACGAGGTGAACGAGGTGATTCTGAAGTTTCTCGCCGAGCAGTCGAAGCAGCGGTGAGACCGCTGCGCTTCAAATTTTCGGGTATCCGCATTTCAAACTATCCGAACCGGCACCTCGTGGATGGCATTGTTGCCGTAGCCGAGCCGGTTCCACTCAGCGCACTCGGGCTGCGTGCGACCGGCAAGGTCGGTGGCCCGGGCCCGAAGGGTGACAACAGACGGCTCCTGGACTCGGCTGATCAGTTCCCACCACTGCCAGCTGTGACGCCTGCGCTCGCTAACGAGATGGGCCTCCTGCCAGTTTCCGCCGCCGACGCTTATCTCCACGCGCGCAATTGGAGCGGCGCCGGACCAGGCCACACCGCGAATGGCCAGCTCACCGCGCCGGACCTCCTGGCCAGGCGCCGGCTCGGTGACCAAGGCTCGCACCCTCTGCAGCGTGACCGGCTCGCGGACGGCCTGGCCATCGCGTTCCCATTCATACCAATACTTGTCCGACTGGTAATGCCCGGCGAACGGCTGGTCGACAAGCTCAATCTCGGTCAACCATTTGACCGATGCCACGGCGTACCAGTCCGGAACCACAACGCGCACCGGGTAGCCGTGCTGAATGGGCAGTGGCTCGCCGTTCATCGCATAGGCCAGCAGCAGATCGGGGTCGCGAGCGTGACCAAGCTGGAGACTGCGCTCGAAGCGGATCGGTCCTGAGTGGCCATCCACCATGCCACCGTCTGCGCCCCGGAACAACACCTCCCGCGCCCCCGTCCGCACGCCAGCCCGATCCAGGACTTCCGCCAGCGGCACACCCGTCCACTCCGCTGTGCTGACGGCACCCAGGTCCCATTTCTCGCCCTCAATGGGCGGATGGAACTTCGTGCGGCCGTTTCCGGCGCACTCGAGGGTGGCGACGAGCGTCTGCGACGGCATGTTGTGGAGATCGCGCAAACTCAGGCTAAGCGGTCGTTCGACGAGGCCGCCAACCGTGAGGCGGAAGGTGGCCGGGTCGAGGATGGGGATCGGAAAGTGATTGCGAACGTAGAAGTGCGCATTCGGCATGACCACGCCGCCGATCAGAGCCGGAATCGAGGTCTCACAGTTGAGAGGATGCGCGCGATGGACTATCAGACCGGCCTCGATGGCCTTCTGGCAGGCTTCTTCGGGATCCCCCGCCGACACGAACTCGCTGACCGGCATCGCTGCACTGCAGCCGCCGCTGGCAACCACGCGCGCGCACGTCGACGCGGGATAGATGTCCAGGCTGCCGACTGCTTGAAACGGCTTCATGAATTCGCGCAGGTGGCCCTCGTCATCAGCTTCCACGATGAGATACAAGGTGTGCTCACCCTGCACGACCGCCTCGCCCCGGATCTCCACCCCGTACTGTCTGACGTTTGGACGGCTCAGGTGATTCAATAGCATGGCCCCCATATAGGGGTCCTGAGCTGGGCAGCGCTCAGCAGCGTGCTGATGGCGCACAACGAACAGTGCCATGTCGCCTCCCCGGAGGTGCGTTCGATTAGCTTACTGCGGGAAGGTTGTCAAAGTCGAGTCACGGGCCTCGCATACACGCGAGGCCCGTCCTCCATCAGAACGTATGTCGAACGCCAGCCTCCACGCCGACCGTCGAGCCTTTCGTGCCGTACAACGCGCCGTTGACCGCGAGGCCGGTGTCCATGCTGCCGTGATTGTTCACGAAGCCGGCCTGCGCATAGAGCATCGTGCGCTTGGACAAGCTGTATTCGGCGCCCGCCGCGGCGAGGATCGAGTGATTGTTGCTGTTGTTGCCGTCGCGCGTGACCCAGACACCGGCGTCGAGGTTGAGGAACGGCGTGACGGAGTAGGCGAGTCCGCCGGAATAGACGCGGCTGTCGAAGGACCCGGCGACCTTGTACAGGGCGTATGAGGCTTTCGCGGTCAGGTTGCCGATCGCATAGCTCGCGCCGGCCATGCGGCCTTCGAACGCCACCGTGCTCGGGACCGGAATCGACGCCGCGCTGCCGCCCGCGTTGCCGCTGTAGTACGCCACGTCGAGCATCAAGCCGCCGAAGTGATACCTGGCGCTCGCCGAGTATTGCCGGCCGGCCTGGTACGACCCGGCCGAGCCGCCGAGCGCCACCATGGCGCTGCCTTGCAAGCCGGCGATTTCCGGCGAGGTGTACGACACGGCATTCGGGTTGAACAGCCCCGTCACCAGCACGGAGTCGAGATAGGTGATGAGGCCGCTGCCGAACTGCGACATGGCGCGCGGATCGGTGTCGTAGAGCGCGGTGAAGAACGGCGAGTATTGCAGGCCGGCCTTGATCGTGCCGAAGCGGCCGTTGACCCCGACCCACGCCTGGCGTCCGAAATAATTGCCGTTCGAATCGCCGATCGCGCCGGTGCCGAGGTTGAAGCCGCTTTCGAGCGTGAAAATCGCACGCACGCCGCCGCCGAGATCCTCGCTGCCTTTCAGGCCGAAGCGCGACGACGAGATGCCGCCCGACGAGAACGAAAACTGATGGCCGGCGTTGCCGCCGGTGGTGGAGTCGATGGTCTTGCTCGTGTAGAGCAGCGAGCCGTCGACGATCCCGTACAGCGTGACGCTGCTCTGCGCGCGCGCGAGCGGCGCCATGCCGAGCGTGCAGATACCGATCATGCCGAGTGTGGCGCACGTGCGTGCAGGTCGAAATGCGAACATCTGCCTTGTCTCCTCGTTCGATGCTGTCGTTATGGAATCAAAGGGCCGGGCTTCAGCCGGCGTGTTGCGGATACGGCTCGCCGGCGCGCCGTGTCGCGACCAGCAGGACGAGGCCCGCTGCGACATACAGCGCGACCACGAGATAGATGCTGTAGAGCGTGCTGCCGGTGTGCTGCACGATCAGTCCGTTGAGGCTCGGGCTGACGGCCGGCCCGAGGTTGCCGAGGCTGCTGATGAGCGCGATGCCGGCGGCGGCCTTGGCGGCAGTCAGGCGTTCGCTGACGAGCGCGAAGAAGAGCGGCGTCGCGGAGGCGATGCCGATCGCGCCGAACGACAGCGCCATCAACGAGCCGATCAGGCTGCCGTTCAGCAGCGTCGTCATCCAGAGGCCGGCGGCCGCGATGACGACGGCGGCCGCGAAGTGCCGCTGCCGTTCGCGGCGTCTGTCGGAGCTGCGCCCGAGCACGATCATCCCGGCCACGCCGCATGCGTTGGGAATGGCGGTGAGCACGCTCACGAGCAGCACGTCCTTGAGGCCCCAGCTCTGGATCAGCGTCGGCATCCAGAACACGATCATGTAGGTCGCGCCGAGCAGCAGGAAGTAGACGAGCGAGAGCAGCCAGACGCGCGAATCGCGCAGCAGCTGGGAGCGCGTCGCTGCCGTGACGTTCGCGGCGTGCGCGGCGCCCTGCACGAGGCTGTCGTGGACCAGCGTCTTCTCCGCCGCCGACAGCCATGCCGCGTCGGCCGGCTTGTCGTCGAGCCGCAGGAACAGCAGCACGCCGACCGGCAGGGCCGGCAGTCCTTCGAGCAGGTACAGCCATTGCCAGCCATGCCAGCCGTTGACGCCGTCGAGATACTTGAGGATCGCGCCGCTCACCGGGCCGGCCAGGACGCCGGTGATCGTCGTCGCCGACATGAAGATCGCGATCGCCTGGCCGCGCCGCGCCGGCGGATACCAATAGGTGAAGTACAGGATGACGCCGGGGAAGAAGCCCGCCTCGAACGTGCCGAGCAGGAAGCGCGCGAAGTAGAACTGCCCCGGCGTCTTGACGAAGAGGATCGCGGTGGCGGCGATGCCCCACAGGACCATGATGCGCAACAGCGTCTTGCGCGCGCCGAACTTTTCGAGCAGCAGGTTGCTCGGCACCTCGAACAGGAAATAGCCGATGAAGAAAATGCCTGCGCCAAGGCCATAGACCGCTTCGCCCCACGGCAGCGTGTGCTTCATCTGCAATTGCGCGTAGCCGATGTTGATGCGGTCGAGGTACGCGATCATGTAGGCGAGCAGCAGCACCGGAAGAATGCGCCAGCTGATCTTCGAGAACACCGCATCGGCGGGCGTGCGGGTGGACGAACGCGATGGCGGGGTCTGCGTGGCCGCACTGGGGTTCATGTTTTGTCTCCTGTTCTATGCGGGCTGTCTTGTTTGCATTGGCCCGCGCGATACGCGAGGTCCGCTAGACCTAGGTCGATGGGAGTTGGCGCTTCAGCGCTTACTCCAGGCCCGCAGCGGCCGTCTTCTGCTCGTTGCGCAGCTCCTTCTTGGAAATCTTGCCGACGGGCGTCTTGGGCAGCGCCTCGCGGATTTCCAGCGCCTGCACCATCTCGTGCTTGCCGAGCTTGTCTTTCAGGAACGCCTGAAGCTCGGCGAGCGCGAGCGGCGGCGCGCCAGCCTTGAGCACGACGAAGGCTTTCGGCGACTGTCCGCGGTACGCATCCGGGATGCCGACCACCGCCGCCTCGTAGACGTCCGGATGCTGGTAGATCGCCTCCTCCAGCACGCGCGGGTAGACGTTGTAGCCGCTGCACAGCAGCATGTCCTTGGTGCGGTCGACGATGAAGACATAGCCGTCTTCATCCATGTGGCCGACATCGCCGGTGCGCATGAAGCCGTCGAAGGTCGTCATGTCGTCGGTGGCGGAGCGGTTGTTCCAGTAGCCGCTCGTCACGTTGAGCCCCTTGATGCAGATCTCGCCGGTGTCGCCGCGCGGCACGTAGCGCGAGGGCGTGCTGAGATCGAGCATGCGGATCGTGATGCCGGGCAGGGGCAGGCCGCACGAGCCTGCCTTGTGGACGCCGCGCACCGGCGTGTAGGTGCCCGTCGCCGTGGTTTCGGTCATGCCCCAGCCTTCGATCAGCGCGCAGCCCGTGAGCGCCGAGAAGCGCTGCGCGACCTCCTGCGGCAGCGGCGCGCCGCCGGAGTTGCAGAACTTGAGCGAGGTGAGGTCGCATCGTCCGATGCCGGGGTGATTGAGCAGGGCGGTGAACATCGTCGGCACGCCCGGGAAGCAGGTCACCTTGTGCCGTTCGATATCGGCGAGCACGGCGGCGGCGTCGAAGCGCGCATGCTGGATGATCTCGGCCGCATTGAGTATGCCGAACAGCATGTTCACGGTCAGCGCGTAGATATGGAACGGCGGCAGGACGGCGAGGATGCGTTCCTCGCCTTCCGTCAGCACCGGCGGCTCGCCCTGCATGGTTTCGCGAAGCTGGGCGACCGCGGCGACGAGATTCGCATGCGACAGCATCGCGCCTTTCGGCAGGCCGGTTGTGCCGCCGGTGTATTGCAGGACGGCGAGCGCGTGAAGCGGGTCGGGAATCGCACGCGGGACAAAGCCGCCGTCGTTGTCGAGCAGCTGCGCGAAGCTCAGGTGCCGGCCGTCCCACCGTATCTCGGCACGCGGACCATAGGCGGCGACGCGTTCCACGGCGCTATCGGAGCCGTCGGTCATCTCCACGACCGTGCCGACGATCAACCGTTTCAGCCGCGTCGTGTCGAGCATCTGCGCCATCTGCGGATACAGCGATGCGGAATCGAGCGTGAACAGGATGTCGGTGCAGCTGTCCTGGATCTTGTGCTCGAGCACTGTCGACGCGTCGAGCGGCGAATAGTTGACCACGGTGCCGCCCGCTTTGAGGATGCCGAAGAAAGCGATCACGTGGTGCGGGGTATTCGGCAAGTGCAGGCCGACGTGCACGCCCGGCCCGACCCCGAGCCGTTGCAGGCCCTTGGCCGCGCGGTTGGAGAGCGCGAGCAGCTCGGCAAAGCTCAGGCGTTTCCCCTCGAACTGCAGTGCCGGTTTATCAGGCCATCGGGCCGCGGTATCGTCGAGCAGCTGCTGCACGGGCATGGGCTCGATCTCGATGTTCCAGCGCACGCCGGTCGGATAGGACTTGATCCAGCACGGGTCTTCCATGGGGCCTCTCGGTTCCTCTGGTCACGTGAGGCAGCGTACCGAGCGTGCTTTGCCGACGGAAGGTTCGATTGGTCCGCTTTGCCGGTTCGTTTGGGACGATGGCGGACCGTCGATGCGAAGAGCGCCCGCCGCACGGGCTTTGCCGCGCGAGAAGCAAGGTCAGCTAGAGGTGCGGCAGCCGTTCTGCCTCACTTTCGCGAGCACCGGTTCCCAGATGTAGGACGCGTCGATGTCGCCGCGCTGCCATGCGGCGGCCACCACGAGTGGACGGAATATTTGTGCATGGCCGAATGCGTCGTTTCAGCTTTGTTTTTTAATTTCGACGAAGACTCCATTTCTCACCTAGGCCCATGCTGACGCCTGATATAAGGTTTTTCTTACTCAAAAAAAGGAAATACTTTTTGATTTCCTTTGTGAAGAAAGAAATATGAAGGATTTCATATGGTAATGCGCAAAAAGCAAATTCATCACGCCCGCTTATTTCCCGCCTTATTTCGTCATGTGCACTCAAGCTTCGCCGGATGTGGACGTAAACAAGAACTTGCTGCGATTTGACTCTCGTTGCGAGTTTTGAAATTAATTCCAATTTTTGAAAAATCGGCATTTCGATGATTGATTGAAATGCCAATTATTCATATCGCTTTTATTTGTTTTTCTGGTTATTGGCAAGAGGGGGGATCTTGAAAAGAAAGATATCCGGGATATCGCTCGCCGCGATCGGTTGTCTATCGAGTGGCACGGCATACGCAGACCGCTATGAAGAGTCGACGGGCAACTACACCGCGCTCTATGGAATCGTCAACGACGATATCGACTACGTCGAAACGACGAGCAACGGCCGACGTGTCGCTGCGACGCGCCTCAATTCCAACTCCTCCCGATTCGGGGTTCGCGGGGGCGAAGACTTGGGCGGGGGGCTGTCGGCAATTTTCCAGATCGAAAGCAAGGTCAACGCGAGCAACGGGACCGGTGCGTTCGCAGCCCGCGAAACGTTTGTGGGGCTGCGCAGTGACTTCGGCGCGATCAAGCTCGGCAACATGGATCCGCCTATCGACGAAATCAAGGGTTTCTACGGCAACGCCGCGACTGGGGTGACCAGCATCCTGAGCACGCAGGCGATCATCAACAACAACTCGGGTGACGCTTACGGCGGGAGCAACGCCGGCATCAACAACGGCTTGCCGACGATGAACGACACCATGCCGAATGCGATCAAGTATGAATCGCCGAAGCTGGGCAATGCCTACGTCGACATCATGTACGCACGGCCGAAAGGCCAGAACCCGGGCTTCGTTCCCTACAACGTCGGCGGCGATATTGTCTACGTAGACGGCAGGATCAAGGCAGCACTCGCGACGCAGCGCAATTTCAGCGTACGCGGCGAAGGCCTGGACGACACCACATACCTTCTCACCGGCGGCATTACCCTCGGACATACCTATGCCGCACTGGTATTCAGCACGTTAAGCGCCGACTATGCCGGCGGGACGGTCAAGCGCAACTTCTGGGGCGCGTCCGTCACGCAGACCATCGGCGCAGGAAAAGCGTACGCGTTCTATGGCCGGGCCGGCAACGGCAGCCTCGACAAGCCCGGTGCGTCGCAAACCGGCGCCAGCATGTTCGAGCTCAGCTACACCTACTACCTGTCCAAGCGGACGTCGCTTTACACCGGCTTCGTGCGGATCAACAACGAGGCGAATGCCACCTACCAGTTGGGAGTCAATGGACTGAAAGGCAATCCAACCGATGCGGGGGCCGGCGTTTCCGGATTCATTGTCGGGCTGAAACACAACTTCTAAGGTCACGCAATCATGAAATTCTTCTACGACTTAAAGATAGCCAGCAAGCTCGTGACAGCCTTCCTGGTTGTGCTGGCATTGACTTCGTTGATCGGGGCCGTCTCTATCTATCAGTTGTCCGCGGTTAGCAACACATCGTCGGAAATCGCCACGAACTGGCTGCCGGCCATCAGCAATGCGCTGAAAATGAAGGTCACGCTGGCACGCTATCGCCTCTCGGAACTCCAACACATTCTCGCGAGCGAGGACGACGACCTTCTGGATGAAGCGAAGAGTCTCGACGTGCGAGCAGACGAACTCAGGAAATATCACGAGGCCTATGACGCGCTCGATGCCGGCGGGAAAGATCGAACTTTGTCACAGCAGTTCGAGAAGACACTGGCCGCTTATGTGGCCGAGGACAGGAAGGTCATCGAACTCTCCACCGCCAGGAAGAAAGAAGAGGCGCGCTTGCTCATCAGAGCCGAGTCCACGGTGCTTTACCGGGAGCTCAACAGCCAGATCGACGACATGGTGAAGCTCAACGAAGCGCGCGGCGTGCAATCGGCTGCGAGTGCCGCTGCGACCTATGCGTCGGCACGCGGCTGGATTTTTGCTTTGCTCGCCGGAAACCTTGCAATGGGTCTGTTGCTTGCAACATGGCTTGCACGCATTGTGTCCCGCCCGATGAATCAAGCCGTGCTGGTTGCGACGCGAGTCGCGGATGGGGATCTGACGGCGCACATTGAAGCGGCGTCACGCGATGAAATCGGGCAGTTGATGTCGGCCCTGAAGGCGATGACCCACAGCCTGCAGAAAATCGTCGGGGGCGTGCGAGCGGGCACCGATGGCATAGCCACGGCCTCCAGCCAAATCGCAAGCGGCAACGCGGACCTGTCGGCGCGGACGGAAGAGCAGGCGAGCTCGCTGGAACAAACGGCGGCCAGCATGACGCAGTTGACGGAGACGGTGAAGCAGAACGCCGACAACGCGCGGCAGGCCAATGCGCTGGCCACGCGAGCGACGGACATGGCCGATGAAGGCAACGACGCGGTGCAGGGAATGGTGCAGACGATCGGTCAGATCAGCGGCAGTTCGACCAAGATCTCGGAGATCACCGGGGTGATCGAAGGCATCGCGTTCCAGACCAACATTCTGGCGCTGAATGCCGCAGTGGAAGCGGCGCGCGCGGGGGAGCAGGGGCGCGGCTTCGCGGTGGTGGCAAGCGAGGTGCGCAGCCTGGCTCAGCGCTCGTCGGCAGCGGCCAGGGAAATCAAGGACCTGATCGAGTCATCTGTGACGATGATCCAGGATGGCGCGAAGCAGGCGGCGGACGTCGGCACGACGATGGGGCAGGTCAAGCAGGCGATCAAGCAGGTATCGGACATCGTCGGCGAAATTGCCGCGGCCTCCGAAGAGCAGAGCCGGGGCATCGAGCAGGTCAACCAGGCCGTCTCGCAGATGGACGAGGTGACGCAGCAGAATGCGGCGCTTGTCGAAGAGGCCGCCGCGGCCGCGCAGTCGCTCGAAGAGCAGGCGAGCCACCTGAAGGATGCGGTGTCCGTGTTCAAGATCGCCGGCTCCGCGGCTGCCGTGTCCGCTTCCGTGCCGCGAACAGCCGTGCCGCAAGGCCGACCGCGCTTGGGCGAGCGCAAGGTAGCGCGGCCGCGCACGGCAACGAAGGCCGTCGCGCGTCTGTCCGGCGCTGCGGCGGGCGCAGTTGCGGTCACGCCTGCGGACAGCGCGGAAGAGGCGTGGGAGACGTTTTAACGGAGGCGGGGGCGACCGGATCAAGGCGTGCGCACGTGCCTGGTCGCCCTCGCTCGGGCATGGCTTGGAGTGAATGAAGGACGATGACGTTTTTCAAACGGATGGAAGCACTGAAGCAGACCATGGCGGTGAATGCCGAGCGCGTCGCGCGAATGGGGGCGCAGGTCGTTGTCATGAGCAAGCTGCTCGATGCGACGTTGCCGCACCTGACGCCGCTGCAGCGCGTCGAGATCGAAAAGGCGTTCCGCGATGGAATTGAAGACGCGATGGCGTGTGCCGACGACATTGCGATGCCAGGCCAATATCACGTAACGCTGCTGGAATTGACCAACTTGTTTCTGGCGACGCTGAACGCTGACCGTCAGGACGCGTGTTGAATACCACGCTTCGAGTCGAAAGGATCTCGCCCTTGAGCGCGACGCGGCTCGCGCAGGACGATGGACGCGAGAGCCACGTCGGCTCCCGCGCGATTGCGCGCTGCCGAAGATCAGCCTGGCGGCGCGGCGAAGGCTTCCACGAGCCGTTGCCGGAACCACCGGTTGGCCGGGTCGGCATCGGAGTTCGCATGCCAGTAGAGGTACGCGTCGGCCGATGCGGTATCGAGCGGGCACGGATGCATCTGGTTGTCGAACAGCGCGTTGAGGAGCCGCGCATAGCGGCCCGGCATCGTGAGCAGCAGGTCGGTCTGGCTCACGACGCGGCAGGCCGCGAAGTAGTGGATGCAGCGCAGCCGCACGCGCCGCTGCAGGCCGAGTTTCACGAGCTCGATATCCTCGATCCCCGGCCCGCGGCGCCGGCTCGAGACGAGCACGTGCTGCTCCGCAACATAGGTTTGCAGCGAGAGCCTGCGGCCCACGCGCGGATGGCCGCGGCGGCTCAGCACGACGAATTCGTCCGAGGCGAGGCGTTCGCTGCGCACGGTTTGGGGAATGGACAGCACGACGTCGATCGCGGCGTCGAGCGCGCCCGATTGCAGGTCCGACTCCAGCGTGCGCCGGTCATTCTGGACGGACGCGATGTCGATCCCCGGCGCATGGTCGACCACGTGCTTCATCAACGGCGGCAGCACGACCGATTCGAGCACGTCGCGCACGCCGAGCGAGAAACGCTTGGTCGTCGATTCGACGTCGAACTGGTTGGTCTCGTGCAGCGTCAGCTCGAACGTGCGCAGCGCCTCGCGCACGCGGCCGATGATCGAGCGCGTGAACGGCGTCGGCACCATCACGTGCCCCTGCCGCTCGAAGAGCGGGTCGCCGAGCAGCTCGCGCAGGCGGTTCAGCGCATGGCTGATCGCCGACTGGCTCAGGTTCAGCTGCTCCGCCGCCCGCGTGATGCCGCCTTGCGCATAGATGCATTCGAGCACGACGAAGAGGTTCAGATCGACTCTGGATATATGCATGGAATGAGTTGACTTCGATTTGATCTATTCATTTGCCGCATTATGCCCGCGTGCGTAATCTGACGGAAGGAGACAAAGACATGGGACATATCTTTCTCGTACGTCACGCTCAGGCGTCGTTCGGCTCGGACGACTATGACCGGCTGTCCGAGCTCGGCGTACGGCAGGCGCAACTGCTCGGCCAATGGATGGCGTCATGCGAGATTCCGGTGGACCACGTGATGGCCGGCGCGATGCGCCGTCATCGCGAGACCGCCGAGCACTGCCTGAATCAGGTCGATGCGCGGCACATCGCGGAACTGCAAGCGGATGCGCGGCTCAACGAGTTCGATCACGCCGAAGTCATCGACGTCTACCGCCAGTCTGCGCGGGGGAGTCTCGATGGAGACGGGGAAGGCGTGTCAGGCGCTCACGTGTCGTCGCTGTCGTCCGCGCAATTGCAGCAGCTGTACGCGCGAGCGATGGAACGCTGGATGTCCGGCGCTCACGCCGGCGACTATCGCGAATCGTGGTCCGCGTTTAGCGGACGCTGCCTCGACGCCTTCGAAGCGATCGCAAGCGGTTCGCACGGCGCGAAGTCGATCATGGTTTTCACGTCGGGCGGGGTGATCGCGGCCATTTGCCAGGGTCTCCTGGACCTCACCGACAAGGTGGCCTGCGAGCTGAACTGGTCGCTCGCCAATACCGGTGTCACGCGCGTGCTCTTCACTCAAGGGCGTCGAGGGCTCGGCTGCCTGAACAGCACCGCGCATTTCGATCAGGCGCGCGCGCCGCAGATGCTCACGTACCGCTGATCCTCGTCCTCGTACCCAGGCCCGCATGAGCGAGATGCTTTCCAACACCGCGACAAACACGACCGCCGTCAGGCCCGCGCATCGCTTCGATGTCGCGCGCCTGGAGACGTGGCTGCGCGAGCGCATCGACGGCTTTCGCGGACCGCTCGAAGTCGCGCAGTTCTCGGGCGGCCAGTCGAACCCGACCTATCTGCTGAGCACACCGCCGGCGCACTACGTGCTGCGCCGCAAGCCACCGGGCACGCTGCTGCCGTCCGCGCACGCGATCGACCGCGAGTACCGCCTGCTGAACGCGCTGCGCGGCACCCAGGTGCCCGTCGCCGAGCCGTACTGCTATTGCGACGATGCGTCGGTGATCGGCTCCGAGTTCTACGTGATGGGCTACGTGAGCGGGCGCGTGCTGTGGGACGCGCGCCTGCCCGGCATGACGCCCGGCGAGCGCCGCGCCGTCTTCGGCGAGATGAACCGCGTGATGGCGGCGCTGCATCGGCTCGACATCGACGCGCTCGGCTTGCGCGACTACGGCCGCACCGGCGGCTACTTCGAGCGCCAGGTGTCGCGCTGGACGAAGCAATACCGCGCCTCTGAAACGCATCGGATCGAAGCGGTCGAGCGGCTCGTCGCATGGCTGCCCGAGCACTTGCCGACGCGCGAGACGACGGCGCTCGTGCACGGCGACTTCAGCCTCCACAACCTGATGTTCGCGCCCGACGAGCCGCGCGTGATCGCCGTGCTGGACTGGGAGCTGTCGACGCTCGGCGACCCGTTCGCCGATTTCGCGTACCTGTGCCTCGTGTGGCACACGCCGGCCGGCAGCGCTGGCGCGCGCGGGCTCGCCGACTTGAGAGCGGCGGACCTCGACGCGCTCGGTATTCCGCAGGAATCCGCGTTCGTCAGCGAATACTGCCGCCGCACCGGCATCGAGGAGGTCGGCACGCGCGAATGGAACTTCTATCTCGCGTACAACTTTTTTCGCGGCGCGGCGATCCTGCAGGGCATCACGAAGCGCGCGCTCGATGGCAACGCGAGCAGCGAGCACGCCTTCGAATTCGGCCAGCGCGCTACTGGCATGGCCGAGCTGGGCTGGGCCTGCGCCGAGCGCGCCATGAACGTTCAAGCGCCGCGATGAGCGTGGCGCGCATTCACAGGGACTCACAGACATGAATTTCGAGCATTCAGAGAAGGTCGTCGAGCTTCAGCGCCGCGTCTCCGCGTTCATGGACGCGCAGGTCTACCCGAACGAGGACCGCTACCACCGCGAAGTCGGCGAAGGCGACCGCTGGCAGCCGGTGCAGGTGATCGAGGAGCTGAAGGCGCGCGCCAAGGCGGAGGGCTTGTGGAACCTGTTCCTGCCCGAATCCGAGTACGGCGCGGGGCTGACGAATAGCGAATACGCGCCGCTTTGCGAAATCATGGGGCGTTCGCTGTGGGCGCCGGAAGTGTTCAACTGCTCCGCGCCCGATACCGGCAACATGGAAGTGCTGGCCCGCTACGGCACGTCCGAGCAGAAGAAGCAATGGCTCGAGCCGCTGCTGCGCGGCGAGATCCGCTCGGCGTTCGCGATGACGGAGCCGCTCGTGGCGTCGTCTGACGCGACCAACATCGAAAGCTCGATCGTGCGCGACGGCAACGAGTACGTGATCAACGGCCGGAAGTGGTGGACCTCCGGCGCGAACGATTCGCGCTGCAAGGTGTTCGTGTTCATGGGCAAGACCGACCCCGACGGTGAGGACCGCCATCGCCGCCAATCGATGATCCTCGTGCCGCGCGACACGCCCGGCATCACGATCCTGCGCCACCTGCCGGTGCTCGGCTTCGACGACGCGCCGCACGGCCACGCGGAAATCGTGTTCGAAAACGTGCGTGTGCCGGTGACCAGCATGCTGCTCGGCGAAGGGCGCGGCTTCGAGATCGCGCAGGGGCGTCTTGGGCCGGGGCGCATTCACCACTGCATGCGCCTCATCGGACTCGCCGAGCGCGCGCTCGAAGTGATGTGCAAGCGCAGCCTGTCGCGCACGGCGTTCGGGCGTCCGATCGCGGAGCAGACGGTCACGCAGCAGCGCATCGCCGATGCGCGCATCGCGATCGACGAGACACGCTACCTCGTGCTCGACGCGGCGCACAAGATGGACACCGTCGGCAACAAGGTGGCCGCGAGGGAGATCGCGATGATCAAGGTTGCGGCGCCGAATATGGCGTGCAACGTGATCGACTCGGCGATCCAGGCGTGCGGCGGGTATGGCATGCAGGACCGCTTCCTTGCCCATGCGTATGCGGCCGCGCGTTCGCTGCGCATCGCGGACGGTCCCGACGAGGTCCATCGCAACCAGATCGCGCGGATGGAGCTGGCGCGCTATCGCGATGCGGCGTGAAGCAGCGCAACCGGCTATCTACAAGGAAACGACATGACAGTGGAGTACAAGGTACAGGATGGCGTTGCGCTGATCACGCTCGACAATCCCCCCGTCAACGGCCTCGGACATGCGACCCGCCTCGGCGTCGTCGCTGGCGTCGCGCGCGCCGCGGACGACGACAGCGTGCGCGCCATCGTCATCACGGGCGCGGGAAAAGCGTTTTCGGGCGGCGCGGACATCCGCGAGTTCAACACGCCGAAGGCGGCGCAAGAGCCGTCGCTGCACACCGTCATCAGGATTGTCGAAGCGAGCGCGAAGCCGGTCGTCGCCGCGCTGCATTCGGTCGCGATGGGCGGCGGGCTGGAGCTGGCGATGGGCTGCCACTATCGTGTGACCGCGCCGGGCACGCAGATCGCACTGCCGGAAGTCAAGCTCGGACTCTTGCCCGGCGCGGGTGGCACGCAGCGCCTGCCACGCGCGATCGGCCTGGAGCCCGCGCTGAACATGATCGTGTCCGGCGACACGGTGATGTCGGATGCGCTCGCCGATAGCGGCCTGTTCGACGAGGTGATCGACGGCGACCTGCTGGCCGGCGCGATCGCGTTCGCACAGCGCGCGGCCGAGAGCGGCAAGCGGCCGTTGCTGCGTGAGCGCAAGGTCGCGCACGAGAACGCGGAAGGGTTCCTGCAGTTCGCGCGCAATACGGTCGCGGCGATGGCGAAGAATTTTCCCGCGCCGGTGAAGTGCGTCGATGCCGTGCAGGCCGCCGTGCAAAAGCGCTTCGACGACGGCATCCAGTACGAGCGCTCGCTTTTCATCGAGCTGATGTACACGCCGCAATCGCGCGCGCTGCGTCACGCGTTTCTCGGCGAGCGCGCGGCGGCCAAGATTCCGGACGTGCCCGAGGATACGCCCGTGTGCAAGGTGGAGCGCGTCGCGGTGATCGGCGCGGGCACGATGGGCGGCGGCATCGCGATGAACTTCCTGAACGCGGGCATTCCGGTCACGATTCTGGAGACGAAGCAGGAAGCGCTCGATCGCGGCGTCGCGACGATCCGCAAGAACTACGAGAACAGCGCGAAGAAGGGCAAGCTCACGCAGGAAAAGGTCGAAGAGCGCATGGCGCGCCTCACGCCGACGTTGTCCTATGACGACATCCGCGATGCCGACCTCGTCATCGAAGCCGTGTTCGAGGAGATGGGCGTCAAGGAAAGCGTGTTCAAGCGTCTCGACGAAGTCGTGAAGCCCGGCGCGATTCTCGCGTCGAACACCTCGACGCTCGACGTCGACAGGATCGCGAGCTTCACGAAGCGTCCGCAGGACGTCGTCGGCATGCATTTCTTCAGCCCGGCCAACGTGATGAAGCTGCTCGAAGTCGTGCGCGGCGCGAAGACTTCGAAAGACGTGCTCGCCACCGTCATGCGGATCGCGAAGAAGATCAGGAAGACCGCGGTCGTGTCGGGCGTCTGCGACGGTTTCATCGGCAACCGCATGATCGAGCAATACGGCCGCCAGGCCGGTTTCCTGCTCGACGAGGGCGCGCTGCCCGAGCAGGTCGACAAGGCCATCGAGAAATTCGGCTTCGCGATGGGGCCGTTCCGCATGGGCGACCTCGCCGGCAACGATATCGGCTGGGCGATCCGCAAGCGCCGCGCGGTCGAGCGGCCCGACATGACGTATTCGAAGACCGGCGACGTGCTCTGCGAATTGGGCCACTTCGGCCAGAAAACCGGCGCGGGCTGGTACGACTACAAGGCAGGCGACCGCAAGGCGTATCCGTCGCAGGCGGTGAACGAGATGATCGAGCAGCACTCGCGCGATCTCGGCATCAAGCGGCGCAAGATCTCCGACGAGGAGATCGTCGAGCGTCTCGTCTATGCGCTCGTCAACGAGGGCGCGAAGATTCTGGAAGAAGGGATCGCGTCGAAAGCGTCGGACGTCGACATGGTCTATCTGACCGGCTACGGGTTCCCGCTGTTCGTCGGCGGACCGATGCTCTACGCGGACACCGTGGGCCTCCATAACGTGCTGCAGGCAGTGCGCCGCTACAGCAAGGGCTACCGCGGCGAAGCGTGGCAGCCGGCGCCGTTGATCGAGCGTCTCGCCGAGCAGGGCAAGGGTTTCAACGATTGATGCGGGAGCGACCAACATGACCGAAGCAGTGATCGTTTCAACGGCCCGCACGGGACTCGCCAAGAGCTGGAAGGGTTCTCTCAACATGACGCACGGCGCGACGCTGGGCGGGCACGTCGTCAGCCACGCGATCGCGCGTGCGGGCATCGAGCCGGGCGAAGTCGAAGACGTGCTGATGGGCTGCGCGACGCCGGAAGGCGCGACGGGCGCCAACATCGCGCGGCAGATCGCGCTGCGCGCGGGCTGCCCCGCCGGCGTGCCGGGTATGACCGTCAACCGCTTCTGCTCGTCCGGCCTGCAGACCATCGCGCTCGCTGCGCAGCGCGTGATCGCGGGCGAAGGCGACATCTTCGTCGCGGGCGGCGTGGAGTCGATTTCCTGCGTGCAGCAGGAAATGAATCAGCACATGCTGACCGAAAGCTGGCTCAACGCGCACAAGCCCGCCATCTACTGGAGCATGGTGCAGACGGCGGAGAACGTCGCGAAGCGCTACGAGATCGGCCGCGATCGCCAGGACGAGTATGGGGTTCGCAGTCAGCAGCGCGCGGCGGCTGCTCAGGCGGATGGAAAATTCGCCGACGAGATCGTGCCGATCACCACGGCGATGGGCATCGCCGATCCGGAAACGCGCCAGCTGCGCACGCGCGAAGTCACGCTGGCCGCCGACGAGGGGATTCGCCCCGACACCACGCTCGAAGGCGTCGCGAAGATCCGGCCGGCCATGCCTGGAGGCGTGATCTCGGCAGGCAACGCGAGCCAGTTCTCCGATGGCGCGTCGGCGGCCGTGGTGATGAGCGGCAAGCTGGCTTCATCGAAGGGCTTGCAGCCGCTCGGCGCGTTTCGCGGCTTCGCCGTGGCCGGCTGCGAGCCGGACGAGATGGGCATCGGCCCGGTGTTCGCGGTGCCGAAGCTGCTCGCGAAGGCCGGCTTGAAGGTCGGCGACATCGGCCTGTGGGAGCTGAACGAAGCGTTTGCCGTGCAGGTGCTCTATTGCGTCGACAAGCTCGGCATTCCGATGGAGCGGCTCAACGTCAACGGCGGTGCGATCGCGGTCGGGCACCCGTACGGCGTGTCGGGTGCGCGCTTGGTCGGCCATGCGCTGATCGAGGGCAAGCGGCGCGGCGTCCGCTACGTGGTCGTCACGATGTGCATCGGCGGCGGCCAGGGCGCGGCCGGTCTCTTCGAGGTGCTGTGATGGGCTCGCTGCTGGTGTCGCGCCGTGACTTGAATTTCCTGCTTTACGAATGGCTCGACGTCGAGTCGCTCACGCGGATTCCGCGCTTTGCCGATCATTCGCGGCAGACGTTCGACGCCGTGCTCGATACGAGCGAGCGCATCGCGACCGAACGCTTCGCGCCGCACAACAAGAAGAACGATCAGCAGGAGCCGCATTTCGACGGCACTGCCGTTCATATCATTCCCGAAGTCAGGGCTGCGCTCGACGTCTTCCGCGACGCGGGGCTGATGGCGGCGGGGCAGGATTTCGAGCGCGGCGGCATGCAGTTGCCGACCGTCGTCGAGAAAGCCGCGTTCGGCTATTTCGTGGCCGCCAATGCGGGCACCAGCTCGTATCCGTTCCTGACGATCGGCAACGCCAACCTGCTTTTCGCGCACGGCACGCCCGCGCAGATCGACACGTTTGCGCAGCCCGAGATCGAAGGACGTTTCTTCGGCACGATGTGCCTGTCGGAGCCGCAGGCGGGGTCGTCGCTGTCGGACATCGCCACGCGTGCGGATTACGAAGCGGAATCGCCGTGGGGGCGACAGTACCGCCTGACCGGCAACAAGATGTGGATCTCCGCCGGCGAGCACGAACTGTCGGACAACATCGTCCATCTGGTGCTCGCGAAAACGCCGGGGCCGGACGGCAAGCTGATTCCCGGCGTGAAAGGGATTTCGCTTTTCATCGTGCCGAAGTTTCTTGTCGGTGAAGATGGCGCGCTCGGTGAGCGCAACGACGTCGCGCTGGCCGGCCTCAATCACAAGATGGGCTATCGCGGCACGACCAACTGCCTGCTCAACTTCGGCGAAGGCACGCGGTTCCGGCCGAAGGGGCCGGACGGCGAGCCGCGCGCGGGGGCCATCGGTTATCTCGTCGGCGAGGAGCACAAGGGTCTCGCGTACATGTTCCACATGATGAACGAGGCGCGCATCGGCGTTGGCATCGGGGCGACGATGCTCGGCTATACCGGCTATCTGCATGCGCTCGATTACGCCCGCACGCGCGTGCAGGGACGGCCGGTCCTGTCGTCCGGCAAGGATGCCGGGTCGCCGCAGATTCCGCTCGTCGAGCACGCCGACGTGCGCCGCATGCTGCTCGCGCAGAAGGCCTACGTGGAAGGCGCGCTCGGCCTGAACCTGTACTGCGCGCGGCTCATCGACGAGGCGCGGGGCGCGGCCGACGACGCCGCGCAGCGCAAGCTCGGGCTGCTGCTCGACATCCTTACGCCGATCGCGAAGAGCTGGCCGTCGCAGTGGTGCGTCGAGGCCAACAGTCTCGCGATCCAGGTCCACGGCGGCTACGGCTATACGCGCGAGTACAACGTCGAGCAGTTCTATCGCGACAACCGCTTGAATCCGATCCACGAAGGCACGCACGGCATCCAGGCGCTGGACCTGCTCGGCCGCAAGGCCGTGATGGAGGACGGCGCGGCATTGACGGCGCTCGTCGAGCGCGTGCAGGCCACGATCGACCGTGCGCTGACAGGCGGCGACGCCGAGCTGGCGGGCTACGCGCATGCGCTTGGCGACGCCGTGCGGCAGCTCGGGAAGGTCACGCGCGCGCTGTGGGCGGCGGGCGATCCGCGCGTGACGCTCGCAAATGCATCGGTCTATCTGGAGGCGTTCGGGCACGTCGTCGTCGCATGGATCTGGCTCGAGCAGGCCGTTTGCGCCGCGCGCGCCACGGCGAACGCGCAGGGCGACGAGGCCGATTTCTATCGCGGCAAATTGCAAGCAGTGCGCTATTTCTTCCGCTGGGAACTGCCGAAGACCAGCGCGCAACTCGCGCTGCTGGCGTCGCTCGATACGACTACGCTCGACATGAAGGACGATTGGTTCTGAATCCGTCCGTTGCGCACACAACATTGTTTCTGGAGACAAAATGAAGCACCCCCACACTCACTATCGTTCGTTGCCCCCCGAGGGGGCGGATGCCTCCCTTGGGACGGCCCGGCGGGAGGCATCATGGGTACGTTGAAGCAGCTATTCGATCTTTCCGGCAAGACGGCGCTCGTCACGGGCGGCTCGCGCGGGCTCGGCCTGCAAGTGGCCGAGGCATTGGGTGAGCAGGGCGCGCGCATCGTGCTGTCCTCGCGCAAGGCGGGCGAGTTGCAGGAGGCGCAGGCGCATTTGAAAGCGCTCGGCATCGACGCCGGCTGGATTGCCGCCGACGCCGCACTGGACACCGACATCCAGCGCCTCGCCGACGAGGCGCTTAGCAAACTGGGCCACGTCGACATCCTCGTGAACAACGCCGGCGCGACCTGGGGCGCCCCCGCCGAGGACCATCCGGTCGACGCCTGGGACAAGGTGATGAACCTCAACATCCGCGGCCTGTTCCTGCTCACGCAGCAGATCGGCAAGCGCTCGATGATCCCGCGCCGCTACGGCAGGGTCGTCAACATGGCGTCGATCGCGGGCTTGCGCGGCAATCCGCCCGATTCGCTCAATACCGTCGCGTACAACACGAGCAAGGGCGCGGTCGTGAACTTCACTCGTGCGCTCGCGGGCGAGTGGGGCAAGTACGGCATTACCGTGAACGCGATTGCCCCGGGGTTCTTTCCGTCGAAGATGACGCGCGGCGCGCTCGAGCACCTCGGGGTCGAGAAGCTGGCGGCCGACCTGCCGCTGCGGCGGATCGGCGACGACGAAGACCTGAAAGGGGCCACGTTGCTGTTCGCGTCGGACGCGGGCAAGCACATCACCGGGCAGATCCTCGCCGTGGACGGCGGCGCGAGCGCCGTGCTGTGAGCGGATGGCGGACTGCCGACAGAGGAGGGGACAAGTGAAAGACTTCAACGGCAAGGCCGCGGTCGTGACGGGCGCAGGCTCCGGCTTCGGTCGCGAATTCGCGCGGGCGGGCGCCGCGCTCGGCATGAAGCTCGTGCTGGCCGACGTGCAGCAGGATGCGCTCGATGGCACGGTGAGGGAGATCGAAGCGCTTGGCGCGGAGGCGATCGCGCGGCGCGTCGACGTGAGTCGCAGCGAGGAAGTCGAAGCGCTCGCGGATGCGGCGTTTTCGAGGTTCGGCGCGGTGCATCTGCTGTTCAACAACGCGGGCGTCGGCGGCAGCGGCGGGCTCCTGTGGGAGGGCAGCGTGCGCGACTGGCAGTGGACGCTGGGCGTGAACCTGTGGGGCGTGCTGCATGGCGTGCGCGCGTTCGTTCCGCGCATGCTCGCGGAGGCGCGGCAAGACCCGGCCTATCGCGGCCATATCGTGAACACCGCGTCGATGGCTGGGCTCGTGAATGCGCCGATGATGGGGTCCTACAACGTATCGAAGCACGCAGTGGTGTCGCTCTCGGAAACGCTGTTTCAAGACCTAATGCTTGCCAGCGAGCAGGTTCGCTGCTCCGTGCTGTGCCCGTACTTCGTGCCGACCGGGATCACGCACTCGGAGCGCAACCGTCCCGCCGAGCTGACCGACCCCGGTTCGTTGACGCGCTCGCAGCAAGTCGCCAAGGCGATGAACGAGAAAGCGGTGAGTTCGAGCCGGGTCAGCGCGGAGCAGATCGCGCAGATGACCTTCGACGCCATCCGCGACGAGCGCTTCTACATCTATTCGCATCCGCACAGGCTTGCCGGCGTCGAAAGCCGCATGACCGACCTGCTGGCGGCGCGCAATCCGGCCGATCCGCTGGCGGCGCAGCCCGAGGTGCGGGCGGCGCTCGAAAAGGCGGCACGGGGGTGAACATGTGATCGGCCGTTTCGGAACGGTTGTTCGCGTTCAATTGAAGGGGCGGCGTCCCGTTTGCGGAGTACCTGGGTATTCGTACTTTTCGTAAATCTGGCGGTTCGCTCCCGTCATGCCGCACTGCCGTCAACCGCAGGGCATGAGGGTGCCGTTCGCTTGCCGGAAAACACCTGCACACAAAATCGAAAGCGGCTACACAGTCTTCATCTCGCGCTGACCGTTAACGTGTTGTGCGGTGAGCAAACTCGTCTTGGGATTGGCTGCAGCTGCGCGCAGCGGCGCGGCTGAGTACCGACGAGCGCATGGTCGATACCGTAGCGCACGAAGCAAAATCGCCTGTCGTACGAACGAACATTTGCGAACCCGTCGCCTCGGTCGCACTCCCATGAATTCCAGCGAATGTTGACGGAAGACTAATTTTGTTTAATTTGACATAAGATAAATTATCGAACTTTTTGATGGTTCGTAAGATAATTGAAAGTCAAATTCTCACGCCAACAATCAGCCGAAAAGCCGCTCCCCGAAGCGGCTTTTTTCTTTTAAGCGACCACTTACGGAGGCCAACCGGAGTCCACCCATGACAAAACGACAACGACCATTCCTTACCAAACACAACGCCGCATCGCCGAGCGAGTTCCTGTACTACGCGAGCGGTATGCCAATGAAGTATCTAACCCGCGTCCTACAGCGCCACGAGCGAACGGTAAAGGCCTGGATGGCCGGTAAAGCCGTCATCCCACCTTGGGCAGTCGCCGTGCTGCGCCTGCGCCACCTGGAGCACGAGATGACCCAGGATCAAATGGGCTTACGGGCCATCCAACGCGAGCAACAAGCCCGCGAACGTCAACCCGTCATCCAGCGTCGACCAGCCACCAACGACGAGCAATACGCCGTGCAACTACGGTTAGACATTGTATAAATCGATTTTCGAAAAAGCAAAGGGCGGAAAAATCGCCCTTTATTTTTTCAACCGACAAGCACGCTACGAGCTATTTTTGCTTCTAGCGGCATGAATCGTAACGACTTTATCCTTGATCGCTGGTCTTGGTATCCTGTGCCAGTAACTTGGAGAGCGCGGTAGCCGTCAATTTATATGCTTCTTCAATCTTGAGGGCATTCTGAGATAGCGCGACCTGAGTATTCTGAATGAATTCAATGAGCGCTACCGTTGGAATCACTACGCTGTGCTTCACTCGCCGCTTTTCGGGATCTCCGGGCTTCTCGCCTATTTCTACAGTCACAAAAAATTGCAACCGACTGTTAGGGATGCCTACGAGAGTGCCAGCGATTCCATCCGCGTAAATCTCCGGAATTTCTTCCGGAATCTCAACATCTGCGTTTCCGACAGGAGATCGCTGCTTAATGATTTTCGACATATTCCGAATTTTCCAAAAATAGCGGACTAGCTATCGCTGGCAAGCCAGTAGATATAGCGGGAGTGGTGAGGCCAAAAAAGTAATTCTCAGCGAAGGTGTCATGCGCCGAAACCAGCTTAGGCAAACCTGTAATAATCGGCTGAGGAGTAACTACTTCTGCACTATCAATGCGCAAAGTAATATTCGCAGTCATCGAAACCACGGATACGTAAACATTGCCTACCGCCAAGTCTGACGGCACGGACAGACTCACGCCACTACCATAATGGCGAACCAATGTAAGCATTGCCCCGTCGTCCTCCGCGATTACGTTTAATAGACGAGCCGTAGGAGCCGCAGGAAGTACCTCTCCGTTCTCATATTTGCTGAACGCAGTAGGGCCAACCCCCAGCAATTTACCGGCAGCAGCTTGCGTCATTTTCCATCGCGCCCTGAGCTTGCGTAACTCGTTCCGCGACGGAATACCCAACGCCGCCCGCTTCGCCTCATTCAGCGCACGCTTATTGGTCTTATCCTGTTCGAGCGTCACCTGTGCGCGACCACACTGAGTACAGACCGACGAATGCACTGTTACTTCGACCTCTCCGTCGTCAAACGCTACCTGCCGCGTCGCAGATCTCTCACGTAGAGCCTCGCAGCCGCAATACTTACATGCAGTCATGATGTATGGAACGAAATTTGAAGAAGAAAGGATCCGTCGGGACTTAATCCAAACTTCATGTAGTACTCGCATCGAGTCTCGCGACCGTCGTCGTGGGTTTCCCTTACAGGGACGACATAACAATCGCAAGGTACCCAACCAACAAACGGACCAAGGTTCGAACGGCACCACCTGCTATCGATGTACCTCGCTTTTTTCGACTTCAGAAGCCGAAGACGTTCAAGGACTCCCCCTTCGTCAAGGTCAAGCGTAAGCATGTCGTCATAGCACTTCTCCGTTGCTATCACAATGTGCTCTGTCCGCAACTGTGGCAGCAGTTGATCGAGCGGATACATCGGCACTGCGCCAAATATACAGGCCGCGATGTCCGGCTCCGCGTCGTCCGCAGGACGGGGCGAAGGATTATAACTTACCTTTAAGGTAAGTTTCGAGGGTTGGTTTGTCAAGGGAGTTATGCGTGCCAGTAGTCGGAAGATATTACCAATACTTCAGCCGCAGCCGCGACTCCCGGCCCCACGAACGGGCACTGACTTTCCACACCGTTCGCAACGCGAACGTGACCCTACGCCGTGTTACCAGTCGCCATCCAAAACACGCCTATCGCATCGTTCCAGAAAAACCGCGCCGTCGACGTGTCCGCACCGCTCCCAAGCACGCAGTCATAAGCCGACTTGATCGCGTCCACAGCGTCGCACTCGCGGCCTAGGTGCGCGTACGGCTCGACCTCCGGCACCGGAATGCCCTTACTTGTCCAATAGCGCTTCTTGTTGAACGACGTCTCGTCAACGTCCTTGCCGATGTACTTGGAGATATAGCCAGCGATCATGTGCCGCATCGCACGACCCTTACCACCCATCTTCTTCGCGAGCGCCTGAAACTTGCGGTCTCCCGAGCTATCGTTCACCGCACCATCCGTGCCGAGCTTGCTTATCACAGACAGCCAAATCGAGCGCAGCAGATTCCAGTTCTGCCGACCGCTCACCGCCACATGCATATGCCATCCACCACGCTGATTCGGCTCGAGCACGGCGACGTAGTGAAAGTTATGCAACCGATTCAACCGCCGCCTGAAACCGTCCCAAGCCCTCGCCCATAGCTCGATCGACACCTCGCTATCGCGCATTGACAGCGTCAGCATACGGTCAGCCATGATCGCTTTGACACGCTTGCGCACGTTGCGCCGCGAACGCTCTATCGACGTCTGCTGCGATTTCGAGACACGCCCCGACAGATCGTCGTCCGTCTCGTTCTCACGCTGCTCGCGCTTGCCGCGCATCGAGCGAGGACGCAGGCGCAGTTCCTGAAAGCGACGTTGCACGGCCACGCTAAACGCCACGACCTCTTGCTGACCATCCGGAAAGCGTTGAGTGCGCACGATGAATTCATCGCTGAAAGGCCCCTCCGGCTCCTATTCCGGAATTGACTCGCCGCGCACCGCCGCCGCGTTCATCGCCTGGGGCGAGCCATACTGATTCAGAACGCTTTGATAAGACAGCGTTTTCTGACCTACAATGCCGTTACTCACGTTGGATAGGTCCTATATCCGATGTTGGTCACCGCCCGGGATCGCTGCCAACGATCGCCGGGTTTTTCTTTTTTGCCGCTCAACCTGCTATCTTTCGTGTCCGGCGGGAAACCTCTGGCTGTCGTTCCCTCGGACGCATCAGCCACCCGCCGTCTTGTCGCCCCGGGCATCCACTCCACGCATGGACCCCGGGGGTTTTTTTCGCCCGCGCCACGTACCTGCATACGCCCTGCCGAGGCCCATTTCCGTTAAGTGTTAGAGGTACAAGTTTAGGCGCGCTGCGCGCGCCTGCCTCTGCGGCCTACGGCTCGCCGGAGGCACGCGCGCCCCCGCGCCCCACTCGTTCCCTTCCACACCCACGGCAAGCCCGCCATCGCGCCATACGCCAGCCGCAGCGCCCACTCACACCATCCAACAACCTAGACAGAGCGCTACGCGCTAGAGGCGCTCGCCGCGCGGCGTTTTGCCAGCGCCACCGTTACCGCATGCTTGCCGCCAGTCCGCCGAGTTCTTCGCCATTTGCCGGTCACGGTAGATCACGGCTGCCCGGACGCCGGCGCTACGCGCCTTCAAGGGGGTATCCGTAACTGTCCATCGAAGCGCAGCATGCATTCGAGGTCGCGGCGCTCCCACAGCTTCTCGTTGGTCAAGCGATGGCAGAAGGAATCGTGTTGCTCACGCACGATGATCAGATAAAACGGTACGAATTCGCCCCGGTTCGGTACGTCTAGGTGCGCCCGTCAAGCACGCGCCTGCCGGGGTATTCGTACTAAAGGCACATGATTGCCGTTTGAGATTTCACGAATCCCGTGGCAATTGGCGGATGTCCTGAATTGCAATCGGTGTCATCCCGCCTCCTTCGCATATCGCGCCTGTGCCCCGGCAAGCGGATCCGGCGGCTCATAGCCCGCAAGGCGGCGCGCGATTTCTGCGCCGACCTCGTGCCCATACAGACGGGCGCCGTCCGCCAGCCCGGGCCACGCGGCATCGGCATCGCCGCTCAGCAGAGCCGCCACGTGCCGATGGACAAAAGTCGCCGAAAGCGGCGGCACCAGCAGATTGGCCTGCACGTCCAGCACGGTTTCCGGACGATCGGTGCTGAAGCGGCATGTCATGCACGGCACGCCCAGCACGGCGGCCTCCTCTTGCAGGCCACCGCTGTCGGTGTAGATGGCGCGGCAATGCGGCGATGCAAGAAACGCGATGACGTCCGCGTAGCTCGGCCACAATTCGTGCACCACGACGCCGCGCTTTTGCACGTCCGCCAGCAGCCCCGTCAGTCCGTGCTGGCGCAACGCCCCCATCAGCGCGTTGGTCTTGATCAGCACGACCTGGAACCCGTCCCGGCTGAGCCGCGCGATGCCTTCCAGCACGGCGGCGACGCGCTGCGGCGTCATGTTCTCGCGGCGATGCAGATCCACGCGCAGCCAGCGTCCGTCGGCCAGCTGCGGATGGCGTTCAAAGATCGACACGCCGGCCGGTGCGGCCTGCGCCAATTTCACCGCGTCGCTGCTGAGCGATCCGACGCGCTCGATGCACCCGGCCGGATAGCCCTCGCGAACGAGTTGCTCGGCGTTGCGCGCGACAGGCGCCAGCAGCAAGCCCGATACGACCGAGGCGAGCCGTGTGTCGACGCCTTCCGGAAACGGTTCATCGGGGACCGGCAGCCACTGGCAGGCTCGCTGCGCGCGAATGTTGTCGTCGAGCGCGCGCCAGTGCTCCGGGCCGGGCGGCGCGAGGCTGCGCAGGCCCGCTTCCACGTGAACGCTGCGGATGCCGTGCGCGAAGTACCAGTATTGCGGAAAGAGCGCGGCGGTCGACGTGTCGCCTGAAATGACCGGTATCGCCGACATGCGCAGGCCGCTCGCCTGCAAACAGGCGCTCAGTTCCGCGACGCCGTGCGCGAGCTGCGCCGCGCGCTCGATCAGCGAGCCGCGAATACCGAAGGCGGCCGCGACCAGATGCTCGTATCCCAGCTCGCGCCGCGCTCCCGTCAAATCGGCGTCGTAGTGCTGGCCGCTGTCGATCAGCAGAAACGGCACGCCGTGCGCGACGCACGCGTGCACGAGGCTCGCGAGCTTGATATAGCAAGGCTTGGTGGCAAGCACGATCAGGTAGAGCGGCCTGCCCCGCTCGTTCGCGGCCTCGACGGCAGAGGCGACGCGCGCGCTGTCGAGCCGCTCGATCGCATGGTTCATCCTGTGCATTCGAGCTGCTCCATACGCTTGATCTCACGGCCGCCGACCTGCTCGATCGTCGCGAGTTCGGCCAGCACCTGGCCGGGCGTCGTCCGGGACAGACACGGATAGCTGCCCGCGCACGTCTCGGCCTTGTTGCAAGGGCAGCAATCCAGCGCAGCCTGGATCACGCGAACCCGCTGTCCGGGGAAGATGCGGAACGCGGGGTCGATGCCGCCGAAGATCGCCAGCGTCGGCACCAGGCAGGCCGCCGCCAGATGCAGCACCCCCGAGTCGAAGCAGATCACCGCCCGGGCATGCGCGAGCAGGCCCAGCAGCTGCGGCAGGCTCAGCCGCCCGCGCAGATCGGCGGCGCAGGGCAGCGCCGGCCCCGAGCTCAGACCGGTCAGCACCACCCGCTCCGCCGCGAGGCGCGCAAGCAACTCGTGCACGTGGCCGGCCGGCCAACTGCGCGCGGGATGTCCCGATTCCGGCGCCACGACGAGCGCGCCGGCATAGCGGCGAAACGGTCCGCTCCACGACTCCGGAACGTGCAGGCGCGGCGCCTCGAATGGCCCCGGCACGCTCAGCAGCCGGGCGAATTCGAGCGTGCGGTGCATCGACGGCGGCAATGCCGCCGTCGCCGCGTCGAGATCGATCGTGTCCTCGCGCGGCGCCGTCGAGAACGTGACCCCGGGACGCCCCGCCTGCATCGCCTCGTGCCACTCGGGCCGCGTCACGAGATGAACGGCGGCCCCGCGCTTTGCCAGCGCATCGGCGATGGGTAGCAACATGACCAGGTTGCCGAGCCCGTGCGTGCGCTTGATCGAGATGCTGGCCGGCGCGCTCATCGTGGGTTTCCGTCCGGGTTCATGATGCGGCTTCCAGTTGGCGCGCGTTGCGCTTCACCTTGTCAAACGCCGAGGCGATGTCGTCGATGTCCCGCTCGGCGCCGAGGAACAGCCAATGCGGCAGCACGACGTGCCGGCGGTGCGCTTCGTCCGCATTCCGCAACGGCCTCGGAACGCTTGCCCGCCCGGCTTCGAGCAGCGCGTGACGGTCGAGCGGCGCGTAGGGCTGATGGACCCAGCAGCCGAGCTCGGCTGACAGCGCGGTCCCCACCGGCGCCGCATCGATGCCGTCGAAGGCCGGGCCTTCGAGCCGCACGGGGAAGTGATAGAGCGTCGTCTGCTCGCTGCCGGCCGAGCTGCGCTGCAAGCCGAACCCGCCGATTTCGCTCAGGGAGCGGCGCAGGCGCTCCACGCGCTGCGCCCGCAGGCGGTTCTCGTCGTCGAGATCGTGCAGGCGCGCGCACAGCACCGCCGCCTGGATCTCGCTCAAGCAGAAGTTCTGCGCGAAGACGCCGCCGGCCTCCTCGAGATCCATGCGGCCCGCCGGCGCGCGCTGCGCGCTCAGGCGGCGGCCGTCCGAGCGGGCGCGATAGATCCGGTCGGCCAGTTCGGCGTCGCTGCAGATGCACGCCCCGCCCTCGCCCGCCGTCAGCACTTTGCCGTTCTGCATGCTGAACGTGCCCACCGTGCCGATCGAGCCGACCCGCTTGCCGCGCCAGCGCGCGCCATGCGCTTGCGCGCAGTCCTCGATCAGCGCGATGCCTGCGTCGTTCGCGAGGGCCGTGAGCGAGTCGAGGTCGGCGACCGCATTGAAGAGATGCACGGCCATGATCGCGCGCGTGCGCGGCGTGAGCGCGTCGCGCGCCGCCGCCGGATCGATGCAGAGCGAATGCGGATCGATATCGACCAGCACGGGCGTAGCGCCGATCGCCACAACCGCGCTTGCGCAGGCCACCCACGTCAGGCCCGGCACGATCACTTCATCGCCGGCGCCGATGCCCAGTGCGCGCATCGCGCACATCAGCGCGCTCGTGCCGTTCGCGGTCGGGATGCAGAACCCCACGCCGTTGTATTGGGCAAACGCGCGGGCAAAACGCGTGTCGTAGGCATCGCCCGCGCCGTTCGACAGCCCGCTGACCGCCCATCGCCCGCTGCGCAGCACGTCCGTCACCGCCGCCTCGGCGGCCGCCGTCGTACGCGGCCATTGCGGCCACGGCGTGCTGCGGATCGCGCGCCCTCCCGTCACTGCCAGTTCGCTCATGCCGCACCTCCATCGAGAGTTTCCACAGTCGGGCCGCTTGTCAGACGCAGGTTCGACACGCCGCCCAGGTAGTACTGCACGGTCGGCTGCTCCGTGCACGCGAAGCGCACCGCATGGCGCAGGAAACGGCGATACAACTTGTCGTCCTCGCCGGTGCGCATGCGCAGATCGGTCTCGCTGAACTCGGTATCGAAACCGATGCGGCGCAGCGTCTCCGTTTTGAACAGCCATTCGTTCATGTCGACCGTCAAACTGCCGGCATCCGCATCGGCGGGCGCGTTGCGGGGCGCACCGTCGCGCATCACCGGGCTGCCCGGCACGATGGCGCCGAGCTCCACGCACTCGCGGTACAGCTGCGCGGCGACGGCGGGATCGCCCTGCCAGGGGAAAAAGTCGAACGGGAAAGGGGAGCCGTCGGGAAAGCGGACGAAACGCCACGAGTGCGCGGCATCGAGCCCGTCCCGCTCGATCAGGTCCAGCAGCGACCGGATGTGGTCAGGATCGATCGCGTTGTCGTCATCGAGGAAGCAGACGAAGGGCTCTTGCACGTCGAGCAGCGCGGCCTGCCGCAAGCGCGCGATGCGCGGCGACGAGGCGCCTTGGAACGGCTCTCCGTCGAGCGAATGCCATTCGACCGCGGTGCGCCAGCGGGCTAGCGCGGGTGCGTCGCGCAGCGCGTCGACGCGCTCCGACAGCACCCGGTGCCGCAGACGCGGCGAGCCGCGCTGCGCGGCGACGCTCGCGATGCAGCGCGCCAGCTCGTCGGGACGGTCGACTGCGAAGGTCAAAATGCAGACGTCAGCCAGCGATCCAGACACGTTCGCCTCCAATCCGGTTAGTGTGTGAAATGACGGCGTCGAGATCCTTGCGGGCCACCTGCGACGCGTAGAACGAGAGCACGCCGAGTTTGTCGGCGAGCCAGCCGCCGGCGGCCGTAAGCTCGCCGCGGCGCTCGCCGGTGCAGCATTGCAGGGCTGAGCGATAGCCGGCCTCATCGAGCTCGCCCGCGTACGGCAGGTCTTCGTAGAGCGGCAGCGGGCAATGCGGCCCGAACGCGATCTGCGCGGCAGCGCGCGTGACAAGATGATCGACGTGGCCGCCGATGCCGAGCGGCGCGTAGACGGCGCACGGCTTCAACTGCGCATGCAGTGCGGCGAACCGCTCGGCGAGCGTATCGACGATGGGGTCGCGCAGCGCGGCGGCTTCGTCGACGAACAGCGCATCGCTGCCGTACCCGCGCAGCGGCGCTTCGGCGAACGGCAGCGCCATGGTCTCCAGGTTCAACGCGCGGCATGCCCTGGCCTCTTCGAGTGCGCGCAGCTGCGTGATCTCATCGGCCGTGAGCCCGGCGCGCGCATAGGGCGCGAAATCGCTGCGCGTGAACACGGTGACGGCGATGCCCGCGCCGCGCGGGCCGCGGGCCGAGAGCACGCGGCCCGCCAGCGAATACGCGATATCGTCGCGGTGCGGCGACAGGTACAGAACCGGCGCGCGCGTGCTCATTCCGGCCGGACGCTGCCGAGCGTGGCCACGTAGGCGGCCCGCAATGCCGCCACGGAGTGCGCCGGCGCGAAGCTGCGCGCGAAGCGCTCGCCGAGCTGCGCGCTCGCCGCGCGCGCGTGCGACGCCGACGTCAGCAATGCCAGCAGCGCTTCCGCCAGCCGGCCCGTGTCGCCGACCGGCGTGAGCCACGGGTAGTCGCCGCCGCAGACCCAGCGCGCGCCGGCCGTCGCGGTGGCGACCACCGGACGGCCTCTCGCGATCAGTTCGAGCAGCGCGACGGGCGCCCCCTCGAACAGGGAGCTCAGCACGAAGACGTCGGCCGAGGCAGCGATTTCGTCGATCGCCCGGAACGGCTCGAACGCGCCATGAAAATGCACCTGCTCATGCACGCCAAGCATCTTCGCGAGCTGCCCCAATGCCTCCCGCTCTTCACCGTCGCCCCAGATCGCGAGGCGCGCCGCCGGCAGCCGCGCGCGCAGCAGGCTGAACGCCGCCAGCAGGAACGGCAGTCCCTTCTCTGCCGACAGCCGCGCGACGCAGCCGATCACCGGCGCCTGCCGCGGCGCGAGCGCGACCTCCCACTCGACGGGCGCCACGGTATTGGGCACGACGTGGATCTCGCCGCGATACTGGTAATGGCTGACTGCGTGGCGGGCCGCCTCGGGGTTGAAGACGAGCAGCGTGTCGAGGCGGTGGATCAGCTCCTTCAGCTCCGGCGCGAGCCACCAACAGTTCGGGCTCAGATCGGTCGGCTCCCAGCCCACCACGGGCACCGGCACGCCGCGGCGCAGCCACTCGAAGCAATGCGCCTCGATCGGCATGAACTGGATCAGATCGGCCGGCGCCGATGCGTGCACGCGCTCGCCGAGCGCGCAGAGCCCTTGCGGCGAGCCGTCTTCCGCACCGATCAGCTCGATACGTCCGGCGCCAGTCTGTTGCAGCTGCGCGCGCCACCACGGATGCGCGCCGGGGCCCGTGATGAAGCGCAGCCTGTGGCCGTCGGCGGCGATCAGCTTCGCGAACGTCACCGCCGCGTATTCGGTGCCGCCCAGGTTCGCGAGCGACGGCACGACCCAGATCAGATTGAACCCCATCATCAGGTGTCCTGTTCACGCACGAACCGGAAGAAACCGCCCTGCTCGCCCGGCTCGGCGCCCGGCTCACGGCCGCGCGCCGCTTCGAGCGCGAAGCCCGCGCGCTGCGCCGCGCCGATCAGCGCAGCGTTCGTATGGTTGTATTGGCAAACGGTTTTCCATACGCGGCGCTCTTCGGCGCCGTCGGGCCGGATATAGCTGAAAAGCTGGTGGCTGACGAGGCGCCGGCTGTCGGCGTCGTATTCTTCCCAGCCCATCATGGCCGCATGGCGCACGCCGTCCTGCGTCTCTACACCGTCCGCCAGACCGTACGTCAGCATCGGCTTCGGAAAACCCGCGGCGGCCGCTTGCAGGCGCGCCGCGCTGCGCTCCCGCGTATCGGTGAGCAATGCGCCGCCCGGCCGCAGCCACCCATGCGCGCGCAGGAAAAAGCGCTCGAGCTCTTGCGGGTCGAGGTGCGGGACGAAGTCGTCGGGGGCGATCAGCGCGTCGAACGCGCTGGCTTCGGGCGCCTCCATGTCGAGGAAGCTGCCCTGACGCCAGTCGAAGCGGGCGCGCTGCTCGCGCGGCAGCCGCTCCGCCTTCGACTGCAGCCGCGCCAGCATGGCCAGCGACACGTCGACGCCAAGGATGCGATGTCCATCGCCGGCCAGCTGTAGCGCAATCCGGCCGGTGCCGCAGCCGATGTCGGCCACGTAGCGAGGCGCGCCCGCCAATTGCGTCCGGTAGTACTCGACGGTGGCGTTCGAGCCGCTGTCGCCCGCACCGGCGTCGTACAGCGCAGGGTCGTAGAAATCGCGCTCCCAAGGTACCTGAGGTTCCCGCATCCGCTGCTCCGTTTACACCGTGACGCGATAAGCCGACCAAGCGGGCTCGATCCAGTCTTCCAGGTCCATGTAGCGCCGCTCGTAGCACCAGTTGCAGTCGGTGCACTGCGTAATCGCCTCGCCGGACAGGCGGCGCAAGTGCTCGTCGCGCAAGCGGCGCATCGCCGGGCCGTTCCAGAACGCTTCGAAGCCCTCCGCCTGCCAACTGCCGAAGGTGTACTGCTCGAGCCCGTTCAAGTGGTCGCAAAAGCCGAGGCGGCCGCGGCTGTTGATGTAGAGGTATTCCCACGGGTGGATGCAGACTTTGCGCACGGCGTCGGCCCGCGTGCCGTCCGGCACCAGCGACGAGGACAATTCGATCAGCAGGCCGTGCTCCGCGCTCAGCGCCGCCAGCCGTTCGAGCACCGCCGGAACGCGGGCCGCGTGCCGCTCGAGGCGATCCGGGTCGTCGTCGGCGGCGTTGAGCGGCTCGATCTTGAAGCGCCGCACGCCGAGCGTCATGCCGACTTCCACGATGCGATCCAACTGATCCAGATTGCTGCCGCTCGCCGTGATGCAGAAGTACAGCAGCGCTTTCGTGTCGTGGCCGGCGCTCTGCTGCGCATCGGCCACGATCCGCAGGTGCTCCAGCACCTGGTGATAGTTCGCGCCGCCGCGCAGCGTCTTGAACAGGGCGGGCTCCGCGGCGTCGAACGACACGCCCACTGTAATGCCGTCGCGCCCGAGGCGCCGCCACAGCTCGGGGCGCTTCGCGACGCCGTTGGTGATGAGCTTGACGCGCGCCGGGTACGACAGCGCGACGTCGAGATAGGCCTCGAAATTCGGAATGATGGTGCTTTCGCCCCAGCCGCGCAGATCGACGAACTCGGCATGCGGGAACAGCGTCGACGCCATTTCGGTGAACAGCGGCAACGGCAGGATGTTGCCCTTGACAGGATTGCAGCGGCACATCGGACACGTCAGATTGCAGAGGTCAGTCAATTCGACGTAGATCGCTCGCGGCATAGAGGCATGCACTTGCGGCGCATTCGACGCGCGCTTGCCCGTGAACCGGATAGTGCTGTTTGGCATATTTTCCGGAAATCCGCTTGTTGTTGTGAGAGCCGCATCGAAACGGCGATTACCGCCTGCTAACCGCCCCGTATGCAATCCGCGTTTCGACACTCAAGGTCCGGATGCGATTGAAATCCATATCTTAAAAATGCGACACTATCCATCGTGATAGGTAACACTCCATTTGCGAGAGTGGCTATATTTGCATCCGATCAGCGAGATTCATTTTGCCGGCATGGTCCGGGACGCTAATTGCGGGCCGGACTGACTACAGCATTCCGTTTAATTCCGTGTGTATTTCGATGGAATCTCAATGCTCCCGACGGCCTATTACTTTCCGCCCAACGTCACGAAAATCGGCGACAACCTGCTGACCTGGGATATTGCGCACGAGGCCAGCCAGCGGTGCCGCGAGCTGATCTATTTCGCCTCGCGCACCGTGGCGGGCGTCCTGGGGCGCTTCGGCGTGAGCAACATCGCTTTCCGCGAGATCGAGACGGAGGAAGCCGCCTTTCGCGTTGCGCATTCGCTGCGCGCGCATCACCCGGTCATCGATCTGCAGCAGCTCAATTCGTGGTTCGACTGGCCGCAGCAGCGCCATCTGTTCGACGACCCGATACACGAGCGCGCGACGCGCGCGTGGGACGATCCCGTCAGCGTGGCGCGCTGGGGCAAGGCTCGCTTTGCGGACATTTTTCGTGAAATGCTGGGATTTCCCGACGAACAGCTGCCGCGGCGCAGGCTGCGCGTCGAGCAGGCGTCCGACCGGCCGCTGCTGCTGTTTCCGCACGCGTGCACGGATATTCAGCAGCTCGGACACTGGCGCGCCATCGCCGAATTCGCGACGGGGCGCGTGCGGACCACGGTCGTCGGCCTGCCCGCCGTCAGAGACCTGGCGCGCTGGCCGAGCGATGTCGAGTTGCTGGTTGCGCTGCCCGGCGAGCAGCTGGTGGACCTGATTGCCGGCGCAAACCTGTGCATCGGCGGCGCCACCGGGCTCACCCATCTCGCGGCGGAACTGGAACGTCCCACGCTGTTCCTCTGGCGACATGACGACCGGGACGTTTTCGCGCCCGTGCGCGGCAATACAGCGGCGCATTTGGATGTCGCCGGTTTCAATGAGGAGCGGATTATCGCCGCCGTTAGCGGATTGATGTCGGAAATATGGCAGCCGTATTTCAAGTCCGCCGGACTTCATTCTTGATCCGCGCCATTCGATTTGATTTGGATTGGATGTCTTCCTGACGCGCTGGCCGGCGAGGGAACAATCTCGGTGGTGAAGGATGCGACGACTGCGGCGGGCGCCAACGGCAAGCTCGGCAGCGACGCCGAGGCGTGCCGAGATTCGATGCACTTATGACAGGAATCTTCGAGGCGCGGTTGCCGCCGCCGCAATCCGAGATGTAGATAAGCCGACGCGGTTAGCGCAGCGCGAAATATTTGGCGAATCGCGCAATCTGTTCCGGGGTGACCGGGACGTCAACGGCTTCGGGCTTGTCGCCCCTTCCGTCCAGCAAGATGAAGCTGAATCCTGCGCCGTCATATCGAGCATTCCCGTGACACCCCATGCATCCACCCATATTGGACAGATTCGGGGTCTTGACTGTAGTTTTTTACGTAGGCGGCGGTGACCTCGAAGGGCACATTATGACTATCCCACCAGCCATTGGTATCAGCTGTCTCTCGCTAAAACGGTTTCGAGTCAACATCCGCCGGCCAATTCAGCGCGTAAAACTCCTGCCAGGCAAATACTGCCGCATCCTCCAATGAGGCTTTTTGTGCGCCTCCGCGTACATCGCAAGGAAAATCCGGAGAGACTTTCAAATAATAGTCATTTGCCGCGGCTACACATTTTCCAATGCCGAGTTGTGGATAGATGAGGGCGAACGTCGCGCTTGCGATCAATCCTGCGATGCGCCGGAGCCGTGCATCCCGCTCAGTGTTAGTCTTACGCATGGCCAACCCCTTGTAAAATTTCCGTAGGAATTACCGGTGAATGTTTTTTTCTTTCTCAAAATTGCAGCGCTGCGGATAGATTGGGTTGCTTCGGCGCGGACCTCACCTATCTGTTTTATTAGGCCGCAATTGATAAGAAAAATGAAATAGTCGGGCCCTTGTCGCCGAGCAACTGCACGAAGGCAGCCGAGACCACCGCCAAGCATCGCCTTTCCATTGCTACTGCGGATAGCCGTTCCAAAACATCTTGATTACAGAGGTGACGACGACGAATACAACGACCCAAAACAGGATAGGACCGCCAGCTCCCTTTAGTTTGATAGTCGCCAACTCGATCTCAATCGGACCACGCGTATTTTCTACAGTAACCACAATAAAGTAGGCTAAGCAGCCAACGTACGGCAATATGAAAAATACAGCGTAGTTTTGCAGTATGAAATTGACAAAATCTTCGCTGGCGCCGAGGGCCTTCACCGTAATGAAAACGCCCAGAAACACCGGTCCAAGTACAAGAACGGCGAGGATGACATACGCGCACAGCCTATGCAGCTTGGATTGCCAAAGCTGAAGCCCTTGCTCTGCGAGCGAATCGCTTGCCGCCTCATCATCGTTTCCCATATCAATCCCCTCTCGTATCGTTTTGCGCCGGCGCCAACCGGCTTTTCACGCATGCAGCGGGATGCGATGAGATATGCCCCCGCCCCCCTCCCCCTCAAGTCGCCGGAATACTCCGATACAGCTTGTCGACCACCAACAAAGGCTGCTGATCGTTCGCCCCAAACACCGTCAACACAAAACTATTCCGCGCCCCATTCGCCGTATTGGGCTTCTGAGCCGCCATCCACTCGTCGACGGTATTCGCCACCACGCTGACGAACGACGGCGTCACCGCCGGATTGACCGTCGTCTCCGCCGGCGGCAACAGACACACCGGCAGTGTCACGGAAAACGCCTCGGTCAACGAATAGACAAAGCTGCCCGTCATCGCGGTTTCGACGGATACCGTCCCATCGCCGCCTTCGAACAGCCCCGCGAAGAAATCCGCCAACTGAGTTTCGAGGCTGGCATTCTCTTCGCCCGTCAACGCAAACTCGTCATGCGTCAGACGCGGCACAGCGGGCCCCGAAAAGCTGACGCTGGGCGTCGTGAAAATGAACGCGGGCTCGGTGAACACGCCGCTGTCATCGAGCGGGAACAGCACCTTGTTGCGCTCCACGAGGATCGACGACAGTCCGTTCTGATGCAGCAGAACATCCAGCTTCGGCAATACGACGGTCCGCTGCTGGACAGCCTCGGCCTCGCTCCACGTCAGGTACTCGGGCGGCGACGAATCCTTCAGCGCGTACCGGTAGGTCAGCAATGAGATGCCGTCGTCCGGTGCGGTGGCCACGGCGGTATAGCTATCGGGGAGAATCTGCACCACCGGCGCGGGCAGCGTGATGCCCTGCGCGGAAATGGTGGCGTTGTCCTGATTCCAGGCCGCGTCGGCGCCGTTGATGGTCACGCTGAGCAGGTCGATCGAGGCGTCGCCGTTCGCGGCTTCGCTCAGCACCGTTTCGAAGCTCAGTTCGATCAATTCCGGAGCCGCCAAGGCGGCAAAGGCCTTCGCGCCCGTCGTGCCGGCGTAGGCCGTCGCCACGTCGCCGAGATACTCGGCGAAGCTCTGCACGGCGTGCGCGGCGCTCTGGATGAGAGTGAGGTCGGTGGTGTCGGCGTTGATGCGCGACAGATACAGCCTGAAATCCTCGGCAATGCCCGGATAGGCGGTAACGAACTGGGCCAGCGCCGTGAACAGGTCCGGCCCCGCCGCCATCGCACGCGCGGCGGACTGCGCGCTCGGCAGGTTGAGCTGGATCGTCGTCTGCACCGAGTCCTGCGCCGCGAAAGGATAGGCGTAGGTAAACGAATAATCCCAGCGCGTCAGGTCGACCGGCTCGACAGGCGCCCCGGCGGACTGCGCGGCCGACTGGTTCTGCACGGTCGGCGGCGTCGGCAGGTTGCGGTTCACTACCGGAATGTTCGCCGCCTGCGAAACGTTCAAGCCGTAGAGGTACGGTCCCGTCACGAACACCAGCCACTGGCTTTCGATGTAGCCGTCGATGCCGGGCACCGTCTTCTTGTTGAACTCAAGGTGCGTGATGGCGAACGTCAGGTTCAACGGCACGTAGGCCTGGGCGTCGGCATTCTTGGTGCTGAAGAAGATGCTCAGACGGGAATCGTCCGTCGCGCCCCCCTCTTCCACCGGTCCCAGCGGAATGCGGGCCGCGCTCAGCGTGAAGTTCTGGTTGGCGCTCTGGCTGTTGGCGAGGCTGCCCTGGGGCTGGCCGTACAGATCGGGCGGCCCCGCCGCGTCGGGCTGGCTCGCACCGGACACGTCGCTGACGCCGTAGACCACCACCGCGCTCGCGGCATACGCCGAACCGATCTGATTCAGCAGCTGCTGATAGAGCTTCTCCTTCGCGGCCGCATAGGTGGCCGCATCGGACGCGCTGGTCGACAGAATCGGCTCGACCGTGCCGGAGATGCTCTCCGCGAGGCTCTGCTTCGCCTTCAATACCGCGCCGAGATAGCCGCTGGTGAGCGGGTCGCTGCCGAGCAGTTCGTCGAGGATGAAGGCCGAGGTGGAATCGGTGGCCGACAGGAACGAGTCGATGGCGTCGAGGCAGGTCTGGAACCACTGATTCTGGTCGACACCGGTGAAGTTCAGCGTCACCGGGTTGCCGGTCGCGTAGTCGACGATGGTGGCCTGGCGGCTGACGAGCGTGGTGGCGATGGGCGCCGCGGTGTAGTAGCTGGGCTTGTTTTGATCGATCTTGAAGTAGATGCCGTTGCCCTGCGACTGGCCGAAGCGCACCGCCCAGAGCTGCATGGTGCCCGCCGTGCTGGTGTCGGCGCTGCTGTCCGAGGACTTCAGGCCTTCGCCGATCCGCAGGCGCCAGTCGCTGCCCTGGAACGCGGTCTCGAACGCGCCGGAGAAGACGAGGAACGCAGACTGCGCGCCCGACTGGGTGTCCGGATCGGGCTGCGGCAGGATCACGCTTTGTGTCGACAGGCCGTTGGCGCCGGCCGCCACCTGCGGGTCGACGAGCGTCGCCAGGCGGGTCAGGGTCAGCGTGACGTCGAGCGCGATGATGTCGCCCGCCGCCACGTCGCTCAGCGCCACCGGCACCGCCAGCGACGCCTTGGGACCCACGGTCTGCGAGGTGTCGCCGTTCACGATGCGCTGCAGGCTTTGCACGCAGGCGCTGACGTAATCGCGGATCACGCCGGCCTGGCTGTCCGTGAGCACGATGCCGGGCGTATCGAGCAGCGAATTGCCGAGGCTCATGCTGACCGCGTTGCCGTCGAGGCCCGGCACGCCCAATCCGCTGTAGTTCTGGTTCAGCTGGAAGTAGATCTTCTGGTAGAGCGTGAGGTCGTTGGCCGCCTGATCCGGGCTGCTCGCGTAGGGCGCGATCGCCAGCGCCAGGTTGACGTTCAGCACCGGCGCGCCGGCCGCTCCCGAGTAGAGATAGCTGGCCGTCGTGTTGGACCACGACGACAGGCCGATCAGCAGATCGGTGTACAGCAGGCCGATGGCCTCGCCGTTCAGCGCGCCGCTGTAGCCGGGCGGCGGCGCCGTGAAAGGCGTGACCGTCGTGTTGCCGAACACGTCCTGCCATTGCAATGCGATCTGGCACGCGGTGCCGACGCCGACATACGGGTTGGCGTCGGCCGGAGGCAAGCCGTCGGCAGGCGTCGCGGGCGCCGGATTGACGGTCGAGAAGCGCTTGAATCCGAGCGACTGATCGTAGTCGAACTCGCCCGTCCCCGCGCTCGCGGCCCGCGACTGGCGCCGCCGCCGGGCTTGAGCGTGGCTGGCGAATGCCGATGGGGCTTGCTCGGCCGCATCGGAATCCTGCGGCCCGAACGGCAGCCCCATGCTGCTGGCCTTGAAGAACGCGTTGGCCTGGACGCCCGCCGACAGCGTGTTGTAGAGCGAATACATGACCTCGGCCGGATAGTCCGGGTCACTGGAATCGTCGGGCGGCAGTCCGAGGTCGGCGCGGCTCAGCGAGAAACTGACGTTGCCCGCCGGAAGCTGATTGCGCAGATCGAAGGACTGCGTGTCGATCGTCAGGACCGCGCCGGCCGGCAGCAGCCCGGCAACCGTCAGCGCCAGCACCGACATCGCGTCGAGGCTGATGCCGTAGTAGCTCGCCATGGCGGCGAACGTATCGCCCGGCGCGGACTTCGCCGCCACTCGATAGCTCACGGGCGGGATGTAGAACACCGAGCCGAGCGCCACCGGCACGCCCGGGTTGTAGTCGGCGATCTCCTGGGCGGTGATCGGGGTGACCGCGCCCTCCGAGTAGTAGGCCGCGAGGGCCGTCAGGGTTAGGCCCGGATCGGTCAGGTCGGCCTGGGTCAATTGATGCGTCAGGCCGTCGATCGGGATCACCGCGCCGGCGGTCAGCGCCAGCGTCTGGTTGCCGGCGGCGATCTTGCCCGGCGCCGCGCCGTACAGCTTCGCGGCCTCGGCGAGGCTCGCCCCCTGGGCGCCGAGCGCGGCCGACCGGCCGCTGGTGGCGAGCGACACCACCTGCACGACGTCGGCGCTGGTGTCGATGCCGTCCGTCGTCACGAATGCATTGATGAACGAAGGCAGCGCGTTGCCGAAGCTGGACGTGCCGCTGGCGGCAAACGTCGCGATCATCGTCAGCGTGGCGGTGCCGTCCGCATCGAAGATGTCGGCGGACAGGCCGCTGCCGTCGCTGATCAGCTGATAGAACAGGTAGTAGCCGCCGCTGCGCACGGTGCTCTGCTCCCACAGCAGCTTGATGAACTCCGCGGGCGGGTTGCCGATGCCGCGCGGCGGCGGGGTCTCGCCGCTTGCCCTCAGGGCGGCGGAGCGCAGCGCCATGTCGGGGTTGGTCTCGGTGGAGAGGTTGGTCTGCGTGATGAAGGTCAGGAATTCCTGGATGCCGAGCGTCGACAGCGAGGGCGGCTGGGTCTGCTGCTGGGAGCTCACGAAAAGCCCCGACAAAATCGACTCCCCCATCGTGTTGACGGCGGCCAGCAACTGCTCCAGCAGTTGCGCATCGGCCGTGGAGGTCCCGGTAATTTCATAGACGTTCGGCAGCGACGGCGCATTGGCCGTGCCGTTGGGGACATCGTCCGCGCCGCCCGACGTCGTGCCCGACACCGGCAGCCGCTTGATCGTGAACGCAATCTGCGTCGCCCAGGCCCAGTTTTGCAGATCGGCGTAGTCGGTCTGGCTGCTGGCCGGCGAGGTCTGGCCCCGCTGCGGCTGGAACTGCGGCAGCAGCGGAAGCTCCTCGGCCAGCGAATCGAACAGGTTGTCCAGGCTCGCCTGGCGCCCGGCGGTCAGCGCCAGCACGCTGGACGGCAGCGGCCACAACGTCGCCAGCGTCTGCGAGGTCGTGGCGGCGCCATTCCCGGAGCGGTCGGTGATGGTGTGCAGGCCGGCCATGTCCGACGTGGTCCAGTACGTGTAGTTGCCGGTCGCCACCGCCTTGGGCTGCAGCAGCACGGCGGCCGTCGCCGTGAAGCTCGGCGCCGGCTGGAAATTGCCCTGCTGCGCCCAGGTCAGCACGGTGCACAGGCTGTCGTAGGACGACACGAGATCGAGCGTCGCCGAAGACGCCGCCGCGCCGTCGAACTGCACGAAGCCCAGGTTGACGCCATGCGAGGCCGTCGCCGCCGATACCGTGACCGGGAATGTGGCGAGCGCGGCGGGCGCCGCGGTCGGAAACGCCTGCCCCGTCAACTGATAGAGGCCGTAGGCGCTCTGCCCGGCCGGGAACAGGAACTGCTCGGACAGCGTGAGGCCGCTGCTCACCGGCAGATTGAGGCCGAACATCAGGAAGCGCGACACCATGCCGGCCGTCTGCGCGACCTGGTCGGTGCCGACGATCGCGCTCCACAGGTCCGCCACGCTCCACGCCTGCAGGTTGGCGAGCGTCAGCACGCCGTCCTCCGCCTGGAGCGAGAACAGCCCCTGCACCGACGCGCTCGCCTCCGCCAGCGCCGGCACCGTCGTGGCGAACCGGGCGGCGACGCTCGCGAGCGTATCGCCGTCGGCGGTGGTGTAGGCGATCGCGGCCACGGACATCGGCTGTGCGGGCGTCAGCAGCGCCGTCGAGCTCGTGATCGCGGGCAGCTGCGCCAGTTGCGCCGGGTTCATGCCGAGCGCCGCGCCGATCGACTGGAAGGTGTCGCCGGCCACGGTCGTGTAGCTGTCGGTGATCTCCACGTCTGGCTGGATGATGCGCGCAGTCCAGTTCGCGTCGATCAGGCTTTCGACCGTGGTCTGCCAGCGCGGCGTCTGGTTCGCCTTCAGGCTGGCCGCGTCGCTGAAGCGCCCGGCGATCGAATCCATCGTGTCGCCGCTTTGCACCGTGTAGCCGAGCGCCGGCGTCGTCATCGCGACCCCGGCCGTCAGCGCGTGATTCTGGTTGGGCGACGCGACGTCGTCCACGTCGATCAAGTTCGGCGGCACCGCGTTGACCGCGGCGACGATGCCGGCGATGCTGTCGGTCGCCTGCAGCGTCCACGCGTACGACGACAGCAGGTTCAGCGCCGCCTGCAGCAGTTGACGGCCCATCATCGTGAAGTAGTCGACGAAGATCAGCGCTGCCATCGATTCGACGCTCTCGCTGCCGCTGTCGCGCAGCAGCGAATCCGGCTGCTCCTTGCCGATGTTGTTTTCCTGCTCGATGCTCGCTTCCACTTGCGCGAACTCATCGGCGACCGCGGCGCGGTAGGCGTCGTCGACGGTCGTGTAGCCCTCGAAATCGATCTGCTTCGTGCCGTCCCCGGCGGGGTTCGGCACCGTCAGCGACAGGCCGTCGAACACCGGAAACACGGTCGAGCCGGTCTGGAACAACGCCTTGTCGCCCGAGCTCGACGCGTAGTCGGGCGTCTCGATGTTCAGCTGGAAGGCGGACGCGAGGAAGCTCAGCAGCGACGCCATGTCGAGCGGCGGATTCGTGTTGTCGGCGAGCGCGTCGATCCAGGCTTCCAGTTGCGCCTCGCTGACCACCTGCGCGGACACGCCGGCGAGATCGATCGCGTCGCCCTCCGTGCCGCTCATCGCGTCGATCAGCCACGGGAAGAAGCTTGCGCACAATTGATCGAACGACGTGTCGCCCGGCCCTCCGGCGTCCGCGGTCGGCGCATCCATGACCATCAGGAACACGAAGGCGCCCTCCTGCTGGCTGTCCGACGTGGCGCCTTCGGGCGCGAGCACGGTGAACTGCGGCGCCGCCAACAGCTTCAGCGTCGGCTTGGCTCCGGCCGCGCGCAGCACCTGCTTCGGACGCGGCTCGACGGCGGTCAGCCGCGCCGCGCGGTCGGCCCGACTGCCGCCGAGCAGCAGGGTGCGCGCCGCGGCGGCGCTGCCGTCCCACGGCGCCTGCTCGTTCTTGCCGAGCGTGAACGACGCCGTCACCGTCATCGAGAACGAGAAGGAGATCCTGATCGAGAACAGCCCGAGGTTGATCTTGATGGACACCCGGACGCTGACGTACGCGGAGGCGCTGACCGGGATCTCGCGATAGGACTCGTACGTCATCTGCACCGAGAGGATCACGGTGACGTTGACCGATGCCTGGATGATCGCGAAATCGACCTTGCCGATCAGGGTGCCGATGATGCCGACGGTGCCCGTCAGCTTGAAGTAGTACTGGTCCTGCAGGCTGGTCGAGCTGCCGGTCGTCGTGAGGCTCGTTCCCGACGACAGCTCCGACGTCAGCTGATACGGATGCCACGAGGCGATCACGCCTTCGACGATGCCGAACACCGTCAGCGAGAAGCTGGCCGTCAGCGGCCCCGCCGAGAAGCTGTAGCCAAGCCCGAGCTGAAGCCCGACACCGAACACGAGCACGGGGTCGAACGTGCCGTTCTGCGTGACCGGCACCTGGGTCGCCGTGGCCGCGCTGAGCTTGCCGAAATAGATGCCGCCCGAACCCATCACCGGCACGCCGGCCACGATCGCGTACAGCGAGAACGAGCGGCTGAAATCGTTGTTGTACGGGAAACCGATGTCGATCAGGAAATCGCCGTTGGTGTACACCTCGATGGACAGCTGCGGCAGCGTGACGGCCACCGCGCCGAAGTTCATCTGGCGGATCGAATCGGGGAACGCGAAGTCGATCTGGAAGAGACCGATGTCGTCGGTGATCTTCTTGTAGAGGATGTCGATCGCGAGCCCGGCCAAGCCGCCCGCCTTCGGCCCGGCCAGCGCGAGGCGCAGGCCGTACAGGCTGGGGTCGTCGAAGACGAGCATCGCATCGACGGTCCACGCGCCCCCGGCCTTCATGAAGCCCATGTGGGTGGCGATCAGCCAGTTGTTGTCCTGCTGGTAGTACGGGAAGCCGGCCGGCTGGTTCGCGCTCGGGTTGACCGGGTTCGTGGCGCTGTCCGTGTTCGGCAGGCTGCTGCTCGACAGCTGCTCGATGACATCCTCGGTCGACGTGAAGGTGGACGCGCCGGTGATGCCGATGCGCTGCCCCAGCACCAGCAGGAACACCTTGAAGTAGTCCTCGCTGCGCCCGGGCACCGGGGGCATGTCGGTCACGTCCTGGCCGCCCGGCTTCATCAGGTCGCCGAGCTGGTCGGAGATCGGCGACGACCCGGTGATCTCGAGCGTCACCTTGCCGTCCGTCGTGCGCAGGAAATTCAGGCTTTCGATGACGATGAAGCCGAGGTTGAGCGGACTCGACAGCTGGTAGGACGCCGACAGCCGGTTGGTCACGCCGTCTTCCAGCGACACCTTCAATTGCAGGCCGTCGAGCGAGATCTGGTTCAGCAGGTCCCACGGCGAACCGAGCGTGAAATACGGGTCGCCGAGCGTGCGCACCAGCGCTTGCAGCAGCGAGCCGAGCGTCCAGCCCTTCAGCGAGAACGTGATCTGCTTGTCCTCGCTCGTGTAGTTCGCGGTGAAGCCCTCCCAGATGAGCGTCAGCGTCTGGTTGCCGTCTTTGTCGAACGCGTAGTCGAGCTCCAGCTCCAGGTTGATGGCCGGATAGGTCCAGGTCGACGCGACCGAGCCGGAGAAGTCGCTGCCGTCGTAGGCGAGGCCGATCGTCGCATCGAGCCCGGTGATCACCTGGCCGCCGAGCTTGAGGTCCCACAGGAACGCCACGTCGACGGTGTAGCTCGTGCTGCCCGTCGAGCCCGACGGAATCTTGGCGACGATGCCGAACGACTCGATGGTCAGGTCCGGGGACAGGAAGCTCGGGAATGCGTAGGACTTGCCGTCCGAGAAGAACTGGAAGATCAGGTCGTTCAGCGACAGCGGCTGGCCCAGCGACGCGCTCAGCGTCCACAGCGCGGGCGATGCCGTCCCGTCATAGTCGAGCGACACCAGGGTCTGGAACGGCCCGACGCTCAGCTGCCCGCCGATGCTGCTCTGCCAGGCCGACTCGGTGCCGGAGCCGCTGCCGGCCGGCGTGCTCGCGCCGATGCGGACCGTCCCGTTGGACACCGACAAAATGGGTTCGCTGTCGACGGTCAGGAACGAAAGCGACAGGTCGAACTCGCTCGTGAAGTTGAAGCTTTTGCCGCTGCCGTCGACGGTCAAGGCAACGTTGGACACGCTCGCGGAAATCGACGGCGGCAGCGTCACGAGGTTGCCGCTCAGCGTGTTCAGGAAATCGGTGAGGCTGGCGGTGCCGTCGAACGACGCGTAGAAATTGAGCGCCGAGTCGAACGTGACCGTGAAGAGGCCGTCGCCCTCTCCGTCCGGCCCCTTGAAGACCTCGGGCGCCAGCGTGAACTGGGTCTGGAACTGGAACGTCTGCCGCGACGCGCCGCCGAGCGGGTCGGAGATCGACCAGGCCAGATCGAACGCCTCGATCGTGAAATCGAGCCCCGGCGGCGCATTCGGGATCGGCGTCCAGCTCGTACCGGGCGTGCTGCCGATCAAGATGCTCACCTGGCCGATCTTCGCGGGCGAGATCGTGCCCGACAGCGACAGTCCCAGCAGCCCCACGTCGGCGAGGAACTGCTGGAGCGACGCAGGCACACCCGTGAAATAGCTGCCGGAGGAGCCGCCCACGAGCGCCGCGATGGTGTCGGGCGTCAGCAGCTGGCCGTTGCCGGTCGAGTTCAGGCCGATCGCGTATTGGTTCGATCCGTCCGTCGAGGTCGGCGAGAGCATCACCTGAAGCTCGTACGGAGACTCGTCGGCGGGCGTCGAGCCGACGCTGAGCAGCGCCGACACGGACAGCGCCGCCGCCTGCCCCGACGTGTCGCCGTCGGTCTGCGGCGCGGCGGGAATCGACAGCGTGAGCTGCGGATCGGCGACATTGAGGTAGAACACCGTGAACGCGCCCTGCTCCAGCACCGCGCTCAGCTCGCCCGCCGGCAACAGGACCGTGGACGCGTTGTACTCGGCCATATCGAGCACGCCCCGCAATGCGAGCGTTTGCCCGGTCTGCACCGTCAGTCCGTCGAAGAGCGGTGTCACGGCCTGCGCCGAGGTCGGCATCGGCACACCCGCCGATACGTTCAGCTTCGCCCCGCCGCTCACCGCGAGGCCGCTGCCCGGGCTGCCCCACGGGTACACGCCGTCCGCGGTCGAATACACCATGAGCACGTTGCCCGGCGCCAGCTGGTCGAACGGCCAGCCGTTCATGAACGCGAACGAATCGGTCCAGGTCCAGTCGCTTGGCGCGCTCGCGATCTGCACCACGAGCGACGCGTCCGACACCGCGAACACGAGCGTCGCGGGCACGCTGAGCGGCGCGGTTGCGCCGGGAAACGGCACGATCGCGCTGGTGACCGTGAAGCTGTCGCCGGATACCGGCCCCACGTTGGACGGTGTTACCGAAATGACGAACTGGCTCGCCTGCGCCACCTGGAAGGCCGCGCAGAGCGTCGCGTCGTAGTCGGCGGGCACGCTGACCGAGCTGTCGTTCAGCCCGGCCGACAGGAACGCGGCATCGAGCGCGAACGGGCCGGCGCCGGCGGCGGTGACGATGGCTTGCTGCAGGTTGTCGATTGCACTCAAGACAGGCTCTCCCGATTTTCGTCAACGGTGGCGGCAAGGCGGACGGCTAGATGTCGGCCACGATGGCGAAATGATCGCTGGTGCTTTTCAGATGCCCGTAGTTCGCCCAGCTGGTCAGGTTGTTGCGGTCGCCCTGCGTGTAGCCGGCAGGGGCATTGGGCGCGGGCGGTATCGGTATCGCCACGAAATTCGGCACGGCGCCCGGCACGGGCACGATCAACGCGTTCCAGCCCGCCGGATTGGTCATGGACGACCGGAGGTTCCCGGCCGGCAGCGGACCGCCCGCCGGCGCGCCGGCAGGCGGCGGCGCGACCTCGTTGAACGGCGCGCCGGTCAGCACGTTCATGATGGTCGTGTTGTACGCGCGGTCGACTCTCGGCCAGACCAGAATGTTGTCGACGGATTCGAAATCGGGTGCGAAGTTGCTGCCGATATAGCCGTAGCCCGGGTAGGGCGAGTCCACCTCTTCGCTGGACCACAGGAACAGCGAGTCCACGGTCAAATCGCCGGCCTCGCGGATATGGGTCGCGAAATAACCCTTGAACGCCTCGAGATCGTTTTCGTCAAGGGGGGCGCCCGGCGAGGTCAGCAGCGGCTCGTACGCGTAATTGGGCGGATCGTTCAGGGGGGCGTAGGCGCCGGAGTCCGCGCCGTCCGCGGCCAGCAGCCTCAGGTTGAAATCGCCGCCGATGATCCGTGTCTCGAGCGCCCCTCGTGCGGCCACGACGTCCTGCAGATAGGTCAGATACGTCCGGAACTGCGTGGGCAGGATGCCCTGCGGCGAAGGGTGCACCGCGAAGATCGTCAGGTCGTTGCGCACGTTGCCGAACGCATCCGTCCGAGTGAACGTCACCATGTAGGGCTGCCGGTATTCGCCGAAATCCACGAAATCGTCGCCCGTCACCGCATAGGGAAACCCCGGCACAGGCCGGTAGGCGACGCGGGCCGCCAGCATGTTCTCGTACGCATTCCCGTTGTGCAATGCGTTGGGCGGCACGATTCGCTGCGGAGCGAGCAAGTTGCTGAGATCGGGCGTGACGAGGCCGGCAACCGGGTAGGGATTGATGGGGATGACGACGCCCGGCATCGGCATCACCGAGTGCCCTGCCCACGCGCCTTGCCAGCCGTTGGGACCCGTGAAGTAGAGCAGGTCGCCGTCAGCGAGCGCGCCCCGGTAGAAGACCCCCACCGTCTCGCTGCGCCCGCCCAGCCCGATGCGCAGCGGCGGCACCAGCCGCCACCCGGCGCCGGGAGCCGCGGCGCGCAACCCGTCCAGCAGGTAGAGCAGGCCTTCCATACCGCCGCTATTGCTCGCCAGCGTGTCGGGACTGGTGTCGCCCGATGCGACTTCGATCAGGACGATGATGTCGGGGTTTGCCGCAATGAGGACTCTGGCCACGACCACCCCCCGTTCGTGGCTTGCACGTTGGTCGGTCAAGCCGCCCTGGCCTGGGCTGCGTTCGGTGCTGGGGTCGTTGATCTTGTTGATGCCGAACTTCTGCAGGTTCCAGAACACCACACGGGTCATTCGCGATCTCCTGAGACGGGAGCAAGCAAGGAAGCGGAAAGTGGCAGCCTTTCGAGCGAGGCGTTCGCGTTGTCGCCGGCGCTGTCGTTCGTCACCCAGGCGGCGTACCAGCCGAGGCTGCCGGTATTGCCGGGGTCCCCGAACAGGAAGAACTGGATGGTGGCGTCGGGCGGCAGCTTGGCGATGCCGAGGATCTTGAGGCCGATATCGCTCAGGCGCAGGCAGTAGCCGTAGTCGCTGCTGCCTTCCACCTTCTGGCGGATCAGCGCGATCGAGCCGACCGCCACCTTGAACACCCCTTGCAGGCTGAACAGCTTCGCGCCGGGGCTGGCCCCCGGCAGGCTCAGGCCGATGAAGACCGAATAGGCGCTCTTGCCGGCCGCGGCCGACGCCGACCACGCGAGCAGCAGCTCGGAATCGAAGCCCGCCGCCGACGCCAGCGCGCCGGGGCCGCCCATCGTGACCCGGTACACCACCCCTTGCCAGGAATCGCCGAGCGTGGTCAGGTTCAGCGACGAGCTCGCGGGCAGGAACCCGTAGGTCGCCGGAGTTTCGTTGGGCGCGGACGAGATGAAGCTTTTCAGCTGCAAGCCGAAGTTCGGGAACAGGCTTCCGGCCCGCGCGGTGCTGGACGCGAGGTCGTAGCCGAGATTCGAGGTCGAGACGGCGAAGCTTTGGACGTTCGGCGTGGCGTTGGGCGAGCTGAGCGTGATGGTGAGATTGGAGAAGGCGAGGCCCGCCCCCAATTGCAGCGCGGGCGTGTCCGGCACACTGCCGAACGACAGCACGTCGAACGGGCTGCCGTCGTTTGCGCTCAGCGAGACGAAGTCGAACTTGCCCCAGACGATGAAGCGCGACACGGTGCTCACGCTATCGGACGACAGCGTGTTGAACTGGACGTGATTGAAGGCCACGGCCTGCAACGCGTTGCTGTTGGTCTGAAAGACGGTGGTCTGCGTCTGCTGGAACACGTAGGAGCCCGCGGTCGAATCGCCGCCGCTCTGCGCGACATAGCTGCCGTCGAGCACGATCGCGTTGACGGGCATCGGCGAGCCGCTGGCGACACCCGGGGCCGCGTTGCTGACGGTCTGCGTGACGCTGGAGCCGAACAGCTTCGACACGGACAACTGCACCCGGCTCTGGAAATTCGCGAGCCGGGAATTCACGAACAGCGACTGCAGTTGCAACACCGTGAACTGGAAGTCGCCGCTGACCGACACCGACACCGGCACCTCCGGGTTCACGCCGTTCGCAAGATTCTGCGCGTACGACGGCTGCTCGTAGTCGATCAGGCCGAAGAAGCTCGATTCGCCCTGCATGGACAGCGGCGGCACAGCGGAAGGATCGGCCAGCACGCGGCTGACGGTGAAGCCGAAGTGGTGCGCGGAGAACTCGGAGAAATCGATGCCGGCCGCGAGCCCGGCGATCTCGTCGGGCAGGTCCGATTCCGACAGCGTGGCGTTCAGCACGATCACGCCGTTCCAGCCGGGATCCTGGACCAGGTCCGCGAAGTTGCGGTAGAACGGCGCGGACGAGTCGCCGCTGTCGGCCTTTGCGATCGCAGCGTCCAAATAGGCTTGCAGCCATTGCGCCAGCCCGGCATACGCGATCGACGCGGCGCTTTCCGCAGTGCCGGCCACGAGCGAAAACGACTGCGGCTCGGTCCACAGGTTGGGATTCTTCACCCGCTCCGTCAGCGCGCCGCTGCAAAACTTCAGGATCAGCACGTTGCTGTAGCTCGATGCCGACACCCCCTGCCCCACCGGCGCGCTGAAGGTCCAGCCGGCAATCTCCGACGTGCTGTCGAACGTGCCGAGATTGGCCGGGTTGACCGCGACGAGAAACAGCTGATTGGTCTGGAACGCCGATTCGAGCGGATCGGAGATGGGCTGCGAGAACGAAAACGGCAGATAGCCGCCCGCATCGTCGAGCGATTGCCCCAGCAGCACGTTCAGGTAGGCGCCTGTCGCCGCGTCGCTGGTGACGAGGAAGCCTTGCGGCGACGTCGAGTACTGATACGGTGGCGCGTCGCCATCCTCCGCGGCGAGCCGCGCCCCGCTTCTCACGCTCGCGCGCGCCAGCAGCGTCTCCTGCGCCTGCGCCGTAATGATCTGCTTGCGGGTCGGCGCGACGATCTGGCTTTCGTAGTTCGTCATCGTCTCGGCCGCCGCGGCGGCGTCCGGCGTCAGGCTGTACGGAATGAGCGGAAACGGCGCGCCGGTGCTGCCGGTGAACGGCAGCACCGGCGGCGCGGAAGTCAGGATCGGCGGGGAGGCGTCCTGCTGCGCGCCTGCCGGCACGCCGTAGAGCGGGCTGCCTTCGGGCTCGGCCCGATAGATCGTGGCGGTGCCGCCCGGAGCCAGGACCGTTGCCCAGGCCGTCTCGTACACGCCGGTGAGACGATCGGCCTGTAGCGATCCGCTTCCCGACTGCTGCAAGCTGGCCGGCTGATAAGGAAACGACGGCGCATAGGCGGGTTGCGACGGCACGAAGCACAGCAGGCTGTTCTGCGGCGCCGCGGCCTGATAGCTTGGAAAGACGATCCCTTCCGAGCCGAACAGTCCGCCGAGCAGGCCCAGGTTTGCACCGTCCGGCACGCTCGCGGTCGATACGCCGTAGGTGCCCGCCGGCGCCATATAGACGTTGCGGGAGCCGGGCGCGGAGGCGACCGGCGACAGCGAGGCGCACGCGAAGCCGCCTGCCTGCGCCGGCGGGGTGACGTCGCCCGCGCCGGCGCCGACGGGCGTCAGCGTCACCGCATTGCCCTGCTGCGTCACGTAGCCGCCCGGCAGCGCCGGCTTGCCGCTCAAGACCATGCCGCTGCGCAGACAGCCCGCCGCCAGCGCCGCCGCGTCGAGCACGGTGTTGACCGGGTCGCTCGGGTCCATCGAGAACTGCGTCTCGAGCGTGGCCGGCATGCCTTCTATCGAGAACACGGGAAAGAACAGCGTTTGGTCGGCCGAATCCGCGAGATACGCGTATTGCAGCCCCTGCGGCAGCCCCTTCGGCGCGGCGGCAAAGAAGGTCGCCGTCGACAGCGAAGCGTTGAAGACCCCGCAGCCCGTGCTGGTTCCGGCTACCGGCACCTGCATCCGCACGTTGGTTGCTTGCGCGATGATCGTCGTGCCGGTTTGCAGATTGACGAGCGGGTTCGTGAGCACCGGATAGCTGAGCACCAGCTGGGCGTTGGCCTCGTCGACGGAAAGGTTCAGCGAGTTCTGGACGTTGAAGATCAGGTTGGCGCCAATCACCGCGTTCATATTGGTGTTGACGACCCAGCTATTGAAGTTCTGGCCGAACTGGAAGCCATAGTTGGCGAATGTGCCGAAATACGGCGCCTCGCTGCTCTGAAGCCAGAAGAATGCGCGGTTGGTCGTGATGCTGCTGCGGATGTATGTATTGAGCTGCTGCGCGAAACCGGCGGGGTCGCTGTCCAGAATCGCGGGCCGCTCGACGCAGAAGATGTAGGCGCCGTCATATGGCCCGGTCAGCGAATCCGTCAGCCCGATGGTCGGCGGCAATGAGTCGACGGCCGCGGTGACTAGGTAGCCGGCCCAGCCGACCGATCCCGCTTGCCGCGTTTCGTAGAGCGCCGTCGGGTTCCCTTCGGGGTCGGCGATTTGCAGATACAGCACTGTTGGATCGGTCATCGGGAGCGCACAGACAGAGTGAATGTGGAGTTAACCGAAGCTTCCCGTTCCAAGCTTCATGGCGATGCGCCTCTCGTCCGGGAGGGCAGATAACGCCATGCCACGAGCGTGCCGTCATATCTCACGTCATGATGGTTCGACGACGAGAAGCGTCCCTTCAGTACGATCTCGCCGGTCTGGACCGGTGTCGCGGGCCGCAGGCTCAGCACCATGTTCGGCGCGATGCGAACCGTCGCCACCGATGCGCCCTGGGCGAACCGCGTGAGGTTGGCCCCCTGGGACAGGCTGGTCGTGCGAATCAGCAGCCCGGCTGTCAGGAAATCCATTTCGACGTTCTGATCGGCAGTGAATTGCAAGGTGACCTCGGCGTTCAATTCCGGCGTGATCCAGACTGTCCAATGCTTCAGCGCAACCGGGCTGGGCCATGTCCAGTTGGCGATTTCCAGGCGGTAAGGCACGCTTTCGAGCACGCACGCGCCAGGCGCCTCCCGGCACTGGGAAACGCTGAAGCTGCCCTCCAGCGACGACACCTCGCCCGCCATGCCGAAGCGCGCAAGCAGGCTCCCCTGGACACCGGCCCGGTCGATATGCATGTCGAGCGGATAGACGTTGTCGTAAGGCGTCATGACCTGCTCCCCTACCACATGCCCGTCGAGGAACACCGATACGTTCACCGCCGCAACCTGTTTCTGAACCAGGAAGCGCAATGTCATCGCGCCATAGTGCTGCTCGACGGGAACGCCGGGCTCGACTTGCAGCGAAGCGATTTCCGCGCCGAATGCGGGTGCGCCGGGCAGCGCGATCAGGATCAGCAGGGCGGCCAGCCATGCCGGCGGCATGCCGGCCGCGGCGATCACGCGGCAAACGAGCCCTGCCGCGTAGCGCAGGCACGCATCGCCCCGTCCCTTGGATGCCTGCCGGATCGGCAAAGGCACCCCGTCACCGCAGTCGTCGGCCGTTGCCGCATTGCCGCGCAAATCATCCTCCCGCCTGCCGCGCTTATGCCCGGAGAACGAATGTCAGTCGGACGTGCATCGATCTCGGCGGCCACGCCGGAACAGGTGGCCGCCTGCCGGTCCGATCGATCAGGTTTGCTGGTAGATCACGAGGCCGTTGAAGTTCGACTCGCCCGACATCTTGTCCCTGATCTTGCCCGTCAGCGTCACGTTGTACGCAGTACCGCCCAGCGAATTGAGGTTGACGGTCAAGCCCTTGACGAAGGTGACGGTGTCGTTGCCGACATCCTGCGGCAAGACCTGCGTCGACTGGCCGTTCGCGACGGTCGGCAGCCACCAGACCGTGCTGTTGACCGGCGACATGAAGCGGATCTGCGTCTGCAGGTTCGTGTCGCCGCTGCCGCTGGCGGTGCTGTTCGAATTCACGGTGAGCGGGGTAGTTTGGGAAGCCATGGCGCGTACTCTCCTTTAAGAAACACCTAAAAAAGCCCGGCTCGTGCCGGGCAATACGGCAAGCCGATCAGGCTCGGGGAAAAGACGACGACAGTCCGCCAAGGAAGCGGAGGCAAAACCTTGCGGCCCGGCAGTTTCGGTGTGGACGGCACATATCTGATTCGTTGAATGTCATGCCATTTATCGATGCGGGCGCCGGATTTTGCATAACAGGCACGAATCCCCGTTTCCGGCGCGGTTGCAGAAATCGATCGCAAGGACACGCGATACGAGCGGACTGCATGTGGCGACGACTATGACAGCCGGACATGCCGGGCGTGAAGCTGTCGGTTCTGACAGGATAAAAAAAGCAAACGTTTGCCTTTACAGATTTATTTCCACTACGTGCCGGATTCAGGTAGTTAGTTATATTGAATGTATTTCGTTTCGTAACCCGTGGTTAAACATCAACCCCTTCACTGAGTTCCGACACTCCACACATCTGAGCCGACCGCACCGTCTGTAATTTTTTTAATAATCCAGAAAATCCCCCTTCAGTTTCCCCCCGAACGTGCCGCTTACCAATTATTACCTTTCGTTTGGGTGCCTCCGCTGCCGCGGGCAGCCAGTTCCGCCCGCCCCCCGGAACCCGAACTCGAATGCGCCCGATATGCCACGACCCGTACCACCCGATCAGCGCTCTGCGCGATCCCTGCTCCCGCCGAAGCGTGACGCCGCGCGCGCCTGCCGCGGGCGGCATGGTTCGAAGGCACGCTCGAGCGAAGGCCTCGGCGCGACCAACCCGCCAGAAAGCGGGATGCCCGGATGAATTCGGTCACCTTCCGCCGCACATATGGCGTGCACCGGTTCGGGCGGCACGCAGGATCCATCCCGCGCCTGCTGGCGTTCGCGACCTCCAGGCTGGTGCCGGTTGCCACGGATATCAGCCGGTGACACTTTTAATACGGTCTACGGATTCGGGATACCTTTACGGGAACTTCTCTTCGGTGCTCTGTTGCCACTGTGGTCCCGCCGTGGGCGGTCTCCGTGCTGCGCCTGCGTCACCTTGAGCACGAGCTAACCCTGGACCAAATGGGCGTACGGGCCATCGCTTGATTAAGCTCTCTAAATAGTTAATCGCCCCTGCAGCAATACTATTAACTTAGGGATTGCGTCAAGCAGCAAATTGAATTTCGTCCACAGTTCGACCAGTTCCAACTCTCTGTGAGACATCTCAGCGCGAACCTGAACTACGCTGGGATGAGCTCCGGAAAGTGCGGGACTGGAGACTGCAGGACTGGAGACTGCAGGACTAGAAACCGCAGGACTAGAAACCGCAGGACTAGAAACCGCAGGACTAGAAACTGCGGGACTAGAAACTGCGGGACTAGAAACTGCAGGACTAGAAACCGCGGCGCTGGGAAGTGCGGAGATAGGGTGTGCGCTGGGAAATACGCGAGCCCTATCTAAGGGCAATCCAGAGCGAACCCCAAGTGCGTGAATCACGGAACGGAGTTCTCTCTGAAGCAAACCAAGCATTTCTAGCAAATGGGAACCGCGGATCCCGAGTTGGAAATGTGCTGTATAGTCATTCACTCCGACAGCTTCGGCAGACTCTCGGTCAAATGCTGTGCATTGAGTTTGAAGAGCATCAAATCGTCCGGAGAGAAGCTCATATTGCGGCCTGAAGTCCCGTAACAACATGCCATTGCGATCGACGGTAGGCCCATGGTGCGAGTTAACCAATCGCATCTTTACCCTTTCCTCAAGCGAAAGGAACCCCGCGATCATTCTCATCGTATCAGGGTCCAATTTTCGGTCCAGCGGCATTGCGTCTCTCCCATAACTATGATGCGCCACGATTTAGTCAACTCTGCCGAACGAATCACAGACAGAGCAAAGTCGTCCGTATATACGGCATGGGGGCAATGTGATTGTATTGAGTATGTGGAGCACCGGTCTGTAGCACAAACGCGCTACGTCTTTCAGCTCCCTACGCTACTCAGTCAGGTCTGAATAATCCGGCAAAGCCTTACGTGATGAGGTTCTACGAGCCATCCAACGCGAGCAACAAGCCCGCGAACCTCAGCCCATCATCCAGCGTCGACCAGCCGCAAACGAACCACACTTCGTTTGCCAACTGCGTCTCGACATTGCTTGAGCAACATCATCACCAGCTCGTAAAAAAAGCCGCCCGAAGGCGGCTTTCTAGATATCGGTGCTTCTCACGTTATGACATATCCCACGCATGAGAATCATCATATTTCTCAAGTACAACTGCTGGAAATGCTCCCTCCTCCTGCCTGCCCTTTTCCCCGAACCAGTGACAAAATACTTTGCCGTCAGCCTCGACACGCTCATAAGAGTTTGCGAAGCGATATCCGCGAGATCTTTTTGCTTCAGCCCATGACTTTCGATCCATCTCACACCTTCCGTGCGACCAGCGTATCGAACGCATACGCGCCTTGACCATGTCTGCCAGAGTGAACTACCGAAAACCCGGCCTGCTGTAACGCAGCGACAATCTCGGCCAGCTCGCGCTCAGCAAACCAAATGTCCGTTTCCCGCTCCAAACCGCCGTCTTCCCACATGCGCAACGTAGTTCGATACTGGCGATTTTGGCCGAATACCCAGGTATAACTGTAGAAGTACGTCCGGCCATCGTGCGTCGCTCCCCCTGAATGCGCTGCACCAGCCGCATCAGCGGCTTTCAGTGCGGCCCAATCGCGCAGATTCAGGGCAAGATGCCCTCCATGCCGAAGCACCGCGCTCAGCCCTTGCAGGGAGTCGGCAAGGTAGCCGTCATAATCGCAGCCTCGCCACGGTTGCGTATAGATCGCGTAGTTGACCGTTACCGCGTCCATGCTTTCGCGCCACGCCGACACATCGGGCAGCCCCGCGAATGAAGCGGCGCGGTACCGGCTTTCAGGAATGCCTGCCTTTGTTCCGGTACGCCGCGCGTCAGCAAGCATATCCTCGCTGTAGTCCGCCCCGTACACGACGAACCGCCTTTCATTCCCGCGTGCCGGAAGACCGTTATGCAGCGCCAGCACGTCGAAACCGAGTCCACAGCCGGCATCGAGAATCGATGCGCCGCTTCCCACATTCCGTGCAATCCATTCCGACATGACCGGATCATTCATGTCCTGCCCCGCGACGGCAGCAGGACTATGCATCGAGAGGTAGAGCCGGTTCAAGCCGGCGTAAGCGTCATGCATCGCGCAAATCCTCTATTCCCGTTTTCCTACACTTTCGCGCGCTCAAGGTTACCCTTTTACCGCGCCACTGCTTGAGCGCGACGGCCAGAAAGAGTATGAAGGCAATTCGTCCGCGTTGTCTCGGACCAAGGAATCGCTTGGAGGAATGCTCATAGCGCAAGGTATGAGCGAAGCAGACTTTAAAGGCATTTGGGACCGAGTCGACGAGATTCGTTTGCAAACTCCGTGCAAACCAACGACGCAGCCAAGGCAGCCCTTCGCACGGTATTGCTTCGACCGCAAGCAAGCTAACAGGTCGAGCACTTCGCGACTTGAAACGCCTGCCCATCACTGGAACTCATCGACACGTAGGGCCAACCGGCGCGAAGCCGTGATCGCCATCGCCATGCACCGACGGCGGAAGACGGACCACCGACGCGCGCACCCCGCGCGTCTCGAGCGAGGCGGCCGTCGTTTCCGAAAGCGGATCGCGTCAAATCGCTGATTCGGCAATCGACGCCAGTTCGCTGAGCGCATCGGCAGGCAGATCGAGCGCGGCCGCGGCGAGGTTCTCCCGCAGGTGAGCGACCGACGACGTGCCGGGAATCAGCAGGATGTTGGGCGCCCGGCGCAGCAGCCAGGCGAGCGCGACCTGCATCGGCGTTGTGTCGAGGCGAGCGGCGACATCCGACAACGTCGCGGACTGCAACGGCGTGAAGCCGCCCAGCGGGAAGAACGGCACGTAGGCAATGCCCTCGCGAGCAAGATCGTCGATCAGCGTATCGTCAGCCCGATGTGCGAGGTTGTAGTGGTTCTGCACGCAGACGATCTCGCAGATCCGCTGCCCTTCCTTCACCTGCGCGGCCGTGACGTTGCTCAAGCCGATATGACGAATCAGGCCCTGCCGCTGAAGCTCGGCAAGGACCGTGAGCGGCGCCTCGATCGATCCCTCGGCGGGCCGATGCACGTCGAACATGAGCCGCAGATTGACCACATCGAGCGCGTCCACGCGAAGATTGCGCAAGTTGTCGTGGACTGCCTGGGTCAACGCCTCGGGCGAGAAAGCCGGCAACCACGAGGCGTCTTCACCGCGCCGGGCGCCGACCTTGGTGACGATGACGAGGTCGTCCGGATACGGATGCAGCGCTTCGCGGATCAATTGGTTGGTGACGTGAGGGCCGTAGAAATCGCTGGTGTCGATGTGATCGACCCCGGCCGCGACGGCCTCGCGCAATACCCTCAGCGCTTCTTCGCGATCCTTGGGGGGGCCGAATACGCCGGGGCCGGCGAGCTGCATGGCGCCATAACCGAGCCGCTTGACCGTGCGCTCGCCGAGTTTGAATGTGCCGGATTGGTGGATGCTGGACATGATCGATCTCCTCACTCAAGAAAACGCCGTGGCGTCGATAGGTTGCCAAGCTTAGGCGTTGCATCCTTGCGCGATAAGTCATCATAATTCGCACGGGTTGTACGAAAAGGCGAACAATGCAAGTCGATCTGGCGGATCTGAATGCCTTCGTAGCCGTGGCGCGCGCCAAGGGCTTCCGAGACGGCGCACGGGCCACCGGCGCCAGCGCGTCCGGGCTGAGCGAGGCCGTCCGCCGGCTGGAAACCCAGCTTGGCGTCAGGCTGCTCCACCGCACGACGCGCAGCGTCGTGCCCACCGAAGCCGGCGAGCGCCTGCTCGCACGGCTCACCCCTGCCCTCACCGAAGTGGAAATGGCGCTCGACGAGGTCAATCGCTTTCGCGACAAGCCAGCGGGCACGCTGAAGCTGAACGTGCCGGTCAGCGCGGCGCGGCTGGTGCTCCCATTCATCGTGCCGCGATTTCTCGATGCTTATCCCGAGATACGGCTGGAAGTGGTCGCCGAGGAGAGTTTCGTCGACGTGGTGGCGGCCGGATTCGACGCGGGCATCCGCTACGACGAACGGCTGGAGCAGGACATGATCGCGGTGCCGATCGGTCCCCGCATCCAGCGCTTCGCGACCGCGGCGGCCCCCGCGTATCTCGATCGTCGCGGCCGTCCCGCGCATCCGCGCGAGCTGCTGGGCCACGCCTGCCTGCGCGGCCGTTTCGTCAGCGGCTCGATGCCGCCGTGGGAGTTCGAGCACGATGGCGAAGTGGTGCGAGTCGATCCCGAAGGTCCGCTGCTCGTGCAGATCGGCGGAGCAACCGACCTCATGGTCGACGCCGCGATCGCCGGCGCCGGCATCGTGCATCTCTTCGAAGACTGGCTGCGCCCGCATCTCGAGCGCGGCGCCCTCGAACCCGTGCTCGAGCCCTGGTGGCGGCCGTTTTCGGGGCCATTCCTCTACTACTCCGGGCGACGCCTCGTGCCCGCGCCGCTGCGCGCGTTCATCGATTTCATCAAGGGACTCCGAGACGGCGCCTGATTCGATGCTCGCTTCGAACTCGCCCCTCTCCCCGGATTCGAACAAACCCGAGTCTGTTGGGGAAAGCGCGCTGCACCGCGCAATGGCGTGCTATTGTCAAAGTGTGGGCCACGGGTTCGCATCATCGCGCCCGGGCCCTCGCCCAAGGGACACCAATCACCTTCGCGAGCGTCGCCATGAGTGATGTACGCCAACACCTGAGCCCGACTGACCGTATCGAACTGCTTTGCTGGCTGACCTGCGGCAGTCTCGGGGCCTACTACCTGAACGAGGAATGGCCGCAGGCGTCGTTTCACGTGCAAGCGGCGCACAAGTGGCTCGACCGGCACATGCGCGACGCCGACTGGCTGAGCATTGCCAAGCTGTCCGCGCTTGCCATCGACATCGCCCGCCAGCATGCCGGTTTCGTCAATGCCGACTGGGCCCGTGACGCGGTCGAGGAAATACTCGACACCGATGACCTGAACTTCCAGGCCAGGCTGGTCCAGCAAGTATTGGAAGATTGCCGGCGCGCCCTCACTGACAAGCGCCCGGCAGACTGAGCACCCCTGGCCCCGCCCTCGTCTCCATGCTGCCGCGGGCAGGCCGCCCGCAGCTTTCCTCCCCGCCCGGCTGGGTTTACGCAGGATTTTGCGCTGCATGGCATCGCTCGCGGGAACAAAACGCGATGTGCCGTGGTTTACCTGCGTAAGGTCCGTTGCTTCGCGGGCCGGATGTGACCAGCGCGCTCGACGAACCAGACTGCCGACAAGAACAAGAATCCGACAGCCAGGAATAAAGCCGACGCTCCCCGTGTTCACCAGGATGTAGCAAGCGAAATTGATTCGATCCTCGATATCTACTTAGGAGTTCAAAATGAACAAGCGCCTCGTTGTTGCTCTCTCCATGGCCCTTCTCGCCTCGGCAGGCTTCGCCGTCAACGCGTCCGCTCAAGAGAAGACGCGCGCCGAAGTCCGTCAGGAGCTGATCCAGGCCGAAAACAACGGTCTGCGTCTAGTCACCGATACGTCGTATCCCGAAGTCAATCCGATCTTCGCGAAACAAGCCGCGCAACAAGCGAGCCGCACGGAGCAGGACACGAGCGGCACCGGCGCCGCCATGTCGGCCTCGAGCGCCGCGGGCAAACCGATGACCAAGTCGCACGGTGACAGTTGCGTCGGCCCGGTGAGCTATTGCACGGTCTACTTCGGCAGCTGAACGTGCAGCACAAACCGTTCGAACGAAAGCCCGCGGCGCTTGCCGAACGATGGGCTCGCACCGGAGCATCGCGCGCCCACGTTCTTCAGAGCGCCGGCTTCGCTCCGGCGACAATTTTCTGCGTGGCGCGCTTTCTCTCGCCTGCGCTTCGTACTACGCTTGACGTGTCCAACGATCGCATCCCCTTGCGTGGACATGTGTACGTTACGGAGCGAGGTCCGACATGCAACAACTGCTCACCGTATCCATCTCGAAGCCCGAAACCACTAACTTCATCCTGGGTCAATCGCACTTCATCAAGTCGGTGGAAGACCTTCACGAGGCGCTGGTCGGCACCGTGCCGGGCATCAAGTTCGGCCTGGCGTTTTGCGAAGCTTCCGGCAAGCGCCTCGTGCGGCACTCCGGCACCGACGCCGCCCTGACCGAACTGGCGTGCAAGAACGCCATCGCCATCGGCGCCGGCCACAGCTTCATCGTCGTGCTCGGCGACGGTTATTTTCCGGTGAACGTTCTCAATGCGATCAAGGCCGTACCCGAGGTCTGCCGGATCTACTGCGCGACGGCCAATCCGACGGAAGTCGTCCTCGCCGAAACAGGACAGGGCCGCGCGATCCTCGGCGTCGTCGACGGCTTCCCGCCGCTCGGGATCGAAAACGACGAAGACGTCCTGTGGCGCAAAGAGCTGCTGCGCAAGATCGGCTACAAGGCCTGACGGGAATCTGACCTGACGCGCGAACCGGTTCGCGCGGCGCGAATTGCACCGCAAGACTCGGAGTGCGAGGGCTCGGACGTGTTCGTAGACTGGGGGCATGAACGACGCACCGGACGCCCCCATGAATACCCGCCTCGCCACGCCAACCCCCGCCTCCATTGAACCGGCCGCAACGGCCGACGCAATCGCGCGACGGGTGGACTCGCTCGACTGGCTAAGCATCGAAGACGACCTGAACCGGCACGGTTGCGCCAGCGTGCCGGGTCTGCTGACGAACGCCGAATGCGCCGCTCTGGCGGCGCTCTACCCGCGCGACGACCTTTACCGAAGCCGCGTCCTGATGGCGCGTCATGGCTTCGGACGCGGCGAATACAAGTACTTCACCTATCCGTTGCCGGGCATCGTGAACGCGCTGCGCTCAGCGCTCTATCCCCATCTCGCGCCGGTGGCCAACCGCTGGAACGAGGCGCTGCGCATCGCGACGCGCTATCCGTCGACGCACGACGCGTTCATCCGGCGCTGCCATGCAGCCGGCCAGCAGCGCCCGACTCCGCTGATCCTCGAATACGGCGAGGGCGACTACAACTGTCTGCATCAGGACCTCTACGGCGAACATGTGTTTCCGCTGCAAGCCGCGATCCTGTTGTCGCAGCCGGGCCTTGATTTCACCGGTGGCGAGTTCGTACTCACCGAACAGCGTCCGCGCATGCAGTCGCGCGTCGAGGTCGTGCCGCTCGAGCGCGGCGACGCCGTGATCTTCGCGGTCAACCATCGTCCGGTTCAGGGCTCGCGCGGCGTCTACCGCGTCGCCCTGCGGCATGGCGTAAGCCGGCTGCGCTCGGGGCGGCGGCATACTGCCGGCGTGATTTTTCACGACGCGCTCTGATCGCCGTCGAGCCGGCGCAACGGCGTGGCCGGCCGTGCGCCCTGAAAGCAAGCTGGCAGCCCCGCCGCAAATCGCGCACAATCTGCGTTTTGACAGGCTCGCCGTTCGGGCACAAGAATCCAGGCGGCCCGAGCCGCCATCACGCCGCTCCCGGTCGGCGACCGTCCCTTCGCACCTCATTGGCCATCGCATCGTATGACCGTACACGGAAACACCCCGGGTCACGACATACCGAACCCGCCGCCCGCGCGGTTTGCGCTGCTGTTTCGGCTTCCCGCCTTCGCGGCCTGCGTCACCTTCGTGATTGCGCTCGCCGCCGTGCTTGGCACGTGGCGGATCGTGCACGAGCAGTTGCAGCACGGCGCTCTCGCCCGCTTCGAATGGCGCGCCGCGCAGACCACGGTCGATCTGCGCAACAAGCTCGGCGCGTGCGAGGAGATCCTGCGCGGCGCGAGCGGCCTCATTGCCGTCGCGCAAGCGATGACTCCGCCGCCCGATGCCACCGGAGCGCCGTTGTCCCGGGAAACGTGGCGCAGCTATGTCGCGCACCTCGATCTCGACGCAAAACAGCCCGCCGTGCGCGCCCTGGGCTATGCGACGGCGCAAGCGGCCAGCATGGTCCGCGTCGCGAGCGAGATCAAGGCCGACAGCATGCCGGATGCGAAAGCCGTCACTGGCGGCTCGGCGCCCGAAAGCGCATTGGCGCCGGTCACGCTGATGTACCCGCCCCGCTCCGACGCCGCGCCGCTCGCCTACGATCTCGGCCGCGACCCGTCGCGCCGCGGCGCATTGCTGCGTGCCGCCGACACCGGACAGCCGGCGCTCATCGCCCGCCCGATTGCATTCGATACCCGCGCCGACGCGAATCGCGCGCGCTTCGAGCTGTACCTGCCGGTTTACCGCAGCGCGTCATTGCCTGCGACGAAGGAGGCCCGCCGCGCCGACATCGCGGGCTTCGTCGTCGCGCATCTCGACGCCGACTGGCTGCTTAGCAGCCTGGAAGTCCACGAGCGGAATATCGACCTGCAGGCATATGCCGGATCGCCCGCGAGCTTGCTGTTCACCACCTCGGATGCCGCTGACGGCACGCCGGCGCAAGTCCTGTTCAACCGGACCGAAACGCTGCGCTTCGGCGGCGAGCCGCTCACGCTCATCTATACGACGGGCGACCGTTACCTGGGCGCCGGAGACACGCTCAGCACCTCGGTCATACTCGCGCTCGGCGTGCTCGCGTCGGCTTTCATGGCGGCCCTGGTGTTCCTGATCACGCGAGCGCGCGAGCAATCGTAGACCGCCGTTCGCGCGCGGGCGCCCTCCCCGCTCGCGCCGCTGCGCTTTCCCGCACGGCGGCTACCATAGAGAGACGAGCTTTTCGTCGCGGGGCGCACCATGCTCACTTTGTTCAGAGATCGATCCGAGGCTGGCCGCATGCTCGCGGTCCATTTGCGCAGCGCCGGCGCCGAAGCCGGCGCCGTCGTCCTTGCGCTGCCGCGCGGCGGCGTACCTGTGGGCTACGAAGTCGCGATCGCCCTCGGCGCCGAGCTCGACGTGCTGCCGGTCCGCAAGCTCGGCGTCCCCGGCGAACGCGAGCTCGCGATGGGTGCGATTGCGGAAGGAGGCGCGCTTTACGTCGACCACGGCACGATGCATATCGCACGCGTGACACAAGCGCAGTTCGAGGCGGTGCATGCGGAAGAGCAAATCGAGCTGGCGCGGCGCGCCACGCTCTATCGCGGCGACACCGCGCCGGCCAAAGTCGAAGGACGCGTCGCGATCGTCGTAGACGACGGCATGGCGACGGGCTCCTCGATGCAGGCCGCGGTTCGCGCGCTGCGCAAGCAGCAGCCGGCGCGCGTGATCGTCGGCTTGCCGGTCGCGCCGCTCGGTGCCGAGGCCGATTTCAGCGGCATCGTCGATGCATTCGTCTGCGTGTCCAACCCGCCGAACTTCTACAGCGTCGGCCAATACTACGAGGACTTCGGCGAGACGACCGACGACGAAGTCCGCGAACTCCTGGCCCGCGCACGGGCGCGCCACGCATGACGCGGCAAAGGCGGGCGACGTCCTGCCCGGCCGCCTGCCGGAAATGCCTTGCCGGCTTTACGGCTCGTGCCGCAGATACCCCTCGCGGCTCGGATCGCGCATGCGCCACGACACGAAGCAGGAAATCGCACACATCACCGTGACATACCAATAGAACGCCGATTCATTCCCGATCGATTTCGTCCACAGCGCCACATATTCGGCCGAGCCGCCGAAGACGGCATTCGCCACCGCATAGGAAAGCCCGACGCCCAGCGCGCGCACTTCCGGCGGGAACATTTCGGCTTTGATCAATCCGCTGATCGAGGTGTAGAAGCTGATGATCGCGAGCGCCACGACGACCAGGCCAAACGCCGCATACGGACTCGACACGTCTTTCAACGCATGCATGAGCGGCACCGTGAAGGCCGTGGCGAGCGTGCCGAACCAGAGCATCGACTTGCGCCGCCCGATCTTGTCGGACAGCGTGCCGAACACGGGTTGCAACAGCATGTAGACGAAGAGCGCCGCCGTCATCACGTTGCTTGCCGTCTTCGCATGCATGCCCGCCGTGTTGACGAGGTACTTCTGCATGTAGGTCGTGAACGTATAGAAGATCAGCGAGCCGCCCGCCGTGAAGCCGAGCACGGTCAGGAACGCGCCTTTGTGCTGGAGCAGCCCGCGGATCGTGCCGGCTTCCTTTCTGCTGCGGGTTTCGGCCGTGGCCGTCTCGTCGAGCGACTTGCGCAGATACAGCGAAACGAGCGCCGCCAGCGCGCCAACGACGAACGGGACGCGCCAGCCCCACGCCTTCAGGTCCTCAGTCGAGAGCAGCTGCTGCAGGATGACGAGCACGAGCAGCGCGCACAGCTGGCCGCCGATCAGCGTCACGTACTGGAACGACGCGAAGAAACCGCGCCGCCCTTTGAGCGCGACCTCGCTCATATAGGTCGCGCTCGTCCCGTATTCACCGCCGACCGACAAGCCCTGAAAGAGGCGCGCGATCAACAGCAGCGCGGGCGCAAGCGCACCGATCTGCGCATACGTGGGCAGCGCGGCAATGACGAGCGAGCCGCCGCACATCATCAGCACCGAGATCATCATCGCGGTGCGGCGCCCATGCTTGTCGGCGATGCGGCCGAAGAACCAGCCGCCGATCGGGCGCATCAGGAAGCCGGCTGCGAACACGCCCGCCGTGTTGAGGAGCTGCGTGGTCGGATTTCCGTTTGGAAAGAAAGCGGGTGCGAAATACAGCGCACAAAACGAATAAACGTAGAAATCGAACCACTCGACGAGATTGCCGGACGACGCGCCGACAATCGCCATGACCCGGCGGCGCGTGTCGTTCTGGCTGAGGACGGGGTGATCGGTGGTGACATCGGTCATGTCGTGGCGGCTCCTTGTCGGTCTCTGATGGGTGGGAACGAAAGGCGTGCGATACGTACGCCCTTGCTCTTACGTGTTTATTTCGCGAGGCCACGAATTTTATACAAACGAAAGAATGTGCGTCTGCAAAACGTCAGAATTCTTTCACACGGCGCGCGCAGCAAAACTCGCAGACAAAAAAAGCCAGCCCGAAGGCTGGCTTTGTCGCACATCGATGCCTCGCTGTTGCGCTAGCGCATCAGAGCCGAATCGCCGGCGCCGCGTAGCGGCATTCATAGCGTTTCCTCACCGTGCCGTTCTCGTCGACGCTTTCCAGGTACACGTCGAACTGCCACAGCCGCGCCATATGCTTGAGGACTTCCTCGCTGTCGTTTGCCAGATGGCGGTTGTCGCTCATGAAATGCCGCAGCGTCAGGCTCCGGTCGCCGCGCGTGTTCACCGACCACACTTGAATGTTCGGCTCCCGGTGATGCATGTCGTATTGGCGGGACAGCGCCTGCCGCACGTACTGGTAGCCGCTCTCGTCGTGAATTGCGGAGACTTCGAGCGCATCGCGCATGTCGTCGTCGAGCACCGAGAACAGGCGCATGTCGCGAATCAGATGCGGCGACAAGTATTGCGCGATGAAGCTTTCGTCCTTGAAGTTGCGCATCGCATAGTGCAGTGTCTGCAGCCATGGCGTGCCGGCGATGTCCGGGAACCACTTGCGGTCCTCCTCCGTCGGCGCCTCGCAGATGCGGCGAATGTCGCTCATCATCGAAAAGCCGAGCGCGTACGGATTGATCCCGCTGTAGTACTGCTTCGTCACGGGCGGCTGATAGACGACGTTGCTGTGCGAATGGAGGAACTCCATCATGAAGCCGTCTTCGAGCAGGCCCTGGTGGTAGAGCGTGTTGAGCAGCGTGTAGTGCCAGAACGTCGCCCAGCCTTCGTTCATCACCTGCGTCTGCCGCTGCGGGTAGAAGTATTGCCCGATCTTGCGGACGATGCGAATGACTTCGCGCTCCCACGGTTCGAGCAGCGGTGCGTTCTTCTCCGCGAAATACAGCAGGTTTTCTTGCGGCTCGGGCGGGTAGCGCTCTTCCTCTTCTTCAGCCTCGAACGCTTTCTTGGCCGGCAGCGTGCGCCACAGCTCGTTGACCTGCGACTGCAAGTACGCCTCGCGCTCGCGCCGCATCGCCGATTCCTTGGCGAGCGAAAGCTTTTGCGGCCGCTTGTAGCGGTCGACGCCGTAGTTCATCAGCGCGTGGCACGAATCGAGCAGCTCTTCGACGCGATCGAGGCCGTATCGCTCCTCGCACTCGGCGATGTAGTTCTTGCCGTAGACGAGGTAATCGATGATCGCGTGCGCGTCGGTCCACAAGCGGAACAGGTAGTTGCCCTTGAAGAACGAGTTGTGCCCATAGGCCGCGTGCGCGATCACGAGCGCCTGCATCGTCATCGTGTTCTCTTCCATCAGATACGCGATGCAGGGGTTCGAATTGATGACGATCTCGTACGCGAGGCCCATCTGACCGCGCCGGTAGCTCTTCTCGGTTGAAAGGAAATGCTTGCCGAACGACCAGTGCCGGTAGTTGACCGGCATGCCGACGGACGCATACGCGTCCATCATCTGTTCGGCGCTGATGACTTCGAGCTGGATCGGATACACATCGAGTTCATATTGCTCCGCAACATGGGCGATGTGCGTGTCGTACTCCTCGATGAGTTCGAAGGTCCAGTCGGACGGGCACGGCAGAGGCCGTCGGTCGGCAACGTTCATACGGACTTCCCTTTGCCCCATTTCGGGCGCTTCGGTGTGCCCTCGCGTGTCGGCGCGGGTGCCTGGCTCGCGCTGCGCATGAGAATCACGATGCCCATGCGTCCCTTTTTTGTGGCGATCCGGCTGATAGCCGCGCGCCTCGTTATGCAGGTGCTTCGTCATGCCGCCGCCGCCTGCTTTTCAAACAACTCTCTGAATACCGGATAAATGTCAGCCGCGGTCTCGACTTTCTTCATCGCGAGGTGCGGCTGCGTCCCGGCAAGCTGCGCATATTCAAGCCATAGGTTCTGCTCCTCCGGAGCCACTTGAATATAGGCAAAATAACGGGTCTTCGTCAGGATGTCATCCTGTAGGATCTTGCGGCACTTGGGCGAATCGTCCGTCCAGTTGTCGCCGTCCGAGGCCTGTGCTCCGTAAATATTCCATTCAGTCGGCGAGTAGCGCTCATCCATCACCTTGCGCATCAACTCCAGCGCGCTCGACACCACCGTGCCGCCGCTTTCGGTCGAATGAAAGAACGTGTCTTCGTCGACTTCTTCCGCACGCGTGTGGTGGCGGATGAAGACCACTTCGATCTTTTCGTAGTTCCGTTTCAGGAATAAGTACAACAAGATGAAGAAGCGCTTGGCGAGATCCTTGCGCTGCTCGTCCATCGAGCCCGACACGTCCATCAGGCAGAACATCACCGCCTGGCTCGACGGCTGCGGCTGCTTCACGCGGTTCACGTAGCGCAGGTCGAACGGATCGATGAACGGGATGCGCCAGATGCGCCCGCGCAAATGGTGGATCTCTTCCTCGAGCAGCTTGATCTCTTCGCGCCGGTCGCTCGGATCGTTCTTCATTTCCTCGAGCTGGCGTTCGAGTTCGCGAAGATCGTTGACGAGCGGCGCCCCCAGCGCAATGCGGCGGCCAAGCGCGCTGCGCAGCGAACGCACCACGTCGATGTTGTTCGGCGTGCCCTCGGCGGCCCAGCCCGCGCGGACGCTCTTCCACGTCGGCACAGCGAGCAAATGGGTTTTGACGAGACGCGGCAACTCAAGGTCGTCGAAGAAGTACTGCATGAATTCTTCGCGCGAGAGCTCGAACACGAAATCGTCCTGACCTTCGCCTTCGTTGCTCGCCTGGCTGCCTCCGCCGCCGCTGCCGCCCTGCGGACGAGGAATCTTGTCGCCGCGGACATAGTCGGCGTTGCCGGGATGAACCATTTCGCGCCGCCCGCCCGGGCCATGCCGGAACGACGGCTCCGCAATGTCCTTGCGCGGAATGGTGATGCTTTGCGTGTTTTGGATGTCCTTGATGCTGCGATCACGCACCGCATCCGAAACGGCGCGGCGAATATAGTTCTTCACCCGGCGCAAGAAGCGCTCGCGGTTTGCAATGCTCTTGTTCTTGCCTGCCAGCCTGCGGTCGATGATTTGGTGAAGCACATCCGGTCTCCCGCTTGAAGTTCTCGAACGCGAGACGCGGGCGAAAAGCGCGGACTATCGCTCCGCGCGGCTCACGTCTCGCAAGGGGCTCGCGCGGACGCCCCGCGCGAGCCTTGCACGCTTCGGCTCATGACGACTTCCGAACGCGCAGATACCAGTCGCACAAGAGCCGGACCTGCTTCGGCGTGTAGCCCTTGGTGACCATCCGGTTGACGAAGTCTTCGTGCTTGCGCTGTTCCTCCGCCGATCCTTTCGCATTGAACGAAATGACAGGCAACAGTTCCTCCGTGTTCGAGAACATCTTCTTTTCGATCACGACACGCAGCTTCTCGTAGCTGATCCAAGCCGGATTCTTCCCGCCATTGGCCGCCCGCGCCCTCAGCACGAAATTGACGATCTCGTTGCGGAAGTCCTTCGGGTTGCTGATGCCGGCCGGCTTCTCGATCTTCTCGAGTTCCGCGTTCAACGCGGCGCGATCGAAGCTCTCGCCCGTGTCGTGATCGCGGAACTCCTGATCCTGGATCCAGAAGTCCGCATACGTCACGTAGCGATCGAAGATGTTCTGCCCATACTCGGAATACGACTCCAGATACGCGGTCTGAATCTCCTTGCCGATGAACTCCGCATAGCGCGAAGCGAGCACGTCCTTCACGAAAGACAGGTACTTCTGCTCTGTCTCCGGCGGGAACTGCTCGCGCTCGATCTGCTGTTCGAGCACGTACATCAGGTGCACCGGGTTGGCCGCGACCTCGGTCGAATCGAAGTTGAACACGCGCGACAGGATCTTGAACGCGAAGCGCGTCGATACGCCCGTCATCCCTTCGTCGACGCCCGCGAAATCGCGGTACTCCTGATACGACTTCGCCTTGGGATCGGTGTCCTTCAGGTTCTCGCCGTCGTACACCTGCATCTTCGAGAACAGGCTCGAGTTCTCGGGTTCCTGCAGGCGCGTGAGCACCGAGAATTGCGCCATCATCTTGAGCGTGCCTGGCGCGCAGACCGATTGGCCAAGCGACGAGTTGCGGATGAGCTTCTCGTAGATCTTGATCTCTTCGGAAGAGCGCAGGCAGTACGGCACCTTCACGACGAAGATCCGGTCGAGCAGGGCCTCGTTGTTGCGGTTGTTGCGGAACGCCTTCCACTCCGACTCGTTCGAGTGCGCGAGGATGATGCCGTCGAACGGAATCGCGCCGAAGCCCTCGGTGCCCTTGAAGTTGCCTTCCTGGGTCGCCGTCAGCAGCGGGTGCAGCACCTTGATCGGCGCCTTGAACATTTCGACGAACTCGAGCAAGCCCTGGTTCGCGAGGCACAGGCCGCCGGAGTAGCTGTAGGCGTCGGCGTCGTCCTGTGCGTACTGTTCGAGCTTGCGGATGTCGACCTTGCCCACGAGCGAGGAGATGTCCTGGTTGTTCTCGTCGCCCGGCTCGGTCTTCGCGATGCCGATCTGCCGCAGCACCGAAGGATAGCGGCGCACGACACGGAACTTGCGGATGTCGCCGTTGTATTCGTGCAGCCGCTTGACGGCCCACGGGCTCAAGATGTTCTTCAAATAGCGGCGCGGTATACCGTATTGCTCTTCCAGGATCGGGCCGTCTTCGTCATAGTCGAAGAGCCCCAGAGGCGACTCGTTCACGGGCGAGCCCTTGATCGAGTAGAACGGTACGCGCTCCATCAACTGCTTGAGACGCTCCGCGATTGACGACTTTCCGCCCCCGACAGGCCCGAGCAAATAGAGAATTTGCTTCTTCTCTTCGAGTCCTTGCGCCGCATGCCGGAAGTAGGCGACGACCTGCTCGATCACCTCTTCCATTCCGTAGAACTCACGGAACGCGGGATATACCTTGATGACTTTGTTCGCGAAGATCCTCGACAAGCGAGGGTCGTTGCGAGTGTCGATCTGTTCGGGTTCGCCGATTGCCGTCAGCATGCGTTCGCCAGCTGTAGCGTACGCGGCGGGATTGTCTTTGCAGAGCGCGAGATACTCCTCGAGCGAGAACTCCTCTTCTCGCGTTTTCTCGAAGCGGTTCGCGAAGCTGCTGTAGATATCCATGCTACCTCCTCGCCGAAGTCTGCGATCGATGCCGCGCGCGGCGCGCAAAATCGGAAACGACATCGCTCGAATTCATCCTAATCCCTTTTAAATTTTTTTTCACGAACAACGTTGTGAAAAGCGCTTCACGTCATTCCCGACTTGGAAACGCAGATTCGGTCACCTACAATCTTGTTCCCGAATCTCCAACGCTACAGCTGTTGCTGCCGTTGCCTACGACAAAACGTCTCGTGCGTTAGACGGTGACGCGGTGCAAGAAATTCTCCTGTACGCCAGCGTACTTTCGGCGCACTTCGGGTGCCGCCATACGTCTGCGTTCACACATAATCTCCCTGCTGCCGATGTGCTCTTCATGCCTCACGCGCACATCTTTGCAGCACAGGTTCAGCAAGATGAGTCCGGCTCGCGGGGACGCGCCTCGCCTTACCGACCTATACGCACGACACCCCGTTTCCGATTACACGGTTGGTCGATTCGTTACAGTTTTTTTCGCGCGCCATGCGCGATGACATCGAACGATGCTTGCACGAGCGTCGCTTGCCGGCGCGTGCGCATCGTTCGATACCTCTTTTTCAGTTCGTGGGCGTGAGCGTGAATCGATGCGCATCCAGGCCGGGCAGGAACGCGCTCGCCTCGCCGCGCACCCACGCCATGTGGCCGGCCAGAAAATACGGCGACAGCGGATGTCCCGAAGCGCCGCCGGGCATCTCCAGGGTGCCTTCCTCCTCATGCCCCGGGGAAACCGCGAAGCGCTCCGACGCGCCGAACGACGGGTGCTGCACGCGCGGCATGTCGATGTCGCCGGACATCGCGTCGGCAGGCGCGCCGAGCCAGCCGCGCAACGCCTGCGGCAAGAGCCGCGCGAACGGGTGGTAGAGCGCGAGCCGATTGCGCTCGCCCCAGCGCGCGTCGTCGAGCGTCGCGTGGTGGCGCAGATTGCGCGCGATCGTCGCATCGATGCGATCGAGCACGAACGCGCGCCAGCCCGTGTCGCGCGCCGGCACCCACGCGTGTTGTTGCGCCAGCGCTTCCATCAGCGGCTCGAGCCGCGACGATGCGCGCCCAGCCGTCGGCGCCGCGAGCCACGGCGTCGGCGTCGCTCCAGGCCAGCGTTGCCGCATCCGCGCATCGAGCGGACCGAACCAGGCGTCGTAGAACGATTCGTAGAAATCGCGCACGAGCGTATAGCCTGCGGCGTCGCTGTCCGCGCGTCCGTTCCAGGCGCTCACGATGCGCTTGAACGCCTCGCGCTGCGGATGATCGCGCAGCGCGTCGGCGTCGAGCGTGTCGAGCGCCAGTGCACGCCAATAGCTCACCCATGGCGCGCGGTCGTCGAGCTGGATCGACAGGAGAGCGTGTGCGTCGAAGCGCTCCCGCGCGAACAGGTCGTCGCGGATCTGGGTTGCGCGCGCGCCCATGTCGGCGCCGCCGTCGCCGATCTTGCGCCGGATTTCCGGATCGCCGAACTGGGTATTGTTCGCGGTCCACAAGCGGCCCTGCGGCGGATCGATCAGACGCGGATAGCTCGCGGCGGGCAAGCGCTCGAAACGGGCGGCGGCCGTCGCCTCTTCAGCCGTCGCCGGCAGGCCTTGCGGGTCGAGCGTCGCGGCCGGCAGCGGGCCCGCCAGGGTCCAGCCGATATGGCCGCCGCGATCGGCGGCGACGAGATTCTGCGTGGGCATGCCGCTCGTCTGTCCCACGGCAAGCGCCTGCGGCACATCGTGCGCGTCTTCCATGCGGATCAGGCCAACGTTGACTGCGTCAGGCAAATAGGCGGCCCAGCGCACCGCGTAGGTCCGCGCGGAACCGTCACCGTCCTTGCCGCCACCGGTCTCGAGCATCGGCCCCCAGCGCGTGTCGCGCACCGGCATGCGCACGGCATCCGCGCCCTTGACTGCGATCGTCTCGACATGCTCTTGCGCACGCTCCCAATCGCCGCCCGGCCCGCGATAGCGCAGCGGATCGGCCGGGTCGCGCTCGAGCGGCACGAGGTCGATGAAATGTCCGTAGCTGTTCGTGAAGCCCCACGCCACATCGCCGTTGCTGCCCGCCACCACGAGCGGCGTGCCCGGCAGGCCGACGCCGGACAGGCGCCGTATGCGGGCGCCGTTGCCGGCGCTGCCGTCGGGAAACAGCAGCGTCAGCCGGTACCAGATGTTGGGCAGACGCAGGCCGAGATGCATATCGTTGGCGACGTAGGCGCGTCCCCCCGCTCCATGCGCCGCGTCGACAGCCCAGTTGTTGCTGCCGATCGCCGCAGCCGGCGGCACGAATGCCTCGGCGTGCTCGGACGATGGCGGCGGCAACGGGTCGTCGAGCCAGTCCGGGCGGGTCGGCGGAATGACGAGCGGGCCCGAGACAGTGGGCACGCCGTCGAGTGGCGCATCCCAGCGGCTGCCGGTGGGCGTCAGGAACGCAAACAGATCCGGAGGCACCGCATCGCGCAGCGCGGCGCGCGCGAGGATGCGCGGCACTTCGCCCGCCTGCAGGTCGAGATACATCGCATAGACGACGAGCAGCGTATCGGCGGGCCGCCACGTCTGCGGCGCCACGCGCAGCACCGCGTATTCGAACGGCCGCGCCCGCAGCGCGAGGAGACCGGCGTTGACGCCTTCCGTGTAGCGGCCAAGCATGACGCGCTCGTCCGCGGGCATCGCCGCCACCGCCGCTTCGGCGCGCGCGCGAAAGCGATTCAGACGATTTTGTTCGTCGATCGCGAGCGCGTCGTGGCCGATGAGCGCGGCGAGCTCCCCGGCAGCGACGCGCCGCAATAAATCCATCTGAAAGAAACGATCCTGCGCCTGCGCGAAACCCGTGGCGAACGCAACGTCCGCGCGCGTGGCGCCGCGGATCGTCACGGCCCCCTGCGCGTCGCGCGAAATGTCGACGGGAGCGGAAAGGCCGGCTTCGGGACGCGCGCCGTCGAGCTCGGGCAGGCTTGCGCGCAAGTAGAGCCAGATGCCCGCCGCGCAGAGGAGGATGAGGAGAAGGATCGCTGCGGCGCAGATGCCGGCGATGCGGAGGAAACGGACGATGCGGACGGGACGGCGGGTTTCGGCGCGCAGCAGCATAAGCAGGCATCCCCGGGAAATAGAGTGGCGCAGCGATCAGGCGGCGCTGCGCGCATTCTAACGGGGACTCATGCTACGGCGCCGCCGGTGCGTGGAGGAGCGCTTAAAAGGTCTCCCAGTCGTCGCCGGAGCCGCCGGCCGTCACCGCCGCAGCCTTGGCGGCCTGGGGCGCGGACGCAGCCGGCTTGACAGCGGCCGAGGCTGCGCGCGGCGCTGTCCGTGCCGGCGGCGCGGAGACGGCCGCCGCAGGCGCCATCGGCGCGGCCATCGCCGGCTTCGCGGCGTTGGCCGCGCGCACCGCCGGTTCGACGCGAGCGGCCCGCTTGACGCCTGGCGCCGAGCGCGCGAACGCCGCCGCGCCTGGCCGCGCATGATCGTCCTCGACGCGGAACACGGCCACGGTCGCGCGCAGCTTGCTCGCCTGGTCCTCGAGCGATTGCGCCGCGGCCGCCGCTTCTTCGACGAGCGCCGCGTTCTGCTGCGTCACCTCGTCCATTTGCGTGACAGCGCGCGCCACCTGGTCGATGCCGCTGCTCTGCTCCTCGGAGGCGGCGGCGATCTCGCCCATGATGTCGGTCACGCGCTGCACCGCGCCGATGATCTCCTCCATCGTGCGCCCCGCCTCGTCGACGAGCGACGACCCCGTGCGCACGCGCTCGACCGAGGTATCGATCAGCTCCTTGATCTCCTTGGCCGCCGCCGACGAACGCTGCGCGAGGCTGCGCACTTCGCCCGCGACCACGGCGAAGCCGCGTCCGTCCTCGCCGGCGCGGGCCGCCTCGACCGCCGCGTTGAGCGCGAGGATGTTGGTCTGGAATGCGATGCCCTCGATGATCGCGATGATGTCGGCGATCTTCGCCGAGCTCTGGTTGATGTCGCCCATCGTGCCGACGACCTGCCCGACCACCGCATTGCCCTTGTTGGCGATCTCCGACGCATTCGCCGCGAGCGCGCTCGCCTGCCGCGCGTTCTCCGCGTTCTGTTTCACGGTGCCGGTCAATTGATCCATGCTGGCGGCCGTCTCCTGCAGCGCGGAAGCCTGCTCTTCGGTCCGCGACGAAAGATCGACGTTGCCGGCCGCGATCTGCTTGGTTGCGGACGCAATCGATTCGCTCCCGGCGCGCACCGAACGCACCGTTTCAGTCAGGCTCGTCTGCATCTTCGCGAGCCCTTCGATCAGCATGCCCATCTCGTCGTGCGAGCGCGCAACGATCGGCCGGCGCAGGTCGCCCGCGGCGATCGCCTCGAAATGGCCGAGCGTTTCGTCGAGCGGCCGGGCGATCGCGGCGCGCAGCGCCAGATACGACAGCAGCGCGGCGCCCAGCCCCGCGATCAGCGCAGCGAAGGTGATGAGACGAAAGGTCCCGTATTGCGACTGCGCGTCCTGGTAGCCCGTCTCGGCCTGCTGGAACTGCATGCGGCTCAACGCGTCGTCGGCATTGGCAAGGTCGTTGTAAGCGGGCTGGATGCGGTTCGTCATGTCGACCAGCTTGTCGTGATCGTTGGCCTGGATCACGGGCGCTTCGGCGTCGAGCAGATGATAGAGCGCGTCGCGCTTGGCCGACACGTCCTGCGCGAGCCTGTTCTCTTCCGCGCCGCGCGGCAGGTCGAGGTATTTCTTCCACCACGATTGCGACGTCGTGCGCATGACCTTGGCGCGGTCGAGCGCTGCCGCGGCAGTTGGGGTCCCCGCCTGGAACGCGGCGCGGTCGAGCGCCAGACGTTCGCGGGCCGCAAAAAGCTCGGCGTTGGCGATGTCGACGGCGCTCGGCATCTGGTTTGCGTAGGTGTCCCGATAGGCGTCGTTCGCGCGGCCCATCCCGGACAAGCCCAGAACGCCCAGCGCCAGCAGCAGCGCGGACAGAAACGCCATCGTCAGGCCGATGCGTGCTTTGATCGTGATGCCCTTCATCATGTTGCAGGTCCTCTAGCGCATCGAAGAAAGTGGTGCTGACGCGCGCGCCTGACGGATCGGCGAAATGGGACGCCGCGCTCTAGCTGCGGTTACGGCGAGAGCGCAGAGGAATTGAGTATTTTTTACCGTATGGCGATTGCGGCCGGAGGATTTCCGCAATTTCTACCGAAACGCACGGACAGCCACCCGGGCTAGGCACAGAGCTCGATGCGCGTCGGCTCCGCGAACGCAGCCGTCGATTCGCGCAGCACGAGCCGCGGCGACACCACGCGCCGGCGCGTCGGCCCGTTGCCCGCCGCGCCCGTGATGCGCTCGATCAGCGTGAGCGCCGCGGTCTCGCCGAGCGCGCGCACCGATTGGCCGACCGTCGACAGCGACGGATAGGTATAGGCGCTGAACTCGATATCGTCGAAGCCGATGACCGAGCAGTCCTGCGGCACGCGGATCCCCCGCTCGGCGGCCGCCCGCAGTGCGCCGATGCCCATCATGTCGTTGCACGCGAAAATCGCGCTCGGGCGCACCGTGTCGAACAGCTGGCCTGCCGCCAGATGGCCGCCCGCCCCGGAAAAGTCGCTCTCGACGATCGCGCTCGGCACGATGTCGATGCCGCGTTCGGCCATCGCGCGGATGAAACCGTGCACGCGCATTGCGCTCACGGCCGTTGAAACCGGTCCCGTGATGCAGCCGATTCTGGCGTGGCCGAGTTCGAGCAGATGCCTCGTGGCGAGATAGGCGCCCTTTTCGTGGTCGATCTGCACGAGATCGGCCGCGAGCCCCTCGATATTGCGATCGAGGATCACGAGCGGCTCGCGCGAGTCGGCGAGGCTATCGGCAAGCACGGCGTCATCGCCAGCCGAGGCGATGATCAGCCCGTCGATGCGCTTTTCCTGCAGCACGCGCAAGTAGTTGCGCTGCTTGGCGGGGTCGTCGTCGGAGTTGCAGAAAAACACGCAATAACCCTTGCGCGCGCAACCATCCTCGATGCCGCGCGCGAGCTCGGCGAAGTACGGATTGGTGCTGTTCGGCACGACGAGGCCGATGGTGGCGGTCGCGCGCGCCTTGAGCGAGCGGGCGACCGCCGACGGCACGTAGTTGAGCTGGCTGATCGCCCGCTCGACTTTCGCGCGCACGTCCGCCGACACCGGCCGCGAGTTGTTCACCACATGAGACACCGTAGTGAACGAAACGCCAGCTGCAGCCGCTACATCCTTGATCGTCGCCATAACCCGTTTCTCTCTCGCTTGTTTTTCTCGCCGGCAGGTCAGCCACTCCAGAGCTGCCTTGCGGCACTTCTACACCCGTCTCGTTACATCTCGTCGCGCCGTCGCGCGGCCATGCTGCGTGTCTGGCCTGCGCACCGGAATGGCCCCGTATTCCATCCCGGTATAACGGCATCTTGTATGAACAACTGAACGCCCGAACGGCCAGAAATTTCGCGCCGTCCCGCTCGCCGCTATGCCGAGCGTTTGCGGCGGCTTCGATAGGTATCCAGCACGACCGCCACCACGATCACCGCGCCGGTAATGATCCGCTTGGTCGGCTCGTTCGCGCCGATCTGCGCGAGCCCCGCCGCCAGCACCGAGATGATCAGCACGCCAAAGAACGTGCTGATGACCGAGCCGCGCCCGCCCATCAGGCTCGTGCCGCCGATCACCACCGCCGCGATCACCTGCAGTTCGGCGCCCGCGCCCGCGTTCGGGTCGGCCGCCTCCAGGCGCGAGATCTGGAACAGCGCGGCCAGGCCCGAGAGCGCGCCCATCAGCGCGAACACGACGATCTTGTAAGGCCGCGGATTGACGCCCGCGAGCCGTACGGCCTCCTCGTTGGTCCCGATGCCGACCAGGTAGCGGCCGAACACCGTGCGCGTCAGGACGAGCTGCGCCGCGATCATCACCGCCACCGCGATCAGAAACGCCGGCGAGATGCCGAACGCGATCGGGTTGGACAGGAAATCGAACGCGTCGCCGATGTAGGCCGTGCGCGAGTTGGTCATCTGGTAGGCGAGCCCGCGCGCGGCCTCCAGCACGCCGAGCGACACGATGAACGAGGGAATCCGCCAGCCGACCGTCACCGCGCCCGTCACCGTGCCGGTCAGCGCGGCGGCGGCCAGGCCGAGCAGCGCGGACGGGAACGGCCCCCAGCCCCATTTGAGCGCCGCGACGCTCACCACCGATGCGCCGAGCGCGAGCACCGAGCCCACCGAGAGGTCGATCCCCGCGATGATCAGCACGAAGGTCATGCCGACCGACATCACGACGAGGTCGGGAATCTGGTTGGCGATCGTGCTGAAGGTGTCGTAGGTGAGAAAGTGCGAGCTCAGCACCGAGAAGAGCGCGATCATCGCGGCGAGCGCGCCCGCGAGACCGAGGTAGTTCGAGAAGCCGAGCCGCGTGCCGGCCGGCGCGGCGCGCTCGGCGCCGCCCGTCTCGGCCGCCGCGCGGCTTGCGTCGCCTGCGCCACTTTTCGGCGCCGGTTGGTCCGTCATGTGAGACTCCCTGCTTGATGCGTATCGTGCGCGGCCAGCAACGCGTCGCGGCTGCTGTAACCGGCGAAGGCGGCGGCGAGCAGCGCGTCCTGCGTCCAGTTGTCCCGCGTGAAAATGCCCGTCATCCGTCCCGCCGACATGACGCCGATCCGGTCGCAGATCAGCATCAGCTCGCGCAGGTCGCTCGACACCACGACGAGCGCCCGGCCTTCGCGGGCCAGCGCGCCCATCAGGCCGTAGATGTCGAACTTGGCGCCGACATCGATGCCGCGCGTCGGCTCGTCGAACAGGAGCACCGTGGTCGCGCGGGCCAGCCAGCGCCCGATCACGACCTTCTGCTGATTGCCGCCCGAGAGCTCGCCGACCGGCTGCGCCGGCCCCGCCGCGCGCACGCGCAGCGTGTCGATCTGGGTCTGCGCGAGCGCCGTCTCGCGCCGCGCGTCGACGACGCCGCGCTTGGCGACGCCCCGCAGATTGCCGAGCGAGACGTTCGCCGCGATCGGCTGCGGCAGCAGCAGCCCCTCGCCCTTGCGGTCCTCGGTGATGAGCGCGATGCCGTGCCGCACCGCGTCGGCCGGCGAGGCGATCTTCACGGGCACGGGCGGCCTGCCGACCGACACCGTCCCGCGATCGGCGAGATCGGCACCATAGATGAGCCGCATGAGCTCGGTTCGCCCCGCGCCGATCAGGCCGCTCACGCCGAAGATCTCGCCCTCGCGCACTTCGAGCGACACGTCGCGCACGACCTGGCCGCGGCCAAGCCCGTCGACTTTCAGGAGCGGCGCGCCGATCTTGCGTTCGCCGAGATCGATCCGCTCGCCGATCTCGCGCCCGACCATCAGCGTGACGATGCGCTCGCTCGTCACATTCGCCATCCGGTCCGTGTAAACAAGCCGGCCGTCGCGCAGCACCGCGACGTGATCGGCGATCCGCGCGAGCTCCTCCAGCCGATGCGAGATGTAGACGAGCGCCACGCCGCGATCCTTGAGCCGCTCGATCTGCTCGAACAGCAGGTCGACTTCGCGCGCCGTCAGCATCGCGGTCGGCTCGTCGAGGATCAGCACGCGCGTGTCGCCGATCAGGTTGCGCGCGATCTCGACCATCTGCTGGTGGCCGATGCCGAGCTCGCCGACGAGCGTGTCCGGATCGATCGCGTCGAGCCCGACCTGCGCCATCGCGACGCGCGCGTCTTCGCGCAGGCGCCGCCGGTCGATCCAGCCGAGCGCGGCCGGCCCGCGCCGCGGCAGGTGATTCAGGAACAGGTTCTCGGCGACCGATAGCGTCGGCAAGAGATTCAGCTCCTGCATCACCATCCGCACGCCGAGCGTCTCGGCGGCCGTGCGGCTCGCCGGCGCATAGGGTTCGCCGCCAAGGCGCATCGCGCCCGTGGTCGGCTCGGTCAAGCCGCCGATGATCTTCGACAGCGTGCTCTTGCCCGCGCCGTTCTCGCCCGTCAGCGCCAGCACCTCGCCCGCGAACAGCTCGAGCGCGACGTCGGCGAGCACCGGCTCGGCATAGGTCTTGCCGATACCCGTCACGGACAGCACTGAGGTCACTTCGTCGTGGGTCGAATCCATCTCGAATGGGCAATCCCAATGAGGCCTATCCCGCAATAACGGCAATGGCGCGCGTTTCTTGAGCGTTTGTCGAAGTAGCGCGGCGGCTGGCACGGCGGCCGGGCGTCTCGCGACGCCTGGCCGGTCCATGCATGCCGCCGGACGCCGTTACTTGATGACGAGATCGACCGGCGTCTCCACGACGCCCGACAGCTCCGATTGCTTCTTGTGCTCGGAGATCGCCTTGAGCGCGGTGTCGATGCCGAATACGGCTTGCTTGGCCGCGTACTGATTGGCGGTCGCGAGCACGCGGCCGTCCTTGAGCATGGGCTTGATCGCGTCGATGTCGTCGTAGCCGACCACGTACACCTTGCCTTGCTTGCCGGCCGCGCGCACGGCCGACACTGCGCCGATCGCCATATTGTCGTTGCCGCACAGCAGCGCCTTCAGGTTCGGGTACTCGTTGAGCATCGCGGAGGCAACCGCATTGCCCTTGTCGATCTCCCACTCGCCCGATTGCACCGAATCGATTTTCGCGCCGACCTTCTGCATCGCGTCCTTGAAGCCGGCCGTGCGCTGCTGCGCATTGGTGGTCGTCGACACGCCCTCGAGAATGCCGACCTCGTCGCCCGCCTTGAGCTTTTTCGCGAGGTAGTCGCCAACCTTCTCCGCGCCCTTGCGGTTATCCGGGCCGACGAACGGCACGTTCAGGTCCTTCGACTTGAGCACATCGGGATCGAGCCGGTTGTCGATGTTGACCACGATGATCCCCGCATCGACCGCTTTCTTCACGACCGGCACGAGCGCCTTGGAGTCGGCGGGCGCGAGCACGATCGCATCGACCTTCGAGACGATCATCTGCTCGACGATGCGGATCTGGCTGGCCGTGTCGGTTTCGTCCTTGATGCCGTTCGTGATCAGGTCGAACTGGCCGGCGTTGTGCTTTTGATAGTCCTTCGCGCCGGTTTCCATCGTCAGGAAGAACTCGTTGGCGAGCGATTTCATGACGAGCGCAACCTTGGGCTTCTTCGGCGCCTGGGCGAAGGCCGAAGAAAACGGCAGCGCCGCGCCGGCGGCAAGCACGACGGCGGCGGTCAGCACACGGCGGCGAATACGGTGACTCATGCAAATCTCCTTGGTTATCGGGCTCGGGGAGAGCCGTTTTTGGATGTGCTCGGAATCGCCTATGCTGTACCGTTATTGCAATGCGCGCAAGGATGCGGCCCGTATTTTCGGGTTTGCGAGGGGGAAAAAGCCGGGCGCTCGCGTGCGCCGCAAGTCTTACGGCGCCTCACAAGAAGGAAGGATGCGTGACGGCAGACGGGTCTAGAGCCCCTCGACGGACTGCCCGTCGATCTTGCCGTCGATGATGTCGCGCGCATATTGCACGCCGGTCCTATGCGCGTCGAATTCGCTCGCGAAGGGCTCATGCTCCGGCACGCCGAACATTTCGGATTTGGCGTGCTCGCCAGCGAGCTCACGCGAAATGGTGACGACGATATCGAAGTGCCGCGGCGCGTCGGGCGCTTCGCCGCTTTCCTGCGCGCGCCGCAGCGCCTGGACGGCAATCGCAAAACCTTTGTAGCGCTCCTGCTGAGGGACGGCCGACATCGCGAACTCCCAAACTCGATTTGGCGTGCCTTGCTCGCATGCAAGTCCCGTTCCGCTCGCCTCGGACCATTCCGGCGGCTGCCCCCGCCGCGACAAGACGGCGCGCGCCGCTCGCGCACTCTCAGCTTGTAACCGCCAGGCTCGCCCGCCTCGCAAATTACCGGCAGGCTTGAAGAAATTACGCAGGGCCGGTTGTGGACAGCCGTCTGCATCGGCATGTCTAGCCATGCATCGGCATGCTAGCCATTTTTGGGGCAGCTTTGCCATAATGCGACGGCGCTCAGCCCGCGCAAGCGGCCCAGGGATCGGCCGTGGCGGCCTGCGCGCGATCGCATCGCCTATAACGCCAATCACCCGTTGGGAGTGTGTCAAATGAAGATCCGATCCGCTTTCGCCCTGTCCGCGCTTGCCGCCGTTCTCGCCGGCGCCGCGCTCTGCCCGCCTGCCTTCGCGCAGAACAGCCAGCAATCGAAGATGACGATGTGCAACCAGCAGGCCGGCGACAAGAAAGGCGACGACCGCAAGGCGTTCATGAAGGACTGCCTGTCGAAAAACTCGGCGGCGAGCGCCAAGCCGATGACGCAGCAAGAGAAGATGAGCATGTGCAACAAACAAGCCGGCGACAAGAAGGGCGACGATCGAAAGGCCTTCATGAAGGATTGCCTGAGCAACAAGAGCTGAGGCGCAGCCGTACCGCAGGGCCGGTTCGCGCTGACGGCCGGCCTTCCCTCCCCGATCTCCCGAGCCTTATCCCTTCCTGATGCCGCGCCGCCTTGCGGCCGCAGTCGCCTGAGCCCCTTCGTTCGGCCAGCCCCGCTCGCGCAATCGGCGACACGGCGGTCTGTCATGTTTTCTTCTATGATGGCTGCGAAGACGGCCCGCTCCCTCAATACGACAATGCGCCATCGGGCCGCCGTCTCGTCGTGAATGCGTCAAGCATTGCGGAGGCTGGAATGGCATGGAGACAAAACCGCTGGTTCAGGCGGTGGCTGATCGTGATCGTCTTCTGGCTGGTGCCGGTGATGATCGTCGCGGTGCGCGAAATCCGGGAGGAGATGGCCTATAACAGGGTCGACCTCGACAACGCGCTGACGACCTGGAATTTCACCGACGCGCAACGGGCCGCGGGCGCTCCGGCGCGCTGTCACGGCAAGCCGGACGAAGCGCGTGCGGCCGGCTGCCCGGCCGACGTCCTCGCCGCCAACGCCGCCCGGCAACAAGAGGCCATCGACGAATACGCCATCAGGAAAGCCACGCTTGCCGGTTATCTATGGCACGCGTTCGTCGGCTACTGGGTAGTGCCGGCGGCGTTTCTCTTTGCCGTCGGCCTGGTGATCGCGGGCATCCGCCGCGCCTTGCGGCGGCCGCCGGCCGTGAAGAGTCCGGCGAATCATTGACTTCAGGATTCTTACAATAGTTACACTTCTTCTACGATAGCCGTGCCGATGCGGCGGCACGGCTTCGTTCGAGCCAGGCACGCGTCATGCATGCCGACTCGGTAAACCATCGTTTTCAAAGCATTTCAGGCGGACGAATGTTGCATGAAATGCAACGATTTCAAAGTCGGTCAAAATTACCAAAACAACCATTGACCGCTCGCAAACGCTTGTCTATAAAGGGTTTTCAAGATAGCCTCGAGACCCCTGAACTTGTCTCTGTGTTATAACGCTTCATACAAACCTCTCATTTCGTGAGGCTTTGGACTGAAGATCCTCGACGGAGAAAAAGATGCAAAAACGCAATTTCATGCTGAAGGCAGCAGCCGCGCTCGTCGCCGGCAGCCTCGCACTCACCGGCTGCACGACCACCCCAAACAAGCCGGATACCAGCGCGACGAACGCGTCCAAGCGCCAGTCGATCAACGCGAGCGTGGACGCCACGATGTCGCGCCTCTACGCGACGGTGCCGGGCTCGCGTGAGCTCGTCGGCAAAGCCCGCGGCGTGCTGGTGTTCCCGTCGGTCATTCAGGCTGGCCTGATCGTCGGCGGCCAGTACGGCGAAGGCGCGCTGCGCGTGGGCGGCAGCACGGTCGGCTACTACAGCACGGCTTCCGGCTCGCTCGGCCTGCAAGCCGGCGCGCAGTCGAAGGCGATCGTCTTCCTGTTCATGACGCAGGAAGCCCTCGACAAATTCCGCAGCACGGATGGCTGGTCGGCCGGCGGCGACGCATCGGTCGCGCTCGTGAAGATGGGCGCCAACGGCGCGATCGACACCAACACGGCCACCGCGCCGGTCGAAGTGTTCGTGCTGACGAACGCCGGCCTCATGGGCGACCTGTCGCTGCAAGGCACGAAGGTCTCGCGCCTCGGTATCTAAGCGGCGCGGCGCCGGAACCTGGCCAGGGCAGCCCGGCGCACAGCCCAAAACAGAAACGGCGATGCACTGCGCATCGCCGTTTCCTTTTCCGACAGCCGATTCAGCCGGCTCGTTCAGCTCGACGTCGTATCGATCACCTTGAAGCGCGAGCGTTTTTGCGCGCGGATCACGGCCTGATAGGCCTCCAGGTATTGCTTCGCCATCCGGTGCGAGGTGAAGCGCTCCTCGAAGCGCTGCCGCACGCGCTTGCGCGGCACCAGATGCAGGCGATTCACCGCCGCCACCGCGCTGATCTCGTCTTCGACGATGAAGCCCGAGATGCCCTCGTCGATCACCTCCTGCACCGAGCCGCGATTGAACGCAATGATAGGCGTGCCGCAAGCCATCGCCTCGACCATCACGAGGCCGAACGGCTCCGGCCAGTCGATCGGGAACAGGAGCGCGTGCGCGCCCGACAGGAATTCAGCCTTCTGATGATCGGCGATCTCGCCGACGTATTCGACGTGCGGCAAATCGAAGAGCGGCTTGATGTCGCGTTCGAAATATTCGCGGTCGGCGGCGTCGATCTTCGCCGCGATGCGAATCGGCAGCCCGCATTTCGCCGCGATGCGGATGGCCGTATCGACGCGCTTTTCCGGCGAGATCCGGCCGAGAAACGCGAGGTACTTCTGCTCCACCGGCTGCGGTGTGTACAGGTTCTCGGGCAGGCCGTGGTAGACGGTCGTGAGCCATTTGGCCTGCGGCAGCGGCGCGCGCTGCGAGTCCGAGATCGAGATCACGGGCGCGGTATTGAACGTGTCGAACACCGGCTGCTGCTCGGGCAGGTCGAGGCGGCCGTGCAGCGTGGTGACAAAGGCCGTGTCCTGCCGCTTGAACAGCGAGAACGAGTAATAGTCCATGTGGAAATGCAGCACGTCGAACTCTTCGGCCTGACGCCGCACCATCTCCATCAACAGCATGTGGGGCGCGATCCGGTCGCGAATCGCCGGATCCAGGCGCAGCGCGCGCGGCCATACCGCTTCGAGCTTTGCACTCGTCTGCGAGTCGCCGCTCGCAAACAGTGTCACATCATGGCCGAGATCGACCAGTGCCTCCGTGATATACGACACGACGCGCTCCGTTCCGCCATAAAGCTTCGGGGGCACCGACTCGGTCAGAGGGGCGATCTGCGCAATCTTCATCTTTCTGGCTCTCCTTGGCTGGACGGGCTTGGCCGCCGCAGGCAGCGGCGCTAGTGCGCCGCTCGGTTCCGGGGTGTTGGCGCAGCACCGCGCCGGCTGCTGCTCACCCGCTTTTTCGCGGTTGATATTGGCTCGATTATCGCGGATCGAGCGCGGCAAAACCGGAAGTATTGCACTTCCTCGGTCCTGTTACAGTCGAGAAACATCCGCCGCTCGGCCCGCCGCGCGTGAAGCATGCGCCGCACATGCGCCTCACGCTACCGCGACGGCCACTTCCAGGGCGGCAGATCGAGGTCGTCCGCGCCGGCAATCCGGGTTTCGCCGAGCACCTTTTCCAGCACGATCGATTGGCTGCCGGACTCCCGCTCGAGCGCCGCGATGAGCCGCGACGCGTGCGAGACGACCAGCACCTGCGAGCGCTCCGACGCCGCGCCGATCAGCCGGCCGAGCGCCGGCAGCAAGTCGGGATGCAGGCTCGTTTCCGGCTCGTTGAGCACGACGAGAGCAGGCGGCCTCGGCGTCAGCAGCGCTGCAACGAGCAGCAGGTAGCGCAGCGTGCCGTCCGACAGCTCCGCCGCCTTCAGCGGGCGCAGCAGGCCGTGCTGCCGCATCGTCACTTCGAAGCGCCCGTCGCGGTTCTCGATCGACACGCTGGAGCCGGGGAACGCATCGTCGACGGCTCGCTCGAGCGCGCGCGCATCCCCGATCTCGCGGACGGTCTGCAGCGCCGCCGCGAGGTCCGCGCCATCGTCGGCGAGCCGCGGCGTGTGCGTGCCGATCTGCGGCTGGCGCGCGGGCGCTTCGGCGTCGGTGCGAAAGTGGTCGTAGAAGCGCCACGAGCGGATCTGCTCGCGCAGCGCGATCATTTCCGGCGCGCTTCGCGGATCGGAGAACTCGGTCATCATGCTGTCGAAGCTCGCGACCGGCTGCGGAATCGTCGACCATTCGCCGTCCTCGCCGCGCGCACGCAGCGACACTCCTTGCCGGTCGACAAGCAGCGCCGACGGCCGCAGGAGCGGCCCGCTCCAGATGCACTCGCGCTTGATCTCGGGATCGAGCGAAAACTCGGACGTGCCGTCGGGGAGCGGCAGCCCAAGGTCGATCGCGTAGCCGAACTCGTCGCTGGCAAAGCCGAGCTTGAGGCTCACGGGCTCCTTGCGGGCCGTCCCCTGCACGGGCGCCTCCCCGGCCAGCATCGCGCGCGAAAAGCGCTCGGGGCCGGCCCAGAGCGTCGATTGCAAGCCGCCTTCGCGCGCGAGCGACGGAATCACGCCGCCCTGAGCGGTTTGAGCAAGCAGGCGCAGCGCCCGGTACACGCTCGATTTCCCGCTGCCGTTCGGCCCGGTCACGACGTTCAGGCGAGCCAGCGGCACCAGCAGCTGGCGCAGCGAGCGGTAGTTGGCGATGGCGAGCGTGGTCAGCATCGTGCGGCCGGCCGTCAGCGCGCGTCGGGCTCGCCGCCTTCGCCTGGCGCATCCGCTGCGCTAGGCGAAGGCGTGCCGCGCAGATCGGCGAGGAACGCATCGCGCCAGACGCCGAGGTTGTTCTTGCGCAGCACGGCCATATTGGCCTCGTGACGCCGCTTGCGCTCGGCAAGCGGCATCGACAACGCACGCTGCAGCGCCTCGGACATGCCCGTGAGGTCGTGCGGATTGACGAGCAGCGCGGCGGTGAGCTCGTCGGCCGCGCCCGCGAAGCACGACAGCACGAGCACGCCGGGATCGTCCGGATTCTGCGCCGCCACGTACTCCTTGGCGACGAGGTTCATGCCGTCGCGCAGCGGCGTGACGAAACCGACTTGCGACTCGCGAAAGAGCGACATCAGCTTGAGGCGGTCGTAGCGCTGGTTCAGATAGCGGATCGCCGTGTAGTCGAGCCCCGAGTAGCGGCCGTTGATCCGCCCGGCTTCGTACTCGAGGTTCTGGCGGATCTGCTGGTAGGTGTCGACGTCCGAGCGGGTCGGCGGCGCGATCTGGACGAGCGTGACGTTGCCGCGCCACTCGGGCGCTTTTTCGAGCAGCTGCTCGAAGGCCCGGAAGCGCTCGACGAGGCCCTTCGAATAGTCGAGCCGGTCGACGCTCATGATGAGCTTGCGTCCCTCGAGGCTCTCCTTGAGCTCCAGCACGTGCTGGCGGCTTTCGTAGCGCTCGGCTTGCGCCGCGATCTCGTCGGGAAACACGCCGATCCGGTAGACGCCCGTGCGCAGCGTGCGGCCGAAGGCCCGAACCTGCCCGGCCGGCTCCACGGCGCCATGCGCGCAGCGGACGATGTAGTCGTGAAACGCGGTCCGGTCGGTTTCCGTCTGAAAGCCGAGCAAGTCATAGCAGCAGAGCGACTTCGCCAGCTCTTCGTGCGGCGGCACGTTGAGCAGGACCTGCGGCGATGGAAACGGAATATGCAGGAAGAACCCGATGCGGTTGCCGATGCCCTCCTGGCGAAGCGCTTCGGCAAACGGAATCAGGTGGTAGTCGTGGACCCAGACGATGTCGTCGGGCTCGAGCAGCTTGATGAGCTTGTGGGCAAGCCACGCATTCACGCGCCGGTAGCCCGCGTACTCGTCGCGCTCGTAGACGGCCAGATCGTTGCGATAGTGGAACACAGGCCACAGCATCGCATTCGAAAAGCCGCGGTAATACTGGTCGTAGTCGCGCTTGGGCAGGCCGACGGTGGCGAAGGTCACGGCGCCGTCCACTTCCAGCGTCGGCCCGGCGTTCGCGACCGTCTCGCTGACGACGTCACCGCTCCAGCCGAACCAGACGCCGCCCATGTCCTTCAGCGCACCGAACACCGCGACCGCAAGCCCCCCCGCCGAGCCCTTGGTTTCCGTGGGCGTCGCGACGCGGTTGGAGACCACGACCAGGCGGCCCATGGCGCGTCAGCCCGTCGGAGTCAGAAAACGCGGTGAGCGCGAGGGCCGTTCCATATCGGTCTCAATCGCCTGACTTGCAGGGAAACGCCTTGCCGAGCCCAAGCGCGATCACCGTGCTCGCGTTGTAGTTCACCGAGTTCGGATTCTCGGCGACATACTTGCGCACGGCGTCCGTCATCTGCTGCGTGCGCGTGTCCGCCGGCAGGCAGAAGTATTGGCCGACGCGCGGCCCTGTGGTGCCGCCGATCGCGTCGATCGTGTTGTATACGCCGTCCGCGGCGCCCTCGATATAGGCTGCGCACGCGCTGCGCGAAGCAACGTCGGTCCGTGTGCACAGCTTGTTGAGGTCGCCGCCCGTGAACGCGGCTGCCGTCAGTGGCACGGCCAGCGCGCCGGCGCATATCAAAGCCCGCAGCATGGTTTTCCTTTCATTTGAGCGGTATATCGCGGTGAGAAGATCGGTCTTTAGGCCGATTCGACGAGCGCGGCGAGCGCCGCGCTGCAACTTCGTCATTTTGCACTGTTTTGTGACGCGGCAGGCGCCGCGGCGGGCACTTGTTGCGCGTTCTGCATGCGCGCCTCGAGGCCTTCGGTCACGTCCTTCGCGTGATATTGCTTCGCGAAATCGAGCGCGGTCAGGCCGAGCTGGTTCTTGACCGAGAGGTCCGCGCCCGCGTCGAGCAGCAGCTTGACCGTCGTGATGTGATTGCCGCGCGCGGCCATCATCAGCGGCGTCGTGCCGTTGGGCGAGCCCGCGTCGATGTAGGCCGAGTGATCGATCAGGAGTTGCGCGACCTCGTCCTGGCCGTTGGCCGCCGCGTAGTGCAGCGGCGTCCAGCCTTTCTTGTTGACCTCGGCGTCCTTGCCGATCAGGAGCTTGACGAGGTCGGCGTCGCCATTGAGCGCGGCCAGCATCATCGCGTTCTCGCCGGCGGCGTCGAGCTTTTCGAGGTCCGTCTTCGGGTTCGCGGCGAGCGCGGCCGCCACCTGGTCGGACTTCTCGCGCGCTGCAATGACGAGGATCGGCGTGCCGTCCTTGTCGGTCATGTTCGGGTCCATGCCGTTCGCGAGCTGCTTGTTCACTTCCTTCACGTCATCGAACTTCACGGCCTTGATCATCGTGTCGGCAGGCGACGCATGCGCGGCCGGGGCGGCGAAGGCCGCGCACATCAAGCCTCCGGCAAGCGCCAGGGAAAGGCGGCCGGCACCGCGGCGCCAGACGCCCGGGCGGGCCGCGGAGGTTGCCAAAGCGATAGCCGAAGCTTGCGATTCAATCATGGTATTTTTCATGTTCAACATTAATTTCCCCTCCCAATACGTTGATAGCAATGGGATTTTCGATCATTCCGCGACGGGCGCCGCGTCTTTGAAGAGGCGGAAGAAGTTCTGCGTCGTGGCCGCCGCCAGCTCCGCTTCCGGCATCTCGCGCTGCTGCGCGATGAAGCGTCCGACATAACTTACGTACGCAGGTTCATTGGGCTTGCCGCGATACGGCACGGGCGCGAGGTACGGCGAGTCGGTTTCGATCAGGAGCCGCTCGAGCGGCACGCGCCGCGCGACGTCCTGCACGTCGGCCGCGCTCTTGAACGTGACGATGCCCGACAGCGAAATGTAAAAATTCTGTGCGAGCGCGCGCTCGGCGATGGGCCACGGCTCCGTGAAGCAGTGCATCACGCCGCCCGGCACGCCGGCGCGCTCCTCTTCCATGATGCGCAGCGTGTCGTCAGCCGCGGCGCGTGTGTGGACGATGAGCGGCTTCATCGTCGCGTGCGCCGCGCGGATGTGGGTGCGGAAGCGTTCGCGCTGCCACTCCATGTCGTCGATCGAGCGGCCTTCGAGGCGGTAATAGTCGAGGCCGGTCTCGCCGATCGCGACGACCTTCGGGTGCGCGGCCAGCTCCACGAGCTCCGCGACGCTCGGCTCCTTCGCGTCCTCGTGGTCCGGATGCACGCCGACCGATGCGTACACGTTCTCGTAAGCGCGCGCGATCTCCAGCACCGACGGCAGCGTCTCGAGATCGACTGAGACACACAGCGCATGCGTGACATCGTGCTCGCGCATGTTTTCGAGCACTTGGGGCAGCCGGTCGCCGAGGCCTTCGAAGTTGATATGGCAGTGTGAGTCGACAAACATCGTGAGTTTCCTTCTGGCCCCATGCGGTGAATGTGAAGCGTGATTTTCCCGCGTTAGACGAACAGCGCGCGATAGCCGATGAACAACTCCTCGAAAACCAGCCGTGCGTTGAGCGGGTGGTTCTCGACCGCGCGCTGGCGCGCGACCATCCTCATGAAACGCGCGAACGCGTTGGCGTCGATCTGCGCGGAGCAGCGCGCGAGCGCGCCCGACGCCGCCGGGAAATAGCGCGGCGCGCCTGCGGTGCGCTCGGCGAGCAGGTCGTACAGCCAGCGCTGCATCCAGCCGAGCACGACGGGCACTGGCAGCTTCTGCAGCGTCTCACCGCACGCGAAGGCGTCGCAATCGGCGCCGGCAGCGAGCTGCTTGAGCGTCCAGTCGCGCAGCACGCGGTTCTCGTCGACGGCGAGCGCGAGCGCCGCGAGCGGCGCGCCCCCCGCTTCGGCGAGCAGCGCCGGGGCGTCGTCGACGCCCTCTTTCGCGAGCCATTGCGCCGCGGCGCCGGCAGCCGGCGTCGGCATCGGCCATTGGCGGCAGCGGCTCACGATGGTCGGCAACAGACGGTCGACGCGCGCCGACACCAGCAGGAACACCACGCCGGCCGGCGGCTCTTCGAGTGTTTTCAAGAGCGCATTGGCCGCCGCGACGTTGAGCGCCTCGGCCGGATACATCACGACGACGCGCGCCCCGCCGCGATGCGACCCCACGCCGACAAAGTCGAGCAGCCCGCGCACCTGCTCGATCTTGATCTCCTTGCTCGGCGTGCGCGTCTTCTTGCCGTCGTCGGCATCGGCCTTTTCCTCGGCGGCAGCGGCGGCCGCCGCCGTGCCGGCCTCGGCGGCCAGCGCCTCGGGCAGCACGATGCGGTAGTCGGGGTGATTGCCTTGCACGAACCAGTTGCAGGCCGCGCAGGCGCCGCAGGGTTCGCCGTTCTCGAGCGGCGCTTCGCACAGCAGCCCTTGCGCGAGATGTTGTGCGAAGCGCAGCTTGCCGATGCCGGCCTGGCCATACAGCAGGAGCGCATGCGGCCATTGCGGGCGCAATTGCTGCAGGCGGTTCCAGTCGTCGGTTTGCCACGGATAGATCATGTTCGACTTTGGTTCGCTTGAGGGGGGTCAGACAGCGAGGCTCGCGATGATGCTTTCGAGCGTTTCCTGGATGCGGGGAATGCTTTGCGTCGCGTCGACGATCGCGAAGCGGTGCGGCGCCTCTTCCGCGCGCCGCAGGTATTCGGCGCGGGTGCGCGCGAAAAACGCTTCCGTTTCGCTCTCGAACTTGTCGGGCGCGCGCGCCGCGCCGCGCCGCTCGCTCGCGGTTTCGGTCGGTACGTCGAACAGCACCGTCAAATCAGGCCCGAAGCCGCCCTGCACCCAGCGCTCGAGCGCCTCGAGCTTGTCGCGCGGCAAGCCGCGGCCGCCGCCCTGATAGGCGAACGTCGCGTCGGTGAAACGGTCGGAGAGCACCCAGTCGCCGCGCGCGAGCGCCGGCTCGATCACCTGCGCGAGATGCTCGCTGCGCGCCGCGAACATCAGGAGCGCCTCGGTTTCCAGGTTCATCGGCTGATGCAGCAGGATCTCGCGCAGCGCTTCGCCGAGCGGCGTGCCGCCCGGCTCGCGCGTGACGACCACCGCGCGCCCCGACGGCGCGAGCAGCGTCTCGAGGCGCTCGCGAAACCAGGCGAGGTGCGTGGTCTTGCCCGCGCCGTCGATGCCTTCGAACGTAATGAATTTCCCCCGCGCCATCGTTTATTGACCTCGAATGTATTTGTCGACGGCCTTGTTGTGGTCGCCGAGCGTGTCTGAGAACTGGCTGCTGCCGTCGCCGCGCGACACGAAGTAGAGCGCGCTGCTCGACGCCGGGTTCATGGCCGCCTGCAACGACGCGGCGCCCGGCAGCGCGATCGGCGTCGGAGGCAGGCCGGTCCGCGTGTAGGTATTGTAGGGAGTGTCGGTTTGCAGATCGCGCTTCTTCAAATGTCCCACGTAGGCGTCGCCCATCCCGTAGATGACCGTCGGGTCGGTCTGCAGCGGCATGCCCGCCCTGAGCCGGTTGTCGAACACCGCCGCGACGAGCGGCCGGTCGCTCGCGAGGCCGGTTTCCTTCTCGATCAGCGAGGCCATGATCAGCGCTTCGTAAGGCGATTTGTAAGGCAGGCCCGGCGCGCGCGCCGTCCATGCCTCGGTGAGCCGCAGCTTCATGAGCTTGTAGGCGCGGCGGTAGATATCGAGGTCGCTCGTGTCCTTGTCGAACAGGTAGGTGTCCGGGAAGAACAGCCCCTCGGCGTTCGCCGCGTTCGTCTCGGCCGCGCCGATCGCCTTCAGCAGATCGGCGTCGCTCATGCCGGCCGTGTCGTGCTTGACGGCGGGGTTCGCGTCGAGCTCCGCGCGCATGCGCTTGAAGGTCCAGCCTTCGATGATCGTCGCCACGTATTCGTTGACGTCGCCGCGCACCATCTTCTGCAGCAGGTCGTACGGCGTGATGCCGTCCTTGAATTCGTAGTTGCCCGATTTGAGCTGGCTTTGCAGGCCCAGCGCGCGCGTCATCACGATGAAGAGCTCCGGCTCGACGGGCACGCCGCCGCGGTTGAGCTGCTGCATGACGCTGCGCACCGTGCTGCGCGGCTTGATCGTGACGTCGAGCGTGGGCTGCGCGAGCGTGAGCGGGCTCACCGCCCAGTGATAGCCGCCGGCGGCGGCCCCGGCGGCGAGCACAACAACGACTGCCCCGAGGACGAGGCATTTCTTCAGAAGGGACATGCGGAACAAGGCTCAGAGGGACCTCATATAATAACTGCTCGCCTACGCCAAAGTCAGGATTGACTGCAGACCAAATCCATGAATGTCCCGAACGCTTCAGCGACTCCAGCCCCGATTGCCGCAACGCCTGGCGCAACTGTCGCGCCCCCTGCGCCCGCCGCCGCTCCCCTGCCGCTCCTGCCCCGGCCTGCCGCCGCCGAATTCGAGGCGGCCCTCGAACGCGGCGCCTACATGCCGCTCACGCAGTTCGGCGTGATCGACGTACACGGCGACGATGCCGCCAGCTTCCTGCACAGCCAGCTCACCAACGATGTCCAGCATCTCGACGCCGCCACCGCGCGCCTCACCGGCTATTGCTCGCCGAAGGGCCGCCTGCTCGCGTCTTTCCTCAGCTGGCGCACGGGCGACACGATTCGCCTGCTGATCTCGAAGGACATTCAGGCGGCGGTGCAAAAGCGGCTGTCGATGTTCGTGCTGCGCGCGAAGGCGAAGCTCGCGGATGCGAGCGCCCAGCTTGCGGTGGTCGGTTTCGCCGGGGATGTGAGGAAGGCGCTGTCGCAAGTCTTCGACGCGCTGCCCGACGCCGTGCACGTCCAGGTCGACGGCCCCGCGGGCTCGCTGATCCGCGTGCCGGATGCCGCGGGGCGCCTGCGCTACCTGTGGATCGGGCCGCAGGCGGAAGTCGCCGCGCGGCGGCCCTTGCTCGAGGGCGCGCTCGCGCAGGTGTCGCCGGCCGTGTGGGACTGGCTCGACATCCGAGCCGGCGAGCCGCGCATCACGCAGCCGGCCGTTGAGCAGTTCGTGCCGCAGATGGTCAACTTCGACGTGCTCGACGGCGTGAATTTCCGCAAGGGCTGCTATCCGGGCCAGGAGGTCGTCGCGCGCAGCCAGTACCGGGGGACGATCAAGCGGCGCATGGCGCTCGCGCACGCCGCGCTCGAACTCGCCGACGTCCGGGCCGGCAGCGAGCTCTTTCATTCGGACGACCCGGGCCAGCCCTGCGGCCAGATCGTCAATGCGGCGTCGGCGCCGGAAGGCGGGGTCGATGCGCTCGTCGAGATCAAGCTTGCCGCGCTCGAAAACGGCGCGGTGCATCTGGGCAGCGCCGACGGTCCCGCGCTGCGCTTCATGCCGTTGCCGTACGCTTTGCCGGCCGAAGCCTGAAGCCGCCGATGTTGCTTCAGACACGTCTCATCCCTGAACCATGTGCCTGATCGTTTTCGACTGGCGGCCCGCGGCCGGGCACGGCCCGTTCTTCACGCTGTCGGCCAACCGCGACGAGTACTTCCGCCGCACGGCGGAACCGCTCGGCTGGTGGGCCGATGCGCCCGGCCTCCTCGCAGGCCGGGACCTGGCCGGGGGCGGCACGTGGCTCGGCGTGTCGCGAGACGGACGCTTCGCCGCGCTGACCAACTACCGCGCCCCGCACGACATGCGGCCCGACGCGCCGACACGCGGCACGCTCGTGTCCGCGTATCTGCAGGGCGCTCCGCTTGCGCCGCTCGACTATCTGCATCGGATCGCCGAAACCGGCGCGGTCTATAACGGCTTCAATCTGCTGATCGGCGACTTCAAGCGGCGCGAGCTGGGCTGGTATTGCAATCGCTCGTCGGCGGCGCCGATCCTGCTCGATGCGGGCGCGCACGCGATCTCGAACGCCGTGCTCGATACGCCGTGGCCCAAGCTCGTGCGCAAGCGCGACGAGATGCGCCAGTTGCTGGAACACGATCCCGCCCCGCCGCTCGCCGCACTGATCGAGCTGATGCGTGACCCGCGCGTGGCGCGCGATGACGAGTTGCCAGCGACGGGCCTCACACTCGAGCGCGAGCGCGCGCTGTCGGCCGCTTTCATCGAAACGCCGGACTACGGCACGCGCGGCACGACCGCCTTGCGCGTGAACGCCCTGGCTTCAGGCTTGCAGTTGGAAATCGCCGAACGCAGCGACGACGACGGTACGCATCGGCTCATGCGGCCCGGCAACTTCGAGCGATCGTTCTCGTTCGACGTGGAGCGAGCGAGCCAACCAGGCTGACCTCTTCGCGACATGCAAATCAACCGCCGGCTTCCGGCCCGCGCAGCACGCGCACCATCTGCACATGTGGAATGCCGGCCTCCTCGACTTCGTCGCCGATGATCGCGAAGCCATGCCGCAGGTAAAACGGCACCGCGGTGCGCTGCGCGTAGAGCTCGACGTGCGCGTCGCCGCGCTGCTCGGCATGGCCGATCAGCGTTTCGAGCACGCGCGAGCCGATGCCGCCGCGCCGCGCCTCGCGCAGCACCGCCATCCGCCCGATCGCCCCCGTCTCCAATAGCCGCCCCGTGCCGACCGGATGACGCTCGCCGAACCGCTCGCTGTACGCCACGGCATGCAACGCATCGTTGTCGGCTTCGTCCCATTCGAGGGCCGCCGGGATCTGCTGCTCGCGCACGAAGACCGCATCGCGCACGCGCGCGGCATCGAGACCGAGCGTCGCCCAGTCGCCTACGTGCAGGATGATCCTGTTCATCGACATCTCCCCGGCGCGCACGCGATTTGCGCGATGCCGCCGTGTTTGTCAGCCGTATTCGACAGACCTTAGTCCGCCTCGAACGCGATGCGCAGCGCCGCTGCCGCCTCGGCATGCGCGCGCGCCACCTCCGGCACGAAGCCGCCCATCTTGAAGAATTCGTGAATCATGCCCGCATAGGGCTTGAGCGTCACCACGTTGCCCGCGGCCGAGAGCTTCTCCGCGTACGCGGCTCCTTCGTCGGAAAGCGGGTCGTATTCGGCCGTCGCGATCCATGCAGGGGCGACGCCGCGAAATGATGGCGCCCCGGACGGCGCCCCGCGCTTGCCGTCGAGCGGCGCGAAGCGCCAGTCGTCGCGATCCGCCGCGTCGCGCAGATACTGCTCGAAAAACCATTGGATCGTCTCGCCGGACAATAAAAAGCCGTCGCCCAGGCGCGCGTGGGAATCGGTTTGCTGATGCCCGGTCGTGCCGGGATAGATCAGCAGCTGCAACGCGAGCTTCAAGCCGGCGTCGCGCGCCAGCACCGCGCAGACCGTCGCGAGCGTGCCTCCCGCGCTGTCGCCGCCGACCGCGAGACGCGCCGCATCGACGCCATAGGTCAGCGCATGTTGCGTGAGCCATGTGAGCGCGTCGAACGCGTCGTCGACGGCGGTCGGAAACTTGTGTTCGGGCGCGAGGCGATAGTCGACGGACAGCACGGCGCAGCGCGCGTCGCGCGCGAACATCCGGCACAGCGCGTCGTGCGTGTCGACACTGCCGACCGTGAAACCGCCGCCGTGGTAGTACACGAGCGCGGGCAGCGGCTCGGCCCAGCTCGGCTCCGACGGTTGATAGAGCCGCGCGCGGATGTACGCGCCGTCGCGCGTCGGCACGTCGAGATCTTCGACGGAGAACATCCGCGCCGACGCGACCTCGAGTATCGGCGCGCTCTTTTCATAGGCAGCGCGCGCGGCCTGCGGTGTCAGCTCGTGATAGGCGGGACGCTTCGCCCGCGCGATCATGTCGAGCACCTGCTCGACCTTCGGATTCAACGGCATCGTGAAAGACGGTGTTGCGCGGCAACGTGCGCCGCGCGTGAATGGAAATCAGCCGGCCTCTATCGAGCGCCGATCATGCCACGAAGAAAAATCACCGCGCAGAAGAAAAATCCGTGCGCATGCGAAGAAAAATCGGCCCGCACGCGGCGCGCATCGATGATCGTTCACGCGCCACCCTTCACCTCCGGTTTCAACGCGTATGGGTCGGTCGGCGCGCGCATCTGCTCGATGTCTTCGTGCCGCACCCGCACGCTCTCCATGATGCTCGGGTGAGTCACGATGTAAAAGCGCCGCTCGCGAACGGCATCGAACGTCAGGTCAGCAACATCCGCCGCCGTGAGCTTGCCCGCGCGCACCGCCTTGTTCAATTGCCGGGCGGCGAGGACCTGCGACGGCGTCAGCGCAGCGCCGTTGCGCAGCTCGTCCGGCCGTGCGCGCTCGGCATCGGCGATGCCGGTCGGCACGAAGGCCGGGCACAGCAGCGAGCAGCCCACCTGGCCGCCGGCATTGCGCAGGTCGTGAAAGAGCGTCTCGGTCAACGCGACGACCGCGTGCTTGGACGCGTTGTAGATGCCCATCGACGGCGGCGACAGCAAGCCCGCCACCGACGCCGTATTGACGATGTGCGCCGGTTCGTTCTGCCGCAGCATGATCGGCGCAAACACGCGCACGCCGTGCGCGACGCCCATCACGTTGACGCCGAACACCCAGGCCCAGTCGTTTGCGCTGCTCTCCCACAGGAAGCCGCCCGCGCCGACGCCCGCGTTGTTGAAGAGCAGATGCGCCTTGCCATAAGCGTCGAGCGTGCGTTGCGCGAGCGCTTCGACCGCTTCGCCGTTCGACACGTCGGTGGGCACGCCGATCGCGTCCGCGCCCTGGGCGGCGAGCGCTTCGACGGCGGCGGCAAGCGCGCTCGCATCGACATCGGCCAGCACGAGCCTCATGCCGAGCGCCGCGCCTTTCTCCGCGAATGCACGGCCGAAACCGCTCGCTGCGCCGGTGATGACCGCGACCTTGCCTGCGAAATGCTCCATCTCGTCTCCAACGGTCAATTGGGGTGGGGAGGAGTGTAAGGGGTGGCTTTGAGAATCGACAATTTTTTCACTGTCGGCGCTTTGTTTCAGCCCTTGAAATCAAGGATATCCAGCCACATCCCGCCATCCGGCCAAAATGAATTGCATGCCATGCATGTGCGCTCAATGCTGCTATTCTCGGCTCGCGTCACGATTGGAATTCGAAGACCTGCGCATCAAATCAGCTTGACGAGCTGCTTGCCGAAGTTCTTCCCCTTCAAGAGCCCGATGAACGCCTCCGGCGCGTTCTCGAGCCCCTGCGCGATCGTCTCGCGATACTGCAGCTTCCCTTGCGCGACGAGCCCGCCGAGTTCGCGCAACGCCTGCGGCCAGACGTCCATGTGCTCGGTGACGATGAAACCCTGCATGAGCAGGCGCGAACGCAGGATGATGGACGGTTGCGCGAGCGGCACAGGCTGCCCGTCATAGCCCGCGATCATCCCGCAGAGCGCGATGCGGCCGAATGCGTTCATCCGCGCGAGCGTCGCATCGAGCCCCTCCCCGCCGACGTTTTCGAAACAGCCGTCGACGCCGCCGGGCGTTGCCGACTTCAGGTCCTCGTAGAGGTTGCCCGCCTTGTAGTCGACGCACGCGTCGAAGCCGAGCGTCTCGACCACGTAGCGGCACTTGTCGGGGCCGCCGGCGATGCCGACCGCGCGGCAGCCCGCAAGCTTCGCCAGTTGCCCGACGACGCTGCCCACCGCCCCGCTCGCCGCGCTCACGACTATCGTCTGGCCCGCGCGCGGCGCGATGATCGTGTTCAAGCCGTACCAGGCCGTGACGCCCGGCATGCCGACCGCGCCGAGATAGGCCGACAGCGGAACGTGCGTGTCGTCGACCTTGTGCAGGCCGGCGCCGTCCGAGGTGCCGTACTCCTGCCAGCCGAACATGCCGGCCACCTTGTCGCCGACGGCGAACGCCGCATGGTTCGACTCGACCACCTCGCCGGCCGTGGCGCCGATCATCACTTCGTCGAGCGGCTGCGGCTCGGCATACGACTTGGCGTCGCTCATGCGCCCTCGCATATAAGGATCGAGCGAGAGATAGTGGTTGCGCACGCGGACCTGGCCTTGCCCGAGCGGCGCGAGCGGCGTTTCGACGAGCTTGAAGTTGTCCGGCGTCACGGCCGCTTGCGGGCGCGACGCGAGCAGAATCTGGCGATTGAACAGCGTCATGGAGAGGCTCCTCGGTGGGGTTGTCAGCCGTCGCTCGGACCGGGCTTGACCGGCGGCGCGCGGCGCTTGCGTTGCTCGACGATATCGCGGCCCACGGCGAGCCGGCGCATGTACTTGAACGTGCCGAGCGCCTTTGCGACGAAATGGCCTTCGCTGTCGCGCACTTCGCCTTCGCAATAAGCCATCGTGGTCGAGCGGTGCAGCACCCGGCCGAACGCGCGCAGCTCGCCGCGCCCCGGCTGCATGAAGTTGACCTTCATTTCGACGGTGACGACGCCGACGCCCTCGTCCGCGAGGCTGCGCGCCGCGGTGGCGAGCGCGACGTCGGCGAGCGTCATCGTGATCCCGCCGTGCGCGACGCTCCAGGTGTTCAGGTGTTCGGAGGCGAGCGGCAGCACGAGCTCGCTCGCGCCGTTGACCGCCGTCACGAGACGCACGCCGAGATGATCGACAAACGGACTTTCGATCGCGGGCGGCGCCAGCTGCCCCGGCTCGCCCGAGGGATGTTGCGAATCGCTCATCACGCTGTGTCGAATCACTCTGTTCACCTTGTGCCGTGCGGTTTGAACGAACAACGCCGCAGATGATAACCGCATCCCGGATGGCGCGAATGCAGGCTCGCTCAGTCCATCCCCAGATGGGCGCGGATCGCCGGCATCATCCGCTCGACGGCCGCGCGCCCCTCGGCGATCGCCGGCTCCGCGCGATGAAAATCGAAGATGCTCATGCCGGAGAGGCGCGGCTGGATCAGGATGTCGGCCGGCTCGCCCGCGAGCCGGCTGCGCGTGATGCGCACCTGCATGATGTCGATGCTCTGCGCCATCGAGCTCAGCATCGACGGCACCCGCGCGCTCGGCATCGGCGCGGCGCGCACGTCGTCCTCGGCGAAAGCAGGATTCGGCTGCAGCCACTTCGGCCACGGCTTGCCGTTGCGCCTCACGCTGCCGGGCGGCGGCGCATCGGGGGCGTGCACGGGCGGCTCGGCGACGAACCCGCCCAGGTCGCGGCCGTTCAGCAAATCGTTGGTCAGATCGATCGCGATGACGAAGTCGGCGCGCATCGCGCGCGCGGCCGACACCGGGACCGGATTGGAAAGGCCGCCGTCGACGAGCCAGACGCCCTCGTGCCAGACCGGCGTGAAGAGCCCTGGAATCGCGATCGAAGCACGCACGGCCTCTACCACGCGGCCGTCCTGCAGCCAGATCTCGCGCCCCGTGTCGAGCTCGGTCGCCACCGCCGCGTAGGGTATCTTCAGCGCGCCGATCTCGCAGCCGTTGAAGCGCTTCGCGAAGAGCTGGATCACCTTCTTGCCGCCCAGGAGGCCGCCGGAGATCTGTAGATCCAGGAGCCGCACCACCGTCTGCCAGGTGAGCAGCGAAACCCATTCCTCGAGCCAGTCGAGGTCGCCATTCGCGTACACCGCGCCGACCAGCGCGCCGATCGACGTGCCGCAGACGACGTCCGGCACGATGCCGGCCTCGTGCAGCGCGCGAATCGCGCCGATGTGCGCCCAGCCCCGCGCGGCGCCGCCGCCCAGGACCAGTCCGATGCGGGGTTTGCGGGCGAGGCGCCTCGCGATGCCTCCCTCCGTGTGCTCGTCGGCTCGATGCCGGGGTAAAAAGTGCATGGCAGATTCAAATATCTTCGTTACGTTCACATTGTGACGCGATGCGCCGCTGCCCGCAGACGCGCGGCGCCGTCATGCGATGCCTCACGCACATATAGCACGAGCACGCGAGCGCGCGGCGCCGGCACTCTTTCAAACCGTCAGCTTCGGGGCATCGGGTATCGCCGACTGGCAAGCCTTACCGAACTGCCCTACATTCCGCTGCAAAACCAGAGGAGCCCGCCATGGCCGCGTTCGGCAAGATGTGGCAGTTGATCGTCGGTAAACCGCTCGACCCGCTCGACCCCCGCACCCGTCACGCGATCGCGGTCACGCCGATCCTCGCCTGGGTCGGGCTCGGCGCCGACGGCCTCTCGTCGTCGTGCTACGGCCCCGAGGAGGCGTTCCTCGCGCTCGGCCATCACACGCCGCTTGCGCTCTTTCTCGCGGTCGCCACTGCGGCGACGGTCTTCATCATCGCGCTCGGCTACAACCAGGTCATCGAGCTGTTCCCCACGGGCGGCGGCGGCTATCGCGTCGCGACGGCCCTGCTCGGGCCGCGTCCCGGGCTCGTGTCGGGTGCGGCGCTCCTCGTCGATTACGTGCTCACCATCGCGACCTCGCTCGCGAGCGGCGTCGACGCATTCTTCAGCCTATTGCCGGTCAGCGCCCAGGCTTTCAAGCTCGCCACAGAGCTGATCCTCATCGTGCTGATGACAGGGCTCAACTTCCGCGGCATGAAGGAATCGATCCTCGTGCTGCTGCCGATCTTCATGGGCTTCGTCGTGCTGCATCTCGGCCTGATCGTCTACGGCGTGGCGGTGCACGGCAACCACCTGGCCGGCGTCGTGCCGGGCGCGTTCAGCGAAGCGCACGGCATGTCGCAATCGCTCGGGCCGCTCGTGGTCATGGCGCTCTTGATGCGGGCGTTCTCGCTCGGCGGCGGGACCTATACCGGTCTCGAAGCCGTCTCGAACAACGTCAACATGCTGGCCGAGCCGCGCGTGCCGAACGGCAAGTGGACCATGTTCTACATGGCGACCTCGCTCGCCTTCACGGCGGGCGGCATCATCCTGCTCTACATGCTCTGGAATGCGCAGCCCGTCGAAGGGCAGACGCTCAATGCGGTCGTGTTCGGCAGCGTGATCGACAACCTGGGGCTCGGCTCGCCGTTCGCGCGGCATGCGCTGCTCGCCGCGGTGCTGGCGTTCGAGGCGGGGCTGCTGCTCGTCGGCGCGCAAACGGGCTTTCTCGACGGGCCCGCGGTGCTGTCCAACATGGCGTCCGATTCATGGGTGCCGCGCCATTTCCGCGACCTGTCGACGCGCCTCGTGCGCCAGAACGGCATCGTCGTGATGGGCGTGGCGAGCCTCCTGATCCTGGGCTGGACGCACGGCAACGTGGACGTGCTCGTCGTGCTGTACAGCATCAACGTGTTCCTCACGTTCAGCCTGTCGCTGCTGGGCTTGTGCACGTATTGGTGGCGCAAGCGCCACGAAGGCAACTGGCTCGTGCATTTCGCGCTGTCGGCGCTGGGTCTCTCGGTGACGGCCACGGTGCTCGTGATCACGCTGATCGAGAAGCTCACCTCGGGCGGCTGGCTGACGGTGCTCGTGACCAGCGCGGTCGTCGCGCTGTGCTTCATCATCAAGCGCCATTACGGCGATACGCGCGCGCAGCTCGCGAAGGAAGATGCGCTCTTCGCCGGCGCGGCGCCCACGGTCGACGAACCCGGGCCGGGCAAGCCGGACCCGTCGCAGCCGACCGCGATCCTGCTCGTCGGCAAGCATCGCGGCGCGAGCATGCATGCGCTGCTATGGGTGAACCGGCTCTTTCCAGGGCACTTCAAGAACGTGATTTTCCTGGCGGTCGGCGAAGTCGACGCGAAGGCATACGAAGGAGCCGAGCATCTCGATCGCCTGAAAAAGACGATCTCCACGGCGCTCGAGTATTACGTGGCGCACTGCCGCCGCAACGGCATGGCGTCCGACTACCGCATCGCGTTCGGCACGCATCCGATCGGCGAATTCATGAAGCTCGCCGAGTCCACCATGGACGAGTATCCGAATAGCGTCTGTTTCGCGAGCAAGCTGATTTTCAAGCGGGTCAACTTCCTCACGGCGTGGCTGCACAACCAGACGCCCGTCGAGATTCAGACGCGCCTGCACTTGCAGGGCAAGCAGATGGTGCTGCTGCCGATGAATGTCGGATGAGTCAGGGCTTGTTCACGCGGACGACAGGCCCTAGTGAGCCATGCGCTCGCGCACCCGGGCGAGCGCCGAGGTTGCGTCCGGGTCGGCGTTCCCGGCTTGCTCGTCTACGCGCTGATATCCGGCCAGCGCAGCATCCAGGCGTCCCGCGAACTCGTCGCAGGCGGCCACGTTGAACGCAAGCGCGCGGCTGGCCGGATTCGCCGCAGCAAACGACGACCACAGCGGGCACGCCTTGTCGAAACGCCCGGTGCGGGCAAATGCCAATGCGCGGTCGAACGGCTCGACGGAGCGCGGGTCGAGCCCGTCCTTGCTGTCCTTGTATTTGACGGCGACTTGCACTTCGTAGGGGGCGACGTCCTCGCGCGCCTGCCGGAACGCATCGCTCATCGCTTCGGCGGCCAGCGTTCGATCCGCTGCCTCGTCGCCGGCGTCATCGCACCAGGACGACGTCGCCACACCGATCTTCGTCGCGCCATAGACGACCTTCCCTCGCCTCACATCGGTCAGGCGCGGCGACAGCTCGAAGCGCGCCGTCTTCGTCGTGCAGCGGACCTCCTTGGTGTAGCAGCCGGACGTGTTGCTCGTCGGGCAGAACATGCGTGTAGCCGTCGCGAGCGTCGTGGCGATCGGCAGCGCGTTTGCCGAGCCGGTGTAGACGGCGTCGGCGGGAGTCAAATTGCTGTATGACGAGGCCGGGTCGGGACTTCTTGCCGCCGGCTTCGGAAGCAGGCTGCCTATCGATGCAGAAAGAAGACTCGCGGCGGAGGTCGGGACACTGCCGGCCGGCGAAACCGGAGAAGGGACGTTGCCTGGTACCGGAGGCGAAGCCGGAACGCTGCTTGGCGTCGAAATCGGAGCGAGGCCTGCCAGCGGCTTCGGATCGAGGCCTGCCCATGATTTCGGATCCAGATTCGCCAACGACTTCGGATCGGCATTGGCAAGCGACGCTGGATCGAGGTTCGCCAGCAACTTCGGGTCGAGATTCGGAAGCGCCGCTGGATCGACGTTAGCCGGCAATGTCGAATTGACGTTCGCCACCGATCGCGTCAGCAAGTCCACCGTCGAATCGTCCATCGTGCGCCATTCGTAGACGGTGAAATAGGGCCGCCCTTCGTACCGGGCGGAGCTCAGCATGCGCTCGAAATCGTTCGCCGCCTCGAGGCCTCGGTTGCCGTCGAACGGCAACACAGCGACGCGGCGATATTGGGCCGCGCTGGTCCTGGCGGGAAACTCGGCGGGCGCGACGGCTGGCGGCGGGGTCGCGCATCCGGCGAGGAAGGCCGATGCCAGCCCCGCCGCACAAACGAGCCGCTTCAGGCAATCAAAGGAAAGGAGCGATCCGGCTGGAAACAGAGGCGGCTGGAGTCTCATAACGGGCTGCGATGGCGCGCGAAGTTTCGAACGGGCGCCATCGTAACGTGCCCCAGCCTGAACCGGTCTCTAAATTGCCCGGCGCCTACACGATCTCGAACAGCCCTGCCGCGCCTTGCCCGCCGCCGATGCACATCGTCACGACCGCGTACTTCACGCCGCGCCGGCGCCCTTCGATCAGCGCGTGCCCGGTAAGCCGCGCGCCCGACACGCCATAGGGATGCCCGACCGCGATCGCACCGCCGTTCACGTTGAGGCGTTCGTTCGGTATCCCGAGCGTGTCGCGGCAGTAGAGCACCTGCACCGCGAACGCTTCGTTGAGCTCCCACAGGCCGATGTCGTCGACCTTGAGACCGGCCTGCTTCAAGAGCTTCGGCACCGCGAAGACTGGGCCGATGCCCATTTCGTCCGGCTCGCAGCCCGCCACGGCGAAGCCGCGGAACACGCCGAGCGGCCGCAGGCCTTCGCGCTCGGCCACTGCCGCATTCATCACGACGCACGCCGACGCGCCGTCCGAAAACTGGCTCGCGTTGCCCGCCGTGATGACGCCGCCCGGCAGCGCGGTGCGGATCTTCGCGACGCCCTCGAGCGTCGTATCGGCGCGGATGCCTTCGTCGGCCGCGATCGTCACCTGCCCGGTGTAGAGACGCCCCGTCGCCTTGTCGGCGAGCCCGGCCGTCACCGTCATCGGCGCGATCTCGTCGGCGAACTTGCCGGCGGCCTGCGCGGCCGCCGCACGCTGCTGCGACTGCACGCCGTATTCGTCCTGCCGCTCTTTCGAGATGCCGTAGCGCTTCGCGACGTTCTCGGCGGTCTGCAGCATCGACCAGTAGATCTCGGGCTTGTGCTCCCGCAGCCAGCCCTCGGTCATCATGTGGCGGTTCATCTCGTTCTGCACGCACGAGATCGATTCGACGCCGCCTGCGACATACACGTCCCCTTCACCCGCGATCACGCGCTGCGCGGCAAGCGCGATCGTCTGCAGGCCCGACGAGCAGAAGCGGTTGACCGTCATGCCGGGCACGCCGACCGGCAGCCCGGCGCGCAGCGCGATCTGGCGGGCGATGTTGCCGCCCGTCGCGCCTTCGGGATTCGCACAGCCCATCACGACGTCCTCGACACGCGCGGGATCGATCCCGGCGCGCGCGACCGCGGCTTGCACGACATGGCCGCCCAGGGTCGCGCCATGCGTCATGTTGAACGCGCCGCGCCACGATTTGGCAAGGCCCGTGCGGGCGGTCGATACGATTACTGCGTCGGTCATTTGTCTCTCCGAATTCGAATATTGATCCGCGTTGATTTGTTTTTACGCGAGCACGTCCGCGGCGCTGACCCGCGCAACGCCGGCCGCGCGCATGTCCTGCCACGCTTTGTCGAGCGAGCCGTCGAGATCGATCGCGCGGCACGCGTCGTCGATCACGGCGACTTCGAAACCGGCGCCACGCGCGTCGAGCGCCGTCCAGGCAACGCAATAATCGGTGGCAAGCCCGCAGCAAAACACGCGAGTCACGCCGAGGTCGCGCAGATAGCCCGCGAGCCCCGTGCGCGTCGTGCCGTCGGCTTCGAGAAACGCCGAGTAGCTGTCGATCTCGCGGTGATGCCCCTTGCGGATCACGAGGCGCGCGTGGGGAATGTCGAGGTCGCGATGCAAGGCCGCGCCGGGCGTGCCCTGGACGCAATGCACGGGCCACAGCACCTGCCGCCCGTAGGGCAGCGCGATCGTCTCGAACGGCTGGTGCGGCGGATGATGCGCGGCGAACGAGATGTGATCGGCGGGATGCCAGTCCTGCGTCAGGACCACGTGCTCGAAAGCCTGCGCGAGCCGGTTGATGATCGGCACGACCTGATCGCCGTCGGCCACGGCCAACGCGCCGCCCGGCATGAAATCGTTCTGCACGTCGACGACGAGCAGAACCTCGTCTGCGCTTTTCATCGTGTCACCTCGCTAAACGCCGTGCGCCGGACGGCCGGACCCCTCAACCGTTGAACCCGCGGCCCGCTTTCGCGAGCTCGGTAACGAGCGGCGCGATCTCCCACGCGTCACCGTTCTGCTGCGACGCATAGCGAGCCATCGCGCGCTCGACGTTGTAGAGGCCGACGGTGTCCGCATGGAGCATCGGGCCGCCGCGCCAGAGCGGGAAGCCATAGCCGGTCAGATAGACCATGTCGATGTCCGAGGCCTTCGATGCGATTCCTTCCGCGAGAATCTTCGCGCCTTCGTTGACGAGCGCGAACACGAGCCGCTCGACGATCTCGTCGTCGCCGATCTCGCGGCGCGCGCAGCCGATCTCGCCGGAGTACGCGACGATCATCTCGTCGACGAGCGCCGACGGCCGCGCGGTGCGATCGCCCGGCCGGTAGTCGTACCAGCCGCCACCGGTCTTCTGGCCAAAGCGGCCGGTCTCGCAGAGGCGGTCGGCGATCCTCGAATAGTGCATGCCGGGCTGCTCCGCGTAGCGCCGCTTGCGGATCGCCCAGCCGATGTCGTTGCCCGCGAGATCGCTCATCCGGAATGGCCCCATCGCAAAGCCGAAGCGCTCGATCGCGCCGTCGATCTGCGCGGGCAGCGCGCCCTCTTCGAGCATGAAGAGCGCCTGGCGGATGTATTGCTCGATCATCCGGTTGCCGATGAAGCCGTCGCAGACGCCCGAGACCACCGCCGTCTTCTTGATCCGCTTGGCGACCTGCATGACCGTGGCGAGGACATCCTTCGCGGTGTGCTCGCCGCGCACGACTTCGAGCAGCTTCATCACGTTCGCGGGGCTGAAGAAGTGCATGCCGACGACGTCCCCGGGACGCGTCGTGAACGCCGCGATCTTGTTCAAGTCGAGCGTCGACGTGTTCGACGCCAGGATTGCTCCGGGCTTGGCGATCTCGTCGAGACGGCGGAACACCTGCTCCTTCACGCCAAGTTCCTCGAACACCGCTTCGACGATCAGGTCGGCGCCGGCGAGATCGTCATAGGAGAGCGTCGGCGTGATGAGCGCCATGCGCGTCTCGAGCGCTTCCTGGGTGAGCTTGCCTTTCTTGACGGTCGTCTCGTAGTTCTTGCGGATCGTCGCGAGGCCGCGCTCGAGCGCCTCCGGCTTCGTCTCCAGCAGCATGACCGGCAGGCCCGCGTTGACGAAATTCATCGCGATGCCGCCGCCCATCGTGCCGGCGCCGATCACGGCGACCTGCTTGATCGCGCGCACGGGCGTGTCGGAGGGGACGTCGGGAATCTTGCTCGCGGCCCGCTCTCCGAAGAACGCATGGCGCAGCGCGCGGCTCTCCGGCGTCTGCACGAGCGCGAGGAAGCACTCGCGTTCGAACGCGAGGCCGTGATCGAAGCCCTTGAGCACGCCCGCTTCGATCGCATCGATGCACTTGCCCGGCGCGGGGAAGGGCTTCGCGACGGCCGCGACGCTGTTGCGCGAGAACTGGATGAAGCCGGCGGCGTTTTCATGCTGGATCTTGCGGTCGCGCAAACGAGGGTGCGTGCCGCCCGCATCCTTCTCCGCCACGCGGCGTGCGAACGCCAGCGCGGCTTCGAGCACGTCGCCTTCGGCCATCTCGTCGAAGAGCCCGCTGTCCGTCAGCTTCTCCGACATCACCGTCGCACCCGACACGATCATGTTCAGCGCAGCCTCCAGCCCGATCGCGCGCGGCAGACGCTGCGTGCCGCCCGCGCCGGGCAGCAAGCCGAGCTTCACTTCGGGCAGCGCGATCTGCGCGCCGGGCACGCCGACGCGGTAGTGCGCGCCGAGCGCGAGCTCCAGGCCGCCGCCCATCGCCACGCTGTGGATCGCCGCGACGACCGGCTTCGCGCTCGCTTCGACCGCGCGGATGACGGTAGCGAGCGTCGGCTCCTGAAGCGCTTTCGGCGTGTTGAATTCGGTGATGTCGGCGCCGCCCGAGAACGCTGTGCCGGAGCCCGTCAACACGATGGCGGAAATCGCCGGATCGCGCTCGGCGCGCGCGAGGCCGTCCATGATGCCGATGCGCGTCGAAAGGCCGAGCCCGTTGACGGGGGGATTGTTCAGCGTGATGACGGCAACGCCGTCACGTGTCGTGTAGTCCACTGCCATCTGTCTGCCTCCAGCTTTGCATGAGACCGGATACGCGGATCATTGTCCGCGCACCGGCGAGTGGAAGCTAGGATACACACAATAGAACGATCGTTCAATTTTTCTGGACCGCGCCCGGGATCGCCGTCCGCAGCACGTGCTCGCGGAACATCTCGCGCAGCTTGAGCTTCTGCAGCTTGCCGGTCGCCGTATGCGGCAGTTGCTCGACGAACACGACGTCGTCGGGAATCCACCACTTCGCGACCTTTCCTTCATAGAACGCAAGCAGTTCATCACGCGTGATGTTCTCGCCCGCGCGCGGGACGACGACGAGCAGCGGCCGCTCCGTCCATTTCGGATGCGCGATCGCGATGCATGCCGCCTCCGCCACGGCCGGATGCGCGATCGCGACGTTCTCGATTTCGATCGAGCTGATCCATTCGCCGCCCGACTTGATGACGTCCTTGCTGCGGTCAGTGATGTGGAGGAAGCCATCGCGGTCGATGGTCGCGACATCGCCCGTCGGGAACCAGCCGTCGACGAGCGGCGAGGCGTCGCTGCGGAAATACCGGTCGATGACCCACGGCCCGCGCACGTGCAGGTCGCCGAACGCGACGCCGTCGCGCGGCAGCTCGCGCCCGTCGTCGCCGACGATCTTCATGTCGACGCCGAAAATCACCGCGCCCTGCTTCTCCAGCAAGCGGCGCCGCTCCGCGAGCGGACGCTGCGACTGCTCCCAATTGAGCCGCATCAGCGTGCCGAGCGGCGACATCTCGGTCATCCCCCAGGCGTGGATCACGCGCACGCCATAGACGTCCTCGAATTCGCGCAGCACCGCCGGCGGACACGCGGAGCCGCCGATCACCGTGCGCGCGAGCGACGAGAAGCGCTTGCCGGTCTCGCGCACGTACTGGAGCAGGCCCATCCAGACGGTCGGCACGCCCGCCGAGAACGTAACGCGCTCGGCTTCCATCAGCTCGTAGAGCGACTTGCCGTCGAGATCCTTGCCAGGCAGAACGAGCTTCGCGCCGGCGAGCGGCGCCGCGTGCGGAATGCCCCAGGCATTCACATGGAACATCGGCACGACGGGCAGCACGGCATCGCGCGCCGAGCAGCCCATCGCGTCGGGCAGCGCCGCGCCGTAGGCGTGCAGCACCGTCGAGCGGTGCGAGTACAGCGCGCCCTTCGGGTGGCCCGTGGTGCCCGACGTGTAGCAGAGGTTGGATGCCGAGCGCTCGTCGAGCGCGGGCCAGTCGAAGACGCCGTTTTCAGCGGCGAGCAGCGTTTCGTAACTCAGGGCGGGCGTCGCGAGCGCCGGCATGTGCGCCTCGTCGGCCAGCGCGATCCAGCCCTTCACCTTCGGGCAATGCGGCGCCACCGCATCGACGAGCGCGGCGAACGTCGTGTCGAACAGCACGTAGCTGTCGTCGGCGTGATTGATGATGAACGCGACCTGTTCGGCAAAGAGACGCGGATTGATCGTGTGGCAGACCGCGCCGAACCCGGTGACGCCGTAATACGCCTCGAGGTGGCGATAGCCGTTCCAGGCGAGCGTGCCGATGCGCCCGCCCAGCGCGACGCCGAGCCGGATCAGCGCCTGCGCGAGCTGCTTCGCGCGCTGCTCGCAATCGCGGTACGTGTAGCGGTGGATGTCGCCCTCGATGCGCCGCGACACGATCTCGGTATCGCCCGCGTACCTCGCGGCATGCGCGAGCAGCGACGACACGTTGAGCGGCACGTCCATCATCTGACCCAGCAACGGCGTTGTCATTTCCGTTCGTCTCCTCGTCATGGGTAGGCCCAGCGCGCCTGCGGGCGCGGCCTTACAATATCGGCTAATTCCGAGGCGCTCAACATGTCGTTTTCCCCAAGCAATACCGGGCTGTCGGAGCGGATGTCGTCGGTCGCGGACGCGATCGGCAGCACGCGCGACGGCTCGTTCGCCCAGCTCGGCACCGCCTTCCTGACCCGCCTGCCGGCGGCCCCGCTCACCGAACCCTACGTGGTCGGCTTTTCCGCCGAGGCCGCGCGCATGCTCGGCTTCGATCCGTCGCTCGCGCACGAGCCCGGCTTCGCCGAGTTCTTCTGCGGCAACACCACGCGCGAATGGCCCGCGCAGGCGCTGCCGTATGCGTCGGTCTACTCGGGGCACCAGTTCGGCGTCTGGGCAGGCCAGCTCGGCGACGGGCGCGCGCTCGGGCTCGGCGAAATCGAGCACGGCGGCGAGCGCTACGAGCTGCAGTTGAAAGGCAGCGGACGCACACCCTATTCGCGCATGGGCGACGGACGCGCGGTGCTGCGCTCGTCGATTCGCGAGTTCCTCTGCTCCGAAGCGATGCACCACCTCGGCATTCCGACGACCCGCGCCCTCTGCGTGATCGGCTCGGACCAGTCCGTGCCGCGCGAGGAGATCGAGACGGCAGCCGTCGTCACGCGCGTGTCGCCGAGCTTCGTGCGCTTCGGCCACTTCGAGCATTTCTATTCGAACGACCGCATCGAGGCGCTGCAAGCGCTCGCCGACCATGTGATCGACCGCTTCTTCCCGCACTGCCGCGAGGCCGACGATCCCTACCTCGCGCTCTTGAACGAAAGCGTGCTGCGCACCGCCGACCTCGTCGCGCAATGGCAGGCAGTCGGCTTCTGCCACGGCGTGATGAACACGGACAACATGTCGATCCTCGGCCTCACGATCGACTATGGCCCGTTCGGCTTCGTCGACGGCTTCGACGCCAACCACATCTGCAATCACTCGGACACGTCGGGCCGCTACGCCTACCGGATGCAGCCGCAAATCGCCTACTGGAACTGCTTCTGCCTCGCGCAAGCGCTGCTGCCTTTGTTCGGCGCGCGCTACGAGGAAGCGGTGCGCGGCGAGCGCTCGGTCGAGGACGCACAGCGCGTGCTCGAAGACTTCAAGACGCGCTTTGCGCCGGCGCTCGAAAAGCGCTTGCGCGACAAGCTCGGCCTTGCCGACGAGCGCCCCGGCGACGACGCGCTCGCGAACACGCTGCTCGAGATCATGCACGCGAACCGCGCGGACTTCACGCTGACGTTCCGCAATCTGTCGCGCCTGTCGAAACACGACGCGAGCGGCGATGCGCCGGTGCGCGACCTGTTCCTCGACCGCGCCGCCTTCGATCGGTGGGCGAACGGCTATCGCGCGCGACTGTCCGAAGAAACGCGCGACGACGCCGCGCGGCGCGAAGCGATGAACCGTGTGAATCCGAAGTACGTGCTGCGCAATCACCTCGCCGAAACGGCGATCCGCCGCGCGAAGGAAAAGGACTTTGCGGAACTGGAGCGGCTGGCGGCAGTGCTGCGCCATCCGTTCGACGAGCAGCCTGAGCACGAAGCGTATGCCGCGCTGCCGCCCGACTGGGCGGGCACGCTCGAGGTCAGCTGTTCGTCATGAGCCTTGAACGAAACACTGCATTTGCATCCAAAAGAGGGCCGAGCACGTATCAGACCCGCGATCCCGACTTTGCGCCGACCGGACGCACCCGCTCCACGAGCCTCTCGGCGCACTATTCAATGGAGACACTGCAACCATGAACCGCCCCATCGACGACGATCAGGCCAAACCCACGCATGCCGTGCAGAAAACCGATGCAGACTGGCGCGACCAGCTCTCCGACGTCGAATACATGGTGACCCGCCGCGCCGCGACCGAGCCGCCGTTTACCGGCCGTTACTGGGACCACTGGGAACGCGGCATCTACGACTGCGTCTGCTGCGGCACGCCGCTCTTCGAGTCGGACACCAAGTTCGACGCCGGCTGCGGCTGGCCAAGCTACTTCAAGCCGATCAACGGCGAAGTGATCGAGGAGCTCACCGACCGCTCGCACGGCATGCTGCGCATCGAAGTGCGCTGCAAGCACTGCGGCGCGCACCTGGGCCATGTCTTCGAGGACGGTCCCGCGCCGACCGGCCTGCGCTACTGCATCAATTCGGCTGCGCTACAATTCGACCCCGAGTAACGTAGCGCGCCCGCGCTCCAAGTCATCCGCAGCGCCCGCCCGAGAGCAGGCAGGCGCTGCCCAACGACGTCCCGACAATCAATGAAATTTCTGTTCGATCTGTTCCCGATCATCCTGTTTTTCGTCGCGTTCAAGCTGTGGGGAATCTTCACGGCCACGGCCGTGGCGATCGTCGCGACGCTCCTGCAGGTGGCGTGGGTCGCATTCCGGCACCGCAAGGTCGACACGATGCTCTGGGTGAGCCTCGGCGTCATCGTCGTGTTCGGCGGCGCGACGCTCGTGCTGCACAACCAGAAGTTCATCCAGTGGAAGCCGACCGCGCTCTACTGGCTCTTCGCGATCGGGCTGGTCGTCGCGCGCTACGCGTTCCGGAAGAACCTGATCGAGAAGATGATGGGCAAGCAGCTCACGCTGCCGGGCGAGATCTGGGACAAGCTGAACGCCGCGTGGGCGCTCTTCTTTGTCGCGCTCGGCATCGCGAACCTGTACGTCGTCGCCAACTTCACAGAATCGCAGTGGGTCAACTTCAAGCTGTTCGGCACGACGGGCGCGATGGTCGTGTTCATCGTCGCGCAGAGCCTGTGGCTCGCGAAATACCTGAAGGAAGAATGACCGATGAGCGACTTCCTGAACGCGTCGCCGGCCGAGCGCATCGCGCTGATCGAAACGCGGCTGACGGCTGCCCTGGCGCCGGTTTCGCTCGCCGTGCGCGACGACAGCGCGCAGCACGCGGGCCATGCCGGCGCGGCGGCCGGCGGCCATTATTCGGTGACGATCGTCGCCGCCGCATTTGCCGGCAAAGCCCGCGTGGCGCGGCACCGCTTGGTGTATGATGCGCTGGCCGATGCGATGCAGCGTGGCATCCATGCGCTCGCCATCACGGCCTACACGCCCGAAGAATTTGCAACACCGCCTTCGACGTCGCCGTAATCGCCATTGCGTTTCGATTCGATGTCGTTCGCTCAGTTGCTCCCACAGTTGCCTCAGTAGGAACTTCCGATGACCTTGAAGAAATCCCGTCTTTGGGTACTACTCGCCGCCTGCGCGGCCGCGCCTGCTTTCGCTCAGAACATCGCCGTCGTCAACGGCACGCCGATCCCCAAATCACGCGCCGACGCGCTCGTCAGCCAACTCGTGAAACAAGGCCAGCAAGATTCGCCGCAACTGCAGCAGGCAGTGCGCGAAGAGCTGGTCAACCGCGAAATCCTGATGCAGGAAGCGATTCGCGAAGGCGTTCCGTCGCAACCGGATGTGAAGGCGCAAGTCGCTGTCGCGCAGCAGACGGTCGTGCTGCGCGCGCTGATCGAGAAGTTCGTGAAGGACAACCAGCCGACCGACGCGGAAGTCAAAGCCCGCTATGACGATCTCGCCAAGCAGGCTGGCGGCCGCGAGTACCACCTGCATCACATCCTCGTCGACAACGAGCAGCAGGCGAAGGACCTGATCGCGAAGATCAAGGCTGGCACGAGCTTCGAGGATCTCGCGAAGCAATACTCGAAGGACCCGGGCTCGGGCAAGAACGGCGGCGACCTCGATTGGGCAAATCCGAAGTCGTACGTGCCGGAGTTCGCCGCGGCGGCGGAAAAGCTGCAAAAAGGCCAGATGACCGATGCGCCGGTGCACACGCAATTCGGCTGGCACATTATCCGCGTCGACGACATCCGCGACATCGCCCCGCCGCCGCTCGATACGGTGAAGGCGCAGATCGCCCAGCAGATTCAGCAGGAAAAGCTGCAGGCGTTCGAGGAAAGTTTGCGCAAGCAAGCGAAGGTGCAGTAACGCGCTTCGCCGTGCAGGTCAAAAAAATGCCACCTTCGGGTGGCATTTTTTTATTGGGCGCTCGCAAATCGAGTCAGGAACCTCAATCCGGATAGAACGCCGGATGATAGCGAGCTTCGCCCCCTGGCAGTGAGGCATTGACGCCTTCGCCGCCGATCAGGCTCATCGCCATGAAGTACTCCGCAGGCACGCCGGGAAAGACGATGGCGGACTCGTGGCGAAAGCCGAAGCGCGTGTAGTACGCGGGGTCACCCAGCACAACGCAACCCTCGGCGCCTTGCTCGCGCACCGCCGCGAGACCCGCGGCGATCAGTGCGCCGCCGATGCCCTGCCCCTGATATGCCGGAAGCACCGCGACCGGCGCGAGCCCAACCCATTTGCCGGCATCGTACGAGCCGATCTGCACCGGCGAAAACGCGATGTAGCCGACGATCTCCCCGGCCAATTCGGCCACGAGCGAGACCGTCAGTGCGCCATCGTCGCGCAAGGTGTCGACCAGCAGGTGCTCGCTCTGGTCGCTATGCGGATGGCTTTCGAAGGCGGCGCGCACCACGCCGGAAATCGCCGCGCGCTCCGCGGCGTCCTGGACACGCTCGACGCGTATCCGCAACGCGGCGTCGCGGCGCGGCGCCTCGGTCATCCGATCCACCGGCGCGCGTTCTGGAACACGCGCATCCAGGGGCTCGCCTCGCCCCAGCCTTCGGGGTGCCAGCTCATCTGCAGCGTGCGATGCACGCGCTCCATGTGCGGCATCAGCACGGTGAAGCGGCCATCAGGCGTCGTCACCGACGTGATGCCCGACGGCGACCCGTTCGGATTGAACGGATAGCGCTCCGTGGCCTCCCCGCGGTGGTCGATAAAGCGCATCGCGACATCGACGCGCGCCGCATCGCCCTGCTGCGAAAAGTCTGCAAAGCCTTCGCCATGAGCGATCGCGACCGGAATGCGCGAGCCCTCCATGCCGGCGAAGAAGAGCGACGGCGACTGCTGGACTTCGACGAACGAGAAGCGCGCCTCGAACTGCTCGGACTTGTTGCGCGTGAACTTCGGCCACGCTTCGGCGCCGGGGATGATCGACGCGAGGCTGCTCATCATCTGACAGCCGTTGCAAATACCGAGCGCGAACGTGTCCTTGCGATCGAAGAACGCAGCGAACATGTCGGCGAGCATCGGGTTGAAGCGGATCGTCTTCGCCCAGCCTTCGCCCGCGCCCAGCACGTCGCCGTACGAGAAGCCGCCGCACGCCACGGCGCCCGCGAAATCGGCGAGCGTCGCGCGGCCCGACAGCAGGTCGCTCATGTGGACGTCGTGCGCATCGAAGCCTGCGCGGTCGAACGCGTAGGCGGTCTCGAGATGCGAGTTCACGCCTTGCTCGCGCAGGATCGCGACACGCGGACGCGCCGTGCCTTTGCTGACGCCCCGAAGGAAGTCCCCTTGGGGGACGAAAGGCGCGGCGACATCGTCGTTCAAGTCGAACGTCAGATGCGGAGTTATGCCGGGGTCGGCCGCGTCGAGCAGCGCGTCGTATTCGGCGTCAGCGCAGGCGGGGTTGTCGCGCAGGCGCGCGATACGCCAGCTCACTTCGCCCCACGCGCGGTGCAACTCGGTGCGCGGCACTTCGTAGATTTTCTTCGCGTCGCGGTAGATCTCGATCGCATCGCGCTCGCTCGGCTTGCCGATCACATGCGAGCAGGCGCCAAGGCCATGCTCGCGCAGCACGCCGAGCACGGCGTCGCGATCGGCCGCGCGCACTTGCACCACCGCGCCAAGCTCTTCGGTGAAGAGCGCGCGGATTGTCAGGTCCTCGCGGCGGCCGCTCGTCTGCTTCGCCCAGTCCTTCGCGTCGCCATAGTCGAACTCGTGGTGCGAATCGAGCGTCAGCATGTCGACGTTCAGCGACACGCCGACGCGCCCTGCAAACGCCATTTCGCAGACCGTCGCCCACAGGCCGCCATCCGAGCGATCGTGATAGGCAAGCAGCTTGCCGTCGGCATTGAGCGCCTGGATTGCCGCGAAGAAACGCTTGAGATCTTCCGGATCGTCGACATCGGGCACGCTGTCGCCGACCTGCTGCGTGACCTGCGCGAGAATGCTGCCGCCCAAACGATGCTTGCCGCGGCCGAGGTCGATCGCGACCAGCACGGTGTCGCCCGCCTCGCTCGCTCGCTGCAGTTGCGGCGTCAGATGACGGCGCACGTCCTCGACCGGCGCGAACGCCGAGATGATCAGCGAGACCGGCGCGACAACCTCCTTAGCGACGCCGCGATCATCCCACTTCGTCTTCATCGACAGCGAATCCTTGCCGACCGGAATGCTGATGCCGAGCGCCGGGCACAGCTCCATGCCGATCGCCTTGACGGTGTCGAAGAGCGCGGCGTCCTCGCCCGCGGCGCCGCAGGCGGCCATCCAGTTCGCCGAGAGCTTGAGCTTGTCGAGCGACGCGATCGGCGCCGACGCGATGTTCGTCACCGCCTCGCCGACCGCCATGCGGCCAGACGCCGGCGCGTCGATCACGGCGAGCGGCGTGCGCTCGGCCATCGTCATCGCTTCGCCGCTAAAGCCCGCGTAGTCGGCGGCCGTGATCGCGCAATCGGCGACCGGCACCTGCCACGGGCCGACCATCTGGTCGCGCGCCGTCGTGCCGCCCACCGAGCGGTCGCCGATCGTGATCAGGAACGACTTGCTCGCGACCGTCGGGTGCTTGAGCACCGACACCGCGATCTCCGACAGCGCAACGCCCGTCACGTCCACCGGCATGCGCTCGGCCACGACGCGCTTCACGTCGCGATGCATGCGCGGCGGCTTGCCGAGCAGGACTTCCATCGGCATGTCGACCGGCTCGGTCGTGCCGCCGCCGTCCGCATCGATCAGCTGCAGGTGCTGCGCGTCAGTCGCAACGCCCACGACCGCCACCGGGCAGCGCTCGCGCTCGCAAATCGCTTCGAACATCGGCAGATCGGCTGGCGCGATCGCGAGCACGTAACGCTCTTGCGCCTCGTTCGACCAGATCTCGCGCGGCGACAAGCCGCTCTCCTCGAGCTGAACCTTGCGCAATTCGAAGCGCGCCCCCTTGTTCGCCCCGTCGACGAGCTCCGGGAACGCGTTCGACAGGCCGCCCGCGCCGACGTCGTGAATGCTCAGGATCGGGTTCTTGTCGCCGAGTTGCCAGCAGGAGTTGATCACTTCCTGCGCGCGCCGCTCGATCTCGGGGTTGCCGCGCTGCACGGAATCGAAATCGAGCTCGGCGGTGTTGGCGCCGGTCGCCATCGAACTGGCCGCTCCGCCGCCCATGCCGATCCGCATGCCGGGACCGCCGATCTGGATCAGGAGCGAGCCGGCCGGCAGGTCGTGCTTATGTGTGTGCGCATCGGAGATATTGCCGATGCCGCCCGCGATCATGATCGGCTTGTGGTATCCGCGCACCTGGCCGCCGACGTTCTGTTCGTAGACGCGGAAGTAGCCGCCGAGATTGGGCCGGCCGAATTCGTTGTTGAACGCGGCGCCGCCGAGCGGGCCATCGATCATGATCTGCAGCGGCGAGGCGATGCGGTCGGGACGCCCGTACGGCTCGTGCTGGTCGGCCGGATTGCGCTGCGCGGGCGGGACTGCGGCGTCACGCGCGTTCTCCCACGCCTCGCGCGCTTCGGGCAGCTCGAGGTTCGAGACGGAAAAGCCCGTCAGGCCCGCCTTGGGACGCGCGCCGCGGCCTGTCGCGCCCTCGTCTCGGATCTCGCCGCCCGCGCCCGTCGCAGCGCCCGGGAACGGCGAAATCGCAGTCGGGTGGTTGTGCGTCTCGACCTTCATCAGCGTGTGCGTGAGCTCGACGTGGCGGCCATAGCGCTCGGCAGGCTCACCCTCGGCGGCGCCGTTGCGCGGGAACCAGCGCTCGGCCATGCCGCCCGCCATGATCGCCGAGTTGTCCGAGTAGGCGACGATCGTGCCCTGCGGATTGAGCTTCTCGGTGTTCTTGATCATTTGGAACAGCGAGATGTCCTGCGGCTCGCCGTCGATCGTCCACTGCGCGTTGAAGATCTTGTGGCGGCAGTGCTCGCTGTTGGCCTGCGCGAACATCATCAGCTCGACGTCGGTCGGGTTGCGGCCGAGCTTGCCGAAGGCGTCGACGAGGTAGTCGATCTCGTCGTCGGCGAGCGCGAGGCCGAGTTCCGTGTTCGCCGTCTCGAGCGCGCCGCGGCCGTGCGCGAGGATGTCGACGGTCGCAAGCGGCTTGGCCGGCAGTTCGTCGAACAGGTGCTGCGCATCGTCACGCGAGCGCGCGACGCTGTCGGTCATGCGGTCGTGCAGCGCCGCGGCCACGGCCGCGCGCGCAACGCCTTCGAGCGCCTTCTTGCCGCCGAGCAGCCCGCTTTTCAACGTCACCGTGTATTCGATGCCGCGTTCGATGCGGCGCACGTGCGAAAGGCCACAGTGATGGGCGATGTCGGTCGCCTTGCTCGCCCACGGCGACACGGTGCCGAAGCGCGGCACGACCAGGAAGGTTTCAACCGCGCCGCGCTCGCTGCCCGCCTCGAAAGGCGCGCCGTAGTGCATCAGGGCCTCGATTTTCGCGCTGTCTTCGCTCGCCAGCGCTTCGGACGAATTGACGAAGTGCAGGTACTGGCCGCGAATGCCGACGATGTTGCTGTCGATGCGCGCGAGCGTGTCGAGAAGACGGGTTTGACGGAAGTCGGAAAGGGCCGAAGCGCCGGGGAAACACGAGAAGTGGGCCATGGACTGGACGTGACGTCGATGAGTCGCGCGAGGGCGACGTAGTGAGGCGAAAGGAAGACCGAGATTATACCCGGAAGTGCCCCCCGGAAAGCTGGCCGGATGGGCTAGGACGGGCGTCCCGTGGCGGTCCGGCGAGCCCTTCCGAAGCATTTCCACGGCGTGCGCGAGGCGCTTCCGGCCGCGCGGGCGGTATCGCGGCGGCGCCCCCCGGCGACGCGTGCGCGCCACGCCCGCCTCCCGCCGCGCGACCGGCCGGCCGCGTTTGGCGCTATCATGCACGGCTTCATCCGTCGGCGCGCAACCTCGCACTGCGCCGCACGTCACGCGAATACGGGAATCGGGAAGCCCTCCTCGCGCTTCCTCGCATCGAATCAGTCATGGATGTCATTGTCATAGGCGGCGGGATCGTCGGCGTCACCACCGCATATCAGCTGCGCGCGGCCGGCCACCGCGTGTGCGTCGTCGAGCGCCACGCCACCGTCGCGCAGGGCGCGACCTACGGGCATGGCGGCGCGCTCCTGCCGACGCCGCTCGACGTCTGGTTCGGTCCGACCTTCATGCAGAGCCGGCGCGCACCGAAAAGCGGCATCGTGTTCAAGCCGGGACTCAACTCGGGAGCGCGCCGTTTCGTGCGCCGCCTCGATCAGCTGCAGGAGCCCGAGGCATTTCGCAAGCACTGCCTGCTGCTGAAGCCGCTCGTCGACGCGTCGCGTGAGGCGATCGCCGATATCGAAGGCCGCTTCAAGCTCGAGTTCGAGCAGCAAAGCGGCGTGCTGCACGTGGTGCGCCATCCGCGCGAATGGGAGCAGCTGCAAAGCGCGCTCGACCTGCTGCGCGAGTTCGAGATGCAGCACCACGTGCTGACGCCGGCCGAGTGCGCGGCTGCCGAGCATTCGGTACCCACCGAGCCCGAGTTCGCGGGCGGCGTGCTGTTCGAGACCGAGCGCACGGCGAACTGTCCGCTCTTTGCGAAGCTCGTCAAGCAAGCCCTCGACGAGCATGGCGGCGTCGATTTCAAATTCGGCCGCAGCGTGACGGCGATCCGCCTCGACAACCAGCGCGCGGCCGTCGAGCTCGCGCCAAGCGAAAGCGAGCCGCAGCGTTCGCGCGAGGTCGACGTGATCGCCGCCGATGCGATCGTCGTCGCGGCGGGCGCGGGCAGCTTGCCGCTCGTCGAGCGGCTCGGGCTCGATCTCCCGCTGCATCCGCTGCGCCTGCATGCGCTGACCGCGCCGATCGCCTACGAAGAGCGCGCGCCGCATATCGCCGTTGTCGACGCGATCAAGCGCATCACGATGTCGCGCATGAACCAGCGCATGCGCATCGCCGGCGGCGCCGTGCTGCAAGGCGTGCGCGAAAGCGCGAAGCCGCTCGCGGAGCCGCTCAGGAAAGCCGCGCTGACGCTGCTCGGCCAGGCCACCCACGACTGGATTCCGGGCGCCGCGAAAATCTCGGCGGCGCTCCCGTGGGAGGGCCTGAAGCTGCTGTCGCCCGACGGCCTGCCGGTGGTCGGACAGGCGCTGCATCCGCGGCTCTACGTGAACTTAGGCCATGGCCCGGCCGGATGGGGGCTCGCGTGCGGCTCTGCTAAAGTGGTGGCAGATCTCGTCTCCGGCAACGCGCCCAGCGTGCCGCCCGATACGCTCGCCGCCTTGCGGCCGGATCGCTTCGCAGCTTGATGCGGGAGCTCGGCGCAACCGCTGCGCGCTGACCTCGGCCATGGTGAAGGCCCGCGACAACGCTGGCGCCGGCGGTGCATAAGGCGCGCCGAATGCGCCGAGCCGGAGGCGTTCCTAACGTGCCCTTCTCAGCGCCCCGCCATGATCGCCACCGCCTCGCCGGATCCGTCCTTGCATCAGCCGCTCGTATCACCTCGCGACCGGCCTCTACCGCTCTACACAGTCGCCGAACTGCGGGCCATCGAGATGCACGCCGAAGCCGCGCTTCCCGCCCACACGCTGATGGCGCGCGCCGGCGCGGCTAGCGCGCGCTTTCTCGCCGATCGCATCGGCCACGACGAAAACTTTGCGGCCAACCTCCCCATCTGGATCATCGCCGGTCCGGGCAACAACGGCGGCGATGCGCTCGTCGCCGCGACCGGGCTTCATCGCATGGGAATCGCCGTGGAAGTCTGCATGCCCATCGAAGTCAAGCCGGAAGACGCCCGCTGGGCGCTCGCCGAGGCGCGCGCCGCGGGCGTGACGATCTCGGCGGCGCTACCGGCATCGTTCGACAGCTATGGCTGGCTGGTGGACGGGATGTTCGGCATCGGCCTCGCGCGGCCGCTCGAGGGCGTGTTTGCGGAAGCGGCCGAGCGCCTGAGCCGGCGTGCGCGCGAAGCGTCACGGGTGCTCGCGCTCGATGTGCCGAGCGGCCTCGACAGCGACACCGGCAATGCGGTCGGCCCCGGCGCCGTCGTCAGGGCCAGCGAGACCGTGACCTTCATCGGCGCCAAGCCGGGGCTCTACACCGCATCGGGACGCGATTTGGCCGGCGCCGTGACCATCGCGCCGCTTGGGCTCGGCGTCGACATGAACCTCGCCGCGCCCGCCCCGATACGCCTGAACGCGCCGGCGCTGTTCGCGTCCCGCTTCCCCGCACGCTCGCATGCGACGCACAAAGGCACCTACGGCAGTCTGGCGGTCGTCGGCGGCGACACCGGCATGTGCGGCGCGCCGATCCTCGCCGCGCGAGCCGCGCTCCATGCAGGCGCGGGCAAGGTGCACGTCGCGTTCGTCGGCGCCGGCGGGCCGGCGTACGATCCGCCGCATCCGGAGCTGATGCTCCACGCGCTCGACGATGTGCCGCTCGACACAATGGACGCCCTCGCGATCGGCTGCGGAATGGGCGGAAGCGTTCGCGCGGCCGCCACGCTGCGCCGCGCGCTGAGTCTCGACGTTCCGAAGATCATCGACGCCGACGCGTTGAACCTGCTCGCGCGCGACGCCTCGCTTGCCGACGAAGTCGCGGCGTGCGGCGCGGCGGGCGACGTCTGCGTGCTGACGCCGCATCCGCTCGAAGCCGCGCGCCTCATCGGCAGCAGCGCCGCGACGGTGCAAAAGGACCGGCTCGCCGCCGCGCGCGCGCTCGCGGCGCGCTTCGCGAGCGTCGCCGTGCTCAAAGGCGCGGGCACCGTGATTGCCGCACCGGACGGCCGCGTCGCGATCAACCCCACGGGCAGCGCCGCGCTGGCCACAGGCGGGACGGGCGACGTGCTTGGCGGCATCATCGGAGCATTGCTCGCGCAACGACTGCCGCCCTACGAAGCCGCACTCGCCGGCGTCTATCTCCACGGCCTTGCCGCCGACGCGCTGACCGAGCGCGGTCACGGCCCCGCGGGGCTGACGGCGGGCGAGCTTGCACCAGTCGTGCGCGAACTGCTCAATCGCCTGATCTATCCGCCCCACGCGTGACGAACATGGCGGCCGCGGCCCCTCCGACCGCGGCCCGCCCTTTCCGCCCGCCTCGCAAATCGGCGCTGCGCGCCGACATCCGACGCCGCTATACTGACCGACTGCGCCATCCATCGGCCGCGGCGCGAGCCAGCGCTACCGCCGCCCGATCCACCGAAGCCCGAGCGTGCTCGGCGCAGCGCTCTTCACGACGACTGGCCGCGCGCAAAGCAGCATGCGCGGCCCTCCCTCGAGCCCCTTCGCAAGACGGACAGTTTATGACGCTGAATACGCTACCCTCCTGGTCCGCGCTGCAAGCGCACTACGAACAGATTCGCGACGCGCGCCTGCGCGACTGGTTCGCGGCCGACCAGGATGTCTCCCCGACGCGCGCCGCGCGCTTCACGTTCGAAGGCGCGGGCCTCACCGCCGATTTCTCGAAGAACCGCATCACCGACGAAACCCTGCGCCTGCTCGTTGCACTCGCGCGCGAGGCGGGCGTCGAGGCGCGCCGCGACGCGATGTTCGCCGGCGAGATCGTCAACCCGACTGAAGGCCGCGCCGCGCTCCACACTGCATTGCGCGCAACGAGCGCGAGCGCGCCATTCCACGCTGAAGTCGCCGCCGAGCGCGCGAAAATGGCGGCGTTCGCGAGCCAGGTGCGCGACGGCCGCTGGACCGGCCACACCGGCAAGCGGATTCGCCACGTCGTCAACATCGGCATCGGCGGCTCCGACCTCGGGCCGAAGATGGTCGTGCACGCGCTGCACCACGCCGCCATGCCCGACATCGCCACGCACTTCGTATCGAATGTCGACGGCGCGGATCTCGCGCGCGTGCTCGAGCAGATCGACCCCGAGGAAACGCTCGCGATCATCGTCTCGAAGACCTTCACGACGCTGGAAACGATGACCAACGCGCGCTCGCTGCGCGACTGGTTCATCGCCCGCGGCTGCCCCGAAAGCGCGCTGGCGAAGCACTTCGTCGGCGTGTCGGCCAACCCTGGCGAAGTCGTCAAGTTCGGCATCGCGAAGGACAACGTGTTCGAAATGTGGGACTGGGTCGGCGGGCGCTATTCGCTATGGTCGGCGGTCGGCTTGTCGATCATGATCGCGATCGGCCCCGAAGGCTTCGACGCGCTCCTCGCCGGCGCCAGCGACATGGACGAGCATTTCAAGAGCGCGCCGCTCGAGCGCAACCTGCCGGCGCTGATGGGCCTCGTCGGCATCTGGTACCGGAACTTCTTCGGTTCGCAGAGCTACCTGGTCGCGCCGTACTCCGAAGCGCTGCACTTCCTGCCGTCCTACCTGCAGCAGCTCGAAATGGAGAGCAACGGCAAGTCGGCCCGGCTCGACGGCGCCTTCGTCGACTATCCGACTTCCGCGGTCACCTGGGGCGAGCCGGGCACGAACGGCCAGCACGCGTTCTTCCAGATGCTGCATCAGGGGCCGACGATCGTGCCGATCGATTTCATCGCCGTGCTGACGCCCGAGCATCCGCTCGCGAGCCATCATCCGAAGCTGCTCGCGAACTGCTTCGCGCAGAGCGAGGCGCTGATGCTCGGACGCACGGTCGAGGAAGCGAAAAATGTCGCGGGGCCGGACAAGCCGGAGCTCGTGCCGCACCTTGTGTTCCCCGGCAACCGGCCGACCACGACGCTGCTCGTCGACGCGCTGACGCCCCGCTCGCTCGGCGCGCTGATCGCGCTCTACGAGCACAAGGTGCTGGTGCAGGCGTCGGTCTGGAAAATCAATCCGTTCGACCAATGGGGCGTGGAGCTCGGGAAGATTCTGGGCAAGGTCGTCGAAGCGGACCTGACGGCCGCGACGGTCGACGAGAAGAAGCACGATTCGTCGACCTCGGCGCTGATCGCGCGTGCGAGGGCTGCACTCGAGCACTGATGAGATCGCCCAGGAGTGCGTGACGCCGACACGCGACGCGGGATCTACCCGCGCATTGCTTGTCCGCACTCCCGGCACATCGCTCGCGGCATACGCCGCCGATTGCCGGTCAAACGATGCGCCCCGCGTCGATCGTCACCGTCGTATCGCAACGGCGCGCCAGTTCGACATCGTGCGTGACGAGCACAAGCGTCGCGCCGTTTGCCTGGTTCATCCTGAACATCAAGTCGATCACGGCGTGACCGGTCGCGGCATCGAGACTGCCCGTCGGTTCGTCGGCGAAGAGAATCTGCGGGCGCGTGACGAAGGCGCGCGCGAGCGCGACGCGCTGCTGCTCGCCCCCCGAGAGCAGCTTCGGATAGTGCGATATCCGCTGCCCCAGCCCGACTTGCGCAAGCAGCTCGCGTGCGCGCGATGAGGCATCTCGCGCCGAAATGCCGCTTTGCAATTCGAGTGGCAGCATCACGTTTTCGAGCGCGGTCAGATGCGGCATCAATTGGAAAGACTGGAACACGAAGCCAACCAAGCCGTTTCTCAAGCCCGCCCGCTCGTCTTCCGAAAGCGTCGTCAGCTCGCGGCCGAGCAGCCGAACCGAGCCCGACGTGGCACTGTCCAACCCGGCGAGCAGACCGAGCAAGGTGGACTTCCCCGAGCCCGATGCGCCGACGATCGCCACGCTGCTCCCCGGCATGATCGACAAGTCGATATCATCGAGAATCGTCAGCTCGCCGGCGGCATCCCTGACCCTCTTGGACAACCCCCGCACGTCAATGATCGGATCGGTATTTTTTAGCATGAAGAAGCGTCGATTGGATTGGCGCACCCGCACTTCGAGCAAGCAGCGTTCCGCGCGCCGCGCGCTGTGCGCCGGCATGGCCGTCTGCCTCGCATTCGGCCCGGCTGCCATGCAGCCCGCACTCGCCGCCAACGCCGCACCGGCAAAGCCCGTGATCGTGGTGCTCGGCGACAGCATCTCAGCCGAATACGGACTTCCGCGCGACACCGGCTGGGTGGCGCTGATGCGCCAGCGTCTTGCGGATGAGCGGATCGATTATAGCGTCGCGAATGCCAGCGTCAGCGGCGACACCACGAGCGGCGGACGCGCCCGCCTGCCGGAACTGCTGGAGCGCCTGAAGCCTTCGATCGTGATCGTCGAACTCGGCGCCAACGACGCGCTGCGCGGCGTCCCGCTCTCGACGACCGAAGACAACCTGCGCACGATCATCGAGCAGGCACGGCAAGGTCACGCGAAGGTCGTCCTGATCGGCATGTACGTACCGCCCAATTACGGCCCCGGCTACACGCAAAAGTTCCATGGCATGTACGGCTCGCTCTCGAAGCAAATGCATGTGCCGCTCGTGCCGTTTCTGCTCGCCGGCATCGAAAACAAACCCGAGATGTTTCAGGCTGACCAGATTCATCCGGCACAGCAGGCGCAACCTGCTTTGCTGAATAACGTATGGCCGACGCTCAAGCCGCTACTGCGCGGCCCATCTCACTAAAATTGTTACGGTACGCTAACAACTTGTTTCCAATTCGGAGGAACACCGTATTTCGTTCATGACTCTCACCTTTCGAATCACTTGTTTTTCTGCTCGAACGAGCGTGTTCTAGAAAGGAGAAAGCGTGAAATACTTACCTCTCATTGCACTGGTTGCCGCAGCGTCTGCCTATGCTCAAGCGCCCGCCGGCGTGCAGTCGGTCGGGCAAAGCCAACAGGCCCCGCAAGCCGTCGCCCAATGCATCGCGAAGAAGTGGGCCGACACGTCGCAACAGCAAGTCGTCTCGCAAGCCACGCTCGCCAACGGCATGGCCATGGATGTCTATGTGCCGGGCCAGCAGCCGCCTTCGGGCGCAGCCGCGGTGGTCCGCCCGTCCTATTCCGGCAAGGGCACGTGGGTAGGCTTCCGCTCGAACGGCGCAGCCGGCAGCGAAGCGACGAGCGCCATCAGCGCGTGCCTGTAACGCCTGTTGATCCGATCCGACGCCCTAGTCGACAATAAAAAAGGTTCTTCACGTCAAATCGTGAAGAACCTTTTTTCATACTGCACCGCTATCGCAGGCGCCTCTTGCGAAGCGCCTGACACACAACATCATTCGCCGCTGTTTTGCGCCGAATCGAGGTTGCCGTACAGCTTGACCTTCGAGCGGGCACGCAGCGAATCGATGTACGCCTTCATCTCCAACTGCGCGTCGGACTGCGCAATCTGCCGTTGTGCTGCCGCCAGATGCTGCGCGTCGATCGCCGGTCCCGGCAACACCGTGTTCACGCGGTAGATCGCGTAGCCATCGGCGCCCAGATCGATGCCGACATAGGTCGGCAGCTGTTGCGCATTGGCCTTGTAGACCGCGCTCAACACCGCAGGCGGTACGCCTTGCGCATCATTGCGCGAGACCTTGATCTCCGGGGAGAAGCCGGCCGTCGACTGCGACTTCAGCAGGTCTGCCAGCTTCGCGGCACCGTCCTTGTGAGCCAGCTCGGCCGATTGTTCCGCGACGTACTTCTGGCGAACCGCATCCTTGATGGTACCGAGCGCAGGCACCGCGGCCGGCTTGTAATCGGTTACGCGCGCGGCGATCAGCGTACTGTTACCGATGTCGATCGCTTGCGTGTTGTTCTTGTCCTTCACCGAATCGCTCGCGAACACCGCTGCCAAGAACTTGCCGTTGTTCAACGGGCTATCCGGCGGCAGCGAAGCGATCGGCTTCGGCGTAACGGTTGCCGTCTGGATCGTCAGCTTGTACTTGTCTGCCGCGGGCTGCAGGCTCTTTGCCTGCTCGTAGACGGTCGATGTGAAGCCGTCGGAGCTGTCGGCGAACGCCTTGGCCGCGAGTTGCGCCTTCAAGTCCTTCGCGATGCTGTCCTTGACCTCGTCGAACGGCTTCGTCACGGACGGCTTGACGTCGGTCGCCTTCAGGATCAGATAGCCGACGTCGGTCGTCACGACATCGCTGATCTCATCCTTCTTCAGCTTGAATACGGCATTGTCGAACGCCGCGCCGCCCGCCATCATCTTCGGGCCGAAGTAGCCCAGGTCGCCGCCCTTCGCGGCCGACAGCGGGTCTTGCGAATTCTCCTGGGCGATCTTCGCGAACTGATCGGGATGTGCCTTGACTTCGGCGAGCAACGCATCGGCCTTCTGCTTGGCCTTGGCCTTTTCGTCGGCGCTCGCGTTTTGCGGCGCCGAGACCAGGATCAGGCTCGCGCGCATCTGCGGCTGCGTCTGGTAGTGGGCAATGTTGTCGTCGTAGTACTTCTTGAGGTCGGCATCGGACGGTTGAGCGGATGCCGCAAGCGTCGCCGGCGACAGCACGAGATACTGGATCGTGGCCGTTTCCGGCGTCGCGAAATCGTTGCGGTGGCTGTCGTAGTAGGACGCGAGTTGGGCGTCGGTCGGCTGCACCTTCGACGCATAGTCGCTGGCCTTCAGCATCAGGCCCTGCACGGCGCGCTGCTGCGTCGCGATTTCCGCCAAGTGCTGGGCCAAGCTCTTCGGCGTGAATGCCGTCATTTGAACGCTGTCGGGAATCTGCTCCATCGACAGGCCGTATCGCACACGCTCGTCATATTGCTCGGGCGTCATGCCCTGCATGCCCAGCAATTGCTTGTAGCGGTCGACGTCGATCGAACCGTCCGGCTTACGCAGCGACGAGACGACCGGATCGGCGAGGAGCGCGCGGCGCACGGCGTCGTCGGACGCGGTCAGATGCTCGCGTTGCCCTTCGTCGGCGAGCGCGCGCTGCTGAATCAGGCTGTCCAGAATATCGCGCCGGCGCTCGGGCGTATCGATCATCTTCATGTCGAACTGGGCGCCGAGAATCTGCCGCGCCTGATCGACTTGCTGACGCAACGCGCCGTCGTACTCGACGCGCGTGATCTTGCGTCCGTTGACACTCGCGACATTCGCGCTTTCGTCGAAGAACCCACGGAAGCCTTGGATGCCCACGAAACCCAGCCCCGGCAAAATGACGAGGATGAGCATGAACATCATCAGGCGCTGGTGATTGCGGAAGAAATCGAGCATGCGTGACGGAGTGCGATTGACAAAAACGCCCGATATTACAACAGCGGGCAGAAAAAAAGGCGAACCGAGGTTCGCCCTTTGATCAGACTGGCGGAGTGGACGGGACTCGAACCCGCGCCCCCCGGCGTGACAGGCCGGTATTCTAACCGACTGAACTACCACTCCTCTTGAACTGGAGCGGCATGCACACCGCCAAAAAGCCCGCAGAGCCGATAGCCGTGCGGGTGACATGACGACAACGCGAAATGTGCCTGCCGAAACGACGCGAACCAACTGGAATGGTGGGTGCTGAGAGGCTCGAACTCCCGACCTACGCCTTGTAAGGGCGCCGCTCTACCAACTGAGCTAAGCACCCATCCCGTGATTCGCGCGGCTCACGCAACAACTCACGCAACAACTCACGCAACAACTCACGCAACAACGAGTAGCAATCTTGCCGCCCGTCATTCAAATAGCCGACTAGTTTAGCGCATCTTTCAGCGCTTTGCCAGGCCTAAATTTCGGAACCTTCGCTGCCTTGATCTTGATCGCTGCGCCGGTGCGGGGATTGCGGCCCGTGCGCGCCGTGCGCTTGCCAACGGCGAACGTACCGAAACCGACGAGTGTGACTGAGCCTCCCTTCTTCAACGTGCCTTTGACTCCTCCGATCACAGCATCGAGCGCACGTCCCGCTGCCGCTTTCGAAATGTCGGCTTGTTGCGCGATGTGGTCGATTAATTCCGTCTTATTCATTCCAAGCCCCCGAGAATGGTTGTTGGGCAATCATGAAAAAGCGCCCTAAGGCGCGGGAGAATTTGCAGCACAGCGGACGCTGGGCTCGCCCATTAGAAGTGGCCGAAACACCTGTGTCAACAAGGGTTGCGCCGGATTTGAAAAGCCTTTTCTAGAGTTGTTTGACGAATAAAAAAACCCGTGGCCAGGCCACGGGTTTTTGATGCAGATTGATGCCGATGATCAGTGCTTCACGACTTCAGTCGCAGTGCCGGCGTCCGCAGTTGCTTCCGCAACCGGAGTCGCCTTCGGCTCCTCTTCGGGCAGCGGTTCGGGCACTCGCTCGAGTGCGAGTTCGAGCACCTTGTCGATCCACCGGACCGGCACGATTTCGATCGCGTTCTTCACGTTGTCCGGAATCTCTGTCAAATCCTTGACGTTTTCTTCCGGAATCAGCACGAGCTTGATGCCGCCACGGTGCGCAGCAAGCAGCTTCTCCTTCAACCCGCCGATCGGCAACACCTCGCCACGCAGCGTGATTTCGCCCGTCATTGCGACATCGGCGCGCACCGGGATGCCGGTCAACACCGATACCAGCGCGGTCGTCATCGCGATACCGGCTGAAGGACCGTCCTTTGGCGTCGCACCTTCCGGCACGTGGATGTGGATGTCCTGCTTCTCGAACGCCTCGTCCTTCACGCCGAGACGGCGGGAACGCGAGCGCACGACCGAGCGCGCAGCCTCGACCGACTCCTTCATCACGTCGCCAAGCGAACCGGTGCGAATCACATTGCCCTTGCCCGGCATCACTGCAGCTTCAATCGTTAGCAGATCGCCGCCGACTTCCGTCCACGCGAGGCCTGTGACCTGGCCGATCTGGTTTTCCTTCGCAGCGAGACCGAAGTCGTACTTGCGCACGCCGAGGAAGGTGTCGAGATTGCCGCTATCGACCTTCACCGCGCCTTCCGCTTTCTTCAGCAGAAGCATCTTGACGACCTTGCGGCAGATCTTCGAAACCTCACGCTCGAGCGAACGCACGCCCGCTTCGCGCGTGTAGTAGCGAATGATGTCGCGAATCGCCTGTTCCGCGACTTCGATCTCGCCTTCCTTGAGGCCGTTGTTCTTCTTCTGCTTCGGCAGCAGATAGCGCTGCGCGATGCTCACCTTCTCGTCTTCCGTGTAGCCGGACAGGCGAATGACCTCCATCCGGTCGAGCAGCGGAGGCGGAATGTTCAACGAATTCGACGTCGCCACGAACATCACATCCGACAGATCGAAATCGACTTCGACGTAGTGATCGGCAAACGTATGGTTTTGCTCCGGATCGAGCACCTCGAGCAGCGCCGACGACGGATCGCCGCGGAAGTCCATGCCCATCTTGTCGACTTCGTCGAGCAGGAAGAGCGGATTCCGCACGCCGACCTTGGTCAGGCTCTGCAGGATCTTGCCGGGCATCGAACCGATATACGTGCGACGATGGCCGCGAATCTCGGCTTCGTCGCGCACGCCGCCCAGCGCCATGCGCACGAACTTGCGATTGGTTGCGCGCGCAATGGATTGGCCGAGCGACGTCTTGCCGACGCCGGGAGGCCCGACGAGGCACAGGATCGGCGCCTTCACCTTGTCGACACGCTGTTGCACCGCGAGGTACTCGAGAATCCGCTCCTTCACCTTCTCGAGACCGAAGTGATCTTCGTCGAGAACACGCTCTGCATTCGAGAGGTCGTTGTTGACCTTGCTCTTCTTGCGCCACGGCAAGCCGATCAGCGTATCGATGTAGTTGCGAACGACCGTCGCCTCCGCCGACATCGGCGACATCAGCTTGAGCTTCTTCAGCTCGGCATCGGCCTTCTTCTTGGCTTCCTTCGGCATGCGCGCGGCGCTGATGCGCTTCTCGAGCTCTTCGAGATCCGCACCTTCTTCGCCTTCGCCCAGTTCCTTCTGGATCGCCTTGACCTGCTCGTTCAGGTAGTACTCGCGCTGGCTCTTCTCCATCTGGCGCTTAACGCGTCCACGGATGCGCTTTTCCACCTGGAGGATGTCGATCTCGGCTTCGAGTTGCGCGAGCAGGTGCTCGAGACGCTCGATGACCGGAAACATCTCGAGGATGTGCTGCTTCTGGTCGAGCTTGAGCGGCAAATGAGCGGCGATCGTATCGGCCAGGCGACCCGCTTCGTCGATACCCGACAGCGACGTGAGGATCTCCGGCGGGATCTTCTTGTTCAACTTCACGTACTGATCGAACTGCGACACGATCGCGCGGCGCAACGCCTCGGTCTCGGCGCTGTCGGCGTGATCGGGTTCGAGCGGCATCACTTCGCAGGAGAACTGCGTTTCCTGCTCTTCGATCGACAGCGTCTTCGCACGCTGCAGACCTTCGACGAGCACCTTCACCGTGCCGTCGGGCAGCTTCAGCATTTGCAAGATGTTCGCGACACATCCCACTTCATACATGTCTTTTTCGGTCGGCTCATCCTTGGCCGCCGTCTTTTGCGCGACAAGCATGATGTGCTTGCCGCCCTCCATCGCCACCTCGAGCGCCTTGATCGACTTCGGGCGGCCGACGAACAGCGGGATCACCATGTGCGGGAAAACGACGACATCGCGCAGCGGCAGCAGCGGGAGCGTGGTGCGCTCCGGAGGAAGGAGTTGGGTTCCTGACATTTCATTTCCCCATGAGTGGAATCAGTTCTTTCAGTAATTGAGGCCAGCGCTACGTATTGCAAGCCTACGCGAGTGGGAAAAGTTGAGTGCAGTCAAACTACGGTCAGTGTTACCCACAAGATAAACGAAAAAAGCCGCCCACGTTGCCATGAACGGCTTTTTTATGAGACGCACCGAAAGCCGATCAGTTGGAACCCGCCACTTTCGGCGCGTCCTCATAGATCAATAACGGTTTGCCGTCGCCGTCGATGACATTGTCATCGATGATTACCTTGCTGACTCCTTTCATTGCCGGTAATTCATACATCACGTCGAGCAATGCCTGTTCCAGAATCGAGCGCAACCCGCGCGCACCGGTCTTGCGGCGAATCGCCTTGCGCGCCACGGCCTGCAGCGCGGCCGGACGGATTTCGAGCTCGACGCGCTCCATCGCGAACAGCTTGTGATATTGCTTGACGAGCGCGTTCTTCGGCTCGACCAGGATTTTCATCAGCGCGGCTTCGTCGAGCTTCCCGAGCGTCGCCACGACGGGCAGACGGCCGATCAATTCGGGAATCAAACCGAATTTGATCAAGTCTTCCGGCTCGACTTCACGAAGCACTTCTCCGGCGTCCCGGTCCTGCTTGCTCTTCACCGTTGCGCCAAAGCCGATGCCGGTCTTTTCCGTGCGGTCGGTAATGACTTTTTCCAGACCATCGAACGCGCCGCCGCAGACGAACAAAATGTTGGTCGTATCGACCTGGATGAAATCCTGGTTCGGGTGCTTGCGGCCGCCCTGCGGCGGCACCGACGCCATCGTGCCCTCGACGAGCTTGAGAAGCGCCTGCTGCACGCCCTCGCCCGACACGTCGCGGGTGATCGACGGGTTATCGGACTTGCGGCTGATCTTGTCGATCTCGTCAATGTAGACGATGCCGCGCTGCGCCTTATCCACTTCGTAATTGCAATTCTGGAGCAGCTTCTGAATGATGTTCTCGACGTCCTCGCCGACATAGCCGGCTTCGGTCAGCGTCGTCGCATCCGCAATCACGAACGGCACGTTCAGGAGGCGAGCGAGCGTCTGCGCGAGCAGAGTCTTGCCCGAGCCGGTCGGACCGATCAGGAGAATGTTGCTCTTCGACAGTTCGATGTCGTCTTTCTTGTCGAGGTGCTTGAGCCGTTTGTAGTGGTTGTACACCGCCACGGCGAGAATCTTTTTCGCGCGTTCCTGCCCGATCACGTATTGATCGAGGATGTCGCGAATTTCCTGTGGACTCGGCAAGTCCGATTTGGACAGGCCCGTGTCGGCGCCCGCGCCCGCTGCTTCGTCACGAATGATCTCGTTGCACAGATCGATGCATTCATCGCAGATGAAGACCGACGGGCCCGCAATCAGCTTTTTCACCTCATGCTGGCTCTTGCCGCAAAACGAGCAATACAACAGCTTCTCGCTGTTCGAACTTTTCTTGTCCGCCATGGATATATGAGCCTCCGGACACTCGAATGACATACTACGCCGTTTCCCGACCTTACCAAACCGGGGTCGGAACAAATTGGCGAAACGTGCGGATGACGGCGTCTTGCCGCCGGCGCTCAGACCTATTATCGACTATTTCAAGGCGCCGCTTGAGTCGGCATTCGCCCTATTTAGGGACGAATCCCGACTGAATCAAGGACGCTTGTGCATCACTTGGTCGACGAGGCCGTACGCCTGCGCATCGTCGCCCGACATGAAGTTGTCGCGGTCGGTGTCGCGCGCAATGCGCTCCACCGGCTGGCCAGTATGGTGCGCCAGCAACTGGTTGAGCCGTTCCTTCAAATAGAGGATTTCGCGCGCCTGGATTTCGATGTCGGACGCTTGGCCGCGCGCGCCGCCGAGCGGCTGGTGGATCATCACGCGCGCATTCGGCAGCGCGAAACGCTTGCCCTTCGCGCCCGCTGCCAGCAGGAACGCGCCCATGCTCGCGGCGAGGCCCATGCACAGCGTCGACACGTCCGGCTTGATGAACTGCATCGTGTCGTAGATCGCCATCCCGGCCGACACCGAGCCGCCCGGGCTGTTGATGTAGAGATTGATGTCCTTGTCCGGATTTTCGCTCTCGAGGAACAGCAGCTGCGCGACCACGAGGTTCGCCGTCTGGTCATTCACTTCGCCGACCATGAAAACGATGCGCTCCTTGAGCAGCCGCGAATAGATATCGTACGAACGCTCGCCCCGGCCGCTCGTTTCAACGACGATCGGAACGAGCCCGAGCGCCTGCGCTTCCAGATCCCGCGGCGCGTGGGAGGCCAACGTGTCCAGCAATTGAGCGCGTGAGGTCATGCAATGGGTCCTTGTTCGGAATTAGTCTCGACGGTCAAGCGAAGCAGCGGGCGACGGCGTAATGCCAGTTGCGCAACGCCATGGCAAAAAAAATGGCGTGCGGGCCGTCGCTCCGACAGCCGGCACGCCGTTGCACCGACGCTTAAGCCTGCGCTTGCGCCGTTGCGCTTGCCAGCGCTTCGAAGCTTACTTCCTTATCCGTCACCTTGGCCTTGCCGAGCACGAACTCGACGACGTTGCTCTCAACGACGTACGCTTCCATTTCGGCCAGACGCTGCTGGTTCGAATAATACCAGCGGACGACTTCCTTCGGGTCTTCGTAGCTCTTCGCGAACTCGTCGACTTCGGCGCGGATCTGCTCGGGCTTCGCTTCGAGCTGGTTGGCCTTCACGAGCTCGGCCAGCACGAGGCCGAGCTTCACGCGGCGCTCGGCCTGCTCCTTGAACATCTCAGCCGGGATCGGCGCGCTCGCTGCGTTCGGCACGCCGCGCTGCGCAAGATCCTGACGCGCCATTTCGACCAGGCGCTCCTGGTCCTGCTCGATCAGCGCGTTCGGCACGTCGAGCTCGGCAAGCTTCAGGAGCGCATCCATCACTTGATTCTTGACGATGGCCTGAGTGCGGCGCTTCGCCTCGCGCTCGAGGTTCTCCTTGATCTCGCCGCGCATCTTCGTCAGGTCGCCGTCGGCGATGCCGAGCGACTTCGCAAACTCTTCATTGATTTCCGGCAAATGCGGCCATTCGACCTTCTTCATCGTGATCGTGAATTGCGCCGTCTTACCTGCCACTTCCTTGCCGTGATAGTCCTCGGGGAACGTCAGGTCGAATTCGCGCGCTTCGCCCACCTTGAGGCCGGTCGCGGCCTTCTCGAACTCCGGCAGCATGCGGCCTTCGCCGAGCACGAAACCGAAGTCTTCGGCGCTGCCGCCCTGGAAGGCGACGCCGTCGATCTTGCCGACGAAGTCGACTGTCACGCGGTCACCTTCTTTCACCGCCGCGTCCGCGCCGCCGTCACCGTGCTCGCCGGCTTCGCCGCGAGCGTGGAAGTGCACGCGCTGCTTGCGCAGGATGTCCAGCGTACGGTCAACTTCGGCTTCCGTGATCGTGGTCACGGTGCGCTCGATTTCAGCGCTCGCCACGTCGCCCAGACTCACTTCCGGATAGACCTCGAAGGTGGCGTCGAAGGCGTAGGCCTCCTCGCCCGAACCCTCTTTCGGGCTGAAGCTCGGCTGGCCCGCCACGCGCAGGTTTTCGGTGCGGCTGATGTCGAAGAACTGCTTGCCCACCTTGTCGCTCAACACTTCGGCCTCGACCTGGCCCGAATACTGTTGCGTCACCATCTTGAGGGGCACCTTGCCAGGGCGGAAACCCGGCATGCGAACGTTCTTCGCGAGTTGGCGGATACGCGAATCGACCTCTTTTTGCACCGTTTCTTTCGGCAGGGAAATCGTTACGCGGCGTTCGAGCTTGCCGAGGTTTTCAACTACGTTAGCCATGGCTTCAATCGTCCTAATTTATTCAAGCGAATCAGTTATCTAACCGCACCGTGCCGAGGCCACCGCGGCCGCTGTCGCGCCGCTGCGACGCGTCGCGCTGCGCGAGTTTCGCGCCGCATGTGCCTGCCGGTTATACGGACCGTCATTGCCAGCTTCGTCGGCGGCTTCTTTGCAACTCGACGACGCTCGCTGCTTGGCAATTAGGCGGCCTTTTCACCCGTTTCCCTTACCTGTCGGCAGCACGGCTTGGATCGGAAGAATCAAGCATTCTAGCAAACTATTCGCCGCGTCAGCCCTGATTCAGAGTTTTCGCGCGCTGTTCGGGGCGATTCGAGCTTCGCGCGAGCGGTATTCGAGTTACCCGTCCAAATCCGCGCAGGCCGCGAGCCAATCGTCCACGGTCGATATCGCGCCAATCTCCGTTATGCCGTCCGGCGTATTCGACAATGCACGTCGGGCTGATAAGCTAACGCCCACGGTTGCAGCCGTGCCCGGTGTCGCGCCGGGCCGCGCAGCCGGCTGCGCCCTCGCAATGACACCAATTACTTCAGAGACACCATGCCGAATCCTTCGCCCTCGCCCGTCGTCGTCATCGCTCCTGATTCGTTCAAAGGATCGCTCAGCGCCGAACAAGTCGCGCAAGCCATTGCCGACGGCATCCGGCGCGCGCGGCCGGATGCCGTCGTGCGCCTGTGTCCGATGGCCGACGGCGGCGAAGGCACGCTCGACGCCATGCTCGCGCAAGGCGGCGAGCGCCGCATGCTGCGCGTGCGCGGCGCGACGGACGCCGTCCGCGATGCGGCTGCCGGGCTCTTGCCCAACGGCAGCGCGATCGTCGAGACGGCCGAGATCGTCGGCATCACCGATGCGGTAGGCATGAGCGTGCCGGTCGAGGCGCGCGATACCCGCGGCATGGGCGAGGCGATTCGCGCCTTGCTCGACGCCGGCGTGCGCAAATTCTTCGTCGCGCTCGGCGGCAGCAGCACCAACGACGGCGGCGCGGGTCTCTTGGCCGGCCTCGGCGTGAAGTTCTTCGATGCGAACGGCCACGAGCTCGCGCCATCGCCCGAGCAGCTTGCGGGCCTCGCGCGCGTCGACGTGTCGCAGCTCGACCCGCGGCTCGCGCAGGCGTCGTTCGTGGGCATGTCCGACGTCGACAATCCGCTGACCGGCGAGCATGGCGCAACCTCGGTGTTCGGTCCGCAAAAAGGCGTCAAGCCCGAGCAAGTGTCGATCCTCGACAATACCCTCGCACGCTTTGCCGATCTGATCGAGCCCGCGCTCGGCCGTGCCGTACGCAATCAGCCCGGCGCGGGTGCGGCGGGCGGACTTGGCTTCGCCCTCCACCTGCTTGGCGCGCACTTCGAGCCGGGCGCGGAAGTCGTCGCGACGCAAATCGGGCTCGATGGCGCCCTCGAAGGCGCGAACTGGCTGATCACTGGCGAAGGCCGTTCAGATGTGCAGACGCTGCACGGCAAGGCGCCCTTCATCGCCTGCCATCATGCGCATGCGGCGGGTGTGCCGGCAACGCTGCTATCGGGCGCCGTCGATGCGGCCGCGCTGCCACGGCTGTCCGAGCACTTCACCGGCTGCTTCTCGCCGGCTCCCGGCCCAATCACGCTCGATGTCGCGATTCGCGACGCCGCCCGTCTGCTGGCGAACGAAGCCGAGCAGCTTGCGCGCGTGAAGTACGGCAGGTGAAATAGTGCGTTGACCGGCTCAACGGATGCAGCAACAATGCCTCCGCTAGCCGCATCCACCACGACGACCAACGGGAGCGCTATGAAGGCCGCCGCCAAAGCCGGACTCGATCAGTTCTTGACCTATCGCATGCATGTGCTGAACAAGTTGTCCGACCGCGGAATCAGTGAGCTCTATCAAACCAAGCTCGACATCACGCTTCCGGAGGCACGCGTGATCGCGTCGGTCGGCTCGTTCGGTCCGTTCTCGATCATGGATCTCGCCAAGCACGCGAATCTCGACAAAAGCCAGGCGAGCCGGGCCGCCGAGTCGCTGATCAGGCGAGGCCTCGTGGAGCGGGAAACGAGCGCCGAAGATGGCCGGGTCGTGCTGATCTCGCTGACGGAAGAAGGCCGCGCGCTCTTTCGCAAAGTCATGCCGATCGCGCGCAAGTGGAATGCCGAGCTGTTCGACTGCCTCGACGAGAAAGAACGCGAGGCGTTCGGGAACGCCCTCAACAAGGTGATTGCGCACGCGTTGTCGAGCGCGGGATAAGGCTCGGGTTCATACAAAGATGCAAACAAAAAAACGCGCCGCGGCGCGTTTTTTCTTTGGCTGATTACGCAACGCGCCGCTGCTATAAGCCGCTATTCGCCGCGCGTTGCCGCAGCAGTCCGAGCACGGCGTCGCAGTATGGCGTCGGCACGTCGAGCTTGCGCCCGAGTTCCGGAAACACACCGAGAATCGGATCGATTTCGAGCGGCCTGCCCGCCTCCATATCCTGCAACATCGATGTCTTGAACGCGCCGAGCTTGCGCGTCACGGCAACCCGCTCCGGCGCGCTCATGCCCGTCGACAACCCCAGCCGCCGGCCGATCGCATCCGCTTCCTCCATCATCCTGAGCGCGAGCTGATGCGTGAGCGGGTCGCCGAGCAGACGATCGGCCGTCGAACCCGTCAGCGCCGAGAGCGGGTTCATGTTCATGTTGCCCCAGAGCTTCGCCCAGATCTCAGTGCGGATATCGTCCGACGCGACCGCCTCGAAGCCGCCGGCCGCGAGCGCCGCTGCCAGTGCTTGCGCACGCCCGGCAAGCGGCTTGCGCGCCGCGCCGAGGATCAGCCGGTTGCCGCGCCCGCGCCGGATCACGCCCGGCGCATCCGTCGACGAGGACAGATGCACGACACAGCCGATCGACTGCGCGCCGGGCAAGGCCGCCGACACCACGCCACCCGGGTCGACGGCATCGATCGTCTGCCCGGCAAGCGGCCCGTCGGCGCCGTCGAGAAACCACCAGGGCAGCCCATTCATCGCCGCGACGATCAGCGTATCGGGCCCCACGAGCGGGCGCAGGCTCGCCGCGATGCCGGGCAGCACCTGCGCCTTGAGTGCGATCACCACGCAATCCTGCACGCCGAGCGCGGCGGCATCGCCGCTCGCGTTGACGGCGGCGCTCGTCTCCTTGTCGCCGTCGACGATGCGAATGCCGTGCGCGCGAATCGCCGCAAGCGTCTTGCCGCGCGCGAGCACGCCGACCTCGTGGCCCGCGCGGGCGAGCGCAGCGGCAATCAGCCCGCCGATCGCGCCCGCCCCGACCACGGCCGTTCGCATTGCTCGTCCTTGACCTGCTGCCGTCATGATCTGTCACTCCCTGTAAGACGGGTCGATGCGCTCGACCTGGCGCAACAGCGCATCCAGCACATCCTGCCCCGCGCCGTATTTCGGATCGAATTGCAACGAATCGCGCGTGCAGCGCTCGGCCACCTCGGGCGTGATGCGCCGCGCGGGCCCGAGCGCGGCCGTGGCGAGCTGGATCTCGCACGCGCGATTGAGCGTCCATAGGCGCGCAAACGCCTGGGCGATCGTCGTGCCGATTGCCAGCAAACCGTGGTTGCGAAGAACCAAGAGACGCTTGTCGCCCAGGTTGGCGACGAGCCGCGGACCTTCGTCGGCGCGTACCGTGATGCCTTCGAAATCGTGATACGCGACCATGCCCTGTAGCTGCGCGGAATAAAAGTTCGAGTTCTCGAGCCCCGCCTGCGAACAGGCGACGGCGAGCCCCGCGGTGGTATGCGTGTGCATGACGCAATGTGCGTCCGGCAAGGCGCGATGGATCGCTGCGTGCACGACGAAGCCCGCGGGATTCACGCGATGCTTCGACTCGCCGACGATGTGTCCGTCGAGATCGATCTTGACGAGATTCGACGCATTGACTTCCGTGTAGTGCAAGCCGAACGGATTGATCAGGAAATGCGTGTCTGGCCCCGGCACGCGCAAGGTGATGTGGTTGTAGATGAGCTCGGTCCAGCCGAGCATCGCGAAGATGCGGTAGGTGCCGGCCAATCGCACGCGCAATGCGTGCTCGGCGGCGGCCGGGGTTGCTGATTCGGCGGCGTTCATCTCGATCTCCTCGCACGCTGGGCGTGCCGCACACGTGGAACGGGCTTCGATCGAAGCAGAATAGGTCAAATTAGTTGTGCGAGCAACCAATTTGACGCGCATCGGCGGCAACGTGCAGCGCTGGATTGACTAACAACGACCCGCACCGCGCGTGAAAACTGCAGACGGCACAAAGCCGTCTGCGCATGAAGCGCGCGGGCCGTGGCGGGCCGTGCAAAGGGAATCGAGCGGAAAATATCGACCGATGAAAGTCGTGGTGCGAGGAGCGGGACTCGAACCCGCACACCCTTGCGGGCGTCAGGACCTAAACCTGGTGCGTCTACCAATTTCGCCATCCTCGCAGCCGGATATTGCGCATTGCACGCAAAGTCCGCTGTATGGCGCGCTTTTCGCTGCTGAATCGCTCGAGCCGAGCATACCGGGCGGCCAGCGTTCGCATCGAAAAGTGCAAGCGCGAGATTCTAACTGATTCACATCACGTTGTCTGCAACTCTCGACACGACGCGATGCTAGAATTTCCGTTTGCCCGCTTGGCGCCAAGGTGCGCCTTGTCGCGCCCTCCGCACTCTCCACGTCCCCGCCCAAGTGAATTTCGACGACTATTGCCAGCAAAAGGCGGCCCCGCCCGGCTCGAGCGCGTACTACGCGCTGCGTCAAGCCCCGCTGGCGCGCCAGCCGCTTCTCACCGCGCTCTTCGCGCTGCGCCGCGAACTCGAGGAAACGGTCAAGGAAACGAGCGACCCGACCGTCGGCCGCACGAAGCTCGCCTGGTGGCAAAAAGAAACGGCGGCGCTCGCCGCGGGACAGCCCTCGCATCCGGTGTCGCTCGCGATTGCCGCGCATTGCCGCGACGTGCAGGCGGAGCAAGGCGCGCTGCAGGTGCTTGTCGCCGGCTACGAGATGGATCTCGATCAGGCGCGCTACCTCGATTTTCCGAATCTGCGGCGCTATATCGAGCAAGTCGGCGGGACGTTCGCCGGCGCCGTCGCGAGAGCCACGGCACGCGACCCGCAAAACGCCGCCGAATGGGCCAAGCCGGTCGGCAACGCGCTGATGCTCGCGCAATTCGTGCAGGAACTGGGGAATGATGCCCGCCATGGCCGCATCTATATTCCGATCGACGAGTTGCAGCGTCATCAGGTGACCGCGGCCGACCTGATCAACCGTCGATACAGCCCCGCGTTCACGGAACTGATGCGCTTTCAGACGAGCCGCGCGCGCGACGCGCTGAAGACAGCGCTGGCCGGCATTCCGATCGGCGAACGCGGCACTCAGCGCACGCTGCGCGCGCAAGCCGCGCTCGCACTAAGCTTGCTCGACGAAATCGAGCGCGACGGGTATCAAGTGCTGCATCAGCGCATCGCGCTGACGCCGATCCGCAAGCTGTGGATCGCGTGGCGCGCGGCGCGCAAGGGCTGATCGACCGACGTCGGCTCCGCCGGCCCGCTGTCGACCGGAGTCAATGCTTCAGCACTGACTCCGGTCCCATGCAAAGCTAGACGCGCAGCAACGGCAGCGGCTCGAAGCGCTGATGCAGGATGCTTCCCGTGTCGAGCCCCCACCACGGCCCGAGCACCGTCGCATAGAGCTGACGGAAATCGACACCCACCGGCAGGTTGCCGTTGCCGTCGAGCCGCGCGAGCTCGGGCGCCGCGCCGTACAACCCGCCGCGCACCCGTCCGCCCATCACGAAGTGCGGCGCCACCGTCCCGTGATCGGTGCCGTTGCTCTCGTTCTCGCGAGGGCGTCTGCCGAATTCCGCGTACGTCATCACGAGCGTGCTGTCCCAGCGGCCGAGCTCGATCAGCGCCGAGCGCATCGACGCGAAACCGTCGGCAAGCTGCTTGAGCAGCGCGGCCTGCTGGCCCGGCTGGTTCTGGTGCGTGTCGAAGCCGTTCAGCGTGAGCCGGATCACCGCGATGCCCTGCCCCGCCTTCGGCTGCCCGTCACGCGTATCGCAGGCGGCGAGCACCTGCATCGCGGTCTTGATCGACGCGCCGAACGCGCCGGGCGCAAACGCCGTCTTCAATTGAAACTGACCGCCGCGCGCCGCGCCGTTGACAGCCGGACGCAGCTTGTCGGCCGCCTTCACGATGTCGTTCTCGACGTCGAGAATGTGCTCGAGCTCGGGGTTGCGTTCGTGCAGCGAGACCGGCGTCGCGAGGCGCGAGGCGCTCACGAACTGTGTCGGATTCACGAGCGCGATCGCCCGCGCGCCGTTCGCGAGCGGGCCCATTTCCGCGCTGCCGATCACCACGCCGTCGGCCGCGAACGTCGCGGGCACCGGCGCCTTTTCGAATGCGCGGGTGAGCCAGCCTTCGCGCAGATATTCGTCCGAGCGCGACGCCGTATCCCAGATCTCGATCGAGCGGAAGTGCGACAGGTTCGGCTGCGGATAGCTGACGCCCTGGACGATCGCCAGCTGCTTGTCCTGCCAGAGCGGCATCAGCGTCTGCAGCGACGGGTGCAGCGCCGTCCGATCGTCGAGCTGGATCATCTGCTCGCGCTTGATGCCGATGTTCTTGCGCAAGGTCCGGTACGCCGGATCGGCGTACGGAATGACGGTGTTCAGCCCGTCGTTGCCGCCCTTCAGCTCGACGAGGATCAGCAGGTTGCGATAGGTTCGCGGCGATGCGCCCGGCGGCGCTTGCGCAAAGGATTTCGGCAACCAAAGCGAAGCGCCGGTGGCGGCTGCCGTCGCAAGAAAATCGCGTCTTTTCATGCTGCACCTCGTTCAGCGGCACTCATTTGAGCTGGTACGCCGGGTCCATCAACAGCGCCTCCAGATAGGCGCTGCCGGTCGAATCGGTAGCGATCGCATCGACAGGCGGAATCGGCAAGACCGCGTGCTGCAACTGCAGCTCGACCGATAGCCCCGGCTTGCCGCTCGGCGCCGCGCCGAATTGGGCGAGCCAGCCATCGAGGTCGAAGCGCATGCTGCCTTGTCCAGCGCGCGCCATCGCTTTCTGCGCCTGAACGCCGGCCGCGGCGGTCTTGCTTGCTGCGGCCATGCCGGTTGCAGGAGCCATCATGCCTGGCGCACTCATGCCGACAGCGCCCAAGCCGGCCGCACCTGAGCCAGCCGCGCCTAAACCGGCCGTGCCTAAACCGGCCGTGCCAATCTTCATCGGCCGCGGCTTGCCCGCCTCGGTCGCACGGAACAATTGCTCGACGAACTGCTTGCGTGCGAGCAGCGTCGAGCTGTTGATCCATGTCTGTCCGCCTGGCCATCCCTTTACGTTCGGCGGATAGAACAGGTTTTCGCCGAGATTGCGCACGGTTCCCGCAAAGGGCTCAGTGCCGTCATAGCCAACGTCGAACTCGCGCAGCGCGCCGACGACGAACTCGACGGGCGACTTCACCAGCACACCGCGGTTGTCGTCGTTCCAGAACGCGTCGGAGAGGAACAGCCCGCGCAGCGCCACCTTGATGTCGTAATGGCTCGCCCGGAAACGGTCCGCAATCGGCTCGACCTGCGCGGGGTCGGGCGTCTCGGAGACGAACTCGCGCCACAGTTCGCTGGTCACGAGCGTCGCCGCTTCAGGCTGGGCAAGCAGAATATCGAGTACCTGGTCGCCGTCGAAAGGGCCGGTTTGGCCGAGCACGGTCTTCACGCCGTCGTCGTGCTGCTGCGGCCGGAACACGAACGCCTGAGTATCGGGATCGACGCCCCAGCCCGTGTACGCGCGTGCCGCCTCGGACACATCCCGCTGCGAGTAATGCCCCTCGCCGAGCGTGAAAAGCTCCATCACCTCGCGCGCGAAGTTCTCGTTCGGCCGGCCTTTGCGATTGCTTGCGCCATCGAGATAGAGCAGCATCGCCGGATCTTTCGCGACGTCGTGCAGCATCACGCCGAAGTTGCCGAGCGCTTCGCGCCGCAGCAGTTCGTCTTGGGCGAGCATCAGCTGCGGGTAGCCAACCTTGTCCTGGCTCGAGGTGAAGTGGTTGTGCCAGAAGAGCGTCATGCGCTCGGTGAGCGGCGACGGCGTGACCACCATCTCGCGCATCCACCACGCACGCAATTCTTCGTAGCGCTGGCTGCGCGTCGCCTGCTCGGCACGGCGCTCGTCGGGCGTCCACTCGCGCTGCTCGGCGCGTGTCGGAACCGGCTCGCCGGACCAGACCGGCAGCGGCGCGGCGGCTTGCGTGCGCGCCCCCGCGAGCACCTTGTCGACAGCCTGCTCGCGCGTGAGGCCGACGTATTGCGCAACCTCGCCGGAGTCGGGAGCAAAGCCCACGCGCGTCAGGAAGAAGCGTGCGTCGTTGGCGTCGAGGAGCGTTTGATCGGGGCCGTCCGGCGCGACCACGCGCGCCTTGTGATGCTTAGCCTTGAGCGCATGCGCCGCGCTCGCCGGAGCCGCCTGCGCGTCGCTCACGCCCGCGGCCCACATGCCGGCCGCGAGCGCCCCTGCGCACAGCATCACCGACAGCTCGATCTTCAAAGCGGATGGGATTTTCATCGTCTGTCGCCTGGAACATCGGATTGGAAGTCCGGCCCGGCCGAATAAATCGCTACCGGGATTGTGCTACTCAACGGCGCGTTCCGCGGCGGAGTTGACGGTGAAATTGCTACGAAATTTTTCTGTGGTAAATCAGAGGAGCCAAACGTTTGCGAATCGCAATTGCGCATTTGAAATGCGCAATACAAGGCGAATCAACGTTTGTAAAGTTCGCGCACGGCGTCTTCAATGTGCTGGCGCAGCAGGCGCCGCTCTTCCGGCGTCATGTGGCCATCGCGGCGGCGCTGATCGAGGTCGGGTGGGACGGCGGCGCGCACAATCGCTTCGGACGCGGGGCGATCGGCTGGATTGAGGTGATCCGCGCGGACAGGCTGAGCCACCTTGCGGCGAAATGCCTGGTGCCATTCGGATGGATGTTCGTTGAACGACTCGGCGTGAACGCAAACCGGACCGGCCGCGCTGGCGAGCCCGCCGGCCAACGCGAGCGCGACCACCTTGATGCGCGCATTCGGCCAAACCCCTCCGGTCATCTTGTTCCCTTCGTCGTGCGGCAACCGGCTACCTCGAATTACTTGTGCGAACCCGGTGAGAAAGTCGGGTGTATCGGATGTGAATAGATGATGATGATTGAAGTATCTACCGAATGGCCGGCTTCCGTAAAGGAGTGTACGCAAGCATGCTTTACGCGGTGCCACTTGCCGGGTAAATTTTGTAACTGACTGTAACCCCAGAAATCCCGCGCCCGCGCTCAACTTTCTAATCGCGCTAAGATGCCGACCATGGAAACCAAAAACCCCTCGAAAATTCTTGTAGTCGACGACGATCCGCGCCTGCGCGACCTCCTGCGGCGCTATCTCGGCGAGCAAGGCTTCAATGTGTACGTCGCCGAAAACGCGCCGTCGATGAACAAGCTGTGGGTCCGCGAGCGCTTCGACCTCCTGGTGCTCGACCTGATGCTGCCCGGCGAAGACGGGCTCTCCATCTGCCGGCGCCTGCGCGGCAGCAACGACCGCACGCCGATCATCATGCTCACGGCCAAAGGCGAGGACGTCGACCGCATCGTCGGCCTCGAGATGGGCGCGGACGACTACCTCCCGAAACCTTTCAATCCGCGCGAGCTCGTCGCGCGGATTCACGCGGTGCTGCGCCGGCAATCGCCGTCGGAATTGCCTGGTGCGCCGTCGGAAACGACTGAGGTCTTCGAGTTCGGCGAGTTCGCGCTGAATCTCGCCACGCGCACGCTGACGAAGTCGGGCCAGGAGATTCCGCTCACCACCGGCGAGTTCTCGGTGCTCAAGGTGTTCGCCCGCCATCCGCGCCAGCCGCTGTCGCGCGAAAAGCTGATGGAACTCGCGCGCGGGCGCGAATACGAAGTGTTCGACCGCAGTCTCGACGTGCAGATCTCCCGTCTGCGCAAGCTGATCGAGCCCGACCCGGGCAGCCCGCGCTTCATCCAGACCGTCTGGGGCCTCGGCTACGTCTTCATCCCGGACGGCGCGGCTTGACGCCCCGCTTGTCGTTTTCACTTCATACGAAGGGCCCATGCGCATCGACCGGCGCCTCCTGACGCACGCGTTCGGCGGGCTCTTCTGGCGCACCTTCCTGCTGATCGCGCTGCTCATCGCGGTGAGCCTCGCCGCCTGGTTCCAGAGTTTTCGCGTGATCGAGCGCGAGCCGCGCGCGCAGCGTGTGGCCTTGCAGCTCGTCGCGGTCGTCAAGCTCACACGCACCGCGCTGCTTTATTCCGATCCAGATCTGCGGCGTGCGCTGCTGCAAGACCTGGAGAGCAACGAGGGCGTGCGCGTCTATCCGCGCGAGGCAACCGACAAGTACAAGCTCCAGCCCGACGAGTCGCTCAACCGGCTGATCGAGCACGACATTCGCGGGCGCCTCGGCGACGACACCATCATCGCGCAGTCGGTCAACGACATCCCGGGCGTCTGGATCAGCTTCAAGATCGACGACGACGACTACTGGGTTGCTCTCGACCGCGATCAGCTCGACAACGTGACCGGCCTGCAATGGGCTGGCTGGGGCGTGTTCGCGCTGGCGCTGTCACTGTTCGGCGCGGCGTTCATCACGAGCCTCGTGAACCGGCCGTTCGCGCGGCTTGCGCTGGCGGCGCGCAAAGTGGGCTCGGGGCAGTCGCCGGAGCTGCTGCCCGAGAAAGGCATGGGCGTGGCGGCGGAAACCAACCGCAGCTTCAACCAGATGGTGCGCGACCTCGAGCAGCTCGAGGCCGACCGCGCGCTGATGCTGGCGGGCATCTCGCACGACCTGCGCACCCCGCTCGCGCGCCTGCGTCTCGAGACCGAAATGAGCCCGTCCGACCAGGCGACCAAGGACGCGATGATCGACGACATCGAGCAGATGGACATGATCATCGGCCGCTTCCTCGATTACGCGCGGCCGGTGCAGCACATGCCGGAACCGGTCGACCTGTCGCTGATCGCGGGAGAAATGGCCTCGCGGCTCGCGACCGAGGATGGTGTGCGGCTGATCACCCGGCTCGCGCCGTCGGCGGTGATCGAAGCCGATGCGACCGACGTGCGGCGGGTGGTCGGCAACTTGCTGGAAAACGCCCGCAAGTACGGCCACAGCGAAACGGACGGCATCCCGCACATCATGCTCGAGACCCGCGTGTCGCATTCCCGCGTGGAGCTCTCGGTGCTCGACGAGGGGCCTGGCATCCCCGAGGATCAGCTGCCGCTCGTCACCCGCCCGTTCTATCGCGTCGACACGGCCCGCACGCAGGCAAGCGGCACCGGTCTTGGCATGGCGATCGTCCAGCGGCTCGTGGGGCGCCATCGCGGCGCGCTGCGGCTGCGCAACCGGTCCCCTGGACCCGGCCTCGAAGTCACGATCGAGTTCCCGCTCGCGAGAGGCGGCTGACGCTCGATCCCCCGGCGAAACCCGCCGACCTCGGTAGGTCTGATCTATTGCCGGGTAAACCCAATAGACCTATAGTTTTCCCAACACTCACTCGGGAGTCACGGCATGAAAACTGTGGGCGACAAACTCGAGGCATTCACCGTTACCGCTGCCCGGCCCGGCTTCAATCATTACGAAGAAAACGGCCAATCGGCGTTCGAAGACATCACCGAAACGTCGTTCCCGGGCAAGTGGAAAGTCATCTATTTCTATCCAAAGGATTTCACCTTCGTCTGCCCGACGGAAATCATCGCGTTCGCCAAACTGCAGAAGGAGTTCGCCGAGCGCGAAGCGGTCCTGCTCGGCGGCAGTTGCGACAACGAATTCGTGAAGCTCGCCTGGCGCCGCGAGAACAAGGACCTCGACAAGCTGAACCACTACGCGTTCGGCGACGTGAAGGGCGAACTGATCGACCAATTGGGCGTGCGCGACAAGGAAACCGGCGTGGCCCTGCGCGCGACCTTCATCGTCGATCCCGACAACACGATCCAGCACGTTTCAGTGAACAACCTGAACGTCGGCCGGAATCCGCAGGAAATCCTGCGCGTCCTCGACGGCCTGCAAACGGACGAGATGTGCCCGTGCAACCGCGAGGTCGGCGGCGACACGCTGTAGGCGCGGCGCTCAGCCTTGCACGGCGCGCGCAAGCAGCACCGCTGCCTGCGCCTCGATCCCCTCGCCTCGCCCGAGGTAGCCGAGCTTCTCGTTGGTCTTCGCCTTCACGTTCACGCGATCGAGCGGCAAGCCGAGGTCTTCGGCGATGTTCGCGCGCATCGCGTCGATGTGCGGCGCGAGCTTGGGCGCCTGGGCGATCACGGTGCTGTCGACGTTCTGGATCGCAAAGCCCGCGCGGGCGATGCGCGCCGCGCACTCGCGCAGCAGCACGCGGCTGTTCGCGCCGGCGAAGTGCGGATCGGTATCGGGAAAGTGGCGGCCGATGTCGCCGAGCGCAGCCGCGCCGAACAGCGCATCGGTGATCGCATGCAGCAGCACGTCCGCGTCCGAGTGGCCGAGCAGCCCGCGGTCGTACGGCACCGTCACGCCGCCGATGATGAGCGGGCGCCCCGGTACCAGTGCGTGCACGTCGTAGCCTTGTCCGATTCTGAAATCCATCCGTAAGTCCGATTTGTTCGAGTGAAGGTTGTGTTGCAGGAAAGCGGGTCAGTGCGCGCTAGGCCGGCTGAGAATCGCGTCCGCGAGATCGAAGTCTTCCGGATACGTGACCTTGAAGTTGCGCAGGCTCCCCTGCACGAGACGCGGCGCATGGCCGAGCCATTCGATCGCGCTCGCTTCGTCGGTCAGGTCGTGGCCGTCCTGCTGCGCGCGCAGGATCGCCTCGCGCAGCATGCCGACGCGGAACATCTGCGGCGTCTGCGCCTGCCACAGGCCATTGCGCGACTCCGTGCGGGCGATGTGCCCGCCCGTGCCGGCGTCGACGCGCTTCAACGTATCGGCGACCGGCAGCGCCATGATTCCGCCTATGGGATCGTCCTTGAGCGCGGCGATCAGCGAGCGGATCAGCGCCGGCGTGATGCCGGGGCGCGCCGCGTCGTGCACGAGCACCCAGTCGGTGCCGGCCGCGCCGAAGTCGGTGAGCGCCGTGAGCCCGTTGAGCACCGACGCCTGCCGCGAAGCCCCGCCGCAGCGGCGCACCGCAAAGCGCAGGCCGGCGAAGCGGCGGGCGTCGAAGTGCTGGTCGTCGGGCGCGATGACGACGAGCGTCTGCGCGAACTCGCTGCACGCGTCGAACGCCGCGAGCGTGTAGTGCAGCAGGTCGCGGCCGGCGACGGTCCGGTATTGCTTGGGCATCGGCGCGCCGGAACGGCTGCCGGTGCCCGCGCAGGGAATCAGGGCGAAAAGGCGCGGGGTCTGGGAAGTCACTGAAGTCACGCGGAAGCGGCGCCGCGAAGTCAAAAATAAAGGACGGATTTTATAATAGGTCCTTCGCTTCCATACCAAGACCCGCGTAGACTTGCGGATTGCGCGCGGGGCTTGGCGGCGCCTGAGTCGCCGCGCCCGGATCGCCCGCGCGGGCATCGCTCGTATCAACGGCCGCACCCTCTTCTTCTATGTCCTCGAACGCCGCACCGTCTTCGCCGTTTTCATCGCCAGTCGCGCTCGTCAAGGCTGGCCAGCGCTTCGTCTTCGACGGCGTGCATGGCTCCTCCGACGCCCTCCTGATCGCCCGCTATCACCTCGCGTGGCGCGAGCAGGCGCCGCTTATCGCGGTGGTTTGCGCGAGCGCCGTCGACGCCCAGCGGCTCGCGCAGGAGCTCGCCTACTTCGCGCCGAACGCGCGCATCCGCGTGCTGCCGGACTGGGAGACGCTGCCCTACGACACCTTCTCGCCGCACCAGGACCTCGTTTCCGAACGGCTCGCGACGCTGCACGATCTCGGCGAGGGCCGCTGCGACATCCTGCTCGTGCCGGCCACGACGGCGCTCTACCGGATGCCGCCCGCGGCGTTCCTTGCGGCCTATACGTTCTCGTTCAAGCAGGGCGAGCGGCTCGACGAGGCGAAGCTCAAGGCGCAGCTGACGCTTGCGGGCTACGAGCACGTGAGCCAGGTCGTGCGCCCCGGCGAATACTGCGTGCGCGGCTCGCTGATCGACCTCTATCCGATGGGCTCGCCGCTGCCTTACCGGATCGACCTGTTCGATGACCAGGTCGACTCGATCCGCGCTTTCGATCCCGACACGCAGCGCAGCCTCTATCCGGTCGGCGAGGTGCGCCTGCTGCCGGGCCGCGAGTTCCCGTTCGACGAAGCGGCGCGCACGGCATTCCGCAGCCGCTGGCGCGAGGAGTTCGAAGGCGACCCGAGCCGCTCGTCGATCTACAAGGACATCGGCAACGGCGTGCCGGCAGCCGGCATCGAGTACTATCTGCCGCTTTTCTTCGACGAAACGGCCACGCTTTTCCACTATCTGCCGGAGAACGCGCAACTGGCGTTCGTCGGCGATCTGGACAGCTCGATCCGGCGCTTCACGGCCGACACGAAGCAGCGCTTCAACTTCCTGTCGCACGACCGCGAGCGGCCGATTCTCGAGCCGCAGCGCCTGTTCCTCTCAGACGAGGATTTCTACGCGCTCGCGAAGCCGTTCGCTCGCCTCGTCCTGCCGGCGAGCGGCGGCGGCGCGTGGGCCGTGCCGCTGCCGAACCTCGCGATCGACCGCCACGCGGACGAACCCGTGCTCGCGCTGCGCGCCTACCTCGACGCCACGCCCAACCGCGTGCTGTTCGCGGCCGAATCGGCGGGCCGCCGCGAAACCATCGCCCAGCTGCTCGCGGAAAACCACCTGCGCCCCACTTCGAGCGACAGCTTCGAAGACTGGCTGACGAGCGGCGAGCGCTTCTCGCTCGGCGTCGCCCCGCTCGCGAACGGCTTCACGCTGCCGGGCGAAGGCCTCGCGATCGTCACCGAGACCGAGCTTTACGGCCCGCTCGCGCGCCGCGCCGGACGCCGCCGCCAGGAGCAGGCGAGCAACGTCGACTCGATGGTGCGCGACCTCTCCGAGCTGAAGGTCGGCGACCCGGTCGTGCATTCGCAGCATGGGATCGGCCGCTACATGGGTCTCGTGACGATGGACCTCGGCGAAGGCGAGACGGAGTTCCTGCACCTCGAATACGCGGGCGACAGCAAGCTCTACGTGCCCGTCGCTCAATTGCACGTGATCTCGCGCTACAGCGGCGCCGATCCGGAAAGCGCGCCGCTGCACTCGCTCGGCTCCGGTCAATGGGAAAAAGCCAAGCGCCGTGCCGCGCAGCAGATCCGCGACACCGCGGCCGAGCTCTTGAACCTGTACGCGCGGCGCGCGGCCCGCGAAGGCCACGCGTTCAAGCTCGATCCGCGCGACTACGTGAAGTTCGCCGAGAGCTTCGGCTTCGAGGAAACGCCCGACCAGGCCGCGGCCATTGCCGCCGTGATCGGCGACATGACGAGCGGCAAGCCGATGGACCGCCTCGTGTGCGGCGACGTCGGCTTCGGCAAGACCGAGGTCGCGCTGCGCGCGGCCTTCATCGCGATGATGGGCGGCAAGCAGGTGGCGCTGCTCTCGCCGACCACGCTGCTCGCTGAGCAGCACACACAGACCTTCACCGACCGCTTCGCCGACTGGCCCGTGCGCGTCGCCGAGCTCTCGCGCTTCAAGTCGGGCAAGGAAGTGAACACGGCGATCTCGCAGATCAACGAAGGCAGCGTCGATATTGTCATCGGCACGCACAAGCTGCTGTCGTCGGAAGTGCAGTTCAAGCGGCTCGGCCTCGTCATCATCGACGAAGAACACCGCTTCGGCGTGCGCCAGAAGGAGGCGCTCAAAGCGCTGCGCGCCGAAGTCGACGTGCTCACGCTCACCGCGACACCGATCCCGCGCACGCTCGGCATGGCGCTCGAAGGCCTGCGCGACTTCTCGGTGATCGCGACCGCGCCGCAGAAGCGCCTCGCGATCAAGACCTTCGTGCGGCGCGAGGAAGAGAGCGTGATCCGCGAGGCGATGCTGCGCGAATTGAAGCGCGGCGGCCAGGTCTACTTCCTGCACAACGAAGTCGAGACGATCGAGAACCGCCGCGCGATGCTCGAAGCGCTCGTGCCCGAGGCGCGCATCGCGGTCGCGCACGGGCAGATGCACGAACGCGAGCTCGAGCGCGTGATGCGCGATTTCGTGGCGCAGCGCGCGAACGTGCTGCTCTGCACGACCATCATCGAGACCGGCATCGACGTGCCGAGCTCGAACACGATCCTCATCCATCGCGCCGACAAGTTCGGCCTCGCGCAATTGCACCAGCTGCGCGGGCGTGTCGGCCGCTCGCACCACCAGGCGTATGCGTACCTGCTCGTGCACGATCCGCAGGCGCTCACCAAGCAGGCGCAGCGCCGGCTGGAGGCGATTCAGCAGATGGAAGAGCTCGGCTCGGGCTTCTATCTGGCGATGCACGACCTCGAGATCCGCGGCACCGGCGAAGTGCTCGGCGACAAGCAATCGGGCGAGATCCAGGAGATCGGCTTCCAGCTCTACACCGACATGCTCAACGACGCGGTGAAGGCGCTCAAGGACGGCCGCGAGCCGGACCTGACCGCGCCGCTCGCCGCCACCACCGAGATCAACCTGCACGCGCCCGCGATCCTGCCCGCCGACTATTGCGGCGACGTGCAGGAGCGCCTGTCGCTCTACAAGCGGCTCGCGAACTGCGAGCACAACGACGCGATCGACAACATCCAGGAGGAGCTGATCGACCGCTTCGGCAAGATGCCGCAGCAGGCGCACGCGCTGATCGAAACCCACCGGCTGCGGCTCGCCGCGAAGCCGCTCGGCATTTCGAAGATCGACGCGGGCGAAAGCGTGATCGGCCTGCAGTTCATCCCGAATCCGCCGATCGACGCGATGCGGATCATCGAGATGGTGCAGAAGCACAAGCACATCAAGCTCGCGGGCCAGGACAAGCTGCGCATCGAGACGCGCAGCCCCGATCTGGCGGTGCGCGTCGCGACGGTCAAGGAAACGTTGCGCGCGCTCGGCGCACCGTCGAAACAGGGCGCGCAGGCGGCCACGGCACGCTGATTCGTGCAGCACGACACCCCTTCCGCGCGGTTCGCGGAAGGGGCGTTTTTTGCGCACTGCCGCAAAAACTCCTCGCTCGATCACGCTCCCCGATCGCCTGAAAATGCCCATGCCCGATCGTTCGGCGCCGCCCGCAAGCGCACGGCGACCGCTTTGGCGCACACTGATTTTTCGGTATGATCGAAAGATTCACGAGCCGGAGTTTTCTCATGTCACAGATCGCTGATCAGGCGCATCGTGCTCCCCACGCCGCCTCTCAGTCCCCCGCAGCGCCCTCCTCCGCTTCCTCCCAGTCCTCGCCCGTCAGCCTGCCTTGGGTCGAGCGTCTCGTATCGATGAATACAACGAGCCGCCTGCCGAACCTCGGCCTCATCGAAACGGTGCGCGACGCCTTGCGCCAGCGCGGCGTCGAAGCGACGCTGACGCACGACGCGCGCGGCCAATGGGCCAACCTGTTCGCGACCGTGCCCGCGCACGACGGCGAAACGAACGGCGGGATCGTGCTGTCGGGGCATACCGATGTCGTGCCTGTCGACGGCCAGCAATGGGACAGCGATCCATTCAAGCCCGAAGCGCGCGACGGCAAGCTGTTCGGGCGCGGCACCTGCGACATGAAGGGCTTCATCGGCGCGGCGCTCGCGCTCCTGCCCGAGATGCAGGCTGCGAAGCTCGCGAAGCCGATTCACTTCGCGCTGTCGTTCGACGAGGAGATCGGCTGCGCCGGCGCGCCGCTCATGATCGCCGACCTGCAAAAGCGCGGCGTGAAGCCGGATGGCTGTATCGTCGGCGAGCCCACGAGCATGCGCCCGATCATCGCGCACAAGGGCATCAACGCCTACCAGTGCTGCGTGCGCGGCCACGCGGCGCATTCGTCGCTGACGCCGAAGGGCCTGAACGCGATCGAATACGCCGCACGCCTCATCTGCTACATCCGCGACATGGCCGACCGCTATCGCGCGGAAGGCCCGTTCGACGAGCTCTACGACGTGCCGTTCACGACTGCGCAGACGAGCACGATCGAAGGCGGCAACGCGATCAACACCGTACCTGCCGAGTGCCGCTTCGCCTTCGAATTCCGTAACCTGCCGACGCTCGATCCCGAGCCGATCTTCAAGCGCATCGAGAATTACGCGACGAGCACGCTCTTGCCGCAGATGCGGCGCGAGCATCCGAATGCCGCGATCGAGTTCTCGAAGATCGCCGCGGCGCCTGGACTCGATGCTTCGGAACAGGCCGCCATCACGCAGCTCGTGCGCGCGCTCACCGCGGACCAGGCCAAGCGCAAGGTCGCCTATGGCACCGAGGCGGGCCTCTTCGCGCTCGCCGGCGTGCCGAGCATCGTCTGCGGACCCGGCAACATCGAGCAGGCGCACAAGCCCAACGAGTATGTCGAGCTCGATCAGCTGATCGCCTGCGAAAGATTCTTGCGCAAGTTCATCCACAGCATGTCGGTGGAAGCGCACACGTAACGCGTGCGGCGGTTCCCCGGCCGAGCGCACAGCAACTCCACATCACAACGACACCCACACGCCCATGTCCACCGCCACGCCGCAGCACACCAATCACACGATTGACGGCGAACCGATCCCCACGCTGGATGCGATCGCCACGCAGCACTTCGCGCTCACGCCGTGGGTCTTGCGCACACCGGTGTTCGAGCGGCAGGACTTTCCGTCGCTCGAGGGGACCCACGTCAACTTCAAGTTCGAGCTGCTGCAGGCGAGCGGCAGCTTCAAGGCGCGCGGCGCGTTCACGAACCTGCTCGGGCTCGATGCCGCGCAACGCAGCGCGGGCGTGACCTGCGTGTCGGGCGGCAATCATGCGGCGGCGGTGGCCTATGCGGCCATGCGTCTTGGCATCGGCGCGAAAGTGGTGACCTTCCGTACCGCCAGCCCCGCGCGCATCGCGCTATGCCGGCAGTACGGCGCCGAAGTCGTGACAGCCGACTCTCCCGCCGAGGCCTTCGAGCTGGTGCGCCGCATCGAAGCCGAGGAAGGCCGCTACTACGTGCATCCGTTCAACGGCTATCGCACCGTGCTCGGCACCGCGACGCTCGGCTACGAGTGGGCCACGCAAACACCCGATCTCGACGCGGTGATTCTGCCGATCGGCGGCGGCGGGCTCGCGGCCGGCGTATCGACGGCGCTGCGCCTCGCGAATCCGCGCGTGCACGTCTATGGTGTCGAGCCGGAAGGCTCCGACGCGATGGGCAAGAGCTTCGCCGCCAATCACACGGTCAAGATGGGACCGATGCACACGATCGCCGATTCGCTGATGGCGCCCTACACCGAGCAGTACAGCTACGAGCTGTGCCGGCGGCATATCGATCGCCTCGTGACGGTGTCGGACGACGAGCTGCGCTCGGCCATGCTCAAGCTCTTCGCGAACCTCAAGCTCGCGGTCGAGCCCGCGTGCGCGGCAGCCACGGCGGCGCTGCTCGGGCCGTTGCGCGAGGCACTGCAGGGCAAACGAGTCGGCGTGCTGTTGTGCGGGACCAATACGGACCCCGCGACTTTCGCCTCGCAGATCGAAGGCGCAAAGCCCTGACGCCCCCTGACGCCGCTACGCTGCGTTATCCCCAGATTGTGTTGAAGAGGCTGTTGAAAAGTCTCTGACAACTGCGCCAGAGCGTTGACGCGATTCGGTTTTTGTCCCGCGACGCCAAATGCATCTTTGCGCGCTTTTCTACGCGTCAAGACCGCACCTTCGCTCCACGGTTATCCCCATCTTTTGTTGAAAGGGCTGTTGATAAGCGCTGGAAAGGGTCGTCAAGTCATTGAACGGCTTGCGTTTGTTGCATGCGGTGCAGAGCGCGGCAGCCTCGATGAGAACGCTCGAAGCCCCTCTTCTTATCCACAGATTTTGTTGACAGGCTTGTTGATAAGCTCTGAGTGAACTTCGTAAGTGGTTGAGCGCACAACGAATTTATCCGCTGACAAACAAAGAACATAAAGGACATGAAAAAAGCCCGCGGTGCGCTCGATCGCGCGTTCCGCGGGCTTGTTCCATGCATCGCCAAACGATGCATGCACTCGGATCAAGGCTTGTTGCTCTCGAACATATCCATGATCTGCTGCTTTTCGCCTTGCGAGACAGACGGCGTCTGCAGCCCCGCCGGCCCGATGGTGCCCACCGCATCGCTCGCCGCAGCCAGCGCATTGCCGGAATCCAGCCCAATGCTCGCGACGAAGCCGTTGCCCGGCACCATGTCCGCGTAGTAGAGCTCGCCGTCGACGGTCGTCACGCCATCGGGCATCGCCATTTGCTGCTGCGGGATGCCGCGCAGCGCGCGTCCCATGTACTCGACCCAGATCGGCAGCGCGAGCTGCGCGCCGAATTCGCGGCTGCCGAGGCTCTTCGGCTGGTCGTAGCCCATCCAAGCGACCGCCACGAGCGACGGCTGATAGCCGGCGAACCAGCCGTCCTTCGCATCGTTGGTCGTCCCCGTCTTGCCCGAGAGGTCCGAACGCTTCAGCACGTTGGTGCCCGCGCCCGTGCCAGAGGTCGCCACCGAATGCAGCAGGCTGTTCATGATGTACGCGTTCTGAGGGCTGATCGCGCGCGGCGCGTTCTGGCCCGCGACGATCGGCTGCGCCTTCGAGACCGGCTGGCCGCGCGCGTCGTCGACTTCGGCGATCAAATACGGATTGATCCGGTAGCCGCCGTTCGCGAACACCGAATACGCGCCGGCCGACTGCAGCGGCGTGACGAGCCCCGCACCGAGCGCCATGGGCAGGTACGGCGGCGTCTTGTCGGCGTCGAAGCCGAATTTCTGCGTGACGTAGTCCTGCGCGTACTTCGTGCCGATGTACGAGAGGATGCGGATCGACACGAGGTTCTTCGACTTCTCGAGCGCAATGCGCATCGGCATCGGGCCGTCAGGCTGGTCGTCGTCCTTCGGCTCCCACGCATCGCCGCCCGGCGAGCTCGGCGGGAAGTACAGCGGCGCGTCGTTGATGATCGTCGCCGGTCCCAGGCCCTTGTCGAGCGCCGCCGAATAGATGAACGGCTTGAAGCTCGAACCCGGCTGACGCCAGGCCTGCGTGACGTGGTTGAACTTGTTCTTGTTGAAGTCGAAGCCGCCGACGAGCGCGCGGATCGCGCCGTCCTGCGGCGTCAGCGAGACGAGCGCGCCCTCCACTTGCGGCAGCTGCGTGATCTGCCACGTGTCGTCCTTCGCGCCCGGCATCACGCGCACGATCGAGCCGGGACGGACGCGCTGCGCCTGGTTCGCGCGCGGGCTCAACGCCGCTGCCGCGAACTTGAGGCCGTCGCCCTTCACCGTCACCGTGCTGCCGTCGACGAACTGCGCCGTCACCGACGACGGGCTCGCCTCGGTCACGACAGCCGCGACGATCTCGCCGTCGTCGGGGTGATCGGCGAGCGCGTCGTCGATGGCCTGGTCGCGGTCGTCGGCGTTGCCGGGCAGTTGGACGAAACCCTCCGGCCCGCGGTAGCCGTGGCGCCGCTCATAGTCCATCACGCCCTTGCGCACCGCGCGATAGGCGGCGTCCTGGTCGGCCGAATCGATCGTCGTGACGACGCTAAGTCCGCGCGTGTAGGTCTCGTCCTTGTATTGCGCGTACATGAGCTGGCGCACCATTTCAGCGATGTACTCGGCGTGCACGCTGTACTCGTTGCCCGACGCCTTGGTGTGAAGCTCTTCCTTCACCGCCTGGTCGTACTGCGCCTGCGTGATGTAGTTCAGATCGAGCATGCGCTTGAGGATGTACTCCTGACGGATCTTCGCGCGCTTCGGATTGACGATCGGGTTGTACGCCGACGGCGCCTTCGGCAGGCCCGCCAGCATCGCCGCCTCGGCGAGCGTGATGTTCTTCAAGTCCTTGCCGAAGTAGACGCGCGCCGCGGCCGCGAAGCCGTAGGCGCGCTCGCCCAGGTAGATCTGGTTCATGTACAACTCGAGAATCTGATCCTTGGTCAGCGCGCTCTCGATCTTGTACGCAAGCATCATTTCGTAGATCTTGCGCGTATAGGTCTTCTCGCTCGACAGGAAGAAATTGCGCGCGACCTGCATCGTGATCGTGCTCGCGCCCTGCGAAGCGCCGCCGTGCATGAAGTCGGTCATGCCCGCGCGCAGGATGCCGATGAAGTCGACGCCACCGTGCTCGTAGAAGCGGTAGTCCTCGATCGCGAGCACCGCTTTCTTCTGGATGTCGGGGATGTCCTGGAAGCGCACGAGGCTGCGGCGCTCGTCGCCGAATTCGCCGATCAGCACGTGGTCGGCCGTGTAGACGCGCAGCGGCACCTTCGGCCGGTAATCGGTCAAGGCGTCGAGCGACGGCAGCTGCGGCCCCATCACGACGAGCGCATAGCCGACGATCAGCGCGCCGACCACGGCCAGCGTCGCGAACAGGCCGGCGAATGTGAGCGCGATGCGCGTGCCGATCGAGCGGCCGCGGGGGGCAGATTGGCCTTCGGAGTTGCGTCGGTTGGAGTCTCGGTCGTCTGCCGATTCGTGCGAGGATTGCGGTCGTTTAATGATAGGCATGACAGGAAAGGTGGGCGCGGCTCTTAAGCGCCTGTAGCGTGCCGCAGCGCGCGTGTGGATCGTCTATGTGTGCGACGCAACAGCGCATTTTAATAAAACCGTACCGCTGTCAACGAACTTTTTTTGTAAGAATTCCCGCGCGATCACGCCCCGCAGGGTAATTCGGCGCGCTGCCGCACATACTCGGGCGATGAGCCCGGGTTATCAACAGAATATGTTGAAAGGCCTGTGGAAAAAAGCCAGAAAACCTCACCAACTCGTTGATACGACAGCCATTTGACAGGCTGCTCGTTTCGCGGCGGCGGAACTCGTCATATGATGGAAACCGTTGCACGCCGCCCGACCCCAGGCGCACCACGTTGAATCGAGTGCGCCGAGCCCGCGAGCCAACCATGAACAAGTCCAGCGAACGCATCGTCATCTTCGTCACGCCTGCCCAGAAGCTCGCGATCTCGACCACGGCGCAGCGGCTTGGCATCAGCGTCAGCGAACTGATGCGGCGGGCGGTGCTCGAGTTCGATGCGACGGGCGAACAGGTCAAGGCCGCGAGCATCGTCGATCGGCTCCGCGCGCCGAAAGCGCCGGATGCGCTGAACGAAACGCTGCGGCGCGTGGCGAAAGCGGCGCCGCGTGCGGCGCCCGCGCCCGCGCCCGCGACCTCGGCCGAGACCGGGCGCGACGGCGCGCAGGCGCGCGCGTCTGTCGGCGCAGCGGTTGGGCGCGCGCTCGCCGAGTCCGATGACGAGCACCGCGAGAGCCGGCTGACACTTGAGGCCGTCGAACGGGTCACGTCGAAACGAGCGGCTCAGCAGCCCCGTCCTCGCTCGAAAGCGGCCGCGTTGAAAGCTCGCGCCGACGCCGATTCCGAAGACTGCGGCAACGCGCCCGGCCCTGCCGAAGAAGGTGGCCAGTTCGCCTGACATTTCCCTTTCAAAATCGAAAGCATTGCCAACCAAGCGGCTCCGGAACGGTCTAAGACATTCTCGCTCCATGCTCGATTGGTTTGTGCACGCTTTGCCGTTATCTTCGCGAACGTTTGAAATCGCCCCGCAACCTATGTTTAAGCATTCTTTAAGCGATCCCATGCTGTAATATCCGCCGCGTAAAGCTCGAATGGCGTAATTGGCGCGAGCGGCGATGCGCCGCGATACACCGTGCACAGGCGCTTGTCAGGCCATATTCATGAAATGCCCGCACGGCTATTGCAATTCGCACGCCCGCCCCGACATCCGCGTCGCGCGCATTCATGCGGCCGGCGTAAAGTATCAAAGGCAAGCGCGCTATTCGGCTTTGTCGCCGATTTCAATCTACGGAGGAATTCATGTCGCTTTTCGATAGCATTTCGCGCACGGTCAAGGGTCTTTTGAACGACGCTGCCGACTCCATGCAGGACCCGTCGCGCGACGCCCGCCAGATCGTGCGGGAGCTCGACGACAGCATTGCGAAGGCGGAAAACTCGTTGATCGAGATCGAAGCGCAGGTCGCCACGCAGCAGAGCAAGCGCGACGTCGCCGCGGAAAAGGCGAAGAAGTACGAAGACGGCGCGAAGCGCGCGCTGCAATCGGGCGACGAAAACCTCGCTCGTGAAGCGCTCTCCGCGCAGGCGAACGCCGAGGCCGAGCGCAATGCGCTGGCGAACGAATTGGCCAAGCTCGAGCCGTCGGTCGAGCAGTTGAAGAGCCAGATCAATGACATGCGTCAGCGCCGCAACGACCTGAACGCGCGCTCGAACATCCTGCAGGCGAAACAGGAAATCGCCCAGGCAAAGGACGTGGCGGCAACGGCGCTCGGCGGGATCGGCGGCAAGAACCTGTCCGAGGATTTCCAGAAGCTCGAGGACAAGGTCGAGCTGTCGAACGCGCGCTCGGACGCGCGCCTGAACTCCGCCGACACCTCGAGCGGCAAGGCGCTCGACGACAAGCTCGCCGCGCTCGACCACGGTCCGTCGGTCGAAGACCGTCTCGAAGCACTGAAGAAGCAGATGAACACGCCGCAGTAACACGCATATTCCGATCGATATGAAACAGCCCCCGCGCTCTCTGCTTGCTGTGCATGGGGCCGGAGTAAGCGCTGAAGCACTAACTCCGGCCGACACGCTGCCCCCCGAGGGGGCGGTCAGTACGCTGGGGGCGGCCCGGCGCGCACTGACATGGAGACGGGCGCACGCCGCCCGGTCCGCATCATGAAAAAATTTCTCGCAGCCGCTGGAATGTCGCTGATGCTGGTGTCGGCCGCGGCGTTTGCCGTGCCGAGCGCCCAGCAGGTCGAGCGCGCGATGGCGCAAGGCAACTGGCAGCAGGCCGACACGGAGCTGAGCCAAGTGCTCGAAGCGCACCCGAACAGCGCGCACGCTCACTATCTCTACGGCCAAGTGCTCGACCGCGAGGGACGGTACGCGGAAGCGCTCTCGCAAATCGAGCAGGCCAAGTCGCTCGATCCGCAAGTCCGCTTCACGAATCCGGCGAACTTCGCGCAAGTCGAGGCTCGCATTCGCTCCCATGCGAGCCAAGGCGGCGCCGTGCCGCAGCCGCGCACGACGTCGAGCACGTCGAATCCGTTCGCGCAAACGCAGGCCATCGCGCCGCAGACGAGCCAGCGGCATGGGCCGTCGATGGCCGCATGGGTCGGCATCGTGCTGCTGTTCGCCGTGATCGCGCTGGTGCTGCGCTGGACGCTGCGCCGCGCCCGCTCGAGCGAAGACAGCCGCGCCGACGAGGATCGCCGCGCGCAGCTCAAGCGCGCGACCGATTTGCTGAACGCGGTGCGCCAGTTGAAGCTCGACGTGCGCCTGTCGGCCGCGCCGGGACATGAGGCTCTGGCGAACGAAGTCGAGGGTGCGGAGATCCAGTTGCGTCAGCTGGTCGAATCGCTGTCGAACGCGAAGAACCCGGTGCCGCCGTATCAGATCGAGGCGCTCGAAAAGCAGGTTGCGAGCCTGCAGGCGCGCGCCGAAGGCCGGCCCGATCCGAACGCGGCGCCCGCTCCCGGGCAATCCGCGTATGCGCAGGAAGCCGAGCGCTTCGGGCAGCCGCAGCCTGCGTACGCACCGCCGCAACAGCAGCCGACCGTCGTGGTTCAGCAAGGCGGCGGTTTCGGCGGCGGCATGGGCGGCCTGCTCACCGGCGTGCTGCTCGGCGAAGCGCTCTCGGGCAGCCGTGAGCGCGTGATCGAGCGCGACGTGATCGTCGACGACGAAACGCGCCGCCGTGAAGCGGGCGGCGCCGGCAACGGCAGCATCGATTTCGGCACGGGCTCGAACGACTGGAACGACGGCGGCAGCGGCAGCGTCGACATGGGCAACAACGACGACTCGGGCGGCTGGACCGATACGTGAACCCGTCCGAGCGGCGCCCGCCGCCCCGCATTGCGATCGTAGGCAGCGGCTTTGCCGGCATCGGCATGGCGATCCGCCTGAAACGCATGGGCATCACGTCGTTTACGGTCTACGAGGCGGCGCACGACATCGGCGGCACCTGGCGCGACAACACGTACCCAGGTACCGCCTGCGACATCCCCTCGCACCTCTACTCGTTCTCGTTCGAACCGAACCCGTCGTGGTCGCGTGCGTTCGGGCAGCAGCACGAGATCCTCGCCTACCTCAAAGGTTGCGCGCGCAAATATGCGGTCGAGCCGTTCATCCGCTGCAATACGCGCGTGGCGGCGGCTCGTTTCGACGACGCGCGGCGTGTCTGGCGGCTCGAATTGCGCGGCGCCGATGACGAAGCGCAAAGCGTCGAAGCGGACATCGTGATCGCCGCGAGCGGCGCGCTGTCGCGTCCGGCGATGCCGCGGATTCCCGGCATCGAGCGTTTCCGGGGCAAGCTCTTTCATTCCGCGCGCTGGGACCATGACTATCCGCTCGAAGGCAAGACGGTCGCCGTGATCGGCACGGGCGCGAGCGCGATCCAGTTCGTGCCGAAGATCCAGCCGCTCGTCGCGCGCCTGCATCTGTTCCAGCGTACGGCGCCGTGGATCATGCCGAAGCGCGACCCCATCGTCACCGAGCGCATGCGGCGGCTTTTCAAGCGCCTGCCGTTCACGCAGCGGCTCATGCGCGCCGCGCTCTACTGGCAGCACGAGTCGCGCGCGCTCGCCTTCGTCGCCCACCCGAAGCTGATGACGTGGCCGATGAAGTTCAGCCTCGGCTATCTCGAGCGGCGTGTGCCAGACCCGCTGCTGCGCGCGAAGCTCACGCCGAACTACCGGCTCGGATGCAAGCGCGTGCTGCTGTCGCGCGACTTCTATCCGGCCGTGAGCCAGCCCAATGTCGACGTCATTACGGAGCCCATTCGCGAGATCGCCGAGAACGGCGTGATCACCGGCGACGGTACGCACTACGCCGCCGACGCGATCATCTGCGGCACCGGCTTCCAGGTGAGCGACGCCGGCGCGCCGTTCGAAGTGATCGGCGCGCAAGGCGCGGATCTCGATGCGCTGTGGCGGGAACACGGACCCGAGGCCTATCTCGGCACGAGCATCGCCGGCTTTCCGAACTTCTTCATGCTGGCGGGCCCGAACACGGGGCTCGGCCACAACTCGATGATCTACATGATCGAGTCGCAGATCGCGTACATCGCCGATTGCCTGCGCGCGCTGCGCCGGCGCGGCGCGCGCACGATGCAACTCAAGCACGAGGTGCAGCACGCATTCAACGCGCGGCTGCAGCACGACATGCGGCGCTCGGTGTGGGCCACCGGCTGCCATAGCTGGTATCTGTCGACGAGCGGCAAGAACACGGCGCTGTGGCCCGGCTTCACGTTCACGTTCCGGCGCCGCACGCGGCGCGTGTGCGCAGCCGATTATCACTTCGCGCGCTGAGCGGGCCTTGAGCCTTGAGGGCGCTCAATGCGCCGGGCGCCCCACGTACACGAACGTGTCGTAGACGAGATCGACGCGGCCGTCCTGCGCGTCCTTGTCGAACAGCTCGCGCAGCGCCGCCAGCATCGGCTCGTGGCTCGGATGTCCCGGCTTCGGCGCATACGAAGATGACGCGAGCCGTCCCTTGAGGCCGTCGAAATCGAGCCGCTGCACGTTGTCGAACGTGCCCTTCTTCACGAAATTCTCGCCGAACCAGGCTGCCATCCAATCGTCGCCCGGATAGCGGTCGGCGACTTGCGCATAGTCGACCGAATAGCGCCGCAACAGCGCCTCGTAGCCATCGAGGAACGGCGAACCCGTCACGCGCCGGAAATTCCAGAACAGCGCGATCGAGCCGCCCGGTTTCAGGATTCGCGCGAACTCGCGCTTGGCCGTGGCGGGATCGAACCAGTGGAACGCCTGCGCGGCGATGACGAGATCGACGCTCGCATCGGGCAGCGTCGTCGCCTCGGCGGTGCCCGGCACGCTCCGGTAGGCGGCATGGCCGGCGAGCCGGACATCGGCGGCCCGGCGCATCGCATCGTTCGGCTCGACGGCGACGACCGGATGCCCCGCATCGAGAAAGAGCTTCGTGGAAATGCCCGTACCCGCGCCGATGTCGGCAATGCGCGCATCGGCGGCGAGGCCGCATGCGTCGCGCACGAACGCGACGACTTCGCGCGGATAGGTCGGCCGGTACTTGACGTAGTCGGCGACGCGGTCGGTGAAGCGCTGAGTGGAATCGGTGATCATGGGCGGGGTCCTCGGTCGGATCGGCGGACTGGATGCGCGTCAAGGCGCTGAAGGGGCTGACGCCGAACGTTACCGCAACGGCGCGCCGCCCGCACCCGGCCTCGCCGCCGTGACTCAGTCAACCTGACTCAGCCGCCGCCCAGCAGCCGCAGCAAGCGCCACAGGAACTTGCACACCAGCACGATCAGCTCCCACAACTGCGCGAGCTGGTGCCAGCCTGCGGCACTCGGCGGATCGATCACGTAGAGAATGCGGCCGCGCTTGCCCGCATCGGCGCCGCGAGCCGCGGCTCGCCGCCCGCGGCCTCGCTCGTGCGGAATACGGCCACCGCGGCGTCGAGCTGCGCCGCCTGCTCTTCGAGCGACGCGGCGGCAGCGGCCGCCTGTTCGACGAGCGCGGCGTTCTGCTGCGTGACCTGGTCCATCTGCGCGACGGCCTGGTTGACCTGCTCGATCCCGGTCGACTGCTCGGACGACGCCGAGCTGATCTGCTCGATGATGGCGGTCACGCGGCGCACCGAGGCGACGACCTCGTCCATCGTCGAGCCCGCGCGCGCCACGAGCGCGCCGCCCGCCTCCACACGCTCGGCCGACGCGCCGATCAGCGCCTTGATCTCCTTGGCGGCGCTCGCGCTCCTCTGCGCCAGCGTGCGCACCTCGCCCGCGACGACCGCGAAGCCGCGCCCTTCTTCGCCGGCGCGCGCCGCTTCGACCGCGGCGTTGAGCGCCAGGATGTTGGTCTGGAACGCGATCCCTTCGATCACGCCGATGATGTCGCCGATCTGATTCGAGCTCGACGCGATCTCGCTCATCGTGCGCACGACTTCGCCGACGACTTCGCCGCCGCGCTCGGCCGTATGCGACGCTTCGGACGCGAGCCCGTTCGCCTCCCGGGCATGATCGGCGTTCTGCTTCACCGTCGAGGTCAATTGCTCCATGCTCGCGGCGGTCTCCTGGAGCGACGCGGCCTGCTGCTCGGTGCGCTGCGACAGGTCGGCGTTGCCGGCGGCGATTTCGCGCGCGCCGTGCGTGATCGCCGCCGAGCCGCCGCGCACCTGCGCGACGGTCTTGGAAAGCGCCGCCTGCATGCGCGCAATCCCTGCGAACAGACGCCCCATTTCGTTGCGCTGCGAGGTATTGACCGCGCCGGTGAGATCGCCCGACGCGATGCGCTCGAAGTGGCGCACGGCCGCATCGATCGGCCGCACGACCGCCGCGACGAGCGCCCCGCGCGCAAACACGCCGATGACGAAAGCGGCCGCCGCCAGCACGGCCGCGGCGATTACGAGCCGATGAAACTGCGCCTGCGCGTTGTCGAAGCGCGCCTGCTGATGCGCGACCTGCTGCGCCTCGAGCGCCGTCATCGCCTGCTCGTAGCGCGCATAGAGCGCATCGGCGGTTTGCGCCTGGATCGTGCGGAACGTGTTGAAGTCGTTTTGCTGGAGCGCCTGGAACTCCGGCTCGATCGCCTGCGCGACGAGCGCTTCGCGCGCCGCCTTGACGGCGTCGGCGAGGCGCGCTTCGTCGTCGGCGCGCGGCTTGTCGAGGTAGGCGGCCCAGTTCGCGTCGCTGTCCTTGAGCACGGCGTGCGCCTTCGGCAGCAAGTCGTCGCCCGCGCGGCCCAGCGAAAACAGCGTCTCGAAGTTGCCGAGCGCAAGACGCACCTGCAAGAGGCGCTCGGAGCTCGTCTTCAGATGCGTGAGCGCGGCCGTATCGGTCGCGTACATCTGCTCGAGCGCGTCGTTGCTCTGCCTGAGTCCCAGCATGCCGACGAACATCGCGGCAATCAGCGCGAGCGTATAGCCCGCAATCGTGAGCGTGAGCCCGCCCCGGATCGTGAAGCGTTTGAACATGACAATCGGCGTGCGGCCGCTCGCGTCGAGACGGCGCACGTTCCCCCTCCGTAGTGGTGTGATGCGCGCACGGAGGGCTCTCTGAAGGAGCGTCTGGGCTGGCTGACCCGACCTGCTGCGAGTGGTCTGTTCGGGCGCGTCGTGCGTGCGGCGCCGCCCAATCTAAGCGTTTCCTCGGGATTGCGCAATGCCTGAAAGCACGGGCGTTGCAAGCGCCCTCAAGTCCTGCGCGCCGCTGCCGTAAAAGCGGTTTAGAGAGCCTGCATCGCGCGCAAACAAGCAGGTCCGCAACGCCAACTGGAGACATTCCCATGACGCGCTTCAGCTTCAAACGGGTCCGCAAATCGCATTCGCTCGTCGGCGATATCGCCGTGCAGGCGGGCAAGCTCGGCATCGAGATCTGCGATGTCTCGGGTCATGTCGACGAAGTCGCGCAGCGCGTCGCGCGGCAGGCGCAGGTGTGCCGGACGCTGCGCGAATCGGCCGCGGTGACGATGCAAGGCAATCACCAGATCGCCGAGGCGGCGCGCCAGGTGCGCGTCGTGAGCGCTCAGGCGTCGTCCGAGGTCGAGCAGTCGCAAGCCACGCTCGACGCGGCGCTCGGCGATATCCACGGGCTCGTCGAAGGCGTGACCGTCATCGAAAGCCAGATCGGCTCGCTGCGCGCCGCGCTCGACCATGTAAGCAAGGTTTCGGAAGAAATCTCGCTGATCGCGCGGCAGACACACCTGCTCGCGCTCAACGCGGCGATCGAGGCGGCCCGGGCCGGCGAATCGGGCAGAAGCTTCGCCGTGGTCGCCGCCGAAGTGAAGAATCTCTCCAGCAAGACTGCGCAGGCCACCGCGCAGATCGAAACGACGCTCGCGCAGCTCACCCAGCAGACCGACCGCCTGATCGCCGAAGGCACCGAGAACACGGCCCGCGCGCATCGCGTGAAGGACGGCACGCGAATGATCGGCGAAGTCGTGCAATCGACGGGTCAGGCGATCACGCAGCTGCACGGACAAGCCGAGCAGATCGCGACGCTCACGGGCGAGATCGAATCGCAATGCGACGGTCTCGAAGCACAGGTGCTGGAGATCGCGAGCGACGTGGAGGATTCGAGCGAGAACTTCGCGCGTGCGAAGGACCGCTTGGGCAGCCTGCTGTCGGTATCGGAGACGTTGATCGAGCTGACCGCGGCGACCGGCGCCGAAACGCCGGACACGCGCTTCATCGCCGCCGCGCAGGAGACGGCGGCCAAGATCGGCAAGCTCTTCGAGCGCGCAGTGGAGCGCGGCGAGATCGCGCTCGCCGATCTCTTCGACACCGCCTACGCGCCGATCCCCGGCACCAACCCGCAGCAGTTCATGACGCGCTTCACCGCCTTCACGGACCGCGTGCTGCCCGCGCTGCAGGAGCCGCTGCTCTCGCTCGACGAGCGCGTGGCGTTCTGCGCGGCCGTCGACGTGCGCGGCTACCTGCCGACGCACAACCTGAAGTTCTCTCAGCCGCAGGGCTCCGACCCGGTCTGGAACGCCGCGAACTGCCGCAACCGCCGGATCTTCAACGACCGCACGGGCCTCGCCGCCGGCTCGCACACCAAGCCGTTCCTGCTGCAGACCTACCGACGCGACATGGGCGGCGGCACGTTCGCGATGATGAAGGATGCTTCAGCGCCGATTTTCGTCAGCGGACGGCATTGGGGCGGCGTCCGGATCGGCTATCGAGGATAGTTTTCCCGCTGCCGAGCCTTTATCCGAAAAAAGGTTTCGCGCCCGCCGCCTCCCTTCGCTATCATGACCGCCAACACGCGCGCGGCCTGCCGGAAGCCGCCGCGTGCGGTTCATTTCACGGAGGAAGCCACCCATGAGCATCATCAAAGAATTCAAGGAGTTCGCCCTCAAGGGCAACGTGATGGACCTCGCAGTCGGCGTCATCATCGGCGGCGCCTTTTCGACCATCGTCAACTCGGTCGTGAAAGACCTGATCATGCCCATCGTCGGCGTCGCGACCGGCGGGCTCGACTTCTCCAACAAGTTCATCCGTCTCGGCGACATTCCCGCGAGCTTCAAGGGCAATCCCGATTCGTTCAAGGACCTGCAGACGGCCGGCGTCGCTGTGTTCGGCTACGGCTCGTTCATCACGGTGCTGATCAACTTCATCATCCTCGCGTTCATCATCTTCATGATGGTGAAGTTCATCAACAACCTGCGCAAACCCGCCGAGGCCGCGCCGGCCGAGCCGCCGCCCACGCCCGAAGACGTGCTGCTGTTGCGCGAGATCCGCGATTCGCTGAAGAAGTAGCCGCTTTAATCAGCCGCATCAGTCACACGGGCGCAGCGCCGTTCATCCCCTGCGCCTTCGCATTGGCCGCGCTCTGGATCACCTCTTCGAGCTGCATGAAGTTCACGGGCTTCGTGAGGTGCGACGTAAAGCCGGCCGCGAGGCAGCGCCGCACGTCTTCGTCGGTGCCGAAGCCGGTCAGCGCGACCGCCGGCGCCTGCGAGCGTGCGCGGAACGCGCCGATGAAATCGAGCCCGGTCCCGTCGGGCAGGCCCACGTCGCTCACGATCAGGTCGAACACGACGCTCTGCGCCGCCGCCAGCGCGTCCGACACGCGCCCCGCCACCGTCACGTCGTGGCCGAGGCCGCGAATGAGCTGCGCCATCACCTCGGCAGTGTCCTCGTGGTCCTCGATCAAGAGGACCACCAGCCGCTCTTCGGCGCGCCGCTCGGCGGGCGCCGCCGGCGCCGGCTCGCGCGCCGGCGCGGGCGCGGTCGGCAGCGTGATCGTGAAGGTCGCGCCGCAGTGCGGCCCCGGGCTCGCCGCTCTCACTGTGCCGCCATGCACGTCGGTCAGCGCCTTCGTGATCGCGAGCCCGAGACCGAGCCCGCCGAACTGCTGCGTCATCGTCTGGCTGCCCTGCTCGAACGCGTTGAAGAGCTTGCCGATCTGCTCCGGCGCAATGCCGATGCCCGTGTCCTCGATCTCGATCTCGAGCTGCATGCGGCCGTCGCGCGTGCGCACGTAGATGTGGCCGCCATCGGGCGTGAACTTCGCGGCATTGCGCACGAGGTTCCAGAGCATCTGCTGCAGGCGCGCGCGATCGGCGAGCACGTGGTGATTCTCCGCGCGCTTGTCGACCTGAACGTCCTGCTGCTTGACCTGGATCTCGCTGCGAAACAGGTCGAGCACGGCGTCGATCACCTCGTGCACGTCGACCGTCTCGAGCGACAGCCGCAGCTTGCCGTTCGCGACGCGCGTGAGATCGAGCAGGTCGTCGATCAGGCGCGCCTCGAGCTCGATGTTGCGGCGGATCATCTTGACGCTCGAGCGCGCGGCGTCGGGCAGGTTCGTCATGAGCTCGAGCACGCGCGTGCCGGCCAGCACCGGCGTGAGCGGCGTGCGCAGCTCGTGCGAGAGCATTGCCAGGAAGCGGTCTTTCGCGCGGTTCGCCTCTTCGGCCGACTGGCGCGCGGCCTGCTCGGCCGCCAAGATGCGCTCGCGGTCTTCGATCGCCTCGCGCTGCGGATGGATATCGGTGCAGCTGCCGAACCATTTGCTCACGCGGCCGCTCGCGCTGCGCACCGCGACGATGTGCGCGTCGAACCAGCGGTACTCGCTGTTGCGCGAACGGATGCGCAGCTCGTGGCGGTAGTCCGACGCGTCCATGCGCACCGTATCGAGCCAGGTCCGGCGAATCTCGTCGCGATCGTCGGGATGCACGGCGTCGAGCCAGGCGAGGCCGCGCAGCAGATCGGCGTCGAGACCCGTGTACTTGCACCACTGCGTCGAGAGGAAGTCGCAGTCGCCGCTCGCATCGAAGGTCATCACGAGGTGCGGCAGCGCCTCCGACAAGCTCCGGTAGAACAGCCCGCGCTCGCGCAGCAGCGCGGCCTCCTGCGAGGCGCGCTGCATGCGCAGCTGCGAGAGCACGCGCTCGACCGCCTCGGGCAGATAGTCGAGATAGCCCTCGGACTTCGGCACGACATCGGAGATGCCCGCGCGCAGCGCCTCGATCACGCGCGATTCGTCGGCGAAGCCGGTGACGAGGATCGCCGGCAGCCGCACGCCTTCCGCGCGCAGGCGGCGGAAAAAGTCGAGCCCCGTTTCGGCGCTGTTCAGCTGATAGTCGAGCACGAGCAGATCGGGCGCGTCGTTTGCGATGCAATCGCGCGCGGCGTTCACGCTCGCGCAGGCGAACACGCGGCAGCCGGCGCGCTCGAGCGATTTGCGCGCGAGCCGCAGGATGCCCTCGTCGTCGTCGACGACGAGCACATGAGCAGGCTCGGGAATGGAGACTTCGTCGGTCATGCTGGTCTTATCGTTGAGTTCATTGTTCTTGCTGCACGCCGCGCACGCGAGCCCGCATCATGACGCCCCCCGCAGCGGCTGCTCCGGCAGCGACACGAAGAACGTCGCGCCGGCCCCTTCGATCGATTCGACCCAGGCGCGCCCGCCATGCCGCTCGGTCATGCGGCGCACGAGCGCGAGGCCGATGCCGTCCCCCTTCGCAACGTCGCCGTGCAGGCGCTGGAACGCGTTGAACATCTTGGGCATGCAGGCTTCCGGGATGCCGAGCCCGTTGTCGCGCACGAAGTAGGTGCGCAGCGGGGGCGCATCCAATGCAGGCTCGCCACCCTCCCTGCCTTCGCCGGACGCGCCCTCGGGCGCGGCAAGCGCGCCGATCTCGATGCGGCCGGGCCGCGCCGGATCGAGATAGTTGAGCGCGTTGCCGATCAGATGCCCGAAAATCTGCTCGATCGCACCGGGGTCGCCCCAGGCCAACGGCAGCTCGCCCACGCCGATCACGGCGCCACGCTCGGCAATTGCCGGCTGCGCACGCTGCACGACCTGCTCGACGACGCGCGCCACGTTCACGCGCTGCCATTGGTATTCGAGCCGGCCTGCGCGCGAAATGCGCAACAGCGCGTCGATGATCGACGCCGAGCGCGCCACGGCGGTGCGCAGAAAATACAGCGACTCGCTCAAGTCGCCGTCGAGCACTCGCGCGAGGCGGTCGCGGTCATGAGGCGGCAATTGCGCCGCATCGAGCGTCGAGCGCAATTCATCGCACGATACCTGCAGCTCGCGCGAGAACCCCTGCAGGTTCACGAGCGGCGAGCGCAAATCGTGGGACACGCTGTAGATGAACATCTCATTGTCCTGCGTCTGCTGGCGCAGGTCGCCGTTCACGCGCGTCAGCTCCTCTGCGCGCGCCTCGAGCTTCTCCTTGAGCGCCGCCTGCTCGTGCTCCGCATCGCGCAGCCGCTTGCTGGTCTGGTGCAGCACCGCATCGAGCTGCGCGATCTCGTCGTCGCCCGAAAGCGGCGTGCCGAGCGGCTGGCTGCGCCCCAGGCGCTCGGCCTTGGCCGTCAGCGCGGCGAGCCGCCGCCCGATGTTGCCCGCCAGTGCAAGCGCGGCCAGCGCCCAAATCAGCATCGAGCCCGCCAGCGCCGCGATCAGCGCATCGCGCTGCTCTTCGCGCGTGGCCGCAAGCGCCGCGCTGCGCTCGCCGTCAAGCCGCGACTCTTCGGCGACGAAGGCGTCGAGCTGCTGGCGAAACACCTGGATCTGCGGCGGCAGCGGCGTGCCCTCGAAGGCCGCCAGCACGATCGGGTGCCCGCCGCCGGAAAGCGCCTCGTAGACCTGGCTGGTCTGCGCCCGGTAAAGGTCGACCGCCTCCCGCATGCGCCGCACGCGATCGAGCTGCAAGGGGTTGTCGGCGACGAGGCTTTGCAGTTGCGAGAGCCGGTCGTTGATGTCGATCCAGACTGCGTGCTTGTCGATGAACGACGCGTCGTCGACGATGATGGCGGCCCGCAGGCGCGAGGCCTGGCGCAGCAGCGGGTCCATGATCGTGGAAGCCTGGTAGAGCACCTGCTTGCTGCGCGAGGCCCACAGCGCGGCCTGCGCCGCCTGCCCCTGCGTTTCGAACAGAACGCCGAGCAGCGCAAGCTCGACGATGCTCGGCACGGCGATCAACAACAAACCCTTGGTGAACAGTTTCATGTGCCGTTGGCAACTCTCTTGACTCGCGCCGGGCCGGTGCCGCCCGCGGGTCGGCGAAGCACAGCCGCGAGGCCTCGCCGGACGCCGCGAAAATGCTTGATAACAGCGCGCGCGAGCCCGGACCGGCCCATTATCGGGTCAGTTTTGAGATATTACAACGGAGCCCGAAGAAGCGACGCCGTACAGAAAGATGGCTTTTTTGTGTCGTCGGAGCGCACGCGGACGAAACTCGGGCCTATTATTGAGACACACGCCGAATACAGCAGGGAGCGCGAACCGCAGCGATTCGGCAGCAGCGTGCGAGTGTTTCGGAACGCGCGGGCAAGACGTCGATTCACCGTGAATCCGCCATTTTCGTATGCTATAAAAGATCGACGTGCGGCGCGCGAAGCCGGGAGTGGTCGCATGAGGACGATGTGTTTCTTGCAATCCTTTTTCAGGCGAATTTTTATGTCCTTCCCGAAAAAGCGTCGGCGTGTGCGAGTGGACAACGAGGAGTCGTTCCTCGCGGTGCTGCGTCACTTCAAGCCGTTCAGCCAGCTCGATACGAAGATCGCGCGGGCGCGTGCACAAGACGAACCGGTTCTCTATGCCCATGTGCTGCCGGGGCTCGACGTGCTGCTGTGCAGCGTGCGCGGCGCACAGCCGCCCTATCCGGCCATCGAGGAACTGCACCGCCGCTGCATCGAGTCGATCGCCAACGCGCTCGAGCAGCCGCTCGACGGGCTCGAGAACGGCGGGTACTGGTACGAGGCGAACGGGTTCGGCTTTCTCGTGTTCGCGAGCCGCGCGCGGGCGCGGATCCTGCCGGAATTCGGCGCGAGCACGACGCGGCGCGGGGTGCGCCGCCAGGATGCGGGAGACGCGGCGCCGCGTTCGTTCCGTTGACGTGACGGCCTGCCGGCGCTTCAGCGCCGCGGCCGCACCACGTCGATGAACGCGGCGAAGTCCGCGTCCGCGAGCCCCATCGCCCCCGCCAGCCGCAGCACCTGCTGCACCGCCCCCGCCACCGGCATTGCCGCGCCGACCTCGCGGGCGGCGTCGGCCACCGTGTCGACATCCTTCTGATACGTCTTCAGCGCGCCGATCGGCGCAAGCTGCGCGCCCGTCATGCGCGGCACGAAAGTCTGCAGCAGCGTCGAGTCCGCCCAGCCGCCCGCGAGCGCCTCCGTCAGGCGCGCCGCATCGATGCCGGAGAGCTGCGCGAGATTCACCGCTTCGGCGATCGCCGCGATCGTCGCGGAGACGATCGCCTGGTTGCACAGCTTCGCCGTCTGTCCCGCGCCCGCCTCGCCCATGTGCGTGACGCGCGCGGCGTAGGCACGGATCGCCGGCGTGACAGCGGCGACATCGTCGGCCGCGCCGCCCGCCATCACCGCGAGCGTGCCCGCCTCGGCGCCCGGCACGCCGCCCGAGACCGGCGCGTCGACCCAGCCCACGCCCGCTGCCGCGGCGCGCTCGGCATAGAGGCGCGTGGCCGAAGGCGGGATGCTCGAATGATCGACGATCCAGCGCACGCGGCTCGCGCCGGCGTCGGCCGTGTCTTCGCCGATCACGCCGCCCAGGCCGAAGACGACCTCTTCGACCGCATGCGCGTCCGAGACGCACAGGAACACCGCTTCCACGCGCGACACCAGCTCGCGCGGCGTATCGACGGCATGCGCGCCGTCAGCCACGAGCGCTTGCGCTTTCGCGCGCGTCCGGTTCCAGACCCACACCGTATGGCCCGCGCGCAACAAATGCCGAACCATCGGCGCGCCCATCAGGCCGGGCCCGCAAAATCCAATGTCCATTTCGACTCCTCGACTTCATGGACTGCCCGCGACCGCTTCGCCCGGCAGCGCGCTCATCATACCGATCGCGCCGCCGGCAGGCATGCCGTTGGCGCTATGGGCGGCGTCACACCGAGCAGTGCCTATACTTGTTCGAGAATCGAAGGGTCATTCACCAGGAAGGAAGAGAAAGGAGACGACCATGAGCGACCACGTCTACAAGCAGATCGAGCTGACCGGCTCGTCGACGCAATCGAGCGACGACGCGATTCGCTGCGCGATCGCGAAAGCATCGAAAACGCTGCGAAATTTACATTGGTTCCAGGTCACCGATACGCGCGGCCATATCGAGAACGACAAGGTCGTTCACTGGCAGGTGACGATCAAGGTGGGATTGCGCATCGACGATTGATCGACGCCAGGGGCCGGCGCAAGCGCGCCAGCCCCTGAAAGACGCGCGCTTACTTCGGCAGCGCGCCGTCGACGCCTTCGACGTACCAGTTGATCCGCTGCAGCTCCGGATCGGCCAGCGTCTTGCCCGCCGGAACCTTCTCCGCGCCCGACTGATCCTTGATCGGGCCCGTGAACACGTCCCACTTGCCGCTCGCGATCTGGTCGCGCTTCGCGGCCACGTCCTTCTGCCCGTTGGCCGGGATCGCCGCCGAGTTCAGGTCTTCGAGATTGACGGCCTTTTGCGGAATCCCCCACCAGACCGGCGCGTTCGTCCACTTGCCGTCGAGCACCTGCTGGATCGCGGCGGTGTAATAGACGCCCCAGTGCCCGACCACCGAGCCCAGGTGCGCGTCAGGCCCGAACTTCTTCATGTCCGAGTCCCAGCCGAACGCGTGCACGTGCTTCTCGGAGGCGGTGGCGAGCGTCGCGCTCGAATCGGTGTTCTGCAGGAGCACGTCGGCGCCCTGCCCGATCAGCGTTTCGGCGGCCTGCTTTTCCTTGCCCGGATCGAACCAGCTGTTGATCCAGATAACCTTCGTATGAATCTTCGGATTCACCGAGCGCGCGCCGAGCGTGTAGGCATCGATGTTGCGCACGACCTCGGGAATCGGCACCGACGCCACGAAGCCAAGCGTATTCGTCTTCGTCACGTAGCCCGCCACGACGCCCGCGAGGTACGCTCCCTGATACATCCGCACGTCGTAGGTGCCGAAGTTCGGCCCCTTCTTGTAGCCGGTCGCGTGCAGGAACACGACATCGGGGAAGTCCTTCGCGACCTTCAGCTCGAAATCCTGATAGCCGAAGCTCGTGCCGACGATGACCTTATTCCCTTTGCTCGCGAGATCGCGGAACACGCGCTCCGAGTCGGCCGACTCGGGCACGTTCTCGACGCGCGTGACCTTGATCTTGCTGCCGAACTTCGCCTCCGCTTCCTTCGAGCCCGCATCGTGCGCGAAGGTCCAGCCGGCGTCGCCCGGGTTGCCGAGGTAGACGAACGCCACGCTCGGCGCATCCGCGGCCTGCGCGGCCGGCGCAAGCGCGCCGGCGAGCGCGAGCGCCGCGGCGGCGAAGGTGGTCAGCATTTTTCTTCTCATCGAAATTCTCCTGGTCGTGTGATTGATGTGCGATGGGTGAACAAAACGAAAGGGACTAAATGGTAAGAGCAGGCGCTCAGCTCGTTGCGAAGAACGGCTTGCCGAGCGACGCGGGCGCATTGAGCTTGATCGTGTTCGGATTGCGCGAGATCACCGCCAGCACGACGACGGTCGCGAGATACGGCAGCATCGCGAGAAATTGCGTCGGCACCGGCACGCCGATTGCCTGCGCGTAGAACTGCAGGCCCATCACCGCGCCGAACAGCAGCGAGCCGATCAAGAGACGCCCCGGCCGCCACGTCGAGAACACCACGAGCGCGAGCGCGATCCAGCCGTAGCCGGCGGTCAGCTGCTCCTGCCAAAGATGCAGATAGACGATCGAGTAGTAGCCGCCCGCGAGCCCGGCCATGCCGCCGCCGAACAGCACCGCGCCGTAGCGCACGCCGATCACCGGAAAGCCGACCGAGTGCGCGACCTGCGGCGACTCGCCGACGGATCGCAATACGAGCCCCGCGCGCGTGCGATAGAGGAACCAGCCGACCACGCCGAACATCGCGAAGGCGAGATAGCCGAGCGGCGTCAGGCTGAAGAACGCGGGGCCGAGCACGGGAATGTGCGAGAGGCCCGGAATCGGCCAGACGCCGATCGTCTCGCGCACGGCCGCCGACGTATACGGCTTGCCGACATAGGCCGACAGACCGATGCCGAAGATCGTCAGCGACAGCCCTGTCGCGACCTGGTTGGCGAGCATCGTCAGCGTGAGGAAGCCGAACAGCAGCGCCATCGCGACGCCGGCCGCGATCGCCGCGGCGACGCCGAGCCAAGGGCTGCCGGTGATGGCGGTCACGGCGTAGCCGCTGACGGCGCCCATCAGCATCATCCCTTCGACGCCGAGGTTGAGCACGCCCGACTTTTCGGTGACGAGCTCGCCGACGCCCGCGAGCATCAGCGGAATCGCGGCGATGACGGCGGTCGAGGCGAGCGTGCTGGCTTGTTGAATGTCCATGTGTCTGAAATCTGCTTTGTGTGTCTGCGTGTCGTATCGATTGCGTGTGCGCCGTGGGCCGCGCGTGGCCGTCTCAGTGCGCCGCCGCGCTCGCCCTGCGGCGCACGCGGTAGTTGACGAACAGGTCCGCGCCGAGCAGGCAGAACAGCAGCAGGCCCTGGAACACGCCGCTCAGCGCCTGCGGCAACTGCAGCGAGGTCTGCACCGCTTCGCCGCCGAGGTACAGCAGCGCCATCAACAGGCTGGCGAGCACGATGCCGACCGGATGCAGCCGCCCCACGAACACGACGATGATCGCCGTAAACCCGTAACCCGGCGACCACGTCGCCTGCAGTTGCCCGATCGGCCCCGCGATCTCGCCCATCCCGGCGAGCCCCGCGAAGCCGCCGCTGATGAGCAGCGACATCCAGATCGTCTTTTTGTCAGAGAAGCCCGCATAGCGCGCCGCGAGCGGCGCGAGCCCGCCGACGTTCATCCGGTACCCCGCAAAGCTCTTGCGGATAAAGAGCCAGACGAGCGGAATCGCGGCGAGCGTGAGGAAGATCGATGCGTTCAGCCGCGTGCCGCGCAGGAATTTCCAGTGCCAGTCGCCGCCGAAGGCCGGATAGAGCGCATCGCCCGAGAACATCTCCGAGAGCGGGAAGTTCATCCCTTGCGGATCGCGCCACGGGCCGCTCACGAGGTAGATCAGCAGTTGCGTCGCGACATAGGTGAGCATCAGGCTCGTCAGGATCTCGCTCGTGTTGAAGCGGCTCTTCAGGAATGCGGGAATCGCCGCCCACACCATGCCGCCCGCGACGCCCGCGAGCATCATCAGCGCGAGAATCCACCAGCCCGCCGATTGGTCGAAGTAGATCGCGACGCCGCTCGCCGCGATGCCGCCAAGCAGCATCTGCCCTTCGGCGCCGATGTTCCAGACGTTCGCGCGATAGCCGATCGCGAGCCCGAGGCCGATCAGGCACAGCGGCGAGGCCTTGAGCAGCAGCTCGGACCAGCCGTTGATGCTCGACAGCGGCTCGATGAAGAACGCGTGCATCGCGTCGACCGGGTCCTTGCCGACGAGGCCGAAGATCAGGAAGCCGATCGCGAGCGTGAGCAGCGCGGCGATCAGCGGCACCGCGAGCTGCATCTTGCGTGACGGCGTGGTGCGCGCTTCGAGTTGATAGGGAAAGTGCATGGTTCGGTCTAGATAGCGTGTCGTTTTATCTGTCGATGCGCGCCGGGCGCGGCGCGCGAATCGCGTGAAGCAGGCGCGCTGCTAGGCATGCGCCGGCTCTTCGGCAGGCGGCGGCACGGCCCCCTTGCCGTCGAACAAGCCCGCCATCCAGAGGCCGATCTCCTCGGCGTTGGTCTCGCCGGTCTTGCGCGACGGCGACAGGCGTCCGCGCGCGAGCACGGCGATCCGGTCGCAGATGTCGAACAGCTCGTCGAGCTCCTCCGAGATCACCAGCACCGCGACGCCGCGCGCCGACAGGTCGAGCAACTGCTGCCGGATGAACGCCGACGCGCCCACGTCGACGCCCCAGGTCGGCTGCGCGACGACGAGCACCTTGGGCGCTTGCAGCATCTCGCGCCCGACGATGAACTTCTGCAGATTGCCGCCCGAGAGCGACTGCGCGAGCGCGCCGGGGCCGCCGCAGCGCACGTCGAAGGCCTCGATGCAGCGTGTCGCGAACGCCTGCATCGCGCGGGCGCTGATCCATCCCGAGCGCACCATCTGCTGGCGGTGGCCGGTCAGGAGCGCGTTCTCGGCGAGCGACATCGCCGGCACCGCGCCGCGCCCCAGGCGCTCTTCCGGCACGAACGCGAAGCCGAGCCGGCGCCGTCCGCCCGCGCCAAGCCGGCCCGCGGGCTTGCCGCAGATCGTCACGGCGTCGTCCTTGGCGCCGCTGTGCTTCTCGCCCGAGAGAGCCGCCAGCAGTTCCGCCTGCCCGTTGCCCGACACGCCCGCGATGCCGAAGATCTCGCCCGCGTGGACATCGAACGAGACGTGCTCGAGCGAGGTGCCGAACGGGTCGTCGCTCGCGACCGAGAGGTTCTTCACCGAAAGCAGCACCTCGCCCGGCTGATGCGGGCGGCGCGTGTAGTCGGGCAGCGAGTGCCCGACCATCAGCTGCGCGAGCGACGCAGGCGTTTCGTTGCGCGGCGCGACGTTGCCGGTCACGCGGCCGCCGCGCATCACGGTGGCCGTGTCGCAAAGCTCCTGGATCTCGTCGAGCTTGTGGCTGATGTAGAGAATGCTGCAGCCTTCGGCCGCGAGCCGCCGCAGCGTCTCGAAGAGCTTGCGAACCGCCTGCGGCGTGAGCACCGAGGTGGGCTCGTCCATGATCAGGAGCCGCGGATTCTGCAGCAGGCAGCGCACGATCTCGACGCGCTGCCGCTCCCCGACCGTCAGGCTGTGCACGTGGCGCTGCGGATCGATGTCGAGTCCATACTCGGCCGACACCTCCTTGATGCGCTTGCCGAGCGCCTTCATGTCGAACTTCTCGTCGAGCGCGAGCGCGATGTTCTCGCCGACGGTCAGCGTCTCGAACAGCGAGAAGTGCTGGAACACCATGCCGATGCCGAGCTTGCGCGCGGCCGCCGGATTGGCGATCTCGACGGCCTGTCCTTCCCAGCGGATCTCGCCGGCATCGGGCCGCACCGCGCCGTAGATGATCTTCATCAGCGTGCTCTTGCCCGCGCCGTTCTCGCCGAGCACGGCGTGGATCTCGCCGGGCAGGACGACGAGGTTCACGTCGTCGTTCGCGCGCACGGCCGGGTATTGCTTGCTGATGCCCGCGAGCGCGAGACGCGGCACTTGGGGCGCGCCGCCTGTGCCCGTGGTGCGTGAGTCGAGAGTGGTGGAGTCGCCCATGTAATCCAGTCGCTAAGCCGAATAAATCCAAAACGAAAATATTTCTAAAACGCCGCCGCGCCCCGCCAATCCACGCGCCCGGCGCGCGGCCGCCGGGTGACGATACCCAAATCGGGCCATACCGTCGAGCCGACAATAATCACTGCGCCCCCGCCGCAAAGCCGCGCCGCGCCGTGCTTTGGGGGTATCCCACCCTTGACGCGCCTTTATGACCATATTAAAAACGATATAACCCCTCCCCAGTTCGATCAGCCGAAACATATAAACCGGAGAAATCATGAGTCAGCAACGCGAGGCGATCGACACTTATCTACTGCGCGTCTTGCACACCCTCTTGATGGAGCGCAGCGTGACGCGCGCCGCCGTCAAGCTCAATCAGTCGCAACCCGCAATCAGCGCGGCGCTCAGGCGCCTGCGCGACATCACCGGCGATCCGCTGCTCGTGCGCGGCAAGTCCGGCATGGTCCCGACCGAATACGGCCTGCGTCTGCTCGAGCCCGTGCAGAACGCGCTGCGCGAGATCGAGCGCATCAAGTTCCAGCAGCACAACTTCGATCCGGCCACTTCGATCCGCTGCTACCGGATCGGCTGCCCCGACTACCTCAACGTGCTGTTCGTGCCGACCGTCGTCGAGCGCTTCCGGCTGGCCGCGCCCAATGCGACGCTCGAATTCCATTCGCTCGGCCCCGCGTTCGACTACGAGCTCGCGCTCGAGGACGGCAAGCTCGACATCGTCGTCGGCAACTGGCCGGAGCCGCCCGAGCAGTTGCACCTGTCGAACCTGTTCGTCGACAAGATCGTCTGCCTGATGAGCAACACGCATCCATTCGCCAAGCGCGGCAGCCTCACGCTCGACCAGTACCTGAACGCCCCGCATCTCGCGCCGACGCCCTACTCGGTCGGCCAGCGCGGCGCGATCGACGTGCACCTTGCGCGCGAGCGCCTGAAGCGCCACGTGGTCGTCACGCTGCCGTACTTCAATCTGGCGCCGTACGTGCTCGTCAAATCCGACCTGATCTTCACGACCACGCGCCTCTTCGCCGACCATTACGCGAAGTTCCTGCCGCTGACCGTCGTGCCGGCGCCGCTCGATTTTCCGCCGATGCAGTACTACCAGCTGTGGCACGAGCGCTGCCACTATTCCGACGAGGTGCGCTGGCTCCGCGGGCTCGTCGCCGAGGCGACCAGGACGCTGATCGATCCGTCGTCAGGTTCCTGACCGCGCCGCGCGGCAAGCCGCCGGCGCACGATGCCCCGGCGGCTTGCCAACCTCATCCGCGCTCAGCGCGCCGCTTCGAACAACACCTTCGCCAACCGGTTGTGCCGCTCGATCACGGGCCCGAGATCGAGCGTCGTCAGCCGGCCTTCCCGCACTACCACCTTCCCGCCGATCACGCTGTACGCCACCTGCGACGGCGCGCAAAACACGAGCGCCGCGACCGGGTCGTGCAGCGCGCCCGCAAAGAGCGGCTGCCGCAAGTCGAAGGCGGCGAAATCGGCCGCCATGCCCGGCGCCAGCGCGCCGATGTCGTCGCGATTGAGCACCGTCGCACCGCCGAGCGTCGCGATCTCGAGCGCCTCGCGGGCCGTCATCGCATCCGGCCCGAAGCCGACGCGCTGCAACAGCAACGCCTGCCGCACCTCGGCGACCATCTGCGCGCCGTCGTTGGACGCCGAGCCGTCGACGCCCAGCCCCACCGGCACGCCCGCCAGCCGCATCTTGCGCACGGGCGCGATGCCGGAGGCGAGCCGCATGTTCGAGCACGGACAGTGCGCAACGCCCGTGCCGGTGCGCGCGAACAGCGCGATGCCCGGCTCGTCGAGCTGCACGCAGTGCGCATGCCACACGTCGCGCCCGACCCAGCCCAAATCCTCCGCATACTCGGCGGGCGTCATGCCGAACTTCTCGCGGCTGTAGGCGATGTCGCTGACGTTCTCCGCCAGATGCGTGTGCAGCGACACGCCGTACTGCCGCGCCAGCGCCGCCGACTCGCGCATCAACTCGCGGCTCACCGAGAACGGCGAGCATGGCGCGACCACGACGCGCAGCATCGCGTAGCGTCCATCGTCGTGATACGTCTCGATCAGGCGCTGCGTGTCCTTCAGGATGTCGGCCTCGCGCTCGACCACCGCATCCGGCGGCAGGCCGCCATCTTTCTGTCCGACGCTCATGCTGCCGCGGCTTGCATGAAAGCGCATGCCGATGCGCCGCGCCGCCGCGATGCTGTCGTCGAGCCGGCTGCCGTTCGGGTAGATGTAGAGATGGTCGCTCGACGTCGTGCAGCCCGAGAGCAGCAGCTCGGCCATCGCGGTCAGCGTCGAGACTTCGATCATCTCCGGCGTCAGGTTCGCCCAGACCCGGTACAAACTCGTCAGCCAGCCGAACAACTCGGCGTCCTGCGCGGCGGGAATCGCGCGCGTCAGGCTTTGATACATGTGGTGATGCGTATTGACGAGCCCGGGGATCACCAGGTGCCCGCGCAGGTCCAGCACTTCGTCGGCCGTCTGCGGCAGCTCGGCCGTTGGGCCCACCGCGACGATCCGGTTGTCCTCGATGTAAAGGCCCGCGTCGCTCAATTCGCGCCGCGCGCCGTCCATCGTCACGAGCACGTCGGCGTGCCTGACGAGCATCGTCTTGCCGCGCGGCTCGCCGGCCGCGCCCTGGCGGCCCGCCTGAGCCGCGGCTCCGTTTTGCTGCTCCATCGTCATTCGTGTCTCCGCTTGAAACTTGCCGCTATGGCGGTAAGCAAAGGCGTCCGAACGCGATTTGCGGGGCACGCCGCCGTGCCCTCGCGTTCGTTCGAACGCACTGGCCCGGTTACCCAGCGTGCTGCGCCGTCTTCGGGATACGCAGCCGCGCTGCCGCTGCACATGTAGCTAAGATCCAGGGCCAAAATAGCGCTGACAACGTGTGCCGCCGCGATACTCGCCTTCACTGTCTCGATATATTCAGCGAATTTTGGCGTGGATAGGATCGGAAACAGGGCGGCATGGCGTACCGGAAATCCGCCGAAGCCGCTCGGCGATACCGCGCCGCGCCTTGCCCGGCAAGGCTTCGGGCTTACTCTCATGCGCCGTCTATTATCTTTCTTATCGCTCTCGCACACGCCGACACAAATTTCTACAATGGCCTCCACGGCGCTCGCTTCAACTCGCCGACGGGTATGTAGCCACTGACGTGGAGCCTCGATCCGCCGCACATGTATTGGATCGGGCCGCCGCCGAAACCTCGCATTCATCACAAGGAAAATTGCGAATGGGAAAGCTGACTACCCACGTGCTCGACACTTCGCACGGCCGCCCCGGCGCCGGCATCAAGATCGAACTCTTCGCGCTTGACGGCGACGCGCGCCGCGCGCTCAAGACCGTCACCACCAACGGCGACGGCCGCTGCGACGCGCCGCTGCTCGAAGGCGCCACGCTCGTCGCGGGCGAGTACGAGCTGGTGTTCCACGCGGGCGACTACTTCGCTGCGGCCGGCGTGAAGGTGCCCGAGCCGCGCTTCGTCGACCGCGTCGTGCTGCGCTTCGGCATCGCCGACGCCGCCGCCCACTATCACGTGCCGCTCCTGGTTTCGCCGTGGGCGTACAGCACGTATCGCGGCAGCTGACGCAGAGCAGCTGCTCTCAGTACAAAAATCAGGAGTTTGGAGGCATTACATGGAAGGCTTCATCACCGACGGCCTGAATCTCGTGATTCGCTGGCTGCACGTCGTCGCCGCGATCGCGTGGATCGGCGAGTCGTTCTACTTCGTCGCGCTCGACAACAGTCTGAAACCGCCGGCCGACGCGAACCTGCGCAAGCGCGGCGTGTTCGGCGAGCTGTGGCACGTCCACGGCGGCGGTTTCTACAACATGCAGAAGTACACGGTCGCGCCGCCCGAGATGCCGGAAGACCTGCACTGGTCGAAGTGGCCGTCGTACACCACCTGGATGTCCGGCTTCGGCCTCTTCACGGTGCTCTACCTGTTCGCGCCGAACACCTACCTCATCGACAAGAACGTGCTCGACATGGGCCCCGTCGTCGCGATCTTCTCGGCGCTCGGCTTCCTTCTTGCGGGCTGGATCGTCTATGACTCGCTGTGCCGCATGCTGGCGGGCAAGGACAACGTGCTCGGCGTCTGCGTCGCCGCTTACGTGCTGATCGCCGCCTGGCTCGCGTGCCATATCTTCGCGGGGCGCGCCGCGTTCCTGATCGTCGGCGCGATGATGGCGACGATCATGTCGGCGAACGTGTTCTTCGTGATCATCCCCGGCCAGCGCAAGATGGTCGACAAGATGCTCAAGGGCGAGGAGCCTAACCCGATCTACGGCAAGCGCGGCAAGCAGCGCTCGGTGCACAACACCTACTTCACGCTGCCCGTGGTGTTCGCGATGCTGTCGAACCACTATGCGATGACCTACACGCATCCGTACAACTGGGCCATCCTCGCGCTGATCATGGGCGCCGGTGCGATGATCCGCCAGTTCTTCGTGATGCGCCATCGCGGCCAGGTGCTCTGGTACCTGCCGGCGGGCAGCGTTGCACTGATGGCCGGCGCGCTCGTGTGGATGCTGCCCAAGCCGATCACGCCGGAAGCGCAGGCCGCCAATGCGCCGGTCGTCAAGGTCGCCGACATCGCGCCCGTGCTGCAGCAGCGTTGCGTGGCCTGCCACTCGGCGCACCCGACGCTGATGGGCGCAGCGCCCGCGGGCGTGCTGCTCGACACGCCCGACGAGATCTCGAAGAACGCGCAGCGCATCTATCAGCAGGCCGTAACGCTGAAGGCGATGCCGCTTGGCAATGTCACGCACATGACCGATGACGAGCGCATGAAGATAGCGGCTTGGTTCCAGGAGGGAGCAAAGCAGTAGGCTTCTTGTCTTTGGCAGTGCCGCCGGGGGATGCTGCCGGTCCCCCTGGCTGATCCGATCGTGCAAGGCCCGCTCGCGTAGCGGGCCTTTTCATTTGCTCCGCGTCGCGGTGAGCTGATTTAAGGGCTGATTGAGCCAATTTGAGCTAATGCGCCTCACCATGCCAAAGGAAGGACAAGGCTCGAGACTAGGCTGAATGCCGACGGTGTCCGAAGACGCCGGCGAGCTAGTGATGGCGCTGCACGTGGGCCCGTGCAGCTATCCGATGAAAAGCATTGAAGTACAGACGCTGGCCGAAGCGATCCGCAAAGCGGCGAACGGCCAACGGGTGATCACCGACGACATAACGGCGGTCGGCGCACTGCAGTTGACCACAGCGCCGCCCAATCGCCCGGCGACCTCAAACGGCCACCGCGCTGAGCGCCTCCTCGGTCAGCCAGAGCGATTCAACCAGATCCTGCTCGTTGAGATTGAGCCCCTCGCCGCCGCGATCGACGACGATGAAATCGCTCACCTCGCTGAGCGCGATCAGCGGATGGTGCCAGACGCCCTTCGCGTAGTTCACGCCCTGCCAGCCGCTCGTCACGAACGCGCGGATCCTCGCCGGATCGAGCTCGCCGGCCGGCGCCACGACGACCAGATACGGCTTGTCGTTCAACGGCACGAAGGCCTGGCTGCCGAGCGGATGCCGCTCGAGCATCCTGACCTCGAACGGCAACGTGCGCGGCTGGCCACGGAACAAGTTCACGAGCGGCCTGCCGCCCTCGTCGGCGACATCGACCTTCGCGAGATCGTGATAGCGGATCGTCGTGCCCAGGTTGATCGGAATCTGCTTCGCGCCCTCCAGCTCGACGACATCGCCGAAGGGCGCGAAGGCCTCGCGCGTGAGCGGTTCGATTGCGAGCGCTTTCATGGCCGCCTCAATCCAGCGTGCCCCACAGACGCAGGCGCGAAACGCCGCCGTCCGGGATGATGTTGAAGCGCACGTGCGTGACCGGGCCGAGCGCGGCGACTTCCGTTTCGAAGTAGTGCTGCTTGTCCATCTGCAGCTTCTGCTCGCCAAGCAGAACCGGCCAGAACATCGCCTGCGTAATGAGCGAGCTGTCGGTGCCGCCTTGCACGTAGGCGGCCTGAATCGAGCAGCGATCCGGGAAGTTGCCCTTGAAGAACGCGGTGTCGACTTCGATCTTCTTGATGGTGCCCGGCTGCGCGAGCGCGATGATCGCCCAGTCGTTGCCCGGCTCGCGCCGGCGGCGGGTTTCCCAGCCGTCACCCATGTTCACGCCGCGGCCCGGCATCAGGAGGTTCGAAGCCATGCCGAAGTGCTGGTTGTTCGCGGCGACCACATAAGCGCCGTTCTCCATCGCGGCCAGATCGAACAGTTCGCTGCGGCTCGCGCCTGCCCAGTCCATCTGCGGCTGGCCGTAGACGCGCAGGCGCGCGATGCCGCCGTCCGGATAGATGTTCACGCGCAGGTGCGTATAGGCGAGCGCATCGCTCACTTCGACGTAGTGGTGGCTGTTGCCTTGCAGCGTCGTCGACGTGACGATCTCGGTCCACTGCGTCGACGCGCTCGGCGCGCCCTCCACCACGCGCGCCGCCTCGACGGACGCAGCCGGCGGGAAGTTGCCGGTGAAGTGGCTCGTATCGATGTCGAGGCCCTTGATGACGCCCGGGCGCGCGAGCTTCACGATGCACCAGTCGTAGCCGGTCGTACGCTTGCGGCGCGTTTCCCAGCCGTCCATCCACTTGCCGTGATCGTCGTACTTGCCCGGGATGAACACGGCCGGCTCGGGGTTCAGCATGCGGTCTTTCGGCGCGAAGAAATCGTCGCTCGCTTCGAGCGCCTGCGCCCCGAGGCGCGGGTCCGCGAGGTTCACGTAGCGGCGCGTGAATTCGGGGGCGTTGGGGTCGAGAGTCGGGAGAGCCATTGTTGTCGTCCTTCCAGTCTGTTTATGCTTGAGGAAACACTTGCGTGTTGCGAATGCTTGGCGGCCGGCGCGCTGAACGTGCCGGCCGCAAGGGAGATTTACGTTGACGCGCCCGCCAGATCGTCGAGCCGGAAACGCGCGATGCGGTAGATCTGATCGAGGCTCGCGCGCAACTCGTCGGCGCGGCTGTGGTTCACGCGCGCCTCGAAGTTGGCGATGATGCCGTGGCGGTCGTAGCCGCGCACCGCGAGAATGAACGGGAAACCGAACTTCTCGCGATACGCGCGGTTCAAGCCCTGCAGCTTGTCGAACTCGTCCTGCGTGCATTGGGACAGACCCGCGCCGCTTTGCTCGCGCGTCGACTCCTCGGTCAGCTCGCCGCGCACGGCCGCCTTGCCCGCGAGCTCCGGGTGAGCGTTGATGAGCGCGAGTTGCCTCGCCTCACCCGCCGCCTCGACGATGCCCGACATCGTCTTGTGCAAAGCCTCGACGCTCGCGAACGGCCGCTTGCCCGCCGCCTCGGCGGCCACCCACGGCGAGTGCTCGAAGATGCCCGAGAGCGCCGCCGTGAAAGCGTCGGCCGACATCGTGTTCAGTTGTTCCAAGGTGTATCGCATCGCTTTCATGCGGTCGCCCCGCGGCTCGTCTGGGATGGGTAAGGATGATGCTCGCGCCAGTGCCTGGCGATGTCGACGCGCCGGGCGACCCACACGCGCTCGTGCTGCTCGATGTGATCGAGAAAGCGCTGCAGCGCGCGGAACCGGCCAGGACGGCCGAGCAGCCGGCAATGCATGCCGATCGAGAGCATCTTCGGCGCTTCGTCGCCTTCTTCGTAGAGCACGTCGAACGCGTCGCGCAGATAGGTGAAGAAGTGGTCCGCTGTGTTGAAGCCTTGCGGCGACGCGAAGCGCATGTCGTTGGTGTCGAGCGTATATGGCACGATCAGTTGCGGCGTGCGCTCGCCGCCCGTCACTTCGACGTCCATCCAGAACGGCAGGTCGTCGCCATAGTAGTCGGAGTCGTACAGGAAGCCGCCGTATTCCGCGACGAGCCGGTGCGTGTTCGGGCTGTCGCGCCCGGTGTACCAGCCGAGCGGCCGCACGCCTGTCACACGCTCGATCGCCTCCATGCCTTCGCGCATCAGCTCGGCTTCGCGCTCGGGAGACATGTCCTGGTAGTGAATCCAGCGATGGCCGTGGCAGGCGATCTCGTGGCCCAGCTCGACGAACGCGCGGCTCAGCTCCGGATGCCGCTCCATCGCCATGCCGACGCCGAACACCGTGAACGGCAGGCCGCGTTTCTCGAACTCGCGCAGGATGCGCCAGACGCCTGCGCGCGAGCCGTATTCGTAGATCGACTCCATGCTCATGTGCCGCGCCGGGTAGGCGGCAGCGCCGACAATCTCGGAGAGGAACTGCTCGGAAGCGGGATCGCCGTGCAGCACGCAGTTTTCGCCGCCCTCTTCGTAGTTGAGAACGAACTGGACGGCGACGCGGGCGCGGCCGGGCCAGTTGGCCTGTACCGGATGGCGGCCGTAGCCGATCAGGTCGCGCGGATAGTTGGGATCGAGTGACATGGTTGGGCAATGCCTTAGTGCGCGTGATTGCACGGAACGAAAGACGCGGGCAAATCCAGGGCCGTGAAAAAAGGCTCGGGGACTCGGACGCCTCGAAAGCCTGCGGAAATCCGGGCGTTTTCGAGACGGCAGCAGGATGGGGCCAGTGTAGCCAAAACGCCCGGGTGCGCCCATACACCCGGACGGATAGTGCGAGTCAGACGGAATGTATATGCGGCAGCGCAGCAGCCTCGCCGGTCGCGGCGGAGGGCGGGTTTTCCCCATTTTTGGCGCTGTCGCGCCCGTGACCAGGCGCGCGATCGCGGGCGCCGGCAACGCCGCTCAGCGGCCCGGTAGCTCGACGCAGCCCGACAAAAGCGCTCCGGCGAAATCGGCGTCGCTCATACCGTACTTGGAGCACGTTTTCATACAGTTCCGCAAACCAACCGGATCTCCATTTGCCGACATTAGTCCGGCATCGTCACTCGAAGATGATTTGTCAGCGCAACCTGTAACGAATCGGTTTGGTTTCGGGCCCGACTCGTCATTCGCGAATGGGCCATGTTACCGAAAAACAAAAAGGTTAATAAAAACAAAACTGAAATTGCGCAAGACACAAAGAAGGCGCTTGCCGAAGCCTAGCCACATCTCACCGGTGAATCAATGGGTAATTGTTCGAGTATAAAAAATGCCTTCATTTTTCTCCCCCGCCTTGCAGTTGCACGTGATGCAAACTATATAAATATCATAATCCTCTTTTGCTACGCCGTCGGTGCGGCATGCCGTGGGTGCATCATCAATTCAGCATAATCGCCTGACTGAGAATCGCTAACGGAATGATCTTTCGAGATTGTCGCCAGTAGATGAAGCCGGCAGCGATTTTCATGAAGGCATGGCGCATGGCAGCGAGGCGTTCGAACCGGACGAGCGGCCGCCTGAAGGCGTGGATTGCCAGAAGAGGCGGGATGGCCTCATGGAGAACGAATCGATGACCATACGGGACCAGCCGATGAGCTCCGCTGCCCGAAACTTCGCCAGTAGTACTTCGTGCAATCGATTCAAGAGGAACGCAGCATGAAAGATGGCACGTCTTTCCCATGGCGCCTTTCCGGCATCGTCAGGCGGCGGATTGCTTGCTCCCCGCACGTGCCATCCCCGCCCGCTCACCCCGACAGCCTGCAGTTCTCCCCCGCCTCCCCATATGGAAATTCGTCCGGCCCGAGCGCCGCGCTGCCGTCTATCTCGCGCGTGCACGATCGCGCTGTCCGGCAGAAACTGCGACACGCGGCGTTGTGCCGAAAGCTGACGCTTATCGCGTGCCTCGCCGCGATGACCGGCCCCATCGCCTGCTTCGCGGCGGAAGCCGGCGTGAACGACGACGAAATCCGCCTCGGCATGGTCAATGCGCAGACCGGCGCCGCGTCAGGTCTGGGACGTGCCATACGCGCGGGCGCCGAAGCCGTATTCGACGACGCGAACGCGCACGGCGGCGTGCACGGCAGGAAGATCGACCTGCTCGTCGCCGACGATCAGTACGAGCCCGACAAGACCATCGATGCCACGCTCGAGATGATCGAACAGCACCAGGTGTTCGCGTTATTCGGTTATGTCGGCACGCCGACGACCACGGCGGTGCTGCCGATCATCAAGGACGCCCAGATACCGCTCGTCGGCGCATTTACCGGGGCGATGTCGTTGCGCAAACCGGTCATTCCCGAAGTCTTTAACATTCGCGCCAGCTATGAAGACGAGACGCGAACGCTGGTCGATCATTTCATCGCGCGCGATGGCGCCAAACGCTTCGCCGTGTTCTACCAGGACGATGGTTTCGGGCTGGCGGTGCTGGCAGGAACGCGATTGGCGCTTCAGCGTCATGGCCTGGACGTCGTTGCGACCGGCACCTTCCGCCGCGGGACAACAGCGGTCGAAACAGGTCTCGTGTCAGTGATGGAGGGCCGGCCAGACGTCGTCATCATGGTCGGCCCGTACACACCGATCGCTGCCTTCATCCGCGCAGCACACCACGAAGGCCTCAAGGCCCGGCTCGCCACCGTTTCCTTCGTCGGCACCGACGACCTGCTGCGCCTCGTGGGCACCGACGGCGACGGCACGCTGATTTCCCAGGTGGTGCCGCTCCCGCGAAACGACTATGACGTGACGCAGGACTGCAAAAGGCTGATCTCGGGCCGCTTCCCTGGGGAAAGCGTCGGCGTAGTGGACCTCGAGGGCTGCATTTACGCGAAGGTCATGTTGATCGGGCTGGAACGCGCCGGCCCGTCCCCGACCCGGGCGGCATTGCTGCGAGCGCTCGAATCGATCAAGCATCTCGACCTCGGCGGTGTGGTGATCGACCTGGGCGCAGACAATCATCAAGCGTTGAACTCGGTTTTTCTCACCGAAATCGCGCACGGCCGGGTTGCGCCACTGGACGAGCCGCCGAAATAAAACATCCGAATGGCCTCGCGCGGGCCATCCACATCCGGGGAGCTGCATGGACATCAAGGCCAAGCTTGTCGCCAGCACGAGCGTGATGCTGCTGGGCGTCCTGGCGATATCGGCGACCAGTCTACTCGCCGTGCGCGGCATTGCATCCGGCGTGCGCACGTTGACGACCGAATCGCTGCCGTTGCAGATGCGCAGCAACGAACTCCAGCGCGCCTATGTCGATCTCGCTCTGGATTTCAGCCGGCTCGAGCAGGCGCAAAGCGTGTCTCAGCAGCAACAAGCGACGTCGGCGATCGAAGCGCAATTGCAACGGATCGCGGCCACGACGGCAGCCGTGCGCGCGATCGACAAGCGCAGCGTCGAGGAGCCGTCCGCCGAACTGCGGGTGATGCTCAAGTCGATGAACCAAGGCGTCAGTCAGCGTCTGCGGGACAACGCGATACTCGATACCGAAAGCAAACTGATTGCCGACGTCCAGGAAACGGGCTCCGACTTGCTGACCACCATCGGCAAAAAAACCGGACGGCTCGACCATGAGGCGGTGGCAGCCGTGACCTCCGCGCAAGCAGCCAACACCGCCTTCAACAAGACGATTCACGCGGTGGACAATATCCGTGCGGACGTCAAGGACATCATCATCATCGTCGCGGAAGTCGACGTCGCGCCGACGCGATATCGGCTCGCCCCGCAGAAGGAACGGCTGAGGGCCGCAATCGACCACGCACGCAATGCGATGATGATCGCGAAAACGGACGGAGATTCCGCCGCGACCCGCGATGTCGCGGACAGGCTCGCGCAACTGGCGACGGACATGCTCGACGGCAACGACGGCCTGGTCGCGCTGCGCAGCAGGATGTTCGCGGAGCCGTTTGCCGCGGCGCCCTATCAGGCGAAACGGGCGGCGGTCTCGACGTCGCTCCAGACGCTGGACACCATGCTGGCGGAGATAGAGGACCCGTTTGCGCTGCGAATCGTCAGGGCACAGCAAAGACTCAACGAAGCGGCTGCCTTCCAGCAGCGGGCAGCCCAGATCAGGTACCTTTCGGCGGTCGTCAAGGGCAGTATCGAGGAGTTGACGGCCAACTTTCGTCTGGTCACGGAAAGCACGAGCGAGGAACAGCTCAAGCGCGTCGACGACGAGATGCAGATCGATCTCGGCGAACTCGCCGAGTCGGCGAACGCGCTGCGGGCGGCGCTCGTGGCCAGCGGGCAAGGCGAACTGAACCGCACGCACGACGTGGTCCCGTTGACCGTCATACTGGCGGATTCCGCGCGCCGCATCCTGGCCGCGAAATGGCATTCGCTGTCCAATGACGCTGCCATGACGCGCATCGTCTCGGATATCAACGCCACCGCGAGCCGCCTCGTGGCCTACGGCGACCGGCAGGTTGAACGTGTCAACCTGCAGCAGAACAGCATCGTCTCGCAGGTGTACCGCGCGATGACGGGCGCGGTCGCCATGATCGCCGCCGTGTCATTTTTGCTCGCGGTCGGCGGTTTCGTGATCAGCCACCGGATTGGGACGTCCATCTCCCGCCCGCTGTCGAATCTGACTCGCACGATGGGCCGCATTCGCAGCGGCAGCGACCTGTCCCTGCGCGTGCATCACAAAGGCAACGACGAAGTCGCAGCCCTGATCGACGGCTTCAATGCGATGCTCGACGAAATCGAGCGGCGCGACATCGAATTGCAAGCCGCGACCGAAGCGGCGGAAACCGCGAATTCGGCAAAGTCGGAATTCCTCGCCAGGATGAGTCACGAAATCCGCACGCCGATGAACGGCGTGCTCGGCATGACCGAACTGCTGCAGCGCACCCAATTGACGTCGAAGCAGCGGCACTTTGTCGATACCGTGTATCGATCCGGCGAGACGCTGTTGATCATCATCGACGACATCCTGGATTTTTCGAAGATCGAGGCCGGCAAGCTGGCGCTGGAGTGCGTCGAGTTCAACCTGTATCAGTTGCTCGACGACGTCGTCTCGCTGCTCGAGCCCAATGCGCGGCGCAAGGAACTTGCGCTGGTGCTCCGGAGGCAGGATCCGGTTCCGGAATGGGTGCGCGGCGACCCGGTCCGGCTGCGCCAGATCCTGACGAACCTGATCGGCAACGCGATCAAGTTCACCGAGCGCGGGCAGGTCGAGCTGGCCGTATCGTGTTCGGATCGCGGTCTCGTCGTGTTCGCGTTCATCGACAGCGGCATTGGCATCTCGCCGGACGTGTCCGCGCAGTTGTTCAGGCCGTTCCAGCAGGCCGACAGCTCGACCGCCCGCAAATATGGCGGAACCGGGCTGGGGCTCGTGATTTCCCGTCAACTGGCCGAGATGATGGGCGGCACGCTCACCTTCGAATCCACGCCCGGTCAGGGCTCGGTGTTCACCGTAACGGCGCGGCTCGAGCCAGTGTCCGAGGCTGTCGGCGTTGCCTCGGGCGCCGGGCAGTCGCTGGCCGGCTTGAAGGTGCTGATCGTGGACGACAGCGAGACCGATCGCAGCGTGCTCGTCGAACATGCGATCGAATGGCAGTTGCGCGTCGCCACGGCCAGCAGCGGCGACGATGCGTTGGCGCAACTACGGGCCGCCGCCGCCAGCAATCGCCCCTTCGACCTGGCCATTATCGACGTGCGGATGCCGGGCATGGACGGCATCTCGCTCGTGCAGCACATCCGGAACGACCCGTCGCTGCGTGCGCTCCGGATCATCACGCTGACCGCGTTCGAGATGACGGACAGCATCCAGGTTGCGCACGAACTGGGCATCGACGCGCGCCTGACCAAGCCGCTCCACGGTTCGGACCTGTATGCGGGCATCGCGTCGGCGATGCCCGCCATGCCGCGCCGACTACCATCGGCAACACCGGGGTCCGACGAAGCCGGGCCGGACGAAATTTCGACGCCGGACACGGTTTCGGCGCGCGTGTTGCTGGTCGAGGACAACGCGGTCAACCGGCAGATCGCGCTGGCCATGCTCGAAGACACGGGCTATCGGGCGGCTGTCGCCGAAAACGGCCGGCAGGCGCTGAAGATGATCGCGGACGACGCGTTCGACGTGGTACTGATGGACTGCCAGATGCCGTTGATGGACGGTTTCGAAGCGACACGGCTCTTGCGCCAGCACGAAGCGGAGTCACGTGCGCCGCGCTTGCCGGTCATCGCGATGACGGCCAATGCCATTAGCGGCGACAGGGAACGTTGCCTGGCCGCCGGCATGGATGACTATCTGAGCAAGCCCTTCCGTCGCGATGCGCTGCTGAGGATGCTCGCGCGCTTTTCCCGTGCAGAGGCGCCCGGATCGGCGGTCGCCGCGAACGGCGAAGCGGACGATGCGGCGAGCGCCGATCCGGACGCCAGCGCGAACGTGATCGACCAGAAGGTGCTCGACGGCTTGCGTGCGCTGCAGCGGCCCGGCCGCCCCGACATCCTGACCAGGATCATCGATCAATTCAATCTGGATGCGCCCCGGCTGATCCGCGACATGCACGCGGCCGTCGAAGCCGCCGACGACGCCGCACTCAAGCTTGCCGCACATACGCTGAAATCGAGCAGCGCGAACGTAGGCGCACACGTTCTGTCGACCCAATGCCGGGAAATCGAGCAGTTGGCGCGCGCCGCCAACGTCGTTGGGGCTGCGGACCTGGTCGACGGTACAGACGCCGAATTCAGGCGCGTGCAGGCCGCGTTGATGGCGGAACGGGTGGAGGCAAAGGATGAGCGGCTGCAAGACGACCGCGGTGGCAATCGCGCAGTTACAGAAGCGGGAGAACAGTCGTGATCAATCGAAATTCCGATGCGCCGGTGGTCCTGATCGTCGATGACGACGCGATGACGCGCCTGCTGGTCGTGGAGACCCTCGAGCCAGAGGGTTTTCGCGTCGAGGAGACGGAGGGGCCGCAGGAAGGCATCGATGCCTTCCTGCGCCATCGCCCCGCTCTGGTGCTGCTCGACGTCGAGATGCCCGGCGGCGACGGATTCGAATGTTGCCGCCGGCTGCGCGCGTTGCCGGAAGGCCGCCTCGTGCCGATCGTCATGCTGACCGGCAACGACGATGACGAGTCGATCGCCCGGGCCTTCGATGCCGGTGCGACCGATTTCGTCTCCAAGCCGATGCGCTGGAAACTGCTCGGCTACCGGATCCGGTATCTGCTGCGGGGCGCCGCCACGCTCGAAAAGCTGGCGACCGCCCAGAGCAGTCTGACCTATGCGCAAACGCTCGCGCATCTGGGCAACTGGGAGTACCAGGCGGGACGCCCGGACGGCTACTGGTCACCGGAGCTGTACCGGATCCTGGGTCTCGACCCCGAATGCACCCCCGCTACCTTCGACCGGTTGCTGCAATCCGTTCCGGCAGACGAACAGCCGTTGCTGATCCAGTCGTTCACCAGCCTGCGCACCGAAGGCACCGCGTTCTCGCTCGAGCATCGGCTGATTCATGCCGACGGCACGGAGCACCACGTGCTGCATCAGGCGGAGTCGGACCGGGATCCGAGCCGCGCGATCGTCCTACGCGGTATCGTGCAGGACATCACGGAGCGGAAGATGCAACAGGGGCGCATCGAATACCTGGCCAACCACGACGCGTTGACCGGCCTGCCCAACCGCAACCTGCTAAGCGACCGCATGGAACAGGCGATGTTGCAGGCGCGACGGACCAGGCAGCTGGTCGCAGTCATGCTGCTCGATCTGGACCGGTTCAAGTACGTCAACGACAACTTCGGGCATTCGGTCGGCGACAGCCTGCTCCAGGCCGTCTCGGTGCGCCTCAAGGCAGCCCTGCGCGACGGCGACACAGTCGCGCGACTCGGCGGCGACGAGTTCGTCGTGATGCTGGTCAACCTGCGCGCGTCGGCGGACGCGGAAAAGATCGCGCGCCATATACTCGGGACCTTCGTCGCGCCGTTTGCGCTCGAGGGCCACGACCTGCACATGACGACGAGTGTCGGCGTCAGCGTCTATCCCGCTGACGGCGCCGACGCAGAGTCATTGCTGAAGACGGCCGACGCCGCGCTGTATTGCGCGAAGGAACGCGGGCGGAACTGCTACAGCTTCTACACGCGCGAGCTGGGCACCCGCGTGGAAGAACAGGCTGAGCTCGAAAACGCGCTGCACCAGGCCTTGGCAAACAACGAACTGGAGCTGCACTACCAGCCGAAGGTCGACCTCAAAACAGGCCAGATCAGCGGCGTCGAGGCGCTGATTCGCTGGCGGCGCCCGGGAATCGGCGTGATCCCGCCCGACCGTTTCATCCCGATTGCAGAAGAAACGGGGCTGATTCTGCCGATCGGCGAATGGGTATTGCGTGCAGCCTGTGCGCAGGCTGTCGCCTGGCATCGGGAGGGGCATCCTCCGATACCAGTCGCCGTGAATCTGTCGGCGCGTCAGTTCCGGCAACAGAATGTCGCCGACATGGTGCGCGCGACGCTCGAGGAAACCGGACTCGCCCCGGCCCGGCTCGAGCTCGAGTTGACCGAAAGCGTGCTGATGCAGGACCGCAATACGATCGCCCATACGCTGCGCGAATTGAAGGCCCTCGGCGTCATGTTATCGCTGGACGACTTCGGCACCGGTTACTCGAGCCTGTCCTACCTCAAGGATCTGCCCATCGACGTCGTCAAGATCGACAAGTCGTTCCTCAGCGACGTGACCACGAGCGCGGAAGGGGCATCGCTGACGCGCTCGATCATCGCGATGGCGGAGTCGCTTCACATGGCGACGGTCGCGGAAGGCGTGGAGACGGAAGGGCAGCTTTCGTTCCTGAACCGGCACCGTTGCCATGCAATGCAGGGCTATTACTTCAGCCATCCGGTCACGGGGCCGGAAATCGCCGAAATGCTGTCCGCCGGCACGGAACTTCCCGAGCATTGCCGGCGGCGAGAGCTATTGCACCGGACGCTGCTGCTTGTCGACGACGACCGGTCCATCCTGCAGATGCTCGGGCGGTCGTTGAACCGCGACGGCTACGAGATCCTCTGCACGACCAATCCCGACGAAGCGCTCGATCTGCTCGCGCGTCATCGCGTGGGCGTGATCGTCTCGGACTTCCGCATGCCGAGCCTGTCCGGGATCGACCTGTTGCAGAAGGTTAAGGCGCTGTACCCGGACATCGTGCGCATCCTGTTGTCCGGGTACACCGAAGTGCAGTCGATCACCGACACCATCAACGAGGGATCGGTTCAGAAGTTCCTGACCAAGCCGTGGGATGTCGCGTTGCTGCGACAGCATATCGCCGAAGCATTCCAGCGCTTCGAGCGCGGCTACGCGACGGTTCCGCCGTTGCATGACGGGAAGGACGCGGACGCCGCATGTGTCGACGTCCACCCGCCGCGCATCACCCATATCGAGGAGCCGAGACGCCGTGGACAGGCTTGAGCACGGCCGTGACGGGCGAACTACGTGAGGTACGGATAGCCCGAAGCCGTCAGCCTGAAGCCATGCGCATTGGAGACCAGATGCCCCTTCGCGCCGACCGGAATCGTCACCATGTCGTCGATATGGCCGAACTGCAATCCCGTCACGACCGGGATGCCGATCACCGAGCGCACCTGCTCGATCATCGCGTGCAGGTCGTAGCCGTTGTCGTATTCGAACGCCTGGCCGCCCGAGAAATCGCCGAGCACGAGCGCCTGCTGCTCAGCCAATATCCCGGCCAGATGCAATTGATAGATCAAACGCTCGACCCGGAACGGCTGCTCGTTGACATCCTCGATGAAGAGGATGCCGCCCTGCACGGGCGGCATGTACGGCGTGCCGACGAGCGCTGCGATCGTCGCCAGGTTGCCGCCCCAGAGCGTCCCCGACACGTCGACGGACTGCGCTTGAGGCGCCGCGGACACGAGCGTGAAGGACGGCTTCGTCACCGCGTCCCAGAAGTGATGCATCGTGAAGGCGCTCAGGTCTTGAGCGCCGAAATTGGTCGCGAACATCGGGCCGCCGAAAGTCGTCACGCCCGAGCGCGCGAGCAGCGCGAACTGGATCGCCGTGAAGTCGCTATGCCCCACCAGCACGATCGGCTGGTCGCGCAGCCGACGCTGCAATCCCTCGTAGTCGAGTCCGTGGAGGATGCGTATCGCGCCGTAGCCGCCACGCACCGCAAGCACCACGTCCGGCAGTGGCCGCGAGGCATCGACGAGGCGATTCAGGTCGGCGGCGCGCTCGCCGTCGGTGCCGCCGAAGCGCTGAAAGCGCCGGCGCGTCGCGTCAAGTCCCTTGACCTTGTGCCCTTGCGCGTGCAGCCGGGCAAGCCCGCGCTCGACGGCGGCGGGGTCCGCCGGGTATCCCGACGGAGCAATCAGTTCGATCGTACGATGAGCGACCATGGCCGTGTGCCGAGGAAACGATATTGACGATTTAGACGGGCTCCGCCGGGCCGCGTTCGCGCGCCGCGTCCGCAGCGGCGGCACGCTCGGCGCGGATCGCGCGGCGGCGGTCCGCGAAGAACGACTTGAGCGCCTGGCCGCATTCGGCTTCCAGCACGCCGCCCGTCACGGAGGTATGGTGATTGAGCTGCGGATTGGCGAACGCGTCGACGACGCTGCCGCAGGCGCCCGTCTTCGGATCACGGGCGCCGAACACCACGCGCGCGATGCGCGCATGCATGATCGCCCCGGCGCACATCAGGCAAGGCTCGAGCGTCACATAGAGCTCGCAGCCCGGCAAGCGGTAGTTCTCGAGCGCCTGGGCGGCCGCGCGCAGCGCAGCCATCTCGGCGTGGGCCGATGGATCGTGCCCGCCGATCGGATGGTTGAAGCCGGTGGCGATCACTTCCTCGCCGCGCACGAGCACGGCGCCAACCGGCACCTCGCCGGCCGCGCGCGCCTTTTCGGCGGCGGCTTGCGCGAGCGCCATGAAGCGGCGGTCGCGCTCGGAGACTTCGCGGGGAGCATCGGCCTGGCCGGGGTCCAGATCAGACGGAGGGAACAACGGATCGGCAGCGGGTTCGGCGGCGGCTGCAACGGCACACCCTGAGATCTGCGCGCCGCCGTCAGCGCACTCGCCTGACGACGGGCTCACGACGGCTCCATCACATCGCGGACTTCCGCACGCACACGCTCGGACAAGCGTTGCGCAATGCGCTCGCAATACTCGCGCGGAGCCAGCAGCGGCGCGCCGCGCAGCGACTCGAGCGCCATATCGAGCGCCAGCATCTTGGCCCGCAGCTCGCAGCGCACCGCAGGATCGCTGACGGTCTCGAGCTGCTTCTGCAAGCCGCACAGCGAGCGCAGTTGCTCGACCGCGGGCGGCACGAAGCCCGCATTCTTCAAGATCCGGTTCGCGACGCGCACTTCCTCGGGAACGAGCAGATCGTCATCGAGTTCCAGGGGCGCCCCGGCGCCGGGCAAATCGTCGAACTCGCCCCGTGCGGCGGCGGCGGAAATTCGTTGTTCGACTAACGCATCAAGCAATTTCATTTGCGATCCACTACATTGCGGCCCCCGCATTCTAGCAGGCGGGCATAAGCGGCTCCGAGCCCCTTCCTGGGAATAGGCGATATACGGGGACTTTGATCGCGCCGGCGAACCAATGGACCAACCCGTTCTATCTGTCGCAGGCAGGATTTCCCCGCTGGTGGCCGCGGCCGCGCCCATTGCCCGGCGCGGCCTGCGGCGAGCCCAGGCGGCGCGCTACTTGCCGAGCTTCACGCGCAGCTCGCGCGCGGTTTCGAGCAATCCCTCATAGCCCGAGCGCGAATGCTCGGGAAGATCGGGGTCGCCGACCAGCGCGCCGAGCGTTTCGATCAGGCTGTACAGGAGCCCTTTCGCCGCGCCCTTCGCAATGCTTCCCGACGAGATCAGCTGGTCGACATGATTGACTGCCGCGTCGAGATGTTCGAGCGGCGGTTCGTGGCCTTCAGCCGGCTTTTCCGATGGGTCGGACATGGTGTTTTCCTCGCGATGCGAGCCAGCCCCGACGGGCTGCGCTCAACTCTTTTTCTTATATACCCGCGGCGGCCGATCGTCCACCGGGCGGCGCGCCGTGTCCATTCGCCGTTGACTACGCTCAAGCGCTCGCAACAAGCACATCGCTCAACGGGCGCGATGCACGCGACGATGCCCGCCCGTCCCGCCGGGCCACCACCGCCCCGCCATCCTCGTCACCGACATGGAAACCGGCCATCGCCCCTTGCAGCTGACGCGCCTGCTCTTCGAGCGATTGCGCTGCGGCCGCCGCCTGCTCGACGAGCGCGGCGTTCTGCTGCGTGATGCCGTCCATCTGCGAGACCGCGACGTTGACCTGCTCGATGCCGGTGTTCTGCTCGGCCGCGGACGCCGCAATCTCCTGCACGATCCCGGTGACGCGCCCGATCGCGCCGCGCGTTTCGTCGATCGTAGCTCCAGTCTGCTCGACGAGTTCGGCGCCGGCGCCCACCTGATCCACGGCGTTCTGGATCAGCGCGCGGATTTCCTTCGCCGCGCTGGCGCTCTTCTGCGCAAGCATGCGCACCTCGTTCGCGACAACGGCGAAGCCGCGCCCCTCCTCGCCCGCGCGCGCGGCTTCCACAGCGGCGTTGAGCGCGAGAATGTTGGTCTGGAACGCGATCCCTTCGATCACGGCGATGATGTCGACCATCTTCTTCGATTCGCCCGAGATCGCCTGCATCGTCGACACCGCGCGCGCCGCCATCTCGCCGCCACGGTCCGCGATCTGCGCCGCGCTCGCGGCCAGCTCGCTCGCGAGGCGGGCGTTGTCGGAGGACTGACGGACCATCGACGTGATCTGCCCCATGCTCGCCGCCGTCTCTTCGAGCGACGCCGCCTGGTTCTCCGTGCGCGCCGACAAGTCCGCGTTGCCGTTGGCGATCTCGCGAGCGCCCGTCGCGACGTTGTCGGCAGCGAATTTCACCTGGCTGATCGTGTTCGTCAGCGCGTCGCGCATGTGGCGGACCGCGTGCATCAGGCTGTGGGTGTCACCCGCGCGCGTGTCGATGGCGAGCGAGAGATCGCCCGAGGCGATCGCATCGGCGATGCCGGCGGCAGTTCCGGGGTCGCCGCCGATCGCGCGCACGATGCTCCGGTTGGTGAACGCCACCAGCACGGAAAGCGCGAGCGCGAGCCCGGCGAACAGGCCGACCGCCAGATAGAGCGAACGCATGAACGCGGCGTTGATGTCGTCGACGTAGGCGCCCGTCGCGATGATCCAGTCCCACGGCGCGTAGCGCACGACATAGCCGATCTTGCCGACCGCCTCGCCCGCCGCCGACTTCGGATGCGGAAACACGTAGTCGACGAAGCCGCCCTCCGGCGCCTGCGCCGCCGCGACGAAGCTCACGTAGTGGTGGCGCCCGTCGGCGTCGGCGGTGCTGCTCAGGTCCTTGCCCTCGCTCGCCGGCTTGATCGGATGCATCACCATCCGCGGCTTGGAATCGATGACGAGGAAGTAGCCGTCCTCGCCGTAGCGCACGTTGCGCAGCCGCGCGAGCGCCTGCGCGCGCGCCTGGTCTTCGGTGAGCGCGCCGCTTTGGGCGAGCGAGGCATATTCCTGCACGATGCTCAGGCCGACGTGCGCGACATTGATCAGATCATTCTTGCGCTCCTCGATGCGCGTCTCGCGCGACAGATACGCCGCCGAGACCGACACGATCAACAGTGCGAGGAGGCTCGTCACCAAAGGCAGCCACAGTTTCTGCGTGAAGCTGAGTTTGAACATGCGGGGGTCCCGGGTACTGGCCGCCGAACGCGACCGCTTGCCTCGCTTATCGGCACAGGCGATCGAAAGTTGATAGAGGGGAACCCGTAAGCCTTACGCCAGTAAGCTCGCCAATTCAAAGCCAATTCACATTCAGCTTGATCCGGGAAATGGCGGATGGCGGCCGCTATTCGGCGCGCGGCGCCACGGAATCGAATGCCTGGTTCAAGTCATAAACGAGCAGAAACGTGCAGCCCGTGTCGCTTCTGAAGGCGCGATCGACCGTTCCCCGCTCGGCGACACCGGCCCATCCGCTCGTCAACCGCTGACCGTTCTGGATCGCTTCGCCTTCAAGGATGTAGACGAATTCCGGTCCGGTATGCAGATGGTCGGGGAAGACCGCTCCCGCGGCGAAGCGGACGAGCTGCATCGCCCGCCCATCGGCTTTGCCGAGATTCTTGACCTCGACGCCGGGTGCGAACCTCGATGGCGTCCAGGGAATTCCGGCTGAATCGCTGCGGAGGAATTGCGGCGCATTCGTCATGATCCGAGTTCTCCTTCCAGGACCCAGGCCCGCTTATGGCCCCAAAAACCTTATCAGAAACCAAAAAATCGACAATATTCATTAAATAAAACTACTCGATAGCCAATATGATGCGCGCACTGCCCATAGTTTTCCCAAAAGGCAGTGCCAAACATCCATTTCATAGTCATCATCGCCATCGGGAGCGGGTATGCGAGTCATCGTGCTGGGCAGCGGGGTTGTCGGAGTCACGAGCGCCTACTATCTTGCGCTTGCGGGCCACGAGGTCACGGTCATCGACCGTGAGGCGGGTCCGGCGCTCGAAACCAGCTTTGCCAATGCCGGGCAGATCTCGCCAGGCTACGCGGCGCCGTGGGCCGCCCCGGGGGTTCCGCTGAAGGCTGTCAAATGGATGTTCCAGAAGCACGCTCCGCTCGCGATCCGCCCCGACGACGACGACAAGCAGTTCCAGCTCCAATGGATGTGGCAGATGCTGCAGAACTGCACGGCCGAGCGCTACGCCATCAACAAGGGCCGCATGGTCCGGCTCGCGGAATACAGCCGCGACTGCCTGCAGCAGCTGCGCGCCGACACCGGCATCCAGTACGAGGGCCGCACGGGCGGCACGCTCCAGGTATTCCGCACGCAGCAGCAGCTCGACGGCGCCGCCAAGGACATCGCCGTGCTCAAAGAGGCCAACGTCCCCTACGAGCTTCTCACGCAGTCCGAACTGGCGCGGGCCGAGCCCGCCCTCGCCGCCACCTCGCACAAGCTGACGGGCGGCCTGCGCCTGCCCGGCGACGAAACCGGCGACTGCCAGCTGTTCACGACGCGCCTCGCCGCGCTGGCCGAGCAAGCGGGCGTCAGCTTCCGCTACAACACCGTCATCGACGGCCTCGTGGTCGAGGGCGGCAAGGTGGTCGGGGCGCGCCACGGCGGCAAGCTCGTGCATGCGGATGCCTTCATCGTCGCGTTCGGCTCTTACTCGACCAAGTTCCTCTCCGGCGTCGTCAAGATTCCCGTCTATCCGCTCAAGGGTTACTCGATCACGGCGCCCATCGTCAACGAGGCCGCGGCGCCGGTTTCCACCGTGCTCGACGAGACCTACAAGATCGCCATCACGCGTTTCGACCAGCGCATTCGCGTGGGCGGCATGGCGGAGATCGTCGGCTTCGACAAGCGCTTGCGGGAAGCGCGGCGCGAGACGCTCGAGATGTGCGTGAACGATCTTTTCCCGGGCGGAGGCGACACCTCTCAGGCGACGTTCTGGACCGGCCTGCGTCCGATGACGCCCGACGGCACGCCGATCGTCGGGCGCACTGCGCTGTCGAACCTCTTCCTGAACACCGGGCACGGCACGCTCGGCTGGACGATGTCGTGCGGCTCCGCTCAATTGCTGGCGGACCTCGTCTCGGGCAAGCAGCCCGCCATCCAGTTCGACGACCTGAACGTTTTCCGCTACGCCGACGAGCCGCCCGCCCCCGCGGACTTCGAGCTGAACTGAGCTACACACCGCGAGCCACGCCGCCTTTCCTTCGTCCCCAAAGGATCAACAGGATCACCATGCCCCGCCCGATCGCCGCCTATGTCCATGCCGACGCCGTCAGGCACAACCTTGATGTCATCAAGCAACGCGCGTCCCGGGCCAAGGTCTGGGCCGTCGTCAAGGCCAACGCATACGGACACGGCATCGAGCGCATCTATCCCGCCCTCGCGACCGCGGACGGCATCGCGCTGCTCGATCTCGACGAAGCCGTGCGCATTCGCGATCTCGGGTGGAAGAAGCCGATCCTCCTGCTCGAAGGCGTGTTCCAGCCCGAGGACGTCGAGACGGCGGACGCGCTCGGCTTGACGGTCGCGGTCCATTGCGACGATCAGCTCGACCTGATCGCCGCGGCCCCGCGCAGCCGCCCGATCGATATCTATTTGAAAATGAACTCCGGGATGAACCGCCTGGGCTTCGCGCCCGACACCTTCCGCGCGGCCTGGGAGCGCGCGAATGCGGCTGAATCCGTCGGCGAGATCACGCTGATGAACCATTTCGCCGCCGCCGACGAAAGCGACATCGATTGGCAGATGGACCGCTTCGAGGCGGCGACGAGCGGCATTCCGGGCCCGCGCAGCCTCTCGAACTCCGCCGCCGTGCTGTGGCACGAGCGCGCCCATCGCGACTGGGTCCGGCCGGGGATCATTCTCTACGGCGGATCGCCGTCGGGTCTGTCGCGCCATATTGCCGACGTGCCGCTGCGCGCGTCGATGAGCCTGGTCAGCGAAATCATCGGCACTCAGGCGCTGCGCGCCGCGGAAACGGTCGGCTATGGCAGGACCTTCGAAGCGGGCCATGACATGCGGATCGGCGTCGTCGCGTGCGGGTATGCGGACGGCTACCCGCGGCACGCGCCGACGGGCACGCCCATCGCAGTCGACGGCATCCCGACGCGCGTCGTGGGACGCGTGTCGATGGACATGCTGACGGTCGATCTCACGCCGTGTCCGAACGCGGGCATCGGCTCGAAGGTCGAGCTCTGGGGAGACCAAGTGAAGATCGACGACGTCGCCGCGTCGGCCGGGACGATCGGCTACGAGCTGATGTGCGCGCTGGCTCGCCGGGTGCCCGTCAAGGCCCGCTGACGGACGCGCTTTCGCGAAAGAGCCGCGCCGCGCCGAATTGCAGCGCGGAGCACAGCAACAGATAGACCAGACCGACGAACAGGAATATCTGCGCGGGGTACACCATCAGCCGGTTGTTGACCTGGTTGGCAAGAAACGTGAACTCAGGAACGCCGACGATATACGCGAGCGACGTATCCTTGACGAGCGACACCCACTGGTTCACGAACGACGGCGTCATGATCCGGACTGCCTGTGGCAGCAGCACGTGGCGCAGCGCCTGCCAGCGCGTCAGGCCCAGCGACAGCGCCGCCTGCCTCTGCCCCGCCCCGACCGCCGCGATGCCGGCGTGCACCGAATGCGACAGGTAAGCCCCCCCGACGAGCGCGAGCGCGCATACGACGGTCGCCAGCCCGGGCACGTCGACGTGCAGCAGCATCGGCATCAGGAAGAAGGTCCAGAAAACCAGCATCAGCACCGGAATGGCCCGGAAAAAGCCCACGATCGCAGTGAGCGCGAGATGCGCCGCGCCGCGCGTCATCGACAACGCAATGCCGCCCGCAAGTCCGATGACGGCGGACAGCAGCGCCGACGCCGCCGACATCACGAGGGTCAACGCCGCGCCGCCGAGCGGGCCGCTCGGAAACGTGCCGAGCAGGAGGTAACGGAGCGTGGGCAGCCACTCGGCTGCGCTCATGCCTGCCCCCGCTGCCATGAATGCGCGCTGCCGCGCTTCCAGAGCAGCAGCGCGGTTTCGATCGCGGCAATGGTCGCGATATAGAGGATGGTCGCGGCGCCGAACGCCTGAAACGTCTTGAAGGTTTCCGTATCGACCTGCCGCGACGCGTACGACAGCTCCGCCAAGCCGATCGCCATCGTCAGCGACGAGTTCTTGACGATGTTCATGCATTGCCCCGCAAGCGGCGGCGTCGCGATGCGGATCGCCTGCGGCAGGATCACGTAGCGGAACGTCGCGAGCGGCGTGAGTCCCAGCGCGGCCGCCGCTCGATACTGCGCGTCCTTGACGCCGCGTATGCCGGCGCGAAACTCTTCGCCGATGAAGGCCGTCGCATAGCACGTCAGGCCGGCCCAGCCCGCCACGAATTCGAACGACGGCCAGGCGAGCGTCGAGGCGCCCAGCGCGAACGCATGCGGCGTGTTGAGCCAGGCCATCCAGCCTTGCGGCAACAGCGTCGCCGCACCGAAGTACCAGAACAGCAGTTGCACCAGCAACGGCGAGTTACGGAACACGAGCACGTAGAGCGCCGCGGCGCGCGCGACGGCGCGGCGCCGCGCATTGCGCGCCAAGGCAAGCACGAAGCCCAGCAGCGCCGCCGCGACGATCACGCATGCCGACAGCAGCAACGTCGACAGAAAGCCATGCGCGAGCCATCCGACGTACTTCGGCGCGAGCCAATCACTCATCGATCAGCTCTTCTGCGGATCGCCGATCTTGAACAAGCGCGGCAGCGGCGCGCGGCTCGTCGGGCCGAACCACTGGTCGTAGATCTTCCCAGCGGCGCCGTTCGCTTCGAGCCCTTTGAGCGTATCGTCGACGACGCTCAAGAGACGCGTTTCGCCCTTCGGCACGCCCACGCCTTCATAGTCGTTGGAGATCGTGAACGGCGAGATTTCGTAGTTCGCCTTGTCCGGCACGTTGGCGAGCAGCGCGACGAGCTTCGGCCCGTCTTGGGTGATGGCTTGCACGTTGCCCGCGCGCAGCGCGGCGAAGGCGAACGGCGTGTCGTCGTAGGCGACGATGGCCGCATTGGGGAATTGTGCGCGGACCTGCTGCTCGTTGGTCGTGCCCTTGTCGGCGCCGATGCGCAGGCTGTTCAATTGCTGCGGCGTCTTGAGGACGCCCTTCTTGGCGATGAACTGCGTGCCCGATGCGAAGTACGGGGTGCTGAAATCGACCTCCTTCTTGCGCTCGTCGGTGATCGTGAAGTTCGCGAACACCAGATCGACCTTGCCGGACTTCAGGAACGCGATGCGGTTGGCGGGATTGGTCGGCTGGATCTCGAGCTTCACGCCGAGCTTGCCCGCGACGGCGCGCGCATAGTCGACGTCGAGTCCGACGATCTGGTTGCTCTTGGGATCGACGAAGCCGAATGGCGGATTGCTGTCGAAGGTCGCGACGCGCAGCACGCCGGCCTTCTTGATGTCGTCGAGGCGGTCGGCGTGCGCCACGCCCGATACGGTGAGCATCAACCCCGTGATGATTGCGCCGAGATGCTTGATTTTCATTTTCATGGTACGGACCTTCCGGTGGTTATACGTTCTTGCATCGCGCGCCGTACATCGCGCTTGCGATGGTGAGCCGCGACTTTAGCAACGGGTGTTCCCATGGCGAACGAATAAATCGTCAGGAGCAAAGCGGTGTGGGTCATATGTGGGCGGGGCTCGGGTTGCTAAGGATTGAGGTTTTCGCGGAAACTTTGAATTCGCGGCGGTCCGTATAGTCCGTCCCTCCCCGGGACCGGGGTCACTTTGGTCTTGCCCAAAGTAACCAAAGGCGTGTCCTGGGCGGACGGCCTCGGCCCGTTAGCACTCAGTCCTGTTGGCCGTAGCGGTCTTTGGGGTCCAGCGTCTCCGCACGACGAACCGCCGAAGCGCACGCGGCTCGTGGTCGCCCAGCTTCGAAACACATTGACGGCGTCGATTTGGCAGCGCTCCGATTTCGACCCAAAGGAGCCGGTCAAGCAGGACCTCGACATGATGATTGTCGCCAGCAAAACTGCAATGGCCGCCCCTTTAGCCTCGATCCGACTCATACCAGCCCCGGCCGCTTTCAACGTATTTATAGGCCCCTCTAGGTGAGGCCAGGTCAATTCTGGCTACAGTCGGATGCGCTCATGGCTCCCACCGACGCAACAGCGTTAGGGGGAGACACTGATTCAGCGACTGCAGCCGGAGTAATGCGCAACCACTTGCCCTGGCTCCCATCACAGCGCGTCGTCCTTCAGATCTGGTTGAACCCGACGCGGGATAGCAGTTCAGAGAATCTGGGATCGAAGCGAGCGCTGTCGAAGGTAGGTTCTGTCCTGAGCTCAATGAAGTCAGGACTGTGCTCACCGTAGGCTTTTTCCAGCCAGCCGAACGTCTGCTCTTTGTCCCCGAGCGAACCAAACACTTTCGCCATGTTGTAGGGGTGGACGTAGTGCTTTTCGGATTCCGTCTCCAGCGCATCCACGATCTGCTGCATGGCCGCTCGCATGTCGGCGGCAGCGTAGGTCTGGGCCAGCCCCGTCAGCGTCTCTGTGCTCCTCCCGGAAAGCGTGACAGCCTTCTGCATCTCCTCGATTGCCTCATGGAACAACTTCTGTTGCTGGTAAACCAATCCCAGTCTGAAGTGAAGCAGAAAGTGGTTTGGATCGATTTCCAGGGCTTTACGGAGTTCTTCCCGTGCCTGGTCGTATCGCCGAGCAAGGTACAAGATGATGGCAACCGATGAATTCAGCACCGAATTCAACGGGTCCATCTGCTGGGACTGCCTGACCCTGGCAATGGCTTCTTCGGCTCTGCCTGCCAGCATGAGATATTCCGCGTACCAGTAATAGGCGATCGCGTGTCCTGGATTCAGTTCAATGGCGCGCAGGAAATCCTGTTCCAGATCGACCCAATCCCAATCGTGCAAACGCACATGGGCCAGTGACGCATAAGCCTCACCCAAGTCAGGTTCAATCTGCAGCGCTTTCCTGGCTGCCATTTTTGCTTGATGAAACGTTTCGCGCGCAGGGCTCACGCCGCGACATGCAAGCATCGTGTAGGCATCGGCCACTCCATCGTAGGCGGCCGCAAAGTTCGGCTGGTGTCCAATAGCGAGCTGAAAATACTCAATGCTCTTTCGCATGCCTTCTTCGGTGCGCTTGGACCAGAAGTGACGCCCCTTGAGATACGCTTCGTGCGCCTGCGCATCAATGGCACGAGTACGGTCTAAACGCCCTTGCTCGTGCGGCGTGAGCTTGATCTCAATTTCGCGGGCAATTGCCTTGGCCACCTCGATCTGGAGTGCCAGGATGTCATGCCGGTTCCCCTCGTAGGTCTCGGCCCAAAGGTGCGTTTCGTCGCTTACCCGGATGAGCTGCGCCGCAACCCGTACCCGATCTCCGGCACGCCGGACGCTTCCCTCAAGCACGTGGGAAACCCCGAGGTCTTGACCGATCTGATGAATGGTCTTGGTCGTGGATTTGTAGCGCATCGCCGAAGTCCGGGCGATGACACCGAGGCGCTCCGGGCTGAGCCGGGCAAGTTGGGTGATCATGTCCTCGGTCAAGCCCTCACTGAAGTAATCATATTTGTCGCCGCCACCGAGACTTTCGAACGGAAGCACGACCAGTATCACTCGCCCCTCCGATCGCCATGGATGATTTGGGAGCGGTAATGCTTCCGGTTCACTCGGTTCGCTTTCCACCAGCGCCCTGCCGTCAGGTTGCAAACGCCCCGCTTCATCCTCAGTGAGCGGCGGCCTTCCTGGGACGGCAGTGACCGGTCGGTGCCGGTTCCGATACAGCGCATCAGCCACAATGATTGCGATTCCAACAAAGACAATCACCGGCCGGGCATCGAGCGCCAAGCGCGACAAATGCTCCACCCTCTCTGGCGCCGCAATATAGCGGATTAGTCGAGCGATGAATTCCTGCGGCGCGAAGCCGGTGATTGCCAAGAGGACGCCCCCAATGAACCATTCGCTAACCCGCGCTCGCAACATCGCCCACAGGTGCCTCGGTATTCGCTGTGGGGTTCGTCCGTCTTTTTCGTCTTCCATGGCGTCCCCGCATAGAGTCGTGTCGACCAGGCGTTACGGTCCCTGACGCGGCACAGGAAGTTGGGAGGTGGGCTGAGGCGTACACGCCGTCGCAATCTTCGCGCGGCATTCTCTAGCCTACACAAACAGCGCTCATTGTTTCTGTGGCGAGAGGTAGCGCAGCGCTGCGGTCCGCTAATAGCCTTCAAGTGACTCGAACGATTCGTGCGCGCGGGAGGATCAAGAAGATTGCAATTCGTACCACGCCAACATAGCTACATTGATAACTATCTGCTTTTCTTAGACGAAAATCTATGCACCACCGCGCAGACCACCCAGCCCCTCCAGTGGATTGGGTGGGGCAGCACTGTTGCTTCATCGGGCATGCGGAGCAATCCGTCTGACTTGATCGATAGATGATCGTATGGGCCTTCGTAATACGTGACCTCAAACCCAACTGAACGGAAGGCCACGCCCAAGAGGGCGGATTTAGGTTTGGTGGGGCATGCGTTGCAAGACGAGCCTTTTCAGGCCTTTCCCGACTGCCGCCATGGGTTTGATTCGAAGCCGAGGCGACCACGAGCCGCGTGCGCTTCGGCGGTTCGGCGTGCGGAGACGCGGGAACCCAAAGACCGCTACCGCCGACAGGACTGAGTGCGCTTCGGCCAAGGCCGTCCGCCCAGGACACGCTTTTGGTTACTTTGGGCAAGACCAAAGTGACCCCGGTCCCGGGGAGGGACGGACTATACGGACCGCCGCGAATTCAAAGTTTCCGCGAAAACCCAAACGGCAAGAAAAAAGCAGCCCTAACGCACCGCATGACGCCGAAACCCCGCCCCCGCATGCCGCACAGGCAACCGGTCGCCCGCACCGAACAGCTTGTGGCGCAGCGCCCCCTCCGCATAGGCGGTCTTGTAAATCCCACGGTCCTGCAACTCGGGCACGACGAGATCGACAAAATGCTCGTAGCTCTCCGGCACGACGGTGCGGCTCAGGTTGAAGCCGTCGACGTCCGCCTCGCCGACCCACTTCTGCAGCTCATCGGCGATCTGCGCGGGCGTGCCGACGATCGCCGGATAGCGGCCGCCCAGCGCGAACATCTCGAGCAGCTTGCGGCGCGTCCAGCCGTGCGCCTGCGCGGTGCGCGCCGCCGATTCGATCGCATTGCCGGGACGATAGTCGACCGGTTCGTCGAGGTCGTACTGCGCGTAGTCGATGCCGGTGCTCGCGGCGAAGTGCGCAAGGCCCGCCTCGCGGCTCGCGTAATGCAGATAGTCGGCGTGCCGCTCGCGCGCTTCTGCCTCGGTCGCACCCGGCACCACGGCCGCGCCCACGAACACCTTGACGTCGCCGGGACGGCGTCCCGCCTCGACAAGCTGCCTGCGCAACGTTCTCACCGTCTCCCGGGCCGCCTCACGGTTCGGCGGAGAGATGAACACGCATTCGGCGTGGCGCGCGGCAAAGCGCTGGCCGCGTCCGGAGCTGCCGGCCTGGAACAGCACCGGTGTGCGCTGCGGCGACGGTTCGGCGAGGTGGTAACCCTCCAAGTTGTAGTAACGCCCGGCATGCTCGATGCGATGGACCTTTGCGGGGTCCGCATAGACACGCCCCGCCTTGTCGCGCCGCACGGCGTCGTCTTCCCAGCTGCCTTCCCACAGCTTGTAGAGCACGTCGAGATACTCGTCTGCTCGGTCGTAGCGTTCGTCGTGCGGCAACTGCTCGGCGCGCCCCATCGCGCGCGCGGCGCTGTCGAGATAGCCGGTGACGATGTTCCAGCCGATGCGCCCCTCTGTCAGGTGATCCAGCGTCGAAAAGCGCCGCGCGAGCAGATACGGCTCCTCGTAGCTCAGATTGACGGTCACGCCAAAGCCGAGATGCCGTGTGACGGCGGCCATCGCGGGAACGAGCAGCGCCGGATCGTTGACCGGCAGCTGGATCGATTCGCTGAGCGTCACGTCGACGTTGCGCCGGTATACGTCGTAGACGCCGACGATGTCAGCCAGAAACAGCCCGTCGAAGAGGCCGCGCTCGAGCACGCGGGCAAGCTCGGTCCAGTACGGCAGCAGGCGGTAGTCCGAGGAGCGGTCGCGCGGATGGGTCCACAGTCCGTGATTGATGTGGCCCACGCAGTTCATGTTGAACGCGTTCAGCAGGATCTGCTTCTTGCCCATCACAACGCTCCATGCCGGGGCGGGAGTGTGCCGTTCAGATAGAAGTTGCCGATCGCGTGGTATTTCCAGCGCACAGGGTCGTGCAGCGTGTGCGTGCGCGCGTTGCGCCAGAAGCGGTCGAGTCCGAGATCGTCGAGCGTCGCGGCCGTGCCCGCCAGCTCGAAGAGGCGCGAGCCGGCGTCGAGCGAGACGGTCGTCGTCGCGGCCCGCGCTTCGGCGACCGCAATCGACGCCTCCGCCACGGACTGTTCAGTCGAAGCGGCCTGCGCCGCATCGACGAAGCGGCCCGCACGCCGCAGAAGGGCTTCGGCTGCGCGCAGCCGCGCCGCGAGATCGCCGAACTGCGCGATCGCGAGCGGATCGTCCGCGGCGCGTTCGACCTTCGCGTCGATCCACGGCCGCGCGTGCTCGCGCACGAACTCGAGGGCGGCCGCGAACGCGCCGCGCGCCTGGCCGAGATCGATCGCCGCATGCATGATCTGCGCGAGCGGCCCGATCGTCGTCGGGCGCTGGAACGAGCTCGCGAACGGCACGACCCACTCGGGCTCGACACGCACGTCCTCGAACTGCACGGAGCCGCTGCCGGTGACCCGCTGGCCGAAGCCGTCCCAGTCGTCGACGACGGTCACGCCCGGCGCATCGCGCGGCACGAATACGAGCCACTCGACGTCGCCGCCCGCTTCTTGCGCCACGACGAGCGTCGGGATCCAGTGCGCGTACAGCGCGCCGGTGCAGTAGAACTTGCGTCCGTCGACGCGCCAGCCTTCCTGCGCGCGGGTGAGCCGCGTGCGGCGCTTGAAGTCCTTCTGGCCGATCTCGGCGAGCGCGTTGCCGAAGCGCTCGCCTGCGAGCACGCGGTCGTAGAAGAAGCGCTGCTGCTGCGCGTTGCCGCCCACGCGCAGCACTTCGAGCGCATAGAAGTGGTTCTGCGGAATCTGGCCGAGCGAACCGTCGGCGGCGGAGATCGTCGCCGTCACTTCGGCGAGCGTGCCCGCCGAAACGCCCGGCCCGCCGTAGGCACGCGGCACGGTAATGGTCCACAGGCCGCTGGCGGCAAAGGCGTCGAGCTCGGGCCACGGCAGGCGGCGCTCGCGGTCGCGCAGCACGGCGTCGCCCGCGAACTGCGCCGCGAGCCGCCGCGCGACGTCGAGCGCCTGCGCATCGTCGGCGATGCGCTCGGGCGTGCGCGCCACACGTGGCGTGGCGGGCAAAGCGAGGGATCCGGCGCGCGCTTCAGGCGCCGGCGAAAGTTCGATTGTCATCGTTCAGTTCCACGAATGCCGCGCCGGCAGCGCGTGATTCAGGTGATAGTCGCCGAGCAGGTGCAGCTTCCAGCGCACCGGGTCGTGCAGCGTGTGGGTGCGCGCGTTGCGCCAGTGCCGGTCGAGGTTGTGCGCCGCGCGCGTGGACGCCGAGCCGGCCAGTTCGAAGAGCTTTTCGCTCGCGTCGAGCGCGATGCGCGTCGTCAGCACCTTCGCTTCCGCGACGGCGACCGAGGCGCGCGCGCTCGCCTGCGCATCGAGCGGCGCCGCGGCGATCGCATCGAGCGTATGGCCGGCTTCGAGCAGCACCTCGTGCGCAGCGTGCAGAGCCACCATCAGGCGGCCCACGTCGCCGATGATGTACGGGTCGTCGGTAGCGCGCTCGAGGCCCGAGTCGATCCACGGCCGAGCCCGCTCGCGCACGAACGAGAGGGTGTCGGCAATGGCGGCCTGCGCGATGCCTTGATCGATCGCCGCCTGGATCAGTTGGGAGGCCGGCCCGAACAGCCCGGGGCGGTCGGCAAGCTGCCAGATCGGCAGAACGTCGTCCGGATCGACGGGCACGCCGTCGAAAACGACCGTGCCGCTCGCGGTCGTCCGCTGACCGAAAGCATTCCAGTCGTCGATCACGGTGAGCCCCGGCGCATGGCGCGGCGCCCAGACCTGAACCGCGCGTCCTTCGTCGTCGGTCGCGCGCGCCGGCACGCGGTGCGCGAACAGCGCACCCGTCGAATAGAAGCGCCGGCCGGACAGGCGCAGCCCGTCAGGCGTCGCACGCAGACGCGTCGTGCCCTGCAAGATGTCCTTTGCCGCGGCCGAGCGGCGCTCCGGCCCCGCGTTGCCGAGCCGCAGCCCTGCGAGCACCTCGCGATAGAAGCGCGCCTTCTGCGCCGGCGTGCCTATCTCGCGCAACACGCCCAGCACGCCGAAATGGTTCTGCGGAATCTGGCCGAGCGCGGGATCGGCTTCGCACAGGATCACGAACACCTCGGCGAGCGTCGCGAACGACACGTCGGCTCCGCCATATTCGCGCGGCACCGTGATCGCGCCGAGCCCGCTCTCGGACCACTGATCGAGTTCGGCCCATGGCAGCAGGCGCTCGCGGTCGCGCTGCGAGGCGCCGTTCGCGAACCTCGCGGCGAGTGTGCGCGCGGCGGCAAGCGCCGCCTCGTCGTCCGCGATGCGCTGCACGCGGTTGGGGTCGGGCGGCAGCGGAATGCGGTCGCCGTGTGGTTCGTCTTCGATGATTGGCATGGCAATTCAGGTCAGGTTCAAAGGGATACTCGCCGCATGCGCGCGCAGCGCCGTCACGCAGCCGGCGCGTAGTCTTCGCGGTCGATGTCGTAGCCCGAGGGCTCCCAGCGGATCGTGAGCAGCACCGCGAGCGAGGTCAGCGGCGCGAGCGCGATCACCCAGAACACCTTCGTGCCGAGCGCGGCGGCGAGCACCGGGAACAGGAACAGCGACACCGTCGACGCCGAGCGCACCAGCGTCTGGTTGAAGCCCACCCCCATGCCGCGCAGCGAGGTCGGATAGCTGAGCGACGCATAAGTCATCGCGTGCGACCCCGGACCGAAGCCCTGCCCGAACAGATAGCCGCCGAGCAGCAGGATCGCGAGCGCGACGAACGCGCCGCTCTCCGGATGCCCGATCAGCGCGAGGCCGACCAGCGAGACGAATTGCAGCGTGTGGCCAAGCACGGTCATCTTCCATGCGCCGACCGTCGGCGCGGTCCGCACGCCGATCAGTCCGCCGACGAACGCGAACAGCAGGTTCAGCGCCAGCGACGCGACGATGGTGGTGAGCGGCCCCTGCTTCAGGAAGCTCGCGATGATGACCGGCAAGCCGAACACAATCGCGTTGTAGCCGAACGACGACGCGGCGCCGATCGTCGCGGCGAGAATCGTCCGGCGCCGGTAGGCCGCGTTGAACAGCACGCCGTAGTTGCGCCACCGCGCGGCGCGCGGCGCTGACGCCTTCGCCGCCGCATCGTGTTCAACCACCGCGTCCACGCCATACGAGCGCCGCAGGATCCGCGCGGCGCCTTCGAGGTCGCCCTGGTTCGCGGCCCACAGCGGCGATTCGCTGATGTAGCGGCTGCGCACGAGAATGATGACGAGCGCGGGCACCGCTCCGAACGCGAGCGTCACGCGCCAGAGCCAGCCGAGCTGATGCGCCGGCAGGACGGCATAGAGCCCGAGGATCAGCAGATAGCAGGTGCTGGTCGCGGCATACCAGGCGGGACACCACGCAGCGACGCTCGCCGCCTTGTTGCCCCGGCCCGCCACTTTGGAAAATTCCGCGAGAAACGCCATCGCGACCGGCAGGTCGAGCCCGACGCCGATGCCCATCAGGAAACGCGCGCCGGCAAGCGCCCAGGCGTTCGGGGCGAGCCCCGCCGCGATCGCCGCGACGACGAAGAACAGCATGTCGGCCATGAAGACCCGGTAGCGGCCGATACGGTCGGTCAGATAGCCGCCGAAGAGCGCGCCGAGGATCGCGCCGAACGTGATCGACGCGGAGACGAAGCCGACTTGCACCGGCGTGAGCGCGAACTCGCGCGCGATGTCCTTCACGCCGTACGCGAGCGACGTCAGGTCGTAGGCATCGAGAAAGACACCGCCAAGCGCGATCGCAATGACGATGCGTGCGCGGCTGCCACGCGCGGCGCCCGCGTTGACGATATCCGCGACGTCCTGCGCGGAACGGATGACGGCGCGGCTCGATACGGCGTCCGCGTCGGCGGTGCGCTCGGATTGGGACGTTATGGCGAGAGTCGACATGATGGCGGCTCGTCCTTATTCGTTGTTGTCCTTCGGGATCCACGCGGCCGTCGCCGCATCGCTCGCGCGGAACGCGGGGAACTTCGCGCCGAGCTCCGCCATCGTGCGGATGTCGTTCTTCACGAGATCGTCGCGCGTAATGAGCGCCGGCTTGATGCCGATGCGATGCCCCGGGTCCTGCCCCGCGACGAGCAGCGCCGCCGCGCGCACCGACACCGCGCCGACCACCGCCGGATTGGTCGCGGCCGTCGCCACCCACGGGCTGTCCGGCGCGCGGATCGCGGCGATGTCCGCCGTCGAGATGTCGGCGCTGTAGATGCGCAGCTTCGCGCCGAGGTTCGCCTCGCCGGCGGCGAGCGTCGCGCCGCGCGCGAACTCGTCGTACGGCGCGAACACGACGCGGATCTCCGGATGCGCGCGATAGGCGGCCGCCGCCTGATTCGCGACGGATTGCGCGATCGGGTTGTCGACGGTCCCCCAGCGGGCCTTTTCCTGCACGCCCGGATGCGCGCTCTTGAACGCGCGCCAGACGGCGTCGCGGCGGTCGAGCGGCGCGAACCCGGCCACGTAGACGTAGCCCGCCGAGAATGCGCCGCCGTTGTCCTTCACGGCCTGATCGAGCAGCAGCGTGGCGAGGTCTTCGTCGCTTTGCTCGATCTGCGGGACCTTCGGGTTGTCGAGATTGACGTCGAAGGCGACGACCTTGATGCCCTTGTCGAGCGCGCGCTGCACGACGTCCTTGAGCGACTCGGGCAAGCCGTGGTTGACGATGATCGCCGCGACGCCGAGGCTGATCGCCTGCTGGATCTGCTCGCGCTCTTCGGCGGCGTCCTGGCGCCCTTCGTAGATCCGCAAGTCGATGCCGAGCGCCTTCGCCTGCTTCTGCGCTCCGGCCTCGTAGGCCTGGAAGAAGTCGCCGGTCGACAGATAGTTGACGAGCGCGATCTTCACACCGCCCTTGTCGAACGGCGCAGGCGCGCCGGGGACGCCGGCTGCGCACGCGGCGTGGTTCCATCCCAGCGCGGCCGCCGCGAGCGCAAACGCGCCGAGCGCGGCGCGCCACGGCCGCCTGCGGTGCGCCCGCGCGGCAGCGGCGCGGGCGGCGGTAACGGCGATGGCTTCGCTTGATCGAGTCATACGGTTTTCCTCTTCCGTTGTGTCGTTATGTGCTTGTGTCGACGCCGTCAGGCCGCGGCCTGAGCGTGCCTCGCGCGATAGGCCGCGCCCGGATGCGGCTCGGCCAGCCGCGCGCCGCGGCCATGCAGCTTCTCGCGCAGCGTGCCCGGCGCGTACTCGGTCTTGTAGACGCCGCGCCGCTGCAGCTCGGGCACCACGAGGTCGACGAAATCGCTGAAGGTTTCGTGCGTCAGCGCATAGGCAAGGTTGAAGCCGTCGACGCCGGTCTCTTCGACCCAGGATTGCAGCTCGTCCGCCACCTGCTCCGGGCTGCCCACCGTCAGCGGCCCGAGCCCGCCGATGCCGCCCCACTTGGCGATCTCGCGCACGGTCCAGACCCGCGCCGGGTCCGCGCTCGACAACGCCTCGACCGCCGACTGCACCGCGTTGCTCTCGACGTAGGAGAGCGGCTCGTCGAGGCCGTACTTCGAGAGGTCGATGCCGGTCCAGCCGGACATCAGCGCGAGCGAGCCCTCGTCGCTCGCATAGCGGCGGTAGTCCGCATGCTTCGCGTGCGCTTGCGCTTCGGTCCGGCCCGTGATGACCGTATGCAGGTTGAAGATCAGGACGTCGTGCGGATCGCGTCCGAAGCGCTTCACGCGCGCCCGGATGTCGGCGACGAAGTCCTTCAGGATCGTGCGCGACGGCGCCGCGATGAAGATGCATTCGGCGTGCTGAGCGGCGAAGTCCTTGCCGCGCTTCGATGCGCCCGCCTGATAGAGCACCGGCGTGCGCTGCGGCGAAGGCTCGCACAGATGGATGCCCGGCACGTCGAAATAGCGGCCCTGGTGGCCGATCGGATGCACCTTCGACGGCTCGGTGAAAACCTGCCGCGCCGCGTCGCGCACCACGGCATCGTCCTCCCAGGAGGCCTCCCACAGCTTGTAGCAAACCTCCAGATATTCGTCGGCGAGCGCATAGCGTTCGTCGTGATTCGCCTGCGCGGGCAGCCCGACGTTGCGCGCCGCGCTGTCCAGATACGACGTGACGATGTTCCAGCCGACGCGTCCGTTGGTCAGATGATCGAGCGTCGACATGCGGCGTGCGAACGGATACGGATGCTCGTACGAGAGCGAGCAGGTCACGCCGAAACCGAGATGCTCGGTGACATTGGCCATCGCCGGGACGAGCAGGATCGGATCGTTGACGGGCACCTGCGCCGCCTGACGGATCGCCGCTTCGCCGCTGCCCTGATAGACGTCGTAGATGCCGAGCACGTCGGCGATGAAAAGGCCGTCGAACTTGCCGCGCTCCAGCAGCTTTGCGAGATCGGTCCAGTAGCCGAGCTCGCGGTAGCGCCACGAGCTGTCGCGCGGATGCGCCCATAGCCCGGGCGACTGGTGCCCGACGCAGTTCATGTCGAAAGCGTTGAGGCGGATCTGTCTCGTCATGGCCGCGCTCTCAGTTCCACGCATGACGGGCCGGTTTCACGCCGTTCAGGTAGTAGTTGCCGACGAGGTGATACTTCCAGCGCACCGGGTCGTGCAGCGTGTGCGTGCGGGCGTTGCGCCAGTGGCGGTCGAAGTTGTGCTCGGAAAGCGTGGCCTGCGTGCCCGCAAGCTCGAACAGCTTTTCGCTCGCGAGCAGCGCGATCTCGGTGGTCAGCACCTTCGCTTCGCCGACCGCCACCGAGGCGCGCGCGACGTCGTCCTCGCTCGTCTGCGGCTGCGCCGCGATCTCGTCGAGCACGCGCGCCGCGCGCTCGAGCAGAGCGTCGGCCGCATGGAGCTGGATATGCAGGCGGCCGATCTCGCGCACCGTCAGCGGATCGTCGCTGGCGCGCTCGACGTGGCTGTCGACCCACGGCCGCGAGCGCTCGCGCACGAACTTGAGCGTATCGGCAAGCGCCGCGTGCGCGATGCCCGCATCGATCGCGGCCTGGATGATCTGCGAGATCGGGCCGTTCAGCGTCGGCAGGTCGGAAACGCGCTGCGCGGGAAACACGTGCGATGCGGGCACGCGCACCTTGTCGAGCACCACCGTGCCGCTTGCGGTCGTGCGCTGGCCGAAGCCCGACCAGTCGTCGATCACGGAAAGGCCGGGCGTGCCCTTCGGAACGTAGGCGAGCCATGCCTTGCCCTCGCCGTCGAGTCCGAGCACCGGCACGTAGTGCGCAAAGAGCGCCCCCGTCGAGTAGAACTTGGTGCCGTCGACGACGTAGCTGCCGCTGTCGCCGCCGTCATCGCGCGTCACGCGCGTTTTCAGATCGAGCACGTGCTTCGTGCCTTTCTCGGAGAAACCGTTGCCGAAGCGCTTGCCCGCGAGCACCTCCGCGAAGAAATGGCGTTTCTGCTCGGGCGTGCCGGTCAATGCGATCACGTCGACGAGACCGAAATGATTCTGCGGCAGCTGTCCGAGCGACGGATCCGCTGCGGCAACGATCTTCACGACCTCGGCGAGCGTGACGAACGAGACACCCGCGCCGCCGTAGGCCTTGGGCACGGTGATCGCCCACAGGCCGGACTGCGAGAACCACTCGATCTCCTCGTGCGGCAGCCGGCGCTCGCGATCGCGCAGCGCGGCATCCGCTGCCAGACGTTTCGCGAGATCGCGCGCGACGGCGATCGCTTCTGCGTCGCTTTCTATGACGCGCGCCGCGTCTGCCGATGCCGCTTCAGGATGCAAAGAAACCGGTGCGTCGATTGCCACCATGCAGGACTCCGCTTCTGTGACTGTTTGCCCAATCTATCAGCGGCCATCGCGGTGTCCAACCGATGGTTTGGAAGATCGTTATTCATGGTTCTTAGGTTGGCTAACAATAGCTGTCATTTTTAAGGATCGTGGTTTTTTGGTCTTGCTGTTTGGGTTGTCGTGCAACTTAGGCTGTCGTGCAGCTTTGATATCGCGGCGGTCCGTATAGTCCGTCCCTCCCCGGGACCGGGGTCACTTTGGTCTTGCCCAAAGTAACCAAAGGCGTGTCCTAGGCGGACGGCCTGGCCCGTTAGCACTCAGTCCTGCCAGCGA
>NZ_SWJE01000008.1 GCF_005144415.1 Trinickia terrae | reverse complement strand
AGCGCGAGGCGATTCGTTTGGTATGCGATCACTTCGCCAGCCGCGATGCAACGCACGCCGTACGGCAAATCCAGGTGCTTGCCGGCCCCCTCCGCTGACACGTGAATGCCGCCATGCCACATCCCCGAGCTGCTCACCGCAAAGCTTCCGCTTTCCTCGTCGGCAAGCCACTCGTAGAACACGTGCTCGTCGACGATCTCCTTGCCCTTCGCGTCGCGGAACGGGAAGGCGAAATTGATCAACGGTGGTTCAGGATTCGATTGTGTCGTCATGCTTGGGTCCTGTTAGCTCGAAAAGCCACCTTTGATACGTTGCTGGAGTTCCTTGAGCGGAGCGCTCCCCCACTGCGGAAAAACAAAGCTCCCGCCATCCGCCCCATTCACCGTCAAATTGCCCCTCAGCTCGATCTCCCCCGCCGGACTCCCAAGAACGACCTTGCCGCCCGACAACTTGATATAAGCCCCCGACCCATCGCCGATCATGACGGCTTTGCGGCCTGTGATCGTGACCTCCCCCTCAGACGAACTCACCACCATGTCCTGCATCGACATCAGCTCCATCCCATCCCCTTGCGCCTGAATCTGCACCTTGCCTTTTGCCGCAAAGAGCCGGACACCAAGCTTCGCCGCAAAAAACGAAATCGCTTCGCCCGCGGCCATCGTGATGCGCTTCACCACACCGATATCGAGTCCCCCACCCGCGGTGACAAACATCTGCTTGCGAGCCGCCATTTGCATGTGCTGCCCGCTAACGATGCCGATTCCTTCCGGCGCGCTAGCCACAATGACCGGCCTCTTGAGTTGTTTTAGCTTCTGCTCGATAAGCGTGCGCTGCTGATCGACCTCGGCCAGCCACGCTTTAGCAGCGTCCGCGGAATCGTTGAGCGAGCGCAGGATCTCTTCGGCTTGCTGGAGCGTCGTATCCGCATCCGGCATCGCAAGCTGTTGACCAGCAGCCGCAGCCTGGGCCTCCGCGCTGAGCAGCACACCGCCGGCCCCCCTTGCGGCCAGAGGCCCATCCGTGCGCAACTCCGCCCCCCGCCCGCGCTCATTACGCTCCCCATCGACCATATGCCCAAGATTGAGCTCACTGGTCTGATAAGGCGTCGTCAGATGAATATGCTCGACGCCCCGCTTATCCTCCATCCGCATTTCGTTCTGCGCGGCGGTGCGGATCAGGTTGCGCGTGTGATTGAGGTTGTTGACCAGATCCTGATGCCGGCTGTCGTGCATCGCACCGATGATCACGGGCCGATCTGGATTCCCCTGCGTGAAGACGAGCGCCACCTCGGCCCCGTCGATGAACGGAAAGTGGTGGCCGTAATCGTCGCCGCTGTACGGCTTCGCGAGCCGCACCGGCCGGCTCGTCCCGCCCGGGCTCCATTCGTCCAGATCGAACGGCAGCTTGACGACGTACCAGCCTTCTTTGGTCAGATACGCATACGTGTAGTTACCCGGCGACGTAATACGCGCCGGTAGGATCCCTTCGATTGAAGGCCGCGCCGCCGGATCGACCTTCGGCCGCCAAACGCGATCTGAAGGAATCGCCTCGAACGTGCACCAGTACGTCTCGCCGCGCCCGCCGCTCGACTCCACCGACGTGATCAAGAGCCCATGCGGCGCATCTGCCGGATTCACATCGAGCCTCATCACCTCGCCCGCTTCGAGCGAAAACGGGTTGCCCGTGCCCTTGTAGCCGATCTGCTCCGCGAGATACGCCTCATGCCGCAGCCTGGCGATCCGCTGTCCTTCCTCCGGCGTCTCGTAGTGCTCGCCCCAGCGGTAATCGACCGCGTTCGTGGTCTTGTCGCCGCGCGCGGCGTTCTCCTCCACCAGCAGCGACACATCCGCCTGCCGGTGGTTGTAGTCATTGAGCCGCACCGCCTCGGGCACGCGCCGGGTGCGCTTCTCGAGCGTCTTGATCGCTTCGGCGCCTGAGCTCTCAAGCCCGGAATCACGCCTGAACGGCACCGTGCGCTGGTTGCGTGCGTAAGCATCCAGATCGTCGCCAAAAACGATCACCGCGCCGTCTTCTTTCTGCTCGAAGCGAAACCAGATCCCTTCCTCGGCGGCAATGCGCCGAATGAAAGCAAACGTCGTTTCGTGATACTGCGTGACATACTCGCGCCGCTTGTACGTGTGGCGCAGCTTGAACTGAAAGTCGACGCCCGCGCGGAATTCATAGTGCCGCAGCACGCTATCGATGATCTCGTCCACCGGCTGCTGCTGAAACAACCGGCTCGTCACCGTCCGGTCCAGATCGGCCAGCTTCGGCTCGAGCACCACGCGATACCGCGTCTCGTCAGCCGAAGCCCCGACCTCGTCGAACTGCGTGACAACCCCGTGGACCGTACGCGCCGGCGGCATCGTGCTGAACTGCTCCGCGTTCTCCCCGAACATCTTGCGCAGGTACGCCAGGTTCGGATCGATCGGGTCGACGATGAACTTCGCCTGCCGTCCGAGCACCTGATCCATCGGAATGCCCGCCACAGGGCTCGTGAACTCTATCTCGTAGCGATACAGCTCGCACAGCGCGTCTCGCGCGGTGAACTTCGATACCGAGAACGGCGCCGGGTGCGGCGCCAGCTTCAGCTCATAAGCCTGGGAAGGCAAAACCATCGACATGCGAATATCCCCTCAAGCACGCATCGTGTCATCGCCGACAGCGCCGTGACGGCCATCGCACCGCCCCGGCGCCCCACATCAGCAAACGCCTGTCAGCCCTTGGCCTTCGGCATCTGCGACACCAGCGACAGCCCGATATCCATCCCCTCCACCTGGAAGTGCGGCACGATGAAGAGCTTGATGCGGAAGAAGCCAGGGTTGTCGTCGATGTCCTCGACAGTCACCTTCGCCTCGCGCAGCGGGTGAGAGGCCTGCAGGTCGTCGCCCGGATCGGTCATCTCGGTCACGAGGTTCTTGATCCAGTTGTTGAGCTCGAGCTCGAGCAGGCGCCGGTCCTTGGTCGTGCCGATGTTCTCGCGCTGGATCAGCTTCAGGTAATGCGCGATGCGCGACAGCAGGAAGATGTACGGCAGGCGCCCGTTGATGCGGCTGTTGGCAGTCGCTTCCTTGGTGTCGTACAGGGCCGGTTTCTGCGTCGAGTTCGCCGAGAAGAAGCACGCGAAATCGTGGTTCTTGTAGAACGAGAGCGGGATGAAGCCCAGGTTCGCGAACTCGAACTCGCGCGTTTCGGGGATCAGCACTTCGGTCGGAATCTTGGCCTGGTAGCCGGTGCCGAGGTCGTACAAGTGCACCGGCAGGTCTTCGACCTTGCCGCCCGCCTGCGGGCCGCGGATCTGCACGCACCAGCCGTTCTTGATGAAGCTCTGCACCATGTTCGCCGCGAACGCAAACGACGCATTCACCCACAGGTAGCGGTCGTGATCCGGGCCCGTCACCGCTTCCTGGTAGTTGAAGCTGCGCACCGGCTTCGTATCGGGGCCATACGGCAGCCGGCCCAGCACGCGCGGCATCGTCAGGCCGATGTAGCGCGCGTCGTCGGTATCGCGGAAGCTCTTCCACTTGATGTACTCGGCGCGATCGAAGTAGTTGCCGATGTCCTGGATCGCGGCGACCTCCTCCATCGTCTCCTTGCCGAAGAACTTCGGCCCCACCGCGCCGACGAACGGCATGTGCGCGCTGGCCGCCACCTTCGAGATGTTGCGCAGGAGCGCCACGTCCTGCGGCGAGTTCGTGAACTCGTAGTTCGAGATGATCGAGCCGATCGGCTCGCCCCCCGGCGTGTCGTACTCCTGGATGTACGTGTGGCGGTAGAGGCCGCTCTGGATGATCTCGGGCGTGTCTTCGAAGTCCTGCTGCAGCGCTTCCTTCGAGACGTCGAGCACTTCGACGCGTACGTTCTTGCGGAAATCGGTGCGGTCGACGAGGAACTTCAACCCGCGCCACGCGGCTTCGATTCTCTGGAACTGCGGCGAGTGCATGACCGCGTCGAGCTGGCGGCTGATCTTCTGGTCGAGGCAGTCGATGTGGAAATCGAGCAGCGTCTTGTCGAGGCGGTCGACGGGCTTGCTCGCCTCGCCCACCATCTTCAGGAATACGCTCACCGCGCGCGCGAGGCGCTCATCGGCAGGGGATTCGGAAAGCAGGTCGCTATCCTGGAACGCCTCGAGCGGGCGAGCGGATCGCACCGGCTTGAGGTTGATCTTCTCGCACAGCGACTCGTAGACGCTGGCGTTCTCAAGCACGATCGTCTCGGTCGTGCCGGCTTGCTGGGTTTCGTTCTGGGTCATGAGCTGTCCTGGGTTGCGGTCCTCCAACGCGGGTCGAAGCGGCGCGCGTCTTGCCGGACGGAGGAACTTGCTGCGAACTGTTTTGCGTATCGGGTAGAGGTTTTCCTCTAGCATCGTTCCGGCGTCAGGCGTCCTGCGGGCGCGGAGCCGATTCCGTGGCGATGCGTTCGAGGTCCGCGCGCAGGCTTGCCGAGAGCGCCTGATCCTTGAGGATCTTCTCGAGCTCTCGGCGGAACGTCGCGTTGTCGAGCAGGTTCGACTTGAGGTCGCGCAGCAGATTGCGCATCGCGAGAAGCGCCTGCAGTTCCGGGATCTGGCGCGCCACGGCCTCGGGCTCGAAGTCCTTCATCGACTTGAAGCGAAGCGCCACGCTCGTGTCCGAGCCGCCGCCCGCGAGCGTGTTCGGCACGGCGATGGTGGCCTGCGGGTTGAACTCGGCGAGCACGGCGTCGAAGTTGTTCTTGTTGATGTCGATCTTCTTGCGCTCGGCGAGCGGCGCGTGCTCCTTGCCCGCGCTGTAGTCGCCCATCACGAGCAGCTTGAGGGGCAGCTCGATGCGCTTCTGCGCGCCGCCGGTGTGCAGGTCGAGGCTGATGTTGACGCGAGCTTTCGGGATCTCGCGCTGAAAACTGTCCGCCATGAATGGCTCCTCTCTAAATTAGTTCTACCAATGACGATTGCCGAAGAGCGGTCTGTCGTATTCGCTCGTCCCGTCCGAACCGCCGCTGAATGACGGCGGCGCACCCGCGGGAGACGCCCCGGCATGCCGCTCCGGCTGCCCGCTTTTCATCCGCACCGATAAAGCGAACGCGAATTAAACCTTTTAATCGGTCCACTCGTCAAACTGGAAATCACATGAAATCGTGAAAAACCGTTAAACCCGACAACAACCGCCTCTCATTAATTGACCGATATCAAGGCAATTTTTAAGAGATTCATATAACCGTGCACACAAACACATCTCCGCCCCAAGCCCCCATAAACAAATGGTTTACACCAACACAATCCCAAATTAAACCCAATCCGAATAATTCACCTATATCTTAAAAATAATCCAAAATACGGCAATTAATTTCATATAGACGAATCACCGCAAATCGTGTTTAAAATCCGCACTCTCTCGATTGCCACCCATTCAAACGATAATCGTATGCGGACGTTCAAACCGCTTTGGCACGAAGGCTTGATCCTTACGCCGCAGCACTTTCAGCAGCAGGAACAGTGGTTACAGTTCGCGCATCGGCAGCTCGCGTCGATGACCGCCGCCGAGCCTTGGGGCGTGCTCGATGTCGAAATCGACGAAGAAGCGCTCGCGGCCGGCCGGCTGAAACTCACACGCCTGAAGCTGCGCCTGCCGGACGGCACGCCGATCGATACCGCCGTTGCCGACGTGTTGCCGCCCGCGCGCGATCTCACACGCGACATTCCGGCCAACCGCAAAAGCCTGACCGTCTTCGCCGCGCTCCCGCTCGTCAACGCGGACGGCGGCAACTGCCGCTTCGACGAAACGTCGCTCGCCCGTCCGCGCCGCTATTTCCGCGAGTTCGTCGAGGTGCCCGACTTGCACGGCACGCAAGCCGAGGAGCTATCGGTCGAGCGTCACGCGCTGCATCTGCTGTTCGACTACGAGCCGCATGCCGACGACGCCGTATGCGCGATCGCCCGCATCACGCGCACCGCACCAGACGTGTTCCAGCTCGATCCCGCGTTCGTTCCGCCGTGTCTTGCGTTGTCGGGACACCTTCGGCACCGGGAGCGCATCGAGCGCCTCTCGGAGATCCTGCTTTCCAAAAGCAATGCGCTAGCGGCACGGCGCGGCGAGCGCATCGAGCAGGTCGCCGAATTTGGCGTCGCGGACGTCTCGCTGTTCTGGCTGCTGCATTGCATTCACACGCACTGGCCCAGGCTCGCGTTCCTCGCCAAGCATCCGCAACAGCCGCCCGAGCAGCTCTACGACGTGCTCGCCTCGCTCGCGGGCGCCTTGATGACGTTCTCCACGGGAACGACGCTCGCGGCCCTGCCGATGTACGAGCATGCGCGGCAGGATGAAATCTTCGCGCAGCTCGAAACACTGATCCGCGATCTGCTCGACTCGGTCATCCCGTCGCGCGTGATTCCGATCGGCCTCACGCAGAAGAGCCCGACGACGTGGACCGGCCAGTTCATGGACGACCGCCTGACGGCCGGCGCCGACTACTACCTCTCGGTCAACGCCAGGCTGCCCGCCGCGCAGTTGATCGAGCAGATTCCGCAGCTCTGCAAGATCGGCGCGCCCGACGACATCGGGCACATCGTCAATTCGGCGCTCGCGGGCATTCCGCTCAAGGCGGTGCAGCGCGTGCCCGCGGCCATTCCGGTGCGACTGGAGAACCAGTATTTCGCGCTCGACGCGAGCGCCGCTGCGCATGCCCGCATGCGCGAGGCGCGTGCGTGCCAGATCTATTTGCCCGCATCGGTGCCGGACGTATCGCTCGAACTGTACGCGGTGCTGACAACATGAGCGACGTCATGAAGAACAGCTTCATCGAAGGCGGCGGATCGGCCGCGCGTGGCGGTCATGCATCGATGCGCGACATGCTGCGCGACGCGGCGCTGCTCGTGGCGACGCTCGCGCAAGGCGGCGTCCCGGCCTATTCGGTGGCGGACCTGCGCAAGCACTGCCGGCAGCTCGTGCACGAATTCGACTCGGCCCTGGAGGCGCGGCGCGTGGCTCCCGCCGTCAAGGACGAAGCCGTCTACGCGCTGTGCGGCTGGCTCGACGAAACGGCGCTCACGTACCTGCCGTCCGAAAGCAAGCCGGAATGGGACGCTCATCCGCTGCAGGTCGAGCGCTTCGGCAATCACCATGCGGGCGAGCGCATCTATGAACAACTCGAGTCGCGCATGCGCGAAACGCCGCCGAATCTCGAGTTGCTCGAATGCTACGCGGCGATTCTCGGCCTTGGCTTCAAGGGACGCTATGCGCTCGACGGCGAAGGCAAGCACGCTGCGTTGGCCGCTTCGCTCACTGAGCTGCTGGTCCGGGCGCAGCCTGCGCGCGACCGCGCGTTCATCGTCGAGCGGGGCGCGGCGAGCGGATGGAGCCGGCTGTATCGGCTCTCGCCGTGGGCCGTCGCGGGAATGGCGCTGGTCGTCGCGGGGCTCGTCTACGTGGTGTGCAGTCACGGGCTCGACGCGCAGCTCGCTTACGTGATCGCCCGGAAGATGTAATGGACGACGCTCGCTCTCACTCGCCGGACGGCCACGCTCCGCAAGACGCCGCTACGGCGTCCGGGCTCGGGCCGCTCGGCTATCCCAGACGGTCGATCGTCGCGCTTGCGGCAGCGCTCGCGATCGCGCTGGCACTCGGCGTGCTGCCGGTCGGACGCGGCACTGCCGGGTCTATCTCCGCGCTCGCATTTGCCATCGGCGCGGCGCTGATCGTCTGGTATTCACTTCGCGACCGGCGCGTCCGGACTCAAAGCGCCGCCGTGCTGACCGCGCTCGGCGCAACCACGTCCGATTTGCCGGTGAGCCTGCGCACGCGGATGCCGCTCGTGATGGTGGTGGGTGACGGTCTCGCGAATCTATTCAATCGCGCTGAAACAGAGGAACGCCTCGCGCATGTCGGCGATGGCGCGATCTGGCTGCGCGTCGACCGCTCGCAGGATCTGCCGCCACTCGCGGCCGCCGTGCGCGAATGGCGCGACGGCCGAGCGCCCGATGGCGTCGTGCTGGCGCTCGCGCCGGCCTGCTATCGGGACGAAGATGCGCTCGCGCAAGGCTTGCGCCTGATCCGCCAGGCGTCGAGCGATGCCTCGCGCCTGCTCGGCGAGCGGCTGCCGGGCTACCTCGCCGTCTTTCAGCGGCTCACGCCGGCTACGCCCGCCGACGCGCCCGCGTGGTATGGCGTATCCGCAGACAAACCGCTTCACGATGCGAGCTGCCTCGAAACCGTCCTGCGCGCCGTCGAGACGGAAGCGCGCGGCACGGCAAACCCGGCCGACGCGTGGCGCGCCGCAAGTCTCGCCGCACTGGCCGGCTGGACGCAGCGCGTGGTCGTTGCGGCGCTGCACGACCGGCGTCAGCCCGCCGCGCCATGGCCGCTTCATGGTCTCGCCTGGATCGATTGCGGCCCGGCCGCCAGCGCGCTCACGCCTTGGGGCGCCGCCGTCACCGAGCGCACGCGGCTCGCCACGCCCCTATTCGCAGCGACGCCTGCGCCATGGCCGCTGCCGCAGCCGCTCATCGACGCTTTGCCCGGGCGCGCCTGGATCTCGCCCAGAATCAAGGCGCTGTCGCATGCGCTCGCCATCGTCGGCATCGCCGCCGCCATGGCGTTCTGGGGCGCGGCACGAAACAACGAAACGCTGCTTGCGCAAGCCGGCGCGAACCTGCAGCGGTTCGCGTCGATCCCCGCCGATCACGACGCTGCTCGCCGCGACGCCCTGCGCGCGCTCACCGCGCAACGCGACCAGCTCGACCGCTATCAGCGCACCGGCGTGCCCCTGCGGCTCGGGTTCGGCATGTATCGCGGCGCGGCGCTGCTGCCTGCGTTGAACGAAGCCATCGCGTCCTACCAGCCGCCGCCTCCGCCGCCCGCGATCGTCACGCTCGACAGCATGTCGCTGTTCGACACCGGCAAGGCCAGGCTCAAGCCCGGCTCGACGCGCGCGATGGTCGGCGCGCTCGAGATGATCAAGACCAATCCGGACAAGCGCATCCTGATCGCGGGCCATACGGACAACGTCGGCGGCGCCGCGAGCAATCAGCGCCTCTCGGTCGCGCGCGCCGCCGCCGTGCGCGACTGGCTGATGGAGGCGTCCGCCATGCCGGAGTCGCGCTTTGCGATTCAGGGCTACGGCGCGGCGCGCCCGATCGCGGACAACGCCGGAGCCGAGGGCCGCGCGCGCAACCGGCGCGTCGAGATCACGCTGATTCCCGATTCGCCCGGCGCCTGACGCCGCTGCTTCGAGCATCCCCCGGGAGCAGCATTTTCCGGAAACCTTTGCAGTACCAACCAAGGAGATCAATATGGCAATTCCTGCCTACGTGTGGATCAAGGACGACGGCGGCGCCGACATCAAGGGCTCGGTGACGGTGCAAGGCCGCGAGGGCAGCGTCGAAGTGGTCGCGTTCGATCACGGCATCGACATTCCGACCGACGCGAACACGGGCAAGCTGACAGGCGCGCGCGTGCACAAGCCGATCACGCTGACGAAGGAAACCGACGCGTCCACGCCGTACCTCTACAAAGCCGTGACGAGCGGCCAGACGCTCAAGTCGGTCGAGATCAAGTGGTACAAGATCGACGACGCGGGCAAGGAGAAGGAATACTTCAACACCAAGCTCGACAACGTGAAGGTCGTCGCGGTGCGGCCGAAGATGCTCGACATCAAGAACCCCGCGTTCGAGAAGCACAACCACCTCGAAGACGTCGAGCTGCGCTACGAGAAGATCACGTGGTCGTACAAGGACGGCAACATCATCCACTCCGATAGCTGGAACGAGCGCTCGTAAGCGGCGCGCAACGGGCCGGGGCCGCGGGGCATGTTCGCCTCGCACGGCCCCGGCCCTCTTCCGGGCGGCCCGCGCCTGCCAGCCCTCCCTTCCTCCGCCCCATGGATGCCGCGCATCGAGGGGGCCATCGAGCGTTCACCATGACTCTTCGCGATTCGTCCCATCTGCTGCGCCGGCTCAACCCGCACTGCGCCGAGGCGCTCGAAGCCGCCGCGAGCCTGTGCCACGCGCGGCTGCATGCGGAGATCACGCTAGAGCATTGGCTGCTCAAGCTGATCGAGCGTGGCGACGGCGATCTCCCGGTGATCCTCGCGCACTACGAGATCGACGTCGACATGCTGTGGGACGCGCTGATGACGTCGATCGATCGCCTGCCGCACGAGATGCGCGGCAAGCCCGTGCTGTCGCACACGCTCGCCGCGGTGCTCGAAGGCGCGTGGCTATGGGCGTCGGCCGGCGACGCCGCGCAGCCGGTCCGCTCGGCGCACTTGCTGCAGGCGCTCGTCGAAGCGCCGCACGCGCTGCGAGCGACGGACACCAGGCCGCTGCTGTCGGTCAGCGCCGTGCAGATCCGGCGCTTGATGCCGGTGCTCGACAGGCTTTCGGCCGAGCGCCCGGGTGACGCCAGGCCGGTGCAAGACTCGGCCGCCGCCGAGGCATCGCCCTCGACGGATGCCGCAGCCGATTCGAGCGCACGAGTGACGCCGTTTCCAAAACCCACCGCGCTCCGCACGCCCGATCAGCCCGCCGGCGCCGACGCGCTCACCCGCTTCGCGATCGACTTGACCGCCAGAGCGCAGCGTGGCGAGATCGATCCCGTGTTCGGCCGCGACCGTGAGATCCAGCAGATGGTCGATGTGCTCGCGCGGCGGCGCAAGAACAATCCGATCCTCGTCGGCGAGCCGGGCGTCGGCAAGACGGCGCTCGTCGAAGGGCTGGCGCTGCGCGTCGCCGAGGGCGGCGTGCCGAACGCGATTCGCGACGTGCGCATCCTGACGCTCGATCTCGGCCTGCTGCAAGCGGGCGCGGGCGTGAAGGGCGAATTCGAGCAGCGCCTGAAGAACGTGATCGACGAGGTCCAGCAATCGCCCGTGCCGGTCCTGCTGTTCATCGACGAGGCCCATACGCTGATCGGCGCGGGCAACGCGGCCGGCGGCGCCGATGCAGCGAATCTCCTCAAGCCCGCGCTCGCGCGCGGGGAGCTGCGCACGATCGCCGCGACCACGTGGTCCGAATACAAGGAATACTTCGAGCGCGACGCGGCACTCGAGCGGCGCTTTCAAATCATCAAGGTCGACGAGCCCGACGACGAGAACGCCTGCCTGATGCTGCGCGGCCTCGCCGAACGGTATGCCGCCTATCACCGCGTACACATCCGCGACGAGGCGCTCGCCGCCGCAGTGAAGCTGTCGCGCCGCTACATCACGGGCAGGCAGTTGCCGGACAAGGCCGTCGATCTGATCGACACGGCCGCCGCGCGCGTGCGCATCGGCCTGGAATCGCCGCCTGCCGAGCTCGAACGTGCGCGCGCCCGCACGGCCGCGCTCGAAATCGAATTGAGCAAGCTCGATGAGGACCTCGCTGCCGGCTTGGCCGGCGCCGATACGCGCCGCGATACGCTGCATACCGATCTCGACAACACGCGCGCCGAACTGGCAGCACTACAGCAGCGCTACGAGCACGAACAGGGCTGCGTGAGCACACTGCTCGAGTGCCGCGAACGCTTCCGGAACGCAGCTGGCCCAGTCGAGCGCGAAACGGCGCGCCAAGCGCTCGACGCCGCCCGCGCCGAGCTCGCCGCCGTGCAAGGCAAGACGCCGCTCGTCTTCGCCGACGTCGACGCGCAAGCGATCGCCCGCGTGGTCGCCGAATGGACTGGCGTGCCGGCCGGCGATCTCGTCGAAGACGAACTCGCGAGCCTGCTCGCGCTCGAGACTCAGCTCGCGACGCGCGTCGTCGCGCAAGACCATGCGCTCGCCGCGCTCGCGCAAAGCCTGCGCACCGCCAAGGCTGGCCTGAAGAGCGAGCACGCGCCGCTCGGCGTGTTCCTGCTGGCCGGGCCGTCGGGCGTCGGCAAGACCGAAACCGCCATCGCGCTCGCCGACCTGCTGTTCGGCGGCTCGGCAGCGCTGACGACGATCAACATGTCGGAGTACCAGGAAGCGCACACGGTCTCGCAGCTGAAGGGCTCGCCGCCGGGCTACGTCGGCTACGGACGCGGCGGCGTACTGACCGAAGCAGTGCGTCAGCGTCCGTACAGCGTGGTGCTGCTCGACGAAGTCGAGAAGGCGCATCGCGACGTGCTCGACATGTTCTACCAGGTCTTCGACCGCGGCACGATGCGCGACGGCGAGGGCCGCGAGATCGACTTCCGCAACTGCGTGATCCTGATGACGTCGAATCTCGGCAGCCAACAGATCATCGATTTCTGCGCCGAAGATCCCGGGCTCACGCACGCCGAATTGCTCGATGCGATTCATCCACTCTTGTCGCAGCATTTCCAGCCCGCCTTGCTCGCGCGCTTCCAGACGCTTGCCTACCGCCCGCTCGATGCCGCCGCCTTGGCCGCGATCGTGCAGATGAAGCTGGCGAAGATCGGCGAGCGGCTGCGGCGGCAGTACGGCATCGCGCTCAGTTGCGACGCCTCGCTAGGCGCCGCGCTCGCTCACGCTTGCCTCGTACGCGAATCGGGCGCGCGCAACATCGACGCGCTATTGAATCAGCAAATCCTGCCGTCGGTCTCGCGCGAGCTGCTGGCGCGGATGTCGGCCGGCGCGATGCCTTCGTCGATCCGGCTCTCCGCATCCGGCGACGGCACTCTCGCGATCGATTTTCTCGACGCCGACGGGCAGACCGAGGCGCTCGATGCCGAAGCCGCCGCCGGTCCCACGGCTTGATGCACGAACCCGATAAGCACCTGACACACGACGATGCCGGCCGGCCCTTCCCTCTACGACATGCTGCTGGGACATATCGGCGACATGCCGATCGACGTCCTCGACGAGAAAACGCAGGAAATCCTGAGCGTGATGGAGAACCTGCGGCGCATCCTGAACACGCGCGCGGGCGCGTTGAAACACCTGCCGGACTACGGGCTGCCCGACATGACGAACATCTACGAGGCACTGCCCGCGTCCGCCCATCAGCTCAAGGCGCAGATGGAAAAAACGCTGCTCGCCTACGAGCCGCGCATCCGCTCGATCGATGTGGAAGTGGCGGCCAGGGTCGATCCCGGACTGACGATCAGCTATGTGATGACCTGCCGCTTGAAGAAAGCCGGCCTTGTGCGCTACGGAACGCATTTCGAGCCGTCGGGGCTTACGAGGCTGCGGTGGGAGCGGCGTTGATGCTTCTGTTCAGCAACGCATGTTGAGTTTTTTCTGCTATCGATATGGAGAGTAATCGTGACAACGCAATCGCCCTCTGAGCCGAACGCGCTCAACTTCGCTTTTCCATTTCGTGACGCACACGGGAAAGACATCGTAGACGAACACGTGTTCTATGACTGGCTGGCGGACGAAGACACCGGAAACTTTGCGGTCAGCAGTACCGGCATGTGGCATGGTGGTATTCACGTGTCGGCCGAGGGGGCGGGAAAGCATCTGGATCTCGTGCACGGCGTGCGCTGCATCGCCGATGGCTGGATCGTGGCGTATCTGATGAATCGCTCGCCGGTCGTCAGTCAGATCGCGGCGGGCGATGGCAAATCGGCACTGACCGGCCATTACAGCTCGGCGTTCACTTTGGTGCGTCATACGCTGGAATTCCCTGCAAACAACACGCTGACCTTCTTCAGCTTGTACATGCACTTGCAGAGCGTGGCGGAATATCGGCAGAAAGGGTTGAAGGAGCCCGCCTATTGGACGCGCTCTTACAAGATCACGAATGACGCTAACGACAAGCCTAAGTCAGACATTCACCACGGCGAGCCGACATCCGACCAAGTGGGACTGAACATCCATACGAAACCCAGCGACCGGGACTACCTGGGCATCCTGCCACGCGGGGCGCGAGTGCGCATCGGCGAGCGAAGCCGCGACGAGAAGTGGGGCAAGCTCGAAGCAATCGAGTCTGGCCCGCTGATCCCGCCACGTGTGAACAGCGCAGTGCGGCCCGGCGCGGAAACGGGGTGGGTGTTCCTCGGCAAAGAGCACGGTCACTACCTGCTGACAGAGGACGTATCCGAAGCCCACTGCGGCCGGGTCATCGTGCCCCAAGAGCCCATCAAGATCGGAGCCGGCGAGCTGATCGGCCACCTGGGGCGGTACTGGTTGCCCGCCGATCCCGCGCGCGAGCACCGCATGGTGCATATCGAAGTGTTCTGTGACGACACGCTGCCGCGATTCCTGTCGGAGAGCATCAAGGCTGCCGAGAAGATCACCGACTTTGACAAGCTGTCCCTGCTGCGCATCGAACGCGGCACCAAGCTGTATATGGGTCATTCAGTTGATGAAGAGGGGGCGCACGCACCCGCGACGGGGATGACCCAGATCTACGGCCAGGCCGCACTCGACGCGTTGCCCGCCGATTGCAAGGGGCCTGTGGATAACGATCCTTTTAACCACGGCAAGGGTGAACCGTGGTGGAAAATCACCGGCGCCGACAGCCGCTACGCGGACATTACGGGCTGGGTCCGCAACCGGCAGACGCCCGCAGGGCGGGTGACGCGCGAATCGCCGCACGCGTGGAAGGACTTCGAGACCGTGACGGGTGCGGATGCAGACAACCCGACGATCTTCAGCACGGTGGACGCATGGCTGGACCACGTACTGTGCGAAGACAAGCCGGCGACGAGCGATGTGGGCAAGCTCAAGCCACTGGCATGCAGCGTATATCGCCAACTGTCGCCGAGACGTAATGAAGCACAGGCAGCCGACGAGCTGCGCGCGCTCCGACAGAACAAGTGGTTGCGGTTTCGAGCATCGCGGCTGATGCCAAAGCATCGCAGCGAGTGGGCGAGCCAGAGCGAATATCAGAGCTTCTTCGAGAAGGTCCTGCAGCGTGTGGCGAAAGAGCCGTATCACGATGCGGAGATTGAGCGGATCAAGCGGCTGGTGTGGTGGGACGAGGTTCAGAAAAAGCTGAAAGAGGCGAAGCAGCCATTTCCGGCTAGTCCTAATGTGTTCCATATTCACCCGGTAGGGCTAGTTTCCAACTTTGGGCGAAAGGCCGACGAATGCCGCTGTGGATGCTGTTACGAACGTAAGTTTCAAGTGACGCGATTGGGATCCAACTATGGTCCCATCTATTGGGGATCGCGGGCAATGGAAAAGGCGACGGTGCTTGTCGATATGTTAAGTGCCGGTGATATATCGGAAAGCGAACGGCGAATACTTGTTGCTATGTCAGAAAATGAGGGAAAACTTGACTCCGTGCAGTCATACGATAGCGAAATTGCAACCGCCGGAGCTATGCAAAAAACAATCAACTCATTAGGAAATGGCGAATTTCCGGCTCAAGTTGCACAGTTCAAGATATCCAATGAGTCGGATTATATAGAGTTATTCGAAAAATGTGGTTGGTCGGTAGATGGAACTGGCTTGACCGCCACAATGTACTACGCTCATCCAAAACTTACTGGGGGCGAGAGAATCACTGGGGACAGCCTAAAGAAGATTATCCGCAATGGGTGTTCTGCGGAGAATTTCAGGTCCATGATAACGAGCGCGCCGTTAGCTGCAATTGTTCACGCAATCACCCATAAGTCCTACGAAAGGCTACAGTTAATGGATTTTATTAATCGATTGAGAAATGAAGTATTACCTGCTGTGCCCAAACACTACTCTCACCCTGTCAGTGCCTACTTTCTTTCCGACCTTGGCCGGGCTACCGCATTGGATCAGAGTGTGAATCGGCCTGCTTACGTTGGCCGAGATATTGGTAAGGCGCTAGACAATTTTTTTGCAGATCACCCATCACTCTCCAGAAATCCGAGCGAATGGGCCGAGAATCATGCTACTTATGAAACGGAGATCCTGGAGATATATGGGAAAAATCGAGAAATGGCGAAAGTGAACGGAGTTAGCGTGGCCCCCACGAGATATTCATCACTAAAAAACAGCCTTGCCTAACGGAGTTGCAATTGATTTATATTCGATTTCATTTTATGCAATGCTTGTTAGCTACGTTAATGCTTACTGCGCTGACGTGTTTTGCCAAATCGAATCATATCGCCTTTCCTAGTGGAGCAGCGGTAGATTTTTCGTCACCCTTATCAAAAAAAGAGCGAGCGCTTTTTGGTCCTGGCTGGAAAGTCGCGACATACACGAATGCAGAAGGAGAAGAATTCAACCTCTTCCCAGCCGAAACCCAAGCTGATGGCGGGGTGGTAATATTTGAAGACTCGTATTCACCTCAAATATCCCCCACTGGAAAATATGCAGTATTGGATATACTAAAGGCCGGAATCGTCGATCCAGGGCCATCCGGGAAACCAGAGGTTCAAAGCAGGCAATATTGCCCCGTACTGGAAACTAAGACTGGATGCGTAATAAGTAATCAATCGGGTGAAATTTGTGGAGGGCAGTGGCAAGTACACGGCGATCGTTGGATTGTGCCAGGAGGTGCGGGAGATACAGACCTTGTCATGCTGAAATATCAATTTAAAGACGCGAACACACTGTGGAAAGAGTACGTGGCTGCAAGAGGTAAATCGTTCGGCTATTCGCTCAAGGATGCACTATCGTCGAACTTAGGAGTTGCCAATTTGGTTGCATGCGACTCCCCAAAGGAAAGCAACGTCGATTCTTATAAAAATATATTAATGGAATTGCGGAGCAAGAGAGATCTCGATGATGCTGAATATATCGAGAAAAAACTTCACAGCACCACAAGCATCCATGGTCGCGTAGAGGAGCGGAGGGTTGTGGTGCCAAGAGCTTTTTTGTTCGATAAACCTGATTTGACAAGTCGAACCAAGACCTATTTGATCAAGGGAGATGTCGTGAAGTTATTGGAGACTCGCGACACCGAATGGGCGAAAATTCAGTACACGGGAAAAAATCGCATTGTCATTGAAAAATGGATTTCTGCAAAATCGCTGAATTAAAACATTGCTACTTTTCTGGCAATTGTTGTTGGACGTAACTTGGCAACATAACGCTATAGCTGGGGGCCGAGCAAGATAGATGAATCTCCGCCACTCCCCCCAGCACACCTTATTACCTCACTGAATCACCCGCGTCACCCCGCGCCCGCGCGGGTCGGCCGCAGGCTCAGGCGCATCGCCGTTGATCTTGATCGCCTGGATATCGCCGTTGAACGCTTGCGGCTTCAGCACATAGCCCATCGCCCCGACCTTCTGGGCCAGCTCGCCGTCGATCGGCTTGTACGGCTCCCAGAAAATCGTGTTCGGCGGCAGCAGCTGGTGATGGAAGCGCATCGCGGCGACGGCGGCCGGCAGCGGCATGTCGAAGTCATAGATGTTGTTGATCACCTGGAAGATCGACGTGAAGATCCGCGAGCCGCCCGGCGTGCCGATCACGAGGGAGACCTTGCCGTCCTTCGTGAGGATCGTCGGCGTCATCGACGAGAGCGGACGCTTGCCCGGCTCGATCGCGTTCGCATCGCTGCCCACCACGCCGAACATGTTCGCCACGCCCGGCTTCGCCGAGAAGTCGTCCATCTCGTCGTTCAGCACGACGCCGGTGCCCTCCGCCACGACGCCCGAGCCGAAGTAGCCGTTGATCGTGTACGTGTTCGATACCGCGTTGCCCCACTTGTCGACCACCGAGAAATGCGTCGTCTCGGCCTTCTCCGGCATCGAGGTGCCGAGGCCCGCCAGCACGCTCTTGGTATCGCTCGGCTTGGCCGGATTGACCTCCGACGCACGCATCGCGAGATAGGGATCGTCGATCAGCTGCGCGACCGGCACCTTGTAGAAATCCGGGTCGCCGAGATATTGCGCTCGGTCCGCGAACACGCGTTTTTCGATTTCCGCGGTCAGGTGGAGGTATTGCGGCGAATCGAGCGCGACGCCTTTGAAGTCATCCTTCAGGAGGGCCTTCATCTTCAGCAGCTGCACGAGCCCGATGCCGCCCGAGCTCGGCGGCGGCGCGGTAATCACCCGATAGCCGTTCCAGTTCGCCTCGACTGGCTGGCGCCAGACGGCCTTGTACTCCAGCAGGTCACGCTTGCTGATGAGGCCGCCATCCTTTCGCATCGCGGCGGCAATGAGGTCCGCGGTCTTGCCGGTGTAAAAGCCCTTCGCGCCCTGGTTGGCGATCCGGGTGAGCGTCGCCGCGAGTTCGGGCTGCTTGAACACCTCGCCTGCCTTCATCGAGCCGAAGTATTGATTGAAGTTGGTCTTGTCGCCGAAATCCTTGGCGGCGGCGTCGCGGCGCTGCTGCAATTGCTCGCTGACTTCGAAGCCGTCGCTCGCGTAGCGGATGGCCGGGGCCAGCACCTGCTTCCACTTGAGCTTGCCGAAGCGCCGCTGCGCCTCCCACATGCCTTCCACCGTGCCCGGCACGCCGGCCGCCTTGGCGCCGACGAGGCTCATGCCCTTGACGACGTTGCCGTCCTTGTCGAGGTACATGGTCTTGGTGGCCTCGAGCGGGGCCTTCTCGCGATAGTCGATGAAGTAGGGCTTGCCGTCGACATAGAGCGTCATGAATCCGCCGCCGCCGATGTTGCCCGCCTCGGGGTAGGTCACCGCGAGCGTGAACGCGATTGCCACGGCCGCATCGACGGCGTTGCCGCCCTCCTTGAAGATCTGCTCGGCCGCGTCCGCGCTGAATTTGTCGGCAGCGGCAATGGCCGACGCGGTCAGGACTGGCGTCTGCGCCGCGGGCGCCTTGGCGTACGCGGGTGCGCTTTCGATGAAGCCCGTCGAGATGGTTGCGCACGCAACCACTGCCAACGCAGCGCCGGTCATCTTGAATCGATCGAGGGTACTCAAGCGGTGTCTCCTATAAAAATCCGATTTTAGCCTCGGAAAAGGGCTCGTACTTGTATACCACGGCCACGGTCAAATTGTTTGCGAGCCGCAGCCTCCCATACGTGGCGCATCGCAGCATGCCTACGTGCGTATCTCGTTAAAGATCCGGAAATATTGATTTAACACCACGTGCGCTAAGACTTTTCCGAAATGAAGTCGCAAGGGCTATTTTGAGACTAAGCGTGATCCGATAATCGCGCCATTCATTCAGACTATGGAGTCGTAAATTGGCGTACAGCAAGGTGATCCAGGCAGCAGCACTCGCTGCATGCGTCGGCGCGATCATGCTTTCCAAGCCTTCGTTCGCGGCCAACGCCCCCGTCTCTTCCACGTCGCAATATGCGCAAACGAAGTACCCGGTGATCCTGGTGCCCGGCGTCGGCGGCGCCGGCTCGTTCTCCGGCGGCGCGTTGTCCACGGTGCAGGTTGCGCTCAACGCGCTCTTGAAGCAGGTCGGCATCTCGATCACGCTGCCGGATCAAAGCGTCGACTACTTTTACGGCTTCAAGGATCAACTCGAGCGCGACGGCGCGAAGGTCTACGTCGCCAACCTCGAGAGCTTCAACAGCGACAACGCGAAGCAAGTCATCATCCCCGGTCTTATCGAGCCGAGAGTCGGACGCGGCGAGCAGTTGCTGGCCTACGTGCGGAGCGTGATGACGCAAACCGGCGCGGCGAAGGTCAATCTGATCGGTCACGACCAAGGCGGGATGACGGCCCGTTACGTCGCCTCCGTCGCGCCGTCGCTGGTCGCGTCGGTCACGACGATCGGCACGCCGAACAAGGGCACCGAGCTGCTGGACCAGGCTGTCAACCTGATCAACAACGACCCCAAGGCAGCCGATGCGACGCTGACCGCGCTGAACCTGGCAGGCATGGGCATCAGCGCGGCGAACGGCACGGCCAACCTCTACACGCCGTTCCAGAACGCCAAGGCCATGCTCCAGCAAATGACCACGTCCGGCGCGGCCAGCTTCAACCAGACCTTCCCGAGCCAGGGCCTTTCCACCGCCAATTGCCAAACGGGCGCGGCAACCGCCAGCGTGGACGGCAACGTCCAGCGCATGTACTCGTGGACCGGCGCCGCGATGCAGCCGGCCTGGAGCTGGGCCGGCTACAAAATCATCACCGACAAGAGCCTGAGCTGGTTCCTCGATTCCGCGCTCTGGACCGACCCGTCGACGCTGCCGCTGGAAGCGTCCGGCCTGCTGCTCTCGAACCTCGCATCGGGCGCGAACGACGGTTTCGTGACCACTTGCAGCGCGATGTACGGCCAGGTGATCGGCACGTATAAGTGGAACCATCTCGACGAGATCAATCAGCTCCTCGGCATTCGCGGCGGCAATGCGGAAGATCCGGTGGCCGTGATGCGCACGCACCTGAACCGCCTGAAGAACGACGGAGTGTGAAATCGTGAATCTGCGCTCGTTGACATCGGGCATTGCCACGGCCGCCGTGGGAGCCGCGGCCGCATTCGGCATCTATCAGCGGTTCAGCAACCCGCCGGCGCAGACGCCGCCGGCGGCAAGCACGGGCGTCGCGGCGACAGCGGGCGTAACGCCGCCCGCCGTCGCGAACGCCGCGGTGGCAACCGGAGCCGCGGCACTGGAAGGCGCCACGGCGCCGCGGCTGCCGCTCGATGCAGAAGGGCACCTCGCACACGTGCGCGGCGTGCGCGACTTCTTCGACTACTTCCTGACCGCGCGCAGCCAGCTCAGCGACACCGCCCTCGATGCGCGAGTGAAGGCCGCCATCCACACGCAGCTGGCGCGCAAGCCCGCCGAAGCCGAGGCCACGCAGCTCTGGGCGCGGTATGACGCGTATCTGTCCGCGCTCGACAAGCTGAAGACCAACGACAAGACCGAGCCGCCAGCCGCCGCCACTCTCGATTTCGACGCGATCGCACGCTCGATCGATCAGCGCGCGCAGCTTGCGTCGGAAAAGCTGGGCGAATGGGCCGACGTGTTCTTCAAGGATGACCTCGCCGAGCAGCGCTATGCCCTCGCTCGCGCACGCATCATGGCGGATACGTCGCTCTCCGCCGCCGAGAAGGTGAGCCGGCTCGAAGCGCTCGAGCAGAGCCTGCCCGCCGCCAGGCGCGAAGCGCTGGCGCGCGAGCGCCGCGACGACGCCGTGCGGCAAGGCATCCAGCAAGCGCTGCAGCAGGGCGATTCGCCGGAAGCGGCGCGCGCGGCAGCGGCGCAGTTCGGCCCGCAAGCCGCCGAGCGGGCCGCGCACTTTGCGCAAGAGGAGCGCGACTTCCGCGATCGCTACGCGCAGTACGCCGGGCAGCGCAAGCAAATCGACGCGCAGAGCCTCGCGCCGGAAGATCGCGAGCGCCAGCTGACCCAGTTGCGCCAGCAATACTTCAGCGATCCGGCCAACGCGCGGCGCGCCGCCGCGTTCGACGGTTCCTGAAGCACGCGAACCTGCGCCAGACCACGCTTGCCAACGGAGTTCACTTGCACGCGCCCCCTGCGCTGGTTACATTCGAGCATCAGACCCTCATACCCTTGCGGAGCCCTTACACATGCTCATGCGCACCGTACCTGCCCGGCAAGGCGCACAGTGGATTGCCGACGGATGGGCGCTGTTCCGGCTGCATCCGTGGATCTGGATCGCGCTGGGCGTGATCGATCTGCTCGTCAGCCTGATCCTCGATTCGATCCCGTACGCAAGCGCGCTGACCTCGGTGTTCGCGGTGCTGTGGACGGGCGGCATGGCCGCCGCCGCCGAGCGCTGCCGCACGACGGGATTCGTGCGCATCGCCGACGTGGCCGACGGGATGCGCGCCAAGCTCCAGCCGCTGTTCGCGGCCGCCCTGTTTGCCTTGCTGGTGACGATCGTCTGCGACCTGTCGGGCAGCCGCGTGGAGGACAGCTTTTCGCTGCTGCTGAAGACGGTGCCGAGCCAGCAGGTCGCCGGCGTCTGGCACGACGTGCCGTGGCTCTCTCTCCTCGTCTACCTGGTCGCCGCCGTCGGCGGCACGATGGCGCTGTGGCTTGCGCCGACCCTCATCGTGCTCGCGGATGCCGCGCCCGTCGACGCGCTCAAGGCAAGCTTCGCCGCCGCCTGCCGCAACGTATGGCCGACGCTGATATACGGCCTGATCGTCGCGGGACTCGCCATCGCGTCGCTCGTCACGCTCGGGCTCGGCTTGCTGGTGATCGTCCCGCTGCTCTACCTGTCGTCTTTCGCCGCGTGCCGCGAGCTCTTCACGCTCGAATCCCCTGAATCGTCCTGACGGACGGCACGTCACGCCATCGCGCCATCGCGGCGCTCAGCCCGGCCGCGCGAATTCGTTCTCGATCCACTTGGCCGCGCTCGCCTGCGTCAGCTTGAAGTTCGGCGCGGCCTTGACGCGCGCGAGCTCGTCGCCGGCCTCGTCGACGGCGGCGAGGATCGCATGCGGTTCGTACTCGTCGGGGACGATGTCGAGCGTGACCGTGATGTCGCCCGATTCCGACGACACCGTCACGCTCTTGTGCAACATCGCGTGCAGTTGCTGCTCGTGCCGGCGCAGCACTTCCGACGCCGTCTTGACGAGCGTCGTGAACGCCGCCTGGTCGAGCGGCTTCGGGTTCTTCTTGTCGCGGCCCATCGTCCACGGGCCGACGAGCGCCGGCTCCGCCTCGCCGTCGTGAATCATCTCGACGGCCCAGCCCTCGTCGTCCTCGTTCTTGATCACGCGCGCGGTCCAGCCGTCGCAGCGCCAGAGGCGCGGCTCGCGAATATCGGACTGATCGGGCTGGCCGCCGTCAAGGGCGGAATCGGGCATCGGGACTTCGTTCATGGCAGTGGCGTTCGGCAGAGTTTCAGGTGCGAAGGTATGGCGAGGGCTTCAAGCGCGAGCGATGAATTCTACCCGCGTTCCGGCGCGCGCCTGCGCGCCCTATGCCATCCGGCCAAGGCCGGGCGGACCGCCGCCCGAGCCAGTCCGTATCGAGGTGTAACGCTTGTACCCTCACGCGCGGCGATCTGCGAAGATACGCGCCCGTCTTCGTCTCTGCGCGCCGCTTCGCGCCGTTCGCCTTTCCCGCTCGCAATCATGGCCTCCAACAAAGCACACCACGCAACCGGATGGGCCGCCGGCGTCATCGCCGCGGCCGTCGTCACTCGAGCCGGCGCGGGCGGGCCCGCCCATGTGTGGGGCGTGCTGAGCTGCCTGGCGGGCATCGCCGGCGGCACGGCGCCGGACTGGCTGGAAGTGGCGTGGTGGTCCGCGAAGCGCCGCTTGTGGATCACGCATCGCACGCTCACGCACTGGGGCGTCGCCTGGGTCGCGCTGCTGGCCTGGTCATACCTGGCCCTTCGACATCATCATGTCGCCGCGCTCGCCTTCGGCTTCGCGTGCGGCGGGCTCATGCATCTCGCCGCCGATTGGCCCAATCCGCTCGGCGTGCCGTGGATCGCGCGCAGGCATTCGCTGAATTGGTGGAACAGCGGGCATTGCGACTTGTTGATCGTCGCCGCCGCCTGGGGCATCGCGTTTTTCGTTTGCCGTCACGTGTGGGTGAGCGGCATCGACGTGCCGCATTTTCCGCGGCGTCTGTAGCGCCGACCGAAGCCTTCGCGTCCACTTTCGGCCGACGATAAAGCCGCCAGGAACACCGCAGGCGCGCAGCCCATCTCTCTGGCAAACTCTTCATTTATCCAGTCGAAAGGCCGGGAGCGGCGCGCGAATCGAAAGCGCGAGCCGTGCCCCCGCGTCGCGCCGATGAGCAGTCAACCGCGCCCTTCCCCGTCCGCCAAACCGTTGGCCGATTTCCATCCCGCCACCGCGGCATGGTTCGCGCGCACGTTCCCCGCCCCCACCAGCGCCCAGGCGCTCGCGTGGCCGCACATCCTGCGCGGCCGCTCCACGCTCGTCGCCGCACCGACCGGCTCCGGCAAGACGCTCACCGCCTTCCTCTCCGCGCTCGACGAGCTGGTCCGCGAAGGGCTCGCCCGCGGCGGCGCGCTGCCCGACGAGACGATGGTCGTCTACGTCTCGCCGTTAAAGGCGCTGTCGAACGATATCCACGCCAATCTCGAGGTGCCGCTCGCAGGCATCGCAGCGGAGCTCGAGCGGCGCGGCCTGCCGGCCGTCGAGATCCGCACCGCCGTGCGCACCGGCGACACCACGCAGGCCGAGCGCAACGCGCTCAAGAAGCGCCCGCCCCACATTCTCGTGACGACGCCCGAATCGCTGTACGTGCTGCTGTCGTCGGATTCCGGGCGGCGCATGCTCGCGACCGCGCGCACGGTCATCGTCGACGAGATTCACGCGATGGCGGGCAGCAAGCGCGGCAGCCACCTCGCGCTAAGTCTCGAGCGGCTCGATGCGCTCGCCAAGCGGCGCTTGCCGCGCATCGGGCTGTCGGCGACGCAAAAGCCGATCGAAACGGTCGCGCGATTTCTGGTCGGCGGCACGGATGCTCGGGGCGAGCCGTGCGAAATCGTCGATACGGGCCACATCCGCCAGCGCGATCTCGCGCTGGAACTGCCGCCCGTTCCGCTCGAAGCGGTCATGGCCAACGACGTGTGGGAGCGTGTCTATGACCGCCTCGCCGAGCTCGCCGCCGCACACACGACGACGCTCGTGTTCGTCAACACGCGCCGCATGGCCGAGCGCGCCGCCCGCCATCTGACCGACCGGCTCGGCAAGCTCGCGGTCGCCGCGCACCACGGCAGCATGTCGAAGGAGCACCGGCTCGACGCCGAGACGCGCTTGAAGCGCGGCGAGTTGCGCGTGCTGATCGCGACGGCGTCGCTGGAGCTCGGCATCGATATCGGCGATGTCGACCTCGTCTGCCAGATCGGCTCGCCGCGCGCGATCGCGCCGTTCCTGCAGCGCGTCGGGCGCTCGGGGCACAAGGTCGGCGGCATGCCGAAGGGGCGGCTCTTTCCGACCTCGCGCGACGACCTGATCGAGTGCGCGACGCTCATCGATTGCGTGAATCGCGGCGAGCTCGATGCGCTCGCCGTCCCGCGCGCGCCGCTCGACGTGCTCGCGCAGCAGATCGTCGCCGAAGCCGCCTGCGAGGAGTGGAGCGAGGATGCGCTCTTTGAGTGCTTCAAGCACGCGTCGCCCTATGCGGCGCTCACGCGCGAGCAGTACGACGCGGTGCTGCGCATGCTCGCCGAGGGCTACACGAGCCGGCACGGGCCGCGCGGCGCGTATATCCATCGCGACGCCGTCAGCGGCACCCTGCGCGGGCGGCGCGGCGGCAAGCTGACGGCCGTCACCTCGGGCGGCACGATCCCCGACAACGCGGACTACGCCGTGCTGCTCGAGCCGCAAGGCATGAACATCGGCACCGTCAACGAAGACTTCGCGATCGAAAGCCTCGCGGGCGACGTCTTCCAACTGGGCAACACGTCGTACCGCATTCTGCGCGTGGAGCCGGGGCGCATGCGCGTCGCGGACGCCGAGGGGCAGTCGCCCAACATTCCGTTCTGGCTCGGCGAGGCGCCGGGGCGCAGCGACGAGCTGTCGGCGGCGGTTGCGCGCTTGCGCGGAAAGATCGATCGATTGCTGAGCGGCGGCACGCTGACGAAAACGAAGGCGCGGACGCAATCGACGGCACAGCAGCAACCGCAAACGCTGCAACCCGCCATCGACTTCCTGGCAGGCGAACTCGGCCTCGCCGAGCCCGCCGCGCAGCAAATCGCCGACTACCTCGGACGGGCGCGCGCCGCGCTCACCGTGCTGCCGACCCAAGACACGCTCGTCATGGAGCGTTTCTTCGACGAATCGGGCGGCACGCAGCTCGTGATCCACGCGCCGTTCGGCAGCCGCATCAATCGCGCCTGGGGCCTCGCGCTCAGGAAGCGCTTCTGCCGCACTTTCAACTTCGAGCTGCAGGCCGCGGCGACCGAGGACGCGATCGTGCTCTCGCTCACCGGCAGTCACAGCTTCGTGCTCGACGAGGTCTGGCGCTATCTGCGCTCGAACAGCGCCGAGCACATCCTGATCCAGGCGCTGCTCGACGCTCCGCTTTTCAACGTGCGCTGGCGCTGGAACGCCACCACCTCGCTCGCCTTGCCGCGCTATGCGGGCGGCCGCAAGACCGCGCCGCAATTGCAGCGGATGAAGAGCGAAGACCTGCTCGCGGCGGTGTTTCCCGATCAGGTCGCGTGCCTGGAGAACGTGGTCGGCGAGCGCGAGCTGCCGTCGCATCCGCTCGTCGACCAGACCGTCGACGACTGCCTGCACGAGGCGATGGACACCGAAGGCTGGCTCGCGCTGCTGCGCCGGATCGAAGGCGGCGAGATCGAGCTCGTGACGCGCGAGCTCCCCGCGCCGTCGCCGCTCGCGGCCGAGATCCTGAACGCGAAGCCCTACGCGTTTCTCGACGATGCGCCGCTCGAAGAACGCCGCACGCAGGCGGTGCTCTCGCGGCGCTGGAGCGATCCGCAAAGCGCCGACGACCTCGGCGCGCTCGATGCCGACGCGATTGCGGGCGTGCGAGAAGAGGCGTGGCCGCAAGTGACGAACGCCGATGAAATGCATGAGGCGCTGACCGGCCTCGCCTGCATCACCGGCGCGGAAGCGCGCGACAACGACGGCTGGCTGGCGTGGCTCGAAGCGCTCGCGGCCTCGGGGCGCGCCGCGCGTCTTTTCGTGGCGCAGCACGACGCGCTGTGGCTGCCCGCGGAGCGGGTCACGTGCCTGCGCGCGATCTACCCGGAGGCGAAGCTCGAACCGCGCCTCGCGCCGCCCAAAGGCTTTGCCGACGCGTGGAACGAAGACGATGCCGTCGTCGACATCGTGCGCGCGCGGCTGACCGGCTTGGGTCCGCAGCCGGTGCCCGCGATTGCGCGCGCGCTCGCCCTGCCCGCCTCGACGGTCGCGGCGGCGCTGGTGCGGCTCGAAAGCGAAGGCTATGCGATGCGCGGACGCTTCACGCCCGGCGCCGCGCAAGAGGAGTGGTGCGAGCGGCATCTGCTCGCGCGCATCCATCGCTACACGGTGCGGCGCCTGCGGCGCGAGATCGAGCCGGTCGAGCGCGCGGACTTCATGCGCTTCCTGTTCCAGTGGCAACACCTCACGCCAGAGACGCGCGGCGCGGGACGCGAGGCGCTGGCGGCCGTCGCCGATCAACTCGAAGGCTTCGAGGCGGCTGCGTCGGCTTGGGAAGAGGAGATTCTGCCGGCTCGCCTCAAGGACTACACGGTCACCGGGATCGACGAGTTGTGCCGCTCGGGCAAGGTCGTGTGGACGCGCCTCGGCGGACGCTTCTCGGCGCACGGCGCGAGCGCGCCCGTGCGCACGACGCCGATCGTGCTGCTGCCGCGCCGCGAGCTCGCGGCATGGCACGCGCTCGCCGATGCGTCGGACGAGCCGGAGCTGTCGCCGCGCGCGCAGCGCGTCCGCGATGCGCTGACGCAGCATGGCGCGATGTTCTTCGACGAGCTGCTCGGCGACACGCACTTGCTGCGCGTCGAGCTCGAGACGGCGCTCGGCGAGCTCGTCGCTGCCGGGCTCGTGAATGCGGACAGCTTCGCGGGCTTGCGCGCATTGCTGACGCCCACCGCCGGACGCCACGGCGCACCCAGACGCCGCAGCGGCCGCCCCTCTCGCAGCGCTGGCCCGCTGATCGGCGGGATGGACGACGCGGGCCGCTGGGCGCTCGTGCGCCGGCCGGCACGTGCGGAATCGGGTGCAGAGGAAACAGCCACGAGCATCAACGCGGACACAAAAGGCTCAACGCCGCGCCCCCCTGCTCCCGCTGCACGCCACGCCGAGCCCGAGGTCCTCGAACACATCGCGACGACACTGCTGCGCCGCTACGGCGTCGTCTGCTGGCTGCTGCTCGAACGCGAGGCCGAATGGCTGCCGCGCTGGCGAGACCTGCTGCGCGTGCTGCAGCGGCTCGAAGCGCGCGGCCAGGTGCGCGGCGGGCGCTTCGTCAACGGCATCTCAGGCGAGCAGTTCGCGCTGCCCGAGGCGATCCCGCTGCTGCGCGAGGCGCGCAAGCAATATCAAAGCGGACAGACGCACGGACAGATGATCTGCGTCTGCGGCGCCGATCCGCTCAATCTCGTCGGCACGCTGCTGCCCGGCGACAAGGTCCCCGCGCTCGCGGGCAACCGCGTGCTGTTTCGCGACGGCGCGCCGGTCGCGACGCTCATCGCCGGCAAATTCGCGTACGCGCCGGAGCTCGACGCGCACGCGAAGGAAGACGCGCGGCTGCGGCTCGCGCGGCGGTATTGAATCGCGGCGTAGCGGCCAGGCCACTAGATCGCCATGCCGCCCGAGACCTCGATACGCCCGAAGCCATTCCCAACGTCGATGACGCCGCTGCAATACCAGAAGCAGCTTCGCCTGCTCGAAGCGCGCCACTTGATGGTGACGGGAGCGGCCACCGCCGAAGCGGCCGCCTACCCGGTGGGATATGAAAGCCCATCGCAGTTCAGCCGCGAATACGCGCGCATGTCCGGTGCGCCGCCCCGGCGCGACATAGCGACATTGAAGACCGCGGCGGCATAGCGACCGTCGAGCGACGCCTCTACGCCGCCCCTCTCGTGTTCACGCGAATGCGATAAAGCGACGAAGATGCGCAGATATAGAGCTCGTCGCCCTCGTCCCCGCCGAACGTGAGATTCGCGACCTTCTCCGGCACGGCGATGCGCGCGAGCCGGGTGCCATCCGGGTGATAGACCTGCACGCTGTCCGCGCTGCTCGTAAAGACCCACCCTTGCCGGTCGATGCGAAATCCATCCGCAAGCCCTGGCTCCACCACCGCGAAAATCCGCGGGTTCGCAAGCCGCTCGCCATCGAGCACATCGAAGGCCACGATATGGTGATTGCCGCTGCCGTCGGTGCGCAGCGCAGCCGACGTATCGGACACGTACAACACCGATTCGTCCGGCGAAAACGCCAGCCCGTTCGGCTCCTCCACGAAGTCCGTCGCGATGCTGAGCTCGCGCGTGCGCGGGTCGTAGCGGAACACGTAGTTGTCGCCGAGCTCGGAGTCGCCCTTGTGCCCCTCCCGATCGGACACGATCCCGTACGGCGGATCGCTGAACCAGATCGTGCCGTCGCGCTTGACCACGATATCGTTCGGCGAGTTGAGCCGCTTGCCCCGATAGCGATCGACGACGATCTCATCGACGGGATTCGACAGCGCCGCACCGAAGCGCGTGCGGACAATCGCCCGCTGCCCGTGCGAGCAGTGCAGGATGGAGCCGTCCGGCTCCCGCGTATGGCCGTTGGTGAACTCGACGCCCGCGCGCCAGACCGTCATGCCGTCGCGCTCGGTCCAACGCAGCATCCGGTTGTTGGGGATGTCGCTCCATAGCAGGGACGCGTCCTCGCGCAGCCACACCGGCCCTTCGCCCCACACAGCGCCGGTGCAAAGCCGCTCCAGCGCGGCATCGGCGGGAAAGAGCGCCGTCGCCCGCGCGTCATAAACGTCGACCGCGCCTTCCAGCAGTTGAATCTCGTTGTCCGCCTGCGTTTTCATCAGCGTGCTTCTCCTCGAGTTCCGTCACTTGCCCCAGATGCGGCGGTACGCATCGCGATAGCGGTTGGCGGGATCGTAGACATTGTTGGGACCGACGTCGGACGCGATGTTCTCGGGCGTCACGAGATGCACCGGCGTGCTGTAGCCGCTCGGCGGCTGGCCGGCGAACGCGCGGTTCAGCTCGTCGACCAGTTGCCAGCCATGCAGGAACAGCGGCTCCGGAATCGTGCCGGCCTGGTAGCGGTTCGCGCGAATGCGCTGGAACGCCGATTCGCTGCCGTCGCCCGCCGACAGGTTGACGAGCTGGCCCGACGGGCTCACGCCCGCGCTCACGAGCGCCGGCCCCATGAAGTCGAAATAGAGGTCGTTGATCCCGAGCGCGTAGCCCCACTTCTTGCCGTAGCGTTGCAGCAGCGAGGTCGTCAGTTGCGGAATGCGCGTCGAGGTGTCCGAGAGCGGCGTGTCCTCGACGGACAGCAGCGTGCAGCCCTTGCATTGCTTGATGACGTCGGCCATCGCCGTCGATTTGGCGAGCGCCACCTTGTACAAGGAATCGGTGAACACCACGACTCCCGCCGTGCCGTTCGATTTCACGACCGCGTAGTCGGCCGCGGTGCGCGCGACCGCCAGCGGGTCCGTGCTCACGTTGGTGAAGAGGCCTGACGACGGATCGGGGCCCGCTTTCGGCCCGGCATGCCAGCCGACGACCGGAATCTTCAGGCTCGCGGCCTTGCGGATGACGGCGCCCTGCTCGCTCGGATCGAACCCGCCGAGGACGATGCCCGACGGATTCAGCGACAGCGCCTGATTCATCGCGGCCGTGCGCCCCGACACCGAGCCTTGCCCGTCGAGCACGCGCAGCTTCCAGCCCATCACGCGCGCGGCCTCGGTCACGCCGTCGCTCACGCCGAGCACCCCGCCGTTGCGCAGGTCGGAGGCCACGTAGACGATGGTCTTGTCCGGCTGCGCTTGCGGACCTGTCGCCGGGCCGTCCCAGGGCGGCGACGGACGCACCGCCGCAGCAATCGCGCTGCGTGCCCGCGCCAGATAGTCGTCGGCGGCATGCGCGTTGATGGCGATGAGCGAAAGCGCCGCCATCGCGCACGCCGCACGGCGTGCGTTTCGTTTGGTGGATTCAACGAGCTTCACTGGGTGTCTCCCTGGTTGTCGTTTTCGGTGCGGCCGGCCGGCGCTTGACCGCGCGCGACCGTCTGCGCGCCCCATATCCCGCGATGCCGATGGCGATCAGCAGCGTCACGCCGTTGAACAACGGCTCGACGAAGAACGCGCCGCCCATCTGCTGGATGCCGGAAATGCCGACCGCGAGAATCCCCACGCCGACGAGCGTGCCCCACACGTTGACGCGCCCCGGGCGGATCGTCGTCGAGCCGAGGAATGCGCCGACGAGCGCCGGCAGCAGGAACTCGAGACCGACGCTCGCCTGCCCGATGCCGAGCTTCGAGGCGAGCACGACGCCCGCAAACGCGGTCAGCAAGCCCGACGCCATGAACGCGCCGATCACATAGCGGCGCACGGGGATGCCGTTGAGCCGGGCCGCGCGCGGATTGGCGCCGATGGCATAGAGGAAGCGCCCCGCGGGCAGGTATTCGGTGACGATCCACAGCGCCACTGCGATCGCCGCGACATACCATGTCGCGGCGGGCAGCCCGAGGAACTGCGCTGCGTTGATCTGGTAGAACGCGTCGGGCAGCGTCGCGATCACCTGGCGCCCGCCCGTGTGCCAGAGCGCGACCGCATAGACGATCGTCCCCGTGCCGAGCGTCGCGATGAAGGAATCGATCTTCGCCATCTCCACGAGCACGCCGTTCAGAAACCCGAACGCGAGGCCCAGCGCGAGCACGATCGCAATCGCCGCCGGCCACGGCAAGCCGAAGCGCGATTGCAGCGTGATCGCGAGGATGTGCCAGAGCACGATCCCATAGCCGACGGTCAGGTCGATCTTGTTCGTCAGCATCGGGATCATCGCGGCCAGCGCGAGCATCGCGATGATCGCCTTGTCCGAGAGAATCGAGTTGAGGTTCAGGCGCGTCGGGAACGTATCGGGCAGCGCGATCGAGAAGATCAGGATCAGCGCGGCCATCAGGAGCGGCATGCCGTACACGGGGATGAGCTGGGAGAGGCCGTGCGACACGCCGTGCGGCGACGCCGTTTTCTCCGGATGGTTCTTCGGGTGGGTCAAGGAACTCACAAGTCCTCCTTTATCCGTTGCGTTCGTCAACGTTCGTCGGCGTTCGTCACGCGGGCTCGCATTCGCTCGCCGACGCCCGTTGCAGCAGGCTCCCGATCGAGAGCGTTTCGCGCGCGATCGTGTCGATGACCTGGCCGCGATTGAAGATGAGGGCGCGGTGCGCGATGTTCGCGACCTCCTCGAAATCGGTCGAGATCAAGAGCACCGCAAGGCCGCGCCCGAGCGCCTGGTTCACGAGCGCGTAGATGTCCGCGCGGGCGCCGACGTCGACGCCGGCAGTCGGCTCTTCGAGAATCAGCAGGCGCGTGGCGATCTGCAGCCAGCGCGCCATCACGACTTTCTGCTGGTTGCCGCCGCTCAGGTTTTCGACGGCGCTCGCGGGATCGTTCGGACGCACGCCGAATTGCGCCGTCAGCGCCAGCGCCTCGCGATGCTCGCTGCGCGCGCTCTTCAGCTGGAACCAGCCGCGGCCCGTGGCGAGCGGATTGAGAAAGAGATTTTCGAGCACCGACATCGGCATCGCGAGCGATTCGCCAGTCCGGTCGCCGGCGACGAAGCCGATGCCCAGCTTCATCGCCCGCCTCGGCGACTCCGGGCGAATCGGCGCGCCGCCGAGCAGGATCCGGCCGCCGTCGAGCGCGGCCTGCCCGAAGAGCGCGCGGCCCACGGTGTCCTGCCCGGCGCCGCGCAACCCCGCGAGCGCCAGCAGTTCGCCCGCGCGAAGCTCGAACGAGACGGGGCCGACCTCGCCGAAGACGGCATCCTCGAGCTCGAGCGCGATGCGGTCTCCGGCATGCGCCGCGCTCACGCGGATCGCCTGCGGCTTGCGCCCGACGATCATGTTCACGAGGTCCTCGGGATTCGTCTCGCCGATGCGCTTCTCGCCGACGAGCCGCCCGTCGCGCATCACGGCGACGCGGTCGGCCACGCGAAAGATCTCGTCGAGCCGATGCGAGACGTAGATCATGCCCACGCCGCGCTCGCGCAGCGACGCCAGCACGGCGAACAGCCGCTCCACGTCGCTCTGCGGCAGGCTCGCGGTGGGCTCGTCGAGCACGATCAGGCGGGCGTCGGTGGCGAGCGCCCGCGCGATGGCAAGCAGCGATTTCTCGGCGCGGCTCAACTCGGCAACGGGCGTGTCCGGATCGATGCCGGCATCGACGAGCGCCAGCACCTGAACCGCGCGCCGCCGCACGGCCCGCCAGTCGATCAGCCCGGCGCGCCGCGCGAAGCCGCAGCCGAACGCGACGTTTTCCGCGGCGCTCATCCAGTCGATGAGACCGAGGTCCTGGTGGATGAAAGCGATGGCGTCGCGCGGCGGCTCGCCGTCGAGCGGTGCGCCGCAAAACTCGATCGAACCCGAATCGATGGGATAGACGCCGGCGAGCAGCTTGATCAAGGTCGATTTCCCCGCGCCGTTCTCGCCGAGCAGGGCGAGCACGGTGCCGGCTTCGATGTCGAGGCTCACGCCGTCGACGGCCAGCGTGCCGCCAAAGCGTTTCTTGACGTTCTTGAACGAGAGCAATGGCGACACATTCGTCTCCCAGGCAAGCGCCGCATGCAGGCCGCCTGCCGTTTGGACCGGCCCGAAGGCCGACACTTTGTTGTTGGTTTTTTCAGTGTGAATGCGTGGCAGATGCCGCGCTAATCAAAAGATTTCAACAATCGATAACCTGCGTTTATATGCGGCCGATGCGCTGCTATGCCTCGGCCCACGTATGAAAGAGTTCGAGAAAATGCCGCGCGGGCGCGCTCAAGGGCCGATCGCGCCGCACGAGGCTGCCGTACGACGGCAGCTTATGCCCCAGCGTGTAGTCGATCACCGCGACGAGCCCATGCTCCGCATTGCGCTGCGCGACCGTCGCGGGAATCACACCGAGCATCTGCGACCTGCCGGCGAGGTTCATCGTCGTCAGGATCGAGCCCGTTTCGATGAGCCCGCGCGGCATCGGCTGGTGATGCTCGCGGAATACGCGCTCGACGACCTCACGCGCCGGGCTGCCCGCCGGCTGGACGATCCACGGATAGTCGAGCAGCGCCGCGAACTCGACCCGCCGCGCCTGCGCGAGCGGATGGCCGCAGCCCGCCACGATGGCGAGCGCTTCGTCGTCGACCGAGCGGAACTCGTACTCGCCGCTGCCGCCGCCCGCATGCCGCCCGATCACCACTTCGAGCACGCCCTCGTGCAGCTGCGGCATCAGCCGGTCGCTCGTGTCGACGGCGATCTCGATCGCCAATAGCGGGAAGCGCGCCTTCAACTGCAAGAGCGCCTCCGTGAGCCGCCCCGGCGACGCCGCCATGATGCTGCCGATCGCGAGCCGCCCCGCGCTGCCGAACGTCAGCTCCGCGAGCTCGCGGTTGAGCGCCTCCATGCTGCCGCGAATCCCGCGGAAGTAGTCGAGCACGCGCTCGCCCGCCGGATTCAGATGCAGCCGGCGCCCCGCCCGCTCGAAGAGCGGCTGCCCGAGCGCGTCTTCGAGCTCGCGCAGCATCTTGGTCGCCGCGGGCTGCGTCAGGCCCATCTGCTCGGCGGCCGCGCGCAGCGTCGTGCATTCCTCCACCGCGAGCAGCAGCGCGATTTGCCGCATCCGGATGCGGTTGAGCAGTTGCGGCGTCGAGTCGCGTTTGTCGATTGAGCCCACGCTGATTACCTGTAGTTATCGATTTATCAGGAGTTTTCAATTTACCGGCACCCCGCGTCTACCTAGCATGAACCCCGAGTCACGAGAGACCGGGCTTCGGCCGCAACCGCACCAGTTCAGTTGGAGACAACGTATGACTGCAACCTCCGCCCCGCCCGTCGTCGCGCTGACGCTCGGCGATCCGGCCGGCATCGGCCCCGAGCTGATCGCACGGCTGCTTGCCCGGCCGGATGCGATCGAGCGCGCCAACATCGTGCTGGTCGGCGATCCCTGGCTCTGGGAAGACGGGCAGCGGGTCGCCGGGTTGCGCATCGACGCCGAGCCGGTCGCGTCGCTGGCGCAGGTGCGCGGCCGCGCATCGGTCGAGCGGCCGGCGTTCGTCGCCGTGGACACGATCACCAGCGAGCAGGTCGCACGCGGCAAGGCCGGCCCTGCGGGCGGCCGCTCGGTGCTGCAAGTGCTCGACCGCTGCATGGACGCGACGCTCGCGGGCGATGTCGACGCGATCTGCTTCGCGCCGCTCAACAAGCACGCGATGAAGCTCGGCGGCCTGAAGCATGAGGACGAGCTGCATCACTTCGCCGAATACCTCGGCGTGAAAGGCTATTTCTGCGAATTCAACACGCTCGGCGAGCTGTGGACCGCGCGCATCTCGTCGCACGTTCCGCTCAAGGATGCAGTGGACTACTTGAGCGTCGAGCGCATCACGCAGGCCGCCGAGCTGATCTACGAGTCGCTGCTCGCCAACGGCGTCGCCGCGCCGAAAGTCGCGATCGCCGCCTTCAATCCGCACGGCGGCGACGGCGGCATGTGCGGCCGCGAGGAAGTCGATGTGATCGCCCCCGCGGTGCGGGCGCTGCAAGCGCGCGACTGGCCGACCGACGCACCGTTCCACGGCCCCTTCCCCGCCGACACGATCTTCCTGAAGGCCCAGGCGGGCGACTATCAGGCGATCGTCACGATGTACCACGACCAGGGGCAGATCGCGATCAAGCTGCTCGGCTTCTCGCGCGGCGTGACGGTGCAAGGCGGCCTGCCCGTGCCGATCACGACGCCCGCGCACGGCACCGCCTACGACATCGCCGGCCTCGGCCGCGCGGACGCCGGCGCGACCTGGCAGGCGTTCCAGATCGCCTGCCGGATGGGCACGGCGCGCCGCCGCGACCTCGCTATTGCACGTATCAACAACGAATCGACAGAGACATCCGCATGAAAATCAAATCCGTACGCGCACGCGTATTCCAGTGGAAAGGCAAGACCGTGCCGCCGCAAGGCAACTTCTGCAGCAACGCCATGGACCTGCTCTACGCGCCGCAGGAAACGATGAGCACGTTCCGCTTCCATTCGTGGACGGTGGTCGAAGTCGAGACCGACGACGGCATCGTCGGCCTCGGCAACGTCGCGCTCGCGCCGCAGGTCGCGAAGCTCATCGTCGACCAGTACCTCGCGCCGCTCGTCACCGGCCAGGACCCATGGGACTACGAGTACCTGAGCCAACGCATGTACCGCGCGACGCACGCGTGGGGACGCAAGGGCATCGGCATGGCGGCGATCTCCGCCGTCGACATCGCCATCTGGGACGTGCTCGGCAAGAGCGTCGGCAAGCCCGTCTTCAAGCTGCTCGGCGGACGCACCAAGGAGCGCATCCCCTGCTACTACTCGAAGCTCTATCGCACCGATCTGAAGGAGATGCAGGCCGAGGCGCAGCGCTATCTCGACCAGGGCTTTCGCGCGTTCAAGATGCGCTTCGGCTATGGCCCGGCGAACGGGCAGCAGGGCGTCGTCGAGAACCTGAAGTCGGTGGAGGCGATCCGCGAAGTGATCGGCTACGACAACGACCTGATGCTCGAGTGCTACATGGGCTGGAACCTCGAGTACGCGAAGCGAATGCTGCCGAAGCTCGAGAAATACCAGCCGCGCTGGCTCGAAGAGCCCGTGATCGCCGACGACATCGACGGCTACGCCGAGCTGAACCGCCTGACCAGCATCCCCATCTCCGGCGGCGAGCACGAGTTCACGCTGTACGGCTTCAAGCAGTTGCTGGACCGCAAGGCGGTGTCGGTCGTGCAGTACGACACGAACCGCGTCGGCGGCATCACGATGGCGCACAAGATCAACGCGCTCTGCGAGGCCTATAGCGTGCCCGTGATTCCGCACGCGGGGCAGATGCACAACTACCATCTGACGATGAGCACGCTCGCCTCGCCGATGAGCGAGTACTTCCCGATGTTCGACGTCGAAGTCGGCAACGAGCTGTTCTATTACATCTTCGACGGCGAACCCGTCGCCGAGAACGGCTTCCTGCAATTGCGCGACGACGCGCCCGGCCTCGGCCTGACGCTGAAGACGGAGTTCCTCGATCAGTTCGACATCGTGGAGTGATTCATGAAAGCGCGTTTTCAAGGGGTGTTTCCGGTCGCGCCGACGGTCTTCCGCGAGGACGGCACACTCGATCTCGACGGCCAGCGCCGCGCGCTCGATTTCATGATCGACGCCGGCTCGCACGGCATCTGCGTGCTCGCGAACTACTCGGAGCAGTTCGCGCTCGCCGACGACGAGCGCGACCTCCTCACGCGCACCGCGATCGAGCACGTCGCGGGCCGCGTGCCCATGATCGTCACGACGTCGCACTTCAGCGCGCGGATCTGCGCCGAGCGCAACCGGCGCGCGCAGGCGCTGGGCGCGTCGATGGCGATGGTCATGCCGCCCTATCACGGCGCGACGTTCCGCGTGCCGGAGGAAGCCATGGAGCGGTTCTTCCGCGAGGTATCGGCGGGGCTGTCGATTCCGCTGATGATCCAGGACGCGCCCGCGAGCGGCACGACGCTTTCCGCCGCGTTCCTCGCGCGGCTCGCGCGCGAGATCGAGGCGGTGTCGTACTTCAAGATCGAGACGCCGGGCGCGGCGGCGAAGCTGCGCGAGCTGATCCGGCTCGGCGGCGATGCGATCGAAGGGCCGTGGGACGGCGAGGAAGGCATCACGCTGCTCGCCGATCTCGACGCGGGCGCGCAAGGCTCGATGGCAGGCGGCGGCTTCGCGGACGGCATCCGCCAGATCACGGACCCCTACTTCGCGGGACGGCGCGACGAAGCGTGCGCCGCCTACGCGCGGTGGCTGCCGCTCATCAACTACGAGAACCGGCAGGCCGGCTTTCTGGCCGCGAAGGCGCTGATGAAGGCAGGCGGCGTGATCGCCTGCGACCGGCCGCGCGCGCCGTGGCCCGAGCTGCATCCGGCCACGCGCGAAGGGCTGCTCGACGCGGCGCGGCGGCTCGATCCGCTGGTGTTGCGGTGGGGGCGTTAAGACCGGTTCACGCCGACAATGCCAGCGAGCAGGCACTGAATGCATGAAAGGCGCGCGGCCGACAAGAAGCCGCGCCCGAAGTCCTACGACAGCTTTGACAGGAGACGGACAGCATGGACACTCTCGATTCGGCGGCGCCGGCCGTCCCTCAACGCCGTTGGCTGCGCGTCGTGCCGCCTTTGCTGATGGCCTGCATCATTTCCTACATGGACCGCGTGAACATCGCGTTCGCGCTGCCGGGCGGCATGAGCGCGGACCTCGGCATCGGCGCGGGCATGGTCGGGCTCGCGGCAGGCATCTTCTTCTTTGGCTACCTGTTCCTGCAGATTCCCGGAGGCCGGCTCGCGGCGCGCGGCGGCGGCAAGAAGTTCATCGCGTATTCGCTTGCGAGCTGGGCCGTGCTGTCGGTGCTCACCGGCCTCGTCACCCAGCCGTGGCAGTTGCTCGTGCTGCGCTTCCTGCTCGGCGTCGCCGAGGGCGGCATGCTGCCGGTCGTGCTGACGATGGTCGGCAACTGGTTCCCCGACCGCGAGCGCGGACGCGCCAATGCGATGGTGATCCTGTTCGTGCCGCTCGCCGGCATGGTGACGGCCCCGCTCTCCGGCTTCATCCTCGCTGCCTACGACTGGCGGCATCTGTTCTTTGCGTCGGGGCTGCTGTCGGCGCTGTTCGTGCTCGCCTGGTGGCGCTTCGCCGACGACAGTCCGCAGGCCGCGCGCTGGGTGTCGCCGCAAGAGAAGGCGTACATTCTCGATGCGCTGCGCGCCGAACGCGACGCCGCGCGCCATGCCGGGCCGGCCGCCGCGTCGCTTGGCGCGCTCCTGCGCGACGGCACCGTGTGGCTGCTCATCGCGATCAATTTCTGCTACCAGGCCGGCATCTACGGCTATACGTTGTGGCTGCCCACGCTGCTCAAGAACCTCACGCACGGCGGCATGGGACAGGTCGGGATGCTCGCGATCCTGCCGTATGTCGGCACGATGGCCGGCATGATCGCGACCGCGTGGCTGTCGGACCGCACCGGCAAGCGCCGCGTCTTCATCGTGATTCCGCTCCTGGGCTTCGCCGCGTGCCTGTTCCTGTCGGTGCGCTTCGAGACGTCGATGCTCGCGTCGTACGCGTTCCTCGTCGGCAGCGGCGTGTTCCTGCAGGCGGCGGCCGGCGTGTTCTGGGCGATTCCGCCGAAGCTGTGCAGCGTCGAGACGGCTGGCAACGCGCGCGGCCTCATCAACGCGCTCGGCAATCTCGGCGGCTTTTGCGGACCGTATGCGGTCGGCGTGCTGACCCAGCATGCGAGCGCGGCCACCGGCGTGTACAGCCTCGCCGGCGTGCTCGCGGTGGCCGGACTGCTCGCGCTGACGCTGCCCGCGCGATGCGAAGGCCCGGCCGCCGGGCAAACGGAACGGCAGGACGGCAGCGCTGCCCCTTCCCCGGGGCGGCGCGCCGTGCATTGAATCAACGGATATAACGGAGAGAACCGCTCATGAACGACATCCTGCTGCTCGTGCAGAAGTGCGCGCATACCTTCAGCTTCTACGATCTGGAATCGAAGGCCGCGCTCGCGCACATCGTGCTGCCGAACTTCCCGCACGAGTTCGCGGTGGATGCGCACCGCCGCTTTGCCTATGTCGGCATTTTCGGCATCGAGACCGCGTGGTCGCGCGGGCACCAGGGCGACCACCGGATCGCGGTGATCGACCTGCACGAACGCACGCATGCACGCACGCTCGATCTGTGGCCCTACTACCGGCCGCACGGCATGGCGACCGATGCCGAAGGCCGGCTCTATGCGATGAGCGAGGCGGACAACCTGCTGCTCGTGTTCGATCACCCGACGCGGCAGGACGTGCCGAACATGGCCATCCCGTCGGGCGGCATCAAGACCCATCTCGTGACGCTCACGCGCGACGCGCGCACCGCGTACGGCGTGCACCTGCTGTCGAATACGGTGACGAAGTTCCATCCGCGCGACGCGACCGTGCCTGCGCTCGCGGTGATGCCGGGGCCGCGCCCCGAGGGCAACGCGCTGTCGAGCGACGAGCGCACGCTCTACGTCGCCAATCGCGGCGACGACACGCTCGTTGCGATCGATACGGCCACGATGGCCTGCGGACGCCGCGTGAAGACCCGCAGCGACCCGAACCGGATCTACCGTACCCAATCCGTCGACGGCCGCGACCTGCTGCTGCTCACGAACTCGGGGGAGCAATCGATATCGGTGTTCGATGCCGCGCATCTCGAAGAGGTCGAACGCGTCGCGCTGCCGGCCAATCCGACCGCGCTGTCGTTCCATCCGGCGAGGCGCTCGGCGTTCGTGTCGTTCCAGGACGACTTCGTGCGCGAGCTCGATCTCGACAGCCTGAAATTCGTCAGCGAACTGCGCACGCTGCGCGAGCCGGATGCCTCGTATGTGCTCGCCAATCCGGGCTGATCGCGCAGTGCCGGACGAGCCAAGGATGCCCGAGGCGGTCGTCGATGCGCATCATCATCTGTGGCTGCTGTCGTCGTCGGGAATCCGCTATCCGTGGCTGCAGGACGACTATGATCCCGAGCGTTTCATGCTCGGTCCGTACGCGCCGCTGTGCGCGGATTTCGGCGTTCCCGACTATCGGCGCGCAGCGCGTGGCGTGCCTGTCGTCGCCAGCGTTCATATCGAGGCGGAATGCGCGCGCTCGCAGGCGCTCGCGGAGACCGAGTGGCTGCATGCCGTCGCAGCTCGGCACAGCCTGCCGTCGGCCGTCGTGGCGTGGGCCGATCTGCTGGCCGGCGACGCGTCCGAGCAACTTGCCGAGCAGGCCGCCTGGCCGCTCGTGCGCGGCATCCGCTTCAAGCCGCGCACGGCCGCGCGCGCCGGCGAATCGCTGCCGGACGGCCCCGGCACCTTGCGCGATCCGCGGTGGGGCGATGCGCTGGCGCGGCTCGCTTCGCATGGGCTGGCATGGGATCTGCGCGTGCCGTTCTGGCATCTCGAAGAGGCGGCGGCGCTGCTTTGCAACGCGCCGGGCGTGACAGTCGTGCTCGAGCACGCAGGGCTGCCGTGGGATCGTTCGGAACAAGGTCTGGCCCAATGGCGGCGAGGGATGGCGGCGCTGGCGGAAAACCCGCGCGTGTTCGTCAAGCTCTCCGAGTTCGGGCTGCGCGACAGCGCATGGGACGACGCCCGGAACACGCGCATCATCCGCGATGCGCTTGCGATCTTCGGCTGGCAGCGTTGCATGTTCGCGAGCAATTTCCCGGTGGCGGGGCTGCGGGTAGCCTATCCGGCGTTGATCCGGCTGTTCGCCGAGGCGCTTGCCGGCCTCGACGACATCGCGGCTCGCGCCGTGTGGCACGACAACGCGATGCGCGTGTACCGCATCGAGGCGCGCAGCGGTTAACCCGCCGGCGCGTTCAACGCGGCGATCTGCTCGGCGACCTGCCTTAGCCGCTCGCGCAGCTCGGCGGGCTCCAGCGCGCGCTTGCCGCTCGCGGCCCAGCCCTCGTAATCGATCGAGATCCGCTTTTCGTCCCACACCGCCTGCGCGAGCCGCGGCAAGAGCGGGGCGGCGGCGGGACGCTTGTACCAGTCCACCGGATCGACAAAGAGACGCGAGCCGATGCGCGACGCATGACCGGCAGAGCGTTTTCGATGGTGTCCCACACGATGTCGAGATCCACCTTGCTTTCCTATCGCGCCAGCTTTCCGGCGCCAAGGTTGCCAAGCAGCGGCAGGACGCCACCCGTCCCTATCACCTCAGGCAAATGGCCGTCCCACTTGGCGACAGCCTGTTGCTGAATGATCTCGGGCGTTATCGTCTCCTGCAGCAGCTTTTGCGCTTCCGCCTGCGCATGCGCCTCGACAATCTTCTGCTCGGCAACGACCTTTGCCTGCTGAAGTTCGTATTGCGCCTGTTGGGCACGCTGCTGAGCGACCTGTTTCTGCTCGATCGCTCGCGCGTATTCCGCGCTGAAGTGGAAATCAGTGATGTTGACCGAATCGACCACGAGCCGGTATGGCTTGAGTTCGCTGGTGATCTGCGCCTCGATCTCCCCCCGCACCTGGTCGCGGTGCGTAATCAAATCCTCGGCGTTGTAGTGTGCAGTAACGGCTTTCACCGAGTTACTGATTGCGGGCTTGATGATCTTGTCCACCAAGGCCGCTTCGTTGCCGATATGTTGATAGACCCACTCGGCGTCGGGAGGCAGGATGTGCCAATTCGTGGCCACGGTCGTCGTCACGTCTTGCAGATCAAGACTGGCGGCAGTTTCCGCAGCTTGGGAATTCTGCACCTGAACATCCATCCTCGCGACCGACTGTGCAAATGGGATCTTGAGGTGCAAGCCAGGATCGAGTACGCCAGACCGAACGGCCCCCCAAGTCATGAGCACACCGCGTTGGCCTGGGCCGACGGTCACGAACCCGCCGGTGATGAGTGTGAAAACCAGAAAAACGGCAATGGCGATGCCAGCAATTCGAGGCTTGTTTTGTACCTTCACTTGTATGTTCATTATTGTTTTCTCTATTTTGAGGTATTGGAAACGGCTACGAATCGTTGTTGAACAAAAAGAAAGTTCCATTGTGCCCGCTCTGAGCCAGCCCATCGGCTTTTCCGTTGTGTCCACCTCTACGCTTCGCCGGAATCGTTAAGACTTACACGAAGCGCGTTACGACTGCTTTTCGATTTTGCTACGTCGCGGTGATCTGGATGGTCATCGCTTCCGCGTTCTGTTCCGGGAGTTCGAGCCGGGTGATCTCGATGTCGACCGTCGGCAGTTGAGCAGTCAGTTTCGCTTTGCCCATGTTCTACCTCGTACGGATGCGGCGGTCCGCAACGATGGCTCGTTGCAAGCACGTAAGCACGTGAACGGTACGACCGCCAATCCAACATACCCCAAAAATATCACCCCGTCGCGACGGGTTTCCCCCTCTGCTCCGTTCAAGAGTCAGGCAAACCGCCCTTTGCTGACAGCGCTGTAAGCCAATACGGCCGTCCGCTTAACGAACCCGTCCCCTGCGCGTTCATTTTCATGTCATGACCACTCAAATCCTCGTCGTCGACGACGACTTCGAACTTCGCGAACTGCTGAGCGACTTTCTCCGCCGCGAAGGAATCGATGTCTCCGTGCTGCATGGCGCCAACACGCTCACACACCGCCTGGAGCTCGAGCGCCCCGACCTGATCGTCCTCGACCAGTTGATGCCCGACGGCGACGGCCTGACCGCGCTCGGCAAGCTGCGCGCCGCCGGCGACGACATTCCGGTGATCATGCTGACCGCGCGCACCGACGACATCGACCGCATCATCGGCCTCGAAATGGGCGCCGACGACTACCTCGGCAAGCCGTTCAACCCGCGCGAGCTGCTCGCGCGCGTGCGAGCGATCCTGCGGCGGCGCGGTGCGGCATCGGCGATCGCCGCCGCGCCGGAGCTGCGCGAGCCCTATTCGTTCGGCCGCTTCACGCTCGATTTCCAGGCGCGCACGCTGATGCTGGACGGCGAAACGCTCGCGCTATCGGGCAGCGATTTCGCGCTGTTGAAGATTTTCGTCAATCACCCGATGCGCACGCTTACGCGAGAGCGGCTGCTGGAATTGCTGCACGGTCCGCAATACGACGGCACCGATCGCGGCATCGACGTGCAGGTCTGGCGCCTGCGCCGCGTGCTGGAGACCAATCCGTCCTCGCCGCGCTTCATTCAGACCGTGCGCAGCCGTGGCTATGTGTTCGTGCCGGACGGCGATCGGATCGCGAAGCCGCATTGAATCCCATCACGAGACGCCATCGCTTTGGCCGGCGGCTTCGCGCGCCGCCTCATCGAGAGCCCAGTCGCGGAACAGTTGCATCGCCGGTGTCACGCGCCGCGATTTCAGCCAAGTGAGCCAATAGCTGCCCGTCTTCACCGATGTCTCGAACGGGCAAGCCAGGAGCCCCGTCTGCAGTTCGCGCACGAACATGCGCGGCGGCGCGAATTGCCGTCAGCGCTTTGTGTTGAACCCATACGACTCGAGAAGCTCGACACCCAACCGCGTCACCTCCGGCTCCGTCTCACAACGCGCCGAGACGTCCTTGGCATAAGCCTTGAAGCTCGGCAGCTCTGTCAGGACCGCGGAATCGTCCCCGGTCAGGTTCACGAAGACATGGACAAACTCGAGGCCGCTCCTGAACAGCGCATAGACGACGTTCTCGGGCTTCGCCTCCCGCAGCTCGGCGAACACGGTGCGCGAAAGCGCCTCGTTCTCGGCGGCGCATTCCGGCTTCACCGCATAGCGGACAAAAGTTACGCGTTGCATGACGTTCTCCATTCGATGGTACCGGCACCGGGGGGTGTCGATACCGCGAAAGACGATGCGAACGCGTCAAAGGATTCCGGGTAAATTTATTTTTTTATGGGCGAATCCTTTTCGCTGCCGGAAACGTCTACCGGCATTGGTTCGACCGCTTTGCATGGGATCGGAGTTGGCGCTGAAGCGCCAACTCCGATCGACAGACGACAAGGAGACTTCCGCCGTGGATTCCGATGGATTGGCACGCTTGATGAGCGACCTGCGCCCGCGGCTGCACCGCTACTGCACGCGCATGGTCGGCTCGGCCTTCGACGGGGAGGACGTGGTTCAGGATGCGCTCGCCAACGCGATCCAGGCCTTTCCCGCCGCCGGCGAGATCCAGCATCCGGAAAGCTGGCTGCTGCGCATCGCCCACAACGCCGCGCTCGACGCCCTGCGCCGCCGCAAGCGGCAGGGCTACGCCGAATCCGGCGACGACGTGCTGTCGAATCTGCCCGATCACGGCGCGCAGGCCGACGAGCGGGTCGCGGCGGCGGCGAGCCTCGCGAACTTCCTGCATCTGTCGACGATCCAGCGCTCGACCGTCGTGCTCGCGGATGTCCTTGGCTACTCGCTGGCGGAAACGGCGGAGATGCTCGGCGTCAGCCTTGCCGCCGTGAAATCGGCGCTGCATCGCGGCCGCGCTCGGCTGCAGGAACTCGCCGCCGCGCCGGACGACGCCCGGCCGACCCTTACCGGGGAAGATCGCGAACGCCTGAATGCCTACGCCGGACACTTCAACGCGCGCGACTTCGATGCGCTGCGCGACATGCTCTCCGCGGAAGTGCGGCTCGATCTCGTCAACCGGGTGCGTCTTGCCGGACGAAAAGACGTATCGGTCTACTTCACGCGCTACGAACAAAACCCCGCTTGCCGGGTCAGGCTCGGTCAGGCGGAGGGACGTCTCGTGCTGCTCGCGAGCGATCCGGGCGTGTCCACGGCCGATGTCGCCTACGTGATCCTGCTCGACTGGGCGGAAGACCGCCTCGCCGCCATCCGCGATTTCCGCTACGCGCCCTATGTGATGGACAGTCTCGCCGTGCAAAGCGTATGAAGTGAAATCAGAACGAAAGCCTTGAAAAATCCTGGGCGCGATGTGTCGATTTCCCGCGCGCTCGTTCGTCGTTGGATAAAGCAGCCCAACCGACCACTCAGAGGTGCCCCGTCATGACGCTCAAGCTCTACGCCCACCCGTTTTCCGCATACTGCCAAAAGGTCCTGATCGCGCTCTACGAAAACGGCACGCCGTTCGAATGGAGACAGCTCTCGCCCGACAACCCGCAAATCATGGAGGAGTTCGCGGCGCTGTGGCCGATCAAGCGCTTCCCCGTGCTCGTCGACGAAGGCCGGACGATCCAGGAGTCGACCATCATCATCGAATATCTCGCCTTGCACTATCCCGGGCCCGTTTCGCTGCTGCCCGCCGATCCGCGCGCGGCGCTCGAAGTCCGCCTGATGGACCGCTTCTTCGACAACTACGTTTCGACGTCGCAGCAAAAGATCGTGTTCGACGCCCTGCGCCCGGAGGCCGAGCGCGACGCGCGCGGCTGCGCCGACGCGCGCGCGATGCTCGACACCGCCTATGCATGGCTCGACAAAACCATGGCCGGGCGCGAATGGGCCGCCGGCGAGCGCTTCAGCCTCGCCGATTGCGCCGCCGCGCCGTCGCTGTTCTACGCGGACTGGACGCATCGCATCGACGCCGCGTTCACGCATGTCATCGCGTACCGGCAGCGGCTCTTGAAACGGCCGTCGTTCGCACGCGCCGTCGACGAAGCCCGTCCGTTTCGCCCGTGGTTTCCGCTTGGCGCGCCCGATCGCGATTGAGCCTCTGATCGACGTCGCTTCATCTTCGACCGTATAGGAGCCAGACGATGACATCCGCTTCAACCCTTATCCCCGCCGCCGAACTCGTCAAGCGCAACCGCATGACGCTCCCTAACGAAAGCAACGAGTACCGCCACGCGCGCAATGCGCTGCTCGCCGCAGAGATCGAACTGCGCCGCCATATCGAGCGCGTCGCCGAGATGCGCCGCGCGCTGCCGCCGGGCGGCGCGGTGACGGGCGACTACCGCTTCCAGGGCGAACACGGCCCGCTCGATTTCGCCGGCCTGTTCGGCGACAAAGCGACACTCGTCGTCTACAGCTACATGTTCGGCCCGCAGCGCGAGCGTCCGTGTCCGATGTGCACGTCGCTCCTCTCCGCATGGAATGGCGAGGCGCGCGACATCGGCCAGCGCATTGCGCTCGCCGTGGTGGCGCGCTCGCCGATCGAGAAGCTCGCCGCCTTCAAGAAGGAACGCGGATGGCGCGACCTCAAGCTGTACTCCGACGTCAACGGCCGCTACAGCCGCGACTATCACGCCATCACCAAGGACGGCGGCGACGATCCGGCGCTCAACGTCTTCACGCGGCGCGACGGCACGATCCGTCACTTCTGGAGCGGGGAGATGGGTTTCGAAACGGCGGACCCCGGCCAGGACCCCCGCGGCGCGCCTGACCTGATGCCGCTCTGGACTGTGCTCGACATGACGCCCGAAGGCCGCGGCACGGACTGGTATCCGAAACTCGACTATCCGGAATGAAGCTCTCTCGCCGCGCGGGGGCCGCGCATCAATCCGTCTCGTCGACGAGCACGTCCTGAGGCGCAGGAACCCGCCCGGGCAACACGAGCGGTTCCGGCATGCCGATGCCATACCCCTGCGCATAGTCGACGTCCATCTCGCTCAGGCACTCGATGATCGCGTCGTTCTCGACGAACTCCGCGATCGTCTGCTTGCCCGTCGCGTGGGCGACTTGATTGATCGACTGCACGATCGCGCGATCGAGCGCGCTGTTGACGATGCCGCGAATGAAGCTGCCGTCGATCTTCAGGTAATCGACGTTCAGGTGCTTCAGGTAATTGAACGACGACATGCCCGCGCCGAAATCGTCGAGCGCGAAGCGGCACCCCAGCTCGCGCAGGCTGCCGATCAGCGCCACGCCCTTCTGCAGGTTCGTGATCGCGGCGGTCTCGGTGATCTCGAAGCACACCTTGCCGAACGAGATGCCGTGCCGTTTCTGCGCTTGAACGATGTAGTCGAGCAGACGCTCGTCGCCAAGCGACGCGCCCGACAGATTGATCGACCACGTATCGACCTCGTCCTTGCCGGCGGCGATCGCGGAGAATGCGCGCGCGATGACCCAGCGGTCGATCGCCGGCATCAGGTTGAAGCGTTCGGCCGCGCCGATGAAGAACGACGGCGGCACGATGGCGCCCGTCTCGTCCTTCATGCGCAGCAGCAGCTCGACGTGCATGCCGCGTTTTGCGCGGCCCGGCCCGCCGCGCGGCAAAGGCACGATCCTTTGCGCGTAGAGACAGAAGCGATCCTGATCGAGCGCCGCCTTGACGCGCGAGACCCACTCCATCTGCGTGTGCGTCGCCGACAATTCCTGGTCGTCGAAACGGAAGTGATGCACGCGATTGCGGCCCTTCTCCTTCGCCATATAGCAGGCAACGTCGGCCGCCTTCATCACTTCCTTCGACGACGTCAGGTTCGCCCCGACCCCCACCACGCCGATGCTCACGCCCGTCGTCAGCACGCGCTCCGTCCACGGCAGATGAATGTTCGCGACGGCCTGGCGCAGCGTGTCCGCGATCTGCAGCGCGTTCGCGATCATGCAGTGCGGCAGCACGATGCCGAACTCGTCGCCGCCGAGGCGCGCGAGGATGTCGCTCGAACGCAGGCACGAGCGCAGCGTCGCCGCGACGTGCTTGATGAGCTCGTCGCCCGCCGCATGCCCGCAGGTGTCGTTGACGACCTTGAACTGGTCGAGATCGAGGAACATCACCGCATGCTCGGCATGGCCACCCGAGCACGACGGTTCGAGCAAGCGGGCGAGCCGCCGCTCGAACTCGCGGCGATTGAGGAGATCGGTCAGCTCGTCGTGCGTCGCCTGATACGCGAGCTCGGCGGCGTGCTTGCGCTCGGCGCTGACGTCGTGCAGCACCATCACCGTGCCCAGCGCGTTGCCTTCGGCGTCGCGCATCGTCGCCACCGAGTAGTCGACCGCGAGCCGCTGGCCGTCGGGACGGACGATGCAGAGATTGCGCGGCAACCCGGTATCGGGCGCGTCTTCCTGCTGCCGCAGATAGTCGATGCCGGTCGGGTTGCGCTCGCCCGTCGCGCCGTCGAAAAGCACGCAGACCGAGTCGAACGTCTTCATCCACATGTCCGCCGCGGTGCGGCCGAGCATGCGTTCGGCGACCTGGTTGCAATAGGTGACGCGACCCTGGTCGTCGGTCCTGACGACCGCATCGCCGATCGACGCCAGCGTGACCTCGGCGAGCTCCCGCTCGCTTTGGGCGTCGGCCTCGGCGCGCCTGCGATCGGAGACGTCGAAGAGACACCCCACCATCCGCACCGCCCGGCCTTCCTCGTTGCGAATGGCCTTGCCGCGCGAGCGGCACCACATGTAGTCGCCCTTGCCCATCTTGACGCGGTACTCGACGTCGTAGACCGCGTCCCTCACCAGATGGTCGCGCATCGCCTGCTGCACGCGTTCGCGGTCCTCGGGATGCACGAGCGAGGTGAAGGCCGACGAATGGATGGACAGGTCCGCGGCGCTGTAGCCAAGCTGCGCGTAGAGCCAGCGAGAGTAATAGATGAGATCGCGTTCGACATCCCAGTCCCACAGCCCCGCGTTGATCCCTTCGAAGCCGAGGTTCAGGCGCTCCTCGCTCTGCCGCAACTGCGCGTTCAGCCGCTCGCCGCGCGAGAACGAACGCCAGATGAACGTCGTGAAGACGCCGAGCAGGAGGAGCGCCGACGTGGTGAGCGTGAGGATCAGCGCGTCGCGCGTTTGATCGGCGACTTCGTCGAGCGAGCGCGAGAAGCCGTCTTCGATGGGGGCGAGATGGTCGTCGATGCTCCGCAGCTCGGAAACGAGCCGGAACGCGGCCTTATCGGTGGCTTTTCCTGCTTTTACCAGCGCGTGAAGCTGACGGCCGATCTCGTCGAGCCTCAACAGATAAATATCGCCGACATCCCAGTAGCCGGCCGCGCGGTGGAACCACGGCGTGTTCCTGAAGTTGCGATAGAGCCAGATCATGCCGTCGATGTCTTCCAGCGCGATCTTCCCGTTGAGGAACGCGTTCACGATGACATCGTGATCCGGGCTCGCCTTGTTCATTTCGAGCTTGGCGGCACGGTCGGCGAGCGGCACGGCGAGGTGCGCCTGGAACTCCTGATAGTCCGCTTCGGCGCCGGTGCTCGCGAAGCGCTCGAGCGCATGCACGGCATCCTTCTGGCCCTTGGACCAATTGCTCTCGCCCGCCACGTAGGCCAGGAAAATCGACATCACCGCGATGGAGAGCGAGGCGAACACCGTGATCACGATGGCGACGAGCCATAGCGGAACGAGCGCGGCGGCAGTGCGCCGCGCGCCTGCGGCGCGGGTTTCGCTGCTGGTCGACCCTGGATCTCTCAGTCTCATGGCTGTTCGAGCGCCTTTATCGACGACTGTTTGGTGAGAGGCGTAAACGGGATTACGACGCAGCGGCGGGGGACTTGATTAGGGGTTTCCCGTTATGAACGCGGAGGGGTAGCGGAGCGGCGGGGCTTGCGTTTCCCTTGCGCCGCCTGCCCCTCGAGCCGCTGCCGCGCCACCGCGCGCACCGCCTCGATCAGCGTGCGCGCGACCGGCGACGGCTCCGAATCGGTGCGCCTGATGAGCCCCACCGGCTCTTCGGTCCCCGCATAGGGCAGCGGCAGACGGATCAGCGCGCCGCCGTCGAGATCGCGCTCGACCGCCGACAGCGGCACGAACCAGACCGCGTCGTTTTCCAGCGCCAGCGCGCGCCCCACCGACACCGACAGCACCTCGACAAACGACGCCAGCGGCGCCACGCCGCTCATCGTCAGCAGGCTTTCCGCGGACTGCCGGATCAGCGTGCCGAACGGCGGCAGCACGACGGGAAACCGCTCGCCGAACGCGGCCGGCAACGCAGCAAGCGGTCCCGCACCGGCCGCCAGCGGATGCCCCGCACGGACCACGACGGCCAGCGGCTCGTTGAACAGCTGTTCGAAATTCAAGCCGATCATCTTCTCCGGGTCCGCCAGCCGGCCGATCGCGAACTCGATCGTCCCGGCTTTCAGCCGCTCGAGCAGCTCCACATTCGACGACGTGACGAGCCGCACGACCACCTGCGGCCAGTCCTTGGCGAAGCGCGAGAGCACCGGCGGCACGAGGGCGGGCGCGACGGTCGGCAGCATCCCGACTTCGAGCGAAGCCGGCGCGCCGCCGCCCTCGCGCGCGAGCAGGTCGACGCCCAGGCGCAGCGCGCTCACGCAGGCGCTCGCGTGCGGCACGAAAAGCTGCCCCTCGCGCGTGATCGCCGCGCCGTGGCGGCCGCGCTCGAAGAGCTTCACGCCGAGGATCTCCTCGAGCTCAGCGACCGTCTTCGACACGGCCGGCTGAGTGATCGACAGGCTCTGAGCCGCCTTCTGCACGCCGCCGAACTGCGCGACGGCCAGGAAGCACTGGAGATGGCGGAATTTGACGCGGCTGTCCGCGAGATGACGTTGCATAACGAACCGTTATACGAATCACGAAAAAAGGTCATTTTGCATAACTTTCCGCTTTATATAAAGTCCTGTACACGACGCCGCGCCGCAGTGGCAAAACACCGCACCGGCGGCCTCCCAACACCCCACAATGTGAAGGAGACATCCCGATGGAAAGTCCCATCATCCTGACCGACCGCGATTTCCCGTCGCATCCGGCCTACATCCACCCGCCCTACCGCTCCTCGGTCAAGCGCGGCCCGACGCTGCCGCTGATTCCGCTCAAGGAGAAGCTGCGTGACCAGCACGCGCCCGTCTACGGCGCCGACGACCTCGGCAAGCTCGACAACGACCTCACGCGCAACGCCGTGAAGAACGGCGAGCCGCTCGGCGAGCGCATCATCGTCGAGGGCCGCGTGCTCGACGAAGGCGGCCGTCCGGTGCGCAACACGCTCGTGGAGATCTGGCAGGCGAACGCCGCCGGGCGCTATGTCCACAAGGTCGACCAGCACGACGCGCCGCTCGACCCGAACTTCCTCGGCGCGGGCCGCACGATCACCGACAACGAAGGCCGCTACCGCTTCCTGACGATCAAGCCCGGCGCCTACCCGTGGGGCAACCATCCGAACGCCTGGCGCCCGCAGCACATCCACTTCTCGCTGTTCGGCGAATACTTCGGCTCGCGGCTCGTCACGCAGATGTATTTCCCGGGCGACCCGCTGCTCGCCTACGACCCGATTTTCCAGGGCACGCCAAGCCAAGCGCGCGACCGCCTGATCTCGCGCTTCTCGATCGACCGCACCGAAGACAGCTACGCGCTCGCCTACGAGTTCGACATCGTGCTGCGCGGCCGCAACGAAACGCCGATGGAGCGCTAAGCCATGACCCAGACACTCAAGCAAACCCCATCGCAAACGGTCGGGCCGTACTTCGCTTACGGCCTCGTCCCGCAGCAATACAACTTCGATCTGAAGAGCCTGTTCACGCCGGTGCTCGCCGGACCCGAAACGCCGGGCGAGCACATCACGATCATCGGGCAGGTGTTCGACGGCGAAGGCAATCCCGTCACCGATGCGCTGATCGAAGTGACGCAAGCAGATGGCTCCGGGCGGTATCCGGCGTCGCGCGACGAGATCGCGGCCACGGGTTTCCGGGGCTTCGGCCGCGTGGGCACGGGCACCGATGCGCAGCATCGCTTCGTGATCGAGACGGTCAAGCCGGGCAAGACCGCCGACGGCAGCGCCCCGCACGTGAACGTGACGGTGCTGATGCGCGGCATGCTGCTGCATGCGTTCACGCGCCTCTACTTCGAGGATGAAGCCGCGGCGAACGCCACGGACCCGGTGCTCGAAGCCGTGCCCGCGGCGCGCCGCGCAACCTTGATCGCCAAGCGCGATCAGCAGGCGGGCAAGACCGTGTATCGCTTCGACATCCGCATGCAGGGCGAAGGCGAGACGGTGTTCTTCGACGTGTAAGGTCTCGCGCACCGCACGCAAGCGAAAAGTTGTCAGGGCCGGCTCGATGCCGGCCCGTTTTTTTACGGCCAGTGCTTGCGGGAAACGACGGCGAAGCTCACCGCGATCGCGCCTGTCCGCACGCGCGCATCCTCTGATGAGGATGCCGTGGCGGCAAAGCGTGGACGACGAGGGCGGGGCTCTCGTCCGGCGACAGGATCCGGCGCAGGCTCGGGGCTGCCACCAGCGGCATCTCCGTGGCCTGCTCGGCGGGGCTGATCTATAGCGCTTCTGGAGGACATGGGGGAGTCGCGTGCCGAAGAACATGCCCGTATTGAACGCTCCGATCATCGATTAGTAAAATGAATGATTCGATCGATACGATAACGGCACGGAATGGAAATCAAGCTACTGAAGACATTCTTGACGGTTGTCGAGCTGCGTCATTTCGGGCGCGCGGCCGACGCACTGCACATGAGCCAGCCCGCGTTGAGCAAGCAGATCGGCGCGCTCGAGGCGAGCCTGGGTGGGAAGCTGTTCGAACGGGGCCGGCACGGCGCGGCGCTTACGCGGTTCGGGGAGATGTTCCTGCCCGATGCGCAGGCGCTCGTCTACGACGCGGACGAAATTCTCGCGCGTGCACGGGAGGCCAGCGGCGGCAGACGCGGCCATTTGCGGATCGGCATCTGCCTGTCCGTGCTGACGTTCGCGCCACAAATCATTGCCCGCTTCCGTCAGCAATATCCGGGCATTGCCGTCTCATTGAGCGATCTGTCTTCCTCCGAGCAAACCCGCCGCCTTCTGGCGGGCAAGCTGGATGCGGGCTTCATGCGGATGCCCGCGGCCAGCGGCCTCTCGTCGCTCGGCGTGATCGACGAAAAGCTGGCGCTGGCGCTACCGCCGAACCTCGCGCGCGTGCGCCTTCCCGCGGACTTCGGCAAACTGAACGAAATCGGTTTCGTGGCCTTGCGGCGCGCGCGCGGACCGGGGCTCGCCGCTCAAATCGACGGTTGGTGCCGTGAACACGGCTTCGTGCCCAACGTGACGCAACAGGCTGACGATGTGCAGTCGGTGTTGGCGTCGGTTGCTGCCGGAGCCGGTGTCGCGTTCATTCCCTCGCAGGCGGAACATCTGCTTCGGGATGCTGCCGTCTTGCCGCTTCGCGGGAAGCATGCGAAGTGGCGCGTCGGGCTCGTATGGACGGGAGCGCAACGGAATCCGGTTACGGCGCAGTTTGTGGCGTTCGTGCGCGCTGCATTGAAAGAGGGCTGATTCGGCTTTTTGGCGTCGACCGTTGGTTCTTCATTCCCACCAAGACTGCCAGAGCGCGTGCAGCAGCCCCATCCGCCTTACCCCCAATTTTCCTCTTCGCCATATAAGAGGCTATACAAACATGCAAGATAAAAATGGATTTCCATAGGCAAAAATTTAAAATATCGAATATTACTACCCCTTCCAAAATCCACGCACATCACTTTATTGAGGCGTATAAAAAGCATTCACCCATGCAAGCAAATTTAAATCACCGAGGAGTCGTGTTTTAGAAAAACTAAACTCCGGCCTCAAATCAAATAGTTTGTGCCCCAAGGTAGCCGACGCTACTCTGAACAGCAATGATCTACAGCGCGCGCTCGGCTTTAAAACCGGTACCGCCGCTCGTTTGATTTCATGCTTTCAACGGAGGAAATTCAAAATGCCATCGGCGCACATGCAAACGAGGCCAAATAAGATCTTCGCAGTTCAACTCGGGGAACCCGAGATTTCGATCGAGCAATTCATAGCCGTAGCCAGGCACGACGCACAGATTTCATTTTCGCCCGCCTATCGCGAACGCGTGTTGAACTCGCACCGCCTGGTCGATCTTTTTCTCAGCGAGAATCGGCTTGTCTATGGCGTGACGTCCGGCTTTGGCGCGAATTCGACTCGTGTCATCAGCCCGAACGACGCGGAACAGCTTCAGCGAAATATCGTGCGCTCCCATGCCGTCTCGGTCGGCGAGCCGCTGCCTCGCGAAATTGTTCGCGCCACGCTCCTCATGATGCTGATCAGCCTCGGCAAGGGCTATTCCGGCGTAAGCATCGAATTGCTGCAGCAAATCGCCGGCCTGTTGAATAACGGCATCACGCCATTCGCGCCGGGCGACGGATCGGTCGGCTATCTCGCGCCCGAGGCGCATATGGCTCTCGTGCTGATCGGCGAAGGAGAGGCTTATTACCGCGGTGAGCGCATGAGCGGCGCAGAAGCATTGGAGCGCGCGGGGCTAGAGCCGCACTCGCTGCGATGCAAGGAGGGGCTTGCGCTCACCAACGGCACCACGTCGGTGACCGCGATCGGCATGCTCTCGCTTTACAACGCGATCGAGCTTTCGAAGATTGCCGACGTTGCGGCATCGATGTCCCTGCAGCCGCTCAAGGCAACCACACGCTCGTTGGATGCCCGGTACCACTCGGTCAAGAAGCACGTCCATCAGCGCAACACCGCCGACAACATCCGGCGGCTGCTGGCAGGCAGCGCGCTCTGCGATCGCTTTGCCGACTACAGACTGCAGGACACCTACAGCCTTCGCGGCATTGCTCAGGTGCACGGGGCGTCCAAGCGGGCGATCGATGACGCACGCGACGCGATTCTCGACGAGGTGGGATCGTGCGGCGACAATCCCGTCATCTACCCGGACGGCGACGACGGCACTGCGATTTCCGGCGCCAACTTCGACGGCACGTTCGTCGGCATTGCCTGCGACCTCCTCTGTATCGCCATGACGACGCTCGCGAAGATCTCCGAGCGCCGAACCGATCGGCTCGTCAACCCGTATTTCAGCGAACTGCCGGCGTTCCTTGCAAAAGATCCGGGGCTGAACAGCGGCTACATGATCATTCAGTACACGGCGGCCGGATTGCTGGGCGAGATGCGCAATCTCGCTCAACCCGCGAGCGTCGACAGCGTACCGACGAGCGGCAACCAGGAAGACCCGGTGAGCTTCGCCTATCACGCCGCGCGGAAGGCCTACGCCACGTCCCGGAAATTGCAGCACGTCCTGGCGATCGAGTTGCTCACCGCCGCCCAGGCGCTCGACTTCTTCGATCCCGCCGACGCGTCGCCGGCAACGGCGGCGGTCTATTCGCGAATTCGGCAAGTGGCCCCGACCGCGGAAGGCGACCGTTTCTTCTATCCGGACATGGTGGAAGTGCACAAGCTCGTCGAACAGGGCGACTTGCTGAACATCGTCGAGAACATCGCGGGCGCGTTGCACGGCTGAAGCCGATACCGCCGGCAACGCTTCAACGATTCCTGACTCAAGGGCGTTCGATTCAACGATATGGAGGTGTGGTGTGAAAACGGTTTTCGCAAATGCTTTGAAGGTCTCTTTCGTCACGATTCTCAGCACACTGGCATTGACGGGCAACGGTGCTCAAGCGAAGGAATGGAAGTCCGTCAAGGTCGCACTGGAAGGAAGTTACGCTCCGTGGAACCTGACGTTGCCGAGCGGAAAAATTTCCGGATTCGAGCCGGAATTACTCGACAATCTGTGCCAACGCATCAACCTGCGGTGCGAGACGGTCGCCCAGGACTTCGACGGACTGATTACCGGCCTGCAGGCCGGCAAATTCGATGTCGTGATGGACGCGCTTGCCATCACACCGGATCGCGAAAAGGTCATTGCCTTCTCCAAGCCCTACGCCGCTACGCCGGCTGCGTTTGCGTCGGTAGATGGGCATGGATTGACGAATACGGCCGGAAAAACCGCTTTCCTTAAGCTGACAGGCGCCCCCGAGACCGACAGACCCACGATCGCCCCGCTGCGCGATCAGCTGAGAGGAAAGACGATCGGTATTCAATCCGGCACGGTCTACACCAAGTTCATCACCGACAACTTCAAGGACATCGCTTCCGTACGCCTCTACAAGACCTCGGCCGAACGTGACCTCGACTTGGTCAATGGGCGCATCGACATGGCATTCGACGACGTAACCTACTACGCCGGAATTGCCGACAACAAGGACACCGCCCGAATCCGGATCACCGGACCGGCGATCGGCGGCGCGATCTGGGGGCCGGGAGAAGGTCTTGGATTTCGCAAACAGGATACGGATCTGAAAGCGAAATTTGACACGGCCATCGCGGAAGCCCTTGCAGACGGTACCGTCAAGCGGCTATCGGAAAAGTGGTTCAAGGCTGATGTGCAACCGTAAATCACGCGCCAGTCTTTGCTAGACTGGCTTCGCGACGGTCGAACTGCCGGGCGGCATGTGTTCCAACCGCACCTTCGATGTCGCGTACCCGCCGCCAGTGCATCCGAGGCGCCATGCCGGCGGCCCCCAGGTCAACGACATGAATCGCCTTCCTCCTCTTCGAGCCTTGCAGATATTCGATGCTGTCATTCGTTACGGCGGCGTCGTGGCCGCCGCAGAGGCGCTTCACGTTACGCCCGGGGCGATTAGTCAGCAGATTCGCGTCCTTGAAGACTTTCTCGGGGTCACGCTTTTTGACCGGGAGAATACCGGCCTGCGACCGACGCCACTCGGCGAGCTGTACCATTCGCACATTTCCCGGGGATTCGAGTGCTTCCATGACGCCCAGGCTGCGCTCAAGGCGCAGACGGGCCGCCGGCTCACCCTGATGACATTTCCGTCGGTTGCGACCCACTGGCTTGCCTCCAGATTGGACAAGTGGCACGCCATTTGCCCCCACGTGCAGGTTCATGTCGAGGTCGTCGATCACGAAACCAATATCGGCGCGAGAAGTGCCGACATCCGGCTGACTTACGGGCCCCCTCCGGATGATGGAACGCCTTATCACATCGTCTTTACCGATAGAGTCGCACCCGTATGCGCACCCTCGCTGGTGCGATCGGAAGAGTCGCTTTCGCAACCGGCGGATATCTTGCGCTACCCGCTCATTCACGTTGAATGGGGATGGGGAAAGATGTCACCTCCAACATGGAGAAACTGGTTTCATGCGGTTGGAGTCCCTTTACCCGAGGTGTTGGCGCCACTCACTTACTCCGTTTCCGGCATGGCGATCGATTCGGCAATCAGGGGGAGAGGCATTTCGCTGGGACAGGGCTTCTTCGCCATCGACAGCATCAAGCGACGCGATCTTGTCCTGCCATTCAAGGTCGCCCTGCCCATGCCATTCCCATACTTTATTTGCTGGAAGCAATCTGTAGCGGACTCCCCTGCAGCCAGGCAATTTCTCGACTGGCTAATCGAGGAAGCCGAGCAGACGGGACGCGACATAACAGCCATGTTCGGCTGACCTGCCTTCACCTGCAGGAGGGGGTGGTCATTCCTCATCTCCCAACCTTCCGTTGCGCCATATGCGCCAGATACGCCGCGATCAGATCGATCTCCCGGTCGCTCAACTGATCCGGCGGGAAGCCCGGCATGGTCCGCCCGGGCCAATCCCGAACCGACGCCGGATTGCGAATATAGCGATGCAACGCCGCGGGCTGAAAGTACTCGGTCGGATTCATCGGCACATTGAGGTCCGGGCCGGCTGCCGCGCTACCTGCGTGGTTCAGCCGATGGCAGGCGAGGCATTGCGTGACGAACAGGGTTTGCCCCGCGCGGATCGGATCGGTTGCCGGCAGCGCCGGATCGACGCCGAGCGCCGGCCATCGCGCGGACGGGGACGGTTGCGTCGCGAGATGCGCGATCTGGTAAGGCCACTGCTCGCTGCGCACGGACGCCGCTTCCTTGCCGACCCAGACCAGATAGAACGGCCCTGCACTGACCGGCTTGCCCTTCAGCTTCGGCCACGGTTGCGCCGGGTCCTCGACCGCAAGCCACGCAACGGCGGCCTCAGGATTGCGGTTGCGCACGAGGTCCATCGGCAGCTGCGCGGCGAAGCCGTCGGTCGCGCGTGCTTCGAGCACGCTGTCCGCAGGCAGATCCGCTTCGTCGAGCAGGTCGGCCAGCGGCACGGCGCGAAAGGTCATCGGCGTGCCGTAGGCGATGTCGCGCGGCACGTGGATCTCGGCCGCATCCGGACGCGCCAGCAATGCCTGCGGGGTAAACGAGCGGGTCTTGCCGCCTGTCGTGAGTTCGATAGTGGACCGCGCTGCCGCACAATGCCCGATCATGCCAACCGTCAGCAGCAAAACCGCAAACCACGCGCGCTTCAACATTCGCTCTCCTTCATGGTCCGTCCGCGACAGAATCGCCGAAGCCGCCAGGAAATCAGACGCCAACCGGTCCGGCACGAAGCACGGATTATCTCAGTTGCGGAGAACGGCCAGTAGCTCGCATGTGCCGTGCGCGCGAGCTACCGAATGCATGAAGCGCCAGCCCTCTATTTATTTCGCGTCACCTCGTCAATACGCGCTCTGCACCAGATTCGTCGGCTTGCCATCGACGAAGTTCTCGATGTTGCCCATCAGTTGATCCGCGAGCGCCTGCTGCGCCTCGTCCGAAGCCCACGCGACATGCGGCGTCAGGATCACGTTCGGCCGCCCCGCGATCCGCATGAGCGGGCTGTCCGGATGCGGTGGCTCGCCGTCGGCGACGTCGAAGCCCGCGCCGCTGATCAGCCCCTCGTCCAACGCCCGCACGAGCGCGCCTTCGTCGACGAGTCCGCCGCGCGCGGTGTTGATGATGAGCGGCTTGCGCTTCATCGCGCGGAACTCGGGCATGGCCAGCATGTTGCGCGTCTCCAGCGTGAGCGGGCTGTGGATGCTGATGACGTCGCTCGTCGCCAGCACCTCCGGCCAGGGCGTGTAAAGCGGCCCCATGTCTTGCTTGCCCTTGTGCGCGGCGAACATCGGCAGCATGCCGAACGCCTTGCCGATTTCGGCGACGCGCTGGCCGAGCACGCCCTCGCCGATGATGCCGAGCCGCGCGCCGCCGAGATCGTGGATCGGATGATCGAAGAAGCAGAACTGTCCCGACTTCTGCCAGACGCCCGCGAGCACGTCGTTGCGATAGGCGACGAGATTGCGGCGCAGCGCCAGCATCAGCGCGAACGTGTGCTCGGGCACCGTGTTGAGCGCGTAGCCGCGGATGTTCGACACCGCGATGCCGCGCCGCTGGCACGCGGCCTTGTCGATGCAATCGGTGCCGGTCGCGGCGACGGCGATGAGCTTGAGGTTCGGCAGCCGGTACAGCACCTCCTGCGTGAGCGGCACTTTGTTCGTAATCGCGATCGTGGCGTCGGTGAGCCGCTCCGTCACTTCGTCCGCGGCGGTCTTCTCGTGCTCGACAAGCTCATGCTCGAAGCGCGGCGCGCGCAAGCGGATCTGCGGCGCAAGCGTGGCGCGGTCCAGAAAGACGATCTTTTCCATCTCGGGTGTTCCTTGGGTTGGGTTCGATTTGCTGCATGAGACTCACAAGCGGCGGCGGGCTTCTTCGACGACGCGGCTCGCCGTAATGCCGAAATGCTCGAACAGCACCTCGGCAGGACCCGATGCGCCGAAACTTTCCATACCGACGAAGCCGCCGTTCTCGCCGAGGTAGCGGTCCCAGCCGAAGCGCATCGCCGCTTCCACCGCAACGCGCACGGTGCCTAAGCCGAGCACGGCGGCGCGATAGTCCGCGCTTTGCTCGTCGAAAAGCTCCCAGCACGGCATCGAGACCACCGCCGTCGCCACGCCCTCCGCTCGCAAGCGCGCGCGGGCCGCGAGCGCGATCGCCACTTCGGAGCCGGTCGCCAGCAAGGTGACCTGACGCTTGCCGCCTTCGGCTTCGGCGAGCACGTAGGCGCCTCGTCGCGAGAGGTTGCCGCCGACATGCGTGCGCCGCACCGGCGGCAGCGCCTGGCGCGCGAACACCATCGTGCTCGGCCCGCTCCTGCGCTCGAGCGCGACTTCCCAGCATTCCGCCGCCTCGACCGCATCGGCCGGACGCATCACATGCATGTTCGGCATCGCGCGCAGCGATGCCAGAATCTCGACGGGCTGGTGCGTCGGCCCGTTCCTGCCGAGGCCGATCGAATCGTGGCTGAACACGAACTTGACGGGCAGGCCCATCAGCGCGGCCATCCGCATCGCGGGCCGCTCGTAGTCCGAGAACGCCAAGTAAGTCACACAGGTTGCGAACACGCCCCCGTGCGCGGCCATGCCGTTCGCCATCGCGCCCATCACGTGCTCGCGCACGCCGCAATGGACGTAGGCACCGCCGCGGTCCTCGGCGGTGAATGCGTGCAGGCTGCGCTTGTGGCTCGTCGGCGCTTCGAGGTCCGCGCAGCCGACCATGCGCTCGGGCAGCACGGGCGCGAGCAGGCCGTTGATCTCGCCGGAGACCATGATGCCCTGCTGCGCTTCGGCGTGATCCGCTGCGCGCCGCCGATACGTCTCCAGCACTTCGCGCCAGCCGTCGGGCAGGCGGCCTGCTTGAATGCGCTCGAATTCGGCACGCTCTTCCGAAGGCAGCGCCGCCACACGCGCTTGCCATGCTCGATACTCGGCATCGCTGCGCTGCCCGGCGCTGCGCCATGCCGACAAGATTTCCTCGGGCACTTCAAACGGCTTGTGCGGCCAGCCGAGCAGCTTGCGCGCCGCTTCGGCGTCCGCGTCGAACAGCTTGCCGCTATGGCCGCCGCGCTGCCCTTGCAGCCGCGCGATGCCGCGGCCGATGATCGAGCGGCACGCGAGCATCGACGGGCGCGGGTCCTTGCGCGCCAGTTCGAGCGCGGCGGAGACCGCGTCGATGTCGTGACCGTCGACGTCGATCACGTGCCAGCCCGCGACGCGGAAACGCTCGCGCACGTCCTCGCTGATCGAGAGGTCGGTGCTGCCGTCGTCGGTGATACGGTTGTCGTCCCAGCAGAGGATCAGCTTGCCCAAGCGCAAATGGCCCGCGAGCGAGATCATCTCTTGACCGATGCCCTCCTGAAGGCACCCGTCGCCGACGAACGAATACGTGTAATGGTCGACGAGGCCGCTGCCGAACTTCGCGTTGAGAAACGCCTCGGCCACGGCCATCCCGAATGCGTTCGCGATCCCCTGCCCCAAGGGGCCCGTCGTCACTTCGATGCCGCATGCCGGGTCGTACTCGGGATGCCCCGCGCAATGCGAGCCGAACTCGCGGAACGTCTTGATCTGGTCGAGGCCGATGCGCGCATAGCCCGTCAGGTACAGCAGCGAATACAGCAGCATCGAGCCGTGTCCGTTCGAGAGCACGAAGCGGTCGCGGTCGGGCCACGTGGGATCGGCCGGGTTGAATTTGAGGTGGCGCGTGAACAGTGCAGTGGCGATCTCGGCCATGCCGAGCGGCACGCCCTGGTGCCCTTCGCCCGCGCGCAGGATTGCGTCGATCGACAGGAAGCGGATGGCGTTCGCGAGCGGCTGGGCGTCTAGCGTAGGCATGGCAAAAAGCTCCTTCCGCGCCGCTTCCGATGAAGCGGCGGCAATGACAAGGTTTGGCGGAAACGTCGCGTGCTGCTGCGGCAAAAGCAAACGCCGCAGCCAAGCACGCCGGAGGGGTTACTGATGCAGAAAGCCCGTCGAGATCCAGGGCACCGCGGCCACCACGACGAGCCCGATGACGAGCGCGACGATGTAGCCGCCGATCGGCTTCATGCCTTGATCGGGATGGACACGGCTCACGGCGCAGGCCGAGTAGTAGCCGACGCCGAACGGCGGCGCGAAGAGGCCGACGCCCATCGAGAGGATCACGACCATCGCGTAGTGGATGTCGCTGATGCCGAGCTGCTTCGCGATCGGGAACATCAGCGGCCCGAACAGCACGATCGCGGGAATCCCTTCGAGCACGCTGCCGAGCACGATGAACACCACGATCGACGCCGCCATGAAGGTCACGGCTCCGCCCGGCAGGCCCGCGAGCGTCTGCGCCAGCTCGCCCGAGAAGCCCGACTGCGTGAGCGCCCAGGCCATGCCCGTCGCCGCGCCGATGATGAGCAGGATCGCGCCCGAGAGCGACGCCGTCTCGATCAGCATCGGCTTCAGTCGCGCCCATTCGAAGCGCCGGTAGAACAGCAGGCCCGCGAGCACGGCGTAGACGATGCCGATCGTCGAGACCTCGGTGGCCGTCGCGATCCCGCGAACCACCGCAGCGCGGATCACGAACGGCAACGCGAGCGCGGGCAGCGCGACGAGCAGCTTGCGAAAGATCTCCGCGCGGCTCGCGCGCTTCACGTGCGAGAGATCTTCGCGGCGGTTGCGCCAGAACACGAGCGCGCACAGCGTCACCGCGAGCACGATGCCGGGCAGCATGCCTCCCGTGAAGAGCGCCGAGATCGAGGCGCCCGTCACCGAGCCGAGCGTGATGAGGACGAGGCTCGGCGGAATCGTCTCGGTCTGCGCGCCTGTGGCGGCGAGAAGCGCCACGAGCTCGCCCGGTTTCGCGCCGCGCGCCTGCATCTCGGGGAACAGCACGGGAGCGACCGCCGCCATGTCCGCGGCCTTCGAGCCCGAGATCCCCGACACCAGGTACATCGCGCCGACGAGCACATACGACAGCCCGCCGCGCACGTGTCCGAGCAGGCTCGCGAGAAACGCGATCATCGCGGCGGCCATGCCGGTCATCTCGATCAGCTGGCCGAGGAACACGAACAGCGGCACGGAAAGCAGGATCAGGTGCGACATCCCCTCGTCCATGCGTCCAACGACAACCGTCATCGGCGTGCTCGTCGTGAGCGCGAGATAGCCGAAGGTGGCGAGCGCGAACGAGAATGCGATCGGCACGCCGGACAGCACGCCGAGCGCGACGAGCCCGACGAAGAAGATCAGCAGGTTGTAGTTGCCGAGATCGGCGAGCACCGGCCCGAGCGCGACGAACGCGCAGCCGATCGCGAAGACGGCGGCCAGCGCGGCGGCCACGAGACGCCAGTTGGCCTCGCGGATGAGCCGCACCACCGTCACCAGCAGCATGAGCCCCGAGCCCACCGGGAACGCCGCCGCGCGCCAGGAATCGGACAGGCTCAGCGCCGGCGTGGTGACGATCGCCGCGTCCTGCGCGAACTGCACGGCCGGCCACATGACGAGCGCAAGGAACGCGAGCGGCGCGGCGATCGCGACCATGTCGAGAAACGCGCGCACGCCGGGCGAACACATGCCCACCACGGCCGTCATCCGCATGTGCTCGCCGCGGCGCAGCGCCACCACGGCGCCCAACATCGCGAGCCACAGGAACAGGATCTCGGCGAGCTCGTCGGACCACACGAGCGGCGAGCGCAACACGTAGCGGCTCGTCACGCCGGCCAGCAGCACGACGATCTCCGCGACCACGAGCAGCGCGGCCGGAATCTCGATGAGCGGCCCGAGCGCCGCGTCGAGCGCGCATGCGAAGCGCCGCGGCGAATGATGCGGGTAAGAGAGCGTGATCATGGCGTCCCCTTCAGGCGAGCTTGCCGGCGTACTTTTCCAGGAGACCCCAGGCCTCAGGGCCGTACTTCGCTTTCCAGTCGCCATAGAACGACGTCTTCGCGAGCGCGCCGCGGAACGCTTCGCGGTCGACGTCGATGAACGTGATGCCCTTGCCCTTCAGGTCGTTGCGCAAGCTCTGGCTCAGCTTGGCGATGTCGGCGCGCTGGTCCGCGCCCGCGCGCGCGAACTCGCGCTGCACGATCGCCCGCAGGTCGGGCGGCAGCTTGTTCCATGCCGCCGTGTTGCCGAGAATCCAGTAGCCGTCCCACACGTGCGAGGTGAGGCTGATGTACTTCTGCACCTCGTAGAGCTTGGCCGTCGCGATGATCGGCAGCGGGTTCTCCTGGCCTTCGACCACGCCCGTCTGCAGCGCCGAGTACAGCTCGTTGAAGTTGATCGGCGTCGGGCCGGCGTCGAGCGCCTTGAACAGCGAGGTCAGCATCGGCGCCTGCGGCACGCGGATCTTGAAGCCCTTGAGGTCCGTCGGCGTCTTGAGCGGACGCGTCGACGAGCTGATCTGACGGAAGCCGTTGTCCCACGCCGGGCACACGGAAACGATGCCCGACTTCGTGATCTGCGCGCGGATGTAGTTGCCGAGATCGCCGTCCATCGCACGCCAGACCGTGTCGTAGTCCTTGAACGCGAAGCCGGTGTTGACGATGCCGGCAGCCGGCGTCAGCGTCGCGAGAATCGACGACGCCTGGTTGAAGAACTCGACGCCGCCATTGCGCACCTGTGAGAGCAGGTCGGTATCGGAGCCGAGCTGGTTGGCCGGGAACAGCTTGATGTCCACGCGCCCGCTGGTCGCCTCGCGGATGCGGTTGAGCGCCTCCTGGCCGCGCACGTTGACCGGGTGCGTCGGGTCCTGGCCGGTCGCGAACTTATACGAGAACTCGGCCGCCGAGGCGCGGCGCGCGAGGCTCAGGAACGGCGCGGCCACGGTCAGCGAAGCGCCGGCCTTCAGAAACGTGCGGCGATCGATGCCGCTGCGAGCATTCGACTGGGTCGACATGATGTGCTCCTCCAAGATGGGTTTTCATTGTTTTTCGTGTGTAGTGTGATTCGAATCCGTCATGCAGGCGAGGCGTGCGTCTCCTCCAACTCGCCCTTCGAGCGTCCACGGTTCATCCGTGGATCAGCATCCCGCCGTTCACGTCGATCACCGCGCCCGTGATGTACGACGAAATGTCGGACGCGAGGAACAGGAACGCGCCGGCCACGTCGTCGGGCACGCCGAGACGGTTCAGCGGAATGCCGGCCAGGATCTCGCCGCGCTTGTCATCGCTGATCTTGCCGGCGTTGATGTCGGTCTGGATCAGGCCGGGCGTCACGCAGTTCACGCGGATGCCGTCGACGCCGAGCTCGCGCGCCATCGCCTTCGCGAGCCCGAGCACACCCGCCTTCGCCGCCGAGTAATGCGGCCCGCCGAGAATGCCGCCGCCGCGCTGCGCCGACACCGACGACATGCAGCCGATCGACCCCTTGCCCTGCTTCTTCATCTGCGGCACCACCGCCTGCGAGAGATACAGCACGCCGCGCAGGTTCACGTCGAGAATGCGGTCCCAGCTTTCCGGATCGATGTCGAGCAGCTTGGCCGGCTGCGTGATGCCGGCGTTGTTGATCAGCACGTCGATCCTGCCGAGGTCGGCGACGATCCGCTCGGCCGCCGCGTAGCACGCCTGGCGGTCTGTCACGTTGCAGGCATAGCCGCGATGAGCCGGGCCGATCGAGGCCGCGGCCTCGGCGGCCGCGCGCTCGTCGAGATCGAGGATCGCGACCGTCGCGCCGTGCGCGGCGAACATGCGCGCCGTCGCCATGCCGATTCCGCGCGGCGAGGCGGCGCCCGAGATGACGGCGACCTTGCCGGCGAGAAGTGTCGACTCTGACATGATGAGTTCTCCTGATAGGGACGCCATGAAGGCGTCGAGCATTGTGTCGTTCAGTGGTCTTGCGGTGCTGGCTCAGCTGAGCCAGCCCTTGATCGTGTCGACCATCGCGTTGGTGGAGATGCCGTAGCGGTCGTGCAGCGTCGGCAGCGCGCCGGCGTCGAGGAACGCGTCGGGCAGCGCGATCTGGCGGAACGGCGGCGTCACGCCCGAGGACAGCAGCGTGGTGGCGACGGCTTCGCCCAGGCCGCCGATCGTCGTGTGGTTCTCCGCCACCACGACGAGACGGCCCGAACGCCGCGCTTCGCGCAGGATCGTCACCGTATCGAGCGGCTTGATCGTCGGCACGTGCAGCACGGCCACGTCCACGCGGTCCTGCTCGAGTTCCTTCGCCACGTCGAGCGCGCGCATCGTCATGATCCCCGTCGAGATGATCAGCACCTCGGCGCCGTCGCGCAGCAGCTTGGCGCGGCCGAGCTCGAAGCGGTAGCCGTATTGATCGAGCACGAGCGGAACGTTGCCGCGCAGCAAGCGCATATAGACGGGGCCGCGATGGTCGGCGATGGCCGGCACGATCTGCTCGATCTCGTGCGCATCGCACGGATCGATCACCGTGAGGTTAGGCATCGCGCGGAACAGCGCAAGGTCCTCGGCGGCCTGATGGCTCGGACCGTAGCCGGTCGTGAGGCCAGGCAGCGCGCAGACGATCTTCACGTCCAGGTTGTCCTCGGCGATCGTCTGATGGATGAAGTCGTAGGCGCGGCGCGAGGCGAACACGGCGTAGGTCGTGACGAACGGCTGCGCGCCCTCGTGGGCCATCCCGGCTGCCGCGCCCATCAGCAGCTGCTCGGCCATGCCCATCTGGTAGTAGCGCTCGGGAAAGGCCTTCGCGAAGATGTGCAAGTCGGTGTATTTGCCGAGATCGGCCGTCATGCCGACGACTTCTGCACGCTGCTTCGCCAGCTCGACGAGCGCATGCCCGAACGGCGCGGAACGCGTGGCCTGCCCTTCGCCCGCGATCGACGCAATCATCGCCGACGTCTTCAGGCGCGGCTTCTGTGCGGTGGCCTGGCTCATGATGCCTCCCGCCGGGCCGCCCCAAGGGAGGCATCCGCCCCCTTGGGGGGAGCGTTGCATGGGACCGGAGTAAGCGCTGAAGCGCCAACTCCGGTCGACAGCGAACGATAGTGAGCGTGGGGGTCGTTCATTTTTTCCTCCCGTCTTCGAGCGCTTGCAGCGCGAGTTGCCATTCGTGCGCGTCGACACGGATGAAGTGGTTCTTCTCGCGCGCTTCGAGGAACGGCACGCCGCAGCCCATCTTCGTATCGCAGACGATCATCCGCGGCTGCGGCGCGCGATGGTTGCGCGCGGCGTCGAAGGCCGCGACGACTGCAGCGAGATCGTTGCCGTTCACGCGCTGCACGAACCAGCCGAACGCTTCGAGCTTCTCGACGAGCGGCTCGAACGCCATGATCTGCGTCGAAGGGCCGTCGGCCTGCTGGTTGTTGACGTCGACGATCCCGATCAGGTTGTCGAGCTTCCAGTGCGCGGCGGACATGATCGCTTCCCACACCGCGCCTTCGTCGAGCTCGCCATCGGAGAACAAGGTGTAGACGAACGAGCCCGAGCCCTTGCGCTTGAGGCCGAGGCAGCGGCCTACGGCGATCGTGAGGCCCTGGCCGAGCGAGCCGCCGGACATCTCCATGCCGGGCGTATAGCTCGCCATGCCGGACATCGGCAGGCGGCTGTCGTCGCTGCCGTAGGTCTCCAGCTCTTCCTGGGGGACGATGCCCGCTTCGATCAGCGCGGCGTAAAGCGCAATCGCGTAGTGGCCGTTGGACAGCAGGAAACGGTCGCGGCCTTCCCAGTCGGGATCGCCGGGCCGGTATGTCATCGCATGAAAATAGGCGACGGCCAGCACGTCGGCGATGTCCAGCGCCTGACCGATGTAGCCCTGCCCTTGCACTTCGCCCATCAACAGCGCATTGCGGCGGATGCGGTAGGCGCGCTCCGCGAGTTGCACGGACGGGGCCGTCCGCACGGCTTCGCTCATAGTCACCGTAGTCTCCTTGTGAGGCCCGTGCGCTTTGTGGCGTGCGGGCCAGTCTCCATTTGCGAATGAAACGACGGACGCGCTCCGTTCGTCTCTCTCGGCGCTGCTTAAAAGGCTTCGAACCAGGCTGCAGCGAGTTGTGAATAGCGTAGGGCCTTGAGGTTTCGCGCTCAAACGAATTAAAGTGGCCGCATCGCTGAATTCAATTCATCGGAATGCTGTGATGCACAATCGGATTACCCTCAAGTCGATCCAGGCATTCGAGGCGGCGGCGCGGCTCTCGTCGTTCGCGCTTGCCGCGGACGAGCTGTTCGTCACGCCTTCCGCGATCAGCCACCAGGTCAAGCTGCTCGAAGAGCAATTGAGCGTGCGGCTCTTTCATCGCGTGCACCGCGCGGTCGTGCTGACCGACTCCGGACGCCAATACGCAGAGGAAATCGCCGCCGCGTTCGCGCGCATCGATGCGGCGACGCGCCATATCGGCCGTGCCGCGAAGAGCGACATCCTCACCGTGCATGCAACCCCGAGCTTCGCGACGCAATGGCTGATGCCGCGGCTCGCGCGCTTCTCCGCGCTCAATCCCGACATCGACGTGCGCCTGAACGCGTCGTCGACACCAGCCGACCTGACGGCCGACGCCGTCGACGTCGACATCCGCTACGGCGCGCGCAAGCTCCAGCCGGTCGGCACGATCGTGCTGGAGCTGCCGCCGGAGACCATCGTGCCGCTATGTGCGCCGCAGCTTGTGAACGGCGAGCACCCGATTCGCGCCACCGCCGACTTGCAGCACCACACGCTGATCCACAGCGAAAGCTGCCTCGTCGGATGGCGCGACTGGATGCGCCTGGATCGCAAGACGCGCCTCGACATCACGCGCGGGCCGCGCTTCGACCGCTCGTTCATGTCGATCAGCGCGGCGGTGGATGGGCTGGGGGTGTGTCTGGAAAGCCTGCTGCTCGTGCAACGCGAGCTGGAGACGGGGCGGCTCGTGGCGCCGCTGGGGATGGCAGGGCTCAAGGTCCACGGCTACACGCTGAACCTGCTCAAATCGCGCGCGGACTTACCTAAGCTGCGCAGCTTCCAGGACTGGCTGTTCGAGCAGCTCGAAGCGTAACGGGCGAAGCATGAAGATTGCTGGGCGGTAAGAAAATTGACAAACCGTAATCGCGCCGCCGGTAGCATGCAATTCGAGCGCTACCATGGATGTCAAAGGAATGTGGGCCGCGGTCGAGATTGCCGGCCTTGCGCGGAACCTTTCAAGAACACGTAAAACGTACAGGCAGCCGTCTTTCAGGGAGGCGTCATGCACAAGAAAACTCTCATTCGGGCCGTTGCCGCAAGCGTCTGCCTGATGCCGCTCGCGGGCACGGCGTTCGCGCAGTCCGAGGCATATACGAGCGCGCCGGTGGATGTCTACGCCGGACCGGCTTCGGACTACCCAGTCGTCGCGCAATTGCCGCCGGGGCAGGAGCTCGAGGTGCTGGGCTGCGTGGCCGATTACAGCTGGTGCGACGTCGCGGCGCCCGGTCTGCGCGGGTGGGTCTACGGCGGATATCTGAGCTATCCGTATGACGGCTCGCAAGAGCCGATCATCACTTACGGCGCGCAGTTCGGGGTGCCCATTGTGGTCTTCTCGTTCGGCAACTATTGGGATCACTACTACCGCGACCGGCCGTGGTATCACGACCGGGATCGCTGGTCGCATCATCCGCCGCCGCGTGGCGGACCACCGCAGGGGGGTGGCGGCGGGCCGACGGTGAATCCGAGGCCGGTTATTCGCGGTGGCCCGCCGCAGCCTCAGGGAACCGTCCACGAACCGCCCCAGCAGCCGCAAGGCACTGCGCATGCGCCGCCGCAGGAACCGCCGGGCATGGCGCACGCGCCGCCTCAGCAGCAATCGCAGCCCCGGCCCGACTACGGCCATGCGCCTCAGCAGCCGCAGCAAGGGTATGCGCATGCGCCGCCTCCGCAGGCTGCGCCTCGCCCGGCCGCTCCACCCGTCGAGCGCGGCGGTGGACAGGTGCGCGGCGGGAACGAAGATCGAGACCGTTCGAGCAATCACTAGCGCCGGAATGCTTTCCGGCCTGACGCCGACGCCGCTCAATTCATGTTGTCGTTATCGAGGTGCTCGTGAAGCGGGTCGGGGCTCTTCTGCGTCTTGCGCAGCACGCCGGCGTCGTCGAAATAGAAGTGGAAGAGCTCGTACCACGTGTTGTCTTCCTCATAGCGGTAGGTCCAGACTTCGCGCTTGACCATCGGCAGGTACATGGTCTCCTCGGGCCGGCCGAAATGGGTGAGCACGTCGGCGCGCGTCCACTGGTCCGGCACCGCGCGATAGAACTCGGATGGCTGCAGCACTTGCCGGACGTTGACGACCTTGCCGCTCGCATCGATATCGGCGGTGACGGTGGTTTCGCCCATCGGTTGCGTTGGCCACATGAAGCGCTTGCCGCCGTTCGGGAGGTCGTAGACTTCCTTGGGCTGGCCGAGCGCGGCGGTTACGGTGGATTCCGGCGCGCCTGGCTGGAAGCGCTCCCAAGGCTGCGCGCAGGCGCTCAAGACGAAGGGCAACGCGCATACGAACGCGAAGCGCAATGCGCCGAATCGATGCATATACAGGCCATCATGCTGCAATCCTCGCTGTGTCATGACGAACCTCATACGTGATGAGCTGCATCACAGTTTGACACTGCGGACTTCGGAAAATTTAGTACCCGTACGACTCGACGACACGAACATTACTTTCCCAAACGGAATTAGGTGCGCCCTACGCATCATCGTTACTCGTCAATATCAGAAAAGATCAATCCAAATTCACTATCCGATGGTGCCTCTGTCGAGATGGGAGCATCCTCTTCGTTCGGAGACTGATATTCATCCTCCATCTCTTGTACGGCCCAAAAAATGCACGATTGCATTTCTCCGACAATTTCCTCCTTCCTTTCCGGGCAGATCTCCTCAACAATGGTAATGATTGCACTCTCGAGCTCATCAAAATGAGAACCAGGATCATTACTTGCGTCCCATTCATCACGCACTCGATTAACATGGCTCTGTATTTCATTCAACACCCGGTCCCTGATCTCGTCTTTAATGGACTCAAACTCTTCCGGATCGATAAACTCACGTAACTCAAGAGAGGTAAACAGGCTTGGATCCGCTTCCTCAATTGCCTTTTCGCGTATAACCACACCAAAATCACGACTCATTTCGCTCGGGAGGAGACCAAATTGGTGCATTTTTATCATAAAATCACTATCAGGATCCTCTGAAATTGGGCTATAGAAATAGATTTCCGTCGAAATTAGATCAGGACGCGAAACAACTAAGCGGGATGCAAACTCTGCGTTGGCTCGCTGCGAAACGAAGGAGCGGAGTTGGTGCAGAGAAAGCTTTGAAATCTTCTCAATTAGAAAATCATAGAGCAAGGGTGGAACAATAACCAATGCACCAGCAAGCTCAACTCCAGGACAGACCACTTCGCTGATCAAAGACCCAGCCTTGGCCCCTCGCAAATAGAGCTCAACGAGTTCTGGATCGAGCGCAATCAGTTTCGCTATCGCTTCCAAGATAGTTGGATGCTTATAGCGCCAATATCTTCCTTTCTCATCGTGGGCCAGAAGGACCATCGACTCGTTCATTTCCGAGAGTGAGCTCCGAACTTCAGGAGTCGTCACTCCAAACGCATTCTCAACAAGCAATAGCTCCGGGGTTTCACTGACGGGTGATGAAATACGTCCGAGATTTACGAAGAGCAACGCAAGCGCTGCCTTGTGTGCAGGCGCAAGATTACGAACTGTCTCAAAGAGGAAATCAGCTGGTCTTGCGAAAAAATCTCGTATCCCCTGCTCGGATATCGAAACCCCCTTCGATAAGAGCTGACTACCAAGACGTCGCGCAGATTCCGGAAGAAAGTCCTCCCGCTCAACTACCATTGGAAGAAACCACTTCACGCCCGCTCGAAACTGATGAGTTTGATCGCCCAGCTTCAAATGGTTATATAATATCTGAGCCCTCTCATCAGCGGTCAAATGCTCAACCTCTATCGTTACATTACTATGCGAAAGCAATGGAAATGCCTGCATTTTTAAATCCTTTTTTGCAGCCTCCCATATATAACTGCGAGAAGTAATGAGAAACTTGCTGCCATTTTGAATTGCCGCCGCAATGTGTGGAAGCACCTGATTCCAAGCATCTATGTTCGTCCTTTGGTACTGCGTCGCCCCCCACGCGTCGTCAATCCAGAAGAACTGCTTCTCGCTCGGATTGATGCGCTCCTGAAGTCCTATCGCAGATGTCGGTTTCAACGTGAGACATCCCCAAAGATCCGCAGCACCTACAGCGAGGCTAGCGCCAATCGTCGATTTCCCAGTAGCAGGTGCACCGAGTAGCAGCACAAACCCATGACGGCTGATCGCTTCGACGCTGCGTCGATGGGCATCTGTGACAACCAGTTTCTTAAGATCATCACCTAGCGAACTAAGTATCATCTTGGCCTGCTCATATGCTCGCTCGTCGAGAATATTACCCAGATCCCCAAGCCCATATAAGCGTGGAACAAGCATCCGAAGACGTGCTGATTCCTGGATTTGGCTAATGAGCCAGTCGCCCCCCAACACGCGACAACGCTTAGCGCCGGCAGACTCGAATGCCGACACAATTTCGGATTCCGCGACACCACTAACTGAATGGTTCGTGATTAGAATATAGTCGTGGGCCAATCCACGCGCTGCAAGCTTCGGAACCTTTTCTAGCTCACCAGCTATAAGCGACCGTGTTAGGTTGTTGTTCGGGATCGAGGTGAATTTACATTGTATCGTTGATGATACGACCTCGGAATCATCTTCCCAAGTTCCAATGAATGCCCCATCCCGGCCTCCATCGTGAGAAGGCAAAAATCGCTGTATGGGACGCTGCAGGCATTCTTGAGCGACCGCAAGACATAGATCTTGGAATGCTTTCCATCCAAGAGTGTGGAGAGGGTAATCGGCCGCCAATTTATTGTGCTCATAGCTAATATGAGCCTCATATTCTACTGGAGCGCCCCCCTGAATCACAGGACACGGCGAGCAACTTCCGCCGTGCATGACAGCGGTCGTAACTACCATGGTCTCGACACATCATGGACGGCAAAACCGATGTGATTGCCTGTATGCAGTTGGACACGAAAGGTCAATCCGCGACGGAAACGGCATTGCGCTTTCGCGGAGCACGTTTGGAAACCTGGTTCTTCCGCTCTACCGAAAAGGCTTCCGCGCGAGCAGCTCGTTCGGCCGCCCACGATGGATTTATCCGGGTTTCGACTTGGCTAAAGGTGAAAGGCAGGTCGGCTTCTTCGGGTTGCCAGTCGGCGTCGATGATCGCGCCGGTTCGACGATGCGTCATCGTCACTGCGCCCTCAGCCTCTTGATCGAGCCCGCAGTGCCGCATTCCCCACAGGCGAAGGGTCAGCATCATTCCGTCAAGCTCGCGCGTCTTGTCCGTGATGCAGTAGGCGTACCGGCTGGGTCGCTCTTGATAGAGCCGACGCTCGATGAGCCCGTTGTCCTCCATGGTTTTAAGGCGCTGGGTAAGCAGGTTGGGCGACATCTCGGTCTGTGCCCGAATGCCGTCAAAGCGGTCGTTCCCCATTCTAAGTTCGCGCAGAATCAAGATGGTCCAGCGATCCGCAATGACGGCTGCCGCACGAGCGAGGGGACAAAGCGTCTCGCCAGTATTCTCTTGTTTCATCTCGATCTCTCACTAAACCCCGCATTCTGAACCAGTCCACCCTGCGAACCAAGATCGCTGACGTCCATCGCTCCAGCTTTTGCCCTTTACAAGTTTTGTGACTTCAAATATTGTAGTCACACAGTCAACGCGCCAAAGGGATCCTCGAAATGGCAAATCAATCTGCCTCCGGGCTGACGTATGAACCCGAGCTGACGGGGCTGCTCATAGTCGATCCCTATAACGACTTCCTGTCGGAGGGAGGCAAGCTTTACGAACTCTGCCGCTCGACCCTGGAGGCGAACAATGTCGTCGAGCATATGCGGCAGATCCTTGCCGCGGCTCGAACGGCTGGCGTGCAAGTTTTCATCGCCCCTCACCATCGTTGGCGCGAATGCGATCTGCACAACCATTGGAAAACGATACCGCCCATCGGGGCCTCGGCCGACAAGGGACGTGTCTTTGCCGACGGGACTTGGGGCGGAAGTTTTCACCCCGATTTCGAACCTCGCCCCGGTGAGATCGTCGCGCAGGAACATTGGCTCTCGAGCGGGTTCGCCAACACGGATCTTGACTTGCAGCTCAAGAAGCATGGTCTACGCAAAGTCATCGTGATCGGCATGCGCGCCAACACATGCATCGAATCCACCGTTCGCTTTGCGGCCGAGCTCGGCTACGAAGTCACGCTGGTGAAAGATGCTGTCGGCAGCTTCGGTCAAGCCGAGATGGACGCCTCGCTACAGTTCAACATGCCGGCTTATGCGTGCGCCATTGTCTCGACTGACGAAATCATCGCAAAGCTCTCTGTCTGAAGATCCGGAGGTTATCCAATGACCAACGAAGTCATCGCCGAATCGACGGCCGAAGCCACGATTCACGCACCGCTCGCGTCCATCGACTTGACCGAGTGGGTCTTTACTTTGACCGACAGCGAATATCAGGCCTGTTCAAAGAATCACATTGCGGCTGCGGCAACGCTCACCCCTGAGGGCAAGCGTATGTCCATCAATGTGGAGCACGTTGGCAATCTGATGATTCAGCACTATGTCGAGGACGTCGCCGAGCGGAGCCGTTGCCGTCTCGTGTCGTTGTCGGACTCAATCGGTCCGGACATTGGCAGCCGCGTCAAGATCGTCGTGATCTGGTCTTTCACCGCAGAAGCTATCGATGCCGACACGACGAGGTTCATCAATAGCGTAGAAGTCCGCACTGCGCCCGGCTATCTAGAGGCGCTTGAAAAGCGCGGCGTGCCCTTCGCCAAGGCGAGCGAATTCGCGCAGCAGGCTCTGACCGCCCACAACGCGGAAGAGACGCCGCTGTTCGCCAAGGATATCGAGCACAAGGCGCGTGCGATGCAGTGGCGGTGAAATAACGCCTGGAGCGATCTCACGCCCCCCGCCCAGGCCGCCGCACCGCCCTCACCTTCCCGCTATTCCCGCCCCCGCAGAAAAACTGATCCTCGCCATCCGACTCGAGCCCCGACACGCCGATTCCATCCGGCATCTTGAGGCTCTCCAGCACCTCCCCCGTGCTCGGATCGACGCGCCTCAACTCGCTCTCGTCGCCTTCCCAAGTGGCGTGCCACAGCTCCGAATCGACCCAGGTGACACCGGTCACGAAGCGATTGGACTCGATGGTCCTCAACACCGCCCCCGTTTCCGGATCAATCTGATGAATCTTCCGCGCCCGATACTCGCCGACCCAAAGCGTCCCTTCGGCCCACGCGAGCCCCGAGTCCCCGCCGCCGCCCGGCGCCGGAATCGTGGCAAGCACGCTGCCGGTCTGCGGATCGATCTTCTGGATGCGATCCTCGGCGATCTGGAACAGGTGTCGGCCGTCGAAGGCCGTGCCCGCGTGCGCGGCGACGTCGATCGAGCGCTTCGTCTTCCCGCTCGACGGATCGAGGGCGTTCAGCTTGTCGCCTGACGCAAACCAGACTTGCTGACCGTCGTAGGTGACGCCACCCACGCGCTCGACGCCAGGAAAAGGCCCATATTCGCGGATGATTTCGGCTGCTGATCGTTTCATGATTCCGTCCCCGCAGAGGTGGTGGTTGGCAACGCACGCGTCCATCCTACTCATCCAGCAGCGGCGCAGGGAGTAACAAGGTCGTCGCGAATCCGGGCACGGGCGGCGTCACCCAGCGGCGCGCCCGCCCGCGGCCGAACCACTGCACCTTGCCGGCCGCCGCCAGCGCGTCGAGCGAGCGCTGCACGGTGCGCTGGCTCGCGCCCAGCGCCAGCGCCAAAGCCGAGCTCGACCACGATTCGCCATCGCCGAGACAGGCGAGCACGGCCGCGTGCGCCTCGTCGACAGGCTGCGCCAGCACGACGACTTCGCTCGCCGCGCACGGCGCGAGCGCAAAGCCCCGCGGCGTCGCGCTGATGGTGGCGAGCGTCCCGAGCTCCGCGCGCAGCCGCCCCATCTCGACGCGCAAGCGCGCGCGATGCGATTCGTCGGCGAGCCTCAGCCGGAAGGCCCGCTCCACCAGCGCATCGCGCGGCACGTCGTCGGGCCACGCTTCGGCGAGCGCGCGGGCAAGCGTGAACAGCACCGGACGCCGCGCCAGCGAGACCACCGTGTCCTCGTCGCGCACGACCAGGCGGCAGGCGTCCACGACGAGCGCCTTCGACGCCAGCAACGCTTCCACTTCCTCGAGCAGCAGGAGCCGTTCCTCGCGGCGCGAAATCAAGCGCGCCGCAGGCGAATCCAGAACTTGAGATGCGCTTTCGACTTCCGCCATCAGCGCGGGAATCCCCGCGTAACGCGCGGCGTGCGCAGCCCGCGCAAGCGCGGCGCGTGCCGGTTGCGTCTTCAGGCGCCGCAGCGCGATCCCGGCCACGACGAGCTCATGCGCAGCCCGCGACGCCGGCGGAAACGGCGCGGGATCGAGCTCGGCAAGCCTGCGCTCGGCCTCGTCGAGACGCCCGATCAGGAGCAAACGCCGGATCTCCAGATACCGCGCATACGCGGCGTTCAGCCTGTCGCCGTGCGCTTCGAGCGTCGCGCGCGCGGCGTCGAGCGTCTTTGCGGGCCAGCCCAGGTCACGCGCGGCGAGCGCGATCTCGGCCTCGGCGACGATGCACCTTGCGCGCGCCACGGCCTCTTTCGCGCCGAAGGCGCGCGCCGCGCTGCGCACGAGCGCCTTCGCGCGCTCGAGGTCGCCGAGCTGCGCCATCGCGATGCCGCGCAGCGCGAGCGCAGGCGCGTCGTCGCGCAACGCGACGCGGTTCAGCGCGCCGAGCGGATCACCCGCGGCAAGCGCGCGCGCCGCCGCCGTGATCAGAGAGTCCATTCGAATCCCGCCACACTTGTCACTCCCACCCTGTCGATATCGGCCACTAATCTAGCACCACGATCGGTCACCAACGTGTTGCCGCGAGAACCAGGCTCAACCGATCGAGCGGCAACGAATCCCGCAAGGAGGGAAGCATGAAGACGACACACACAACCGGAACCCGCGACGAGTGGCTGGCCGCGCGCCTCGATCTGCTCAAGGCAGAAAAGGAGTTGACGCGGCGCGGCGACGAGCTCGCGCGGCAGCGTCAGGCGCTGCCATGGGTGCGCGTGGAGAAGGACTACCGCTTCGAGACCGAAGACGGCGGCGCCTCGCTCGCGGACCTCTTCAAAGGACGCTCGCAGCTCCTCGTCTACCACTTCATGTTCGGGCCGGACTACAAGGCTGGGTGCCCGTCGTGCTCGTCGATCGCGGACGGCTTCGACGGCTTCGTCATCCACCTCGCGAATCACGACGTCACGCTGATGGCGGTGTCGCGCGCGCCGCTCGCCAAGCTGCAGGCCTACAAGCAGCGCATGGGCTGGGGGTTCCCGTGGGCGTCCTCGGTCGGCAGCGATTTCAACTTCGACTTCAACGTTTCGTTTACTGAAGAGCAGCAGCGCGCAGGCAGCGTCGAATACAACTTCCGGCGCGGCGGCCATGCGATGGACCTGACGCCGCCCCCCGCGCCCGTCGTCGAGTTCGCCGCCACCTGCGGAACGGACGCCGAGACGTACCGGCGCGACCGCCCCGGCATGAGCACATTCGTGCTCGAGGACGGCGAGGTTTATCACACCTACTCCACCTACGCGCGCGGACTCGATGGCCTCTGGGGCATGTACCAGTGGCTCGACCGCGCCCCGAAGGGCCGCAACGAGACGGGCATCTGGTGGCAACGCCACGACGAGTACGGCAAGCGCTGAGGCGAGCCGTGATCGCTGTCTGCACATCGAGGGAGCGGGCCATGTCCACACTCATTGTTTCCAGGCCGGCATACCGGTCCCAGCGCGCGTTCTTCGTCGTCTCGGCGCTGCTGTTCGCGGCGAGCGCGGCGGCGACGATCGTCTGGTGCGCGTCGATGTCGGCCGCGAACCGGATGCCGATGCCCGGCGGCTGGGAGATGTCGATGGCGTGGGTGCGGATGTGCGGACAGACGTGGACGAGCGCCGCGGCCTCGTTCATCGGCATGTGGGACGTGATGATGGCGGCGATGATGCTGCCGTCGCTCGTGCCGATGCTGTGGCGCTATCGCCGGGCTGTGGCTGCGGGCTGCGCGAGCGAAACGCGCCTTGCCCCGCTGACGGCGCTCGCGGGTATCGGGTATTTCTGCGTGTGGACGGCGCTTGGCGCGGCGGTGTATGCGGCGGGTGTCGCGCTTGCGGAGCTCGAGATGCAAGCGCCGGTGGCGGCGCGGATCGTTCCGGTCTCGGCGGGTGCGGTCGTACTGATTGCGGGCGCGCTTCAGTTCACCGAGTGGAAGGCGCGCCATCTTGCAAGCTGCCGGGAAGCGCCAGGGCATGGACGGACGTTGCCTGCGGATGCCGCTACAGCGTGGCGCTTCGGGCTGCGCCTTGGCCTCCATTGCAGCTATAGCTGCGCTGGACTGACGGCGATCCTGCTCGTCATCGGCGTCATGGATCTGCGGGCGATGACGATGGTGATGGCAGCGATCACCGTCGAACGTCTCGCGCCAGGCGGGGAGCACGTTGCGCGCGGCATCGGAGGCGTGACCGTCGCTGCCGGGTTGCTGTTGATCATGCGAATAGTGGCACTTGGGTGACATCACAGCCGAAGATCCACTAACAGCGCGTTGAAATATCGCTCGCCACGCGAGTTCCGATGCAGGACCGATTCATCGACCTGAGTGTGAGGCGGTGTCCGGAACTACGGGGGCAAATCCAGGCAATTCGCGGGGCGCATTGACAGTTGCGAGCCTAATCTTCGGTCACGTATGATGTGCGCCGAATGCCCAACGGAATCCTATCGATGAAGGCACGCGAAGACATCAGTCCAACCCGGCAACAACCCGCGCAAGCCGACCGCCCGGGCCGTCCGCCAGCACGCGGTTTGTCCTCCGCACCATTCATGGATAACCGGCCTCGGGCTGCCGCCCAGCGGCAGTTGCAAGCGGCGATTAACAACAGTCCCCGGGTCGCTCGGTTGCGCGAGATCGATGAACTCGCCCGCGGCGCGGTCGCGCCGAATGCGCCGCCGACGCAATTGATGATGGAAGAGCATCGGCTCGAGCAGCATATCGTCGAGCCCACCGAAGCTGAAGAAGAAGCGCTTGAGCGGAAGTACAACTTTGGCGACAGGGACGGAAAGGAAGGTCTTGAACGAGCCAGCCTGCGTAACCGGCGGCTCTACGCAAGAACGCTCGATGAGCTCGCCGGCCACGAATCATGGTACGACCCCGGCCCCGACGCAGACGGCCGGCCGGCCGTCACCAGTTCATCGAGACTCGGTGAATACAACCAGGCGGCGCGCCAATACTACATAGGGCCAAGGGAAGAAGGTCACGAAATTTGGAAACGCGTTCAGGAAAACTTGCCGAACCTGCTTGAGAAAGCATTCAAGAAGGGCTACGCCGTCAACCGTCCTGACATCCAAGCACTGCTCGCCAGAGCCGCCACCGAACAAGCCCAACTCGAAAGCGAGGCGACCGGCAGCGCGGGGCGTAGCGTATTCCAGCGATAACCGCAGCCGCGCGTTGACTTAAAACAGAAAGACACCAGAAAGCAGAAATTACGCGTTTTCCGCTACAGAATAGATAAGATCTGCACGGACTCTGGATTAAAGACTTTGGGCAATCGTTAGAACGTAAAGAGAAGCGATAGCCTTTTTAAAGCTTCTCGAGACGCCTTCCACCCGTGTGCAGCGCAACTACACCAATCGCCAGCGTAACGACGGCGCGCGCGAACCACACCTTGAATGCCATCGAAAGATTGAACACGTCGAAGGCTTGAATGAGGCTGTAGAGGCCAAAGCACACGGATGCGAAGCCCGACAGAAGCAACAAAACAGCGAACGTCTGCCGCGCGGAACTGCCACGAGATCCATGCTCCGCGATCTGGGCCGCGGCACTCGACGGCTCGTCATGCCGCGATTTGCCGGGCGGCATCACGTGTTCATCCGGCGCGGCTGCGAACCCGCTCCGGCCGGAGATCCTCCCGTGTTGTCGACGGACTTCCCCGCTTGAATGAACTGCACCATCAAGCACAGCACAAAGCAAATGATCAGCATGCAGCGGCCTGTCGAGAAGAACGCGCTCTTGCCAGGCACGACATATTTCACCGCACCCACTCTCGTCGCGGCCACCACGCCGTGCGCGACGATGGCTCCCGCCGTCTCCCCCTTCAGCGCAGCCGGAGCACCCTGGATGAAGCGGGTCATCGCCAGCGCGCCGACAAAAGCGCAAGCCACGTGGAAACGTGTCAACCAGGCTGGCTGCAAATTCGCCTGATCGGCGAGCATCAGATTGAGGCCTGCCACGGCGCCGGCGCATGCGCAGCTCAGTGCAAACGCCAGCAGCCAAGACTTTAATCGCGTGTTCATGAATCTCAGCATCGAAGAGGAAAATGGTCCACCTTCGATATCGGCGCACGGCAAACTTTCTTGAGTCATCAACCGGGACGCCGCTCGTCAACGAGATGCGCGTCACGGTGGAGCGCGGCGCGTGGCCGTCGGGGCGGTGGCTCGGGGAATGAGCGCGCCGGTCAAGCAACGGGAGTCGGCAATTCACGCAGCTCGATTCCGGTCCACACCCCGCGCGCGCACAGTTCCTCGATCAGCTCGCACATGGTCTGACGCACCGCGAGCGACGCGGAGCTGACCGGCAACGCATTCGGCCAGCAAATGCTCGCAGGCCGGCGAATGACCGGATCGACGATGCGGCGTATCTTCGGCCGGTCCGCAGGGGCGCGCAGCGCGAGCGACGAAGCAGGCAGGATCGTGCAGGCAGCGCCCGATTGCGCGATCGACAGCAGCGTCGGCAGCGAATCGATATCCGCGACGATATTGAGCGGCACCTGCTCGCGAGCGAACGTGCGCTCGAGCAACAGCCGCAATCCGTTCGACACGCTCGGCGCGACCAGCGGCACGCCCCCGAGCGCGGCCAGCTCGCAGCTGCGGGAGCGCGGCGATACGCCCGCGCCGGGCTCGCCCATCAGGTACAGCTCCTCGTCGAGCACCGGCATCGCGGTGATGCCCGAGGTGTTCGAATCGCGAAACAGGATCGCCAGATCGAGGCGGCCGTTCGCCAGCAGCTCGTTGAGGTAGCCGCTCATGCTTTCGAAGAACTGCAGCCGGATGCCCGGATAGCGCTCCGTGACGCGCTCGAACACCGGCATCGCGAGAACCGACGCCATCGTCGTCGGAAAACCGACCGCCACGGTTCCCGATTCCGCCCCGACGCCCTCGCGCACTTCCTGCCGCAGCTGCTCCATCTGATGCAGCACGAGCCGCGCGTGACGGTACAACGCCTGCCCCGCGGCGGTCGGCTTCACGCCCTGCGGACTGCGCACGAGCAGCGCCACGCCGAGGTCATCCTCGAGCTTGGCGATCTGCTGGCTCAGCGACGGCTGCGCGACATAGAGCTTCTCGGCCGCCTTGCCGAGGCTGCCGAAGTCGACGATGTTGACGAAGTAGCGAAGCTGGCGGACGTCCATGGCAACGGATGGCTTGCTGGGAAAGGGCCATAGGGTACGCTTATGACCGGCACATTCAATCGGTATTTCTCGCGCGGCGCGGGTTCGAATACAGTCGGCTCATATCCATCCCTATCCACTCCAATACGCCGGCCTATCCGGCGGCGTCAGAGACGGCAATGAGCGATTCCCTTCCCGGCCAATTCCCGCAGCACACCCAGACAGTCACGGACATCCTGTCCCCCGCCCACGCAGCCGCGCTGGCCGCCACGCTCGACTACGACGAAGCGCCCAGGAGCGGCGAACCGCTCCCGCCGATCTGGCACTGGGCGTATTTCTGGGCGGCCACGCCGCAATCCGGGCTCGGCGCCGACGGTCACGCGAAAAAAGGCGGATTTTTACCCGACCTCGGCTTGCCCCGCCGCATGTGGGCCGGCGGCCGGCTGCTCTTCGACGCGCCGCTGATCGTCGGCTCGACAGTGGAACGCGTCTCGCGCGTCACGTCGGTCGAACGCAAGGAAGGCCGCAGCGGACATCTCGGCTTCGTCACGGTGACGCACGAGTTCAAGACCAGCGGCAAGACGGCGATTCGCGAAGAGCACGACATCGTCTACCGCGAACCGGCCCGTCCCGGCCAGCCGCAACCGGCACCCACGCGCGCCCCGCACGGCGCCGAGTGGCGACGCGAAATCCACCCGACCGAGGTGCTGCTGTTCCGCTATTCGGCATTGACGTTCAACGGCCACCGCATCCACTACGACAGGACGTATGTACGGGACGTCGAAGGCTATCCCGACCTCGTCGTGCACGGCCCGCTGATCGCGACCTTGCTGCTCGACATGGTCGCGCGCTTCCTGCCGCAAGCCGTCGTGCGCGAGTACGCGTACAAGGCCGTGCGCCCCACGTTCCTCGGGCATTCGTTCTCCGTCTGCGCACGCCCTTTAGCCGACGGCAAGTCCGTCGAGCTGTGGGCGCAGGACCATGAAGGATGGCTCACGATGTCGGCACGCGCGGTGCTTGCCTGACTTTCCAACACCTGGACCGAGACCGATTCGATGACGCATTTGACGACGCAAGCCGACGATCCGTATCAGGACATCCGCGAAGCCATGCGCGACCTGTGCAGCCAGTTCCCGGCCGAATACTTCCGCAAGATCGACGGGGAGCGCGGCTACCCGGAAGCGTTCGTCGACGCGCTCACCAAGGCGGGCTGGCTCGCGGCGCTGATCCCGCAGGAATACGGCGGCTCGGGGCTGGGACTCACGGAGGCGTCGGTCATCATGGAGGAGATCAACCGCAGCGGCGGCAACTCCGGCGCGTGCCACGGCCAGATGTACAACATGGGCACATTGCTGCGGCACGGCTCCGCCGAGCAGAAAGCACGCTATCTGCCGAAGATCGCCTCGGGCGAATTGCGCCTGCAATCGATGGGCGTGACCGAGCCGACCACCGGCACCGATACGACCAGGATCAAGACGACCGCCGAGCGCCGCGGCGACCGCTACGTCGTCAACGGCCAGAAAGTCTGGATCTCGCGCGTGCAGCACTCGGACCTGATGATCCTGCTCGCGCGCACCACGCCGCTTTCCGGCGTGAAGAAGAAAAGCGAAGGGATGTCGATCTTCATCGTCGACCTGCACCACGCAGTCGGCCACGGCATGACGGTCCAGCCGATCCCGAACATGGTCAACCACGAGACCAGCGAGCTGTTCTTCGACAACCTCGAAATCCCCGCGGAAAACCTGATCGGCGAGGAAGGCCAGGGCTTCAGGTACATCCTCGACGGGCTCAACGCGGAACGCACGCTGATCGCCGCGGAATGCATCGGTGACGGCTACTGGTTCGTCGACAAGGTCTCGCAATACGTGAAGGATCGCGTCGTATTCGGCCGCCCCATCGGACAGAACCAGGGCGTGCAGTTTCCGATTGCGCGCTCGTTCATCAACGTCGAAGCGGCGAGCCTGATGCGCTTCGAGGCTGCGCGCCGCTTCGATGCGCACGAGCCGTGCGGTGCGCAGGCGAACATGGCGAAGCTGCTCGCAGCGGATGCGTCGTGGGAGGCGGCCAATGCCTGCCTGCAATTCCACGGCGGATTCGGCTTCGCTTGCGAGTACGACGTCGAGCGCAAGTTCCGCGAAACGCGCCTGTATCAGGTCGCGCCGATTTCAACGAACCTGATCCTCTCGTACGTCGCCGAACATATCCTCGGACTGCCCCGCTCGTTCTGAATGAAACGGCCCCCACGCTCACTGCTTGCTGTGCATGGGGCCGGAGTAAGTGCTGAAGCACTAACTCCGGCCGACACGCTGCCCCCCGAGGGGGTGTCAGTACGTTTGGGGCGGCCCGGCACGTACTGACAAGGAGCATCGCGTCATGCGCCCTCTCGAAGGCATCAAAGTCGTCACGTTCGAGCATGCGATCGCGGCGCCGTTCTGCACACGGCAACTCGCGGATCTCGGCGCGCGCGTCATCAAGATCGAGCGGCCCGGCACCGGCGATTTCGCGCGCAACTACGACGAGCGCGTGTCCGGGCTCGCGTCTCACTTCGTCTGGACCAATCGTTCGAAAGAGAGCGTGACGCTCGACGTGAAGCGGCCGGAGGCCATCGAGGTCGTGCACCGGCTGCTCGCCGATGCCGACGTGTTCGTGCAGAACCTCGCACCGGGCGCGACGCAGCGGCTCGGGCTCGACTACGCAACGCTGCGCGAGAAGTATCCGAAGCTGATCGTCTGCGATATCTCCGGCTATGGCCTCGACGGGCCGTTCCGCGACAAGAAAGCGTACGACCTGCTCATTCAGAGCGAATCGGGTTTCCTGAGCATCACGGGCTCCGAAGGCGAGCCGGCCAAGGCAGGCTGCTCGATCGCCGACATCGCCGCGGGCATGTACGGCTACACCAATGTCCTCGCGGCGCTCATCGAACGGGGACGCACGGGGCACGGCAAGCACATCGACGTATCGATGCTCGAAAGCATGGTCGAATGGATGAGCTACCCGCTCTACTACGCCATCGACGGCCAGACCGCGCCGCGCCAGAGCGGCGCGGCGCACGCGACGATCTACCCGTACGGTCCGTTCAAGGCAGGCGACGGCAAGACCGTGATGCTCGGCCTGCAGAACGAGCGCGAGTGGAAGCGCTTTTGCGACGCCGTCATCCGCGCGCCGGAGCTGGCAGCGGATGAGCGCTTCAGTTCGAACAGCCGGCGAGTCGAGAATCGCGACACGCTCGCGCAGATCATCGCGCAGGCGTTCTCGGCGCTCACCGCCGCGCAGGTGATCGAGCGCCTGGAAGAAGCCGGCATCGCGAATGCGCGCATGAACGACATGCACGCGGTCTGGGCGCACGAGCAGCTGGCGGCCCGGCAGCGGTGGACCAAAGTCGGCACCCCGGCGGGCGACATTCCCGCGCTATGCCCGCCGGGTGTGTCGCTGGCGGACGATCCACGCAGGGATCCGGTGCCGGCGCTTGGGCAGCATACGGACGCGATATTGCGCGAGCTTGGGTATGGCGATGGGGAGATTGGCGAGTTGCGCGAAACCGGCGCGGTCTGAATCCGTCCGCCGGCGACGCCAACGAAAGGCCGTCGCCGGCGAATTCATCCAGCCGTGCTCGACGGCGTCGCCGGCCTCACTTATCCGCAACCAGCTTCCCCGCCCTCGCCCATGCCTCGCGCGGCACCTCGGTGATGACGATGTCGACGGACTCCACAGGGCACTTCAACGTTTCCACCGTCACGCGCGTGACTTCGCTCACGAACGCGCGCTTCTGTTCCAGCGTGCGGCCAGGATGCATTTCCAGATGTAAGGTCGGCATGGCTTGTCTCTCATCGAAGCCCCAGGGATTGGGGCTGAGTCGACAGAATGGGCCAAAAGCCCATGTTGATAAACATGCGACAATTCACGACACTCCAAACCGTTAGGTTGTGAATCATGAATATCCTCGCCGACATGGAAATGTTCGTGCGGGTCGTGGAATGCGGCAGCTTCGCAGCGGCCGCCGAAGCAAGCCAGGTGTCCGCCACGATGGTGGCCAAGCGCATTCAGGCCATCGAGCGGCGCCTGGGCGCCCGGCTGCTTCACCGCACCACTCGCCGCCAGCAGTTGTCCGACGTCGGCCAGCTCTACTACGAGCGCTGCAGGCACGCGCTGGCGGAGATCGAGCTGGCCGAAAACAGCGCCGCCGAATTGCAGGCCACGCCGCACGGCGTGCTGCGCGTCGTCGCGCCGGTGAGCTTCGGCAGCTACAGTCTGGTGCCGGCGCTGGCCGAATTCATGGAGGCGCACCCTGAGGTCCGCGTCGACCTCACGCTCGACAACGGCGCGCCGAGTCTATGGCAAGACGACTACGAGCTGGGCATCCATATCGGCGAGGTCGACGAGCCCGGTCTCGTCGCGCGTCCGCTCAAGCCTTACCGGCGACGGCTCGCAGCCGCGCCGTCCTATCTGGCCCGGCATGGCAAGCCGCGGCGGCCGGAGCAATTGAGCGAGCACGAGTGCCTCGGCATGTCGTACTGGCAGCGGAGCGACCGCTGGCGGCTGGTCGGGCCGCGCGGCGAGGTCCGCGAGGTCGCCGTGCGCGGCAGCTTCACGGCCAACCACGGCGACGCCGTGCGCGTCGCCGCATTGCAAGGACTTGGCATCGTGCTGCAACCGGAGACCGTGCTGGCCACCGACCTTGCCGCCGGCCGGCTCGCGCCGGTCTTGCCGTCGTGGTCGATGGCGCCATCGCCGATGTATCTCGTCTATGCGCAGGACCGCCGCCCAACCGCCAAGCTGCGCAGCGCGATCGATTTTCTGATGGCGAGATTCGGGGAGCGGAGCGAGCGTTAGCCTCCGCTCGCATTTTCACAAACTGCCCAGACATACACGCAAGCGATGCGAACACAAGATAGCCGGCTCCGGAGTTTGTGCTACCACTGTGTCTGATCGCGAACAAACGCTGACTGCCCTCCTGCCACGAGGAATTGCGCGAACTGATCGATCTGCATGGGACTGGGCCGGTAATGTCCGCTCTTACCGGATAGAAACTTGACGACCCCGTCGTGCACCTCGATCTCCCCTGCAGCGGCAACCGCCCCGCCCGCAAGAAAGCTCGAATGCTGGAACTGCCCCGCCACGCGTTCAGATGCGGCGTACAGTCTGCCTGCGGCATCCATGGCGAAGATTGCCGTTCCTTGCGTTTCCAGAAACGTGGTCGTGGCTCCGCGCGTGTCGAACGGACGGCCATCTGAGCCGATAAGCCGGCCATTCTCCATTTTCAGTTCGTAGGCTTTGCGCTGTTCGCCGTCGAGAAACGCAACCTGCGTGCCGTAACTCGTTCCGGCCTCCTCACCCGCGTACTTCTTGAGCAAAGACACTGTCATGGGAAAACGCGCGTCAGGAGGCAACGGTTCCGGCGGCAATCGCTCAGTTGCAAAGCGGTCATCCGGCGGCGATGTCGGCAGTGTCGGGCGACGCGCCTTGCCGCCCCGTCGACCGGCGACTGTTCAGCGCGCTCATCGTGCTGCGCTTCAGGGCGCACACTCGAATGAAATATTCGCGATGGGCTCATATCCGGGCTCCACAAATCCGTCGAACGCCCTCATTGTTCCCATGCACGGGTTGAAGCGCCGCCGTGCGAGCGAATTCACCGTTCCGTCAGCGAATTTCCGCTTACTCGCCGCTTGCTTCCGGATGACTTCGAAGCCACGCCGGCCTGCACCGACGCAGCGAACGCCAGCAGCTTCTGCGCACGCAACACGACGGGACGATCAACCATTTTTCCGTCGGCTGTGATCGCCCCCGCCTCGGCCCGCGCCGCCGCATCGAGAACGCGCGCCGCCCACGCCAATTCCGGTTCACTGGGCCGGTAGCAGGCGTGGACGACAGGAACCTGCTTCGGATGAATGCAGAGCTTCGCGCCGAAACCGAGCGTCTTGCCGTTCGCCGCATCCTGTGCGATTCGCTCGACGTCGTGAATGTCGGGCGTCACCCCATCGACCGGAGATTCCAGTCCCGCGACGCGCGAAATCAGCGCCAATTGCGCGCGATAGGGATTCAACGCTTCCCGGCCGTCGCCAATGCCCATCTCCGTGATGAAATCCAGCGTCCCGAACATCAGGCGCTTGACGAGCGGGGCCTTGGCGATCTCCATCGCCGACCACATCCCGGCGGCGGTTTCGATGAGCGGAAACACGGGTATGTTCCTGTGCGCTGCGGATACCACGGCGACGACGTCGTCGGCCCGCTCGGCCTTGGGCAGCACGATGCCGGCGACGCCCTCGAGCGCGCCCAGCTTCGCGTCCTCTTCTAACCACGGCGTGCCGCGTCCGTTGATCCGGATCAGCACCGGGCGCTCGCGCGACACCCAGGCTGCGACCGTATTGCGCGCGGCTTCCTTCGCGGCCGGCGCGACGGCGTCCTCGAGGTCGACGACGACGGCATCGGCGCCGCTCGATAGCGCACTGTCGAAGCGGTCAGGACGCGTACCCGGCACGAAGAGATACGACTGGGCGGCGAAGACGGCGTTATTGAACTGCATCGACGATCTCCGGCACGATGGTGAACACATGGCCGTGCATTACACGCGGAATCGCCATTCGCGGCCACTATCGATTGTCTCTGCCGGGCATAGCCTGCACCTATTGCGCCGCTCTCAACTCCCGCACGCATGAATCAGGAACTGCTGCATCGCCAGCGCCGGCGCGCTCAGCTGTGCGTCCTTGCGCCAGAGCATGCCCGCATCCATCTGAGGAATCGCATCGAGCACCGGCCGCGCCTCGATCCGCTTGCCTTCCAGAGACCAGGGCCGGAACACCATGTCCGACAGCACCGTCACGCCGAACCCGTACGCGACGAGCCCGCGCAGCGCCTCCAGCGAGCTCGTGCGAAACGCGATGTTCGGCGTCATGCGTTTCTTCGCCCAATAGCGCAGCGTCGATTGCTCGCCCTCGTCGACGGTCAGCAGGATGTAAGGGTGCTGGGCGATGTCCTTCAGCGACGGCGTGCTCAGCTGCGCGAGCGGATGCGTCGGCGCCACCCATAGCTGACGGCGGGAACGGATCAGCACCTGATGGCCGAAGCGCGAGATGCGCTCCACGTTCGACAGCAGCGCCACGCCGAGATCCACTTCGCCGTCGAGCACCGCCGCTTCGATCCCCGGCCGGTCGACGTCGCGCAGATCGATCTCGACATCGGGATAGCTCGCCCTAAAGCGCGCGAACAATTCCGGCAGGAAATAGCCGAGCACCGTATACGAGGCCGCGATGCGCACCGTGCCGCGCAAATCGTGCGCGCGAAAGCGCGGCTTGTGGATCGCGTCGCGCACCGAATCGAGCACGTGCCGCGCGTGGTGATAGAAATCCTGGCCGTCGGGCGTCAGCTCCACGCCCTGCGGCAAGCGTTCGAACAAGCGCGTGCCGAGCGTGCTTTCGAGCGCCAGCACGGCATTCGTGATCGCCGATTGCGAAACGTGCTCGTCGGTCGCGGCCATCGAGAACTGGCCCGTCCGGGCGGCGGCGGCGAAGTAGCGCAACTGGCGCAGCGTGACGTCCTTAGCCATCTGATTTTCGAATACTGGAGTTATATATTTGTGATTTTACGATAGGGGATCGGCTTCCTATACTCCGTCCCAAAATCGCTTGACCGGAGACTTCAAGCCATGAACGCCCCCCTATCTGCCGAACAGCGCGACGCGCTGGCGTCCCTCCCCCAAGTCACCCTCGACGACAAGTACACGCTCGAAAAAGGCCGCGTCTACATCAGCGGCACACAGGCGCTGGTACGGCTGCCGATGCTGCAAAAGGAGCGCGACCGGCGTGCGGGGCTCAATACCGCGGGCTTCATCTCCGGCTATCGCGGCTCGCCGCTCGGCGGGGTCGACCAGGCGCTGTGGAAGGCGAAGAAGCATCTGCAGGCGCATGACGTGGTGTTCCAGCCGGGCGTCAACGAAGACCTCGCCGCCACCTCCGTGTGGGGCACGCAGCAGCTCAATCTCTGGCCCAATGCGCAGCGCGACGGCGTGTTCGGCATGTGGTACGGCAAGGGCCCGGGCGTCGACCGCACGGGCGATGTCTTCAAGCACGCGAACTCGGCGGGCACCGATCCGAAGGGCGGCGTGCTCGTGCTCGCGGGCGACGACCATGCGGCGAAGTCGTCGTCGGTCGCGCACCAGTCCGATCACGCGTTCATCGCGGCCGGCATTCCGGTGCTGTATCCCGCCAACGTCCAGGAGTATCTCGACTTCGGCCTGCACGGCTGGGCGATGAGCCGCTATTCCGGCCTGTGGGTCGCGATGAAATGCGTGACCGACGTCGTCGAATCCACGGCGTCGATCGACCTCGATCCGGACCGCGTGCAGATCGTCACGCCCACCGATTACCAGATGCCGCCGGGCGGCCTCAACATCCGCTGGCCCGATCCGCCGCTCGCGCAGGAAGCGCGTCTGCTCGACTACAAGTGGTACGCCGCGCTCGCCTACGTGCGCGCGAACAAGCTGAACCGGATCGTGCTCGATTCGCCCACGCCGCGCTTCGGCATCATGACCGCGGGCAAGGCGTATCTCGACGTGCGCCAGGCGCTCGTCGACCTCGGCCTCGACGACGACACCTGCTCGCGCATCGGCCTGCGCGTGCTCAAAGTCGGCTGCGTGTGGCCGCTCGATGCGCAGGATGCGCGCGCGTTCGCGACCGGGCTCGAAGAAATTCTCGTCGTCGAAGAGAAGCGCCAGATCCTCGAATACGCGCTCAAGGAAGAGCTCTACAACTGGCGCGAGGACGTGCGTCCGAAGATCTACGGCAAGTTCGACGAGCGCGACAACGAAGGCGGCGAATGGTCCGTGCCGCGCGGCAACTGGCTGCTGCCGGCGCACTACGAGCTGTCTCCGGCGCTGATCGCGAAGGCGATCGCGCGGCGGCTCACGAGCAAGGCCGATTTGCCCGAGGACGTGCGCGAGCGCATCGTCGCGCGCGTCGCGATCATCGCGGCGAAGGAACGCGAAGCGGCCAAGCCGCGCGTGACCGTCGAGCGCAAGCCGTGGTTCTGCTCGGGCTGCCCGCACAACACCTCGACCAACGTGCCCGAAGGCTCGCGCGCGATCGCGGGCATCGGCTGCCACTACATGACGATGTGGATGGACCGCAAGACCGAGACCTTCAGCCAGATGGGCGGCGAAGGCGTCGCGTGGATCGGCCAGATGCATTTCGCGGGCGACAAGCACGTGTTCGTCAATCTCGGCGACGGCACGTATTTCCACTCGGGGCTGCTCGCGATTCGCGCGGCGATCGCCGCGAACGCGAACATCACCTACAAGATCCTCTATAACGACGCCGTCGCGATGACGGGCGGACAGCCCGTCGACGGCGTGCTGAGCGTGCCGCAGATCGCGCATCAGGTGTACGCGGAAGGCGCGAAGAAGCTCGTCATCGTCACCGACGAGCCCGAGAAATACGATGCCGGCGTGTCGCTGCCGCAGGGCGTGACTGTCCATCATCGCGACCGCCTCGACGCGATCCAGCGCGAGTTGCGCGACGTGCCGGGCACCACCGTGCTCATCTACGACCAGACCTGCGCGACCGAGAAGCGCCGCCGCCGCAAGCGCGGCGCGTACCCGGACCCGGCGCGGCGCGCCTTCATCAACGACGCCGTCTGCGAAGGCTGCGGCGATTGCTCGGTGCAGTCGAACTGCCTGTCGGTCGAACCGCTGGAGACGCCGCTCGGCGCGAAGCGCAAGATCAACCAGTCGTCGTGCAACAAGGATTTTTCCTGCGTGAAGGGCTTTTGCCCGAGCTTCGTGACCGCCGAAGGCGCGCAGGTACGCAAGCCGAAGGCCGTGATCGATGCGGCCGGCGGCGATGCCCTGCCCGACTTCGCCACGCTGCCGCCGCCCGCGCTGCCGGCGCTAAGCAAACCGTATGGGATTCTCGTGACGGGCGTCGGCGGCACCGGCGTCGTGACGATCGGCGGCTTGATCGGCATGGCCGCGCATCTGGAGCGCAAGGGCGTGACGGTGCTCGACATGGCCGGCCTCGCGCAAAAGGGTGGCGCGGTGCTGAGCCACGTGCAGATCGCAGCCTCCCCGGACGCGCTGCACGCCACGCGCATCGCCACCGGCGAAGCGCGGCTCGTGATCGGCTGCGACGCAATCGTATCGGCGTCGCTCGACGTGCTCTCGCGCACGCAGTTCGGCGTGACGCAAGCGGCGATCAACAGCGGCGCCACGCCGACCGCCGACTTCGTGCGCAACGCGAAGTGGTCGTTCCCCGGCGCGCAGACCGAGCAGGACCTGCGAGCGAGCTTAGGCGTTGGCTGCGCGTTCATCGACGCCAACGCGCTCGCCCTGACGCTGCTCGGCGACACGATCTACGCCAATCCCCTGCTGCTTGGCTTCGCATGGCAAAAGGGCTGGCTGCCTCTCGAATTTGTGAGCCTCGTGCGCGCCATCGAGTTGAACGGCGTGGCGATCGAGAAGAATCGCCTGGCGTTCGATTGGGGCCGTTTTGTGGCGCAGCACGGGGCGCAGGCGCTCGAAGCGTTCGTGCCGCGCAAGGCGTCGGCGTCGCAGCAGGTGATCGAGTTCAAGACCGCCGAGTCGCTCGACCAGCTCGTCGCTTCGCGCGAAAAGCTGCTGACGGCCTATCAGAACGCAGCGTATGCGGCGCGCTACCGTAGCGTCGTCGAGCGCGTCCAGGCCAAGGAAATGCAGCTTGCCGCCGGCGCAACGGACGCCAAGCGTGCGCACCTGCCGCTCACACAGGCAGTCGCGCGCAATCTCGCGAAGCTGATGGCCTACAAGGACGAATACGAAGTCGCGCGCCTTTATTCGGACCCCGGCTATCTCGACAAGCTGCGCGCGCAGTTCGAGGGCGAGCCGGGCAAGGACTACACCCTCAGCTTCTATCTCGCACCGCCGCTCTTTGCAAAGCGCGACGAGCACGGGCATCTGGTCAAGCACCGCTACGGGCCGTGGATGCTGCCGGCATTCCGTGCGCTAGCGAAGATGAAGGGCCTGCGCGGCACCGCGTTCGACGTGTTCGGCAAGACCGAGGAACGGCGCAACGAACGCGCGATGATCGAGGACTACATCGCGTTGGCCGACGAGTTCTGCGCCACTTTGGATGCGCCGAAGCTCGACGCCGCCATCAAGCTCGCGAACCTGCCCGACGACATTCGCGGCTATGGTCACGTGAAAGAGCGTGCGGTGCGGAGAGCGTCGGCCGAGCGTGAGCGGCTGCTGAGCGAGTACCGGCAGGCGCGCGCGTTGAGCGCCGCCGCTTGACCCGCACCTGACTGCCGACGCGGCGGCGGCCGGGCTTTCCGGCTCGCCGCCGCTGTCCATCGAATCTCAACGCAGCAGCGTCACACATAGCGCGATACCGGCCAAGTAAGTGCCCAGCGCGCCGACGAAGCGGAAAGGGTTGGGTTTCGCCATCGTCGGCAACGCGATCAGCCCGACGACGAGCAAGCAGCGGCAGACGGTTGCCGCAACCATCAGCGACACTGTCACCGCCGAAGGAGAACGCGCGCCGAGATAGAGAAAAAGCACAGCGAGGAACGGCGCGTATTCGGCCGTGTTGGCATGAGCCCGGACAAGCTTGTGCAGCAGGTTCGCGGGGTCCGTCTCGCAGCCGGAGCCGGTGTTTTCGCGAAAACGCGTAGCCGAAACGGAAAATCCGAGTCCGAACAGGAGCAGCCCCAGCACTGCCACGCATGCGAGCGCAACGTTATTCATTTGAATGAGCCTCCTTGCTTTCCTTTACCATGACGGCGATTTCGCAAATCGCGCCGTGTCACCAGCCGCGATTGTCCCCCACAGCGCAACGCTTGAACCACTCATGGCCGTAAAACTCGCTATCTTCGATTTCGACGGAACGCTCGCCGACACCTATCCCGTGTTCATCGACTCGATCAACGCCTTGGCGGCCAGGCACGGTTTCCGCCGGGTCGAAAAAGGAGAGGAGCAGAAGCTGCGCCAGCTGAGCGCCGTCGATATCCTTCGCGAGCTGCAGCTTCCGCTGTGGCGCGTCCCTGCCGTGATCTCCGACTTCCGGGCGGTGATGCGCGAGCGCATCGACGAAGTGAAGCCGTTTCCGGACATCGTCGACACCTTGCGGACGATGGCCGAGGCGCGCATCGCACTCGCTGTCGCCACGTCGAACACGATCGACAACGTGCGCACGGTGGTCGGCGCCTCGCTGCTCGAGCACTTCATCGCGCTCGAATGCGGCTCGACGCTGTTCGGCAAGGAATATCGCCTGCGCCGGATCCTTCAGGCGACCCACATCCCGCCGTCGGACACCCTCTACATCGGCGACGAAATCCGCGACGCACAAGCCGCGCAACAGGCCGGCATGTCGTTCGGCGCCGTGGCGTGGGGCTATACGCACATCGATGCGCTGCTGCGTCACGATCCGGCCGAGGTCTTTCATGCGCCGGCCGATCTGCTCCGACTTGGCTCCGCCCGCAACGCTTAACTTGGAAGAATGAACACGTTCATGCCAAGCGCTAAGGTCTGAAAAGTGCAATAAGACCGACCTGTTCGTATATATCGATCAGGATAACGAAAATTAAAAAAATGACCCGCACGCCATTATCTGCATTGCGTATACGACTCGTCATCGAATACATTTCTTCACACCCTTGCACCCCACGCAACGCGTCATAAGAAACCCGGCAGCAGCCCGCCCGCTTAATCGCGCACATCAGCACGTCCGGAGATCGCTCATGAGACGACCTGTTCCGCCTTCCTCTTTCCGCTTTATCGCAACCGTTGGCGCAGTCAGCCTGCTGGTCTGTGGCTCGGGGTCGGCATGGGCGGGCGATACCTGCGCGGGCCCGGCCGGAGCCGCCTCCGCCAACGGCGCCAATGCCCTCGCGTGCGGCAGCGGCGCCACGGCCAATGCCACCAACGCCACGGCCGTCGGCTCGTCGGCCTCCGCAGCGGACAACGCGGTGGCGGTCGGCTACAACACGCAGGCAGCCAGCACCGCCACGGCCACCGGTACCAACGCAAACGCCAGCGGGATAGGGAGTGTGGCGGTCGGATATGGCGCCACCAGTTCCGGCGCCGGCGCCACCGTCATCGGCGGCAACGCGCAGGCCAGCGGCAGCGGCGCCATCGCCCTCGGCATCCGCGCCAATGCAAGTCAGGACAACAGCGCCGCGCTCGGCAGCGATTCCACGGCCAGCGGCGAGGCGGCCTTGGCCGTCGGCGCCACGGCTCAGGCCACGGGCAACCAAAGCGTCGCCATGGGAACCGGGGCCGCCGCCAGCGCCAGCGCCGCCGTGGCTCTGGGCAACGGCACGGTGGCGAGCGGCGCCGACAGCGTTGCGCTCGGCACGGCCAGTCAGGCGAGCGCGCCGAGTGCGCTGGCGCTGGGCACGAACAGCGTCGCCGCAACGGCCAACTCGGTTGCGGCCGGCGTGGGCGCCAACACGGGCGGCGTGGGCGCCGTCGCACTCGGCTTCCAGTCTGCGGCCAGCGGTTCGGGGGCCGTTGCGATGGGCGCCGACACCGCCGCGGGCGGGCTCAATTCCATCGCGATCGGTACGAACGCGCAGATCAATACGGGCGCCACCGGCGCGATCGCCATCGGCAGCAATGCGGTCGCCTCCAGCGCCTCGTCCGTCAGCGTGGGCTACAACGCGTCCGCCACCGGCTCGCGATCCATGGCTTTAGGCACCAACGCAAGCGCCAGCGGCGCCAGCGCCATCGCGATCGGCACACAAGCGGTCGCGCAAGGCGCCAATGCCATGGCGATGGGCACGCAATCGCAGGCGATCGGCGTCAACGCCATGGCTCACGGCACGAACGCCATTGCATCGGCCAACGGCAGCACGGCATTTGGCGTGGGCGCGCAGGCGACGGCCAGCCCGGCCACGGCGCTCGGCAACAATGCGTCGGCCAACGCGGCAAACAGCGTGGCGATCGGCGCCAACAGCACCACTACGCGTACCAACACGGTGTCGGTCGGCTCCGTCGGCAATGAACGGCAGATCGTCAACGTGGCCGATGGAACGGCCCCCACCGACGCCATCAACGTGAACCAGCTCAACTACGTGACGGCCAACATCATCAACCAAGCAGGCGCAACGGTGGAGTCGGAGGCCAATAGCTACACCGACCAATTGCGCAGCGACATGAACAGCCGATTTGCCCAGCAGGATGTGCGGATCTCGCGTGTAGGCGCCATGAACACGGCGCTCACGCAGGCAGCCGGGGTCGGCGGCGCGCTGAGCGGCGCGAACCACCTGAGCGTAGGGACCGGCGCCATGGGCGGGCAGACGGCGCTGGCGCTGAACTATCAGCATGTGTTCGGCGGCGGCCGCTCGGCAGTAAGCGTGGGCGGCGCCATCGCGGGCAGTGAGCGGACATTTGGCGCCGGCGCCGGCATCGGTTGGTAACGGCGGAGCCTCCGTGCGATTGACCGCTCACCCACTCCGAACAGCCCGCACAACAGATTTGATCCGATTGAGCCTGCTGGCCTGCATGGCCAGCAGCACGCTCGGATTCCCCAGCTCGGCCTATGCAGGCGATACCTGTGTCGGCCCCGCCGGCATGAATGCCAATGGCACCGGGAGCCTGGCCTGCGGCGCCAATGCCACGACCAACAACGCCAACTCTGTCGCGCTGGGCGCTGGGGCGAATACCAATCTGCAAGGGGGCGTCGCCGTCGGCACCGTCACGAACTCAGGCACTAGGAGCAATTTCCAATCGGTGACGCTGGGCGTCAACGCCACTGCTCCGACGCTCCTAAGCAACGCCGTCGGCTTTCAGGCTCAGGGATCGACGGGACAGGGCGGGTTGGCCGTGGGCGCGAACAGCCAGTCGCCGGGCCGGGATGCCGCCACGTTCGGCGTCGGCACGGTCGGGCTGGATCATTACAGTTTTGCGTTCGGGGCCAACGCACAGAGCACGGCCGAAGCCGCCGTCGCGGTGGGCGCATCGGCAAACGTAGGCGGCGTGAACAGCGGGGCCCTCGGCACGTTTGCCACGGCCTCCGCGCAGTCCGCATTGGCGGTGGGTACCAACAGCCTGGCGAGCGCGCTCAACAGCACGACGCTCGGCACCGGCAGTCAAGCCACCGCGGCACAGGCTACCGCGCTGGGCACCGAAGCGGCGGCGAGCCAGACCAGCACGGTAGCGATGGGCGTGGCGGCCGCGGCGAACGGCACGAGCGCCATGGCGATCGGCTTCCAGGCGGCGGCGCAGGCGGCCAATGCCCTCGCGCTCGGGGCCGATGCAGCAGCCGCCGCCATCAACGCCACGGCGCTCGGCACCAGCGCCCTGGTCAGTGCCGGCGCGGACAACGCCGTGGCCATCGGCACCGCCGCACGCGTGAGCGGCGCATTCGGAATGGCGATGGGCACGCGGGCGGTGGCATCGGGCTCAGGAGCCGTCGCACTAGGGTCACTGGCACAGGCTTCGGGCGAAAACGCCATGGCGATCGGCACCAGCAGCAACGCCAACGCCCTCAACGGCATCTCACTCGGGGCGAATGCCATCGCCTCGGGCGAAAACGCCATGGCTCACGGCACCGGCTCGTATGCCGCCGCGGAGGGCAGCTCCGCGCTGGGCGTGGGCGCGCAGGCACTCGGGGTCGACTCCACGGCACTCGGCAACAACGCCAGCGCAGAAGCGGACAACAGCATCTCGCTCGGCGCGAACAGCACCAATACGCGCGCGAACACCGTGTCGATAGGCAGCCCAAGCGCGGAACGTCAGATCGTCAACGTGGCCGACGGCGTATCGGGCACCGACGCAGTCAATGTCAGCCAGCTCGACACCTTCGCCACGCAGGCCGCGCAAATCCTCAACGCCAACCTCAACGACAAGGCACTGCTGAACGAAGCCAACGCCTACACCGACCAGCTGCGCGCCGACATGAACCAGCGCTTTGCCGAGCAGGATGTGCGCATCGCCCGCATGGCGGCGATGAGCACAGCGCTCACACAAGCGGCGTCGATCGGCGGCGCGTTGACCCAGGCGAACCGGCTGGCGGCCGGGATGGGTGCGATGGGCGGGCAACTCGCGCTGGCGCTGAACTTTCAACGCGTCCTGTGGAGCTCGCGCGCCGTGCTCAACATCGGCGCCGCCATCTCGGGCGGCGAAAAAACGATCGGCGCCGGCCTGGGCTACCGCTGGTAGAAGCGACTTCGCCCAAGCCATTCACGTGTCTCGCGCCGAAAAACGATGGGATGTGGCACGCCTCCCCCGCCCACGTCATCGGCAGGCGGGCCTCCAGCGCGCTCAACGTCTGGCCTTCCTGCTCGAAGAGCGCATCGAGCAGGCGCGTCGGATCGGCCAGCGCCTTGAATACGTCGTCGTCCATGCGAGCGTGACAGGTGACCATATGGTCATATTTCAAGGACTTCGTTGCGCCGTTTTGATTGCGGCGCCGCGCATTAATTAAGTGCTTGGTGTTTCCGTTTCATCCCGTGCGGAGATATGATTTAGCGCTGCTGGCCCCGATCATCCCCACAAGGTTGGATCGACGATGGCTCCTATTCCGCGTACTCGCGGGTTTCCGCGCTGGTGCGCCGCGACGTGCGGCTGCGCCCTGCTCTCCGGCTGCATGGTCGGCCCGGACTATCGAGCGCCGCCAGCGCCGCAAACCGATCGCTACACCGCCGCGCCGCTGCCCGAACAAACGGCGTCCGCACCGGGCGCCGCGGGCGCGCCGCAACGCTTCGCTCCGGGCGAAGACATCCCCGCCGAGTGGTGGACGCTCTTTCACTGCGAACCGCTCGATGCGCTGATGCGCCAGGCGCTCGCCAACAGCCCGAACATCACCGCGGCGCAAGCCGCCTTGCGCGAGGCGCACGAGAACTACCGCGCGCAATTCGGCGGCTCGCTGCTGCCGAGCGTCGATGCGCAACTCGGCGCGCAGCGCGAGAAGCTCAATGGCGTCACGTTCGGCCAGCCAGGCGTCGTCGACGAACTCACGCTCTACAACACGTCGGTGAACGTGTCATACAAGCTCGACGTGTTCGGCGGCGCGCGCCGCCAGCTCGAAGGGCTCACCGCGCAGATCGATTACCAGCGCTTCCAGCTGCAGGCCGCCTATCTGGCGCTGACGGCGAACCTCGTCACGGCGGCCGTCAAGGAGGCGTCGCTGCGTGCGCAGATCGACGCCACCAAGCGCATCGCGACGGACGAAGAGCAGCAACTGCAAGTCCTGAACCAGCAGTTCGAGCTGGGGGGCGTCGCCCGCACCGCCGTGCTGGCACAGCAAACCCTGGTCGCGCAAACGCGCGCGACGCTCCCGCCGCTGCTGCAATCGCTCGATCAAGTGCGGGACCAGCTCGCCGTGCTCGCCGGCATGCTGCCGAGCGATCCCGGTCTGCCCGAATTCCGGCTCGAGATGTTCTCGCTGCCGCAGACGCTGCCCGTGAGCCTGCCGTCGTCGCTCGTCAAGCAGCGGCCCGACATCCTCGCCTCCGAGGCTCTGCTGCATCAGGCCAGCGCGCAGGTCGGCGTGGCCACCGCCGCGATGTATCCGCAGATCACGCTGTCCGCGAGCTACGGCACCGAGGCGTTGACGCCCGCCGGCTTGTTCCAGTCCGCGAATACGGTCTGGAACATCGGCGCCAATCTCTTGCAGCCCATCTTCCGGGGCGGACAGCTGCGCGCGCAGAAGCGCGCCGCCGTGGCGGCCTACGAGCAAGCGGGCGCGCAGTATCGCGAGACGGTGCTGCTCGCGTTCCAGAACGTCGCGGATTCGCTGCGCGCGCTCGATCACGACGCGACCGGCCTGAAGGCACAGACCGACGCCTGGCGCGCCGCCAGCGATTCGCTCACGCTCACGCGCGGCCAGTACCGCGTGGGCGGCGTGAGCTATCTGGCGCTGCTCGACGCGCAGCGCCAATACCAGCAGACCGTGGTGAGCCTCGCGCAGGCGCAGGCGTCGCGCTATGCCGATACCGCCGCGCTGTTCCAGGCGCTCGGCGGCGGCTGGTGGAATGCGCCGGCGCCGGCAACCGAACCGACGTCCCACTGATTTCGGCTTGGCAACCGACCGAAACGAACACACGCAGGAATACACAGCCGCACGCACCGTTACAACGAGCAGGGACCTCGCCCCACCCGAGCAAGGACATGACGATGAACGAGAAGCGACCGATGGCCAAGCGCATGACGATCATGCTGATCTGCGTCGGCTTGCTGCTGGCCGCACTGGTCGGCTTCAACCTGTTCCGAGCGCACATGTTCGCGAAGTTCATGGCGGCCAATTCGGCGCCGCCCGCCACCGTCACCGCGATCACGGCGGGCTATCAATCGTGGCAACCGCAGCTCACGGCGGTGGGCAGCCTGCGCGCGGTGCGCGGCGTCGACGTGACGACGGAAGTCGCGGGCCTCGTGCGCGAAATCGCCTTCAATTCGGGCCAGGACGTCAAGGCCGGACAAATCCTCGTCAGGCTCAACGACGACACCGACGTCGCGCTGCTCCAATCGCTCAAGGCGCAGGCGGACCTCGCGCAGACCGTCTATCAGCGCGACAAGGCGCAATACGAGATCAAGGCGATCGCCAAGGCGCAGCTCGATTCGGACGAAGCCGACCTGCGCAGCAAGCACGCGCAGGTCGCGCAACAGGCCGCGCTCGTCGACAAGAAAACGATCCGCGCGCCGTTCGCGGGACGGCTCGGCATCACGACGGTCAACCCGGGGCAGTACCTCAACCCCGGCGATGCGATCGTGACGCTGCAAGCCGTCGATCCGATCTACGCCGATTTCTTCCTGCCGCAGCAGCAGCTCGGACAGCTCTCCGTCGGTCAGACCGTGCTCGTCGACACCAGCGCCTATAGCGGCCGCATGTTCACCGGCAAGATCCTCTCGATCAACCCGAAGGTGGACACCAACACGCGCAACGTACAGATCGAAGCGGCCGTCGACAATCACGAGCGCAAGCTGCTGCCGGGCATGTATGCGAACGTGAAGATCGATGCGGGCGCGGTCGAGCGCTATCTGACGCTGCCGCAGACGGCCATCACCTACAACCCGTACGGCGCGACGGTGTTCGTCGTCAAGCCCGGCACGCAGCCGAACGCGCAGGGCAAGGTCCTGCCCATCGCGCAGCAGGTGTTCGTGACGCCGGGGCCGACGCGCGGCGATCAGGTCGCGATCATGAAAGGCGTGACCGAAGGCACGCAGGTCGTGACGAGCGGCCAGTTGAAGCTCAAGAACGGCACGCCGCTCATCATCGACAACCGCGTGCAGCCGGCCGATAGTCCCAACCCCACGCCTCAAGAGCAATAAGGGGCGCGCGCGATGAACTTCACCGACATCTTCATCCGCCGCCCCGTGCTCGCCGCCGTCGTGAGCCTTCTGATCCTCGTGCTCGGCCTGCGTTCGCTCGCCTCGCTGAAGGTCAGCGAATATCCGCAGACCGAGAACGCGGTGGTGACGATCACCACCGCCTACTACGGCGCGAGCGCCGATACGGTCGCCGGCTTCATCACGCAGCCGCTCGAGGCCGCGATCGCGCAGGCGCAGGGGATCGACTACCTGTCGTCGTCGAGCATCACGGGGGCGTCGGTCATCACGGCCACGCTGCGCCTGAATTACGACGCCAACCGCGCGCTCACCGAGATCAACACGCAGATCGCCTCCGTGCGCAACCAGCTGCCGCCGCAGGCGCAGCAGCCGGTGCTGACCATCGAGATCGGGCAGACCACCGATGCGATGTACATGGGCTTCTACAGCGGCGTGCTGCCGAGCAACAACGTCACCGACTATCTGCTGCGCGTCGTGAAGCCGAAGCTCGATTCGATCGAGGGCGTGCAGACCGCCGAAGTGCTCGGCGGCCGCCAGTTCGCGCTGCGCGCCTGGCTCGATTCGACGCGCATGGCCGCGCACGGCGTGACGGCCCAGGATGTCTACACCGCGCTCGGCAACAACAACTATCTCGCGACGCTCGGCACGACCAAGGGGCAGATGGTCAGCGTCGACCTGAACGCGGGCACGGACCTGCATACCGTCGACGACTTCAAGCAGCTCGTCGTCAAGCAGAAGAACGGCGCGATCGTGCGCCTGGAGGATGTCGCGAACGTCGTGCTCGGCGCCGACAATTACGACTTCAACGTCGCGTTCAGCGGCAAGCGCTCGGTGTTCATCGGCATCAAGGTTGCGCCGGATGCGAACATCCTCGACGTCGCCAAGCGCGTGCGGGCCGCGTTTCCGGCGCTGCAGCAGCAGTTTCCGACCGGCATGACCGGCGAAATCGTCTACGACGCCACCGACTTCGTGAACACCGCGATCAGCGAGGTCGTGAAGACGCTCGTCGAGGCGCTGCTGATCGTGACCGCCGTGATCTATCTGTTTCTCGGCACGCTGCGCGCAGTCATCATCCCGGTGATCGCGATGCCGCTCTCGCTGATCGGCACCTTCTTCGTGATGCTGATGCTCGGCTACTCGATCAACCTGCTGACGCTGCTCGCGCTGGTGCTGGCGATCGGGCTCGTCGTCGACGACGCGATCATCGTCGTCGAGAACGTCGACCGGCACATGAAGCGCGAAGGCAAACCGCCTATGGAGGCCGCGCTGATCGCCGCGCGCGAGCTCGGCGGGCCGATTCTCGCGATGACCGTGGTGCTCGTCGCGGTGTACGTGCCGATCGGCTTTCAGGGCGGGCTCACCGGCGCGCTCTTCACCGAGTTCGCGTTTTCGCTGGCGGGGGCGGTGGCGGTGTCGGGCGTGATCGCGCTGACGCTCTCGCCGATGATGTGCTCGCGCTTCTTCCGCGCCGAGCAGGAAGGCGGACGCTTCGTGCAATTCATCGACCGCCAGTTCGACCGCGTCCATCGCGGCTATGGCCGCCTGCTGCACGGGATGCTCGATACGTGGTCCGTCTTCACGATCATGGGCGCGCTGCTGCTCGCGGGCACCGTCTATCTGTTCATGACGAGCAAATCGGAGCTCGCGCCGCAGGAGGACCGGGGCATCGTGCTATCGCAGATCCAGGGGCCGCCGAACGCGACGATCCAGCAGATGCAGACCTACTCGGACCAGGTGTTCGAGATCTCGAAGGCGCTGCCCGAATACTCGCAGATGTTCCAGCTGACCGGCTCGCCCACCATCAACCAGGGCATCGGCGGCGTGCTCTTCAAGACCTGGGACAAGCGCAAGAAAGGCGCGACCGAATTGCAGGAGGAGCTGCAGCAGAAATGGAATCAGATCGCCGGCGCGCGCATCGCGGCATTCCAGTTTCCGCCGCTGCCGGGCGCGCGCGGGCTGCCGGTGCAGTTCGTCATCAGCACGACCGAGCCGTTCGAGAATCTCAACGACATCTCCGCGCAAGTGCTGCAAAAGGCGCGCGAAAGCGGGATGTTCTTCTTTGTCGACAGCGATCTCAAGATCGACAAGCCGGAGGCCAGGCTCGTCGTCGACCGCGACAAGGTCGCCTCGCTCGGACTCTCGCAAAGCGACATCGGGCAGACGCTCGGCGCGGGGCTCGGCGGCAACTACGTCAATTACTTCTCGATTTCCGGGCGCTCGTACAAGGTGATTCCGCAGGTGGTACAGGTCGATCGCCTCAATCCCTCGCAAGTGCTCGACTACTACCTGCACACGCCCGACGGCAGCGTGATTCCCGCTTCGACCATCACGCACATCGAGCACAAGGTCGTGCCGGAATCGATCAACCACTTCCAGCAGCTCAACTCCGCGACGATCTCGGGCGTGAGCGTGCCGGGCATATCGCAAAGCGAAGTGCTCGATTTCCTGAGCAAGGCGACGAAGCAGGTGGCGCCCACCGGGTATTCGGTCGACTACTCGGGGCTCTCGCGGCAGTTCGTGCAGGAATCGGGCGGCTTCGTCATCACGCTGCTGTTCGCGACGATCATCGTGTTTCTCGCGCTCGCCGCGCAGTTCGAGAGCTTCCGCGACCCGGTCGTGATCCTGATCTCGGTGCCGATGGCGCTGTTCGGCGCGCTCATCTTCATCAACATCGGCTTGAGCACCTTGAACATCTACACGCAGGTCGGGCTCGTCACGCTGATGGGGCTCGTCAGCAAGCACGGCATCCTGATCGTGCAGTTCGCCAATGAATTGCAGCGCGCGGGGCGATCGAAGCGCGAGGCGCTGGAGGAAGCCGCGGGCGTGCGGCTGCGGCCGATCCTGATGACGACGGCGTCGATGGTGCTGGGCGTGGTGCCGCTCGTGATCGCGTCGGGCGCGGGGGCGGCGGGCCGCAATGCGATGGGGCTCGTGATCTTTACGGGGTTGTCGATCGGGACGCTGTTCACGTTGTTCGTCGTGCCGGCGATGTACATGTTCATCGGGGCGGATCACCAGCGGGGCGCTCATATCGAAGACGCCCGCGCCTAGCCCCTTTTCGTCACCCCTTCCTCGGCGGCCCGACGAACGACGCGCCCACCGGCAAGCCCCGCACGAACCCCGCCGGCACAGTCACCGGATCCCGCCATCGCGGTCAGCAGGATCGCCGCATCGCCAACCGTGCGCGTGATCGGTCCGGGCGTGTCCTGCGTGTGCGAGATCGGGATGATGTCGTCGCGGCTGATCCTGCCGACGGTCGGCTTCAAGCCGTTGCGGTCCATTGCGGTCGCGCGAGACTACCGCATCAAAAATCGGCGATATCGAGCGCGGACTCCACGCACCGCATTACCCCACAATTCCTTAGACGTTTTGTGCAACGCGCTTCAGCCTTCTGCTCAGATGAGCAGCCGCGAAATCTTGGTCCCTTCGAGCGACACCCCCACCATCAGCCCGGCGTTGGTCAGCACGAAGGCTTCGACGGGCGCGGTCGCCGTCGACGTGTCCACGTTCCCGTTCGCGCCAACCTTGACGAGCGCGACGGTCGCATCCGCTCCGGCCGCCCACCCTTGGCTCTGCAGGAAGCGGTCGAGCGCTTCCTGCGTCATGAAGGCAAAGATGATCGCCTTCGATTGCGCGCCGATCTGAAGGCCGAACGAGCCGCCGAGCGTGCTGTAGTAGCCCGTCGTCTGCCCGTTCACGCGCAGCGCGCCCTGGCCATACTGCGCGCCGAACCAGAACCCCGCCGCGATCACGGACGGAAACACCAGCACCCCGCGCGCCTTCTCGAGCAGTTCGCGCGAGCCGCTCACGGCGTTGTAAAGGCGAGCGAGCGTGGCGTCGACACCGGCGTTGATCTCATTGCGCTTTTGCGTGTTCTCGGCGTCGGTGTTTCCCGAGCCGAGAGGCGTCGTCGTGCAGCCGGCAAGCGAAAGTCCGCCCGCCGCGACAACCGCGCCGGTGCTCAAGATGAATTGACGTCGATGCATGGCCGTTTCCTCCAAGGAAAGATTTTATGCCCACAAAAGATTGCCCTTAGGCGCGTGAGACCAGCACGGCAAGGGTGAGTTCAGCGCCTCGCCAACCCGCAAGCGTGTTCGTAACACGGCTTACGCTTCTTTACAAACTCAGGCGACGGCGGCGCCCGATTTCCAAGGTATCGGGCGCATATTGATCAGGCTTGCGAAACATCTAGCCAAGGCAAACGACTCCGAATGCGGTACCGGTTCCACGAAATGTGCGGGCAACGCATATCCCCTACGAAACGTAGTGATATTTCCACCGTCGCTCGCCAACAACAGCAGTCGGCCCATCGCCACAAACCGCCACAACTCGGCATTTTCCAGCACGTGGCATGCTATGCTCGTGCCATCTCACCGGCTGTGCGTCCAACGTCCTCCGTTCCGATGAGGACAGCCCCGCAGCAACTCAATCACTATGGACTACCGGCACCTTCAGAACCGCAAGAGCATGCACGGGCGCATCGTGCAGGAACTCGGCATCCAGATCGTCAGCGGCAAGCTCGCACCCGGCGAGCGGCTGCCGCCCGAGCCCAGCCTGTGCGAGATGTACGGCGTGAGCCGTCCGGTGCTGCGCGAAGCCACCCGCGTGCTGGTGGCCAAGGGCCTGGTGGTGTCGAAGCCGCGCGTGGGCAGCGTCGTGCGCCGGCGCGAGGACTGGCACATGCTCGATCCCGATGTGCTCTTCTGGACGCTCAACAGCATTCCCGAAGGCGAGTTCTTCCGCTCGCTGCTGACGGTGCGCCGCATCATCGAGCCGGCGGCGACCGCGCTCGCCGCCACCGAATCGACCGACGAAGATCTCACGCGCATCGCCGCCGCCTACGAGCGCATGGAGCGCGCCGAAACGGCGGCCGCGCTGCTCGAGCCCGATCTCGAGTTTCATCGCGCGATCATGGCCGCCACTCACAATGACATGCTTGCGTTCATCGGCAACATGATGTCGCTTGCACTGTCGGAATCGATCAAGCTGACGAGCCGCCATCCGGATACGCATGCGCTGTCACTGCCGCGTCACAAGGCGATTCTCGTCGCGATCCAGAACCGCGATCCGCTCGCCGCTCGCCATGCGAGCCTCGTGCAGCTCGAGAACGCCCGCGTGGATGCCGATTCGATTCTCGAAGTCGGCAGCCGCAACGTCCTTTGACGAACGCGGGCGCGGCATTGCCCGCCTGTTGCAAGACCAGCGGATGTAGTTTTCGCTTAATTTTCTGCCCAGCAATTTTCTTATTCAGGCGCCTATATAGTTTTACTATTTAGGACAAAGGCGCCGCCAGCCGATGACCACGGGCCCCACTCGTGCGCCATGCTCGAAAGGCTATTGCAAAGCACCATTTGCCGACTATTCGGCATCCCTGAACGTTGTCAGCCCAAGCGCAAAATAGTCGGACTATATAAGGGTATACATCGATTATTCGCGAAAAATGCCTGATATAGCATTTTTCGAGACAGTCGTTATGCGCGCGCATACACTTGATGAATCCGCAGGTTTCGCTGGAGTTGTCATACCGGGAGCAGGCCTCGCTCATGCCATGAGCGGCCCGCTCCATCCTCGATGAAGGTGGTGTTCAACAACGAACGGAGACTAGGAGGATGCCATGGCGCAGGAGCGCGGAGACAAGGAAGAAGAAGTCCAGGGCATGCGTCGGGGGCTGCTGCAGGGTGCGGGCCTCGCGACGGCACTAGCGCTGATGGGAGGCGCGATTTCGCCGGCGCAGGCGGCCGAAGCGAATCCCTTCCCCGGGCACAAGCGCTGGAAAGTCGTTTTCGTCAATCACGTCACAACCAACCCCTTCTTCGTGCCGACGCAGTACGGCATTCAGGATGCGGCGGCCATGTTCGGCATGGACTATCAGTGGACCGGCTCGGCCAACGCCGACGTCGCCGAGATGGTCAACGCGCTGAACGCCGCGATCGCCGCCAAGGCCGATGCGATCGCCGTGCCGATCGTCGATCCCAAGGCCTTCGACAAACCCATCCAGAACGCGCTCGACGCCGGCATTCCCGTGTTCGCCTACAACGCCGATGCGCCGGCCGGCACGACCAATCCGCGGCTCGCCTATATCGGCCAGGACCTGTATCTGTCGGGCTACCAGATGGGCGAGCGCATCGTGAGCCTGGTCGACAGCGGCCTCGTCGCGCTGTTCATCGCGACGCCGGGCCAGCTCAACATCCAGCCGCGTCTGGACGGCGCGATGGCCGCGATCAAGAAGTCCGGCAAGAACATCGACGCGCAGATGATCGCCACCGGCGCGACGGTCAACGAAGAGCTCTCGAAGATCAAGTCGTTCTACCTGGGGCATCAGGATCTGAAGGGCATGTTCGCCGTCGATGCGGGCAGCACGCAGGGCGTCGCCGAAGTGATGAAGGAGTCGGGCCTGCAATCGAAGGGCGTGCACGGCGGCGGCTTCGATCTCTTGCCGCGCACCGTCCAGCTGATCCACGAAGGCGTGCTCGATTTCACGATCGACCAGCAGCCCTACGTGCAAGGCTTCTACACGATGATGGAAGCGTTCGTGTTCCTGGCCTCGGGCGGGCTCGTCGGGCCGGCCAACATCAACACCGGCTTGAAGTTCGTCACCAAGGGCACCGTCGATCCGTATCTGAACACCTCGACGCGCTATGAAGGCAAGAGCACGAAGCCGCAAATCGTGCCGCACAGCGGCGCAATCAAATCGTAAATGGCATCCGTGACCGGCAGCGGTAAAAGAAGCGCCCGCCCGAAGAAGCACTGGGCGGGTGCGCTCACACGATCGAGCGAGGCCCGCATCCTGCTGGTCGCGGTGATCCTCAGCGCGTATTTCGAGGCAGTCAATCACGACTTCCTGCTCACCAACGCGAGCCTGCAGAACCTGTCGCAGTTCATCGCGCCGGCCGCGATCATCGCGTGCGGCGAGATCATGCTGATGATCGGCGGCGAGATCGATCTGTCCGCGGGGATGGTCTTCGCGTTTGCGCCGTTCGTCATGCACTTCGCCAACGACGCGGGCTTGCCGGCATCGGCGTCGCTGCTCCTCGGCGTGCTGGCCGCGGCGGCGGTCGGCTTCGTCAACGGCGCGCTGACGGTGTACCTGCGCATTCCGTCATTCGTGACCACGCTCGGCACGCTCTTCTTCGTCAACGGCTTCACGCTGACGATCTCGCGCGGCACGCCCGTCTCGCCGCCCGAGGACGCGGGCTTCGCGGCCGTCATGGGCGCGTGGGGCTACAGCGAAATCATTTGGGCCGTGGTGATCGCGGCATTCATGCACGTGCTGTTGCGCCATACGCGCTGGGGCCTGCATACGGTGGCGGCCGGCGCCAATCCGCTCGGCGCGAGCGAGGCGGGTATTCAGATCAATCGCCTGAAGCTCGGCAACTTCATCATCGCCGCCGTATTCGCGGGCTTCACGGGCATCCTCGAAGGCTTTCGCATCACCTCGATCGATCCGCAGGCGGGCGGCAACCAGATCATGTTCCTCGCGGTCGCCGCGGCCGTGATCGGCGGCACGCCGCTCGCGGGCGGCTCGGGGACCATCATCGGCGGGCTCATCGGCGCAGCCGTGCTCGGCATCCTCAACGACGGCTTCACGCTGATCGGCATCAACGCCTTCACGTTCAACATGATTCTCGGCGCGGCGATCCTCGTCGCCATGATCTTCAACATCCACGTGACGCGTCTCGCGCGCAACAAGGGAGACTCGTGATGCCGGACGCAAGGGAAGCGTTGCGCGTCGAGGACATCGTCAAGCGCTTCGGCCCAGTGACCGCGCTCGACGGCGTGTCGCTGACGCTCGCCGAAGGCGAGATCCTCGGCATACTCGGCGACAACGGCGCGGGCAAGTCGACGCTGATGAAGATCCTCACCGGCTTTCATCAGCAGACGAGCGGCAAGGTGTTCGTGCGCGGCGCGGAGACCCTGCTGCGCTCGGTCGACCATGCGCGCTCGCTCGGCATCGAATGCGTCTATCAGGACCTCGCGCTCGCGAACTCGCTCTCCATCTATCACAACATGTTCCTGAATCGCGAGATCGTCTATCCGGGGCCGGTCCGCTTGCTGAACAACCGCGCGATGCGCCGCCGCGCCGCCGAATGTCTCGAAGATATCGGCGTCAACGTGCCGTCGGTGGACCTGCCGGTCGAGAAGCTGTCGGGCGGCCAGCGCCAGGCGATCGCGGTCGCGCGCGCGGTCAACTCCGATGCGCGCATCCTGCTGCTCGACGAGCCGCTCGCCGCGATGGGCGCACGCGAGGCCGGCCTCATCATCGACCTCATCATGCGGCTCAAGCAGAAGGGGAACATCTCGATCGTGATGATCATGCACAACTACGCGCAGACGCTCGACATCGCGGATCGCGTGATGCTGATGCAGCGCGGGCATGTGACGTATCAGCGGGACTCGGCGAGCACCTCGGTGGCCGAGCTGATGGATATCGTGCGGCGCGAATATCGCGCGATGCGGTCGAATTCGTATTGAGCGGTCCCACGCTTCCTGCAAGTACGATCACACCTGCACGGCGGCCGGCACGTGTTCCGCGAGGAAATCGACGAACGCTCGAATGGAGGGAAGCAGACCGCGTCGGGACGGCATCAGCAGGCTGATCGTCGCGACTCCCGCAGTCCATTGCGGTAGCACGCGTACCAGTTGTCCTTTCCTGACCTCGGCCTGTCCCACGTAACCAGGCAGCGCAACAATGCCGATGCCGCGGCACGCCGCGACCTTCAGGGTCGCCATGTCGTCGCTTTGCAGGCACGGCTCAAAGGGAATGACTTCCATCCGATCCGGATGCCGCGCGTCGCACAACCGCCATGCGTGCGCGTCGCGCATCCCGCTGATCGCGATGCCGTCATGGGCCGCAAGTGCCGCCGGTGTGTCTGGAACCCCCTTTCGCTGCAGATAGGCCGGGCCAGCGAAGAGATGCCACGGCACCTGAGCGAGCGGCCGCTGGACGAGCGTGGAGTCCGGCAGCGGTGTCGAATGGGCGCGCAGACACAGGTCGAAACCCTCATGGACCGGATCGACTTGCCGGTTGGTTGCGTGCTCAACGATGCGCACCCGCGGATACTGGGCCATGAATGTCGGAACCAGCTCCGCCATCGCAACTTGGGCAAAAGCTACCGAGCACGAGAAACGAATCGTTCCACTTGGCTCCGCCGTGCGTTGACGAACCACGCTCTCCGCCGCCTCCGCTTCCACAAGCATCGCGACAGCATGCTTGTAGAACGCCTCACCGATCTCGGTCACGACAAAGCGTCGCGACGTACGCTGGATCAACCGTGCGCCAAGTTTCGCCTCGAGGGCAAGGATACGTCGGCTCAAGCTCGACTTCGGCAGGTCAAGCACGCGCGCTGCCGCAGTGATGCCCTTGTGCTCCACGACCTGCGCATAGTAGTAGACGTCGTTCAGATCCAGCACGGCGGCTCCCCTTGGTTCAAAGTCCCATGGGTGGGACGATATGTCCAATTTTCGCGGATTGTTCCATGGTTGTCTCACGAATATAGTGATTCCAAGCCCGGTGCATAAATTAACCGCTGCACCGGCGGCAACCAACCCATCGAAAGGAGGCAAGACCATGAACTCGAATTCTTCCCGGTTCCTCGAACGCCTGACCCGTGACAACGCCGTTTTGCTGCTCGTCGATCATCAAGTCGGGCTGTACAGCGGAGTACGCGATATCGACACACTTCAGCTCAAGCACAACGTTGTCGGACTCGCCAAGGCAGCCCTTGCGCTCAAAGTGCCGGTGATCGTCACGACCACGACGGAAAGAATGTGGGGGCCGATGATTCCGGAGTTGACGGACGCGCTTCCTGGAATCGAGCGTATCGAGCGCACGACCGTGAATGCCTGGGACGACCGCCGTGTGGTCGAGGCGGTGAAAGCCACGGGCCGCAACAAGTTGATCGTCACCGGCATTTCCACCGACGTATGCCTCGCGTTTCCCGCCATTTCTGCCATCGCGGACGGCTATTCGAGCTTTGCGGTCATCGACGCATCGGGCGGGTTCAGTCAAACGCAAGTCGACATGGGCGTCCTTCGCATGCAGCAGGCGGGGGTGATTCCTGTCGGCTACTCGAACGTGGCCGTCGAGATTCTTGCCGATAACGCGGCGCCGGAGGCCGAGGCTGTCTATGCCGCGTTGGGTATTCCCTTTGCCGGTCTGGTCTACGGTCTGAAGCAATACTTTTCCCAGAGCTGAGCCGGCGCTAGACGCGCGGCTCCGAATGGAACTTCAGCCAGAACGTCTCGCGGCAGGCGTTATCGAAACTCTTGCTCGACGGGCTGACCGTCCGCCCGCGGCCATGCTCGATCACGTCGTAGTTGATCCAGCATTCGGCGCAGGCCAGGTCCGCCGGGAAATCGTCGAGCTCCACCACGCGCCGGATCACGACGCCGTTATCGAACGAGTACACGGTTTCCTGACGGTCGACGTCGAACCCTTGGTCGCTCCAGCTTTCCCGCTTCGTCTCAACGCCCACGATCTTCACGGCGCTCGGCTGGCCGTGGATTGCGCCAACGTAGGTGGCGAGTTTGTCCATCGCTGCATTCTCCGCGGGGGCGGGCTTCGTCGTCAGGTAGCAGCGCTCAGGCGGGCTTCGATTTGCCTGGTCAGCCGCTCGACCCACGACCTCAGCAACGCATTCGACGGCACGGCCGGCAGCGAGCGCGCGAGGATGCGGTAGACGTCGCTGCGCTTCACCTTCGACACCTTCGACGGGTCGAGCCAATGCTCGTTCTGCACGAGGAGCAGCAGCGTCTCCAGGCCGATCACGATCGGCCACAGGCAAGCGAGGCGCAAGCGCACGGAGCATGCGGACAGCGCCAGCATGTAGTCGAGCGCGGCGCGGAAGTGATCGAGCGCCGTGCGCACGAGCTCGAACATCAACGGCCGCGCGCGCAGCGATGCGTCCGGCTGCATGAGGTCCTGCGCACTCAGGCCGAACCGCTCCAGCATCGCGGACGGCAAGTAGCAGCGGCCGATGCGCAAGTCCTTCCCGCAATCGCGCAGCACGTTCACCATCTGCAGCGCTTTGCCGAAGCGAACACCGCGCTCCAGCATCGCGCCGAGATCGGCCTTGAGCGCGCCGGGCGCGTGCGCATCGGTCATCCGGGTCCAGAACTCGCCGACGCATCCCGCGACCAGATACGTATATCGATCGAGCTCCGCGAATTCGCGCAACGCGGCAAGCTGTCCGCTGCGTTCGTCGGGGAACGTGCGCAGATCGAATTCCATGCCCTGCGTGAGCGTCGTCACGATATCGCGGACCGCACGGCGATCGGCTTCGCTCAACTGCGTCAGCACCTCCAGCGCCGGGCCGATCGATTCGAGCAAAACCTTTTCGTCGGACTGCGCCTGCTGACCCGCGACCTCCCCTGCCAGACGCTGCGTCAGCGCCGCGTCGCGCGACGTGCCGTTGACCTCGCCGCGCAGCGCCAGCAGCAGCGCCAGCCGCTGCCCGGGCGGAATCAGCGAAGTATCCGCGATGGTATCGGCGGCGCGCGCGAGCAGATAGGCAAGCCCTACGGGATCGCGCATCCCCGCGGGCAGCACCCGCAGCGTGAGGTAGAACGAACGCGAAACGCCTTTCAGCAGAGGGCCAAGCAGGAAGGCCCGAGTTTGGTTGCTCATGAACGGAATCAGGTTGGTAGAGGCGCTGGCCGAGCGCAGCCGAATTGTATCCGGCATTCGCGCACAGGCTCGTCAATGCCCTTGCCGTGGACCGCTTTTAGCGCAGTAGAATGAACCCGTCTCCCTCCTGTCGCCGTCATCGAGCATCCCTATGTCCATCCAAGGATTCAGCCATTACAACCTGCGGGCCGCGCGCGACGTGCTCGACGCGCTGAAAGACTTCTACATCGACGTGGTCGGCCTCGAACTCGGCCATCGTCCGCCCTTCCAGCACTACGGCTTCTGGCTCTATGCCGGCGAGCAAGCCGTGCTGCACCTCTCCGAAGCCGGGCCCGGCGAGCACCGCCCCGCGAACGTCGCCAATACCTTCGACCACGTCGCCTTCTCGTGCACCGGCGTGGCCGAGCACGAGGCCCGCCTGCGCGCCTTCGACATCCCCTACACGACCGGCGAGGTGCCGGCCACGGGCCAGCATCAGATCTTCTTCGCCGACCCGGCCGGCAACGGCGTCGAACTCAACTTCGAGACGGCCGACCGCTGAGCCCGGGCCGCGATCGACCTCATGAAACGCTATCGCCCGCACACGCCGCACTTTCTGCGCGACCACGCCCATCCCGTATGGCGCGACCTCGCGCTGACCTCGCTGCCGATCCTCTTCCTCTTCGTGCTTGCGGTCGCGGCGATCGTCTGGCTCGTCGATCCCGCGCCGCCGCGCACCATCACGATGAGCGTCGGGCCGCGCGACAGCGGGTTCATGCAGGCGGCCGAGGAGTACAGGAAGATCCTCGCGCGCAACGGCGTGCATTTGAAGCTGCTGGAATCGGACGGCTCGGTGCAGAACCTGCATCGGCTCCTCGATCCGAAGCAGCACGTCGATCTCGCGCTCGTGCAGGGCGGCGTGGCGGACGGCGTGGACACGTCGTCGCTGATGTCGCTCGGCAGCGTGTTCTACGTGCCGATCGTGGTGTTCTATCGCGGGCATGGCATGACGCAGCTCTCGGAGTTCGACGGCAAGCGGATCGCGATCGGCCGCGAGGGCAGCGGCACGCGCATGCTGTCGCTCAAGCTGCTCGCGGCCAACGGCATCGTGCCTGGCGGCGATACGGCCCTGCTGCCGTACGACGGCCTGCAGGCCGCGACGGAACTGGTCAAGGGCAATGTCGACGCCGCGCTCTTGAGCGGCGACTCGGCCACGCGCGCGCTGATGACGAGGCTGCTCACGATACCCGGCATCGCCGTGATGAATTTCAGCGAGGCCGACGCCTATACGCGGCTCTTTCCCTATCTCGACGAGATCGATTTGCCGCCAGGCGTGCTCGACCTGCGCCGCACGATGCCGCCCGAAACGGTCCACTTGATCAGCCCGACGGTCGAGATCGTCGCCCGCCCGAGCCTGCACCCCGCGATCTCGGACCTCATCGTCGAGGCCGCGCAGGAAGTCCACGGCACGGCGGGACTGCTGCAGCGCGCCGGCCAATTCCCGAGCCCCGTCGCGCACGAATATCCGATCAGCGAAGATGCGACGCGCTACTACAAGTCGGGCAAGAGCTTTCTCTACCGCAACTTGCCGTTCTGGCTCGCGACGGTGACCGACCGCATGCTGTTCCTGCTGCTGCCGGTGGCGGTGCTGCTGATCCCGGGCCTGCGGCTCATCCCGGCCCTGTTCCGCTGGCGCGTGCGCTCGCGCATCTACCGCTACTACGGCGCGCTGATCGCGATCGAGCGCAGCGTGATGAGCGATACGACCGCCGACGAGCGGCAGAAGCTCATCGCCGAGCTCGACAAGATCGAAGAGTCGCTCAATCACCTGCGCATGCCGCTCGCCTATGCGGACGGGTTCTACGTGCTGCGCGAGCACGTCAACTTCGTGCGCGCGCACTTGAACGATCCGCATTCGGTGAAAGCGGGCTCGTTTGAAGAATTAGCGCATCCGCGTAGCTGAGAGTCGCTTGATGATGCCGGTTGTTCGGTGGATCGCTAGTTTGAGGTTTGCGTGAAAACTTGTTTTCGCGGCGGTCCGTTTAGTCCGTCCCTCCCCGGGACCGGGAAGGGGCAAAGCGTACGGCACGCCGCGGCATGAAAGAGCGAACGCCTCAAACTTGCGTAAGTAACTAAGCCGATTCAAGGTAACGGTTCGCAAACGCCTCGAATCCGTCGATCGGCAGCGGCCGGCAGAAATAGTAGCCCTGGTAGGCGTGGCATCCGGCCATCGCGAGAAAATCGCGCTGCGCCTCCGTCTCCACGCCTTCGGCGATGACGCCCAAGCCGAGGCTCCTCGCCAGCGTGACGATGGTCCTGGCGATGGCCGCGTCGTTGGGATCGACGAGCACATCGCGCACGAACGAGCGGTCGATCTTCAACTGATCGAGCGGCAACAGCTTCAAGTACGACAGCGACGAATAGCCGATGCCGAAGTCGTCGAGCGAGAACACGACGCCCCGCTCCTTCAGGGCGGACATCTTCCCGATGATGTCCTGCACGTTGTCCACCAGCACGCTTTCGGTCAGCTCCAGCTTCAGCCGGTCGGGCCGCGCGCCGGTCTGGCCGATGACGTTCAGCACCTTGTCGACGAAACCGGGCTCGCGCAACTGCTGCGCGCTCACGTTGACCGCGATCGTGAGGTGCGCCATGCCGGGACGCGCCGCCCAGCGCGCCAGTTGCGCGCAGGCCGTTTCCAGCACTCGGTAGCCGAGTTCGAGGATCAGCCCGGTCTCTTCGGCGAGCGGGATGAAATCGGACGGCGGCACGATCCCGCGCTGCGGATGCTGCCAGCGCACGAGCGCCTCGACGCCCGTCACGCGGTCGCCGTCGATCTGCGCCTGGTAGTGCAGCAGGAACTGGTCCTCCGCGATCGCGTGGCGCAATCCCGCCTCGAGCACCGCCCGCTCGAGAACGGCGATCTGCATGTTCGGATCGAAGAAGCACATCGCGTTGCGCCCGCGCTCCTTCGACTTGTACATGGCGAGGTCGGCCTGCTTGAGCAGTTCGTCGATCGACGCCTGATGCCCCTTGAACACGGTCGCGCCGATGCTGGCCGTGGCCCGGTATTCGAGCTCGGCGAGCTGGTACGGCTCGCCGAGCACGGCGATGATCCGCTCGCCGAGCGCCTCCGTCTGGCTCGCCGCTTCCGGCCGGTTCTCGCTGAGGCTGCCGAGCACCACGACGAACTCGTCGCCGCCCACGCGCGCGACGGTGTCGTTCTCCTGCACGCTCGCGGCGAGCCGCTGCGCCACCTGCCGCAGCAGCAGATCGCCCTTGTCGTGGCCGAGCGTATCGTTGAGCGTCTTGAAGTGGTCGAGGTCGATGAAGAGCAGCGCGCCGCACGCGTCGTTGCGCGCGCTTGCCGTGATCGCCTGCTTCAGGCGGTCCATCAGCAGCGTGCGGTTGGGCAGGCGCGTCAGCGCATCGAAGAACGCCAGCTCCTTGATGCGCTCTTCGGCGATCTTGCTCTCGGTGATGTCGTGGTGGGTGCCGACGTAGTGGCTCACGACACCGTCCTCGCCCGTCACCGCCGCGATCGTGAGCCACTTCGGATAGATGTCGCCGTTCTTGCGGCGGTCCCAGATCTCGCCCTGCCAGCCGCCGACGCGATGAATCGTGTCCCACATCTCGCGGAAGAACGCGGCGTCGTGGCGGCCCGAGTTCAGGATGCGCGGCGTCTCGCCGACGATCTCGGCAGGCGTGTAGCCCGTGCATTCGGTGAAGGCCGAGTTCACGCGCAGGATCTTGCCGCAGGCGTCGGTGATCATCATCGCTTCGAGCGAGTTGAAGGCGACCGCGGCGATCCGCAGCTCCGCCTCGTGCTCGCGCAGCTCGCGGGTCATCGCCGAGGCAAGCCGCATCGCGCGGCTGCGGCCCGTCACGATCAGCCAGGCGAGCAGCGCGAGGAGCAGGCTCAGGCCCGCGCCGGCGGTGGCGATCACCATCTGGGCGTGGCGGCCGAAGCGGGCCTTGAAGTCGTCCTGCGCGACGAGCGAGAGGGTCCAGTCGTGTCCGGCGACGTAGAGATACTCGTTGGCCGACAGCGCGGGAAGCTGATGATGTCCCGCCGAGCCCGAGGAGCGGTGCATCAGCGTCGCCTCGGACGGCTCGACGCCGTCATACATCGCCAGCGTCAGGCCCGGCGGCTCGTCTCCGTAGAGGCTCGCGATGATGTCGCGCATGTGGAACGACGCGTAGACCCAGCCGACCAAGTGCGCCCGCCGCGCGGCGATGTCGTTCTGCGACTGGCCGCGCGCGTAGATCGGCAAGTACATGACGAAGCCGGGATGCGCTTCGGCCTCCGTGTCCACGGCGAGGCGCAGCTTGCCGGTGATCGTCGGCATGCCCGAATCGCGCGATTTCTCCAACGCATGCCGCCGCACCGGGTCGGCCCAGGCGTCGAAGCCGAGGCGCGGCCGGTTGCGGCCGACGTACGCCTCGCGCTGAATGATCGGCGCATAGTCTTCGCGCTCGCCGTCAGGATGGATCGTGTACTCCGTGAGCCCCTCGCTGTGCATCGCGGCGATATGGGCCGCCTTCTGCGCGGCCGGCACCCACTTGACGATGCCGATCGCCTGCACACCCGCGAAGGTCGGGTCCTGGCTCAACGTGTTCACGTAGTCGCGAAAGCGCTCGCGATCCACCGTGCCGGTCGTGGTGGCGAACAGGCTCTGCGCGCCTCGCAGCATCATCTGATAGGTCGCCATGCGCTGGTCGACCCGGCTCACTGCGTCGCCCAGCGCGAAATCGAACTGGGTCAGCAATTCTTGCTGGGCAGCCCGCCGCTCGTGATCCCAGACGATCCAGGTCAAGCCGAGCCCCGCCGACAGGACCAGCACGGGAATCAGGAATTGGCGCGCCCAGTTCACGGCGGCAGCTGGACGTCGACCATGGAATCGGCCAGGTCGGGTTTGAAGTATTTCCGGAAGATCCGGCGCACGGTGCCGTCGGCGCGCATCGCGTTCACGAGGTCGCGCCACTTCTGCTGCTCTTCGGGCGAGAGCGCCTTCTTCGACATGATGAGCCCGTGCGGAATCGCCGGGTCGTTCAATTCGACGATGTTGGTGACGTCGCTGATGCGCTTCTCGTCGATCGCCGGGTAGTCGAACGGCTCGATGATCATGCCCTGGATGCTGCCCGCGATCAGCGCCTTGTAGAGCGGCTCGAGGCCGCCCGCCTGACTCACGCGGTTCTCGGCCGCGAGCTTGTCGACGAGCTGGTTGGCCGAGTCGCTATAGCGGAAGCTGCGGATCACGCCGAGCGCGAACTGGTCGTTGTGCTCGAAATCGGACATCTTGCGGATGCCGGAATCCTTGCGCACGAGCAAATAGTATTTGTCGCTGAAATACCAGGCGAAGGAGGCGTACCGGTTGCGCTCGTCGTTGGCGATGCCCGATAGGCTGAAATCGAGCGCGCCCGATTCGATCAGCTTCCAGATCCGCGCGCGCGACATCAGGCTCACGTTGACCTTGCAGCCACTGCGGCGAATGAGCTCGTCCGCGAAATCCTTGTCGATGCCGGTATCGGTGTCGACCGAATAGAGCAGGCCGTGATCGTGCAGCGCCAGGGTGTAGGGGCGCGAGCAGTCGGGGCCGCCCGCCGCCGCGTTGCCGGCGAGGCCGAGCGCCAGCAGCAAGCCGGCAATACCGTATCGAATCACAGTGTTCCCTCGTGGAAAAAGTGAAAAACGGCACGGCGAATGGGTACTGCGTGCGGTGAATAGGCCTTTTCGTCGGCAAAAAACCGCTCACGCATTATCGGCAAAGCGCTGCGCTTCTTGAGCGGGGATTTGCTCTACGTTATATGAATTTTTTTTGACGCGAGGGCGTCGGCGCTGTCGTTCGCCTGAAAACTTTGTAGGGATTCGCGCACGCGCTCGACGACCGCGGGCCACGTTTCGTGCGCCGCCTGCCAAAACAGGCGCAGCGTGCCCGGGTACCAGGGGGAGTCCGCGCGGCCGCGCATCCAGCGCCAGTCGACGTCCTGCCCAGGCAGCAGCACCCAGCAGGGCTTGCCGAGCGATGCGGCCATGTGCGCGGTCGAGGTGTCGACGCTGATCACGAGATCGAGCTCGCCGACGATCGCAGCGGTGTCGGCGAAGTCCGTCGCGTCCGAGCCGAGATGGAGCAGCGGTTGGCCCGGCGGCGGATCGTGCGCTTCGTCTTCGCCCTGCCCTTTCTGCAGGCTGACGAAGCTCACGCCCGGCACGCTCCACAGCGGCGCGAGCACGGCGAGCGACGGAAGCGAGCGGTTCGCGTCGTTGTGGTGCTTGGGGTTGCCCTTCCAGACGAGCCCGATGCGAAGTCCGGCCGGAAGCGCCGCGAGCCGTGCGCGCCAGCTTTCGGCGAGCGACGGCTCGGGCTTCAGGTAGACGGCGTCGGGGATGGTGTCGATGGTCGTGCCCAGGCGGTGCGGCGCGCTCAGCAGGCTCGTCCAGCAGTCGTATTGCGGCGAGCGGACCAGCGCCGTGTTGTGGTCGAGCACGGCATCGACGCAATCGAGCGAGCCGAACAGCCTGCGCAGCGAGGGCGCGCACGCCAGCGCGACGTGCGCCGCGCCTTGCGCCTTGAGCGGCGCCAGGTAGCGGCCGAACTGGATCATGTCGCCGAGGCCGTCCTCCTGCCAGACCAGCAGCGACTTGCCCGCCAGCGCTTCGCCTTGCCACTGCGGACAGTTCAGCATCTCCCGGGTCTGGTGATGCACGAAGCCAGGCTGTTCGTAGCGGCACTCGTAGAGCCGCCAGCCTTCCTCGAAGCGCCCCGTGCCGAGCAGCAGCGTCGCGAGGCCGAAGTTGGCGTCGCCATAATTGGCGCGGATGGCGATGGCGCGCCGGTACGCGGCCTCTGCGCCGGAATGTTGACCGAGCTCCTTGAGCACGTTGCCGAGATTCTGATGAGCCTCGGCCAGATCCTCGCGGATGGCGATCGCCTGGCGATACACGTCGGCGGCTTCGGGCAGGCGATCGAACGCCTGCAGCACGCTGCCGAGGTTGTTGAGCGCTTCGACGCTGTCAGGGCGAATCGCGAGCGCCTGGCGGTAGGCCGCCTCGGCCTCGGATAGCCGGTCGAGCGTGCGCAGCGCAATGCCGAGGTTGTAGTGCGCCTCGGCGTAGTCCGGACGGATCGCGAGCGCCTGGCGATAGGCCGCTTCGGCTTCGGGCAAGCGCTTGAGCTTGGCGAGAACGACGCCGAGGCTGTTGTGCGCTTCCGCGCAGTCGGCTCGCACCGCGATCGCGAGGCGGCAGGCCAGCTCCGCCTCGGCATGACGGTCGAGCGCGACGAGCAGGTTGCCGAGATTGTTGAGAGCCTCGGGATAGCGCGGGCGAATCTCGATCGCCTGACTGTATGCGGCCTCCGCTTCGGGCAGGCGGCCTTGCGCCTCGAGCACGTTGCCGAGATTGTTGCAGGCCTCGGCGCAATCGGGCTGCGCCGCCAGCGCTTGCCGAAACGCCTCTTCGGCTTTGGCCAGGCGCCGGGCGCCGTAGAGGGCGAGGCCAAGGTTGTAGTGGGCTTGGGCGTAACCGGGATTGAGGGCGATCGCCTGCCGGTAGGCGGTCAACGCCTCGTCAAGGCGACGCAGGCCGGCGAGCACCGCGCCGAGGTTGTTGTGAGCCTCAGCCTGATCGGGGCGGATGGCCAGCAACCGGCGATAGATCGCCTCGGCTTCGGACAAGCGCCCGAGGCGCATGAGCAGGATGCCAAGGTTGTTGAAGGCTTCGACGAAATCGGGCCTGGCCGCGATAGCGCCGCGCCAATGGTGTTCCGCATCTGCCACGCGATCCAGTCCGAGCGCGCAGACGGCGGCGATGTTGGACGCCTCGGCGAAGTCGTCCGCCGCGTTCTGAGCGGGCGACCCCAGCAAGGGCTGCAGCATCGCCAAGGCGTCCGCGAACCCGCCGGTCGAGCAGAGGGTGGCCGCCGATTGGAGCCGGTGTTGGCTGGAAGAGGCTTCTGTCGATAAAGAGGTCACGGATTGGCTGGGCGGGGATCGACTGGTTGGTGGACGGACGGCATGAGCGGACACCCAGCTTACGACAGCCCGCAGCGCGCCAGCGGCCGGAAATGAGCCCCATGCGCCCTGCTGTTCCGCGGATCGGCGACGGGTGGCTGACGGGGGTTGACGGCGGGCGGCTCACAGCGCCTCGACCATGTCCTTGCGCCACGCCTGGCAATACGCCGAGCAGGCCACCTTTGCGGCATTGGCGGCGGCGTGGATCGTCGGGTTCGCGTCGATCGGCATGCACAGCGACACGACGATCGGCGGCGGCAACGGCTTGAGCGGCAGCGCGACGAACTCGCCGCTCGCGAGCGCATCGGCGACGAACAGGCCCGGAATGGCCGCCACGCCGTAGCCGTCGCGCACCAGCTGCACGATCGCGGCCACCGACGGCGAGCACGTGATGCGCGTCTGCTCGATGGGCACGCCCGCCTGCCGCGCGAGCGTCTGGACGAGGCTGTCGAGCGCGACTTGCGGCGCGGTGCCGCGTCCGAAGGTCAGCACCGGGCGCGCCAGCACGCGCTGGGCGAGCCCTTGCGCGCGCTTCGCGAGCAGGCCGCGCTTCGCGATCCAGCGGACCGGATAGCTCGCGACGGCGCTCGATACGATCTTCGTGCTGTCGATCCCCTCGACCCGTATCGCGAGATCCAGTTCGCCGGCGAGCAGCCTGCGTTGCAGCACCGCGCTCGAATCGACCGTCAGGTCCACCTCGAGTTTCGGAAAGCTCGCATTGAGCTCGGTGATGTAGTGCGCAAGCCAGCTGTGCACGACCGTCTCGATGACGCCCAGCCGGAGCTTGCCGCCCACCACGACCTCCCGCCCTGCCGCTTCGCGCAGCGCCCGCGCCGCATCGACGACGTTCTTCGCGAGCCCGAGCAGGCTCTGCCCCGACGGCGTCAGCCTGAACTTCGCCGAAGAGCGGTCGACGAGCTCGGTCTTCAGTTCATCTTCGAGCGAGCGGATACGCAGCGACACCGCCGCGGGCGTGGCGTGCAGGACGCGCGCGGTCGCCCGGAAACTTTCGAGCTGGGCGAGCGTGATGAAGGTTTCGAGGAAGCGTGTGTTCATGCGGGCGTCTGAGGCGTGCGGCGGCTACCGCGCATGCCGCGATTATGAGCGTTAAAAAAACCTGCGGGTGCATGAACGACGCATGGCGCAACGCGTATCCGCGCGCCGAAAAATCCCCCTTGCGTTACGTGATAACCCTGATCCGAGCGTTAAGAAAACCTTGACACCGGCAGCATGAATTACTCGCTGGCGCCGCAATTTTGTCGATCCTAACCTGCCCTCCATCGACATCACGACGGGAACCCCAGCCATGCCAAGCACCTTTCGCGAGCAGGTCCGCAGCAAGCGCTTCACCGGCTCGACCGCGGGCCAATGCGGCGAGTACGCGCAGGCCAATCTCGCGATCCTGCCAAGCGCCTACGCCGAAGACTTCCTGCGCTTTTGCGTGCGCAACCCGAAGGCGTGCCCGCTGCTAGCCGTCGGCGAGCCGGGGCAGTTCGAGATTCCCCAGCTCGGCCGCGACCTCGACATCCGCACCGATGTGCCCGGCTACAACGTCTATCGCGACGGCGAGCTGAGCGACCAGCCCGATGACATCCGCGAGCTGTGGCGCGACGATCTCGTCGTGTTCGCGATCGGCTGCTCGTTCTCGTTCGAGCAGATGCTCGCGCGCGAACGCGTTCCGCTGCGCCACGTCGACGAAGGCGTCACCGTGCCGATGTACCGCACCGCGATTCCCAATCACGCGGCAGGGCCGTTCGGCGGGCAGCTGGTCGTGTCGATGCGGCCAATGAGCGGCGCCCATGCGATTCGCGCCGTGCAGGTCACGAGCCGGTTTCCGTCGGTGCACGGCGCGCCCGTGCATCTCGGCAGTCCGGCGGCGATCGGCATCGAGGACCTGTCGAGCCCCGACTACGGCGACGCGGTATCGATCCACGAGCACGAGCTGCCGGTGTTTTGGGCCTGCGGCGTGACGCCCCAGAGCGCGATCGAGAGTGCGCGGCTGCCGTTCGCGATCGCGCACCGGCCCGGCCACATGCTCGTCACCGACATCCCCAACGCCACGCTCGCCGTGCTGTGAACGGCCATCACTTCCCGGAGAAACAAATGAACCACCCCCACGCTCACTCTTGTTCGCTGTCGACCGGAGTTACCGCTTTAGCGGTTACTCCGGTCCCATGCAAAGCGCCCCCCAAGGGGGCCGATGCCTCCCTCGGGGCGGCCCAGCGGGAGGCATCATGAACACGGAAACGCAATTCGCAGACAAGACGCTCGACGACGGCAGCGCCGGCACGGCGCGCGGCGGCATGTTCGACTGGTACCGGCACACCAATGCCAGCGAGCGGCGCGCCTTCTGGAGCTGCAAGATCGGCTACGCGCTCGACGCCATGGACACGCAGTTCCTGAGCTTCACGATCCCCGCGCTGATGGCCGCCTGGAGCCTGACCAAAGGAGAAGCCGGCCTGATCGGCACGGTCACGCTGCTGACCTCGGCAGTGGGCGGCTGGCTTGCCGGCATCCTGTCGGACCGCATCGGCCGCGTGAAGACGCTGCAGATCACGATCCTGTGGTTCGCGTTCTTCACGCTCGCCTGCGCGTTCGCGCAGAACTACGGCCAGTTGCTGATCGCGCGCGGCCTGATGGGCTTCGGCTTCGGCGGCGAGTGGACGGCGGGCGCGGTGCTGATCGGCGAGGTGATCCGGCCGCGCGACCGCGGCAAGGCGGTAGGCATGGTGCAGGCGGGCTGGGCGATCGGCTGGGCCGTATCGGCCGGACTCTATACGCTGGTGTTCTCGCTGCTGCCGCCCGAGACCGCCTGGCGCGCGCTCTTCGCGCTCGGCGTGCTGCCCGCGCCGTTCGTGATCTTCATCCGGCGCTTCGTCGAGGAACCGGAGGTTCACCGTCAGCAAAAAGCGCGCGAAACCGAAGCCGGCGCATCGGGCTCGTTCCTCGAGATCTTCGGCCCCGGCGTCTGGTTCACGACGCTGCGCACCGCCATCCTCGCCATCGGCGCGCAAGGCGGCTACTACGCGATCACGACGTGGCTGCCGACCTATCTGAAGACCGAGCGTCACCTGAGTGTGGTCGGCACCGGCGGCTATCTTGCCGTCGTCATCGCGGGCTCCTACGCGGGCTATCTATGCGGGGCGTATCTGAGCGACCGCATCGGCCGCAAGTTCAACTTCATCGCGTACTCGCTCGGCTCGACGGTGATCGCGCTCGTCTACACCCGCATGCCGATGAGCAACGGCATGCTGCTCGTGCTCGGCTTTCCGCTCGGGTTCTTCGCCTCGGGGATCTTCGCCGGCATGGGCGCGTTCATGACCGAGCTGTTCCCGACACGCATCCGCGGCTCAGGGCAAGGCTTCTGCTACAACTTCGGGCGCGCGGCAGGGGCGACTTTTCCGTTCCTGATCGGCTTTGTCGCGCAGAAAATGTCGCTCGGCATCGCGATCGGCACGTTTGCGGCGGCGGCATACGGCATTGTGATTCTTGCAGCGCTGACGTTGCCCGAGACGCGCGGGGCGGAGCTCGAAACGTAGGCTTTCGCGCAGGCCGCGCGGCAGGCTCACGCCTTGTGCGTCGAAAGCAGGATGCTGGTTTCGGTATTGGCGATGCCGTCGATCAGGCGAATCGCACCAAGCACGCGATCGAAGCTCTCGAGCGAATCCGACTGCAACTCCGCAATGAGATCCCATCGCCCGTTGGTGCTGTGAATCGTCGTGACGTTCGGATGGCCGCGCAGCACCTTGACGACTTCGGGCCCGCGGTTGCCCTGCACCGCGATCGACATCAGCGCGCGAATACGATGCGCTTCCGCCGCCGGCTTCAAGCGCACCGTATAGCCGACGATCACGCCGCCCGTTTCCAGGCGCGTCAGCCGGTTCTGCACCGTTGCGCGCGCAACCTTCAGGCGCCGGGCGAGTTCCACGACGGACATGCGTGCGTTGTCGCGCAGCAAGGCGATGAGCTGACGGTCGACGTCGTCGAGACTGATCATGTGCGAAGCCATCTTTGATCTTCGGCGGAATTCACGAAAGCCCGGAGCTTGAAGGCGATGGGTCAGCAAAGCCAGGGCTGATCAGGCAAATTGCCATTTTAGTGTGGCAGTTTGCCTAGTTTATCGATGAAATTGCCGGCTTTGCTGGCTTTTTGTTGGCCGAGCCTCTGGGAATAATGCCTCCATCACGCGGCGTTCGAAGCCGCTCACTTCCAGGAGACATCCCATGACCCGCTTCCTAGACGTCCCGGCCACCAGCCGCCTCGTCGCCCGCATCGGCGTTGCGCGCTTTCTCGGCGAACTCGTCGACACCCTGCGCGCCGACTATCTTCGATGGGGCGATTTCGACAAATCCCCGCGCGTCGCCTGCCATTCGCGCGACGGCGTCATCGAGCTGATGCCGGTCGCCGACGCGCAATTGTTCGCCTTCAAGTACGTCAACGGGCACCCGGTCAACGCCGAGCGCGGCATCCATACCGTGATGGCGTTCGGCGCGCTCGCCGAAGTCGGCACGGGCTACCCGCTGCTGCTCGCCGAGCTCACGCTGACCACCGCGCTGCGCACCGCCGCCACGTCGGTGCTCGCGGCGAAGGCGCTGGCCCGCCCCGGCTCGCGCAAAATGGCGCTGATCGGCAACGGCGCGCAAAGCGAGTTCCAGGCGATCGCATTTCACACGCTGCTCGGCATCGACGAGATCCGCGTGTTCGACGTCGATGCGCGCGCAACCGGCAAGCTCGTGCGCAACCTGTCGGCGTATCCGGCGCTCGAGGTGGTCCGCGCCGCCTCGACCGCCGACGCCGTGCGCGACGCCGACATCGTCACCACCGTCACCGCCGACAAGGCCTACGCCACGATCCTCACGCCGGACATGATCGAGCCCGGCATGCACTTGAACGCCGTCGGCGGCGATTGTCCGGGCAAGACCGAGCTGCACGCGGACGTGCTGCGCATGAGCCGCGTGTTCGTCGAGTACGAGCCGCAAACGCGCATCGAAGGCGACATCCAGCAATTGCCGGCGGATTTTCCGGTCGTCGAGCTGTGGCGTGTGCTGCAGGGCGAAGCCGCCGGCCGCGAGCACGCTGCGCAAGTCACCACCTTCGATTCGGTCGGCTTCGCGCTCGAGGATTACTCGGCGCTGCGCTACCTCTATGCGCTCGCGCTCGAACACGAGGCCGGCATCGAGATCGCGCTGATCCCGCCCGCCGCAGAGCCGAAGAACCTGTTTGCGCTCATCGGCGCATCGGGCAGCCACGCGGCGCCGGCCGCAACGCCTGCGAGCGAGCCCGCCGAAGCCTTCGCATTCGACCGCTGAACGCCTCAGGGCGCGCTCCGCAACCTCTGCCTCTTACCCCTTGCCGCACATGAGCCTGCTTTCGATTCAAGCGCCTGCCGCCGTCGTGATGATCCGGCCACACCGTTTCCTCCCCAACCCCGAAACGGCCTCCGACAACGCGTTTCAACGCACGTCCCCGGCGACAGGCATCGACGCCGCATCGCTCGCCGCCGCCGCGCGCGACGAAGTCAGCGCGGCTGCGCAGGCGCTGTCGGCGGCAGGCGTGCGCGTCCACGTGTTCGACGATCCCGGCGAGAACGACACGCCGGACTCCGTGTTCCCGAACAACTGGTTCTCGACGCACCCCGGCGGCCATGTCGCGCTGTATCCGATGCACAGCCCCAATCGCCGCCGCGAACGCCGCGCCGATATCGTCGAGATGCTGAAGGCCGAATACCGCGTGCAGGACGTCATCGACTACTCGGGCCTGGAATACGACGACGTCTTTCTCGAAGGCACGGGCGCGATGGTGCTCGATCACCTTGCGCGGATCGCCTATACGGCGCGCTCGCGCCGCGCCGACCCGTTGGCGCTCGAGCGCTTTTGCACGCATTTCAATTTCGAGCCGATCTGCTTCGACACCGCCGACGCCGACGGCCTCCCGATCTATCACACCAACGTGATGATGAGCGTCGCGACCGAGTTCGCCCTGGTCGGCTTCGAGCTGATCAAGGACGCCACGCGGCGCGACGAGATTCGCCGGCGTCTTGCGGAGACTAGGCGCAGCGTAATCGCGCTCGCGAATGCGCAGGTCGCTAACTTTGCGGCCAACGCGCTGGAGCTTTCAGGCCGCGACGGGCGCGTGCTCGCGCTCTCGCGGCGCGCCTTCGATTGCCTCACGCAGCGTCAGCGCGAGCTGATCGAGCGCTCGGCTCGACTGCTGCCGCTCGACGTGCCGACCATCGAGCAGGCGGGCGGCTCGGTGCGCTGCATGCTGGCGGGTATCCATCTCGCGCGGCGCGGCCACTGAGCCGGCGCGGCGCGGCGCGGCACAAAAGCAAAACCCCGCCGCAGCGGGGTTTTGCTTCGCGCTATCGGCTCATCACCTGTGCAACGCCCAGGCGATCACGCTGCCCATCGGCGTCGGATTCGGATCGTTCTGATGCTCGACCGCCTCCACTGCCCACTCGGCAAGGCGCACCTTGTCCTTCTGGAAAATCATCATGTGCGTCGAGCCGCCGAACTCGAAATGGCCGATCTCGGTGCCGCGCTCGATGGCGATCGGCGGCTGGCCCTCGTTGACGAGAGCATCGGGGTTGATCACGCAGGTCGAGACTTCCACCATGCCGATGCACACCAAGGCCACATAGCCGCACGTTTCATGCTTGAAGATGAAGATCGCCCGCGCCGCGACCTGGCCGAGATAGGGTTGCGATTCTGTACCCTCCCAGGTTCCCTGGTCTTCGCCTTGCGCCGGCCGCTGAGCGAAGTAGGTGCCGGGCTGCACCCACGAGCGGACCAGCTCGCCCGTCAGGGGCGCGTTCCAGCGGTGATAGTGCGTCGCGGATAGAAAGCCCTGATACGCCTGGCCGCCCTCGAAGAGCTTCGCCCACTTGTCCTGGCCGCCGAAGATGTCGAGAAGCGAGTAATTGACGTCCTTGATCCAGAAGTCCGCTTCGCGTGCGAGGTTGTTCTCGTACTCCCACGGCGTGGTCTCGCAGCCGATGCAGACCGTCGTCAGCGGATCGCCATGGAACGGCCGTGCGCCAGGGACGAACTTGCGGATGAAGAACGCATTCCAGGAATCGAACCCGTAGCCCGGGGCTTTCGGATCGCACTCCATCTGAGTCCAGACGCCGGCTTCCCATGCCGCTTTGGAGATCCACGAGCCCGGCTTTTCCGGGTCGTTGATGTCGAGCTTGTCGAGCGACGCGGGGCTCTTGAGGAACGCATTCCACGCATTGAGCACGTTGCGGAAATGCGCGTTGAACGTGGCGTCATGGAACAGGGCGAGCCCGGCCTCGGTCGCCATCGAAACGGCAAGCAGGCCGTTCATCGGCGTGCCGACCATGACCGTCGTGTTGAAAGACGGCGACGTCGAAATGATCTCGTTCAGGATTTCGAACAGGCTGTCGTAGCCTTCGATCCAGAGCGCGTCGCCGTCCGCGCTGATTTCCTTGCGGGTTTGCCCGTCGAGGCCCGCCACGAACGCGTTCGCCTGCTCGATCATCGAGTTGACCCACATCCGGTACACGCTGGTGTGCGTCACCCAGTCCTTCAGCTCCAGCACTGCCGCATGCATCGGCGTCAACTGGTTGGCTTTTTTCTTTCTCGCGATCTCCTCGCGCAGCGGCGCGAGGAATTTCGCGGTCGCCCAGACCCGGTTCGGAACCCAGAAACCCATCTGGATGGGACCCGCGTTACCAAGCGTCAGCATGCCGCCTTGCGGCAATTTCGGGTGCGTCATGGTGTTCTCCTTGCGATCGTGTTGGTGATAACGACGAGTGCCACGAACTGCGCGAACGAGCGCGGGCGAAAAACCCCGAGCGATACATACTCGGCCCCGGGTGTACGCGTTGCAAAGCTGTCAGGTTTGACAGTGCGGCATACGTGGCCGGGGCGCTGTTTCGCTCGACTTGGCGATGCCTTGATCTCGGTGACATGAAGCGCTTGCCGGTAGCGTTATACTTCCGCGTTTTTATCGCCTTCGTCAGGCAGAAAAGGAGTACAAATGAGCGCAATGCCCCCTTGCCCGAAATGCAATTCGGAATTCACTTACGAAGATGGGAACGTTTACGTCTGTCCGGAGTGCGCGCACGAATGGTCGGCGGCGCAAGCGGCCGTTTCGGCCGAAACCGTTGGCCGCGTTTATCGCGATTCGGCCGGCAACGTCCTGCAGGATGGGGATACCGTCACGGTCATCAAGGACTTGAAGCTGAAGGGCTCGAGCGGCGTGATCAAGATGGGAACCAAGGTCAAGAGTATCCGGCTGGTGGACAGCGATCACGATATCGATTGCAAGATCGATGGGTTTGGTGCGATGAGCTTGAAATCGGAGTTCGTCAAGAAGGTTTGAGCGGGGGCTTCAATCGCCGGCATGCAATCGCACCTAGAGCGTCGCGGTAACGCCTCCATCCACATACAGAATGTGGCCGTTCACGAAGCTCGACGCATCACTCGCGAGGAATACCGCAGCACCGGCCAGATCCTCGACATCCCCCCAACGGCGCGAGGGCGTCCGGCCGATCAACCAGTTGCTGAAGTTCTCGTCCTTCACCAGCGCTTCCGTCAATTCGGTCTTGAAGTAGCCCGGGCCCAGTCCGTTCACCTGGATGCCGTACTGCCCCCAGTCGATCGCCATGCCTTTGGTCAACATCTTCACTGCCCCTTTGCTTGCGGTATAGGCAGCTATGCTGGGACGGCCCAGCTCACTCTGTACCGAGCAGATATTGATGATCTTGCCGCGCTTGCGCTCGATCATGTGCCGCGCGACTGCCCGACCAACGAGGAACACGCTATCGACGTTGGTCTTCATCAGTTCGTCCCATTGACCGTGGGAAAACTGTTCCAGCGGCGCACGGCGCTGCATGCCGGCATTGTTGACGAGAATGTCGATGGGGCCGATGTCCCGTTCCATGCCCTCGATAGCGGCATCGACTTCATCCGGCGATGTCACATCGAAACTTGCCGCGTGCACCGTCGCGCCTTCGCTGCGCAAACGCTCGACGGCGGCGGCGAGCCGCCCCCCGTCGCGTCCGTTCAAGACGACTTCGGCCCCCGCCCCTGCCAGGCCTCGCGCGAGCGCAAAGCCGATTCCCGTGCTCGACCCGGTGACGAGCGCGCGGCGGCCGGCGAGACTGAACATCTGCAGATTGCTTTTCACCTCGACTCCTTGTTCATTTTTCGACCTTCGACACCCATTCATCGCCAGCGGACGCGCCGCCGCGCTCGTCCATCAGCGCGGACAACCGGTCCAGCCAGGGTTCGCGGCCGTCGTGGCTCAACCCGATGCCTTGACGCATCTGCCACGCTATCCTTCACCCGATCAGGACACCGGCGTGAACTTGAGCTGGTTGATCGGCATGACCTTGTCGGTCCGCGTGAGGCCGTAAGGCGTCTTCGGTCCGAGCCACTTGTCGAAGATGCCGCCCATCTCGCCGCTCTGCTCCATCGCCGCAAGCGCCTTGTTGACCGCGCCGAGCATGGCGGGCTCGTTCTGCCGCAGGCCGACCGCGATGGGTTCGATCAGCATCGGCTCGGACGCGATCGCGACGGCGCCGTCGGTGCCCTCGACCTGCTTGGCAATCTTCGTGGCCGTCATCTGGTTCGTGACGAAGCCCTTCACCTTGTTCTGCTCCAGCGCGAGGAACGCCGAGCTCGTGTCATGGAACGTGACCGCCTGGCCGTCCTTGATCGAAATCGGGATGGACTGCGCGGAGGTCGAACCGTCCGCGGCGCTGATCTTCTGTCCCGTGAAATCAGCCAGCTTCTTGGTCGCGTCGGCTTTCTTCACCACCAGCACTTCCTTTGTCGTGTAGTAAGCGTCGCTGAAATCGATCTGCGTCGCCCGCGTTTTCGTGTACGCGAGGTTCGCCACCACGATATCGACGCGCCCCAGCTTCAGCTGCGGAATCCGCGCTTCGACGGCGAGCGGCTCGAGCTTCGCCTTGGCGCCGAGCTGTTTCGCAATCGCATTGCAAAGATCCACATCCATGCCTTCCAGTTGCCGTGTCTGCGCATTCGGATATGAAAACGGTTCGACGTTCGAGTACACGCCGCAGGTCAGTTCCCCGTGGCTCTTGACGTCGGCCAACTGATCGGCGTAGGCGGGAGCGATCGCCGCGGCAGCCCCGCACATTAACGACATCACGGCGCAAATCTTCGTTACCTGCATTGCCAAACTCCTCATGTTTATGTAGAGCAATTCAACCTGCTGATCCTGACAGAACGGTGCCGGCTTTCTTCATCGGAGCGGCGTCAACCGCGCCTAATGCGTGCGAAGATCCGACAAGAAGCGTTGCGCCCGCGCATGCTTCGGACGCGAGAAAAACTCGCCAGGCTCCGCGACTTCGAGAATCTGGCCCGCATCCATGAACCACACGCGGTCGGCCACCTCGCGCGCAAAACCCATTTCGTGCGTGACGCACATCATCGTCATCCCTTCCTGCGCGAGGCTTTTCATCACGTTCAGCACTTCCCCGACCATTTCGGGGTCGAGCGCGCTGGTAGGCTCGTCGAACAGCATCGCGGGCGGATCCATCGCCAGCGCCCGTGCGATCGCGACACGCTGCTGCTGGCCGCCCGACAGTTGGGCGGGATACGACTTCGCTTTGCTCGCAAGGCCGACACGAGACAGCAGCTCCAGCGCCTTGCGCTCCGCTTCGGCACGCTTGAGACCGTTCACGCGCATCGGCGAGAGCGTGATGTTGTCGAGCACCGACAGATGCGGAAACAGGTTGAACTGCTGGAAAACGAAGCCGATGCGGCTGCGATACACGTTCAGACACAGTTTTCTGTCGTGAATGTCCTGCCCGTCGAAAAAGATCCGGCCACGGTTGATTTCCTCGAGCCGGTTGACCGTGCGGATCAATGTCGACTTGCCGGACCCGGAAGGACCGCATACGACGACGACTTCGCCTTTGCGCACTTCGGCATTCACGTCCACGAGAGCGTGATACTCGCCATACCATTTGTTGACGCTGGAAAATTCGATCATGCGGCATACCTCGACATGAGTGAGCGCCTAGTTCTTGCCAGGCAGCGGTTCGGCCAGCGCGACGGCGCTCGCCTTCGCGTTCGCGACGGACGCGCCGGCCCGCTTTCGGGTCACACGCCGCTCCAGATGCCGTGCGAACTGCGTCAACGCATAGCACAGCGCGAAATAGCTCAGTGCAAGGATCAGGTAGACGGGGAACGGCTTCGTCAGCAGGCGGTTGTTGATTTGATCCGCCGCGAACGAGATCTCCTGAACGTTGATGATGTAGCCGAGCGAGGTCTCCTTGATCGTCGAGACGAACTGCGTGACCATGCTCGGCACCACGTTGTAGAGCGCCTGCGGCAAGATCACGGCGCGCATCGTTTTCATGTAGCTCAGGCCGAGCGCGCGCGATGCTTCCGTCTGGCCGCGCGGCAGTCCTTCGATCCCGGCACGGATGATTTCGCCGAGGTACGCGGAGTCGTACACCACCAGCGCGCACAGCATCGTCACGAAGCCCGTGACGGGGTAGCCGGTCAGCACGGGCACGAGAAAGTACACCCAGAAGATCACCATCAAAAGCGGCACCCCGCGCACCAGATAGACGAGTCCCGTGGCAGGCGCGCGCAGCGCCTTGAACGGACTGATCCGGGCGAGCGCCACCAGGATGCCCAGAGGAAACGCGATCACGAGCGCGGACAGCGACAGCAGGATCGTCAGCACGATGCCGCCCAGCGGCCCGTGCGGGTACTGCCCGATCAGCAGCAGCGTCCAGTTGTCTCGCAGGATTTCGAACATGGTCACCTGGCTCCTGGAATCCGGAAGTGCGCTGCGATCCTCGCCCCGCAGAACATGATGACGAGCGAAAGGCCGAGGTACACGGCCGTCGCGACGAAATACGATTCGAACGACAGGAAGGTCTCGTTCTCGATCTGCCGCGTGACGTAGGTCAGTTCCGCCGCGCCGATCGCCATCGCGAGACTGGTGTTCTTGAAGAGCAGCACGGCATGGTTGACCATCGGCGGAATCGCGTTGCGCAGCGCCTGCGGCAACACCACATGACGCATGCCGCTCAGAAAATTCAGGCCCAGCGCGCGCGACGCTTCGTACTGGCCGTACGGGATGGCCCGCAGGCCGCTGCGGATATCTTCGGACAGATACGCGCCGCTACACAGAGCGATCGCGATCACCGCGAAGATGAACTGGCCGTTGTAGTGGTTCAGGATCGCCTGCATCTCTTCGGGCAGGATGTTCGAGATGCCGAAGTACCAGAACAGGATTTGCACCAGCATCGGCACGTTGCGGTGATACGCGACGAACGTCGCGACGAAGGCCGTCGCCGGGCGCGCGTTGGTCATGCGGATCAAGGTCAGAAGAATGCCCACCACCAGCGAAAGCACCCAGGCTGACGCGGCCATCGCGAGCGTGAGCTCCACGCCATGGAGGAACAGCGCTCCATTGTCGCCTTGCAGCACGGTGGCCAGGTCGAAGTGAAGTTTCATGTTGCATGTCCCAGTGATTCAGGCCCAGACGATGCCTTGGTCCGGTCGGCGTGTGGTAACGCCTCGCTTCATCCTGCGCCCGTATCGGCTACAGGGTTGAATTGATACTAGCCCGCGAAAAAACGCCGTTGCAGACGCCTTTTGTCTGGTGCAATAAGTTTCGAGAATGATGGGGAAAGCGGTTTGCCGCAGGGGCTTTGGCGCGCTCGCGCATGATGTCGTCTCCTATGTCGGCCGGAGTTGGCGCTTTAGCGCTGACTCCGGTCCCATGGCGCCTCTACGGGCGCCTCGATGCACGCGCCCCTTGCGAAGCGCGGTTCGTCGTTCGATGTGGTTGCGTCACGCAGCGCCGGTCGCGCTTGCCGCCGTGGCGTGCAATCCCAGCACTTGAGGATTCACAGGCGTGGGCGGCTGGCCTGGCGTCGGGCCGCAGCCGAGGGCGGCAATCAGGTTCTCCGCGCAGAGCGAGGCCATCGCGCGCCGCGTCGCCACCGACGCGCTGCCGATATGCGGCGTCAGCACCACGTTCTTCTGCGCAAGCAACGCCGGACATACCTGCGGCTCGCCCTCGAACACGTCGAGGCCGGCCGCCGCGATGCTGCCTTCGCCGAGCGCGACCGCCAGCGCCGCATCGTCCACCACGCCGCCGCGCGCGATATTCGTGAGCGTGGCCGACGACTTCATCTGCTTGAGCTCGGTTGCGCCGATCGCATGATGCGAGCTGGCCGAATACGGCACCACCACGATCAGATGGTCGGACTCGCGCAGCAGCGTCTCCTTGTCGACGTACCGCGCGCCGCAGCTCTCCTCGAGATCCGGCGCCAGTTGCGACCGGTTGTGATAGATCACGCGCATGTCGAAGCCGAATGCGCCGCGCCGCGCGATCGCGCGCCCGATGCGTCCCATGCCGAGAATGCCGAGCGTCGAGCCATGCACGTCGCCGCCGACGAACATGTCGTAGCGCCCCGTCTTCGTCCACGAGCCGCCGCGCAGATAGTGCTCGGACTCGCTGATCCGCCGCGCCGCCGCCATCATCAGCGCGAAGCCGAAATCGGCGGTGGTGTCGGTGAGCACGTCCGGCGTATTGGTCACGATGACGCCGCGCGCCGTGCATGCGTCCACGTCGATGTTGTTGTAACCCACGCCGATGTTGCATACGGCCTTCAGCTGCGGACAGGCATCGAGCAGCGTCGCATCGATCCGTTCGCTGCCCGTCGTCATCGCGCCGGTCTTGCCTTGCAACCGGGCGATCAGCTCGGGCTGCGTCCAGATCGTGTCGTCCGGATTGCCGGTGACGTCGAAGTCCGCACGCAGACGATCGACGATGTCCGGAAACGACGCCCGGGTAACCAGTACCGGTACACGCATGAAAAATCTCCTTGTCAAGCTCGGGTGTGGATCGAAATGCGGCTGCGCACGGGCTAGCCGAATGCGCCCGCCTCGTGTGTGATCGCGGTCGAAATCTCGCGCACACAGTCGTACATGCGCGCCATCGGCGCGAAGATTCCGGCGTGCTCGCGTGCATACGCCTGCGGCATGCGTGGGCCGGCCGGCTCCGCGTAGTCGAGCGACGCCGACTCGTCCGCATGCTCCGGAAAGATCTCGCCCAGCCACTGCATCACAGCGGGCAGATCGAGCGCGACGATCGCGCTCTGCAGGCCATCGGCCGTGACGCCGGGACGCGGCGCGAACGCCGGAATCCGCGTCGCGCGAAGCCAGATGCGCTGGATCAGCGCGAGCCGCAACGCGTGCAGCAAGGTCTCGCGGGCACGCATCCGCGCGCGGCCGGGCCATGCCGAGCGCAGCGCGAGATCGTCCGCCAGCGCGCGGCGGAACATCGCCTGCAAGGCGGCCGACGCGCCGAGACGATCGAGCGTCGCCGACACCGCGAGCAGCGCGTCGCGGACTGTTTCATCGCCGGTGTGCAGTGCGCGATCGAGCCACATGCCCGGGACGTGCGCGCCGTGTTCGAGCGCGGCCTCCGTTTCGAACAGCGGGCTGATTTCGATGTGCCGCTCGACGCCGAACAACCGCGCAAGCCATAACGCAGCAAGCAGCGTGTAGCCGCTTTCCGTTTCGGCGATGAGGAAGCGCACCGGCGTCGAGCTGTCGATATGCTTGACGAGCTGCGCGACGGTCATCATCATGCGCGCCGCCGTGGCCTGCTCGGCCAGCAGCGCGCCGAAGTCCACGGGGACGGCGGCAACCTCGGCGAGCGCTGCGTTGATCGCGGCGAGCATCGCGCGGCGGCGAGCAGGCGCATCGACTGGATCGACGATGTTCAGGCGGTGACGCGCCGCGTTGTGCAACTGGCTCGCATTGAGGCGCACGTGGGTATGGGCGAGCGAAAGACCGTGCGCGGCGAGACCCGCACGGGCAACGCAAAGGGCGAGCCGATCGCTTCCGGCCGCGTGCGCGATGGCGTCGCCGAAGAGCGTCAGCAGCGGCGCCGAAGACACGCAGGCCGCTGCGCGCCCGCCGACGAGCGCCTGCGCGAAACGGGATACGGCGAGCGGGTCCGCGTCGGCGGGACAGACGCCGATCTGCTCGTCGACCGCCGCGAGCGCGGTCTCAACGCGTTCCGCCAGCGGCCGCGCGCAAGCGATTCCTTCGACCTGGCCGCGAATCCGCGCCAGTTGCAGGCGCTTCATGCGCAGACGCAGCCGCAATGTATCCCACCAGCCGATATCGGTGCGCCCGTCGGTGTCGTAGCCGACCCATGTCGACAGCACCAGCGGCTTGGGTACGAGCGCCGTCCAGCGCTCGGGCCACGTGTCGCGCGCGATCGAAAGCAGCGCGGCGTTGAAGCGATCGAGCGCGTCGCGGCCATGGCCGATTGCGGCCGCGGCCTGCTCGAACTCATCGGCGAGCGTGACCGGCCCGGGCCGATGCGATGCGAACGCCGCGCGCTCGGCGCCGCACGCGTGCTCCGCCAGATGCAGCCCGGCCTCGCGCGACAACGCGAAGGTCGGATGCCCCGTGAACACCGCGGCGTAGCGGGTCCGTTCCACCAGCGCACGGAAATCGTCCCAGCGAGGCTCCTGCTGCGCACCGGCCGCGAACAGCACATTCCGTGCAACCTCGGTGAACGCCAGGCCGTTCGCCTCCATATCGACACCGCCGACATAACGGGCGAGCCGCGCCGCGCGATCCGAGAACGCCTGATCACGCAGATGGCGAATCAACGCGAGCGTGCCGTCATCGTCCAGCTCGCCTGTTTCCATCTGCCGCATCAGGTCGAAGGCGATCGAGAGGACCGGATTGCCGAACGGATCGCCGTGCGCTTTCGCGCGGGTACGATCCACCAGGGTCAAGAGCCGGTCCGCGAGCATGGCAGGATTCGCACGCATGCTTTGCGCCTACGCTTCGTGATCGTCCGGCTCGCGTTTGATCGTCGTCAGGCCGCCCGGCACCTGCAGCGTGGGCAGGATTTCCATGTTGCTGATGTTCACCGCGAGCGGCGCGGCGATGGCAAACGCGATCGCGTCCGCGATGTCCTCGGGCGTGGGCAGCTCGAAGCCATCGATGAACTTTTTGCGCGCCTCTTCGATATTGCCGTGCACGTGGCCGAAAATGTCTGTCGCTACGCGGCCCGGGCAGATCTCCGTCACCCGCACGCGCCTGCCGGTCGCATCGACGCGCAGCTGGCGCGACAACGCATGAATCGCGGCCTTGGTGGCGTGATAGATCGAATTGCCGTTGAAGTTGTAGATCGCGGCAATCGAGCTGATGTTGACGATGTGGCCGCGATCGCGCGCGACCATGCCCGGCATCGTGAGCCGGACGATATGCAGGACCGCCTGCAGGTTCACTTCCACCTGCACGTCGATGTCCTCGACGCCCGCGTCGAGGATGGAGCCCTTGCGCGATACGCCGGCATTGTTGACGACGATGTCGAACGGCACGGCCTCGGTGAGCTTCGTCACGGCCGGCAGGTCGCTCACGTCGATCGCGTGCGGGGTGCAACCGGTGCGCTTGGCCAGTTCATTCAGGCGCTCCGCGTTGCGCGCGAGCGCATGCACCTCGAGCCCTTCGCGGCAGAACCGCTCGACGATCGCGGCACCCATCCCGGTGGAAGCGCCCGTCACGAGCGCGGTCTTGTAGTCTGAAAACGGCATCGATGACCTCTGTCTGGAACGCTGCGTATCGCGTGACGACCACTGCGATACGCCTGTTGGAAATGTAGACGACGTGAAAACCCTCGGCAAAGACGGAATGGCTTTGTCGCGATAAGGATCGCTTCTGGCTGGTCGACGTCCGCTAGCGCGCGAGCTTCGAGACCGGCACCACGCGGCCGCCCGCCGCTTCGATCGCGCCGCGCACCGCGCGCGCGAGTTCGACGGCGCCGGGCGTGTCGCCGTGCAGCAGAATCGACTGCACCTGCACCTTGAGCCGGTTGCCGGTGATGGTCGTGATCGTGCCGTCCTGGAGCAGCGCCTGGACACGCGCCAGCACGCCCGCGCGGTCCTTGATCACCGCACCCTCAAGCTTGCGCGACACGAGCGCGCCCCGATCGTCGTAGGCGCGGTCGGCGAGGAACGTGTTGGCCGTGCGTATGCCGATGCGCTCCGCCGCGCGTTCGATCTCGGTGTTGGTGGACACGCTGATGATCAGATCGCGGTCGAATTCCGCCACGGCTCGCACCAGCGGCTCGGCCAGCGCGTACGAAGCCGCCGCCATGTTGCCGAGCGCGCCGTGAAAGCTCATGTGCGTGACGCGATGCCCCGCTGCCTTCGCGATGCCCGCGAGCGCACCCATCTGATACACCACGTAGTTCGCCAGCTCGAGCGGATCGGCCTCGATCGGCCGCCGCCCGAAGCCGAGCAGATCGGGGAAGCCGACATGCGCGCCCACGTCGATCCCGCGCGCGAGCGCGAGACGCACCGTCTTGTTCATGATGACCGGATCGCCAGCATGAAAGCCGCACGCGACGTTCGCGGACGACACGACATCGAGCATCGCTTCGTCCTCGCCCATCCGGTACGGTCCGAAGCCTTCGCCCAGGTCAGCGTTGAGATCGATTTCCACAGTCCATTCTCCGTTCTTCGATCCGTCCGGCGCCGCGCAACGAGACGCGGGCCTTTGCCGTCAGGATGCAATTGATCGACATGCTCAGGGCGCCGGCGCAATCTCGAACAGCGGCGTGCCGTAGCCGACGGTCGCGCCATGCGCGACGAGCCGCTGTCTCACCACGCCCGCCGTCGACGCGGCCACCGGCAGGCAAAGCTGCGCAATCTGCAGCAGCCCGATCACCTCGCCCCGCGCGACGTGTGCGCCGATTTCGACGAGCGGCGCCTCGCGCGCCGGATGCGCCGCGAGGAACCTCCCCACGGTGCCGGCCACCACGTTGACGACGGCCGTATGTGCGGATTGCGCACTGCCCGGTCGGCGCCCGGGTGTCCGCGGCGTTGGCGGCGGGAGCGGCGCGTCGTCGTCGCTGCCTCGACCGGCGTCGACCTTCAGACGCACGGTCGCGCCCGGTTTGCTGATCTCGATGAAGCCGATTTCCCCGGCCGCCAGCCAGGATGTGATCTGCCGAAGCTCCCCGAGGTCCACTTCCGGTTTTTGTGTCATGTGTCAGTGTCTAGAGGAACGAACCAGCCCAATCAGATTGCGCACCCGCAGCAGATACGCATCGAGCTCTTCGAGCGCCGCGACCGCTTCCCGATACGTCGTCTGCACGAAGCGGATCCTCGTCCCGATGCGGGCCTGCGCGAGCCGCCAGAGGTCCGCCTCGATTACCGTGCCGATCTTCGGATAGCCGCCGGACGGCTGCGCGTCGCGCAACTGGATGATCGGCTGGCCGCTGTGCGGCACCTGGATCACGCCGGGCACGATGCCGTGCGAGCGCTTTTCGATGGGGCGCACGGGTTCCAGCGCGGGACCGGCGAGACGGTAGCCATACCGGTCGCTTTGCGGCGTGACCTTCCATCCTTCGCGCCAGAACGCGTCGATCGATTCCGCCCGATAGCAGTCGTATTCAGCGGCGGGCAGCACACGCACCACGGTATCGCCCGGTTGCGCGGACGGCGTGCACTGCGGAGCCGGCAGCGCATGCTCGGGCGGCACCGCGCCGAAACCGGCGCCCTGCCCTTGCTCCGCCGCATCGTGCCCATGCCGGCCGGCAAGACCGGCCGCCTTCACTACATCGCCCTTCTGCAGCTGACGCCCTTCGAAACCGCCGAACTGACCGCGCAACTGCGTGCTGCGCGAGCCGAGCACGACGGGCACGTCCACGCCCCCCGCGAGCGACAGATAGCAGCGCATGCCGTTGGCCGGCACGCCGACGGTCAGCACGTCGCCCTTCTTCGCGCGCGTCGTCCACCACGGCAGCACGGGCTTGTCGCCGAGCCGCGCGGCGCAGTCGGCGCCCGTGAGCGCGAAGTCGAGATCCTCGAGAAAGCGGATGCGGAACGGGAACATCGGGATCTCGATGCCGGCGGCGTCGTCGGGATTGCCGAGCAGCAGGTTGCCGACCGCGAGCGCAAGCCGGTCCATCGCGCCCGCCGTACCCACGCCATAGCGCAGATACCCTTCGCGGCCGTGATCCTGCACCGTGGCCAGCGCAGCCGAGGACAGCACTTCGATCATCGCATCACCCTCTCGACGCAGAAGCGGATCATGTCGCCCGGCGCGAGCGTTGCGGGCTCGTCGCGCGACGGATCGAAGAACACCATCGACGTATGGCCGATCGTGTTCCAGCCGCTCGGGCCCGCGGAAGCCGACACGCCCGTCTGCACGCCGCCGATCGACACCGCTCCGCCCGGCAGGCCGAGCACCGGCACCTTGCGGCGCGGCGTGGCGATGCGCAAATCCATCCCGCCCAGATAGCAGTACCCCGGGTGGCTGCCGAGCGCATACACGGTGTAGAGCGGCGCGCAGTGCCGCTCTACGACCTCGTCGACGGACAGCCCCGTGTGATCGACGACGTCCTGCAGATGCGGCCCGAACTCGCCGCCATACACGACCGGCAGCTCGATCACCTTCCCTTCGATCCGCAGCTCGCCGGCCGCCGCCCACGCGTCGCGCAACGCGTCGGCGAGCGCGTCCGGGTCGGCGGGCGGACGGACGAACGTCAGCATCAGGTTGGTGACGCCGGGCACCGCTTCGCGCACGCCCGGCCATGAAGCGACCTCGCGCGCGAGCGACCAGATGCGCTGTTGCGCAGGCAGATCGAGCGCGCCCGGCGCTTCGAACAGCATCGCCGTCGTGCCCAGCATGCTGATGCTCAGCGGTTGTTCCGCCTCGTCGTGGTTCATCGCGGTCGCGGCCTGCCCGTAGTTCTGTCGCCGGCCGCCCAGGACGGCCGCGTCGCTGATCGACGCATGCTCGATGGTCAGCGTCATGCTTGTTCCCTTTCTGCGAGCCAACGCTCCAGATGATGAATGTCCACCCCGCCCGCCCGAAAGCCTTCCTCGTCGAGCATCGACAGGTGCAGCGGCACGTTGGTGCGAATGCCTTCGACGCGCAGCTCGGCAAGCGCGACGCGCATGCGCGTCAGCGCCTCGCCGCGCGTGGCGCCGTGGGTGATCACCTTGGCGATCAGCGAGTCGTAATAAGGCGGCACGACCGACCCGCTGCTCACGTGCGAATCCACTCTCACGCCATTGCCGCCGGGCAATTCCCACACGGCGATCGTTCCGGGGCAAGGCAGGAAGGAAAACGGGTCTTCCGCGTTGATCCGGCATTCGAGCGCATGGCCGAGCGTGTGGATCTCGCGTTGCGTCACGCTCAGCGCGTGTCCCTGCGCGATGCGGATCTGCTCCCGCACGATGTCGATGCCGGACGTCATCTCGGTCACCGGATGCTCGACCTGCAGCCGCGTATTCATTTCGATGAAGTAGAAGCGGCCGTCCTCGAAGAGGAATTCGAAGGTGCCTGCGCCCCGATAGCCGATCTGCCGGCACGCTTCGACGCAGCGCTCGCCGACGTGGCGGATCAGTTCCGGATCGATGCCCGGCGCGGGCGCTTCCTCGAGCACCTTCTGATGCCGCCGCTGCAGCGAGCAGTCGCGCGAACCGAGCCACAGGGCGTTGCCGTGCGTGTCGCACAGCACTTGAATCTCGACATGACGCGGATGCTCGAGAAACTTCTCGACGTAAAGCTCAGGCTTGCCGAACGCCCGGCGCGCTTCTTCACGCGTCACGCTGACCGCTTCGAGCAGCTGACCGGCGGCATGCACGACGCGCATGCCGCGTCCGCCGCCGCCGCCCGCGGCCTTCACGATCACCGGAAAGCCAATCTCCGCGGCGATCCGCAGGATCGCATCGGGATCGTCGGGCAGGCCGCCGTCGGGGCCCGGCACGCACGGCACGCCCGCCGCGCGCATCGCGCGCTTGGCCGCGACCTTGTCGCCCATCGTGCGGATCGAATGCGGCGCCGGACCGATGAAGGTCAGCCCGGCACGCTCGACTGCCTCGGCAAACTCGGCGTTCTCGGACAGGAAGCCGTAACCCGGATGAATCGCTTCGGCGCCGCTCACGTGCGCGGCAAACAGGATCGCCGCCTGATTCAGATAGCTGCGCCCTGGCGCAGCGGGACCGATGCACAGTGCTTCGTCGGCGAGGCGCACGTAGCGCGCATTCGCGTCCGCCTCGGAATGGATCGCGACCGTCCGCAGACCCAGCTCGCGGCACGCCCGCAGCACGCGAAGCGCAATCTCGCCGCGATTGGCAATCAGTACCTTGTTGAACATGGTCGATCAGCCGATGCGAAAGAGCGGTTGCCCGGATTCCACTTCGCTGCCGGACTCGACGAGAATCTCGAGGACCGTGCCGCCGCGTTCGCACTCGATCGCGTTGAACATCTTCATCGCTTCGATCGTGCACAGCACCTGCCCTTCGCCGACAGTGTCGCCCGCACGAACGAACGGCGCTTCGCCGGGAGACGGCGTGAGATGGACGATGCCGAACATCGGCGCGCAGATGAGCCGGGACGTCCCGCCCGCGCCGTTTGCGGCTGCGGCGCGTGTCGATCCGGCAACCGGCGCCGCGTCGCCGGCCGGCTGTGGCTGCTCCAGCGTCTGCCTTGCCGCCGCAAGCGGCGTAGCGGCGTCATCACCCGCCTGCCGAGCCTCGCTGCGCCCGCCGCGCCGCTTCGACTTCACGAGCTTGACCCGCTCGTCGCCCTCGATCACTTCCAGACTCGCCAGCGGCGATTCCGCCAGCAGGTCGATCAGCGCCTTTATCTTCTGAAGATCCATCCTTGAGTCCGTAGCCGGTTGGGCACGCGCCGTCACGCCGGCACGCGCGAAGCACCGCGGCTGCGCGACGACCGCGGCCGAGGCCCGGTCCGTCTCGCCAGCTCGATGGCAAGCCTCGTCGCCCAGGCTCAGCGCGCCGGGCGATTGGCGATGGACTCAATGTATCCGGCACAGAAAAATTGCGCCAAGACGGTTTGGCTTTGTCGCGATAAGGTGCGCTTATGCATCGCCGCCGGGCTCGACGCGCACGCCCAGCGCGAGGTCGCCCGCCAGCTCCAGCAGGATGTCCTTGACGGCCGCGGCCGGCTCGGAAAGCGGCAGATGGTCCGACAGACAGACCGATAGCGGGATCTTGATGACCGGCGACACGATCCGCGACTGCACGATGTCGCCGGCCGCGGCCACCACCCGCGCGGTGGACTCGGGAAGAATGGTCGCGCCGATCCCGGCGCCGACGGCGGCCGACAACGTGGACGCCGACTCGATTTCGGCCACCACGTTCGGGATCATCTGCACCCGCGCGAATCCTTCGTCGACATACTTGCGCAGATAGTTGTACGGGCGCGGCAGCAGCAGCGGCACGTCGCGCAGGCCCGAGACGGGGATCTGGTCCTGCGTGATGCCCATGCTGCGCGGCGCGACGAGAAACATCTCCTCGTTCATCAGCAACTGGAACGAGAGACCGTGAACCGACTTGTCGCCGTACAGCACGGCCATGTCCATGCGGCCGTTCATGATCAGCTCGCTTAACGTCGTGCCGAAGTTCTCGTTGATATAGAGCAGGATGTTCGGGTGCCGGGCGCGGACCGTGCGCAGCAGCGGCAACGACAGCGCCGATGCGCCGGTGCCCGGCGCGAGCCCCACCGAAACCTGCCCCGACAGGGTCTGCCCGGCGCTCTTGACGTCCGCCTGCGCCTGCTCGTACTGGCGCAGAATCAGCTGCGCGTGGCGGTACAAGGTCGCGCCAGCCTCCGTGGCCGTCACGCCTCGCTTCGTGCGCACGAGCAACTGCTGCTGGAACTCGTCCTCGAGCGTGATCAGTTGCTGACTCAATGCCGGTTGCGCAATATGAAGCACTTCGGCGGCCTGGGTCAGACTGCCGATGTCGACGATCTTCACGAAATACTTCAGACGCCGAAGATTCACGATATCCACACCTAAGGGCTGACGAGTAACGCCTATGATAGGTCAAGCGCCCGCCGGCGCACAGTCGGCAAAATCCATACCCCGCCCTCGCGCAACAGCGCCCGCCGTGCTTGCCGGACCCGCGAGGACCTTGAGCCGCCGGTGCGCAGGACCACGCACATCGCCGCGTCATAAGCGGATGTTATTGCATCAGCGGAAAGTCATCTTGGCTTGAACTTTTTCGCGCGCTTAATGTGAAGCCTCGTCAAATGCCGTCGAGGAGCCAAGTGTGAGTGCAGCGCGCATCGCCGCCCGTGTCCAGCGAATCAAACCATCACCGAGCAGCGCAGCGGCCGAGCGGGCCGCGGAACTGCGGCGGCAGGGCAAGCAGATCGTCAATCTCGTCGTGGGCGAGCCGGACTTCGACACGCCCGCCCACATCCGCCGGGCCGCGTTCGAGGCAATGGAGCGCGGCGAAACACGCTACACGGCGACGGCCGGCACGCCCGCGCTGCGCGCGGCGATCGCGGCGAAACTGCAACGCGAGAACGGGCTCACCTACGACCCCAAGCACATCATCGTGACGTGCGGCGCCAAGCACGCGATCTTCAATGCGCTCGCCGTCACGGTCGAAGCCGGTGACGAGGTGTTGATTCCCGCGCCGTACTGGGTGTCCTATCCCGACATGACGCTCGCGTGCGACGGCGTGCCCGTCGTCGTGCCGTGCAGCGAAGCGGACGGCTTCAAGCTCACGCCCGCCGCCCTCGAGGCCGCGATCACGCCGCGCACGCGCTGGCTGATCATCAATTCGCCGACCAATCCGACGGGCGCCACCTACACGGCGCGTGAACTGCGCGCGCTCGCCGACGTCCTGCTGCGTCATCCGCAGGTGCTCGTGATGATGGACGACATCTACGAGCACATCCGCTTCGAGGCCGATGCAGCAGAGCATCTGCTCGTGATCGAACCGCAGCTCGCGCCGCGCACCCTCGTGGTGAACGGCGTATCCAAGACCTATGCGATGACGGGCTGGCGCATCGGCTACGTGGCCGGTCCCGCCGACCTGATCGCCGCGCTCGACACGCTTCAGTCCCAATCCACCAGCAATGCATGCACGATCAGCCAGGCCGCGGCGCTCGCCGCGTTGACCGGCGACCAGAGCTTCGTGCAGGAGTCGGTGCGCACCTACAAGACGCGGCGCGATCACGCGCTCGAAGCGCTCAACGCCATTCCCGGCATCAGCTGCAAGACGCCTGGCGGCGCTTTCTATCTGTACGTCAACTGCAGCGGGCTGATCGGACGCGTGACGCCGCAAGGCAAGCGTCTCGAAGGCGACAACGATGTCGTGCTGTATCTGCTCGAGCAAGCCGGCGTCGCCCTGGTTGCCGGATCCGCGTACGGCGTTTCGCCATTCTTCCGCATGTCGATTGCGACGAGCATCGACATCATCGATGACGGCTGCCGCAAGATCGCCGCAGCCGTCGCCGCACTCGACTGAGAGTAGAACGGCGGCCCCGCCTGCGAGGCCGCCGCGTCGTAAAAAGACATGCCGCGCCGTCGGGACGCGGCAGTCGGCTTGGCTCACCCGTTTCCAGTAAACCGACAAGGGGATCTATTCGTGAAGAAATCAACATTAGGCATACTAACTGCATCGGCTATGGCGGCTTCCGGTTTCGCCCACGCGCAATCGAGCGTCACGCTCTACGGCATCATCGATGAAGCCGTGCGCTTCGATACGCATCAGAACGCGTCCGGCGGCAAGCTCTTCACGATGGGCAGCGGCGGGCAGCTTTCGGGCAGCCGCTGGGGCATGCAGGGCAACGAGGATCTGGGCGGCGGCTACGGGGCGCTGTTCCAGCTGGAGGGCGGCTTCACGCCGAACACGGGCGTAACGCAACAGTCGACGCCATCGGGCACCGCACGCCTGTTCGGCCGCACCGCCCTCGTCGGCTTGAGCAGCCCGTACGGCACCGTCACGCTCGGCCGCCAGTACACGCTGGTGCACGAAACCGGCTGGACCCACGACATCTACGCGTTCGCGAACTACACCGGCACTGTCGGCTTCCAGGGCGCGGGCGAAACAGGCGGCGGCCGCCTGGACAATACGGTCCGCTACACGTCGCCGACGCTGGCCGGCTTCACCGTGAAGAGCGCATATACGTTCGGACAGCAGGCGGGCAACTTCCATGCGAACTCGTCGCCGGCAGTGAGCATTTCGTACGACAACGGCTCGCTGAACGTCGGTGCCGCCTATCAGGTCATCAACGATATCGGCGGCCTGACTCCGTCCTCCTCGGTCTATGGCAGCACGTACTTCGGCGTGACGATCCCCGACAGCGCGCAAAAGGTCTTCACGGCGGGCGCGACATACAAGTTCGGTGCGGCCAAGGTGTACGGCTCCTACATCTACAGCCACGTCTATCCGGCGGACTACCGCAACGACTCGTTCTCGACCGCGGTTCAGTACTACATCACGCCGGCGTTCGTCCTCGACCTGCCGATCTACGTCGACTTCGTGCATCACGCCGGCCAGAGCGGCACGCGCATCACCGGCGGCCCGACCTTCGACTACCTGCTGAGCAAGCGTACCGACGTCTATGTCGGCGTCGACTACAACCATCTGACCGGCGCGTGGACGAAGCTCGCGGCCGCTTCGGGCTCGAACCAGCCGTTCTACGGTTTCAACTCGCTGTTCGAGGCCGCCATCGGCCTGCGCCACAAGTTCTAAGCTTCCGCATCGCCGGCGCCGCGCGTTCCCCGCGCGCGCGGCGCCGGCACCCCGGAGACCGTCAAGAAACTAGTCGCGCAAGGCCATACGGTGCTGACATGGACAAGACGATGATGGTGTTTGCCGACGCGAAGAGGGTCATCGAGAACATGAGCAAGGCGCTCGAGTAGTCACCTATAAGCGGCAGCTATCGGCTCATACGACTTCGATCTTTGTCGCCGGCCGCATTCGCCGCTACCGTATAGAAGGACGGTTCACGTCTCAACCCATACAGGCAATCACCATGCACGCACTTGTTATCCACGCGCCGCTGGATCTGCGCATCGAGGACGTTCCCACCCCGGAACCCGAAGCCGGTCAGCTGCTCGTGCGGGTCCGGGCCGGCGGCATCTGCGGCTCCGACCTTCATTATTTCAACCACGGCGGATTCGGCACCGTCCGTATTCGCGAGCCGATGGTGCTCGGGCATGAAGTCTCTGGCGTCGTGTCGCGCATCGGCTCGGCCGTGAACGACATGCCCGCCGGCACGCGCATCGCCATCAGCCCGAGCCGGCCTTGCGGGCTGTGCCAGTATTGCCAGCAAGGTCTGCAGAATCACTGCCTCGACATGCGCTACTACGGCAGCGCGATGCGCATGCCGCATGTGCAAGGCGCGTTTCGCCAGGAGATCGTGATCGACCGCTCGCAGGCCCATGTCGTAGCCGACTCGTTGAGCGACGCCGAAGCGGCGATGGCCGAACCCCTCTCGGTGGCATTGCATGCGGTTCGGCGTGCCGGTCCGATGCTCGGCAAGCGCGTGCTCGTGACAGGCTGCGGGCCGATCGGCGCGCTGATCGTTGCTGCCGCGCGCCGGGCGGGCGCGGCCACGATCGCGGTGACGGACGTGAATACGCTGCCGCTGGAAAGCGCGCGGAAAGTCGGCGCCGACCTCGCGTTCAACGTCGCGGAAACACCTGATGCGCTGCAGCCGTTCGCCGCCGGCAAGGGCAGCTTCGACGTGCTGTTCGAGGCAAGCGGCAATGCGGCAGCGCTGCGCGGAGCCTTCGACGTGCTCGAACCGCGCGGCGTCATCGTTCAGGTCGGACTGGGCGGCGACATTGCGTTGCCGATGAACGTGCTGGTCGCCAAGGAGTTCGACTTGCGCGGCGCGTTCCGCTTCCACGAGGAATTCGCGGTGGCGGTCGAGCTGTTGAACAAGGGGCTGATCGACGTCAAGCCTCTGATCTCCGGAGTGTTTCCGTATCAGGAGTCCGTCAAGGCGTTTCAGAGCGCGGGTGATCGATCGAAGTCGATGAAGGTGTTGATGACGTTCGATTGATATCGCGTACGTGGCAACCAGTCGCGCAACGGCCATGCGCGGCTGGCCACACTGGTGCAAAAAAAGCCGACGCTGGGAACCAGACGCCGGCTTTTGCTTTGAAGCCCCGCTTGCTCAGTTATTGCAGCGCGCTTCGAGCGCGTCGACGAAGGCGCGGCTCCAGCGCCCTTCCTTCATCGCGCGAATGGTCTCGGCCTCTGCCTCGAGCACGGCGCGCGCCTTCTGGATGACCTCCTCCGCATCGACCTGAGGAATGGCGAGCAGTCCATCCTGATCGCCGACGACGATATCGCCGGGATTCACCACCATTCCGCCTACCGACACCGGCACGTTGATTTCGCCGGGGCCATCCTTGTACGGCCCGCGATGCGTGACGCCGCGTGCGTAGACCGGGAAATCGCGGTCGCGAATTTCCGCCACGTCGCGAATGGCGCCGTCGATCACGAGACCTGCCACGCCCACGCTCGCCGCATAGAACGACAGGATGCCGCCCACCACCGCGTTGTTGAGATCGCCTCCGGCGTCGACCACCAGCACGTCTCCGGGGCGGCAAAAATCGAGTGCGCGCAGATAGGTCAGGTTGTCGCCGCCGCGCGAGCGCATCGTGACAGCGGTACCCGCCATCGTCCTTTTGCCGGGCCGCTGATAGGGTTGCAGTCCGACCGTGCCGATGTTCCGGTGCATGCTGTCGCTGAGCGCGGACACTGGAAGGTTGCGCAATGCATCGAGCAGTGTTTCGGCAGCTTGAGCGGCGGGCGGATTCTTTCTGATGGCTTTGTACATGGTGAGTTGCAATCTCGCAGCGCAGAGACGGGATACCGTGGATCTGCCAATCGCCGATGGATAACGCTTCCGTCATGCGTCTGGCCATTCGCTATTACAGGCATAACAGTACGTTCCCCGCTGAACCAGCGCCAAGAGGCGATTGCTCTGGCGCGATAGGGAAGTCTTATGAAAATCCACGGTCGATCTCTGTTGGCGAGCATGACTCCATGAACGGCCTCGCCGCCGTCAGGATTCGCCTATAGAATCGGCGACCGATCCCTAATGGTTTTTCCGCTCGATCCGACTGCATGGACAGTTTTGCAAACCTAGGATGTGCCAATCAGGACGCCCGATCGTCACCATGAGCCATCCCGGCATCTCCCCATCCCTTCCGCTGCGTTTCGTCGATACCTTCTCGTCCGCGTTGGGACCGGTCGTCGAGACCGTCGGAACGCCGCGCTTTCTTCGCGCGCTCAATGCCTTCGTCACCGGTTTCGCCGATTGCGACGCGCTGCACCTGCAGCGCACGCAGGACGACGCCGGCGCGCCCGAGGGATGCCGGGTCGAGTGGATCGGCAGCTACAGCCAGCATGCGGAAGAGGATTTGCAGGCCGTGATGGCACTGTACTTTCGCCGCTTCGCGATGCGCGACGCCATCGTGCGGCATGCCCCGCCCGAGCGCGGGATCGAGCTGGTGCAGCGCTCCGCCGCCGCGGTCTCCGACGAGGAATGCCGGCGCCTGATCTTCGACGTCGCCGCGATCCACGACGAATGCGTGGTCGTGCGCGATATTGGCGAGGTGCGCTACTCGATCTCGCTGTGCCGCTCGAAGCGCCTGCCGCCGTTCTCCGTGACGGAGCTGAGCCTGCTGAAGGCGCTCGGCGAGGTGTTGTTGCCGGTGGTCTACCTGCACGCGCTGCGGGTCGTCGATGCCGCCGCGCAGGCAGAGGCCGGCCCGAGTGCAGACCTGTTCTCCGCGACCGCCGCGCGGCGCGGCGTGCATCTCTCCGAGCGCGAGACCGATATCTGCTCGGCGATGGTGAAAGGCCAGACCATGGCGTCGATCGCGGCGGCCATGCGGATCAAGGAGTCGACGGTCAAGACCTATACGAAGCGCGCCTTCGCGAAGCTGGGCATCGCATCGCGGCGCGATCTGCTGTCGTGGCTGCATGAGCCGCGTTAGGGCCTGTTCGCGCCGGCAGCAGGCCCCAAGCCGAACCGCTCACTCGAGCGCCCCATGCACGACGCGCCCGCAAAACAGCGTCGTCTGCACGCGCGCCGAGGCGATTTCCGCAACCGGCGTCGCGAACAAATCCCGGTCCAGGATCGCGAGCGATGCGTCGCGGCCGGCGGCCAGCACACCGGCGCGCGCATCGAAGCGCAAGCCCCAGGCCGCGTTGCGCGTGTAGGCCTCGAGCATCGTCGGCAGCTCCACGCTTTCGTGCGGCAGCCACGCTGCGCAGCCGGGCTGGCCGGGCGGCATGCGCGTCATCGCCGTCTGGATCGCGACGAGCGGATTCATCGTCGATACCGACCAATCCGATCCGCCGCTCAACAGCGCGCCCGCATTGCGCAGGCTTCGGAACACGTAGTTGCGCGCCATGCGGGCGTCGCCGAGCATCTGCCGGTACAGGTCGAGCAGGTAAGGCGGCGCGCCGCCCCAGGCCGCCTGAATATTCGCGATCGCGCCGAGCCGCCTGAAGCGGATGACGTCGTCCGGGTGGATCAGTTGCACGTGCGCGAGCTGAGGCCGCCGGTCGCGCGCGCCGTTCGCGCGGACGACGTGCTCGATCGCATCGAGCGCCATGCGGACTGCGCGGTCGCCAAGCGTGTGGAAATGCAGATCGAAGCCGGCGCGGTCCGCGAGCTCGGCAACCTCGTTCAATTGGCCGGGCTCCCAGTGATGCATGCCGAGGCCGCCCGCGTCCGCGTAGGGTTCGAGCAGCGCCGCGGTGCGGCTTTCGAGCACGCCGTCGATGAAGATCTTGACCGTGTGCAGCCGCAGGTTGCCGCCGTCGTAGCTGGCGCGCCAGCGGCGAAAGCGCTCGATCTGCGGCCCGAGCGGCGCATGCGGCGAGGCCAGCAGGCCGAGGCTCGCCTGCACGGCGAGCGCGCCTTCTTCGCGCGCCATCACGTAGCCGTGCAGCAGGCGCTCGCCGACCAGCGCATCGAACCAGCCCGTGATGCCGAAGCCGTGCGCGAGCGCCTGGGCCTTTGCGAGCGCTTGCGGCACGTTGTCCGAAGCGAGCTGCGGCAGCAGCGAAAACAGCTTGTAGAGCGCCGCCTCGTGGACGATGCCGGTCGCCTCGCCGGTCAGGCCGTCGCGTTCGTATTTGCCGCCGGCCGGGTCGGGCGTCGCGGCGGTGATCCCCGCGACTTTCATGCCGAGCGTGTTCAGCCAGCCGCTATGAACGTCGTGGCCAATCACGAGCAGCGGACGATGCGGGACGACGGCGTCGAGCATCTCGCGCGTCGGATAAGCGCCGAACAGCTGCAGGTTCGCGTTGCCGGCCAGCAGCCAGCCGCTGGCCGCGCCTTTCGCGCCGTCCACGCTGTTTGCCGCCGCGGCGCGCAAGCCCGCGAAGATCGCCTCCGGCGTATCGACCCCTGCCAGATCGCAATCGCCTGACAGCAGGAACCCGTCGATCGGATGGACATGGCTGTCGATGAAACCGGGAGTCACGGTGCGCCCGCCCAGGTCGATCACGCGCGATCCGGGGCGCGACCCGGCCCGCGCGGTCGCGTCGTCGCCGACGTAAGCGATGCGGCCTTCGCGCAGCACGAGGGCGGTCTGCCTGAGCGCGGGAGCGTCGGCGGTGTAGAGCGATGCGTTGACCAGCACGCAATCGTCCACGCAAGGGAGTGTCGTCATAGGCCTCGGAGGTTCGGGAGAATTCGGAGAAAAGCGGCCCGGCCTCGGCGGGCCGGGAGAGCGCGTCAGAACGAATAGACGAGCGTCGTCGCGAAGATGTCGTTGTTCTTCGAGTAAGTCCCGCCGCTCGTCTGGAACACGTGGTTGCTGGCCCAGTCGTGCCGGTACTCGAACTTCACGATGGTGTTGGTCGCCGGGTAGAACAGCAGGTCGGCGGTCAGGTCCGCGCGGCGCGCGCCCTTGCATTCGCGTCCGTTGTCGGTCGATTGCGCGAGGCACGACGGATCGATGCCGAAGCCGCTGGTCGGGTTGACGGCGGAATTGCTGCCGCTCAAGCCGTAGACAATGCCCGCGCCTCCGCCACCGTTGGCGCTGTTGTCGAGGTAGTCGAACCGCAGCGTCCCGCCCATCTTGCCGACCACGGGCGCCGTCCACTTCCGATGCGCCAAGAGCGACACGCCGTACCAGCGCGCGTTGCCGCCGTTCCAGGCCCCGTGGCTCAGCGTGCCGAAGTCGAGCTGCGCGTTGTATTGCGTCTTGCCCCAGACGTAGGTGAGATCCGTCTCGCCGTACAGGTAAGTGCCGAACGGCTGTGTGCCGTCGCATTGATAGCCGTAGCTGCCCGAGCTGCACGACGGCGAGTAGATGCTGTTGCGGCCGACCGTCGTCGACACGCCGAGGTCGAGCGCCGTCGAATACGTGTAGTCGAGCCGCGCGGAGAGGTTCGGCACCATGTCGGTCTTCGTCGTGCCGCTTCCCGTGCTGGCGATCGCATTGGAGGTATGCAGCTGCTCGTTGCCGATCATGACCTGCCAGAGATACTTGTAGTCGCTCGAGAACGACTTCCACAAGACGCCCAGGTAGCTCGCCGGTTCGCTGAAGTCGTACAGGAGGTTGTGCGTGAGCGTGAGCATCGTGTTCGACGGCTGCGTCTCGTAGCCCGCGAGGCTCGGCAGCAGACCGACGACCACCGTCTGGCGCGGCGTCAGCGGGATAGCCACGTCCGCCTGCGTGAAGATGTTGCCGCCGACGCTGCCCTTCTCGTTGACGAGATTCGCGCCGGCGCCGCGATTCGGCTCGATCACGACCTCGGCGCTCGGCGCGAGCGGACCGACGCCGAACGTCTTCTTGATGTCGAGGTAGACGTCGCCGATGCTGCTGTTGTAGTAGTCGTAGACGCCCGCGCCCTGATTGATGAAATGGAAGCCGCCCGAGTGCTGAGCGCGGTTGTAGAGGTAGACCGGATCGACATAGCCGGTCACGCTGAGTCCCGCGATCGGGCCCGTGGAGGCCGCGGTTTCGAGCGTATCGACTTTCAGCTGCTGCGCGCTCAACTGCTCGTGCATCGCGGCGACATCCGCGCTCAGTTGTGACGTATCGGCGGCGGCGGCAACGGGGGCAGCAGGCTTGGCCTTCTCCTGCTCCAGCGTGTCGAGCCTGTGCTGAAGCGCGGCGAGCGCTTTCTTCAGGTCGGCGATTTCGGCTTCGGTGCCGGTGCCGGCCCAGGCAGCGGCGGGAAGCAGCAATGCGGGGGCGAGCGCCAATGCGGCGATCAGGTTCGGTCTCATGGCAAATGGGATTTCAAAGCGCCGCACGGGGCGCGTGATCGAGGAATCCGGGCGAAGTCCGGCCCCCAAGCCGCCGGGCGGCACGGGGTACGGCGCATCGAACGAGGGCTTGGGTCAGTACGGGACGGCTAAGCTCAGTCGTCGGTCTTGAGCTGTTGCCAGAGATGGGTTTCGAGCCGCATGATCTCGACCGGCAGCGGGACGATCGGCGTCAGCGTGCGCAGCTGCTCCGGGCCCGGATAGACGGTCGACTCCTTCAGCACGTCGGCGCGTATCATCGGCCGGGCGCCGGGAATCGCGCTCGGATAGTAGGTGTCGTTGGTCAGGTTCGCGCTTTCGCGATCCGACAGCACGAAGTTGATGAACTTCAACGCGGCATCGGGATTCGGCGCGTCTTTCGGCACCGCCATCATGTCGAACCAGACGACGCTGCCCTCCTTCGGAATCACATAGCGGATCTCGTACGCGCGCTTGGCGTCGAGCGCGGTGACGCGGGACGTATTGACGTCGCCCGACCAGCCGAGCGCGATGCAGATGTCGCCGTTGGCCAGGTCGCCGATATAGCTGCCCGAATTGAACTGGCCGATATACGAACGAACCGATTTCAGCAGCGCATACGCGGCGCGATAGTCGGCCGGGTTCGTGCTGAACGGGTTCTTCTTCAGATAGATCAGCGCCATGCCGAAGACATCCATCGGCGCGTCGATCAGCGAAATGCCGCACTTCTGCAGCTTGGCTGCGTATTTCGGATCGAACAGCAGCGCGAGCGAGTCGAGCGGCGCATCGGCGCCCAACGCCGCGCGCACGCGCTGCAGGTTCATGCCGATGCCGTCCGTGCCCCAGCTCCACGGAATCCCGTAGTCGTGGCCGGGGTCGTCGCGATCGAGCAGCTTCATGAGCGCCGGGTCCAGATGCGCGAAGTTCGGGATCTTCGACTTGTCGAGCTTCTGGTAGACGCCGGCCTGAACCTGCTTGGCCCAATAGGCGTCGGACGGCACGACCACGTCGTAGCCCGAGCTGCCGGCGAGCAGCTTGGCCTGCAGCGTGTCGTTCGAATCGAATTCGTCGTAGTGGACCTTGATGCTTGTCTCGTGCTGGAAGTTGGCGACCGTGTCGTGACCGACCGAATTGCCCCAGTTGTAGACCGATACGCTCTCGCCCGCCAACGCCCCCGCCGGCTTGCCGAGCAAGCAGGCGCACATCAGCAGCGATGCGCCCAGTACCCCGTGCAGCTTGTTCATGATTTCTCTCCTGTCGATCAGAGCTAGCGCTTTAGCGCTTACTCTGATCCCATGCTGTGGTTGCTTGGAGTTAGTGCTTTAGCACTTACTCCAAGCCCGGAGCGGTCGATGCGTCGATCGCCATCGGCGCCGGCCCGCGAGCGGACCGGATGCCCTTGGAGAGAAGTCTAGGGACGCCAATTTGCCGAGCTTGCCCTCCCCTGCGGGGGACAAGGGATTACACGTAAGAGGTAGGCCGCTAAGACTCCGCGCCGAGCTCGACATACCGGCTCGCCGCCGACAGCAGCCACGACTCGAACGCCTTCAGCAAGGGCGAATTCTGCTTGTGCTCGGGATAGACGAGGTAATAGCCCTTGTCGCTGCGCAAGGACACGTCGCAAGGCAGCGTCAGCTCCCCGGTGCTCAGCTCGCGCGACACGAGGAATCGAGGCACGAGCGCAATCCCCAACCCGGCACGCGCGGCCTCCACCAGCATCGTGAACAGCTCGTACCTCTGCCCCTTCATGCAGTCGACGTCGTGCACGCCGGCCTGCGCAAACCACTGCCGCCAGGCGTCGGGGCGCGCGGACTGATGCAGCAGCGTGAAATTCGCGACCTCGCGGGGCTCGATCCCGGAGCGCCCTCCGAGCAGCTGCGGACTGCACACGGCCGTCATCTCCTCGCCGAACAGATACTCGGCAAGCGAGCCGGGCCAGACCGGATCGCCGAAGTGAATCGCGGCGTCGAACGGCGTGTCGGTGAAGAGGAACGGCTCGGCGCGCGTCGTCAGGTTGACGATGATGCCCTCGTGCGCCTCGTAGAACTCCGGAAGGCGCGGGATCAGCCAGCGCGCGGCGAACGTCGGGATGACCGCGAGCTCGAGAATGCCGCCCGCGTTGCGGTGCGCCATCGCCGCCAGCGTGTCGCGCTCCATTCTCTCGAGGTTTTCGCGGACCTGCCTCGCATAGATCTCGCCGACGTCCGTGAGGCTGAGCCGCTTCTTGACGCGATTGAAGAGCGGCACGCCCAGGTACTCCTCCAGGATCGCGACCTGCCGCCCGACGGCGCTCTGCGTCAGGGCCAGCTCGTCGGCGCTGCGGGTGAAGCTGAGGTGGCGGGCTGCCGCCTCGAATGCGATCAGGGCCTCGATGCTCGGAATCTTTCGTCTCACGGATCCTTCCTCAAACGCACAACGTCGCGAGTTTATATCGTTTGCCGACGGCGGACTATGCCGCAACAATGGCTCATCTCTCGCAAAGACATGGCGCGAAGCAAGGACGGGAGACAACGCAAAGCGATTCCTTGCTTCTTCTCATTCGCATAGAACTTCGATATCCAAAATGATGACTTTCGAAAGCACCGCCGGCTTCATCGACGACTCGTTCCCCCCGCTCGGCAAGCCTTCCACGGCTGCGCCGGCAAGCGACGACCGCCCCTCGCCCTACGCCACCTTGCTGCAAGCGCCGATGTCGTCGCTCGCCAGCAACGTGTCCGAGCGCGCGGACGTCTCGTCGATCGCGATTCTCGGCTACAACTGATCGAGGGGTGAGCGATGCACCGCATTGTCGTGGTCGGTGGCGGCGCGGGAGGCCTCGAGCTGGCGACGCGCCTCGGAGACAAGCTCGCCAAAACGAAGCGCGCTCACGTCACGCTCGTCGACCGCTGCCCGGCGCACGTCTGGAAGCCGCTGCTGCACGAAGTGGCGACCGGCAGCCTCGATACCCAGGTGCATCAGATCGAGTACGCGGCGCAGGCGCGCTGGCATCACTTCGATTTCGTCCTCGGCGAGATGGTGGGACTGGACCGCGCCTCTCGACGCCTGCAGCTCGCCCCGGTATTCGATTCGGAAAGCGCCGGCGAGGAGGTGCTCCCCGCCCGCCTCATCGAATACGACACGCTGGTGCTCGCGCTCGGCAGCCGGACTCACTTCTTCGGCGTACCGGGCGCGCAGGCCAACGCGATTACGCTCGATACCGTCGAGCAGGCGGAACGCCTGCGCCGCCGGCTGCTTCAGACCTGCGTCCGGAACCAGGCCCACAGGACCGCCGGCGGACGTGAGACGGTCAACGTCGCGATCATCGGCGGCGGTGCGACCGGCGTCGAACTGGCCGCCGAGCTTCGCAGAATGGAAGCCGGGTTTCGACAGTTCGGGCTGCACGCGTCAGGACGCGGCAGCGACATCCGGGTGACGCTCATCGAAGCGGGCTCGCGCATTCTCCCCGCGCTGCCCGCCACGGTTTCCACAACCGCAAGCGGCTTGCTTGCGAAGCTCGGCATCGACGTCTCGCTTTCCGACCGGGTCATCGAAGTCGGGCCGCACGAGGTCAAGACGCTGAGCGGACGCGCGATACCCGCCGACATCACCATCTGGGCCGCCGGCATCAAGGCGCCGGACTGCCTTGCATCGCTCGATGGGATCTCGGTCAATCGCATCAATCAGGTCAACGTGTCGCGTGCGCTGCAGAGCGAAACGGACCCGAACGTATTCGCGCTCGGCGACTGCGCGAGCTGTTCGTGGACGGAAGGCCGCATGGTTCCGCCGCGTGCTCAAGCGGCTCACCAGCAGGCCATGTTCCTTGCCAAAGCGTTTCGAGCGCGCATCGAAGGGCGGCCCATCGGGCAGTTCACCTATGCCGACCACGGCTCTCTCGTTTCGCTCGGGTCCGAATCGGCGGTGGGCAGCCTGATGAGCGGCATTGCGGGCAAGAGCATCTTTCTCGAAGGCCTCGTGGCGCAACTCATGTACGCAGCGCTTTACCGCAAGCATCTCGCCGCGGTGTCGGGGATGCGGCGCGCGCTGGCCAATCTGGTGGCGCAGGCGCTGAGGCGGGTCACGGCGCCTCGCGTCAAGCTTCACTGAAAACGGACACTAGGTCCTGTTCACTTTTCCACTTGCGCTCCTCCACGCAGGAACACCCAACGCAAGATCGCTCCAAACAAAGCGGTGCCCAAGATCGCCCGGATCACCGGCAGGGCTTTGGCATCCAACGTCGTGCGGAACACGGATGGCTGGCAACCGAGGCGCTGAAGATGATCCGCCCAGATCTTTGCGCCCGCATGACCGGCAAGACGGCGTTGTTGATCCTCGCCATCCCGCCATGTAAGGGGCGAGAAAAATCGCTGCGGCGCTTGGCATCGCGACGTTCACGGCGTCGAGCGTGGCCTCGATACCGTGGAGCTCGACCGTTTTGCCGGTTCGCACGCGCGCCCAGTTTTCGATCATGACCGCGACGGCGATCCAAAGGTCATAGCCGCGCGCCTCGGCGACGGCGCGGCCTGACCTTCGGCGGCATGCGCATGCAAGGCCCGGCGCTCGGCGACCGGCAGCCGCTCGAGTGCCGCCCGGCGCAGGGCCTGGTGGCGAAACCGGTATCGGTCGTGGTCGAGCGGAAACAGCAGGCCCGCCTCGACTATGCGCGCCATCGAAGGTGTGCGCGTTTATCGACTTCCTCGTCGAGCACTTCGACGCAATGGACCACGAGCTCAGATGGACGCAGCAGCGGCCATGACGCGCACCGCCGCGCGAGCGCTCAGAACCTGTGGCGAATGCCCACGCGCAGCCGTACTGCTGCGCGATATCGCGGCGACGGCGGTCTCAGGCCTGCGCGGATTGCGTGGTCTGAGCCGCGTGGCGCTCGTGCCCTCGGCGGCAATGGAACGCCGCGATCGATGCCAGCGCGGCCGGAATCGCGAAAATGACGAATAGTGAGGTTTGTGAAATGTTCATCGCGAGCAACACGCCGCCGAGCATCGAGCCGACGATCGAGCCCAACCGGCCGATGCCGAGCGCCCAACTGATACCGGTCACACGGCTGCCGGTCGGATAGAACTGCGCGGCATACGCGTTCGCGCCAATCTGCGAGCCGCTGATGCAGAACCCGACGCCCGCAACCGCCAGCATCAACAGGCTACCGTTCGCCACGCCGACCGCCGCGATGAAGAACGCTCCGGCCCCGTACGCGGCGCTCAGCACGCGCGTCGGCGGCAAGCGGTCCATTGCGCGGCCGATCACGAGCGCGCCGACGGTTCCGCCGACCTGGTAAAGCATCATCAGACGCGACACATCGGCAAGCGTCATGTTCGCGTTGTGAGCGATGGTCGGCAGCCAGTTCGTCATCAGATAGACGATCAGCAAGCTCATGAAGAAGACGCACCACAACAGCAGCGTGCCGACACGAAAGCCCGCGGCAAACAGTTGCCGCACAGGCGAGCCGGCCGGGCGCGTTTCGGACAGGATGAACGAGGTGTCGTCGCCGAAATCGTGCTGCACGATGCGCGACAGCAATGCACGGATCGCTGCGGGCCGCGCGTTGCGGGCGACCAGAAAACCGACCGATTCAGGCAGCAGCAGCGCAAGCACCGGCGCCAGTGCGAGCGGCAGCACACCGCCCGCGACGAGCACCGCGCGCCACCCGTACAGCGGCACGAGGTGCGCGGCCAGCACGCCGCCAAGCCCCGAGCCGAGCGTGAAGCCGCAGAACATCACAGTGGTGAGAAAGGATTTGCGGCGCTGCGGACAATACTCGGACGTGAGCGCAATCGCATTCGGCATCGCGCCGCCAAGCCCGAGCCCCGTGACGAAGCGCAACACGATCAGCACGACGATCGTCGGCGACAAGGCGGAAGCGAGGCTCGCGACGCCGAAGAACGCGACGCAGGCAAGCAGCGTCTTCTTGCGGCCGATCCGGTCCGCGACAGGCCCAAACGCGAATGCGCCGACCATCAGCCCGGCGAGCCCTGCCGCGAACAGTGCGCCCAATACCGACGGTCCGATCTGCCACGCCTGCCGCAACGCTGGCGCGATGAAGCCGACGCACGCGGTATCGAGACCATCGACAGCCACGACGCAGAACGACAGGAACACGACGAGCCACTGGAATCGCGAAAATTGCTGTGCGTCGATCCACGCACGAACGTCGACGGGTGCGGTGAGGAACTGCATGAGATCTCCTTGTCTGCCTTCTTCGCCGCCACCGTTGCGGTTGGCGGTCCTTTTGCATGGCGCAAAGGTACGGGCGCATCGAAGCACGTGTCGACGTGGATCGATGAATAGTCTTCATTCACCGCAGTGATAAGAAGCGTCGCGCCCTCAGGGCAGTGGAGTACCGGCCGGCCTGGGATAAACCTCAGGTCCGGGAGGGGCCGGCGTCCCGCGTATCGAGTTCCTGCTCGAGCGCATCGAGCCGCTGGTATACGCCGGCCAGCATGTTCTTCAACTGCTTCAGTTGCGCGGCGGACAAGCCGCCCACGGCCACCTGCTCGAAATGCTGGGCAATCGGCATCAATTCCGCGAATAGCGCCTCGCCCCGGTCCGTCAGGTTGATCGCGACCGTGCGCGCGTTGTTTTCGAGCCGGCTGCGCGATACCAGTTCGTCGCGCTCCATCGCGCCGATCAGCCGCGACAGCGTGGACAGTTCGATCGTGGTCATCTCGCTCAGGTCGTTGAGCCGCTGGTCGGGCACCTCGTGCAGCGCGGCCATCACGCGGTACATCGGCAGCGTGACCCCGTACGACGCAATGCGCCGGGAAAACAGATCGCCCATGCGCACGCCGACGCGGTTCAGCACATACGGAAAGGAATCGGTGAGCTTGTACACGAATCGGGGCCCTCGAAGTGATCGATGAATTCTATCAAATGCAAGGATTGCACCCACACAATTTCCATTTACAACAGTTGCATTTGAAAGTATTCTGCGGACCAGAAGGATGCCCCGGCGCATCCCGTCCAAGGAGACATCGGCATGGACACCTCTTCCATTCCACCACCCGGCGTCAGCGCGCCGTTCCGCGCCGCGATGCGCCGCGTTGCGTCGACCGTGACCATCGTCACGGCGGCCGACGAACTGCGCCATCACGGCATGACGATGACCGCGGTCAGCTCGCTCTCGATGGCGCCGCCGTCGATGATCGTCTGCGTAAACCAGTCGACGCTGCTGCACGAAGTGCTGCTGTCGGCGCGGCATTTCTGCGTGAACGTGCTGCGTCACGACCAGTCGTCGATCTCGACCGCGTTCAGCGGCGCGGTTTCCGCTGACGAGCGCTTCAACGTCGGCGCATGGCGACGGCACGCGGACGGTCCCGGCTATCTCGACGACGCGCAGGCGAACGTGTTCTGTCGCAAGGTGGCCGCCATGCCATTCGGCACGCACACGATCTTCGTCGGCACCGCGACCGAGGTGCTGCTCAACGAAGACGCGGAACCGCTGCTCTATCGCAACGCGGCCTATTGCGTGCCGCACTGACCCGCTTACGACCCAGCATCCCACGAGGTGATTTCAATGATCGCGACAGAGAAAGAACGCATCAGTCCGGCCCCATCTGTACCAGAGAGGCCGCGTCCCGACGAGTTGCGCGCGCGGCTTGCCGCACTGCACAGCGAGATCGCTGCCGCCGCACAACAGGTCGAAGCGGAGCGTCGCGTGCCGTCGCGCAGCATCGACGCGCTACGCGACGCCGGCTACTTCGACATCGTGCGGCCCGCCGCTTTCGGCGGCTACGAATACGACTTCTCGACGCTCGTCGACGTCAATATCGATCTCGCCGCGCAGTGCGCGTCGACGGCATGGGTCGCGGGGCTGCTGTCCGCGCACCAGTGGCTGGTCGCGAGCTTCCCGGCCGAGGCGCAGCACGACGTGTGGTCCGGCAGCCCCGATGCGCTCGTCTGCGGGTCCTATGCGCCGGCCTGCGAAGCACGGGCGGCGCCCGGAGGCTTCGTGCTCAGCGGGCGATGGAGCTTTGCGAGCGGCTGCGACTGCGCGCAATGGTCGCTATGCGCGGCAATGCTGCCTGCCGGCGGCGACCGGCCGCATCCGACGCCTGCCTTCCTGCTGGTACCCGCCACCGACTATACGATCGACGATACGTGGCACGTCGTCGGACTCGCCGGCACCGGCAGCAAGACGCTCGTGCTCAACGGCGTGTTCGTGCCCGCGCACCGCGTGCTGACCTTCGCCGACTCGACGAGCGGCCGAACGCCGGGCGCGAAAGCATACGCGCACCATCCGGGCTTTTCCATCCCGATGCTGTGCAACATTCCGTCGTGCCTCGCATCGACCGCGGTCGGCGCTGCACGCGGCGCGCTGCACGACTATCTCGAACGCACCGCGCGGCGCGTGACCCGCGGCGCGGTCGCGGGCGCGCACAACCGGATGGCTGAATTTCCGACAGTGCAGTTGCGCGTTGCCGAGGCGTCCGCATGCATCGACGCCGCGCGCCAGGTGCTGTTGTCGGACCTGCTCGCGCGCGAAGGAACCGTGCGCGACGGCAAGGCCGTCGACATCGACGAGCGGATCATCAGCAGGCGCGGCCAGGCGTTTGCCGTGTCGCTTGCGATCCGCGCGACGGAAGCGCTCAACGCGTCGACGGGCGGACAGGGGCTCGACCTGTCGCATCCGGTGCAGCGCGCGTGGCGCGACGCGAACGCGGTCGGCCGGCATATCAGCATGAACTGGGACGCCGTCGGCACGATGTATGGACAGCTCGCGCTCGGTCTCGAGCCCAAGGGGCAGTACTGATCCCCTCTTTTTCTAGGGTGACGCATATGAACGGAAAGATTGCGCTCGAAGAGCACTTCGCTATCGAAGAAACGGTCGCCGATTCTGCAGGCTTCGTGCCTGCCTCGTACTGGCCGGAATTGAAGGCACGTCTGCTCGATTTACACGAGCGGCGCATCGCGGAAATGGACCGGCACGGCGTCGAACTGATGATCCTGTCGCTCAATGCGCCGACCGTGCAGGCGATTCCCGACACCCATGCGGCCTGCGAGCTTGCACAGCGCGCGAACGACTTTCTGGCGGCGCAGATTGCAAAGCGGCCGGACCGCTTCAAAGGCTTTGCCGCACTGCCGATGCAATCGCCCGAGCGCGCCGCGCGCGAACTGGAGCGCTGCGTGAAAGAACTGGGCTTCGTCGGCGCGCTCGTCAACGGCTTCTCGCAGACGAGCGACGATACGCTGCTGTACTACGATCTGCCGCAGTACCGCCCGTTCTGGGCCTTAGTCGAAAAGCTCGAGATACCGTTCTATCTGCATCCGCGCAATCCGCTGCCGGCACACGCACAAATCTATGCGGGCCATCCGTGGCTGCTTGGGCCCACCTGGGCGTTCGGTCAGGAGACCGCCGTGCACGCACTGCGCCTGATGGGCTCGGGCCTGTTCGACGAATTTCCGGCGCTGAAGATCATTCTCGGCCACATGGGCGAAGGGCTGCCGTACAGCATGTGGCGCGTCGACAACCGCAACGCGTGGGTCGATACCGCGCCGAACTATCCGGCGAAAAAGCGGATTGCCGATTACTTCCACGCGAATTTCTATCTGACCACGTCGGGAAATTTCCGCACGCAGACGCTGATCGACGCAATGCTCGAAATCGGTGCGGACCGGCTGCTGTTCTCGACTGACTGGCCGTTCGAAAACGTCGATCACGCGACGCAATGGTTCGACTCGGCGCCGATCAGCGAGAACGACCGCCTCAAGATCGGCCGTACCAATGCGGCTGCGCTCTTCAAACTTCACGACTAGCCATCGCAACAAGCTCACTGCCACACCCATGGCCCCTGAAGCACCGGCAGCACCCGGAGGCCGCCGCCACGACGCGGCGCCCCGCTCACGACAAAACATGGAGCGAGACAATGCAGCCCCCTGTCATCGAGGTACACGAGGAACTGGCCGGCGCGCGCGTCGGCCGGCTTCTGCATCATCGGCGCGCAATTCGTGCTGAACAATTTCACGGCCGCGTCGTACGACACGCACGTCCGCGCAACCGGTGTCGGCATGGAACTGGCAGTTGGGCGCGTCGGCGCGATTCTCGGGCCGTATCTCGGCGGCGTGCTTCAGCAGATCCATCGCGGTCCGCAGACCACGCTGCTTGCAATCGGCATCGCGGCAGCCGGTGCAGCGGCAATCGTGCTGCTCGCGCGCCGCACACCGGTCGAGCCGGAGGCAATGGTGTCGCTATCGACGAAACCGCTGGTGCATTCGTGACGAGACAGGCACTCGGTGCTCCGCGAACATTCACGCGCGGGGATCGCGCAAGCCATCCCCGAGCGTGAACTGTTCCACTGTCTGCCTGAGTTGCGCCGCCTGTTCCCTTAGCGCCTGCGAAGCCGCCGTAATCTGTTCGACGAGCGCGGCGTTCTGCTGCGTCACGTCGTCCATCTGCGACACCGCCTTGCTTATCTCGCCGAGACTGCGGCTCTGTTCGTGCGATGCAGTGGCAATCGCACCGATCAGGCCGGCCATCTGCTGGATCGCGTCCTGCATCTCGCCCATCGCGTCCTTCACGCCCAGCGCTTCGTTCAACCCTTGCTCGACGGAATGCCCCGACGCATCGATCAATTGCTTGATCTCGCGGGCCGCGCTCGATGCGCGTTGCGCGAGGCTGCGCACCTCGGCCGCGACCACCGCGAAACCGCGCCCGGCTTCGCCTGCGCGTGCCGCTTCGACCGCGGCATTGAGCGCGAGAATATTGGTCTGAAACGCGACGCCTTCGACCAGTCCATTGATGTCGGCAATCTTGTTCGCGTTGCCGCTGACCGCCTCCATCGTCGCCACCATGCCGGTTACTGCCGCATGATTGCGGCCCGCGAGCCCGACCGCGCTCGCGGCGAGCTCGCTCGCCTCCTGTGCATGGCCGGCGTTCTGCTGCACGACATCGGTCAACTGCTGCATGCTCGAAGCGGTCTGTTCGAGCGATGCCGCCTGCTGCTCGGTACGCGACGACAGGTCCTGATTACCGGATGCGATTTCGCTGGTCGCGCGCGACACGCTTTCGGTCGAGCGATAGACCGTCGCAACGGTTGCCTCGATGCGGCCGAGCATCCGGTCGAACTCCGCCGCCGCGCGGCCGAACTCGTCGGTGCTGCGGCGCGCGGCACGGCGCGACAGGTCGAGCGTGTCGGCCAGTTCGGCGAATTTGGCACGCATGCGCAGCAATCCGCCGTAGACCACCCTCATCAGGCTCGTCATGCCCGCCAGTGCCGCGACGAAGAGCACGACCGCCAGCGCAAGCTCGATACTGAAAGCGGCCTGTGCTGACAGCACCGGAAAGCCCGCAAGCGCGGCAACGGCGACCAGGCCCGTGGCCAATGCGCCGGCCACGCAGGCCCCAAACGAGATGAGAATGATCTGCCGTACCGAGAGAGCGGGAAAGCGCATGTCGGGGTCCCCTGTCGTTATCGTGTGGCGGGTTGTCTACCCGCCTTCTGTCGCTACGCTACGAAGTGAAACCGTCATTCCGCGTCCGGTTGACATGACGGATGCGCACGGCGAAACGCCTCGATCTGCTCGCATACCTGATCGACCGCGTGCAACGTCGGATATGCACTGACGTCCACACCGAAACGCCGCGCGTTGAACAGTTGCGGCACGAGACAGCAGTCGGCCAGCGTCGGCGTGTCGCCGAAGCAGAACGCGCCGCGCCCGGGTGCATCGCGCAGTTGCGTGTCGAGCGCGGTAAGCCCTGTTTCGAGCCAGTGCACGATCCAGCGCTGTTTCTGCGCGTCGCTCAAACCCAGTTCGCCGGTCAGAAACTTCAGCACGCGCAGATTGTTGAGCGGGTGCATTTCGCACGCGATATACAGTGCCGTCTGCCGGACCTGCGCGCGCGCTGCCGGGTCGCGCGGCAACAGCGGCACGTCAGGATAGCGCTCGTCGAGATATTCGAGCATTGCAAGCGATTGCGCGATGCGCGTGTCGCCATCTTCGAGCAGTGGCACGAGCTGCTGTGGATTGAGTGTCGTGAAGCGATCGCCGAACTGCTCGCCGCCGTTGCGGTTCAGATGCACTGGCAGATACTCGTACGCGAGCCCCTTCAGATTGCACGCAATGCGCACCCGGTACGACGACGAGCTACGAAAGTAGTTGAAGAGCCGCATGATCAGATCTCGATGAATACGTCGCCGTTCTCGACCTTCACCGCGAGCGTCGCGATGTCTTCCGTCAATGGCTCGCACAGCGCGCGGCCGTTGCGCACGTCGAACTTGCCCTGATGCAGCGGGCACTCGATTTCGTGGCCATCGAGAAAGCCGTCGCACAGCCGCGCATGACCATGCGTGCAGATATTGTCTGTCGCATACACGTCGTTGCCGACCCGATACAGCGCGATTTCACGGCCGCCTGCATGTGCGGCCGCCACGTCGTCGGCGGGTAGCTCAGTGAGTGCGATCACCCTCGTCCATTGTCCAGGCATGTCGTTCCTCAGATCGGATAGATAATCGAATTCGGGATCATTTCGCTGTCGAACACGCACAGCTTCGACTCGAATTTCAGGCCATCGCCGGTGCGCCGGATCACGTCGATATAGCGGCCGACGTTGAACGGCTCCGTCATCCCGTCAGGCTTCGTGCGAAACACCGCGTAGCTCGCCTCGGCTTCGATGCGCTCGTCCGTCACGCGCAGCACGCGCGGCACACCGATGACGTGGCGCTGGTAGTACGGGTCATGAAAGATCGTTTGTGTGATCCCGTATACGCGGTCCTTCAGCATGCCGCGGCTCTCGAACGACAATGTTGCGAGCGGCAGTCCGCGTTCGTGGTTCTCGCGCGGCTGCAGCCGGTACGAGCAGTCCTCGGTGAAGAACATGGGCCACTTGTCCCACTCGCCGTCGTCGAGCGCAGCGGCATAGTCGGCATACAGCGCGACGAGTGCGTGCCAGCTATTGAAATCCAGCATGTCAGACCTCCATCACGCGACGCCAGTAGTCGTACATGCCGCGAATCAGCGTCTCGGTCACCATGTGGTCCGTGTTGCCGATGTCGCGTCCGCCCAGTTCCGCGAGCGTGCGGCCGTCCTGCTTCCTGCCGAAGCCCTGCTGCGAAAACTCGATGACCTCGCCGTCGTCGGCGGACACGAAGCCCGCAGGACCGAACAGATTCGCCTGACGCAGACGGCGCTGCGTCATTTCCGGCGCATCGTCTTCGAAACCGAAGTGCGTCCACACGAAATCGAACGCATCGGGACCGGCCGGCTGAATGTGGCGCGTCGAGACCGAATTCACCTGCTGCTGAATGATCACGCTCGGAAACAGCGTCATCAGCACCGCGGTCGGGCCTTCCCACCACGGCTCCTGCACCACGTCGAGAAAGCGGTCGTCATGCAGCGTCATCTGCTCCTTGAAGCTCGTCACGCCGCTCGTCACCTCGCCCTTGCCACCCGTGCCGCGCGTCGAGATCATCGCCGCATGCCGGAACTGGTCGTCCATCTTCAGTTCCGAGCGGTTGTCCGCGCGCCATAGCCCGAACGTGACGAACCACGTATGCAGCAAGCCGGGGTGATACGGGTCCTTGATGTTCTCCTGCATCAGCTTCCAGTTGCCCGGAATGCGCTGACGGTTGTAGCCGAGAATCGTCAGCTTGCGGCCGTTGAAGAGCCGGTCGAAGTAGCGCAGGATGGTCGGCCCGAGGTAGTCTTCGAGCGTCGGCACATCATGATCGAACGACGCGAAGATCACGCCGTTGCGGCATGCGACTTTCAGTTGCGTCAAACCATGCTGCTTCGGATCGAAATCGGCCGGCATGCCGCCGTTCACCTTGCCGTCCTGCTTGACGCCGCGCCTGAACGGCACGCCGATCAGGTTGCCTTTCAGATCGTAATTCCACTGGTGATACGGGCATGTGAAGTCCTTGCGATTGCCGAACTTCTCGCGGCAAAACTGCACGCCGCGATGCGCGCACACATTCTCGACGACATGGATCGCGCCATCCGCTGCGCGCGTCGCGATCACCGAGCGCTCGCCGACTGCGGTCCGCTTGAAGTCGCCCGGATTCGGAATCTCCGCTTCGAGCCCGATATAGCACCAGTGCCCGGCGTAGAAAAAACGTTCGAGTTCGCGCCGGTAGATGTCGGCGTCGGTGTATGCCCAGAATGGAATGCGGCTCGAACCACCGCCTTCCCATTTACGCTCGCCCGTTTGCACGGTCTCTGTCATGACTGTCTCCGTCGATGCCTGTGCGGTTCCACTACCTGAAGTTGTGCGCCGCGGCACGCGCCAAAGCGCACCGCGTACGCAACGTCACATCGCACCGCGTCATGCCGCCACCCGCACGACGATCCGGCCGAGCCCGTCGATTGCGCCCTCCATCAGGTCGCCGCGCACCACGGCGCCGACCCCTTCCGGCGTGCCCGTCATGATCAGATCGCCGGGCTCGAGGCTCTCGTATTTCGACAGGTACGCAATGCTTTCCTGCACCGACCAGATCAGCTTCGCGATGTTCGACGACTGGCGCACCTCGCCATTGACGGTCAGCCGGATGTCCGCCTCGGCCACCGCCCCCGCGTCGGCTGCCCGATAGAGCGGCCCGATCGGCGCGGACTTCGAAAACGACTTGCCGAATTCCCACGGACGGCCCTTGTCGCGCGCTTCGAGTTGCAGATCGCGGCGCGTCATGTCGAGGCCGACCGCATAGCCATAGACGTGTTCGAGCGCACGATCCGCGTCGATGTCGGAACCACCCTTGCCGATTGCGATCACAAGCTCGATCTCATGATGGAAGTTGCCCGTCATCGGCGGATACGGAATTGCCATTTCCGACTCGCCCGCCTGGACCACCGCATTCGCGGGCTTCATGAAGAAGAATGGCGGCTCGCGATCGGGGTCCTTGCCCATCTCGCGCGCATGCGCCGCATAGTTGCGGCCGATACAGAACACGCGGTTGACCGGGAACAGACCCGGCTCGCCCGCCACGGCGAGCGTGTGGACAGGCGGTGCGGATATGACGAAGCTCATCTCGGAAATCTCCATAAAATGCTCAGGACAATTTATCCTCGCGCCACAGGCCAAGTCCCTGTTGCACCGGGCGGTCGGAAAAGCTGAAGAGGATCATGTCCGCCGACCCGCGGAACTGGTGAACCGTCCACGACGGCACCACCAGCACGTCGTTCGGCGCAAGATCGAAGGTCCGCTCGCCGACCGTCGCGCGCCCTTCGCCTTCGAGGCAAACGAACACGGTGCTGTCGGTGCTGCGGTACGGGCGCGTTTCAGTGCCGGCTTTCAGACGCCGCGCGAATGCGCCGATCGTCGGCATCGGCGATGCGCCCGTCGCCGGATTCACATAGCGGAACGCGTGGCCGTGCCACGGGTCGGCCGGCGTGCCTTCGAGGCCCAGCAGCGCGTGCTTCGTCTGACGGTATGGATAGACGAATACTGGCGTTGGACCGGAGGCGGACTGATAGAAGTCGATCGGCACCATGTTGTGTCCATAGCGCAGCAGTGCATCGCCTTCGGGCCGCGCCTCGCTTTGCATCTGCACCGGCGCTTTCTCGGCAAAGCCCGCATCGAGAAACTGCACGAGCGGAATGTCGAGGCCATCGAGCCACACGACCGGCTCGTCGCCCGGATTGCCGTGGTCGTGCCACGTCATCGACGGCGTGATGATGAAGTCGCCGCGCCGCATCGTCGTGCGTTCGCCATCGACCGCCGTGTATGCGCCCTCGCCTTCGAGCACGAGACGCAGCGCGGATTGCGCGTGCCGATGCGCGGGCGCCACTTCACCGGGCAGTATCAGTTGCAGCCCTGCATAGAGGCTCTGCGTGATCCGCGACTGGCCGCGCACGCCAGGGTTTTCGAGAATCAGCACGCGGCGCTCGGCCTCCTGCGCGCTGATCAACTCGCCCGCTTCGAGCAGCGTGTCGCGCAGCGCGGCGTAGCGCCAGTGCGCCGGCACGATCGACGGCCGCGGCGCAGGCGGCACGAGTGCGTGCAGCACTTCCCACAGCGGCGTCAGATGGTCGGCCGAAATGCGTTCGTAATACGCTTGCCGCGCACCGGCGACGGCTGCGGAATGCTCTCTTTGCATCGATGGTCTCCTTGATCAGACGCCGCTCGGATAGAACGCGTCCGCATAGATATGCTCGGGCCGGATGCCCTTGCGGCCGAGCAGCAGCGTGGCTGCATCGACCATCAGCGGCGAGCCGGCGAGGTACGCGCGCCAGCCGTCGAGCGACTGCCAGTCGCTGTCGACGATCTGGGTCACGACGCCCGTGCGCCACGGTCCCGGCCCCGGCGACGACGCGACCACGACATGCGTATGCAATCCCGGATGCCGCGCTTTCAGTTCGTCGAGCCACGCGGCGCCGTAGATGTCGGCAGGCGTGCGCACGCCGAAGTACACATGGATCGGATTCGACATGCCCGCATCGATCGCCCCTCGCACGATCGACAGCACCGGTGCGAGCCCGGTACCGCCTGCAATGCAGACGATCGGACCGGTGTGCTTGCGACGCAGATACGCAGTACCCAGCGGACCGCTGACGCGCACCGTGTCGCCGACCTTCAGCGTCGACGCGATATACGACGTGACGCGGCCGTCCGGCACCACGCGCACATGAAACTCGAGCCCATCGCCTGCACCGGTGCAGGCCATCGAATACGGGCGGATATGTTCGGGCGTGAATTTCAGCGTCGCGTACTGGCCCGGAGAAAACTGCAGCGGCTTCGACATTGCGAGCCGGATGCGCAGGATGTCGTGCGTCTGCGGCTCGATCGCAGCCACGGTCGCCTTGACGATCCGCGCGGGATTCACGACAACCTCGTCCGGCTCGGGAATCTCGATCGCGCAGCTTTCGATAAGGGTCGCCTGACACGCCAGCACCGACTCGCCCGCGCCCATCGGCGAGCGCGACTCTTCGGGCCCGGTTTCGAGCACGCGGCCGCCGACGATCTTGCAGCGGCACGTGCCACAGCGGCCCGCCATGCAGCTATACGACACCGGCACCTGGTGCGCGAGCAGCGTCTCGAGCAGGTTCGCTCCGGCCTCGACGGCGAGGTTCCGTTGCAGCGGCAAAACGGCGACTTCCATGACGGTCCTGTCTCCACGATTCTTCTGATGTGCCGACATGGTGCTCTCACCAATGGTATTGGCAAAGAGAAGCATGTGAATATCCAATATCAATTCTGGTGATATGGGAAGAGTGATGGAATTGCGCGAGATCGACCTGAACCTGCTGATCGTCTTCAACGAACTGCTGCGGCTGCGGCGCGTATCGGCCGTCGCCGAAAGCCTCGACGTGTCGCAGCCGGCGGTCAGCAATGCGCTGAACCGGCTGCGCCGCCTGCTCAACGACGAACTGTTCCTGCGCACCGCGAAAGGAATGGCGCCGACGCCGCTCGCGGAACGGCTTGCCGAACCGATCGGCTATGCGCTCGGCGCGATCCATAGTTCGCTGAACGAGCGCGTGACGTTCGATCCGGCCGCGAGCCAGCGCCACTTCACGGTCGCGATGACCGACATCGGCGAGATTCATTTCTTGCCGAAGTTGATGCAGCGGCTTGCCGAGGCCGCGCCGCGCGTGACGATCGGCACGATCTCGACGAGCCGCAGCGACCTGCGCGAAGAGATGGAAAACGGCCGCATCGATCTCGCGATCGGCTTCGTGCCGGACCTGAAGACCGGCTTCTTTCAGCGGCGCCTGTTTCGGCAGCGCTATGTATGCCTGTACCGGCACGGCCATCCGCTCGCTGAAAACGGCATCACGCTGAAGGCGTTCCGCGCCGCGCAGCACCTCGCGATCGCGGCCGAGGGGACCGGGCACGGTGTCGTCGACGAGGTGATCCAGCGGGCAGGCATCGTGCGCGACGTGCGACTGCGGGTGCCGCACTTCGGCGCGGTCGCCCATATCGTGCAGAACACCGACCTGATCGCGGTCGTGCCGCAGGCCTATGCAGACCGCACGCTGGAGCCGTTCGGATTGCAGACGTCAGCGTGCCCGGTGAAGATTCCCGACATCGTGATCAACGTGCTGTGGCATGCGAAGAAACATCGCGAACCGGATAATCAGTGGCTGCGGCAACTGGTCTCCGAACACTTTTCGACGCAGGCATCAGCTTACGTATAACTTGCACGCAGCAAGTCGATCAACGCGTGGTCCGGCACTCTCCGAGTTGCGGCGGCCTGAAACACGCCTTTCCGCCGCGCACGAAAACGTGCTTTAGCCCGTTGTTGCACGGGCAAGAACAACTTCATGCGGCCGAACGCGGTGAAGGCCAAAAGCCAGCACGATGCACGCCTTCTTCCCAGAGGTCGGTCCCACCGGGCCGTTCTCGGTGTACGTAAACGTCAGCCCTGCACGTGCGATATGGTCAATCCGAGTTTTCAAGGTCGAGTCGATGCTGAAATTGATGAGCCCAGTATCCGACCCGGTACCTGCGCCACTACAACAACACGCTTTACGTCGGCAGCGATGGCGTGACGATCCTTCCAACACCACATCCAAGCTAACGCGTTGTGTGCGACAGCGACTGTCGGTCACTCTGCGGATGACGTTGCCCGAGGCCGTCCGCACCTGAACCAGTCGCACCCGGGCCAGTTAGCGTCGCCAACGGTCGATATCCGCGAAAAATGAATTTGTACTGTGCGTCCATCGTCTCGCGCGCCGCGCGCCGCGCGGGGCGCGTGACGCGGCAGCGGTCGGAGCGCGTCGTTTCCGCAGGCCCCCATCCACTCGAACTTCCGGGGCCGGCGTCCTCATACCATCCAACAGGCAAGAGAGATCGACGATGAAGAAGCAACACTCGGCGGCGCTGCGGGCGCTCGCCGTAACGCTCGCCGCCATGCCGGCGGCAAGCCGCGCGCAGAGCAGCGTCACGCTGTACGGGATCATCGATGCGGGCATCACGTATGTCAGCAACAGCTGCGGCGCACACGTGACCCAGTTCGACGACGGCATCTCGTACGGCAACCGCTGGGGCCTCAAGGGCACCGAGGATCTCGGCGGCGGCCTGTCGGCGGTGTTCGCGCTCGAGAACGGCTTTCACCTCGGAAACGGGAAAACTGGATTCGGCGGCGCGGAGTTCGGACGCCAGGCATACGTCGGTCTGAAGAATGCGTGGGGCACGCTCTCGTTCGGCAATCAGCTCGATCTGACCAACGAGCTGGTCTCGATCTACAACATCTCCGCCTGGGGCAGCGGCTACGCGATCCACCAAGGCGATTTCGACCGCTTCAACGGTGACCGCCTGCCGAACTCGGTGAAGTTCATGTCGAACGAATTCTCGGGCTTCAAGTTCGGCGGCCTGTACTCGTTTGGCGGCGTGGCCGGCGACTTCCACCAGAACAGCGCTTACAGCCTTGGGGCGCACTACGCGAACGGCTCGTTCACGATGGGCGTCGCGTACACGCAGTTGAACAATCCGTTCGGCATCTACGCATTCGATCCGTACGCGATGCTCGGCACGAGCACATTCCTCGGCAAACCGACGATCAGCGTCAATCAGCAGACCGGCGCAATCACCGATCTCTACGCGAACTCACCGTTCACGGTCGACAAGCAGGGCACGCTCGGCGTGGGCGCGAGCTACAGGATCGGCGCGGTCACGCTGAATGGCAACTACAGCTACACCACGATCAAGGCGTCCGGCGCGTCGTCGCACATGCAGGTCGGCGAGGGCGGCGCGTACTGGCAAGCCACACCGGCGATATTCATGGTCGGCGGATACCAGTACACGACGTTCGAAGGGCATCACTGGAACCAGGGGACGCTCGGGCTGCATTACCTGTTGTCAAAGCAGACCGACGTCTATATCTCGGGCGACTACCTGAAGGCGTCGAACGGAGTCGATGCGGTGATCGGCTACAGCTTCACACCATCGACGACGACAAGCCAGGCCGATCTGCGGATCGGCATGCGCCACTCGTTCTGACGCTCAAGGGCCACCGCCTTCCGCGCGCGGGAGGCGGTCACGCCCGGGGCTCATGCCGAACCGGGCGCGGTAGGTTCGCGAGAAATGCGACGGCGATTCGAAACCGCACGCGACGCAGATCGACGTGATCGTCATGGCGGTCTGCCGCACCAGTTCGCGCGCACGAGTGAGCCGCAAACACTGGTAGAAATGCGTCGGCGTATCCTTGAGCGCAGAGCAGAACAACCGTTCGAGCTGACGGCGCGTGACCCCCACCTCCTGCGCGAGCTCGTCCGGAGTCAGCGGGTCTTCCATATTCTCTTCCATCAGCCCGATGACCTGGACGAGCTTAAGGTTGTGCACGCCGTAGCGCACGGCGATCTCCATGCGTTGATGGTCCGAGCGCCGCCGAATCCGGCCGACGACGAATTGCTCCGAGATCCGAGACGCAAGCGCCGCGCCATGGCTGCGGCCGATCAGGTCGAGCATCATGTCGATCGACGCGGTGCCGCCCGCGCACGTGATCCGGCGCTCGCCGATCTCGAACAGTTCCTGGCTCGCGTCGAGCGCCGGGTAGCGTTCGCGAAACGCGGACAGCGCCTCCCAGTGCAGCGTCAGGCGATCCTCGCCGCTGAAGAGGCCCGCCTCGGCGAGAATGAAGCTGCCGGTGTCGATCCCGCCGAGCGTGGCGCCCGCGCGGCTCGCGCGCTTGAGCCACTCGCCAAGCGCGCGCGTGTAACCGGCGAGCGGCTCGAAGCCCGCGACGACGAACAGCGTACGCACGCGCTCGACCTCGACCGCGCCGAACGCCGCCTCCGCGTTCAGCGAGATCCCATTGCTCGCGGTGACCGGCGCGCCGTCGATGCTGAGGATATGCCACTGGTACAGGCCGTCGCGGAAGCGGTTCGCGACCCGCAGCGGCTCCACGGCCGACATGAAGCCGATCGCGGAAAAGCCGGGCAGCAGCAGGAACGAAATGTCTTCAGGCATCATGCGGCGGGTGCTGAGGAGATCGAAAAAGACGGAACGGGAGAAGCGAAACAGCGCAGCGAACGCGCGTAGCAAGCCGCGCCCGCACGAGCGATGGAGTCGATTGTCGCACGGCGCGGCGCGCGGATCATATCGATCGCATCGCTCGTTTTCCCTTGGTGCCGCACCGGTGCCGATCGCCCGGCGCGGCCCGGATCACGCTTCGCTCAAGCGAAACCGCGACACCGCGTCGTTCAACTGCCGGCTCTGCTCTTGGAGCGAGACGGCCGCCGCAGACGCCTCTTCGACGAGCGCGGCGTTGCGCTGCATCGTCTCATCCATTTGCGCGACCACGCGACTCACCTGCTCGATGCCGGCCGTTTGCTCACCCGAGGCGTCGCGGATCCCGGCGATGATCGCGCTCACGCGCTCGACGGCGTGGACCACCTCGGCCATCGTCGCGCCCGCTTCGGCGACGAGCTCGCTGCCGCCGTCGACCTTCAGCGCCGAATCGCCGATCAATTGCTTGATCTCCTTTGCGGCCGCCGCCGAGCGCTGCGCGAGCGCGCGGACTTCGCTCGCGACGACCGCGAAGCCGCGCCCTTCTTCGCCGGCGCGAGCCGCTTCGACCGCGGCGTTTAGCGCGAGGATGTTCGTCTGGAACGCGATGCCTTCGATCACGCCGACGATGCCAACGATCTTGCCGGAACTCGCCGAGATCGCGTCCATCGTCGCAACGACGCGGTCCACGGCGTTGCCGCCGCGCAGCGCAATGCCCGCTGCGCCGGCCGCGAGCTCGCTCGCGCTGCGGGCGTCGCCGGCGTTGCGCCGGACCGTCGCGGCGAGCTGCTCGATGCTCGCGGCGGCCGCCTGCAGCGACGCCGATTGCTGCTCGGTGCGCGCCGACAAGTCGAGGTTGCCGCCTGCGATCGCGCGTGCATCGACGACGATCGTCTCGGTGCTCGCGCGAACGTGCCGGACCGTTCGCGCGAGACCGTCCTGCATGCCGTTCAGCGCGTTCAGCAGATAGCCCATTTCGTTGTCACGCTCGATCGCGACGGAAACGGTCAGGTCGCCGTTCGCGATCCGGCCGAAATGATCGACGGCCATCCCGATCGGCTGGACGATCGCGCGCGATAGCGCGCGCCGCGCGACGAAGCCGACCAAGAGTGCGAGCGCGCCGGCGGCGCCGAACGTCCACAGCATCAGCCGGAAGCGCGCGTCGGCACTTTCGAAGCGGGCGCGCTGCCGCTCGATCTGGAAGTTCTCGAGCGCGCCGATCGCGCCCTGGTAGTCGGCGAACAGCGCGGGAGGCGCCTCGCGCTGCGTCGTGAGGAAATCGACTTCGCTATCCTGATCGAGCTGCGTCAGCGCCTTGCGGAATACGTCCGTAACCAGCTTGTCGCGGCGCGCCAGCAGCGCATCGGCAAGCGCCTTCTCCGCGGCGTCGGGCGCGTGCAGCCCGCGGTACGCGTCGAGCTCGCGGTCGCTTTCGGCAAGCAGTTCGTGCAGCCGCGCGATCTCGGCCTGTGCCGGCTTGCCGGCGCTGAGAATCTGCGCGACTTCGGCGAGGCCGCCGCGCAGCACGAGCAGCCGCTCCGAGCTCGTCTTCAGGTGCGCGAGCGAGGCGGTGTCGTCGAGATACATCGCCTCGAGCGCGCGGTTGCTGACCGACAGGCCCGCGATGCCGGCCGCTATGACGATGATGAGCAGCAGCGTGTAGCCGGCGATCGTCGCGATCAGACCGCCGCGGATGGTGATGGGGTTGCGCATGGTCGTGAAGCGTGCCGCGCCGGACGCGCGCGGCACGCTCGTATCCTCCGGATGGTGGAAGCGGTGCGTGAAGGAAGCAACGGGAAGCAACGGGAAGCAACGAAAACTGAGCGGATTCGTATGCAATATCGGCAGCGCGCGCCGCGCGGATCTGCCGGCACGCGACGCGATTCTGGCGAATTGCGACGGCGCCGCAGCGCCAACCTGCGCATGCGGCGCATCCCCCACGCTAATTTTTCTCGTTGTCGCTGGCGGGCAACTACGGGTCGCCGCCGGTCGATTTGAGCGGAATATGGGGCGTTACTTTTATTGCCACGTCAAGCCGTTCCGGATGGCGGTCGGCCGCGCTTCGCAGCCGGCTTCGCAAACATGCTGTCAACACGGTCAAACATGTCCGAGAGGGGAGCGTCATGAAGTCACGCATCAAAGCCATTTCCGCTTGCGCCGCACTCGCCGCTGCCGCCGCGCTCGCGCCGCCCGCGTCCGCGGAGGACTCGGCCACCTGCCGCACGGTCCGCTTCGCCGACATCGGGTGGACCGATATCACGTCCACGACGGCGCTCGCATCGGCCGTGTTCGAGGCGCTCGGCTACCAGCCCGTGACGTCCGTCGTCTCGGTACCGATCTCGTTCGCAGGACTGAAGACGAAGCAGATCGACGTCTCGCTCGGCTACTGGTGGCCGGTGCAGGAGAAGGCGATCTCGCCGTTCGTCGAAGCGAAGTCGATCGAGGTGCTGCAGCCGCCGAACCTGGCCGGCGCGAAGGCGACATTCGCGGTGCCGAGCTACGCATACGACGCGGGCCTGAAGACGTTCGCCGATATCGCCAAGCATCGCGACGAGCTCGACGGCAAGATCTACGGCATAGAGCCGGGCAGCAGCGCGAACGCGGCGATCCAGAAGATGATCGCGACGAACCAGTTCGGGCTCGGCGGCTTCAAGCTCATCGAATCGAGCGAGGCGGGGATGCTGGTGACGGTCAACCGCGCGATCCGCGACAAGAAGTGGGTCGTGTTCTTCGGCTGGGAGCCGCATCCGATGAACATCGAGATCGACATGAAGTACCTGAGCGGCAGCGACGGCGTGTTCGGTCCGAATGAAGGCGAAGCGCGCGTCTATACGGCGACCGCGCCGGGCTGGCTCGCACGCTGCCCGAACGCCGGGAAGCTCGTGAGCAACCTGCGCTTCACGACGCAGCTCGAGAACGTCGTGATGCAGCAGGTGATGAACAAGCAGAAGCCCGCCGATGCCGCGAAGGACTATCTGAAGAAGAACCCGCAGGTGCTCGACGCGTGGCTCGCCGGCGTGAAGACCTATGACGGCAAGGACGGCCTGCCTGCCGTGAAGGCGTATCTGGGCCTCTGATTTTTCAACGCAAGGACAATGCGAATGAACCACGAAGTCATCGTGACCTGTGCAGTGACAGGCGCCGGCGACACCGTCGGCAAGCACCCGGCGATTCCGGTGACGCCGAAAGAGATCGCGGCGGCCGCGATCGAGGCGGCGAAGGCCGGCGCGACCGTCGCGCATTGCCACGTGCGCGACCCGAAGACCGGCCGCGGCAGCCGCGACCCGAGCTTGTATCGCGAAGTGGTCGACCGGATCCGCTCGGCTGACGTCGACGTCATCATCAACCTGACCGCCGGAATGGGCGGCGACCTCGAGATCGGGCCGGGCGAGGATCCGATGCGCTTCGGCGCGAACACGGACCTCGTCGGCGGGCTCACGCGGCTTGTCCATGTCGAGGAATTGCTGCCCGAGATTTGCACGCTCGATTGCGGGACGCTGAACTTCGGCGATGCCAACGCCATTTATGTATCGACGCCCGAGCAGCTGCGCGCCGGGGCGAAGCGGATCCAGGCGCTCGGCGTGAAGCCCGAGCTCGAGATCTTCGATACGGGGCACCTGTGGTTCGCGAAGCAATTGCTGAAGGAGGAACTGCTCGATGCGCCGCCGCTCTTCCAGCTGTGCCTCGGGATTCCGTGGGGCGCGCCCGCCGACACGACGACGATGAAGGCGATGGTCGACAACCTGCCGCCCGGCGCGCATTGGGCGGGCTTCGGGGTCGGCCGGATGCAGATGCCGATGCTCGCGCAGGCGATGCTGCTTGGCGGCCACGTGCGCGTCGGGCTCGAAGACAACCTCCGGCTCGACAAAGGTGTGCCCGCAACCAATGGCTCGCTCGTGCAGCGCGCGGTCGAGATCATCGAGCGGCTTGGCGGCCGCGCGCTGACGCCCGCCGAGGGACGCAGCAAGCTCGGGCTGCCGGCGCGCGGCGAGCGCCTGCTCGAGCGCCGCACGCTCGCGCAGTTCGCATGAGCCGCATTGCCCACCCAAACAAACTTCGAACAGGACGTTGAAACAATGGCAGTCATCGTCGATATCAAGACATTTGCGGCACTAGGCGCGGGCGTGATCGGCAGCGGCTGGGTCGCGCGCGCACTGGCGAACGGGCTCGACGTGCTCGCGTGGGACCCGGCGCCCGGCGCGGAAAAGAAGTTACGCGAGAACGTCGCGAATGCATGGCCCGCGCTCGAACGAGTCGGGCTGAAACCCGGCGCCTCGCCGGCGCGCCTGCGCTTCGTCGACACGATCGAGGCCTGCGTCGCGGACGCTGACTTCATTCAGGAAAGCGCGCCCGAGCGCGAGGAACTGAAGCTCGCACTGCACGAGCAAATCAGCCGCGCCGCGAAACCCGATGCGATCATCGGTTCGTCCACGTCCGGCCTGCTGCCGACCGACTTCTACACGCGCGCGCTGCATCCGGAGCGCTGCGTCGTCGGGCACCCGTTCAACCCGGTGTATTTGCTGCCGCTCGTCGAGGTGCTCGGCGGCGAGCGCACCGCGCCCGAGAGTGTCGATGCGGCGATCGCAATCTACCGCTCGCTCGGGATGCGGCCGCTGCGCGTTCGCAAGGAAGTGCCGGGCTTCATCGCGGACCGGCTGCTTGAAGCGCTGTGGCGCGAGGCGCTGCATCTGGTCAACGACGGCGTCGCGACGACCGGCGAGATCGACGACGCGATTCGCTTCGGCGCGGGCCTGCGCTGGTCGTTCATGGGAACGTTCCTCACCTATACGCTCGCGGGCGGCGAGGAAGGGATGCGCCACTTCATGCAGCAATTCGGGCCCGCGCTCGCGCTGCCGTGGACGAAGCTCGTCGCGCCTGCGCTGACCGGCGAGTTGATCGAGCGCGTCGTCGCGGGCACCGCCGAGCAGGTTGGCTCTCGTAGTATCAAGTCGCTCGAACGCTATCGCGACGACTGCATCACGAGTGTGCTGGCGGCAATCGACGGCGCGAAGGCACGCCACGGTCTGCGCTTCGAGGACTGACTTGGCAGCCCCCTAGAACCGCTCGACCCTGAACGGCGCCGGGTCGACGAAGGTCTCCTCGCCCGTCATCATCTCCGCGATCAGGCGGCCCGTTACCGGGCCGAGCGTCAGGCCGTGATGCGCGTGGCCGAACGCGAACCAGAGGCCTTCGTGACGCCGCGCCGGTCCGATGATCGGCAGCATGTCGGGCGTGCAAGGGCGACGGCCCATCCACGGCTCGTCGTCGAGACGAGGCCCGAGCGGGAACAGCTCGCGCGCAATCGGCTCGACCGCGCCGAGCTGGACCGGCGTCTTCGGCGCATCGACGCGCGCGAACTCGACGCCGGTCGTGAGCCGGATGCCGCGCGCCATCGGCGCGATCAGGAAGCCCTTCTCGACATCGAGCAGCGGATGATTCAGGCGCGCGCCGTCCTGCGCCGCGTAGTGCATGTGATAGCCGCGCTTGGCCGCGAGCGGCAGACGGTAGCCGAGCTTCGCGCTCATGTCGCCGGACCACGGCCCCATCGCCACCACGGCCGATCGCGCTTCGACCGGACCGCTCTCCGTCTGCACTTTCCACTGCGGCTCGAGCGTGGCGGCATCGCCGATCAGGACGCGTCCGCCCAGTTGCTCGAAATAGCGCGCGTAGGCCGTCACGAGCGCGTTCGGATCGCTGACCGATTCGGACGCCGTGTAGCGCAACGCGCCGGTCAGCGACGTGTTGAGGCTCGGTTCCGCGCGCCGCAGCGCGGCGGCGTCGAGCGATTCGTACGCCACGCCGAACTCGCGGTTCCAGCGCTCCGCGTTGCGCGTTTCCTCGTCCTGCTTCGCGGCGCTGTGGAAGATCTTCATCCAGCCGCCCCGCCGTAATAGCGCAGTGGCGCCCGCGGCCCCGGCCAGCTCGCGGTGCTCGCTCACGCAATGCGCGATCAGCGTCGCGTACGACCGCGCGATCGCCGCGTGACGCGAAGGCTCGGAGTTCCACCAATAGCGATAGAGGAACGGCGCGAGCGCGAGCATCGCGCTCGGGTGATAGCGCACGTCGGTCGCGCGGTTGCGCGCGTAGTGGAGCAGCTTGCCGAGCGAGCGCGGAAACGCGTATGGGTAGACGCCTTCGCACTGGATCAGGCCCGCGTTGCCGAACGACGTCTCGTAGCCCACCGGCCTGCGATCGACGAGCGCGACCGCCTGGCCGCGCCGCTGCAGATGCGCCGCGATCGAAACGCCCACGATGCCGCCGCCGAGCACGACGGTGTCGAATTTCATTGTCATGTTGCGGGTTCAGACCATCGAAGGACCGGACTTGCCTTCGCCCGCGGCATCGAAAACCGGCGGCGCCGTGACGATCGATTTCAACGACGGATTGGGCTCGCGCAGCTTCGACAGATCGGGACGCGGCCGGCGCAATTCCGGCACGCGCGCGAACGCCGCTTCGAACGCCTGGGCGACCGCGAGCGTCGCGAGGTCGCCACGAAACGGCCCGACGATCTGCAAGCCGAACGGCATCCCCGCATGATCGACGCCGCACGGCAGCGACAGCGCGGGATGCGTCGTGAGCGTGATGACATAGGTCAGCGCGAGCCAGCGATAGTAGTTCTCCTGCGTGCGTCCGTTGATCTGCGCCGCGTACAGCTCCTGCCACGGAAACGGCGAGACCGGCGTGGTCGGCGAGAGGATTACGTCGTAGTGCTCGAACGCCGCTTGAAAGCGATGGAAGATGCGCGTCTGCTCGGCATGCGCCCACGCGCAATCGGCGAGCGACATGCGCGCGCCCATCTCGTAGTTCGCGCGCGTGTTCGGGCCGAGCGCATCGGGATCGCGCGTGTAGATGTCGTGCAGGCCGGCGACGAAGCTCTCGGCGCGAATCACGTCGAACGCGCGGTGCGCCTCGCCGAAATCGAACGTCACCGCTTCGCAGCGCTCGACCATCGGCGCGATCGCGGCGATGCGCGAACGGAACAGCGCGCGGATGCTGTCATCCACGTCGCAGCAGCCGAAGTCCTCGGTATAGCCGACGGAGAGCGACGCCAGATCGCGCGCCGGCAGCGACAGGAAGCCGAGCGGATCGGCCGTGTAGCTCAACGGCTCGGTGTTCGACAGGCCAGCCGTCGCGGCCAGCTGCAGCGCCGTCTCGGCGACCGTGCGGCCCATCGGGCCGACGACCGAGAGCGGCGTCCAGCCGAGCAGGCGCCGCGAGTTCGGCACGAGCCCCGGCGACGGCCGCATCCCCACCACGCCACACTTCGATGCCGGGATGCGCAGCGAGCCGCCGGTGTCCGAGCCGGTGCAGACCGGCAGCATGTCGCACGCGAGCGCCGCGGCCGAGCCGCCCGACGAACCGCCCGCGTTCAGCGCCGGATCGAATGGATTGCCGGTCGCGCCCCACACCGGGTTGCGCGTGTTCGCGCCCGCGCCGAGCTCCGGCACGTTGGTCTTCGCGACGAGCACCGCGCCGGCCGCGCGCAGACGCTCGACGAGCAGCGCATCGCTCGTGGGCACATTGCCGCGCGAGAGCGGCGAGCCGTAGGTCGTGAGCAGCCCGGCCGTGTCTTCGAGATCCTTCACGCCGAGCGGCAGGCCATGCAGGAGGCCCAGCGGCTCGCCCGCGAGCACCTCGCGCTCGGCGGCCTTCGCGGCCTCGCGCGCTTGGCGGTAGCAGGTCGCGGTAACGGCGTTCACCGCCGGATTGACGGCCTCGATCCGCTCGATGCAGGCGTCGAGCAGCTCGACCGGCGAGATCTCCTTGGCTCCGATCATCCTGCGCAACTCGACGGCGGAGCGTTCGACCAGCTCGGCGTTATGGGAAGACATAAATGAGGTCCTGTAGTCGAAAGGGTTTCGTCCGGTTCACGCGAGCGCTTCGCCCGTGCGGTCGCGCAGCCAGATCACCGGCACGAGCGACACGGCGCAGGCTGCGGCGACATACCAGGCCGGCGCGAGCGGATTGCCGGTGCGCGCCACGAGCCAGCTCGCGACGAACGGCGAGAAGCCGCCGAAGAACGATGCGCTCACGACATAGGTTAGCGCGATGCCGGTCGCGCGCACGTGCTTCGGGAACAGCTCGGGGATCATCACGAGCACCGGCACGATCTGCCCCGACACGAACAGCGCAAGGAACGACGAGACCGCGCAGAGCATGAACATCGACGGCTGCGCGCTCAACAAGGCAAACGCCGGATAGACCGACACCAGCAGGATCACACGCGAGACGACGAGCACGCGCTTGCGGCTGAAGCGATCGGCGAGACGGCCGGCGACGGGCGCGGCGACGAACAGCACGAGCGAGCTGACCACGCCCGAGGCCACCGCCGCCGTCGACGACAGATGCAGCGCGCGCACCGCGTAGCTCGGCAGGAAGAACGCGGTGATGTAGACCGAGACCGAGCCGCCGAGCTCGGCGAACGTGCCGAGGACCGTCAGCTTGAGATGCGTGGTGAGAGCTTCGCGCAGCGCGCCGCCGCGATGCCGCGCGACGCCCGGCGACGCCGTGGTCAGCGTCTCTTCGAGACGCCGCCGGATCAGCATGCCGACCGGCGCGGCCACGATGCCGAGCAGGAACGGCAAGCGCCAGCCCCAGGCGAGCACGGCTTCTTTCGAGAGCGTGGCGTCGACGAGCGTGGCGACCGCCGCGCCGAGCGCGAGCCCGAGGGCCGTCGCCGCGAAGTTCCAGCTTGCGAAGAAGGCGCGCGTGGAGTCGGACGCATATTCGACGAGCAGCGTGGTGCCGGGCCCGAACTCGCCGCCGGCGGCGAAGCCTTGCAGCAGCCGGGCGGCCAACACGATGAACGGCGCCGCCATGCCGGCCACGGCGTAGGTCGGCGCGCCGGCGATCAGCGCACAGCTGAGCGCCATCAGCATGATGGTCAGCACCATCGCCTTCTTGCGCCCCGCGCGATCCGCGTAGGCGCCGATCACGATGCCGCCGAGCGGCCGCACGACGAAGCCGACGCCGAACACGCCGATCGACAGCAGGAACTGGTTGACCGGCGACGCGGCCGGGAAGAACAGCTGCCCGATCTGGATGGCGAAGAAGCTGTAGATGGTGAAGTCGTAGAACTCGAGCGCGGTGCCGATCGTCGTCGCGGCGATGACTTGCGTCTTGGAGAGGCCTGCCTTATCGAATGCGAGAGTTGACATGGGGACGACTCCACGATGGGTGACGATCGGTGCGAGTTATCATATATGAGAAAAAAATAATTCTCGTATACGATAAAACCCGCCCTTTGATTTGGCTTGTCATGGCAAAGACGACTAGCGCCCCTCCCCCCGGCGCACCGCTTCAGATCGATCACAAGACCGTCGGCGCGCGCATTCGCGATGCGCGTAAGGCGCGCGGGCTCACGCTCATGCAGTTGTCCGAGCAATCGGGGATCGCGGTGTCGACGATCTCCAAGGCCGAGCGGGGAGATATCGCGCTGACTTACGACAAGTTCGCCGCGCTTGCGCATGCGCTCAGGCTCGACTTCGATGCGATTTTTGGAAGGGAAAAGAAGGCGGCGGCGGGGCCGACTACGCCGTCGTTTACGGCCTCCGGCAAGCAGATGATTTATGACACGCCGAATTATGAGTACGGGATGCTCGCCAACGATCTGACCGGCAAGAGGATGGTGCCGATGCGTGCGCATGTGCGGGCTCGGTCGTTAGCGGATTTTCCTGATTACATCCGGCATGGAGGAGAGGAGTTTGTGTTTTTGCTGGCCGGCATGCTGGAACTGCGGTTTGAGAACGGCAGCGCGTTTACGCTGAAGCCGGGCGATAGCCTCTATTTCGATAGCGCCGTTGGGCATGTCTATCTGAGCGTCGGGGATGAGGACGCCGAAGTGCTCGTGTGCTGCGTCGACAGCGATGCGGAGCGGCCGGGGGATGTGATTTAAGCGAAACGCCTCGTTCTGCGCAATCTCTCTACGCGTTATTCACAACGCCCGTAGGCGCTAACGACACTGGTTTGCGTCAAACCGACTTTGGAGGTGCGGGAAGAGCTGGAGGCGATACTGAGTGTGACAGCACTGGAAGGCCAGAATGCGGCACTAGATCAGCCAGTGGGCGAGCAAGGCCGGACGTACCATTGACGACAGCCCCACTTGCTGAAGCCTCCACCTGCTGCGTCAACGCCAAAGCCCGTGCGAAGGATTCGCTACTGATCTCCGCGCCATGGGCAAACCATACGTCGATCAATTTTGTCGCCATGTCCTCCTGCAAGCCGTGCTTTTCCATCAGCACTCGAGCGCAATCACCCGGACTTAGCTCGGTATGTCGTGCGGAAACGAGGTTCAAGAAGGCTAGCATTGTTTTTGTTTGTTCAGCATAAGCGCCAATTAGCTTCCTCCGTGCGAGGACTTCCGAGTTGTCCAGCTTACATACCTTAATGAGCGCTTTTCCTTCGAAACTACGTGCCTCATAGAGCCACTTCCGAGTAATGCGAACGTGGTCCGAGTACTTATGAAAGTACGGATGCACCCAGAGAAACTCATCCTTGTTAGCCGGATAGGTGGAGCTCCAGAAAGGCCTGATCAGCAACGGATCAAAACTCCCCTTGTTAGTGTTGCACTGTTTGCAGGTAACAACCAAGTTTCTCCACTCATATGCGAAGTCCCAATATCCCACGGTGTGTCTACGATTCTTGAATACGCAGCTAACACTTTTCCGAGAGTCGCAGTAACCTGACATTTCTTTCGGTAGAACATGGTCGAGCTCTCGAAGTCCACCTTGATCGCCAGCGATGGTCACTTGGCAATACGCACATCGATATTTTTGCGCCAGCAGGAGGTGAGAGCGAAGGTCGACAACCGCTTGAATCGAGACGTTCCAAATCTCTTCGTTAATTTGCGCGAGCGCTTGGCGAACGTTGTAGGGAATCGATGTTTCCGGAATTTGCTCACATAAAATTCTATCAACCATCAGTCCTCCGACTTCGTCTCAGATCTCCCTGGAAGCACGTCCTCGATGGCATCGACGACACTGCGCATAGGGTCATGCGGTGGGAAGGTTGCAACATCCGCCTTCAGAACCCGGACCAATGCCTCCAGTTGCTGCGCGTTGCCTGCGATCCCCTCTCGAACCAAGCCCAAAGCTTGGTCAGCTCGGGCCGAAAAGCCTGGCGCCCTCGTTGACAGAAGCCCAAAGTAGAATTCATAGACATCAGACGCACTCCAGCCGAATGTCTGCTGAACTTGTTTAGCAAACATTATCGCGCCACGCTCGGAGCTTTGGTCCCTCCTCGACATTAGTGCGACACTTCCCTCCATTTCACCAATTCCCGACGCAATCAAGGGAGAATGTGTGGCAAGCACAATATGACAGGAACGCCTCCCCTTCAAGGCAGCTCCAAGCGATTGAATAAATTCGCGTTGCCACTCAGGGTGCAGACTGTTCTCAGGCTCATCAACGAGTATCAGGCTATTATCCTCTGCCTCAAGTGCAACCCCGGCAACACTCGTAAGCCAGTTCCATTGGCCTGAACTTAGATCGCCCCCGGCGATCCATGTATCATCGTCGGACTGAAAGCTTATCCCCGACAATTCGGCTAACCCGAGCGCAAGCACACAGCGCCATTCTGTGATCGTGGAAAGTGCTTTCGGATTGTGCTTGTCAGGCGCGAGTGAAAAAGCAATGTGCCTCTCGCTTATCTCGCTTAGCGCCTTACATAGCTTAGGCAGGCCATCTCCTGAAGCCCACTCGACAAATGCTCTTACCTCTTGTTCTTCACCCTCAAAGGGCAGAGGACTGTAGGGCAACTCCGGGAGTGCAGCCCGAAGTTGCTCCAGCTTTTTCGTAAGCGCCGACTCCGAGATTGGGTGATTCCTGAGACCTCTCACATTCAGCGTTGCTGGACGAATAAGTCGATATCCGACGCATTGCGCTAATCCTAGTCGATCAAATGCGGCACCAAGCTGCTCACTTCGGTCATTTAACTCCCTTGCATGCCTTAGCATTAGCGCCGCAAGAATTCTCTCACTCTGCCCCGCACCGACCACGCCATTGGGAGAACGTTGACCCAGGTAGACATAAGGTGCCAAATCATAACGCGTAGGCTTTTTGCGTGCGAACCCCGGAACACCACCGCGAGGAAACCTATCCAGCGGGGTACCTGATAGCGCAATTACCTTCGAGAACCCACTCACGGAACCTTGTAAAATTAGAGGGGCACGCCCCTTATATAGAATCTTGTCTTCGCCAAGAGCGAATTCCACGAGCCCCCGGAGCAGCAAGCTCTTACCACTTCCGTTGACACCGATAAATACGCTCGTCCAGGTCCCGGAATGCCCTTCTGGAGGGTTGCTTATAAAGAGCGGGCTCTCGAACGGCCCGCTCGTGAATTGGAGTTCTCGGATGATCGGCATTGCGTCAAACGTCTGGCTCTAGTCAAAGTTTTTCAATCAAGATCTGGTGCATAAGAGCCGCATGATGGCATATCTGCCGCTCCTTGTTCTTCCCAAGCCCTGGGTAGTGTTCGCTGCGTACATCTACGGCATATTCTTGAAGAGCTCGCTCATTGCCGATAGGCGCCTAGAACGCCGGATGCGCGCCTTCCGCCTTCCTGAGCGCATGCAGGCGTTCCTGCCGAGCTTTGGTCCGATCCGACAACACTTCGCTATCAAGCAACATCGGCTACACGCTTTACTCTATCGCCAACAACTTGACGCACTATTTGCTGCGCGGCGGCGTCTCACCGAAGTCACTCAAAATCCGTCTCCCTCCTTCTGAGCGACCGCTCACCTTGCACCTATCGTTGCGTTTTCCCGCTAACGTGACAGCCCCACGGCGCCGTCCGCCAGCGCTTCTGCCGCACCTCAAAACCGATAGCTCACCCGCAGACTGCCGTCCTCGGCCGACACATGCGTCGTATTGACGAGCACGTCATAGCCAAGCGAAACATCAATGTTCTTCTTCGGGTGCATCGTCACGCTTGCGCCCGCTGTCAAATACCCGCGCGGTAGCGTTGCGCCGGAAGCCGTGAACGGCGTGCCGTCCTGCGACACCGCGCCGACCGCCCGGTTGGCGGCAAGCAGTTCGTGCGCATAGCCCAGCCTCAACTCCACGTTCACAGGCTTCAGCGCATCGCCGAACGCGCGCTCGAATGTCACTTCCGCGTAAGGCTGCAGGCTGCCCACATGGTCCCCTCCGACGTTCAGGTCCTGTCCGCCCGCGCCGCTTTCGCCGAACGCGTTCCCATGGAAGTAGGCATAGCGCAGTCCTATGCGCGGCGTGATCGTCACGCTGCCGAGCTCGAGCGGCAAACTGGCCTGGCCGCCGATGTTGAACTCCTGTCCCATGTGGTCGCCTCGCGCCGCGGCCGCCGCGCCGAACGGACGTTTCTGCGACAGGAAATCGAGGCCTGCACCGATAGTCGCCGCAAGATTCACCGGGCCGATGCCGCGTGCGCCATAGAGCGCTGCGCGCAGCGTATCCGCCGTCCCCGAACTGCCCGTTTCCTGTTCGTCGATGTCCGCATGATCGTAGCCGCCGGCGATGCCCAGCGTATAGTCGCCGACCTTCTGCTCCACGCCCGCAAGGAATCGGTAGCGCGCAGCCTGAAAACCCTCCGCGCCGTTCGAGCCGCCGATCACCGTGTGGCTGCCGTCGGCGATCGCCCAGCCGGCCGGGGTCGCCGCCGTGGCCATCGGCGACAGCCGGCCCATGCGCTCGAGCAGCGCCGCGCCCAGCGCCTGCGCGCCGAGCACGGCGGTGGTGCCTACCGCCGTGTAGATGCCGGTGCCGGTCGGTGCGACGACAGTCGAGGAAGTGGACGCCGCCGCGTCGGCGAGCACGAGACCGACTGTGTTGGCACCGTAGACAATCGAAGCCGTCAACGCGCCGAGGTTCGTGGTTCCGGTGCTCGTGATGCCGCTGAACGTGCCGCTCACCCCGCGCACGGCCGACACCAGCGTGTACGACTTTGCCGTGTACGTGCCGGGGTCGTAGGTAATCGCCAGCACGCCGTTCAGCGCCGCGCTGCCGTTCATCTTCAGTTGCGAGGCCGCCGCCGGACTCACTTCGATCGAAAGCCTCGCGGCACTCGCTTGCACGTAGTTCCCGTTCACGGTCAGCGTGCCGATCGTCCCGCCCGGCGCCACCGTCCCGCTGTTGCTCACGTTTCCCGACACCGTGCCGTGACCGCGCAGCGTGCCGCTCAGGTCCACGGCGACGTCGCCGCCCAGAACCGCCTGCGAGTTGCTGATGTCGCCGACTTCGAGCGTGCCCGCGGACACGTGCGTCGTGCCGCTGAACGCGCTGCTGTTGCCGGTCAGCGTCAGCGTTCCCGCGCCGGCCTGGGTCAGCGCGCCGCTCCCGGAGATCGTGCCCGCGTAGGTGACATTGTCGGAGCGGTCGAACGTCAGCGAGCCGTTGTTCAGGACGTTGCCGGCAAGCGTGCCGGTCGTGCCGCCGGTGCCGACGCGCGCTGCGCCATTCGATGCGATCGTCAGCGTGCTCGCCGTGCCGGCAATTTGCGCGGCGCCGTTCGCATTGACCGCGACGTTGATCGCTACGCCGCCACTCGACACGAAGAGTTGGCCGGAAGCGCCGACAGTCGTCGCGCTCGCGACGCCGCCCGCTCCGATCAGCTGCGTGGCGCCGCTATTGACGATCGTCCCGCTGGCGACGCCGAGCACGTTCTGGGTCGCACCGGCCGACAGCGTCGCCGCATTTGCCGTGCCCCCCGTGAGCACCGTCTGTATGCTGCCGCTGCCGACCAGCGTTCCGACCGCGGTGGCGCCCGAGTTGATTGCCTGCGTGCCACCCCCATTCACGCTGGTGGCGGAAGCAACGCCGTTCTGCAGCACAGTCTGGCTGCCGCCGCTCAATACGACGCCGCTCACCACCGCGTTTGATTCCACGTACTGCATCCCGCCGGCGAACACGACGGTGGAGTTCGCATTGCCGCCCGCATAAACCGATTGGCTGGCGCCGCTGGCGACCTGGGTGCCGGCGACCGTCGCGCCCGAGGATACGGTCTGGATGCCGCCGCTGGCGACCTGCGTCCCGTCCGCCGTGCCGCCGGAAGCGACCGTCTGGATGCCGCCGCTGCTGATCTGCGTGCCGTTGGCCGTTGCGCCCGAGAGAACCTGTTGCACCCCGCCGCCGTCGACGGTCGTGGCATTGGCAGTGCCGCCCGCCGATATGGCTTGCGTGCCGCCGCTACCCACCTGCGTAGCGTTTGCCGTGCCTCCGGACGCTACCGTCTGGATACCCCCGCTGCTCACAGTCGTTCCGCTGGCCATGCCGCCTGACAGCACCGCCTGCGTACCGCCATTCATCACTGTGGCGCCGAGCGCGGTGCCGCCCGAAATGTTCTGCAGGCCTCCCGAAGAAACGATCGTGGACAATGCCGAGCCGGCGGCGAACACCGTCTCGACGCCGCCGCTGCCGACCGTCGTACCGCTGGCGACACCGCTGTTGACGGCAAGCTGGCCCAGATTGCCGTTGCTGTCGCCCGTCACCGTTGTGTTGAATGCAATGCCGCCGGAAACGTTCTGGAAGCCGCCCGCTACGGTCGTCCCGCTGGCGCTGGCGCCGGAGAACACGACCTGGATGCCGCCGCTGCTGACTGTCGTCCCACTGGCAATGCCACCGGGATTGATCGATTGCTGGCTGTCGGCGCCGTTCCCGCCGACGATCGTCGCGCCGTAGGCTGCGCCGCCGCTGTTGACGTTCTGCAGACCGCCGCCGGTAACCGTCGTAACGCTCGCGATGCCGCCGGAAAACACGGCCTGGACGCCGCCGCTGCTGACGATCGTTCCACTGGCAACACCGCCTGAGTTGACCGACTGCTGCGCGCCGCCCCCACCGACGACTGTTGTGGCATAGACCGTGCCGCCGCTGTTGACGTTCTGCAGGCCACCGCTGGAAACGGTCGTGCCGCTCGCGATGCCACCGGAAAACACGGCCTGGACACTGCCGCTGCTGACGATCGTTCCGCTGGCAACACCGCCTGAATTGACTGATTGCTGGTTGCCGGTGCCGACGATTGTCGTGGCATAGACCGTGCCGCCGCCGTTGACGTTCTGCAGGCCACCGCTGGAAACCGTCGTGCCGCTCGCAATGCCGCCGGAAAACACGGCTTGGACGCCGCCGCTGCTGACGATCGCTCCACTGGCCACACCGCCTGAATTGACCGACTGCTGGCTGCCGGCGCTGACGATCGCGTCGTATGCGGTGCCGCCGCTATTGATGTTTTGCAGCCCACCGCTGATAAGCGTCGTACTGGAAACGGACGCATCCGCATCGACGGTCTGAACACCGCCGCTCCCGACCGTCGTGTTGAATGCGATGCCGCCCGATTGGATTTCCTGCTGCCCAAACGTGCTGCCGCTGCCCAGCACGGTTCCTGCGCTCACCATGCCCGCTACGTGCTGCGTGCCGCCGCTGACAGTGCTGGAATTCGCCGTTCCGCCAGCTAAAACGTCCTCAGTGCCGCCCGACAGCACGATTGTGCCGCTGGCAACGCCGCTCCCCTCGATTCGCTGAAAGCCGCCTGAGGTAACCGTGGTGCCAATGGCCGTACCGAAGACATCGAATGTCGTTCCGCTGCTCGCAATCTGGTTCGATATCGTCTGACCGCTCGCAATCGTTTGCGAGTACGAAGGCTGCACAATTGATGCGAAGGCAACGATCAAAAAGCCGCTGAGTAGGCGCCTCAGAAGTTGAGACGGGACTCTACTATCTCGGCCGAACGAACTGACTCCGAATTTACGGCGGCAGGCGAGCGGTTTCATGGCAAGGTTGACGCGGCGCGGTTCGTCAAGCAAACGAACGCTTGTCGTTTCGTCGCCGGTCGGGTGAGTGACGCGGCCTAAACAGCAGGCCTTGAGCAAGCGTGTTTTTCTTTCTGCATCTTTCCTAATCTTTCTGTATATCGGCTGGCTTGCAGCCAACTTGAATACTTATCGATGCAACTGATTGCGGGCTTTCCTGAGGCGGCCCCGGAATCAGGGCTGTTCCGAATTGGAAATCCCCGGCTCTTCATGACCGGCCGAATCGGCCCGGGACTCGCACCGGCGGACGAATTCAGCGGACGCTCCACCTATCCAACTGCCCGAATTTGCGCGGACACCTCTGCTACGCATTCTTGTACGGCGGTTCGCGTCGCTTCGGAAGTCACTCTCTGCTTCCGGCAGCATGTCACCTGAGCGCAGTGCGAGACAAAGCAATGGGGTTGTAGACAAATGCCATGACGGCAGACACGCGGCATCAATATAAACACGGTCAAGGAGCTGAAAATGAGCGCAGTCAAGCATGCCTTTGAAAAGATTGGTGACGGGATCAAACACGTCGCCGAAGGTATAGGACATGAAATCGAAGGTGCCGCGAAAACGGTCGGCGGTGTTTGACCGCCAATCCGAAATTGATCAAGGAGGGCGCCCATAATTTCGATCAGGGCTGGAAAGGATCCATCTCCGGTCTCGGCGAAGCCGCGGGCGGCGTGGCGGGCGCGGCCGTCGGCGTGACGCCGCTGGGAGCCGCACTGAATTCAATGACACACGGCGCCGCCAGCAGACTCGCGTCCGGTGTGTTCGAAGGCGCCGCCTCGACGGTCAAGAATGGCCTCACCGGCGCTGAAAAGATGGCCGACGGCATCGTTCACGGCAATCTCTCGGAGATAGGCAAGGGCGCGCTCGGGGTCGGGCAGGTCGCTGCACTGGCTATTCCCGGCCTAGGCGAGGGAGACATGGCCCTATCGGTCGCTACAACGGTAGGAAAGAACCTGATCAAGGACGGCGTCAAAGACCAAGTCGGCTCGTCCTTGGGATTGACTGACCAGCAATCCTAAGCACTGCCATCTCAAGCCAAGCAGGTTGGAGTTCACCATGAACGAACCCGAAGACATGATGCGTGAGCAAAGGATCGAAGCAATATCATCGATCCTTCACGCTCTAGGTGATGACAATCTCGATCAAGCACACGCTCAGATCGATAACCTCATTGAACTGACAGGATTGTCGCCAGATCACCCGGACATACTGGTGTTTCGGGTTCTCCTCTATATCCAGCGCGGGCAAGCGATAGACGCTCTGCACTACCTCAACGAACTGGACGAGCAGCATTGCCCAGACCTGCGGGTAATGTGCATGTATTTTCTGGGAGACCCGTTTTGGGAGGGCCTCGCGACCGAGCTCGCAGAAAATGATCCGCGTCCTCACGTTCGCGAGTCGATGGCATTACTGCTCAATAGGCAACCGGACTTAGCGATGTCCGGTATGTCCGGCGCCCTGGCCTAAAGATAATGCGCCTGACGGACCGAGTCGATCTCGACCTCTACTACGAAATCGACAGCGCCCGATTCGACGAGTCAGTGCGGCGTGTCGTCACCCGAGAGGTGTTCAAATCGATATATGCCGATTGCCCTTCCGTCGGCCTCGAATGTGACGGTCAACCCATCGGTGGCGTGATTTTTGATGGGGAGTCGGCCCACATAGCTATCCTGCCGTCGCATCACGGACGTTGGGCACACCTGCTCAGGCCGTTACTAGCTTGGTTGTTCAGTTTCAAACAGGAAATATTCGTCCACCTGGAAGCAGAGAACAGCAAAGGCTTGGCCTTTGTCGAGCGTTGTGGCTGGCAGCGTGTCAGGGCCGAGGGAGACGAGGTGGTCTACCTCATGACACCTGGCGGTGGTCGCAGGGCCGCGCGCGTTGACTTGAACGCGAAGTCGGATTGAGCAGCGCAAAGGTTGCGCGCGGTGTCCTGCATCACGTTGTGGAAGCCAGTGATCAGAACGACGAGAAGTGGGGCCGCCGCCGCGAACAGCATATCCCGCACGGCTGCCACGACTATCCGCGCGGCGACGAGCGGCCCCACGGTCACTTCACCGTAAAGGTGTAGTGCCCCTGCGTGCGATGCCCGTCCGCGGCAACGGCGACCCACGAGACCGTGTGGACGCCCGGAGTTAGCGGATTGAGCGCCACCGACATGCGCTTCTTGTTCGACGGGTCGACAACCGTCTTGCCGCTGGTGACAGCGTTGCCCTGCGCGTCGGTGACGGTGATCGAGCTGAACGCGGGCTCGAGCCCGTCGTCGAAGTCGATCGCGACATCCTTCTGCGAGGCAGGGACGGTCGAGCCGGCCCCCGGCGCCTGATGAGTCGGATAGGCGTGCGCGTGCGCGAGCTGACTACCGGCGATGAAGAGCGCGGCAACGGCGGCGCGTGCGGTCGTGTGCAGTTTCATGGAAAGACTCCTCTTGGGTCAGAACAGCGGCTTGCCGATCGAGTTCGGGAAGATGTCGTCGAAGTAGATATGGGCTTGCACCAAGACACCTGTGTGCGTGCCGGTCCTGGTGTTGACGGGAATCTGCGCTTCGACGCCGAACTGCCCGTAGCGATTCATCCAGATCACGCCGGGGTTGATCGTGCCCGTGGTCTGGCCTGAGCACGCGCCGGCCGTGCAGGTGCTCATCGGAAACTCGACGACGGGAATCAGGTTCGCGAACGGCTGCGGCAGCCCGAGATCCTTCACTTGTTGCTGCAGGTACGGAATGCTGTACTGCAGCGTCACGCCCCAGCCAAGCGAGTTCGGTCCCTGGTCCGACGACGCGGTCGTCAGGTTCGGGCCGATCGTGCCCGTGATGGCGAACGGCCGCAGGTAGCCGAGCGACGCGGGCAAATCGCCGAAGCCCTTGCCGAAATAGACGGTCGGCGTAAACGTCGAAAACGAATTCGCGATTGCTTTCGAGCCGGTGCCGCCGAGCGTCGCGAGGAGCCCGACCGATGCCATGAATTCATGCCGAGCGTTCGCATAGACGAGATATTTCGCGCCGAGCGTGAAATTGTCCCAGCCCTTCGCGCTGCCGTCCGGCGAGTTCTGGCTCGTGTAGTTGCTCGCGATGCTGAACGCGAGATTCTTCGTGATCAGCTTGTCCCACTCGTACGAGACGGTGTTGACGTTCATGTCGTTGCCGTTGCTGTCCGGCAATTTGATGTGGCTGTACTGCAGGTTGAATTCATCGCCGACGCCGGGATCGTCGACGGCCATCGTGGCCGGAAAGACGCGGTCGCCGACCACCGCATGGGCCGACGCATTGACTGAAAAGAGGCACGGCGCAAGCGCGCATAGCGCGGCGGCGCCCCGTTTGAGAGTGGTTCGCATGTTCAGGTCCTAAGCAAATTGTGGTGATGCGCCAGCACAGGCCTCCGCCTGTCGAGGACGAGGAAGTCCTGGCAGGGAGCGCACGGCAGGCGCGCGCCGACGCGGCGACGCCGTTCACCGACATCGCCGTATTGGCTGAAAACGTCTACGAAGATCAGGACCAGGCAGGGGGAGCGCGCGGCTGAGCCAGCGTCAGCACCGTGTACGGGCGGAACGCAGCGGCGACGAGGGGAGGAGGAAAGGAGGGACGCAGCGGCGCGACGCTCGATGCGACGACCACGCTGGGCAAGGCTGGCGAGTGCGCGATCAGTCCGCAATACGGGCACGCGTCGCATAGCAACGACGAATCGGAGCCGTGATGGTGCCCGGCGTGGGCATCCAATGCGACTTCGACGGCCGGGTGATGGTGATGTAGATGATGCGCGTGCTGCTCGACGCCGCCATACGCGCCGCGCAGCACCTGGGATACCGTCGGCGCGACCACGCTCATCAGGATGGCAAGCATCCCGAGCCAGGCACCGATCTTCCGACGGTGGCGGTTGAGCATGGCGAATCGGCGCGACGTTAAAAAGTTGGCAGGGGAACGGTCGACCCGTCGCCGCTCGTCATTGGCGGCAGGCCGAGCGCGCCCAGTTTGCAACAAGCAGCGCAATGATTAGGTGGCCGAGCGTACCCAATCTGTCGCCTATCGTAAGGTTCCCCCATCGTATAGCGGCAATTTGACGTTACTCGTGAGCCGAATGTGGCGAGACGCCGCTCGCCGAACCTGACTATGTGCGCAGTCTCTCGCCCGGCCCCGCAGGAGTGTTCCGGCGGTAACGGGGCGAATACGTTGGCGCTATTAGGTTCCCATCGCCGCCCGGCACTCTTTCGCGCACGCGCGGCATGATTCCATGCACGCCTTGCACGGCTCGTGCTGGTCGGCATGCTTGGAACACTCCGACGCGCAATCGCTGCATGCATCCAGTGCGATCCTGGCAAGCGCCGGAACATGGGGCGAGTTCTGGTTGGCAAGCTGTTGGACCGCGGTGCAAAGAGAAAGCATTTGCGACACGCTGGTTGCGCAGGCAGCCATGTCCTGGTTCCCGCTACCCAGGAGATGGATGCAGTGACTCACGCAGGCTTGTCCCTTCGATACGCACACGCCCGCCGAATCGGCAAGCGCCTGATAGTGACCGCCATGATGCATGTGAGAGGTTTCCGCCGGAGCGGTTTCCTGGGCCGAAACTCGTTCGATCGTTGCCAGTGCGGAAAGCGCCAGCAGCCCTGTACCGAATAGTGCGTCACGTCTGTCCATGTGAGAATCTCCAGAGAAAATTCACCGCAAACGACAACACGTCCAAAGGCCCGCATTCGCAGCCACCGGGGACAGAGGCTGGAACGGCCAAATCCTAACATCAATGGAACACTGACGGATCACTCAGGTGTGTTGTTCATGCCTGGCGCGTCAAAGCATGGATGTGCAGACGCTCCGCGCGCGGAAGCATCAAGTCGAAAGACAACCGTCAGCCAGAGCAGCAGTTCGACGTGAAGGTCGAGATTGATGGAGACGCCCTTCGCACTTTACGCACCGTCAGCGAAGCTCGGCACGAAGATCCTGGCAGTAGGCAAGCGGCGATTTGCCGAGCACCTCCTGACATCGGCGTTGCAGTGAGCGAGGGCTCGCCACGACCGCCCCGGCGTGGTTTTTCTCATGAGCGTCGGCTCTGTCGATGAGGCCAAAGCGGCAGTGGACAAGCTTCCGCTGACCGAAGGCGGCTTAATGACGTTCGAACTGACGCCGGTCGGCCCGCTCAAGCCGCTGGCTAGTCTGATCCAGTAGTTCGAACGACGTGTGTGGCGATCCTCTCAACGCCTTCTTCTTGCCGATCCGTTCGACAAGGTTGCGCTGACGATGGATCGCCTTTTCGACGAACCGATCCAGAAGGACATCCGGCATCGATCGAACATCAAACGAAGACCACCCTCATCCGAACCGGACACAATAAACGGGCGGCAAGTGCGCCGAAATCAAATGCCAGCTTTCGCCGCCGTCGTCGGACGTCCATAGCGCGCCAGTGGTCGACCCCATCGCGAGGCGCGTGCCGGAATCGTCTACAGCGAGTCCATGCCGATACACCAGGTCATACGCCGGCACCGGCGGCAGCCCGTTTGCGAAGCGCTCGAACGTGCGCCCGCCGTCGCGTGTACGCGTGACGACGAACCGGCCGTCCACCGGGATCCGGTACTGGTCTTTCACGGCGGGCACGAACCACGCGGTGTCGGGCTCGCGCGGATGCACGGCAACCGCGAAGCCGAAGCTCGACGGCTGGGCTTCGATCCGCCGCCATTGAGCCGCGCCGTCGGTCGAGCGGAAGATCCCGCAGTGATGCTGCGTCCACAGCACATCCGGGTTCGCCGCGCATTGCACGACGCGGTGCGGGTCTTGCACATTGGCATCGCCGCGCCGCTCCGGCGGCATGTAGTCGGCCTCCATGCCCTCGGCGCTCAAAAGCCAGGTCGCGCCACTGTCGGAGGTTTGCCAGACGCCGCCGACCGATACGCCGATCGTCACGTGCCGGCTGTCGCGCGGATCGACCATCACGGAATGGATGCCCGGCGCGTCGTAACCGCCTCCGAGCCATTCGCGGCGCTCCGGGCGATCCCACAGCGCGCGGTTGAGCGCCCATCTGCCGCCGCCATCTTCGGAACGGAAGAGCCCGCCGGGAATCGTGCCGGCCCACAAGACGCCCGGCTCGTCCGGGCCGCCCGTTTCGAGCGACCAGATTTGCTGAAGCGTCCAGGGGAGCGGCAAGCTGGGTGCGGCGGCGCTCGCAGTGTCCGCACTCGCGTTCGCACCATCGCCGGTGCGCGTCTCGTCGGCAGGCTGCGGCGGGTAGACGGGGACTGCACACTCTTCCCAATTCGTCATGTCCGCGCGCCGGCGATGCAGCTTCACGCCAAAGTGGCCGAGATTGAGCGCGGCATACAGCGATCCGTCGCGCGGATCAGGCAGCACCATGCTCACCGGCTCGCCGACGAAATGCGGCTCACCGAGCGTCCAGCCGCCTTCGCCGCCGGCTTGCAGAACGAACAGCCCCTTGCGGGTTGCGACAAGCAATCGATCGCTCATGTCGGGTGTCTCCTGTCGGCCGGAGTTGGCGCTTCAGCGCTTACTCCGGCCCCATGCAAAGCACGATAACGGATAGGCTCCTCATCCGCCCGACAGCGCCTGTATGACGTAAACCCGGCTTTCCTGGCCGAGCGCATCGGACAGACGTTGCCGGTCACTCACTGGCCGGCCGTCGACGAACACGGCGAGATGTCTTCGCAACGCGCCCTGATCGTCAAGGATGTAGCCACGCAGCCGGGGCTGCTCGGAGAAGGCCGCCTCGAGCGCTTCGCCGAGCGTGCGTGCATCGACCTCGCGCTCGGGCGTTGCGATATGCCGCTGAATCGAAGCAGCGAAGAAGATGTGCGCCATGGCGGGGTCGCCTAGCGGAAATGGCCGTATTGGTTCTGTAGTTTAGGCGATCCGCCATGTGCTTCGAAGCCTTGCCATACATCAGACGCAACGCCCCTCCCTCCCCGAGGAGCGTTGCTCTCCACGAAGCCGATCGCAGTCAACCACGGTAGCGTTTGACGAGCTCCCCGATGTAATCGGCAAACGCCTTAGCAAGCTGAGCATCCTTCAAATTGACAACGTTCTCGGCATTGCGCCGCGCGTTGCTGGAGAAATTGAAACTCCCCGTATGTACGATGCTCTCGTCGACCACGAGCGTCTTGTTGTGCATGAAGTTGTAAAAGCCATTGGCGTCGCCGGGATTGAATGGACGCGACTGCTTGGCAACAAGCTTCGTCTTGACCAGATCCCACCATGCAGCCTTCTGCGATGATCCATTCCCCCGAGCCCACGCCTTTTCGACACCCGTCATCTGAGGACCGTCATAGACGCCGGTGACCTCCACGCCTTCTTTCTTGATGGCTTCGGCCAACGCTTCCAGGATCAAGGCCGACGAGATGTCCATCGATGCGACATGGATGCTGCGGGTTGCCCCGCTGATCAAATCGGCGATGCGCTGGTCGATCGAAATGCCGTCACCCGGGGAAAAGTCGACCTCGAGTGAATCGCCCGACACGGTCAAGTTGCCGTTATCGTTCTTACCCGTTCCGGCGATGCGTCCGTATTGCCAAAGCTCATCGAAGTCGGTTGCGTAGTAACGGGCAAGCTCGGGTTCGCCGGTGAAGATCAGGATGTTGTTGTCCTGCAATCCCCAGCCGTCCTCGGTGAAGTTGGCCGTCCCCATCCAGACGTCCTGGTCGTCGCGAATCATGTACTTGCTGTGCATGAGCGCGCCATCGCCTTCGATGGGAGCCGGCGCCACCCCTTCCGGAAGGCTGTGTATGTCGATCGATTCGATCGCCTTGAGTTGTACTCGTGTGCGCTCGTAACCCTCGAAGACGGAGGGACCGCTCTGGTCCCCGCCGTAAAGCCGCTGATGCCCGCTGTAGGCGCGTTTGGGCTCGTCGAAGTAGGCGATTTTCACTTCAGCCCGCGATGCCACTTCCGTCAAGGCTTGTCGAATTTGCTGAGCCACATCGCCGAAGAACTTGAAGTGGTAGGCGGCAATGTGCAACGTGCTCTTGGTCTGGGAGACGAATTGGCAAAACGTCTGTGCCGTGTCTTTCAGGTTCTCTTGTCCTTCGGGTTGGACGTTGTTGCCTGCACCGACAAGAAGCAGATGTTCGATGGACATCAGGATTCCCTCCTTTCTATCTAAGCCGGTAGATAGATGCCGCGTGTAAAGTCACGCGACGCCCCTGGTGCACAACTGCCACGTGCGGTCTCGGTTATAGCCCGACCGTATGACCGTTTGACGACTGAGCCTGAGTCTTGCCAAATGCCGAGCTCCCTCGTGCAACTCACTACACAGAGGCAAATGAGATATCAGATGGACTCCCCACGCCCACATACCGCCCGGTAAACCGCAACCGCCCACTAGCCTTATCCGCCGCAAAAACCGCAACGTGATCACTACGCTGATTCAGCGAATAAAGAAACCGCCCCGACGGATCGAAGCGAATCACACGCGGATAATCCCCCTCCGTCGCAACCTCCCCCACTCGCTCCACATGCCCATTCGCGCGAATCGCAAACTGCGCGATCGTGTCGTGCAAACGGTTCGCGACATAAACGAACCTGCCATCGTGCGAAAGCACGACCTCCGAAGCAAAGCTCGTCCCCTCATACCCCGGAGGCAGCACCGACACTGACTGCAACCGCGCCAGCGCCCCACTCTTCGCGTCATAGCCGTAGCAAACGAGCGTCGATGCCTCCTCCGTGACCTCGTACAGAAAGCGCCCATTCGGATGGAACACCACATGCCGCGGCCCTGCGCCCGCCGACGCCGCCACGAAAGGCGGATCGTTCGGCGTCAACGCGCCCGTCGCCTCATCGAACTTCCAGACATACGTGCGATCGACGCCGAGATCGGTCGAGATCGCAAATCGCCCATCCGGCGACGGCACGATACAGTGCGCGTGCGGGCCGTCGTGATCGCTGATCGCAAAGCTGCCCGGCACGCCTTCGGCTGCGTGCTCCGCACCCGCGGGCGCCTGCGGCGACTGCACCGAAACCGCGTCGCCAAGCACGCCGTCGATCCCGACAGGCAGCACCGCCACGCTGCCGCTGTTGTAGTTCGCCACGAGCAAAAAGCGCCCATTCGGATGCAAGCTCAGGTAAACCGGCCCCGCCCCCTGCGAGTCGACCGTGTTGATCGGATGCAGCGCGCCTGTGCCCGCCTCGATCGTGTACGCGCTCACCGACCCGTTCGTCGTCCCGTTGTAGTTCTTCACCTCGCTGACGGCAAACAGGAAACGCTGCTGCGGATCGATCGCGAGCGCGCTCGGGTTCTCGATGCCGCCCACGGGCTCGAGCGGCTGGAGCGCGCCGCTCGCGCGATCGACCTGAAAGCGATGAATGCCAAGGCCATGCGGCGTGTAAGTCCCTACGTACGCGAACAACGGCTTGCCTTCCTGCGCAGCCGCCGTCGATGCGGCCCGCTTGCCCGCCGCGCCGGCGGGCCGCGCATTGGCGAGCCCACTCACCGCCGATGCGGCCGCCATCGCACTCATGCCTTTCAGCCAGGCGCGCCGCGCCTCCGAACCCGGAACTTCCACTAGCCGAACCTTGCTCATCGTCTTCCTCCTGTCGATCCGGAGTTAGCGCCTTTGACGCTTACTCCGGTCCCATGCAAAGCTAGATGACGACCGGCAGCCCCAGCGTAAGAACGAGCGCCGTGATGGAGATCAGCGTCTCCCTCACGGTCCACGTCTTGAAGGTTTGAGCCACGGTCATGTTGAAGTACTCCTTGACCAGCCAGAAACCGCCATCGTTCACGTGCGACAGAATCAGCGAGCCTGCACCCGTGGCCAGCAGCAGCAACACCGGCAACAATACCGTCAGCAGCGTGATGCCGAAACCGGGCAGCGGCTGCCCCATGCGCGCCTCGCCCTCTTCGACGAACTGCCGCGCCATCGGGTTCTCGCCTTCGAGCACGACGAGCCGGCTCGCGAGCTTGGAGAATAGCGGACCCGCGAGCACCGCGGTGGGAATGCCGACGACGCCGGATTTCACGGAGCATCCGCGCGTCATCAACGGCTGCTCGGATATCTTCGTCGACATCCTCGGCGAAGCGGGACGCCATTCGCGATCGGCCATCGGCGTCGGATGGCTGCCGCGCAATATCACGGTCGAGATCGAGGCGGTGGTCGCGGTGCGCGACTGAGAAAGAAACGATATGGGCGGCACACCCATATCGCCCACTCACGCTTGGCGGGAAAAAACGCCGGCGGGTGGAGACGCCGGCGGATACATCGTCACGCGCTTACGTCCCGCCACACATCGCGAATCCAGTCGCGCAGCAGCAGCGATTCGGCCCAGCGGTCGGTCGTGTCGTTGCCGTCGCGGCCGATGATCGCGTAGGGCTTGGGTCCGAGCTCGCAAGTAAAGGCAAGCGCGTCGTTCTCGCCCGCGCGCCGGCGCCATGATGCAAAGCCGTAGCGCCACCAGTCGAGAAACAGGTCGACCCACATGCGATGCGGCTCGAACGAAATTTCGATCTGCACCTGCTCGCGGCTCGCGACGCGCCCATGAAACGCCCACGAATGATCGAGGATGCGATGCATCAGCGCGTGGTTCTCTTCGGACACAGGCCAGGCGAACTCACGCCCCACCAGGAAGTGCGAGATGTCGCCGAGCAGTTCGAGCTCGGGGCGTGCGTCGAGCAGGTCGAGCGTGAAAAACAAGTCAGTGGTCATCCGGTCGCGATGGGTCTCGATGTAGACCGGAAAATCGACCTGCTCGGCAAGCTTGCGCCAGCCGTCGAGCAGCGGGAGGCACTCGGCGACAGTCCGCAAACGCACGTCGGGCTGCACATCGATGTGATGCACGCCGTATTCGACCGCGTTTTCGAGCACGGGCTGCAGATCGTCGACGGTGCGCGGAAAGCATTGACCTTCCGCGTCGAGCCCGTAGTCCGCGCGCAGGCGCGCGAGCCGCCGCACGGCGTCGCGATTCGTGTAGTGCGCGCTCACGCCGTCGAAACCAGCCTCGGCGATCATGCGCACGTTTTCGTCGAGCGAGCGCTCCCAGCCGTCGGTATGACGGCGCTCCATGGCCCACATCGATTGGAACACCACTAGACGTTGAGTCATGACATTTCTTCCATAAGCAATGAACGCAGTTTCACCGCGCGATCGGCCAGCGTCTCCGGGGTGATGCGGGCACGCCGCGCGATGAGCTCCTGTGCAATGCGCACGTCTTTCGCGATCTCGCCGGTCCGCCCGACGCCGCTCGCGCCGACCAGCACACCGTCGGCATCGAGCGCAAAGAACACGCGCGATGCCGCGCCCGTCTCGCGCGCCACTGTCGTCGCGCCGAGCGCGGGCAGGCCGGCGATCTGGATCGTCATGTCGTACTGATCGGACCAGAACCATGGCACCGCCGAGCACGGCTCGGCGTGCCCCAGCATGTTGCGCGCGGCGATGCGCGCCTGATCCTCCGCGTTTTTCCAGCACTCGAGGCGAATGCGGCGCGCAAAGAGCGGATGAGGAAACGAAGAGACGTCGCCGGCGGCATAGATAAAAGGATCGCTGGTGCGCAGCGTTTCATCGACAGCGATACCACCGTCCGCGATATCGAGGCCGGCAGCCTGCGCGAGCGCGATGCGCGGGAGAACGCCGATACCGGCCACGATCGCCTCGCAAGGCACGGTCGCGCCATCGGCAAGCTCTACGCCGGTGACGCGCGCATCGCCAAGAATGCGCTCGACCGCCACGGAAAAGCGCACGTCCACGCCCATGCTCCGGTGCTTGTCCACGAGACGCTGCGCCACGGCCTCGGGCACGGCTCGCATCAGCGCACGCGGCGCCGCTTCGAGCACGACGACCTCGCAGCCGCGAGCCACCGCCGACGACGCGATCTCGAGGCCGATGAAGCCGGCCCCGATCACCACGATCCTGCGTCCCGGCGTCAGATCGCCTGCAATCGCTTGCGCGTCGGCCGCGCTGCGCAACATATGCACGCCCGGCAGCTCGCATCCCGGCACATCGAGCCGCCGCAATTGCGCGCCGGTCGCAATCAGCAGACGGTGATACGCAACGCAAGCGCCATCCGCAAGCACCACCTTGTGTGCGGCGCGATCGATGGAAGCCGCCGCCGCACCGGCACGCAAGTCGATGCGCTGGCCGCGATAGAACGCGTCGTCGTAGACCTCGCACTGCTCCGCCGTTCTTTCACCCAGCAGCACGGCCTTCGACAACGGCGGCCGCTCGTAAGGCAGGCGGCCTTCGTCGCCGAGCAAGATGATCGCGCCGTCCCAGCCGTTTTCGCGCAGCGCGTGCGCGGCTCGCGCGCCGCACTGCCCGCCGCCGACGATCACCATCGGATCCGTCGAGTTCATCTGCGACCTCCCGTTCGCGATTACCGGTAGCGGCCCGCCAGCGCCGACACCTGCTCGATGTTCTGCGGCGTGATGAAGCCCGGGCCCGAGGCGATGTTGCGCGCCTCATAGACCGGCTTCAGGCCATAGTCCTGCAGACGCTTGACGAACTTCGGGTCGCGCTCGAGCTCGGCGCGCGCCTGCGCGACATCGGTGTTCTTGTTCTTGTGCATGATCGCGAGCATCGCAACCGGGATATAGCCTTGCAGGTAGGGCTGCTGATCGGTGCAGAACTTGATCGTGCCGTCCTTGATCGCCTTGGCGACATCGGGGTCGATGTCGAACGTCGCGAACCAGATCTTGCCGGCCAGGCCCATCTTCGTCACCGCGCGTATCGTCGGATCCGCGGACGTCGGACCGAGCGTCAGCACGGCCTGCGTATTCGGATGCGCGCGCAACCATGCGCTGACCTTCGATTCGATGCCGGTGGGATCCGTCCCGGCGTCGAGCACGGACGATTTCATGTCGACGCCGATCGCCTCGGCAAAGCCTCGGCAGCGCTCGAACGAAAGCGGATTGGTCGCGTAGTGGTTCACGCAGAGGAACGACTTCACGCCGTCGGCCTTGGCGCGCAGGCCCGCCTCCTTGCCCGCCAGATATTCAGGCTGCCCCACGTGCATCAGCGCGCCGAGGTCGGCGCTCTGTTTCTCGGTGCCGGTATTGGCCGTGATGAGCGGAATGTTCTTCGCTTTCAGCTTCGTTACCGAGTCCTTGAGCAAGTCGAAATCGGCGATCGTGGTGATGACGCCGTCGTAATTGCGGGCCGCCGCTTGATCGATCAGGCGCACCATGTCCGCGATATCGCCGTTCGGCGGATTGCGGTAGTCGGTCTGGACGTTGAAGTCTTCATCGGCCTGCTTGATGCCGTTCTTGACCGTGTTCCACCATGCATCCGAATCGGGCGCGTGCGTGATGAAATCGAAGTGCGCCACGGGATCTGCCTGAGCGCCGGCGCACAGGCCAAGGCTCAGAATCGCGGCGCCAATGCAAAGCGCCTTCTTGAATGGGGAATTCATCGCTGTCTCCGTATTTATGATCGGGTTCCGACGTCAGGCATCGGTCCTTGCCGCTTCGCTCTCGCGTCGAGCTTCGAGCGCACTGCGTCAACTTCACTCGTCGGGCAGGCCGATGAAGACCTTGCCGCTCTCGGTCTTCACGGGATGCGTGACGAGATTGATGCACACGGGCGCCCCCTTCGCCGTTCCGGTGGGAATATGGAAGCGCCCCATATGCATCGGGCACTCGATGATGTCGCCAAACACGAGGCCTTCGGAAAGACGCGCCGTTTCATGGGTGCACAATCCCGCCGACGCGTAAAAGCCGGTCGGCGTGTGATAGACCGCGTACAGCTTGCCGTTGTGCGGGAACTCGACGACATCCTCCTCGTCGATGTCGTCGCATGCGCACACTTCATGCCATTGCAGGATATTCATTGCATGCTCCTTGCCGGTTGGCGTGTTGGTTCAGCGTGCATTCGCCACGAGCTGCGCGTCGGCGGCGGGTGCCTCGACGGGCTCGGCGGTCTTGCCGGGCACGTTCGGCGTCACCATGTAGCCGGGGTCGTGACGCTGCATCTTGAAGGCGTGAAGAATCTCGCCCCATGCGCTCGAGAGACCGTCGTAGGCAGGCGGCATTTCCGCTTCGATCGCCTCGCGCAGCTTCGGCAGCGCATGAAACGGCACGTTCGGGAACATGTGGTGCTCGATGTGATAGTTCATGTTCCAGTAGAGGAACTGCAGGAAGCGATTGAGCTTGATGGTGCGCGTCGAAAAACGATGGTCGAGCTCGTTCTCGCGCAGCCCCGTGTGCTGCGTGATCGCCAGCAGCTCGTGCAGCCACGCGCCGTAGGAACGCGGCAACAAGAGAAACACCACCGGCAGCCAGCTATGCGCCGCGATGGCCCACGCCGCCACGCCGGCGTACAGCGCAAGGACGATGCGCGAGTTGCGGCACATCGCGCGATATTCGGTTGGCGGCACCACCGCTTTCGCGCTGCGCGAGACGATGCCGAGACTGTGCAAAACGATGTTGCCGAGGTGATGGATGCCGTGCGAGACGCGCAGAAAATCGGTGACTAGCTTCAGGTAATTCGGCGGACGCTTGACGGCGATTTCGACGTCCGACGGCACCGTGGCCGTCAAATGCGTATAGGTGTGATGCTGCGCATGCGACCAGCGGCTATAGATCTGCTCGCGCCACGTCATGAAGACGATCACCCAATGCACCGCCTCGTTCAGCCATTCGGTCTTGAACGGCGTGCGGTGACGCAGCTCGTGCTCCATCGCCTCGGCAAACGCATAGATCGTCCCGTAGAGCAGAAACGCCGGCACGCACCACCAGGCGCCGAGCGAGAACCATGCAAGCGCGCCGCTTGCCGCCGCCAGCGCGATGAAGCCGGTGAAGTGGATGAGGGCGTCGCGGTCGTTGCGGCGGGTGAGCTCCTTGAGCACCTTTCTGTCGAGCCGGCATTTGTACCAGTCGTCCATGGTGATCGGTTTGGCGTTGTCTTGCGGTGCGGACATGGGGTGCCTCTGAATGCTTGATGTTTGATCCGGCGATGAACTGCGTGAGGCATTGATCATCGGTTGATCGCATTTAAGGCTCTTAATGAGCACCAGTCAAAGGATAAAATGACTCATATTGATTCACATAGGGTATTCCAGTAGGTTTCACCGAGATTCCCCGGCCATACCGGCGTTGAGATTGACCCTGATCGCCTCAAAATGAGGCAAAATAATGGCCACGCGGCCAACTCACCCCATGCTCCGAGGACTCGAAATGAAAGGCAAGCCGACGCTCAAGCAACTCATGGAGATCACCCAGCTCAGCCGCGCGACCATCGATCGCGCGCTGAACGACCGGCCTGGTGTCCATCCGCGCACGCGCCGCGCCGTCGAGGCGGCGATCAAGCAGCTGAGTTCGGCCGCGCCCACAAAGGTGTCGCCTCGCGCGAAACAAAGCGCTTATGGCTTCCGGTTGCTGGCCCAGGCCGGCGACGCGTTCACCGACGAGCTGACGCGTACCGCCATTGCCCTCGAAGCGGAATTCGCCGCATCGGGGGTGCAGCTCGAAGTCGTGCGCTGTGTCGGCGCGGCTGACGACGAGGTCGCTGCAAGAGTGCGCGAGGCCACCGCCGAAGCGGACGGCATCGGCATCATCTGCACCAACACGGCGACCACCACCTCAGCGCTGCGCGAATGCATGGCAGCGGGCAAGCCCGTCGTCACGCTGATCACCGACGTCGACGCCGATGCGCGTCACACCTATGTCGGCGTCAACAACCGCGCGGCGGGACAGTCGGCGGCGTTTCTCATGGGACGGCATTTGCAGGCGCACGCGTCGCCGGACGTGGCGGTGGTCGTCGCGACGTTTTCATACACATGCCATGAGGATCGCGAGATCGGGTTCCGCTCGTTGCTGAGACAACGGTTCCCGCACGTGAATCTCGTCGAAGTGATCAAGGGCGCGGATTCCGGAGCGGCGACTTATGAAGCGACGAAGCGCTTTCTCGAGCAGCACAGGAAGCTCGATGGCATCTACAACGTCGCGGGGGGAAACGAGGGGTTGGCGGCGGCGCTGCATGAATACGGTCTCACGGGGCGCACGCTTTATGTGACCCATGAGGTCAACCGGATTACGGAACCCCTGTTGCGCTCCGATGCGATCGACTATTTGCTGACGCAGGATCTGAGGCTCCTGCTTCGGACAGCGGTGGAGAACTTGAAGGCGGCGCGGGAAGGAGCGGCGGTTCCCGCGCAGGCTATCGTGCCGATCGAGACGTATTCGAGGTATTCGCTGTATTGAGTTGTGTGGAGCATTGGGGATCGCTCATCCGCCAGTTGCTGCCGCCACAGCTGAAGCAGCCGGAACCGCGGAAGCCGCCGACGCGGGCACCACGCCTGGAACCAGGTTCAGGGGCTGAGGAGGCGCACTGTTCACCGTGCCGTTGACAAAAATTTCCGCCTCCGCCAAGGCGCAGTTCCCATGGAGCATTTGCACGTTCACCACCTCGGTTCCGACATCGATCTTGGAGTCGTCGGTCACGTTCTTCAGGTACGTCAGGTAATTGAGCATGGGCTGCGTGTAGACCTTGTCGAGCGCTGCCTGCAAGCTGCTGATCGACGCCTTCGCGTAAATATTGGCATTGACGGCCGACTTGCTGCCGCTCACTATGGTCGCCCCGGCCGTCATCGCATGAACCGTGGTCAGCGGCGTGAAGACGGTTCCCAGCGCGGTAAAGATCGTTGACGTGATATCGCCCGCCGTATTCACGGTGTTCTCGGTGATCACCAACTGGTTCGCGAATTTCTGGCATTGCATGATCGATTGCAGCGCAACGCTCGCCACGAAATTCTTTCGACAGGTGACTCCGGCAGGACTCACGCATTTTTCCGCATCGGCAAGCTTATTCTGGTCAATGTTCAGTTGCCCTGCACTTACCAGATCGGAGCTGGAAGCATTTATCCAGGATATCACCGACCCACATCCGGAAAGCAGCACGCAAACGACTACAAGACATCCCCGATTGATCGCACGCATTGATCGACCTCCTTCTTTTTGATTAAAGATCTGGAGATGCTTTTGGACATAATGCGATTGCTTTTTGATCTACCCCGCGAGGCCCACTGCCGCTGCCGCCCCGCAGCAAAATTGAGCCAGCTTTCATGAAAGCACACGAAAAATCGCATTTCAAGATACAAGAGCGCGATTGGCCTGCTGGCGCCGAGCGCACCAGTTGTTGCGGCAATATCTATGCACCACGCATAATCAAACGGTCAAAGAAAAAAGCAACCGGACTTCCCGATGACAACCTACATCGCCCTCCTCCGCGCCGTGAACGTCGGTGGCACCGGCAAACTCCCGATGTCCGAGCTTCGTGCAATGTGCGAATCCATTGGCTTCACCAACGTGCGCACGTATATCGCAAGCGGCAACGTCGTTTTTGAAAGCAAACTTTCGGAAGGTTCGGTGAAGGCGAAGCTCGAGCGTTGCCTTGAAACCTACGCCGGCAAGCGGGTAGGCGTCCTGATCCGCACCGGTGCGGAGATGGTTGCGATCCTCGAAGCCAACCCGTTCAAGTCTGCCGCGCCGGATCGGACTGTCGCCATCTTTCTCGACACCCCACCGCCCGCCGATACGCTGACAACCGCAAGTGGCCGGAAAACAGAAGAAATTGCGTTCGGCACGCGCGAAATCTACGTGCACTACAAAGATGGGATCGGGCGTTCCAAGCTGAAAATCGCTGCCGCCAAAGAAGGGACCGCCCGCAACATCAACACCGTAGCGACACTCGCCGAGTGGGCAACGGCCTAGTTCAGCGGCTCGCCGCAAGCGGCTCAAGGAACGCAAAGGCAGCTGAGCAACGGCTGGAAATACTGCCTGTCAGCTTCGCAGTAAATGTGCGTCGACCCATCGCGCCAGTTGCCGCGCGTGCACGTATGCCAAATCATGATTGCCGCCGGCAACGACATGCAACCGGGCGTTTGGAAGCAATTCAAGCAGCCGCTTGCCGACTGCCACGGGACTGATGGGGTCGGCATCGCCCCAGAGCAACAAGACCGGCTGCGTGATCCGGCCCAACTCGCTCGCAAGATCCGACCGTAAAGACACAAACCAATCGGGAAGATGCGGATTCGCCGCGACGAATTCGGCTCTCCAATCCTGCGCGTCGAATGCCCTCATATCGATTCCGCCGGACGTGACCGATAAAACGAGGTGCGTCACGAGGTCGGGCTTTTCGAGCGCCGCACGGACGGCTATCACGCCGCCCATCGATTGGGCAAGCAACGCAGTCGGTTGATCGATGGAATGCACCACCTTTCCGACAAGGTCGTCGAAGCTGTTGACGTCCGGGTCGGAAGGCTCGGCGCCGAACCCCGGATAGCTGACGATCGACCTGGCCGCTTCATGGGTCAGCTCATTCGCGAGCGGTTGCCAAAATCCGGTATTGCCCGATGCGCCCGGCAGGAAAAGCAGTGTCGATGGGGTCGGCAAGTGTTGCTCCTCGTTTTCGGAATGTTGGATTGAATCGCAACGCTATCTACAGATTGGCCTGGAAGAAATTCACGACTTCGCTCTCGATTTGCCGATGAATCGATGGCCTGTCGATCCCGGACGCGTCCTGGCAGACGAAAGGCGCGCTATCGGCAATCTGCGCCGGGCATGGATCGACAAAAACAAAATGATTGCCAGGCACGACGTTCACTTCTGGCGGTATTGGCAAACCAGTCGCAACTGCGAGCGCATTTCGGGCTGAACTCAGGTAGATATCGCTCTGCGGACGATAGAGCAGCGCTGGCACGTGCACGGAAGAGAAACTGGATGCGTCGAACATGATGGCCAACGGGTCCATCAATACCAGCGCCTTCAGTCTATGATCGACGGGCGGATGCCAGGCAATCAATTCCGGAGACACCGAGGTCGCATCCGCTTGGCGTTGTGTACTTCCATCAGTTGCCGGCCGAGGACACGAGCCTGGATCGCCGTGATTCACGCAAAATGCACCGGCATAAGAGAAATCAGGTTTTGCGCCAGCCAGAATCAACGCCGTATATCCCCCGGCTGAATACCCGATCATTCCGATCCGATTTTCGTCCACGCCGGCCGAGAACCTCGGGTTCGAGAGTACGGCATTCAGCGCGGCCTCCGCTTGCCCAGGCCGAGCGATGAGGATCTCGGCTTGCGTCCTGGCCGGAGGCGAGCCCGAGGCATCTCCCACATGCGTTGGCAGGATGGCGACGAATCCCGCGCGCGCCAAGGCAGCACCTAGCTCACGATGGCTCATCGGGCTGCCACGGCGGCCGTGCGAAATCAATACGACCGGGAAGCGGCGTCCAGCGACTAGCGCCGCGTTGCGCGTCGCCTCGACAGCAAAGGGTCCTGCCTGCCAGGGAACCTCAGGGTCGTCGGTCGGATAGAAAACCACCGTATCGAACGTTGTGACGTTGTCCGCCACGGTGAGGCGGACTACCCCCGCGTGAAAGTGCGGCGGCTCGCCTAGCGCGCGACTCGCGAACACGAGGAACAGCACGACAATCGCTATCCGGCGCATTTTGCTGCTCCTTGTTCGACTGACCCAACGCCCTATAGCGCATCGATCGGAATCTTCAAATAGCGCGTGCCGTTGCTCTCGGGCTCCGGCAATGAGCCCGCGCGAATGTTGACCTGAACGGCGGGGAGAATCAGCGTCGGCATATCGAGCGTGCGATCGCGGGCGATGCGCATCGCGGTGAACTCGCCCTCCGAAACGCTGTCACGCAGATGGATGTTGTCCCTGCGCTGCTCGGCAACGGTGGTCTGCCATTGCGGCCCACGCGAGGCCGGCGGATAGTCGTGACACATGTAGAGCCGGGTCTCGTGCGGCAGCGACAGCAGTTTGCGCACCGAGCGATACAGCGCGTGCGCATCGCCGCCCGGAAAATCGCAGCGCGCGCTGCCCACGTCCGGCATGAACAGCGTATCGCCGACAAAAACCGCATCGCCGATCCGGTATGCCATGTCGGCGGGTGTATGCCCCGGCACATGAACGGCTTGAGCGCTCAGTTCGCCGATCTGGAAAGTTTCGCCGTCGGCAAACAGATGATCGAAGTGCTGACCATTGGCGGTCACGCCGCCGTCCAGGTTGAAGACGCGCTCGAACGTGCCCTGCACTTCGCGGATATGCTCGCCGATCGCGATCCTGCCACCCAGCCTCGCCTTCAAATACTGCGCCGCCGACAGATGATCCGCATGAGCATGCGTCTCCAGCAGCCATTCGACGCGCAGCTCATGCGCCCGCACGAATTCAACCACCCGATCCGCGGATTGCATCGAGGTGCGGCCGGCCTTCGGGTCGTAGTCGAGAACCGAATCGATCACGGCGCATGCGGAACCGTCTCCCGCGTGGACGACATAGGTGATCGTGCCGGTGGTCCGATCAAAAAAAGCCTCTGCGAGGGGCAGCATCGCATCCTCCAATCATCGTGTTGAAAAATAATATATCAATACATATAATGTTTGTCAAAATAACGTTTGATGCGACGTCAGCCATAGGAATACGATGAGCGAACCCCTCTCTCCCGCGGCCCTCGATGCGCTGCGGCAATCCGCAGCCAAGTGTTGCGCGCTGCTCAAGGCCATGGCGCAGGAAGACCGCTTGCTGCTGTTGTGCCAGCTGATCGAAGGCGAGCACAACGTCGGTGAGCTCGAAGAAGCCGTCGGTCTTCATCAGCCAAGCCTTTCCCAACATCTTGGCGTTTTGCGCGAGGAAGGTCTCGTGAGCGCGCGGCGCGAAGGGAAGTACATGTACTACAGCCTTGCGAGCATCGAGGTTCTGAGCATCATGCAGACGTTGTCGACCCTCTATTGCGGCAAGGCCAAAGGGCGTTCGAAATGAGTATCGACCTGCTGCACTTCGCGCCGCTCCCGGCGCTTGCCGGCGGGCTTCTGATCGGTGTGGCGGCAGCGCTGCTCGTGCTGGTGAATGGCCGCATCGCGGGCATCAGCGGAATTGCCGGCGGATTGCTCGATGCGGCATCGCGCGACCGGGCGTGGCGCGCCCTGTTCGTGCTGGGACTCGTCGCCGCGCCGTGGGCGTTCCGGCTCGTCGCGCCGCTGCCGGCAGTCACGATCGCGGCGTCGCCGGCGGTGCTCGTCGTGGCCGGATTGCTCGTCGGCATCGGTACGCGCTATGCCTCCGGGTGCACGAGCGGTCATGGCGTGTGTGGAATCTCGCGCGGCTCGGTACGCTCGCTGGCTGCCACTGCGGCATTCATGGCGGTTGGCTTTTGCGTCGTTTTCATCACGCGCCATTTACTGGGGCTTTGACATGCCGCTTCTCAACGCGTTATTGGCGGGATTGATATTCGGCGCCGGGCTGATCGTCTCCGGCATGGCCAATCCAGCGAAGGTGCTGGGCTTTCTCGATCTCGCGGGCAAGTGGGACCCGTCGCTGGCGTTCGTCATGGCAGGGGCCGTCGCGATCGGCGCGATCGGATTCGCAATTGCGCGTCGGCTCAAGCGCAGCTTGTCCGGCGCGCCGATGCAATTGCCCACCGCCACTCGCATCGATCGACGCCTGCTGGCGGGCAGCGCCCTGTTCGGTGCGGGGTGGGGCCTGGCGGGGTTCTGTCCGGGGCCCGCGCTCGTGAGCGCCGGAGCCGGCGAGGCGAAGGCGATGCTGTTCGTCGCCGCCATGCTTGGAGGGATGAAGCTTTACTCGGTGATCGAACAGCGGCGCGCGGCCCAAATCGGGCGGGCCTGATCCTGCACAGCGGCTCAAGCCGCCTTGAGCCGCTGCGTTTGCCTTGCGTCAGGGGCGGGTATGCGGCGTCCCGCCACGCCGCCGCAGCCGGTGTTTTTCGCGTTCGTCCAGCAGCAGCGGCATCAACTCCTCAATGTATTTCCTCGCATGGCCACGCGTGGCCACTTGATTAAAGCGCCGGCGCGCCTCATCGGGCCCAGCCAGGGCCTTATGCGCTTTCCTCAGCACATGCAGGAAGGCGATCAGGCTGGTGCCGTCGCGCAAAGGCTGGTCGTCGCGCGGATCCGGGGAAGATGTCGGCGTCATGATCCGATCCTTTGCAGGCAGTTCGCACGGCAGGTCGTGGTGACAAGAGAAAGCAGATCCTTCGCATTCGCGTCGCGATTGGTCAGCGCCCCGATGCCGAAAAGGCGTTCCACTGTCGCGAGTACCGAGCTGTGGTCGTACACCGTGTGATCGACCTTGCCTTGCGCCACCCAAGGCGAAACCACAATGGCGGGAACACGCACGCCGTAGACATCGAACCGGAATTTGTTCGCGTTCAGGGGCGCCGTGGCGTCGGCGTCGTTTGGCCGAACCGCGTCGCCGGGTTTGACGGAGTCGTAGAAACCGCCATGCTCGTCGTAGAGAATCACGAGCAGGCTGCTCTCCCAAAGCGTCGAGCTGCGAATCGCGTTGTAGACGCGAGCCACGAGTTGGTCGCCTCCGGCCAAGCCATCCATCGGATGCTGCGAACTGCCGCCCTCGTAGGTGCCGCGCACGAGGTCGCCGTAGTTCGGCTCGATGAATGTGTAGCGGGCGGTGTAGCCCGACGCGAGGTCGGCCTCGAAGTGCGCAAGGTCGTCGACGTCGAAGAAACTGATGCCCTTGATGGACGCAACCTGCGGCAAGCGGCCCAATAGCGAACCCGAATCATCCTGGTAGAGGCGGTAGTTGCCCTCGCCCAGCGCGTCGAAGATCGAGCCTTTCGCGTAGGTGAAGCCGTCGACAGTCTCCCATTTGTCCATTTCGGCGGAGGTCGGCGAATGGTCCAGGCCGGCCGAGGAGGCACCATGCAGGAAATAGCGGTTCGGCCAAGTCGGGCCAGGCAGCGACGAGCGCCAGCCGTCGCACAGCACGAACTCTTTCGCCAGCCGATACAGCGCCGGCGACTGGATAGGCGTATTGATGCCCAGCATGATCGTGCTCACGTCGGCGATCTGCGGCGGGTCGCCCGCGGGCCAGGTCTTCGCGTAGTCCGAGACGAAGCCCGAGTTGGCGACCGCCGGGTACGGCTGCCCGCTCGGGAACTTGACACCCGGACCGCACAGCTGTTCGACCACATCCGCAAACTCGTGCCCGGGATCAGTGGGCATCTGGTCGGGCGCGCCGCCGCCGAATGGACAGGCGGTGCTTCCGTAGATGTTGGTATTTCCAGTCGTGGCGGCAACAATGCCGGGGATGCCCGACAGCGCAAACATGTGGTCGAACGACCGGTTTTCCAGCATCAGCACGAACACATGCTTGATGCTGGCCTGGACCGATGCGAGTGCGGTAGCTGTGTCTGTGCTCATTAAGGCTCCCTTTGCCGTTCAAATGGCGGCCGATGCTCTCTGAAAGTTACTTGCCGCCTCACAAGACGGCGTCTTGCTGCACCTTCGCTCGAATACCCCGGCTCGCTCGTGCTCCACGGGAGCAAGGGGACTCAGTTTCCCCAGCATTTGCGTGTACTCCTCGCACGCGATATGGCGAATCTTCATTTCGATCAGGGCGAGCGGGATTTTGTCTTGCCCTTTGTCCACGCAATTGCGGATACCCGCGCATATGTCCGCGTAGCAAGAGCAGGTTGCCCGCAGCCCGGCAAGATCGAAAAACGCGGAGGCGTCGCCGAAGCCGAGTGCCGCCAAATCCTTCGTGCTTTCTCCGAAATGCCGCCGCACGATCGCCTGGGCGCCAAATCGGGTGATGAGACGAAAGGGCAGCCCCGTGCGGATGGCCAGCAACACCGGGTCCACGCACGCGACCTGCTCGACCGAATACACCCCCTCCGACAGGAACAGCGCGACGACAGGCGACGTCATGCCGGTGAGCACAAGCAGTTGATCGCCTTCCTCTTCTTGCGGGTTGACGCTCAAAACCGTATAAGCCTTCCTTCTCAACTGCTTGAAAAGAACATCGATTGGAAGCAAGGCCACGACGAAGCTCATGCTGGCGGCCACGTAATTGCCCGCCCCGCCTCGCACTGATTCGGGCAAGGTGCTGGAGAAGTAGATGGCGATCGGCACCGCTAAAAACTCGCGCAACCCGTACCAATACATGTCCGAGACATTCAAGGATCTGCGCCGTATCGCCATCACGGAGTCTGCGACGGTGAACATATACGCGCCCGAAATGGCGCTGATGACGATAATCTCGGGGGCCCCGAAGAAATAGCCCGGGCAGGTCTGGATTCCGGCGGCGCACTTGTTGATCAAGGCGAGCGCAGCCGCGTTGACATAGGTGATTACCATGATGAACAAGAACGGCGGCACGAACGCGCGAAGCCCGTATTGTTCGTTGTAGATGCGCGCGAACACATTTCCGATGTACCGCCGGGATTCGTCCTCGAGACCCGTCCATATGTCCGGCCGGTCAATCAGCGACTCTTTCTTTGGGATGTCCTGCGCGCCCTCCTTGATCTTTTTGATCTTTTCCTCGAGCCGATAGTCCGCCACCGCGTCGAGGAGCCGTGCCGACCAGAAGCGTCGCAGGTACGCGAACAGCGCACCGTCCTTCAGACTGTTCCTGAATTCGTCGAACCGCGCGTACCAGCCGTGACTGAGGAAGTGAATGAACGGCGCCGTGACGAGGAAGGTTGCCAAACCGCCAAGCATCACCGCTGTTCCGACGTCCTCGCTTGATATCGGCTCATTCGGCCACGGCAATTTGACGAACCAACCGAATGCATGGCCTCCCGATACGCCGCGACCAGGCAATGCGGGAAAAATATCGAAAATCGAAAAGCGGGTCGCTAGACTCTGGAAAGCCAGATGGTATTGAGTGATTTGCCCAGGCGGCACGTAGGTGAGCGCAATCAGGGTCCCTGCGCCGACGACATTCGCCAGCACGACGAGCCACCAGAGAATTGCAGCTCGTTCGCCGGAATTTGCCGTCCGCTCCTCCCAAATGAGCGGTCTGTGTTGGTCTTTACCCAGCATTTCACCCCCTGTTGGTTTAAACAGCTGGGATTGCCCGGATTCGACGACTTCAACGTTTTGCCAAATTGAGGCTTTGGCGCGACGCGGCTTGCATCTATAAAAATCTGCGTCCAGTCAGACAGAATGGACAATGAATCCTACGATCTGCTTTCAATTTGGTTGGAGTGTCTTTTTTTGGCCTGTTTCCGCATTGAAATGCGTGCGCCGATTGTCCCGTCCTCAGGCGCAAACGCAATGCACTCAGGATTGGACTTGCGAACGCGCAGGAATCGCCTTCATCGCACGCCGCTCCGCATCCGCAAACATCTCTCTTATCCGTTCTCGCTCGCCATCGGTCAGATACGACGCTCCGGCCGGCATCACGAGCACCAGTTGCAGCGTCAGGTCGCCGCGCGCGCCGTTGCGGTCCGCGAGCCCCTGCTGGGGCAGACGGATCGTGCTGCCCGCATGCGTGTTCGGCGGAATCGGCACCTGGAGCGCGCGGCCCAGGACCTGCGCTTCGATGTTGCCGCCGAGCATGGCCGTCACGAAATCGACCTGTGTCTCGCAGGTGAGATTCAGCCCGTTGCGGCGAAAGGCTGGGCCGCATACGATCACCACCGTGAAAATCGCGTCGCCGCGCGGGCCGCCACTCGGCCCGGAATGGCCGCGGCCTTCGACGACCAGACGCTGGCCATCCCACGCACCCGCGGGAATCGTCACTTTTCCGGTTTGGTTATGCGGTCCCGTCACCGGGTAGCTCGCTTCGACCTCGCCGCCATGGATCGCGACTTCGGCCGGCACGAAGAGCTCGATCAGGTAGTTCGCCCCGCGCATCGGCGGGCTGCGCCGCTCGCGTGACGAGGCGTCCTTGCCGCGGCCCGCTGCCGATGCCGCCGCCGGGCTGGGCTCCGGCGGCTTGCGCTTGCCGGTCAGGATCTCGAACGCCTCTTGAATGCGCTTGAACGCCGGCTCGACCGTCTTCTCGCGCCCCTTGTTGTGATCCGGATGGTACTTGGCCCGCAGCCGCCGGTAAGCACGTTTGACGTCTGCCGGTGACGCCGTGCCCGGCAGCTCCAGCCGCCGGTAGTATTCCTCGAGGCTCACGCCTTATCCCCGTTTTTCTTTCTGGAAGCGCAAGTCTATCAAGACAGAACAACAGGGCCGTCAGCCGCCTAGAACATGTAGGCAATCTTGCCGAATGCCGTGCGGCTCAACGAGTTGTATCCGTATGCGGTCACGTACTGCCGGTCGAAGAGGTTCACCAGGTTCGCGGAAACGGTCAGATGCGAATTGACCTTGTACGAGGCGCGCAGGCTGACCGTCGTATAGGACGGGAGATAAATCGTGTTGAGCTGGTCGTCGAAGGTCGATCCGTTGTACAGCACGGAAACGCCGGTGCTGAGCGCGTGCAGATGAAACTCGTCCCACGTGTGATCGACGCTCAGGCTGGCCGTCTGGCGCGGACGGCGATTGAGCCAGGTCCCGTCGGTGACGTCCTGCGGATTCAGGATGCCCACGGCAAGACTGACGGACGTGGTCTTGGCGAGCGCGCCCTTGTACGAGAGGTCGATGCCTTGGATGTGAGCCCGGCCGATGTTGTCCGGCGCGAACGTCGCGGCATTGTACGCAATCAGATCGTGCACACGCGTGTCGTAAACCGCAGCGGAAAACGTGCCGAGCGAGGTGGATGCATCGAGCGCCGCCTCGACCGTATCGCTGCGCTCGGGCAGCAGGTTCGGGTTGCCGAATTGCGGATAGTAGAGGTCGTTGAACGTCGGCAGGCGGAACGCGTTGCCATACGAGAGCCGCGCCGTGTAGACCGGCGTGATCGCATAAGACAGCGCGACGTTGCCCGTGTTGACCGTCTGCCCCTGAACAATCTCGTGGCGCCCTGCGAGGAACATCGTGAACCCGCCGAGCGTAGCCGACTGATGGAGCGACACTGCCGAATCGTTGCGCGCCGGCACGCCTGCGGGAATGTCGACCGGCAGGAAGGCCTGCTCGCGCGAGAAGTCGTACGCGAGCTTCGTCTCGCCCGATAGCGGCAGACCGAACAGCTTGAACCCGCGTTCCTGATGGGTCAGCGAAGTCGATGTGCCGAAGCGCGTCGAGTCGATTTGATCGGTCGGGATGGTTGGGTCGGCGGCGTAGTAGAACTGGCGGTCGTTCGCATAGCCGACCGATTGGTCGAATCGAGTGTCCGGCGTGATGTCCCAATGAAACGCCACGCCCGTCGTCAATTGATGATCGAGCTGCCAGTCGCCGCCGCCGGCGTTGTCGTACGAAAGATTGGACCGATGGTAAAGCGCGAACGTCGAAATCGACCAGTCGCCGTGCGCGTAGCCGAGCCGCGCATCGACGTCCTGCGCGTGATAGGGGTTGCGGCCATCCTCGTGCCATGCCAGCACCGGCTGGGTCGCATCGATTCCAGCCGTGTTGTAGTCGCGCAATCCGAACGAATACGTGAGCCCGCCGAGCACGGAAAGCGGCCCCGTCGAGGGCATGGCGCCCGAGGTGCGGACCTGCGTCTCGAAGGTCTTGTTCGAGCCGCCGCCGAAGGAGACCGTGGTCTGGTTCGGCTGATTCGACGCATGGCGCGTGAACAGCTGCACCACGCCGCCCACCGCGTCCGCGCCGAACGAGGCGGCGGCAGGCCCCGAGATCACCTCGACGCGGCCGAAGGCCGAGGCCGGAAGATCCTGCCACTCGGCGATGCCTGTCGTGGCGGAGCCGACGCGGATGCCATCGATGAACACGGCGGCCTGCTGCGCCGACGAGCCCCGGATGCTGACCGAAGTCGCCGCACCCGGGCCGCCGTTCTGCGAAACGGTGACGCCCGGAAGCGTCGCCAGGGCCTGCGTGATGCTGGGATCGGCGGGAGACAGGCGGTCGAGATCCTGGCGCGTGAGCACTTGCGTCGTCGCATACCGTTGATCGAACGATTGCGGCAGATGCTGGGTATCGGCGGTGACGACGATGCCCGGCAGCGTGGTCTCGGCGGCAGGCTGCGAAGGTTGTGCGGACATCGAATCGTCCGCGGCGTGGGCGATCTGCGCGCCGAGCGAGACGGCAAGAACAGAGTAGACGCCGGTGGCGCGACGACGGAAAGCCCCCTGAAAGAGGGCCGTTTTCATAGTGGTGGACATGCGACAGATCCTGAGGCCGGAACTGTCCTTGCAACACGCAACCGCATCATGCGATGCGCTGGCGCATCGGGACACCCCGCCCGGCGCGGCTGCTTGGACCTCGGGTCGATGGCAGGTCTCCTGGCTCGCGGGTCGCCGCCCGATGCCGGCCTTCCCGGTTTCCCAGTGGCCATGAGTGGCACGGACTCGCCGCTTACAGTTGCGGGGGCAGCCGCAGACTCGAAGCATCGATGCTTCTACTGCGTTCCCTTTTGATCCCTGTGACGGGAACCATCGATCAAGGCGGGAGAGTAACGATTCCCGCGGGCCGCAGTCAATCGGCTCGACGCCGCTATCGGCGCATCTTCGGCGCTTTCCCGGCCGACTGGCGCGCGAGCTCGACGAATGCCGACAGATAATCGATTGAAGCATCCGCGTCACGCATGCCCAGAAAAATCTGCTTGGCGATGCCGTTCTTGCCGAGCTTGACCGGCGTCACCGCGATCCGGTCGGCGTATTCGTCGGCGAGCCAGCGCGGCAGCGCAGTCACGCCCCGGCCGCTCGCCACCATTTGCAGCATGATGTCGGTCGTCTCGATCACCTTGTGCCGCTTCGGCACGATGCCGGCCGGCGTGAGGAACTGGTTGTAGATGTCGAGCCGGTCGGTTTCGACGGGGTACGTGATGAGGATTTCGTCCGCGAGCTGCTCCGGCTTGATGTAACGCACATTCGCGAGGCGGTGCTGCTCGGCGACGACGAGCACCTGCTCGTAGTCGAAGACCGGATCGAAGCGCAAGCCGGGCTTGTTCAGCGGATCGGGCGTGACGAGCACATCGATGTCGTAGCCGATGAGCGCGCCGATGCCGCCGAACTGAAAGCGCTGCTTCACGTCCACGTCGACATCGGGCCAGCGCGAGAGGTACGGCGAGACGACCTTGAGCAGCCACTGGTAGCACGGATGACACTCCATGCCGATGCGCAGCGTGCCGCGCTGCCCTTGCGCGTACTGCTTCATGCGCTCTTCGGCGAGCTCGAACTGCGGCAGCAGCCGGTTGGCGAGCTTCAGCAGATATTGCCCGGCCTGGGTGAGCCGCAGGCTGCGTCCCTCGCGATCCCATATCGGGGTGCCCAGCTGATCTTCGATCTTCCGGACCGTGTGGCTCAGCGCCGACTGCGTCAGGTTCAGGACACCCGCGGCCGCCGTGAGCGAACCCTGCCTGCCGACCTCGCGAATGATGACCAGATGAATGCGTTCCAGCATGGCGCCCTACCCATGAACAAATATAATCGATAGATGAAATAATGCCATTTTATTTCATGAGCCGAAATACCTATCATCGGGGCCTGTCATTTCTCATTCCCTCCTGCAGGTCCAAATGGTCACTACGCACAATCTTGGTTTCCCCCGCATCGGCGCCAAACGCGAACTGAAATTCGCCCTGGAGAGCTACTGGAAAGGCCTGTCCTCGCGCGACGAGCTCAAGGCGCTGGGCGCGCAACTGCGCCGGCGTCACTGGGAAAATCAGCAAGGTCTCGATGTAGTTCCCGTCGGCGACTTCGCGTTCTACGACCAGGTGCTCGACATGAGCTTCACGCTCGGCAACCTGCCCGAGCGCGTTCAGGGCTTCCATGGCGATGCGCTCGATAACTATTTCCGCGTGGCTCGCGGCCGTTCCGCGCAAGCTGCCGAAGAGCACGGCGCGTGCTGCGGCGGCGTCGCGGCAGGCGAAATGACCAAGTGGTTCGATACGAACTACCACTACATCGTGCCGGAATTCACGGCGTCGACGGGCTTTACGCTCGATCCGTCGCGGCTCGTGACGCAGCTGACCGAAGCCCGCTCGGCCGGCGTGAATGCCAAGCCGGTGATCATCGGCCCGGTCACGTACCTGTGGCTCGGCAAGGCCAAGGACGACTCCGGCCGCCTCGCGCTGCTGCCGAAGCTGCTGCCGGTGTACGGCGCGCTGCTCGACACGTTCGCGGCGCAGGGTGTCGAGTGGGTGCAGATCGACGAGCCGGCGCTCGTCTCCGAGCTCGATCCCGCATGGCAGCAGGCATTCGTGACGGCGTATGAAACGCTCGAGACGCGCCGCGTCAAGCTGCTGCTCGCGACGTACTTCGGCCAGCTGCAGGACAATCTCGCGCTCGCGTGCTCGCTGCCCGTCGATGGCCTGCACATCGACGCCATCAATGCGCGCGACGAAGTCGCGAAGGCGGCTCAAGCGCTGCCGGCGGATCGGGTGCTCTCGGTTGGCGCGATCAACGGCCGCAACATCTGGAAGACCGACCTCGACGCCGCGCTCGAATGGCTCGAGCCGCTTGCCAAGATGCTGGGCGACCGGCTCTGGATCGCGCCGTCGTGCTCGCTGCTGCACGTGCCCGTCGACCTCGCGAGCGAACAGAAGCTCGACGCGGAGATCCGCTCGTGGCTCGCATTCGCGCTGCAGAAGCTTGACGAGCTGAAGGTGCTCGCGTCCGCGCTCAATCAGGGGCGTGCATCGGTTGCCGCCGAGCTGTCGGCGAATGCCGCGGCGATCGAAAGCCGCCGCACGTCGCCGCGCGTCCACAATCCGGCCGTCAAGGCCGCGGCCGCGAAGATCGACGCGGCGCTAGGCAGGCGCGCAAGCGTCTACGGCCAGCGCGCGCCAAAGCAATCCGCGATCCTGAACCTGCCGGCCTATCCGACCACGACGATCGGCTCCTTCCCGCAGACCGCCGAAATCCGTCACGCGCGCAGCGAGCACAAGCGCGGCGCGCTCGACCACGCCGGCTACCAGGCCGCGATGCGCAAGGAGATCGAGCGCAGCGTGCGCGAGCAGGAAGCGCTGGGGCTCGACGTGCTCGCGCACGGCGAAGCGGAGCGCAACGACATGGTCGAGTATTTCGGCGAGCAGCTCGACGGCTACACGTTCAGCCAGCTCGGCTGGGTGCAGTCGTACGGCTCGCGCTGCGTAAAGCCGCCGATCCTGTTCGGCGACATCAGCCGTCCGAAGGCGATGACGGTCGAATGGATCACGTACGCGCAGTCGCTCACCGCGAAGCCGATGAAGGGCATGCTGACCGGCCCCGTGACGATCCTGAACTGGTCGTTCGTGCGCGACGACCAACCGCGTTCGGTGTCGTGCCACCAGCTGGCGCTCGCGATCCGCGACGAAGTGCTCGACCTCGAAAAGGCCGGCGTGCGCGTGATCCAGATCGACGAGGCCGCGCTGCGCGAAGGACTTCCGCTGCGCCGCGCGCAATGGAACGACTACCTGCAATGGGCCGTGGAATCGTTTCGCATCACCGCGAACGGCGTGCGCGACGAAACGCAGATTCACACGCACATGTGCTACTCGGAATTCAACGGCATCATCGCGTCGATCGCCGACATGGACGCCGATGTGATCACGATCGAGACGTCGCGCTCGGATATGGAACTGCTCGACGCATTCGACAACTTCAAGTATCCGAACGAGATCGGGCCGGGTGTCTATGACATCCATTCGCCGAACATTCCGAGCCAGGAGCACATCGTTCAGCTGATGAAGAAGGCTGCCGAGCGTATTCCGGCTGAACGTCTATGGGTGAATCCTGATTGCGGCTTGAAGACGCGTCAGTGGGAAGAGGTCATTCCCGCGCTGACCAACATGGTCGCTGCGGCGAAGACACTGCGCGGCTAGGCGCTTCCTTGCGACTGATGGCGGCGAGGGTGTCATGCGGACGACTCGCCGCCAGGGCGACTCGAGACGGGCGGCGTCATGCAAGAATATCCCTTTCATCTCAGCCCTGCCGCGCAATGAAGACCTTCTTTTTGTACGTCGCGACAGCGATCGCCGAAATTGTCGGCTGCTATCTCCCCTACTTATGGCTCAAGGAGGGAAAGAGCGTCGTGCTGCTGATTCCGGCGGCGCTGTCGCTCGCCGTCTTCGCGTGGCTTCTGACGCTGCACCCGTCCGCCGCAGGCCGCGTCTATGCCGCCTATGGCGGCGTCTACATCTCCGTCGCGCTGATCTGGCTCTGGCTGGTGGACGGAGTGCAGCCCACGGCGTGGGACTGCGCCGGCGTGGCATGCGCCCTTGTCGGCATGACGATCATTGCGTTTCAGCCGGGCTGATCCTGGTCCGGCATCGGCATCGGCGACCATTGCGACATCGGTTTGAGATGCCATTACAATCGCTCACTTCATCCCGACAATCGTCATTAGCGCCATGAAATACCTCCTTGCGTCGACCCTCGCCGCGGCTATCGCAACCGCAAGCACGGCCGCGATGGCCCAAACATCCGGCGGGTGCGCCATCGGGTACGTCACCGGCGTCGGCGGATCGGCACAGAGCATGCGCGAATACCTGACAACGCCCGACAGAGACAGATATCGCTACCTCGCTGACAACCCGATCCAATGCAAAATCTCCGACGAAGGTCGCGCATCCGCCTGCACGGGCGTAACCAGCCTTCGGCATGAGCAAGTCAGCGTGTACGACGACAGCGACAGCGCGACGACGACCGTGGTTGCACGCGTGGAACTCGACCAGGGAACCTACCCCGTGATCATCGTCGTTCAAAAACAGGACGTGCAGTGCCAGCAGTGAATGCCGTCACTGCGCTGACGCGACGCCTCATACGTCGATGATGACCAGCGTTCCGTGGCTGCCCGGCAAAACCGCATGCGGAGTCCCGGCAAGCGCGAGATACATCTGACCGGCTTCCACCACGACCTTCTCTTCTTCGACCTGCAAAAGCAGCTTTCCGTCGACTACGAGCAGCCCTTCGTTGTAGTCGTGCGTTTCCTCTTCATAGGGCTGCTCGTCCATTCTCAGGACTTTGATGTTCGTTGCCCCGACCTGACCGACAACAGTGCCCGGACCGTAACAGAGTGTCTAAATTGCGAGGTTAATCAACTGTGCGTTGCTAGAGTCGGATCAACGGAATACCAACGACAGGAGCGACTCCATGAACGCCACTCTTTCACTTTCCGGGCTGCCGCAGGTGCATACGGAAATCGTTCTGCTGGCGAACGGTTATATGGAGCTCGCCTGTCCCGACTATGAACTTCCGGCGATGCACCGGCACTGGTTCATTCGCCGTACGGTCGATTACCGGGCTGTTTGCTTACTGTAAATCGACTAGGGACGTGAACGTCGAAGAAGCCGGGCGGCTCACTCGCCGCCGTCGAAGTCGTCGATGGCCTTGCGCTCGCGGCGCTCTTCGTTGCCGCGGCGCGCGCGCAAGCGCTGGCGCGACAGCACGGCGATGACCTCGCTCGTGCTCGCGTTAGGGGGAACCTCGTTGCGGATGACGTTGCTCACCATCGGCAGGCCCGAACGCTGACGCCGCAAGGCCTTGGCGATGGCCGTGCGGCACTCCTGACCGTGGCATTCCCATTCGTCGCGGATTTTTCCGCAGTAGCGGCATTGGTCCATGACGAGCAGTCTAACTGCAATCGCCAGACGGCGATGGCGCACCAGAAGCGCCACGAGGTCGCACGCGGGCGCTACGCCGTTCCGTTCCTGCAGTAGTCGGCGTAGCCCGGGCGCCCGGCCAGACGCTCGAAGTAAGCGGATACCGCCGGAAAATCCGGACGCGCCTGAATCGGCGTGCCGAACCAGCGGTTCACCGAAAGCCCGATGGGGATGTCCGCGAGCGTGAACCGCTCACCGGCCACGAAGCCGCCTGCCGCTTCCAGTTGCCGGTTCAGGATGCCGACGTTCTTCGCCCAATTCGCGCACGACGCCTCGATCTCGCTGCGATCCCGATGCTGCTGCGACTGCCTGACGAGCGCGAGAAACGCATAGCTCCACGAGCGGTTCAGATCGGTCGCCTGCCAGTCCATCCATTGATCGACGCGCGCCCGCGCCTGCGGCTCGGCGGGATACAGATGCTCGCCGCCATAGCGCGACGCCAGATAGCGAATGATCGAATTGGATTCCCATAAGACGAAATCGCCGTCCCGGATGACCGGCACCATGCCGTTCGGATTCAGCGCGAGAAATTCAGGCGCGCTAGTCGGACGGAAGCCCGCGCCCCAGTCTTCCCGCTCGAACGGCAATTGCAGCTCGGCGCACGTCCACAGGACTTTGCGCACGTTGATCGACGGTGCTTTCCCAAGAATTTTCAGCATGCGGTCTCCCAAGCGATTGGACAAGGAAGCGATTCTAAAGAGATGCCGTGCGCAACGGCCTGTACAGTTACGCCGAATCCAGCCAACCTGCGTCCAGCCGGTCACGCCTGATGCTTTCAGCGTAATCAGCTAAGATTATCGTTTCCGCAGCTTTCCCCGGCTGCTTTCACCCAGGTTGCAGCCCTCGTCTCCCACTTTCCAGGAAACCAGCATGGTCACATCGAGCTATACGGATACCCGACTCCTGATCAACGGCGAATGGTGCGACGCCTTGAGCGGCAAGACGATCGACGTCCTCAATCCCGCCACCGGCCAGCCCATCGGCAAGGTCGCCCACGCCGGCATCGCCGATCTCGACCGCGCCCTGGCCGCCGCGCAGCACGGCTTCGAAACCTGGCGCAAGGTCCCCGCGCACGAGCGCGCGGGCATCATGCGCCGTGCGGCGGCGCTCTTGCGCGAGCGCGCCGAGGAAGTCGCGCGCCTGATGACGATGGAGCAAGGCAAGCCGTACGCGGAATCGCGCGTCGAAGTCCTCTCGGCGGCCGACATCATCGAATGGTTCGCCGACGAAGGGCGCCGCGTCTACGGCCGCGTCGTGCCGCCGCGCAATCTTTCCGTCCAGCAGACGGTGCTCAAGGAGCCGATCGGCCCGGTCGCCGCGTTCACGCCGTGGAATTTCCCGATCAACCAGGTCGTGCGCAAGCTCTCCGCCGCGCTGGCGAGCGGCTGCTCGTTCCTCGTGAAGGCGCCCGAGGAAACGCCGGCATCGCCCGCCGCCTTGCTGAAGGCTTTCGCCGATGCGGGCGTGCCCGCCGGCGTGATCGGCCTCGTGTTCGGCGACCCGGCCGAAATCTCCGGCTACCTGATTCCGCACCCGGTCATCCGCAAGGTCACCTTCACGGGCTCGACGCCCGTCGGCAAGCAGCTCGCGGCGCTCGCCGGCGCGCACATGAAGCGCGCCACGATGGAGTTGGGCGGTCACGCGCCTGTCATCGTCGCCGAAGATGCCGATGTCGAGCTGGCCGTCAAGGCGGCAGGCGCTGCGAAGTTCCGCAACGCGGGCCAAGTCTGCATCTCGCCGACGCGCTTCCTCGTCCATAACAGCATCCGCGAAGACTTCGTGCGTGCGCTCGTCAAGCACGCGGAAGGCCTGAAGCTCGGCGACGGCCTCGCCGAAGGCACCTCGCTCGGGCCGCTCGCCAATGCGCGGCGCCTCACGGCGATGAGCAAGGTGGTCGAAGACGCGCGCGCCACGGGCGCGAAGATCGAGACGGGCGGCGAGCGCGTGGGCACGGCAGGCAACTTCTTTGCGCCGACGGTGATCTCGAACGTATCGCTCGAAGCCGATGTGTTCAACAACGAGCCGTTCGGCCCGGTCGCGGCGGTGCGCGGCGTCGATTCACTCGAGGAAGCGATCGCCGAAGCCAACCGCCTGCCCTTCGGTCTCGCGGGCTACGCGTTCACGAAGTCGTTCAAGAACGTGCACCTGCTGTCGCAGCAGCTCGAAGTCGGCATGCTGTGGATCAACCAGCCCGCCACGCCCTGGCCGGAAATGCCGTTCGGCGGCGTCAAGGATTCGGGCTACGGCTCCGAAGGCGGGCCGGAAGCGATGGAAGCCTACCTCGTCACCAAGTCGGTGACGGTCGCGGCGGTGTAAGCAATTGCGCGCTGCGCTGAACGCGGCGCTCAACCGTCTCGAGCGTCGGCGCGCGGCGCGCGCACGACGCGCTGGTCGATCACGCCGAACGGCGCGCCGCCCTCGTCGTCGCGCGCCGTCATCCTGACCCTGTCGCCGAAGCGCATGAGGCTCGTGCGCGCCGCACCTTCGTCGATCATCTCGATCACGCGCCTCTCAGCGATGCAGGCCGAGCCCGCGCTGCGGTCCACGTTCGACACCGTGCCGGACCCGACGATCGTTCCCGCCGACAAGCGGCGCGTACGCGCCGCATGCGCGATGAGCTCGCCGAAGCCGAAGTTCATCTCGCGGCCGTGCGGATGGCCAAACCAACGGCCGTTCCACTCGACATTCAAACGCAGATGCACGCGGCCGTCGCACCAGTTCCCGCCCAGTTCGTCGGGCGTGACCGCGACGGGCGCGAAGCTCGTGGACGGCTTGGCCTGAAAGAACCCGAAGCCGGTCTTCATCTCCCGCGGCCCGAATGCGCGCAGGCTCCAGTCGTTGAGCTGCACAATCAGACGCACGTGATCGAGCGCGTCGCGCGCCGTCACGCCCATCGGCACGCGCCCCACCACCACGCCGAATTCGCCTTCGAAATCGATGCCGTCGGCCTCGCCGGGCAGCGGCACGTCGCTCGAGGGCCCGAGGAAATCGTCGCTCGCGCCCTGGTACATCAGGGGCACGGTATCGAACTCTGGGATCGGCGGCGTGCTGAACGCCTGCTCCATCAGGCGGCCGTGATTCAGAAACGCCGAGCCGTCGCACCACTGCGGGCTGCGCGGCAACGGCGCGGCGCAGGCGGCGGCGTCGAACGAATGCGCGTCGAGCGCGCGGCCGGCGTTCAGGTCGTCATAAAGAGCCCGTAGATCAGTTACGACGTCATCCCAACGTTCAAGCGCATCGAGCAAGGTCAGTGCGATGGGCGCGGCACCCACGGCGCAACGCAGGTCGCGCGACACCAGCAGCAAGCGGCCATTCGTGCCGCCTTCAGGCAGTGTGGCGAATTTCATGCGGCCTCCGCTCTTTCGTTCTCGTCGAAGATCGCAACCGCACGCGTCCAGCCCGCCGACGCGCCGCGAATCTTGTGCGGAAAGCAGCTGATGGTGAAGCCGTGCGGCGGCAACGCTTCGAGGTTGTGCAGCTTCTCCAGATGGCAATAGCCGATATCGCGCCCCGCCTTGTGCCCCTCCCAGATCAGCGACGCGTCGCCTGTCTCCGCGATCCTCTTCGCAGTGTAGGAGAACGGCGCGTCCCAGCTCCAGGCGTCGGTGCCCGTCAGGCGCACGCCGCGCGCGAGCAGATACATCGTCGCCTCGTAGCCCATGCCGCAGCCCGCGTTGAGGTAGTCGGGGTGTCCGTAGCGCGACCCGGCGCGCGTGTTCACGACGACGATATCGAGCGGCTCCAGCACGTGGCCGATGCGCGCGAGCTCGGCCTCGACGTCCGCGGCCGTCGCCACGTAGCCGTCCGGGAAGTGCCGGAAATCGAGCTTGACGCCCGGCTGCAAGCACCATTCGAGCGGCACCGCGTCGATCGTGATGGAAGCCTTCGCCTCGCCGAGGCTCGCGTCCATCGTCGAATGGAAATGCCAGGGCGCGTCGAGATGCGTGCCGCTGTGCGTGGTCAGCGTGACCCACTCGGCGGCCGCGGCCTCGCCGTCGGGGTAGTCCTCGGGCTTCGTGCCGGGCAGCATCGCCATGAATTCGGGCAGCGTATCGGCGTGCTTCTGGTAGGTGATCTTCGGCGCGAGCGGCGGCGGATCGGAGAGCACGTCATTCTCCAGATAAATGGAGAGATCGACGAACCGGCGGACGGGTTTCATGCGCGGACTCCTTTAGTTGGGACGACGCTCGAGCCGCGAGAAGCAGAACACGGCCATAGCCGCGATCAGCGCCGCCGCGATTCCTAGGCTGCCGTAGCCGTACTGCTTGACGAGCGTGCCGCCGAGCACGGGGCCGATCGCGGCGCCCGTCATCAGCATGGCCGGCGTCGCGGCGACGGCGCGGCCGGTGCCGTCGAGGCGGGCCAGCATGCCGAAGGCGAACGTGTGGGTGAAGATCATCACGGCGACGAGGACCGAGGACGCCGCCGCGTACGGCGCGAACGCCGCGCTTTGCGCGATGACCAGGGCGAGCGCGGCCTGCACGAGCGGCCCGGCCAGCACAACCCTGCGGCCCGGAATGCGCAGCTCCAGCAGCCCGGCGATGGGAGCAGGAAACAGGTTGACGAAGCCGAGCGCGATCAGCGTCGCGGTCACGGCGCTGAAGCCGAAGCCGCGGTCGAGACCGATGCGCTGGACGAAGCTGAACATCATCGCCTGCGTCAGCCCCATGCAGGCCACGCCGGCCATGCCGAACCACACGGCGCGGTCGAAGCGCGGTTCGGCGGGCGTGGCTGCGACACGTTTCGGTCGCAACGAAGGAAACGCCAGTGCGCTAGTGATGGCCGCAACGCCCATGACGCCCGCGAAAATCCGGAACAGCGTCTGGCCGCCTTGCACGGCGATCACCCCCGGCGTGATGCCGAGAAACGCGATGGCGAAAAAGCCCAGCGTCAGCCCGGCAATCGCGAACAGACGATGCGGGTTCCGGCTGCGTCCGAAGGTGCCGTGCGTGAAGCTCAGGCCGCATCCGGCCGCGATGCCCGCGACGGCGTGCAGCGCCGCCATGACCGGATATCGGCCTGTCGACGCGAGTCCGAAAAACACGAGCGCCGCGACGCAGAAGCCCAGCGTCGCCGCCACGCGCGACGGCAGGCGATTCAGCCTCGGCGAGAAAAACAAGCTGCTGACGACGGCGCCGGCCAGGAACAACGTCGGCAGCAATCCCGCTTGCTGCGGGTCGAGCCGATAGGCGCCAATCAAGGTACCGACCCAGACCGGCAACGCGACCACGTCGACCATGCCCGCGCAGTGCGCAATCATCAGGGCCAGCGTGCCGAGCGCGCCATGCCGCGCCGCCGCGTCGCGTGCGGTTCCTGGGTTGGCTTCTGCCGCCGTCGTGGCGGAAAGATTCGTTTCCATCATCGTGCTCCCGCGTCGTCAGATCGGCCGCGCGAGACTCATATGCGTCTCGTGCATGATGCGGCTGTGCTCAGCCCGGTCGCCGTCGGCGATCTCGATCTCGCCGAGGCGCCCCGAGTTTTCCACCACCATGCGGCAGCGCTCCCAGCGGCGCGCCTGGAACGCCTGCAAGGCGCCCTCGACCGTCGCGCCACGTCCCAGCTCGTCGGCGAGGACGATCGCATCCTCTATGCCGATGCCCGCGCCCGCCGCCATATGCGGCGTGGTCGCATGCACAGCGTCGCCGACCAGCACCACGCGGCCGCTGAACCACGGCTGCGGCATCAGGAGGCTTTCCAGCGGGCGATAGTTGACGAGCGATTGCGGCCCGATCTGCGCGTGAATCGACTGGATCAGCGGCGCGCCGAACGGCGCGAGCAGATCGGCGAGCATGCGCGGCCAATCGCCGGGATCGAGGTAGTCGTTGATCGGACGGTCCTCGGTGACGAAGAGGTACATCTCCTCCTGCGAGACCGGGTTGACGCCCGCCTTGACCTTCTGCCCCATCCACATCGTTGCGCAGACGATCTCCGCCGGACGCGGCAGCACGGCGCGCCACACGCCCTGGCCCGTGTAGTGCGGCTTCGGCGCAGCGGGGAACACGGCATCGCGCACCTTCGAGTAGAGCCCGTCAGCGCCGACCACGAGGTCGTAGCTGCCCTGCGTGCCGTCGGTCAGCGCAACATGCACACGGCCGTCGCGCTGCTTGATCTGCGAGAACGTGCAGCCGAGCCGCACGCGCACGCCGGCCGCACATGTGGCCTTCGCGAGAATGTCGGCGAGCGCGGGGCGCATGATCGCGCCGCCGCCGGGGACGTCGGGGCCGGCCACGCGCGGCGTCGGCAGCGTGGCGATCGCCTGGCCGCCGCCCGTGAACAGGTTCAGGCCGTCGCCGCCATAGCCGCGCTCGAAGAACGCGTCGAGCACGCCGATCGTTCGCAGCGCGCGCAGCGTCGGCCCGCCGATGCTGATGCCCGCGCCGTACGAGCGCCAGCCCTGGTCGATCTCGACGAGGTCGACCTGCCAGCCGAGCTTCGCGCATTGAATCGCCGTTGCCATGCCGGAGAAACCTCCGCCGATGACGAGGACGTGTTGAAGTGGGGATGTCATCTCGGTGTCTCCTTCTTTGATTTCTGCTTCTGCTCTTTACTGCTGCTCTTTGGGGGCTTCATGTGCTTCGTGCGCCGCGGCAAGCACGACGTCGCCGCAGCTCGTCACTTCTATCTCGACAGGCGTCAACCGCTGGCCGAGGCAAGGGCCGAGGAGGCACTCGCCGCGCGCGATGTCGAACTGCGCGCCGTGCGCATGGCAGACGATGCGGGTGCCGTCGCCGTTCAGGTAGGCGTCCTTGCGCCAGGCCATCGGCGTGTCGCCGAAATGCGGGCAGGCGTCGCGGTACGCGCGAATCTCCGCGCCGCGGCGCACGACGAACAACGTGTCGCGCCCGAGTCCGTCGGGATCGAAGCCGCGCGCGCCGGGGTCGGGCAACTCGTCGACGCTGGCAAGGCGCAGCGGATCGGATCGCTTGGACATGGCTGTGGCCGCGCGATGTTCGCCGTCACACCGTCTTCGACGCGGCCGCTGCCGGCGGTGGCCCGCCTGGCGCCCACTTCTCGCGATGCTGGAACAGGAAAAGCTGCGAAGCGTCGGCGCCCATCGGCGCCTCGCGCGCAGTCCAGGCTTCGTCGTGCAGATCCATGTCGGCGTCGTACTCGACGTGGCAGCCGAACGGGCTGTTGAAATACCAGAACCAGTTCGACCCGAACCGGTGACGCCCCGGTCCCCAGAACGACTGATAGCCCCTGGCGACGAAACGCGTGCCGGCCTGCAAGACCTCGGTCGGCCCGCCCATGTGGAACGTGAAGTGCTCGCAGCCCTTCATGAACGGCGGCGTCTGGATCATGAACAGCGTGTGATGGTCGAGCGTGCCGGCGGGCTGAAGGAACGGGCCGACACCCGCGAAACGGTCGGTGCAGCGAAAGCCGAGACGCTCGACATAGAACGCTTCGGCCTTCACGGCGTCGGGCACGAAGTAGACGACGTGCGAAAGCGTGCGCGGCGTGAGCGCCGCGTGGTCACTGACGGCCACGACGTTCGGCGCGCGCTGCGCCGGGGCACCGGGCGCGTTCACCGTTTCGGCCGGCAAGCTCAGCGAGCGGCGCACGGTGACCTGAAAGCCGATCGCGAAGCCCATGTCGTCGACGGATTCGATCGAGCCGTCCGCGAGCTTGCGCACCTCGCGGTCCTTGCGCAGTTCTTGCGTGATCGCATCGAGCGTGGCGGCATCGGCCACGCCGTAGAGCGTCTTGCGCAGCATGCTCGCCGTGCCGAGCGCGGGCGGCAGGCGAGGATCGTCGCGGCGCGCGACTTCGATGCCGGTGCCGTCGAGCGCTTCGAAGCGGCCGCCAGCGTCGTCTTGACGAATGGGCAGCACGCCGTAATCGAGCAAGTACTGGTTGCAGCTCGCGACGTCGTCCACGCCGAAGACAAGCGTATCGGGTCCGATGATGTTCATGAGAGGTGCGTGTCTGTGAATGGATGGAGGTGTCGAAGCGCGGTGCGTGCGCCGAGCGTTTCGGCGACCCAGTCAGCGATGCAGTGTCCCGCGTTGATCGAGTTGTCGAAGCTCGAGTGCTGCACGCCGCCCTCGCGCTCGGTAAAGATCTTGAGCTCGCGTTTCGGGCTGTTCACGAGTTGCTCATAGGTGCGGTGCGCCCAGGCGACGGGGATCTGCGAGTCCTTCTCGCCGTGCGTGACGAGGAACGGCACCTTGATGCGGTCGAGCACGCCGTCGAGATGGACGTTTTCGGCGACGCGCATGAAGTCGTCGATGTCTTTCGCGCCCCAGACCCAGCAGACGTGCTTCCAGTAATGCGGCACCGGAAAGTTGCCTTCGCGTTGCAGGCGCCTCTTCTGAACGTCGCGCCAGTCGTGATTGGCGCCCCACACGACGCCGCAGGCGAAGCGCGGCTCGAAGGCGACCGCGCGCGGGCAGTAGTAGCCGCCGAGCGACACACCCTCCATACCGATGCGCTTGGGATCGACGTCGCCGCGGTTTTCGAGCCAGTCGACGATGCGGCTCGCCCACACCTCCGAGTCGTAGACCGCGGGCAGGCCTTGCAAGCGCAGCGCCTCACCCGTGCCGGGCTGATCGACGATCAGCGACGACACGCCGCGCGCGGCGAGCCACGCGGGCAGGCCCACGAAGTACTTCATTTCCTTGGTCGAATCGAGGCCGTTCACTTGCACGAGCAGCGGAGCGCGCTCACCAGCGTTGTGTGCCTTCACGAGAAGCCCGGACAGATGCGCATCGCCGTAGGGAATCGTGACGCGCTCGCAGTTGTCCCCGGAAAGCGCGATGCTCTTGTCGAACGTGTCGAGCGAACGGCGGTAAAGATCGATGCGTCCGGGCGCATCGTGTTCCAGCATGCGCTCGGACGTGATCAGATAAATCGCGGCACGCTTGTACTTCTCGCCAGCCGACAGCAGCCGCCCTTCCGCCTCGTCCTCTTGCGCCAGCTCGCAAAGACGATCGGCCTTCGCGACCCACGCTTCGCGAAACGCGCGCGTGCCTTCCGCATCGGGCTCTTTGGCCGCTTCCTGCAACGGCCCGCACATGTCCTCGATTTCGCCGATGCGCGCGCCCATTTCGATGGCGAGATTGACGGACAGATTCCACACGTAGTTGGTAGGAAAGTAGCGAAACATGCTGATTACCTGGGTTGAATTTGCGTATTGCCCGGCGCCGATGACGGCGCTCTCGCGCGCTGCGGCGCCGGCCGGCGGTGCTCAGCCTTTGCGCCCGAAGCCAGGCCACAGCGGGATGGCGATGTTCAGCCAGACGCTGCTGCTCTTGGCCGTGTTCGCGGCATAGATGCCTTGCTGATAGTTGAGGTTGACGTTCCAGCTTCTGGCGTCGTAGACGACCGACGGACCGATGCCGAAGGTCCTCATGCGGTTGCCCACGTTCACGCCGTCCGCGTTGTCGTCGCTGAACTGGTTCAGATACGCGCCGACCACGCCGAGCTTCCACTGGCCAAGGTTCCAGCCGGCCTCGAACTCCCCGACGTAGCCGTCGCCCGAGCTGTAGTTCGTCGTGCCGTTCTTCGTGTTGAGCAGCAGGCGGCTCGACAGACCGACGTCGATGCCGTTGGGAACGTTGTAGCGAACCGTGAACACCGGCTGCACCGAGGTGTAGCCCACCGCGACGCTCGACTTCGTCGGACTATAGGAACCCGTCTCCAATGCGAAGTCGATGCCCGACGCAATCGCCAGGTTCTGCGAGAGCTGCCATTGCAGCAGCACCGGCGTCAGCGTGATGTTGGCGAGGCCGTTCTGCGTGCTCGACTGCCCGAAGACGCTGGTATGCAGCGAAACGACCGGAACGACCAGCTGCGTGTACATGTTCGCGCCGAGGAGGTGAAACGGGTACGACACCAGCAGGCGTGTGGTTTCCGAAAACACCGACGTACTGAATGGGATCGGCAGCTTCTTGCCGTCGTTGCCGTAAAGGCCATTCGCAAAGGTGTAATTGAACTGCTCCAGTGCAAACAGGCCGGGAATCGGCGGCAGATTGGCCATGTTCGTGCCGACCGCGCCGGCCGGATACGGCGAAACGCCACCTTCGAAAGCCTGCGCCTCGTTCATCGAACCTAGGGCCAATAACGCGCAGCCGGCTACGGCCGCGATCAGTTTCGTGGACATGCTGTCTCCTCAACCTAGGCGCGCTCACGCTGCCTGGTGTCTCTTTAATGGTGAAGAGCACCGGGCGAAAGGACGACGCACTGCGGTGCGTTCGATCCGAAAGTGCCCTGATGCTGGTCTCCCGATGCGCGCCTTGCACTCGAGTCGCAGCGGGATGTGACGTAGGTTAAGATAGGCCCAGGTATCCTAAAAATGGATTCGATCCATTCGCGATATCGACCGCATCAATACTTTCAGGCTAAACCCTGATATCCGCGCACGGCACGCGACGAATGCGGCACGATGGCGGCCGCAATCGAAAAAGAGGAACGGAGACAGCACGCATGCGGTTCAACAAGCTCGATCTCAACCTGCTCGTCGCACTCGATGCCCTGCTCACCGAACAAAACATCAGCCGGGCCGCCGAAAAGATCCACCTGAGCCAGTCGGCGATGAGCAACGCGCTCGCGCGGCTGCGCGAGTACTTCAACGACGAGCTGCTGGTCCAGGTCGGCCGCAAGATGGAACCGACGCCGCGCGCGGAAGCGCTCAAGGACGCCGTGCGCGACATCCTCGTGCGCGTCGACGCGACGGTCGCGGCGCAACCCGAGTTCGTGCCCGCGCAATCGAACCGGCTGTTTCGCCTGCTCGTCTCGGACTACACGATGACGACGCTGATGCCGCACTTGCTCGCGCTCGCGTACAAGCAGGCGCCGGGCATCCGCTTCGAGCTGCGCGCACAGGTCACGCATCCTCACCGCATGCTGGAGCGCGGCGAGGCGGACCTGCTGATCATCCCCACCGAGTTCTGCTCGACCGAGCATCCGTCGGAGGTCGTGCTCGAAGAAACGTTCTGCTGCGTGGTGTGGAATCAGAGCCCGCTCGCGACGGGCGCGTTGACGGCCGAGCAGTACATGGCGGCGGGGCACATCATCGTGCATCTCGGCGAGGGCCACTTCGGGCTCGAAGACGGATACATGCAGCGGTTCGGCTTCGTGCGGCGCGTGGAGGCGACGACGTTCAGCTTCGTGTCGCCTGCGCACCTTCTTGTTGGCACGGACCGCATCGCCACGATGCACCGGCGGCTCGCGCAGCAGTGTCTGCGCAGCTTGCCGGTCGTGATACGCGAGGCGCCGGTTCCCGTCCCCACGATGGAGCAGGCCGTGCAATGGCACAAGCATCGGACGGCGGACCCCGGGCTCAGTTGGCTGCGCGGTCTGCTGAAGAAAGCCGCAGCTGCTATGGACGAAGCGCTTCATGACGGCCAGTAACAGCAAGAGCGATGCTGCGGTCATTGCGCCTGCCATCGTCGAGCCGCGCTGGCTCGTGTTCCTGCAAGTGTCGGCGTCAGGCAGCTTGAGCAAGGCAGCCGCTGCGCTCGACATGCCGCAGTCGATGGTCAGCCGCAACATCGCGCAGCTAGAGCAGCAATGCGGAGAACGATTGTTCCGGCGCACGGGGCGCGGCGTCGTGCTCACCGAGTTCGGCGAGCAGATGCTGCCGCGCGTCACGCGTCTCGCGGCCGAAGCCGATGCGCTCGCCGACGATATCCGCAGCGCGCGCGGCCAGCCTGCGGGCGAGGTGCTGCTGGGGCTGCTGCCGTCGGCGGTGAATCATTTGGCGGGGCCGCTGTTCGCGGCCGTGCGCGCCGAGTTGCCGGGAGTCAGGCTGCATCTGAGCGAAGCCGCCAGTGCGCAGCTCGAGGAGCATCTGCGCGAAGGCCGTCTCGACATGGCCGTCGTGCTGAAAGAGGACGAAGCGAGCATCGGCGATTGCCGCGTGCTCGCGCGCGTGCCGCTGCATCTGGTCGGGCGTCGCGGCGATCCTGTCGTCGGAGCCGGAGGCGGAGGCCGCGACGTGCCGCTCGCCGCGCTATCGGACCTGCCGCTCGTCGTGCCGGGCCGGCCGCACCTGCTGCGCGCGCGGCTCGACCGTCTCGCCGTGCAGCATGGCTTGACGCTGCATGCCGCCGTCGAAGTGGACTCGGTGCGGCTCCAATACGAAGTCGCGGCCGCCGGCGGAGGCTATGCAATCGCCTCGGTGCTGCCCGGCAAGCTCGACGAACGGCTCGCCTCGTCGCGCATCGTCGAGCCCGTCCTGGAGCGGTTCGTCGTGCTAGCCGAGTCGCCGCGCCGTCCTCATACGCGGGCGACCCTTGCCGTGCGGCGCTTGCTCTGCAACCTCGCCGATTCGCTGGAAGCCGAAGGCAACGCCAGCCATCGATCTTCGGCATAGCTGCTTTCGACTTCGGGCAGTGCCCGAAACCAGCAGCGCGTTCTATCGTGTGCCGGCCATTCACTTCCAGGCCCGCGCAATGTCAGACGCCTCTCTTGCCGAACCCGGTTCCCCCACGCTCTTCCTCAGCGACGCCAATGTCGCCTCGCTCGCCGACTGGCCTTCCGCCGTCGCGGCGCTCGCCGAAGCCTACGCCCGGCCCGTCTCCGTCGCGATGGTGCCGCCGCGCTCGATGGCGCGCGGCGACGGCACCTGGCTGCGCAGCCTGACCGCCGTCTCGCCGAGCGGCGCGCACATGGGTTGCAAGCTGATCGCCGCCAATACGCGCGCGCGCCGCGCCAGCTACCTGATCTCGCTGTTCGACCAGCAGACGATGGAACTGCGCGCGCTGATCGACGGCAACCGCGTGACGGGACTGCGCACCGCGGCCACGGCGACGCTGGCCGTCACGCTGCTGGCACCGGACCGGCCGCTGCGCATCGCCGTGATCGGCTCGGGCTTCGAGGCGCGCGGAGCACTCGATTGCCTGCATGCGGTACACGTGCTGCACAGCGTGCGTGTCTACAGCCCGACGCCGGCGAGCCGCGAGCGCTTCGTGGAGAGCTTTCGCCATGCGATGGACATTACCGCTGCGGAAAGCCCCGAAGCCGCCGTGCAAGACGCCGACGTCATCCTCTGCGCCGCCCGCAGCCGCGACGAATCCCCCGTGCTGCGCGGCGCCTGGCTGCCCCCCGGCGTCACCGCCGTCTCGCTTGGCTCGACGCTGCCCGAGCAACGCGAAGTCGACGAAGAGACGATGGCGCGCGCCGCCTGCATCGTCGCCGACATGCCCGACGAGGTCGAGCACGACACCGGCGACGCCATCGCCGCCACGCGCGCCGGCGTCGTGCTCTCGGGGCGGCTCGTCTCGCTGGGCGCACTCGTGGCAGGACGCATCACGCCGCGCCGCGCGGATGACGACATCGTCGTCTACAAGTCGGTCGGGTCCGCTTTGCAGGACGTCGTGATCGCCGAGATGCTGCTTGCGCGCGCCCTTGAGCAACGACTCGGCACGCCGCTTCCAGCGAGCATCACGCCCGTTGCGAAATAGCACCGCCGCCGCTCGCGAACTCATTCAAGCACTCACTCCAAGGAGACTGCCTCTCATGGCCAGCTACAAGAAGCCCGACGCCCGCGCCTGGGCGCGCGAATACCTCACCGGCTGCTCGGCCGTCACGATCCCGAGCTATGGCGCGGACCTGAAGCGCCTCAACGAGCGCGGCATTCGCCACGACATCGAACTCGCAATGGAATTCGGTTTCCGCTACACGCTGCTGTGCAGCGAAGTCGCGCTCACACCCGAAGAGAACGCGCAGTTCACGGCCTGGGCGCGCGACACGGCGGGCGCCAGGCTCGGCCTCTTCTTTCATGCGGCGTTCGGCACGCTTGCCGAGAACATCGCAGCAGTGAAGCTCGCGGAACAAGCGGGCGCCGACATCGCGCTGCTCTCGTACCCGCCGCAGTTCTGGCCGACGAGCGAACGAGAAATCTACGACTACACCAAGACCTTCTGCGACGCGACGGACCTCGCCGTGATGCTGTTCCCGATTCCGCTCTGGGGCTTCGAGCGCGTGCATCCGGCGGGCATGTCTGTAGAACTCGTGCGCCGCCTGCTGAACGATTGCCCCAACATCGCCGCGATCAAATCGGAGCAAGGCTTCCCACTACCGGCCGGAATCTGCGAGATGTATCACCACTTCCGCGACGACGTCGTCATCAGCTGCCCGATCGAAGGCGATGCGATTCCGCTGATGAGCCTGATGAAGCTTCAGTTCTCGGGCACCAGCAATACCGCGTGGATGAGCGGCTACTATCCGAAGGCATTCGAGCTCGCACACAACGGGCAATGGGAAGAAGCGATGGCGCTGTACTGGAAGGTCAACCCGGCGCGCGGCGCGAACGGCGCGGCGGCGCAGACGTATGCGGGCGGCACGGGCGTGCTGAACCGCACGATGTGGAAGTATCAGGATTGGCTCGCGGGCTTCAATGGCGGCCCGTTGCGCGCACCGGCGATGCGCGTGCCGGACCGGTTGATGAAAACGCTGCGGCAGGGGCTGGCGGCCTCGGGATTGCCGGTTACCTCCGATCCGGATTCCGCCTTCATGGCGGGCCGCTTCCCCTGCTGAGGACGTTGACGATGAAGCATCTTCTGAAAGATCCCGCGTTGTGGTGCGAAAGCGCCTTAGTCGCAGGCGAATGGGTCGAAGAAACGCCACACGGCCGCTACGCGCTGCGCAATCCAGCCGATCAGTCGCTGCTCGTCGAATTGCCGCGCTGCCGCGAGCCGGAAGTGCGGCGCGCGATCGACGCCGCGCACGAAGCCTTCGGCCCCTGGCGGCGGGCGACCGCGAAGCACCGCGGCGAAGTGCTGCGGCGCTGGTACGAGTTGACGATGGAGCATCGCGAAGACCTCGCGACGCTCATCACGCTCGAAGAAGGCAAGCCGCTCGCCGAGGCGCGCGGCGAGATCGACTACGCGGCGTCGTTCCTGCGCTGGTTCGCCGAAGAAGCGACGCGCGTGCGCGGCGACGTGATCCCAGGAGTCAAGGAAACGCAGCGCATCATCGCGCTGCGCGAGCCGATCGGCGTCTGCGCCGCGATCACGCCGTGGAATTTCCCGGCGGCGATGATCACGCGCAAGGCCGGGCCGGCGCTGGCCGCAGGCTGCACGATGGTCGTCAAGCCCGCGAGCCAGACACCGATGACGGCGCTCGCGCTTGCCGTCTTGGCCGAGCGGGCAGGTGTTCCGCCCGGCGTGTTCAGCGTGGTGACCGGCAACGATACGCGCGCGATCGGCGGCGAGCTGACCAGCCACCCGCTCGTTCGCAAGCTCACGTTCACCGGCTCGACCGAAGTCGGCCGCACGCTGCTCGCGCAGGCCGCGCAGACGATCAAGAAATGCTCGATGGAACTGGGCGGTAACGCACCCTTCATCGTCTTCGACGACGCCGATCTCGACACCGCCGCCGACGGCATCGTCGCCGCGAAATTCCGCAACACGGGGCAGGCCTGCATCAGCGCGAATCGCGTGCTCGTGCAGTCGAGTGTCTACGATGCGCTGGCGGAACGCGTCGTCGAGCGTGTCGCGCGACTGCGCGTCGGCAACGGCCTGAAGCGGGACGTGCAGCTCGGACCGTTGATCGACGAAGCTGCAATAGCGAAGGTCGAAGAGCACGTCGGCGATGCGCTCGCCAACGGCGCGCGACTGTTGCACGGCGGCCACCGCCACGCGCTCGGCGGATTTTTCTTCGAGCCGACGGTTCTCGCCGACGTGACGCCCGCGATGCTGATCGCCCGCGAGGAAACCTTCGGCCCGGTCGCGCCGCTATTGCGCTTCGACTCCGACGACGACGCGATCGCGATGGCCAACGACAGCGAATACGGGCTTGCCGCCTACCTCCACAGCCGCGACGCGGCGCGCATCTGGCGCAACGCCGCGCGCATCGAAGCGGGCATGGTCGGCATCAACTGCGGCCTGATCTCGAACGAGGTCGCGCCGTTCGGCGGCGTGAAGCAAAGCGGCCTCGGCCGCGAAGGCTCGCACCTGGGCATCGACGAGTTTCTCGAAGTCAAATATCTGTGCTGGGACGGGCTGGTTCCCGTCTGATCTAAGCCGTCTGCGAATTCCGCGGTCACGACGCGTGGCGTGCCGCGCGGCACGCAGTGCGCTGACCGCTCCGCCCGGAGCCTCGAGCGGGCGGCGGCATGCCGACGATTTTTTCAAGCGTCACGGTTCTTACCCCGATGCTTCCCTATACTTCGATCTGCCGCAGATAGAAAGCCAGGCGTCAAACACTACAAACCGCTTTCAAAGCCTTGCGTGCCGAAGCGACGGCGACAACGCATCCTGCCGCCCCCCTCGCGCCGCAAGCGTCGATCTGGAGGGAGACATGAGCCTGCCTGCAAGCGAATCCTCGGGCGCCGGGCACGTCGGCGAGCCGCATCCGCACAAGCCGGCCATGCCCGCGCTGGCGCTGGCCGCTCTCGGCGTCGTCTATGGCGACATCGGCACGAGCCCCCTATACACGATCCAGACCGTCTTCGATCCCGCCAACGGCCTCGCGCTGAACCGTTTCAACCTGATCGGCATCGTGTCGCTGATCTTCTGGTCGCTGATGGTGGTCGTCTCGCTCAAGTACGTCGCGCTGATCCTGCGCGCGAACAACCACGGCGAAGGCGGCATCATGGCGCTGCTCTCGCTCGCGGCCTCGTCGGTGGCGAGCAGAAAGCGCCTGCGCAACACGCTGCTCATCGTCGGCATCATGGGCGCGGCGCTCTTCTTCGGCGACAGCGTCATCACGCCGGCGATCTCGGTGCTGAGCGCGGTCGAAGGGCTCGAAGTCGCCGCGCCGGTTTTGAAGACCTACGTGATCCCCGTCACGCTCGCCGCGCTGATCACGCTGTTCGTGGTGCAGAAGCACGGCACGGCCGGCATCGGTGCGGTGTTCGGGCCCGTGATGGTGCTCTGGTTCGCCGTGATCGCGATCGTCGGGCTCGTCAACATCATGGACGCCCCCGCCATCCTCACCGCGCTCAATCCTTTCGCGGGCCTCGCGTTCTGCCTGCATCACCGCTGGCTCGCGTTCGTCGCGCTCGGCGCGGTGGTGCTCTCGCTGACGGGCGCCGAAGCGCTCTATGCCGACATGGGCCACTTCGGCGCAAGCCCGATCCGCCTCACATGGTTCGGGCTCGTGTTCCCTGCGCTCGCGCTGAATTACCTCGGACAAGGCGCGTTGCTGCTCGCCGACCCGTCCGCGATGCAAAACCCGTTCTACCGGCTGTTCCCGCAATGGGCGCTGTTCCCGATGATCGTGCTCTCGACTGTCGCCACCATCATCGCGTCGCAAGCCGTCATCTCCGGCACCTACTCGATGGCCAAGCAGGCGATGCAGCTCGGCTTCCTGCCGCGCATGACGGTCGTCTACACGTCGGCCAAGGAGATCGGCCAGATCTATGTGCCCGGCATCAACTGGTCGCTGCTGTGCGCGGTCGTGGCGGCGGTAATCGGCTTCGGCTCGTCGACGGCGCTCGGTTCCGCCTACGGGATCGCCGTGACCGGCACGATGCTCATCACGACCTGCCTGACGTTCTTCGTCATCCGCTACGCGTGGCATTACAACTGGTTCCTGTGCATGTTCGCCACGGTGTTCTTCTTCATCATCGACGCCACGTTCTTCTCCGCCAACTTGCTGAAGATCGTGCAGGGCGGCTGGTTCCCGCTCGCGATCGGCCTCGTCATGTTCACGGTGATGGCCACCTGGGGACGCGGCTGGGAAATGATGCTCGCCGAAGCGCGCGTGCGCGCCGGGAGCACACCGCTGAAGACGTATCTGCAATCGTTGCTCGCGCACTCGCCGACGCGCGTGGGCGGCACGGCGATCTTCCTGTCGCCCGATCCGAACAGCGTGCCGCATGCGCTCCTGAACAACCTGATCCACAATCGCGTCTTTCACGAGCGCGTGGTGTTCCTGACCGTGAGCACGAAGGAGATCCCATGGGTGCCGCCGAGCGAACGCGCAACGGTGCAGCGGCTCGACGGCAACTGCTACCAGGTGACGATCCACTACGGCTTCAAGGACGAAGTCAACGTGCCCGACGCCCTCGATGCCTGCAAGCCGTTCGGCCTCGTGTTCGAGCCGACTCAGACGTCGTACTTCCTGAGCCGCGCCAACGTGGTGCCGGTGTCCGGCAAAGGGATGGCGCTGTGGCGCGAGAAGCTGTTCGCGGTCATGCTGCACAACGTGGGCAACGTCGCGGCTTTTTTGAAGCTGCCGGCCAACCGCGTCATCGAGCTCGGGGCTCGAGTGGAGATTTGATGTCCTGATGGGAACCAGGCTGATACCCACGCCGCAAGACCGGCAAGACCCCGCGCTCGAAGTCCTGTGGGTCTTTCTAAAGCTCGGGCTCACGAGCTTCGGCGGCCCGATCGCGCACCTCGGGTATTTCCGGCGGCAATTCGTGGAACGGCTGCGCTGGCTCGACGACGACACCTACACGGATCTGGTTGCGCTGTGCCAGCTTCTCCCCGGTCCCGCGAGTTCGCAGATCGGGTTCTCTTTGCTCGTGCGCTGGAAGGCGCCGCCGCTTGTCGCCGCTATCTTTCGCGTGGCGGCGGCCTTGCTCGAGCCGATGCTCGGACTATCCGGCTAAAGCCGTTCATCGCGCACCGGGTGCTCGTGTTGAGCCGCAGAACGTCATTGCGGTCGTTCACGCAAATAGCGCTCGACGCTTGCAACGAGCGCAAGCGGCACCTCGTCCATCGGGTAGTGCCCGGCATTCGGCAGGACTTCCAGCGTCGAATCCGGATACCAGGCCAGGTAGGTCGCGTTCATCAGCGCGGCGTCGTAGACCGGGTCGTGCTCGCCGATCAGCACGCGCACCGGATAAGCCGCACCCTTGACCGATTCGCTGAACCCGCCGCGGCTCCACGCCTTCATGTAGGCGCCGAAAGCATGCGGTGAGGAATGCGCCCACGAGTACGCCGCTTTGGATCTCGTCCAGATTGCCGGCAAACGGTTCCCCGTGCTTCGATCGATGATTGCCTGCCGGATCTCGACCCTCTTCGCCGCCGACTCGAACAGAGCGCGCCGGCTGTCGTCGAGGACAACGCCGCACGACGGCACTGGCGCAACGGGAATAAGCATGCGCACGCGCTCCGGCGCCAGCATCGCGACGCGCTCGCTCGCCGCGCCGCCCATCGAATGGCCGATCAGGCTGAACGTATCGAATCCGAGTGCATCGGCGAGCGCCAGGGTATCGTTCGCGATTTCATCGAACGTGTAGTCGCCGCCGGCCGCCTGCATATCGCCGTAGCCGCGATAGTCCATGAATACATACGTGAACCGATTGCCGTCGAGCGCCGGTTCGATGGGTGCGAACGAGCGTGCGCCGCCAAACCAGCCGTGCAGGACGATGACCGGATGGGGGCCCGTGCCCACGCGATGAAATGTATTGATCATTCAGCCTCCGTAGTCAAAAGAGAATGGGTCCTGCCCATGCTAAAGAGGCGGACCCTGGCTCGCTTTCGGCATCGGGTCAATTTCTGTAGACTTCGGGCCATGCGCGATACCCTGCTCGGTCCCTACGAAGACATCCCCCGCTCCGTCGTCGTCACGGCCAACGACTACCCCGCGTCGTCCGTTTTTACCGCGCACACGCACCGTCGAGCACAATTTGCCTATGCGGCATCGGGAACGATCAGCATGTATACGTCGCGCGGCAATTGGGTCGTGCCTCCCGCGCGCGCTTGCTGGATACCGGCAGGCGTGGTGCACGAAATGCGCCTCCGCGGACCCGTGACGATGTTGAATACGTTCGTCTCCACGGAGACAGCCAAGGAGAAAAGTCTTCCTGACGACTGCTGCGTGATGGGTGTATCGCCCCTCTTGCACAACCTCATCACGGAAGCGATCGACCTCCCCTCGCACTACGATCTCGACGGACGCCAAGGAAAGATCATGGGGCTGCTCGTCGAGGAGATCGCCGTCATGCCGAAGCTGTCGCTCAACGCGCCTCTGCCGGCCGATGCGCGGCTCGCGCGGCTGTGCCGCGCGCTATTGGACAAACCATCGCTGCAAGTCGGCATCGACGAGATGGCCAACTCGCTCAACATGAGCCGGCGTTCGTTTACGCGCTTTTTCAGGGCGCAAACCGGCGTCGGCTTCGCGCAATGGCGGCAGCAAGCCTGCCTCTTGTCCGCCGTCGCACGCCTTGGGGGCGGTGAGAATGTGACCCGCGTCGCGCTGGATCTCGGCTACGGCAGCCCGAGTGCGTTCACGGCATCGTTCCAGCGCATGTTGGGCATGCCGCCGAGCCGCTACTTCAAGAAGTGGCCCGGCGAGCATTGATCGTACCTGCCTCTCCTGCCACTCAAAAAAACAGCAGTACATCAAACACTTCGCGCCGAAAGAAAAAGCCGCTTCTCAAGTTTCGTTGATCCGGATTCCGAATCAAATAACGAAATCTTACATTTGTGGCGGATTTTCCTGGCGCGAAGGTGCTACGTTTGTTGACTGAGCCGCATGAACGCCCACAGGATCAGCGATGAGCAGCCCAACCGCCACGACTTCGACTTTTTCTGCAACCTGCCGCTATTGCGGCGGTCGCGTCTCGCGGCCTGTCTCGTTCTGCCCGCATTGCGGCGCCAACGCGCAGATCGCATTCTCGTTTGCAAATGCGAAATCGCCGGTTAAGGGAACGAACAGCAATGCGCCGCTCGGCGACGCGATTCGGCCGCCACGGCCGGTTCCGCTCTTCGTGCCGGCCGGAGCGAGTACTGGTGCGCATGGCGGCACCCCTTCTCCGGCATACGGCGCGGCGCGTCAATGGGGACTGAAAAGCGGCACGAGCCTCATTCTGCTTGCGTTCGCCGTCTTGTTCGGCGGCGCCATACTCCTGAGCCAGCAAGGCGACCAATCCGAGCAGCACTCGCGCGATGTCTTGATGCATACGGCTGTCGGCTCCGTGACGCCGGGCCTTGGAGACAAAGCGCCGGCAACGCCATCCGTCCCGGCGCATCGCAAGCCGGCGCAGCAAGCGCTGGCGATGACGGCCCCCGCGCCCGCGCTGCAATCGGCCATGCCCACACCCGAACCTGCACCGCCTGTGCAACAAGCGGCAATACCCACGCCTGCACCGGCCTCGCAGCAGCCCGCTCCGCCGGCGCCCACGCCATCCGCAGCACCCGCGAAGAAGCCAGCAGAGTCGACCATGGCGATGGCAACCCCAATGCCGGCGCCCGCGCCAGCCGTGACCGCTCCGGCGCCGCAACCGGTGCCGCAACCGCCCGCGCGGACTCCTGCGCCAACAACTCGATCGACCGTGGCGCCTGTGCCCTCCCCTTCGCAACCGCGTCAATATGCGAATGCGCGGACGCGAACGCCGTCCGTGCCGACGCCAACCGCCCGCACATGGCAACAAAGGGATCAGATCCCGCATGAACTCGCCGCAGCATGGGCTAGCCTGCAGAAAAACGATTTGCGAACCGCGCACATCGAACTGGCGAGCGCGCTCGCCAAAGACCCCAGCAACAGCGAAGCCTTCATGCTCCGGCAGGACCTGACATCGCGCGAAGGCGCGCGCGATGCCGCGCTAAGCGCGGCGCGCAACTGCGCCGCGCAGCACATGTGGAACTGCGCGTGGCACAACGCGGGCAAAGCGCTCTCGATCGACAGCAGCAGCAGCGAGGCACACGCGATGGTCCGGCGCTCGATCGTCGATTCGGGCGCGATCAACCTGCCGCCGGGTCCCGGCCCAGACATGCCCGACGGACCGTAATGCGCACTCGCGATGCGCTCTCAAGGATGCAGATGATCGCCGGGGTGATCTCTCGCGCTGCGCCGCGGCTCGCCTAGATGCCGGAAAAACCAGCTCACGCGCGTCAGCAGGCTGTCGTCCCTTCGCACGACGGGGCGAACTGCGAAACGGCGGCGATTCTGATTCTGCTCGAGCGCCTTGCTCGTACGAACAGGCTTGAGTTCGACTGGCTTTGACGCCGTCGACTGTGTGATTGACGAAGTGGAGGGACCAGACAAAGGAAACGGTGCAGGCACAACCAAACTCGCGCCCAACGCTGCTGCCGCATGGGCATCGGGCGCCGGTGCATAAGCGGCATGTTCGAGGGAAGCCGTCGATTGCGCCGGAGCGCCCGGCTGCGTGCTCGCCATCGTTTTGGCCGTCTCGCGCGGCTCATGACCCAGCCCGAGACCTTGCGCGACCGCGACGGCAAGCCCCGCGACCAGCAGGCTCGCCGGCGTCCCCCACAGCACCACGCGCCCGATCCGCGCTTTCGACGTGGACGCCCCCATCACGCACGCCTGCAGCCAGCGAAAACGCCTGTGGACAATGATGAACGTCACCACGAGGCACATGAGCGTGTTCGCCACGTTCATCCAGAACATCTGGTTCGGCACGCCTCGGCTCATTTCGAGGAGCATGAGTGCAAACGTGCCGTTGCCGAGCACCCAACTGCCCCAGCTCAGCAAGCTGTAGCTGCGGACATCGGCATCCCTGGCAAGCAGCTTGCCGATGGTGGGCAGGTAAGTCAGCACGCGCGCGCCGTTCCAGAACAGGAACATCGCGCTCAACACCTGGACATAGAGTTCATGAGACATCTCGCATCCTCCGCGAGCGCACTCGCCGTCCTTAGATCCTAGACCTCATTTCAAGCCAATACTCGACGAATACGATGCTTTCAACGAATCGCGTTGAAAGGAGCGAACATGCGCCAGTATCGAAACGACAGTCCTCAGGCGGCACACGACATACGAAAGGACCGAAGTCCTGCACAGACTGAGCAAAGCGTGGCGGCTGCAACCGGAATGCGACTGGGTGCGTCATTGCAACCGGCCACGCTTCTCTCCCATCACTTGATGCGATCGGCCGCCATCCAGCCCTGCGTCACGCCCACTTGCGCCACCTGCTTGGCAACCGAATCCCCGAGCTTCTTGGCGACCGCCGCGAGCGTCGCGTGCTTGACTTCGGAGTATCCCTTCAGGCTCGTGCCTACCGCGGCCGACGTCGCGACGTGTCCGGCTGCGGCGCCCACGCCGGCGGTCTCCGCGATCCCCGGCATCTTGCCGCTGTCCGCCGATGCATCGAAGCCCTGCACCACCAACGGCGCGCCGCCGGCTGGCTTGTACAGCACCTGCACCGTCGCACCGATTTCGCTCTTGCCGGCGCCAAGCCCTATCACGACGCGGCGGCGGCGATTGCCCTCGTCCACCTTCGCGAAACTGCCCTGCACGATCAGGACGTTCTGATCGGCGGGCGGCGGCACGTCGGAGCGGATCGCGCGCAGCCCCATCGACTGCAGCTTTTGCACGATCGCGTTGGCCGCCGACTCGCGAACTCCGGTGGCCGCCTCGATCTGCTCCGCATCGCCGGGTTGCGACATCAGCTTCTTCACGACGCCGCCGCTATCGAGCTTCACCTGCGCGGGATCGAGCCCGAAGGCATAGACGTAGATGTTGTCGGGATGCACCTGCGGCGCGGCGCTGAACTGCGCCTGGTTGGTGATGCCGCTCGCGCAGCCGCCCAGCAGCAAGCCGCCGAACGTCAATGCAACCGTTGCGAAGCGCGCGGCTTTTTTTCCTACGAATCCTGCGAAACCGAATGAATTAAACACGATGTTCAACCTTGTCATCGGCACTGCCGTGCCGCCGTTAGCTCAAGACGTATCAGCCGATGACTGTTCCCAGTCATCGCGGATCTCACCGATGCGTGATACGCCTGATCTGATGTGGTTCTAACAAGGCCCTGCACGCGGAACGAAGTATGGTCGAACGACCCGCGCAAAACTATTCGAGAACTATGTCGCGCGATGTCATACGCGCGACGCGGCCACCGGCATCACGGCCCAGACTTCGAGCCCTCCGCCGTCGCGCGCATGAAACTGCAGCGTGCCGCCGTGCAGCTTGGCAATGCGCTCGACGATCGCGAGCCCGAGGCCTGTCCCGCCGCTGTGCGTGCGCGCATTGCGGCCGCGCTGAAACGGCGCCTTCAGCGCTTCGAGTTCCTGCGCCGTCAGCCCGCCGCCGCGATCGCCGACGGCCACGCAGGCCATCCCCGCCTCGGACCATGTGCGCACCGACAGCCCGACGCGCCCATACACCACCGCGTTCTGCATCAGGTTCATCAGCAAGCGCATCATGCCGATCGGACGAAACGGGAACGACGGCACGTCGCCCAGCGTCAGCTCGAACTCGTGCCCCAAGCCAGCGAAATCGCCGGCAAGGCGGCTCACCAGCGCATTCAGGTCGCCCGGCTCGGCGGCTTCGCGCTCGCTGCTGCCCGCGAAATCCATGAATTGCTGGACGATCGTATCGATCTGGTCGAGATACGATTCGGCCGCCGCGGTGAAGCTCTCGTCGCCTTGATCGAGCGGCGCCATGGCCATCGCGAGCCGCAGCTTGGTGAGCGGCGTGCGGATGTCGTGCGAGATGCCGGCGAGCATCACGGCGCGCGTCTTCTCCGCTTGCTGCAGCGCCTCCGTCATCTGGTTGAACGCGGTGCTGACTGCGGCGATTTCCGTCGGACCATCGGTTGGCAGCGGCGGGGGTGTTTCGCCTGCGCTCACGCGGCGCGCCGCGCGCGCGAGATCCTGCAGCGGACGGTTCAAGCGGCGCTGGATCAGATAACCCGTGAACGCCGCGAGCGCCGCCAAGCCAAGCGAGAGAATGATCGCCGCGTCGATGCCCACGCCTTGCGCATCGCCGGGAATCGGCAATGCGACCCAGTAAGGCCCGCTCTTCGCGTGCATGCGTATCCACAGACGCTCGCCGCCCTCGCTCTGCCAGCGCACGGGCATGTCGCCCGGCAGCTGCTTGCGCAAGCTGTCGAGGAACACATCGCGCTGATACGTGCGATAGAGCCTCAGGAGGTTCGGCAACGGCGCGGAGGCCGCTTCCTTCGGCGCGCTCGCGCGGTCGTCCAGGCGCACCATCAGCGCCGCGCGCGCGTCGTCGGGAACGGCCTCGAGCAGCGAATCAAGGATCGCGACATAGTTCGCGAACACCGCTGCCGCCCGTTCGACGCGCGGCCTCTGCACGTAATGCAGCAGGACGGTGAGCGAGCACACCTGGCTCAGCATGACGAGCACGATCAGGAGCGCGATATTGCGCGCGAGCAGCGATTTCGGCGGCGCGATCCGGCTCATGATTCGACGTCGCCGATCAGCATGTAGCCCACGCCCCACACGGTCTTGATGAAGCGCGGTTTCGAAGGATCGTCCTCGACGATCTGCCGCAGGCGCAGCACCTGTACGTCGATGCTGCGGTCGAGCGCGCCGTGCTCGCGCCCGCGGGCGCGAGCGATCAGGTTGTCGCGGCTCACGGGACGGTTCGGCGATGACGCCAGCGCCACGAGCAGCAGCATCTGCGCGGAGTGGGTCTCGACCGGCTCGCCCGCGCGCGTCAACTGCTGCTTGGCGATGTCGAGACTGAAATCGCCGAAGCGCACGGTTTGCGTCGTCACGGTCGGCGCGCCCGAGGCGATCGTCTGGCGACGCAGCAGCGCGCGAATCCGCGCCACGAGCTCGCGCGGCAGGAAGGGTTTCGCGAGGTAGTCGTCGGCGCCTGTTTCGAGGCCCACCACCTTGTCGAGCGGATCGCCCTTGGCCGTCAGCATCAGGATCGGCAGCGTCTGCCCTTCGGCGCGCAGCCGAGCGCAGATCTCGAGGCCGTTCTCCTCGCCGATCATCAAGTCGAGGACCAGCAGATCGTACGGCTCGCGCTGCAAGTAGCGGTCTAGCCGGCGGCTGTCTTCGACGACGCGCACTTCGAAACCATGCTGAGTCAGAAAGCGTTGCAGCATGTTGCGCAGCTCGGCTTCGTCGTCGAGCACGATGATTTTCGCGGGACGGTCCATGGATGCCTCCGTAGAGCGCGCTGCCAATGCGTCATGCGCCTCCATCATCGCTCACTTCTACGCTGGGTGACGCGCGTCCCAACGTTCGGCGAGCGCCATGCACAGCGCACCAGCCGCCCACAGCCGACATGACGTGACAGGTTTCATCGCAACGTTTCGTTGAGTTCGATCGATTCATCGAGGCCGGTTCGGGGCAAGGATCAAGGCATCCGGCGAGATATGTGTCCTCCCGCACATTGCAAGTTGCGGCGTGCACGAAGCCTACGATCCCTCCGATGTTTGCGCCGTTCAGTTCGCTACCGCGCGTTGCTGCATGAATGCCGCGATCTCCGGCAAGGTCACGTAGCCGAGCTTCTGTGAGTCGATCTCGTCGAAGTGCTTGGCAACCATCGGCATGCCGGCGGCGGCCTGCTCGCGCGTGAGCTTGCCGTCGTGTGTGGTGTTGGCGTTGGCGAAGCGGCTCTGAAGCTGCTGGGCCATGCGTTCCATGCGCTGCGGATTCATGCCGCCCGTTTGCGGAGTGCTTTGCGCGAAGGCGCAGGTCGAGGCGAGGCACAGGGCTTGAATGGCCAGCATTTTGGTGATTGCGTTCATGAGGTTCTCCGTGAAGGGGTTCGTCGATTCATCGTTCGTCGCTTGCGTTGTGCTGCGATGCGTTCGATGGCAGGGCGAATTCTTGGGCACGGGGACCGGGAAGGCAATTTCAGGGAGGCTACAAATTATGTCGCCACATGTCACTGTCTCTTCCTTGCTTCGCGCGAGGATCGAGTCTGCTTCCGCCTCACTCCATGAGCGACTTCGCCACGGCGGCACTAAAGGCGATGAACGCATCCGGCCGCTCATGCTCGTCGCTCCTCACATCGGGCCGGACCTCGCCGAACAGCTCATCGAACAGAACGCGCCGTTCCTCGATGCAGCCGGCAACATCTTCATCAACGAGCTCGAGTTCATGGTCATGATCACCGGCCGCCCAAAGCCATCGGCCGCACCGGTCACGCCCAGCGCGCGCGCCACGACCCGCAAGGGCATGCAGGTAACATTCGCGCTCGCGACCCGGCCGGCGCAGGTGGCAGAGCCGTATCGCACCATCGCCGACGCTTCCGGCGTGGCATTGAATACCGTCAATCAAGTCATCGACGACCTGATGGCGAGAGGGCTCGTAGCGGCCAGGCGCAATGTTCGGAGAATCGTGATCTGCCTCTGGTTCACCCGCTCCTGATATACGCCGATCTGCTCGCCTCGGGCGACAGTCGCAATGTCGCCGCCGCAGAACAGATCTATGACAAGCATCTCGCCCCGCTCCAGCCTTGAAGTCAGCAAGGATCACCCGGTCCACCCCGTCACCAGATGACAATGGAGAAAGCGACGCGCAGTCCGGCGCGCCGCGTTGAAGAGAACGGCGTCTACTCCTGCACGCCATCCACCGCCGACAACGGATCCCCGATGGCATAAAAATGCCCGCCCGCGACATAGTGAAGACTGCGCCACGCCGGATCGGCGCTCTCATAGCGCCAATGCCCATCCTTGAAAACGCGCGTATCGGACCATGCGCCGACGACTTCGCCGATGAACAAGTCATAGGCCTGCTGGTTGTGCGGCTCGGGGATGAGCTTGCAGGCGAGCCACGCCGAGCATCCCGCGACGAACGGCAGATCGTGGCCATCGACGTGGAACAATTCCACACCGGACGTCAGCAGCTTGTCCGGATGATCGACGAGACTCTGGTTGCCGACCTTGTGCGTAAGCTGCAACTGCGCGGCGGTCGGCACCTGAATCGCGAAGAGGCCGCTTTTCTCGACGAACTCGCGCGTCTTCGCGCTTTTGTCGAGCACCACCGTCAGCTTGGGCGGCATGAAATCGAGCGCGCACGCCCACGCTGCGGCCATGACGTTGTCCACGCCGTCGTGGCGGGCCGACACGAGCACCGTCGGCCCGTGGTTGATGAGCCGGTGAGCCTTATTCAATTCGACCGGGGCGATATAGCTGTCCATTCAGGCTCCGCAAAGAAAGAGGCCGCCGATCCGCGCTGCGCGGATGCGATCGGCTTGCTGGCGCGATTGCGCTCAGAAGCTCGCCCAGGCCTTCATTCTATTTCGTCTGCCGGATGTGCAGCGCGAGCCAACGCGCAGGCGAACACGGCGAGATAGCCAAGCAGCAGCACGCGCGAGTTCCGGCGCATCTTGCCGATCTGCAGGAAAACCTGCCGCCGGCGGCCTGATTCGCGACATCATGCACGTCATGCGTGCGAAGATCCGTGCGCACACGAGATCGTCGTAGAATCACGCCCGCCGCCGGCATTGATCCGACATCCTTACCTTATCGAACTGCGCGGCGCCTCGCGCCGCAAACCTCATCAGGAGCCGCTTTTGATGCAAGACCTCCTCGCTCACGTCCACCCGGACCGCTGGACCATTCTGTGGGACGCGCTCACGACCTTCTCCATCAACGTCTGCACGGCGATCCTGGTGCTCATCGCCGGATGGTGGATCTCGAAGCGCGTCCGCCGCTGGCTGGCCCGCATGCTCGCCAACCAGGCGCGCATGGATACGACGCTGCGCCCCATCGTCATCGACATCAGCGTCTGGAGCATCCGCATCATCGCGATCATCGGCGCGCTCTCGCAGCTGGGCATCCAGACCGCGAGCATCGTCGCCGTGCTCGGCGCGGCTGGCCTCGCGATCGGTCTCGCGCTGCAAGGCACGATGCAGAACATCGCGGCCGGCATCATGCTGCTGCTGTTGCGTCCGTTCAAGGTCGGCGATTACATCGACGGCGGCGGCGGGACCGTCGCGGGCACCGTCGAGGAGATCAGCCTGTTCACCACACGCCTCACGAAGCCCGACGGCATCTGCGAATACGTGCCGAACAGCGCGCTATGGAGCAATTCGATCCGCAACTACACGCGCAACGCCACGCGCCGGCTCGATCTCGAAGTGGAGATTTCGGTGCGCGACGACGTCAATCACGCGATCGACGTCTTGCGCACGCTCACCGAGAACGAGCCGGCCGCGTTGAAGGACCCCGCGCCGCAAGTGATGGTGATGCGCTTCGACGACAGCACGGCCGTGCTGAACATTCGCGTCTGGTCGAGCACCGACACGTTCTGGGACATGCGCTGGAATCTCTCCAGCAAGGTGCGCAAGGCGCTCGCCGATGCGCAATGCGCATTGCCGATCCGCACGCGCGAGCTGCATATCGTGCAGAGCACGGGGGAATCGCGGTAGTGCTGCGAGAGGCCGCCTGGCGCGCTTTCCAGAGCGCGCTAAGCGCCGTCGCCGCACCGCGTCGAGCGCTGCCCGCTCGCGCTGTCGTCGACTCGCCAGCCCAAGCGCCTCAGCGTCTCGCGCAATCGATCGGCAAGCGCCCAGTTCTTCGCGGCGCGCGCCGCTTCACGCTGGAACAGCAACTCGCCGATCTCCGCAGGAATCGCCTCGTCCTGCGCCCGCCATGCGGCAAGCCGCAAGCCGAGCACGGCGTCCAGGCGGTCCACCGTCGGGCGCCGCACCGCCGGCGGCAGATCGCTGCGCACCAGTTCCCAGAGCACGGCTAGCGCGCGCGGCAGGTTCAGGTCCTGGTCGACTTCCACACGAAAACGCGCGACGAAATCCTCGTCGGCCGCGCCGCCTTCGGGCCAGCTCGAATAGGCTTTGCGCAGGCGCGCGAGCGCTGCCTGCGCGGCGTCGAGCGCGTCGAAGCTGAAACGCAGCTCGCTTCGATAGTGCGCCGTCAGGCACAGATAGCGATAGGCCAGCGGATCGAAGCCGCGCTCGATCAGCGTCTGCATGCGCAGAAAATCGCCCGCCGATTTGGACATCTTCGCGTCGTCGGCGGTCGTCAGGAACCGGCCGTGCATCCAGAAGTTCGCGAGACGCGTGCCGTGGCAGGCCTGCGTCTGCGCGATCTCGTTGCTGTGGTGCACGGCGACGTGATCCTCGCCGCCGCAATGGATGTCGAACCACGGGCTCAGGTACTTCGCCGACATCGCCGAGCACTCGATGTGCCAGCCCGGAAAACCGCGCCCCCAGGGGCTCTCCCATTCCATCTGGCGCTTCGCATCGGACGGGCTGAATTTCCATAGCGCGAAATCGGTCGCGTGCCGCTTCTCGCCCATCGCCACGCGTTTGCCGCGTTGCAAACCGGCATGGTCCAGCCGCGCGAGATAGCCGTAGTCGTCCTGCTTGCTCGTGTCGAAGTAGATGCCGTCCGCAGTGCGATAGGTGTAGCCGTTGCGCTCCAGCGTGGCGATGAAGTCGATCTGCTCGGCAAGATGATCGGTTGCCCGGCACCAGATCGACGGTTCGAGCAGGTTCAGCGCGCGCCAGTCGTCCATGAACGCGGCCGTATAGCGCTCGGCAATCGCCCATGCCGATTCGCCCGTGCGGCGGCTGCCCTTTTCCATCTTGTCTTCGCCATCGTCGGCATCGGAGACGAGATGGCCAACGTCGGTGATGTTGACCACGTGACGCACGTCGTAGCCGTTGAGCGCCAGCACGCGCCGCAGCACGTCTTCGAAGACGTAGGTGCGCAGGTTGCCGATGTGCGCATAGTCGTACACGGTCGGGCCGCAGCAATAGAGGCCCGCCTGGCCCGGCCGGATGGGATCGAACGGGCGCAGGGAGCGCGTCCAGGTGTCGTACAGGGCGAGGGTCATCGGGGCACCTGCGGTTGTGAACACGGAAAACAAAATGGCCGCCGGTTTTGCAACGGGCGGCCATGGGAAAGCGGGACGGCGGACGATTACGCTACGCGCGCGCGCTCCATGGCAGGCATGCGACAGCATGCGCGTGCGGAGAAAGCGAAGAAGTCGAGACGGGAGTTCATGAAGGCGATGCTAATGGCTGCAGCGGGGGTTGGTCAACTTATCAAAAGCGCCGTTGCATGACGCAATTGTCATGTCCGCGCCACCGAACGGATAGCTGCGGCCCACTACTATAAACAGCGCGGACGAGGAGATTCGCGGCGCCCGCCAAGCCTCGCCGCTACCTCGTTTTTTATAGGAGGCTGCCATGAAACTTCGACTGATGTGCCTGCTATCGGGCACATTGCTTGCCGTCAGCACGTCGGCGCCGGCCTCGGGCCCGCTCACGCCGCAGCAATGCAACTCTTACCCGTTTGTCCGGACGAACGGGCAAGCAACCCGCGAAGATCTGATGAATGAGCTCGCCCTGCTCGAATCGGTTGGCTATTCGCCTGTCTCGAGGGACGACGCGTTTTATCCGAAGGACATCAAGAGCGCGGAAAAGCGGCTGTACGCGAAATACCGAGCCGACTGCCAGGCGGCTCATGCGGCTGTGCAAACGCCATCGCAAATGCAATGACGACTTCTTTCCGCAATGTCATTCGCCGCTCAAGGCGGCGTTCGCGGCCCGGCCGCATCACCGCACGTCATCGATCTTGAATACGCCAACCAGTTGCGTGAGCTTGCTCGCCCGATCATGCAGCGATGTGGCGGCCGCCGCGGTTTCTTCGACAAGCGCCGCATTCTGCTGGGTGACCTGATCCATCTGGCTCATCGCCTGGTTGATCTGCTCGATCCCGGCACTCTGTGCCTGGTTTGCGGCTGTGATCTCGGCCATGATGCTTGTCACCCGCCTCACACTTGCAACGATTTCGTCCATCGTCGAGCCGGCTTGCGCAACCAGCTCGCCGCCGGCATGCACCTGCTTGACGGAATTGCCGATCATGATCTTGATTTCCTTGGCCGAGGTCGCGCAGCGCTGCGCGAGACCTCTGACCTCGCCCGCCACGACCGCGAAGCCTCGGCCATGCTCTCCGGCGCGCGCGGCTTCAACTGCAGCGTTGAGCGCCAGGATATTGGTCTGGAATGCAATGCCTTCGATGACGCCGATGACCTCGACGACCTTGGCCGACGAATCGCTGATCGCCTCCATGGTGTGAACCACCCCCGAGATGACGGCACTTCCCTGTTTCGCGATCTCGGAGGCCGACTGCGCGAGCTGGTTCGCTTGCAACGCGTTGTCCGCGTTGTGCTTGACCGTGCTGGTGAGTTCCTGCATCGCAGCGACGGTCTCCTCGAGCGAGCTCGCCTGTTCTTCGGTGCGCGACGAGAGATCCTGATTCCCATGCGAGATCTGGCTCGACGCAGTCGCGATCGTATCGGTGCCCGTGCGTACTTCGCTGACGATCTGCTTCAGGCCGTGGTTCATGCGTTCCAGTGCTTGCAGCAGTTGGCCGGTCTCGTCGCTGGTCCGTGTGCGGATGTGGCTCGTCAGATCGCCTGAGGCCACCGTCTGCGCGACCTGCAACGCTTCTTGCAATGGCCGCGTGATCGAGCGGGTGATGACATAGGCGCTCGCGATGCCGATCACCAAGGCGGCCAGCCCGAGCCCGAGCATCAGTTCACGCGCGGATTCGATGACCTGCTTGACGAGCGCGCCACGCTCGTTGACGAGACGCCGCTGCATTTGCACCAGGTCCGTTGTGTTTTGCTGGAGACGCTCGAGCATCGGCACGGTCTCCGTGTTCATCAGCGCCGTCGCCTGATCGCGACTCCCTTGAGCAAGCAACTGGGCTACCTTTCGGAACGACACCACGTACGCGGCGCGCTGCTCCTTGATCCTTGCCAGCAGTGCTTTCCCTTCGGGCTCGTCCACCAGGGTGTCGAGTGTGCCGAGCGCCCGATCCATGACCGCCTTGTTGTCCTCGATCTCGTGATGGATGACGGCGACTTTGCCCGGGTCGTTCGTGATCAGCAACTGCATGGTCGCCTGCGCCCTGGCACTCATTCTCGCGTTAATGACCTGAGCGGTATCGGCCTTCACCCACTCCTTCTGGACGATCTGCTCGTTGAGCCCGCCGATGCTGGCCAGCCGGTTCAGACCGACGGCGACCAATATCGCCAATAGGAGCATGACGACTCCGTAGCCGGCGCCCAGACGTACACCGATTTTCAGGTTTGCAGGATTCATTCGCTTGGAATAGAGGCGCGATCACTCGTCGACGATCGTATTTTTCAGCACGCCGATCTTCGAAATTTCCACTTCTACGACATCGCCCGGTTTCATCCAGAGCGGCGGTTCACGGAAAGCGCCTACGCCGCCTGTCGTACCCGTGATGATCACGTCGCCAGGCCTCAGTTCGGTGAAGGTGCTGCTGTACTCGATCAATGCAGGAATATCGAAAATGAGATCGTCCGTGGTTGCGTGCTGCACAACCTCGCCGTTCAATCGTGTCGTCAGGGTCAGCTTGGACGGGTCGCCCAACTCGTCCGCGGTGACGAGCCAGGGTCCGAAGCCGCCTGTGCGCGGAAAGTTCTTGCCCGGTGTGAACTGGCTCGCGTGCCTTTGCCAGTCGCGCACGCTGCCGTCGTTGTAGCAGGAATAGCCTGCCACGTAGTCGAACGCATCCACGGCGTTCACATGGCGCGCAGTGCGGCCGATCACGACGGCGAGCTCGCCTTCAAAATCCAGCTTCACCGACACGGACGGTCGCACGATGGCTGCGTCATGCGCCGTCTGCGAGTCGGCGAAGCGGGTAAAGATCGTCGGCTGCGTCGGAACGTCGCGGCCCGTCTCCTCGACGTGTTCAAGGTAGTTGATCCCGACACACAGGATTTTCTGCGCATCAGGCACAACCGGAAGGAACTCGAGGTCAGCCCACACGACGGTAGACTTCGCATCTCGGGCAATGGCCTCAATGGTGGACAGGCTGCCGCGCACAAGCGCCTGTCTCAGCGTTGAGCCGACTGCCGACGCGTACGGCGCCAGATCGACGACGCCCTCGCTGACCGCGATGCCGAAGGAATCCTTGCCCGCATGACGGAAGCTCACAAGTTTCATGCTCACCTCGGCGTCTTGCCAAGGCGGGCAATCCCCGCTTTGGCGATCTGTGCGTCCTGATCCGACTTCACTCCCGATACGCCGACAGCGCCTACACACTCATCGTTCACGATAACGGGCACGGCGCCTTCGAGCGTGGCGGTAAGCGGTGCGCTCAGGAAGGCATAGCGCCCCCCATTGATCATGTCCTCGTACACTTTCGACTCGCGGCGGCCCAGCGCTGCCGTGCGTGCTTTCTCGGTCGACATATAAGCGCTGCCCGGAGGCGCACCGTCGAGACGCAAAAGGGCAAGCGGGTGGCCGCCATCGTCGACGATCGCGACGGATACCTTCCAGCCGTGCTCCTCGGCTTCGCGGCGAGCGCCGATGAGCATGGCTTCGACCTCGTCGATCCCGAGTACCGGTTTAGTGTTCATGGACGTTCTCTCCTGAAATCGCGTAGCCGTTTTCGCGCAACGCCTGAATGAGGTTGCTCTCGCGTTGTTGATCGAGCGGCATCAGCGGCACCCGTGTGAGCCGCCATGTGGGTTCGCCATAGCGGCGTGCCAGCACGGCCTTGATAGCGGGAATGAGCGGAAAGGACTCGACGATCTTTCGCCGGCGGGTAATGGCAGCCTGCAGAGAATCGGCTGATCCCGTCTTCGCGCCCAGGTAAGCCTGTTTGATGGCGCGCGCATTGATGTTTCCGGTCGCCGTGATGCAGCCGACAGCACCTGCTCTCAAGCCATCCAGCAGGAAGGACTCGGAGCCCGGAAAGACACCCAAGGAAGGGAACGCTTCGATAACGGCCAGTGTATTTTTGAAGTCTCCGGAACTATCCTTGAGGCCCGCGATGATGGAGCCGTACCGCTTCAGCAAACGCTCGATCAAGTTCAGGCTGAACCCGACCTGTGCAATGGGCGGGATATGGTAGAGAAATACCCGCAAACCATCATCGCCGACGCGCTCGATCAGTTCGCTGAAGTATGCGAACAGGGACTCGTCATCGACAGCCTTATAGTAAAAGGGAGGAAGCACCAACGTTCCCACGCACCCGGCCGATACCGCCGCCTTCGTCAATTGAACGGCGTCGGCAATGGAACACGAGCCGGTGCCGGGCATCAGTTGCTCTGGACTAGCGCCGTTTTCGATCAGAAGATTCAGCAGATCGAGACGCTCAGCAACGCTCAACGAATTGGCTTCGCTGGTAGTGCCTAGAATTGCCAGGCCGTCGGCCCCTTCGTCGATCAAGTGCTGACAATGCTCCAAGAACAACGAACGGTCGACTTGTCCATCGGCTTTGAATGGGGTGGCAACGGGTACCCATACCCCTGCGCACGGCATACTCATAATCTGGCCTCCAATAAATTGCGTCAGTCCCATTGATAGAGCTTGGCGGGATTGTTTGAGAAAAGGGCTTGCTGTTGATCCTTTCCAGGCACCCAATCGGTCACGGCATTCAACAGGTCGGTGTCATGGGGCATCGGTCCTTTGACCATGACATGAGGCCAGTCGCTTCCCCAGACCAGCCGCTCCATGCAATGCTTCGCCAGCCAGCGCGCAATTTGCGCGGCCGTTTCATAGGGCGGCCCATCGAGACCGATGCGATAGGGGCCTGTCACCTTGGCCCAGGCACGGCCCGACTGCATGAGGGCCAACATGGCTTTCATTCCTGGATGATCGGGATTCACGCCTCTCGAGAGGTAGCCCATGTGGCCAAAGACAATGGGAACCTCAAGCAAACTTAGCGCCTCATCGAGGTTTGGATATTTGTCCACGTGGACAAGCAGCTCCAGGTGCCATCCCAAGTGCGAGATGCGCTCTTGCATGCGAAGCAACGCGTCGATCGGCAGATTGGCACTGGCGGACTTCACGTCTACGAGGTTCACTCGAATTCCCTTGACCCCAACCGCGTCCATATCTCGCAGCTCGCCAGCCGACTCCTTGCCGCTCAGACCGACAACTCCACGACCGGCGTTGCCGAGGCTTTTGAGGGCTTCCAACAGCGCGGTGTTGTCGGAGCCATAGACGCTTGGCTGGACAAGCACGCAACGGGTCAACCCCAGACTCTTTTGCAGATCCAGGTAATCCGCCAGCAGGCAATCCGGCGGTGTATAGATCCGCCCGGCGCTATAGGGATAATGGGTTGCGGGACCAAAGATATGAAAGTGGCTATCGCACGCGTTGAACGGCAGCGTGACGCGCGGCGCAACCAGGTTGGACAAGGGTCCAGCACATCGAGGCGCACCCTCGGCGATTGAATCCGTATGACGCGATTCAGGGACAAGTGACATGGTGATTCTCTCGCGCAGGCGATGATTTTTTTGTTCAGCCTTCCGGCAAAAAGAAAGATAGCCAGCGGAAAGTCGACATCCCATTGCCGCGAGCATGCTTTGAGAAACGGTGGAATAAACGTTAATGGCGCACAGAATTCCGCCATCGGCGCTATTCAGACTTTTGAACTGATGTCTTTACCAGCTTTTCGGTAATGAAATGGTATGCGTACCTGAAAATTGCCAGAAGCTGGAATTTCCATTAACCCTATCGGTTTTTCTTATGGCTCGTCAGATGGGTCTCGGCAGCGCACAGCGTCGACGGTGGATGACAAGTCCAACGTCAAACCGCACGAATCCGCGCCCCGCCGAGCGGATCCATCCAAGGCCAAGCTCGATCGTCGATAGAGTGGTATAACCTGCTGAAGGCGACAAAAAACCACCATTCCCTTTAACCCCACCGGCAATTCAGATGAAACGCACATCTTCAGACTGGATGAATCGAATCGGCAGACGGATTAAGCTGCGCGACCTTTACATCTTGTCTGCCGTTGTTCGCTGGGGAAGCATGGCGAAGGCCGCGTCCCATTTGGGAATGTCGCAGCCTGCCGTATCGGAAGCGATAGCGAGCCTGGAGGCGGCATTGGGCGTGCGGCTTCTGGACCGCTATGCGCAAGGCGTCAAATCCACGATCTACGCAGACGCTCTTCTCAAGCGAGGTCAAGTTGTCTTTGACGAGCTGAGGCAGGGCATCAACGACATCGAATTTCTCACCAATCCGGAGGTTGGAGAGGTCCGCATTGCTTGCGCGGAATTCTTGGCCGCGGATTTGCTGCCGCGCGCTATCAGTCAGTTCTCGCAGCAATATCCCCACGTCATTTTCAGCGTGGTTCAGCAAGATACGACTACATTGGAGAATCGTGAACTGCAGGATCGAGTTGTTGACCTCGTGCTCGCTCGCGTTCCCAAGAACTTCATAGACGACGACTTGAATGTCGAGGTGTTGTTTGAAGACCTGCACTGCATCGTTGCGGGCACGACCAGCACTTGGGCGAGTCGCCGGAACATTGCTCTTGCGGAGCTCGCCGATGAACCTTGGATCATTCCGCCTTCTTCCATCGTCGAAAAACTTCTTCGAGTGGAGTTCGAGCGGAGAGACATCAGACTGAATGTGACCGTGAATGCAGCTTCGATTCTGCTTCGCAGTCAATTGCTTGCGACGGGGCGCTACGTCTCGGTCATGCCCTTTTCGTTGATGTCGGGAAATGCCAAGCAGTGGTCGATCAAGGCACTCGAGGTCGACGACGTTCATCTGACGCCGCCGCCGATCTCGCTCGTTACGCTGAAGAGGCGGACGCTAAGCCCCGTCGTCGAACGTTTCATCGAGCATCTGAGAACGATTGCGAAATCGATGGTTCCGCCCTCGGATTCCGAACCGTGACCGCCCGCAGGGGCGTGTGTCCTGTCCCGTCTCACGATTGGGCGGCGTCCGTACATTCAGAAGACCATCGATCGTGGACAGCCGCCCAATGCCGTGAGTCCGCGCTTATCAGAAGCTATGTCGAATCCCAACCATTGCGCCTAGCTGGCTCATCCCTGCGCCGGGAGTGGCGCCGCCAAGGCTGATCGAGTATGCGGCCCTGGTGCTGTTCTGCAGAAACGCCAGGTTCGCATAGAGCGCCGTCCGCTTGGAAAGCAGATACGTGGCGTTAACCATCTCCATGTTGGCCCTTGTATCCTGCTGAGAATTGACTATCCGCTGGATCAACCCCTCAACGGAGAATGCTGGCGTGAATTGGTACAGCGCTTCCAATGTCACTTGATTGGAGGTGATTCCCGTACCCAATGAAGTCTGAGGTTGGACGTGTCGATGTTCCCAGATCATGGAAACTTTGAGCGCGCCGGACTTGAAGTAGGTGTCGGCCAGAAGACGAGTATCTCGATTGCCGCTCGACGTGAAAGTGGCCGGCGCTAAGCCATTGAACATATTCACCGCCGATCCGGGCCCCCCGTTCTGACTGTCATATCCAATACCAATGCCCCAAGGGTCGCCGGTGTAGCTCAGCATCGCAGACCACTCCCTGCAGGCAGAAGCATTGCCTGGCAGCGTTCCGGCACAGGTACCCTCGCCTGGTGTGTTGGAGCCTCCGGTTGGCGAATTGTCACGCCCAAACGAGTAGGTGAAACCGGCACTCAGGTTGCCGATGTTTTTCCTATAGGCAATAGTGTTATCAGACCGCGAGTTCGGAATCCAAGGATCGAGAGATCCAAATCCGTAAATATTTGACCCGATCCAGCTGAACTGGACGAGCTCTTGCAGCAGCATCGAGTACTGTCGGCCCAGCGTCAGTGTGCCGTAGGGTCCGTCAATGCCAACAAATGCTTGCCGACCGAACAATCTTCCGCCTTGCTTCGAAATACCCGTTCCAACGTCGAATCCGCTCTCGAGCGTAAAGATCGCCTTCCAGTCTGCGCCTAGCGGCTCCTTGCCGGTCAGCCCCCATCTCGACGGCGTCGTACCGGTATTGATGGGCTCTCTTACGACGGAGGCGCCCGCGGAATTCGCGTGATTGACGTATTCGATGCCGGTATCCACGATTCCATAAAGCGTGACGCTCTGTGCCTCTGCTTTCGTACAGACAACGCTCGACATGCAAGCGTATCCGAGCAAAGCCAATGCCATTTTCCTCATGTCTTCCTCCAATATTCGGCTGTTAGTATCGAGTGGTACAAAACAGCTCTCGTTGAACTACTTTCTTCTGGAGCTTTTGCCCTTCTTATGGACGAACGAACCCAAGGCACTGGCTCCGGGCCAGTGCGAATGGATAGTGTCGGGATGTCTTTTTAGATCGTTGATGCCGAAGACGAAGCGTCTCGCGATGGTGCGCAAGGCTGAATAAACTCTTACCTTAAAAAACTCGGTCCGTCGCGTTGAGCGCCTCCTCTCTCACGACTTCTTCCGGCAGCAAAACCATGCCCCGGACGTCAAAAGTCAAGCAGCGGAAGACGGTTCCAATTGACGCTTTGCCGCGTCTTTGTCTCGCGTCAGCAGGGCGATCGTCGAGAAGATCGTCGCCAGCACCCAGAATGCCGGGCCAAGAATACCCGGCCACACAGGCATATAACCGGGGACGAGAACGAAGAGGATAAAGCCAACATCCGCAACGCCGACCACGGCAAAGTTGATCCAATAGCCCCATGTGCTGTTTCTCCAGTTCAAGGTGGCAGCAACGGCAATGGCGGCGATCGAAAAGAACAAAAGGTTCCATGCCGCCTGAAAGACTCGTCCTTGCAGCATCGACGAATCCAAGGAGCGGCCAAGCACATATACCGAATGTGCCGCCATGAAATGCAGGCAGGCCCAAATTATGTAAAAGACTGCGCCGATCTTGGAATGGGTGTTTGATGCGCTCATAAAACCTCCTGTTAAGAAATCAGTGGATTGTTTTCCCCGGCGCGCAATGGCACGCGCCTGGCTTCATGCGTAGCCTTGCAATTAAATTCTGACTATTGACGCATCCTCAAAGTGCTTCTTGTAGCATTCCAGCGCAACGGAGGAGTCGAATTCTCCTGCCATCTTCCCCACCACTACCGTCGCTACAAGATTGCCGATCACCGTGAGCGTCGCCCTTCCAATCGACATGAACTGCTCAACACCGAGAAGAAGCGCGACTCCCTCCACGGGCACAACGTGCGTCGCCGCCACCGTCGATGCGAGCACGACAAACGCGCTTCCGGTGACGCCGGCGGATCCTTTGGATGTGAGCATGAGTACCAGCAGGATTCCGATCTGCTCCGACATGCCAAGTTCAACACCGTAGACTTGCGCAATGAAGAGAACCGACATCGAAAGATAGATCGCCGCACCGATTTGGTTGAATGAATAGCCCGTCGGCATGACGAGTCCGACTGCGCGCTTGGACACCCCGAGCGCTTCGAGCTTCGCCATCAGCGTGGGCAGCACGGTCTCGCTTGGAACGGTTCCGAGGACCAGAACGAGTTCTTCCTTGCAGTACTTCAAGAGCCTCCAGAGACTCAGCCCGTTCAGGCGGGCAATCAGGCCCAGTACGACAAAAACAAAGAAAGCCATCGTGAGGTACACGTACCCGACCAGCTTGCCGAGGACAAGCAGTGAGCCGAGTCCATATTTTCCAACGCTGAAAGCAATCGCGCTAAAGGCTGCAATGGGGGCGTACTTCATGACGATCTTGATAATGCCGAACAGCACAACACCAAATCGCTCGAAGAATTCTTCGATGGGCTTGCCGCGAATCCCCATCAATGAAAGCGAACAACCGAAGAAAATCGAGAATGCGATGATCGGCACCAGATCCCCGTTCACGAATGCCTTGACCGCATTGTCTGGAAATATCGCAACCACCGTATCGACCCACGTCGTCGAAGCTGCCTTCGATGCACCCGGCAACGCCGATTTTGCAATGGCGCCAACGACAATTCCGGCACCCGGTTTCGCAAGGTTTGAAACCAGCATGCCCAGCGCGAGGGCCACGGTGGTGACGATTTCAAAGTAGACAAGCGCCATCAAGCCGATACGGCCCGCCTTGCGGAGGTCGCCCGCACCGGAAATGCCCGTGACGATCATGATGAACACGATGGGTCCGATCACCATCTTGATCAGACGCACGAAGATATCGGCCAGCGGCTTCATGTCTGTTCCGGCATTCGGAAAGAAATGGCCCACCAAAATACCCAGGAGCACCGCAACGAGAACGTGGAACGTACGTCCTCGATACCAACGGTGGTGCTGATTCACTGCAAGCTCCGACATGTCTGTCTCCATCCTTTATGTTTTGATATCCCACGCGCCGAAGGCATATTCATAGTGTTGCCGCAGGCATCCCGCCAGAAATCCATATGGTCAGACCTATTCTTCGCGGAAAGAGACTAGTCTTGCCGGCTGCGTCTTCGCCGATCCGTCGAGATCCGATAAAGCCACGGCAGCACCAGAACGACGACGCCGACGGCTCCCAAATAGCCAACGAGGATCCGCCGCGTCAGCAGGTTCCACGCGCTCTGGCTCCCGTGCTCGAACGCGACATTGGCAAACGCGCCAGCCACGCAAGTCAGGAAACAGTTCAATAGTCCAGGGACGATGACACCGGCTCCACGCAGATACCGCATCCTCAATTTGTCCATCAGACTCATGGCGTCGCACTGAAGCTTCTTGTAAAGCGAAGGGTTCGCGAGGCGCCCCATCCCGACCACGCCGAGGGCGGCCCGAGCGACCACGTTGCTTGCCATCGTAGGCGGGCCCCCTCGAAGGCAGAAGCCGGATATTCAGTTACCCCTATAAGAAAGCCCGATGGCTCCCCGCCCACCCGATCGGGCACGCCGTTTCGACTTCAAACACCCTCGTCCCGCTCACCGGCGTCAAAGCCGCCCCATCGGTCTTTCCGATAGGGGTAGATGAAATTGCAGCTTCCGCACCGGAGTGCCGTTCCCTAGGATGTTCAGCAGGTTGGGCCGCCGGAAGATCCGATCCTGCACGATCGGGCTGATACACGGTCCAGTACCCCATACCACTCAGAGCAAGCAAAACATGACTGAATCGAAAGTGATCGTGATTGGTGCCGGTCCCGTGGGCTTGACGCTGGCAATGGACCTGGCATGGCGAGGCGTCGAGGTCGTGGTGATCGAAACGCGCGCAGCCGGAGAACCCCCGGCAGTCAAATGCAACTCCATTTCGTCGCGCTCGATGGAGGTGTACAGGCGGCTCGGCGTCGCCAAGAAAATTCGCGAGGTCGGTCTTCCTCCGGACCACAACACCGATGTGCTCTCGACGACGAGCGTCACCGGCATCGAGTTGTCCAGGCTCTTACTGCCTTCCCGCAATGGCCGCAAGCAAGGCGTCGCCTCGCCCGACAGCTGGTGGCCCACTCCCGAGCCTTCGCACCGTGCGAACCAGCTGTTCTTCGAACCGGTCATCTTCGAGCATGCGTCGAAGCAGCCGCGCATCGAGATCCTGAATCGGCACGAATTCGTCGAGTACGTTCAGGAAAAGGATCGCGTGGTCGCCCGCGTTCGCGACCTGGACTCGGGCGAGCTCAAGGAAATTGCCGGCGCGTATCTGGTCGGTTGCGACGGCGGCCGCTCCATCATTCGCACGATGATCGGCGCCACGTTCATCGGCACGCCGCAGATCCAGAAGGTGCAGTCCAGCTTCATTCGCGCACCGAAGCTGATGTCGATCATCGCGAATCCGGCGTGGATGTATTACGTCCTGAACCCCCGGCGCTGCGGCACCATCATCGCGATCGACGGCAAGGAGCGCTGGAACGTTCACAACTTCCTCTACAACGACGAAGACTACGACGAGGTCGACCGGGACTGGGCAATCCGCGAGCTCCTGGGGGTGGGGCCGGACTTCGAGTACGAAATCCTCTCGAAGGAAAACTGGATGGGTCGGCGGATGGTGGCCGACAAGATGCGGGACAAGCGCGTTTTCATCGCGGGCGACGCCTGCCATCTGTGGATTCCCGCCGCCGGCTACGGCATGAACGCGGGGATCGCGGATGCGGCCGATCTGGCGTGGATGCTGGCGGCAGTGCTGCAAGGCTGGGCCGAGGAGGGAGTCCTCGACGCCTATGAAGCAGAGCGCAAGCCCATCACCGAGCAGATTTCCCACATCATCACCGAAGTGGCCGTTGCGGTGATGCAGCAGCGTCGCAACGTCCCCGCGGACATCGAGGACGACGGACCCGCCGGCGACGAGTCGCGCACGCGCGTGGGCGAGGCATCGCACGATCTCGAGCTCAAGCAACAATGCTCGGCCGGCCTCAACTACGGCTACTACTACGCCGACTCCCCGGTCATCGCGTATGACGGCGCGCAGCAGCCGGCGTACTCGATGCACGAGTATCAGCCGTCCACGGTCCCCGGCTGCCGTGCACCGCACGTATGGCTGGAGGGCCGGCGCTCTCTCTATGACGAGCTCGGTCCGTACTACACCCTCGTTCGGGTCGATCCGCTCATCAATATCGGGCCGCTTGTTCAGGCAGCGCACAAGCGCGGGGTCCCGATCAAGGTCCTCGACCTGAAGACGTCGGAGGCGGATGGTCAGTATGAAATGGGCTTGACGCTGGTGCGCGCGGATCAGTACGTCGCCTGGCGCGGCAATTCAGTGCCGGCCGATCCCGTGGAGCTGGTTGACGTCATTCGCGGCGCAGCACGCGTGCGCGAGGCTGCGGAGGTCTGAATGTCAGCAAGCAGCGCTTCCATGGCTACAGCGGACTTTGCGAAGAACATCTCCTTTGTCGCGCACAGCGACCAGGGTGGCCGGCCCGACGGCGTGCAAGTCATCGTGCACAAAGGCTTCGCCTACGTCGGCCACATGTTCAGCGACGGGTTCAGCGTGTTGGACGTCAGGGACCCGCGAACGCCGGAGGCAGTGGCGTTCGTGCCGATGCCGAAGAACACGCGCTCGCATCACCTTCAGGTCGCTGACGACCTGCTGCTCGCCATCAATGGCCCCAGCATCTGGACCCTGGCTCAGTTTCAGGACCAGAGCAAGTATTTCGCGAGCACGCTCACGACCTCATTCAAGGACAGCGAGCTCGCCTTCGCAGCCGGCGTCCGGATCTATGACATCAGCGTGCCATCGGCGCCCCGGGAGATTGCGTTTCTTGAGATACCGGGTCTCGGCGTGAACCGCATCTGGTGGACCGGCGGGCGATACGCCTATGTCGCCGCGCACGAACAGGGCTACACGGATCACGTCATGGCGGTGATCGATCTTGCGGTTCCGGAGCGGCCCGAGATCGTGAGCCGATGGTGGCTGCCCGGTCAATGGAGCGCGGGCGGCGAGCAGTCCGAGCTGCCGAAGGGCAAGCGCCATGCGGCCCACCATGCGATCGTTGCCGGCGATTTTGCTTACGGGGCATGGCGCGACGGCGGCTTCACGATCCACGACGTCCGTGACCTGGCCAAGCCGGTCATGGTCAGCCACTCGAACTGGAGCCCGCCATTCACCGGCGGAACGCATACCGCGCTGCCGCTCCCCGAACGAAACCTGCTGGTCGTCGCGGACGAGGCGACCACCATGAACTGCGCAAACGGCGTTCCGAGAATTTGGGTCGTCGATATCCGATGTCCGGAAGCGCCCGTGCCGATTTCGACGCTGCCGGTGCCCAGAGAGGTCGACTATTGCAGCAAGGGGGGAAAGTTCGGCCCTCACAACCTCCACGAAAACCGGCCAGGATCGTTTCAGAGCTCCGACATCGTTTTCGCCACGTACCTCAATGCAGGCGTTCGGGCATACGACCTTCGCGATCCGTTCCAGCCGGCAGAGTTGGCGCACTACGTGCCGCCACCGCCTGCGCGCATGATCGATTCCCGGCCGAACGCGCCCGCGGTCGTGCAGTCGGGCGATCTCTTCGTGGACAAGGAGGGGCTGATTTACCTGTCCGACCCGAACGCCGGCCTGCACATTCTGCAGTTCGAAGGCTAGCCAACAGCCAAATAGCCCGTGCGCCGAGCGGCCGCCTGCCGCTCGCCTCGATTGAACTCACTTCACCGAACCATCATGAACATGAACGATCCGCTAACGATCATCGCATTGGGAACAGCGACGCCGGGAGGCGGCTTCCCGCTATACGGGGACGCGGCCGCTGCCGCTGTCAACGAGACCGATCTTTCGCTGCTCGTACAAACACGAAACACCGCCGGCAGCACGGAAAACATTCGCCTGCTGGAAGCGGGCGAGCTCGACATGGCGCTGGTCGCAGGCGAGCCCGCCTATGAGGCTTTCGCCGGGATCGGCCGGCCCGCGTCGAATTTGAAAATCATCGCGGCAATCTATTCGAGTCCGGGCATGTTCGCAGTCAGGGGCGACAGCTCCGCGAGTTCGGTGCGCGATCTGGTCGGCAAACCGATCGCGTGGGGAACGCGCGCATCCGGCATCACCCTGCTCGGCAAGTACGTGATGGACGGCCTGGGTCTGGATCGAGAAAAGGACTTTGAACCGCACTTTCTCGAGAAAGCCGCCGACGGTCCCACCATGCTCGCGGAAGGCGAGGTCGCCGCGCAATGGGGAGCGGGAATCGGCTGGCCGGGCTTCACCACGATCACAAGTGCGGGCGGCCGGCTGATCGGACTCACCCCCGACGAGATCGAGGAGGTTCGCGCCAAGCACAATTTCTTGAAGCCCATCGTCGTCCCCGCCGGTTCCTACCCGGGCCAGGCCGAGCCGATCCAGGCAGTCGGATCGTGGAGCTACATCCTGGGCAGGGTCAGTCTGGATGACGACGTGGCCTACCGGTTTGCGAGAGCGCTCGACATCGGTCATGCCAAGCTGGTCCAGCACGTTGAGCAGGGCGCCGAGACCCGGCCGGAAAATACGCTCGCCGCGGCTCCTGGCCTCGAGCGGATTCACCCTGGCGTCTTGCGCTATCTCGCGGACAAAGGCGTGGCTGCCGTCGCTTGACGCCTTCTGCTGATGCGGCAGCGGCTGCCACTGTAAGGAGCGCTGTGGAAAAGCCGCTGCGCACGAAATACCTCGAGGATCGCGCGCCCGGCGCCACTACTGCGCGTGCGCCAATGCCGGCTCGGGCTGCTGCTGGCTGATGACGCCCTCGCGCGCATGCCGGATCGCCTCGACGAGCGTCGCGTAGTCGCCGATGTGGTTGGCGAGCAGCAGGATCAGCTGCGCGTTCGCCGATTGGCTCGCCGCATCGTCGAGATCGCGATGCATGTCGAGCAGCGCCTCGTAGAAGTCGTCGGGGCGCGAGAGGTTGGGTTGGGTGTTCAGTGCCATGATGCCTCCCGTCCCCCAAGGGGACTTCCTTCGGGCGCCGGTTCCGCCCCAAGGGAGGCATCCGCCCCCTCGGGGGGAGCGTTGCATGGGACCGGAGTAACCGCTAAAGCGCTAACTCCGGTCGACAGCGAACGATAGTGAGTGTGAGGGTAGTTCATTTGGTCTCCGGATATCGTGTAGCGGCCCGCTCACGCAACGCCTTGCACACCCAGCGCACGCTTTAGCGCCGCTTCGAGATCGCCGGCGCTCGCATGCCGCCAGCGCGCGCAAACGTGCTGGTCAGGACGAATCAGGTAACAGGTGCCCGGCGTCGCGTCGTAGCGCTGCGCCGCCAAGCCCTCTACGTCTTCGAGCAGCACGGCGTTTGCCGGCGCTTCGCAGCGAAGAACCTCGAGCGGACCCGCGCCGACCATGACCGGCGTCACCGGCCAGGCCGCGTCGCGCATCGCTTTCAGCGCGGCGGCGCTCGCCGCATCGATGCCGTCCGCCCCGCAGAACACCAGCACGTTGAACTGTCCGCCCAAGCGCGACAACAGCCATTCGTCCTTGCCGTCGGCGCGCACCGGCGCATCGACGCAAGCCGCGCCAAGCGCCATCGGCCCTTCGAAGCGATCGCGATCAGGCGTATTGAGCGTCGATTCGCGCAGCACCGCAGGCACCGACAAGCGCCCCGTATTCACGAGCTGCCGCGCAAACGGATGCTGGCGAGCAAGCTTCAGCACCGCGTCGCGGAACACGCGGCTCACGGGTGTCTTCGGCGTGATGAAATCGGTCGAGCGCGACGAATTGCGGATGTTTTCGTCGGCCGCGTATTCGCGCTCGCTCGCGTAGGTGTCGAGCAGACTGTCGGGCGCACGGCCTGCGAGCACCATCTCGAGCTTCCATGCGAGATTCTCCGCATCCTGGATGCCGCTGTTCGCGCCGCGCGCGCCGAACGGCGAGACGCCATGCGCCGAATCGCCGGCGAACAGCACGTTGCCGTGCCGGAAGCTCTCCATCCGCACGCAGGCAAACGTATAGACGCTCGCCCACTCCAGCTCGAACTCGGCATCGGGACCGAGCAGCGCGCGCACGCGCGGGATGATCCGCTCGGGCGTCTTTTCGAGCGCCGGGTCCGCATCCCAGCCGAGCTGGAAATCGATGCGCCAGACGTTGTCGGGCTGGTGATGCAGCAGCACCGACTGGCCCGGATGAAACGGCGGATCGAACCAGAACCAGCGCTCGCTCGGGAAATCGGCCTGCATCTTGACATCGGCGATCAGGAAGCGGTCCTTGAAGATCCGCCCTTTGCTGTCGAGCCCGAGCAGGTTGCGCAGCGGGCTGCGCGAGCCGTCGGCGGCCACCACGTAGCGGCCGCGCAGATCGTAGGGGCCGTCGGGCGTATCGATGGTGAGCGTCACGGATTTTCCGTCCGAGCCATCGTCCTGGCGGATCCCCGTGACCTTGCTCTTCCAGCGGATCTCCAGATTCGGCAATTGCTGCGCGCGCTCGACCAGAAACCCTTCGACGTAATACTGCTGGAGATTGATGAACGCCGGCCGCCGATGGCCGCTTTCCGGCAGCAGGTTGAACGTGTACACGTGCTCGCGCTGCACGAACACCTTGCCGACGTTCCAGCTCACGCCCTTGTCGACCATGCGCTCGCCGCAGCCGAGCCTGTCGAAGATGTCGAGCGAGCGCTTCGAGAAGCAGATCGCCCGCGAGCCCGTGGACAGCGTGCAGTCGTCGTCGACGAGCACGACCGGCACGCCGCGCTGCGCCACGTCGATCGCGGCGGCGAGGCCCACCGGCCCCGCGCCGACCACGATCACCGGATGCAGCGTCGCCGCGTCTTCGAGCTGTTCGGCCGAGCGCCGGTATTCGAATGACACGGTCTGGTAATTGATGCTCATGGCTTGTCTCCTGTCGATCGGAGTTGGCGCTTTAGCGCCTACTCCGATCCCATGCAAAGCGCCGTCTCCCGCACTTGTCTCGCTTAGTCCTGCAGCGCCGCCCACATGTCCTTGTCGCGCTGCGCGGTCCAGATGCGCGGATGCGTGATGCCGCTCGCTTCGTCGTAGGCGCGCGAAACGTCGAACGGCAGGCAATGCTCATAGATGAAGACGTGACCGAACTTCGGGTCCATCGCTTCGCGCGTGAGCGCCATCGCGGCCTTCAGGTCGAGCTTGCGCTCGACCGCCTTGCGGCCTTGCGCGAGCAGCGTCGTGACGAAGTCCTTCGTGTAATCGAGGCCCTTGTTCACCTCGGCCGGGTTCAGGAGCGCGGGGCCGCGTCCCGGCACGAGCTTCTCGGCGTTCAGCGCGCGCAGCGCTTCGAGCGTCGCCGGCCATTGCTCGAGCTGCGCGTCGCCGCAATAGCAGGCGGCGTCGTACTCGACGAGGTCGCCCGAGAACAGCACCTTCTGCGACGGCAGCCAGACCACCGTATCGCCCTTCGTGTGGCCCGAGCCCAGATGCATGATCTTCACTTCGAGCTTGCCGAGCCAGAGCGTGATTTCCTTTTCGAACACGAGCGTGGGCCACGTCAGGCCCGGCACTGTCTCGACGCCCGCGAAGAGACGCGGGAAGCGCTCGATCTCCGACTTCATGTCAGCTTCACCACGCTCGACGATCATCTCGTAGGTGCCGCGGCTCGCGATCACCTGCTGCGCGCCTTCGGCGAAATAGGCGGAGGCGCCGAGCACGCGTACCGCGTGGTAGTGGGACAGCACGACGTATTTGATGGGCTTGTCGGTGACGGCGCGGATCTTCGCGATCAGGTCCTGCGCCATCGCGGGCGTGGCGGTCGTGTCGACGATCAGCACGCCGTCGTCGCCGATGATGACGCCCGAGTTCGGATCGCCTTCGGCCGTGTACGCATAGGCGTTTTCGGAGAGCTGCGTGAACGTGACTTGCTTTGCTTCGAGATCGGCCTGGGATGCGAATGCCTTCGCCATGGTTGTCTCCGTCTATCTGGATTCAAGAGGTGGGCTGACGATGGCGGGACACGCGAAACGCTCTCTCGAACGCATCATGGGGAACGGCAGGTGTCTCGCCCCGTTTCTAAGTATGCGGCTGTGGCGCCGGGGTGAGGTGAATCATGGCGGCGGCCTGAAAATTTGTCAATAGCAAATCAAGTTGCTATTTACTAAAATAGAAGAACAGCAATGGCCGACACAGCGGCGGCGCGCATGCGCCGCCGGAACGATCGTTTACACTCGCCGTTTTCATCGGGGACAAGACGAGCGTATGAAGAAAGCGGCAGCAGGCGAGGCCGGCGGCGCGCCGAAGGAGAAGGCGCAGCGCGGCGTGCAGAGCACCGAAGTCGGCGGCCGCCTGCTGCATGCGCTCGCCCGCGCGCGCGAACCGCTCGCGCTGACCGATCTCGCCGAGAGCGCCGAGCTCGCGCCCGCGCAGGCGCATACGTATCTCGTGAGCCTCACGCGCCTGGGGCTCATCAAGCGCGACGAGCTGTCCGGCCGCTACGAGCCGGGGCCGCTGTCGCTGCGGCTCGGGCTCCTGCATCTCGAACATCAGAGCGCGTATCGCGCCGCCGTCCCGCATGCCACGGCGCTCGCCGAGGCGCTCGGCTGCAGCGTCGCGATCTGCATTGCCGGGCCGCATGGACCGACCATCGTGCGCTACGAGCATGCGGGGTTTCCGCTCCACATGAACCTGCACGTCGGCACGGTGATGTCGCTGACGAAGACGGCGACCGGCCGCGTCTTCTGCGCGTTCCTGCCCGCCGAGCGCGTGCAGGCGATGTGGGCGACGCAGGCCACGCGCACGCTCGACGCCTTCGCCTCGGCCGATGAGCGAGACGCCTTCGAAGCAACGCTCGCCGCGATCCGCAAGCGCGGCATCGAACGCGCCGTCGACACGCCGAGCCCGGGCATCAGCAGCTTGAGCGTGCCCGTGCTCGACGCGCACGGCGAGCTGGGCGCGGCGCTGACCGTGATCGGCTCGTCGGGCGCGATCGACGTCGGCTTCAACGGCGCGGTCGCCCGCGCGCTGCGTGCGGCGAGCGAGGCGATCGGCCGCGAGCTCGCCGCTGCGTCCTGAACTCTCGATACCTCGATTCATCGACGATGCCTTCCACTCCCTCCTCCGCCCCCTCGCGCAAGCACGGAACCATCGACGCCGCCGATGCCGCCGCGAAACCGCAACGCGGAATCAATTCGCTCGACACCACGGGCGAACTGCTCGCCGCGCTGGTCGGCTCGGGCGAGCGGCTGTCGCTGCGCGATCTGGCCGCCGCGGCCGACATGGCGCCCGCGAAGGCGTTTCCGCATCTGGTAAGCCTGCTGAAGATCGGCTTGCTGAGCCGCGACGACGACGGCTTTTTCGAGGCCGGCCCGCTCGCGCTGGAGCTGGGGCTGATCGCGTTGCAGCGGCTTGCGCCGACGCGCGAAGCCGAGCCGGAGATCGTCGAACTCGCGTCGGCCACCGGCTTGAGCGTGGCGATGGCCGTGCTCGGGCCGCTCGGGCCCACGGTCGTGCGTCTCGAGGAAGCGGCGCAGCCGCAGCACGTGAGCTTGCGCGTCGGCACGGTGATGTCGCTCGTCAACACCGCGATCGGCCGGACGTTCGCCGCGCATCTCAGCGCAGACGCGCTGGCGCCGCTTTTCGCGCAAGACGGCTTGCGGCTCGCGGGCGCGGCGCCTGGAGATATCTTCGAGGACGCCGCCAACCCGGGCGCACTGTTGGCGCCGCTCGCGCGGCGCTTTGCGCGGATTCGCGAGGAAGGCATCGACACCGCCTTGAGCAAGCCCGTGCCCGGCATCGATTCGCTCGCGGCCCCGGTGTTCGATCACACGGGCGGCATCTGCCTCGTCATCGCGCTGATGGGCTCGACGGGCAGCTTCGATTGCGGCACGCACGGCGAGCCTGCCGGGCGGCTGCGTCACGCGGTGCAAAGGCTGTCGCGAAGGCTGGGGTGGTGGAGTGAAAGCTAGGGCCTGCTCACACTGACAGCAGTCCTGGAGCGGGCGCTATTCCAGCAAGCGGCTCAAGCCCTCGAACAGCACGTCGCCGCCCACGACCCGCCCGCCATGCAGGGTCCTGATGTAAATGGAAAGCGTGACGCACAAATTCGTCGAGCTCGACGACATGTACGGCTCGCTGACCATGAGCGTCCCCGGATGGGCCAGCGCGTTCCGGAAGTACGCGCGCTTCGCCCAGTTGGCGCCGGTCCGGCGCGTGAGCAGCGGAAACGGCATCTCCCGCCGCATCGGATGCCCTTGCGCTTCGATCGTGTCGCAAACCTGCACCCCTTGGTCGTCGAGCAAAAACACGCGCAGCGACCATTCGAGCGCCAGAAAATGCGCGGCGCATGCTTCGACCGAGTGGCCGCCGATGAAGGCTTCGATCGTCTCGCGAAAGGCCCGGCGATAGGGCTCCAGCTCTTCCATGTCGCCGATCTGCGGCAGCTTGCGCGCATCCATGAAGCGGCGTGCGAGCGGCTCCGTCACCGGCAGCGCGCTGTGCCGTCCGCCCGCGATGATCTCCGGCCGGGCGAAATAATAGCCCTGCACGAAATCGGCATCGCAATCCATGCTCAGCAGCGCCTGCGCTTCGGCCTCGATGCCCTCCACCACGACGAAGGTTCCGATGTCGTGCAGCAGCTCGATCAACCGCAGCAGGCTGCGCGCGTTGCGATAGCTGGTGACGGCCTTGCGGATCAGCTCGCCGTCGAGCTTCACCACATCGGGGCGCAGGTCCCAGACGCGCCCGAGGTTCGTCAAGCCGGCGCCGAAGTCGTCGAGCGCGATCAGGAAGCCCGCGAGACGCAGACGCGCGACGGCATCCGCGAGCATGGCGGCCGTGTCGTCGGCCACCTCGAGAATTTCGATGACGACGCGCGAGGGCGGCAGGCCGCACGCCGCGATGTCGTCGATGAGCCCCGGGCCGTGGACCGGGTGGACCAGCATGTCCGGGTGCACGTTGAGGAACAGCACGTTGTCGCTGTCGGCGAAACCGAGAAAACGGCCGATGTGGTGCCGCACGCACGCTCGTTCGAATTCGCCGCACCGCCCGAGCCGCCGGGCGGTCGCGAAAGCCGCCGCAGGCGAGCACAGCTCGCCTGCTTGCGAGGGGCGCAGCAGGGCCTCGTAACCGACCGGTTCCTGATGCGCCAGCGAAAAGATCGGCTGGAACGCGCTCTCTATGCTCGGCAGACTCGGGTTTTGCGCATCGCTCATGGATGGATGTTCTTGTTCGGGTCGATAAGGTGCGAAGCGCAATGGCGACGCCACTGCCGGTTTGCAGCTTACCTTTTGGTCTCACGTCCGGGATAACGTCATATCGATGACAAGACTTGAAGGGCGTCAACTTACCCCGGTCGAAATACCCAGGCAATTTTTCATATGTAAGCAAATCCAGAGTAAAAATTTGCGGGAAAGCCCTAAGTCCGTTCAACTTTCCTCCGGCCGCGCCGATATCACAAATACTGAAAACAGCGCACCGGTCTCGCCCGTCAGCGAACCGGGCCGGCACTGGGCCAGCCAGCGCAATCGTGGACAACTTCGATGGCAGATCATCATTCGATCGACGAACGCACCAATTTGACGAGTTCGAACAAGTTCGAGCTGCTGCTGTTTCGCCTGGGTACGGTTGCCGATAGCGATGAGCACGAGCTGTACGGCATCAACGTGTTCAAGGTCCGCGAAATCATGACGATGCCGGCGATCACGCCGATCGCGGGCGCGTCGGATCACGTGCTCGGCGCGGTCGATATCCGCGGCCAGATCATTCCCGTCATCGACCTGCCCAAGCTGCTCGGCTGCAACCCGACACGCGGGCTGAACATCCTGCTCGTCACCGAGTTCGCGCGCACGACCCAGGCGTTCGCGGTGGAGGAAGTCGACGACATCGTGCGGCTCGAGTGGAATCAGGTGCTCGCGGCCGAGGGCGCGGCGACGGGCGGCAACTCGGTGACGAGCATCGCGCGCATCGACGGCAACACCGGCGATTCGCGGCTCGCGCAGGTGGTCGACGTCGAGCAGGTGCTGCGCGACGTGTTCCCGGCCCAGCATCCGAGCGTCGAGGCCAAGGACGTCGGCACGGCGATCAGCCTGCGGCCCGGCGCGAAGATCCTCGCCGCCGACGATTCGGGCTTCGCCCGCAAGCTGATCGAGCAGGCCCTGACCGCGATCGGCGCGGACTACCTGATTGCGAAGACCGGCCAGGAAGCATGGGACATGCTAGACAAGATCGCGCGCGAGGCGCAGTCCGAAGGCGCGCGCACGCGCGACAAGGTCTCGCTGGTGCTGACCGACCTGGAGATGCCCGAGATGGACGGGTTCATGCTGACGCGCCTTATCAAGAGCGACGACCGCACGCGGGATATTCCCGTCGTCATTCATTCCTCCCTGACGGGGGCCGCCAACGAGGCGCATGTCAAGAACGCTGGCGCGACTGGATATGTGGCGAAGTTTGCGGCTGGGGATCTGGCTGAGGCCATCCGGCAGGCGTTGATTTCTTGATCTGATCGGCTTCGCCCTTATCCGGCTGTATAAGGTTTCTCTGTCACGCGGCATCGTTCCATTCTGGGGACATGCCGCGTTTTTTTTTGCCTTTACGGCGGTTGGTTCTTTCACCGAGGCCTTCTTGAAACTTGAATTCGCAGCGGTCCGTATAGTCCGTCCCTCCCCGGGACCGGGGTCACTTTTGTCCTTGCCAAAAGTAACCAAAAGCGCGTCCTCGGCGGACAGCCTCGGCCCGTTAGCACTCAGTCCTGTTGGCGGTAGCGGTCTGAGAGCTACCGCTGTCGCCCGCCGTACGTCCCGTTAGCACGTGGCACGTGGTTGCCCTGCGACGATACAAATTGAAGGCGGTGGTTTGGCCGCGCCCCATGTTGCCTACGATTGAGAGTGAACTCGGGCGCATGACGCAGCATCGCAAAACAAGCCTTTTCAGACCTTTCCTGACCGCCCGCATTGATTTGATTCGACTCTGCGCAATTCTGTGCCGCGTGCTAACGGGACGCTCGGCGAGCGAGGACAGTAGCCCCCAGACCGCTATCGCGAACAGGACTGAGTGCCTCCGGGCCAGGCCGTCCGCCCAGGACGCGCTTTTGGTTACTTTTGGCAAGGACAAAAGTGACCCCGGTCCCGGGGAGGGACGGACTATACGGACCGCCGCGAATTCAAGTTTCACGAAAGCCTGAGCGAAGAAAGAAACCAAACACCGCAGCCCCCTCCATTGACTAGAATCAGCAAACAACCGCGCGCATCTGCGCGCATCGACGCTGCATCTCACCGAGTTCAGGTAGCATCTACGGCTCTTGAAGCCGCTGGACCGAATCATGAGCACACTCTCCGCCGACAAACTGCATGCATCGCTGCGTCGCGAAGCCTCATGGGGCCTGCGCGCCTTCAAGCAGTTCGCGGACGACCGCTGCACCGCAATGGCGGCCAGCATCGCGTTCTACTCCGCGTTCTCGCTCGCGCCGATGCTCGTGATGGTGATCGCGGTGGCCGGCTGGTTCTTCGGCGACGAAGCCGCGCGCGGGCAGATCTTCAGCCACGTTCACGGCCTGCTCGGCAACGAAGCCGCCACCGGCGTGCAGACCATCGTCCAGAATGCGCATCGCAGCGGCAGCGCGGGCGGCATCGCCGCGATCATCTCGTTTGCGCTGCTCGCCATCGGCGCATCGGCGACCTTCTCGTCGCTGAATACGGCACTCAGCATCATTTGGCCGCACACCGGCTCGCGCCCCTCGACCGTCGTCGCGCTCGTCAAGGTACGGCTCATCTCGTTCGGGCTCGTGCTCGGCGTGGCGTTCCTGCTGATCGTGTCGCTCGTGCTCGATACGGCCATCACGTTCGTCGGCCAATGGCTGTGGGGCAATACGCCCTACATCGTGATCGGCAATCTGCTGCAGTTGGCCGTCGGTCTCCTCGTGCTCGCCTTCGCGTTCGCCGCGCTGCTCAAATTCCTGCCCGATGCGCCGGTCGTCTGGCGCGACGCCCTGACAGGCGGCGCGGTCGCCGCCGTCCTGTTCTCCTGCGGCAAGAAGCTCTTCGCGCTCTACCTCGCGCATGCCGGGATGGCGAATTCGTTCGGCGCGGCAGGCTCGCTCGCGGTGCTGCTGATGTGGCTGTACTTCTCGGCGGCCGTGCTGCTGCTCGGCGCGGAGTTCGCGTCCGCTCGCGGCCACTTGCACGATCCGCGCGGCGCGTGGGGGCTGCAGAGCGAAGAGACGCGGCCAGGCAGCCGGGCGATGCTGGCTTCGGCGCTGGCGGCGTCGACGGTTTCGGCGGCTGCGCCAGCGCAGGCGGCGGAGAAGGCGGGCAGGGCATCCGGGGACGGCGCGGCGTCCGGAGAAGATGCGCTGCGGAATGCGGCCCTGCCCAGCGTGGCGGTACAGGCGCTCGAACTCGGCCGCCAGATCGGGCGCGCCGAACGCCAGGCGGCCCGCGCCACCGCCGCGACGCTGCTCGAGGCGGAGCGCCACGCCGCCGCCGCCGACCGCTATGTGCACCGGCATCCGTGGCGCGCCGTGATGCTCGCGGCAGGGGCGGCGCTGTTCCTCACGTCGATCGCGGGCCGCGGCAACGGCGGCGAATCCAGCCACTCGGCGGATCCCAAGCGATAAAGCAAAGGCTGGATCCGGGCCAATTGCCCGGCATTGGCTAAACACATCACAACGCCGCTGTCTAGCGGCCCAGATTGCCCGCCATTCGGGTGCATCACGCCGCATTTACGTGCAGCTGCTCCGAAATTAATCACATGCGCTTGATGTTTCGGGCACTTCCTTACGAATACATTTAAAAAACGCCCTCAAAGGGTGAAATACCGCCTCGCTTCGGCGAACTCTCCGCAGACGCGGCAATACAATATTTCCGATACAGCAACAATTCTTTATCCGCCTTATATATCAGCGGCTTGGGGCTATGTTTCATTTTCGAGACAGTGATTTTTTTCCAGTTCTAGCCAATCAGCACGTTGCGCTATTCTCCATTCCGCAACAAATAAACTAATCATCCGCGTGGAGAAATGATGAAAAAAATCGCTTTGTCGACCCTCTCGCTAGCCTTGCTCGGCGCCGCCGGCGCAGCGCAGGCTCAAAGCAGCGTCACCCTGTACGGCACGATCGATACGTCGCTGACGTATGTTCATCACGCTGATTCATCGGGCCAGAACCTGTGGGCGCTGGGCAACGCCAGCGGCGGCGACCTGTCGGGCACCCGCTGGGGCTTGAAGGGTTCGGAAGACCTGGGCGGCGGCCTGAAGGCGATTTTCCAATTGGAAAACGGCTTTGACCCGAGCAGCGGCAAGCTGCTCCAAGGCAGCCGTGAGTTCGGCCGTCAAGCGTTCGTCGGCATCGACGGCGGCGACAAGTACGGCACGTTCACGCTGGGCCGCCAGTACGACCCGCTCGTCGACATGGTCCAAGGCATCACGGCCGACAACTACTTCGGCAGCGTGTTCGCAACCGCCGGCGACGTCGACAACTACGACAACAGCTCGCGCACCAACAACGCGATCAAGTACGTGTCGCCGTCGTTCTCCGGCCTGCAAGTCGAAGGCATGTATGCACTGGGCGGCGTAGCCGGCCAGACGGGTTCGGGCCAGACGTGGTCGCTGGCTGCGGCCTATAACAACGGCCCGATTTCGGTGGCGGCGGGCTACTTCGTGGCCGACAACACGAACGGCAAGCGTACGGCGGATAGCAACGGCGACGGCTGGGGCGGCACGTCGGGCGGCACGTTCGACGGTTCGCTGATCAACCTCGGCTACCAGACGGCCAAGTCGATCAACATCGCTCGCATCGCCGGGCAGTACGTCGCAGGTCCGTTCACGTTCGGCGCCGGCTACAGCAACTCGCAGTACAAGAACGACGGCTTCTCGACGTTCACCTCGACCGAGAAGTACAACACGGGCCAAGGCTTCGCCAACTACCAGGCAACGGCTGCGCTGCTGCTGGGCCTCGGCTACAGCTACACGAAGTCGAGCGGCAACACCGCCGCGACCTACCATCAGATTTCGCTGGGCGCGGACTACAACCTGTCGAAGCGCACCGACGTGTACCTGGTTGGCGCCTACCAGCACGCGAGCGGCAATACGCTTAACGCGACTGGCACCGCCGTGGTCAACGCCGAGGCTTCGGTCGGTTCGTACGGTTACAGCAGCGGCAACAACTCGCAAGAGCTCTTCGCTCTCGGCCTGCGCCACAAGTTCTAATCGGACTTGACCGGCAGCTGAAGCAACACGCTGTGTAAAAAGCCCGTCCCGGCTCACGCCGGGACGGGCTTTTTTCGTAGTGGAGTTGACGCCTCATCGCGCCAAGCGTCCGACGCCTACCGCTGCGGCCGCGCCTTGTCGTCTTGCGCGAGCGTCTGCGCGGGCGTCGTGTGGCCCGCCTCCGCGCCGGCAAGCGGCGAGCGATGCAGCACGAGCGAGCGCTCGGGACGCTGCAGCGGCGCCTCGGCCCCATCGCGCCAGTTCGGGTCCGGAATCTCGGCGAACACCTGCCGCAGCCGCTCGCCCCAGGTCCGGTGAATCATCTCGAAGTAGGCGTTGTCCTGATCGATCGAGACGAATCGCGTGACGCGCAGCGCATCCGTCTCGTAGACCAGCAGGTCCAGCGGCATCCCCACCGACAGGTTCGAGCGCAGCGTCGAATCCATCGACACCAGCGCGCATTTCGCGGCCTCGCCGAGCGGCGTCGCGGGCGTCAGCACGCGGTCGATGATCGGCTTGCCGTACTTCGATTCGCCGATCTGGAAATACGGATTCACGCTCGACGATTCGATGAAGTTGCCCGCCGAGTAGATCATGAAGAGGCGCGGACGATTGAGCGTGCGCGCGCCGCCCTCGCCGTTCGCGCCCTGCCCGTTCGCCGTGCCGGCGATCTGCCCGCCGAGAATGAAGCTGCAATTGAAGTCGACGCCGAATTCCTGCAAGGCGCGCGCCTCGCGCTGATGCACGTCGCGCACCGCCTGGCCGACGACGCGGGCCACGTCGGGCATCGTCGGCGCCGTCCAGAGCGAGGGCCGGTCAGGATTCGACGGCTCGGAGAGCTCGTGGAGCACCGCCTGCGTCAGCGCGAGATTGCCCGCGCCAAGCAGGACCAGCACGCGTTCCCCAGGCTGCTCGAACACCGTCATCTTGCGCGCGGTGCTGATGTGATCGACACCGGCGTTGGTCCGCGTGTCGGACAAGAAGACGAGCCCGTCGTCGACGCACATCGCCACACAGTAAGTCATGGATTTTTCTCGTAATCGGAAGCCAACCAAACCCCGCTATTGTAATGCGCGGGCGGTGTCGGATAAGTGCTCCGGGGTGGTTTGGATCACGGATCGGCCGTTTACTGGCCTGTCCGGCGGCGCTTTTTCGCTGTCCGGGCGGAGCTGGAGTGGTTTTCGAACCACATCGGGCACCGGCAGTCATACGGCCCTCATTCGCAGACGACGAATCACCCCTTGCCACCGCCCCCTGCGCTGCGATGCAACACGACAACACGCCAGCCACCCAATTAGTACGAAATCCTGATTAATTCATCGAACCCAACTCCAAGACAGCAAGCCAAAGCGAATCGCCCCCGAGGCACACTATTCAGGATATCGACGTAATTATCAGAACATTCCAATTTTCAATATCAGGCACGGAAACCACGCCAATCGATTCAGCAAATCATGCACCGAAAATAATTGAAACCAGAATGAAAGCGCCCCGTCCCCAAGCTTTAACACGTGCGTGATGCAATGCCTCGCAATTCCGCAAAACACCCCCCATTGCCTGGCTCCGCTTCACGTCCCGTCGAGAGAGCGTTCGCGTTCAGGACGAGGCCACTTCGGCAATTCAATTAGAAAAAGGAGTTCCGACGATGTTTCCCCGTAAGCTGATCCCCGTTTCACTTGCGCTCGCCGGCTTGATCGCCGTCGCTGCACATGGGCAAGACGACGACCAGAGGTCGCACGACAGGTCGTGGCGCAACGAAGGAAGAACCGCAACTCCGATCAAGCATCTGGTGGTGATCTACGGCGAGAACGTCTCGTTCGATCACTACTTCGCGACCTACCCGGTCGCGACGAACCCCTCCGGCGAGCCCGCATTCAACGCCGCCGCGGGCACCCCGACGCCCAACGGCCTGTCCGGCGCGCTCTTGACCGCGAACCCGAACGACACGAACGCCGCCAACGGCGCCGGCGCGGCCAACCCGTTCCGCCTCGACCGCACGCAGGCAGCGACGGCCGACCAGAACCACGCGTATACGGCGGAACAGCAAGCGTACGACAACGGCGCCGCCGACCTCTTCCCGAAATACACCGGCCGCGGCACGAGCGGCGGCGCAGGCGCGTTCGGTACGACGGGCCAGGTGATGGGCTACTACGACGGCAACACCGTGACGGGGCTCTGGAACTATGCGCAAAACTTCGCGATGAGCGACAACGCCTACACGTCGACCTATGGCCCGTCGACGCCGGGTGCGCTCGAAGTCGTGTCCGGCCAGACCAACGGCATGCAGGTCGTGCTGACGACTAAGAAGCCGTCGGTGGCGGGCTCGTACTACGTGAACGACGGCCAAGGCGGCTTCACGATGATCAACGACGTCGACCCCGGCTACGACACCTGCTCGAGCACGACCGACCAGGCGCTGATGACGAGCAAGAACATCGGCGATCTCCTGAACGACAAGGACATCAGCTGGGGCGGCTTCATGGGCGGCTTCGACCTGACGAAGACCAACAGCAACGGCACGACGGGCTGCAAGCGCAGCACGTACTCGAGCGTCGTGGGGTCGACGACGGGCGACTACATTCCGCACCACAACTGGTTCCAGTATTTCGCGTCGACGGCAAACCCGCAGCACCAGCGCCCGAACTCGACGGCCGCGATCGGCCACACGCGGGAAAAGGACCACCGGACGATCGACCCGGCGAACCACCAGTACGACACGGACGACTTCTTCACGGCGGTCAAGGCGGGCAACTTCCCGGCGGTGAGCTTCCTGAAGGCCCCGGCCTATCAGGACGGCCACGCGGGCTACTCCGATCCGCTCGACGAGCAGGCCTTCGTGACCAAGGTGGTCAACTTCCTCGAGCAGCAGCCCGACTGGAGGCACACGGCGGTCATCGTCGCCTGGGACGACTCCGACGGCTGGTATGACCACCAGTACACGACGCCGACAAGCGCCTCGTACGATTCCGTCGCCGACCAGCTGAACGGCGCGGGCATCTGCGGCACCGGCAAGGCGCGGGAGGGCGTGCTCGGCAAGCCCGTCAACGGCCGCTGCGGCCCCGGCACGCGCCTTCCGTTCCTCGTGATCTCGCCGTGGGCGAAGCAGAACTACGTCGATCACACGCTGCTCACGCAAGCTTCGGTCGTGCGCTTCATCGAAGACAACTGGCTCGAAGGCGAGCGCCTCGGCGGCGGCTCGTTCGACGCGCGCTCGGGCAGCATCATGGACATGTTCGACTTCCGCGGCGGCGGCCGTAATCCGGTGATCTATCTGGACCCGACGACCGGCGAGCAGGTGGCGACGCCGCCGTCGATCTGACGAGAAGTTAGCGGGAGCCGCGGTTCCCTCGCGCCAAGCGCCGCAACGGACGCAAACGCGCAGGAGCCGCTACCGCTGTAGAGGGATGCTCACAGCCCGGCAACGGGCTGTAGCCGTTTCTGACTTCCGACAAAGACACGACTTCAATGAACGAATCGCAGAATGCCGCCGTTTCCGCGCCATCCGCGGACGCATCATCCTCAGGCGCGGCGAACCGCCGCGCGCGCCGGCTCGTCAGCGGCGCGCTGGCCGCGATGTGTGCCGCCGCCGGCCTGTCGGTGTGGGCGCTGAGCGCGCCAGACCAGACGCCCGCTCCGGTCGGCAAGATGGTGGAGCAGCTGACGGGCGCCAACCCGAATCCCGTGCACTTGGTGCGCCCCGCCGCCGCGCCGCTCTCCGCGATGGCGCAGCTCGGCAAGCAGATCTTCTACGACCAGACGCTGTCCGGCTCGGGCAAGATGTCGTGCGCCTCGTGCCATAGCGCCGAGCACGCGTACGGCCCGCCCAACGGCCTGCCGGTGCAGATGGGCGGCCCGTCGTTGACGCTCCAGGGCGACCGTCCGCCGCCCTCGTTGATGTACCTCTACCGTCAGCCGAACTTCAGCATCGGCCCCGACCAGGGCGACACCGAGGAAGCCGCCAACCTGACCCAGGCCGCGACGGCGGCAAGCGGCGTGGCGCGCGCGCAGAAGACGGCGGGCGTCGCGCCGGCCGCGCCCGCGATGGTGCCGCAGGGCGGTCTGTTCTGGGACGGCCGCGTCGACACGCTGCAGGCGCAGGCGATCGGCCCGATGCTGAACCCGACCGAGATGGCGAACCCGAGCCTCGAAGCGATCGCCGGCAAGCTCTCCCACAGCTCCTATCGCGCGGCGTTCGCGCAGCTCTTCGGCCAAGCCATCTTCGACAATCCGAAGATGCTCGTGTCGGAGGCGATGTTCGCGGTGGCGCGCTACCAGTTCGAGGACGTGTCGTTCCATCCGTACACGAGCAAGTACGATTACTGGCTCGAAGGCAAGGCTCGCCTCACGCAGGCCGAGCTTCATGGCCTGCAGCTCTTCAACGATCCGCAGAAGGCCAACTGCGCCGGCTGCCACCTGTCGAAGCCGGGCAAGGACGGCCTGCCGCCGATGTTTACCGACTACCAGTACGAAGCGCTCGGCGTGCCGCGCAACACGGCGCTCGCGGCGACGAAGAACCCCAAGTACTACGACATGGGGATCTGCGGCCCCTACCGGACCGACCTTTCAAAGCAGACGCAATATTGCGGCATGTTCCTCACGCCGACGCTGCGCAATTCGTCGACGCGCAAGGTGTTCTTCCACAACGGCGTCTACCACACGCTCGACGAGGTGATGGCGTTCTACAACCTGCGCGACATCGATCCGGCGAAGATCTACCCGCGCGACGCGCACGGCAAGGTGACCAAGTACAACGACCTGCCGGCCCGCTACCGCGCGAACATCGACAAATCCGATGCCCCGTTCGACCGCAAGTTCGGCGACAAGCCGTCGATGACCGACGACGATATCCGCGACATCATCGCCTTCATGAAGACGCTGAACGACGGCTATCAGCCGGATCCGAAGATGGCGCTCGACCAGAAGCCGCAATAGCGCTTCGACGGGAGGACAGACGGCGCGCGCCTGTCCTCCCGCCTCTCTCCCCATAGCACTTTTCGCCAATCCCCGCGCAGCGCCGCCGAAGCCGGCCTCTACGATCAAAGCCATTTGAACCGCCTTTTCAAGCGCACCTATGGCGTGACGCCCGGCACTTACGCCGGCTTACATCCGCGGGGTTGATTGAGACTGACGCAAAAAAATCCCCGCGAACTTCCGCTCGCGGGGATTCCGATCAGCTTGCGCTCGCGGCGCCGCGCTCAACAGCACGCGGCGATGCCAGCACGCGCGGCTATTACGCCGCTGCTGCGTCCTTCAGCTTCTTCAGCGCGCGCGCCTTGATGCGCACCGATGCCGGCTTGGCCGGGAACCAGCGCTCTTCGCCCGTGAACGGGTCCTTGCCGAAGCGCTTCTTCTTCGCCGGCACGGCTTGCACGACGATCTTCAGAAGGCCGGACAGCGTGAACTCGCCTGCGCCCTTCTTGTGGACCGTACCGAGGATCGTGTCTTCGAGTGCGGCCAGCACAGCCTTGACGGACTTCGGCTCGACAGCAGCGCGCTCAGCGAGGTGAGCAGCCAGCGAGGCCTTCGTGAAGGTGTCCTTGATCGGCGACGGTGCGCCGGACGCCTTCACGGCGACCTTCTTAGCCGCTACTTTCTTCGCGGGAGCTTTCGTTGCGGCTGCTTTCTTAGCCGGTGCGGGGGCAGCCTTCTTGGCTACCTTTTTTGCGGAAGTCGCCATGTTTCTCCTACCAGTTGTGGTCAGTGATGAACCGAAGCGCGCGAGATATACGCGCGCTTCAACGGCGGATTCTACATACGCCACAACGTTTCGTGCATCTCTTTTGTGTTATTCCCGCTGCTTTATCGCGCGATGTGTTGCGCGGCGCAGACTGTCCGATGCATTTTGAGCCTTGTTTCAGCGGTCAAAATGCGTTTGGATTGCTTCGGGCACCGTGTTTTCCCGAGTCTTCGAGACGCTGCGGCAGCGAACGGATACGATGCGCTGATGCGTGCATAGAGCGCGAAGAGCTTCGACATGACGCGAACGATCCCCTCCGAACACCTGCCGGACGACGCGCATAGCGGCGCGCGGGACGCCTCCGGCGCATCGTCTTTTCTTGCCGAGCAGTTCGACGAGCACGCCGAATGGCTCGAGCCCGACGGCCTCGGCGGCTTCGCGTCGGGCACCGCGGGCGGCGAGCGCACGCGCCGCTATCACGCGCTGCTGCTCGCGGCGACGCATCCGCCGACGGGCCGCGTGGTGCTCGTCAACGGCCTTCAGGCGTGGCTCGAAACGCCCGGCGGCAACGTGCCTTTGTCGACGCAGCGCTACCTTCCCGATGTTGTCCACCCCGATCTCGCGCCGCATCTGATCGCGTTCGACGTCGCGCCCTGGCCGGTCTGGCGCTTCCGGATCGACGGCGCGGCCACGCTCGTCTACGAGCTGTTCGTCGCGAAGGGCTATGGGGAAACCGTGCTGCGCTGGAGGCTCGAAGGCGCGCAAGACGTGGCTGGTCCGCTTCGCTTGAAGGTGCGGCTGCTGCTCTCCGGACGCGACCACCATGCGCTGCACCACGAAAACGCGGCCTTCTGCTTCTCCTGCCGCGAGGCGGGCGGCAACGTCGCATGGCGCCCCTACGGCGATTTGCCCGCTATCGCCGCACTGACGAACGGCACGTATGAGCACGCGCCGGACTGGTATCGCCATTTCCTCTACGTCCGCGAGCGCGAGCGGGGCCTCGACTTCAGCGAGGATCTCGCGACCCCCGGCGTGTTCGCGTTCGACGTGGCCGCGCGCGACGCCGTCATCATCCTGCGCCCGAACGGCGAACTCGGCGACGACGCCAAGACGCGCGCCGCCGAGCTCGCGCGCGCCGAGCATGCGCGCCGCGCCGCGTTCCGCTCGCGCACGCGCTTGTCCGCCGACGCGTACTTCGTCGAGCGCGGCACGGGCCAGACGCTCGTCGCCGGCTACCCGTGGTTCACCGACTGGGGCCGCGACACCTTCATCGCGCTGCGCGGTCTCGCGCTCGGCACGCGCCGCTACGGCGACGCCGAGGCGATCCTGCTCGACTGGTCGCGCACGGTGTCGCAAGGAATGCTGCCCAACCGCTTCCCCGACGACGGCAGCGAGCCGGAATACAACGCCGTCGATGCATCGCTATGGTTCATCGTCGCGGTGCACGACTACCTGCGCACCGACCACGCGAGCCACACGACCCGCTCGACCTTGCGCCATGCCGTCGACGCCGTGCTCGAAGGCTACGCGCGCGGCACCCGCTATGCGATCGGCGCGGATACGGACGGGCTCGTCCGCGCCGGCGTACCGGGCGTCCAGCTCACGTGGATGGACGCGAAAGTCGACGGCCGGGTCGTCACGCCGCGCATCGGCAAGCCGGTCGAGGTCCAGGCGCTGTGGATCAACGCGCTGCGGACCTCGCTCGACTGGACCGCGCAATGGCAAAGCCTCGAAGAGCGCGCCACGCAGGCGTTTCTCGCGCGCTTCGTCAATCCGCAGACAGGCGCGCTGTACGACGTCGTCGACGTCGATCACGAGCCCGGCCGCGTCGACGCGAGCATCCGGCCGAACCAGATCTTCGCGGTGGGCGGCTTGCCATTCACGCTCGCGACAGGCGAAACGGCGCGCCATATCGTCGAGCAAGTCGAAGCCGATTTGCTCACGCCGCTCGGGCTGCGCACGCTCGCGCCGGGCGATCCGAACTATGCAGGCGCTTACACGGGCAACGTGCGGCAACGCGATGCGGCCTATCACCAGGGCACCGTCTGGCCCTGGCTGATCGGTCCGTTCGTCGAAGCCTGGCTGCGCGTGCACGGCAGTTCGCCGCATACGCGCGCCGAAGCGCGCCGCCGCTTCCTCGCGCCGCTCTTCGCGCATTTGCGCGTCGACGGGCTCGGCCACGTCTGCGAGATCGCCGACGGCGACGCGCCGCACGCGCCGCGCGGCACGCCGTTTCAAGCGTGGTCGCTCGGGGAGCTGCTGCGTATCGAATCGCTGCTGGCGTCGGTGCAGCCGAACGGCCGCTCGGGTACGGTGCGGCGCACATAAGCCCCGCGAATGCGCTAAATTGGCCTCTTCCGCTCCTCGTCCGAGGAAGTCGCCATGCTCAGTCCGCGCCGCTCCAAGCTTCTCGACACCGTCGAAGGCCACCGCCTCCATGGACCCGACATCGCACGCTGGCGCCGCTGGGGCCCGTACCTGAGCGAACGCCAGTGGGGCACGGTGCGCGAGGACTACAGCGCGAACGGCACGGCATGGGACTACTTTCCGCACGATCACGCACGCAGCCGCGCCTACCGCTGGGGCGAGGATGGCATCGGCGGCTTCGGCGACGACACGCTCGACTGGTGCATGAGCGTCGCGCTCTGGAACGGGCGCGACGCGATCGTGAAGGAGCGCCTGTTCGGCCTGACCAATGACGAAGGCAACCACGGCGAGGACGTCAAGGAGCTGTATTTCTATCTCGACGGCACGCCCACGCATTCCTACATGCGGATGCTCTACAAATATCCGCAGGCCGCGTTCCCCTATTCGGACCTCGTTGCGGAAAACGCGCGGCGCGGGGCTGCCGATCCCGAATACGAAATCCTCGACACCGGCGTGTTCGACGGCGATCGATACTTCGACATCCATATCGAATACGCCAAGGGCGACCCCGGCGACATCGTCATGCGCGTCACCGTCGAGAACCGCGCGAGCGAGCCCGCGGAGCTCGACGTGCTGCCGCAGATCTGGGCCCGCAACCGCTGGTCATGGTGGCCCGGCCAGCCGAGGCCGTCGCTGTCGCTCGAAGCGGCCGAAGGCAAGACCTGCGTGATCGCGCGGCGCGCGGGCCACGAGCCGCTCGTCGTGACGGCGGGCGCAGACGCGCCCGTCGAATGGCTCTTCTGCGAAAACGACACCAACGTGCGGCGGCTGTTCGGCATGGACGGCGCGGGACCGTTCAAGGACGGCTTCAACGACTACCTCGTCGCCGGCGACAAGCATGCGATCCGCCGCGACCGCGGCACGCGCGCGGCGGCCCGAGTGCATCTGCGGCTTGCGCCCGGCGAAAAGCGTGTCGTGCATCTGCGCGTGCGCGCCGAATCGGCCGAACGCTCGGCGCATATCGACGCGAGCGCGATCTTCGCGATGCGCCGCGCGGAAGCGGACGAGTTCTACGCGGCGCTGCAGGAAGACCTCGACGACGCCGATGCGCGGCTCGTCCAGCGCCAGGCGCTCGCGGGGATGCTATGGGGCAAGCAGTATTACCAGTTCGACGTGACGCGCTGGCTCGACGGCGACCCCGCCCAGCCGAAGCCGCCGCGCGCGCGGCGCACGGCGCGCAACGCCGACTGGCGGCACTTGTCGAATTGCGACATCGTCTCGATGCCCGACAAATGGGAGTACCCGTGGTACGCCTCGTGGGACCTTGCGTTCCATGCGGTGGCGTTCGCAATGATCGACCCTGACTTCGCCAAGCACCAGTTGACCCTCCTGATCAAGGATCGCTACCAGCATCCGAACGGCCAGCTGCCCGCCTACGAATGGGCGTTCTCCGACGCGAACCCGCCCGTTCACGCATGGGCGGCGTGGCGCGTCTACGAAATGGACAAGGCGGCGACGGGCCGCGGCGACCGCATGTTTCTCGAGCGCATCTTTCACAAGCTGCTCTTGAATTTCTCGTGGTGGGTGAACCGCAAGGACGCCGCCGGCCACAACATCTTCCAGGGCGGCTTTCTCGGGCTCGACAACGTCGGCATCTTCGACCGCTCCGCGCCGCTGCCGACCGGCGGCCGCATCGATCAGGCCGACGGCACCGCTTGGGTCGCCGCCTATGCGCTCGACCTGATGCAGATCGCACTCGAGCTTGCGATCGAGAATGCGGTGTTCGTCGATATCGCCGTGAAATTCTTCGAGCACTTTCTCTATATCGCGGAAGCGGTCGGCTGCAGCGACGCCTGCGACACGGGCCTCTGGGACGACGAAGACGGCTTCTACTACGACAAGCTGCGTCTGCCCGACGGCAGCAGCGTGCCGCTCAGGATGCGCTCGATCGTCGGGCTAATTCCGCTCTTCGCAGTGCGCGTGCTCGAGCAGCGCACGCACGGCAGCCTGCCGGGCTTGCGCGAGCGGCTTCTCTGGTTCCTGGAGCACCGGCCCGATCTCGCGCGGCTCGTGTCGCGCTGGCATGAGCCGGGCGCGGGCAACAGCGCGTTGCTCTCGCTGTTGCGCGGCCATCGGATGAAATGCCTGCTGCGGCGCATGCTCGATGAAAACGAGTTCCTGTCGCCGCACGGCGTGCGCGCGCTCTCGCGCGTGCATTGCGAAACCCCGTTCACCTTCCGCCACGACGGCGACCATTTCTACGTGAAGTACCTGCCGGCGGAATCGGATTCGCACGTGTTCGGCGGCAATTCCAACTGGCGCGGGCCCGTATGGATGCCGGTGAATTTCCTGCTGATCGAATCGCTATTCGAATTCCATCGCTACTACGGCGACGATTTCCGCGTCGAATACCCGACCGGCTCTGGCCAGAAGTATTCGCTGCGCGAGATCGCGTTCTTCCTCGCGCGCCGCGTGACGACGCTGTTCCTCAAAGACGCCGGCGGCAAGCGCCCGGTGATGGGCGCGTACCCGAAGCTGCAGGCGGACCCGCGCTGCGACGACCTCGTGCTCTTTCACGAGTATTTTCACGGCGACAACGGATGCGGCGTCGGCGCTTCGCACCAGACCGGCTGGAGCGGGCTCGTCGCGCTGCTGCTGCAGCCGGGGATGGTGTCGTGCGCGCATGGCGTGCGCGCGCCTGAAACGGAAGCGCTGGAGACGCAGGCCGAAAGCGTGGTGAAGTGAGGAAGCGCTCGGGCATCCGTCGCACGAAGCGTGCAGCGTCGCTAACGAAACGGCGCTTGAGCGGACCGATCGTGGACATGCGCACAATCCAACTCATTTCGCATCAAAAAGGCCACTTCGTCTATTAGAATGGATCGCCCTGTCCAAAGCCGAGCTTGCGGAGCCTGGGTGCCGCAAGCGCCGATCCTGTGTTTCTCGAACGAACGCAAACCGGAGAACCGCGATGAGTAAACGGTCGTCGAAAGACGAATTGGAGCTTCTCAATCAAACCACCGAGGCCACCCTGGCCGCCCTGACGCTGCAAATCAGCGCATTCGTTCACAACGGCACACTCGACAGCCGCTGTGCCGCAAAGCTCATTAAACGGTTAAGACAAGAAGCCGACCTCGTGTTCGACGGCGGTAATTCGACCGAGGAAGGACGTCATGAACTCGCCAAGGCATTGGACGCTGTCGACGCGTCGCTTCGCGAGCACGACGCCGGACTGCTGGTCGCGGCCCACGCCGCGTTGCGCGTCACTGAAGAAACGCCGCGCGATAAAGCCTGAAGCGCCGTGCCGATCAGAATTGCTGGGCGCGCAGCGATTCCAGTTCGGCGCGGCACATCGAACCGAATTCGATGAGGATGTCGATCGAGCCGTCCGCGAGCATCTCCCGCAACTCGACGAATGTCCTGTCGGGACTCAGGTACGTATCGACGATCGCTCGCCCGATGCGATCGGCCTCCTCCACGACCTGCCGCGAGGATTGCACCCGCATCCGGTTGATCTTCGCGTAGAGACTGGCAAGCGAATGCAGATCCGGCTCGCCATGCTGGAGCGCATGGACGTAGCATGCGGACGCCTCCTCGATGAAATCCTTGTAAAGCTCCTGGCGGCGCGCCCGGTCCTGCAGGAGCCAGTCTGCCCGCGCCTGTGTCCGTTGCGTCATCCATGACGCCAATACCGACGTCAGGCCGCCGATGATCGCGCCGACCAGTGCGGCGAGCGCCGAAAGAACCGTTGAGTTCATGGTTTTGTTTTTTCAGCCGACTGGCGAATCGTCCGAGCAATCCGCTCGCAAGCGAGTACGAGACCATAGTCCGCCAAACTATGCAATTGCCGGTTCAAACAAGGGTTCGGCTCTTTTCGTGACCTACAATGGGTCACTAGAGCGCTGCACACTGTTGGCGAGATACCCGGCGACGACGTGCAGGACTCGTGCCGGAGGACTGCCATGCCGACTTACCAATATCGTTGCGAAAAGTGCGGCGAGACGTTCGAGCATGTCGAACACCTCGCCGAACATGAGAAGGCCCATCCGCCCTGCCCGAAATGCGGGAGCGAGCAGGTGCAGCACGTACCCACCCCGTTTGTCGCGCAGACGTCGAGAAAAAGCTGATCGGACCCGCGGCACGCGGGTCCGATGCGTCTCATCGCCGATGGCGGCCTTCCATCACGACTGACCCAGCGCCGGATCGCTCATGCTGCTGCTGCCCGTCTCGACGTGGCCGGCGAGCCAACGCTCGAACGTCGGGTCCGATTCGACCGTCACGCGCAGGTCGTACCAGCCGTACTGCGCGCGCAGATCGATGTAGACGCTCACGCTCTCGCCGCCCGCGACCGATTTCCTGAGGACGTTGCCGCGGTCGTACGCGTTGAAGATCGCGAACTGGCAAGCCGCCGTGCCCGCGTTCTTGAGCGTGAGCTGGATGTTGCCGTTGGCGACGTCGTAGCTTTCCACCACATCAGGCAACGCCACGTCGGTCCCGCTCCACCAGTGCGTCGCCACCGCCTTGCCCGCGAGACGGCGGAAGAAGCCGTTCGGGCCGTGCACCGAGAAGCCGTAGCTCCCGTCGCTGGCGAGCGCGAGCTGGTCCTTCAGGCGCGTCCCGGCGGCGACGGTGTAGGTGCGCGGCGCACCTGTGCTGTGCGCTGCGTAGACGAGGAACGCCGCGCCCGCCTGCCCCTTGTTGACGAACTCGATGTTGAACTTGCCCTGGTTCGCTTGCGGCAGGCCGTGCGCGAACAGCTCATACGGCAGCGCGCGCGCCGGACGCACACCGGGCTCTTGCTGCGGAACCGCCTGCACGAGCGGCGGCACCGGCACGTAGTCCGGATGACGCAGCTGGTCGGGCGGCACGTAGCCGCTCGTGCTCGGCAGCGTCGGCAAAGCGGCGTTCGGATTCGTGAAGTCGAACGCGCGCGTGAGGTCGCCGCATACCGCACGGCGCCACGCCGTGACGTTCGGCTCGGCGAGATTGTGGTCGTGGCCGAAACGGCGCTCGATGAAGCGGATGATCGACGTATGGTCGAACGTCTCCGAGCACACCCAGCCGCCCTTGGACCACGGCGACACCACGAGCATCGGCACGCGCGGCCCGAGGCCGTAGGGACCCGCCGAATACGTCGAGTTGCCGGCGAAATACTCGTTGGCAGTATCGACGTTCGACAAGCCCGTTGCGCTCGTCGACGGCGCGAACGGCGCCGCGACGTGATCGAAGAAGCCGTCGTTCTCGTCGTAGGTGACGAGCAGGACCGTCTTGCTCCAGAGGTCGGCGTTCGACGTCAGGATCTGCAGCACTTGATCGACGTACCACGCGCCGTAGTTCGCGGGCCAGTTCGGATGCTCCGAGTACGCTTCGGGCGCGACGATCCACGAGACCTGCGGCAGCGTATTGTTCTGCACGTCCTGCTTGAGGACGTCGAAGTAGCCGCCGCTCACCGCCACGTTGGTGCCCGTGCGCGCGTTGTCATAGAGCGGATTGCCCGGCTGCGCGTTGCGGTATTGATTGAAATAGAGGAGCGAGTTGTCGCCGTAGTTGCCGATGTAGGCATCGCTCGTCCAGCCCCACGAGCCCGCGGCGTCGAGCCCGTTGCCGATGTCCTGGTAGATCTTCCACGAAACGCCCGCCTGCTGGAGCACTTCCGGATACGTCGACCACGAGTAGCCCGCTTCGGCGTTGTCGATCACCGGGCCGCCGCCGTTGCCGTCGTTGCCCACCCAGCCGGTCCACATGTAGTAGCGGTTCGGGTCGGTCGGCGTCATGCCCGAGCAGTGGTAGGCGTCGCAGATCGTGAACGCGTCGGCGAGCTGGTAGTGGAACGGGATGTCCTGGCGCGTCAGGTAGGCCATCGTCGTCGAGCTCTTGGCCGGCACCCACTGATCGTAGACGCCGCCGTTCCACGCCGCGTGCGTCGTGTTCCAGTCGTGCGGCAGGTCCTTCAGGAACTGCAGGCCGAGGTCCGGCGCGCTCGGGCGGAACGGCAGCACGTAGCCCGCGTCGCCGGCGAGCGGCTGATACCAGACCGGCTTGCCCGAAGGCAGCGTGATCGTGCGCTTGTCGCCGTATCCGCGCACGCCTCGCAGCGTGCCGAAATAGTGGTCGAACGAGCGGTTCTCCTGCATCAGGATGACGATGTGCTCCACGTCCTTGATGCTGCGAGTTGCGTTGTTGGCGGGAATGGCGAGCGCGTTGCGGATGCCTGCGGGCAACGCGCCCATCGCGGCTGCGGCGCCGGCCGCCTGAGCGGCGGCGCGCAGAAAGTCACGTCGGCTATTCGAAGTCATATTCGTTTCTTTTAAATAAGGATGGAATAAGACGGCACGCGAGCGGGCGATACGCGTCGACGAGTACAGCCTGTTGGGGGACCAGCTAACGACGAGAAAGCGAACTACGAAAAGCTGAAAGCCGATTGCAGCCGATTCAATCCGCCGAATGAAATACCGGCGTCTGAAGCGGAGGAAGCGGCGCCGATGCGCCAGTTGCCGCCGGCGTTTGCGGGGCAGCGAATCCTTGTGCGAGAACTGGAGCTTGCTGAGTGTTTGCGCGAGCGTTCGTGTCGAATGTGCCGGGCAGCTGCGGCGTGCGCTCAGCCGCGTCCTGCCGGCTTGGCGCGCTTGCGCCGTCGTCGTTGCTGCAAGCCGCCACGGCAAGGCACACAATGGCTGCCGCACAAGCGCAAACGGTCTTGATGAGCACGATCTTTCTCCACGCGCGAAGCGCGCGCCAGCTTAATAAGAATCGGAAAGGCGATTAAGCATAGAAAGCGATCATGTCCAATTTGTGAATTGGAGTAGACCACTTGAGAATGACGCGAAGCGGTATTTTCAATGCGCCTTTAGATACATATTTTTACTATTTATCGCTTGCTGTTTTATGCTTGATTAAGGCTTGCCAATAATGGCTGGCGATTCCAAGGATCGTAAGGTTTAGGCTTTCGTGAAACTTGATTTCGCGCCGGTCCGTATAGTCCGTCCCTCCCCGGGACCGGGGTTACTTTGGTCTTGCCCAAAGTAACCAAAGGCGTGTCCTGGGCGGACGGCCTGGCCCGTTAGCACTCAGTCCTGTTTGCGGTAGCGGTCTGAGGGCTACCGTTGTCGCCCGCCGTTCGTCCCGTTAGCACGCGGCACAGAATGGCGCTGAGTCGAATCAAATCAATGCTCGCGCTAAGAAAAGGCCTAAAGAGACTTGTCTTGCGATGATGCGGATGCGCTCGTGCTCACTTTTAAACTCAGGCAACTGGCGCCCGGCCTAACCGATGTCCTCCATTTGCTTCGTCGCAGCGCCATTCCGTGCCGCGTGCTAACGGAACGTGCGGCGGGCGATAACGCTTGCCCATCGACCGCTATCGCTGGCAGGACTGAGTGCTAACGGGCCAGGCCGTCCGCCTAGGACACGCCTTTGGTTACTTTGGGCAAGACCAAAGTGACCCCGGTCCCGGGGAGGGACGGACTATACGGACCGCCGCGAATTCAAGTTTCACGAAAACCTAAGCGGCAGTTAACCGTAACGCCGCGCAAAATCGGTCAACCATTGTGTAAGCGTAGCGGCCGCGTCCAACGTGACGGCGTTATATAGCGACGCCCGCAATCCGCCGATCGAGCGGTGCCCTTCGAGCCCGTGCAAGCCGTCGCGTTGCGCGGCCTCCAGAAACAGCGTTTCCGTCACCGTATCGGGCAAGCGGAACGCGATGTTCATCGTCGAGCGGCACGACCGCTCCGCATGCACGCGATAAAAGCCGGGGTACGCGTCGAGCGCGCCGTACACCGCCCTCGCCTTCGCGCGATTGATCTCGGCCATCGCCGCGACACCGCCGATCTCGCCGCGCAGCCAGCGCGTCACCAGCATCAGCACGTAGATCGCGAAGACGGGAGGCGTGTTGTACAGCGAGCGCGTGTCGATATGCGTGCGGTAGTCGAGCATCGTCGGCAGCGAGCCGCGCGCGCGTCGCGCAAAATCGTCGCGCAGGATGACCACCGTGACCCCTGACGGCCCGAGGTTCTTTTGCGCGTGCGCGTAGATCAGCGCGTAGCGCTCGACATCGATGGGCCCCGCCAACAGATTCGACGACATGTCGCAGACGAGCGGCACGCCGGGCAGGCCGGGCGCTTCTGCGAACTCGAGGCCTTCGACCGTTTCGTTGGAAACGTAGTGCAGATAAGCGGCATCTTCCGACAGCCGCAATTCGTCCGCCTGGGGCAGGCGCGTATAGCGTTCGTCGTAGCCGTCCCAGATGACGCTCGCGTGGCCTTCGTGACGCGCCTCCACCGGGGCCTTCGCGCTCCAGTAGCCGGAGACGATGTACTCGGCGCGCTGCTTGGTGCCGCGCAGGAAGTTCATCGGCAGCATCGAGAACTGCAGGCTGCTGCCGCCCTGCATGAAGAGCACGTGATAGTGGCGCGGAATGTCCAGCAGCTCGCGCAGGTTGTGTTCCGCTTCGTCGAGCACCGCACGAAACCATGCGGAGCGGTGGCTCATGCCGAGCACGGAAAGCCCCGTCTCGGGCAACGCCTCGATGGCGTCGCGCGTCTGGCGCAATACCGGCGCCGGCAAGGCGCCAGGGCCGCCGGAGAAGTTCATTTGCGTGCTCGTTTGCATATTCACTCAGCGCCCCGAACGCTCGCGCGCAGCGCCTGCAGTTGTCCGAACGCATCGACGATGCGCTGCACATGCTTGTTCTTGTGCGCCAGCACGCCGTCGCTGCGCTCGTAGTGCGCAAGCATCGTCGCGTTGGCCTCGAAAACGAAGACTCGTCCGTCGGGCAGCACGGTGAAGTCGATGCCGCCGTAGTCGAGGTCGAGCCTGCGTGCGATCGCGGCAATCGCAGCCATCGCACGGTCGCCGAGCGCGGCCCGGGGATCTTCGAGAAAACGCCGCTCTTCGTCGAGCTTCCAGGCGTGCTGCTCCATCTCGGCGGAGAAGTAATGCACCATCCAGTGCGGCGAAATCGCGAGATGGTAGGGATAGGGCTCGCGGTCGACGAAGATCATCCGGTACTTGCGGTAGTAGCCGTCCGCCGAGTGAGTATCGACAAACGCAGTCATATAGTGCGTGCCGTCGAGCGTCTTCAGTTTCGCTTGAAGCGCGTCGAGCGAGTCGCAGCGCGCGAGGCCCTCGCCGCCGTGCGTCGCGGTGGGACGCGCCAGCACCGGCAACACGATGCCCGCGGCCGCCAGCCATTGCAAAAGCGCGTCGCGCGAAGCGGGCGCGGCTTCGGCGCGCACACATGCCGCCGCCGCAACGCCGTCGAGATCGCGCAGTAAGCCCGGAAGCCGGTCACGGAAAGTCCGGGCGATCGCGGCGGGCGGATTGAGCAGTGCACGTTCGCAGCGCGCGGCAAAGCGCTCGAGTCTCGCCATGAGCGGCGCGGCGACATCCGGATCGCCTATCGCGTTGAACACGAGGTCGTAGGGCGGCAACTGCGCATCCTCTTCGTCGCGCGCGTAGTCGATGGCGTATTTGATCCGGCCGCACGCGGCGCTTGGCAGCAGTGCATCGAACGGGACATTGCCGGCGCCTTGGCCCGTGCAGAGAATCAGCACGTCGCGCACCGGATCGCCCGCGCGCTCGACGAACACGCGCTGGATTGCGTAGGCTTTTGCGCGGCACGCCTCGGCCTCGGCAAAGCGGCCCTCGTCGGCGTGAATGGCCGCGAGGTTCTGATAGGCGACGGCAACGTTCGGATCGATCGCGAGCACGAGGCGATACCAGCGCACGGCCGCTTCGGTGTCGCCCTTCATGAAATAACCGGTGGCGACCATGCACAAGTCGCCGGCCGACACATCGGGCGATCCGGCCGCGCGGGCTTCGAGCGTTTGCGCGGCGATCGAATGGGCCAGCGCGCCGAGCTCGTCGCCTTGCGAGCGCAAGGCGTCCGCCAGCGAACGATGCAACGCGGCGTCTTGCGGCGCGGCGTCGAGCGCGCGCCAAAGCGCATCGAGCGGCTCCGCCGCTTGCGGCACGCCGCGGGCGTGTTGTGGATCTCGAGTCATCGCCGTATGGGGAATCCGTTCTCGTGGCGGCTCGGATGGAGCCGCCCGAAGCATACCCGCCGTCGCTGTCATCCAGATTACAGCGGCGCAGGTGGCGGCTACGAGGATTTACGCTTGCCGCGGCTTGCAAGCAGCAGGCACGCACCATACGCGTACCGCACCAGCATGCACGATCACGGTCGTGTGTCGCGGCGATGACAAATCGATCCGCAGCGAGCGCGAAATTGGCGCATTCGCAACCCAAAGCAATCTTTCAAATCGCCAATTTTTATCGCGCATGCGAAAGACGATTGTCGAGTTCCCAGAAGACGCCAGAATTACTTACGAATAATTGCCTGCCTATACTTCCGCGTCAGTCGTACTCTGGAACAGCAATGGAAAGCGGTACGAAGCACGTGAAAGGCTTGAACGGCCTGAGGGCGCTGGCGGTCATCCTGGTGTTCCTCTCGCACAAGGCCCATCTCGCATCCGTCGATGCGGGCAAGCTCGGCGTATGGATCTTCTTCTTCATCAGCGGGTTCCTGATCGTCGGCGAGCTGCATCGCAACCGTACCGGCATCGAACACGGCATGCAGGATTGCCGCACCGTGATTGCCGTGTTCTTCGCCAAGCGCGCGCTGCGCATCTTTCCCGTCTACTACCTGCTGCTCGCCGCGCTCGCGATCGCGCATCGGCTGTTCTACCAGCGCGGCGTCGATCTCGGCATCGTCTGGCACTTCGTGTTTCTGTCGAACCTGTGGATCGGCGTCGTCAAACGGATGTGGCCCGGCACCGTCTCGCATTTCTGGAGCCTCGCGGTCGAGCAGCAATTCTATCTCGTCGCGCCATTCACGCTCGTACTCACGCGCGCGAAGCGGCACTTGCGGATGTGCGCGGCGTTCGTGCTCGTCTGCGCGGCGCTGCATCTCGCGCTCTATGCGGCCGGCGCAAACTCGCCGCTGATCTATGCGTTCTCGCCTTGGAATTTCGCGCTGCTCGCGCTGGGCGGAATGTGCAGCATGGCAAGCGCCGATCCGCGCGTTGCCGCTCACATGCGCCGTACGTCGTGGCTGGCGGCAGGCCTCGCCGGAACTTGCGTGTTCGCTTCCCAGCCGTTGTGCGCAGCCGACGCTGGCCCACTGGCGCTCGGATGGATCGACCTCGGCCTTTCCGTCTCGCTCTGCTGTTTCTTTCTCTACGTCGTGAACCGGCAGGACAGCGTGCTGGTGACCGTGCTGGAAACGCCGGCCCTCGATTATCTCGGCACCATCAGCTACGGGTTCTATCTCATTCACAACCTGATTCCGTCTAAGCTGGGCGCAGCGCCCGCGCTCTATGCGCGGATGCATTTACCAACCGAGCTTCAGCAGGCGTTGCCGGCCGTGCTGCAATTCCTGTTGTCGCTGCTGCTCGCGCATCTCTCCTGGCGCCTGCTGGAAAAACGCGTGCTGGCGCTGAAAAAGCCTGTCGAAGCCGAGCTGAAGCGGCGCATGCGCGCGCCTGCCCAGCCGCAGCCGTATTGAACGGTCTTCCTCCTAGTGACAGCGGCCGCTGCGCCAGCCGTTCGCGCGCAGCAAGCGCAAAAAAAGCATCGCGCCGCAACGTCGTTGCGGCGCGATGCCAATGGGGGGAATGCGATCGATGACGCGCGAGGGCTTCAGGCAGCCGATGCAAAAACCGGCAGACAGCCGCGCAAATAAGCCTCGAATTCCTTGCTGACTTCAGGGTGCCGCAGCGCGAGCTCGACGGTCGCCTTCAGGTAGCCGAGCTTGCTGCCGCAGTCGAAGCGGGTGCCGTAGTAGCGGTACGCGAGCACCTGCTCTTCCGTGAGGAGCGACTGCAGCGCATCCGTCAATTGCAACTCGCCGCCGGCGCCCGGCTTGAGCTTCTTGATGTGGTCGAAGATGCTGGGCATCAGCACATAGCGGCCGACCACGCCGAGATTCGACGGCGCGACTTCCGGCGCCGGCTTCTCGACGATGCCCGACAGCTTGATGACGTCCTCTTCCCATTCGCGCCCTTCGACGACGCCGTATGAGCGGCTGTCTTCACGCGCGATCGCTTCGACGCCCACCACCGAGCTGTGGTAGTGATTGAACACTTCGACGAGCTGCTTCATCACCGGCTGCTGACCGTGCAGCAGGTCGTCGGCGAGAATCACGGCGAACGGACTGTCCGCCACGAGCTTCTCCGCGCACAGCACCGCGTGGCCGAGGCCGAGCGCTTCCGGCTGGCGCACATAGAAGCAGTCGACGTGACTCGGCTTGATGCTGCGCACGAGGTCGAGCAGCTTCTGCTTGCCGCGCGCCTCGAGCTCGGCCTCGATCTCGTAGGATTTGTCGAAGTGATCTTCGATGGCGCGCTTGCTGCGCCCCGTGACGAAGATCATTTCAGTGATCCCGGCCTCGATCGCCTCCTCGACCGCATATTGAATCAGCGGCTTGTCGACGATGGGCAGCATCTCCTTGGGGCTCGCCTTGGTGGCCGGGAGAAACCGCGTGCCCAGGCCCGCCACGGGGAACACGGCTTTGGTGACTTTCAACATCGTGAGAATTCCCAGTCGTGTTGTGAATGACGCGCGGATAAGAATTCGCGGGCAGCCGATTTTTATCCGCGCATGAGATGAATACCAAATTACCGATCAATGGGAATGGGTCGAGTAAATTCGACCTATTCCAGTCACACCTTTGCTATTCGATTTCTTCCATTTTCGGAAGATCGCCGTTGGCCCAGCCAAAATGACCGATCGGCTCGTTCTTCAGGGCGTCCCGATAGGCTGAGATCGCAGCCAGGATCAGCAGCACGGCGACGCCGGCAACCCAATGCAAGTCCATGACGCACTCCTTGTCAGATCGATTCGAGTACAAAACTATCATGAAAAAATCGGCAAATAATTGGCATTACGCCAACGCTAATTTTTTCCGTAATTCACTCGCCGCGACACTGGACGGATGAATAGGGATTGCGAATTTATTTACTTATTGCACGCCTTCTCGCTGCGCTAGGATGAAGGGCGGCTCGCGGCCCCCTCGCGCGCTGCGCCAGGACATTCCAACAGCCCGGACGACGATCTCGAATGAGCGATTTCCAAGCGTTGCAGACCGCCGCCGCGAACCCCGCGTTCCCGGCCCTCCGTCAATCCGATGCGCGAGCCGCGGCGGCCCCGAAGGATTTCGTCATCGACGCGATGCGCGGCTTCGCAGCCTTACTGGTCGCTTACTTCCATTGCAGACAAGTCGTCTGGGTCGGCATGGAGCAGTTTCATCGCGCTCTCGGGCATGCGCTCAATCCCGGCGCCATCGCCGGATACCTGACGCTGCCGATCGCCTGGGGCTCCGCCGGCGTGCCGATCTTCTTCGTCATCAGCGGCTACTGCATCCATCGCAACGCGGCGTTGCGGCTCGCCGCGAACCCGCAATACCGGCTCGATGCGCGCAATTTCTGGGCCCGGCGCTTCGCGCGCATCTATCCGGTCTTGCTCGCCGCGCTCCTGCTGACGCTCGCGCTCGATACGATCAGCCTGCACTTTCCGCCGGTCAGTCACAAGATCCGCGACATCGGGCTCTATCCGTTCCTCGTCAACCTGTTTTCGCTGCAAGGCGTGGCGGGCTATACGTATGGCTCGAATGGCGCGCTGTGGACGCTGTCGCTCGAAGTCCAGTTCTATGCTGTCTATCCGCTCGTCTTTGCGGCCCGGCGGCGCTTTGGAATGAATGCGGTGCTGGCGGCGGTGGCCATCGTGAATGTCGCCTCGGCGCTTCTGCTCGAGCGTCATGACGTGCAGTTCTTCACGTCGTACTGGCTGTCGTGGATGATCGGCGCGTATATCGCCGACGTGCGTGCGACTGCTGCGGACGGCTCCCGCGGCAAGTCCGCGCTTTGGTACGCCGCAGCGGCTGCGCTGACCGCGCTCGGCTGCGCCGCCTTTCACTTCGGTCAATACGGCGCGTTCCAGCTTTGGGCGCTTGGCTTCGCGTGCTATCTCTACAAGGCGCTCGATCGTACGGCGCCGCCTCATCTCGCATCACGCGTGCTCGCGCGGTTAGGAGACTTCAGCTATTCGCTGTATCTCGTACACCTGCCGATTTTCGTGTGCCTGGGGTCGGTGTTGTTCCGGTCGTCGTTGCAGCTTTCGATCTGGCCTTCGCTCGCGTTTATGCCCGTTGCGATCGGCATCGCTTATGGGTTTTATCGGCTCGTCGAGCTGCCCGCGATGCAGTGGTCGGGGAGTATCAAGCCTAAGACTCGCTAATGAAACTGGCTTCGGGTTCTTTTGCCAAGGTTTTCGCGAAAACTTTGAATTCGCGGCGGTCCGTATAGTCCGTCCCTCCCCGGGACCGGGGTCACTTTGGTCTTGCCCAAAGTAACCAAAGGCGTGTCCTAGGCGGACGGCCTGGCCCGTTAGCACGCGGCACGGAATTGCGCTAAGTCGAATCAAATCAATGCCAGCGCTAAGGAAAGCGCTTAAAGGGACTTGTCTTGCGATGCTGCTTTATGCATTCCCGCTGACTTTTAATCGTAGGCAACATGGAGCGCAGCCAATTCGACGCCTTCTATTTGTTTCGTCGCAGGACTATTCCGTGCCGCGTGCTAACGGGACGTACGGCGAGCGGTAACAGATGCCCCCAGAACGCTACCGCCAACAGCACTGCGTGCCTCCGGGACAGGCCGTCCGCCTAGGACGCGCTTTTGGTTACTTTGGGCAAGACCAAAGTGACCCCGGTCCCGGGGAGGGACGGACTATACGGACCGCCGCGATATCAAAGTTGCACGAAAGCCTCAAACTACTAGTGCTTGTGCTTACGCTTAACCCACTTCCCCGCCACCCCCGCCAACACCCTCTCAACACTCTGCACATAAATCCGCGTACCAAACCTGCTCCGCGCACTCGCAAGACCATTCTCGACAAGCCGCGCACGCAGCTGCGCATCCGCCTGCAGCTCGGCCAGCGTCCTGGCGAGCGCTTGTGCATCGCCCGGCTCGCAAAGCACGCCGTTCACACCGTCCTCGACGATCTCGACCACCCCGCCCGCACGCGACGCCACGACCGGCCGCTTCGCGAGCATGCCCTCGACGATCACCCGCCCGAACGGCTCCGGCGTGATCGACGTATGCGCGACGACATCAACGGCCTTCATGCACGCGGCGACATCGCGCTGAAACCCGAGGAAATGCACGCGATCCGCGATCCCATGCGCTTCGACGTACGCGCGCAATTGCGCCTCATACGCATCTTCGCCAAACAGCGGCGCACCGACGAGCACCGCGTGCATGCCCGCATTCGAAGCAATCGCTTCCAGCAGGACATGCTGCCCCTTCCAACTCGCAAGGCGGCTGTACGCGCCGACCAGGAACGCGTCGAGCGGCAGATTGAAACGCGCGCGAAGCTCCGCGCTGGCCACCTCGTCGAGCGCGGCGAACGGCGCTTCGGAGATGCCGTTGAACACGACGTCGACGCGATCCTTGGACGCCCCTGTCAACGCGGCGAACTCGCGTGCCGATGCACCGGAATTCGCAATCACATGATCGACGCCCAGCTTGCTGGCCCATTTGATGATCGTTCGCTGCACGCCGCCGAAATGCTCGGCGCTGACGATGTCCCGCAGATGCCACACCACCGGCCGCCGCGAGAGCCGGCCCGCAATCGCGCCGACCACCATGGCGCGCTGCGTATTCGCGTAGATGATGTCCGCCTCGCGCGCACGCTTGGCGGTTTCGCGCACGAGCGAGGCGAGCCCGCCGAGCGTGCGCATTTTCGGAAGTCCGCCGCCGCTCTTGCTCACGCCATGCAGCGCGGGCACGTCGAGCACATCGACGTCCACGCCCGCTTCCTCCAGCGCGATCCGGAACGGCCCGTCGCCAAACAGCACGACTTCCATCGATTCCTTCAAGTTCCTGGCGATCTCCAGCAGCGAAAGCTCCGCGCCGCCTAGCAAGCCGGTCTGGTCGACGGCAAGCACCTTCGGCCGATTGCCGTCCACGCGCTCGGCGGCAGGCGCGGGCCTGCGCGAAGCGCGCGCCGACGCGCCCGGCATCGCGCGCTCCACATATCCGGTAAAGCTCGCGCGAAAGTGCGCAGCGGAAAAACGCTCGGCGTTCGCGCGGCAATCCTGCGCGGAAAACCGCGCGGCGTTGTGCTCGAACGTGTCGACGGCACGCGCAATCGCCTCGGCGCTCTGCTCGCCGAAGAACATGCCCGTCGGCTGCGGCCGCGATAGATCGCGCACCGTCTCGAGCGCCCCGCCCTTGCCGAACGCGATGACCGGCGTGCCGCACGCCTGCGCCTCGACCACGGAAATGCCGAAGTCTTCCTCCGCCGCGAACACGAATGCCTTCGCGCGGCGCATGCAATCGTGCAGCACCGCGAACGGCTGATACCCCATGATCTCGACGTTGCGCGCCGCCTTCTCGCGGATCTTGCGCATCTCCGGCCCGTCGCCGATCACGACGAGGCGCTTGTCCGGCATCCGCGCGAACGCCTCGACGATCAAATCGATCTTCTTGTACGGCACCATCCGCGACGCGGTCAGGTAGAAATCTTCCTTCTGCGTATTCAGCGAAAACGCGTCGACGTCCACGGGCGGAAAGATCACCTGCGCATCGCGCTGATAGACCTTCTTGATGCGCCGCGCGATGAACGCCGAGTTGGCGACGAAGTAGTCGACCGAGTTCGAAGTCCGGATGTCCCAATTGCGGATGTAGTGAAGAATCACGCGCGCCAGCACCGATTTCAGGCCGCTCGTGAGCTTCGACTGCTCCAGGTACTGATGCTGCAGATCCCACGCGTAGCGGATCGGCGAATGCACGTAGCTGATGTGCACCTGGTCGGGACCGGTCAGCACGCCCTTGGCCACCGCGTGACTGCTCGAAATGACGAGATCGTAGGCGCTGACGTCGAGCTGCTCGATCGCAAGCGGCATCAGCGGCAGATACGAGCGGTACTTGTTGCGCGCCATCGGCAGCTTCTGGATGAACGACGTTTTCGCGTGCTTGCCGCGCAGGAACGCGCGGTTGTCGTCGAGAAAATCGACGAGGCTGAACACGTCGGCATCGGGAAAGCACGCGATGATCTGCTCGAGCACGCGCTCGGCGCCGGCGTAGGTCACGAGCCAATCGTGCACGACCGCCACGCGCAGCGCACGCGAAGCGGACGCCGCCTGGGCGCGCTCCCTGGGTTCCGCCAGCGCGGCGCGGCCCGCGCCATTCCCGACATCGGCCGCCACTGCGTGCGCGGCGGCCTCGTCATAGTCTGCATAGAGGTTGTCGCTCATGCGCTATTCCTCACGTTGAGCCGCAGCAGCAGATCGCGGGCGAGATTGCGCAACGCGGGCGTCGTCGTGATCGACCAGCCGACGTTCGCGCCGAGCATGGCGATGCCGACCACGGCGAGCGTTGCGAGATTCGATACGACGCTCGCCACATAGAGCGCCGCGAGCAGAAACACGAGATGAGCCAGCATGTCGAGCCAGATCGGCCGCGCGCGGATGGCGGAGAGGTACAACAGCGCGCCATAGTCGACGAGCGCGCGCACCGCGACCACCACCGCCGCGCCCACCAGCCCGTAGTGGGCGATGCCGAACCACAATGCCCCCGCAAAAAAGGGCAATTCGACGAGACCGATGCCCGCGGCGCGTGCCGGGTTGACCTGCGACTGGATCAGGATGCGCGTCACGCTCGCCTGACCCACGAGCCAGACGCTGACGATGAGGATGCGGCCCACGGGCGAGGACGCCGTCGCGAGGTCGCTGCCGACCCACACGGTCAGGAACGGCCCGAGCACGAGAATCGCGACGATCGCCACCGGCGTGAATACGGCATTCAGGAATTCGAGCGACTGCCGCACGAGCGCATCGGCATGCTCGCGCTCGACGGCCGACAAGCGCGGAAACAGCGTACGTATCAGCGCATTCGGCAGCATGTTCAGGCGCGTGACGAGATTTTGCGGCACCGTGTAGTAGGTGACGAAGCGCGCGCCGAGCCCCGTGCCGAGCATCACGCGATCGAGCGAATCGGAGACCATGCTCGTCACGCTGGCGATGAGCATCCAGCCGCCGAAGCTGAAGAGCCCCTTCGCGACGCCCCATTGCGGAAGCTGGATGTGCCGGATGTTCAGCACCTTCAGGCTCGCTCGCGCAAGCAGCACGGCCGCCAGGATGCGCGCGACGACGGCCGCGGCCAGCACGCTTTGCAGCGTCGGCGCGATCAGCCAAGCGGCGCCGAGCGGCAGCAACTGGAACAGGAACGTGCCGATCGTCTGGTTGGTGTTGTAGACGCCGAAGCGCTCCGCGCCGTTGATGGCGCCCGCGAACACCCACGATACGTTGGCGATCGGAATCGCCACGGCGAGCCACGGCAGCGCGCGATAGACCTCATGCTGCAGCTCGGCCGACACCTTCGTGAAGTAGGCGGTATAGATGAACGCGCCGAAGTAGATCAGCAGGCCGCCCACGATGCCCGTCACGAGATTGAGCCAGAACGCGCTCCAGAAAACGCGCGCGCTCTGGCTTGCGTCGTTCGTCGCGCGCGCCTTCGAGATTTGGTTCTGCGCCGCCATGCTCATGCCGAGATCGAGAAACCCGAAGTAGCCGATCAAGGTCCAGACGAGACTGATCACGCCGTAGCGCTCGACGCCGAGCAGCTTGATATACGACGGCACCGTCACGAGCGAGACGAACGTCGGCAGGATGAGCCCGAAGAAATTGATCGCGACGTTCTTGAGAATGCCCTTGTCCATCGAATGCCCTATCGGTTTCTGATGCGTGCGAAAGCGCGTGAGCCGAGGCCCTCGAGCGCAAACGTCATTGCGGTTTCCAGCGGTACATCATCACCTTGCCGCGCGCGTCTTCCTCGACGAACACGAGGTACTCGCCGTTCTCGCGCTGATGCGCGCCGATGCCGTTGGGCACGTCGATCCAGCCCGACGCATTGCCCACCTCCGGCCCCGGCTCGATCACGCCGATCGCGCCGCCCGTCGCCTTGTCGTAGACGTGGACGCCGCCGGCCGGCTCGACCGCGAAGATGTACTTGCCTTCCACGGTCACGCTGATGAGCGTCTGGATCGGCTTCGCGTTCGTGTCCCACGGCAGCGTGATCGCGTAGCGCTGCACCGGCGCGCCGCTCGACCACTTGTCGTAGCGCACCAGCATCCGGCCGATTTCCTTCCACGTGCCCGGCGCGCCGGCAGGCGCATCGGCGGTGTAGCCCGTCACGTAGAGCGTGTCGGTTTGCGGCTCGTAGATCGCGCGGCGCAATTCGGAGAACGGCGCGGGCATCGGATAGCTCGTCATGTCCGCATACGTGTAGATCGGATTGCCGACGCTATCGAGCCCCCCATAGCGGAAACGGTGAATGCCGCGCTGATCGCTCGTGCGCCAGATGTCGCCCTTCGTATCGACCCACCAGCCCCAGCCGCCCGCGAGCTTCGCGCCGGACGTGTTCAGCGAAAACTCGTTGGCGTCGAACTTGCCGTCGCCGTTCGTATCGCGCCAGATCCAGTCGCCGCCTGGCGGACGATTGGGGATCTTGTCGACGGGCCGCGCGCGGCCCGCGATGAGGCCCGACGGAATCGCCGTCTCACCGTCGCGCTGCGGATCGAAGCGGTAGATCTTGAGGTGATCGGAGTACATGTCCGTCAAATACAGGAACGTGCGGCCGTCGAGCTTGCGCGCCATCGGCAGGCCCGGCCATTGGTCCGTGCTGAAGACGGGGTCTTGCGGATACTTGAAGCGATTCGAGAGGAAGCCCGCGTACTTCCATTGCTGGCCCGGTGGCTTCGAGAGATCGAGCTCGAAGCGCTTGTTGCCGGTGAAGACGCTATTGGGGCGGCCAGGGTCGACCCACGCGCCATCGACGAACAGCAGCCCCTGCACTTGCCAGCGCAGGCGGCCATCGGGCGCGTAGCTTTCGAGCGTCGCGCCGAGCCCCGCACCGGTGGTGCCTAGACGCGGCCCGATGCCGTTCGTCGAGACGTAGACGTTGCCCGCCGCATCGACGCCCACGCCGGTCAGGCCATTGAAGCGCTGCGGCCCTGGGCGTCCCGCCTGGCTCGGCGGCCCGCCGAAGATCCCGCCGCGCTCGCCGAGCGTATCGGTGAGCGCATAGCGTCCGTTCTGCTTGCTGAAGATCAGCACCTGCTGGCGCGGGCCGTTGTCCGCGACGAGCACGCGGCCCTTCGCATCGACGGCGATATCGACCGCGACCGAATCCGACGGCAGCGGCAACGTATCGTCGAGCTTCTGTCCGCTCGCGGAATAGTGCTCGACGCGCGGCGCCGGATCGGTCAGCGTGCCGGCCAGCACCCACAGCGTGCCGTTATCGGCGAGCGCCATGCGGCCCGGCTCGTGCACGGTCCACTTGTCCTTCGGCTGCATCGAGGCGGCATCGTAGCTGTCGACTTCGTCGCGCGTCGTGTTGGCCGCGTAGAGCGTCGCATCGTTCGCTGCCAGGCCGCCAATCTCCGCACGCGTGGCGACCGGCACCTGGTTCATCATCAGGAAGCTCGCCGCCAGCCGCGCACGCGGCTCCATGCCGGCTGACCTGATCGGCGCGCTTTCCTTGACGTCGCCAAGCGAGCGGCGAGAAATGCCGAACCATTGCTGCCCGGACTCGGGCCACACGCCTTGCGCGACGAGCCGGCCTTTTTCGTTGCCGACCGAGGTCGCGATATACGCATAGCGCTTGTTGACCGCGATCGCGCTGCCGCCCGTATTGCCCCAGCCGTGCGTGCCGCCGGCGAAGCCAAGCATCTTGCCGTCCTTGTAGATGCTGACCTCCGCGCCGCTCTCGTCCCAGGGCGCGTTCGTATAGACCCGGCCGTCGGGCGCGACCGCGATCGCGGCGATATTGATTTGCGTCCACGCGCCGTCGCCGTAGCCGAAGCTATTGCCGATCCACGAAGTCGAGGCGGGCAGCACCGTCTCCGATGAGGCGGCGCTGGCGTCGAGCGCGAAGCTCACGCACAAGATGGCCGCAAGCGTTGAACAGGATATTGCGCGGAACAAAGGCGTTCCTCCAGTCGAGGCTCGGCTCTTGGCGAGCCGGGATTTAACGGAGTGAATCCGTTCAAGGCGACCCAGAGTACAAGTAAAAATATCCACCAGAATTGACAAATAATTCCGAATATTTCGGATAGATTTCCCGCATGCAATACGCGTGATTTTTTAAAGTGCATGCGAGCATTCCTGCGCACCAAATCGATTTTTTGCGCGCAATATCGACCGGCTTCGCCTCGCCCCAGGTAGAAAATTCCTCCCACAGGCGGCCACGAACGCACGAAACAGGGGCGTCGGGCAGCCAGCGCTGCCGCACCCCGGCATTCGCCGCCATTTCATTTTTTTAAAACGGCACGCTAATTCCGTTCATTACCGTTCTGTTTTTTCGTCATTTTCTTTTCCCTAGAATCGATTGCACCTGCGATACGTGGCGGCACGCCCGCCGCGCGACGCGAATGGCTTTCTCCAATCGCCGCTTGCTCACCTCCGGTAACGCATAGATCGATCAATGACTGTCAGCGCACTGCCCACTGCCCCTACCGCTACCGCCAAGCCTCGTGAACGCATCGTTCCGCTGGACGGCCTGCGCGCCATCGCCGTGCTGGCCGTGTTCGCTCAACACGCGCTGAAAGCGCCGCTGTGGATGGGCGTCGACCTGTTTTTCGTGCTGAGCGGGTTTCTGATCACGGGCATCCTGCTCGAGCGCAAGGCGCGCGGGCAGTCGTATTTCAGCTACTTCTACGCCCGCCGCGCGCGCCGCATCCTGCCGCCGTACGTGCTGCTGATGATCGTCTCGTCGCTGCTGTTCGGGCTTGGCTGGGCCGAGCACTGGCAGTGGTACGCGTTCTTTGCGACCAATATCGGCGATGCGCTCGATCAAGCCGGACATCCCAGTCTCAACGTGTTGTGGTCGCTCGCCGTCGAAGAGCAGTTCTATCTGTTCTGGCCGTTCGTCGTGCTGTTCACGTCGGAGCGCACGCTGCTCATCGTCGCGGCGGCGCTGATCGTGATCGTGCCGATCCTGCGCGCGATCTCGACGCCGTTCTTCGATACGTTCTGGCCCATCTACTACCTGACGCCGTTTCGCATGGACCTGCTCTCCGCAGGCGCGCTGCTCGCCGTGCTGGCGCGGCGCGACAAGCAGGCACTCGAGCGGTTGAAAGTGCCGGCATGCATTGCCTTTGTCGCCGCGCTCGCGGTGCTCGCGTGGCTGCATCTGCACTATCCGCATTTTCGCGCCGCCAATACAGCGCTCTCGAATGCGGGCCTCTATAGCGTGTCGCTCGTGCTTTGCACGTCGCTCGTCGTGATCGCGCTGCAAAGCAAGGGCATCGTGAAGCGCTTCTTGAGCCAACCCGTGCTCGTCCATATCGGCACCGTCAGCTACACGATCTACCTGATTCACTTGAGCATCCTCTATGCACTCTGGCCGCACATCCAAAACCGCCATGCGGCGGCCGCCGCGGCGCTCGCCCTCACGCTCGCCTATGCAAGCTTCACCTGGTTTGCGTTCGAAAAGAGGCTCATTCACGGCGGGCCACACCACAAAGAAGCCCGTCAACTGCTGACCGTCGAATAAAACACTCGCATCACTCTCAGGGAAACGCTATGGACCCTCAACGCAAAGCGATCATCACCGGCGTCTCAGGACAAGACGGCGCGTATCTCACCAAGCTGCTGCTCGACAAGGGATACCACGTCACCGGCACGTATCGGCGAACCAGCTCCGTGAATTTCTGGCGCATGGACGAGCTCGGCATCCGCCAGCATCCGAACCTCTCGCTCGTCGAGCACGACCTGACCGACCTCGGCTCCAGTCTGCGCCTGCTCGAAGTCGCGCAGGCGAGCGAGCTCTACAACCTCGCGGCGCAGAGCTTCGTCGGCGTCTCGTTCGATCAGCCCGCCACCACGGCCGACGTCACGGGCCTCGGCGCGCTCAATCTGCTCGAAGCGATCCGCGTGATCAACCCGCGCATCCGCTATTACCAGGCATCGACCTCCGAGATGTTCGGCAAGGTGCAGGCGATTCCGCAATTGGAGACCACGCCGTTCTATCCGCGCAGCCCCTATGGCGTCGCGAAGCTGTTCGCGCACTGGACGACGATCAACTATCGCGAGTCGTACGGGATCTTCGGCTGCAGCGGCATCCTGTTCAATCACGAGTCGCCGCTGCGCGGACGCGAGTTCGTCACGCGCAAGATCACCGATACGGTCGCGAAGATCAAGCTCGGCAAAGCGGAGCGGCTCGAGCTCGGCAACCTCGACGCGAAGCGCGACTGGGGCTTCGCGCAGGAGTATGTCGAGGGCATGTGGCGCATGCTGCAGGCCGACGAGCCCGATACCTACGTGCTCGCCACCAACCGGACCGAGACCGTGCGCGATTTCGTGGACATGGCGTTCGCCGCGGCGGGCTATCAAATCGAGTGGACGGGCAAGGGCGAGCTGGAGAAAGGACTCGACGTCTCGACCGGCAAGGTGCTCGTGCAGGTGAATCCGAAGTTCTACCGGCCTGCCGAAGTCGATCTCCTGATCGGCTGCGCGGACAAGGCCAAGGAAAAGCTCGGCTGGCAACCGGAAACGACGCTCGAGCAGCTGTGCCAGTTGATGGTTCACGCCGACCTCGCGCGCAATGAGCACCATGAGACTTTCTGAGCGCCGAGGGCGCCGCGCGCTCGTCACCGGGCTGGCCGGCTTCACCGGCCAGCACATGGCCGAATACCTCGAAAACGAGGGCTATGAGGTGTGGGGCACGGTGTCGCCCGAGCCTGCCTCTGAGGCTGAGTCCGAGGCAGGGTCTGGGTTCGCAGCGGCGGAAACGCCATCGCACCGGCACCTCATATCGACGGTCGATCTGCTCGACGCCGAAGGCATGAAGGCGCTCGTCGCCGACGCGCGGCCCGACGTGGTCGTCCATCTCGCCGGCGCGGCGCACGTGGCGAACGGCACGGCGAGCAATACGTACCTTGTGAATATCGTCGGCACGCGCAATCTGCTCGCGGCGCTCGCCTCGCTCGACAAGCCGCCGCGCGCCGTACTGCTAGCGAGCAGCGCGAACGTCTACGGCAACGCGCCTGTCGAGACGCTCGACGAAAGCATCGCGCCCTCGCCCGCCAACGACTATGCGGTCAGCAAGCTCGCGATGGAGCACGCGGCGCGGCTCTGGATGGACCGCTTGCCGATCATCGTGACGCGGCCGTTCAACTACACGGGTGTGGGCCAGCGCGAGGACTATCTGCTGCCTAAGATCGTCGGGCATTACGCGCGGCGCGAAGCGAAGATCTCACTGGGCAATCTACATGTGAGCCGCGATTTTTCGGACGTGCGCAACGTCGTGGCGATGTACGGCGGTTTGCTCGAGGCGGCGCCGGCTGGTGAGACGTTCAACATCTGCTCGGGCACCGGGCACTCGCTGCGTGAAGTGCTGGCGATGCTGGCGCGTATCGCCGGGTACGAGATCGATGTGTTCGTCGATCCGCGGTTTTTGCGGGCGAATGAAGTGCATCGGCTCGTCGGGTCCAATCACAAGCTGCAGCGTGTGATCGGGCAGGTGCCATCGACGCCGCTTGGGGAGACGCTGGAGTGGATGTATGAAGCGGCGTCGGGACGCGAGGAAACCGTGCCTGAACGGGATGGCTCGGCGGTAGGCTGACGCACGAAGTTCGCGCTCGTATCGATGCAAACAAGCCTCTCGGCGCCATCACCGAGAGGCCGAACCTACGCGTCGGCTCAAAGCGCCATCAATGCCCGCTCGCCTCGTTCAACGTCAGATTGCGCGTCTCCGGAGCCCAGGCAATCGAAACAACCATCCCCACGAACAACACGACCGCCAGCGCCATCATCGTCGCGTGAAAGCCGAACGTGACGATGCCGAAGGGCAGCAGAAACGTCCCCGCCGCCGAACCCAGCCGGCTGCACGCAATCGCAAGCCCGACACCGCATGCGCGCACCTCGGTTGGAAAGCATTCCGGCGGAAACACGCCGACGAGATTGCTGAACGCCGACATCGTCAACGTGAAGATCCCAAACGCGACGATCATCGCCACCGCCGCCGACTGCGGCAGCGCACTCAGCGCGACGAGCGACGCGCAAGTCACCGCGAACGAGCCGATCAGAAACGTGCGCCGCGGCAGCTTGATCGTGAGCCAGATGCCGATCAACGCGCCGAGCACGAGGAACGCATTCAGCAGCAAGTCGGTCCCGAACCCTTCGCTGAGCCCGATCACCTTCAGGATGCCCGGCAAGAACGTATAGACCGCGAAATAAGGAATCACGAGACACACGAAGAACGCGCAATTGAACACGGTGCGGCGAATCAGATCCTTCTCGAAGAGCCGCGCGAAGCCCTGCGCGCCCTGCAGTGCACGCGTGGTTCGCGATTGAATGTGCTCGGCGTCGAGCGTCACATTCGGGCCGAAATACTTGTACACGATCGCCTGCGCCTCTTGCACGCGGCCCTTGCCGAGCAGCCAGCGCGGCGACTCCGGCGTTCCGAGGCGCATCACCAGCACAATCAGCGCGGGCACGCCGGCCGACGCCAGCAACCACCGCCAAGCATCCGGCGACGCATCGGCATACAGCATGCCGAGCACGTTGGCCGCCACGTAACCGACCGTCCACACGACGCTGAACGACCCGAGCAGCGCGCCGCGATGCTTGCGCGGCGAAAACTCGGCGAGGATCGCGTGGCCGACCGTGAAGTCGCCGCCCATGCCGAAGCCGATCGCAACGCGCAGCAGACACAGCACGAGCGGCGACGTCGCATGGAACTGCGCAAACGCCGCCACGGTGATGATGAGAAAACTCGTCAGGAAGATCTTTTGCCGGCCCATGCGGTCCGACAGCCAGCCGAACACGAGGCTGCCGAAGAAAATGCCCAGCAGCGCCGAGCTGCCGATCATCCCCATCCAGAACGAATCGAGCGGCATCTGCCGGCTCATCGACGCCAGCGCGTAACCGACGGTGCCGAGCGCAAAGCCTTCGGTGAAGTGCGCACCGAATGTCAGGCCAGCGATCTTGATGTGGAAGGCATTCAGCGGAACATCGTCGAGCGCGACGCAGTTCTTCGAATCATGGCGGAGGGAATTCGCGCCGGCATGCGGCGCAGCAGGGGTAAGACCAACCACTCCCATTTGATTTTGCGGATGACTCAAGTCGTCTCCTTCTTGTTATTGAGGGCCTATGCACCGCATGGCAGCCCGAGGGGAAACCGATCCAAAAGCAGGCGCGAAAAACGACTGGCGGCCCGCGTCGCGCGATATTGCGTTGTCCGACGCGAGCCCACGCGCTTTGCACGTCAGCGGCCGAGACCGCCCATCATCATGTACTTCAGCTCGACGTATTCATCGAGGCCGTACTTCGAGCCCTCGCGGCCGAGTCCCGATTCCTTGACGCCGCCGAACGGCGCCACTTCGGTCGAGATGATGCCTTCGTTGATGCCGACCATCCCGCTTTCCAGCGCCTCGCCGACGCGCCATGCACGGCCCAGGTCGCGCGTGTAGAAATACGCGGACAAGCCGAACGGCGTGTCGTTGGCCGCCTTGATCGCTTCCTCTTCGGTCTTGAAGCGGAACGCCGCGGCGACCGGGCCGAACGTTTCTTCTTCCGCGAGCAGCATCGACGTCGAGGCGTTGGCGAGCACCGTCGGCTCATAGAACGTGCCGCCGAGCGCGTGGCGCTTGCCGCCCGTCAGCACTTGCGCACCCTTCTGCACGGCATCCGCGACATGACGCTCGACCTTCGCCAGCGCCGCTTCGTTGATGAGCGGCCCCTGCTCGGCCTCGCCTTCGAGCCCGTTTCCGACGCGCATCTTCTTCACGGCTGCCGTGAGCGCCTGCATGAAGGCATCGTGGATGCCGTCCTGTACATAGAAGCGGTTCACGCACACGCAGGTCTGTCCGGTGTTGCGGAACTTCGACGCCATCGCGCCCTGCACGGCGGCGTCGATATCGGCATCGTCGAACACGATGAACGGCGCGTTGCCGCCCAGTTCGAGCGACAGCTTCTTGAGCGTTTCCGCCGACTGCTGCGCAAGCAGCTTGCCGACGCGCGTCGAACCCGTGAACGACAGCTTGCGCACGACGGGCGAGCCCGTCAGCACGCCGCCGATCGCAACCGCATCGCCGGAGACGATGTTGAACACCCCCGCCGGAATACCCGCGTGCTCGGCCAGCACGGCCAGCGCAAACGCGGACAACGGCGTTTCCTCGGAAGGCTTGAGCACCATCGTGCAGCCGGCCGCCAGCGCGGGACCGGCCTTGCGCGTGATCATCGCGAGCGGGAAATTCCACGGCGTGATCGCAGCGACGACACCGATCGGCTCGCGCGTGACGACGATCTTCGAATCGGGCTTCGGGCTCGGAATCACGTCGCCATACATGCGCTTCGCTTCTTCGGCGAACCACTCGAGAAAGCTCGCCGCGTAGCCCACTTCGCCGCGCGCCTCGGCAAGCGGCTTGCCCTGCTCGCGCACCATCAGCTCGGCAAGCGCCTCGCGATGCTCGAGCATCAGCTCGCCCCAGCGCCTCACACGCGCGCCGCGTTCCTTCGCGGTCAGCTTGCGCCATGCGGGAAATGCGCGCTCCGCTGCGGCGATCGCTTGGGCGGTCTCGGCTGCGCCGCCCTTCGCCACGTAGGTGATGACCTCGCCCGTGGCCGGGTTGTGCACCGCGTAGGTATCGCTGCCCTGGCTCTTGGCCGGATGCCATTCGCCGTCGATGTAGTGTCCGGTACGGAGAAAATCGCTCATGCCGCTTTATCCAGGTTGTCGGCAAACACGCCCTGCGCGGGACGCGCTTCGCGGGCAATGCGCTTGCCTGCCGTGTAATCGTTGATCAGGTCGCACGGCGTGTAATTGCGTTCCAGCTCATGCAGTTCGTCTGCATCGAGCTTCGTTTCGAGAGCCGCGAGCGCGCTGTCGAACTGCGCGGCCGAATCGGCGCCGACCAGCATGCTCGACACGCCGTGATGATTCAGCACCCACGCCTGCGCGATTTGCGCCGGACTCACGCCGCGCCGCTTCGCCACGCGCGCGACCGAAGCCGCAATCTCGCGCGACGCCGCATCGCCGTACATCTGCGCGGTGAAGAAGTCGGTCTGATTGCGCGTCGAGTTCGGATCGGAGGTCAAAAGGCCGCGCGCGAGCGGGCTGAACACCGAGACACCGATCCCTTGATCGAGGCAGTAAGGGATCATCTCGCGCTCTTCCTCGCGATACGCCACGTTCAATTGCAGCTGCATGTTGATCGGCTTGGCCCAGCCGTTGCGGTCGCAGGCCTGCATGATCTTCGCAAGCTGCCACGTGTACATCGTCGACACGCCGATATAGCGCGCCTTGCCCGCACGCACGATGTCGTTCAACGCGCCCATCGTTTCTTCGACGGGCGTATTCACGTCGAAGAAATGCAGCATGTAGATGTCGACGTACTCCATGCCGAGGCGCTTCAACGAACCGTCGATGCCGTCCATCACGTGCTTGCGCGAATGTCCGCCGGCGTTCTGGTACGCGCCCATGTCGTAGCCGACCTTGGTCGCCACGACGATCTCTTCGCGCCGCGTCAGACGCTTCAGGATGCGGCCGACCACTTCCTCGCCCACGCCCGTCGAATAGAAATCGGCGAGGTCGATGAAGTTCACGCCTGCGTCGAGCGCGTGACGCACGATCGGCTCGCTTTGCGCTTCGTCGAAGATCCAAGGCTTCCAGTCCGGCGTACCCATGTTCATCGTGCCGAGGCACAGGCGCGAAACCTTGAGGCCGGATTGACCGAGGCGAACGTATTCCATGTCTGTCTCCTGTGTCGATCAGACTTGGCGCTTTAGCGCCTAGTCTGATCCCATGCTGTGGTTGCTTGGAGTTAGCGCTTTAGCGCTTACTCCAAGCCCGCAGCGGTCGATCAGACTTGGCGCTTTAGCGCCTAGTCTGATCCCATGCTGTGGTTGCTTGGAGTTAGCGCTTCAGCGCTTACTCCAAGCCCGCAGCGGTCGATCAGACTTGGCGCTTTAGCGCCTAGTCTGATCCCATGCTGTGGTCGCGTGGAGTTAGCGCTTCAGCGCTTACTCCAAGCCCGTAGCGGTCGATCAGACTTGGCGCTTCAGCGCCTAGTCTGGTCCCATGCTGTGGTTGCTTGGAGTTAGCGCTTTAGCGCTTACTCTGCTCTCATGCAAAGCTGACTGAGCGGCGGCGCTTCTCATGGCGCGCAAGCCGCCGCGCATGTATTAGTGTTGTTTGGGCGTATAGAACGGGTTCGAGACCTCGCGCGCGGCGGCGAACACTTCGTCGCGATGCGGCAGGCCCTTCATCGCCGCGAGGATCGCGTTCTTGCACGCGCGGTAGTTGTTTTCGAAGACAGCGTCGAGATCGTCGGTCTTCGGGTTGACCCAGTTCGCGGACACGACGACCCAGTCGTTCTCCGCTTCCGGCGGCAGCGTGCCGTTTTCGAGCGATTCGGCGACGGCCTTGGCGATGCCAGCCTGCGAGGCGCCCCAGGTCGCGTTGCCGTGGAAATCGCCTTCGATCTGCGCCTTGTTCACATAGAGCGTGAGCGGCTTGGTCGGCACGCCGGGGCGCGCGATGACGACGAACGGCGCATGGCCCGCGGACGGCGTGGCGAGCGCCGTCGCGAATGCCTGGCCCGCGGGGCCGTTGCGCGGGCCGACCAGCACGTTGATGTGGGCGAGATTGACGCCCGGGCCTTCGAAGCCTTCGCCAATATAGAGTTGCTTGTCCGTAGCTGCGCTCATTTGCTTGAACCCTTTGGAGGTTAAAGAGGGGGTGGAACGATTGTGCTATCGGGCCAAATGAGGCATGAATCGATGTTTTTTGATCCGGGGTATGAGGGCGGCTCAAGTTCGGGTTTCTACGGATTTTTCACGAACGCGGCAACGCAAAGGTGAGGAAATTCGGGAGCTGCGGAAACGGCGCGGATAAAAAGCAATAGGTGATCGGTTTAGCGCCACTGAGGCGCACCGATAGCGAACCGCTTTTCGGTGAGGATTCCGCTCCGAACCTGCCAACCGAGTCGCAGCCCGACGCGCCGGAGGGCGCTTGCGCGGCATAAGAAAACCATTGCAAATCAATGACTTGAGATAATCAGCAGGGGGTAAATGCGGCGCCGCCACGATCCCTCTGACTGATCGCTGCCGCAGTCATCGCAAAGGAGTGCGCGACCTACGGCGTCCTTGGCGAAGCAGAGAAACAGACAACACGGACATCCTGATTCGGGAACGCCGTCTTGCCAAAGGTGAGCGGATTCGGGAGCTGAAAGAAGAAGCGCGGCGCTCAGCCGCGCTTCTCATATCCGAGCGGCATGCTCATCGCAGTCGCCACTCGAGCAAGAATGATCATCAATCTTCGATCAGGAAACGTTCGCGATTCTTGCCGATCCAGGCCGGCACGCGCCCGCGCCCGCTCCAGGTCTGGCCCGTCTTCGGATTGCGGTACTTGGGCGCCAATGCCGATTTGCGCGCAGTCGAACGTTTGCTGGAAAAGCCAAGTTCTTCAGCGGTGATGCCATATTCCGCAATCTTTTCTTTGATCTGTGCAATCGCGGCTTCAATCTCCTTCTCGCGCGCCGCAGTGACCTGAACCTGAAGCTTTTCGAGTTGCGCAGTGAGCTGTTTGTACGTCGCCATGGAGCATTGCCTCCTATTGTTGTGAATGACGGCAGTGTGACCATGCCACGGACAAAAAGTGCCGCATAGGACTCCCCATCTGACTTGAGGGCCTTGTGCGGTCGATGCGGCCGAAGCCTATCATCCGCATGCAGGAAATCTACGCAATTAGCGCAACTGAATACTATCTATTGAACTCCCAATTTGATGTTCGACTCGAGCGCATCCAAAGCGCTAATTAATTTCTTTGCGCGCTCTATATGCGGCGGCAGGCGCGCCGCCGCCAAAACGGATTGGATGCGTTTGCGCCAATACGAAAGCGGAATTCGATCCCCGGCAGTAATGCGCGCGATGATCCGCTCCAAATGCTCGAGATCTTGTTCAACCTGGCAATGACTCATTTGCCGCCCCCGGATTGCACATGTTGTTCGACAGACGCGCTTGGCCGGCGACGCCGGCCAAGCAGAGCGTGGGGCCTGTTATCAGCGGTAAACAGGCCCTGGCTGATTATTGGCGAAACAAGATGAAAGTTTCGTGCATCCGTTAAACGTGAGCAGGAAGATTAAACACCGGCAGTTTCCCGCCCCGTCCCGCACGTCGTGCAAAAAGCCCGTTATTTCGCCCGGCACGCAAACAGCAAATTGCGCATGCCATTATCGCTCGATTGCTTGATCACGTCGAAATCACCCTGACATATACCGCGCGCATTCTGCAAGCAGGTCTCCCAGGGACCGGCGGCCGGACATTGGACTTGCGTCGTCGCCCGGCCGTCGCCGGTAAAGAGCGGCGCACTGCCGCCGCAGCCGCCCAGCGCCGCCGCAAACGCGGCGGCCGTCGCGACGCGCAACGCGACACCGAAGCGGACAGTAAGAAATGGCTTGAGCTTCATCGAATCACCCCTTGGCGTTCTTACTTATTATGTATCCGGCGGAGTATGCCACGCGGACATGACGCCTCCGCTCGTTATTTCGCTGGATTCGCCGGAAACGGTCTGTAAGGCAGCGACCCATGTGGAGCAGCCGTCACGCGGATGAACACCTGTTCGGCACCGGGCAATCCGTGAAATCCTGCGACAGCATAAAGAAAGGATCGTTGAGCGAGCTGCCGATTTCGGGCCCGGCGGACGCCGTGGATGCCTCCCGCACCAAGCACGCCGCACTGGCGGCAACCAGCAGGCCAGCGACAAAAGAAACGCTTCATGGCAATTCCTGCCGATCAGAGTTGGCGCTTCAGCGCTTACTCTGATCCCATGCAAAGCGCCCGCGAATTCGGACACTCGGATGCTCTGGTATCGATTGATATCAAGATTTGCACGGGAAAGCCGATATAGTTAGCGTTTAGGAGAAGTCCAACCGAACCTCCTTTCAAAAGGATAACCGCCTTGCTCATTAAGCGCCCGGCGAGGAGAGCAGTTTGAGTTTGAATCGGCCGTCAATTATCTTGCGCGCTGTCACTTTTGTGGTGATCGTGTGCCTCTCTCTCGTGGTCCTGGATGGCTGGCGAAGTTGGGAGGCAAGATCATTTGAGTTAGGCGAAATGGACGTTGCCAGTTCCAATCTGGCACGGGCAATGACTCAGCAGGCCGATGACACTTTCAAGGAGGCCGATACCGCGTTGGTGGATATCGCGGAACGCGTGCGAGTCGACGGCACGGGCGAGAAAGCATTGGCACGCTTGCGCAGCGTCATGATTCTGAGGCGCCAGGAGCTCGCACAACTGGATGGATTGTTTGTCTATGACGAGCATGGAAAATGGATCGCCAGTTCAACGTCAACACCGTTGAATAAGTTCAACAACGCGGATCGTGAGTATTTCATCTTTCATCAGAACAATCCTGGCCTGGGTCCTCACATCGGAATACCCGTAGTCAGCAGGTCCAGCGGAAAGCGCGTTATCCCTGTTTCCAGGCGCATCGACAAGCCGGACGGAAGCTTTGGCGGCGTCATGCTGGCAACCATAGATATTGATTTTTTCTCGCGGTTCTATAACACGCTCGACATCGGAAAGAGCGGAGCGGTTGCCCTGGTCCTGAATAGCGGCGTCATGCTGGTTCGCCGGCCGTTTGCCGTGGAAACGGTCGGCAAAAGCATGCTAGGGACGGCCCTTTTTTATCACTACACCTCGCACGGACCGGTCGGAACAGCCTTTATCAAATCGGCCCAGGATGGGGTCACACGACTCAACAGCTATCGCAACCTTCCGAACTTCCCGGTTTTTGTCGCAGCAGCTTTATCCAAGGACGAGATTCTTCAAGACTGGTGGCGCGATACCATTTGGCACTCCACAGGCGTGATTTGTCTTGTCGCTGTCGTCGGACTATTCGGCTGGAACCTGGTCAAGCAAATCGAACTGAAGGCGAGAACCGAGGCTGAACTGATCAAAACTCGCAACTCTCTCGAACAGCTCAATCTCGCCCTTGGTCAACTCGCAACACAGGACGGTCTGACGGGATTGGCGAACCGCCGTCAATTCGATGTCGCACTGCAAAACGAATACAGCCGCGCTTCGAGACAAGCAAGCTCGCTTGCGCTGATCATGATGGACGTCGACTACTTCAAGCAATACAACGATATCTACGGCCACGCTGCGGGTGATGAGTGTTTGCGAGCGATTAGCCGCATCGTTCAAGAGCATGCTGCCAGGCGGCCAGGCGACCTCGCGGCGCGCTACGGCGGAGAGGAAATCGCAGTCTTGCTTCCAGGCATGGCAATGGACGATGCGGTCGCTCTCGCGGGCAAAATCCGTCAAGCTGTTCGTGATCTGGAAATCAGGCACACCGGCAGTCCGACCGGGTTTGTCACATTAAGCGCAGGAGTAGACGTTCGGACACCTGTTCACGATGCAGAGGAAGCGACATCGCTGCTCGTAGCGGCCGACACAGCCCTATACGAGGCAAAGAAGAACGGACGAAATCAGGTAGTTGCCACAAAAAGCGGTCTTCCTTCCTCGGCCGCGTTTTGACCGCGGCCTCGCGATTCAATTTTCCTGGACGTGTTGGACGTCCCGGACACAGTCTTATCAATGCACGTGTCTTGAAAGGCTTGTAGCATGCGGGTCTCCGGCAATAGCTGTTCACAAACAGGAGACTCAATGTCCTTTGTCATCGTCCTCGCCGCCCTCGCGTTCCTGATGTTCGCCGCCTACCGCGGCTACAGCGTCATCCTGTTCGCTCCGATCGCCGCACTGGCAGCCGTGCTGCTCACCGAGCCCGCCGCCGTCGCGCCCGTGTTCTCCGGCATCTTCATGGAGAAGATGGTCGGCTTCGTGAAGCTGTATTTTCCGGTGTTCCTGCTCGGCGCGGTGTTCGGCAAGGTCATCGAGCTGTCCGGCTTTTCCGAGTCCATCGTCGCCGCCGCGATCCGCTATATCGGGCGCTCGCGCGCGAACGCGGTGATCGTCGCGGTGTGCGCGCTGCTCACCTATGGCGGCGTGTCGCTCTTTGTCGTCGTGTTCGCGGTCTACCCGTTCGCCGCCGAGCTCTATCGGCAAAGCAACATTCCGAAGCGGCTGATGCCGGGCGCCATCGCGCTCGGCGCGTTCTCGTTCACGATGGATTCGCTGCCGGGCACTCCGCAGATCCAGAACATCATCCCGACCACCTTCTTCAAGACGACCGCATGGGCCGCGCCGTGGCTCGGCACGATCGGCTCGGTGTTCATCATCGTGGTCGGCCTCACGTATCTGGATTGGCGCCGCCGCGCCGCGCTCGCCAAGGGCGAGGGCTACGGCACGTCGCTCGTGAACGAGCCCGAGCGCGTGGAAGCGGCCGAGCTGCCGCATCCGCTGCTTGCGATCGCGCCGCTCGTGCTCGTCGGCGTGTCGAACTTCGCGCTCACGAAGTGGATTCCGGCCTGGTACGGCACGGGCACCTATACGGTCACGCCCGACGTGCTGCCCGGCGTGCACGCGCCCGTTTCGGCGACGATCAAATCGGTGGTTGCGGTGTGGGCCGTGCAAGGGGCGCTCTTGCTCGGCATTCTGCTCGTGGTCGTCACGGCGTTCGGGCGCGTGCAGGACCGCTTCGCGGCAGGCACCAAGGCGGCGGTCGCCGGCGCGTTGCTGGCCGCGATGAATACGGCGTCGGAGTATGGCTTCGGCGGCGTGATCGCCGCGTTGCCGGGCTTTCTCGTGGTCGGCGACGCGCTCAAGAGCATTCCGAATCCGCTCGTGAATGCCGCGGTGTCGGTCAGCTCGCTCGCGGGCATCACCGGCTCGGCCTCGGGCGGCATGAGCATCGCGCTCGCGGCGATGTCGGATCTCTTCATCAAGGGTGCGCAAGCCGCGCAGATTCCGCTCGACGTGCTGCATCGCGTGGTGGCGATGGCGAGCGGCGGGATGGATACGCTGCCGCACAACGGCGCTGTCATCACGCTTCTCGCCGTCACCGGGCTCACGCACCGCGAGTCGTATCGCGACATTTTCGCGGTGACGGTCATCAAGACGATGGCCGTGTTCTTCGTGATCGCGGTTTATTACGCGACTGGGCTGGTTTGAGGGAAGGGATGAGTCAACCGCTCGTGGCTGATCAGCGGAGATTCACGCGCATCGACACTGAAGACGGCCACCGCCTCACGCAACTGAGCCGCTTGCTCGGCCAGCGAGAAAGCCGCCGCGGAAGCCTGCTCGACCAATGCCGCGTTTTGCTGCGTGACTTGATCCATCTGCGTGACGGCGATATTGACCTGCGCAATGGCCGTGCTTTGCTCTTCGGCGGCCGAAGCGATTTCCTTCATGATGTTCGTCGTTCTTCCGGCCGACGTCACGATCTCGGTCATCGTGCGCCCGGCGTCTTCCACCAGTCCCGACGCGGCCTCGATCTGGCTGACCGATTCCGTGATCAATTCCTTGATCTCTTTCGCCGCGTCGGCGGAACGCTGCGCGAGCGCGCGCACTTCGCCCGCGACAACCGCGAAGCCCTTCCCCTGCTCTCCCGCGCGTGCCGCTTCGACCGCGGCATTCAGCGCAAGGATGTTGGTCTGGAAAGCGATGCCTTCTATCACACCGATGATCTCGGTGACCCGGGTCGAGTTGCCCGAGATGCGGTGCATCGATGAAACCACCTGACCGATCTCGCGGCCGCCGCGCTGCGCGACCTCCGAGCCTGAGCCGGCCAGGCCGCTTGCGAGCTTTGCATTGTCCGCATTCCGGCTGACGGTGCTCGTGATCTGCTCCATGGTCGAGGCGGTTTCTTCGAGGGAAGCCGCCTGCTGCTCGGTGCGCTGCGAGAGGTCGGCGTTGCCTTGGGCAATCTCGCCGGCGGTGACGGAGATGGTCTCGCTCGAACGCTGTATATGCCGGACCATCCCGATCAATTGCGCTTCCATGGCGCTGAGGGAATGCATCAGACTGCTGTCGTCGCCCGGCCTGAGCGGCACCGCAACGCGCAAATTTCCACTGGCGACCGCATTGGCGATCTCGGCGGCTTCGCGCGGCTCGCCGCCGAGCTGCCTGATCAGCGATCGCGAAATCAGCGTTGCCAACAGGCCAGCGCAAGCCGCGGCCACGACGATCAATACGATCACCAACCTGATCGTGCCGCGATACGCCGACTCGGCCGCCGCGCCCTCCCGAGCCGCGCCCTTTTCGTTGAATTTCGCGATCGTCTGGATGTCTTTGTCGATGGCATCCCGAATGGGCCCGGAGCCGCCTTTCAGGACCGTCATCGCCTGATCCATGTGTCCCTGCGTCGCCAGGCTCCGCACCTGCTGATCGAGCTCCATGTAGCGGGGCATCAAGGCTTGAACTTCCCCATACGCGCTGGTCTCTTCAGGCTCGGAGACGAACCTTTGAAGGTCGGCATTGGCGCGGTCGTAGGCTGCGATGCGCGGAGGCATGCGCGAGTCGACCGCTTGCGCATCGGCGACCGATGACGCCGCGGCGAGCCGATACTCCGACAAGCGAAGATTGGACAGCGCGTCCCTCAGCTCGAGACTGGCTCGCATGCCGCCCAGCCAGTTGTCGCGCAACTGCGAGACGTGCGCATTCTCGCCGCGGACTTCGACCAGCGAGCCCACGCCCAGCCCGAGCAACAGCAAGCCGATCAACGCGAACCCCGCCGCCAGTTGCGTGCCGACCCTCATGTTTCGCAGAAACGTCATGGTCGAAGCTCCCTCAAGCCGTCACGGCCGCTATCGCGCGTTCCGAACGGGCCCACGCGGCAAGGGCGCCCAGCGCGAGCACCGCGAGACACACGATCGGCACGATCATGGGCCCGAACGCGGTTCCCGTGACCTTCCCGGCGAACGGCATCAGGTTCTGGCCGAAGAAGCCCCCGAGATTGCCGATCGAATTGATCGCCGCGACGCTCGCCGCCGCGCGCGCACCGGTGAAGTAGCGCGGCGGCATCGACCAGAAGCACGGATACAGCAGCGGAATGCACGCGCCGCCGAGCACGAGCGCGACGAAGCGCAGCGGCGTCGAGGGCAGGACAAGGCTCAGCAGGAAGCCCAGCGCACCGAGCGCGGCGACGATCGCGATCGCCCGCAGGATGCTCTTCGCGCGGCGCAGCTTCGCCGGCAGGTACAGCAGCAGCAACACCGACAGCGCCCAGGGCAGCATGCTCAGCATGCCGTTCGTGCTGCTCGATACGCCGAACGACTTGACGAGCGTCGGCAGCCAATAGGTCACGCCGTAGAGCGACGTCGACATCAGCATGTAGGTCGCGGCGAACAGCATCACGCGCGGATCGAGCAGCGCCTTCCAGGGCTGCGCGTGCTCGGCGTGCGCGGGCTTCTCGCGCTCGAGCGCGGCCGCGACGACCGCTTTCTCGCGCTCGCCCAAAAAGCGCGCCTCCTGGTACGACGCCGGCAGCAGCTTGAACACCGTGACGGCGACCAGCACGGCGGGGATGCCCGTCGCAATGAACACCCACTGCCAGCCCGCGAGGCCCCAGACGCCGTTCAGGCTCAGCAGCCAGCCGCCGACGAGCGAGCCGAGCATGTTGGCGAGCGCGCTGCCGAGCGTGAAGATGCCGAGCACGCGCGCGCGATAGCTTTGCGGAAACCACAGCGTCAGGTAATAGATGACGCCGGGATAGAAGCCGGCCTCGGCGACGCCCAGCGCGAAGCGCAGGCCGCAGAACACCGGCATCGAGGTCGTGAAGCCCATCAGCACCGTGATCGCGCCCCACGTGAGCATGATGCGCGCGAGCCACACGCGCGCGCCGAAGCGATGCAGCGCGAGCGTGCTCGGCACTTCGAACAGCAGATAGCCGATGAAGAACAGCGAAGATGCGAGGCCGAACGCGGCCTCGGTCATATGCAGGCTATGCACCATCTGCAGCTTCGCGAACCCGACGTTCTGCCGGTCGATGAAGGAGATCAGGAACATCACGACGAGGATCGGCAGCAGGCGGCGCGCCATCTTCGACATGACGTGCCGCTCTTCCGCGGATTGGGTTTCAGGGGTTGATGCGGTGTTCACTACAGACTCCTCCGGGGTTTCGGTCGTCTACGGTTTGCCGAGCATGGCCACGAACATCTCGTTCCAGGTGCGCGGCTTCGCCTTGATCGTGCCGACCATGTAAAGAAATTCGACGTAGTCCATCAGCAGTTCGGGCCACACCGAGAAGCGCGTTTCCGGCGCGGCGAGCACTTGCATCACGTCGTCGCGCGATACGCCGACGCTCGACGAGGCGACATAGATCGCCGCCGCAGCTTGCCGGTCGTGGGCAATCAGGCGGTTGGCTTCGTCCAGCGCGCCGATGAATGCCGTCGCGAGCGCGGGCTCGGCGTCGACCCGCCGCTTCGGCGCGAACACGACGTCGAGCGTCAGCGGACCGAGGACGTCGATCGAATCGACGACCCGATGGATGCCCGGCTGCCGCAACTCGAGCGTCGAGAACGGCGGCGACGTGAAGTGCGCGGTGACGCCGCTCTCGCGCCGGATCAGCGCCTGCATCGCCTGCGGATGCGGCAGGTTGACGGTGATCGAGTCCAAGCGCGCGAAATGCTGCGGCCCGAGCAGCTTGCTCGCGACCATCTGCAAGACCACCGCCGACAGCGAGGTGCGGATGCCCGGCACCGCGATCCGGTCGGACGGGGTGAAGTCGTCAAGCGACGCAATCTGCGGCCGGTTCGTGTTGAGCGAGAGCGACGTCGTCGACAGGCCGCTGATGCCGATCACCTCGACGTTCGGAATGCCGCGCGCCCGCGCCCACAGCTCGATGAAGCCGGGCGCGCCGGCGGCGGCGAAGTCGAGCGTGCCGGCCATCACGGCATCGTCGACCGAATTGCCCCCATCGAGCAGCACCCACTCGACGCTCACGCCGCGCAGCCCCTGCCGGGCGGCATGCCGCTCGAAGAGCCGCTCCTTCTCCATCACGAGCAGCGGCAAATACAGCAGGCCGTAGCCCTTCGAGATCCGCACCGTCCGCGGATTCGACGAGCGCACGAGAGCAGGCGCGAACGCCGCACCGAGGCCCGCCGCCATGAGCGCGCGGCGCCGCGGCGAAGGCTTCGCGCGATGGCGTCCGCCGCCCTCCCCCTGCTGCATGTCGTGGTCTCCTGTGCTATTAATGCGTCGCCGCATGGTCCATGCTTCGCAAGGTTATCGAGCGAGTCTGAGAAAATGCTGACATCGACTCCCCGGGAAAACCCGCAATCGAACTGATGAACAGATCGGCAGGAACGGCATCATGCGCATTCTGGTTGTAGAGGACGACACCGAAATCGGCGCGGCGATTGCAAGCCGCCTCGCGCGGCTCGGGCACGCCGTGGACCTGGAAGCGGACGGCGCGACGGCGAACAGCCTGCTTGGCGTCGAACGCTTCGATCTCGTCGTGCTCGACGTGATGCTGCCCGCGATGGACGGCTTCGCGATCCTGCGCAACCTGCGCGCCGCAGGCTGCACGACGCCGGTGCTGCTCGTCACCGCGCGCTCGGCCATCGACGACCGCGTGAGCGGCCTCGGGCTCGGCGCGGACGACTATCTCGTCAAGCCGTTCGACTACCGCGAGCTCGAGGCGCGCGTGCAAGCGCTGCTGAGGCGCAACAGCGGCCACGCCAACGACCTCGTCAAGCTCGGCGGTCTCGCGATCGACCGCAGCAGCCGGCTCGCCGAACTCGACGGCAAGCCGCTGTCGCTCTCGCGCCAGGAGTTCGCGCTGCTGGAAATCCTCGCGAGCCGTCCGCAGCGCATCTTCTCGAAAGAGGAACTGCTGAACCAGCTCTTCAGCTTCGGCAACGAGCCGACCGCGAACGCAGTCGAGCAATACGTGACGCGCGTGCGCAAGAAGCTGCAGGGCAGCTCGGTCGAGATTCGCACCGCGCGCGGCATGGGGTATCAGATTGCGACGCTCTGACTGGTTTCCGAAGACGCTGTTCGGCCGCACGCTGCTGTTCATCGCGCTGGTCGTGGCGTCGGGCGCGGCGGCGCTCGCGGTGATCGCGCGCTACTACGCGGGCGTCGCCTCCGAGCGCGCCTACGACCAGCTTCTCGCCGGCGCGGCCATCCAGGTGGCGGAGAACCTCTACGTGCAGGGCGGCGTGCTCGCGCTCAATCCGCCGGTGGCCGCGCTCTCGACGCTGTCGAGCTACGACCTCGTCTACTACAAGGTGGTCGATTCGCGCGGCGTCGTGGTGGCGGGCTCCGGAGACCTTCAGAGCCCCGCGAGCGCCGCCGCCGGACGGCAAGGGCCCGAGTTCGCCAACGGCGCCTATCAGCGGCAGCGCATCCGGATGGCGACCATCGCGCGCTATATGCCGGAGGAGCGCACGCCGGGCTGGGCCGTGGTGACGGTCGCGCAGACGACGCACGCCCGGCAGCAGTTGACGAACGACATGAGCTTCAAGGTATGGACGCTGATCCTGCTGATGAGCGTGCTCGCGATCGGCGCGAGCGGCCTCGCGATCCGGCACGGCCTGCGCCCGCTCGCGCAGATCGAGACGATCATCGCCGCGCGCGACCCCGCCGACCTGCGGCCCGTCGCGGCCGGCACGCCGAGCGAGATCGACGCGATCATCGGCGCGATCAACGGCCTGCTGCGCCGCCTCGCGGAGCGGATGACGGCGATGCAGCGCTTCATCGCCGACGCCGCACACCAGATGCGCACGCCGCTCGCCCGGCTCGACGCGCAGATCGAGCTGCTCAACGGCGAGACCGATCCCGCGCGCTATGCGGCGCGTCTCGATGCGCTGCGCGCGACGTGCTCGGACGTCGGCCGGCTCACCGGGCAGTTGCTGAACCACGCGATGGTGACCCATCGCACCGAAGCCGTCCCGCTGCAGCCGGTGGAGCTCGTCGGCCTCGCCAAGGAAGTGCTCGGCCGCACCATCCCGCTCGCCGGCGAACGCGACGTGCAAGTGGCCTTCGAAAGCGATGCGCCGCAGGCCTCAATCGCCGGCGATCCGATCAGCCTGCAGGAAGCGCTCTCGAACGTGCTGCATAACGCGCTGCTGCACGGCAAGGCGGACGAGATCGGCGTCAGCGTCGCGACGTCGGACGACGCCGTGACGCTGACCGTGACCGACAACGGTCCCGGCATTCCGCGCGAGCACTGGGAGGCGGCGCTGCGTCCGTTCCAGCGGCTCGGCGCGGACGGCACGGAACGCCGCACGGGCTCGGGCCTGGGGCTCGCGATCGTGCAGGAGGTCATGAAGGCGCACGGCGGGCGCGTCGGTTTTGCGTTCCCTCGCGCGGGAGGGTTTGCCGTGACGCTGGCGTTTCCGCGGGTACAGGACGGCGGCAATCGCTGATCGCGCCGAAGAAACCCGATGCACACCGTCAGCTTCTCGAACGTTCGCGCAGGAATGCGTTGAAGCATTCGCGGAAGCGGGCATCGCGCGCCGCGAGCAAGCGTGCCTCGATCCACAGCAGGGAATTCTCGCTTTCCCGGCTCGGCCCATTGCGAAACAACAGTTCATGCGCCGTCATTTCCGTGGACGCCTCGCCTTCGAAGGCGCTCGTCAAGCCGGCCTGTATCGCTTCGTGGTCGCGCCTGAGCAACTCGAGAAACAGCTCCGATTTACTGGAGAAATTCGAATAGAACGCGCCGCGTGTATAACCCGCCGCTTCCGCGATGCTTTCGATGCTCGCACCGACGAATCCCTTCTTCACGAAAATCTCTTTCCCGGCGTCGAGCAGACGTCGATGCGTCTGCTCCCTGCTCTGCTCGCGTGTCAGTCGCTGTTTTTTCATGTGGGCACGTTGCCCGGCTTGCCGATCCGATCGACGAGCCGAGCCTGATCACACCAGGGCATCAAAAGCGGATTCCGATCAACGCATGGCCAAGGGCTGAACGCTCGCGGCCGTGCCCGTACCCGCCGGCTCGGACTGCCAGCCTCCGCCGAAAGCCCGCACCACGGCGACGCTGGCCAGCAGACGCTGCGTATGGATCTGCGACGCGGCAAGGTCCTCCGCCAGCGCGCTGCGCTGGGCATCCGTGACGTCCAGATAGCTCGACAGCCCCTTTTGATAGCGGGCCAGGGCCACCTGGTAGGCGCGGGCCGCCGCCTGCTGCGCGGGCGCCTGCGCCTTGGCCTGCAGCTGACGCTGCTCGCTGTCGGACAACGCGTCCTCGACTTCCCGCAGCGCGGTCAGCAGTTCTTGCTGGTAATCGGCCAGCGCCTCGTCGTAGCGCGCCTTGGAGAAGGCGAGATTGGCGCGATTGCGTCCGCCGTCGAAGATCGGCAACGACAGCGCGAGCGGCCCGATTTCGAATTGGCGCGAATTGCCTTCGACCAAGTGGGCCAACGTCGTGGAGGCGTAGCCGAAATTTCCCGTCAGTTGCACCGATGGATAAAAGGCCGCTTCGGCCACCCCCACCTGCGCGTTCGCCGAGCGAAGCAAGGCCACGCTGCGCGCCAGATCGGGGCGCTGCGACAACAGCTGGGCGGGCAAGCCGACCGGCAGCGATGGCGGCTCCGGCAGCGGACCGGCCTGTTCCGCGATCAACGGCTGAGACGGGGAGGCGCCGATCAAGGTCGCCAGACGGTTTTCGAGCAGATTGCGCCGACGCTCCATATCGCGCAAATCGGCCTGCGCATTGGCCAATTCGACAGTCGCGCGCGACACGTCGAGCTCGTTCGTGAAGCCGTGCTCGAAACGGGCATCGACCAATTTCCGCGACTCCTGCCGAGTCGCCACGGCATCGCGCAGGATGGCCACCTCGACCAGCGTGCCGCGCAGTTGCCAGTACGTGCTCGCAATCTGCGTGGAAAGCAGCAGGGCGACCTCGTCGTGGTCCAATCCGGCGGCCTGCAGTTGCGCATCGGCCGATTCGACGAGACGCCGCACGCGCCCCCAGATATCGACTTCGTACGACATCGACAGACCCAGTGTGATCTGGTTGCCGCTGATCAAGGTGCCGTCCAGCGCCTGCGCGACCGGGGTGGTGCGCGAATCGCGCAGCCGCTCCGCGGAAGCGCCGAAGTCGAGCGAAGGCAGCTGGGATGCTTTCGCATTGCCGAGTTGCGCCTTCGCCTGAACCAGGCGCATGGCGCTGGCCTTCAGGCTCGGGCTGTCCTGCTGCGCACGCTGCTCCAGGCCATCGAGCGTGCCGTCGCCGAACACCGTCCACCAGTTTGCGGGCAGACGCGCCGCCGACGGCGCGCCGCTCTGCGCCGCATAACGATAGGCCGGAGCGGTCGCACCCTGCGGCGCGACAAAGTCGTGGCCTACCGTGGTGCAGCCGGCCATCAGCCCGAGGGCGCCCGCGAGCGCAATGCAAATCGTGTGCTTCAGTATCGTCATCACCGTATGAGTTGCTTCAAGAGTGTTATGAGGGACGTCCGCCCGAGGCAGAAGAAGATGCGAGCGACTGACGGATCATCAGTGACCCGCTTCCGCGCCGGCTTCCGAAGGCGCCGTCAATCTGTCGGCAAGCCAGATCACGCCGATGCACGCGAGCAGGGCCAGCCCGATGACGAAAAAGCCGTCGTTGTAGGCCATCACGTAGGCCTGTCTGCGCACCCCGATATCGATGGCCTGCAGCGCCTGGTTGGCCGCGGTCGCCGGATCGACGCCGCGCGCGACGAACGCGCGGGTCAACTGCTCGAGCCGCAGTTGCGTGGCGCCCGAATAGAGCGAAATGGCTTCCCCCAGCCTGGCCGAATGGAAGTGCTCGCGATTGGTCAGCGCGGTCGCCAACAGCGCAATCCCGATCGAGCCGCCCAGGTTCCGCATCATGTTGAACAGGCTGGAGGCGGAGGGCACGTCGCGCGGCGCGATGCCCTGCATCGCAAAATTGGCGAGCGTCACCATGAAGAACGGCTGGCCGGCGGCGCGCACGATCTGCGAATAGAACAGCTGGTCGTAGCCGGTGGTCGCGTCCATCCCCGAATTCATCAGACAGGAGGTACCAAACAACGCAAGGCCGATGGAGCACAAGATGCGGTTGTCGACTTTCGAGGAGATCCTGGCGACAACCGGCATGATCATGAACTGCGGCACACCGGCCCACATGATGACCTCCCCGATCTGCATCGGGGTGTAGCCGGCGATCTGCCCCAGGAACAGCGGCAGCAGGAATGCTGAACCGTACATCCCCATCCCCGTCACCGCCGACAATACGGCGGAGACGAAAAAGTTGCGCTGACCGTAGAGGCCCAGGTTGACGAAGGGGTTCTTGCGCACCGCGCTGGTGACGACCCATCCCAACAAGCCGAAGATAGCCAGTCCCGCGAACGTGACGATGAACGAGGAATTGAGCCAGTCGTTGGTATTGCCCTCTTCCAGAAATACGGTGAGGGAACCCAGGCCCACCGCCATGAAGCCGATGCCGATCCAGTCGGCGCTCAGCAATTTCCTGAGTTGGATGGGCTCGCGGTCGAGGCCATAGGCAATGCCGGCGATCAGCAACAGACCCGGGGCCCAGTTGATGTAGAAGATCGCGGGCCAGCCGTAAATGTCGCTGATATAGCCGCCCAAAGTGGGGCCCAGCGACGGCGACAGCGTGGCGGTCAAGCCGAACATGGCCAGGCCGGTCGAGCGCTTGGATGCCGGCAGTTTCTCCATGACCATCATCATCGCCATCGGAATCAGAGCGCCCCCTGCAAAACCCTGCAGCATCCGGAACAGGATCATGCTGTGCAGGCTCCAGGTCGCGCCGCACAGCGTGGAAAACAGCAGGAACAGGGCCGTGGTGCCCATGATGTAGGCGCGCATTCCGAACACACGGCGGAACATGGCCGTCAACGGAATGACGACGATTTCAGCAACCAGGTAAGCGGTCGAGATCCATGACCCCTCTTCCTGCGTGGCTGACAGCGTGCCGAGAATGTCCTTCAGCGAGGAATTGGTGATCTGGATATCGAGCACGGCCATGAACGCCCCCAACATGACGGCGGCGACGGCGACCCACGTGCGCGGCTCGATTCGAACGCCGCCGGCCGGCGGCGCAGCGGCGGCGGCCGGGGTCCGGAGTTGCACTGAATTCGTCATGACGCCGCTCCTAGCTTGCCGACTTGGCGTGTTCCGGCTGGCTGAGCTTCACTTCGGCCAACGCGGACATGCCCGGCACCAGACGCCCGTCCAGCGCCGCTATGTCTTCCGGACGCAGGACGATCTTGACGGGAATGCGCTGCACGATCTTGGTGAAATTCCCGGTCGCGTTGTCGGGCGGAAGCAGCGCGAATTGGGCGCCGGACCCCGGAGCGAAACTGTCGATGCGGCCGATCAGCGGCTTGTCCGGCATCGTGTCGACCTTCACCTCAACTTGCTGTCCCGAACGCAGGCCCTCCAGTTGCGTTTCCTTGAAATTGGCGACGACCCACACGTCCTCCTGGACGATCGCCGCCAATTGCTGCCCCGGCTCCACGCGCATGCCCACTTCGATCGTGCGCTTGCCGATGCGTCCCGAGACCGGCGCGACAATGCGGTTGTAGGCGAGCTGCTGCTGCGCTTCCTTCAGCTGCGCTTTCAAGACCTGGATCTGCGCCTTGATGACGTCGCGCGACGCCTGTTCCGCCCCGATCTGGGCCTGCGCCGCGGACACGCTGTCACGACGCGCCGAGAGATCGGCCGTGGCGCTTGCGAGCTTCGCGTTCGCGGCATCGAATTCCGACTTCGAGACCGCCTTCATTTGCGTGCTGTAGAGCTGGCCGTAGCGATCCGCGTCCTGCCTGGCCCGCTGGAGCTCGGCAGCCGATTGCGCCACCTGGGCCGTCGCGCCGTTGGCCTGCGCCCGCGCCTGCGCGATCCTGGCATCGGCCTGGATCACTTGCTGCTCGGCCGTGCCGATCTGCGCCTCGATCTGCTCCACCTTCACGCGCTGATCGGCCGGATCCAGCTCCGCGATCACGTCGCCCTTGCGAACGGTCTGGTTGTCCTTGATCAGCACAGCGGAAACGACACCGGCGATCCGGGTCGAGACAGGATGAACATGGCCCGCCACATACGCATCGTCCGTTTCGACGAAGTAATGGCTCTTCCACCACATCCTGCCGCCGGCCCCGATGGCCGCCATCGCAAAGAGGGCTGCGATGATCAATACGCGCCGGTTGGGCGGCGCCTTGGCCGACGGCTCGGGCTGGGACGGCTCGACAAGCGAGACGGCCGGGGATCTCGCGACGCCGGCAGGGGTGAACGCCGGCTCTGTTTGCGTGCGCGAAGTTGACATATGACGCTCCAAAAATTGAGTAATTCCGGCAAGGCCGGGGAGTATTGCGGGGCGCCTCGACGAGGCTGGCAACCGTTACCGATCCGATGAAATCTCTGAGTAAAGACCTACTACCGCCACATTTAGCACACGTGTGCTAAATGTGACCAAAAAAACGCCCGGCGAAACCGGACGGGCTTAATTACCTTGATAACTCAAGCTCTTATAGGTCGCGATGAGCCGACCGTAAGCGCCTCTCATGCGCTGCTCGGCGCTCGGATCGCGCATGAAGCGAACCTCGTGCATCAAGCCTACGATCAGGCTGGAGATTTCGAATACGAGCTGCTCGGGATCCGTATCCGGCCTGAGATGCCCCAGTTCCATCGCCTGCAGCACGGTACGCCGCATGACCGCGCGCGAGCGCACGACCCCCTCCTGCAAACGCTCCCGCAATGGGCTGTCGAGATCGTCGAATTCGAAGGCGCCGGCCGTATAGATGCAGGCGACCGCCGAATCGGCGTCGGCGGCCCGCTTTATCCATCCCGCCACCATCGCATCCAGCCTCGGCAAACCCGCCGGCAACGCCAAGGCGGGCTGGAACACCTCGGCGAAAAAGCGGCGGTCGGATTCGTCGAGCACCGCCTCCTGGAGCGCTTCGAGCGAACCGACCCGAGCGAAGACGCCGCTCTTGCTGATTCCCAGGCGCTTCGCCACTTCGCCCAACGACAATTTGCCGATACCCTCGGCCGCCGCCATCTCGAGCGCCGCCGAGACAATGAAGGCGAAGGTGGTTTCGCTTTTACGGGTCAATGTACTCATGCGAGAAATTTAGCACACCCGTGCTATATACGGCAAACTATTTATCCGGCGACGAGGCCGGCTGGGGGGCCGATACGGACGACGCAACCGGATTCCTGCTCTCCCAGGCCGAGATCAAAGGCCTGCTGTCGAGATTCCAGGGGTTGTATCCGAGCCTGAAATATCCCAGGAAATCGAGGAAGGTCGTCCTCAGGACGCCGGTCCGGGAAAACAAATACGAGAACAGTCCCTTGTAGGTTGCCGGCTTGAAAAAAATCCCGTCCTTCCAGAAGAGATACGCCATTCTCGCGAATATGCCCGGCAGCATGATGAGCGCCAGCAACAGCACCATTCCGGCAACGCGCGAAAAGTACGATCCCCCGAAATATCGAAAGATATCGAAGCACACCGACTTATGCGCCAGCTCCTCGACCGCATGCCATTCCCACAAGCTGAACATCGTCGGGTCGCACTCCGAAAACCAGTCGTCCGGCCGCTGCAGGCCGAAATGGGAAAACGCGGCGGTCCAGTGCTCGACCGCGACGAACAAGGCCAGATTCCAGTTCAAGGGAAGCCATATCGAAAGGCGCTTGAACAGCGAGCGCTCCCACGACTCCATCCGTGTCAAGAACGGATAGTCGGGGTGCAGGCGTTGCGCGTTGAATCTCGAGTGCGCATTGCCGTGCTCGCCCTCCTGCCGGCAGAACTGGGAAGTCTCCATGTTGAGCTTGGCGTCGTCGATGCGCTTGACGATCGGCAGCAGCGTCACGATCGCGCAGAACTCGATATTCGGCAGCAGGCTGGAGAAGGTGTTCCAGAAGTGGCTCTTGACGGCTGACCCGCCGTTCCACCTCCGAGCATCGCAGCCGGCGAAATCGAATTCCGGCACCGGAAAGTCGAGCGGAACCGGAGTATGGCTGTATGTTTTGTTCATGGATTCTGAACCGCCCGATAGGCATCGAGATGCGGATGGATGACATGGCGCCACAGCGACGGCACCAAGGTCAGCAGAAAGAGCAAGGGATAGCTCAAGGGCAGGCGCGGGCTGTTCTTCGTGCAATTCAGTTCCGAGTACTCCTTGTTCGGATGAAGATGATGATCGGAATGCTTCTGCACGTTGATCAGGACCAGGTTGCTGAACCACATGTCGCAATCCCAGGCATGGCATTCCGAAATGACCTCTCGTTCGCCGGCAACGCTCGACTTCCGCTCAAGGCCGTAGTGTCCGATGAAGTTCATCATCTCCAGAACCAGGATGCTCAAGAACGATTGCAGAACAAAGAACACCAGGGATTTGATGCCGAAGCCATAAAAAATGAGCAGCGCGAGGCAAGCGCTGGCCAGATATCCGCCGATATTCTCGACAACGATTTTCCGGCTCTGCCGCACATTCTTTCCCTCGTCGCCGCCCCACCATCCGAACAGATTCACGGCAATCGCGCCAGGCAGGAACTGATAGAGCGTCTTGCCATAGCCTGCCGAGGTCGGATCCTGCGGCGTGGCGACAAGCACGTGGTGGCTGTGCAAGTGGGCCAGTTTCGCCCCGGTATAGAAGCTGGTGGAGAACAGCGCGATCCCGACGACTCGCTCGAAGCGAGTGCGGTGGTGAATCAATTCGTGCGCAGGGTTTTGGCCGTAAAGCGCCGACAGGATTCCGGCCGTCAGCAGCACGATCAGCGTATCCAGGACGCCCAAGGCGTTGCCGTGGATATACCAGGCGAAAAAAAAGACGTTCCCGAACTGCACCGGCAGGCTCAATACGGGAATGACCTTTTCCGCAACCGCTCTGTGCCACGAGGGCCGCTTGTCTTCCCCGATCATCGGATTCGGCAGCAGATCCAATAGCGGAATCGCCACGAAGATAAACAACAGCGTCGCATAGGCAAAATCGATTCTGCCGCCGGCGTGCGGCAGCCACCAGAAGACCGCGTAGTTGACGAGCGCCGGAAGAAAAAAGGCAATGTATCGGGACATGCAAGAGCTCCTAGCCGTTACAGTCCTATCCGCTGCATGCGGGTTTGATGCTCGATTTGGATTTCGCTCAGCAAGATCCTGACCTGATCGACCTCGGACACATCGCGCATGGTCTTGCCACGGAAAATCTCGATGCCGCCGATCAGATCCATGTATTCGTTCGCCACCAGCTGGTACAAGTGGATGTAGTGCTGGATGGTCGCCTCGAACACGTCGGTCATCAGTTGATGGAACTCCCCCGCGAGACGCAGCATCCGGTTGCGCGACTCGTCTCCGAGCTTGGTATAGCGCTTGATGATCGCTTCGCCGAATTTGACGTGGTGCACTTCGTCGGCAAACGCGCCGCGAATCAGCTGCGTCAACGACGGATCGAAGGCCGACCAATACGCGGATTCGTAGCGGTAGATCGGATAGGCCATGCCCTCCAGCACGATGTTGTGCGCCATCATCGCGGAAGCAAAGTCCCCCTTGTCCACCTGCTCCGCGATCAGGTCATAGAACTTGCGCATTTCCTTCGTCGTCACGTCCTGCATCATCTGGTCGCGCTGTTGCGGCGACACGCCGAACTCCGCGAGGCGCTGACTGAAGATTTCGTAATGCCGGGCCTCGTCGACCGTCTGCGTGGCGAGAAAAACAGCCGACGCTTCGTCCGGCGAATGCCCGACCAGCTTGGAAATGCCCAAGTAGGACACGCGTTCCGCGGTCAGGAAGGTGGCGATATCGAGCTTGTAGATCTGATTCACGAGACGGTCGTCGCGCACGGCCGAATGGGTCCGCGCCTGGTCCGGGTCGATTCCGTACTTCGTCCCCTTCAGATTGCGCCAGGGGGTGCGCTCCAGCCAGCTCTGGATGTCGAAGCGATCCGGATTCCACCCGTCGGCAATAAATTTCTCCATTACCTCGCTGCCGGCGGGAGTCTCGATCAGCTCGGAATTGCTTGCAATTACATCGGTCATTTGGGAGTCTTGATAGAAATGGGACGACTGAACGGATTAATGCAAATGGCGGAGATAACGAGGCCTTCGGCCAGCAGGATCAATTTGACGGCGGAGCTCCCTACGTCCACGAAGGCGCCAACGACGATCACCGCCAGCAGCAGGAAGACGGGCGTGACGACGTAGCGGGATATGGGAAGCTGAATGCCTCGCCGATCCTTTTTTCTCCGCAATTGCAGCCAGGCGACCAGCACGAAACCGTAGACGATACAGAGATGAAGCCCGAGCAATAGACTGATATAGCCGCTGAGCGCGTCGCTGGCCATGATCGGTACCGCGGCGATCACGGATGCGCTGATAAAAAGAATCGCGTTTTGCGGAGCGAGACTTTTGCCCTGCAGCTTGGCGAACCAGACCGGAATCTCGCCCTCGCGGGCCAGGCTGTAAAGCATGCGCGCCGCACCGGAAAGACCGACATTGAAGTTGGTCAACATCGCAAACAGGCTCAATAAGGTCACGACGAGAATCGCGGACTGGGCATGCGTCTTCTTGGCCAACTCCAGGTGCGGCAATTTCAACAGCGGGATCTGGTCTATCGAAAACTGCGAGCCCAGGGCCGAGCCGAGCAGGCCATATAGCGCGCCGGTAAGCAGCACCGAGACGACCAGCGCCTGGGGCAGGGTTCGCTTGAACGCGTCGTGCCGAGTCACGTGCATCACGGCCCATTCCACCCCGACAAAGAGAAACAACGCACTGGGCACGCTGTGCAGCCAGTCGCTATGACTCCGTGCGGGCTGCGAGACCGCATCGGGGTTCATGCCCATCATCGACAAGCCGATCATCATGCAGACCACCAGCAATGCCATGACGATCTGGAAGCGCATCGACAACTCATAGCCTCTCAGGTTCACGACGACGATCGAAGCGAGCAGGAAGACAAGCAACCCGATAGCCCACGTCCCCGGGAGCAGCTGCCGCAGGAGCAGGTGACACAGGAAAATCTCCAGCCCTCCCATCAGCATGACCATGCAGATGTAAAACAGCGTCACGGCCAGGGAAAACCGGTTGCCGAAAGCCGCCTTGGTGAAGGCCCTGATCCCGATCGCGCCGGGGAACTTGGAAGACAGCTCGGCAAAGCACAGCACGATCACGATCATCGCCACGCCCGCGACGACGAGCGACACATAAAATGCCGGGATGTCGACATAGGCGAATAGCGACGCCAGGACGGTATTGCAGGTGATCGAAACCGCCATGCCGATGGCAATCGCGACCAGCCTGATCAGCTCGGAAAAGCGCTTCAACAGATGCCCCATAGAATGATGGCGATCGCATCGAACTTGACCTGGTCGCTCATGCCGCCGTATATCTCCAGCAGGCCGTCGTTGTTGGCTCGAATGGCGTTCACCCTGCCCTCGAACAGTCCTTGCATGATCTCCTGGTCGCAGACGATCTTCGTCTGATGATCCGGGTCGCTGCCCTTCTCGAACTGGCGCACGCTGTCTATTTTCCCGTCCTTGACGTCGAGGAAATAAGACGCCGACGCGTCCTTTTCTTCCAGCAGAATTTCCGTGTTCCAGCCCTTGACGATGCGCTGGATCTGGGCGTTGGCATTGACATCGATTTTGAATTTTTCCAATACGGAAAGCATGGACTTCACTCCTTGAATCACATGGCGCCGCGATTTTCCTGGCTCTGCCAGATGGCCGACTCGTCGTCGTTCCAATCCGAGCGTCCGCTGAAGTGAGCGCGCGCCCGGAGCAGTCTCGGATCGTCGGATGCCAGGCCGGCCGTCATCGGACTGGCACTGCGCGGAGCCTGCTGCACCGGTCCGCTCGTGCGAAACGTCCAATCCAGCAATACTGCCGGTGGCGAAATGGTGTACCAGCGCTTCTCGTTCCAGTGATGATGTCCCATGTGCTGGAGCCTGACGTAGCGCAGAATGGGCCCTGGAATATGAGGCGAATGGACGAGCAGATGCCACCACTCGAACATCAAGTACCCGACGATCAGGCCGGACGAAATCGCGGCCGCCTGATACCAATCCCGCGTCACCAGCACAAAGAGCACGGCGTTTATCAACAGAGCCGGCAGCGTGTACCAGAGCGGGGTGAACAGCAAATCCACCCGGCGAGGCTTGTCGTGATGTCCGAGATGCAGGCGGTAAAGCAAGCGGTAAAGCGTAGGGTTTTTCGGAATCACGCCGTGGAAGATCAGGACATGGCTGAAATACTCCTCCGGCAAATACAGCAGCCAGCCCAGGAGTGACAGCCACAGTGCGTGCGGCGCGGTCAATTTCTGCAGCGCCATGAACATGGCCGCCGCGGAAAGCACGACATACAGGCGCACCGCGTGATCCGAAAAATATATTTTCCTCAAGGCCGGCAGCACGGAGGCTGAAGAAAAGGCTTTCATAGCGCTCGATTCGAAAGATTGCTCAAACCGTCGATCGCCTCGGCCACGGACAATTCACCCTGCGTCGTCGCGATGCAATCCGAGAAGCCGTGCGACAAGGCGCTTTCGTATATCCAGCGCGCCTGGTCGTATGAAGGACGGGCTCCCAGGCTGTACGACCGGTCGGCGCCGTTCATCGCCAGCATCATCGTTTCCGACAGGCACGCCAGATTGAACCCGGGTTGGAAGCCGAGAATGTTGGATCGTCCGAATTGATACGCTTCGTTAAGCTTCACGACGCCTCCTTCGAAGACCAATACGTCCGGACGGGACCGGTGCACGCTGCTCTTCAGGTCGGGCGGCCGGGCGGCATCGCACACGACCGAGTTCTTGCGCAGCCAGGCCGGCTCGATGAAGCTCTTGCCCTGGCTGGTCGCCGAAAGCACGCCCTGGGCCTTGCCGAGCACGGACTGGATATCCACGGATATTTCCACCGGCGCCGGCCCCGGCAGATTGCTCTCGACGATCGCCTTGATTTCCGAAAAATTGCGGTCTTCATCGGGCCGGCCGTCCAGCAGGATCCGATTGCAGGCGTTGATCACGGAGAACGGATCGGCAAGATGGTGAAGCAGGTAATGCGCAAGCCCGCTCATGTTTTTGCCCTGCATCTGCACGACGGCGCGAGCATAAATTTCGCCGGCGATATCCTTCAGCACGTCCAGCGCCTTCGGATTATCGGAATTGCCGACCAGAATCAATTGGCTGTAGTGCTCCGCCAGGTGAAGCGCAGACAGGCGTCCGACCGAACCGGCGGCGCCGATCACCGCGATGCGCGTACCGGCATCGCTCTGGCCGGTCGCGTTCAACGCCTTGTGCAGGCTTTCGGCACCGGCCAGCGCGGTGAAGCTGTTTCCTGTCGTGATCGGGATGCCGGCGTCCGCCACGTCGACTCCGCCGCGCGAAATGATGGAAGTGAATGCGCCGAGGCCGACGATATCCACCCCCAGGGATTTCGCACAGTCGATGTAGCACGACAGTAATCTCTGGCGATGCGGCTTGCTGAGGCGCATCATGCGCTCCGGCGGCAACGGGCAGGCGATCAGCCAGCCCTCGACGTAGCCGCCGAGCTTGGAACGGATCTTTTTCGCATGAAACACCGGCGCCGGGTCGTAGCGCTTGGCGAACCAGCTCTGCATCCAAGCCTGAAACTCGCTTTTGTGCGGCTCCTCCAGATCGATGATGGAGCGCGGCATGATATTGACGAGATCGTCGATCGACGTCGGATGAATCAGGAAGGCGAAGCTGCCCAATTTCTTTTCGGTTGCGTCCGCATCGGATTCTTCCTTGACGACCGTGAAGTTCGAGGCGTGCTTTTCCGAATACGACACCTCGTCCGGGTGGCGGTCGATCAGATAGGAAAAGAGCGACGAGAAATTCTTGTGCCGGATCAAATGCGCGCATTGATCGAGCGCGGCAATCAATCGATCGATATGGCATTTCTCGACGGTCAGCGACGGCTCGATGCGCAGCAAATCCTGCCGATTGAACAGCGGCGCAACGATGATCTTGCAGACATTCACCAGATAGCCGCAAATCAGCGGCACGATGTAGCCCTGCACGCTCGCGTGCGCCAGAAAATAGCTTTCTTCGCCGTCGAACGGATGCAGGCGCAGGCTGTGCATCAGCCCGGTGCCTTGGTGGTCGCAGAAGATGTCCGCATATTTCTGCGTGAGCGCATCCAGCTGTTCGCCAAGATATGCCGAGACCTCGTTGACGTGACGCATCAATGCGCCGTCGTCTTTACGCAATCTTTCGATGCTGGCCAATGCGGCCGTGCAGGCGACATGATTGTTGGCGAACGTGGAGCTGTGAAACATGCCGAATTCCTCGGACCAGGCCGCTTTCGTGCACAGCACCGCGCCGATGGGCACCAACCCGCCGCCGAGCGCCTTGGCGAGACAAAGAATGTCCGGCTTCACACCCGGGAATTTCTTGATCGAGAAGAACTCGCCGAGCCGCCCCATTCCGGTTTGCACTTCGTCGACGATCATCATGGCCTTGTGCGTCTTGCAGAGGTCATGAACCCTCTGCACATATTCGACGCTCAAAGGCCGCATCCCGCCTTCGCCCATGACGGTTTCCAGGACGAAGGCTGCGATCTCATCGTCGGCGAATACCCGGTCGAGCGCCTCGAAGTCCTCGGGCTCGACCTTGATGCTGTCCTCTGTATTGATCAGGAAGGGTTCGCTGTACAAAGGATTGCCGGTGATCGTCAGGGCCCCGGAAGTCTTTCCGTGAAACCCCAGATTCAGGCTGACGACCTTCTTTCGCCCCGTCGCGGCGCGCGCCATCTTGAGCGCCGCTTCGACCGATTCCGCACCGCTGTTGGTGAATACTGCATAGCTGAAGTTGAAATCCGGCTCCAGCAACACCAGCGCCTTCGCCAGATCCCTGGCGCCGCGGCTATAGAACGGCTGCACCATCGACGGCACGTCGCCCTGGTTTCTCAGCGCGTCCCAGATATCCGACGGGTTGTGGCCAAACGGTACCGCGCCGTATTGCGCGAGAAAGTCGAGATACTTGTTCCCCTTTTCGTCATAGACGAAGACGCCGTCCGCCTTCACAATCGTCTTGTTGAAACGTGCATGCCGAAGAAGAAAATCGCGCTCCGGGTTGAGATAACACTCGTCGGCGTACATCATTGGATTCCCGTATTTTTTAGGTAAGCGAGCGCCACGGCCGCGGTTCCCGCTGCGGCACTGGTGAACATCGATATCTTGTAGATGAAGAAGAGCCGGCCTTTCTCTTTGCTCAACGCCAGGAAAACGCGCGGCCAGACCGACAGGCTTCCATACAGGTGACAGGCCAGCATCACTACCCAGCAGGCAGCCTCCCCAATGACGAAAGCCGAGTTGAGCGGCGTGTGATCGACCAGCGCCAGCGCCACGCCTGACAATGCGGTCGCGAATATCAACAGATACAGCAACGGGGCGGCGCGGGCGCCCTGCTCCTGCATCAACTCGGCGTACACCGCCTGCGGGCGGGATCGATACATCGGGAACAACAGCGTCAAGTTGAAATACATGGCGCCGAGCCACGAGAGCATCGAAAACACGTGAATCAGCACCAGCAGGCTTTTGAGTGTCATCATCGACATCCGGACGATTTGGATTGTTAAGCGTATTTCCAACTACACCGCGCAAACCTGCGGTTCGATCGGCATGATCTCGATCTCATCCGGGTGCTTGGCGCACAGGCATTGCTCTTCTTTCTCCACCTCGAGCACGGAAAAGTCGTGGTGCAGCGCGTCGTACTTCAATATTTTTCCGGCCAGGTTGCTGCCGATGCCCAGCAGGACTTTGATGGCTTCGACCGCCTGCAGCAGCCCGATGACCCCAGGCAGGATCCCGAGCACGCCTGCTTCCGCGCAGGACGGCGCCATTTCGGCGGGAGGCGGCTCCGGATAGATGCAGCGATAACAGGGCGCCGAGCTGCTGGTCGTGAAGGTCGTGACATAGCCTTCGAAGCGATAGACGGCCCCGTGCACGTTGGGAATGCCGAGCTTGACGCAGGCGTCGTTGATCAGGTAGCGAGTCTTGAAGTTGTCGGTGCCGTCGACGACGAGGTCGTATTCGCTCAGGATGTCCAGCACGTTCGACTCGTCCAGATAGACCGGATGCGGCTGCACCTTGACCGCCGAGTTCAATCGGCGAATCGCGCCGGCGGCGGACTCGACCTTGAGCATGCCCAGCGTGTCTTCGCCATGCAGTATCTGGCGCTGCAGATTGCTGCTCTCGACGATATCTGCATCGACGATGCCGATCGTTCCCACCCCCGCGGCGGCCAGGTACATGGCAACAGGCGACCCCAGCCCGCCGGCGCCCAACAGCAATACCTTGCTTTGAATCAGCTTGAGCTGCCCGCTCTCCCCGACCTCGGGGATCAGCAGGTGGCGCGCGTAGCGCTCCTTATCGCGTTCGTTCAGCTGCGCCGGGATCTTCGACCTCAGAGACGCCTCTTTCCATCGCTTGTAGCCGCCCATCACGCTGTACACGTTGGCATAGCCGAGGTTCTTCAGGCTTTCGGCGGCGAACAGGGAGCGCAATCCCCCGGCGCACAGGATCGCTATGGGACGCTCTTTTTCGCTGCACACATCGTGTATGCGCATTTCCAGGAAGCTGCGCGACAGGTGCTGCGCGGGCTCCGGCATGCCTTGCTTGATTTCGTCGCCGTCACGCACGTCGATGAGCAAAGCCTTTTGCTCTTCGACCATGCGCAATGCGTCCTCCGGCGAAATTTCCTTGATGGTTTCCCGCAGATAGGCTACGCGCTGCTCATATCCGCTCATTTCAGCCCCCTGCGAATGCGGTAACGATTTCGATCGTATTTCCCGCCCGCACTTCCGCACCCAGCCCGCCTTGCTTGGCCAGATCTTTTCCATCGAGATAAATCTTGACGAATTTCTTCGGCGCTTTTTGACTTTCGTCCAAAAGACGCTCCGACATCGACGCGTCCAGCTTATTCAATTGCAATATCGCATTCAGCGCCGTGTCCGCATTCACTTCTATTTTTGCGACACCTTTTGAAAATTTACGCAGCGGAACCGGAAGCGACACATAAACGGTTGCCATCAGAAACTCCTATAGATCGAACTATTCACACGTTGTGAAGCGACGGATTCGGCGTGCTGCGGCCGAAATATCCCGCACCGCCCTCATGTCCAGAGACTGACGTTTTCGAAATGCCGCTACCTGACATTTCTTTCCGAAAAATTAGTCACTGATTTTTCGCAGATTGTTATCGATTACCCGAGGATCATCCATAGTCACTTATCACTCGCACCATGGACTGAACCCAAGGTCGTCGCCCATGGACCTGAGCTGAAAGAACTATATGAGGCGGGCATTTTTTGGGCTTAGCATCGCGATCCTGAGAAATCTGTCGGCGCGCGCTCATGTGCCGCGGGTGACCGAATCCCTACATTGCGAGGTTTGGATGTTTCATTGGCTTCGAAAAAAGACGGCAACGCAATGTCACGTTGCAATTGACCCCGCCGACATCTCTATAAAAATAGATTCGGGCGAAAATCTCCTGGAGGCCGTGCAAAAGCGCGGCTTCTTCGCGCCGTACAATTGCAGGGTAGGGGCTTGCAAAACCTGCCAAATCGTGGTCAAGGAAGGAAAGCCGAAATCTCTGATCGAAAGAGAATATGTTTTTTCCGAAGAGGAAATCCGCGCGGGGGCGTATCTCGCCTGTCAGCTCAAGGTCGAATCCGACATGCGGATAGAGTGGCGCGGCTTGACGGATCCCAATGTCAAGCAGCTCCCCTCGCACATGGCGACGCTGCATTCCATACAGCAAATGACCCCGCGCATTTTCCGCGTGGCCCTGCAGCTTGAAACGAGATTGCAATGGGCGCCGGGACAGTTCGCCAAGCTCATTCCGGCCGGGCAGGCCGGCACGCCCCGGTGCTATTCGCTCGTCAATAGCGGCAACGATACAACACTGATGGTCTTCGACATCACACGCTATCCCGGCGGCATGCTGTCCTCGTGGTTGACCGATCCGCAGCACATCGGCAAACAGGTTCAGGTGGAAGCGCCCTTTGGCCAGTTCGGCGAATTGCGCGCAAGCGAAAGCCCGATCGAACCGCCGCCCTTGCTGTGCATCGCCGGCGGAAGCGGGATGGGCGCCATCAACGGCATCCTGACTCATCGCCACCAATCGCATAACAAGAGGAATCCGGTGGTACTCGTGTATGGCGCACGCGACCGCTCGGAGATCTACGGCCTGAACGAGGTCGCCGACCTGGCCGGCTCGGCGAAATTCCCCTTATACAGCTGCCCGGTCCTGGACCGAGAACCGCAGGAAAGCACATGGGAAGGGCGACGGGGTTATATCGCGCACCACCTTGAAAAGATTCTCGATGAATCCAAGAGGCATAACGCCGCGTTTCAGCAACCTCTCGATATGTGGCGAATTCTATTGTGCGGCCCTTCCGTTATGGTCGAGACATCGCTGGAAGTTTTGCGCACATTCGGAGCGAGACCCGAGCATATTTCATTTGACAAATATGAGAAGCAAGTTGCCTGATTGCCGCTGCAGAATTTTATTGAGAGCATTATGTTCAAATATTTGAAACACGCGCCCCTGACCTGCCTTATCGTACCGGCCGCCACATCGGTGCTGCTGTTTGCGCCTAAATGGGCACTTCTGATTCCGGTCGCGATTACGCTCCTCAACATCGTCATCGACGTGGGCACTCCTCCCGATACGGAAGTCCCCAGCTATAAGCATCTCTGGATATTGGATAGCTGGGTCTACCTATATATTCCAATCATCAGCCTCTATTTTTTCTCGCTGTTCTGGCTGGTGTCACCGGTGGATTTTCTCGGTTTCGGCAAGGCGGTGCACGACGCGATCGGTGTCGACATCGTGCGGATCAAGGCGGAGGCCGGCCTGCGCGGTGCGCTGGCCGGCACGTTCGCGGTGGGCTACGTGCTCTCGTCCAACCATCTCTATGCGCATGAATTGGTTCATCGCACGAACAACAGGGTTGCGGTGATCATGGGCCGTTGGCTGCTGGCCATGTCCGGCGATGCGCAGTTTTCGATCTCCCACGTCTACGCGCATCACGTCCATGTCGGCACCGCGGCCGATTCCGCCACCGCGCGCAGAGGCGAATCGGTGTATCGCTTTTTCGTCCGCTCGAGCCTGGGGCAATACAAAGAGTCCTGGAATCTCGAAGTGGCGCGCCTGCGCGTCAAGGGATACTCGGCCTTCGGCTGGCGCAACCGCGTACTGACGGGCCTCTTGATGTCCCTGGCATATGCGCTGTTCGCCTATGCCGCGGCCGGCGTCACGGGCGTGCTGATCTACCTGGTCATCGCGGTCTCCGCGAAGTTCATCTTCGAAGTCGTCAACTATATCGAGCACTACGGCGTGGTACGCGTGCCGGGAACGCCGGTCATGCCTCGGCACAGTTGGGACTGCAACCGCCGGTTCGCCTCCAACGCCCTGTTGAACCTGGCGCGGCATGCCGACCATCACGCCAATGCCCAGAAAAAATACTGGCAGTTGCACTCGCACGAAACCCCCTTGCAACTGCACTACGGCTATATCGCGACCATCGTCGTCGCCATGATTCCCGTGTGGTGGCATCGGTTCGCGGTCAAGCAACTAATCGAATGGGACGCTCGATCAGCGACGCCCGGCGAAAGAATGCTGGCGAAGCAGGCGAATCTGGTGAGCCGTCACCCGCTGTTCCTCAAATTCTGACTGCGCGTTTACGAATAAGAACAGGCTCGCTCGCCGCGCGAACCTTGAATTCTCGTAAACCCCAATTCTATTGCTGTGTGTTCATCGGAAGAATCGGCCAATATATCCGGGAATATCTTCACCACTCCCGCAACACCCCTTCTGGACCATATGAAAATCCCATCGGATTTGATCAAGCTGGAGCGCCGGATCGGCGAAAACATTGCCGAGTATTTTTCGACTCACAGCCCCGAGAATTCCACCCTGCTGCTCGACAGCACAGGCCCCAGCTTCACGCGGCAGTACATCGTCCTGAACAAAATCGGCCTGGACAGGCTGTTTTCGTTCAACGAAATCCATGCATTTTCCGGCGCGGTTTATGCGTTGTTCGGCTATATCGCATTCATGACCGAGCAAAATTCCGTAGGCATCGACGCGCTATGCCAGCCCGACGCGGAGCGAGTTTTCCGCGATCAACATCACTCGGGTCTGTTCTCCGGCCTGAGATCGGTCTCGAAAATGCTGGTCGGGCGCCCGGCCTTCAATTCCATCACCCCCTTGATCGCCTCCCTGGAATATATTTTCGGCGATTTCGTGAACCAGCCCTTCTCGGCCTTTCCAGAAAACATCCATATCTACCTGGCAAAATCGAAGGACGCCCCGCTTCTGGTGCTCAGCAACAACGATCGCTGCACGCCGGAGCTGCAACCGCTGCGCCAGGCGCCAATCAAACACGTCATCGCGATGTCGGCCAACGTGCCGATGCTCTATGGCGGCGCCCGGGCCAACGTGCCCTACTTCGACCCGGTATACACCAGGCAATATTTACCTACCCTCAAGAAAATCGGCGCGACAAATAACCAGGTGCTCGTCTCGACCCCGTGGCGCTCCGGACAGAAAGAGAACAAGTACTACCTGAACTGCTATCCGCAGGGAAATCCGCGCTGGCTGATGCTCAAGGATCTAGCTCGCCTGGTCGGTGCGCAGAAAAATGTTTGCTGGAGCCGGGATATTTACACCGCCTTCCGCCATGCCCCCGAGGTTCAGGTTTGAGTTGATTTTATATATGGCCTGCGTGCGGTTACTGACCTGCAGCTTGATCAGGATTTTCTGCACATGATTTTTAATGGTGGGAACGGCGACACCCAGGATTTTAGATATTTCGTAATTTGTCTTTCCGATTCCGATCCACTTCAAGATTTCCTGTTCTCTCGGCGTCAGCAGGCTCATGTACTGCTGGCGCTCTGCCCGCGTCGATTTCGATTCCAGTTGGAATAATATATTCCCGAGCATCCTGGCAATCACTATCATGCTTTTGGAAAAACCTTCTTCCTGATCACACTGAATTTTCGGGTCCGTGATGCAAAAATAGCTGAACTGCTCCCCGTGAATATCGCAGCTGACCGCGACCACGACCTTCCCGAATCCGTGCTTCTTGAAGATAATTTTCCACAGGGAATCCTGGTCCGCATCGTCGGTCAGCGCGACCTTGATCGTCGGCACATCGTTACGTTTCCAGTCCCTCAGCAACGGCACCGAATGAACAGCGTCCTTCAGGTTGAATATCTGCAGCAGGGTCTGCGGGAAGGTGTCGGAAACGAACTGAGGTGTCAAGGAAAACACGGGTTTTCTTTTGCAAACAGCCATCAATACGCTGCTCGGCCGGCACATTGCGTTGATATGCTTATCCACCCACTGCGCAAGATGGGCCTTGCTGGTAATACTTACCAAATCCTCAATTGCCTGCGCCATTTTGAAATTGTCCATATATCTATATTTCTACATTAAGGATGACTTTCAAAACATCCGCGCGACCGGATGTTCAAGAATCTGCGCAACGGGCCCGGCCGAGATGAGAAATGCCGCAATCTGAAAACCCCGTACGCATCGGCGTACCTTTTTCGGTGAGGGAAGATCCGGCAGCCCTGGGTAAGCGCCGCGCGACAGCGCCACGTGCGCAACTCGGGCTCGTAGAGGATCGACTGGCTGTCCTGGCCGGCAATGCGGGCCGCCGCGACGAGCCCTGAGATCTCGCGCACGCCCGCGACGATGTTGCCACGCCGCGCGTCGCCCGGCAGAGCGAAACGCCCAGCTTGCCAAACAACGCCTGGCGTGAAATGGACATGATGGTCTTTTATTGTTCACCACGGTCAAGCGCGGCGAATCCCGCTTCACCTATCTGAACTCCGGCATGGAGACTGGACTGGATGAACCCGGAACGCTCGACGCACCTCTCTCGCCGATTCGTTATAACAGCCTGTTCGAAGCGGGAGCGGCATTATCCACACGAAATCGAGGCGCCGTCAACGGATACGCCGCTGTTGCGGTGCGCGCCTTTGCGGCCGGAAACGATTCCAAAAGAGTTTGGATTTTTTATATTTGACTTTGCCTGGAATTTATTGCCACCTTCGCACATCGACCACTATTGCGTCTCGTTTTCTCGTGCCCCACGCTGCTAAACCGTAGGCAGTGTGCAGGGACACGAGTGAAAGCCGAGCAACAGTCGTGTGCGGGCAAGGGGATCGCATCCTGAGTCGCAACAGATCAGGCACGATGGCGCTGCCCATGGGCACGATCAAGCGTGCCGAGTTGCCTACGTGAACTGCGGCGGGATCTTGTAGCCAATTAGGCAGTGAGTTTCGTGTCTAGATTAACGGAATCCAGCACGACGCATGGGAAAAACAGTCGCCGGTTTGGCATCGTGAAAGGAGTCGCGCGTCATTTGGCCTTGGCGGAAGCCGAGGATAGCCAAACGGGATGCCGCGCTCAATCACACACGATGCCGGACAAACGCAGGTCAAAAACGATCGACGACGTCAATGTCAGTCGTCGTCATCGCCGTGATGCCAGCCGTGGTCGTGGCGCCAGCCGTGATGCCAGCCGTGGTCATGGTGCTCCTCCCATTCGCGGCGTTCCCAGTAGCGATGCCCGTCGTAGTAGCGGTCGTCATACCAGCCCGGCGCCACCACGACCGCCGGCTGCGGCGCGTAGATGACGGGCGGCGGCGCTTCGTAAACCGGAGCCGGCGCATACACCACGCCGGGCACGCCGATGTCCACGCCGATATCGACGTGCGCAAGCGCCACGGACGATGTCCCGATACCGGCGCCCGCAATCAATGCAATCGCAATCCAGCGGCTTCGTGTGGTGACCATGATTGGTTTTCTCGTGATAGTTGGGATTGGGCCAGCGGCGAGAGCAACGCGCCCTCTTGACGCGAACTTTATCGAGACGGCCCGAGACAGGTGTGTTTTTGTGTATCCAACGGTGTCACATGTAACTGCTGGGTCGGCGCAATTTCGCTTGCGGCGCCGGATCGGGAAACATTCCGTTTCAGAACTCGCGCAGAACTCACAAAGCGCGCGTCAACACCGCTTTCCGCTAGCGCGTTATGGAGGGGAACGGCCGAAGCTGGCCGCCATCTCGACCCGCCTAGCGCGACCCGGCGAATGGAGCAAAACATGAAGACCCCAAGCGAGGATTCCCTGCGCGGCCAAGTCGAGAAATGGCTCGCTCCAGAGCCGGCAGCGCCGGTGCGCGTCACGGCGTTCGGCCGCAGCCGTTTCGACGGCGCGCGCTACGTATGCGTCGAAGCGCGCACGCCAGCGGGCGTGCGCGCATTGTTTTTCTTCCGGCATGGGGACGGGAGCTGGCGCGTCTATCCGCCCGCGGCGAACGGCAAGAACAAGAGGCCGGCCGCGGCGCGCTCGATCGAGCAGACCGAGGCGGCAATTCACGCACTCATCGCCGCGCCGACAGAAGCCCAAAGCGTGCGCAGCTCGTCCGCCGTGGGCGGCCTTCCGCAGTTCATATGAAATCGAAGCGCAGACGCCGCTTCAGGCTTCTTGCGCTCCGACAAGCGCCGCGCAAGCAGCTCGAGAAACACCGGCAGGTGCTCGCCGCCGTGCAGGTTCAAGAATTCGCCGACCGTCTCCGCGATCGCCGATTCGAGCGTTGCGTAAGACAGCGTGCTCGCCAGATGCGAAGCGCCGCGCGCCAGGTCCAGCTCGTAGCGCGCATCGCACTGCGCCAGTTCCGATGCGCGATGTGACCGTTGCATTCTGCTCATATCGTTCTCTCAGGGTTCAACGTTGCTTTTGGCCGTGATTCCCGGCGTCTCGCGACCAGCGCGCATGCTGCGCGCGGCGGCGCTTGAAGCAAACGATAACGGGCAGGCGTGTTATCCATGTGTGCGGATGTAACGAGACGTGTCGCTCGTGTAACGCGCGACGCATTTGCCGGCGATGCATGTCTCTCCGGGATCCCGGCACGCGTCGGCTCTTGAGCGTTGGGGCGATCGGCGGTGTAAAGCGCATACCCTGCTGCCGTCGGGTACGAATCCGGCTTCAGATATTTGCTTACAAGTGTGACGCCCGGAGGCGCATTTCAGATTCATGCCGACGCTATAGTGAGTCGCACCGAAGCACCGGATAGGAGGACGCCATGCACCATTCATCGAACGCGGCGAAATCGAAGTCGACTCGTATTCGTGCGCTCCTGGCCGTCGGCGCTGTCGCGTTGACCGCCGCATGCGGAACCGGCATCGCGGCCTTTGCCGGACTGCTGCCCGAGTCGAAGGGCGTGGCCCTCGCCATGACGACGACACCTTTGATCGACGTACAGGTTGCCGCGCCGGCTCATGTGAGCCGCCAATTCGTCTCGTACCCCGGGCACGCCACGTTCGCCGTCGAGCAAGCGGCGCGAATCGATTGCCGGCCGGCCGGCGCGGGCGGATTCTTCGCGCGCGATGCGTCGTTCCCGCAGTCAGCGACGCCCACGCCCTCGGCGCTTGCACCCAACGTGTAGCCGATCGGGCCTAGCTCGACGGCTTGCACCGGAACCGTTCGCGATACTGCAGCGGCGTGACGCCAAGGCGCTTCGCGAACACGGCCCGCATCCGGTCGGCGATGCCAAAGCCGCTTTCCCATGCGACCACCTTCAGCGGCGCATCGCCGCTCTCGAGCATCTGCCGCGCCGCGTCGAGCCGTGCGCGCTCGACGAACGCATGCGGCGTCACGTTCGTTTCCTGCACGAAAACACGGGCGAAATTACGTGCGCTCATGCCCGCCACGCCGGCGAGCTGGCGAACCGTGAACTTGTCGCGGATGTTCGCCATCACATGCGCCTGCACTTTGGCGATCGGCGAGGCATCGTCGGCAGGCGCCGTCAGGTACGGACTGAACTGCGACTGCCCGCCCTGCCGCTGAGCGAAGACCACGAGACGCTTGGCCACCGCGAGCGCCGTGCGCGCGCCGTGGTCCTCAGCGACGAGCGCGAGCGAAAGATCGATGCCGGCCGTCACGCCCGCGGACGTCATGAGCCGCTCGTCGCGCAGATAGATGCTGTCGAAGTCGACGCGCGCACGCGGAAACCGGTCCGCAAGCTGCTGGGCATGCTGCCAATGCGTCGTCACGCGGCGTTCGTTCAGCAGCCCCGCGTGGCCCAGCGCGAACGCTCCCGTGCAGATCGACCCATAGCGCTCGCAGCGCGACGCCACGCCTCTAAGCCATTCCGTCAGCAGCGGATCGGGCGGTGCGTCCGGCAGCGCCGGTCCGCCCGCCACGAGCGCCAGATCGAAAGGCCGCGCGCGCTCGTCCTGCGTCGCTTCGAACGTCGCATCGGGCACGAGCGTCATGCCGTTCGAAGCACGCAGCGCGGACAGCGACGCCGCCAGCAGCGTCACCACGTAATGATCGCCGGGCGCGAGAAAACCATTGGCTTCCGAAAGGACATCGATCGGGCCGGCGACGTCGAGCGCCTGCACGCCGGGAAAAATTGCAATCGCCACTGATTTCATGGTTGCGGAGCCTCGAATCACGCGTTCCGCTACAAGCGGAATCGGAAGCGGCGGGGATGCCCCCCGGATGCCCGATCGGCAGCGGCAGCGGCAGCAAACGCCGTGCGCTTGGCAGTCTTCAAAGGTCGTCTTGCGTTGTCGGCCGCCGGCGGTTCGCCAATACTCGACTGCACCGACAACGCAGGAGCATCTGGTCGAGCAGCATATCAAACGCGCGCCGACCGCAGGGGCTCCGTCATCCCCGAGGACTTCGCACCATGAGCACCACAATCGCCGGCATCAAGATCCCCGACAGCGCAATGGCTCGCGCGGCAACCGAGTTCGTTCGCGACACCGAGCCCGACCTCCTCTATCACCACTCGCGCCGCGTGTTCCTGTTCGGCGCGCTGACCGGCGAGCGGCAGGGGCTCAAGTACGATCCCGAGCTGCTCTATATCGGCGCGATGTTTCATGACGTCGGGCTCGTCGAGGCCTATAGCAGCAAGACCGAACGTTTCGAAGTCGACGGCGCGAACGCGGCGCGCGACTTTCTCGAGCAGCACGGCGTGAACGGATACGACATCGAGCAGGTGTGGGCGTCGATCGCCCTGCACACGACGCCGGGCATTCCGAAGCACATGAAGCCGGTAGTCGCGCTCGTCACGGCGGGCGTCGAAATGGACGTGCTCGGCCTCGCCTACGATGAATTCACGGAATCGCAGCGCACCCAGGTCGTCGCCGCGCATCCGCGCGTGGAGACGTTCAAGAACGACATCATCGACGCCTTCGCAGGCGGCACCATCCACAAGCCCGAGACGACGTTCGGCAACGTGAAGGCCGACGTGCTCGCGCTGCGCGACCCGGCCTACAAGCGGCTGAACTTCTGCGAGATCATTCTCGGCTCCAAGTGGGACGATAATCGCGGACATGCGCACGGCGCCGGATGCGGATGTCGCGATCAGGGGTGAAATCACTCATCGTTTCCCCCTATCAATGGAGTGACCCTTTCCGCCGTATACGCATTGGGCGTGCTGCAACCCGGAGCCGGCGCCAAAGCAGCTCTCACGATGCGGGCCAACGATGCCAGGCAGGCTGTCCCTTCTCGATCGGATACTCGCGACGCCGCAGTCGGGCAGCAGCGGCGTCAGCGCGCCCATTCGCGCGTCGCTGCTATCGACGCTGTTCGGGAACACACGCTCGCTCTGGATGTCGGGCACCGCCGGCTCGTTCGTCGCGCTCATCGCGCTCCTGCGCCTGCACCAGCCCTGGGCCGCGATGTGGCTCGCCGTCGATCTCGCGCTGTTCGCCACGCGGCTCGCCATCATCGGCAGCTACGTCGCGCACAACCGCGTCGAGCCGGTCCCCCCCGAGCCCTGGGCCGCGCGCTACGCGCCGGTCTCGCTGCTCTACTGCCTTGCGCTCGGCGCGGGCACGATGGGTTGCGTGATGTCGCCCGATGCCGAGATGGCCTCGCTCGCGACAATGGTCACGGCGGGCATCCTGGGGGGCATCGCCTCGCGCAACGCGGCCCTGCCGCGTCTTGCCGTTACCCAGATCTGCCTCGGCGCGCTGCCGATCGGCGTGGGCGCCCTGCTCGCGCCGCGCAGCTCGGCCTGGATCCTCGTGCCACCGCTCTTTCTCTACATCGGCGGGATGGCCGCGGTCGTGAGGCGGCACTACGACGGCTTCGTCGCGCTCATGACGGCGGAGCAAAAGCACGCCGAGCTCGCGGGCCGCTTCGATGCCGCCCTCACGCATATGCCGCACGGGCTCTGCACCATCGACGATGCCGGGAAGGTCGTGATCGCCAACCGGCGGACCGCCGAGCTGTTCGGCACGACCGTCGAGATGCTGAGGCTCAACGTGCCGCTGCCCGAGTTCATCGGGCACGTGAGCCTGGACAAGTTCGGCGAGACGTTGAGGGCGCAGCTCGTCGAGCGCTGCACGGCGTGGCTCGCGGAGGAGCGCGCACCGCTCGGCCTCTCGCTCGACGACGGCCGCGAGCTCGAGATGACGCGCAACCCGGTGCCCGACGGCAGCGCCGTCATCATCATCGAGGACGTGACCGAGCGCCGCCGGACCGAGGCGAAGATCCTGCACCTCGCGCGGCACGATCCGCTCACGGGCCTGCCGAACCGCCGCGAGCTGAGCGACCGGCTCGATCTGTTGCTGCTGTCGCGCGCCGCGAACCGGCAGGAGCCGCCGCTCGCGGTGATGTACCTGGACCTCGACGGCTTCAAGCAGGTCAACGACACCCTCGGCCACCACGCGGGCGACGAAGTGCTGGCGGCCGTGGCGGGCCGCCTGCGGGCGATGCTGCGCAGCGGGGAGCTCGTAGCGCGGCTTGGCGGCGACGAATTCGCCGTCGTTGCCGAGGACGCGAGGCCGGCGGCGAGCGAAGCGCTTGCCGCGCGCCTGATACAGCGGCTATCGGAGCCGTACTTCCTGTCGACGGGCGAGACGGTCGGCATCGGCACGAGCATCGGCATTGCGTTCGCCGTTCACGGCGACACCTTCCAGCGGCTGATGCGGCGCGCCGACGCCGCCCTCTATGACGCCAAGACGGCGGGTAAAGGGCGGTTCCGTTTCCATGGGGAATCGGCGCCGTGCCGGGGCAACGCTATCGAACCGCTCGACTGCGACCGGCTCGCTTAGGGCCTGTTCGCGCTAATAACAGGCCCTAGCAACGCCGGTGCTCATTCGCCGCCGAAGAAGATATCGCATTGCGACTTCGGGGTGCATCCGCGGGACTTGACGCCGCCCGAGGCGCTGCGCGTATCGCCGACGCCGCCAAAGGACGTGTCCGAGCCGGTCTGTGCCGACGTATCCGCGTTCTGCATCATGGTCGCCTGTCCCTGCGACTGCTGCTGATCCTGCGGCTGCGGCTGCGTCTCCGCGGCGCTCACGGCGCCTGCCGCGGCCAGCAGCAAAGCCGCGCTCAAAGGCCATACAAAGCGTGATTTCATTTTCAGACTCCTTTCATAGACGCGCACGCCCCTCGTCGACGTGGCGTGCGACGGCCAGGGAAATTGGATGTTCTCGTTTGTAATGGAGGGCGCCAGAGCGGGACGCTGAAACCGGGCCTCGACTCATGAACGCGCATGCAGCACCGCTAATGCCGAATGGCGGATTAGCACTGGCGGACGCGTGCGCAAGCGGCGCTCGGAAATCCGCCGATGAGGACTTTGTGAGTCCGCGAACGCTAAGCAGATGGCGCTGCGTCAATAAATATAGGCGGCGCAGCAGGAAAAAACCGACAAACGTGCAGCACCGTCAACAATTTGTCATATGCGCCGCCATTGCGCGTTAAACAGCCCGATACATGCAGGATTCGTCGCCACCCGGCTCTGTATTGCAAAAAAAAGCCATGGTTTGCTGCTGTTTCCGCCGGCATGCGAACGCTACCCTTCTCCGCACGGGGTGGGTATCCCCCGTCATCACGGAGAAAAACATGGATACGCGCGATTCAGCCGCTCAACGAGGTTCGACATCGTCGACAATCAGACTGCACTCCCACCAAACGCTCACCATTTCGCTGCCTCGCAATACCCGGCTAGTTGCCACCGATGGGGCCGTGCAACTGTCGTTCGTCGACCCTGCGCTCGACTGGCTCGGCGAAGCCGCGCCGATTAACCGATTGAGATTGAACGAAGGCGATTCATACGTGGTCGAGCAGTCCTGCTATGCAACCGTATCCGGCGCATCGACCGGCGTGGCCGCCATTCATATCGAGCAGATTGCCGTCCCAAGCGTCCTGAAGCGGGTGCGCGCGTGGATTACGCATCGCGCGATGCCTGATCGCACCAGCGCGACGCCGCAAAAGGCCCGCTAACGCGCCCTGGTCCTTAGTCCCGCGTCTGATTGACCCACTGCTGCACACTCGGCCGCGACCATTGGCGCTCGACGTAGCGCGCCACCTTCAGCGGCACCGCATCGCCGCACGCAACCAGCCGGTTTAGCATCAACGCGAAATCGGTATCCGCGATGCACCAATCGCCGAATACGCCGTAGCGGTCATCGCGGATCAGTTGATCCGCTGCCGACAGCAGCTTCTCACACGCCAGCTGTGCCGCGTCCGACAACGGCTTCACCGGCTCCGGAAAATAGATCCGGTCGGCCGGCCGCTCGCTTTTCAGCGGCATGAAATCGCTGCGAATCCATGCCTGCAACTGGCGTGCACGCGCGCGCGCTTCGCGGTCGGCGGGCAGCACGGTCGCGTAATTCGGTGCCGGATACACCTCGTCGAGATACTCGGCGATCGCCGACGACTCAGACAACGTAAAGTCGCCATGCATCAGTGTCGGCACGCGGCGCGTCAGCGAAATCTCGCGATACGCCGAACCATGCTGCTGTTTGTTCTTCAGGTCGACGGTGCGGATCTCGAAGTCGAGGCCTTTCTCCTTCAGCGCGACGAACGCGGACATGGCGAACGCGCTGACGTAGTCTGCGCCGACATACAGATAGATCGAATTCAGGGTCATGATTTTCCTTTCCGGTTGACTGGAACAAAAGCTTTCATATCCGACGCAGCACAGGCCGTTCGCGCGCGTCGGCAACACGTTTGCGCCCCGCGCCGGTTCAACTGTTCGCGCGCGCCCTTTCGGCCTGCGCCGCGCCTCGCCACAGGACCGCGATGCCGGCGAGCACCAGCAGCGCGAGCGTGCTCCACGCCGTGCCGTAGTCGAAGCGGTCGACGATCACGCCGAAAATCGGCGGCATGATGCAGATCGCGACCATGTTCAGCGTCATCGAAAAGCTGATCGTCGATGCGACCACGGTCTTCGGCGCCATCTCGGCGATCTGCAGCAGATACAGCGGATACCAGCCGACGCCGAACAGACCGACCACGCAGAAGATCGCAGTCAGCGCGGCGTTCGACGTGCCGGCCGGCAGCGCCAGCAGCGACATCGTCGCCGCGATGCAGACGGCCATGCTGAACCCGAGCGAACGCACGCGGCGATTCGGCCAGAAGCGGTCGCTGACCCACGCGAGCCCCACACGCCCGACGATGCCGAGCCACTGCGATACCGAGAACAGCAGCGCGGCAGCGACCACCGAGTAGTGGAAACGCGTGGCGACGAACGGGATCGCATGCGTCGCGAACGTGTACTGGAACGTGACCATCACCGCGCCGGCCAGCATCACGGGCCAGAGCGCCGAATAGCCGGCCACCAGCTTGACGGCCTTCAGCAGGTTCGGCGGCGCGGCGGAGGGCGCGCCCGCAATGTTCCGCTCGTCGCGATGCAGCAATCCGAATAGGATGCCGCCGGCGATGCCGATCGCGCCCTGCATGGCCAGCGCGGCACGCCAGCTATAGGTCGCCGCGATCAGCGGCAGCATCATCGCGGCGACCGCAGTGCCGAGCGGCAGACCCGCCTGCCGCACACCGGTTGCCATTCCGCGCTCGCTGGGCGGAAACCAGCGGACGATAGCCCGCGTGCCGCCCGGCTGCACCGACGCATACGACGTCCCAACCAGCACGAAGAACAGCAGCAGTACGGCAAAACTCGTCGACACCACCGAGCCGGCCAGCGCCGCGGCGCCCATCATCACCATCGTGAACGCCACCACATACCGTTCGCCGAAACGGTCGATGAGCCAGCCGAGCATCAGCATCGTCACCACCTGGCCGCCGTTCAGCGCGGACACCGCCAGCGCGCTGGTGGCCTCGGACAGATGGAACGCGGTCTGCAGTGACGGGATCAGCGTGTAGATGCCTTGCGCAGTGATCGACGCCGCCGTTTGCGCAAGCGCGGCGACGCCGAGCACGATCCAGCGATACCGGTCGCCGCGATCCTGCGAGAGGTCGACTGGCGGATGATTCATCGAGCTCATGAATGGGGTCCTGTCTGTAGGGGTTGTTCGATGACTGGCGCGACCATCTCGTCGGGCCGTTCGTCAGCCGGTTCGTGGGACTTCTGGTTGCCGAGCGCGGTTTGCTGCGGCAGATTGCTCGCGCTGAACAGGATCAGCGCGGCATCCGCATCGCACTGGAACGCGTGCTCGCACCACGCCGGCACCAGCAGCAGATCGCGCGCGGCGAGCCGCACCGGATCGCGCTGCGCGCCCAGATACGCGGTGCCGCTGCCGGACTGCACGACGAACAGATGCCACCATGCATGCGCGTGCGGCCGCGTCGATGCGCCGGCCTGCACGACTTGCACGTTGACCGCGAGGCCCGGCAGGATTTCGCAGCCGGCTGCCGCGCCGTCGGCCGACAACGTGAAGGTGCCCCGCTCGCCATGCTGCGACGACGCGAGCCCTGCGGCAATCTCCGGCCACGACCACGCGACCGCGCGCGGCGCGGCATCGGCAAAATGGCTGCGGTACCGGCGATAGTCGAACAGCCGGCCATGAATAACGGTATCGGCCATCTCAGCGATCCCTCCCCGCCGGCCGGCTCGCGCGATCGGGCAGCGGGTCCTCGTGCAGGCAGAACGTATGCGGATCGTCGCCGAAACGCGGGAACGTCGTCGCGACCAGCGGATCGTGTCCGGGAATCACGTGGTCCGGACCATCGGCTAGCGCGTCGATCGTCTCGAATGCGTCCAGCACTTTCGACAGATCGTGCAGGATCGGAAATGCGCGGCGGCCGCGCACGTTCGCCCACAGATGCGCAGCATCGGCAGCCAGCACGACGTGCCCGCGGCGCGTGGCGACGCGCACGACCTGGCTGCCCGGCGTATGGCCGCCGACCAGGCACATCTCGATGCCCGGCGCGAACTCGGCCGTACCTTCATGCACGACGAGCCGGCCGTCGTACAGGATGCTCACGGCCTGCATCACGTCGTCGCGCTCGTAGATCTTGCGCAACGGCAGGTGACGCATCTCCGCGCCGGTACAGAAGCGCAGCTCGGCCCCCTGCACGTGCACGCGCGCATTCGGGAACAGGTCGAGATTGCCCGCGTGGTCCCAGTGCAGGTGCGTAACGATCACGTCGCGCACCGTGGCAGGATCGATGCCAAGACCGGCGAGTGCGTCGCCGGCCGAGCGCATCATCTGCCGGTCGCGGCGCAAGCCGGTCGACACCGGAAACGCCGTGTCAACAATCACCGTCCGCGCGGCATCGCGAATCACCCAAAAGAAATAGTCGAGCGGCATCGACGCATCGGGCGGACCGCAGCATGCGTCGAAGAAGAAGCTTTCACGCGCGGTCCGTTGCGCGTTGCTGCCGATACGAAGCGCGTACACCTCGTAATACGGTGTCGTCAGGTCCGTCATGATCCTGCTCCGAAAGAGAGTTGAGCGATGCAGCGGCCAATGCGCGGTCAATGCGCAGGCTGCGCGGCGCCGGCAAATTCGAAATTGAGCTCGCCGAGAATGCCGAGCTCGTCGGCAAGCCGGTGCAAGCCGCTGTAGTCGCGCGTCAACGCGCTTTCGCGGCCGGGCTGGCGGCAATCGCAGATGATGTCGACCCCGTTCGGCACCTTCAGCTGCTGCAGGATCGCCTCCCACATCGAGAAATCCTGCGCGACGAACGCACGCAGGGCGAACGGCAGCGTCGCGACAAAAAACGCTTTCTGCTTCGGGTTCAGCCGGTGAAACACCACCTTGCTGATTTCGCCGAGCGTCTTGCTGTGCGCATATTCGTCGCGATTGTGCAATTGCGCGACGCTGCGGTTTTGCGGCTGAATCGTCTCGTCGTCGGCGAGGATGTCGAGAAACGCGTTGACGCTGATCTCCGCGACCGTCGCGAATGCGACGGCGGCAAGCTGCTTCTCCCACGGCTCGACCAGCGTCGCCTTCAGCGCCTCGAGTTCGCGATAGGTGACCGACATCGGCAGGTCCATGTCAATGTCGATCTGCCGCTGGCGGCGCGTGCGCTGAATCGCGCCCAGGTGCATCAGCGTGTGATAGTGCTCGTCGATCAGCGTCTGCCGGATCGACTCGGTAAACACCCAATCGTCGCCCGGCAGGATTTCGCTCGCCAGATAGTTCAGCGCCGGATTCACCACATGATCTTCCGCGGCGACCGTGCGGCGGTTGTAGCCGATCCAGCCCCAAGTGAGGATCGCATGCTTCACCGGGTCGTCGAGCCGCTGGATCGCGTCGTGCTCGAAGAACGGCACGAGCGCGACCGGATAATCCGGACGGCTCGCGTCGAACTCGCCTTCGACGCGGAATTTCGCCATGTCGCAGACGGTCGCGCGACGCGGCCATGCGTTGTTCAGTTGCGCAATCAGCGCCTTGTTTGCATTCGTCATCCCAGAGTCCCTCAATGAGCGGTTTGCAGCCAGTAGCGCGTCAAGTGGCGCTCGGGGTCCGAGAACGCGCTGCGCGAGTGAATCAGCCGGTGGTTGTCCCAGATCAGCAGATGGCCGTCCGGGATCAGCACGGGCACCGCGTGCGATTCGAAGTACGCGGCCGCCAGCGTCGCAAGGCGCACGAGCGGCGCGTTGGCGTCGGGGCGCGCGGACGCATCGTCGAGTGCGGCTTCCGACGGATTTACGTCGCCATACAAAAACTGGTTGTAGCTGAAGCGGAAGACCGGCCGGCCGCCGTCGCTGCCCATGATCGGCACGGTCAGTGTCTGCCGCGGCGTGGCGCCCGGCGCCAGCGTCGCGGCGAACGTCACCGGCGTCTCGCGGACGAACCTCTGCAGTTCCGGGTCGAGCGAGCTGCAGAACGCGACGCCGTCCGCGAGGCGCGTATGCCCTTGCCCGCACCGCGCCTGGCGATGGCAGTGCAGCGCCAGATAGCGCGGCGGCGGCGCGCCGACCGGCACCTCGGTATGCGGGCCGATGCCGTTTCGGCTCTGCGAATACGGCACTTTTTCGAAGCCGGGTTTGGCCTTCACCTCCCAGGTGTCCTGGCCGTTGTATTGCGGCACTATCGCGCCGAACTGCGCGAGCGTCGCCCGCACGCCGGGTTCGAGCGCCTGCGGCAGCAGCACGGTCCAGCCTTGCCTGTGCAGTTCGTCGCGTGCCGCATCGAGCTGCGGGGCAACCTCGGCGATGCCGATATCGAGCGTGCTATGCATGGATAGCCGCTCCTGCTGGTTGACGAACCAGGTCCGCATACGCGGACATCAGGTCGAACGTCAGCGCCGAAGGCGTGAACGCATGCTGGTCGATCCGACTGACAGGGCAGACTTCGGCGGCAGTCCCGGTCACGAAACACTCGCTGAACGTGCCCAGCTCGTCCGGCAGGATCGCGCGTTCGATCACCGTCAGATTGCGCTCGCGCGCAAGCTCGATGACGGTCTGCCGCGTGATGCCGTCGAGGAAGCAGTCCGGCGCCGGCGTATGCAGCTCGCTGTCGCGCGCGAAGAAGATGTTCGCGCTGGTCGCCTCGGCGATCCGGCCCCGCCAGTCGAGCATCAGCGCGTCCTGGAAACCGTTGTCTTCCGCGCGATGCTTGCAAAGCGTCGCGATCATGTAGTGGCTCGACGCCTTCGCCGCGAACGGACTGGACGATGGCGGCGGGCGGCGCCACGCCGCGGTTTCGAGCGTGATGCCGCGCTTCTTCGCTTCCGGATCGAAGTAGCTCGGCCAGCTCCAGCATGCGAGCGCGACATGGATGCGGCTCGCTCGCGCCGACGTCGAGATCTGCTCGGAGCCGCGCCACGCGACAGGCCGCACATAACCGTCGACAATGCCGTTCATCTCAATCAGCTTCGCCGTCGCCGCCTCGAGCTCGTCCTTCGTGTACGGCAACGCGAAATCGAGCATCGCGGCCGAGCGGTACAGCCGGTCCGTATGATCGCGCAAACGGAATACCCGGCCGGAATACACGCGCTCGCCTTCGTATACGCAGCTCGCGTAGTGGAGCCCGTGCGTGAGAACATGAATCTTCGCGCTCTTCCATTCGACGAACGCGCCGTCGAGCCAGATATGTCCTTCGCGCTGGTCGAAGGGAACGATCGGGGTGGTCATGCAAGCTCCTTATGCAGCGCTTCGCCGCGCGAAAAGATGTGAGTGAGGCCGAGACGCTGCGCTTCCGCGGACAAACCGCGCAGTTCGTCGTCATTCAGCGGAATGCCGTGTTGCGTGCGACGGGCGATCGATGCTTTCTGCGGGTCGCCGGCCACTTGCACGAGCTCGCCGTCAACAGCCGGTGTCTCGCGGATCGTCTGCATCAGCGCCGACACGCCAGCAGTGAATTCATCGAGCGAAGTGAAGCGCTCCGGATCGATCGCGATCAAGCAGTGGCCGATCTGGCGTCCGCGGTCGTACGGTTCGGCATCCAGATGCGGCAGCTGGTGATCGAACGGCATCGATGTCAGCAGACAACTAAGGATCTGCACCATCATCGCGAGACCCTGGCCTTTGTAGCCGCCCAGCGTCGCGAGCGATTCAACCCGCGCGGGATCGGTGACCGGCTGCCCGTCGCCGTCGAGCGCCCAGCCGGCCGGCAACGCGAGGCCGTTGCGGCGAAAATGCTTGACCTGCGAGTACGAGATCTGGCTCGTCGCCATGTCCAGCAGGTACAGATCGCCGCCGCGCGCCGGCGCGGCGAAGCAGATCGGGTTGGTCCCGAACATCGCGCGCTTCGCGTTGAACGGCGCCATCCGGGCGGCGGCGCTGGTCGTGACGAGGCCGACCAGCCCCTGCGACGCGATCTGCTCGCCGTACACCGACGCCGCACCGAAGTGATTCGAATTCGCCACCGCAACCACGCCAACCCCGTGTGTGCGCGCGAGGTCGCCGGCGAGTTGCGCTGCATGCGTGCCTGCGACAACGCCCAGCGCCGCATCCGCATCGATAAGCGCGGTGCCGTGAAATTGCCGCACGGCCTGCAGGTTCGGACGCGGATTGCTGCGGCCCTCGTCGAGCTCTCGCAGATACAGCGGCAAGAGGCGCACGCCGTGCGTATCGATGCCCATCAGCGACGTGCGGATCAGCCCCTGAGCGAACCATGCCGCGTGCTGTTCGCTCAGGCCGCGCTGGCGCGCCGCCGTGTCGCAGAGCTGGTGAAGCAGTTCTGCCTGAATCAGGTTCGTCATTGCATTAGCTCGCAAGAGTGAGAGGCTGTTCGGACTGGCTTTCGCGGTGCAGATAGATCGGTTTTCGCGATGCGGGCTCGCCCTTGTGCTGGAAGAAAAACGCGGGCGCGCCGAAGGCCGGCTGCAGGTCGTCGAACCACACTGCTTCCGGGTCGAATTTCGCAAAGAATGGCTTGCGGACCCAGTCGGAATCGCGCGCCTGCAGGAACTGCAGCACGAACACCTTTTCATTCGCGATCGTCGCGACGCCGTCGACCAGCACCTTGCCGTACAGCGTGCTCATCGACGGACCGCGCACCGTGCGCGACAGGCCCGATACGCGTTGGTACGCGGCCTTGAAAATCTCGTAGGCCTCGACGAGCGGCAGCTCGAAATAGCGCTGCGGACCGGTATCGCGTTCGATAAACATGTAATAAGGGATCGCGCCAAGGCGCACGCCGGTGGTCCACAGTTCCTGCCACGAGCCGGCCGAATCGTTGATGTGACGCACGATCGGCGACTGCATCCGCACCGTCGCGCCAGTGCTCGTGATCCGCTTCACCGCCTGCTGCGCGAGCGCCGGGCGCAACTCCGCCGGATGGTTGTAGTGCGCCATGATCGACAGGTTCTTGCCATGCGCAACAACCCGCTCGAACAGGCGCATCACCGCATCGGCGTCCTTGTCGGTCACGAACCGTTGCGGCCAGTACGACACCGACTTAGTGCCGATCCGGATGTTCTGCAGATGCGGGATCTTCAGCAGCGGCTCGATATAGCCGGTCAGCGAGTCGGCATTCATCACCATCGGATCGCCGCCGGTAACCAGCACGTCAGTGACTTCCGGGTGGCGGGTGAGATACAGGCTCAGTTCATCCGACTCGCGCGCGTTGAACTTCATGTCTTCCGCGCCGATAAACTGCGGCCAGCGGAAACAGAACGTGCAATATGCGTGGCACGTCTGCCCAGCCGCAGGGAAAAACAACACGGTCTCGCGGTACTTGTGCTGCAGCCCCGGCAGCGGGCGGCCGTCGAGCGTCGGCACGTTGTGCGTCATCTGTCCAGCCGGGTGAGGGTTCATCCGGTGACGCAGCATGTCGATATAGTTCGCACTGGCAGCGTCGTTCGACGGGTCCGACAGCAACTCGCGCAATCGGCGATGGTCCTCCGGCGGCAGCATGTCGGGATGCGGGAACGTCAGGCGAAACACGGGGTCGTCAGGCACGCGATCCCAATCGATCAGCTCGCGCAATACGTATTCGTTGGTCCTGAATGGCAACACCCGAGAAACCGTTCCGAGCGCATCTTTTACGTCGTCGGGGATCTTCGGCCAATACGGAGAATTCGCAATCGATCTGGCGTTATAGGCTTTGAATTTTTCAGCGTTCACAGTCACCCCTTACGAATACTATTCGACATCCTAATCATTAGAATGATGAGATTTTCGTCGTGAAGATCACCGCCTTCCGACAGCTGGCGCGCATATGTTCATTGGACAATCGGCCCAACCGACGTTTGAACCGGATGAAACGAGGATCGGCAACCGGCACACCCCGCGGTGCTGACGTAGCGGCAACGAGCGTGCGCCGGCGCATCCGGCGGACCATCGCCCCCTCACGAACAGACATTGCATGCGCCTTACAACGAAACTGCGTCGATATCGCGAAGCCTGTTTCCGCCGGTTTCTATGTTTTTCAAACGCATCGTCATCGTCGCGGATTTTCTTGCAACTAGATAGGCACAAAAATGCTGCAGTTCATACAGCATAGCGCCCGATTCAGAATTACTGTTCCGGTATAATTTGCCGAATCTATATTGGCTTTTCGGCAGAGAAGATGCCCCAAAAATATCGCTTACTCGCAGAGCACTATATGAAGGCCATCGAAAGCGGTTCTCTGTCGGAAGGGGAAAGAATGCCGTCGTTGAGGGAATTGACGGCGCTGCATCGCGTCTCGATTTCAACGGCGGTGGAAGCGTGCCGCGTGCTCGAAAAGCACGGTTATGTCGAGGCAAAGCCGCGAACCGGTTATTTCATTCGCGATCCGAAGCGCGCGATTACACGCTTCAAGGAAAAACGCGAAATTGAAGCGGACGGAACCGAGCAACGGATCGATCCGGCCGATTACGTTGGCGTCCACGAACGGATCTCGGTCACGCTCGCGCGCGGTCTCCAGCGTCCACCCAAGGTCGATCTGGCCGGCGCGGTCTGCGCGCCCGCGCTTTATCCGGGTGCCGCGTTGCGCGACACCCTGCTGCGCATCCTGCGCGCGAAGCCGAGCATGTACGAATCCGCCCCGCAGTCCGACGGCGTGCGTAAGCTCAAGGAAGCGATCGCGCGGTCCTCTGTGACACGTGGACTGCATGTCGACGCCGACGCGGTGCTCGTCACGCACGGCTGCAGCGAAGCGCTGTCGCTCGCGCTGCGCGCGGTCACGGGGCCAGGCGACATCGTCGCGATCGAATCGCCGAGCTACTTCGGGATATTGCAAATCATCGAATCACTCGGTTTGAAAGCGATCGAAATTCCGACCGATCCGCAAACCGGCATGTCGGTGGATGCGCTCGAATTTGCGATTAATCACATGGGCAGCATTCAGGCGGTGGTCTGCATGCCGTCAGTGCAAAATCCGCTCGGCAGCGTGATGCCCGATACGCTGAAAATCAAAATGGTCGAATTATGCGATAAGCATAATATGACGATAATCGAAGACGATACTTACGGTGCATTTTTGCCGAGTCCCGCGAATGCGCGGCCGCTCAAGGCGTGGGATAAGACGGGCAATGTGATCTATTGCAACTCGCTCAATAAGTCGCTTTCGCCGGGGTTGCGAGTCGGCTGGCTGATCGGCGGGAAATGGCACAAGAAAATCGAAATGCTGATGTACGCGGTGTCGCGTCATCGCGAGGAAATGGCGCAGCTGGCGGCCGCCGACTTCATGGCCGGCGGCGCATTCAACCGGCATATGCGACGCCTGAACGCGCTCCTCACGCAGCAGCGCACGCAGTTTGTCGATGCGATCCTTCGCTATTTCCCCGCCGGGACCGTTGTGACCCGGCCCGAAGCGGGGTTATTGCTCTGGATAAGTCTGCCCGACGAACTGAGCACCGATACGCTGTTCGAAAACGCGTTACGCGAAGGTATCCGAATTTGCCCGGGTTCGATTTTTTCGAACACCAGCAAGTTCAGCAATTGCCTGCGGCTCAGCGCCGGCAGGCCGTTCGATGCGCAGATTGACGCGGCGCTGAAAACACTGGCGCGGTTGACCCGGGAGATCGGAGGCAACGGCACCTTGATCGAACACCATCCCTAGGCACTCTCCGCCTCCCGATCCATCGGCCACGCCGCCGCGACCCGATTGCGCCCCCGGCTCTTCGCGGCATAGAGCGCCTGATCCGCACGCGCCATCAGCTCCGCGAGCGGCTCGCCGGCGCGGTATTCGTCGATGCCGGCGCTGAACGTGCACGACAGCTCCGCGTCCGCCACCCTGCAGCGCGACGCCGCCACGCAAATGCGCAGCCGGTCGATCATCGCGGCGGCTTCGTTGCCCTCCTCCGCCGGGAAAAACACCGCAAACTCCTCACCGCCGAGGCGGCCGAAGATATCGCTCGCCCGCAGGTTGCCGGCCACGACCGAGCCGAAGTGCGCAAGCACGAGATCGCCGCTCGCGTGGCCGTGCGCGTCGTTGATGGACTTGAAGTGATCGATGTCGACGATCGCCATGAAAAGCCGCTTCGCCGCACCGCGCGACGCTTTCGCCATCGCCTGCCCCTGGGCGAGAAACTCGCGGCGCGACAAGGCGCCGGTCAGCTCGTCGACGTTCGCCAGGCGCTCGAGCCGTTCCGCCATGCGGTCGTGCGCCAGCATCACCACGCCGATCGACAGGCACGGCAGCAGCAGGATGCCGATGCCGAGAAACGCGACATTGACCGGCGTCGATTCGAGGAGCGTCTGCTGATGAACGAGCCCGAGCGCATAAGTGAAGCCGCGCGCCGCATGGCCCACGCCGCCGAGAAACGAGACCACAGTCATGAACCGGTACGGATACTTCGGCCGCTGCGGCATGCTCGCCCGGAGCGCCAGCCAGCCGATCGCGAAGTAGACGTAGGCATGAAAAGCCGATACCGCGGCAATGCGGATATCGATGCGGGGCGTGACGTAGGTCCAGTACGCGATCGCGAACACCATGGCGGCGAGCGCGGCGTACTCCTGCCACTGCTCGCGGCGGCGCCCGAAGAACAGGCGGCATCCGTTGAGCACGCGCAGCATGGCAAACGCGAGCAAACCGTTCGCGCAAAGTATCGTCAGGCCGCGCGGCGCATGCCCCTGCATGGCGAACAGCACGAAGGCGACGATCGAAAGGGCGTTGGCGCTGATCCAGTACGTCAGCCCGGGAATCGCGGCGGCCCGCAGCGAGCCGAGGACCGCCATGCTCATGAGGCCGGAGAGAACGGTAACGGCAAGAATGCTGATCGGGCTGAATAGCATAGGCGCGCGAGAGGGGGCCGCTGAAACGCCGCAACGTCTGTCTGTGTACGAGAAGGTTAACGGCCGCGCGCGCCTGCTCTTGACGCCATTTACGTCAATTTGTTGCGGCCGCAACCAAATTTGCCCCGCTGGACCAGGCGTTCGGCGGCGTGCCCGCCCGTCGCCCCGCTACGAGCGCAGCCCGAAGAAGCTATGCCAGAGCGAATGGAACACACCGGACGAGCGCTCCTCCGCAGCAGGCGCTTCGTCTTTCGAAGGTTGCGGCTCGTTGGGCGCAGCGGCTGCCTTGGGCGCCTCGGGCGCTTGCGCGGCGGCGGCCTTCGCGGGCTCGGGTGAAGGCGGCGGCGCCTTGCGCGATTCGTGCAGGGCCCACACGCTGTCGGCAATACGCGCCGCGAGCGGCGCGTCGCAATCGCGGCCGAGCAGCACGCCGAACAGGACGTCCCGGTTGTGCCCGTCGTCGGCGAAGCGCATCGCCGTTTTCACGAGCGCCGCGTAGCTGGCCTCGGCGGCGGCCTGCGCCTTGCGCTCGCGCTCCGCCTTCGCGCGCCTCTCCTGTTCCTGCTGGTCCTTGAAGCGCCGCATCTCGTCCGCGTACACGGCGTCGTAGACCTTGCGCTGCAGCGGGTCCGACAGGATCGTGTAAGCCTCCTTGATCTCCAGGAACGCCGCGCGAGCCTGCTCCTCGCGGCCGGCGTTGCGGTCCGGATGCCACTTCATCACGGCCTTGCGGTATGCGGCCTTGATTTCGTCAACGGTGGCGTCCTCGCGCACACCCAGCCTGTCATATAGCGTCGCCATCGATTGCCCGATCCGAGTTTCATGCCGGGCCATCGTAGCACGCACGCATGGCAGCGCCGCGCCGCATCCGAACCGGCGCCGGGCGCGTATCAGTAACAGGGGCAACCGGCTCCGCCCAATCCGTCTGGAGAACAACGATGATCAACCGCATCGGCAAATTTTTCGCAGGCGCGTGCCTGCTGCTCGCCTTCGGGATCGCGTCCGCCGGCGAACGCCCATTCGACCAGCGCGCATTTGATCGATTGAAGTCCGAGGGCAAGCCCGTCGTCGTGTATTTCCATGCGACGTGGTGCCCGACCTGCAAGATCCAACAGCCGATCGTGGACCGGCTCACCGCCTCGCCCGCGCTCAAGGAGGTGACGCTCTTCGAAGCCGACTACGACAAAGAGGCGGCGCTCAAGCGCTCACTCAACGTCACCCAGCAATCGACGTTCGTCGTCTTCAAGAACGGCCACGAGGTGGCCCGATCGACCGGCGAGACGAGCGAGCCGGCGATCAAGAGCACGCTCGAAAAGGCGCTGTGATGGCTTTCACGTGGAGCACGTACGGCCTCGGCCTGCTCGCGGGCGCGCTGTCGACGCTCTCGCCGTGCGTGCTGCCGCTGATTCCGATCCTGATGGCGTCGGCGCTGGCCGCGCATCGCCTCGGGCCGCTCGCGCTGGCGGCGGGGCTCGGCCTGTCGTTTGCCGCGATCGGCATTTTCCTGGCCGCGGCCGGCGCCTCGCTCGGCCTCGACAACGACGTGCTGCGCAAAGCCGCGGCCGTGCTCCTCATCGTGTTCGGCGCTGTCATGCTTTCACACCGCTTGCAGGCGCGTTTCTCGCGCGGAGTGTCGCCGCTCGCCGAGCACGCGCAAACCTGGCTTGCGAAGCTGAAAGGCGAGACCGTGCTCGGCCAGTTCGGGATCGGCCTGCTGCTCGGCGCGGTGTGGGCGCCCTGCGTCGGCCCGACGCTCGGCGCGGCGACGACGCTCGCGGCTCAAGGCCAGCACCTAGGCAACATCGCGGCGCTGATGGTGTGCTTCGGCGTGGGCGCGGCGCTGCCGCTGATGCTGCTGGGAACGTTTTCACACGCGGCGCTCGCGAGGTTTCGCGGCGGCATCGGCGCGACAGGGGCGACGGGGCGGATCGTGCTCGGGGCGCTGTTCGTCGCGTCCGGTGTGTTGATCGCTACGGGGCTCGACCGTCAGGTCGAAGCGGCGCTGCTCGCGGTGAGCCCCGATTGGCTGACTTCGCTGACGACTTCCATCTGAGCGCCTCGCGCGCGCCTGCCCAGACCCGCACCCTCGGTAAAGAATGCTTGCCGCTCAAGCACTTGGGCGGCATGTGCTCAAGTTATTCACAGCCTTGCTCACAAAAACTGGGGATAAGTCGGCGCGAGGCGGCTTGGCGTCATCCCGTTGACACAGAGCCGCCTCGCTCGTCGTCGCGCCGTCCAGCGGCGCGCCCCCGTCAGTCGCGGACAGTCCAGATGTCGTAGAACGACGCCACGCCCGCGGGCCAGTAAAGCTCGACACTGCGCGAGCCGCCGCTCTGCAACGCCGGGAACGAGCACGATGACGTGCACTCCTGCGTGCCGCTCTGGTCGACGCCGGCCGTGACCGTCGCCGAATACTGGCCGGTCGACGAGAACGACGCCGGCGCCTTGACCCACCCTTCGACCGCCGCCGTGGACGATGCCGCCGTGCCCGGCACGCCGAGGACCTGCGCCTTCGTGACAAGTGGCCCGAAATTGACGGCAAAGCCGCCGAACACCGTCGACCACGCCAGATCGGCCGTCGCCTGCGCGCCGGATTCCGAGCCGCCCGGCGTCAGCACGTTGGCGATCGTGTCCGGGGTCAGCGACGGCCACGGCGTAAAGAAGCCCGACGACGACGGGAACGCCACCGTCGGATTGACGACGGAGAACGCGCTGCCGATCTGCGTGCCCGTGGAATCGAAAAACGTCACCGTGTAGGTCGCGAACGGCGACACCGTCGACACGTCGATCGGCGAAGGCGTATAGAAGCCGAGGTTGCTCGTGCCCGGCACGAAGGTGGAGCTCGCGCCAAGCATGGACTGCCACGACCAGCGGTAGAGGTTCGTGTTCGAGCTCGTGGTCGCGTTGCCGGTGGGCGCCGAGCTCTGCGCCGTGCTCGTGAGCGCGAGCAAGTCGTTGCCTGTGCCGTTGCGCGGCACGAGGAAAACGGTGCCGTTGATGCCGGGACCCGTCACCGATGCGGCGGCGAGACTGGCCGGGTTCGGCGTACCCGCCGCGCCCGCCGGAATGCGGATCGCAATGCCCGATTCGAAGCGGCTGAACGGCTGATCGGTCGAATCGACGAATTGCCGGCGCGCGAGGAACGACGTGATCGTCACGTTGAACGGCTGCTGGTTGCCGATGATGTCCCAGCTTCCGCTCGAAAGCTGCTGCACGGTCGTCAGCTCGAAGCCGCGCCCGCCGCTCGACGTCTTGTACGGCACGATGACGAGCGCTTTCTGCGTGCCGCCGCTCGTCGTGAAGAACTGCAGCGGCTGCGGCAGGCCAACGGTCACGCCGGTGGAGGCCAAAGCGGTATGCGCGGCAGTGAAGCTCGTGAAGCCATTGTCGAGATAGCTCGCATCGATCGCTTGCGAGCAGGCGCTCGACGTGCCGGCCAGGCATTGCGAGAGCTCGGTCGTCAGCGTCGCGAACACCGACACCGCGACAGGCGGCGCCGAGAGCGGTGTGATGGTGTTGACGTTGGTGTTGCTGCTCAGCGAGACGCCATTGCCGGAGTTCGCCGACGAGACGAGCTGGCAGCCGCCCGAGGCGTCGGTGGTCAGCGTGACGGCATCGATCACGGCATCGGCGCCGGTCTGGTTCGCAGCGAACGCGCCGCCGATCGGATCGAACGCGCTGCTCGAAATCCCGTTGGCGCTGAGAATCGGCGCGATCAGCGTGTTCAGCTTGGAGACGGCGCCTTGCACCGTGGACGTCGTGACGAGCGCCGACAGCTTGGTGCTCGAGACCAGTTCAAGCGGGTTGCCGCTCGAGGTCAGCAAGGCGGCGACGGCCGAGGTCAGCGTCGTGACGTTGGCGACGACGGGCGCGCTCGAATTCGAGGGCAGCGATGCGACGACGGAAACCAGCGCCGAATGCGCGCCCGTGGGGTCGGTCGCGACGATGACGAACGGCGCGGTGAGGCCTGCGATCGACACCGAATAGTTGCCCGACGCATCGGTCGTGGTGGTCACGCTGACGCCGTTCGCGCCAGTCACGGTGACCGTGGCGCCGGCGAGCGCGCTGCCCACGGCAACGGTGCCGGTCAAGGTGGTCGCCGCCGCGCCGGTCGTCGTGGACGTCGTGCCTGATGAAGAAGACGACGACGATCCGCCTCCACCGCCCCCGCAAGCGGCAAGAATCGACAGCGACAACACGGCGGCGGCCGCGAGCGTCGCGATGGTTTTTACGTGGCTCTTTCTGCTTGCGATTTCGCGCATGTCGTTTTATCTCGAGGACCCGGTAGCCGTGAGTGCGCGATGGCGGCTATCCGGTTGCGACGCCCTTACAAAAAATTTCCATGCCGCGTGACAAGGGCAAATAGCAAACGGGGCGTCGCTTTTGCGACACCTCGTTGGTTTGGCAATCGTTTGCGGAAAACACCAAAAAGACGCGCCACGCAACGCATGACGCGGGAAGATCTCTGGAACCAGGGCGCTCCAGAGGTCGAGAGAAAGGAACTGCTCTAAGCGGACGGCAATATCGTCATGCGCTTTTGGCAAGCGCGCGATATCGCTTGACGCAGGTTTGAAGTGTACGTTGCAAAGCCTATTCGGGCCTAGCGAGAACTGGGTCAGGAATTCCTGAAAATGAGGTCAGTTAGGCTTTAGCAAATTCATCGTCGCCTTTGCTGTTTTAGCGAATTCTTCGCCGCTTTAGCAGATTGAGCGCCAGTCAATAAACATCGCGAACATAGCGCTTGTCCTTCGCAAGCTGCGATACGTACTCCGCAGCTTTGTCCTCCGTCATCCCGCCGTGCTGCGCCACCACCGAGCGCAACGCCGCATCGACGTCCTTCGCCATCCGGCTCGCGTCTCCGCATACATAGAAGCAGGCGCCCTCCTGCAGCCATGCCCACATCTCACCGCCGTTCTCGCGCATGCGGTCCTGCACGTAGACCTTCTCTTGCTGATCGCGCGAAAACGCGACGTCGAGACGGCTCAGCAAGCCGCCTTTGTGCATCTCCTCCAGCTCGTCGCGATAGTAAAAGTCGGTGGCCGCATGCTGCTCGCCGAAAAAGAGCCAGTTACGCCCGCGGTCGCCGCGTGCGCGCCGCTCGTGCAGAAAGCTCCTGAAGGGCGCGACGCCCGTGCCGGGGCCGACCATGATCATCGGCGCATCGCCGCTGCGCGGCGGACGGAAATGCGTGGTCTTCTGCACGAACACGGGCACGTTCGCTTCCTCGGCGCGATCCGCGAGAAAGGTCGACGACACGCCTTTGCGTTCGCGGCGTCCGTTGTTGTAGCGCACCGCCGCCACCGTGAGATGCACCTCGCCCGCATGCACCTTGGGGCTCGACGAAATCGAATAGAGGCGCGGCTGCAGGCGCTTGAGCATGCCGATCAGCTCCGGCGCCGTGAGCGTGACCGGAAACTCGTGCAGCACGTCGGTCAATTGTTGTCCCCACAACCATTGCCTGAGATCGGCCTTGCGCTCCTCAGCCAGCAGATCCTTGAGCGCCCCGCCTTGCGCGCGCGATGCGATGAACGCCAGCGCCTCGGGGCTCGGGCGCGCAATCTCGAAGTGCTTGCTCAACGCGTCGGCGAGCCGCATGTCGCCGAGCCCCTGCACGCTGACCGGCGAGTCGGCCTTGAGCGCGGTCAAGCTCAGCATTTCGTCGACGAGCTCGGGGCAGTTGGTCGGCCATACGCCCAGCGCATCGCCGGCTTCGTATTCGAGGCCGCCATCGCCCGTCGAGCCCGTCGACAGTGAGAACGAGCGCGTATCCTTCGACGCCCCCGCCTTGTTCAGCCGCACGTTCTGGATAAGCCGCGACGGCGCCGGCCGCGTTTTCGTGGCCGCGCAGCCGGGCAGCACCTCGGGGATGGCCCCTTCGGCGGGCACGGCGTGCAGCGCCGCGTCGGCTTCCTTGATGCGCGCGACGATCTGCTCGAGCCACGCGTCGGCGGCCGGCTGGAACTCGCTGTCGCAATCCACGCGCTCCATCAGGCGAACTGCGCCAAGCTCCGCGAAGCGCGCGTCGAGATTGCGGCCGTGCCCGCAGAACTGATCGTAGTTGCGGTCGCCGAACGCGAGCACCGCGTAGCGCAGCGCGGCGAGACGCGGAGCGCTCTCGGCCTTCAGCGCGGCCCAGAAATCCTGGCCGTTGTCGGGCGGGTCACCGTCGCCGAAGGTGCTCGTCATGAGCAGCACGTAGTGCGCTTTCTCGAGACCGGCGACAGCGAAATCGGCCATGCACGTGGCCCGGATCTCGAAGCCCGATTGCATCAACTGCGTGGCATAGCGCTCGACCAGCGATTCGACATTCCCCGTTTGCGACGCCCACAGCAGCACGACCTTCGGACGCGTGTGCGCGATCCGCACGCCGGGCGAGTGCTCTTCCACGACGGCGGAGGCGGAGACGGCGGCCGGCGCTGCCAGCGCAGGCGCACTCGGCGCGCCGCCGCTGCGGCTGAACAGGCCCGCGAGCAGCCCGTCGAGCCAGGCCCGGGTGGCGGCGGGAAACGGCGCGCTCAGCGGCAGCACGGGCACGCCCGCCCCCTCGGCGCCTTTCGACGAGCGCAGCCCGCTGACGAAACCGGCCAGGTAGACACGTTCCGCGTCGCTCAACTGCGGCGCAGCGACTTCGCTGACATTGACAAGCGCGGCAAGCGCATCGATACGGGACATGTCGAGTTCCTGGGGCGTATGCGTATGAGTGGCTTCGGCGGCGTTGGCGGCTGGTTGCACAGCCTCCGCATGAGATCGTTCCGCGCGAGCGGCGGCCGGCGCGTCGTCCTGGGCGAGCGACGGGGCTTCGTCGGCTGCAACCGGGCTCAACGCCACCGCGCAAAACTTGAGCTCGGGCTGCTGCGAGACCGGATCGATGGCATCGCTCGTGACCGCGTTGATGCACAGGTCGTCGCCGAACACGTCGTTCCAGTGCATCGGCGCGAAGCAGTTGCCGGGACGCACGCGGTCGGTCACGCGCGCCGGCAAGAGCGCGCGTCCGCGACGCGAGCGGATCTCGACGCGGCCCTTGTCCGCGATGCCGAGCGCCGCGGCGTCCTCGGGATGGATCTCGACGAACGGCCCCGGATTGAGCTTGTTGAGCATCGCGACCTTGCCGGTCTTCGTCATCGTGTGCCACTGATGCTGGAGCCGGCCCGTGTTGAGGACGACGGGAAACGTCTCGTCGGGCATCTCGGCAGGCTCGACGTGCGGGCGCGCGAAGAACACGCCCTTGCCGTGCGGCGTCGCGAAGACGAGGCGCGGCCGGCTGCCGTCCGGGCGTTCCTTGAGCGTCTGGCTCACACCGTCGTTCAGGTAGCGGATCGGGTTGCGGTCGCTCGCGCCATCCGGCGCGCAAGGCCATTGCAGGGGCGTCTCGCGCAGCTTGCGGTGACTCGCGCCGCGCAGGTCGTAGCCGGTCTTCGGGTTCGAGAAGCGCGCGATCTCCTCGAACACCTCTTCCGCCGACGCATAGCTGAACCCATCGGCAAAGCCCATCTTGCAAGCGACGCTCGCAATGATCTGCCAGTCGGGCATCGCTTCGCCGGGCGGGTCGATCGCCTTTTGCATCAGCGTCATGTTGCGCTCGGAGTTGATCATGACGCCCTCGGCCTCGGCCCAGAGCGCGCCCGGCAGGAGCACGTCGGCGTAGCGGTTGGTCTCGGTGTCGAGGAACGCGTCTTGCGCGATCACGAGCTCGGCGGCGCGCAGCGCGGCCGTGACGGTCTGCCGGTTCGCGACGGTCGCCGCCGGATTGGTGCAGATGATCCAGCACGCCTTGATCTCGCCCGCGGCCATGCGCGAGAACATATCGACAGTGCCTTTGCCCAGCGAGGTCTTGAGCGTGCCGCGCTCGACACCCCACACGTCCTCGACGAACGCGCGGTCTTCGTCGACGAGCACCGAGCGCTGGCCGGGCAAGCCCGGCCCCATGTAGCCCATCTCGCGGCCGCCCATCGCGTTGGGCTGCCCGGTCAGCGAGAACGGGCCGCTGCCGGGGCGGCAGATCTTGCCGGTGGCGAGATGGAGATTGCAGATCGCGTTCGTGTTCCAGGTGCCGTGCGTGCTCTGGTTGAGGCCCATGGTCCAGCAGCTCATCCATTCGCGCGCCTCGCCGATCCATTGCGCCGCCTGGCGGATGTCGGCCTCGGCGATGCCGGTGATCTCGGCGACCTTCTCCGGCGAGTAGTCGTCGAGGAAGCCCGGCATCTCGTCCCAGCCTTCCGTGTGCTCGGCGATGAACGCGGCGTCGGTGTGGCCGTTCTTGTGCAGCAGATGCAAGAGGCCGTTGAGGAGCGCGAGATCGGTGCCCGGCCGGATCTGCATGAAGAGATCCGCTTTCTCGGCGGTCGCGTTGCGGCGCGGGTCCACGACGATCAGCTTCGCCCCTGCTTTCACGCGATCCATCATGCGCAGGAACAGGATCGGATGGCAGTCGGCCATGTTGGCGCCGATCACGAAGAACAGGTTGGCGCGGTCGAAGTCCTGATAGGAGCCGGGCGGCCCGTCGGCGCCGAGCGAGAGCTTGTAGCCGCTGCCGGCGCTCGCCATGCACAGCCGCGAGTTCGACTCGATGTTGTTGGTGCCGACATAGCCCTTGGCGAGCTTGTTGACGAGGTACTGCGCCTCGATCGACATCTGGCCCGAGACGTAGAACGAGAGCGCGTCCGGGCCGTGCGCGTCGAGGATCGCGCGCAGGCGGCGCGCGGTGTCGTCGAGCGCCTCGGCCATCGGCGCCGGAACGGGATCCTGATCGCGGGCGTGACGGACGAACGCATTCTCGAGGCGCCCCGACTTGCGCAGCGCGACATGCGCCGACGAACCCTTGGTGCAGAGCCGCCCGAAGTTGGACGGATGCTCCGCGTTCCCCGAGATCTTGACGACCTGATTGTTCTCGACGTGCAGGGTCATCCCGCAGCCAACGCCACAGTACGGGCAAACGGTATCGACGGTCTTGCCGGTCATTCGCTCTTCAGAAAATAAAAAAGCGTCCTTCAAACCCGGTCTGATGACCGGATTTGAGGACGCCGTTGCCCTGTACTACTTTCCCCAACACGGGTTCCGCAATTCCACTGTCCGGACCAGCGTTGGTCCTGACGGGTTGCGAAATGCAAATTCCGCGCCAGTCTTGGCGATTCGGGGCTGGGCGCGGGAATCAACGGGGATTGGGCGTATTTCCTGAGGGCTCGGCCCGTCTTTTAACGATGCATTTCAATGCAAGGCGGCACGCGCATGGTGCGACGCAGCACCCAATGCGTGCGCGCTGTGCCTGCATATCGCCGAAATTTTTTTCGCCGCATCCTGTCCATCGGCATGCGGCCCGCGCGACATTGTGATGGCGGCCCGATGTCATTCGTCCGCCTCGACCCCATGACGGAGGCTCATATGCAATACCTGTTGATGATCTATTCGCAAGAAAACCGCTGGAACCAGATGAGCGACAGCGAGCGGCAGCAAGGCGTCGCCGCGTATCAGGCGTACTCGGAAGCGTTGACAAAGGCGGAGGCGCTGGTGGGCGGCAACCGGCTGCAGCACACGAACACGGCCACCACGGTGCGGCTCGTCGACGGCAAGCCGCAGGTGCTCGACGGACCGTATTCCGATTCGAAGGAGCAACTCGCCGGCTACTTCCTGATCGACGTGCCCAACCTGGACGCGGCGATCGCGTGGGCGTCGCGTTGTCCCGGCGCGGGGCACGGCATCATGGAAGTGCGCCCGGTCTGGACCGCCCCCTACGATGCGCCATCGGCTCCATGAGTCTGTCCGGCGGCGATCGTGACGCTGACGGCGCCGCGCATTCGATTGCCGAGGCGGTCGCTCGCCGCAGCTACGGCAAGCTCGTCGCGCTGCTGGCGATGCGCACGCGCGACGTTGCCGCGGCCGAGGACGCGCTGGCCGACGCGTTCGCGGCCGCGCTCGCGGACTGGCCGCAGCGCGGCTGCCCCGCGAATCCCGAAGCGTGGCTGATGACGGTTGCGCGCCGCCGGGCAATCGACGGCGCGCGCCATCGCTGGGTCGGCGCTGAAGTGGCGAACCAGCTCGCGATCCTCGCCGACGAAATCGACGAGCGTGAAGCCGGCGCGTTGCCCGACCGGCGTCTTGCGCTGCTGTTCGCGTGCACGCACCCCGCGCTCGAGGCTGCGATTCGCACGCCGCTGATGCTGCAGGTGGTGCTGGGGCTCGAAGCGAAGACGATCGCGTCCGCGTTCCTGATGTCGCCCGCCGCGATGAGCAAGCGCCTCGTGCGGGCGAAGAACAAGATCCGCGACGCGGGCATTCCGTTCAGCGTGCCCGAGCGCGAGGAGTTGCCCGGCCGTCTCGCTTCGGTGCTGGAAGCGGTCTACGCGGCGTATGCGCAAGGGTGGACTGACCCGGCCGGCGGCGATACCGTGCGGCGCGATCTCGCCGGCGAGGCGCTGTTTCTTGCGCAACTGCTCGTCGAGCTGCTGCCCGAGGAGCCAGAGACGCTTGGTCTGCTCGCGCTGATGCTGTATGCGCAGGCGAGGCGCGATGCGCGACGCGATGCGGCCGGCGACTACGTGCCGCTCTCGAATCAGGATCCGGCGACCTGGAACGCGCCGATGATCGATGCAGCCAACGCACTGCTGCGGCGCGCGAGCGCATTCAACACAATCGGACGCTTTCAGCTCGAGGCCGCGCTGCAGTCTGCGCACGTGCACCGCTGCCGGACGCATCGCCCGAACTGGGACGAGATCGTGCGGCTCTACGATGCGCTCTTCGCGATCGCGGCGTCGCCGGTGGTCGCGGTGAACCGCGCGATCGCGCTGGCGGAACGGGACGGCCCGCAGGCGGCACTCGACGCGCTCGCGCCGTATGCGGACGATCCGCGGCTGGCCGACTATCAGCCGTACTGGGCCGTGCGCGCCGATCTGCTCGCACGTGCTGGCGCGACGGCCGAAGCGCTCGGCGCGTACGATCTCGCGATTGGCCTGGAGCCCGATCCGGCCGTGCGCCGGTTCCTGCAGCGAAAGCGCATGGAGCTGTCCTCGGCGAGTGGCTAGATGGCGCCTTGCGCTTGTTGGCCGCTCCGCGTCGATTCACTGGTTTCCGATGCTCAGTACCGTTGCGCACCAATACGCAGGGAGTGTTGCCGAGGCCACTAAATGAGCATCGGGGATCTCCTATGCTTGAAGACTTGAAGAGTTCTTTCAAGGCCCCAAGGCAAGGAGAACGACCATGCGCATGCTTCTCAACATACGAATTCCCCACGAGCCATTCAATGCTTTTGTACGCGACGGCACCATCGGGGAAGTGATGGCGAAGATACTTGAAGAGACGAAACCGGAAGCCGCCTATTTTACGGAGCAAAGCGGAGCACGCGGGGCCATCCTCGTCATCAACCTCGATGAGCCGTCGCAGATTCCCGCGTTTGCTGAGCCGTGGTTTCTCAAATTCAACGCCGACTGCGAGTTTCGCGTCGTGATGGTACCGGAAGACCTGCAGAAAGCCGGGTTGGAGAGGCTCGGGTCGAAGTGGAAATAGCGGGCGCTGCATGCCGCGGAGACAGCGTACGATGCTTGCTCATTTCGGCACCTCCTCACAAAGAGAATAGGTGTCCGTTTTGGCGGGTCAACTTCACCCTCCTGAAAATCCCGCGAAGCAACAGCATCAGCGTGGGCGAGCGATCGCTTGACTTTAACTACGGCCGTTTATGTGGCGTCGATCCGACTGTCGCTACACCGTATGGCGTCGGCCTGCATTAGCAGGCGGTTGAAATACCTCTGCGGAGGCAGCATCATGCGTCTGCGCAAAAGAAAAAACGGAGCTGATATGCCAAGCACGCAATGGGGCGCCCCCATCACTTTTGGCTGGGAACTCGAAGGCACGACGCTCAAAGTCCTGAATTGGTATGAGCCTGGTGAGGCGTTGCTCGCCGCGATCTCATTAACGCGGAGTGAGTGGGAAGCGCTCAATTTCGAGGCTCGATCCAAGGTAATCAGCGCACGATTAACGAGTGGGACATGGGGAACCGGGGCGCTTCGATGGAGCAACTTTGTTCGGCGTGCGGATGCGCCTGTCTATTTACAGCCAGCCCTGAAAGAGGAGGCGGACCCGCGAACATGGGAAGTCAATGCGACGCCCACAGGAGGCATCACGGTAGATCAGCTTTTTTCGGCGCAACTCGATGTGGCTCGCGCTTGGCTGGCGGATACCGATCGACGCGCACAGGTGGTTGGTTTTCACGTTCACGTGGTTTTCGATAAACCGGGCACCGACAAACAGGCTTGGAATGGATATATTGCCTCCTTGTTTACACTATTGAACGATTACGCTGCAATGAAGGATGCTGCCAATCAAAACGAAAATTTCACGAGTCGGGTGGTGGGTAATTCTCCCAATACGCCGAATGACGTCGCTGGCATGCTTGATTTCAATGTGACGCTCGACAAGCCACTGAGTGCGGGACAAATGGGCGGCCCTCAAAAATACAATTTCGTGGGGCTTCGAGATATCTACGGCGATAACAAGATCGGGTTTGAGATACGAGAAGGTTGGACAAATAACTGGGATCGCTTCAAATCATTTTTGAACCGGTTGGTCGGGCATCTTGGTGCGCTGACTGCCAGCGACGTGCACGTGAAAAGAAGCAGGCCGGAAAACGTCAATCAATTTTCTCTGCTGGATCACTTTCAATTTTACGATTCTCGGCCCGATGCTCCGCCCGGGCTGATGGAGAGATTAATGGTGGAGGCTAAGGAGTTGCTCACTCCCACTAGAGACCAGGCAGTCACGGATCAAGTCACGCTGTATCATCGATGGTCCCGCGCATTCATACCATGGGAAAATCATCCCGCATTTTCGTCCGCGCCAGGGCAGCGGGAATTGATACGGGTGAAGCGCAAATTGATGTGCGTGGATCTGAAGATGCACTTTGACAAGTCGGATTCCCATAATAAGCGGCTCGCTTCTGCTGGGTTTAAGCCAACGCCAAATATAAACGCCGTCAACAAAATAATCGCCAAATTTTTCGAAGATACGAAGATTCACAAATATCTATAGAACCTGATAGCGATGAGTGACCTCCCTACCGAAGGAATGCCGCCAGCAGATCATCGGTCTTTGCCGAAACGCGCGTCCAGCGCATGAAGGCGGTGGCCGCCGCCGAAACGAGCCTGATGATGGCGGACCACGAACGAGCCAATCGATACGCGCGGCAGCTCTCGGCATGCACGCAGGCTCAGAGCTGCCGCTGGGTCACGCATCACGTGCAATGGATCGTGCGATCGAGTGATTGGCTGCTGACGCGCGACGCAGCGAGGTGGAGCGCGCTGCAAATCGCGAGTCGAGAAGCCCAGCAACTGGGCATCGTGGCCACGATGCCGAAATTGACGGGAATGCTGGCCGCATGATGATGCGTTGTCGCGATTATAGCCAGCGCGTATTCAGCAACCCGTCATGGCCTAACGCGTTCAAACCCTCGCCAACCTGAACGACGCCACCACCGCCTCGAGCTGACGCGCCTGCTCTTCGAGCGATCCGGCCGCCGCCGCGGCCTGCTCGACGAGCGCCGCATTCTGCTGCGTCACCTGCTCCATCTGCGCGACAGCCTGGCCGATCTGCACGATCCCGGTCGCCTGCTCCTCCGATTCCGCCGAGATCTCCTGCACGATGCCGGCCACGCGCCGCACCGCCTCGACGGTTTCGTCGATCGACGAACCGGCTTGCGCCACCAGCGAATTGCCCGACTGGACCTTGGTGATCGAGTCGTCGATCAAGGTCTTGATCTCGCGCGCCGCGCTCGCGCTGCGCTGCGCGAGCGCGCGCACCTCGCCGGCGACCACGGCGAAGCCGCGCCCCTGCTCGCCGGCCCGCGCCGCCTCGACGGCCGCGTTCAGCGCGAGGATGTTGGTCTGGAACGCGATGCCGTCGATCGTGCCGATGATGTCGGCCATCCGCGCCGAGCTGCTGCTGATGTCGTTCATCGTCGAGACCACGCCGCGCACCACGTCGCCGCTCTTCATCGCGATTTCCGCCGCGTCGCCGGCGAGCGAGCTGGCCTGGCGGGCGTTCTGGGCGTTGAGCGTGACTGTCTCGGTCAGCTCTTTCATGCTGGCCGACGTCTCTTCCAATGCCGCCGATTGCTCCTCGGTACGCGACGACAGGTCCATGTTCCCCACGGCGATTTCGTGCGCGCTGATGTTCACCGAACCGGAGCTGTCGAGCACCCGCCGCATCGTGCCCGTGAGCCCTTCCTTCATGCGCGCGATCGCGGCGAGCAGCCGGCCCACTTCGTTGTTGCCGGCGCTCGCGATGGCGATGGTCAGGTCGCCGTCCGCGACTTTGTTGAGGAGGCTCGCCGCCTCGGTCAGCGGCGTCACGACAAGCCGCCGCAGCGCGAAATGCACCGCGACGGTCAAGGCGAGCGCGAGCAGCACGCCGAGCACCACCAGCTTGAGAATCAGTTCGTAGCGCGCGTTGCCGAGATCCGTCTCGGCCTGCGCCAGTTCGTTCGCCTGCTTCTGGAAGCGCTCCAGCGCCGCCGAATAGGCAACGCCGGTGTCCGTCACGTCCTTGTCGTTGAGCGCCACGTAGCCGGCCGGATCGTTGGCGCGCAAGAGATCGATGGCGTGCTGCACGACCTGCATGTGCGTGCGGGCCGCCTGCGCGATGGTCTCCTGCAGCGCTTCATCGCGCCCCTCGAAGCGCGGCGCTTCGGTAAAGGCCTGGAACTCCGCCATCGAGGTCTTGAGCTTGCCCTGCGCGCTGTCGAGCGCTTTGCTGTCCGGCGGCGAGCCCGGATGCTCACGCGCCGAACTGTAGGCGCGCCCGAGGCCGGCGCGCGAGCGCTGCATGTCCTTGTACGCGTCGTTGAGCAGGATGCATTGCGCCGAGATCGCATGGACGCGCGTCGTCGACTGGTTCGAGGTGTGCAGCGAAACGATGCCCGCCACGCCGCCGACGACGATCATCACCGCAAAGACCGCGAGGATGACGAGCAGCCCCGTGCGTATGCCTACGTTTTTCATGGTGCGCTTCCGGACGGGAATGGATTATTTGACGTCGACGATCTCGACCCACGACGGGTTCTTGCCGACGAGGGTCGAACCGAGCCGCGTGAGCTGGCCGGTCTGCGGATCGATGCGGTGGACGCTGACCGCATTCGACAGCTGCCCCGCCGACAGCAGGTAGCGTCCCGGCGAATCGATCGCAAAGGCGCGCGGCTGCTTCTCGGTCGCGTATTCGCCGAGCGTGCTCAAGCGGCCGTCCGGCCCGTCGATCCGATAGGCGAGCAAGGTGCTCGACGTGCGCTCGGAAGCATAGAGAAAGCGGCCGTCGGGCGTGGTGTGAATGTCGGCGGCCCAGGGCGTGCCGGAAAAGCCGGCCGGCACCACGGAAACCGTCTGGCGGATCGCGAGCGTGCCGCGCTCCGGATCGAACGCCGCCATTTCGAGCTTGCCGTCGAGCTCGTCGACGACGTAGACGACGCGCCCGTTCGGATGGAACACGAAGTGCCGCGGCCCGGCCTTGCTGGGGAAGTCGAGCGTCGGCGGGTCGTTTGGCGTGATCGCGCCGGTCTTCGCGTCGAAGCGGCACTGCATGACGATGTCGCCGCCGAGGTTGGTCGCGAAGAGCCACCGGTTCGACGGATCGGTCTTGATCGCGTGCGCCTTCGGCTTGGTCGGAATGACGAGATTGGCCGGCGCGACGACGCCGTCCGGCGCGATGCGGCTTTCGCTGATCAGGTTGCCGCCGTACGACGCGGCGAAGAGGAAATGCCCGGTCTGGTCGGTTGACAGGTTGGCCATGCTCTCGGGCAGCGGCGACGTGGCGACCGGCGTCAGCCGGCCATCGCCTTCGATGCGGAAGCTCGCGACCGAATAGGGCTTCGAGCGCAGCGAGGCGAACAGATATTTGCGGTCGGGGCTGACCGTGAGCGGCATGACCGTGCCTGTCACCGGCACGTCCTCGATCGACGAGAGCTTGCCGGTGTCCTCGTCCAGCTTCATGACCGAGATGGTCCGGCTGTCCGCATTCGAGACATAGACGATGGTTGCGGCGTGGGCGGCGCCAGTCACGAAACCCAGGGTTGCCGCAACAGCGGAAGTCCACTTGACGAGGGAACGCACGAAAGAGTCTCCTGCCGCCGGTCCGGCAGCAAGCTGCGAGGGACCTTGGCCGATGGTTTCTATGACGCGGTGGGCCGCCCATCCAGGGTCGGGCGGGTTCACTCTGTTTACGGCAGCGCCGCAAGGTAACTTTAACAATTACTTAAAATTGTCTTACAACACCTTGCCTTGCCGCCGCGGAGCTTCAAGCGCGCAACTCGACGCGCTTGATCTCCTTCACGATCACCAGATAGGCGAATACGTTGAGGAGCGCGTTGGCGCCCACGAAGACGAGCGCGCCGTTGAACGAATGGGTGGCGTTCACGAGGTAGCCGATGACGATCGGCGTGACGATGCCGGCCGTATTGCCGAACAGGTTGAAGATGGCGCCCGACAGGCCGACCGCCTCGGGCGGCGCGGTATCGGACACCACCGCCCAGCCGAGCGCGCCGAGCCCCTTGCCGAAGAAGGCGAGCGCCATCAGACCGACCACGAGCCAGTTGGCGTTCACGTAGTTGCAGCCGATCATGCAGACCGAGAGCAGCATCCCGCTGATGATCGGCACCTTGCGCGCGACCGTGAGCGAATGCCCGCGCTTGATGAGGACATCGGAGACGAGCCCGCCGAGCATGCCGCCGACGAAGCCGCAGATCGCCGGCACCGAGGCCGCGAGCCCCGCCTGCAGGATCGTCATGCCGCGCTCCTGCACGAGGTAGAGCGGAAACCACGTCAGGAAAAAGTAGGTCAGCACGTTGAGGCAGTACTGGCCGAGATAGACGCCGATCAGCATCCGGTTGGTCAGCAGCTGCCGCATCAGCCCTAGGCTCGCCGCGCCGCCGCCGCTCATGCCGGTGCCGGCCGTGCGGCGCCGCGCCTGCGCCACGCCGCCGCCCTCTTCGATGTAGTCGAGCTCGGCCTGGTTGATGCGGGGGTGCTCGGCCGGGCTGCGCATCTGCTTGAGCCACACCGCCACGAGCAGGAAACCCGCGAGGCCCATCGCGAGATAGACGTGCCGCCAGCCGAGCGCGTGCGTGAGCCACGCCATCAGCGGCGTGAAGACCGCCGCCGCGCAATACTGGGCCGAGTTGAAGATGGCCGACGCCGTGCCGCGCTCGGCGGCCGGAAACCAGCTCGCGACGATCTTGCCGTTGGCCGGGAACGCCGGCGCCTCGGCGATGCCCACCGCGAAACGCAGCGCGAACAGCGCGGCGATCGCCGCCGCTGGGCCCAGGATGCCGACGTAGCCCTGCATCAGCGTGAAGAGCGACCAGAAGAAGATGCTTGCGGCGTAGACGCGGCGCGCGCCGAAGCGGTCGAGCAGCCAGCCGCTCGGCAACTGCGAGAGCACATAGGCCCAGCTGAACGCGGAGAAGATGTAGCCCATCTGGACCGCGTCGATGCCGAACTCCTTGCGCATCGCCGTGCCGGTCACCGATAGCGTGGCGCGGTCCGCGTAGTTGAGCGTCGAGACGATGAAGATCATCAGCAGGATGCCGTATCGGACTCTCGTGCGTTGGCTGACGCCGGCGGCGGCGCGGGTGATTTCCATCGTGTCTCCTGTGTCGGCCGGAGTTAGTGCTTCAGCACTTACTCCGGCCCCATGCTGTGGTTGCTTGGAGTTAGTGCTTCAGCACTTACTCCAAGCCCGCAGCGGTCGATCGGCACTGCGGCGAGGGCGGCGGGCCGAAGTCCGCCCGCCCCACTTGTAAGACAACATAGAAACACGAAGCGAGTTGTCTGTCAACGCACTTTCGACGCCGCACCGAAGACTACTGTCCCGATGCCGGGATCGCGCACGCCGGCGCAACGCTCAGCAACGCCGGCCAGCGACGGCTCCAGTCACCGTCGTGCGACATGCCGGGAACCGTCAGCGCTCGCGCGCACTGTTTGCCCGCTGCTTCGATGAAGCGCTGCGCGACCGAGGGCGGAACAGTCTCATCGTCGGCGCCGCTGAAATGAATCTGGGGAATGGCTGCGACACGGCTCGCAAAGTCGATCGCGTTTTCCGACTCCGGCATCGGCGACACGCCGTGCAGCCGATTGACGAATTCGTCGTCGAGGTTGCCGGCTACCGTTCGAATCGAAGCGACGTCGGTGCGCCGCGCCGCGATCAGCACCGCGACGGCGCCGCCGCCTGAATAGCCGACCAGCTCGACGGGTTGCCCGGGCGTCAGCGCGGCAAAGTGGTTGACGGCGTCGTTCATCGACGCGATCACGTCCGGCGCGAAACGCTTGCCGGTCCAGTACGGAATGCCGCAGCGCGGATTCATCGCCATCGGCGTGAACTGGCAGGGGCGGGCCAGATACACGACGTTGGGCGCGGGGTCTTGCGCGGCGAGCGCGAGGCCGGCGGCTTGACGCGGTGTCGGGTCGAGCGAGGGTTCGGTGCGCGACAGCCACGCGAGGCCGTCGCCTTCGATGTAGACGCGCAGCGGCTTGCCGGGCTGCGAAATGTGCGAGAAGGCGGTCAGCACGAAACGGCCGGTATCGACGGTTTCGCGCTGCAGATGAGCGGGCTGCGCCAGGGCGTCGGCATGCGCGTCCGGGTCGAGCGCGGCGCATCCCGCCAGCGAGCCGGCGAGCAGCAGCACGAGCAGCGCGCTCGCCGCGCGGTACGCGGCAGATCGCGACGGACGGTTGCGCATCTCCATCCTCCGCACGATCGCCTCGGCCTCCTCGAAGCGTCCGGAGTCGAGGAGAGGCTGCATCTGGAGCTCGACGGCGCGGATATCCGGGACTGCGCTATTCACGTTGCCTGGAGAAACGGCGCTAGACATGCTGAAGAAATCCGGAATTCCCGAGGGTCAATCAAGGCTCTCGATCGTAGCGCTTGCGCGTGCCGTGTGGCGGGCTCTGGTCAGATCCGGTAAACGTCCCCTCTTGCCAGCATCACCGGCGCATGGCGTGCGGCCACGCGCTGCAGATCGCGCATCGTCTCGTCGGCGTAGCCCGGCTTCACGTGCGAGATCAGCAACTGGAACGCGCCGGCGTGCACCGGCAGTTGCGCGGCCAGCAAGGCCGGGCACAGATGCTCCGAACGGATCGCGAGCTCGCGCTGCGAATCGGGAAACGCCGCTTCGACGATCAGATAGCGCAGATCGGGGATCCGCGCGACCGCATCCCAGAATGCCGGGCATGTGGTCGAATCGCCGCCGAACACGAAACTGCCGCGAGGCGTCGCAACGCGATAGCCGACCGCCGGCACGCCGTGCTCCGCCGGCAGCGCTGTGAAGATCCGCTCGCCGATCGCGCACGAGTCGCCCTCCTCGAGCGGGGCGAAGCACAGGAATGGCCGGTTCGGAGAAGGGATGCGCGTGAAGTCGGGCCACAGCAGGCCATTGAACAGGTGGGCGCGCAGGATCGCCTCCGTCGCCACCGTGCAATGCACGACGAGCGGTTTCGCGCGCCGCGCGCCCACCGTGTCGAGCATCAGCGGCAGGCAGGCGATGTGGTCGATGTGCGCATGCGTGACGAACATGTGATCGATGCGGGCAAGCGCATCGATGTCGAGATCGGCGACGCCGGTGCCCGCGTCGATGAGGACATCGTCGTCGACGAGCAGCGCCGTCGTGCGATGCGCGTCGCCGCCTATTCCTCCACTGCAGCCGAGCACGGTCAGTTTCATCATCGGGGCGCGTTGCATTCCATTCACTTGGTGTCGAATTCGTGGACGCCGTCCCACGCCTCGACGCTCATCCGCTCGCGCATCGTCGCGAGACGCTCGAGATAGAGCGCGTAAAGACGGCGTTCGGGCGCAGTGGCCGAGAGCGCATGCAGCAATACTTCGGCGGCGGCCCAGTCTTCGCTCCGATAGCGCCGCAGAGCCTCTTGCCAACGCTCGAGCTCGGCAGCCTCGGCGGCGGACATCTTGTCCGCCTCGGCGATCGGCTCGTAGATCGCCACCGCTTCGCGCTTGCCCTTGACGCGCACGCGATCGAGCTCCCGCCAGACAATGCCTTCAGTGTGCTCCCGTGTCGTTTCGCCCGCCACGATATCGACGCCATAGTGCTTCGAGACGCCCTCGAGCCGCGCCCCGAGATTGACCGCGTCGCCCATCACCGTATAGGCGCGGCGCACGTCAGAGCCCATGTCGCCGACGGTCATCGGCCCCGTGTTGATGCCGATGCCGATGCGAATCGCCGGCTTGCCGCGTAGCGCGAGCGCGGCATTGAGCGGCGCCAGCGCCTCGCGCATCCGCAGCGCGGCGAGCACGGCATGCTGCGCGTGCCCCGGGTCCGCGACTGGCGCCCCCCAGAAGGCCATGATCGCGTCGCCGATGTATTTGTCGAGCGTGCCGCGCTGCGCGCGGATCACCGCCGTCATCGCGCCGAGGTACTCGTTCATCCAGCGCGCGAGCTCCTCCGGCTCGAGCGATTCGGCGATCGTCGTGAAGCCCCGCACGTCGCTGAACAGCACCGTCAGCTCGGCGCGCCGCCCGTTCATGCTGTAGCGATTCGGCTCGCGGCTCATCTCCTCGACCAGCTCGGGCGGCACGTACTGGCCGAACAGGCTGGCGAACTGGCGCCGATGGCGCGATTCGACGAAGAAGCCGAGCGACATGTTGAGCACGAACAGCGCCGCGATCAGCACGACGGCCGCGGCGACCGGCAATACCGCGTTGCCGTAGCGCCATAGCGCGAAGTCGCCGGCCAAGGCGAGCGCGAGCAAGGCGCAGCTGCCTGCCGTCGCGCGCAGCGGCGCCTGCCACGGCAGCACGAAAATCATCAGCAGACTGATGACGGCCATCGCCACCACCTGGATCGCGTCGGCATAGCCGAGCTCGTGCTTGATCGTGCCGTCGAGCATGCCGCTCACGAGATTGGCGTGAATCTCGACGCCCGGGTAGACGCTGCCGACGGGCGTCGAGCGCATGTCGAGCAAGCCCGGCGCAGTGGTGCCGACCAGCACCACGCGATTCGCGAGCTGGGCATGCGGCACGCGGCCTGCGAGCACGTCGGCCGCCGACACATACGGAAAACTGTGGTCGCGGCCGCGATACGGAACGAGCGCGGCGCCACGCTCGTCCACCGGAATCCGCAGGGCGCCATTCGGCCCATTCCGCCCGTTCAGCCCCTTCAGTTCGAGCGTTTCGAGCGGGTCATCGCCGTTCTCGCCGCGTTCGCCGAAGCCCGCCACGACAGCAGGATTGCCGAACATGCGCCGCACGACGGCAAGCGACAGCGATTCGTACGCCGCGTCGCCGTGCTGGATGAGCAAGGGCACGCGCCGCACGTTGCCGTCGAAGTCGACCACCGGATTGAAGAAGCCCGCGCCGGCCGCGGCGCGCTGAAAGATCTGCAGATTCCCGCCGTAGCCCTCCGCCTCCCTCAGGCCGCCGCGATGCCCGGCGAACTCGATCGCGGGCAGGACCGGAGCAGGCAGCGCGCCATGCGCTTCGCCGCGGCCGTTCATGTAGTAGCCGAGCACGACCGGGCGGCCCAGCAGCGTCGCGGCAAACCGCGCATCGAAATCGAGCTGGCCGCGCAGGCCGGCCAGGACCGCGGCATACCTGGCGTCGTCGCGCAACGCGCCGGCAGCGAGCCGGTCGAGCGAAGCCAGCCCCGAGCTGCCGTCGGGCTCCGCCATCACGATGTCGAAGCCGACCACCTTGGCGCCGGCCGCGAAGAGCCGGTCGACGAGCATCGCCATCCGGTCCCGCCCCCATGGCCAGCGGCCGACTTCGGCCAGGCTCCGTTCGTCGATGTCGACGATCACGATCCGGTCGTCGGGCGTGCGCGGCATCGTCAGCCGCAGCCGCGCGTCGTAGATGAGGTTGTCGAGCACGTCGACGGCGAGCAGCCGGTAGCAGCCGGCGACGTGGCCGAGCAGAACGGCCAGCACGGCGACGCCGGCGATCCAGCGCAGAAGATTGCGTTTCATCGCTGCGCTCATTGAGCGGCCCGCACGGCTTCGTTCGCGACGGCAAGCCGCGAGGCCAGGACCTTCACGACGAAGCGGTGAAATTGCCGCGCGGTATCGGCGTCCGTCGATTCGAGTTGTTGGAGTGCGTCGAACGAGAGACGCCGCACGACGGTCAGCTCATCCGCCCGCACGTCGGCGCTGCGCGCCTGCTGCGTATAGAGCGCCATTTCGCCGACCACCGTGCCCGCGCCGAACGAGCGCAGCCGCATGGATTTGCCGTCCGCGAGCGGCAGCGAAACGGTCACGCGCCCCGCTTCGACGAAGTACACCGCGTCGCCGGCATCGCCGCGCGCGAACAGCGGCTCGCCTTGCGCGAGCCAGCGCACTTGCATGCAGCGCTCGAGCTGCTCCAGAGCCGCCTCGGTGAAGTGCGGCCGGACTGCCGCCAGGCCGGGCGACACGGCCTGCGCCGGCGGGCAATCCGGCCGCCCGATCATCATGTCCTCGACCCATTCGAGGCCGGTGTCGAGATCGCCGAAGGTCCTGACGTCCGCCGTCAGCACGCCGGCACGCGCGAGCATCTCCTGCGCCCGCGGCGGCAGCGCCGTGAGGACGAGCGTGTCGCCGCTGGCCGCGCAGCGCTGCTTGAGCCTGAGGAAGGTCGCCGAAGTCGAGACGTCGAGACCGCTCACCTGCCGGAAATCGAGCATCACATAGCGCGGATGCCTGCCGGCGGTATCGCCGAGCCGCTTGCCGAGCCGGCGCAGCACGAGGTTCGACGTGCCGAAGAACAGGAAACCTTGCAGGCGCACGCCGACCACGGCGTCGCCATGCTCGCGAAGCCGCTGCGTATCCTCGATCGAGCGCTCGACGTTCGAATGGCACGTGTGCGCATCGAACTCGCGCGAGATCGCACTGATGCGGCTGTAGTTGAAGACGAACAGTGCGCAGGCCGCGGCGATGCCGAGCGCGATCCCCGCAACGACCCCCTCGACGGCGATGACGGCGACGATCAGCACGACCAGCAGATAGTCGGCGAGACCCAGCTTGCGATAGGAGGCGACGAGCCACTCGCGCAGAATTCCCCAGGAGAGATAGAGCTGCAGTCCGACGAGCACCGGCTTCGGCAGCCACGCGATCAAGCCCGGCACGAGCCCGAGGACGGCGAAGCAGCCGAGCCCCGCGACGACGCCGCTCAGGCGGGCCGTGGCGCCGGCGCGGCGGTTCAGCAGCGTGCGGGTCATCGATTGATAGCCGACGACGCCGCCCGTCACGCCCGCGAGCAGGTTGGCGAGACCCGCCGCGCGCATCTCCTGGTTGAAGTCGGCGTCGAACCCCGTCGCGACACTGGCCCCGCTCGCGTTGAGCAGGATCGTCAAGGCGGATACCGCCGCCACCGCAAGGCACTCGGGCAAGTGCGCGGCGATCAGGGCCCAGTCGATCTCGTGGCGCGGCAGCATGACCGGCAACTGCAATGACGACAGCGATTCGCGGTCGAAAAGCAGGCCCGCCGCACGCCACTGCTCGGCCGGCTGCCCCATCGCGAACATCCCCGCGAAGAACACGGCCACGCCCGCGCCGAGGCCGAGCGGCGTCAGCACATAGGGTTTGACGCGGCCTTGCGCGGCGATCAGCGTGCCGCACACCACGAGCGCCGGCAGCCACGCGAGCCAGGGCAGATCGGGCAGCGCGGCCAGCGCTGACCAGCCGAGACTGTGCCCGGTCAGCGTACGCATCGCGCCGGACAACAGCAGATAGCCCGAGCCGCCGAGAAATCCGCCCACGACCGGAAACGGCAGGAACTGGATCATCGAGCTGCGGCGCGAGACCCCCACCAGATAGAGCAGCGCCCCGGTCACGATCGAGCTGACCGCGATCGCGGCGAGCACGGTGACGAGGACGCCGTTCGGCGGCAGGCCCGCGGCGGTCGCGCCGGCCGCCACGCTGCCCGCGAGACCGACGAGGACCGCGACCGCATTGCTGTCGGGCCCGCCGATCGAGAACGGCAGCGAGCTCTTCACCGCGATGACGAGCGCGATGATGCCGCCGCTGACGAGCGTGACCAGGATGCCGACGTTCACGAAATGCGCGAGGCTGCCGCTGAAGATCAGCGACCCGTAGGCGATCGAATAGCACAGCGAGACGAAGCCGGACAGCAGGCCGGCGACGATGTTGGCCGTCAGCGGCGTGCCGGCGTGGGCGCGGGTTCCGTCGCCGGTCGCGGAGGTGCCGCTGGCGGACGTTTTCAGAGAAAGGATCTTGTCGCTCATGGGATTTACCTGCAGGCGGCGGGAGACGGGACGACGGGCTTGACGCTGGTCGCCGGCATGGTGCCGAACGTCCCGTGCGGCGAGCGGATGATCGTGCCGTAGCCCTCGGATAGTTCCAGATGGTCGACTTCGTTGCGAACGTCGATCGTGCCGTGATAGACGCGCAGGTGCTCGCCTGACTCGCCGCTCGGACATTCGATCCCGCATTCGAGCACCGACCACTCGGTGCCGCGAATGCCGATCGTCGCGGTCTGCGTCTTCAATTGGTACGCATCGGGGTTGCCCTGCTTGCCGATCAGCCCCGAGATCACGCGCAGCCCGCCCTTGAGCAGCGACGAAACGCTGACGTTGCGCTGCGGATCCTGTTCGGCGAACCGGTAGTCGTCGATCCGATAGACGGTGTCGCCCTTCAGGTAGATGCGCTGGTGATCGGACATCAGCAGCACCGCTTCGGCGTTTTTCATGGTCTGGACCGTGTCGCCGCTTTCGACCGCGGAGCCGGCCACGGCAAAACGCTTTGCGCCCCCCGCCGCTTCGATCGCCACGACGCCGGCTGTGTAGGCCACCGTGCCGGCCGGGTCGGCTGCGTACGCGGCAGGCGCGGCGACGGCGACGGCGGCGACGACGGCGGCCAGGACCGCGAGCCGCGCACAGAGACGGAAGAATGGATGCATCGGCCGCCCCATCAAAATGCCTTGGTCAGTTGGAGCCACACGCGGCCCGCGTGGTCGGTGTCCGCCACCGCCGCCGCGTTGCCGAGCTTGTGCGCGTAGACGAGGCGCACCTCGTAGCTCGGCGCGTTCGCGAGCGTCACGCCGATCCCCGCGCCGGACAGCCGCCGATGATTGGAATCGGTCGTGAACGGATAGACGTTGTCGCGCACGAAACCGGTGTCGACGAATCCATAGACGCCGAGCTGCCCCGGCAACAGCGATTGCGCGACGGCCCAGCGCGCCTCCGCCGTCGCGAGATAGCCCTCGTCGCCCGGCGCTTCGCCGGTCGGATACGCGCGCACGCCGTACGGGCCGCCCAGCGAGAACTTCTCCGACGAGACGAGATTCTTCGACGCCTGCTGTCCGGAGAGCGCGAGGTAGAGCTGCAGCTTCGGCGTGACGGCCTGATAGAGCGCGAACGAATACGTGTACTTGCGGTAATGCCCTGCGGATTGCGCCGACGACTGGTCCGTGGCGAGCGCATCGGCCGACTCGAAATGCACGTCGCCCGCCTCGACGCGCAGCGCGTAGCTGGCGAGCGTCTTGCCGGCGAGCACGTTGCCGTTGATGCCGGCGCCATAGACGTTGTCGAACTTCTCGTCCGCGCTGGCGTCCTCGTGATCGGTCAGGCTCTTGCGGTCGAACCCGCCTTCCACGTTGAGGTTGAAGGCGCGCGAGCGGATCAGCGGGTAGCTCGTCGTCCACGAGAGCACCGTGGCGTGACCGTAGGCATCGAGCGACGAGAAATCGGCGCCGAGCCGGTACGTCGATTCGGTGAGCGTGATGCCCGTGCGCAGGCCGTCGCTGCCGAGCGGCGCGCTATAGCCGAGCTGGCCCAGCGTCTGCCCGGTGATCGACGTCAACGCGTGCGCATCGAGCCGGTCGCCGAAGCCGAGCGGGCTCAGCCATTGCAGCGAAGCGCCGACGCGGTCGCGCCCCGTCGGCCGGATGCCGTAGTTGTCGCCCTGCAGGCTCGCCGTGAGCGAGCGCACCGGCGGCACGTCGATTGCGAGGTCGGACGTGCCCGGCGCTTCGCCCGCGCTCAGGTTGCCGGTGACGGCGCTCGTGCCCGTCATGTCCTGTATCAGGAGCGCCGTACGGTCGAGGCGCCGCTCGTCGACGACCTCGCCCAGGTGCGCCGGGCTGACGTAGCGCTGCAGGACGGCATCGCGGACATGCGACGCGTTGTGGATCTCGACCTTGCCATAGCGGCCTTCGACGACGGCGATGCCGACGATGCCGTCGCGAATGTCCTGCGCGGGCACGTAGGCGCGCGCCACGAGATAGCCGTGCGCGCGATAGAAGTCGGTGACGCGCGTGGCCGCTTCGTCGAGATCGCCCAGCGTGCGCTGCTCGCCGAGCGCCGGTGCGAGCAGCGGCATCAATGCCGCGTTGCTGAACTTCGTATTGCCGTCGATCTGGAAGCCCTTGACGGCGAAGCGCAGCGTCGATGTCGACGGCTTGGGCGCGGCGGTCGGCTCGATGTGGATCTCGGCGTTCGATGAGGGCAGCGCCGGCGGCGGCAGGCTCTGCAATTGATTGCGCAGCGTGCTGCCGGCATCGGGCACGGGCGTGGACAACTGCGCCGAGGCGTCGGGCATCGCGCAAGCGAGCGCGGCGCCGAGGCCGGCGAACACGGTCAATCGAGCGGAACGGCGTGAATTCATGAGGCCGGCGGCGATCATCGCGGTCACGCTTACGGTGCGCACGCCGCGGCCACCGGCCATGCCGGGAGCGCCGAGGAATGACGGTTATTGGCGACGAGCGTCGTCTGGGCTGAAGCGAACGTCGCGGCGACGGTCGAGGCTTCTTTTCTTCGCAGCGTGCTGTCGCTGGAGCTGCCGCTGTCGGCGTCGCTGCTCGCGATCGCCTGGACCTGGTCGACGACCGGGGATGAAGTCGAGCCGGTGACGGTCAAGTCCGCCACGATGCCGTCGGCCACCGTGTAGCCCCCGGGCGCGCCCGAAGCGGTGAAGCGGATGCGATAGCGGCCCACGCCGTCGTCGCCGTTCGCGCGCGTCGCGCTCGCCGCATCGCCGTTGCTGAAGACGCTGATCGACACGCCCGCCGGCACATTGGCATCGGTAAAGGCATTGCCGTAGTTCGAGCCGGCGTACTTCAACGACAGGGTCGCGCTTTCCTGCGCGGTTTGGCCGACCCTCTTCTGATTGGCGACCGCGTTCACGAGAATCACTTGACCGGTCGAGAAGAGGTAGCGGTTGCCGCTCGCCGCGACAGTCGAGCCGACGCTGTAGCTTTGCGCCCAGAGCGCATCGTTGCCGCTTTGCAGCCCGCCGAATGTGTCGGCGTCGGGGCTGCTCGATGAAACGAGCCAGCGCCCGTTGCTCGCGGTAATCGCGCCGGAACCGGCGAGGTTCGTGAAGCCGGCGCTCGCGAGCACGACCGCATCGCCGCTGGCCGATGACGTGATGCCTTGATCGAGCGTCAGGGTGTAACCGGCGACGGACAACGTCACCGCACCGCCCGCCGTGATGCCCGCCGTCGATCCGACCTGGCCGACGGCAAGGCTCGCCGCATTGTCGAGGCTGAACGCGCCGGTGACGCTGGCGGCCACCGTGCCGATCTGATTGGCGCCGTCGAGCGTCACGTTGCCCGCGCTCGCGATGCCGAGCGCACCGAGCGTGAACGCGCCGCTTTGCGTGATGTCGCCGCCCGAGGTCTGCAACGTCAGCGTCGAGCCGCTGCCGCTCACGGAACCGAGGGTCATCGAGGCGGCCGAGATCGTCGTGTCGCCGCTCAAGCCGAGGGTCGTGCCCGTGCCGAACACGAGCGAGACGCCGCTTGCCGTCGACAGCGCGTTCGATTGCAGATTGCTCAGGACGGAGGACGGCAACAGCAAGGCCACCTCCGAAACGGTCCCGCCCGAGAACGGGTTGCCGAGCGCCGCCGCGATGTCGCCGAGGCTCACGCTCGTCCCGCCCAGCGTGACGACGTTGTCCTTGAGGTTCATCGCCACGCTGGCGCCCGAGGTCTCGGCGGCGCCGAACGTGGCGCCGCTGCCGCTCTGCGAGAAGACGTCCACGGCCGTCGTGCCGCTGAAGCTCGTCGAGGGCAGCATCAGGTAGTAGAAGCCGTTCGCGCCGGTCGCGACGCGGCCGATCAATGCATCGTTCGCGGCGAAGTCGAGGGTCGAGCCGGATTTCACGGTCCCCGACGCATCCGTGTAGGTGCCCGAAAACACCGTCGGCGTGCTGGTGAAGATCGACGTGAGATACGGGTACGAAGTGCCGGAAATGAAGCTCCAGACGCTGCTGAAATCGAAGCCGGAAAAGCTCGCCGCCGTGCTCGTCAGCATCTGCGCGTTCGTGAGGCCGGTGCCGCCGTTGCTCGTGCTCTGGCCGCTCGTGTCGATGTTCCAGTAGCTGTTGGTGACGGTGCCGACGCCGACCGCGACGAGGCCGCCCGCCGTGCCGGTCCCGCCTTGCACGAGGCCGGCCGAGTAGCTGGCCGTGATCGTGCCCATGTTTTGGCCGACGAGGCCGGCGGTCGCGAACGGGCTCGTCACCGAGCCGAGCGCGTAGCTGTCCGCGATCGTGCCCGTGTTCAGGCCAACCAGGCCGCCGACGTAGCCCCAGACCGAGGTCACCGCCCCGCTCGCGAACGATTCCGAGACCGTGCCGTCGTTCCGGCCGGCCAGCCCGCCGACGAACCGGTCGCCCGTGACGGAGGCGGCCGACCACGAGCTCGTGATCGACCCGCTCACGTTCAAGCCGACGAGCCCGCCGACCTGCCCCAGCGTGAGCGAGCCGCCGCCGTCACTCGCCGTCACCGTCACGCCCAGGCCGGCGCTCGAGTTGGCGATCGTCGCGATCGTCGCCCCGTCGTCGAGGTTTTCTCCGGCCAGGCCGCCGACGTTGGTAATGGCGCTCGTGTCCGCCAAGGTGTTGGAGGTGCCCGTCACCGTGCCGGTGTTGACGGAGACGCCGGAGATCGTTCCGCCCTCGTTGATGCCGGCCAGCGCGCCGACGAAGCGCGAGCCTTCGACCGTGAAGCTCGTCAGCGAGAGGTTCGACACCGAGCCGTCCTTGATGAAGCCGAACAGGCCGACGTCCTCGGTGCTGGGCAGCGTGATGGACAGGCCGCTGATGGTCTTGCCGTTGCCGTCGAACGTGCCCGTGAACGCCGTGCTGGCGCTGCTGCCGATCGGCGCGAAGCCGGCGCCGCTGTTCCAGCTCGACGTGCCGCTCGCATCGATCGAATTGGCGAGCTTGTACGCGTCCGCGAGCAGCGCCGTGGACGTGCCGATGCCCTGCAGGCCATAGGCGTCGCCGATCAGATAGGGATCGGCCGTGGTTCCGCTGCCGGAGAGCGCGCGCAGGAACGAGCCGCCCGTCACTTCGAAGTTCGTCGCGCTCAAGCTCGCGACGGAACCGCTGCCGACCTGAACCCACTGGCCACCCGTGAGATCGAACGTGCCCGTCGTGATCGACGCGTTCTGATCGGGCGTGATCGTGCCGGCCGCCGACAGCGTCAGCGCGCCGCTCGTCGAAGCGAGCGTGATCGGCGCGGAAAGCGTGATGTTGCCGGTCGTGCTCGCCGCAGTGAGCGCCAGCCCCGTGAACGCCCCTGCCAGCGCGACATTGCCCGTTGCATTGGCCACCAGCGAGCCGGTCGTGCCGGCATTGAGCGTCCCGGTGATGTCGATGTTGCGATCGGCGGTCAGCGTGAGCGTGTTGCCCGAGCTCCATGCGACGTTGTCGCTGATCGTGATGTCGCCGTTGCCGCCGGTGCCCGTGCTCGTCTGCAATTGGACGTTCGTGCTCGCGAGTTGCGAGGCCAGCGTGGCGCCCGTCATGCTGCCGCCCGATGACGCCACCGTGATGTCCGACGGATCGACGAGCCAGGTGCCGGTCTTGCCGCTCGCGGCGCGGGTCGTGATCGTCGCGCCGGACTGCAGTTCAAACGCCTGCCCCGAGGTTTCGATCGTGCCGCCGTTGCCGCCGTTCGGCGCGGAGGCATCGAGCGTGCCGCCGGCAAGCGCCGTGCCGCCGTCCGCCAGCAGCTTGATCGTGCCGCCGACGTTGGCCGCCGTGCGTGCGCGGATTTCGCCCGTGTTGTTGACGACGCCGGACAGCACGGCGTCGCGGCCCTTGCTCGTCAGGATCACGACACCGCCGTCGGCGCGGATCAGGTCGCCGTTTTCGGCGAGCGCGTCGAGCGTGCCCTGGTCGACCGTCAGCGAGACGAGCTGATTACCGGCGAGCGTCACGGTAGCGGCGGCGCCCGCCGCCAGCTCGACGGTGCCCTGGTCGGCCACGAGGGTGCCCTGGTTCGAGACGTGCGGCGCGATGAACGCGATATAGCCGCCGTTCGCCGTGATCTGCCCTTCGTTGACGATGCTGCCGGTGCCGCCGCTATCGGTGAAGCGATAGTTGCCCGCGAGGAAGTCGCTGTCGGAGAGGCTCAGCGTCGTCGCCAGCAGCCCGCCGACGTTGACCTGCGCCGATTTGCCGAACAGCACGCCGTTCGGGTTCAGGATGAACACCTGCCCGTTCGCGTTCAGCGTGCCGAGGATCTGCGTCGCGCTCTGGGTCGTCACGCGGTTCAAGGCGATGGCGCTGCTGCTCGGCTGGACGAACGTCACGCGATCCTTCGTGCCGATGTCGAAGCTATTCCAGTTGATCGCGAGCCGGTTGCTGCTCTGCTGAATCACCGTGCTGGTGCCGCCGGCGGAATTCGCCGCGGCATTGATCGCACCCGAGCCGGCCGAGATTTGACCGCCAGCAGGCGCGCCCCGGGCCGCCGGGCAGGTCGCGAGCGAACCCGCCGCCGCGAGCGCTGCCGCGACAGCCAGCGCAATCGTCTTCTGTCTGGGATAGCGAATAGCTTGTGCCATGTAACGGCCTAGGAAGCCGGACTCGAGTCGAGCGGCAGCCGTCTTCCAGCCGTGCGATCGGCGTGGTGCATTGTTTCCCCGTGGACTTTGATTTTCGGAATCGGCCCGAGTATAGGGATGCAATGTCGCGCTTTCTGTAGCACAAACGTGCTACATCGGCCGCCCCCCTCTGCACTTAAAATGATGTTCGTATGCAACCCGCATACACCGGTCCAGCCCTCCTTCCCTCCGCGTCGCCATCCGAATGAAAACTCGAGATAACGAACACGCTGGCCGGACAGACGTCGGCACGCTCGCAGGGCTGACCATCGGCGTAGCCGGAGCCCCGGTTCTGATCACCGCGTTGACATTGCCCATCGTGGCGGCGTTGCCGCTGCTGTCGAGCGTGCCCCTCCTCGTTCCGCTGCTCTATGCCGTTGCCGTGCTGATGGGCGCGGTCGTCAGCCTGACGAGCATGTTCGGCGTATGGCGCCGCTCGCGCGATGCCCAGCTGATTGCCGCCGGCGTGGGGGTATGCGCGCTCCTGGGCGTATCCGACTGGATGCTGCGCTACAACGTCATCAGTCTGGAAGGGTGGTTCCTGGGCGCCTATACCAACGCCGCCATGTTCGGCATGTTCGGCATCCTGATGTACCAACGCCACGTCAACGCCATCGAAGAGGTCGAGCAGCGCAATGCAAGCCTCGCGCAACGCCTGAAAGCGCGCGAAGCCGAGCTCGAACTCAGCCGCCAGCAGCCTCGCGAAGCGGAGCGGCGGCAGGCGATCGGCGACGAGCACTAGCTCCGCCGCAAGGCGAACACCCCAGGCGGCTCACGGCACGCGCCTCAACGGCAGCCAGAGCGTGAAGCGCGTTCCCTCCGGTCCCGATACCCAGGCGACGGCGCCGTCGATAGCCTGAGCCCGGCGCTGCTGGTTGGAGAGGCCGCGTCCTTTGCCGGCGGCCAGCGCACGCTCTACGTCGAAGCCCTGCCCGTTGTCCTCCACGATGACCAGCACGCCGTCCGCTTGCGCCGCCGTGCCCACCCGGATCTGATTGGCGCGCGTGTGATGCAGGATGTTGGCGATGCTCTCCTGCACGATGCGCAGGATCTGCAGCGCGCTCGAAGGGTCGAGCCACGTCAGGGTCGGCAGTTTTTGCACCTCCCAGCTCAGGACGATGCCCGTGCCGTCCAGGCGCGGTTCCAGCCGGAAGCGCAGCGTGGCCAGCAACAGCAGCAAGTCGGCCTCGACCGGCTCCATCGAATCGATGGTCAGCTTCAGGTCGTCGAGGCAGCTCTTGAGAACGTGCGAAACGTCGGCGTCGCTCAACGCCCCCCGCTCCGCCGAGCGGATCGCGCTGATCAGCGACGCGCCGAGACCGTCGTGCATGTCCTGCATCAGGCGCTGACGTTCATTGCTGATCGTTTGCTGCCGCTCCGCTTCGCGAAGCCGCCGATGGCTGAGCTCGAGTTCGGTTTCCCGTTCTTTCAGGCGTTGCGCAAGATTCACGTTGGCGCGCTCGACTTCGACGATGGCGCTGACGTAGCGCCGGTACATCAGGGTGCTGAAAATGCCGAACGTGATGGCGTTGGTGTAGGCCCCGAAATAAAAGCCTTCCGGGCTGACGAAGTTGTTCTGCAGCAGCCAGTCGGACACGCCCAGCAAGGCGCTGACACCGACGCCGACCGACACCAGCACGCCTTCGTTCGAACGGCGCCAGGCATTGACGCCCCCCGCCACGCCGACGCTCGCGCCCATCAGCGCGGCGATCGGATAGATCAGCGGGGTGACCTTGGGCGTGTTCGGCACCACCGCCAGCACCGGCAGCGTCAGCACGCCGATCAGGACGGTCACGCCGACCAGCGCGCGCGTGAACCAGGTGAGCGGGCGGCCATGCAATTGACACAGGAAGAAGTGCACGACGATGACCAGCCACAGCAGCGAGTTGACCGTGAGCCAGGCGAACCAGTCGTTGGCGACGGGCAAATCCACATAGAAGTGCAAGCTCCGCAGGAATGAGGTGACCGCGAGGTTGAAGAACAGCAGGTAGGCCGTTTCGTGGCGGCGCTGGAACCACACGAACAGCGCAAACACGCCGACTGCCAGAAACGCCGCGCTGAGTACCGCAGGCAGTTGCTGCTGCAGCCATTGGCGCGCGTGGTAGCGTCCCTTCAGCGCCTCAACGGGGCCGAGCCACAGTGAGGACACGGCCACCTGGGTTGCCTGCGAGTGCTCGAGGCGGATGAGGATCTCGCTCACCGGCGCGTCGCCGGCATGCCGGTGCAGCACGACCCACAGCGGCGTGCGGGTGCTGTTCCAGAGCGGACCTTGTTCCTGCGCCTGATACACGAGCTGGCCGTCGACATAGACCGCGATGGTGCCGTCCGTCTTGATGCGTACGCCATATAGCGCCAGGCGGGCGGAACGTGTCGGCAATCCGTGCACGGACAGCCTGAGCCAGGTGATGCGGCTGGCCTTGGACGCCGCTTTTGCACTACCGGCCTGGCGCGCCAGAGCGATGGACCGGGCCAGGGGCAGCGCGACACGCTGCCATGTATCCGGCAGGGACGCGCTGTCCAGCGTGGGCGGCGGCTCGCTGAAACCTGGCGCATCGTCGACCTGCCAGTCGGCTTGTGTCAGATGCAGGCTGGCGGCCGGCGGCGGTTCAGAGCCGGCTTGCGAATAGAAGATGCCCACCATGAACAGCAACGCCAGGGACAAGACGAACACCGCGTTGGCGACGAGCGGCGTGGGGCGATATCTCAAGCCGCCCCCTTGCCTGGGCCGGCTCGAACGATCCGGTTCGACGCATCGATGAAGCCAGGACCGTCCTCGACGTGGATGGAGAGCGGTTCCGGACCGGTGTTCATGGGGTGCATATGGCCGAAATTGTACGAGCGGCCGGGCCAAGCCCGATGTAGCACGTTTGTGCTACAGATGAATTCGGCCCGCACCCATAAAATCGGCCCGATGCTGGAAAAGCGATGTGCGCCGCGCGCGTTGCGCGGCTGGAGCTCAACGTGCCGAGCGACGCGCCATTGGCGTCCACTCCGTAGCCGCCGCCGTCAGCCGTCTTGCCGCCGGGTGCTGCGGATATCCGGATGAGCCCATGGCCCCCAACCGAAAATTTTCAGAATTTTTTGAACATCGGAAGGCCACGCCTCGCGCGCATGGCATAGCCGTTTCCCGGCCGTGCCATGCGCGCGGCACCACTTTTCCCCGTAGCGTTTTTCTTATATTGGAGCCGAGTGTATTGACGCGAAACGCATCCGTCTGTCGCACAAACGGGCTACATCGGCCATGCGCCGATCGCTCGTAGAATCTCGCTCATATGGAAGCCGACAACACCGACCAAGAACCGTCCGCCATTCACGTCGCGATCGTCGAGGGCGACCCCGGCTTTCTCAATGCGTTGGGGGAAGTGCTGCGGACGACGGCCGACATGCGTCTGACCGGCGCCGCCGTGACGCGCGCCGAAGGGCTTGCGCTGCTGGATCGCCCACCGTCGGATGTGCTGCTGGTCGATCTGGGGTTGCCCGACGGCTCGGGTATCGATGTGATCTACGCCGCGGCCCGGCAATGGACCGCTTGCAACATCTTGGTCAGCACCAATTTCGGGGACGAAAAGCACGTGATGCGTTCGATCGAAGCCGGCGCGGCCGGCTATCTGTTGAAGGACAGCTCGCCCGCGCGGATCGTCGACGAAATCCGCAGTGTCGCAAACGGCGGCAGTCCGATCAGCCCGATCATCGCGCGGCAGATACTCGCCCGCCTCCGGCAAGGCAGCACCGAAAGCGGCAGACCGGAAGCAGCGTCCGCGCCCCTGCTGTCCGCCCGCGAGAAGGAAGTGCTGGACTTGATTACCAAGGGCTTCAAGGCCCAGGAAATCGCAACGCTGATGCAACTATCCCCTTTCACCGTGAGGACCTACGTACGGCGCATCTACAGCAAGCTGAAGGTCAAATCGAAGGCGGAAGCCATTTATGAAGCCAGGGCACGGGGACTGTTGTCCGGCTAGCCCCGCTCCGGCCGCTTATCGCAACGGCCCCCCACCGTCAGCGCCCGGAAATCCAACGGTGACATGCCGTATGCGCGCCGGAATGCATGATTGAAGTCCGACGCGCTGTTGAAACCCAGGTCATAGGCAATCTCGACCACCGCTTTCACGACGGCATGAAACACGTACTGGCCTGCGCGCGCGAGACCGGTACGTCGGAAAACTGGAAAGACGGTCGCGCCAGGCGAGTATCTGGCGTCCCTGTGTTTCGCCGCACGTGCTGAAATGTTCGTGGACGCATTCGAGGTCGATCGTCCAGTCATCGGCCGAGGCTTTTGTCATACTATTAAAGCGTGGGTAGTCAAGAGAATTCTTAAAAGGAATTTCAAAAACTGAGACGCTCAGTCAATTTTCAAAAAAGGGCTCACCCTATACTCGCCCCATCGACGCGTCGGGGGATGGCGTCGACACTCACCGGTATCGATAGCGAGGACTGGAGCCGGCAACGGACGATGCAACCGTCCGGGCCGCGGCGCTTGAACGCCATGCTCTCTTTCTCGCCGCGTGCAAATCATAGCCGCACCACAAATCGGCTTGCCAACGCGTAGCGGCACGGAACCGTGACGGAAGCAGTCGTCATCCCTCATAGATCGGGATGACGACGCGTCATCGCACCCACTCCGTTTGCCCTCGAGAACCTGATCATGCATTCCCAGCATGTAGCCGCCATGAAATCCGCGCCCACTGACCCGGAGGCGCGGTCCATCCACGTCGCCATCGTCGAGGACGACGCCGGCCTCGCCGATGCATTGAGTCAGGCTGTGCACGGCGCACCGGACATGCAGCTGACCGGTGTGGCCAGCACCCGCGCCGAAGGACTGGCGATGCTGGAGGGTCCGCCGTCGGATGTGCTGCTGGTCGACCTGGGATTGCCCGACGGCTCGGGTATCGATGTGATCCACGCCGCCATCCGGCGATGGACCGCTTGCAACATCATGGTCAGCACCAGTTTCACCGACGAAACGCACGTGATGCGTTCGATCGAAGCCGGCGCGGCCGGCTATCTGTTGAAGGACAGCTCGCCCGCGCGGATCGTGGACGAAATCCGCAGCGTCGCAAACGGCGGCAGTCCGATCAGCCCGATCATCGCGCGGCAGATACTCGCCCGTCTCCGGCAAGCCGGCGCCGAAAGCGGCAACCCGGAAGCAGCGTCCGCGCCCCTGCTGTCCGCCCGCGAGAAGGAAGTGCTGAGCTTGATTACCAAGGGCTTCAAGGCCCAGGAAATCGCAACGCTCATGCACCTGTCGCCCTTCACCGTGAAGACCTTCGTACGGCGCATCTACAGCAAGCTGAAGGTCACATCGAAGGCGGAAGCCATTTACGAAGCCAGGACACTGGGACTGTTGGCAGATTAGGAAATGCCGGGTATGTGCCGCGCCGCTTACGCAAGATCGGCGACTTTCGGGAGAACAGTTGAGTGAGCCGCCGTCCTGCCCGTCTCCTTGCCGCCGGGCTATTGCTGTTTTCCGTGGCCCTGCTGGTTGCCGTGGGTGTCTGGTACATGAAAGCGGGCCGCACGCGGCCGGTCGAGACAGCCGTGCATCTCACCCAGGCCGACTGGCAGGTGACCGATGCGCCGGATTTCAATGCCCCGCCACACGTGCTGGACAGCCACATCCTGCCGGATTCATGGCGCCACGTGACGCTCCCCTCCGCCTTGCCCGATGCCGCGCCGCGTCCGGCCAATGCGAACCTCGCCGCTCACGCTGCCGGCCCTATCCGCGTCACGTGGATCAGGTTGTCCACGCGCGGATTGCGCCTGGCCTCCGGACCATTGGTGCTGTACAGCGCACGCCTGAAAACCGACGGCACCGTTGCGGTGTATGTCGACGGCCGGCTCGTGGATCGGGAGCAGGAACAAGGCCCGCTGTGGAACAGCCTGTTCACGCCGCTATGGACGGTAGTGGACAGCAGCGCCGGCGACTCACGGCCGGCCGAGATTCTCATCCGCCTGGAACACACATCCGACACCCAGGTGGCCCTTTCCTCTTTTTGGCTGGGGTCCGGCGACGCACTGCGCGGCAGCTACTACATGCGCCAGTGGCTGCAGCGGGAGCTGCCGGCGACGGTCGGCGCCGCGTTTCTGGCGGTGGGCATCTTCGCGTTGTTCGTGTGGTTCAGGCGCCGCCAAGAAACCGGCTATCTGCTGTTTTTCAGTCTCGCCGCCACCGCCTTTGTCGCGCATCTGCACTACTACGTCAGCTTGCCGGTCACCAGCGACTGGTTTGCCTGGCTGACGATCAACTCGCTCTTCTGGCTGATCGCGGTCGGGCATTTCTTCCTGCGCCTGCTGCACGGCCGTCCGCTGAAAGGGCTGACCATCGCCGTCGTGAGCATCACCGTGCTGCTCACCGTCTTGACGCTGCCTTTCGTGGCGGTATTGCCGGTGCTGCCGAGCGTGCCCGTCATCGTTCCTGCGATCTATGCCGTTGCCTTGCTGATGGCCGCGGCAGTCGGCGTGGTGGGCCTCCTCAGCGCGTGGCGCCGCTCCAGCGAGGCGCGGCTGATCGCGGGCGGCGCGGCCCTGTGCGTGCTCCTCGGCATCTCCGACTGGATGCTGTACAACAACGTCATCAGTCTGGAGGGCTGGTTCCTCGGGGCCTATACCAATGCCGCCACGTTCGGCACGTTCGCCATCCTGATGTACCGGCGCTACGTCAACGCCATCGAAGAGGTCGAGCAGGTCAACGCAAGCCTCGCACAACGCCTGCGGACGCGCGAAGCCGAACTCGAACTCAGCCACCAGCAGCTGCGCGAGGCGGAGCGGCGGCAGACCATCAGCAACGAGCGCCAGCGCCTGATGCAGGACATGCACGACGGACTCGGTTCGTCGCTGATCAGCGCGATTCGCTCCGTCGAGCGTGGTGAAGCGAGCGACATCAGGGTCTCGCAGATCCTCAAGCATTGCCTCGACGACCTGAAGCTGACCATCGATTCCATGGAGCCGGTCGAGGCGGACCTGCTGCTGTTGCTGGCCACGCTGCGTTTCCGGCTGGAACCGCGGCTGGAGGGAACCGGCATCAGGTTGTCGTGGGAAGTGCGGGAGTTGCCCACCCTGACCTGGCTCGATCCGTCCAGCGCGCTGCACATCCTGCGCATCGTGCAGGAGAGCATCGCCAACATCCTGCACCACACCCAGGCCAGCGAAGTCCGGGTGAGCACGGCGGTCGAGCGGGAAGGCGTTCAGGTGACCGTCGAAGACAACGGTCAGGGGTTCGATGTCGAAAGCGTCTTGGGGACTACGGCGGGACGCGGCCTCTCCAACCAGCGGCGCCGCGCCCAGGCCGTGGGCGGTAAGGTTTCCTGGCACTCCGGAGCGGCTGGGACGCGCTTCATGCTCTGGCTGCCGCTGGAGCGCAACGCCTGCGAATCATAGGCAAGCACGAACGCAGCAACGAATATTCGCCCCGTGCCGCTGCTCGCCAACGCGGTATTCGTTGTTTCCTTGGCGTTGCTGGTTATTGTGGGCATCTTCCATTATGGCTCGCCCCTTCCAGCGCGCTGCACATCCTGCATCACACGCACGCCAGCGAAATCCGCATTTTGGGTCGACTTCATACACGACCCGCTGAAAGGTGAATAGTCACGGGAAACTCATGTTTCCCACCTCAAGGATCATTTTTTAACAGTGCCTTTGGGCCCGTTGTAAAACGCCGTTGGTATCGCTCCGTTGTTAGGCCTCATTGGTTCCGCTCTTTTGCTAGTTGTCGTTCGTATCACTCTTGTGTTGGCGTTCATCGGTACGGGAAACGCAACCGACCGCAATGCTGGTTGTGGTTGTGGCGGTACCGTCAGTGGCGGTGATAGCGGGAACGACGTCGCCGGTGATGGCGGCAACGACGTCGCCGGTAACGGCAGGAACGACGTCACCGGCCACGACAGAAGCGACATCAGCAGCGATGGCGTGAAAGACATCGGCAGTGGTGGCGGGAACAACATCGCCGGTGATAGCGGGAAAAACATTGCCGGTGATGGCGGGAACAACGTTGCCGGTGATGGCGGCAACGACATCGGCGGTAACGGCAGTGGAGCCGGCTCTGCCTGCGGCTCACTCCCTAGTGAATTCAGCGTCAGGTCATAAAGTCGGAGCGGTGCACTGCCGGACTCGTTGAAGTGCGGGACGCTCCAGCCTTCGAGACGGACTTCCGACTGCCATTGATTGGAACAGGCATGCACCAGATAGCCATTGTGCTTCACCGCAACGTGGGACGGAATGAGTGTTGTCGCTGCCGAGGTGATGATATGGACATCGACCCTTCCCCTCTGCGTAGCCCTGCGTAAAGTCCCGTAGCTATGGTCAAGACAGATTTCGAGGCCGAACTGAATGGTCCGCGGTACTGCCTCGTTAGTTCGAACCTCGAAGCGGCCGTCCAGTATGCCGGGAACATGGATGGTCCCCCCAGTCGGCGTCAGTACCTCGTGAAAATCACTGCGCTTGTTGTACTTGAATAGCAATGTGCCGTTCAACAAGACATATGCCGTATTCTCGGCCCTGAATTCGTCTGCGTCCACTAACCCTACCGATCCAAGCTTAGCAAGCTTGTTGCCTGAGGACATGGCTGGGACGACACCATACAGCGGCCCAGACACCGGTTGCCTCAAATCACCGCCAAAGAGCAAGCCAGCATTCTGTCTGACTGCGTCAACGCTTTCTTCAATGCGCCCGAACGGCCTGCGCCACGCCACGGTCCCGGGAATGATCAGGAGATCACGCACCTCCCGGCTCAAGGCAATCATCTCTCGAAACAGATCATCTTGATCGGATTCCTCAATGTGCCGCGTCATGCCCACGGTGTGGTTGGGTGTTGCAGCAGGCCGGGCAAACAGATACTCCGGCGCAACAAATACCCCCTTAGGCGAGATCCCGTCCGACCTCCCGCTCGCGTCAATCAGACTATTGGCGTAATGTACCGCTTTCTTGAGACCGTGCATTCGCACATTGAGCGGTACCGTCTGTGAGTGTTGAGTGGGCACCGACCATATGCAAACAATCAGTTTCTTTGCGGGCATGTTCTTTTCTGATGCAATCAGGGAGACAACCGGCTGTGGCGGCAGTCCGGATCAGCGCAACCAGCCCCTGCAGGCGTTTTTATGAGTTCAATTTATTGCTCTTCAACAGCTGATCAACCACCGCTTTCCGACCATGCACTGCGAGTGCTTCATTTTTTCCGTGCATTTTTTTGAAATTATCGAAACTATAGTCGTGTGGACAGCGCCGATCTGTAGCACAAACGCGCTACATCGCTCGCCTCTTCTAACCTGGCTCGTCCTTCAGATTACGGCGCGTCAATACGGTAAGCACAACCCTGCTGCCCCACATGCCGCCGATGATATTTCCAGCGCGCTGCACATCCTGCGCATCGTGCAGGAAAGCATCGCCAACATCCTGAAGCACACGCGCGCCAGCAAGATCCGCATCGGCACCGCTGCGCAAGCAGACGGCGTGCGGGTCATCATCGAGGACAACGGTCAAGGCTTCGACGTGCAGGGCGCCCTGGCGGCCGGCAAAGGACACGGACTATATAACCAGCAACGCCGGGCCCGCGCCGTCGACGGCACGGTGGACTGGGTGTCTACGCGCTTCACGCTCTGGCTGCCGTTGGAGCGCACGCCACAGGTCGCCTAGGATCCCATGGGCAAGCCGCCGGAGTGCTTCCATCGAGCCTCGTCTTGGAACGCATCCACTGGCGCCGACTAGCAAACATCGGCAACCTAATTCCCACCAAATCAAGTGGGAATTAGAACGATGGAAACGAAGGCAGCGGGTCGACGGCTTGGGTCCAAGAACTACTCGAAGGAATTCCGGGCAATGGTCGTGACGCAAGGGGTATTCGTACTTTCGGTGCAAAATCTGGCGTTAGCAGTGCGCGGAGCCGCCTACAGCAAGGGTTTGTGGCTCAGCTAACATCGCACGATGGCAAGTCGTGCAGGTCATTGATGTATTGGTTATTTTCCGTATAAACCGCCAGAATTTGCATGATTCGGACGATTACCCCGATAGATGTCTTTGGGGTGGCGACTAGAAACGTCTTGTAGTGTTACAGGACGCTTGATGTAGCGCATTTGTGCGACAGATGCCAGCGCTCCGGGTCGGTATACTCGACCCGATTCCGAAAAAAAAGACTCGTCGGGGAAAAATGCGCTAAACGCATTGCGCGGGGTGCGACAACCGAATCTGTATCGGCACACGGCGCTCGCTTACGCGCCGACACCCACATTCTCGAAGGCTCTGTCTCAACGTTTCATCTTCCCGCGCAAACGAGCAGTGGAAGTTTTCCGACATCCTGCCAGTCTTGCTTGATAGTTGTGACGCATCGAGTCTAACAATGAAAAAGACTTGCTCGCAGATTGTTTATTCTTGTGAAGGGTAGAGAAATGGCCTTCAAGAGTGGGACTGAACGATTCGATGAAGCACTCGAGACTTTATTGTCTCTGGGTGCGACGCGGGGATTTGAGTTCTATAACGGTTACAAGGGCGTGCTGGTTTGGCTGAGCAAGCAGGCAAACCCCGTTGTTGCAAAAAACACCGTTGGAAGTCAGATCTCCGTTGGCGGTTTTTTTTCTGATAAAAGTTTATTGGCGGTAGAAATAAGAAGATCACTGCGTGCGCTGCTGCTTCTGAAGATTACGTGCCATAATTTGAGTCGTGACGGCGTAACGGCATTGAAGGGGATATACGATGGAGCTAGGTATCCTCATCAGCTAATTAAAATCAATTCTGAAATAAAAGAAGCAAGCCGGAGCCCTCGATTAACTTCCATCGAACCTGTTGAAATCAGTCCCGCGGTTTATGAATACGCGGGAGGGATAGGCTTTCCGCATACTCGTCAGACTCTCGAGGATGGTCGCAATTCCGGCAACCAAATGCTGCGGGAGGCTCATGCGTACATGAAGTCCCCTTCGAGAGAGAAACTTCTTTATACGAGATGGTTCGGCGACTTTGATGCAACTTTCAATGGAAAGAAAAATAGAGAGACTGTTGAAGATAATATTAGAAAGGTTATGGGTGCCTACGCGACAAAGCGCATGATGTTTACTTTTACGCGCAGGATGGGTGACGTCATTGCTACAGCTGCGCAACAGAGCTACGAGGAGTTTTGTAAGCAGAATTATATTAAAGTTAATCTTGCTGAGTATTTTTTTCCAGGCACCGATTCGCATAGCGATCAATTGTTTTATGATGCAAAGGAGTATGCCGCCTATTTCGATCGCCATTTGAAGATAAAAGCGGAGAAGAATTCGAAGTTTCTGAATATTATTTGTCGGGAAATGAACGGCTATTATAGCAGTTATTCTGAAGAACGCAGAAAATTCAAAGAGGCGAAGGCAAAGGCGAAGGCGGACCCTGATATAATTAAGCTGGAAACGGAGATGCACGAGAATTGGATGCTCCTGCCTCTGCCTCCCTGGGCTGAACGCGAGCGGAAAATATCTGTTGCAGGTGTAATTGTTCACGAAGCCACACACCAGATAGTCGATACAACAGATGTATCGGTGTTGATGAGGGGGGAGGGGGAGGAGGAGGTAGTGTATAGCTCAGCAGGGGGGGAGGTCATGTATGGGGCAGACAAGTGTTACTGGCTTGCAAGAAAAGCCCCACAATTGGCTATCACGAATGCTGATAACTATCGGCTCTTTTGTGAGGAATTCTTGCTAACCAAATCGCTCCAAACAACCTGAAGAAATAACAGAATTCCTTGGAAGCCGTTGCGAAATTAAGTTTTTGGTCTGTTAACTTTTCCGGCTTGGCGTTAACTTTCTGTCTTGTTTTTCCTGACAGGAAGCGTTGCCTAAAGAACTGATTTTCCAGGCTCTTTTAGTCCACACTCGCTGAAGCACTGTGTCCGCCGATACGACTTATATCCTGCTGGCCCCTTGCTGCCGACAATATTTTGCATGCTCACAAAACAGGCGATAGGTATCGGCGTTATCGAGAGATGACCTCGGATCCGTCTTCGCGAGAGCGCGGCAGTATTTCGGCCCGTAGGCTACAACCCGATCCTTCCCGGATATCGAAGGAAGCGCGAAACCGGCCGCCAGATATACCGCATCGCTCATTAAAACATCTCCGGTCCGTGCGTATAAGTGAGTCGCCTCATGCAGTACGGCGCCACCGCGCGATATCCGCATCTCCAAGCTGTCTTTCAGCATGCCCTTGATGTCTTCTTCTTCCAGCGAAATCTTCGTTAATTTAGAGCTAAAGAAATTCTTCCCAAATAGAATCCGATTTCTATTTGAGGCGGCAACGTCGGCCCATTTATTATGCGTACTTACCACCGCGGCAACGCCTGATTGACCAAACCCCTTCTCTTTATACTTGGTTCCCTGTCTGATGTTGTCTCCACCATAACAAAAACAGATATATTCCGTTCTGAGACCGGCCAGGGTGAGGCGTAGCTTTCGCTTCACCTCTTCTGCGGCTCCGGGCGTGGATCCAAACCATAGCAGCATCAAATCCGAATATATGTCCAGATTATTTCTGGCATGCCCGGCAATCATTGCGCGCGCCGCATGGTTGGCTGCCACTACACCAAATGCGCAAAGTTCGATTGCTTCCGCTCGCGCCGCCATGGCTTGCGCCCTTTCCTCCGCTGTGGCAAAAGCCCAAAAACTTGCGGCCAGGTAGGCGCCGGCCGCACCGCTGGGAAGGCTAGCCGCGTTCAGATGCGCTACGACATACCCCTCAAGTAGATTTCCATCCCAGCTTTCCGGGTTGTATGCGGCACTTCCGTGTGGCAGACGCGGCGGAAGCCTTCTATCGATCGTTTTGGATATGAGGATTGCAGCACATCTTGCCCTGACAATAGCGTCTGCATTGAAAGGCCGCGGCATGGAGGGCGGGAAGACGAAATTCAATGAATTGTTGATCTCCGCGACCTGAGCCTTGGTTTTCTTACTCAACGAACTTCCCACCTCATCCGTCAGCAATGACGGAGAGAGTGTATTTTCCAAGAATCTATTCCTCGTAATCTCTTCCACTGCCTTTTCAATATGAGGATACTTCATGAAAGACAACTTCAATGTGAAAGCTTTGTTGACCAGGCATAGTAGTAACCGCACAGCAGATCGACGATGCCAATGGCAGGCCCTGCGTAGCGGCTCACGTTCTTCATCTGGGACACGAACCAACGAACGCGTCGCGGAAATCGATTCGCTGCTGAACAATCGGCTCAAGCCGCACCGGGAAAACATGACGCGTTATCTCGTGCCTCTCGGACTGGAATAGCGCGGCCAGATACGGACAGCGCGAGTACGGTTGAGTGGCCCGCGCTATGCCTCTACACGAAACGCGAGGGTAACTAGCGGACTGTTGCTACGGCCAACTCTACCTTGATAAAACCGGCCGCTTTGAGATCCGCTCGCAACTTTGGAAACAGTCTGAGGTATTTGGGCCGCGCGTCCCCGGTTCTGTCTTGGCCGAAATGCGCCCAGTTTTCGATATCTAGCCACGGCGAATCGCCTATCCGTTTCAGCATGGCAGTTTCGAATGCATCAAAGATGGTGTTATTAGGCACGCGCGAAGCAGAGGTCAAAAACCGGCTGATGCGGTTCGTTTTCACCGCTAACTCACGCGAGTGCTCGATCAAGGCGATGGTGGCTTTTAGGGTAGTGATGATGTTTCTTCCTTCCGCGCCGCCTTCGCACTCATCAACTCCGAGATCCATCTCGATCAACCCCAGGTCACTTGTACCGATGCCGGACCACCCCGCAAGATGTTTCAAACAGCGGTTCCAAATGAAGATGGCTTTGGTTTTGGTCGGCCTGCTGCGGTACTCCCGCAGCAGATAGCAGAACAGCATATGTGTGAAGGCATTCAACCCAAGGTTAAGTGCGAGAGTAAGATTACGCCCTTGATCTTCTACTGTTTCGGCGACTGCGTATTCGAAGCGCAATTTCCGTACTGGCATGTAAGAACCTCGTATTAGATTTGAAGAATTGATCCGTGCATGTACAGCATCAATGGTTTCCCTCGCAACAACCCGAGCGCGTTACCATCATTGAAAAAAAACATGCCATGTCAGCGTCGTGGCCGTGTTATAAACCCAGGCCCCGTTCCCAGAAGCGAAGCTATTTCAGGCACGACGATATTTTCTATCCGCCCTCCGGCCGCCGTCTTGAGCTCGTTCATCTTAAGCCAGTAAACGCTATAATCCTTGCATACGTAGCAATCCATCCTTGCCTGAAATCCATGCCCTGGCCTAGGCGGCTTGGCTCCGTTGTTTATCCAGTGAGCCTTCAGAATCTCGAAAGCCTCCTTTCGCACATCGTGAGAAATTCGATTCATCACCACTCCATGCTCAAACCTCGATATAGCGGACGGCGCCGAGCTTGCATGATGCGAAATCGTACGATACACATCCAGCCGCTCATTGATTTTCTCCAAATATCTTTCTGCCATCATTTCACCGTAGCCTAACGCCTTTACCAAAATATTTTTTATATTAACGCCTTGAGTTTCAAGCGCCTCCACGGCACGCGCCAGATTTGAACTGTCAGGCCTATAGTGCCCGCTCTTGTCGTTAATGTGAGTTACCACTCCATTTCTTATGCGAATCTCCCCCGCGCACAGCACGCTCCCTCCCGAGAAATAAGAGGAATGATACCGGCCATTATTGCTTTTCTCCGCGGCTGGCACATGCGGGCCGCTATAAAAATCACCCGACATGCTAACCACATATCCGCCGAATAAATTCGAAATCACCTTGTTCACGACATCATTATGATTGCGGATTTCCGTATCGGCCAATATCAACGCCGCGCTGTCTTCCCACCACTTTTGCTGGTATGCGAGCCCTCCCTTGAAAACTATTTTATATTTTTCCCTTTCCTGCTCGGAAAGATAGCGGGCAGAATCTGTCACCAGATCCACATGGACCCCGTGCTCCACCATATCCTTGCCGAAAGTCTTCACCAGCCACGATGGCATGACGCTTTCATTTACACCTGCGTCGCTCTTTATTCTATCCACGATCAATTTGTAGAGAGCGAATACAGCAGGCCGGCGACGCGGATTGACTGTCGGATTGCTTCCCTGGTCCGCTATTTTCAGCCATCTATCAGTCGCGAAATATAGCCTGCCCAATACATTTATTCTGGCAGCTTTCTTGACGCCAGCATCCGACTCGGATTCCAGACCATGAAACAGGTCAAGAAGCGAGTCTATATTATTCAAAATCCTGTCCTCCACTCGCCGCCCCGAGATGACAAACTTCAAATCCGTGGCCGACACAAAGTCGGCTTTAGTTGGGATTATTGCCATGGAATACCTCAAAAATTAAAAACGAGTGGCAGCCAGAATTCACGGGAATTCATTTAGACTTGGCGCGTAGCCGCCAAGCTGTCGCAAGCCAAATCGCCCACCGAATCAAAGTGAACAGTGAGCAGCCCCACTGGTCAATTTTTAACGTTTTTCAGTACCGGGGCAGCAAGAATTCTTCACAAAAGAGCCGATAACTATCGGCGTTCAGGAGAGCCTGATCTGGATGATTTTTTGAAAGCCAACGGCAGTAGTTTGGACCATACATCGCTTCACCCGATATCTTCACATCCGTCGTCTTGACTACTTGGTGCGTAGCTTCATGAAGAATTACACCGGTAACAGAGATCCTTTTCGGCCTTCCCGGCGGGTCACGAGGCAGGCGCTCCTTATTTCTGTCCTTTCGCTCCTGCACGTCACGAAGACGCGCATCACGGTCATAAGCTAACCTGGCAGGTCCTTCTTTATCCGCCCAGTGAAAATCGCCATCCATTACTGCCTTGCGATAAGCCGATTCAATAGCCTCCTCTTCACCGTTCAGCCTAAAAAGTCGCTCCAAAACATCGGCGAACAAAGCGTCATCACGCACAATTTCACTACTATGCGAACTAGTAGACGTAAAGAAATGCCGACCTAAATCCACTTCAATATAATTCCTTCCAATAAAATCCTCGTAGGACTGCGGAACAGCCGTGGCATAAACATTCGCATTCAAACTTCCATACTTTTCGGCAGTGAAACTCAAGGACTTGCTAAGATAGGCATCCAGAACCTTTTTAAGTTTATCTTTTACAACCTCTCTATACATCTTCCCCCCGTACTCCCCGTTCTTTCCTTTCGCGTCCCAGTCACCAAACCAAGGGGAATAGAAATTTTTATCGTCCGAAGCGGAATTCATGTACGCATAAGCCTCCCCCAGAACGCGACTTCCCGAATCACGTCCAGCACGGAGAACTTGAGCCACATCCGGCATGCCCAGCTCGCCCGCATGACGATAAACCTTGCTATCGATGAGAACAGACAGATTCCTGATTCTCGAACTCTTTTCTTTTATACTGGAAACTATCTCATTGAGCTGAGCAGGAGATCTGCTCCCATCGTATTTCCTCTTAATCGCTTTCAACTCACTCTGCGTCAATCCATAGCGCGTAACAAGAAGAAGCAACAGCGCACGCAGCGTTCTTCTTATCTCCTTTGCCATCGGATGATCATCGGAGAAGACACCACCAACGGAGATCTGGCTCCCGGCGACACCTTTTGCGGCAACAGGATTGGCTTGTTGACCAAGCCACTCCAGTACGCCTTTATAACCTTTGTAAATCTCCTCCCCGTTCTTCGCACCCAAGGACAACAATGTGCCGAGTGCTTCATCGAATCGTTCTGCGCCGCTCTTAAAGGCCATTTATCCACTCCTCACCAAGATCAACCATCCGCGAGCAAGTCTCTTCCGTTAAGTGATCGGATTATGCGGATCGTTCGTGATATGCACCCACGTGCCGCCGCGCCCAAGGAAATTCCCCCCCGCGTAGTGATGTTTCGCGCCGTAGCACTTCGTGCGGCCAACCCGGCAGTGCTCATGCGCGGCATCGTCGCGCAGCCAATCGAGGACGCTGTATTCCATATCCCGCCACATCTCCCACTCCACTGCCGACCAGTCATGGCAGTGCTTGCACAGCACATCGGCAATGCCGATACATGGCCCCGCATAGCGACTCACTTTCTCCATCTGGGACACGATTTCCGCAACCTTGGTGGACAGGGCCATGGCGTCGTTGCACGACGAGATGAAGCGCGACGATTCGTCGAGCGCCTTCACGGCTTCCGCGGCTTTCTTGAAATGCAGCATCAGCTTGGACATCAGTTTTTCCACACCCGAGCCGGCCGCCCGGATTTCGGCCGTCGCGTGCCACTCGACGAGCTTTTGATCGATCAGGCTGCACTTGATGGCGGTACCGTCCGCGCCCTTCAGCAGATTGAGCCCCACCTTGTCGCCAATCAGCACCGCGGCGGTCGTGCTGCCCGAGATGGCGCTCTGCCCCAGCTTGGTCAGTTCGTTGGCCTCGCCGATGAACGGCAAAAAGATCGAGCCGACAGCCAGCGCTTCGCCGATCGCCGCTCCGACTTTCTCGCTACTCGTCGTCCGCGTATACCAATGCCCGGCGCGCCGTGTGGCCCGCGCAAAATAGCCGGGGCGGTCCACCTGCCGCCACACGGCGTCGAGCAACGCGTCCAGACGTCGTTTGTGCCCGTGGTCGGCGACAGGCGCTCCTGACCTGGCGCGGGTCGTCATGACAAGGCGTTCCGCGCTGTAGTTCCAGGTGGCGCTATCGGACGCGTGCATGCCCGCGACGATCTTGTCGCGAGCTGCCTTCATGCCTTCGAGCAATTCGCCGATCTTCACGGCGCCCGGTATGTCCGACGGCGGGGAAGCGGGTTCGAAGCCCGCCTGCAACATAGAGGTCGCCTCGGCGTGCCGCTTTGCGGGCATGCCGCCATTGGGATCGGCAGCGGGCGGCGCATAGCACACGTCCTTGTCGCCGCCGCCGGGGCAACAGCTTGCATGGCTGTGCTGCTCGAACCAGAGCTGCAAGGCCGCGCTGATGTTCGGCTCCAACAGAGCCCAGTTCTCGGTGAGCTTCGCGTACGAATCGAGATAGAAGATCAGCAGGTCGAGCACAGGCAGCGTGTAGTTGCGTACCTTGTCGCTGTGATGGATAAACCTCGACACCGCCTTGGCGTAGTTGATCGCTTCTTCGCAGTTCCAGAAATCGGAGCCGGCTGCATCTTTGACTTCCTGGTCGATCGTTTTCATCATGCGGAAGTGATCGACCGCCCGTCGCAGCGCATCGCTGGCTTCCACGGTCAGGAAGACGCCCACCTCGGACTCCAGCTTCGGCGTCGCACTGGGGAACCGCTTCAGCCAGTTGCGGTTCGCACGCCGATGATCCGCACCGATCAATTCGATGGCGTTCCTGAGCGCGTAGGTGCCCGCCGCGAGCCCGATCAGCACAGGAATCGCGATGCCGCCCGTCAAGGCGCCGGCAACGGTCACGCTGACCGCGACAGCCACGCCGGTTCCCATGCTGACCTTGCTTTCCGTGCTCCACTTTGCGATGAACGTCTTCGCCTTGTTGGACAAAAAGTGTTTGGTGAGCCCCGTATGCTCTTTCGACACGGATTCGACAGCGTCGCGCATCATCAGCCTGGCCGCCCGCTTCGCTACGATGGGTTCAAGAAACATGACATCTCCAACAAGAGAGTTGTGCAGATTGGAAAACAGGAGACCTGGCCCGCAACGGCGTCACGGCCGCGTCTCGCACACACTGCCGTCACTCGAGCCCCAGCATCAGGAAATAGCGCTCGACACTGCCATCCGGTTGCACGATGTCGCGCATCAAGTCCGCCGGACTCATGCTTTCCCACGAAATCGCCCGTTCGAGCAGATACGAGGTCGGGCTGTGCGGCTCCTGACGCCGTAGATAACGCGTAACGTCGGCGAGCAGCCGGTAGGCATGCGAGCGATCGGTGATCAGGTCGACGATGCTGTGCGGGAGCGTCCCTGCAGTCGTGTGCGAGGCCGAATGCGGCTGCATCGGCACATACGCTGCCTGCGCGTCTTCGCCAGACACCTCCTCGCCATGCGCCTCGTCCCGCGCCTCGACCGCCGGCGGCACATGCACCGCCCGCCCGCCGATCAGGCTGGTGGCCGCCCGCGAAAGCCGCGTCAGCACTTCCGCGACGCCGTTGAAACTCGGCGCATAGTCACCGAGCCGAATATCGACGAGCTGGGACATCCGCTCCCAGGCTTCCCTTGCAGCGCCCGCGCGCTCTTGCAATCGAGCCAGTGCGGCGAGGTTGTCGCCGCGCATCACGTGCAGATCGATCAGCTCGCGAGTCACCGCGCCGCCGCCGTCGCCGTCGCCGGCGGGCGCCGCGGCAAGCCGCTGGAACGCTTCGAGATTGAGCGCGGGCAGGTCGTCGGGCACATCGATCTGCATCAGCGGCACATGCAGCGACAGCACCTGTGCGCTGTTCCTGGCGAACCACGCGAACGGCGCTGCCCGCACTTCGGCGTCGCCGTCCTCGAGTTGCGGCCAGGCTGTTTCCCAATAGCGCTCGACGAGTCCCGTCATCACCTCGACACCGGCCACGAAACCGTCGACATGATGCAAATGCGTCCACGCCTCGCACAGCCACGCGGCAAGCTGAAAATCCTTGCTTCGCGTTTGCAGCGCGTCGCCGCTCAGCGCAGCGACGGTCTTCCAGTCCGCTCTTGCAAGCGGGCGTTCCCAATCGCCCATCGGCAGCGAGGCATCGTCCTCGTGCCGCGCCGCGCGGATCCGCGCGTAAAGCGCATCGCCGCGCAGCGACTCACCCGCGCCGTCGCCATCGGGCAATGCCGCGAGATAGCTCTCAGCGTCGACGGTGAAGTCCGGCTGGGTATCCAGCGAATACGGTGTGCTCATAGTGCATTCCATTCGGGAGCGGATGTCGGGAAGCTGCCGGGCCAGGGCAGTGGCGTCTTGCTGCCGGGCGCGCTCAACGTGAGCCTGACGAACACCTGGCCGTGCGCCTGTTTCGGCAGCAGCGCGAGATCCGCGGCGTTCACCGTGCCCAGCGGGAAATCGAACTTGAGCAGCGGTCCCGGCGCGCGTTCGCGCGCGGACGCGTCGGCAACGCGCTGCTGCGAGACGAACGAAAAGAGCGACCACGGGTCGGCGAATTGCCACGTCAAGGTGCGGCCATCGGTCGAGAACGCACGCTGCCCCGGGTCGTTGAGCGCCGTAACCGGGGAGTCCTTCGCGAAGCGCAGCACCAGCGTGACGGGCATGCCGTACTCCCAGTGCAGCGTGCTCGATGCGTCGCTCATCGATACGCTTTGCGCGCCGACTTTGAGCGTCCAGTCGATCACCTGATTGGCCGCGATCTCGCCCGTCCGGTTCGCGCGGAAATCGACGCGCACGTCATAGCCCGTCGGCGCCCCGTCGTTTGCCGGATACAGCGGCGCGAGAAGCGCAGCCACCGGGTCGAACCGGTCGGCGAATTGACGCACGGCCGCGCTGCCGCCGACGCCCCGCTCGGCGGCAACGTTGCGCGCCTGCTGCAAGATTCGGGCAGCGCGCTCGTATTGCCGCAGCGTCTGCCCGAGTTCGGCGAAGTCCGCCGATATGGTTTCCGCGCTGCCCGCATTTCCCGCACCGGCTCGACCTGTGAGCCGCGCGGAAACACCGAACGGCTGGCGCCCCGCGACGGACTGGTTGAACGCCGACGCGAAAGCGTCCCATTGCTGGCGCAGTTCGGCGTTATAGCTCTGGCCGCAACGCGCGAGCAGGCCGTCGTACAGACGCATGTGCACCGTGGTGAAATAATCGCCCGCGCCCCCGGCGGACGGCCGCGGCGGGAACCGCCCGATACAGTCGCCGCCACGGGCATCGCCCGCCACCGTCTGCACGAACTGCTCCAGCATCAGCAGACTGCTGTTCGGATTCTTGAGCTGGTAGCGCCCCAGGTCGAGTTCGATCGCCTGCCAGCGCTGCGCCAGCGGAGATGCCGCATCGGCCGCGCCGAGCGCAGAGAGATAGACCGTCGCCTGTTTGCCGAGCGTCGCGGCCCGTGCCGCCTGCTGGTCGAGATAGATGCCCAGCTGCGCCGAGTCGGCGATCCCGAATGCGGCGAGCACGGACGCATTGGCGCCGCCGCTCGACATGGCGCCTGCCGGCCTGGTCGCATACAGCTCGGCATGCATCAGCGCATCGTCGACGAGGCGCAGGTGCTCCATGGCATCGCGCGACAGCAACGCGTCGAGATCCGCGGCCTGCGCCGCCGCGTCCATGTCGGCCAGCGCCGCGCGTATCTTCACGAGACGGCTGCGCGCGGCATCGAACGCCGCGTCGTCCGGCCCGCCTTGCACCGGCGGCACGGCAGCCGCCGCCACCACCTGATCGAACATGAGACGGGCGAACTGCACATCGAGCGCCTGTTCCACGACGGGACGCAGCGTGTCGGGAAACGCGTTCAGGCCTTCCGCCAGAAAGCGCTTGCGCGCCTCGCCCAAGGCCAGGGCCTGATCGAGCTGGGGCAGGTCCCACGCAATGGTCGAGCCTTCAGGTATCGACGGCAACGGGAGGTCGCGCGGCGCGACCATGAACGGCTGGCCCAGCAGCCTCAACAGACCGTCGCGCAGTGCGAGCCGCGCCGGCGAGATCGCGTAGCGCGCCTCCTTGTCGACCCACACGATGCCTGCATCGGCGCCTCCGAAGTGCAACGCCAGCTCGCTCTTGAACGCCTGGTAGGCATTGCCGGAGCGCGCCTGCACCCGCGCAACGAGGTCGGGGCCGAGCAGGCGGCTCTGCGCCGCGCGCGCTAACGTGCGGTCGTAGGCCGAGCCGGGAACGAACTGTGTCCGCCTCATCCATCCGCCCTTGCCCGAAGCCAGCAGATCCTGCTGCGCGCCGATGCCGGCCGCGATTGCGCGGTAGTCGCCGGTAAGCTGGGTAAAGTCCGCCGCTTTGTTGTCGTTCACCGACAGATCGCCGAGATGGCTCACGACCGCGCGCTCGGCATTCAACAGCGGATTGCCCGCGAAGATCGCCTCGTCGAGCTGCTGTGCGCCCTTGTCGAACGTGCAGCGCAACGCCTGCTGAACGATGGGAAGATTGACGCCGCCCGCGCCGTCGGCGGCGTATGCGTCGCTACGGTTCGGATCGCGATAGAAGTACGGCAGACTCCCCGCGAGGTTGCCCTGCAGCTCCGCACCGAATGCATAGCGCACGGCGAGGCGAAGGGCATCGGCATTGTCCGCCGATGGCCGCTGCAGCCGCTGCATGGCCTGCAGCGCCGCGTCCAGCCTATCGACCTCGCCGACATAACGCTGCAGCGCGCGCATCGCAGGCGCATCCTCGACGGCAAGCGTATCCGCGCCGCGCGCATCGGCACTCGCCGCCGCGGGCGTCGCGCAATCGTCGCCGACGATCAGTTGGCCGGTGCCCGGATCGCGTGCGATACCCGTGAGCGTTCCGACGCGTTCGAGCATCTCGCGCTCGAGCGCCGTCACGACGATCTCGCCGAATTCGCGCTCGAAGCGCTGCCGGACGCGCTCGTCGAGATCGTCGACGACGTTCCACGAGCCGGGCATGAAGATCGTCCAGTCCATGCCGGCATGCAGCCGGTCGTTCACGCCGATCAGCGCAAGCGCCTTGCTTCGATACCAGTCGGCGGGCAGCTGCTGGCCGCCGCGCTCGGCTAAAGCACGTTCCTGCGCGTTCTTTTGCAGGTCATCGAGGGCTGCCACGAGCGCGGCATGGCGATGGTTCAACTGCACCGTTGCGACGGCGAGCCCGATGCCCCAGCCGCCGAGCAGCGTGAGCGTGCCCCAGTGCAGCGTGCGATTGACGAGCGGCCGCGCGAGATGCTGCGAGCGCGACGGCCGGGTCAGACCATATTCGAGGAAGATCTTCTTTTCGAACAGGTCGCGCAGGAAGGCCGGCTGCAGCATCAGGTCGCCGACCAGCGAGCCGCCCTCGCGCGGGCGAGCGGCTTCGCCCGGCGCCGGGTGCGCAGCGGTTTCCGGATCGGCGGGATCCGCACCCTCCTCTGCCCCGCCGGCCAGATAGGGCTCCGCGCCGCGGCCATAGGGATCGGAGCCTGCCTCCATCGCGGCAACGCCGGCCGGCATGTTCTCGTCGACGCCCGCGCCGCCGATTTCGCCGGTATCGCCCGTCAGGTAAATGCCCCGGAAGAAAAACGGTTCATGGTACGCACTCGGCCGCAGCAGTTCGTCGACGTAGAGCTGCAACTGTGACCGGATGGCGTCGATGCGTGCGGGCAGCAAGAGAATTTCGCGTGCGTCGAGATGGCCTGTATCGAGCGTGAAAAGCTCGGCGCTCGCATCGGACACGGCGCGTTCGATGCTCGTCATCGCGGTTTCGACCCAGTTCGCCTGGTAGGTCACCGACAGGTCGTACGGCGAAGACCAACCGAGCATGCTGGCGCGCAGCGGCTCGGGCAAGGCCCGCGCAAACGACGGGAAGCCGGCCAGCGATTCGCACCCTGTCACGACGACGTACAGGGCGAAGCGCATGGCGAAGCGGTTCTGCGCGAGCCACAGGCGCCGATGCGCGAGCTTCGCGTGCCGCACGAGCTCGAGTCTCGCATCGGTGTCTTCAGCCAGCAGCATCGCAGCGGGGACCGTCACCACTACGGAATCGAACGGCCGCTGCGGCCGATAGTTGCGGCACAGGCTCAGGAATTCGTCCCAGGGCTTTTCACCGGTGTCTTCGTCGGGTGAGCCCAGGTAGGACGCCTTGATGTCGATCACGATGCCGCGATCGAAGAACTGCCATGCAATGCCCTGAGTCGCGGCCGGCGCGGCTGCCTCCGAGCTCATCACGCTCGCCACGCCGGACTGCGCGATCGGCAGCGGACGCGGGTCGTCGCCTTCGTTCAGCACGAGAATCCACGGCACGTTGTAGCGCTCGGCCCGCGACGCGATATTGCCCTCGACCAGCTCCACGGCCTGGCGAAACGCGTTGCGCAACGAATCGGCGCGCATCCGGACGATCTTGCGATCGCCCGCCGCCTTGTTCTGCGCGCCGTGCGCGGCGAAATACACGACGACGCCCAGCACCGTGCAGACGACGACGATGAGAACGGCCAGCGAGAGCAGGAACAGGTCGCTCGTCAGCATGCGCGAACTCCAGCGGGTTTCAATGTGCGCATCGGGCTCATGAGCTCACCCTTTCCACGCTGTCGCCGTGAAGCGCCTGGCGCACCGGCCACGACTGCCAAAGCCACAGGAGCTCCGAAACAGCGAGCAGCGCGACGGCCGCGAGCAGGGCCATCATGGTCCAGCGGCTCACGGCAGGCAGCTTGCGCGGCGCGATGTGCGAGATCGTATTGACGTAGGCGGCTTCGGCCAGCAGACGGTCGCGCCCGCCCAGGTCGGCTCGCCGTTGATAGACGAATTCGTAGAGCTCCTCGCGGTAGCTGCGCAACTGCGCGCTCGCGTTCGCGCCGCGAAAACGCCCCTGAAAACCCATCGCAAGCGCGAAGAGAAAAAGCCGCGCGATGTCGCGGCGCGACGGCTCGCGATCCGACAGAAGCTGCTCGATCTTGCGGAACACGAGGTCGCCGGCGTCATTCGTTCGATACAGTGCCGATTCGAGCAGACAGGCCGTCCAGCATTCGCGGCCGATCCACGGCGTGTTGAGCAGCAGTTCGTCGGCGAGCACGGCCTTCAGATAGCGTGCGTCGGCGAGGTTCTCGATATCGAAACGCGTGCTGTCACGCCGGGACTGCAAGGTCTGGATTTCCAGCAGATTCAGCAGGTGGCGGCTGACCCGCTGGGCCGCGAGTTCCGGCGTCGCGTCGGGCTCCTCCGAAAAGCGCCGTTGCGCTCGCATCAGTTCATCGACAAAGAGGCGAAACTGCACCATGACGATGTCGTTCTCTTCAAGTTCAAATGCGTTGCGTGCCATGTTCGGCCTGTTTTTCCTTGACGTTCAACCTTTCACGAACAGCAGCATTTCCTGCGGCCGCTGCACGCTCGCACTCTCGTTCAGATTGCCGATGACGAGCGTTTCACTGGCGCGCACGAGCACGGCATCCGCCTCGATCTCGAACAGCAGATAGCCGGACCCGGAGCGCAGGCCCAGCTCCTCCGCGTGATCGACGACGCGCCGCTGCGCCCCGAGCACTCGACGGCTGCGCAGCGACGGATAGACCGATTGCGAACCCACGGTCGCGCCATCCATCCACGCCCGCAGGTCGCGGTCGGACTGACCGCGCAGCCCGACCACCAGCCGCTCGCCCACCCACTCCGGCTGCAAGGCGATCTCGAACGCGCCGTGGCGGAATTCGAATTTGCGCTCGCGGTAGCCTTCGCTCACCTCGGAGATCGCATCGCGCAATGCCCGCAGCAGCGGCGTGAATACGGCGAGGGGATCGGCGTGGTCATAGTCGGGCGGCACGGGCGCAAGGCCGGCCGGCATCAGCATGCTCAGCGAGCCGCTTAGCGAGGCGAGCGCCAGGTACAGCGCGAGAGGATGCAGGTGCGGGGTCCGCAGTACCGCTTCGGCAAGCGGCAGCGCGGTCAGCAGGCTGCGCAACCGGTCCTTCAGTTCGAGCTGCGTGAGCCGGTCTTCGGTTTTCGACGACGGAATCGCGGTCTGTCTTGCCACGAATGCCGCCTTGCCGCGCAATTGCCCGAGCAGCGCGGAAACGGTGGTCCATAGCGGGTTGTCGCGGGCGATTTCGAGCAGAGGCGGCAAGCGCTCGCCCAGCCGCACCACCTCGTTGTCCCGATACACCGAGCCGAGCCGCAGCGAGACATACATCGCCGACGGCAGTCCGCCCGATGCGAGCGCAAGGTCGGGAATGAGGCGCGGGATATCGGCAGGCGGCGCCTGCGACACTTCGTCGGCGACCGGCACGCCGGCCGTCGAACGGAAACGGCGTATCTCGCCGTCGTGACGCACCGATGCGGCGACGGGGAGCGTCAGATAGAAATCGATCGGCCCGTTCGCCAGTTGCTCGGCAAACGGCTCGAGCGACAGCTCGAGCCGTCCGTGCTGGCTCGACTCCGCCGAATACGATACGGCCGTGCCGTCGGGCATGATCGCGTCGAGCGCCAGCACGCGCAGCACGCCGGCCGGCAGCAGCCCCTGGTCGAAGACCAGACGGCGCACGCCCCAGCTGAACGGCGCGGCAGCCAGCGTCTGCCATGCCACGAGCGAATCGACGCGCGCATTCATCAACTGGAAATGCTGCGGGGCGAGCAGCATGCCCTCGAACCATTCGACCCGGTCGACGACCGGTTGGACGCCTTCACTCATGGCTGCTGCTCCGCAGAGAAGAGGACGCGCGCGGCAACGCAGCGCGCTCGCGCGCCGCCGCGGAATCGCTGGGATCGATAAAGCGCTGACATAGGTTCAGGTTCATTTCACGGCCGAAACGGAAAACGTGTTGTCGTCGAGCTGCACGGCAAGCCGGCCGCTGAATTGTTCGATCCGCACGCGGTATGCGCCGGGACCGGCATAGTTGGCAAAGATGAAGGCCGCTGCCACGCGCGGACGATCGAAGGTGTCGCCGGAAACGGTGAGATGCGTGCCGGGCACGAATTCCCAGCTCCGGTAGCGCAGACTCTTCGGAAACGTGCTGACCAGATCGGCGCGTCCGGCAAACCATTTCGACGCCGGCAGCTCCGCGATTCGCGCAAGCATCGCTTCGTCGGTGACGAACACGATGTCGACGGCGACGGGGCTGTTGTTGTTCAGGTCGTCGCTGGCGCTGAAGGTCAACGCGTCCCACTTCACCTTGTCACCCTTGAAGCTCAAGACCGAAGGCATCGCACATCCCGCGAGGGCCGCTGCGATACATGCGGTCAAGCACCACGCCGCGAGCTTGCGCGCGATGTCCGTCATGACCGCGCGGACCCTGACCGGTGCGCCGTCCGCCCGCGTCGATGCGTGCCGGCAGTTCGTCCCATTCGTCATTTGGCGCCTACTCCAATGCCCATCATTACGATCAGCAACCCAACCGTCACGACGCACCCCGTCGCCAGGGCAAGCTGCATGCGGTTGAACACAAAACGGAACACCGCGTCCGGCCGCGGCGCGGTCTGCACATCCGTCGCCGGCGCGCGCTCGGAGGGCAGCCCCGCCGAAACGAGCGCCGCCACCATGCAGACCGAGAGCAGACTGAGCAGATTGCGCGGTCCTTCGCAGATCAGCTCGACGGCCACGAACAGCACGCCGGCCGCTTCGACGGGCAGCTGCAGGCTCGAGAGCACGATGCCCGCGTAGCCGACACCCGCCACACCGCTCTGCCCCGCCGACACGAATGCCGCGAACGTCGATGCCGCAACGACCATGGCGAAGTCGCCGGCGCCCAGCGGCCGGCCATAGAGATTCGCCACGAACACCGTCGCAAGCGCGAAATAGAGCGCGGAGCCGGCGCGCACGAACACCGCGCCGAACGGCACCACCAGTTCCGCCACGCCGCGGCTGAATCCGAGCCGTGTGCTCATGGCCTCGATCGTGTGCGGAATCGGCGCCGTCGCGCTGCCCGATGTCAGGCCGACGAGCATGGGCGCCTTCAGCATGGCCATCACGCGCGCGAGCGGCACGCCCGCGCGTGCCGCGATGGCCGCCATCGCACCGCAGGACAGAAGCAATGCGCAGAGCACGAACCACAGCAGAAATCCGCTCATCGCGCCGAGCGTCGCCCCGCTCGTCTGCCCCGCCACATGCGCGGCGCTGCCGAACACGAGTACCGGCAACAGCAGATTCGCATGTTCGATGATCGTCTCGAACGTCCGGTAGATGCTTTCGAACACACTGTTCAGCACACCGCTTTGCGCGCTGGACAGGGCGGCGAATGCCATGCCGAACAGGATCGTGCAGGTCAGAATGCCGAGCGCGCGGCCGTCGGCGAGCACGCGATAGAAGTTGTCGGGCGCGACGTCGCGCAACGAGATCGCGGACAGCGCGCGGGCTGGCCCCGACGACCCGAGCAACGACATGCGCAGGTCTTCCGCATCGCTCGCGCTCCGCAGCACGACCTGTCCCAGCTGGGCGCGCGCGCCGTCCGAAAGATGGGCGCCCGGAGCCGCGGCGAAACCTACCAGCGCGCCGCACACCGCGCACAGCGCGACCAGCGCGAGCGCCAATGACAGCATCGAGCCGATGCGCAGTTCGGGGTGCGCCAGCGCCAGCAGTTGCCGCAGCCCGAAGAACATCGCCACGACGAGCAGCGGGACGGCGGCCATATTGACGAGGGCAAGGTAGATCTGTCCCACGACGTAGGCGGGCACACCCGCCGGCCGCACCAGCGTGCCGGCGGCGATGCCCAGCCCGAGGAACAGGAGCAGCCCGAGGGTGCTGTTCGAAAGACGCTTCAGTGCCTTCATCGGCGCACGTTCCAGCCACGGGCAAGACCGTATGACACCGTAGCGCGCGCCAGTTCGAGCGTGCTGTCCACGAGCGTCATGACCGGCGCCTTCAGGTGCCGCGCCGCCAGCGGAATCTCCGTGCAGCCCATGAGCGCCGCCTCGGCGCCGCGCGCTTCGAGATCGTGCAGTGCGGCCGAGAGATATTCCGCGGACCGGACGAGATCGCCGGCCTTCACGGCATGGATGCAAGCGTCGAGATTCCGCTGGGTGCCTTCGTCCGGCACCACGGGTACGATGTCGCGCCCCGCGAGGATGCGCTGGTAAAGCCCCGAATGCAGCGTGCCGTCCGTCGCGAGCACGGCGGCATGGCGCGTGCCCGGCGGCATCGCGTCAACGCAGATTTCGGCGATATGCAGAATGGGCGCGCCGCTGCGTGCACGCATCGCGTCGTACCAGCAGTGCGCCGAATTGCACGGCACGGCGATCAGTTCGACACCGTTGCGGTTGAGCATGTCGATACCGTCGAGCAGCGCCGGCAGCGGATCTTCGCCCCCCCCGCGCATCGCCTCCGAGCGATCGGGGATATGCGGCAGATTGGCCACGAGCAGCGGCAGATGCTGCTGGTCGCGCAGCGCCCCCGCCGTGCTCGTGAGCTGGATGACCCGCTCCATGAAATCGACGGTCGCGAGCGGTCCCATGCCGCCCAGAATGCCGATCAGTGCCATGCCGTTCTCCTAGATTTCGAGCGGACGCGGACAGATCACCGACACGGCCGCCGTGTTGCCGATGACGAGAATCAGCGTGCGCAACATGTCGCACAGCGGATCGACCGCGAGGAACAGGATGAACGCGGCCTCGAAGGGCAGGCTCAGATAGACGCAGGTCATGCCGATCAGCGAAACCGTGACGAGACCTGTCATGCCTGCCGACGCGAATCCGGCGAGCACCGACGCGAACAACACCGTGCAGACCTCGACGACACCGAGCGGATGGCCATACAGCTGGGCAATGAAGACCGTGGCGCAGACGTAGTAGACCATCGGGCCGATGCGCAGCAACGACACGGTCAGCGGCACCATCAGCTCGACCCCGGCGCGCGGGAAGCCCAGCCGCTCGACCATGCTTTCGATCATGCTCGGCATGCACGCGGCGCTGTTGCGCGTCGCGAGCGCAAGCGCGAAAGGCGCGCGCAGCGCGGCGAGCGTCGTGCCGAGCGGCCGGCCCGAACGTTTCCAGATGACGGTGGCCGACAGCGACAGCAGCACGACGGCGGCGATGAAGAACGCAATGACGAACTGCAGCATCGCGTGCAACGGCCCCATGCCCGATTTGCCGAGTTGCGCCGCGCTCATGCAGAACAGGATCAGCGGCAATGGATAGCTGAGCCAGTGCATCAGCTTCTGGCAGGCGTGATAGATCGTTTCGAGCGCCTGGCTCAGGCCGACGGAAATCCGCTGCGGCACCCGGCCGACCGCGAGCCCGAACAGCAGGGCGAATACGAGCGCCTTCAGCGCCTCGCCGTTGGCGAGCGCGGCGAAGATGTTCGTGGGCACGAGACTGGTCAGCACTTCGGCGAAGCTCACCCCTTTCTCGACCGGGTCCGTGCCGTAGAGATGCATGACCACTTCGTTCGATGCCGAATCGCTGCCGACCATCAGCCCGAAGGTTTGCATCGTCGAGCTCGGCAGGTTGACGCCCGGGCGCAACACGAGCAGCACCAGCGCGCCGACGACCGCGACCGTTGCCGACGCACCGAGAAACACCGTGACGACGCGCAGCATCAGCCGCGCCGTGCCGCCTTCGCGGAACAGGCGCTGCAGGCTGAAGATCACGGCCGAGACCATGAACGGCAGCGTCGTCATCTTCAGCAAATTGACGTAGACGTCGCCGACCACGGCCAATCTCCGAGCCATCTCCGGCAGCGCCAGGCCGAATGCGCCCCCGAGCGCGAGACTGCCGATCACCACCCAAGGGTTCACGGCGTACGCATATATCCTGCTGGAATTCATTGTTGCTTTCCCGATCGGTCCGATTAGTTGTTTGAGGCCTGCAGCAAGTCCGTCACGTCGATCTTTTTGCCGCGTTCGGCGAGAAACTGGTTGACGAATGCGAGCAATGTCGGCGCATTGACGTTCGCGCCGATCGCGATCGCGTCGTCGAGGTCTTCCAGGGTCACGACGCGCAGCCGCAGCGAAGCGGTCGGGTCACGCTTGAGCACGTGCTTGACTTCGAATTCATCGCGATAGGCAGCCGTGACTTCGCCCGCATCGAGCGCCTTGAGCAAGGCCTCCCAACTCGGATAGGCCAGCACCTTCGCCTGCGGGAAATTACTCGCAACGTAGGTGGCATACGACGAATTCCTGACCACCCCGAGCGTGCCGTCGTAGGTACGGACGACGTCGGGCACGGCGCGGCCGTGCGCGAGCATCGCGAACTTCACGCGGTTCAGCAGCAGCGCGCGATGCAGCCGGATATAAGGCGTGCTGAAGCCGATCACCTGAGCCCGCGACAGCGTTCGCGAGAGCTTGCTGATCGCCAGATCGGCCTGACCGCTCGCGAGCAGATTCACGACGCCGTCGTAGGTCTTCGCGTCGCGGTTGAAGCTCACCTTGACGCCGAGCTTTGCCGCGATTTCCTTGGCGATATCGATGTCGACGCCGCTCAGCTGACCGTTGTGCTCTTCGAAGAACGGCGGCTGATCGACACCCAGCACCGCGACGACAAGCTCGCCCCGGCTCACGATGCGGGCGAACTCGGGCGCGAGGAGCCGGCCGTCGGGCATGAGCATGAGGCCCGTCGAAGTGGCCACCGGCGCGCTTGCGATGGGCGCGCTCGCCGCAGCCGAGCCCGACGCGAGCGCCGGCACGCCTGCAAGCATGATGACCGCTCCGCCGATCGTCACGGTCAGCCTGCGCCACGCGCCGCGCAACGCGTGCGCGGGATGCGTAGCGCGGCAGTACAGTTGGAGCGCAGAGACAAGAGTTGAAAACGCGAAGAGCATGTCAGTAGGCACGTTCAATTGGTGGAGGAAGCCGCTGCTGTGGATGCTGTGCCGGCCTGGTCGCTTTCGGAATGCGATGGGCCTTCGCCGGCGGCATCGGTTGCCGTCCCGCCTTGCGAGACCGGCACCGCCTGCGACGCCGACGCCGTTGCAGGCGCTTTCGCCGGCGCCACGTAACGCACGCCGATCTCGATCCCCAGCAGGAACAGAAGCACGCATAGCGCCATCGCACAAACCAGTACGATGGTCACCATGCGCGCGGTCATCGAAAAAACGTATTGCATGGCGTGTTTTCCTCAGGGAACCAGGGTCGTGAACTGCGCCGGCGCAAGGATCGAGATGACGCCGCCCCATGCGCACATCAGCTTCGACGCGTTCTGCAAGGCCGGCATTGCACCGATCAGGACCGTCGGCGAGCCCGGCAGCCACGGCGCCATCGTCATCGGCACGCAAGGCATCGGCGTCAGCACGCCCAGCGCCGCCGCCGTCGCCGCCGCCACCATCGGATTCGCCGCGCACGAACAGACGCCGAACGGCGCCACGTTGACCATCGGCAAGTGATCCATGATCGTTGCGGCAGGCGCACCCGCGAGCACGCGGTTGACAGGCAGCACGTTCAACACGGCGGGCGCGGCGCCGAAACTGCATTGCATGGTCGCTCCGGTCGTTATCAGAAAGCTCACGGTCAGCCCTTCACCCATTTTTCAAGCTGCTTGGCGAGGCGCTGCCCGCCTGTCGCCGCGCCATCCTGCGGCGCGGGCGCGGCCACTTTGCGGGCCTCGCCAAGCGGCTTGCCGTTCGCATAGGCCCGCTCTTCGTTCACGCGGCCATCGGCGCCGTAGCGCCGCACCGTGCCGTGCAGCAGGCCGCCCTTGTAGGGGGACGCCTGCACGAGCGTGCCGTCGCTCGCGTAGTCGCGCGTCTCGCCTTCGAGGACGCCTTTGCTGTACGAAGCACGTCGAACGACTGTCCCCTCGTGCAGATGCAATGCTTCGCCTGTGAGCTTGCCGGCCTCGTAGGCAAGCCGCGCGCTCACCAGTCCCGACGGCGCATAAAACACGGCGGTCCCGTGCAGCACGCCATGCGCGTAGTGCTGGCGTGAAGCGACGCGGCCGTCCTGCCAGGTCGTCGTCGTGCCGTGAAGTTGCCCCGCCACGTACGCGGCCTCCTGAAGAAGCGCGCCTGTCGTGTCGAAGGTGCGCACCAGGCCCGACAACGCACCATGCTCGTAGTGCGCCTCCAGCACGGGTACGGCGAGCGCTCCGTACATGACCACCTGCCCGTGCGGAACGCCATCGAGCATCGGCATGCGGCTCACCAGCCGCCCCGTTGCATCGCGCGTCTCCATGAGCGTCGCGTGCGCGGACGCGCCGGGCGCAGCGACGGACGCAGCAGGTTCGGCGGTGGGCGGCAATGGGCTCATCTCGCGCCTCAGTTGAGCTTGACGAGCGCGCCCTTGAGCGCGAGCATCGTGCCGCCGTCGATCGTCTGCATCGCCGAGGCCTTGCTTTCCACTTGCAACGCCTCGTTGCTGAGCGCCGTACCGGCCTTGTTGGCGAGCGTCGTGCCCGCCTGGTTCTGGATCGACGTGCCTGCCTTGATGCTGATCGAACCGGTCACATCGATGACGAGATTGCCGCTCACCTTCAGCGTGTAGTTGCCGCTGACTTTTCGCGTAAACGCTGCGTGATTCGTGTGGGTCTCGTCGCCGGTCACATCGACCGAGCGCGTGCCTTTCACCTTGTGCGTCTCGTTGCCTTTCTGCACGTCGACGCTGCGATCGCCCTTTTGCACGACATGCGTTTCCGCGCCCGCCATCACCGTCGTGGACAGCGCGTTTTCGACGGCGATATTCAGGTCTTTCTGCGCGTGAAAATACAGTTCCTCGCTATTGAGCTTGTCGTCCATCCGGATTTCGTTGCCGGCGGTGCCCCCTTTCGACGAACGCGAGCGCATCACGCTTTGGGTCTGCGACGCAGGCAGGCCGACGGGCAACGTGCCCTGGCGGTTGTAGACGCTGCCGGTCACGAGCGGCCGGTCGGGATCGCCGTCGACGTAGCTCACGACCACCTCCTGTCCCACCCGCGGCAGAACCAGGTGCCCCCACCCGTTGCCCGCCGCGGCCTGCGCAACGCGCACCCAGCAAGAACTGTTTTCGTTGGCGCCGGCCGAACGGTCCCAGTGGAACTTCAGCTTGATGCGGCCATACGCATCGGTCCAGATCTCTTCCCCCGACGAACCGGTGACGACCGCTGTGTGAGTCCCGGCGACCATCGGCTTGGGCGTCACGAGCGGCGGACGGAATGCGACCGAAGCCGGGATGACGTCGAAGCCGTTGGCATATCGATCGTTCGAGGCGCTGTGCGACACCGCGCAGATCACGTACGACACGTTGAATGCAGGGTTCGCGTGACCGCCCAGCGTGAAGCTCGCGCCGGCGGTGAGCGTGCAGATTCCGCTCTCGGCGCGCCCCGTGCGCTGCCCCAGTTGATGCGCCGCGAGCCGCAGCTTCGCCGTGCGCGTGCCGTCCGCGGCCGTCGCATAGCGGCCGGGAAAGGTATAGCGCGTCCCGCTCGCCGGCCCGCTGCCGGCCGCCGAATTGGCCGTCAGGAGCGCGGCCTTCGTGTAGTCGTAGTCGGCGACGATCTGCTCGGCTTCCACGAGTCCCGTCGTCATCTCGAAGGCTTCGATCCGGTCGGCCTGCCGATGCGCGACCGAGTCGCTGGAGTACCAGAGGTGCGAGTCGGTCTTGCCCGGCTTGTGCGCGGCGGTGCTGTCGCCGAGCACCATCGTGTGCGCGCCGTCGGCGAACATGAAGAAGTAGAAGATGCCCTCTTCCTCCATCAGCCGCGAGATGAACTGCAACGCGCTTTCATCGTATTGCACGCAGTATTCGCGCACTGCGTACGTGCCTTTCACGCGTAGCTCGATCGCGACGCCGAACTTCTGCAGCACCTGTTCGATGATGTCGAGCGCACTCAGGTTCTGATAGATCGCCCGGTCGCTCCCGAGCCCGAGCAGCCACAGCCGCGGTGCGAGTTCAGCGGTATAGAAGCCGTGCCGTGCATCGGCGCCGATCTGTGCAAAGCGGGTGACGATGCCGTGGATATAGCGCTTCGGGCCCGACGGCACCTGCAGCGTCACGGTCGCGCTCTTGCCGACGATCGCCTGCGCATCGAGCGCGAGGTTCGACGAGCGCATGCGCAGATCGAAGTGAAACGGCGCTGAAATCGCTTCGCGTCCGCCCAGGCCGTCGAGCAGCAGGACGTCCTTGCCGAACGGCGTGCTGATCGAAAGCAGGCAGCCCGCCTGGGTCGCGTTTGCGGCTTGCACGTCAGGTCTCCTCGCGCGCCGCGAAACGGAAAGAGACGCTGCCGTCCTGCGCGAATTCGAGGCGCACCCCGCCGAACGGCTTCGCCATCGACATGCGTTCGAGCACTTCGCGCGCCAGTTCGGGCAGCACGTATTGCGTGAGGATGTGATCGACGTTGCGCGCACCGCTGTCCACTTCCTTGCAGCGCTCGGCGATGATCTGCGCGAACCGGTCGTCCCACGTCAGTTGCGCATGATGGTTGCGCTCGAAGCGCTCGGCAAGCCGCCCGAGCTTCAGGTTCACGATCGCCGTGATCTGCGCGTCGCCGAGGTGGTAGTAAGGCACCAGCACCATGCGGCCAAGAAACGCCGGGCTGAATTGTTTGAGCAACGCGGGCCGCAGCCGCTCGATCAGCTCGCCGGGAGGCGGGCGGCGGCCGCCCTGGCATGCTTCCGTGATGACGTCCTGCGCGGCGTTCGAGGTCAGCAGGATCAGCGTGTTCCTGAAGTCGATCGAGATGCCTTCGCCGTCCTCCATCACGCCCTTGTCGAACACCTGGAAGAACAGCTCGAGCACATCGGGATGAGCTTTCTCCATTTCATCCAGCAGCACGACGCTGTACGGACGCCGCCGCACGGCTTCCGTCAGCACGCCGCCCCGGCCATAGCCGACGTAGCCCGGGGGCGCCCCCTTCAGGCCGGAGACGCTGTGCGCCTCCTGGAATTCGGACATGTTCACGGTAATCATGTTGCGCTCGCCGCCGTACAGCATGTCGGCCAGCGCGGCGGCCGTCTCGGTCTTGCCTACGCCGCTCGGGCCGACCAGCAGGAAGACGCCGACGGGCTTGCCCGGCTCGCCGAGATCCGCGCGAAACGTGCGCACGCGCCGCGCGATCGCCTCGAGCGCCTCGTCCTGGCCGACCACGCGCGCCGCGAGCTTTTCGTGCAGGTAAAGCACCGTGTGGAGTTCATCGGCCAGCATGTCGCCGACCGGAATCCCCGTCCAGCCCGAAACCACCTTGGCGACCACGGTGGAATCGACACACACCGGCACCATCGGCTCATCGCTGCGCACGGCTTCCAGGCCCTTCTCGAGGCGTCGCAGATTGGCAGCCAGCGACTCGCTGTCTTCTTCGTCGCCGGCTGCCTGCGGCTCGGTCAGCGTGCGTGCGATCTTGCGCCGCCACGCCAGAATTTCGCCGACGACGCGCTTCTCGGTGATCAGCTTCTCGTTCAGGCGCGTGCGCTGCGCACGCTGTTCGTCGAGCTGACGGACGAGCGCCGCGATGGCATCCCCGCGCTCGGCGCCCGTGGCCGCCTCGTGACGCAGGATGCGCAACTGGTTTTCCGCCGAGTCGAGCGCGCGGCCCAGCGCCTCGATCTCTTCCGGCACGCCGTTCTGGCCGAGCGCCACGCGCGCGCATGCCGTATCGAGCAGGCTGACGGCCTTGTCCGGCAGCTGCCTGCCCGAGATGTAGCGATGCGACAGCTTCACGGCATCGCGCACCGCCTCGTCGAGAATCTCCACGCCGTGATGCGCTTCGAGCTTCTGGACCATGCCGCGCAGCATTTCAACGGCGACAGCCTCGCTAGGCTCTTCGACCTTCACGACCTGGAAGCGGCGCGCGAGGGCGGGATCGCGCTCGACATACTTCTTGTATTCGGCCCAGGTCGTGGCGGCGATCGTGCGCAGCTCGCCGCGCGCAAGCGCGGGCTTGAGCAGATTCGCCGCGTCGCCCTGACCTTCGCTGCCGCCCGCGCCGATCAGCTGATGGGCCTCGTCGATGAAAAGAATCACGGGGACAGGCGACGCCTTGACCTCCGCAATCACCGATTTCAGCCGGTTCTCGAATTCGCCCTTGACCCCGGCGCCCGCCTGGAGCAACGCAAGATCGAGCGAACGCACCGAGACATTGGCGAGCGCCGGCGGCACCTCGCCCGACACCACGCGCTGCGCGAAACCTTCGACGACCGCGGTTTTGCCGACACCCGCCTCGCCTGTCAGGATCGGGTTGTTCTGACGGCGCCGCAGCAGCACGTCGATCAACTGACGGATCTCCGCATCGCGCCCGCAGATCGGATCGCTCGCGCCTTCGCGCGCGAGCGCGGTCATGTCCACCGTATATTGCGCGAGCGCGGAAGAACGGCCGCCGCTCGCCGCGGTCATGGTCGGCATCGCTTGAGACAGGCCGCCCGCCGGCACGGTTGCGGCACCCGGGACCGTGGTTTGCGGCGCTGCCCGGCCGCCGTCTTCGGACGAGTTCGCCGCCAGTGCCGGCAACGCATCCCGCAGCGCGGCGCGCGGAATCTTCAGCAGGGCAGGCGCCGAGTCGAGGAGCAGCCCGCGCATGCTATCCAGTTCGAGCAGCGCAAGCACGATCGTGCCCGAGCGGATCTGCTGCTCGGCGAGCAGCATCGAGCTGAGCAGCCATGCCTCCTGGAACAGCGGCGAGAAATTCGGCGACAGCGCGGGCGTTCTGCCATTGCCGCGCTTGAACTGATCGACCGCGTTTTGCAGCGACTCGGTCACGTCGGCGGCCGAGATGTTGAAGCGTTCGAGAATCACGCGCAGATCGGGCGCGTTCGATTCGAGCAGCTGCAGCAGCAGATGCTCGACGTCCACGTTGTAGTGCGTCTGCCGCACGCACAGCTGCGCGGCCTGTTCCATTGCGTGCTTGCATGCCGGGTTCAGACGGCTCAGCAGCGTGCGGATATCGATGTCCATATTCGTATTGACCGGTATTGATCTTTATGATGGCCGCCACGCGGTGTGTGCGGCGCGGGCTTCGCCCTCGCGCATCGCGAACTTCACGGGAACGGGCTTCGACGAGGACGCCCCGCCCCCGTCTCGCGACGCCGCGAGCCACGAAGTCCAGCCCAGCCGCAAGCCCGGCGCGCCCACTGCGCAGGCTTCGCGCCGCGCTGAGGGGTGGAGGACGAACTGCACGTCGAAATCCTGTTGCAGGTGGCACCGCACGAGCCACGCTGCCAGCCTGTGCGCCGCGCCGCCCGGGAGCAGCGCGGCGAACTGGTCCTCGGACAGCCCGAGAAACTCGATGCGCACGCCGGCGGCCTGGTCCCAGCTCCGTCGGCCGAGAACGGCAAGGCCGCCGGGCCGCAACGCGCGCTGGCCCGTATCCGACCGTCCCAGACGCAGGCTGTCCCGCGCGTCGATGTCACGCCAGCCGCCGACGAACTGCGTGCCTCGCACGCGCACGCCGAGGCGGTCCGACAACAGCGCGAGCAGTCCGGTCATCGAGCGCGAGCCGTTGCCGCTGAGTCCCGCATGCCGCAGCCACAGACGCGCACCGTCCGGTCCGCGCTTGCCATCGCGCAAGCCGAGATTGCCGAGCGCATCGAGGCTCGCCGCGAGCGGCGCGTCGTCGGGCGCACGCGCGCTCAGCCCCAGCGCGTGCTTCTGGCGGCTGCGATAGAAGAACGACAAAAAGCGGTGATTGAAGATGTCGAGCAGATCGGCCATCGCCGGCTCACGGGCCGCGCGCCGTTCCAGCAACATCTCGGTGAAAGCGAGCGGCAACGGCCCGCCGCTGCCTGCCAGCGTCATCACGGGCGTGCTCACCGTGTAGGTCTCGCGCGCCGTGCGTTCGTCGCCCAACGCATGGCGGCGCACCGCGTGAATGTCGCTTGCCTGAAACGCCAGCGAGACGAAGCCCCGCAAACGCACGGCCTCATTCGAGCCGTCCCCGCGACCGAGCCCCGTCGCCCACTGCTGCGCGCACTCGAGCAGATGGATGGCCTGGAACAGGTCGAAACCGTGGGGCTGCGCAAGAAGCCGTTCGATCAAAGCAACTGCTGGCAACCGGTCATCGGCTCCCATCGCTTCCATGTCTCGTCTCCCCGGCGCACCACCAGCCGCACAAATGAATTGACCGACGTGTACATGGCGAAGAAGCGCGCCAGTACCGCGCCCATCAGCAACGGCGATCCCCCGACGAACGCGTCGGCGTCGAACTCGACGCTGACCTCGGTGCCGCCGCAGTATCCGCGCCATGCCTCTCTGCCCACGTGCGCCGCGACGCTGCGCGCACCGACGCTGACGATGCCGCGAATCTGCTCCTGCTCCCGCGTGCCGTCCATTGCGAACAGACGCAACATCTCCTGTAGTTCGCGTTTCCCCGTCGCCCCGCTCACGAGCGAGTGATAGTTGCGCGTCAGCAGCGACACGAGACGCCACAGCGTTTCGCTCTCGAGTGGCGGATTGCGCTGCGCTGTCGGTTCATAGAGGCAGCGCACGCGTACGTTCTGCGATACCCGCTCGACCAGCATGCGCGCGCCCACGGGCACTTGCTCGGCGAGCCGCCGGTTGGTGCAGAGCGCGTTGACGTACGCCACGGGCGTATCGGACCGGCTGGCCGTGTCGCCATCGATAAAACTGATCCAGGTGTCCACACCCGGCACGTTGCCGCGCAGGCTGTGCTCACGGCGCGCCGACCAGAACATCGCCGCATTGCCGGCATCCTCCCGATCGAAACGATCGGCAGCCGTGAAGCACGGCACACTCGCCGCACGATCCGTGACGGGATCGGATGCAGTCACCGATACGATCGAGTGGATCTCGGTGATGGCCTGCCGCTTCTGATCGGCGATCAGCAGATATTCGTAATTGCGCCGGTCGACCACGATCGGCTCGCTGGTCTGCGCGAACAGATTGACGATGGGCACGCATCCGAGCCGGAAATGCCGGGCGCCGAGCATGCCGAGCCCGCGCGGCATGCGGTCGAGCTGCAGCACGATTTCGCAGGTTCGCCCTGTGCCGCACGATCCCGGCGGCAAAACCAGATCGAAGAAATGAAACTTGCGCGGAAAAGCGAAGTATTCCTGCATCAGCCCGTAAGCGGGATGCGCATGCGGCGGCTGCGGCAACACGCTGTCCTCCTCCGCGTAGCCGACCTCGCGCAACGCGGCCGGCCCCAGCCTCACGACCGGCCTCTGTGCGGCGTGCACGGAAACACCCGTAACCGACGACACGAGCAGTTCGTAAAGCGGCATCGTGACCATCCAGTCGCCGCACACATGGAAGCGCAACTGCGTCAGTTCCAGCTCGGAGAAGTCGACCCCCGGCTCACATTCGAGCGTCAGGCGCAGCGTCGCATCTTCGCCGAATCCCGCATGCGTGATCTTCAACGGCCAAAGCACCGTGTCCCATGCCGTGCGAAAGCGGCACGCGTCACCGCCTTCCGTGCGGGCGGAGAGGCCCGTGTGGCGCGGCACGCGAAACCCTGCCGTCACTTTGCCCTGGGACGAATCGAGTTCGAACTGCGCGACCGTCATGGAGGGAACGGCCTGCACCAGCGAAGGACAAACGTTGTCGAGCAAGGCGCCCGCGATCTGAGGGAAGGTCTGATCGAGATCGCGATGCACGCGCGCGGCGAGAAACGCCGTCGCCTCGATCAAACGCTCGGTATGCGGATCGAGCGACTCGGTGCCGTGCAGCGCGAGCCTTGCCGCGATCTTCGGATAGCGTTGCGCGAACAGCGCACCCTGGGTTCGCAGGTAGGAGAGCTCGCGCTTGTAGTATTGCAGGATGTCGTCGGGCGCCATGTCACGCAAGCTCCGTCCAGCGCACATCGACGGCATCGCGGCTGACCGTCTCGAGCTCGAACGACATGTGCTCGACCGATGGGCCCGCATTGAGGCGCCCGGCGATCGTCAGCACCGGATACGGCTCACGCCCCGGCGGGAGCGAAAACGAAACGCTTACGTTGACGAGGCGCGGCTCGAAGAGCGCTATCGCGCGGCTGACGGCGGCGGCAATCGCATCGCGATCCTCGCCCGAGCGCAGCGAGCGCTCTGAAAAGTCCGGCACGCCGTAATCGGTCACCGTCCCATCGCTGTGCGCGAACGCCTCCATCGTCAGATGCGAGCGCGTGTTGAGCAGACGCATCAGCTCGCGCGCGATCGATTGACGAAGCGAATCCTCTCCCAGCAGCGAGGCGTCGGCATCGTTCACCAGACGCTCGAACAGTGGAACCGGATAGCGATGGGTCATGGTGGACATGTCGTAAAGGCAGATCGGCGGGCGGCTCATGCGCCGCCCGCCGCGGCACGGGTGACGTTGCGTCAGCCCTTGGGCGTCGCCGCCTTATTGGTCGACAGATCCCAACCGAACGAAGCGGTGCCCTTCTTCGTCGAGTCCGTCTTCTGCTGCGTGTATTGCGACGTGATCTGCGAGAAATTGATCGACAGCGAATCCATCATGTCCGAACCGCCGCCGCTCGTGCTCACATTGGCGATCATCGCATTGGCGAGCACGTACTTCATCTGCAGCATGAACTTGCCGGCTTCGTTACGGCCGATCGAGATCGTGGCGTCGCCGAGCTTGGTGCCTGCCGCGCAGGCGCTGTAGAGCGCCGGCGTCGACTGGTCCGTGATCTTGCTGACCTGCACTTCGGAAAACGAAGGACGCCCCAGCGTGCGCTCCGTGTTCGACGTGTCGCGGCCCATCGGCATCGACACGCCGTGAGAAAACGACATGAGCTGGATGCCGTTGGCGAAGCCGTCGATCAACGAGTTGCCCTTGATGTCCTTGATTTGCAGAATGATGGTATCCATGACTGACCTTGATATGAAAATTTATGGGGTACGGAACGATGTGCGGCGCGAGGCCGCACATCACACATCAGGCTGCGGCTTCCGGAAGATCGGCCACCAGACGGATCGAGGCTGTCAGCTCTTCCATCTGGAAGTGCGGCTTCAGGAAACACGTCGCACGATAGGCGCCCGGCTTGCCCGGCACCTCGGTAACGTCCACCCGGGCTTCGCCCAGCGGAAAGCGGGCCTTTTGCGCCTGCGATGCCGAGGGATTGATCAGCACGTAGTCGGCGATCCAGTTGTTCAGGTAGTTCTCGATATCGGTGCGGGTCTGAAAACTGCCCACCTTGTCGCGCATGATGACCTTGATGTAATGCGCGAAGCGCGACGCCGCCAGCACGAACGGCAGGCGCGCCGACAGTTGCGCATTGGCGTTGGCGGCATCCTTGTTGTAGAGCGCCGGCTTGTTCACCGTCTGGCCGCCGAAGAACGCGGCGTAATTCGAACCCTTGGAATTCACGAGCGCGATAAAGCCCAGATCGCTCAATTCCTTCTCGCGGCGATCCGTGATCGTCACTTCCGTCGGACACTTGAGGGCGACATCGCCCTCGCTGGTCTTGTATGCGTGCGCGGCGATACCGTCCACCTTGCCGCCGCCTTCCACGCCGCGAATCGCGGTCGCCCAGCTGTAGTTCGCGAAGGCGTCGGTGATGCGCAGACCGAGCTGATAAGCCGAATTCGCCCACAGATATTTGCCGTGGTCGGTGCCGTCGACGTCCTCTTCGAAATTGAACGACTCGATGGGTTTGGTCTTGGCGCCATACGGCAGGCGCGCGGCGTAGCTCGGCAGGACCAGCGAGACATAACGGGAATCTTCGGACTCCCGGAAGCTGCGCCAGGTCGTGAGTTCAGCGCTTTCGAAGATTTTCGACAGATCGCGCGTGACGCCCAGGTCGGTATACGACTTGATGTCGAAGAGGCTCGGCGCGGCTGCCGCGACGAACGGCGCGTGGGCTGCCGCGGCCACGCGGGAGATGCGCTCCAGCAGCGCAATATCCTGCGGATGACGGCCGAACGAGTAGTCGCCGATCAGCAGCGAATACGGATGGCCGCCGAACGTGCCGTACTCTTCTTCGTAAACCTTCTTGAACAGCACGCTCATATCGTGGTCGACAGCCGACTCGAGATCCTTGAGCAGATCCTTCTTCGAGACGTTGAGCAACCGCAGCTTGAGGTTGGTGCCCGTCTCGGTGCCGTACACCATGTCGTGCATACCGCTCCACGACGCTTCGAGCGCCTGGAATGCGGAGTCGTGCATGATCGCGTTCATCTGGTCGGTCAACAGGCGGTCGATTTCGGCGACACGCTCGTGGATCATGTCCACGACGCTCTTGTCCGGGCTCGTGCGCATGCCTTCGTCGAGAATCTGCGATGCGAGCTGACCAATCAGCTTCTTTGCGTAGACGCCCTGCGAAGGCTCGACGGCCATGTTGCCTTCCTGAACGATACGGTCGAGCAGGCTCAGTTCGCCTTGCTGCGTGGTCGTCCCGGCTGCTGCGCCTTCGACGGCGGAATTCGTTTCCATCTGGTTCACCCTTGGGAGTTCGTTGCGTCAGCGACGCGGAGATTGTTTCCGTCAGGCCGACGGCGTGTCGTCGGCCGCCTGCGCAGCCGGCGCGTCGCTCGCGTTCGCCTGGGTATGAACCTTCTTCAGCTCCTCGGCATCGAGGACGATGCGCTCGAGTATCGAATCGAGTTCGTCGTTGCCGTCGAGCTTCGCGAGCAGGTCCCGCAATTGCTGGCGTGCTTCCACGAGCTTCGCGAGGCGCGGCACCTGGAGCACGAGGCTGTCCGGATGGAAGTCCGAGAACTGGCTGAAATTCAACTCGACCTTGAGATTGCCTTCACCCTTCATCGTGTCCGGCACGCTCAGGTCGAGGCGTGGTGCGATCTTGCCCATGATTTCGTCGAAGTTGTCCCGATCGATTTCGACGAAACGGCGCTCCTTGAGCTTGGGCAACGGCTCAGCCGGTTGACCCGACAGATCGGCCATCAGACCCACCACCATCGGCAATTCACGCTTTTCAATGGCGTCCCCCAGCTCGACGTCATAGGTGATCTGAACACGCGGCGGCCGATTGCGCCCAACCCAACCCTGCAAACTATCTGACATGAACCCCTCCGAGAAAAACTCGTACGTGTGGACAATCCTTCACTCGCGGCGAGTCGCCGCGAGCACCGAGAAAGAGAATGGGGATTGCAACGACACCCCGCTTATGACCGTTGGATCACAGCTGATGATGGGGTTCGTGGTGAGCTGCCCTTCCGGCATGGCCATCCGGGCTCGTGTGAATGCGAATGTCGTCACGGCGAGCGCAGCCGTCGCGGCGAGGCTGATCGCCGTCAGCCGCTTGCCGTCAGTTGCAGTCGCTTTCTGGATTGACGCATGGTCCGCCAACCGACGACTTTCAGAAGTTTTATGAACGGCGACGGCCATGCCCAAGCAAATCGGCAGCCGTTTCCCCGTGCAACGCAAGTGGCGCATTTTTCCCCGTGTACCGTTCTTTTCAGAATTGGGCGGAGTATATCGACGGGGGCCGATCTCATCTGTCGCACAAAAGGACTACATCGACCTGGGTTGCCCGACAGCTTGGATATCGACGTGATTCACACGGTGGTTGACGGGGCGCGTTTGCGGGCCATCGCCTGACGCGTAGCTTACAAAACGTAAAGTCGGTCGAGGTCGGTTACAGCCGGCGTTGCAATCGCGCGTCACCGCGAATCTCGGGGTGCGCGCAGGGAAGGCGCCGTCAGCTCGTTTCTGCGAGCGGCCTGCATGCCGGCGTAGGCGGTCGCCGCCCCGAGCAAGCCCATGGCGAGGGAAATGGACGTCACGACCAAGCCGATGCGGCCATGACCGGAGAACAGGCCGACGAGCAGGCCCGCGAGCGGCTGAGTCAGGTTGTTGAGCATCACCATGACGCCAACCGTCTTGCCGTAGTCGTGCGCGGGAATGATGGCCTGCCGCGCGCTGCGGATGAACACGTTGAACATCTTGTCGAAGCCGACGATCAGCAGGAATCCCGCGGCGTAGCCCCAGATCGACGGGCTGATTCCCGCCATCAGCCCGCCCGCGAAGATGGCCGTGAAGGCCATGCCGCCGAGCATCTTGCGTGGAATCGAGGTCCGCGCAATCACTAGCAGGATGACGACCGTCGCGATCGCGCCGCTCACCTGGAGCGCCGCATAGAAACGGCCCGGCTCGTGGTGAACGCCGGTGACCATCGCAGCCGACGTCGCCAGCGTCACGCCGATGACGAGGTTCTCCGCCGCCGCGAGCATCACCAGGCGTTTCAGTCCCGGCAGCCGGGCCACGTGAGAAAGCGCGATGCGGATCGGCAGCATCCATTGGGCGGGTGCGGTCTCCTGCGCCGGGAATAGCCGGATATTTCCGGTGCGCTGCCAGAGCAGTGTGGCGCCGTCGGCGATAAGGAAAAGGATGGCGGCGAACGCGACGGTCCATTGCCAGTTCCACCAGCCCAGCAACGCGGCTGCCACGACCGGGCCGAGCACCACGCCCAATTGATCCGCGAGTTGGGAGTACGACAGCACCTTCTCGAAGCGATGCTGCTGGAACACTTGCGGCAGGATCACTTCGCGCGCGACGAAGCCCACGCTCGTCAGTACGCCGCAGACTGCGGAAAGGGCGACGAGCCAGGCGATGCCGCCAACCAGGAGATAACCTGCGACACCCGCCAGGCAAGCGATCGCGCGAAAGCGCTGGCTGGCGCGCAGGAGCTTCACGGGCGAAGTGCGATCCGATAGCACGCCGGCAAAGGGAAACACCAGATACCGCGGCAGCGCCTCGACAAAGAAGGCCGCGCCGGACCACGTCGCCTGGTGCGTCGTCTGAAATACGACAAGCGGCACGAGGAACAGCAGGATCTGGTCGGCGAGCCGCGAAAAGAACAGCGAGCCGAAAAACGCCTGGTAACTGATACGCACCGCAGCTTTCCCCTTCTGGTTCACATCGACGTTTTGCGGATCGAGCCGCTAAAGATACGCCTTCAAATCGGCCGCTGCCAGCGCGATGCGCCGGCTCAGGAGTTTCGATGAGATCAGGATGGAAGGTGCTGCTTGCTACTGCTGCTGGGTCTGATCTGTGCTCAATGATGAGGACGCACGAGCGGCTTGCCCTGCTCGTTCGCCGACTTCCGTCCCAGCAGCAACGTAACGGCCGCGGAAAGCGCGAGCGTCCCGGCGACGACATACAAGCCCGCCGCATAACCGCCAGTCACGCTCTTGAGCCAGCCGATCGCGAACGGCCCCACGAAGCCGCCGAGATTGCCGAGCGAGTTGATCATCGCGATGCCCGCCGCCGCCCCCGCGCCGGAGAGGAACGAGCTCGGCATCGCCCACAGCGGCGCCTTGGCGGCGCTGATGCCGACGTTGGCGAGCACCAGCGCCGCGACGATCGCGAAGGCGCTGCCCGCCTCGCCCGCGAAGACGAAGCCCGCGCATGCGAGCAGGCACGGCAGGACGACATGCCACGTTCGTTCCTGCGTCCGGTCGGAATGCCGCGCCCACAGCACCATCGCCACGACGGCCAGAACGCTCGGCACGCCCGTGAGCAGGCCCGTCTCGAGCGCGCTGAAACCGAACTGCTTGATGATCAGCGGCGCCCAGATGCCGAGCGTATAAAGCCCCGCCGACGTGCCGAAGTAGATCAGCGCAAGCGCCAGCACGCGCGGATCGCGCAGCGCGCTCAACGCCGCGCCCGTGTGCCCCGCATGCGCGCGCTTCTCGCTCGCTTCCTCGGCGAGCTTGCCGACGAGCCAGGCCTTCTCGTCGTCATGCAGCCAGTGCGCTTTAGCGGGCGTATCGATCAAAAGCTTGAGCACGAAGAAACCGAGAACGATCGCCGGAACGGCTTCGATGATGTAGAGCAACTGCCAATCCGCGAGCCCGAACATCGGCGGCAGCTGCATGATGGCGCCCGAGACCGGCGAGCCGATGGCCGTCGAGAGAGGCGCGGCGGCCATGAACCACGCCGCCGCGACGGCGCGCTGCCGCGTGGGGAACCACAGGCTCAGGTAAAGAATGATGCCGGGAAAGAAGCCCGCTTCCGCGACGCCAAGCAGAAAGCGCAGGACATAGAAGCTCGCGGGACCGCTCGCGAACGCCGATATCGCCGACACGATTCCCCACGTGATCATCACCCGCGCGATCCAGATCCGCGCGCCCACGCGATGCAGGATCAGATTGGACGGCACCTCGAACAGGAAGTAGCCGATGAAGAACAGTCCGCCGCCGAGCCCGAAGGCGGTGGCGGAAAGCCCGATCGCCTTGTTCATCGTCATCGCGGCGAAGCCGACATTGACACGGTCGAGGAAGCTGACGAAGTACAGCAGCATCACGAACGGGATGATGCGCCACATGAGCTTACGGGACACCCGTGACTCGAGATCTGGATGCATGTGTCTCCTCCTTGGAGGTCAAGCGATAAGAAGCACGCGCGGCTGTTGTTGGTGTGTGTCGCCTTGCGCGTGCCGTTCCGCACTCAGGCAGCGACGGCGGCCCGCTCGACGAGCGCGCAGACCGCGGCTGTCACTTGCGCGGTGGTCGCCTTGCCGCCGAGGTCGCCGGTATGGAGCGACGTATCCGCGGTGACCGTTTCGATCGCCTGCATGACGCGCTTGGCCGCTTCCGGCTCGCCGAGATGTTCGAGCAGCATGACGACCGACCAGAACGTGCCGATCGGATTGGCGAGCCCCTTGCCCATGATGTCGAAGGCCGAGCCGTGGATCGGCTCGAACATCGACGGATAGCGGCGCTCCGGGTCGATGTTGCCGGTCGGCGCGATGCCGAGACTGCCCGCGAGCGCGGCGGCGAGATCGCTCAGGATGTCGGCGTGCAGATTGGTGGCGACGATCGTGTCGAGCGAAGCCGGACGATTGACCATGCGGGCCGTGGCGGCGTCGACGAGCTCCTTGTCCCACTTGACGTCCGGAAACTCCTTCGAAACCTGCAGCGCGATTTCATCCCACATCACCATCGCGTGACGCTGGGCGTTGCTCTTCGTGATGACCGTCAGCAGCTTGCGCGGACGCGACTGCGCGAGACGGAACGCGAAGCGGATGATGCGCTCGACGCCGGCGCGCGTGAGGATCGACACGTCGGTCGCCGCTTCGAGCGGATGGCCCTGATGCACGCGGCCGCCCACGCCCGAGTATTCGCCTTCGGAGTTCTCGCGGACGATCACCCAGTTCAGGTCTTCGGGCTTGCAGCGCTTCAGCGGCGCGTCGATGCCGGGGAGGATGCGCGTGGGGCGCACGTTCGCGTACTGGTCGAGACCCTGGCAGATTTTCAGGCGCAGGCCCCACAGCGTGATGTGGTCGGGCACGTCGGGGTCGCCGGCGGAGCCGAACAGGATGGCGTCCTTGTCGCGGATGGCGTCGAGACCGTCGGCGGGCATCATCACGCCGTGCTCGCGGTAGTAGTCCGCGCCCCAGTCGAAATCCTCGAATTCGAACGTGAAGGTGCTGGCGGCGCGTGCGAGCGCTTCCAGCACCTGCTTGCCGGCCGGCACGACCTCCTTGCCGATGCCGTCGCCGGGAATGGTCGCGATGCGATAGGTCTTCATGGTGTCTCCGTGTCTTTAAGAGGAATGAGCGTGAAGGCACTGTACCCAACGTGGAGCGTTGCAACCGGTGCTAGACTCAAAGCGCCTTTAACTTTCATTCACAAGTGGGAAACATGGCGGATGCCGTTCAACCTGCTGATTTGGCATTCTTTTCGACGCTTTCCGCAGCTGGGAGCCTGAGCGCCGCGGCGCGCGAGCTGGGGCTGACGGCGGCGGCGGTCAGCAAGCGGCTCACGCAGATGGAGCAGCGGGCCGGGGTGCCGCTCGTGAACCGGACGACGCGGCGGATGATGCTGACGCCGGAGGGGGAGCTATACCTCGAGCGGGCACGGCGGATTCTCGATGAGATCGATGAGCTCGCGGAGCTGCTCGGGAGCGCGAAGAAGAGTCCGAAGGGGTTGCTGCGGGTCAATGCGACGCTGGGATTCGGGCGTAGTCATGTCGGGCCGGCGATTTCCAGGTTCGTGGCGAAGTATCCTCAGGTGGCGGTACAGCTTCAGCTTTCTGTCGCGCCGCCGCCGCTGACCGACGATACGTTCGATGTGTGCATCCGGTTCGGGGAGCCTCCGGATACGCGGGTGGTGGCTCGGAGGCTGGCTTCGAATCGACGGTTGCTCTGTGCCGCGCCGGCCTATGTCGGCAAGCACGGGATGCCCTCCACGCCGCATGAGCTCGCGAGGCACAACTGCATCGGAATTCGGCAAGGGGATGAGGCTTATGGGGTTTGGCGGCTGACGTCGGGGCGCGGGGCTTCGCGCAAGACCGAGGCTGTGAGGATAAACGGCAATCTGACGACCAACGATGGGGAGATCGCGGTCAAGTGGGCGCTCGAAGGGCACGGCATCCTGATGCGCGCGGAGTGGGATATCGCGGAGTATTTGGCGGATGGAAGGCTCGTGCCCGTGCTGCCCGAGTATGAGACGCCGAACGCCGATATCTTCGCCGTGTATCTGCAAAGGCATCAGATGTCGACACGGATTCGGGCGTTCGTGGAGTTCTTGGCGGGGGAGCTGGGAAACCGGAGAGGGTGATGCCGGCAACAAAAAACCGCCGCGCCCGAAAGGGAAAACGCGGCGGTTCACGGCGCACGGATCGCACGCCCCGTGCCGGCACGACGGCTTACTGCTTGATCGCTTCGGCCGTGATGAGCAGCTTGGTTTTCATGTTGAAGCCATACGTCTTGCCGTAGTCGACGCCGAAGTCGGCACGATCGAATTCGCCGATCGCGTCGACACCGCACACTTCGCGCTTGAGCATCGGATGCGGCATGCACTTGAACGAATCGATCTTCAGCGTCAGCGGCTTGGTCACGCCGTGCAGCGTCAGGTTGCCGACAACCTCGGCCGGCTTGTCGCCTTCGAACTTGATCGTGCCCTTGTAGGTCGCTGCCGGGTACTTCGACGCGTCGAAGAACTCGGCGGACTGCAGGTGTTCGTCGAGCTTGGTGTTGCCGGTGCTGACCGATGCGAGGTCGGTCGTCACGTCGACCGTGCCCGTCTTCGCCGCGCGATCGAGCGTCACCGTGCCGCTCGACTTGTCGAACTTGCCACGCCAGACCGACAGGCCGCCGAAGTGATCGGCCTCGAAGCTCGGGTACGTGTGGTTCGGATCGAACTGGTACGTCGCCGTGTCGGCGAATGCCGAGAACGAAAGCGAGGCGGCGAGCGCGCCCGCCGCAATCATCAGATGCTTCTTCAAATCAATCTCCTTGAAACGTTAAGTTGCCGCGCCCGTGCGCGGTATCGGTGATGCAACGCCGCCCCGCTTAGTTCGTGGCAACGATATGAAACTTGATCTGCACGTCGTCGGCGACGATCGACGTGTCCTTCCATTCGCCCGTGCCGACGTCGAACGCCGAGCGCTTGATCGGCAGCACGCCGTCGAACGTCTGCGTCGCGCCGGCCTGCGTGACGGTGACCGGCACGGTCAGCGTCTCGGTCTTGCCCTTGATCGTCAGCTTGCCCGTCACGTTGTACTTGTTGCCGCCGGCCGGCGCGATCGCCGTCGATACGAAGGTCGCCTGCGGATAGGCTTTCGCGTCGAACCAGTCCTTGCCCGCGACCTGGTCGTTGTACATCTTGTCGCCGAGATCGAAGCTCGCGACGTCGATCGACACCTGCGCACTGCCTTGCGCCGCCTTCGACGGATCGAACGTGATCTGCGCGGAGAATTTCTTGAACACGCCCTCGGTCGGCACGTTCATCTGCTTCGAGATCGCGGACACCTTGCTCTTCGCGAGATCGGCATCAGCGAGCGCCGCGCCCGACGCGGCCAGCGAAACCACGGCGAACGCAGCCGCCATGGAGCGGGAGAAAGACATGTTCATGAGATCCTTCATTTGGCAAAGGGGAGCATCCGCGACAGCAGGCCGTCACGGTCCAGCAGTTGATGCTTGAGCGCCGCGAGCACGTGCATCGCGACGAGCGCAAGCAGGAGGTAATTCAAGGAGACGTGAAGCGTCTTGAAGATCTCCTTGAGCGCCGGATCGGGATCGATCAGGCGCGGCAGCGGCACGATGCCCAGGTACACGACCGGGATGTTCGACGCCGAGCTGTACAGGTAGCCGGTCAGCGGAATCGCGAGCATCAGCACGTACAGCAGCATGTGCACGCCATGCGCGGCGATCCGCTGCAGAGCCGGCATGCCGGCCGGCAGCGCCGGCGGCACGTGGGTCGCGCGCCACAGCACGCGCACGATCGCAAGCGCGAACACGGTCACGCCGATCCACTTGTGCCACGAGAAGTACTTGAGCTTCGCCGGCGTGAAGCCGGGGATGTCGGTCATCACCCAGCCGAGCGCGAAGCCGCAGACGATCAGCAGCGCGATCAGCCAGTGCAGCGCGACCGCGGTCCGCGTATAGCCGGCCGGCGCCGCCGGCAGAGAATTCGAAGCCATCACAGTTCCTCGATCAGGCGAAAAGTGGGGAACGGCGCCGGCCGGGCGTGAATCCGCCTGGCCGTCCCGTTCGTGCGTAGACGGTGCGAACGACGATCAGCCGAACAGCTTGTTTGCCGTCTTGGCGATCAGCTCGCCTTGATGGCGCGCGCCGGCAAGCTCGATGGCGCTCGGCTGGCGCTGACCTTGTCCGCCGGCGATGGTCGTGGCGCCATAGGGCGCGCCGCCGACGATCTCGTCCAGCGTCATCTGCCCCTGGTGGCTGTACGGCAGGCCGACGATGGTCATGCCGAAGTGCAGCAGGTTGGTGATGATCGAAAACAGCGTCGTTTCCTGGCCGCCGTGCTGGCTGGCCGACGACGTGAAGGCGCCGCCGACCTTGCCGTTCAGCGCGCCGCTCATCCACAGGCCGCCGGCCTGATCCAGAAACGCCGCCATCTGAGAGGAGACGCGGCCGAAACGGGTTGGCGTGCCGACGACGATGGCGTCGTAGCCGGCGAGCTCGGCGACCGTTGCAACCGGCGCTTGCTGGTCGAGCTTGAAGTAAGCGGCCTTGGCCACTTCCTCCGGCGCGGTTTCCGGCACCCGCTTGACGTCGACCGTGGCGCCCGTCGAGCGCGCACCCTCGGCGACGGCATCCGCAAGCGCTTCGACATGGCCATACGAGGAGTAATACAGCACTAGAACTTTCGACATTTCGAACTCCTATCTCCATCTATGCGGCGATGCCGCGGTGAGAAACTGCGTGGGATCGTACGAGCATGACCACGCGGCTAGGACGGCATGGAATCGAGGAAGACATAGAGCGCTGCAATCTTCCCGTCGCGAACGATGATCACATCCACGCCCGTATAGTCGGGCGCCTCGCCGCGCGGGCCGGATCCCCAGGCAAGGCGGCCGGCATTGTGCAGGGCCTGAGCTTTGCCATGCGGCGCATAAGCGAAATGCGGGTGCGTCGCGCGGAGATCGCCGGCGAATTTGTCGAGCGCATCGCGCCCGGTGGCGGTACCCGGCGGCGCATAGAGCACGCAGTCCTCGGTATAGAGTTCCTCGATGGCCGCGCGACGGCGCGTTGCGTCGCCTTCGCCAAAGACTTCCTGGAGGTTGCGATAGAGCAGCTCATGGATACGGTCGTTCATGACCATTCTCCTTATTGAGCAAGCGCCATCGTTTTAGCGATCGCGGTAATAACAGCGGGGCGCGTCGAGATCTCTTCATGCCAACGCGCGACGAACGGAAAGTTTTCAAGGGTCACGCCGATCGCCTTGTGACGCCACACCCACCCGAAATGCGCGATGTCCGCGATGCTGTACTCGTCGCCCGCGACATACGGCTGATGCTCGAGAATGTGATCGAGCACGCCCAGCGTCCGCTCCACCTCCGCCAGCGCACGCGCTTTTGCCTCGGGTTGCGGCGGCGATTGGATCCCGGCCACGAAAGCCTGCCCGAACGCCGGGCTGAGGCCTGACGCGTGGAAGAAAAGCTGCTCGAAGACCTTGCCGCGCTGCGGGCCATCCTTCGGAAGAAGCTGTCCGGTCTTCTCCGCAAGGTGGACCAGAATCGCGGCGGACTCGCCGAGCACCACATCGCCGCCGCCGGGAGCGGAGCGGTCGACAAGAACCGGAACCTTCGCGTTGGGGTTCATTGCCTTGAAGGCTTCAGTCTTCTGCTCGCCCTGACGCAGGTTGACGGGAACGAGCCGATAGTCGAGTCCCATCTCTTCCAGTGCGATGGGGACTTTGACGCTGTTGGCCGTGGCGAATGCGTGAACTTCGAGCATGGTGCTCATGAGAATGTCCTTCGTGGTTTGACCGCCCGTGGCGGCGCATGAATGGCTGCTGGAATCGAGAGGCCTGTACGTCAAATCTGAGCTTGTCCGCCATCGACGAAGAGCTCGGTGCCGGCGACGAAGCTCGAATCGGAGGAGGCGAGGAAAACGGCGGCGCCCGCGACTTCGTCGGGATCGCCTATGCGCCCGAGCGGAATGGTCGACGCCATGTAGTCGAGCATGCTCTGCTGCTGCGCGGCATCGGGGCCGGCCAGATCGACAAGGCCTGGCGTCTTGATCGGGCCTGGGCTGATGACGTTCACGCGGATCCCGCGAGACTTCAGGTCGAGCGTCCAGCTCCGGGCAAAGTTGCGCACCGCGGCCTTCGACGCGCTATAGACGCTGAACGCCGGCGTGCCTTTGATGCTGACATTGGACGCGGTGAGGATCACCGAGGCGCCGTCGACCAGGAGCGGCAAGGCCTTCTGCACCGTGAAGACCACGCCCTTCACATTGCGGCCGAACGTGTCGTCGTACTGCTCTTCGGTGATCGCCCCCAAGGGCAGCATCGTGCCGCCGCCGGCATTGACGAACAGCACGTCGATGCGGCCTGCCTCTTTCTTTACGCGCTCATAGAGCCGGTTGAGATCGCTGAGATTGGCGGAATCGGCCTGCACGCCGATCGCCCTCGGCCCGATCGCCGCAACGGCGATTTCGAGCTCGGCTTGACGGCGGCCGGTCACGAAGACCCGCGCGCCCTCCGACACAAAGCGCTTGGCGGTGGCGAGACCGATACCAGTCGTGCCTCCGGTGACAACGGCTATCTTTCCTTCTAGTTTGCGGACCATGATCTATCTCCCGTCCCATGCTGTGGTTGCCTGGAGTTAGCGCTTTAGCTGTCGGCTGGCGTAAGTGCTTCAGCACTTGCTCCGGCCCCATGCAAAGCTGCGACGAGACAAATTTATGGCCTCGTGCTATTTTTTGAAATAGAAACGAATGCAAACCATCGTTGCAAAAATGTCGATGTCAAAATTACCGGATTTTGAAGGATTCGCGATGTTCGCGAAGGTGGCCGAAGAGGGCTCGTTTGCTGGTGCGGCAGCGGCGATGGGTGTTTCCGTGGCTACGGTTTCGCGAGCTGTCACCCGCCTTGAAGAGCGGCTGGGGGGACGGCTTTTCAACCGCACCTCACGACGGCTTGCGCTTACGGACTACGGGCACATGCTTGCCGAGCGAGCGGCGAAAATCTACACCGACGCCGAGGACGCAGAGGATTTCGCGCGCGAGACCTCGAGCCGGCCTCGCGGCCTGGTCAAGCTCGCTGCGCCGCTTTCCTTCGGCACTCGCTGGGTCGCCCCGCTGCTGCCCGAATTCTTCCGGACCTATCCGGACATTTCCGTGGATCTGCATCTCTCGGATGCGCATGCCGATCTGATCGGCGATGGGTTTGATGCGGCCCTTCGTATCGCCATCCTGGAGGACTCGTCGCTCACCGCACGTCTCATTGCGCCCGTGCGCAGGTTTGTTGTGGCGTCGCCAACGTATCTGTCGCGCTATGGCCGTCCGCAGCATCCGCATGATCTTGGCGCGCATCAGTGTCTTACTTACGCCAATAGGAATAGGCGCGATGTTTGGCGTTTTATTCATAAAGGCGGCGAGGAATGCACGATTACGCCGACCGGGGCGTTGCGGGGAACGTGCGTGGAAGCGTTATTGCCTACGCTTCTCGCGGGGCTTGCTGTTACGGAGCTTCCGGAGTTTGTCGCTACGCAGTATTTCGCGGATAAACAGCTTGAACCGATTTTGACGGATTGGCGGTTGCCTGAAGGGGGGTTGTATTTCGTCACGCCGACTGCACGTGCGCGGCCGGCGAAGGTTAGTGCGTTGGCGGATTTCTTCATCGCCAAACTCGCCACAGCGGAGTGGCGCGCGGAAACATGTTGATGGGTTGGAAGCTATCTGGCCATCACGGCAGCCGAGTATGCTTTCGACGGAACCCAGCCAACTCACGCCCATGTCCCTCTCTCCGCATCCGATCGCTGGACACCAGCCTGCTCACCCGCGAGGGCGTTTCCGGCCACCTTTCTCGCGGAACTCAATGCACTTTCGGCACTCTTTCAACGCCATCAAATGCAGCTCCAAATGGCCTCGAACACATGAAGAAAGCCAAGTCCAGTCCAAAGAAACAGGGAAAAGTTAGCGGCACCCAACACAGCTCTTTCATTAGCCAAGAGGTTCTGTCGCGAAAACTGCCAGGAACGACGCTAGAAGTCCAAAAGGCGACCGGCGAGGTAGTCAACTCGTTCTCATTGCCGGAACCGAGCGCAGGGCACCAAATCACGCCTGATGGAGAGTTGGTCTATGCCCTCACGGGCGGAGAAAAGTGTCCTCCAGCGGAAGTGGATTGCTACAAATCCGAAGGCGCAACGCATCGTGACTTTTGGGGAGGATGAAGTCGCCTTTTTCGATTCCCTCGGGGAGCGGGCACTTTTTCCAATCAATTCCTAGCGCACCCGTTCGGTGCCCATTCGCGCTGGTAACCGTTCTACTCGGTCTGGGCGCGAGGCTCGTTATGGACCGGTAATGCCAAACAGTTACGGTGTTTGCCGATTTACCTCGGACACTTTAGATACCCCGAACGCAGCCTTATTCGTTCAGACTACCCCCTGTTGAGCAGAAAGCTCGCTATGTCACTGTTCACATGCGGGCAAGAGGCTAACCTCGCCAATTCCGAAGGGCGACGTTGAACCTCTCCGACAGTTCAGGTGCGAGTTTCCGGCCTTTATATTTTGAAAAGCTATTAACCAACGCTGGAGCGGAATTGTGTATGTCCTCGGCAAGCCGATTCAGATAGTCGTGTCCCTGACTGTGATATTCCGCTAACTCTTGGGAGGACAGCTCGATCAGGAAGTTGTATCCAACCGCGCCATGTGAGCATGCGGCGTCAAGATATAGCGTTCCGTTCTCTTCTGCCAGAAACCACATATGCGGCTCATGATCGATGATGTTCATCCTTCCCTCGAAGTGTCATTTCCCGGTTTGCCCACCGAAACACGACGCTGACTCGACACCAACCGCGGCGCACCCTCACCATCTTTCGCATGCGAAGCGCCCTCATCCGCGCGACTCTCGGAGAAGCCGCCCGCCGTCCAACCCTCAACCCGCATGACTCGCGCGATCCCGCGCCGCCACACTCTTCACCCCCGCCTTCCCCGCCACCGCCCGCGAAGCCATCTCATTCTGCTCGATGATCTTCTCGATCTCCGCATCGGCCTGCTCGCCATAGCGCTCAAACACATCGGTGTGGTACTGCGTATTCTGCGCCGCCCCAAGCTGCGTGCCGGATTCGTCGTGCGTATCGGCATCGATATCCATCGACAACCCGATCCGCAGCGGATGCGCCTCCAACTCCCGCTGGTCGAGCAGAATCCGCACCGGCAACCGCTGCACGATCTTGATCCAGTTCCCCGTCGCATTCTGCGCAGGCAGCGTCGCAAACGCGGCGCCCGTACCCGCCGAGAAGCCCTCGATCCGCCCGTGATACTTGACGCTCGATCCATACACATCCGCCGTCAACGTAACCGGCTGACCGATGCGCATGCGCTTGAGCTGCACTTCCTTGAAATTCGCGTCGACCCACACGCCGTCGAGCGGCACGATCGCCATCAGCGGCGTGCCCGGCGACACGCGCTGGCCGACCTGAACCTGGCGCTGCGCCACATAGCCCGTCACCGGCGCCGGCAACGTATTGCGCGCATACGCGAGATAGGCGTCGCGCACCTTCGACGCGGCGGCCTGCACGTCCGGATGCTGCTCGACGGTCGTGCGGTCGGTCAGCGCGTGATTCGCTTCGCCCTGCTGGCGAGCGGCATCGAGCGCGGCCTGCGCGGCATTGACCGCATCGCGCGCGTGAGCGATGTCTTCGGCGGAAACGGCGCCCGTGTTCGCGACCGCCTGGCGGCGGCGCAGGTCGTCGTTGGCGCGCGCGAGGTCCGACTCGCGTTGCGCCACGTTCGCCGCATAGAAGTCGTTGTTCACGTACAGGCTGCTCACGCGGCGCACGGTCTGGCCCAGCGACGCCTCGGCGTTCGACAGCGCGATGCGCGCGTCCGCCGGGTCGAGCGTCACGACCGGTTCACCCGCCTTCACGATCTGCGTGTCGTCGGCGTTGACGGCGACCACGGTGCCCGTGACTTGCGGCGTCAGTTGCACGAGGTTGCCGCTCACGTAGGCGTCGTCGGTCGTCTCGTGGTAGCGGCCATCCGTGAAGTAGTAGGTGCCGTAGGCCGCGCTCGCGATCCCCACGGCAGCGCCGAGCAGCGAGAGCAACAGCTTGCGGCGGCCCGGGGGCGCGGCATTCGCGTTATTGCGTGACGGAGCGGCTTGCGCGCCGCCGGTGTTGCCGTTTTCGTCGATGTGGTCCGCCGTCTCGCGGCCGGACGTGATGGTTTCGCTCATTTCTATTCTCCTGTGTCGGCCAGAGTTAGCGCTTCAGCGCTTACTCCAGGCCAGCCGTAATCGGTTCGCGAACGTGCCGTTCAACGTGCGGCGACGGTGGGGTTGGAAGGTTTGCCTTGGTTGCTCGACGCGGAAGCATCCGCGCTGCGGATCGCATCCGCCGAGGTATCGACATAGCCGCCGCCCAGCGCCGATGCGAGCGCAATCTGCTGGTCGCGGCGGTTCATCTTCAGGTTGGCGACGGCTTCATCGGCGTTCAGCGCCGTGACATCGGCATTGAGCACGGTCAACTGGTTCGTGAGGCCCGCCTTGTACTGCGTGATCGCGAGCTGGTCGGCGCCCTGCGCGGCCTGCTGCGCGGCTTGCGCATCGACGAGCTGCGCGTCGCTCGAGCGGATCTGCGCGAGCTGCGTGGCGACGTCGCTCAACGCGCCGACCAGCGTCTGGTTGTAGGTCGCCACCGCGTAGTCGAACTCCGCGTAGCGGCCCTTCAATTGCGCGCGCAGCTCGCCCGCGTCGAAGATGGGCAGATGGATCGCCGGACCCGCCGAGGCCGTCCGGCTCGCGGCGGTCAGGAAGCGTCCGAAGCCGAACGCGTCGAAGCCGATCGCGGCGCTCAGGTTGATGTCCGGATAGAACTCGGCCTTCGCTTCCTTCACTTCGTGCGTGATCGCGTCGACGCGCCAGCGGGCGGCGACGATGTCCGGGCGGCGGCTCACCAGATCGGCGGGCAGGTTGCCGGGCAGGCGCACGTCGTCGCCGACGCCAAGCTGCGGCCGCTCGATCGAAAGACCGCGATCCGGGCCCGCGCCGAGCAGCGCAGCCAGCTGGTAGCGCGTGGTCAGGATGCTGCCGTCGAGCGCGGTGACAGCGGCGCGGCTCGTCGCCAGATCCGCCTGCGCGGTCTTGCGCTCCACTTCCGTATCGAGTCCCGTCGCAATGCGGCCGGCCGTCACGCGATCGATCTGCTCGCGGCGCGCGACTTCCTGTTGCGCGATGTCGCGCAGCACGTAGAGGCGGGCGAGCTGGTTGTAGGTGCGTGCGATCGCGGTGTCCAGTGTGAGCTTGACGGCTTCCTCGTCGGCCTTGCTCGCTTCCTCATCCGACACAGCCGCCTTCAGCGCTTCACGGTTCTTGCCCCACAGGTCGAGATCGTACGAAGCGGTCAGCAGGCCTTTGTTCTCGGTCTGCCAGGAACCGCCATACGGCGGCGGGACCAGCGCGCTGCTGCTGTACTGCTGGCGCGTCAACGAGTAGTCCGCATCGACGCGCGGCATCGTGCTCGCCTTCGCGGTCTCGCTATAAGCCTGCGCCTGGGCCACGCGCGCACGCGCCTGCTCGAGCGTCGGGCTGCCCTTGAGCGCTTCGGCGATCAGCGCCTTCAATTGCGCGTCGCCGAACTGGTCGGCCCAGTCGGCAGCGGGCCAGCGGCCCTGCTCGGCCGGCAGGCTCTTGGCCGTCTCGTACTGCTGCGGCTTCGCGATCTGCTTGTCACTGTGGATGCCCGCATAGTTCGCACATGCCGACAGCACGGCCGCGAAGATCGCCGACACCCCCAGTTTCAACGCACGGGTGCGGGTGCCGGATTTCGAAGTCTGCGCATTCATTTTCTGACCTGTCAGATTAATGGGTGAAAAAAGTGCGGCCGGCAAGGCCGCAACGTTCGATCAATCGCCGCTGAACTTGCGAAGCAGCCGGTTCAGTTCCTCAAACTCAGCCTTGGTGAATTTCCGCAGCCGGGCGTTCAGGACATCCGGCGCGATTTCCGGAATCTGCGCCGCCACCTCCACGCCCTTTTCCGTCAACGTCAGATTCACCACGCGGCGATCCTCCGCATCGCGTGAGCGCTCCAGCAAGTCCTTGGCTTCCAGCTTGTCCAGCATCCGCGTCATCAGCCCCGTGTCGATCCCCAGCAGCTTCGACAGCTCGAACGGCGTGGTGGCCGAGCCCTGCCTCAGCGAAAGCAGGATGCCCATCTGCTGGCTGGTGATGTCGAGGTCCTTGAGCGCCGCGTCCATTTCCGCGACGATCAGGTTGCGCGCCTTGACGAGCGCGAATCCGACGGTCTGCGTAAGCATGAAGTTCTTGGGCGTGTAGTGGTTCATGGCGCGTTCCTATGATGTTGATCGAAACAATATCTGCAATGTCAGATTTCGTCAAGAGGAAGCTCCTGCTTTCGCTTGCCACCGGGTCAGTGGCCGCCCGCAGCCGCGGCGCCTGCTGCAGCGCCCTTGCCCGGCTTGGTGATCCAGATCAGCGGGACGATGACGATGAAGATCACGGCCGAGATCCAGAAGATGTCATTCAGGCCCAGCATCGTCGCCTGCGCGTTGAGCGCCTGTTCGAAGAAGGCCGTCGCCTTGGGCGCGCCGGCGTTCAGCGCCGTCTGCAAGTGGCCGATGCCGCCGACATAAGCCGGGTTGTCGACGCTCGTCTGCTCGGCGAGCCGCGCATGGTGGAGGATCGTCCGGTCGTTCCAGGCGTTGGTGAAGAGCGACGTGCCCACCGCGCCCGCGAACACGCGCACGAAGTTGGACAAGCCCGCCGCCGCCGGAATCTTCTCGGGCGGCAGCCCCGACAGGATGATCGCCGTGAGCGGCGTCAGAAAGAGCGCCGTGGGAATCCCCTGCAGCAGGGTCGGCAGCACCAGCGTATAGGCGTCGACGTCCGTCGTGTAGAGCGAGCGCATGAAGAACACGCCGGCAAAGCCGACGAAAGCCAGCGTGGCGAGCACCCGCATGTCCCAGCGCGGCATGAACTTGCCCAGCACCGGCGCGAGCAGCACCGCGAAGATCCCGAGCGGCGCGGTCACGAAGCCCGCATCCACTGCGCGATAGCCGAGGAAACCCTGGATCCACTGCGGCAGAAGCACGAGATTCGCGAAGAAGATCGCGTACCCCACCGAAATCGCCACCGTGCCGCCGAAGAAATTGCGCCCGGAAAACAGCCGCAAGTCGACGATCGGCTTGGCCTCATTGAGCTCCCAGATCAGAAAGAACACGAAGCTGACCGCCGCCACGATGGTCAGCACCCAGATCGTCGGCGAATTGAACCAGTCGAGGTCCTTGCCTTTGTCGAGCATGATCTGCAGCGTCGCCACCCAGGCGACCAGCGAGATCAGGCCCACCTTGTCGATGGGCAGCTTGCGCGCGGGCGTTTCGCGGTCGCGGTAGAGCACCCAGGTCACCCCGGCGGCGAACAGGCCCACCGGCACGTTGATGTAGAAGATCCACGACCAGCTGTAGTTGTCGGTGATCCAGCCGCCCAGCGCCGGGCCCGCGATCGGCCCGACCGTCGCGGTCATCGCCCACAGCGCGAGCGCGCTCGAGCTCTTGTGCCGCGGAAAGCTGGAAAGCAGCAATGCCTGCGACAGCGGCGTCAGCGGACCGGCCACCGCCCCTTGCACGATCCGGGCGATGAGCAGCACCGGCAGGTTCGGCGCCAGCCCGCACGCCGCCGACGACACCACGAACAGCAGGATCGCCGCGATGAACAGCTTCACTTGCCCCACCCGCTGCGTGAGCCACCCCGTCAGCGGAATCGACACCGCGTTGGCCGCGGCGAACAGCGTGATGACCCAGGTCCCTTCGTCGATCGAGACGCCGAGGTTGCCGGAGAGCGTCGGGATCGCGACGTTGGCGATCGACGAATCCAGCACGTTCATGAAGGTGGCGAGCGCCACGGCGAACGTGCCGAGTGCGAACTTGAAACCGGTCAAGGGCTTGGGTGCGCCCGGGCTGGTCGAGGGATTCATGCTGCGTCCTTTATATCGATGATCCGGCAGATATCTGACATGTCTGATATTCGGGTAAAAAAATGCCGCGTCAGGCGTCGAGCAGTTTGCAAAGCAGCGCGCTCAAGACGTCGAATTCGGACGTCGTGAAGCGCGAGAGCCGCCGAATCCGCACCGTGGAGACGATTTGTCCGCTTAGCGCCGCGGTCCGCCGCCCCTCGGGCGTCAGCGCGACGTCGACCACGCGCCGGTCGTTGCCGTTGCGCGATCGCTGCACCAGGGCGCTGCGTTCCATCTCGTCCAGCACGCGGGTCATCCGGCCCGGATTGACGCCGAGCAGCTTCGACAGCTCGGCCGGAGTGCTCGCGTTGCCGCGCGCCAGCGCCACCAGAACGCCGAGTTGCTGCACATTGATGCCGACATCGTTGAGCCCAGCCTCCAGCTCCGCCGCCACCAGATTGCGGGCTTTGCTGAGCGCGAAGACAAGGTTCTTGGTTCGCTCGAAATCGTCGTTGACCAGGTAGCTCATTGATCGCCTCCATTGTCTGACGCGAACTATATCTGACAATGCAGATATATGCAAAAAATTTTTAATGGGGGAGCGAAGCGCGCGCTGTCCTGCGCGGCGGTCTGATTTGCTCACACCGCTTACGATTTGTCACCAGATCGGCGTCAACACCTGTCGTCCGGCTCCCGTTAAACCGGCAGCGCTGAACTTTCTCAGCCGCCCTGAAAAAGGAGTCACACATGAAGACGATCTTCGCTGCTCTCGCTTCCGCCCTGCTCGTTTCGACGGCTTTCGCACAGACCGCCGCACCTGCGCCGTCGACCGCGGCAACGACCCCGACCCAAGCCGGCCAGGCAAACCTGAAGGCCAGCGCCGAAGTGCAAAACGGTGCAACGAAGACAGCCGTGGCGACCGACGAAGCCGGCACCGCAACCGACAAGGCGAACGCCGAAGTCCATGCCAAGAAGAAGTCCGCCGTGCATGCCCAGAAGACTCATGCGCACAAGCTGAGCAAGAAGACGCAAGGCACCGAAGCGAGCGCGGACAAAGCCAAGACCGACGCCGCCACGGCCCCGGTGAAGGCCGACGCCAAGACCGATGCGGCTGTGAAGACGCAATAACGTCATCGGTCTTCGGCGCACATCAGCGCGCCAGTCACAACGCTGAATGCGCCGTTGAGGGCGAGTCTTCGGGCTCGCCCCTTTTTTCATGCTGGATCATGCTGGAGAGCGCTCAGCGAAACCGGCTTGCGATATGGTCGGGAATGTTCTCCGGCGTCACCACGACGACCGACGATGAGGGCGACACCGCCGCCGCGGGCAGCAGCTTGTGAAAATGCATCACGTGCTGGCAGGCCGAACGCATGTCCTGCCGCAGCTCGTGGTGCAGAATCGCCTGGACCTTGCCTTCACGCAGCAAACTCACGTTGTCCCTGTCGAGATCGTGTCCGATGAAGCATGCCGGCGACTGCTGCTTCGTCTTCAAGGCCCTCAGGATGGCCGGGTTCCCGCCTCCCATCGAATAGACCGCAGCGATCTTGACATCCTGAGCCAGCACCCTGAGCACGCGCTTTTCGGTGGGTTCATCGAGGCCGTGTCCGCCGCTGGCATCGGTCAGCGCGAGCCGTGGAAAGCGTGTGCGCAGCGCACGGCGGAAGCTGATTTCCCGCTCCTCTTCGCCGCGGAACCGTTCGTCGCTCATCGTGATCAGGACATTGCCGGATCTGCGCCCCAGCCATTGCCCAATAAGGTAGGCGGCAGTCGCTCCCGCAACGCGATTGTCGAGCCCCGCATAGGCGATGCGGCCGGACAGCGGAATATCCGTAAAGGTCGTCACCACCGGGATGCCGCGCCGCTGCAGCTCGCCAATGGCGTCGGCGATTTCGGGAACGTCGCGCGCCTTGAGAAACACCCCGTGGCTGCCGCGACGTCCAATCGCCTCGAGCGTCTCGACGGCCTCTTCCGTCGTCATCGTTTCCCGCATGAGGAAGCGCGGCCGAAACACCGCGGGATGCAGCCCCGGCAATTCCGCCTCGAGCGCATCGCGGATTTCATCGGCGAATCTCGAGGGCGCCTCGACCACCACATCGATGATGAGCTTGCGCCCGGCGGTCGCCAGTTGCTGCTCCTGCTTCTCGAGCTCCTTGATGGCCTGCTCGACGCGTTTGCGCGTGTGCTCGCGAACGTGGGCGCGTCCGTTGAGCACGCGGTCGACCGTCGCCAGTCCGACACCCGCTTGAAGCGCTATCTCCTTGATAAGAAACCGGCGAGCCATTTTCAACGCCTCGGTATTGATGTGTTTTTGATGGTTTCATGATAGTTCGTCTTCGCTCCCAGGCGCTATGCTTGATCGAAATTGGAGAGAGACATGACGACCGGGAACTGGTACACCGAGCGCGATTGCTCGCTGGATGCGTTTTCGAAATGGGTGGAATGCGATGCCGGGACGCCCCTGCGATTTGCGGCGGACGTTCAGCAGCGAATTCCCCTGTACGACTGCCGCGAGCTTGGCGACATCGTGAACGACACTGCGCGCCGTGCTGCGCTTCAAGCGGAATGGGCAAGCGTGCTTTGCGACGGCGCGGGCGTGCTGGTGCTCCAACGAGCCTTTGCCGACGTCGAACCGGTCGATGAAACCACCGCCGTGTTCGAATCCATCATTCGCAGCGAACGCGCTGCCGGCGCGAGCGGAGGCGATCACTTCGCAAAGGCAGGCGCGAACGACCGCATCTGGAACGCGCAAGAAAAACTCTGCCTGCAAGCTCCGGCAGTATTCGCCCGCTACTTCGCCAATCCGATGCTGGCAGCCGCGGCACACGCCTGGCTCGGCCCGTGTTACCAGATGACGTCGCAGGTCAATGTCGTCAGGCCCGGCGGCGAAGCGCAGCAAGCGCATCGCGACTACCACCTCGGCTTCCAGACAGTCGAAGAAGCGGAGCGCTATCCGGCGCACGTGCATCGGATGTCCGCCTTCCTGACCCTGCAAGGCGCCGTCGCTCACAGCGACATGCCCGTCGAGAGCGGGCCGACCAAGCTGCTGCCGTATTCGCAACGTTACGCCGAGGGCTACCTCGCCTGGCGGCGCGCGGATTTCCGCGAGTATTTCGAAGCGCACTTCGTGCAGTTGCCGCTGATGAAGGGCGACGCACTGTTCTTCAACCCGGCGCTGTTCCATGCCGCAGGGGCCAATCGCACGGCGGACGTCCAGCGCATGGCCAACCTGCTGCAGATTTCGTCGGCGTACGGACGGGCCATGGAAACGCTCGACCGCCGGCGGATGTGCGAGGCGGTGTATCCCGTCTTGCGCGAAGCCCGTGCCGCCCACCGGATGAGCACAGCCGAGATCGATGCGGTCATCGCGTCATGCGCCGAGGGGTATCCGTTCCCGACCAACCTCGACCGCGACCCGCCGCTGGGTGGACTTGCGCCCCAAAGCCAGCAGGCGATCGTGCGCCGGGCGCTGGACGAAGCGTGGCCGGCCGGCAAACTGGCAAACGCGCTACGGGACTACGACTGGCGCCGGACGACGCGATGATCGCCGACCGCATCTGACCGCTTCGCCAATCCGCCGAAATCTTCGTATCGCCCCCGCCCGCCTCGCCGCTCCGAAATATAGTCAGTCGTGCTGTGACCGATTTTGAAGTTTGCTCGACACGAACGTTATCCTGACACGGAGAAGAAACATGTCCACGACGGCGGTTTCGGGGCTCACATCGCCCAATATGACCGAACTTGGCGGAACAGGCAGCACGAACAACAGTCAATTTCAGCAGCTTATCGAGACCATTCTCGAAGAGTTGCAGCAGATTTTGAGTCAAATGAAGCAAAGTTCGAACGACCCTGGATCAGGCGGAGGCGGTAGCCCGGTCAGCGGCGGGGGCGGTGGCGGGGGCGCGCCGAGTCCGGCCGCGAGCACGCCGAGCACAGGCACCCCGAGCACAGGCACTCCGAGCGCAGGCACTCCGAGCACGGGCACGCCCTCGGCGGATTCGACCTCTGGAACAACGATGCAACCGTCCTCCGGCGGCGACATGACGCCCTCACAAGTTGCGAGCCAGTACAAGGATCAGATCGCGGCGGCCTCGCAAGCCACCGGCGTTCCTCCCGGCATCCTCGCGGGCCAGATCTGGCAGGAGTCCAAGGGCATCGCGAACACGCCTGGCGGCGGCCTGATGCAGCTCGGCCCCAACGAGTTCCAGCAATACGGCGGCGGCGACATGTCGAACCCGGCCGACAACATCATGGCTGGCGCGAAATATATGAAGTCGCTCTCGTCCCAGTTCGGCGGCAACATGGAGGCCGCGCTGCGCGCGTACAACTCCGGCCCGAACGGCGTCGACCTCAACAACCTGAACTCGACGCCCGCCGGCACCGGTGACCCGACCTACGTGACGAAAGTGATGCAGGCTGCGCAGCAATCGGGCTTGGCGACCTGACCATATTCCGGCCGAGCAGCAGAGATGACATGACGGATGCCTTGCAAAGGCTGAATTCTGGCCGATGCCAAGGAACACGCTCGCCTAAGATGATTTGAGCGCCTGATGGTCTGGCGCTCTATCTGCGATCGTGTGGAGGTGCGACATGAAGTTCATTGTTCAATGGAAAGGGCAGCCGTCGATACAACTGTCGGCAATTGAGCGCTTCATGAAAACCGGCGGACTTCCGCCCGAAAATGTCACGCTGCTGGGGCGCTGGCACGCGATCGGCGAGATCGGCGGCGTCGCGATCGCCGAAGCGGCGGACGCAAACGGACTCGCCGCGTGGCTGATTCAATGGGGCGATCTGCTTTCGTTCACCACGACCCCCGCGTTGAACGACGAGGAACTGGGCGCAGCGCTGGCGGCTTATCAAGCGTCGCTCAAGTAGGTGCAACGGCAAGCTGGTCATGCCGCTGATCGAGCCGAGGCCGGATCATGTTGCCGGACATCCTGCATCATCCTCGTAAAGCGCTGGTTTGCCGGGGAACCGGAGCGGACTATCTGTCAGACGTTACGCGTGAGGCAATCGAGCACGCATCACGCGCGCTCGGAAAGGAAATTGTCCACACACCGCTTCTATCCTGCGAGGTGCAATCCGGCGATCGTTCGATACTGCTCAAACCGGAGAACTTGCAGCCGCGCGGTTCGTTCAAGATACGCTGCGCGCTGAACGCGATCTCCAACCTCTCGCCGGAGCAACTCGCAAAGGGCGTCTACACGGCAAGCACCGGAAATTTCGCTCTCGGGTTGGCGCATTCCGCACGGGCGCGCAAGGTCGACGTGAGGGTGTACGTCACACCGGCCGCCGCGAAAAGCAAGGTTGCGGCACTTCGGGAATTGGGCGCTCAAGTTATCGAAACCGATCTCGACACGTGGTGGGCCATCCTGTGCGGCCGTCCCCCTGCGGACGAAAGCGGAACGTTCGTTCACCCGTGCTCGGGCCGCGACGTCATCGTTGGCAATGCAACCATCGGGCAGGAGATCGTCGAAGACCAAGCGGATGTCGACGCGATCCTGGTGCCGTTCGGGGGAGGCGGACTCGTGACGGGCATCGCTCTCGCGTGCTCGTTGTGGCGCTCTCGCGCGCGAGTCTACGCGTGCGAGACCGAAGCGGCGACACCGTTGTTCTCGGCGATGTCGGCGGGAGGTCCGGTCGAAGTGCCGGTTGATCCGAATTCCTTCGTCACGAGCATCGGCGTCTCAACGGTGCTAGATTCCAATTGGCCCTTCCTCGATGCGATGGTGGACGGCGTGGTCGTTTCGTCTCTCGCGGCAACGGCTCAGTCTGTTCGTCAGTTGGCGAAGCACAATCACCTCATGGTCGAAGGCGCCGGTGCAGCGGCGTTCGCGGCCGCCAGCCACCCGTTCTTTGCCGGACAGCGCGTAGTCGCGGTGCTAAGCGGCGGGAGCATCGATCTCGACATCTTCGCTTCGATCCTCTCGGAGGGATTGCCGCCATGACCCAGGACCTGAAACCGTTCGACTCCCTTTTGCACCACCATGTCATCGTGACATTCATGAACGAAGGTCACGCTCCAACCAACGAACAGCTGGCGCAAAAACTAACGGCAAGCGTCGACGACGTGGAGCGTGGACTCCTGCGCCTCCAGGCGTCTCATGGCGTCGTGCTGCATCCGGGCCGGCCCGAGGTGTGGGTGATGCATCCGTTCTCGACTTCGCCTACCCATACGTGGGTGCAGGCCGGCAAGACAGGATGGTGGGCGCCGTGCATGTGGTGCGCCCTCGGTATCGCCGCGCTCGTGAAGGGCAGGCTGACCGTGCATGCGCGGCTGGGAGGGGAGGCGGAACCGGTCCAGGTGAATGTCGTGGACGGCGTCCCGACGGAGACGAATCTTTTCGTCCATTTCCCGGAGCCGCCTCGCAAGGCCTGGGATAACGTCCACTATTTCTGCTCTCGCCTGCTTCCATTTCGATCCCCCGACGACATTACGGAATGGACGAAACGGCATCAGCTGCCGCGAGGCGAAATCATGCCGATTGCACAATTGGCGGAATTGGCAACGCGCTGGTACTCGCACCATGCTGGCCCAGATTGGGAGAAATGGACGCCCTCTCAAGCCATGGAGATATTTCGAGCGACTGGCTTGTCGAGCGATTTTTGGCAGCTGGACACGTCGACAGAACGCTATTAGCGCCCGCTTCGGCGACAATACGCGACGGCAAATTGGCTACCGCGGATGGCGGCGGGCCTCGCCGCACTGAACCCTCCCTCCCTCAAACGCGTGCACGAACACCAGCAACGCTCAGCAAGATGACAACGAAAAAGCTCTTTTACTACCCCAGTAACGCGAGCATGGCGCCTCATATCCTGCTCGAAGAAATAGGTAAGCCGTTCGAGTTGGCGCTGGTGGACCGAACAGGAAACCAGCACAAATCCCCGAACTATCTCAAGCTCAATCCGAACGGACTCATTCCGGTACTGATCGATGGCGATTTGGTGCTGTACGAGACCGCCGCCATTTGCCTGCATCTTGCGGACACGCATCCGGAGCACGGCCTTGCCCCTTCATTGGGAACGCCCGCGCGCGCCGAGTTCTACAAATGGCTCATGTGGCTTGGCAATACACTCCAGAGTGCGTTGATCGCCTACTTCTATCCGGAACGGTGGGTGGATGAAGGCAACGTTTCCGGCGCGGCACAGGTCAAGGCGCATGCCGAGACGAAGATCTCCGTCTTGCTGGATCAATTGGAAAGCCAGCTGCAATCGACCGAGGGCCCTTGGCTGCTCGGCGGACAATACACGGTGCTGGATCCGTACGCGCTGATGCTGTGCCGATGGACGCGGGGCATGTCGAAGCCGGCGCGCGAGCGCGCACTGCTTGGAGAATATCTGCAACGCGTGCTGGCGCGGCCGGCTGTCATGCGGGCGATGAAGACCGAAGGACTCGTGCAGCCTTGGGTGTGATTTGTATCCCAATGTATCCGGCCCCGACCCGGATACAAAACATTGCAGCGCCACGGAGTAGCCGACACAAGCGCGATACGTTCGCGCGGTCCAATGACATCTTGAAACCTGAAGAGGAGATTCAACGATGCCGAACGAGATCAATCCCCGCCGGCGGCGCTTTCTTGGAACGGCGGCCGTCGGCCTCGGCTCAATGGAGCTGCTCTTGAGCCGACTCGCGCACGCGCAGTCCGCTTAAGGCTCGAACGCAACAACGTCGAATGCATCCTTCGCGGAGATCAAGCAGATCGATGCCGGCCTGCTGAACGTCGGCTATGCCGAAGCCGGCCCGAGCAACGGCCCCGTCGTGATCCTGCTGCATGGCTGGCCTTATGACATCCACAGCTTCGTCGACGTCGCGCCCCGGCTCGCATCGGCGGGCTATCGCGTGATCGTTCCGTACCTGCGCGGCTACGGAACGACGCGGTTTCTTTCGAGCGATATGGCCCGCAACGGCCAGCAGTCGGTCGTCGCCGTCGACATCATCGCGCTGATGGATGCGCTGAAGATCCAGCAGGCGATCTTCGGCGCTTTCGACTGGGGCGCGCGCACGGCCAATATCATCGCGGCGCTGTGGCCGGAGCGCTGCAAGGCGCTGGTCTCGGTGAGCGGCTACCTGATCGGCAGCCAGGCGGGCAACCAGGCGCCCCTGCCGCCGAAGGCGGAGTTCGCGTGGTGGTATCAGTTCTACTTCGCGACCGAGCGCGGCAAGCTCGGCTATGAAGCCAACCGGCACGACTTCGCGAAGCTCATCTGGCAGCTCGCGTCGCCGAAATGGAACTTCGACGATGCGACCTTCGAGAGATCGGCGGCGGCTTTCCAGAACCCGGACCACGTTGCGGTCGTGATCCACAACTACCGCTGGCGGCTGGGCCTGGCGGATGGAGAACCGCAATACGACGCGCTGGAAAAGCGTCTCGCCGCAGCACCGGTGATCGCCGTGCCGACGATCACCCTCGAAGGCGACGCGAACGGCGCGCCTCATCCCGAGCCGCAAGCGTATGCGAAGAAGTTCTCCGGCAAATACGCGCACCGGACCATCAGCGGTGGAATCGGCCACAATCTGCCGCAGGAAGCGCCCAAGGCGTTTGCAGATGCGGTGATCGAAGTGGCGAGTTACTGAGCGCGCGTCGCGGCCGCAGGCCGCTCACGCATATCGCGCCAGAAACATATCCGCGGCAGCCTCGGCCACTTTCTTCTGCTCGCTCTTGCTAAGCGGAGGCTGCCCCATCGTCACCTGCGGCCAGAAGGCAAACGCCTTCACGATCCCTTGCAACTGCAGCGCGGCGAACACCGGGTCCGATGTCGTGAGACGCTTGTCGGCCGCCGCCGCGCGTATCCACACCGTCAAGTCCTCCTCGCGCTCGCCCAGCCGCGCCGCCATCTCGCGCGCCCGTTCCGGTGAACGAATGCCCGTCGAGATCGCGACACGCGCAAGCGCGAGAAACGCTTCGTCGTTCAAGAACCGCAGCTTGCGCATCAGCAGTTCGAGCAGTTGCGCGCGCAACGGTTCGTCGGCGCGATAGAGGGGTGCATTGCCCGTTTGGCAGGCGTCCCAAAGCTGCGTCAGGATTGCGGCGAACAGCGCTTCCTTGCCGGGAAAATGGTTGTAGACCGTGCGCTTGGAGACATTCGCGCGGGCAGCGATGCGGTCCATGCTGGTCGCGTCGAACCCGGCCGCGAGGAATTCCTCGATAGCCGCATCGACAATGGCGACGCGCTTGCGATCGGTCAGGCGTTGAGGGATGGTGCTCGTTTCCATTCGCAAAATTTTACACCCGGCAGTTTACTTTCTCGAGAAACAAACTACACTGCTCGGTGTACTTTTCATCTCGATTCCGTCCTATGCCATCGCTCCCCGATTCCATCAGCCGTGTTCTGGGTCTCACCGCCGCGAAACGCGGACGCGAGCTGTCCGGCTCGTCGCCGCAGCACGACGGCGAACGCTTTCGCAACGTCGCGCCGCGTCCGGCCGAGAGCTTCGGCAAGACCTTGCGGATCGCCTGGAACGTACTGTTCAACAAGCCGCGCGGCACCGCTCCGGCAGGCGCGCTGCCCATCGACGCGCTCACCCGCGAGCAGCTCGACGCCGCGCCAGACCGCAGCCTGTACCGCCTGGGGCATTCGACCATGCTGCTCAAGCTGCGCGGCCAGTTCTGGCTGACCGATCCGGTGTTCGCCGAACGCGCCTCGCCGTTCCGGCGCGTCGGCCCGAAGCGCTTCCATGCCCCGCCCATCGCGCTCGCCGACCTGCCGCCGCTGCGCGGCGTGATCCTGTCCCACGACCACTACGACCATCTCGATCGCGACACGGTGCTCGCCCTCGCCGAAACGGCGGGCGTGTTCCTGACGCCGCTGGGCGTCGGCGACCGGCTGATCGAATGGGGCGTCGATGCCGCGAAGGTGCGCCAGTTCGACTGGTGGCAAGGCACGCAGATCGACGGGTTGTCGTTCACGGCAACGCCCTCGCAGCATTTTTCCGGGCGCAGCCTGTTCGACGGCAACAGCACGCTGTGGGCATCGTGGGTGATCGTCGACGGCGATTTGCGCGTGTTCTTCAGCGGCGACACCGGCTACTTCGACGGCTTCAAGACCATCGGCGAGCGCCTCGGCCCGTTCGACGTGACGCTGCTCGAAACCGGCGCCTACGACGCGCAATGGCCCTACGTCCACATGCAGCCCGAGCACACCGTGCAGGCGCATGTCGATCTGCGGGGCGATTGGCTCGTGCCGATTCACAACGGCACGTTCGATCTGGCCATGCATCGCTGGCAGGAGCCGTTCGAACGGGTGACGGGTCTCGCCGCCGCGCGCGGCATCGCGCTTTCGACGCCGCGCATGGGCGAGCGCCTGGACCTGGCCGCTCCGCATCGCGGCGAGCGGTGGTGGCGCGAGGTTGTCGAGAGCGTGGAGACATCATCGGCGCGGCGGCGTGGGCGCTACTGCCGAAATGCCGGAACTGCGAATTCCCAGGGCTAGCCGCCGATGGCATGAATGGCTCGCACATGATCGGCTTGGAGATCCGATCATACGTCGCGAACGCAAACGCACAGCGGCCCCATCCCCAATCTCATTGGTCAAACGTGCGAACATACGGCTTCCGTCGTTAACCAAGGAAATTCAAATGAGCAAGGGATACTGGGTAAACACATACCGCGCGACGAAGGACCCATCGAAGCTCGCAGCGTATGCGCAACTCGCGATGCCCGCCGTGGAGGCCGCCGGAGGCAAGTTCCTCGTGCGCGCCGTGGCCGAGGAAGCGCATGAACAAGGCTTGAAGGAACGCACGGTCGTGATCGAGTTTCCGACCTACGAGCACGCCGTTGCCGCATACACAAGCGACGCCTACAAGAAAGCGCTTGAAGCCCTGGGCGACGGCGTCGAGCGCGATGTCCGCATCGTTCGCGGCGTCGAATAGGCTGACGGACCAGCAAACGCTCTACCGCATGTGAAGACCGCGATGGAGGCCCACAGCGCCTCCCCCCGGGTTTCTCAAGGAGAGTCAAGCACGAGGGCGGCTTCCCTTTAGGGGCCCGAGGGATATCGTCGAACTCGTTACCAAACACTACGGTAAGCATGACGCGTAGTCGTTGGTATCGAAGACTTCCTTGTGGGCCATCCGGTCTCAGCCACGCAGCCCATTCCTGACCAGCGCCGTTTCGTCGTGTCCGTAATTCCAGCGGAGCTCGGCATCCTGCTCGATGTCTTGCGATGAAAAAAAGGCGATAAGCGAAAGCGGGATTCCACCGGCCGTTGACGCCTCGAACGCCTGTGCGCGCACGTTGTACGGCCCGGTGGATTGAGCGGCGATGTGCCCTTGCGCGTCGAATGTAAACCGGGTGTTCATCAGTGACGTGATGTTCTCGCCGTTCACGAAGTAATCCGGACCGTCAGCCGAGGACACGTTCGCAAGGTGGCGCCGATCCGCGAGCATGATCGTGCTCTCGTGGTCCAGCAGCGTACCGCCATACACGCCGAGGCAAACGCCCTCCGGAATTCGACGCCTGGCAAACGCGCCCCACTGGCCGATCAGGGCGCGCTCCCCCGGCTGGAGCAAATCGTCTTCATTCATTCGCCGGCAATAGAAGTTCTCCCGATACAAGCATTCGCGATCGGCCTTCGGCAGCGTTGGATCGACGTATGGCCGGATGCGCGTCAACACGGCCCGATCGAGAGCGGGATTCGGGCCGACCTCGACAATGGCCGCTGACCCGTCCGGCCAGCGGAACGGATACGCTCCGTCCAGCTCGGCAGCATAGCGCCGCATGGGAAACGAAAACGCGCGCGGAGCCTCGTCCCATAGGACGTGGTTGACGGTGGCAAGCGCAAGATTGAACAGGCGAAGCTCGTGATGGGCACGCGCCGGCAGAGTCAGGCACGCCAGTGTCAAGGGTGGACGCGGACCGATCTCGCTTCGCATCTTCTCCGCCCATGGCCAGCTGCCGTTCCAGAACTGGGGGGATGTCCCGGCTGCCTGCTCGGCGTGAAGCACCGCTCTGCTTTCCGCCGACATCAACTGCCTGCTTTGCTCGAGAATCTTCCTGGCGATCGACCAGAATGCATCCTTTCTCGGCTTGTCGGCGCCGATGTCTTCGACGGCTTCGAAGCATCGGGAAATATGGGCTTCGAGCGCATGCAACTGTTCGCCGGCCGAGTCGTACGCCGCCACGGCGGCGATCAGACCGGCGGCGTCGGCCGGGGAGTAACGGGTGTGCTCGCGCGACACCGGGGAGACGATAGGGCGCATAACGGTCGAATGGGCGATCGGACAAGCCATGCTAAGACGCATGCCGCGATCGCCTGGGGTGCGCTACGACGACGTGTATTGTTTTGCGAAGGCAGGCGTGCCAACCGGGGACGTTACTTCGCCGAAAGCACCTGCCTGAGGCGCTCGGCCCTGCGGATCTGCCGCGGCAATACGATGTACATGCCCCAGACGACGAAGAACAGCAGGCGCAGCCCCTCGGCGACACGATGCGGAAGCGTGGCGGTCAAATCGGCGATAAAGAGCGTCCCGACGCCGGACCAGGCCAACGTAGTGACGCCGAGCCGGGTCGCGCGCCACAAGCCGAATCGCGCCGGCACAGCCAGTGCATGCGAAGCCAGCCCCTTTCGCACCATGTACCCGTAAACAGGCAGGCTCAGCATCGTGCAGATCAGAGGCGCCACGATGAGCGGCATCGCTGTCACAACGAGCGACAGCATGGCCGTGAACATTCCCGTGGCATGTTGCAGCATGTTCCCCGAGAGATGGCCCAGCGGCACGGCCAACCGATGAACCAGATACAGGAAAGCCACCCCGCCTATGACCGCGAGGGGAATGCTCGCCAGAAACTGCCGCCACGCGCACGACCACCACACGAACAAGCGCCTGCGGAAGCTCATCGGTGGAGCGAGCCTGAACATGGCCCAGCGGTCCTCGAACGCGGCGATGCAAACCAGCACGACGAAGAGAACGATCGGCAAGAGCAGCGCGTAGGGATTCAGGACGCCACTCGCCGGATGGTCCGAAGACGACGCAGAAAAGTTACGCAGATGCTGCGCAATGTACTCCGACGGATCGGTCATATTTGCTCCCGAGCAACGGCCGAGCGTCTTAAGAATAGTTTATTTGCAGACGAATGGAGAGCGTTTGGTTCGCACGCCGGCGGTGTCGAGGAGAAGCCGGCGTGCTCTCAGCGCGCAAGCTGCGTCTTTGCGAGCCTGCCCAGGCGGCGGACGCCGTCTTCGATGCGATCGTCCCAGACATGCCCGGCGCTCAAGCGCAGGCAATTGCGAAAGCGCCGGCTCGCGGAGAAAACGTCGCCGGGCGCGAAGCAAATGCCTTGCTCGAGCGCCTCGTCGAAGAGCGCGCGCGAATCGAAGCGCCTCGGCAGTTCGAGCCAGAGCACAAAGCCGCCTGCCGGCTGGCTCACTTTCGTATCCGCTGGGAAGCTTGCCTCGATCGCACGCGTCATGCGCGCGAGGTTCTCTTCGAAGATGCGGCGGATGCCGCGCAAGTGCGTATCGTAAGCGCCGCTCTCCAAAAAATCCGCGAGCGCGATTTGAGGCAACACGGGGCCGCAGAGACTGAACGCGAGCTTGCGTTCCATCACCTGCTGCGCGTAGGCGCCCGCTGCAATCCAGCCGACCCGGTATCCGGGTGCAAGGCTTTTCGAGAACGAGCTGCAGTAGATCGTATTGGCGCCGCCGTCGAGCGCGATGAACGGCTTTGGCCGCTCGCGACCGAAGTGGATGTCGCCGTAGACGTCGTCTTCGATCAGCGGCACGGCATGCCGCGCGAGCAGCGCGAGAAGCGCCCGCTTGCCGGCTTCGGCCATCGCCGAGCCGAGCGGATTGTTGAAACTCGACGACAGCACGCAGGCCGCCACCGGCTCCGTATCGAGCAAGCGTGCGAGCGCATCGACGTCGATGCCGTGCGTCGGGTGGGTCGGCAGCTCGAATGCCTTCAGGCCGAGCATTTCGATCGCATGCAGGAATCCGAAGTACGTGGGCGATTCGATCGCGATCGTATCGCCACGCTTGGCGACGGCGCTCAGCGCAAGCGTCAGCGCCTCGGTGCAGCCGCACGTGACGAGCACGTCGTCGGGCGACAGCGCATGCCCGACGCGCATCGCCCTCTTCGCGATTTCGCGGCGCAGGCGCGGCTCGCCGTTCGGTGCGCAATAGACGTTGTAGCGCGTCCCGTGTTGACGTGCGGCACGCGCGAGCGCGAGGTCGAGCCGCTTCGATTGCAGCAGCTCCGAGTCGGGCACGGCGCAGCCGAGCGGCACGAGCGCCGAGTTCGACGCGTGCTCGAGCAGCGCCGCGACGGCTCCGCTGATCGACACCGTCGACGCCTTCGTGCGCGGGCGAGAGGTCGACGGCAACGCGAGCGCGCCGCGAGGCGCGGCCGCGACGTAAAAGCCCGACTGCGGCCGCGCGACGAGGACGCCGCGATCTTCGAGCAGACGGTACGCCTGCAGCGCCGTGGAGATGCTGATGCGGTGCTGCTCGCTGACGGTGCGCACGGATGGCAGCCGCGCGCCCGCCGTGAGCGCGCCGTTGTCGATCATGCCGACGATGAGCTCGGCCAACTGCTCGTAACGGTACGAAGTGTGCGTGTCCATGGAGGCGCTCATGCGGAGGAATTCACGATTATCGATCCGGCGCCCGCGGCTCGCCAAGCGAAATTGTGATGGTCGAATCGGCACAAAATTGTGACTGTTATGGTCCGCCCGCGGGCGCTACGATGCATGGGTTCCGATCACATTCGCAGGAGCCCAGATGTCCGGCCTCAGCAACGCCCTTCGCACGGATTCCCAGGAGTGGAGCGGGAGATTTCCCTACAACGAGATCATTTCACTCCTCGACGTGAATCGGCCGTTCAACCTGGCGGAGAGCACCTCCCAAGACTTGACGGTAGGCGAGATCCTGGATCTCGACGGTCTCGAGGGTATCCGCGACCTGAAGCTCGGCTATGGCAGATCCGCCGGTGCGGTCGCGCTTCGTGAGGCGATTGCCGACGCCTGCAACGTTCCGGCAGAGCAGATCATCACGACACAAGGCACCGCGCTCGGGCTCTTTCTTCTCGCTCTCGAAGTCTGCCGCCCCGGCGACGAGGCTGTCCTCGCGACACCCTGCTTTCCGCCGAGCCGCGATTGTCTGCTTGGAGCCGGCGTCAGTGTCCGCGAGGTCAAGTTATCGTTCGAGAACGGCTATCGGCTGGACCTGGACCGGATCGAGGCGAGCCTGTCTTCGAAAACCAAGCTGGTCAGTCTTGCAACGCCACAAAATCCAAGCGGCGTTCAGACGTCCCGCGCGGATATCGAGAAGCTCCTCGTCTTGATGAAGAGGCATTCTCCGGAAGCGATACTTTTCATCGACGAGACCTATCGAGAGGCCGCCTATGGCGACGGCGCCGTGGCCGGCAGTTTCGCGGGGCTCGACTCGCATATCGTCACCGGCGCGTCGGTATCGAAGGCGCTCGGCGCGCCGGGCTTGCGCACGGGCTGGCTCACGGTGGAGGACGCCGGCCTTCGGTCGCGTCTGACCATCGCCAAGATGAACATCGTGATCTCGGGTTCGGTGCTCGACGAGACGCTCGCCACAGCGCTTCTGCGCAACAGGGAAAGCGTGCTCGCACCCCGGCGCCGGTTGCTCGCCCGCGCCCTCGATGAACTGGCGAATTGGTGCGAGGGCGAGCACAAACGTATCGAGTGGGTGCGGCCGGATGCCGGCGCGTTGTGCTGCCTGCGCCTGCGTTCCGATGCATTCGACGATGTTGCCGTCTCGCGCTTCTGGAATCTGCTGCCTGGTCATGACTTGCAGTTGGCGTCCGGAACGTGGTTTGGCGAAAGCGATTGCGTATTCCGCCTTGGCTTTGGCTATCTGCCGCCTGCACGCCTCGGACCCGCATTGTCCGCTCTTTCGGCGGCCCTGGACGCCGCTGCCGCGTGACGACTCGACACCGCGATCTCAGGTATTGCGACCCGCGGCCGGAATGACGCCGCATCATGATCCAGCCCCAGTCACTCAAGTTGAGTACAGCCATGAAAGTAACAATTGCATATCTCGAAGAACCGCCTTTCTACTGGACTGACCGTGATCATTCCGTGACGGGCTCCGACATCGAATTGGCCGATGTGGTGCTTCGAGCGATCGGTGTGTCCTCCATCGAACATCATTTGACCTCGTTCGAAGAACTTCTGCCTGGCGTGCAAGAGGGCCGCTGGGACATGAACGTGCCAATTTTCGTGACGGCTGAGCGCGCAGAGCGCGTTGCATTCAGTGCGCCGGTCTGGGCGCTGGGCGATGGATTCCTGCTTCAAGGCGGCAACCCGAAAGCGCTGGCGAGCTACGAGGCAGTGGCCGCGCGGAGCGAGGCGCGGCTTGGGATCGTTGCCGGGACGGTTCAGCTCGACGCCGCAAAGTCGGCGGGCGTGAGCGATAGCCAGATCGCGGTGTTCAAAGACCAGCCCGCCGCAGTCGCCGCGCTGCTCACAGGAAAGATCGACGCATACGCGAGCACCGCGATCGGGAGCCGCGCCCTTGCCGGCGCCAACGAGGAGCTGGAAGCGGTTGCACACAAAATGAGCAAGGAAGGGAAAGCACCTGTCGGCGCCTTCTCGTTCAATAAGAGCAATCACGGCCTTCTGCAGGCGGTGAATGAGCAACTCCGCAAGTACCTCGGTTCGTCCGACCACCGTGCCCGCATGGCTAAGTACGGTCTCACGGAGACGGAGATCGACAGCGTGGCCGCAGGCGAAAAATAGCATTCTCCGCTTCGGCGGACTGCAGTAACGGCAACCGGCCGATCCGAGCGGCACCCCAAAAGTTGGACGCCGATCCAGCCTTTGGGGTGTTTTTCATGGTGAAGCATCGGCGCAAACGCACTGGCTGCGCCGCATGCCAACTCAATAGAGGCCCATATGAAACGATCCTATAAGGTAGTCGACGTCTTCACCTCCCGGCCGCTTCTGGGCAATCCGGTGGCCGTGGTGCTGGACGCGGAGGGCCTGTCCACCGGCGCGATGCAAGCGATCGCGAGCTGGACCAACCTTTCCGAAACGACATTTGTCCTTCCGCCCACGACGGCCGAGGCCGACTATCGTTTGCGGATTTTCACGCCGCGCAGCGAGCTTCCCTTTGCCGGACATCCGACACTGGGCAGTGCTCACGCCATCCTGGAAGCCGGGCGCGTCACGCCTCGCCGGAGCGGTCGATTGATTCAGCAATGCGGCATCGGCCTCGTTGAATTGACGGTCGACGAGCAAGGCGGAAACCGCCAGTTGACCTTCGGCCTGCCGCCCGCGAAGATGGAGCCGCTGCACACGGCGGAGATCGCCGATCTGGAGCGTATCCTCGGATGCAAAGCGGACATCGAGACCGCGCCGGCCATCGTGAACGTCGGCGCCATTTGGGTTGTCGTGCAAATGAACGATGCGGCTTCCGTACTCGATCTGCGGCCGGACTTCGCGAAGTTGGCGGAGTTCGAGCGCCGCCTCGGTGTCACGGGCCTGACCGTATTCGGTAAGCGCGAGCAAGGGGATGCGGCAATCGAAGTGCGCGCCTTCGCTCCGTCCTGCGGAGTCGAGGAGGATCCTGTCTGCGGAAGCGGCAACGGCAGCGTGGCCGCCTTCCAGTGGGAACGCGGCCTGTTGCCGCCCGGCGGAATAGACTACGTGGCTGCGCAAGGACGCTGTGTCGGCCGAGATGGACGCGTCAAGGTGAGCGTGGATGCGAGCGGAAAGGTACGCGTCGGCGGTGCTTGCGTCACCTGCGTGGAAGGCTCGCTTGCGCTCTAGCGGCTTGGCCGAATCGGGCGTTTAATGAATAGGCAGCTTGAAATATGAAGCGTGTGCTCGACAAGGTCGACGAAAAAATTCTTGCGCAACTGACTGAGAACGCGCGCCTGTCGCACAACGACATTGCTGCGTCCGTCAATCTGTCGCGCAACGCCGTGAGGCTCCGGATCGAGAGGCTGGAGCGCGACGGCTACATTCGCGGGTACACCATCAAGTCCGGCCATGCTGCGCCTGAATCGGAGCCCATCAGAGCGCTCATGTTCGTCTACCGGAAGGACCGGATGCGAGGGATCGATGTGCTGGTCCATGTGCGCTCGGTTCCGGAAGTTGTCGCGTGCGACGTGATGAGCGGCGAGCTCGATATCGTCTTGCACATCGAAGCCGCGACTTCCGATCACATCCACAAGCTCTGGGAAGAGATTGCTGCGCTGCCGGGCGTTCTCAATACCGTCACGTCGTTCGTTCTGACTCGTTCGAAAGATTCCTCGCCGCGCGGGCATCAGGCAGCCTGCCCCTGAGCAACATGCAAGCCGCCCTGGCAAAACGCTCGATATTTCGAGCAGTTTGCCCGATGTAATGTGACAGTCCCGTTGATTACCATCCTTCCCGTGTTCATCAAATGAAGGATGGTGACGTGAGCGAATACAAGGTAGCGCTGATTGGCTTCGGCGGCGTCAATCGCGCGCTTGCCGAGCTGGCGGCGGAGAAAAACTGGCATTGGGAGCGCGAGCTGGGTTTCCGTTTGAAGATCGTGGGCGTCAGCGATCTGCATCTCGGTTCCGTCGTATCCCCCGGCGGCATCGACCTGGACGCATTGCGCAATCTCCCGCGGGATAAGGGTGCGTTCGAGAAGCTGCCCGGCGGCAAGGCAGCGCAGGAAACCGAGCAGGTCATCCGGACTTGCGGCGCGGACATCGTAGCGGAGGCGACGTTTACCAATCCCCGGGACGGAGAGCCCGCCTCGTCCTATTGCCGCCTCGCCCTGGACAGCGGCATAAGCGTGGTGACGACGAACAAGGGGCCGGTGGCGTTTCATGCCAAATCCCTGAAGCGCGCCGCCGAGGAAAACGGAGCGTTCTTTGAATTCGAAGGTACGGTGATGAGCGGCACACCAGTCATCAGATTCGCCAAGGAGTCGCTTGCCGGATCCGATCTGATCGGATTCGAAGGCATTCTCAACGGCACTTCGAATTTCGTACTGTCGAGCATGGAGTCGGATGGTCTCAGCTTTGGCGAAGCCGTAAAGAAGGCTCAAACGCTCGGCTATGCGGAAGCAGATCCGACCGCGGATATCGAGGGTCACGATGTCGGCTTGAAGGTCACCATCCTGGCCAACGAGCTGCTCGGAGCGCAGCTCAGGCCGTGGGATGTGGCGTGCGAAGGAATTGGCGGCCTGACCGCTCAAGCCCTTCAGGATGCCGCGGCTGCAAATGCGCGCTGGAAGCTGATCGGAAGCGCCATCAAAGCGCCTGACGGAACCGTTCAAGCATCCGTGAAGCCGAAGCTTCTCCCTCTGGAGAACTCACTGGCCGGCGTCGGGAGCGCCGTGAACGCGATCACGTTCAAGACGAAGGTCCTGGGAGACGTAACCGTGCAGGGACCGGGCGCCGGACGCGTCGAGACTGCCTACGCGCTGCTCTCCGACATCATCAGCATCCACAAGAAAAAAACTGCGGGAGGCGCTTCGAAATGAATATGCCTGCATTCCCCATTGACCCATCGTCCGCCTTCATCCCGGTGACCAACCCCTTCGATGGCGCCGAAGTGGGCACCGTCGTGAACATTCCGCCGGAAGGCGCACAGATGCTGATTCAGACCGCGAAGGACGGCGCCCGCGTGTGCCGCAGCCTATCCCGTCATGAGCGGGCTCGCGTGCTCGAGACCTGCGCATCGCTGGTGGAGCGCGATAGGGACGCGTTTGCCGATCTCATCGTCGCGGAAGCCGGCAAGACCATCAAGCAGGCCAAGAAGGAAGTGCTGCGCTGCGTGAACACGCTCAAGCTGTCCGCCGATGAGGCGCGCCGGAACAGCGGTGAAGTCGTGCCGTTCGATGCGTACGCCGGATCGGAAAACCGGCAGGGATGGTTCACTCGGGAACCTCTCGGCGTCATCGTCGCCATCACGCCCTACAACGATCCGCTCAACCTCGTTGCGCACAAGCTCGGACCGGCGATCGCCGGAGGCAATGCCGTGGTCCTCAAGCCGTCCGAGCTCGCGCCTCTTTCGGCTATCAAGCTCGTCAACTATCTCGTGGCGGCTGGCATGCCGTCGAACGTCGTATCGATCGCGACGGGCGGCGCAGCGCTCGGCGAAGCCCTCGTCTCGTCCCGGGACGTGAGAATGGTTTCCTTCACTGGCGGATTCGCAACCGGAGAAAAAATAGCCCGGTCCGCAGGCCTGAAAAAGCTTGCGATGGATCTGGGAGGCAACGCGCCCGTCATCGTCCTGGGTGACTGCGACCTCGAGGACGCCGTGGAATCGTGCGTGTCCGGAGCATTCTGGGCCGCGGGCCAGAACTGCATCGGCACGCAGCGCATTCTGATCCAGTCGTCCGTCTACGAAGCGTTCAAGGAGCGTTTCGTTGCCGGCACCAAAGCGCTGAAGGTGGGCAACCCTGCGTTGCCGGACACCGACGTCGGGCCGATGATCACGGCGCAGTCAGCCGCGCGAACGAAAGGCGTGGTGGATGCGGCGATCAGCCAGGGCGCCAGACTGCTGTGCGGCAATACTCAGGAAGGTTCGGTCTACGCTCCGGCCGTGCTCGAGGACGTCAGCTTCGAATGCGATCTGTGGAAGCAGGAGATCTTCAGCCCGGTTGTCGTTCTTCAACGGATCGAGACACTGGATGAGGCGCTTTCACTCGCCAACAGCCCCGAGTACAGCCTCCATGCCGGCATCTTCACGCATGACCTGCATGCCGCTCTCAAGGCGGCCGACAAGCTCGAAGCCGGCGGGGTCATGATCAACGACTCGTCGGACTACCGGTTCGACGCCATGCCGTTCGGGGGATTCAAGTACGGAAGCCTTGGCCGCGAAGGTGTTCGGTTCGCGTACGAGGAGATGACTCAACCCAAAGTTGTCTGTATCAGGAAGAGGGATCAATAAATATGGCAACCGTAAACATTCAGCAGCGGCCCGATAAGAAACAGCCGGCGAGCCTCTCGTTCGACAGTCAGGCAGTGCATGCCGGGAATCTCATCGACGCCACGACGGGCGCAATCCGCACGCCGATCGTCATGGCAAACTCGTACCAATTGCCCGATGACCCGTCTTCACTCAACTGGTCGGATTCTCAAACGCTGTCCCAAACGCTGTTGTACACGCGTAACCTGGGCCACAACCAGCTTTGTCTCGAGCGCAAGCTTGCGGCGATGGAGCGTGGTGAGGAAGCCGTCGTTTTCGCAACCGGCGTTGCCGCGCTGCATTCGATATTTTTCACGTTTCTGAAAAGTGGCGATCATGTCGTCGTTAGCGATGTCACGTACGAAGCCGTTTGGCGTCTTTTCAGCGAACTGCTCCCGGAGCGCTACGGTATCGAAGCGACGTTCGTGGACATCGGCGATCTCGATGCAGTACGGGAAGCCGTGCGCCCGAACACGAAACTGATCCATGCCGAGACGATTGCCAATCCGACCACGAAGGTGGCCGATGTCGAAGCGCTTGCAGGAATCGCGCACGGTGCCGGCGCCATGCTGTCGATCGATGCGACGTTCACGCCCCCGCCGATGTTTCGAGGCCTCGAACACGGCGCGGATTTCGTCGCTCATTCACTGACGAAGTACATCAACGGGCACGGCGATGCGATGGGCGGAGCCGTCATCGGGCGCGCGGAGCTGATCCACCGGCTGAAAGGCGACGCACTCGTCGATGTGGGCGGTTCGATCTCGCCTTTCAATGCGTGGCTCATCATGCGAGGCTCCGTGACCCTGCCGCTGCGTTTGCCGAGGCACATGTCCTCGGCACGGAAGGTCGCGGAATTCCTCGACAACGATCCGCGAGTCGCCTACGTGGCATTCCCAGGCCTGCCTTCCCATCCGCAGCATGAGCTTGCGTCGCGCCAATTCGGCGGCATGGGGTATGGCGCCGTCATGGCTTTTGCCGTCAAAGGCGAACCTGCGGTGCAGAATCGCTTCGTGGCCAACCTGCGCCTCATCACCTCGGCGGTATCGCTCGGCCACGACGAGTCCCTGATCGTGCACGTCGGCAAGGATGGGCGAGGCGGATCGGAGTGCTACCCGGACGCGTTCCGGAAATATGGTCACCTGCGCTTCTCGATCGGCCTGGAAGACCCGGCCGACCTGATCGCGGATCTCAAGGCGGCGCTCGACGAGACGTTCGCATGACTGCAGCGGAAAGAGCGCGCATCCCGCTGTCCGGTGGTCCGAAGTGGATTTGCCGAATCGCCAGCGAACCCGCCGATCGTCGAAGGTGGCGCAATAATCCGCTACCGGTGGGAGTCGCTCAGACCCTGCTGAAGCTCAGACCTGCCGACGTGCCGATGCAGCGTATCGAAGAACGGGAGCGCGGCCTTCTTGCAATCCCGAAGACCGACGACCACGGCACGTATCGGGGGTACGCATACCTTGCTCCGGACAGGTCGATCGAGATGGCCGGTGTGATAGGCGTTGGTCCATGGGCCGATCAGGAACGCACCTGGTGGCCCGGAGCGTACGAGCTGCCGATGCTGAAAATGCTGCCCACGGCAGTCCGCACTCTCCTTGACCAGTTGCTGGAGGGCGTCACGCCATTTCTCTTCATGGCGCTTGCCGACATCGCGGGCACCGCGCTCGTGACGGAATCCGAGGGCATGGAGCGCCCCTTTGCCATCCCACCGGGAATCGATACCGTGCATTTCGATCCGGTGCGTCTTGACGATGCGCCGGGATGCCGGTCGGCAGTCGAAACGTCGTTCAACAGGATTCGCGAGCTCGCGGGGTTGAAGAACGTAAAGCCGTTTTACTTCTGATCGCCCGAATGGCCGAAAAAAAGCGGCGGTATCCCCGCGCACTTTCCGGAAACATCGGCCGGTAGAGTGCACGGGGGTCCGCAAGGCTTCGAATGGCGCTACCTGAATGGGCGGCGCGAATGACACGCGCTCAATGGTGCGCATAGACCGATTGCGCGTCGTTCATCGCGACCGGTGCAAGCGGCGCGCCGGCCTGCGAAGCGCCCGTCATCGGCACGCCGCCGACCGACGCCGCTTCGGGCGTCTGCCCTTGCGCCGCGATCTTCGCTTCGGCAGCCTGAATGTCGGCCGGATAATTGTTTTCGTTGCTTGCCGGACGATAGCCGGCCTGCTCGGCCCGGACGAGATCGGCTTTCACTTCGGCGCGAGTCACCGGCCCGTTGGCGGCTTGGGCGAACGCGAATGCGGGCGCGCTCAGCGCGCAGGCAATCAGTACGGCTTTGATCAGTGCTTTCATGATGGTTCCCCTTCGAGAGCATAGCGGCCGCATTCACCATGAACGAGGCCTCGGGCCTCTCCATCGGCGTCGATGAAGAGTTGCCTTCATTCTCGGCAGCGACCCCTGTCCCGATACTGACCTTCGCATTACAAGCTCGTTATCTCCCCGGCTGCCGACAGATAACGGACTTGTAATTTCCGCGTCAGAGCGGGGTAAATGCCTGCCAGTCAAACTTCCCTCCATGTGAAGCCTCGCGCCAAGGAATCATCATGTGGATCGTCAGACTGGCCCTGCGGCGGCCCTATACCTTCATCGTTCTCGCCGTCCTGCTGTTCATCCTCGGGCCGATCGCCATCATGCGCACGCCGACGGACATCTTTCCGAACATCGACATTCCGGTCGTCAGCATCGTATGGACGTACAACGGTTTCTCGGCGGAAGACATGGCCAACCGCATCACGTCGAACTACGAGCGCGCGCTCACGTCCGACGTCGACGACATCGAGCACATCGAATCGCAATCGCTGAACGGCGTATCGGTGGTCAAGATCTTCTTTCACCCCGGCGCCGACATCAACCGCGCGATCGCCGAAGCCGCGTCGAACTCCGCCTCGATCCTGCGCATCCTGCCGCCCGGCACGTTGCCGCCCAACATCATCACGTACAACGCGTCGACCGTGCCGGTGCTGCAGCTCGGCCTTTCGAGCGACACGCTGCCGGAGCAGACGCTCTACGACCTCGGCAACAGCTTCATCCGCACGCAGCTCGCGACCGTGCAGGGCGCCGCGGTGCCGCTGCCTTACGGCGGCAAGATCCGCCAGATCATGGTCCAGCTCGATCCGCGCGCGCTGCAGGCGAAGGGCCTGGCTCCCATCGACGTCGTCAACGCGGTCAACGCGCAAAACCTGATTCTTCCGGGCGGCACCGCGAAGATCGGCACGCGCGAGTACAACGTCGAGATGAACGGCAGCACGCGCACGGTCGAGGCGCTCAACAATCTGCCGGTCAAGACCGTGAACGGAACCGTGATCTATGTGCGCGACGTCGCTCACGTAATCGACGGCTACGCGCCGCAGACGAACATCGTGCGCAGCGACGGCAAGCGCGCCGCGCTGCTGCAAGTCGAGAAGACCGGCAGCGCCTCGACGCTGACGATCATCCAGCAGGTCAAGGCGATGCTGCCGAAGATCGCCGCGGGCCTGCCGAAGGCGCTGAAGATCACGCCGCTGTCCGATCAATCGGTGTTCGTGAAGTCGGCGATCTCGGGCGTCGTGCGCGAAGCGCTGATCGCCGCGTGCCTGACGGCCGCGATGATCCTGCTCTTTCTCGGCAGCTGGCGCGCGACGCTGATCATCGCGATCTCGATTCCGCTCTCGGTGCTGACCTCGCTGATCGCGCTCGCCGCGCTCGGACAGACGATCAACATCATGACGCTCGGCGGCCTCGCGCTGGCGGTCGGGATACTCGTCGACGACGCGACCGTCGCGATCGAGAACATCACGCATCACCTCGAAAACGGCGCGCCGCTGCACGACGCGATCCTCAACGGATCAGGCGAGATCGCGGCGCCGACCTTCGTCTCGACGCTCGCGATCTGCATCGTGTTCGTGCCGATGTTCCTGCTCACGGGCGTCGCGCGCTATCTGTTCGTGCCGATGGCGGAGGCCGTGGTGTTCGCGATGTGCGCGTCGTACTTCTTCTCGCGCACGCTGATTCCGACGCTCGCGATGTACCTGATGCGCGCGCCGTCGCGGCACGGGCAGGCGGCCGCCGGGCGATTCGGCGCGCTCGTGCGCTTCCAGGCGTCGTTCGAGCAGCGCTTCGAAGCGCTGCGCAATCGCTACCGCGCCGCGCTGCAACGCGCGATCGCCGGCCGCCGCCGCTTCATTCCGGTCTATCTGGCGCTGTGCCTCGCGTCGCTCGCGCTGATTCCATTCACCGGCCGCGACTTCTTTCCTGCGGTCGATACCGGCGAGATCCGCCTGCATCTGCGCGCGCCGACCGGCACCCGCATCGAGCAAACCGCGCGCATCACCGACGAAGTCGAAGCGAAGATCCGCACCGTCATCCCCAAGTCCGAGCAGGCCGCCGTGCTCGACAACATCGGCGTGCCGGTGAGCGGCATCAACCTCACCTACGACTCGTCCGCGCCCATCGGCCCCGAAGACGCCGATATCCTCATCACGCTCAAGCCCGGTCATCACCCGAGCGCCGAATACGTCGCCAGGCTGCGCAACGTTCTGAACGCGTCGTTTCCGGGCGTGACGTTCGCGTTCCTGCCCGCCGACATCGTGAGCCAGATTCTGAACTTCGGGCTGCCCGCGCCGATCGACGTCCAGATCGTCGGCAACAAGCTCGCGGCCAATCGCGCCGTCGCGAATCGCCTGCTCTCGCAGTTGCGCGGCGTGCGCGGCCTTGTCGATGCGCGCATCCAGCAGCCGGGGGACGAACCGGCCATCGATGTCGACGTCGATCGCACCAAGGCGATGCAGGCGGGGCTCACGCAGCACGACGTCGCGCAGAACCTCCTGATCGCGCTGTCCGGCAGCTCGCAGACGACGCCGAACTTCTGGCTCGATCCGAAGAACGGCGTGAGCTATCCGCTCATGGCCGAAGTGCCGCAGTACGACATCCACTCGCTGCAGACGCTCGCGAACATTCCGGTGACGACGAACCCGTCCTCGAACGATCCGCAAAACGTTCCGCAGAATCAGCTCGGCACGCTCGGCACGATGTCGCGCAGCTCGCAGCAGGCGGTCGTCTCGCACTACAACGTGCAGCCCGTACTCGATATCTTCGCGTCGGCGCAAGGGCGCGATCTCGGCGGCGTGGCGTCGGACGTGACGCGCCTCGTCGATGCGGCCCGCGCGCAACTGCCGCCCGGCTCGTCGATCGTGATCCGCGGCCAGGTGCAATCGATGAACCAGTCGTTCGCAGGGCTTGGCGCCGGGCTCGTGTTCGCCGTCGCGCTCGTCTATCTGCTGATGGTCGTGAATTTCCAGTCGTGGATCGATCCGCTCATCATCATCTGCGGCCTGCCCGGCTCGCTCGCGGGCATCGCGTGGATGCTGTTCTCCACGCATACGACGCTCTCCGTGCCGGCGCTCACGGGCACGATCCTCTGCATCGGCATCGCGACGGCGAACAGCATTCTCGTCGTCAACACCGCGCGCGAGATGCTGGCCGACGGCGTCGAGCCGCTCGCCGCCGCGCTCGAAGCGGGCTTCAGCCGCTTCCGTCCGGTGCTGATGACCGCGCTCGCGATGCTGATCGGCATGCTGCCGATGGCGCTCGGTCTCGGCGACGGCGGCCAGCAGAACGCGCCGCTCGGACGCGCGGTGATCGGCGGGCTCGCGCTCGGCACGGTCTCCACGCTGCTGTTCGTGCCGGTGGTGTTCGGCCTCGTGCATGCGTGGCTCGCGAAACGCCGCGCACGCGCGGCCGCCGTCGAAACGGCCAACGAACACGCTTAGTCAATCGAAAGCTCTTGAAGGACTCGACATGAACACGCCCGATACGCCATCGCGCCGCCGCCCGATGCTGAAGATGATGCTGCAGATGCGGTTGCCTATGGCCCTCGCCTCGATTGCCGCGGCCTTGCTCGCGATCGGCATCGTGCCGCGCCTCGCGGCAAGCACCGCGCTCACGAAGCAGGCCGACGCGCAGCGCGAGCCGATCGTGGCAGTCGTCGCGCCTCGCCGTGCCCCGGGCTCGCAGGAACTGCTGCTGCCCGGCTCCGTGATGCCCTACGCCGACGCCTCGATCTACGCGCGCACGAGCGGCTATATCCAGCACTGGTACACGGACATCGGCGCGAAAGTGAAAACCGGCCAGACGCTCGCCGACATCGAAACGCCCGAGCTCGACGCGCAGCTCAAGCAGGCGCGCGCCGACGAAGCCGCCGCGCAGGCGAACTACGACTACGCGGCGAGCACCGCGAAGCGCTGGCAGACGATGCTGCAAACGCAGTCCGTCTCGCAGCAGGACGCCGAGACCAAGACGAGCGACATGCAAGCGAAGCGCGCCGCGCTCGAGGCCGCGCAGGCGAACGTCGCGCGGCTCACCGAGCTGGTGTCGTACGAGAAGGTGACCGCGCCGTTCGACGGCGTCATCACGACGCGCAACGTCGATGTCGGCGCGCTCGTCACCGCGGGCGGATCACCCGGCCTCGCGGGCAATCCGGGCGAGCTGTTCCATATCGAGCAGACCGACAAGCTGCGGATCTTCGTGAACGTGCCGCAGGACGACTCGGCCTACGTCACGGCGGGCACCCAGGTCTATCTGACGACCCAGCAATACCCGGGCCGCCGCTTCCCGGCCACGGTCGCGCGCAGCGCCGACGCGATCGATCCCGTCAGCCGGACGCTGCGCGTCGAGATCGACGTCGACAACCGCGACGGCGCGCTGATGCCCGGGGCCTACGCGCAAGCGCATCTCGCGCTGCAAACAACGCGTCCCGCGCTCGACCTGCCTGTGAGCGCGTTGCTGTTCCGCCCCGACGGCGTGACAGTGGCCGTGGTCGGCAGCGACGGCAAGGTGCGGCTCAAGCAAGTCACGATTGGCCGCGATTTCGGCACGTATGTCGAAGTCGCGGACGGCGTGAGCGAAGGCGATCGCGTCGTCGACAATCCGGGCGATGCCATCGTCGAGGGCGAGGCGGTGCGCGTTGCAGCCGCCAAGCAAAGCTGAGCATCGCTGGAAGGAGATGTGATGAAACCCCGTTCGCTGACCTTGCCTGGTCCTCTCACCCGCATGGCAACCGTCATCGGCGTCGCCTGCGCGTTGACGGCCTGTTCGACGCTGCCGCCCTATAGCAAGCCCGAGGTCGCCGTGCCCGATCACTACGCGAACGCGCCGCAAGCGTCGGCGGGCTGGTCGGTTGCCGCGCCTGCCGACGCCAAGCCGCGCGGGCCGTGGTGGACGCTGTTCGACGATCCCGGGCTGAACCGCCTCGAAGCGCGCATCGACGTATCGAACCAGTCGGTGAAAAAAGCCGTCGCGCAACTGCAAGCCGCGCGCGCGATGGTCGATTATCAGCGTGCCGGCTACGCGCCGACGGTGACCGCGGGCATCGCGCAATCGCGCACGCGCCTCTCGCAGAACGTGCTCGGGCATTCGCTTGCGGGCCAGACCGTGCCCGACTATTCGGTGGGCGTCGCCGCGAGCTGGGAGCCGGATCTGTTCGGACGCGTCAAGGACGCAGCCGTCAACGCGCGCGACACCGCGCAAGCGAGCGAGGCGGACCTGCAATCCGTGCGCCTGTCGATGGCGAGCGACCTCGCGACCGACTACTTCGACCTGCGCTCGCTCGACATCCAGAAGAAGCTGCTCGACGACACCGTCGCCGCCTATGCAGCGTCGCTCGAGATCGTGCAGCAGGAATTCGCGGCGGGCGGGATCGATGCATCGGCGGTCGCCGAAGCGAAGACGCAGCTGGAAAGCACTCGCACGCAGGACACCGATCTCGACGTCGAGCGCGCGAAGCTTCAGCACGCGATCGCGACGCTGATCGGCGTGCCGGCGTCGTCGTTCACACTGCCGCCCGATGCAACCACGACCACGGCCGCCGCCTTGCCGCAGATTCCCGCCGGCGTGCCGTCGCAACTGCTCGAACGGCGCCCGGACATCGCCGCGGCCGAGCGGCGCGTGGCCGCCGCCAATGCACAGATCGGCGAGGCACACGCGGCGTTCTATCCGGACTTGACGCTATCGGCGACGGCCGGCCTCGAAAGCACATTCTTCGGGCCGTGGCTCACTGCGCCGAGCCTGTTCTGGTCGATAGGCTCGCAGCTCGCGGGCACGCTGTTCGACGGCGGCCGCCGCGACGCGACGCTCAAGGGCGCAACGGCCCAATACGACGCCACGGTCGCCGACTATCGCCAGACCGTGCTCGTCGCGTTCCAGCAGGTTGAGGATGAGTTGTCGGCGCTGCAAACGCTCGCGAGCGAGGCCGACACGCAGCAGCGCGCCACCGCCGCCGCGCAGCAGGCGCTGCAGCTCACGATGAACCGCTACCAGGCCGGCGCTGTCAGCTATCTCGACGTGGTCACCTCGCAGACGACCGCGCTCGCCAACGAGCGGACCTCCGATCAGATCGAGGCGCGCCGCATCGACGCGAGCGTCGCGCTGTTGAAGGCGCTGGGCGGGGGATGGGAAGGACTCGCTAGCCACGCGGCTTCTGGCCAAGCTCGCGCAAGCGCTTCTTGAGCCGGTGGTTCTCGACGAACAACAACACGATGGCAAGCACGAGGCCCGCCGAGAAGTACCACTGCCCTGCGTAGTGGAGCACGGCCCACGCGAATCCAGCCGCAACGATTGCCGTCGCGACGAGCGCGAATCTGTCGGCGAGCCACCTCATGAGTGAGCCCCAACGCTCTGATACGTCTCCATCACTCAACCCTCCTTAATAAAGAGGGCTGCTTTATAGCATGAATCGATACTGCGCAATCACCCGGTCAGGCTCACTCCCGAGGAAACGTCAAAATAAACCGCGTGCTCGCAGCATCGCTTTCGGCATGCGCGCGGCCGCCGTGCAGATCCATGATGGTGCGCACGATCGCGAGCCCGAGGCCAGTCGAGCCCGCGTTATTCGATTCGCGCTTGCGCGACGGGTCGACGCGATAGAAGCGGTCGAAAATCCGCTCGAGCAGTTCGGGCGCGATCGGCGTGCCCTGATTGGCGACGGTCACGCGCACCGCGTCCGGCGCTTCCTCGGCCGCCAGCGTGATGTCGCCGCCGCGCGTCGTGTAGCGCAGCGCGTTCGCCAGCAGGTTGCTGACCGCGCGCCGGAACAGCTCCGCATCGGCGCGCAGTTGCGCGTTGCCGGTCACGCGCAGATGCACGCCGGCGTCGTCGGCCAGGCCCTCGAAATAGTCGGCGATATGCGCAAGCTCCTTCGCGACGTCGAGATCGCCGAGCCGCGCGACAAACTGCGGATGCTCGGCGCGCGCGAGAAACAGCACGCTCTCGATCATGCGCGAGATGCGGTCGCACTCTTCGAGGTTCGACGCGAGCGTCGCCTGATATTCGTCGGCCGAACGCGGCCGCGCGAGCGCGACTTCGGTCGCGCCGCGCAGATTGCCGAGCGGCGTGCGCATGTCGTGCGCGAGATCCGCCGTGTATTGCGACAGGCGCTGAAAGCCGTCGTGCAGGCGGCCGAGCATCCGGTTCAGCGAGGCGACGAGCGCGGCGAGCTCGCTCGGCACGTCATCCGCTTCGATGCGCGTGCTGAGCCTGTCGACGGTGACCGTCCCCGCCTTGCGCGCGATCTCCCGCAGCGGCCGCAGCGATTCGCGCACGAGCATCCAGCTCATCAGGAATGCGAGCAGCATGCCGGCGAGCCCCACCCAGTACAGGCGGTCGCGATAGTAGTCGAGCAGGAGCCAGCGGTCCGTCATGTTGCGCGCAATGATCGTCGTGACCGGCGTGCCGTCGCGCAGCACGGCGTCGGCGGCCAGACCGCGCACCGGCACGCCCTTCGCCGTATGCCACTCCGCGATGTCGCTTTGCGTGATCCGCTGCGTGGCGCCGACGCGCCGCGACAGCGCGGGCAAAGGCACGCCGGGATCGGCGATGCTCGCGGTGTTGTGATCGGCGAGCACCTGCTCGCCGGCATCGCGGATCTCCATCGAAAGCGCGGCGTTGCCGAGCACCTGGCTCGTCAGGCGGTCGGCATGATGGCGCACGTCGTCGAGCGAGCCGAGCTCTTGCTCGAGCCGCCGTGTATGGCGCGCGATCAGCACGATGTCGAGATCGTCCTGCTGCTTGACCTGACGGTCGAGCGCGAAGTACAGCACACTGCCGACGAGCGCGAACACGGCCAGCGTCGTGCCGGCGAAGGCCAGCGCGAGCGTCGTGGTCAGCGAGCGTGAAGCCATCAATCGGCCTCTTTGGCTTCGATCACGTAGCCGACGCCTCGCACTGTCTGAATCAGCTTGACCGGGAAATCGTCGTCGATTTTCGCGCGCAGGCGGCGGATCGCGACCTCGACCACGTTGGTGTCGCTGTCGAAATTCATGTCCCAGACATAGGAGGCGATCTGCGTGCGGCTCAACACCTCGCCCTGGCGGCGCACGAGCAGTTGCAGCAGCGCGAACTCGCGCGGCGTGAGATCGATGCGCGCGGCGCCGCGGCGCACGCGCCGCCGGATCACGTCGATCTCGAGGTCGCCGGCTTTCAGGAGCTCGCTTTCGCGCGGCGGGCCGCGCCGCGCGAGCGTGCGCACGCGGGCGAGCAATTCGACGAAGGCAAACGGCTTGACGAGATAGTCGTCGGCGCCGAGCTCGAGACCGTGCACGCGATCGGCGACATCGTCGCGGGCGGTCAGGAACAGCACCGGCGTCTGACGCGTGGCGCGCAACGTCTTGAGAACGGCCCAGCCGTCCATCGTCGGCAGCATGACGTCGAGGACGATGACGTCGTAGTTCTCCTCTTGCGCGAGGATCAGGCCTTCGGCGCCGTCGGCCGCCACGTCGACGTGATAGCCCGACTCTTCAAGGCCCTTCTTCAGGTACGCGCCCGTCTTTGGCTCGTCCTCGATGACCAGGATGCGCATCTGATGCTCCGCCAGCGGTTGGATCGATAAAGCGATTCTAATGGCTGGAGCGGAAAGCAGCCTCCAACGTCGAGAGAGCATCGGCGCGACGCTTGCTTTCCGCAGTCGAATTGCACGCACTCAAAGGAAGTTTTCGCGCACCATTTCCAGCACATCCGCGCCGCGGCCGTTGAGCACCGCGCGAACGGAATACAGCGCCATGCCGATCACGGGCTTCGCCTCGAAGAACGGCGGCTTGACCAGCTCCAGCGGATTGACGGCGACATCGAGCAGCGCCGGGCCGGGTTGGGACAGCCACTCCTCCACGGCCGCCGGAAGCTCGGAGGCGTGCCGCACCGTCTTCCCCCAAAGGCCGATTGCCGCGGCCACCTTGCCGAAGTCCGGGTTCTTCAGGTGCGTGAACGTGTCCAGCATGCCCTCGGACTTCTGCTCGATTTCCACAAAGCCCAGCTTGCCGTTATTGAATACGACGATCTTGATCGGCAAGTCTTCCTGCATCGTGGTGAGCAGTTCGCCGAACAGCATCGAAATGCCGCCGTCTCCGCACATGGCGACGACCTGGCGATCGGGAGCGGCCTTTTGCAAACCGATCGCGCTTGGCAGGGCGGTCGCCATGGTCCCGTGCAGAAGGCTGCCGAAGATCTGGCGTTTGCCGTTGACCTCCATCAGCCGAAGCGCCCATACGATCGGCGTGCCGTCGTCACCGCAAAAGAGCGCGTCGTCGGCGGCGTATTGGTTGATCAGCGACGTCAGATACGAGCCGGGGATGCTGTCGTTGTGTCCCGGTGCGAGCTGCTTTCTTGTCGACATCATGGTCTCTGCATAACGCTTGACGTATTTCTCCTGGAACGACGCGTCGTCCTTGTCTTGCAGGTGCGGCAGCAACGCCTGCAGCGTAGATTGAATGTCGCCGACGGCGCCCAGCGTAACGTGATGGCGCCGCCCCAGATGCGTGGGATCGATGTCGATCTGTACGATCCTGGCCGAGTCGGGATAGAACTGACGCCACGCGAAATCGGCGCCCAGCAACAGCAGCGTGTCGCATTCGAGCACGGCGTTGTAGCCGGCTTCGTTCCCCAGGATGCCCGTCATGCCGATGTTGTGCGGATTGTTCGGCTCGAGAAAGCACTTTGCGCGAGACGTGTGGGCGACGGGCGCCTTGAGGCGGTCGGCTACCGCGATGATGTCTTCGAGCGCTCCCTCGCAGCCGGACCCTGCATAAATGGCGATCTTCTTGCCGGCGTTGAGGATTTGCGCGATCTCTTCGATCTCCGCGTCGCTCGGCCGGATGGTCGGGCGGCTATGGTGAACGCGATACGGGAAATCTTCTTTCAGCTCGCCGTGGGACACGTCGACCGGCACGATCAGCACCGCGACGCCCCGCTTGGCCAATGCGGCCTGGCACGCCATCACCGTCTTTTTCCTGGCCTGCTCGGGCGTCAGGATCATTTCGCAGAACACTGAACACTCTTTGAAGACCGACTTGAAGTCCACCTCCTGGATGAATTCAAAGCCCATTTCGCTCATCGTCACCTGACTCGCGATCAGGACGACAGGAGAGCGGTTGCGATTGGCTTCGTACAGCCCGTTGATGAAGTGCAGGCTGCCTGGGCCGCAACTGCCCGCACAGGCCGTCAGGTTGTTCGTGTAGAGCGCTTCCGTGCCTGCCGCAAAGGCCCCGGCTTCCTCGTGGCGGACGCTGACCCATTCGATGGAACTGCGCTCCAGATTCTCGGCAAACAGATTCAACGTGTCGCCGACGATGCCGTAGCAGCGCTTTACGCCCGCTTGTTCGAGAACTTCGACAATGACTTCCGCAACTTGCTTGCCCATGTGAGTCTCCGAAAGATGGGGGATGGAGAGAGAGAAGCACTGGGGCGGGTAGGCGCGGGATGCTGGAAGTGCTGTTGTCGGAACGGGGCCGTTCAGGCTGGCCTCGTTGCGCTGGTCATCCCCAGTTGCAGAGCAAGTCTATGAGGCGTGACTTATCGGAAGGGGGACGGCTGCATTACAAATTCGTAATGCAGGCGCTGGCGGAAACTCGGCCTCACATTCGAATCACGTCCATCACCGTTTTCTTCTTGTCCTTGAACTGGTAAATCGTGATGGCCGCGTCCTTCAGGTCACCGTGCGGATCGAAGGCGATTCTTCCGATCACACCGGCATACTGCGTGCTGGGCATCGCAGCCAGAACCTTGGCCCGCTCCGTCGAATTGGCGCGCTTCATCGCATCGTAGATCACGTAGACGGCATCGTAGGCAAACGGCGCGTAGGCATCGATGGGCACTTTGTATCGCGCGGTGTAGCGCCGCTCGAACTCCTGCCCCTTCGGCATCCGCGAGAGCGCCAGGCCGGCTTCGGAGCACACGACGTTGCCGATCGCGTCGCCGGCAAGGCTCACCATCTTGTCCGTGCATGCGCCGTCACCGCCAAGCACGCTTGCCGTCACGCCGAGATTCGCCGCCTGCTTGGCCAACGGACCGGCCGTTGCATCGGAACCGCCGTACATGATGACGTCCGGCTGCAACCCCTTAATCTTCGTCAAAATGGCACGGAAGTCGGTGGCCTTGTCGTTGGTCGCCTCGCGCGCGACGATCGTGCCACCGTTCGCCTTCGCCGCTTTCACGAACTCGTCGGCAAGCCCCTGACCATAAGCCGTCGAATCGTCGATCACGGCAATACGTTTCGCGTGCAGCGCGTTGAGCGCGTAGCGCGCGAGCGCCGGTCCCTGCAATGCATCCGTCGCCACCACGCGAAACGTCGTCTTGTAGCCCTGCTGCGTGTACGCGGGATTCGTCGAGCCCTGGGAAATCTGCACCACCTGAGCTTCGCTATAGATGCGCGATGCAGGAATCGATACGCCGGAATTGATATCGCCGACCACGGCCACCACGCCATCGTCCACCAGCTTCTGCGCAACCTGGGTTCCCGTGCGCGGGTCGGCGGCATCGTCTTGCGAGTCCAGTTGCAGACGCACCGGCTTGCCGCCGATCACGGGATTCTGACTGTTGATTTCGTCGACGGCGAGCTGCGCGGCGTTTTCGCTGTCCTTGCCCATATTGGCGAGCTGGCCGGTGAGCGGCGCCGCGTGGCCGATCAGCACAACGGCGGGATTGGCGTCGGCGGCGTGCACGGACGCCTGGATAGCGGCCAGCGCAACGACGCTGGCCACGGAGCGAAATGTATGATTCACGGGCTGCCTCACTTCGGTTATGAATGTCCAAAAGGCGCGCTGTCGATTTCATTGCGCCTGAAAACCAGTATTCGTTCGCCGTAATTGCGCGTCCAACGACAAATTCTTTTTGCTGCCGATAAACAAACCTTATGCCGGCACGACGGACGCGCCAGTCCGCAGCAATGCTTCGACGCTACGCGCTATCGCGAGAATCGACGCATCCGCGAGCGCCGGCCCGCAGATCGACAAACCGACTGGTAGTTCGCCTTCCCGATGGCACGGCAGCGTCAGCGCGCAACCATCCATGAAGTTCACGATGCTTGCGTTACGCAGCACCTTTGCATTGATCGAGAAAAATGCCTCATCGTCGTTTTCGACGTTCGCAATGGCGGGCGCCACGATCGCGACGGTCGGCATCAACCAGGCATCGAACCTCGCGAGACGGGTTCGTGCATCGCGCACGAAGCGCTCGCGCGCGGCAAGCAGGTCGATATAGTCGGCGGCGCTGCGCCCTTCCCCGACGCGCAGCCGCTTGAGCACTCGCGGGTCGTACGCATCGGCATTGCGCGCGACGTGCTCGCGATGCCACGCCCAGGCCTGCGCCGCGGTGATGCCCGCGAGCGGAAAGCGGCCGGCAACCTCGTGAAGCTCGGGAAACGCAAAGCGTTCGATCAACACGCCTGCGCGGCTCAGCATGCCGATCGCGCGGTTGAACGCAGTGCTCACCGTCTCGTCCAGTTCGCCCGATACATAGTCCGAGGTGACGCCGAGGCGAAGTCCCGCGAGCGCGCGTGGCGCCGTTTCCAGCGATTGCCCCGAAACAGCGCTATCGACGAGTACGCAGCAGTCGACACTTCGCGCAATAGGCCCGATTGAATCGAAGGACGTCGACAGCGGCACGATGCCGTCGAGCGGCACGCGCCGCGCGGTCGGCTTGAATCCAACCAGCCCGCAGAACGCGGCGGGGATGCGGATCGAGCCGCCCGTATCGGTGCCAAGCGCGGCAGCCACGTGTCCGAGCGCGACAGACGTCGCTGCGCCGGAACTCGATCCCCCCGCCAGACGCGTAAGGTCAGCGGGATTCAGCGGCGTTCCGTAGTGCGGATTCAGCCCGAGGCCGGAGAACGCGAACTCGCTCATGTTCGTCCGGCCGACGAACACGGCTCCCGCCTCGCGCAAACGCGCAACGGCGGCCGCGTCGCGCACGGCAGGCGCGGCGTCGCAAAGGATCCGCGCGCCCGCCGTCGTTACCTGACCCTTGACGTCGAACAGGTCCTTCACGGAAACGGGTACGCCAGCCAGCGCCGAAGGAACGTAACCCCGCTCCCGAAATGCGTCGCTGCTGGAGGCAGCGTCGCGCGCTGCCGAGCGATCGACATGCGTATAGGTCGAATCTCCCCGCGCAAGGTCGGCATCGATGGCCGCAAGGCTCGCGTCGAGCAGTTCGCCCGCCGATACGTCCCGCGTCGCAAGCGCCTTGCTTGATTGACGGATGGTGCGCATCGCGGTCACTCCGTATGCGCGAGCGCATCGACCGAATAGCGATGCCAGAGGCTGCGTGCGAGTACGGGATCATGCAGTTCCACTTCGTAGGCACTGGCGGGCGTCAGCGCGCCAAGGACGGGCTGCGTGCCGCAAAACAACACGGTTTCCGGAAGCATCGAAGTTGCGCCGAACGCCCGCGAGATCAAAGACTCCGGGTGCATCAGCCGGTCGAGCGAACCTTCTTGATAGAGAATGCGCTCGCCGCTCGAATCGAAGCGCCAGCAACGCGCGATCAACGCATCCCAATGCGCGGCCACGTCCGCATAACGCCAGAGTGTTTTGCCGAGCGGCTTCGCGCACATCTGCTTCGATACGGCAACGTCGTAACCTTCGACCTTCCGGTCCGTATGATCGGAACCGATGCCGACCAGCAAGCCATCCGCTTCCGTTTGTATCAGCACGGCTTCGACTTCGCCCGACGAATGCCCGCCGACCACCTCGATGCCGCCCAACGTCGTCAGCAAGGCCGGCGCGACCTCGTAGAAGCACGGCACGTTCGACGGCCTGCGCACGCCAATCGCTTCCAGTTCGCGAATATGATGCTCGACCTCTGCATGGTCCCGTCCCGCCCAGCCTGCAATCACGAGCCGGCTCGCGCTCACTTCCACCGGCGGCCCGCCTTCGATTTCGCATGACAATTTCTTCATCGCAACATCCTTTGTTTAACAGCCAGTTCGCCGGCTCCGGTTTGCGCTTCCAAGCGCACTTTTCATCGTCGGCTTTCGTTGCGAAGTTTTGGCGCGCCCGGTGCGCGTGTCCAACAAATTAAAGTTGTGGTGCGGGCAAAGATTTTCTTGTCACGTGCCGCTGGACGCAGCGCTACACTGAGCTAGTCCTGCTTGCCTCGTCCGGGTTGTGAATGAATCTGCGATTTCTGGAAACGTTTGTCTGGCTGGCGCGGCTGCGCAGCTTTCGACTGACAGCCGAGCGGCTGCACGCGACACAAGCGGCCATTTCGAGCCGCATTTCGGCGCTGGAGCAGGAACTCGGCGTGCGGCTATTCGAGCGCGGCCCCAAGGAAGCGACGCTCACGCAGGACGGCACGAAAGCCTTGCCCTTCGCCGAACAGATGCTGAAGCTGAATCAGGCGATGCTCGCGAGCGTCGGCGATCGCTCGAAGGTTTCGGGATTGCTGCGCCTGGGCGCAATCGAATCGATCGTTCACACTTGGCTGCCGGATCTCCTCAAGCGGATCAGGGAGGAGTATCCGAATCTCGTGATCGAATTGACCAGCGACACGTCCGCCAATCTTTCCGCTCAGCTGGCGAGCGGCCATATCGATGTGTCGTTTCAAACAACGAACGTTACCGGCGCGGACATGACGAATGTCCCGCTCGGCAGTCTTCCGATGCGATGGATGGCAAGCCCGGCGCTCAATCTGTCCGCGCAGGCATTGACGGAAGCCGAACTGGCGGCCTATCCGGTCATCAGCTTTGCGCGCCATTCGCCGCCGCACGAATTTCTGGCCGGGTTGTTCGCTGCCAGTGGGGATATGCAGGTGCAGATCAATTGCGTGTCGTCGGTGGCCGCGATCATCCGGCTCGTTGTCGACGGATTCGGCATTGCCGTGCTGCCACCGGCGTTCGTCATGCGCGAGCTCGCGGCCGGTCAATTGCACCTGCTGCAAGTGACGCATCGTGTGCCCGCATTGCCGCTTGTCGCCGCATTTCGGCGCACGCCCGACAGCCTGCTTTGCGAGTCCATCACACGGCTCGCGCTGAACGTCGTGCTCGACTTCAGCCTCGAACACGGGCCTGAGTTCGCGTTGTTTCCGCCAACGGACGACGCGATCCCGCGCGCCTGACCGATCACATCATCAACACAAGCGTCCCGACATGCCGACCGCCCTTTCCATTCCGATAGAGCCGCTCGAAGCGCACCGCTGTGAACCTTATGGCTGGATGCTCGGCAAGCCCGTCTGCACGGGCGGCGACGCGCCATCATTTGTCAGCCCTGAATCGGACTTCTGGCGAGAGCATCTGTTCGACACCGGCACAGCGGGCGAGACGGAAATCCTCTGGGTCACCTACCGCAATCGCGACGACGGGATCACGTCGCTGGAGATGCATCGTATGACGCAGCAGGCCATCGTGCCGCTGACGGGGCCTGTCATCCAAGTCGTCGCGACCTCGGCGGAAAACGGCATGCCGGACCTGAACTCCTTGCGCGCGTTCGAGATTCCTGTCGGCAAGGGTCTTTGCATGCGGCCCAAAACATGGCACGCGACTCGAGTTGCCGAACGCGACGCGACGTGTCTCATGCTGACCCGTCCATCGACGACCTATGATCTGTTGATCCATCTGAAAACAGGCGCGCCCGCATGCGAAAGTGTCATTCAAGCGATCGAAACGCACCGGCTTGAAAGATCGACATTGCCATAGCCAGATCAAGAGAAGGCGCAGCAGCGACGCGTCCGGCCGGACGCGAGAGAACAGGAAGGGAAACGGGATGGTAGAGGCTGCCGGCCTGGCACCGGGCCGTCATCTTGCATGCCTTCTTGCCGCTACAAGCGCCCGGCGTGCGCAACACCTGCCGCATCGCGCACGCCGGGGTACATCGTCAAGCTAACTCAAGCCACCATCAATCACGCTCGCGCTCGATGCCAAGCCCCGGCAGCGCCCGCGTGCCTTCCGCCCGAACCGAATGCAGCAGGTCCGGATCGAGGTCGAGCGCACGCAGTATCGTCGGCGCGACCTGGGTCGTGAACACGTATTTGTCTTCCGTGCGGCCGCCGTGGTGGATGCCGGGGAACGACACGACGAGACCCAGATGATTGTCGTCGGGCGCATTGCCGCCGTGCTCTTCATCCTTGCCCGTGCTCGACGTGTAGATCACGCCGGGGTTCGGCTGCACGATGATGTCGGGTGTGCGGCCGTTCGACGGATTGCCGAACCAGTCGGAGAGGCGGTCGCCATGCAGGATGTACGCTTGCGGGCCGTCCGCGCAGATGCCCGGCGCGGTGCAGCCGAGGTTGGCCTGCAGCGTCTTCACCACGGCATCCTTCTGGCTCTGATCGCGCAGCCAGATGAGGCCGACGTCGTCGGTCTGCACGAAGCCCGTGCCGGAGAGGCCCGAACCGTCGTTCAGGTTGCCCGTCGTCGTGTTGTTCTGGCCGAAGTTGCCGCTCGAGTCCAGATAGTTGCCGGCCTCGAGCAGCTTCGTCAGCGTATCGCCGTTCTTGACGAGCTTCGTATGGTCGGTCGGCGACTGGCCGTGCTTGGCCGTCACGATGATGAGCGTCGACGAATAGAGGTTGCGCTGCTTCAGCTCCGACACGACACGCCCGAGCGCGCCGTCGAGATACGCGATCGCGGCGGCGACCTGCGTTCCCGGCGTGAAGTCCGCATCGAGATACCCGCCCTGCTTCGCCACCGGCGACTTCTGCGCGACGCTGAGCGTCTGGAAGTTCGTGCCGAACACCGTCGGCACCGGCGCGCTCGTCTTGCCCGTCGAGTCCAGGCCGTCGATCTCGTTGATCAGCGCCTGCACGTGGATGTTGTCGAACACCTCGGTGTGCGTGTAGGTGTCGGTATAGGCGGTGCCCGTCTTGGCGTCGATCGAGTTGATTTCGGTGCGCGCCAGATCGTCGACGCCCGTGCCGGACGGCCCGTTGACCCAGTCATAGCCCCACGCGTGCTTGTCCGCCCATGCGGTGCGCGAACCCGGAATGTTTTGCTTGACGACTTCGAACACCGTGTTCGTCTTGATGTAGTTGTGCGGGTAGACCGGCGTGCAGACGCCGTTGACCTTCGCATACGGAATCGCATCCGGATTGAACGCGCCGCCGCCGTCCAGGTGGATCAGCGGACCGCCGCCCTTGCCATCGATCCCGACCGTTTCGTCGAACACGACATTCCATCCCTGCGTGCCCGTGCAGTTCGAATCGAGCGGGGCGTAGAGCGTCCGGTCATATGACACGTCATAGAAGAGGCCCGCGCTCTTCGGCGAGCCGCCCGTCACGAGCGCGGCAAGGCCCGGGAACGAATCCGACAGGTGGGGCGTGTGGGCGTTCGTGTAGGTCACGCCCGATTTCGCGAGCAGCGCGAGGTTGGGGCAGGTGTTGCCGCCGATGCAGCGGGCGACGTCCTGCTCATGCAAACCGTCGAAGCTGATGAGCAATACGTGCTTCACGTCGTCCTTGTCGCGCGCCTGCGCCGGCATCGCATGCAAGCCTGCGAAAGCAAGCGCCACGGCACCGAAGATCGCACTGGCACGGTGCCACTTTTGTGTATCTCGAGTTTCTTTCATCATTATTTACCTCGTTGACGGGCATTGCGGGGAAATGCCAAACGTCGCGCCACGCGAAGAGAACAGCGCTCTCTTTCATCGGGCGCGGGTATGGACACACGATGAAGATGCAGGGGTGCATCAATGGGATATTTCCAACCACGACAGGTCGGACGAATTTGGTATGAGCAACCGACTCGACCCAATCCTTCGTCTAGGACCCAGTGCAAGCGTGGTTCGCTTGACTGGTGGAGGCCGGTTGTTTGTTGTAGCGCGGGCGTTAGGATGCGCGCCTGACGTGACGGTCATGTGACCGTCCGCGGTTGGGCTACTCCTGCCAGTAGTCTTTCCGCGCGTGCACGGCGGCGTAGAAAAGATGTTTCGACGGCACAAAACGTTTTATCGATTTCAAGCACTTGGCATTGCGGTGAACCCTTCCACCGCTGCCGCCAACGCGCGCATCTTCTCATCGTCTCCGAAGCCGGCGAATCCGGCAGCGACGCGCTCGCGCTGGGCGTCGGTCAGGTGAGACGCCCCGGCTAGCAGTGCGGACAGCGCAACTGCCGCGCAGGTTTCGTTGTTGATACCGGTAGCCGCATCGACGAGACGGTCCCGCTGAGGCTCGCTCAGGTATGCCATCCCGGCTCCGAGGCCAGACAGCGCGACCGCCTTCTTCTCTTCATCGCCGATACCGATGACCGCCTCGACGAGCCACCCGCGCTGAGGTTCGGTCAGGTGTGCCATCGCGGCCCCCAGGCCGGCCAGCGCATCCGCCTTCGCCCATTCATCTTTGACGCAGGCAGCCGCGTCAACGAGCCGCCCGCGCTCACGCGCACTCAGGTGCGCCATCCCGGCTCCCAGTCCTGCCACCGCGATCGCCTTGGCCCATTCATTGTTCATGCCGGTAGCCGCGTCAACGATGCGCTCGCGTTCAGATGCGCTCAAGCGCGCCATCGCGGCTCCCAGTCCGGACAGCGCGACTGCCCTGTACCCTTCATGTTCGATGCCGATAGCCGCATCGACGCAGCACTCGCGTTCACGCGCGCTCAGGTGTGCCACCCCGGCCCCCAGTCCGGACAGCGCGACCGCCTTCTTCTCTTCGTCGTCGATACCGAGGGCCGCGTCAACGAGGCGCTTGCGCTGAGCCTCGTTCAGGTGTGCGGTCCCGGCTCCCAGTCCGGCCAGCGCGATCGCCTTGCACCCTTCATTGTCAATACCGGTAGCCGCATCTACGATGCGCGCCCGGTCATGCTCGCTCAATTGTGCCATTCAGGCTCCCAGTCTCAGGTGCGCTTCGCCCGCCCCATGCCCAATCCGATTGACGCCAGCGCAATCGCCATCCCTCCGCCAGGCTCCATACTGACAACCGCGTCAACGAGGCGCCTTTGCTGAGGCGCGCTCAGGTATGCGATCCCCGATCCCACTCCGGCCAGCGCGACCGCTTTGGCCCCTTCGTCGTTGATCCCGATAGCCGCGTCAACGAGGCGGTCGCGCAGAGACTCGTGCTCAGGTGCGCTCAGGTCCTCCATCCCAGCTCCCAGTCTGGCCAGCGCGTCCGCCCTTTGCCCCTCATCCTCGATGCCGATAGCGTCGCCCACGAGGTCGTTGAGATCCTTCGACGACAGAAGCGTCAGCAGCCTCCCGCTGAAAACATCCCGGGGGCCGTTGCGCAATGCCCAACGGGCGACCACCCGAGCCGCCTGCGCCCCCCGACCGGCGCCCTTGCCGGAAACGCTTTCTTCCGCGCTTCGGGAGCCGCCGGATTCCCGAGCCAGAGCAGACAGCTCGAGCAAGTTCGAACTGAACTCAATATCAGAGGCCGTCCGTGTCGGTTTGAGCGGCGGCGGCGATAGCGGTGTTGCGCCATCATCGGCGGCCTTCTGTTTGCCCGGCGAAGGGGGTGCCCGCAGAGTCAAATCGCTCAAGGGGCCTGAGATCTGCCTGCCTTCTTTGGCTATCTCGCCGGGATCTGCGGGCTTCGACGCCTGAGAAGGGTCCTGCCCGTCGACCTTTACATTGTCGCGCCCTGGTTTGGAAGGGGGTACACGCATCGTCACCACATCTATTCGAATTTCGAGCAAGGATACGTCAACTCGCCCGATGCGTGAGAGACACGTTTCTTATACAGCCCGCAATGCCCCGACCTCCCCCCGCTCTCTCAACATCACCTCGATATCCCCCGGCGCCACCGGCCTGCTGAAGTAATACCCCTGGATCTCGTGGCAATCGCTCTCGCGCAGAAAATCCACCTGCTCCTGCGTCTCGACACCCTCCGCAATCACGTTCAGATTCAGCCTTCGGCTCATCGAAATCACCGCCATGACGATCGCCCGGTCGTCCTCGCCTTGCGGCAGCTCCCGCACGAACGATTTGTCGATCTTCAAGCGCACGATCGGCAAATGCTTGAGCGCGCTAAGGCTCGAATACCCCGTGCCGAAGTCGTCGATGGAAAGCTGTACGCCCATCTCCTTCAGCTTCTTCATCGTCTCGATGCAGCCATCGAGATCCTGCATGATCAGGCTCTCGGTCAGCTCGAGTTCGAGATGGCGCGCCTCGAGGCCGCTGTCGCTCAGCGCGCGCGCCACCGTCGACACCCATTCGTCATGCAGGAACTGTCGCGCCGACACGTTCACCGACATCGTCACCGCCGGCAAGCCGGCATCCTGCCACGCTTTGCCTTGAAAGCACGCCGTGCGCAAGACCCACTCGCCGATCGGCACGATCAATCCCGTCTCCTCCGCGAGCGGAATGAAGGTCATCGGCGGGATCGGGCCGTCGACGGGATGATCCCAGCGCAGCAGCGCCTCGACGCCGAGGATCGTGTCGCTGCGCGTATCGACCTGCGGCTGGTACACGACGCGGAACTCGCCGTTCGCGAGCGCTTCGCCCAGCTGCTTCTGCCGCCGCAGGCGATCGCGCACCTTGGCGTTCATCTCCGACGTGTACGACTGACAGTTGTTGCGCCCCAGCTCCTTCGCGCGATACATCGCCGCATCGGCGTTCATCAGCAGCGTTTCCGCGTCCTCGCCATCGGCCGGATAGCGCGCGAGCCCCATGCTGCAGCTCACCTGGTATTCCTGGCCCGCCAGCTCGACGGGCTCCAGCACCGCTTCGCGCAGGCGCTCGACGACCATGCGCGCTTCGCCCCCTTCCAGCGATTCGTCGACGAGCACCAGCACGAACTCGTCGCCGCCCAGCCGCACCACCGTATCCGTATGGCGCACGCATGAGCGCATGCGCGTGGCGACGGTCTTGAGCAGCTCGTCGCCGGCGCGGTGCCCGAGGCTGTCGTTGATCAGCTTGAAGTTGTCGAGGTCGACGAACACCACGATCACGGCATGGCGATAACGCCGCGCATGCCGCAGCATCAGGCTCAAGCGGTCGCCGAGCAGCGTGCGGTTCGGCAGCCCGGTCAGCGCATCGTGCGTCGCCATGTGGCGGATGCGCTCCTCGGCGCGCATGCGCTCGATCGCGATGCCCGCGATGCGCGTGGCCATCGCGATCATCTGCGCTTCGATCGCATCGATCTCGCGGCTCTCGCGCATGAAGATCGTCAGCGCACCCAGCGTGTCGCCGCTGTCCGAGAGAATCGGCACGGATCGGCATGTGCGGAACTCCAGCATGCCCGCCGCCGCCATCGCCGCCGCGTAGCTTTCGTCCGCCGGGGCCTGTGAAGCCGAGACCGGCTGGCGCGTGAAAATCGCGAGCCCGTACGGCGGCATGTCCGGGCCGATCACCGTGCCGTGCACCGTCTGCCTGAACGCCGCCGGCAAGCTCGGCGCAGCGCCGACGCGCACGTGCAGGCCGTCGTTGTCGCGCAGCAGAACGGCCCAGGCGCAGTCCGCGAATTGCGACTCGAGCAGGTTCATCAGGGACTTCAGCACCTCGTCGAGCGGCTGCCGCGCCGCGATCATTTCGAGGATGCGGTTCTGCTCCACGCGCTGCACCTCGGCCCGCTTGCGCGCGGTGATATCACGCACGATCGCGACCACGCCGTCGTCGACGCGCACCACCTGCCGATGCAGCCACACCGCGGCGCCCTCCGCCGGCCAGTGCAGCCATTCGCGCTCTTCGACGACGCCGCTTTCGAACACGCGCACGAACTCGCGCATCGTCGAGTAGTAGTCGGTATCGGGAAACACGCGGTCGAGCGATCCGCCGATCAGCGCCTCGCGCGGCTTGCCGACGAGCTCCGCGCCGCGGCGGCTGATGTCGCGCAACAGGAAGCCGACGATCGCGGAATGACGATTGCCGACCGAATGCACGCACTCCCAGACGAAAAACGCGTCGAGACTGCCCTCCGACGCGGCATAGAAGGTTTGCTGCACCCGGCGCGCCCGCGCGCGGCTCAGCACGAGCTCGCGGCTCTTCAAGCTGAGGATCGCCGTCAGCACGAGCAGCAGCACGCTGCCGGCCGCCGTCGCCAGCATGTAGAAAAGCCGGTCGCTGCGATAGCGCGAGAGCGCTTCGTCCGCCGACAGCCCGGCGATCACCATCAGCGGAAAACCATGTAGCGGCCGCACGTTGCTGAAGCGCGCGACGCCGCTGTCCCAGGGATGCACCTGGGGCGCGTCCGGCATGCGGTCGGCGCGCGGCACGGGGACCGACGCGCCCCACGACACGTGGTCGCCGACCTGCTGCGCACGCATCACGCCATCGGTGCCGAGCAGGCCGACGAAACCCATCTTGCCCAAGCGCGCGACGTCGTAGCCGCTCGTGAAATACGACGGATCGACCGCGAGCGTCGCCACGCCCGCGAACCGGCCGGCGCCGTCGACAAGCCGCCGGCTGAAGGTGATCTCCGGCGCGCCCGACACCGCATCGCGCATCACGGGGCCGACGAACAGCGCGTCGCCGTCGCTCGCGAACTGCGCGGTGAAGAACGTCTGGTCAGAGACGCTCGCGGGCGAATCCCTGCGCGTGCTGGCCGTCACCAGGCCGTGGCTGTCGAAGATCGCCACGCGAAACACGATGGCCGGAGGCAGCAGGTTCTTGCCCTGCAGCGCTTCCAGCGCGAGACCGCCCTTCGCGACATAGGCAAACGCCACCGTCTTCAGCGTCTGGTCGATGAACACGAGATTGCGCACGGCCTGCGCTTCGTAGGTATCGGCGATCTCGCGGCTGGAATCGACGGCCGCACGCATCGTCTCGCGGTACTCGACGCCGATCACATAAGCGACCGACAACCATGTGAACAGCAACAGCAGCAGCGCGAAGAACGCGAAGACGACATAGGTTTCGAGCAGGCGCGCCGGCACCAGCCGCGCAGCCCGGTACAACAGGCTGCGGGCAGGGCCCGCGCTCGCGGCGTTCTGAATTGACCTGTCGATGTCCATACCGTCGGCTACCGTGGTTAGTGCAGCGTGAGTACCGCCTTGACGGTCGAGTCGAGTTCGCTCTTGTCGATGTAGCCGATCGCATTGGGCGAGCCCGACACCAGCTTCTTGACGGCTTGCGCGTCAGCCACGCTGCGAGGCGGCGTGCCGCGTCCCGTGAAGATCAGCTTCGACCAGTAGGCGCGCAATTGCGCTTGCGACTTGCCGGTGACGAGCCGGTAGAAATCGATACGCTGCGCGTCGTCCTCCGCCTGATCGATCGGCACGGCCTGGGCGCCGCCGGGCAGCTGGCTCGTGCGGCCGAGGTAGAGGTCGGCGACATCGCTCTCGCCGAGCGACGCGAGCGGATTCTTCGCCGACACGATCACGACGAGCTGCGCGTGGCACGCCGCCGCGCACGTCCAGAGCAACGAGGCGAGCAGCACCGGGCGAATGATTCGTTTGATGCGGTTCACGCGCGCCCCCTCAGAAGACGAAATCGAGGGTTGCGCTGAACACATTCGCGCTGCTGCCGAACTGGAAATTCTGCTGCTCGTTGATGAAGAGCCCCACAGAGTTCGACGGTGTCCAGATGTGCTCGAATTGCACCTTCATGTCGAGATTCCTGGCGAAATCCCAACGCACGCCGGCCGACACGTTCTTTTGTCCGAGGTTGAAGTTCGACACCACGGTCGGATGATCGAGCGAGTGTTCCTGCGAGTACGTCGCGTAAGGCGTGAACTTGCCTGCGCGAAGGCCCGCTGTCACGTAGCCCGCCAGGTAGCCGGGCGTGGAGCCCTCGGCGATCATGCGCGCCAGCTCGCCTTGCACGAACCATTTGCCCGCGTCGTAGTTGACCCCGAAGGTATAGACCTCCGCCGGCTCGCGGCTCGCGAACGGCATGGATACGTAAGCGTGGAGGTAGCCGAAATGCGCGGTCAGGTCGCGATACTCGAGCGTGCCGAACACGCCGGTGATGTCGGTGCCCTTGACCTTGAGCGCCCCCGGATTGACGTGCTGCGACGTGCTGCCATAGATCAAGTGCAGCGTGTCGGTGACGCTCCCGAGATGCAGCCGGTACGAGGCATCGACGCCGTCGCTGTTGGTGATCGGCTGGAGGTTGTAGAGCTCGGGCGGCACGCGCACCCACGGGTTGGCGTAGCCGACCTCGCGGTAATCCGAATTCAGGAACGTGGGCAACTCGATGCGCCCCACGCGCACGTTGAAGTCGGGCGTGAACGCATAGTTCAGGTTGGCCCATTCGACCGTCGGCGTGTACGAGTTGTCGTAGTTGTAATGCGACACCACCTGCACGAGCGCCGTCAGCTTGCTCGTGAATTGCGCGCTCAGCTGCAGGCCGACTTTGCTCTCGCCTGCAAAGTCCCAATTGCGCGTATGGCCGGCGCCGGCAGGCTGGAACGCCGAGCTCGTGAAGTCCGCGGTATCGAGGCTCGAATGCGCGGCGCCGAGCGTGCCGAAACCGCTCAGCGTGAACATCGAAAGCGGGTCGTCCGCGCGCGCGCTGCTCGCGGCAGCGGCCATCGCAAGCGCGAGCACGACGATCTCCAGGATGCGCCGTCTGCTCTTGCTGCCGGGGTGGATCAACCTGCGCATTGGAATAGTGATGGGATGCTGTATTTGTCTGTCTTGACGGGCCACCAGCGAGAGGAAAACTCCACCGCGCCGCGTGCGAGAACGCGTGCCTGGCTGCGTCTTGCTTTGCTAGCCATGTAAACGGCTGCGCCCGGCGGCCTCTGCACCGGATTCGCTTGTCAGGATTTGCCTATTTTTTGGTAGGGACAGGCCGCCGCCCCGGAGCGGTCGCGCAGCGACGCTCGCGCGACACGATGCCGGCGATCAGTTAGTCAAAACAAAGGCATTCAATTTATTTAATTAACGCCCAATGCCGACTATCACAACCAAAAACTGGAAATTCGATCGACGCTCAAATAGACCGACTATTTCAGTTGGCCAACATCGTCGATTACAAAAGATAGCAGCGATAACGCATCCAGCCACTCGATAAGCCGGCTCATTATCGCAAGTCATATCACCCAATAAAACAGTCGATGAAGAGATTAACGATTTAGGTAGGAAAAACAAATGCTTGATTTTGCCGCTCGATTGGATTTGAATGACAAAACTCGGGTTGCGACGCGCCTTGCATGAATTTTCCAGGCAAGCGGAAGCCTTTTATTTCATAGGGGCTTTTAATCCACCCGATCGTTTCAGATTTGCACCCAGTGCGCCGATCCTCACGCGAAACGCGGCACTTCGCACCTAACTCTTGGAATCCAGTATGAGCGAGAAAAAGAAAGCCCTAGTCGAAACCGCCACCCGGTTGTTTGCGCAATATGGCTATCATGCCGTGGGCATCGATCGCATTATTGCTGAGTCCCAAGTGGCGAAGATGACGATGTATAAGTACTTCCCGTCGAAGAGCAAGCTCGTCGTCGAAGTGCTGAATACGCAAAGCGCGGCGCGCGCCGCCGATATCGCCTCGGCGGTCGCGCCGCATTCCGATACCTTGGAAAAGCTGCATGCGGTTTTCCTCTGGCATCACACGTGGATCAATTCGGATGCTTTCACCGGTTGCATGTTCATCAATGCCGCCGCCGAATTCCATGCCGAGGAAAATGAAATTCTGACCGCCGCCGCCGCCCAAAAAGAGGGATTTATCCGCACGCTCGCAGGAATTCTCGGCGGCGCCGTGGAAGCCGAGAACGCCGAGAAAATCGCGCGGCGCTGCGTGGCGCTGCTCGACGGCGCGACCATCTCTGCCCAGATCAACGGCCGCCTGGACGCCGCGCTCGAAGCGTGGGAGATGGCGGCCGGCCTGGTGGAAAGCGAACACTTACAAATCGCTTGACACACCATTGGAGCGGGCCGCAGTTCGGAGTGCGGCTCGCCTCAATGGTGAGAACATGCGGGAGCGCCGTCCCGCGAAACGCGCATGGCCGTGGGCCTCACGCGACGCCTCCCGTCGCGCGAGGCTGATGGTGCGCTAATAAAAGGGCGCAGCCAAAATTCGAGATCGCGTTACACTCAGTCGGTACAATCACCTCCAACAACGACTCGAGGACACGTTCGATGCGCACTAACGGCTCATCCGGAGCAATGACCCTGCTCACCGAATTCGATGATGCGAACACGCGCGAAGTCCGTTCGCTGCGGCTCGAGGCGACCGCCGACGGGAAAGGCATACTGTTGATCGATATCGATGAGCGCAAGCCCGGCATCCATCGGGAAGTGCGCTACGAAATCACGCCCGCCGAGCTGATCGCCGCCATCCGCGCACACGGGGCCGAGCTACCAGGCGAGCATCACGCGCGCTGAGGCGGCCGAACCTCGAAGTTCACCATCCCCATGCTGGCGTCCCGGCCAACCGGAGCGCCGCTCCCGCATGCGGCGCCGCCGCTGCGGCGATCCGCATGTTCTTTCCGTTTCGGCCGATGCGTTGCGCTGCGCCGAACGCGAATTCATTGAATAAACTAAAAGATAGCCAGGCGAGCATGGGCAATGCGCGGCCCGCCGTCGCCGTTCATCGAAATGCGGGATAATCCTCGAGTTTTCCATCCGCATTCCAACCGCGTCACCGACCTTCCAAAGGCCGAAGGAAGTAAGCCGATGCTACATGACCTAGTCGTGCGCTATGGCCCGGCGCTCGTCTTTGCCAACGTGCTGGCGGCATCGCTGGGTTTGCCTGTTCCCGCGCTGCCCACGCTCGTCCTGTTCGGAGCCATGGCCGCGCTCCATCCCGTCTCCGTCGGCGCCCAGCTCGCGCCGGTGCTGGTTCTTTCGGTCTTTGCCACCCTCATCGGCGACAGCGCGTGGTTCCTCGCCGGTCGCATGTACGGCGGCAACACACTGAAAACCATTTGCAAGCTTTCGCTGTCGCGCGATACCTGCGTGAAGAAAACCGAGCGCTTCTTCGGCCGCTGGGGCGTGCGCGTGCTCTCGGTGGCCAAGTTCGTGCCGGGGCTGTCGATCGTCTCCATTCCGATGGCCGGCGCAATGAACACGCCCTATCGCATGTTCCTCCTGTACGACGGGCTCGGCGCCGCGCTGTGGGCCGGCATCGGGCTCATGGTCGGCGCGGTCTTTTCGCAGCAGATCGACATGCTGTTCGCGGGCATCAACCGGCTCGGCAAGGCCGCGGCCCTGGTCGCCGCCGTGCTGCTCGCGCTTTACGCGGCCTACCGCTGGACGCGCCGCCGCGCGCTCATCAAGAAGCTCGCCGCCGCGCGGATCAAGGTCGACGAGCTGTACGAGCTGATGCGCAGTGACGTGTCGCCGGTCGTGTTCGATATCCGCTCGGACGAGAAGCGCCTGCTCGACCCCTACGTGATTCCGGGCGCCGTGTTCGCCGACGAGCGCCAGCTCGACCACATCATCAAGTCCTACGCTCCCGAGCAGAAACTCGTCATTTACTGCTCGTGTCCTAACGAGGTGTCGGCCGCCTGGATGGCCAAGCAACTGAGCGAGGCCGGATTCGCCGACGTGGTGCCGCTGCTCGGCGGCATCGATGCGTGGCGCGACGCGGGCCGCCCGCTGTCGCCGCTGCCCGGCGCCGCCGCGCTGGCGCCGGACGCAGGCGCGCATCCCGAGCCCAAAGCCGTCTAGCCTCTCGCGGCGCGGCGTGGCGCGGCGCCCGGGCCAGCGGGTCCGGGACGTCCGCCGCGACGATTGCATCCCGGGCGCCGCCCGCCCCCCCTTTTCCCCCAGGAGTGTCCCGAATGCCAGCAGCAAGCGATGTCGAAGGTCAACCGGTAGTCGACGCCCCGTTCTCGTCGCTGCACCCGCGCGCCCATCAGATGTTCCCGCAGCTCACGCCGGAGGAGATCGAGCGGGTCCGGCGCTTCGGCACCGAGCAGCACTGGGAATCGGGCAAGCTGCTGTTCCAGGTCGGGCAGCCCGGTCCGGGGATGTTCGTGATGCTGAGCGGCGCCGTGCGCGTCCTGCGGCGCGACGGCCTCGGCCACGAGCATTTGATCGTCGAGCACCATGCGGGCCATTTCATGGCCGAGGTCGGCCAGCTGTCGGGGCGGCATTCGCTCGTCGACGGCGTGGCGGTCGGCCCCGTCGATGCGATCCTCGTGCCGCCCGACCAGCTGCGCGCGCTGATCATCGCCGAAGCCGATCTGGGCGAGCGGATCATGCGCGCGCTGATCCTGCGGCGCGTCGCGCTGATCGAGCAAGGCGCGGGCGGCCCGGTGCTGATCGGGCGCAGCAACGAAACACGGCTCGTCGCGCTTCAAGGTTTCCTCTCGCGCAACGGTCATCCCCACACGGTGCTCGACATGGGCGTCGACAACGACGCGCGCGCGCTCGTCGAAAACTTCTCCGCCGAGCCCGACGACCTGCCGCTCGTGATGTGCCCCGACGGCACCGTGCTGCGCCGTCCGAGCGAAGGGCTGCTCGCCTCGACGCTCGGCCTGCTGCCGGATCTCGACGATTCGTGCGTCTACGACGTCGCGATTGTCGGCGCCGGGCCGGCCGGACTCGCGACTGCGGTGTATGCGGCCTCCGAAGGGCTGTCGGTGATCGTCTGCGATTCCCGCGCGCCGGGCGGCCAGGCAGGCGCCAGCGCACGCATCGAGAACTATCTCGGCTTCCCGACCGGCATCTCCGGGCAAGCGCTCGCAGGGCGCGCATTCGTCCAGGCGCAGAAGTTCGGCGCGCACGTCGCGATTCCCGTGAAGATTACCGCGCTCCATTGCGGCGAGCGGCCCTACCGGCTCGATACGGGCTGCGGCGGCTCGATCTCGGCGCGCTCGGTGGTGATCGCGAGTGGTGCGGTCTACCGGCGCCCGAACATCCACGGGCTCGACAAGTTCGACGGACGCGGGGTCTATTACTGGGCTTCGCCCGTCGAAGCGCGCCTGTGCAGGCACGCCGAAGTCGTGCTGGTGGGCGGCGGCAACTCGGCGGGACAGGCGATCGTCTATCTCGCGACGCATGCGAAGCACGTGCACGTGCTGATCCGCCGCAGCGGGTTCGAGGCAACGATGTCGCGCTATCTGATCGACCGGATCGACGCGCTGCCGAACGTAACCGTGCATCGGGAAACGGAAATCGAGAGTCTCGAGGGTGACGAAGGCGGGCTGGGCTCGGTCGTGCTGAAGGCGCCGCTCGCGGACGGCACGACACGCTTCAACGTGCGGCACCTGTTCCTCTTCACCGGCGCCGACCCGAACACCGATTGGCTGAGCACCTGCAGCGTCGGGCTCGACCCCAAGGGCTTCGTGCTGACCGGCTCGGACGAACCGGGCAACGCGCCCGGCGCGGCGCTGAGCTCGAGCCTCACGACGAGTGTCGAGGGCGTGTTCGCAATCGGCGATGCGCGCGCGGGCTCGACCAAGCGGGTCGCCGCCGCGGTAGGCGAAGGCGCGGCGGTAGTCGCGCAGATTCACAAGATGCTGGCCGCGCACGCCGGAGAGCCGGTGGAAAGCTGCTGATCAGAACACTTTCACGGGCACGGTCACGACCAATCGGTACTCGTAGTTGCTACTGTCTGAGTAATACGCCGACCCTTGGTGCCACATGGCGACCAGCGTGACCTTCGAGCTCTTGAAGCGGCCGCTTTGCAGCGTGTACGACGGAACGATGCCGAACTCGTGATGGCGGCCGTGCACGGGCTGACCGTTGCGCCAATAGATATCGGTGAACCCCGGGCCGTTCGCCCCGTACCGGTTCGCGACCGCCGACGCATCCGCGCCCCAGCCGGTCGCGCCCCACAGCATCGTCTTGAAGCCGGGCAGGCCCGCGTACTTGCCGTCGAACGTATAGCGCAGCTGCAATGATTTTTCGTGCGGCGCGTTGTAATCGACGTCCAGCGAGTTCACGAGATAGATGCCGCTGGTCTCGTTGACGTAGTCGAAGAACTGATCGCCGAGAATCTGCTGATAGCCGACGAGGATGCCATGCGGACCATGCTGCGCCGACAGCGACAGGCTATAGGCGTTGTTGCCGATATGCCCCTGCGTCGCGGCGCCGGAGCTGTGCGTCGAATAGACGTTGCCGAAGCCGGTCCACTTGATCGTATCGACGCTGCCGATGCTCTGCTGCACCGACGCATAGTATTGGCGCCAGACATCGTCGGCCTGGTTCGCGAACAGCGACACCGAGCCGCTATCCGAGTAGTCCCAGGAGCCGCCGATATAGCTCAGGCGCTTGAACGGGGTGCCGCCGTAGGCGGTCGTCATGTCGGTGAGGGAAGTCCGCCCGCGCGCATCGACCTTCGTGAAGCTGCCCGCCTGCAGCGTGAGGTTCTTGAACTCGTTGCTGACGATCGAGGTGCCGAGGAAGGTCGGCGGCAGCGCGCGATTGTCGTGCGGTTCGAAGAACGGGTTGTCGTGGAGGATCTGCAGACCGTACTTGACGACTGTCTCGGAGATGCGCGCCTTGACGTCGTAGATGCCGGGATAGGCCCAGGCGAGCTGATCGTAACCGCCGCCGCCCTTCGCGACGTGCGCCATATTGCCCGCGCCCTTGCCGCCGTCGAGCTTGAACGCGGCGTACAGAGACGCGTCGAAGCCCAGGCCGATGAGCCCTTGCGTATAGCCCGATTCGAAATTCGCCATGACGCCCTGCACCCAGGCATGCCGGTTGACCGAGTCGGAATCGCTCGAACCGGGCATGTGCAGGTAGTCCGAATAGTTGCGGAATTCGAAATTCAGGTGACTGCCGGCGATCAGCCCCTTGCTTTTCGCCTGGCTCGACGGCGTGACGGGCGGCAGTGCCGCCTGCGACGCTTCGACGTCGACGCGCGAATCGGGCGTACCGGCATCGGGTGTGTTTTGGGCGTGCGCGCCGCTCGTGGCGGCCAGTGCCACTGCGCCCAAGATCAACACCCTATTTGACGCCGACAAAATCGATCTCTGCTTTCTCATCCGAGTCTCTTTATTGTTGAAGTCAACATTCGTCCGCTTGAGGCAAAACCAGCGGATGTATCCCGCGTCCACGTTTTTCGAGGACGAACGTCTCCCTCGGCACGAACTAGGCCGTGACGTTGTGAACCGCGACTGTGAATTGGGCGAGGCCTGATGCCTCGGCCGTCGTCTGCTTGAATTACAGGCGACGCGCTATCGGCCGCACTTAAACGCAACCGGCCGGCGTGGCTTGACTGAAGACGATGCGCGCCGATTTGCGCTCGCCGCGTTCTGACGCTACGGTCTCATTTCCTATCTCGGCGGTCTATTTTGATTTTTATATCGCCTTAGTATCCCTAAATAATTCGCCTACGAGCGACCCAGGCCATGACTTGGATCGACTCAGGCGGAGCGGGCTAGAACAGCCTCGGCGTCCCCACCCAGACCACCGCCGCTTCGCTGTTGCCCGTGTTCACCCAGGCATGCGGAACCGTGGACTCATAGTGCGCGCTATCGCCCGCGTGCAGCTCGAACGCCTTGCCTTCGAGCGTCAGCACCATCTGCCCGGAGACCACGTAGAGAAACTCCTCGCCCGCGTGCGTCGTGACCTCCGAGCGCCGCTGGCCGGGTGGCAGGCGCACGAGGATGCTCTCCAGCTGGCGCCCGCCCGTGGAGTTCGTGAGCCGCGCGAAGAGATTCGTCGAATCGGCAAAGCTGAAAAACTTCAATTGATCCGCGCGGCACACCGAGCGCTCCTCGCTCGGCGTCTCGACGAAATACTGCATCGTCACGCCGAGCGCGCCGGCAATGCCCTTCAGCGACGTCAGCGAGGGCGACGCCAGCCCGCGCTCGACCTGCGACAGGAACGGCTTCGAAATGCCGGCCGCGCTGGCGGTTTCGTCGAGCGTGCGCTTGAGCCGCTGCCTGAGCGCACGAATTTTGCCGCCCAACTCCGAAGGCGAGTGGGCGTGATCATGAATAGAAGCCATACAAGTCCGAAGTTCGCCAGTCAGAAATATTGGAAACTGCTTGGTTTTTTGAATGCGTGTGGTGGCACTAGCCCAGGCGAATGGGACGCACAAATTAGAGCCGAGGCTCTATCTTGCCAGAGGCGAACCTCACGGCGTAGAGCCAACGTGTTCAAAACGGGCAACTCGACGATACCAAGATATCGGCGCCGATGCGCAAGGCCCCGGTAAACAATCACGCCGGCCTTGCTTACTGCGTATTTACCGCGGATGTCAGTGAATTCCCGTAGTGACGCGAACCGCTTTCGTCCGGAGAATTTCCGCCGTTCTGCAAATCGTCACAACATTACGATTTGCCTTCGCAAAGCAGCCAGGCGCAGCGATCCTGCGTGACGGTTTTCCCTAGCACGCCCTATACGGGCGGTCGCAAGAACTTCGAAATGACAGCACTCTTCATCCCCCCGCCCGCATACCTGAATCCGGCCCCGGTCTCTTAGAGACGTTTCGCCGCGCGCCGAAATCCGCGTTCATGGTCCGTTATCATGGCGTCCGCTTGGCTCAAGGCCTGCGCAATCCCGGCCAGCCCGATATCGCGCGACTTAATTCTCGCGGATGCCGGTCGCTTGTCTCATATGTGATCGATGCGAACGCACGCATCGAAACCCGGCCGTCTGCGAGCAGCAGCCCCGGCACAGGCGGACGAACCTTTTCCCAGCGCCGGCCAGCCATGCGCAATTCCGCGCATCTGCCGCAGCAAACGTTTGCAAAAAGAGGTCCACGATGAATCAATCGCTATCGCAGACCCGCTCGTTTACCACGGTCTTCCTGATCGAGATGTGGGAACGCTTCGGGTTCTACGGAATGGCAGCCCTGCTTGTCCTGTTCATGATCGACAAGCTCGGCTTCACCGACAGCCACGCCAACCTCACGTGGGGCGCCTTCACCGCGCTCGTCTACGCAGCGCCCTCGATCGGCGGCTGGATCGGCGACAAGGTCCTCGGCGCGCGCCGCACGATGGTGTTCGGCGCACTGGTGCTGTGCGGCGGCTACCTGATGCTGTCGATGCACAACGACGGCCTCACGTTCATGTACGCCTCGCTTGGCGTGATCGTCGTGGGCAACGGCCTCTTCAAGGCGAACGCGGCCAACCTCGTGCGCCGCATCTATGAAGGCGACGACGCGCGCATCGACAGCGCCTTCACGATCTACTACATGGCGGTCAACATCGGCTCGACCGTGTCGATGCTTGCCACGCCCTGGATCAAGGACCACTGGGGCTGGCACGCGGCCTTCGCCGTCTGCTGCGGCGGCATGCTGCTCGGCGTGCTCAATTTCCTGCTGATGCGCCGCACGCTCGCGAGCGTCGGCTCCGTGCCGGACGATGAGCCGATCCGCTGGGGACGCGTCGCCGCGATCGTCGTGGGCGGCATCGCGCTCGGCCTCGCCACGATGTTCGTGCTGCAGCACAAGGCCGTGGCCGTCGCCTGCGTCTATGCGGCGGGCGTCGCGATCCTCGCGATCTTCGGCTACATGCTCGTCAAATGCGAAAGCTCCGAGCGCGCCGGCCTCATCGCCGCGCTCGTGCTGACGCTGCAGTCGATTCTCTTCTTCATCTTCTATCAGCAGATGTCGACGTCGCTCACGCTGTTCGCGCTGCGCAACGTCGATCCGGTGTTCTCGGTGCTTGGCGTGCACCTGTTCTCGTGGAGCGCCGCGCAGTTCCAGGCGCTGAACCCGATCTGGATCATGATGCTGAGCCCGTTCCTCGCGCTGCTCTACACGCGCCTCGCGAAGGCCGGCAACGACATTCCCGTGGCGGGCAAGTTCGCGATGGGCTTCGTCGTCGTCGCGGCCGGCTTCTTCGTCTACGCGATCAGCGGACGCTATGCAGTGGACGGCCGTGTGTCGTCGTGGTTCATGGTGTGGGGCTACGGCCTGTACTCGCTCGGCGAGCTGCTCGTGAGCGGCCTCGGTCTCGCGATGATCGCGCGCTACGTGCCGACGCGCATGAGCGGCTTCATGATGGGCGCGTACTTCGTCGCGACGGGGGTGTCGCAGTATCTCGGCAGCGTCGTCGCGAACTTTGCGCAAATGCCGTCGAACGACCTCAGCCCGCTGCAATCGCTGCCGATGTACACGAAGCTCTTCATGGGCCTCGGCTGGCTCGCGGCCGGCGGCGCACTGCTCGCGTTCCTGCTGCTGCCGTTCATGGGCAAGCTTTCGCGCCAGCATCATCAGAGCGCCAATGGCCAGCGCGATGCGGGCAGCGAGGAAGCACTCGCGGCCAAGCAGGCGTAAATCTCAAGGCTCGATCCGGCTGCGCACGAAGTCGATGTGTGACTGCATCGCCGTGCGCGCCTCCTCCGGCTGACGCGCGCAAATCGCCGCGCACACCGTGCGGTGCTGCATCAGCAACTGCTCCGACGCGTTCGCGTCCTGTTCCCGCAAGCCCGTGCCGTTCACCGTGATGTGCTCGCGCAGCATGCCGATCACGCTCGTGTGCAAGTGCAGAAACATCGCGTTGTGCGACGCCTGTGCGATCGCTTCGTGAAGCCGGGCGTCGGCGCGCGCCTCCCCGGTTTTGTCATCGGTGGCATGCGAGCGCTCCAGCTCGCTCAGCAGCGCGCGAATCCGCTTGCGGTCTTCCACATCGGCGCGCAGTGCCGCGAAGTAGGCCGTCGCCCCCTCGAGCACGCGGCGGAACTCCAGAATGTCTTCGCGCAGCGCGGGGTGATCCGCGACCAGTTGCCCCCAAGGCGACGCGATGCCTGTGCGCAGCTGATCGGTGACGAACACGCCCGCACCCCGGCGGCTCTGCACCAGGCCGCGCGCTGCGAGCCGTTGGATCGTCTCGCGTATCGTGTTGCGCGAGACGCCATACTGTTCCGCCAGCATGCGCTCGGCCGGCAGGCGCGTCCCGGCGCGCCACGTGCCGTCGATCAGCGCGGTCTCCATCTGGCGCATGATGCCTTCGACGCGTCCGCGCGCGGCGTCTCGCACCGATGTCCTTGTTGCCGCTTTCATCGTTGTGTCTCCCTTTCCCTTGCTCGTATCCAGCAAAACTGGTCCAACCAATTTGAACCCGCGCGCGTAACCGGGAATTATGCGCCGGAACACGCGAACACCGCGGCGGAAGGCAGCGCGAGATATCAGGGAGCGAGACTTGAGCGAACGGCACTATCCCGGCGTGCGCCCGGCGCACGTCTATTTATTCGGCACCTGTCTGGTGGATCTGTTCGTCCCGCAAGCGGGACTCGATGCGGTGCGCCTCCTCGAACGCGAAGGCCTGACCGTCCACTTCCCGCGCGAGCAGAGCTGCTGCGGCCAGCCCGCGTACAGCAGCGGCAATCCCGAGCAGGCGCGCGCCGTTGCGCGCGCGCAGCTCGATCTGTTTGGCGAGCCCTGGCCGGTCGTCGTGCCGTCGGGGTCGTGCGCGGGCATGATGCGGCATCACTGGCCGAAGCTGTTCGAGCATGAGCCGATAGCAGAGGCGAAGGCGCGCGAGTTGGCCGAACGCGTCTATGAGCTTGGAGAGTTTCTGCTGCGTGTGCTTCATGTGCAGTACTCGGCGGAGTGCTCCAGCGAACTCGCGCCGGAGCGCATCGTCCTGCATACGTCATGCTCGGCGCGCAGGGAAATGGGAACGCGTGCGCATGGCGTCGAACTCATCGACGCGCTGCCGGGCGTCACTCGCATCGAGCACGAGCGCGAATCGGAATGCTGCGGATTCGGAGGCGCGTTCGCGCTCAAGCACCCCGATATTTCCGGCGCGATGGTGCAGGACAAGCTCGCCTCGGCCACCGCGGCCGGCTGCGTTCGGCTGGTTTCGGCCGATTGCGGGTGCCTGCTGAACATCGGCCACGCCGCCGCGAAGCAAGGTGCGCCGCTGCCCGTCGAGCACCTCGCGTCGTTCCTCTGGCGGCGCACCGGCGGCAAGGCCGGCGATGCGGGAGGATCGGCATGAGTACGCTTTCCTCACGCGAACGCATCCTGGGACGGCTGCGCGCAGCCGCGCCCGCTGAAACGTCGAATACGAGCGAAATCGATACGCGGATCGACACGCACTACGAACGCCAGCGAAGCGCGGCGCCGATGTCCGCGCAACAGCTCGTCGAATCGATGCAGGCCGCGCTTGCGGCATTGCATGCTGACGTCTGGTGCACCGATGCTGCGTCGTGGCCCGCGCAAGTCGCGCAACGGCTGGCGGCAAAGGGCGCGCGGCGCGTGCTTGTCGACGCTTCGCTTTCGGAAGGCGCCGCGCTTGCGCACGCGCTGCCGCCATCGGTCGAACCGCGCCCCTTCGCGCAGCCGATCGAGAACTGGAAGACCGAGCTCTTTGAAACATTCGATGCCGGCTTCACCGTCGCACGCTCCGGCATTGCCTCGACGGGCACGCTGATCCTCGAGCCGGATACCGGCACGCCGCGCAGCGTGTCGCTGGTGCCGCCGCTGCATATCGCGCTCGTGTACGCGCACACGCTTCATCCGGACTTGCACTCCGCCGCCAAGGCCGAGCGCTGGCGCGACGGCATGCCGACCAACCTCGTGCTGGTCTCCGGCCCCTCGAAGACCAGCGATATCCAGCAGACGCTCGCCTACGGCGCACATGGGCCGCGCGAGTTGTGGGTCGTGATCGTCACCGGCGATCACACAGGAGTGTCCCAATGAACACGAGCCCGCTTCACTTCGTGCCCACGGAAGACTTCAAGACACGTGCCCGCTCGGCGCTCGACGATCCGAAGCTGCGCCAAAGCATGCGCGGCGCGATGAACTTCCTGCAGAGCAAGCGCGCGATCCAGTTTCCCGATGCCGACGAACTCGCTCAGCTTCGCGACCTCGGTGAAGCGGTGCGCCAGCACGCGCTATCGCGGCTGCCCGATTTGCTCGCGCAACTCGAAGAAAAACTGACCGCCAACGGCGTATACGTGCATTGGGCCGAGACCGCGGACGAAGCCAACGCAACCATCGAACGCATCGCGAAATCCCACGGCGCGAAGCGCATCGTCAAAGGCAAATCGATGGCGAGCGAGGAGATCGAGCTCAACCACTATCTCGGTGAACGCGGCATCGAGTGCGTCGAGGCAGACATGGGCGAGTACATCATCCAGCTTGCCGGTGAGAAGCCCGTGCATATCGTGATGCCCGCGCTTCACAAGACGAAGGGCGATATCGGCGAGCTGTTCGAGCAGCGCATTCCCGATACACGCTATACGGAAGACGTCGACGAGCTGATCCAGACCGGTCGGCGCGCGCTGCGGCAGACGTTCATCGATGCGGACATTGGTTTGTCCGGCGTGAACTTCGCGGCGGCCGATACCGGCACGCTTTGGCTCGTGGAGAACGAAGGCAACGGACGCCTCGCGACGAGCGTGCCGGCCGTGCACATCGCGATCATGGGCATCGAGAAGGTGGTGGCAAAGCTCGAGCACATCGTGCCGCTTGCGAGCTTGTTGACGCGCTCGGCCACGGGGCAGGCGATTACGACTTACTTCAATCTGATTTCAGCGCCGCGGCGTGGAGGTGAGCTCGATGGGCCGCGCGAGGTTCATCTCGTGCTGCTCGATAACGGGCGCACGCAAGCGTATGCGGATGAGCAATTGCGTTCGACGCTGCAATGCATTCGCTGCGGTGCTTGCATGAATCACTGCCCGGTTTATGCGCGCATCGGCGGACACGCTTATGGCACGACTTATCCTGGGCCGATCGGGAAGATTATTTCGCCGCATTTGCTTGGGCTTGAGACAACTGCGGACTTGCCGACTGCGTCGAGCTTATGTGGCGCGTGCGGCGAGGTGTGTCCGGTGCGGATCCCGATACCGGAGCTGTTGATTCGGCTGCGGACCGAGGCGAACCGGAATCCGCATGAAGCGGTCGAGCATCCGCTGCGCGGACAAGGGGCGAAGTTCAGCCGCGGCGAACATTTGATCTGGCGATTCTGGAGCGGGGCGTTTGCCCATCCGCGTGCGTATCGAGTGTTTCGCTGGATCGCGACGCGCTTGCGCGCGCTGACGCCCTCGCGGCAGATGGGGTGGACACGGTATCGGACGCCGCTCGCGCCCGCCCGACGCAGCCTTGCCGACTTGCTGCGCGAGCGCGGGCAGGCTGAATAGGCAGTCCTGCCTCGACGGCTCCGTCGCGATGGCCGGACGCCAGTTGCCGCTGCTTTCGCTAGCCGTGCCGTTCTGGCTCGTGTTCATGATGGACGGCACGCGCGGCGTGAAGGAGACGTGGCCCGCCGCGCTCGTTACCGGCGGAAGCTTCGCGGTTGAACTTGACCCGTTTCGACGGACAGATTTGCAGTCAGAGATTGAATGTGATTTAGCCTCCATTGAGCGTTGAGCTGCGGGTTGTCCACGGGCGGGCGGCGGGTCGCCGTCGCCTCTCACGACCATGACGCTGCCCGCCGGCGGGCAACCCGCAAGGCGACACGGTCTGGTTTGCCGGGTTCAGGTCCTCGAATTCGAGCGGTGAACGGTAGCCCAGGCTGCTATGCAGGCGGCGTACGTTGTACCAGCTCTCCAGAAACCAGAAGAGGCGGCGCCTGGCCTGCTCATGGGTGTCGAAGTGCTCGCGCGTTAGCAACTCCGCTTCGAGCGTGCCGAAGAACGATTCACACATCGCGTTATCGAAGCAGTCTCCTGCGGTACCCATCGAGGGCTGCACGCCCGCTTCGCGGCAGCGTCGTCCGAAGGCAATAGAGGTAAATTGGGCTTTTTTTGCGATTTCCAGCTCCATCTGCAAGCGCTTGTTCTCCGCTCGCAGGCGAGAGAGCTCCATCTGTTCCGCCGTGACGACCTTCGCCCCCCGGGCCGTTCAGCTTGCCGGCTTCAGGCGCCTTGAGCCAGTTGCGCAGTCTGCATCGGCATGCCTAGTTCGCGGGCCACGGCGCTCACGCCTTGTCCGTCCTTGACTCGTTGCACGGCTGCTTCCCTAAACTCCGCCGTGTACACCTGGTGCGGTACCTTGAACATTTCTTCTTTCCTTCCTTTGGGTCGAGTTTATACACGGCCTGCTGGAAGGCGAAATTTCAGGGGAAGCTCAGCCCCGGATTCCGTCACCCCTTCGTGTTCAGACCGAACTCTTTGCGATATCGCGGGATGAACAGATGCTTCCCCTTCAATGCGGCCGTCGTCCGCTGCCCGAACACTACGCCCTTGCGCGTCAACGGCAGGACGCTGGCGCCGCCCGTCGGACTGAACGGTACGATGATGACGCCTGTCTTCCAAGGTGCATATGCCGGTGCATCTTCGAGCCTTTTGCCCTGGAACAGCCCCTTGATCGTCCTGGCCAGCCAAGGGACTTGTCGGCTCAAGCCGACGATCGTCATTGGATCGCCCGTAGCGGCGGCGTCACCTAGTGCGAAGATGCGCGAGGCCCCTGCCGGCCTCAGCCAGGCATCGACCTTGACGCGCCCCGTATCGTCTATCTGCGCACCGGCCAAGGCACGCAGGAGGTCGTTCACCGGCTTAGCCCCAATGACGGGGAAAACGAGATCGGCCTCGACTGGCGCGCCGTTCGTTTCCAAGGAGCCCACAAACGGCGCCAGCGTGTCCGTAAGATTGCGGATCTTGGTGGATAGCCGCAAGACGACACCTCTGTCCTGCATCTGTTTGACCAGCGCCTCCGACAAGCGCGGCGAAAAGCCATCCAGTAAAGAAGGCAACGCCGTGACTAAGGTGATGGTGGTCCGCGGATAGCGATTCGCTATCTCGCCGGCCAGTTCGACGCCGACAGGGCCGCCGCCGATGATGGCGATCCGCGAAGCCGCTTTGACCGCTTCATGCGCGCTGCGGCTGTCGTTGACGAAGGCCGAGGTTTCTGGCTCATGCGGCTTGAAGGGACGCGCATAGCGCGATCCCGTCGCCACCACCACAATGTCGCTCTCGATGCTGCTTCCGTCGGTCAGCTCGACGCCGTTTTCGGACACAGAAACGGCGAAGGCACGGCGGACGATGCCACGCCGCAGCAAGCGGTCGTACGGAAGCGCAATCCTGTCCAGCAGCGTCGGATCCACGATAGCGCGAATGGCGGCCACATTGTGGATGAAGTGCTCCCGCGGCTCGATGAGCTGCACTTCCGCTACACCGTCGAGCGCACGTGCTAAGGCGGAGCCAGCATACCCGCCGCCCACGATCGTGACCCGCTTGGTCTTGCTTGCGATATTCATTCCCACAGATGCTCCGTTCAGTGATGCGTGTTGCAGTTGTTTCCCCCTGTCGGGGCGCGACGACTAAGCGCAGCGAAGGCGCTGAGTCAGTACTTCGGCTTCGGCCGATACTCCAGGTCCGCGGCCTTGAGGAATTTGTTTAGCCACGACCTGCGCTCATTGCGTTTCTTCTCATCCAGGCGATCTGCGTACCAAGGCAACTTGTGGCGCAGCGTCTCCTGCAAGAGGTTGCGCGGGAAATGCAGCAGCAGGAATAGCACGCCCCAAAATAACGGCTTTGGCAGTCGCGCCACCCTGATGGTGTCGGGCGTGACGAAGAGCAAGCTCTGGCCGACGATGCTCTTGTAATGCCACCAGTCCTTCAGGCGCTGCCGGCGGCCGGAGTCCGGCCGCGGCTTGAAAGCGGCGATGAAGGACTGGCAAAGACGGATAGACTCTTGACTCTCTGTCTGGTACTCCGCATTGAAGGCATCAAACAGCACCTGAATGCCTTCCTCGACGGAATCCGGAAAGAACTCGGTGGTGCAGCCCATGATGTATGCGATGTAGCGCCACAGGTGCGTGACGTCCGAGATCTCCTGATCCGTGGGGCGGTAACCGAGGATCTTCAGATACTGGCTGAGCATGATCGAACTGACGATCGGTGCACCATGCAGCCCAGCCTGGTTGATCGGCATGCCGAGTTTCTCCACATCCCATTTTCCGCTAGCAATTACGGCACGCCGAATCAGGGTGTGCAGCAGCCGCACGCGCACCGCAACCTGCCAGCCCGGTGCAAAAAGACGCATTCCTCCGGGCTCGGACACTTCCATCCAGAAATTGCACGTGAGGAGAAAGCGGTTGAACGCTGTGTCGTCGGTGTATTGACCAGTGGACATCAACGTCTTGGCAATGGAGTCGAAGCGGTAGGTATCGAGCGTGCCGATGCCCTGAAACGTGAAGCCCTGGACCCCATAGCGCCGATAGAGCCGAGCACCACGCTCGATCCGCTCCCAATCCACCCAATCGGGAGGAATGCTGATCTGTTGCCAAATTTGCCGCAGTTCTTCCGAGGGGTTGGGGACAGCCGAGATACCCCTGGAGATGATGGCCTCGATGACAGCGTGAGGGTTCTCTCCGCGATCAGCCATCTTGAGCAATGCCGCGTCGCATAGGGGATCTCCCATCCACATGGACATTTCGATGCGGCGGCCAATATCCGGACGCGGTTTCGGGGTATAGCCCAGGAATTTTCCGAACATCTTCGCCTGCAACGCGGCTTTCTTGCCCTTGACGACCTCGTCGTAGTTTGCGCAGGCCGGCGGCACAGCGCGATTCTCGTGCAGATGCAGGATCAATTCGGTGAGCTGTTTTTTGCCGATTTGCTGCTTCGCATCATCGGACTTGTGGCTGTTCACTATCGTCTCCATAAACCCTCCAACATATGATTCGTGCGGCCACCTATCCGATGCGCGCGATGACGGCCTTGGTTTCTAGATAGCCCGCAAGCCCCTCTGCGCCCAGGTCGCGTCCTACGCCGGACTCGCGGAAGCCCCCGGTAGGCACGGCAGCAGGCGGAAATCCCGGCGTGTTAACAAAGACGGTTCCCACGCGCAGGCGCGCAGCAAGTGATTGGATCCGGTCGTGGTCCCGGCCCCAGACATAGGCCGCTAGACCGTGGCTCATTGCGTTGGTCCTGGCCACCACTTCCTCCGCATCCTCGTAGGATTCCAACGTGATAACCGGACCAAAGATTTCCTCGTGAAGCAACGGGGAATCGGTCGGCAGATCCCCTATGACCGTAGGCTCGAAAAAGAAGCCTTCACGCCTGGGGGAGCTTCCTCCCGCAAGCACACGTCCTTGTTTCGCCCCTGTGGCCGCATAACTCTGCACCCGCGCCAATTGGCGACTTGAGACAATCGGTCCGATCTGCGTCTGCGGATCAAAGCCATGGCCAAGCTTCAATGAAGATGCAAACGAGGCGAGCCGCTGTTGCAACTCGTCTTCTAGAGAGCGATGCACGAACACACGGCTTCCCGAGACACAGATCTGCCCGGCATTGGCGAAAGCCCCCATGGCAATCCCTGAAACCGCGCTCTCAAGATTAGTGCCCGGCAAGACAATCACCGGCGACTTGCCGCCGAGCTCCAGCCCCACACGCACGGAGCGCTCCACTGCGTATTCATGCACGCGACGTCCGACGGCCGTCGAGCCGGTGAATGCGAATTTGTCGATACCCGGGTTGCGCAGGAGGGCTTCGCCAGTCGTCTCGCCGCGTCCGGACAGCACGTTCAGGACGCCATCAGGGAAGCCGGCGCGACGCACCAACTCGGCCAGGCGCAGCACGGCTAGCGAGGCATCCTCCGAGGGCTTCACGACCACCGTGCATCCGGCGGCCAGCGCCGGCGCCAGCTTCCAGGCGGTGATCATCAGCGGCGCATTCCAAGGGATGATCGCGCCTACGACGCCGACCGGCTCGGCCGTGGTGTAGGTAAAGAACTCGCCACCGCCCATTTCGGGCCCGATATCAATCGTACGGCCGCCGATCTTGGTCGGGAATCCAGCGAAATAGCGGAACACCTCAATCGTCTTCACCACTTCGAAGTTGCGCGCTGCCGTGCGAGGCGCGCCCATGTCCGCCGTGAGCAGATCCGCGAGGGTTTCCGCGTCCCGCTCGATTTCATCCGCCAGCGAGTGCAAAAGCCGCTCACGCGCTGCTGGCCCGATCCTGCGCCACGTTCCTTCGAATGCCCGCCTGGCCGCTACCACCGCTGCGGCCACCGCGTCCCCATCGGCCTCCTGAATCTGGCCAATTTCCTGGCCCGACGCAGGGTCGATGATCGGCAAGACATGAGCAGCCGCGTCATGTGACCATCTGCCATCGATGAACAGCGCGGCCGGCATCTCGATGAACGCCTTGGCAGCATCGCCCACGAAGTCCAGCGCATTAGTGCTCATGATTCCTTCCATCCTGAGATTATTGATGTTCCAAGTCGCTTCATTCGCCACCCGCATCCGACATTTCCAAACTGAAAGCACTTGCATGCTGATACTTTCCATTTGGAAAGTCAAGATGGATATTCTTCCTTCCTCCCGTCGTAGGAACCCGCATGTACTGCTCCTGACCACGATTGGCTATGATGCTAAGGTGGGAGGAATTTTCGACGTACCCTGCTCGGGGTGCCGGGGAGGCATTGACCTCTCCCCCCTCTGCGAGCGAAGAGGGGATTTCCGTGTTCAAAGAGGACCAATGGTGAAAAATGCAGTGCTGCCTGTTGAGGCAGAGCAAGAACGCGCACGGTCACGAATCATCGCCGCGGCGCAGGAGATTTTCTCGGTCGTTGGTTTCGACGGCGCGTCTTTACGACAAATTGCAGAGCGTGCGGAAGTTCAGCACCAGTTGGTCATCTACCACTTCAAGAACAAGGAGACTCTGTGGAAAGAAGCCATATCGGCCATTTTTGAGGATATGGACAGTCGCTTTCGCCGGCGGCTCGAAGGCTTGGATGGCGTTGACCCTGGCACAGTGTTGCGCCTGATGATCCGTGATTTTGTCCAGTTCGCCGCCTCTCATCCGGAGTTTCATCGAATCATGACAATGGAGGGGCGCTCAGACAATGCACGAATGCGTTGGTTACTGAAAACGCATGTACAAGCTTACTATGAGCTGTTGACGACGCTGATTCGACAAGCCCAAGATGCGGGCGTCGTACGTGCGGGTGCGCCTGGGCAACTCTATTACGCCCTTCTTGGGTTGATCACAACAGCGTTCGCCTTGGCGCCTGAGTACCAGTTGATGACCCGGATTGATCCGTTTGCTGCTGAGCATGTTGAACAGATTTTCGCGTTGGCTTGTGACTTCCTCTTCATGAGCAAGAAAGGCTCCTAACGCGCAGGAGCCGTTCACCTCGCCACGGTCATATTGCACCCAACGGCGATTGGCCTGCTTTTTTTGATTAAAACGAATATTTGACTGTCAGGGTGGCTGTTAGGGGATTAAGATCCAGCTTTGACTGGGTAACGATTTGATCGCCCGCCGCCGTACTGCCGTGCGTGGTAAATGTCGTTTTAACAGGCATGTAGCCGACAGCCAAACCAATTGACCAGCTTTTGCTTATCAAATAATCTGCGCCCACTTCGAATACAGGATTCCATGACGAAGAGGCTTTGATGCTAGCTGATCCCCCCGGCCCGAGCGAGTCCGCCACGTATCTATTGTTAGTGATCTGCTCATTGTAGAACGTGGTGTAGTTCACACCCAATCCAACGAATGGCCTGAACTTCGTCTGGGGCTCACAAAAATGGTAGCGTAGATTTACTTGAGGCGAGATTACTCGGGCCCCTCCTACCTCGCCGTATCGAGCGAGCATTGCACTCCCTTCCACCTTGAGGTGTCCTGGAATTCCGCCCAGGACGTATAGGCTGATGTGATCGGTGAAGTAATGCTCGAAATTGATAGCCAAAGTCCCGCCACGTTTTGGCTTTACTATGGTTCCGGGAGCTTCCTGGTGCGTTGGGGCGCCATCGAGGCTAGTCATGACTTGAGGTGTGCTGCCGCCATTGATTGGCTGTAACTCCACCCAGCCCAGCCCAATGATGTTGCTACCCGCGCTTTGCGCCTTTGCCACCCCGGATGCAGCCGAAGCAAGCCCCAGAACAGCAACTATTTTCCACCAGTTCTGCATTGTCTCCCTCTCCTATTTGTGTTCACACTGCGGGTACAGCTGACGTCACTTCGTTTGCGGCTTTGAGCGGCCCATGCGTTAGCAATGCCTCGGACGAGCAGAGTCAAAACAGCGAATTTTCCATATGGAAAGTATATTACTTTGAAAATTTTCCATTTTGAAAATTGACGACGTAAGGAGATATCCCAATGGACATGGATTCCGTTGCTGCCCAAGAAAGGGGAGGATCTGCGTGCAGTGAGGTGTAGTCGTGGCTGGTCGCCGTCCTTCCGGTCCGCTCGACGCGCGGCATTGCCCAACTCCTCCTGCAGCTTCGTTGCGGTACTTCGCTCGCGGTCGATCTCTAGCAGGGCGCGCTTTTCAGGCGCCGACAGCCGCTCCTTTGGGCGCTCAGCCGCTTCCCGCTGCTTTGCCAGATCGCGTGAGCACCCATCCCTCACCTCCACCAACTCGCGATCGCACGCAGCCAACGCCGTCCTGATCCGCGCAAATTGGGGTCTCGTTGTCGGGTTTCAGCGGTTTCGGCGGCGCTGCGGGCGCTGCAAACGGTGGAGCGGTCTCGAGCCGCCACGCCTCGCCCTATACGCTGATGCAGACCGCGCGCGCGTGGGCGCCGTTCGGCATTCTCACCACGATCGTCACCGTGTGGAGCGTGCCGCCGTTGAAGGCGCTGTTCGCCGCCGACGGCGTGCTTGCGTGGACGGTGATGAAGTTCAAGGTGCTCGGACCGGATCAACTGGTGGTCAAGACGGCACCGATCGTCGGGACGCCGAAGGCAATCGACGCGGTATTCAAGCTCGATCTCATATCAGCCGTCGGCACGGCGATTTTGCTGACGGCGCTGATTTCAGCTGTGATGTTGAGGATGAAGCCGCGCGATGCGTTGAGCACGTTCGGCGAGACGCTGATGGAATTGCTCAAGCCTGTGCTGTCGATTGGACTGGTGCTGGCGTTTGCATTCGTGGCGAATTACTGTGCAGGGTGGGCCAGAACTCCGTGCAAATCAACATTGCGAAGCCCGCTATCGCGGCCTGCTGCCCCGGACTTAGATCAGCACCCGTCGGATCGATCGCTTTCAGAAGGTCCGGCGAGAACGCCGCACTGGCCGCTCCGCCAATGGCCCCGTCTACACATCCCAGCAGGACGTCGAAACCCTACATGCCTTCAAGACTTTGGATTGTCCTCCTTGTCATTGGTCTCATATGTTTTCCGAGCTTTCTTGTACGAATTGTCGAACGGCTTTAGTCCGAGTGTATGTGCGCGCGATGCAAATCCCCCTATTGCCATTAATACCAAGCCGCATAGCAATAGGGCGACCCACAACCACGAAGCCTCCATATATTTTGTTGGCAATATGATCATGAGCGCACCGACGACCACCAACATAGTCCGAACCGGTCTGGATATGTTTCCATTTTCAATGATGCGGATTTTCATTGGCGCTTCCTGCCTAAAAGGCTGTTCCATTTGGAGGTGATCAAATTCTCAAAATCGCTGACACTTTTCGAATCCGGCAGCATATTCCCAACTTGGGTGATCAGCGGAGCAAAGAATGGATATCGATCCCCCGCATAGTAGGTTAGCAGGCCAATGGGGCCGCTTTCTGTAGCGTATTGCCCAACGTTTGGACTAAGTAACTGCTGAACCCCACCAAGTGCGTATGACGCGACTGCCGTTCCGACGGAGAACGTCGCGGCAGGCTCGGCAATCGCAGGATTTCCGCCATTAGCAGCGGCAACCGCTGCGGCCGTCGCGCTCACAACGCCAAGCTGATTTGAGACATTGCCAACGCCATCGGCGACTTGTTGCTGCGAAGGAAGCGTAACCGAACCGTTCGCTACACCACAGTTTCCATTCGGGCAGATCGAACCCGCCGTCGATCCTATCGAAATACCCTGCGAACCTGTATTTGACAGCGCCCCGCTTGGAGATGCCGTATAGGTGTTTGCAAAAGAGGGCACATCCGCGCCGTTCGTAGTCTGAATAATGAACGATTGCAACGCCGGATTCGGCGCACCCGTCACTTGCGTCCAGATTGTTTGCCCTGTACTAGCGTCAACCCCGGCCTTTGCCCAAGTGGTGCCGTCATTCGGAGGTATAGCCCCTTCTACCGTTGCCGCGGCGCCACTTTGCGAAGTGCCGTTCTGGCTATAGCCCATCTGCGCAAGCTGGTTTGAAACGTTGGCCGCCGTGACGGGCGATCCATCCAGGTTCGTAATACCCTTTGCGTTAGCCGCTGCCGCCAGTTGTTGCGCAAGCGGCTGTTCCTGCGGATGCAGCATTCGGTTGTTAAGCGTCTCGTTTTCAGCCGCTGTCGCCCCGGCCTCGGCATTTTGTCCCAGTAAACCCGCTGCGGTCCCACCTAACATCATAGATGTGGCAGTCAGTGCTGCAACCTGCTCTGGCGACCACGAAGTTGGATTGCCGTTGCTATCGGTAGAATCTGGAATCAGTGAAGTGAACGCGGAGCTCACCGCCCCGCCAATGGCCCCGTACCCAGCATCCGACACGCCCCACGTTCGCAACGGCCCGCAACGCTAGACGCGGTGCGGCTTTGCCGCTGACGAACGCCTAGACGCGGCCCCGCCGCGCAGATTTTTGCCTAGATGCGGTTTTTGACTCATCGGCGTGTCAGCTTGAAAAGAAGTGGATCGTGTCTCTCCTGCTGTCTGGGCAATAACCGGCGCAAGCCTATCCTGCCGCCGTTCGCGCAAAGGCCTCAAGATTTTCTACGATTCGCTCAAATGTCCTCTCCACATCAGGATCACTTAGTGAATTCGCGGTTCCTGCGCCGTGTTTGTGGCAACAGGTCACTGAATGTCAATAGCCTCCACCGTCGCAAGCGCATATCTACCGCTGTCTTCTAAAAACGTCTCCACTTCATAGGCAACGGGTGCGCTGGGATCGCCGAATACGAGCACAACCGAGACGACCGTTCCTACCGGCAACACGACGACGTCGTGTTCGCCGATCACCGTGGCCTCGACTGGTTTCGACAGCGAAAACACATCGTTCTCTTTCATCGCTTTCACTTTTTCGTAGGAATTCCCGTCACAAACCGAACGGTACCCGAGTTGTCCTTCATGAACACAAACGTCGTGTTGATCGTCTTTCCGTTCGCGCCCGTGATCGGGAGGACCTGCTCATAGGTTTGCCCGTATTGGGTAGTCTTCGTCGCTACCGCGGTGGCAGGATCAAAACGCAACTGCGATGCAAGATCCTGCCAGTTGCTCTGATCAAAGCCAAGGGCTTGGCTAAACCAGTTTGCTTTCGTCTGGTTCTGCGGATGTGCCGCGTCAAGCAAATATCCGTTCAGTTTGCTCTCAAGGTTGGACGTATCGAAGCCAACGCTGCTGTTTGTGGCGACTTTGCTGCTCGCCAACCAGCCCGATGCGAGTGCACTGGCCCCGCCCAGGCCATACATCTCGCCAATCCCTCCCACCACAGAGTTGCTGTACTGGAAGTACGGAATGTAGTCCGGCGACCCCGGCAAGGAGAACGTCGCCAAGTTCAACCCAACGTTGCCAATCCCCTTCAGCAAGTCAAGGTTCGTCGCCGAGTCCGTCGCCGGTACAGACAGCCCAGCGTTCGTCGCCGACACAACATTGTCCGGCAAATGGAATGCAATCTGATTGAACGCGTTGTTCGCTGTGCTGACGCCGCTGTTCCACGTGTCCACCACCTTCTGCCAGCACTCGTGCAGGTTGCAGTTGTTTTGCGCTTCGTTATCGGCCGCCGTGGCAGCGCCCTGCACGTTCTGCCCGAGCGCACCAGCTACCGCCCCGCCAAGCAACGTAGAGAGCGCAGTAATTGTCGCGCCTTGTGCAGGCGACGCTGCACCGTCATTCCCTACAACCGCAGCACCGATATACGGCGTCGCTGCGGCCGACACCGCCCCGCCAATGGCCCCACCTGCACACCCCGTTCCCTCAGCCGCACCAGCAGCACACCCCAACGCTGCGTGAGCTGCAGCGTACGCAATCGTGGAAAAGTCTCCAAACGTATTAGTAAAGAACCCTTCGCTATTTGCCTCGCCGATCGCGCCAGCGCCCGCCGCCGCAAGGTTGCTGGCGAGGCCCGATTCGAAGGCCTGCCCGAAGCTGCCTCCGTACGCCACAGTATTGACCGCCGCCGATACCGCGCTCTGGCCGACGACCTCTACTGCACCCTGCGCAATTTCACTTGCACTCGCCGTCCCTGCGGCGATGTCACTGCCCACGTTGGAAAGCTGCAGATCGTTCAACCCCAGTCCGGAATCAAGGCCTTCGGTCGCATACGCCACCACTCCCGCCTCGATGATGCTGCCGAGGTTAAGTCCCTGACCGCTAACTAGTTCGTTCATCGTGGCGGCCAACATGGCGCCAAGCACCGGCATGCCCATCGCGGATAGCGCCACCGCTGCGATCATCGAGGCCAACTGGCCAACACCAAATCCCCCCTCTGCGGTAAAGCTCGTGTGCAGATTGTCGCTGACGCTGGTCTGCGTGAAATTCGCGCCCAACTGCTGCTGCAATGCCGCCAGCATCTGCTGCGTGCCGGCCTGATTGACCGTACCATCCGCATTGAGCTGCTGCAGCGCCCCGCCGATCTGCTGCAGCGTCTGCACGTTCAGATCCATGTTCGCCGCGCTCATGAATCCGCCCGGCTGAACCTGCGTGCCCGTCGTATCGACGTAGCCGCCCTTGACCTTGCTCCAGATGTTGCCGACGTCGACCTGATTCGCCTCGTTCGTCAGCGACTGCGTATTCACCGTCAGCGTGTTCGACGCGGTGATCGTCCCCGTGTTGAGGATGCTGCCCTGGCCGTTCTGGTCGAAGTTCAGCGTGACGTTGGTGCCTTCGATATTCCCGCCTGCCGACAGCGCGCTCCCGTTCTGCGGCAGGTACACCTGCGGCATCAGTGCGGTGATCGTCGGACACGTCATCGTGCCCACCGCCTTGCAGCTCGGGTCGGGCACCGTCTGCTCGACGTACCACAGCATCGGCTGCGTCAGCGCAGTGATCTGCGTTTGCGACAGCGCATCGCCCAGTTGCAGGTTGTTCTGCTTCGCGTAGTTGATCGCGTTCTGGTACAGGATCGCCTTCTCTTGATCCGTCACCGACAAGCCGTTCGTGCTGTCGTAGCTCAGCCCGCTCACGAAGCTCGACTGCCCCGTCTGCTTCAGCGCGGCCTGCTGCAACAGCAAGTCCTCTTCCTGCGGGTTGTAGTAGAACAGCGTCGAGCTCGGCTGCAGGTTTGACGGCAATGCGCTGATGAGTTGCTGCGGGCCCAGGAGCGACGAGCTTCCCAGCGACTGCTCCACATAGGACGCCGTCCCCGCCACCGCCGTCGGCACCGAGCCGGTCGACGCGCTCGGCAGCGACAGGTTCAGCCCCGGCAAGTCCACCGGGCTCAGCGAGATCACCTGCGAGGGCGCGTTCACGCGCGGCGTGTACGTGTTCGCCGTGGTGATGCCGTTGATCAGCCGCTGCCCCGTGAGCGTCACCGACGTGCCGAGGATGTTGCCGACGTTCTGGATTTGCCCGTTGGACGTGATCGTCAGATTCGGCGCCTGGATCGTCGCGGCGATGTTGCCTACCGGCGTGGGCGGGTCGATTGAGCCGCCTACGTTCGTGTACGCACTGCCGTATAGCGCCGTGCACTCTGCCACCGAGCCGCAGGCCCAAATATCGTGGCGCTTGTCCGGACTGAAGTCGCCGGTCTCTTGCACCCAGTGCGAGTGCCAATACGCGTTCAGCGTCTGCGCCTCGTTCACGACCGGGCCTGCGACGTTGATCGTCGCGCTCGTGCCTGCCGCGATCAGGCTGCCGATGTTGGTCAGGCTGCCCGCGTTGATCTGCAAGTTGTTGCCGGCGCTAATCACCGACGAGCTGCCCGATTGCTGGTCGACGTAGCCTTCGCAGTAGCTCTCCTTGTAGCCGCCTGCGGTCATGCAGCCGCTGTATTGCTCATTGGTGCCGTAGTTCTGATGGACCGGCACCGGCGGCGGCAAGGTGTTGGTGATCGCCCCCGAAACGTTCAGCGTGATGTTGTTGCCCGCGACGATGTTGCCCGACGTGTTGTTCAGGCTTTGCGCGGGCGTTGTCGACGTTGCCGTCGTGCCCACACCGCCGATCACGATGTCGTGACCCGCCAGCAGGTTGCCGAAGGTGTTGTTGACCTGGCCCGCGGCGACGACGAGATCGTGGCCTGCGTAGATGGTCGCGTCGTTCTCGCTGTAGCTGAACGTGGTGGTCGTCGGGTTGTTGCCGCGCGGCGCGCCGACACGGTTGTCGCAAGCGGAGTCCGGCACGCCGGACGCGCAGCCCACTTGCGACGAGAAGTTCTGCTGGTTGCCGCCCTGGTTGGTCAGGCTCGCGGCATTGACCGCGACGTCATTGCCCGCGTAGAGCAAGCCGCCATTGACGAGATTGCCGCCGCTCACCGTCAGGTTGTTGCCCGCGGCGACCATGCCGGTTGGCGAAGACCAGGTGAGCGAGGAAGTCGATGTCCCCGCCGAGCCGGATGAGAGCTGAAACGAGACCGGCGAAATGGTCGTCGAAGAGCAGCTGCCGGGGCAGTACTCTTCTATTCCCGAATTGCCCCAGAGCGATTCGATCTCACTCAACAACGCCGAAAACTGTCCCGGATCGACCCAATCCGTTACCCCCGATGTCAGTGTCGGAGCCACCGCGCCATTGCTCAATGACTGGATGTTGAGCGACACATTGCCTTGTGCCGCAATTTGCCCGCCCTGATTCGACAGCGAGTTTGCTGTCAGCGAGATTGAGCCCCCTGCGGAGATCACGCCAGCCGTTCCCAGTTGCTGGGTCGTTCTCGTCTCATAGACGGTCGGCAACGCAAGCGTCGCCGAATTCCATTCGCCCCCCATAGGGCTGGTCTCCGGCAGCCAAACAAGGCCATATATCGGAGAGCCGCTGTCCGGGACTTCGCCAATCTGTACGGAGAACTCGCCGAACCTGACGGAGCCCGACCCGGATACCGGGGCGGAAAGAGCCGGGAAGACCGAATCTGGGCAGGTAACGGTAAGAGAGGAACAAAAAACCGCGGACGAACTGAAGATGAGGCTGAAGGGATCCAGGACCACTTTCTGCGTGGCATTCGACAGCCCCGTTGGCGACAGGAGATCGCCGAGCGTTGCGGTAGTTGTCACTTGTGTATTTGCGTCGTGGCCCGTATCTCCCGAGACCCAATACGTAATCCCCCAATTCTCTGTACCCACCACCGACGACCACAGCACATTGGGATCATTGACCACCGTCGTCGTGGTACTGCCAGTCGGCGCGGTCTGATCGTTCACCACCGCACCCGCATTGATGGTGACGTTGTTGCCCGCAAAGATCGACCCGCCGGTGTTCTGCAGCGTGCCGCCCAGATTGAACGTCGCGTTGCCTTGCGTCTGCGTCAGCGCGCCCTGGTTGTCGTAATTCCCGCCGTTCACCGTCAGCGTATTGCCCGACTCCACCGTGCCGCGGTTGGTCACATCGCCGTTCAGCGTCAGTGCGTTGTCCGCATGCATCACCGCGTTGGCAACGTTGTACAGTGAGCCGTTGACCGTCACGTCCTGGCCGATCACCTGTCCATAGTTCGCAAACTGGCCGCCGGCCGTGATCGTCAGCGGCGCCGTGCCTGTCATCTTCCCGGTGTTCGTGATCCCGTTGATGCCCCAGATCGAAACGCTCTGCCCGCCGTAGTTCCAGGTCCCTGCCACGTTGATCGAACCGGCCGTGATCGACAGCTGCCCGCCCTGGCTGATCGTCCCTTGCGATGGATCGAACGTCGCGTTGTTGGCCCCGAGCGTGAGATTGCGTTGCGCAAGCAACTGACCGCTGGCGTTATTGAACGCGTTGCCGCCGCCGGTGATCGTCAGCGACAGGTCCCCTGTCGTCGGTGAGTTCTGGGTATTCGGATCCCCCGCGAAGATCAGCCCGTTCTGGTTGTTCAGCGTGCCCGTCGTGATCGTCAGCGCGTTCAGCCCCAGCAGCGAGCCGCTATTGGTCAGCCCGCCCGTCACGTTGACGGTCGTCGTCGCGCCGTTCACGATCCCCGCGTTCGTGAAGTTCGTCGCGGTGATGGTCGTCGCGCCGGTCGAGGCCAGCGACGCGTTCGCGGCGTTCGTCAGGTTCCCCGCCGACACGTTCAGCGGCCCGCCTGCGAGCACCTGCCCTGCGTTGGTGAAGCTGCTTTGTCCGGTGAGCGTCGCTGCGCCAACCACATCCACCGCGCTGCCCGACGCGATCGACAATTGATTTGTCGCCTTCGCCGTCAACGCACCGCCCACCACCAGATTCCCAAGCGTCACGTTCGCGCCCGAGAGCTTCGTATCCTGCGTCGACACCAGCATCGCCTGGCTCGCGTCGAGCGTGTTGTGCGCCGTCACCGTGACGTTCTTCGAGCCGCTCGCCTTGCCGCTCAGCGTCACGTTGCCGCCCGTGAGCGCGAGCTGGCCCGCCACCGTGCTCGTGCCGGAGAGCGTCAGCGTCTGGCCCGCCGTCAGCGTCGCATCGCCGTTCGACGACACCCCCGCCACCGTCACGTTCCCGTTCGTGCCCGTGACGTTCACCGTCCCCATCGACGCGATCCCGCCTGTCACTGTCGCATTCGTGGCCGCCTGGATCTGCGCGTTGCCGCCCGTCTGCAATTGACCGTTGAACGTCACGCTGCCGTTTTTCGAGGTCGCGGTGACGTTGCCGACCGCGGTGCTCGCGCCAAACGCCATGTCGCCGCTCGACGTGGCGAGCAGCTGTCCCGCGCCCTGAATCGCGCCCAGCGTAATGCCGCCCGTGCTGGCCGTGAGATTGATGTCCTTGCCGAACGTGAGCGCCCCGCCGCCCGCGATCGCGCCGGCGTTGACGGTGGCCGCGCCCAGGCCGTAGAACGCGCCCGTCAGCGTCGCCGTGCCGGTCGAGGTCAGCGTCGTGTCGCCGTTGACCAGTTCGCCGCCCAAGGCCAGCGTGCCGCCGGCCGTCGCATTCAGATTGCCGGTGCCCGTCGTCGTGCCCGTCACGCTCAGGTTGCCCGCCGTTGCGGTCAGCACCGTATCCGCGCCCGTGCCGACATTGCCGCCGACGGTGAGGTTGCGCGCCGCCGTGATCGTCACCGCGTCGCCGCTCGAGACGTCGCCGCCCACGCTCGCGTCGCGCGCCGCGGTGACGCTCGTCGCGCCCCCCGAGCCGAGCGTGCCCGTCACGCCGACGTCGCCCGCGCCGTTCAGCCCCTTGGCCTGCAGGTTCACGGTACCGCTCGCGAGCGCCGCGCCCAGCGACAGGTCGTTGCCCGCCGTCGCCAGCAGGTTGCCGTTGGTCGTCACGCTGCCGCTCGCCGCGAGCCCCGCGCCCGCCGTGATCGTCAGGTCGCCCGTCGAGTTCACGCTCGCGAGCGTCACGCTGCCCGGCGCGGTGATCTTCGTCGTGCCGCCCGCGTTGAGCGCGCCCGCCGCGTTGACGGTGTTCGCCGCGGTCAGCGTCAGGTTGCCGGAGGCCGTCGCCGTGCTGCCGAACGCGATGTTGCCGCCACCCGCGGTGCCCTTGGCGGTCACGCTCAGGTCGCCGCCCGTCGCCTGCGCGCTGCCCAGTCCCGCGTTGTTCTGGCCCGTCACGGTAACCGCCGAGCCCTGCAGCGAGCCCGTCAGCGCCACGTCGTGCCCCGCGCTCACGCTCACCGCTTGCGCGAACGCCGCCGAGCCCGCGCCGCTGATGTCCTGCGTGGCCGTGAGCGTGCCGCCCGCCTGGCCGGCGAGCGCGCCGCTCAGCAGGAGGTTGCGGCCTGCGTTCGCCGTGACCGGCTTCGTCGCGTTGATCGTCCCGCCCAACTGCGTGTCCAAGCCGGAGGTGACGTTCAGCGCGCCGTTGGCGGTCGTGGTGCCGGTCAGCGCCGCGCTGCCGGTCGTCGCTGTCACATTGAGGTCGCCCACGGACAACACGGTGCCGCTCGCCATCACGTTGCGCTGGCCGGTCAGCGTCACCGTGGTGCCGCCCGAGAGGGAACCCGTGAGCGTGATGTCGCGCGCGGCGGTGTACAGCGCGGCGTCGGTGAACCCTTGCGTGCCCGGGCCGTCGATGTCCTGCCCCGCGCTCACGGTGCCGTTCGCCTGCCCCACCAGCGTGCCGTTGAGCACCGCATCACGGCCCGCCGTCAGCGTGACGTCCCCCACCGCGCTCGTGCTCGTGCCCAGCGACAGGTCCAGCCCCGTCGTCACGGTCAGCTTGCCGCCGCTGTTGATCCCGCCCGTCGCGTTCAGGCTGCCTTGCTGAGCGGTGAGCACCGCGTCGCCGTTCGATTCGATCGCCCCGGCCACGTTGAGGGTGTTGGCCGCCGTCACGGTGGCCGTCGTGCCGCTTGCCAGTTTTCCCGTGCCCGTGATCGTCACGTCGCCCGCCGAGCTCGCCGTGATCGCGCCGGTGGACGCCGCGCCGCCGGTCACCGTGAGGCTGCCCGTGCCTGACTTGCCCGACGTGAGCGCGATCGTCGTCGCCGACTCGACGTTGTTCACCGTCGCATCGTTCGCCGCCGTCACCTGCACCGTGCTGCCCTGGATCAGGCCGCCTTGGACGATGTTGCGGCCCGCTGCAAGCGTCGCCGCCTGCGTGAAGCTGATCGAGCCCGCCCCGCCGATGTCGCGGCCGGAGGTCAGCAGACCATTGCCCTGGCCGCTGATCGCGCCCGTCACGTTCACGTCGCGGGCGGCGTTCAGCTGCGTGTCGAGCGCGACGGTGGTCGTGCCGCCCAGGTTGATGTCGGTGCCCGCCAGCACGTTCAGCGCGCCGCTGCTGGCGATGGAGGCTAGGTTTGCCAGACCCACGCTGCCGAATAGCGCCGTCAGGTTGGTGTCGCTCGTCGACTGCAGCGAGCCGCTGATAGCGATGTCCTGTCCCGCGTTGAGCGCGACCGTCGAGCCGCCCGCCACCGCCCCCGTCACGTTCAGCGTGTTCTGGGCGTTCAGCGAGAGCGTGGACGCCGCCTGCACGTTGTGGAAGGTTGCGTTGCCGCTCGCGCTGGTCTGAATCGTCGCCGCACGCAGCGAGCCGGTCAGGTTCGTGTCGCCGCCCGAGGTGAGGTTCGCGGCCGCACCGAACGCCGCGCTCGCGGCGCCCGTGATCGTGCCGCCAGCGTTCAGCGTGCCGTTGCCCTGGCCGACCACGCTGCCATCCATCTGGAGGTTCTGGCCAGCGGTGAGCGTGATGTCGCCGAGTGCGGAGGTGCTGCTTGACGCGCCCAGATCGAGCGACTGCACGTTGGCCGTGAGATTCCCGCCGGACGTGATGTTGCCCGTGCTGGTCAGCGCGCCGCTGTGATTGGTGAACGTGAGGTCGCCGTTCGACTGCACCGTGCCCGCCACAGACGTGTTCGCCCCCGCCGTGATGCCCAGCGTCGAGGCCGTCTGCAGCGTGCCGTTCACGGTCACGTTCTGCGCGGCGTTCAGCGTGCCGCTCGTCAGCGAGGCGACCAGGCCGTTCACCGTGATGTCGCCGCCGCCAGCCGTGCCTTGGGTCGTCACGGAGAGCGTCGCGCTGGCCTGGACGTTGTTCAGCGTCGCCGAGTTGCCGGCGCTCAACGTCACATTGCCCTTGCCCGCGAGCGAGCCGCCGATCGTCACGTCGTGGCCTGCGGTGAGCGTGGTGTCGCCCGTCGCGCTCGTCGTGCCCCCGAGCGACACATCCTGCCCCGCCTGCGCCGCGAGCACCCCGCCGCTGCTGATCGTGCCCGTCGAGGTGACGCTGCCAGTGGTGGCGGTGGCTGACATATCCCCCACCGACTGCAGCGTGCCGCCCGCATTCACCATCACGTTGCGCGACGCGGTGAGCCCGACCTGCGCACCGCCCGCCAGCGTCCCATTCACGATCACATCGCGTGCGGCCTGCACGGTCGTTGCGCCGACCACCGCCGCATTGCCATTGAACGTGACGTCGCCCGCACCGGTTGTGCCACCTGAGGCGCCGTTCGCGACGACGCCGAACGCCCCGCCCGCCTGCACCTGGGCGAACGTGGCGCTGTTGCCTGCCGTCACGGTCAGACCGTTGGCGAGCAGCTTGCCCGTCAGCGACACGTCATTGCCGGTGGTCAGCGTGCCGCTCTGCCCGATCGCAATCGAGCCGCTGCCGGTGAGGTCGCCTTGCGCGTTCAGTGTCCCGTTGTTCTGCGCGATCAGCACGCCTGCCACGTCGATGCTGCCGCCGTGGATCGTCGCGTCCGTGCCGATCAGCACCGAGCCCGCCGCGCTGAACGCGCCTTGTGCGTTCGCTGTCAGCGCCGTGCCGCTCGCGAGCGACCCTGTGACCGCGATGGCCTGTCCCGCTGTCACCGTCACCGTTTGCTTGGCGGTCGTCTGCGCCGAGATCGTGGTGGTCTGCCCGGAGGAGAGCGTCAGGTTCCCGTCCAGGTTCACGTTGCCGCTGGTCGTGATATTGCCGCCTGCGGTGAGGCTCACGTCGCCGCCCGACTGCAACGTACCCGCCGAGGTCACGTCCCCGTTGGCGTTGATCGTGTAGCCGCCGATCCCCACGTGCGAGCCGGTCAAGATCACGTTGCCGCTCGACTGCACGTTCACCTGCTTCTGCGCGATGCTGCCCGCCATCTGCACGTCGCCGTTGGCCGACAGCGACAGGTCCCCCGCATTCGCCGCCAGCTGCGCGTCGGTGCGCACCCCCATGCCCGCCGCCGTGCCGATCACCTGGATCTGGCCCGCCGTCATCGCGCCGTAGGCGGTCGCATCGATCGCGTAGCCGTTGTTCGCGTTGATCGCCGCAGCCGTGTTGGTCGCGCCGTTGGTTGAGGTCGCGTAGGTCGTCGTGCCGTTGCTGTCGACCGCTTGCGGCGTCACGAACTGCCGCCCCGCGATCACGTTGATGCGGTTGCCCGCGTACAGCGGCGCATTGATCCCGATCGTCTCGCCGATCAGGTCGATCGTGCCCACCGTCCCTTCGATCCCCGAGCCCGGGCCGTTCACCCCCGCGTTGCCCTCGATCTGGATGTGCCCGCCCGTCACGCTGTAGCCGAGCGCTTGCGCGTTCGCGAAGCTCGTCGCCGTGCCCCCGACGCCTGTCAGGAACTGCGGCACGCCCGTCGTGAGCGTCACACCGATCGTGTTGGTGAAACCCGCGCCCTGCGTGATGATGCCGTTCGGGTTGGCGATGATCACCGTCGCCGGTGAGCCGAACACTTCGAGCGGGCCGTTCAAGAGGCTCGCGAACGCGGTGCCGGTCGAGGTGACCTGGTTGACGATCACGCTCGCCGTGCGCCCGTTCAGGTTCGCGTTGGCCGCGACGTTGCCGCCCGTGAGCGTGGTGCCCGAGATCAGGCTGTTGTTCAGGATCAGGCCGACCGGGTCGACGTTGAAGCTCTGATATTGGTTGAGCGAAATGCCCGCGCTGTTCGGCGCGGTGATGTTCACCACCGGCACGCCGCCGTTGGCGCCCGTGCTTTGCGTGATCTTGGGCTGGAAGGAGATCGGCGCGGTGGGGTCGGTAATCGGGGCGGCCTGCGCCGCTTGCATCGCGAAGCGCAAACGCAACGACGGCAGCGACGCGAGGTCCTGAATGACTTGCCAGGCGTCGTCATCGAGGCGCTGGCTGCCTGCGGCGAGGATGCCGGCGGCCTGGCGGCCCTGCTCGACCGTCACGGTGATCGGGCCGACGAAGAGCGCCATCGCGACCAGCGCGCTGATCGTGCGTTGCCACCAGCGGTAAGCGCGTGGCTGTGCGCTTACAGGAGCAATCAAACGCGACGCAGCATGATCCGCCTCGCGCGCCTGCTCCAGCGCCTCATCCAATGCATCCTCGCGCGCCGTTTGTGCGTGCTCGAGTTGCCGCAAACTACCCCGCGTTGATGGCTTCATATCGTTCTCGATCGTGCTGCTTTCTTATTCGCTACGTTTTGTGCGATCGCTCGCCGGTCAGCCAGCCGCTCGCTGCGGCTGGTCTTGCTGCTTGTTTTGCGTCGTGCTGCGTTACTGCTGGATCTGCGCGTTCTTCACGAGATCGGTCACCACCTGCGCCGTCGCCTTCTCCAGCGCGATCTGCTCAAGCTGCTTGCGCAGCGCGTCCTTCGCCTGATCGAACTGCGGCACTTGCGTCGGGCGCTTCTGGTCCACACGCAGAATCCAGTACGCATCCCCCACCTGCACCGGCGCGCTCGACACCGCTCCTTGCGGCAGCTGCACGAGCGCCTCGGCGAGCGGCTGCGGCCAGTTCTGCGTGTTGCCCGGCTGGATCGGCGTCTTGAACGAGATCCAGTTCAGCGCGCCGCCTTGCGCGGCGTCAGGCCCCTGGCTGTACTGCTTCGCGAGCTGCGCGAAGTCGGCGCCCTTCTTCAGCTGGTCGAGAACCTTGTTGGCGGTGTCGGCGTCCTTCACGACAATCACGCTCGGCTTGTACTCGTTCTCGCCAAGCGTGGCGACGATCGCGTCGTACTTCGCCTTCACGTCGGCATCGGTGACGGGTGCGGGCTTCACCTGGTCGCGTAGGTAGGCCTGCGTCATCGCAATCGTCTTCGCCTGCTCGACGGCGGCGACCACTTGCGCTCGCGTGTCGTAGTGCGCCTTGGCCGCGGCCTGGCGGAACAGCTCGCGCGCGATCAGCTGATTCTTCAGCGCGGTGCGCAAGGCGGGCGTGTCCGGCGCGTTGCTCGCGCGCACGGCCTGATCGAGCTCGTCCTGCGTGATCGTCACGTTGTTCACGCGCGCGACGGCGTTGGCGGGCAGCGCCGCCGATGCGCTCTGCGCAGCCGCAGCCTTCTCGCTCTTCGAAGGCGCATTCGCCGCGTGAGCAGCAGGCATCAACGCCGCCGCCAGCGCGAGACACAGCGCATTCGCGCGCACGGCGACTTTAGTCAGAGACGGGTTCAGTCGATCGTTCATCTTGGTTCTCCTTTATTCGGACCAGTTGAGCGTGGCGAGCACTACGGTGGCTTTCTTGCCGAGCGCGGCCGGTTGAATCAGGGCCTGCCCGAGCAGCACCTCGCTCGACATCGTTTGTTTGCCGATGCGCCATTGCAGGCGCGTGCCGACGCCCGCGCCCATCAGCGTCGGCCAGCCGCCTTGCGCGACCAGGTGCGCCTTGCCGCCGTCGACGAACACGTACGGCTCGAGGCGCGCGTCATGCCATGCGGGCGCGTTTTCCCAAGCAGCTTCATTGCGCAGATAGAGGCCGCTGTCGCCGCTGATGCCGCCTTCGGTGAAGCCGCGCACGGAGTCCATGCCGCCGAGGAAGATCTGCTCGTTGCCGAACATCGCGACCGGGCTGAACTGGCCGCGCAGCGTGCCGCGATAGGTCCACGCGGTCTTGGCGAGCGTGCCGAGCGCGAACTGCAGCGTGCCGCTCGCGTCGGCCTTCGTGAATTGCGCGTGGGCGTCGCTATTGCCGATGCCGGAGGCATCGTGGCTCGCCGCGAGCCACGGCAGGCCCTGCGAGATGCCGACGTCCCAGGTCGCCGCCGCGGCCTGATCGTGCATCACGTAGCGATACAGCCCGTTCACGCCGACGCGCAGCACCGTCAAGTCCTGCGGCGACAGATAAAAACCGTTGACGCTGCGCTCGATGCGCATCTTGTTCAGCGTCACGTCGAGGCTCACGTTGCCGCTGTGCGAGCGCGTGAGCACGTCGTTCCAGCCGAGCATCTGGCTGAAGGTGCGCCCTTCGAGCAAGGCGGTGTCGCCGATCGTCTGCTGGTATTCGGAGATCGACGTCGTGTAGCTCACGGTCTGGTAGCCGAACGGCACCGCCGCCGAGAACACGAGCGCGTTGGTGTCCTGGGAGCCCACGTAGTTGAGCGACAGCGATTCCTGCAGGCCGATCAGGTTGTCCGCTTCGACGTCGGCGCGATAGCGCAGCGTGCCGGTCTGCGAGCTGCCGTAGTTGTCGACGCCGAGGTCGTAGTAGAAGCGGTCGCCGTAGTGGTTCGCGATCGCGACGACCGAATCGCCCGGCGCCTGCCCCGGCATGATCTGGATTTCGGCCTGATTGCGCCGCAGGCGGTTGATCTGCTCGACGCCCTGCTCGAGGTCCGGCAGGCGCAGCACGTCGCCCTGGCTTTCGCCGAATGCCCAGGCGGTGCCGTTGTCGGTCAGCAGGCCGCCGCCGTAGGTTTCGAACGGCTTCGAGTCCGGATCGCGCGGCCGCAGCGGCTTGCCGTTCAGCGTGAAGGCGGCGACGCGGCCCGCCACGATGTTGATCTTCAGCGTGCCGGACGACAGATTCTGCGGACCCAGGTAAGCGCGCGTCGTGATGTAGCCGCGCGCGATGAACGCCTCGGTCAGGCGCCTGAGCAGCAGGTTGATGCGGTTGCGGCCGAGATGCTTGCCGATGAAGGGCTGCGTGATTGCATCGAGTTCGCGCGGTTTGAGCACGCTGTTGCCAATGAGACCGGCGAAGTCGACGTGCTCGATCTTGAACGTCGGCTCGACGTCGGGCAGCGTCTCGACGTCCGCGCCTTCCGGCAGGTTCGGCAATGGGGGCTGCTCCGGCACGGCGATCTGCGCGGGCGCCTGCTGCAGCTGCTGGTTGCGCTGCTGGTCGCGCTGCTCCTGCAGAAGCCGTTGCCCCGGGTCCTGCTCGGGCCGCAGCGACGACCCGCCCGGCGGTAGCCCGGCCGCGCCGGGCGGAGGGCCGCCGGGCGGCGTCTGCGCATAGGCGCGCGCCGCCGCCGCGCCGGCCAGGAGCGCGAGCGCGCATTTCGCCACGCGGGGCATGCGGCGACTCAGAGGCCCCTTCAGAGGCCCCTTCATAGGCCGCTTCACAGCCCCCTTCACAGACCGAACCATGAAACAAGCCCGAGGTGGTTGTGCGCGCCGATCGTCACCGGCTGCGTGTACGGCTTGCTGATCGTCACCACGCCGAGCGCGGCATTCACGCCGCCGGGCGCGTTGTACGCGCCGCCGTCGATGTCGGCCTCGCCCGTCAGCGCCACCTGCCCCGTGCCGGCCGAGAAGATGCCGCCCGTATCGGTCGCGTAGATCGCCGACCAGCTGCTGCCGAACCACGCCTTGAGGTCGTTGTTGCGATTGACCGCGCTGTAGCCGAGCACGGCCTTCGCGAGCGTCTTCGGCGCATCGAGCGTCAGCGAGCCGAGCGCGAGCACCTCGCCGCCGATGTTCGAGATCTGCGTGCCCGCCTTGAGCGCGATGTTCGCGTTGGCTTCGATCGCGCCGCCGTAGGCCTGCACGGTGCTCGACGCGCTCGAGCGGCAGAGGAAGAAGCAGGTCTGGTCGAAGTGCGCCTGGCCCGTGAAGACCGCCTGGTTGAGGAGCGCGTTGCTCGCAGTGATCGCGATGCTGCCGCCGTTCGAAAGAATCGAGCCGCCCACGTTCGCGACATTGTTGCCGCGGATCGTCACGCTGCCCGAATCGGCGGTGATGTACGACAGCTTGCTCGGATCGGCGAGCTCGCCGTAGTCGATCGCGAAGCCGTCGTAGCGATGCGTGAAGAACAGCAGGCTCCAGCCGGTGTTCGAATAGCTCGTCCTCGCGCCGTTGTCGACGCCGCTCGTGTGATCGACGATGTTGTTCATGTCGCCGCCCGCCACGACCGAGACGTTCTGGTTCGAGAGAATGCGCGCGTTCTCGTTGGTCACGCTGCCGCCGGCGGTCACCGAGACGTCGTCGTTGACGCCGTAGAGGATGCCCAGCCCTGTGCTCGGCAGCGACTGGTTCAGCACGCTGCCCGTCGCGTTGAGCGTGACGGCGCCAAGCGACGCCGTGTCGCTCGTGGCCCGCGTCTGACCCTGCACGAGCGAGCCGATGTTGGTGATGTCGCCGGTGCTCGTCAGCACCACGCCCGAGCCCGACGACGACACGACCGAGCCCGTCTGGCTGCTGTCGGGCTGCAGCGTGATGCCCACGCCCGTCAGCTTCACTTCGCCGTTCGCGATCAGGCTGCTGCCGGTGAAGGTGATCGCATCCTGTGCTTGCAGGGTGGCGCTCCCCGCCACCGAGATCGCCGCATCCGAGATCTGCACGCTGCCGTTCGAGGTCAGCGTGAAATCGCCGAGTGTCGCATTCAGCGGGCCGGCGCTTCTCACGCCCGGGCCGCGGTCCGTCACGATCAGCTGGACCTTGCCGCTCGTGAGGCTGCCGGCCGCGGTGATGTCGACGGCGAACGAGCTCGCCGTGGCGAGCGTCGACGGCGCCTGGACGGTGAGCCAATCGTTGGCGTTGTCGGTCGGCGAGAGGCCGGTGTCGAGCGTCGCCGTCTCGGTCCCCGCCACGGCGCGCACATAGGCCGTGGACGACGTGAAGGTGTTGGTCACCGGACCGTTGACGAGAATGGTCTTGGCGATCAGGTCGATGCCGACGAGCGCGCCCGAGAGCCCCTGCGGACCCACGACGATCGTGCCCGTGCTCGTATCGAGCACGACGTTGCGCTGGGTGACGCTGCCGACCTGCACGTCGTTGAAGCTGACCTGGCCGGTAGACAAAGCGAGGTGGCCGATGTTGAGAAACGAGCCGCCGTTCACGGTAATGCCGTTCGGATTGGCGAGCACGACATTCGCCGTCGGGCCGGTCACGCTGAGCTGCCCTTCGATCAGGCTCGGATTGGTGCTGGTGACCTGATTGACGATGGTCCGGGCGTTGATGCCGGTGTTGACCAGCGTCGCTCCTGCCGCGCCGACGCTGAACGAGCTATAGGTGTTCTGCGATACGCCTCCGACAGCCGGCGCGATAGTGACGGTTTGCCGGCCGTTGGCGGCCGTGGTGACGGTGGTGGACGTTGCGCCGTCGGTGACGATGCCGGCGGCAGAGGCCGCCATGGGCAAGGCCGCGAACGAAACAGCAATAAGCTTCGCAGCGCCCCATACCCCGCTGTATGGACGCCGCCCTCGATACCGGTTTGTCATTGGTTCTGCCTGGCGCCGGTTGCGCCGTGGTTCTCGATTGGTCTTGTTGGTCTTGGGCGAATGCCTATGCACCCGCGCTTTGTTATGACGTTTTCGACCGCTGGGGCGGATTCTTTAGGGTTTTTACGGGGATTTTTTCCTTTCCAATTACTTTCTAACTACCTACAGCCCATCGGCTTACACATAATTCCTCGGCACTATCGCCGGCGTGTAATGCCTGCAAGTCCAAGCCAGATGGCTTTCGCGCCGAAGCCGCCACCAAGAACAGCGCCAAGGGGCGCTCGAGCCGCTCGATCGCGCTCAACGGCAGCGCCTCTACGCGGCAACCGTTCTTCAGCACGTTGAGCAAGATTTCGATTTCCCAGCGTGCCCGATATAAGCCGATGCGTTAGCCCCCGCGAGGCCAAAGGCAAGCTGAGGCCCTGATCTCAGGTTGCGCCGTTCTGTAAAAACCATATTGAAATGCAAATGTCGCAGTCATAATATATCGGGGGGTTATCCACTACGTCTTATCATCAGCATTCCCCTCGAAAATTTCAATCGCTCAAGGAGGAGGATCATTATGCATAAGAACTATGTCATCCTGGCTCACCGCAATCAAAATCAGCTTGACAGGCTTATTAGAATCTTATGCGATGGCGAGTCTAAATTCTTTGTCCACATAGACAAGAATCGTCCAATTGAAGAATTCAAAGACCTGCGTCACATGAAAAACGTACGACTCGTAGAGCCAGCGGTAAGATGCGCATGGGGAGATTTCAGCTTGGTGCAGACGACGTTGAACTGCATTAGGCAGGTCCTCCTTTCCGGGCACGTCGGGCATACTATATTACTGAGCGGACAGGACTACCCGATCGTCTCGAACGCTTATATAAATCGCTTTCTTGAGGAGAACATCAACATCGATTTCATCGAGCGCACTCCGATCCACATCAAATGGCCAAACGATTTCAAACAGAGAACAGAATACTACCGCTTCACCCTTTCCAAAAATCGCGGCGATTACGTAAGGATCCCCTATATTGGATCGAAGCAATTCTACAACCCACTGCTTCTTTTTTCCGTAGTAAAAAAACTCATCAAGGTTCGCCCCCCGCTTCCCGAGATCTACGCTATCGCAAAAGCGGTTTCAAAACCGAGAGCGAAACCTCGAATCGATTTGGTTGGAGGAACGCAATGGTTCGCATTGACTCACCCCACGATAACAAAGATCTCCAGGTACTGCCAAGAACATCCCGAATATCTGGAATTTCACAAGCACACCCACGTTCCAGATGAAATCTTTTTTGGCTCGATTGTGAATGCCATCATGAAAGATGACGCATCGATTGCAACGAAGCCCTGTATTACGTACGCCAACTGGTCGAAGAACAGCTCGGGGCCCGAAGTGTTGACAAAGAGTAATATCCAAGACTTGGCAACAGCAGCCGAATCAGGAAATATTTTATTTGCAAGAAAATTCGACATCGATATTTGCGACGCGATTCTGGATATGATTGACGTGAAACTTCGTGCAGATCATGGAGTTCTTGGTTTTTCGTAGCATTTTTTGCGAATGCTTGTTGCTTACCTGCTGATATCCCAGACTGTCGAAGATCAATATTTGGGACTACAAGTGCCCGCCGCATTCTCTGACTCGAATCATCCCCGCACACTGCCAGGTCGCCGGATCGACCCGCCTTCCCCGCCCCGCCAACGCCCCCCAAAAAAATCTCGCCCAAACTGTTGCCATTCCCACGAATCTCGTTATCTATCAGCCGCCCTCGAAGTAAACTTAAAGTGCTTTGTCAAGTTACCGCTGCAACGAAAGGGGAAGGCCATGTCGAAAAAGACGCTCCGTCTGGTTCGCACACTCTCCGATATCCGGCGCGCCCAGCGATGCACCGCGCTGCGCGCCGCCCGGCAGGCCGCCGAGCTGGCGGCGCTGGCAGCCGAGGATAGCGAACCCGAGCCGCCTTCCGCCCCGCAAGACCCGCCGCCCCAGGGCAGCCGGGAATGCACGGCCGAGGCACATGGGGACTTCGACCTGAGCATCTACGCGGGCTGACCGGCTCGCTTGCTAGAATCCAGGCTCCCGAAAACGCTCACCCTTGCGAGGGTGCGCCCGCTCCGACGGTGAGGCGCGGTGCGCTCGCCGCTCACCGATGGGCTTCGATCCAAATCGTTTAGCCCCTGAAAAAAAGGGACTTTTGCGTGTACCGGCTTCTCGCAGGGGACAATTTCCGCGCGTTCGAGCCCACCTTGTTTCGGCATCCGGCGCCCCCTCCCGAATAACCTCACCTTTGCCGTGGCGCGGCATCGCACCTTCGCTCCCCCCAACTTCGACGCATCAAAACGGCGGTTGTGTCACTCTCCCATACGTGTTGCTGCACTGCGTCGATACGCCGAATGCAGCAGCGCTAATTCTCGTCTCAGATTCTTCGCATAGGCTTGAAAATGAGACGGAATCATCTCGTTATGCTGGACGATTCCGGGCAGAAATCGCAACAATCTGTTCCTCACTGCCGTCTCGCGAAAGACACGACCTCCATATAGGATATCGCCACGTCTTTCCCGCTCAACGCTTCCTGAAGGAGTACCTATGAGTCCCGACCGCGTGCGATCGAAAGCCTTTGCCATGCCGCTCACGAGCCCGGCGTTCCCGATGGGCCCGTACAAGTTCTACGACCGCGAATTCCTCATCATCACCTACCGCACCGATCTCGACCTTCTGCGCGAGATCGTCCCCGAGCCGCTTCAAGTCACCGATCCGTACGTTCACTACGAATTCATCCGCATGGCCGATTCGACCGGCTTCGGCGACTACACCGAAAGCGGCCAGGTGATTCCGGTCGCGTACGAAGGCAAGCCGGGCAGCTACACGCTCGCGATGTATCTCGACGACCATCCGCCGATCGCCGGCGGCCGCGAGCTGTGGGGCTTCCCGAAGAAGCTCGCTTCGCCGAAGCTCGAGGTCAATACGGACCACCTGCTCGGCACGCTGAACTACGGTTCGGTGCGCGTCGCCACCGGCACGATGGGCTACAAGCACAAAGAGCTCGATATCGAGCAGCAGAAGCAGCGCCTTGCCGGGCCGAACTATCTGCTGAAGATCATTCCCCACGTCGACGGCACGCCGCGCGTGTGCGAGCTCGTGCGCTACTACATGGAAGACATCAAGATGAAGGGCGCCTGGACCGGCCCGGCATCGCTGGAGCTCGAGCCGCATGCGCTCGCCCCCGTGGCGGACTTGCCCGTGCTCGAAATCGTCGAAGCGCGCCACATCATCGCCGACCTGACGCTCGGCCTCGGCACCGTCGTGCACGACTACCTCGACCGCTAAGCCAGATCAAGCCAAACCCAGACACACTCATCATCCAGGACAACCAATCATGACGACACTCAACGGCAAAACAGCAGTCGTAACCGGCGCCGCAAGCGGCATCGGCAAGGAAATCGCATTCACGCTCTCGAAGGCGGGCGCCGCGGTGGCGATCGCCGACTTGAACCTCGCGGGCGCGCAGGCGGTGGCCGACGAGATCAAGCAGGCCGGCGGCAAGGCCAT
>NZ_SWJE01000072.1 GCF_005144415.1 Trinickia terrae | reverse complement strand
AGGCCGTAGTAGCAGCCGGTTGGTGGCGAAGGGCCGAACGAGTAGGAGGGCCGAAGGCCGTGTCGCTTGGACGTGCAGTGCATCAGAAGGCCGCGCAGGCGGCGCGCAACGCGGGACGGCGAGGTGAAGCTGAGCCGGAAGCGGTGCGTGATGAAGCACGGACGGCGCGAGACGAAACTGGAGGCTTGGGGCGAGACAGTCTGCTATCGCAGGTGCTCGCGAGAGCGAATCTGGTGATGGCGTGGAAACGCGTCAAAGCCA
>NZ_SWJE01000071.1 GCF_005144415.1 Trinickia terrae | reverse complement strand
GCGAGGTCGCATCGGGCATCAGGCCGCGGCCTTGCGTCGCGCGGATCTTCTGGCACAGGTTCGTCTTGCGCGACAGGCAGAACTTGCACTCGCGGCACTCCGGCGTGTAAAGCGGAATCACGTGATCGCCTTTCCTCAACGTGCCCACGCCCGGGCCCACGTCCACCACCACGCCCGCGCCTTCATGCCCGAGGATCGCCGGGAAAATCCCTTCCGGGTCCGCGCCCGAAAGCGTGTAGTAGTCGGTGTGGCAGATGCCTG
>NZ_SWJE01000070.1 GCF_005144415.1 Trinickia terrae | reverse complement strand
CTTCGGGTCCCAGCTCCAGTAGCCGCCCCAGGCCTCGGCCGCCCACAGCGCGCCGAGAATCGTCGCGATCGTGAAGAAGGCGAAGCCGACCGCGATCGACTTGTACATCACGTCGTCGAGCACGTCGAGCTCGGGCAGGCGATCCGCCAGCACGCCCCGCTCCTTCATCAGGTACGCCACCCCGACCATCGCCGACAGCGCGAAGCTGCCGTAGCCGATGAAGTTCGCCGGCACGTGGATCTTCATCCACCAGCTTTGCAG
>NZ_SWJE01000007.1 GCF_005144415.1 Trinickia terrae | reverse complement strand
TGTGCCACCGGCGTTACCGGCGAACAGCAGCCCGCAGCGCGTTGCGCACTGGTCATGCCGCAAACCATCAAAGCTGCGGCCGCAGCACTATCTTGCTGGCGACAGATTTGACGCCCGGCACCTTGCCGGCGGCCTCCGTTGCGATGTGTTCCTGATCCTCGCTTTCGATAAAACCGCCCAGAATCACTCCCCCTGTTCGCGCGTCCGCAAAAACCGCGATATCTGCGCCTTCGAGGCCCTTCGTCCTGTTCAACGCCTCGTGCACCTTCCGCGCAAACAGGCGGTTCGCGGTGCGCTCGGCCTTCTTCGAGACACCCGGCTGAGACGCTTCGCCAGCCACGGTGGCGCCGCTTTGCCCGGCCGCACTGGACACCGCTTCCTGGGCAAGAACACCCGTCGACAGCCATCCCGCTAACATCCACAACATCGCTTTATATGTCGTTCTCATTGGCTCTCCATGGAGTTTCACAGGTCAAGGTCATCTGGCGCATGTTTACGTTAGGGGTCCAGGCCACAAAGAAAAATGCGCCCGCGGGAAAAATGATTTCCGCAAGGTGGAAGAGTGAGCGGATGGCCTTCCAGCACGATTTAGCCGGAATGGCGTTGTCCGCAATCAGCGAGCCCGGCTTCTCTGGGCAGATTGCGCGGCGAAGGCATTCTTCGGCACTGCGTTCCAGCGATTCTCCAGGTCGAGCTTCCTGACATGCTCGCTCAACGCATCGGCAAATACCCGAATCTTCGCGGGCTGATTCCGCCGGCTCTGGTACGCGAGGTTGATCGTCAGAGGTGGGAGTTCCCAGTCGCACAGCAGCGGAATCAGCCGTCCGGCGACAATATCGTCATGCACGATGTAGAGTGGCTGAACCACGATGCCCAATCCAGCCCGGCCGGCTGCGCAGATCACCTGCCCTTCGTTCGATTCCAGCACCGCACTGACCGGAATGTTGCGCCGCTCCCGGCCTCGTTTGAATTGCAGCAGATAGGGGCTCGCGGCGTAGCTATAAACGAGCACATCCTTGTTTGCGATGTCTTCCGGCGCCTCCGGCACGCCGTGCTGCGCGAGGTACGCCGGCGAAGCGGCCAGCACGCGGCGCGTGTGCGCAAGCCGCCGGACGGTAATGCCCGAATCGCCCTCATGTTCGCGCGTGCGAATCGCGCAATCGATGCCCGCTTCAATGAAATTCGGATAACGGTTCGCTGCCGTAATCTGCACGGATAGTTCGGGATAGCGCTGCCTGAATTCCGGCAGCCACGGTGCGATATGAAGAACTGCAAACGATACCGAACTGGTCACGCGCAGCACGCCCCTTGGACGCCACGTCATATCGCTGACAACCGTGTCCGCTTCGGCGATGTCTGCGAGGATCGATGCGCAGCGCTGCTGGTACTCGCGGCCTGCATCCGTAAGCCATAGCCGCCGGGTGGTTCGCTCGACCAGACGCGTTCCCAGCCGGTCTTCGAGCGCGCTTAGCATGCGGCTCGCAGCGGCGTTTGAAATACCCAGCCGCTCCGCCGCCTTCGACAGACTGCCGAGTTCAGCAGTCAACGCAAAAAACTCCATCTGCGTATAGCGGTCCATACGACGATTCTTCCGCTCAGTGGAAATATGTTTTCACTATAGCGTATATTTTTCCTTCTCGAACGCCGCTAGAGTGCCGACATGACTGCGCCTCGAAGGGTAAAGTCAGCGAACAGGAATTCGGAGAGAGGCAATGCGCAATATCAGCGAAGACACCATCACCCAGGCCGTGCTTGCGGCGATGTCCGACTGCAGGAATGAAAGGCTGCGCACCGTGATGACCAGTCTTGTCCAGCATCTGCACTCCTTCGCACGCGAAGTCAGGCTGACCGAGAGCGAGTGGCAGTACGCGATCAATTTCCTCACCGAGGTCGGCCATATCACTGACGACAAACGGCAGGAGTTCATACTCCTGTCGGATACGCTCGGCCTGTCGATGCTGACCACGACGCAGAACAACCGCAAACCGCCCGAATGCACCGAGGCAACGGTGCTGGGTCCGTTCTTTGTCGAAGGGGCACCCGAGTATCAAAACGGCGAAGACATATCCAATGGTGCAGCTGGCCTGCCATGCTTCGTGAGCGGCCACGTCCGCGGTCTTCGCGGCGAGCCGTTGCCGGGCGCGACGATCGAGGTCTGGCAATCGGATGAGGATGGCTACTACGACGTGCAGTACGCGGCCCCGCGACAGGCCGAAGCCGAACATCGGGCCCGCGGGCGCCTGCGCACGCTTCCTGACGGGCGCTTTCACTTTCGCTCGATCCTCGCGGAAGCGTATCCGATCCCGCATGACGGCCCGGTGGGCCGGATGCTCGATGCACTCGGGCGACATCCTTGGCGGCCGGCACACCTGCATTTCTGGATCAACGCGCACGGATACGAGCCCTTGATCACGCATGTTTTCCGCAACGGAGACCAGTATCTCGACTCGGACGCCGTCTTCGGCGTACGCTCAACCCTGGTGGCGGACTGGGTCGAGCACCCTCCGGGCGTGGCGCCGGACGGTACGGCAATGGACACGACCTTTTACACGCTCGACTATGACTTCGTCCTCAATCCTGACGGGCATGCCCGATGAGCCGGCACGTCGAAACATTGCTGGAGCCTGAATCGATGTCCGCCATGTCCACATCCGGTTTTGTCTACAACGGCCGTGCCACGCGTGTCGTCTTTGGTAGCGGATCGCGTGTCCATCTTGAACGCGAATTGCTGGCACTGGGCGTGAAGCGCGCGCTGGTTCTTTGCAGTCCGGAACAACATGCGCTCGGCGCGTCGCTTGCCGAGCAGTTAGGGAGCCGTTCAGCGGACCTGTTCGATCGCGCCGCCATGCATGTACCCATCGAGCTGGCGCTCGAGGCACGCACGGTCGCGGCTTCGACGAACGCCGATTGCATCCTCGCGGTCGGAGGCGGTTCGGCGATCGGGCTTGCCAAGGCAATCGCCCTCGAGTCGAGCCTGCCCGTTCTCGCCGTGCCCACCACCTACGCGGGCAGCGAAATGACCCCCATCTACGGGCTAACCGAAGCGGGCCTGAAACGGACGGGAACCGATATCCGCGTTCTGCCCAAAACGGTCATATACGATCCTGACCTCACGCTCACCCTGCCCGTCGGCATGTCTGTGACAAGCGGCATCAACGCCATTGCGCACGCGGCGGAGGGCCTTTATTCACGCGACGCCAATCCGCTCACGAGCCTGATGGCGGAAGAAGGCATCACCGCGCTCTCGCGCAGCCTGCCGAACATCGTCGCAAATCCGGGCGATCGGTCTGCGCGCGCGGATGCCTTATACGGGTCGTGGCTGTGCGGTGCCGTGCTCGGCAGCGTCGGCATGGCGCTGCATCACAAGCTCTGCCATACGCTTGGCGGCAGTTTCAACCTGCCGCACGCGCCGACCCATACCATCGTGCTGCCGCACGCACTGGCCTACAACGCCGAGGCTGCCCCCGACGCGATGAAGCGCATCGCGAGAGCGGTAGGACACGAAAACGCCGCGCAAGGACTGTTCGAACTCGCGCGTGCAAACGGAGCGCCGGTTGCACTGAAGGAAATCGGCATGCGCGAAGACCAGCTGGATCAGGCCGCCGACATCTCGTGCAGCAATGCGTACTGGAATCCCCGGCCTCTGGAGCGCGATGCGATTCGCGCGTTGCTGCAACGCGCGTTCGAAGGAAGCGCACCCAGCCCGTGAATCCGAGAAATCAAGGTGTGCTCGATTCGCACCCGCGAGGTGCCTGTTACGCGGACTTTTGTTCGCCCAGATTCAGCAGGCGAATCATCTCCTCGCGCATGACAAACTTCTGTACTTTTCCGGTCACGGTCAACGGCATTTCGTCAACGAAGCGAACATACCTGGGGATCTTGTAGTGCGCGATCTGTCCGCGGCAAAAGTCGCGGATGTCTTCCTCGGTGGCGTACTCGCCTTGCCGAAGCACAATCCAGGCGCACAACTCCTCGCCGTTTTTCTCGTCCGGCACACCGAACACCTGGACATTCTGGATTTTCGGATGCCTGAACAGATACTCTTCTATTTCCCGGGGATAGAGGTTCTCCCCACCGCGAATCACCATGTCCTTGAGACGGCCGACAATATTGCAATAGCCGTCCGCGTCAAGGGTCGCCAGGTCGCCTGTATGCATCCAGCCATCGACGATGCTCTCGCGTGTCTTCCTCTCGTCTTCCCAGTACCCTAGCATCACGGAGTACCCCTTCGTGCAGAGTTCTCCGGTCGCACCAACGGACACGGTATTACCGAGCGGATCGACGATCTTCACTTCGAGATGGGGCTGAATCCGCCCCACGGTGGCCGTGCGCCTGTCGAGCGGGTCGGTGGTCGCACTCTGGAACGAGACCGGGCTGGTCTCCGTCATGCCATACGCAATGGTGACCTCCTGCAGGTGCATTCTGGCCACCACCTGCTTCATCGTCTCGATGGGGCAAGGCGAACCGGCCATGATGCCAGTGCGCAGGCTGCTCAGGTCGAACGCCGCAAACTCCGGATGCTCCAGCTCCGCGATAAACATCGTGGGAACCCCGTGAAGCGCGGTGCAACGCTCTTCCATGATCGACGCGAGGGTTGCGCCGGCATCGAATCCTTCGCCTGGAAAGACCATCTGCGCGCCAACCGATACGCACGCGAGAACGCCGAGCACCATCCCGAAGCAGTGATAGAGCGGGACTGGAATGCAGAGCGAATCGGCCTCGGACAGCTTCATCGCCATCGCCACAAAACGCCCGTTGTTGACGATATTTCGATGCGTCAGCGTGGCGCCCTTCGGGCTGCCGGTCGTGCCGCTCGTGAACTGGACGTTGATCGGATCATGAGCGGACAGCACGACCGCCGGCGGCCCTTCGTCGAGCAGGATCGCCTCACCCTTCTGCATCACGGCGGAGAACGGCATCACCCCGCGTATGCCCGGATCGCTTACCGATATCACCGTGCGAAGTTCCGGCAGGCGCGCGCAGCGCAGAGCCGCCGCTTGCTGCGACGCCAGCTCCGGTGCGACCTCCAATAACATGGAGATGTACTTCGACGTCTTGAACTGCTCGGCCGTAACAAGCGCCTTGCACCCGACCTTGTGCAATGCATACTCGAGCTCCGAAACCCGATAGGCGGGATTGATGTTGACCAGCACCGCACCGATGCGTGCCGTGGCGAACTGGGTAAGTAACCATTCAAACCGGTTCGGCGACCAGATGCCGACGCGATCCCCCCTGCCTATGTCCAGGGACGACAGACCCGCGGCAAGTTGATCGACCCGTTCGTCAAATTCCTTCCAGGTCCAGCGCACGCCCTGTTCGCGGAATACCACGGCGTGCCGGTCGGGAAAACGTTGCGCAGTCTCTCTGAGAAGCTGGCCGATCGTCGCTTCGCTCAGTGGAACATCCGTCGAACCGCGGACGTACGAAACGCCGCGAGCAGGTGCCGTCAGCGCAGAGGCGCCGGGTAAGGTCTGCATCATGCCATTCTCCAATACTGCACTGGGTTCCCGGCCCGCCACACGCCGGACCAGGATAACGTCGCCACCGTAGCCGTCGCCAGACGCTGCGGGCTACCTGCCGTAAAACACCAGATCGCCGGGCTCCTGGTCGCGATCGAACGCTTCGGCCGTGTTGGCGAATCCCCGCTTGGCGTCTTCTGTGTTGTACAAGCCCATGCAGACGTCCAGCATGGCGACGTCGGCACCCGCCACACCGCCACTCGACCACGTCTTGAGCAGAGTGCGTGTCGCCGCATACGAAAGCGTGGGGCCGTCCGCAAGACGCGTCACAAGTTCCCCGGCGACACGTTCGAGCTCGCCCGCTTCGGCCACGTGTGTGGCGATCCCTAGCTCCCCGGCCAGCCTGCCCGAAACAGGTTCACCCAGCATGGCGAAGCGCGACGCGCGACCACGTCCGACGCGCTCGGCGAGCCGCTGCAGCCCGCCCGCGATGGGCAGCATCGCTGTCGTTACCTCGACACAACGGAAGATGGCATCCGCCGCCGCCACGACGAAGTCGCAGCTCAAGGCGAGCTCGAAGCCGCCACCGAATGTCAGCCCCTGCACCACGGCCACCGTCGGAACACGCAGGGCCTCGATCGCGCGATACGAAGCGTTGACTTCCGCGACGAACGTGCGGAACCAGTTCAGGTCCTTATCCGGCCATTCGCGAACCTCGCCACCGAGGCTGAAATGCGGCCCCTCCGCACGCACGACGAGCACCCGGATATCACTCTCGCTAGCCTCTTGGACCGCCTCGCGCAAGCATTGGGCAAAACGCAGATCAAGCCGGTTGTAGGGCGGATTCGCCAGCACGATATTCCCGACCTTCCCATCGCGCTCAAAACGTATGCTTTTCATTGGCAAACCTCATGTTGTCGGTCATCTCCATACTGCCCTTCGAGGATCCGCGATTCACGATGGCTCCCCGTTCAACGGAATGATGGGAAGCAGCAGATGCGAGGGGCGCTCTGCGTCGCGATAAATCCTGTGCGTGACCGTATTGCTGCTGCATACGTGATACGGAATGTACTCGACGTCGGTCATTGCCCCCGTTCCCGTGGGCGCGTCAAGACTGCAGATCTCGACACAGATTCGATGACCCGCCTTGAACTGGTTGGCCGTCGCCAGCACCTGGATCTCGTACCTGACGATCTCGCCCGGAGTCACTGGCTCGATCGAATCCTTCGTCAATCTGTAGAACGGCTCCCCAGGCTTCGAGCGGTCAGGATCGGTTGCCCGGTACGAGGCTTTCAGCCAGCCACGGGTCAGCTCTCGTTCGGGTAATGTCTGCGGAACACTCCGTTCGCCGACGCGCGCGGTGACGACCGAAACGTCCGGCCCCACGTCCTTGAGCACGACGATCCAGTTCGTGTCCGGCTGGTCGATCTCGGCGTAGAGCGTGAGCGAGATTGGCCCAGCCACGAGGACGTCGTGAGGCATCGGATCCGTCATGTAGCGCAGGCGCTCGACCTTCGTTGTCTTCTTGAGCGGCATTTGCGTGAAGACATCCGGCTCGCGCTGTGCGTCGCCGACCTCCGCCGCGGGTCGCGGCGCGTCCGTGGACAGGCACTCCCAGCCGCCCAGGTAGTACTTGACCCATTGCGTCTCGGGCAGGGGCCAGTCGCTGCCCGTGCGCCATTCGTTGGCGCCCATGACCCAGTAGCGGACCGGGGGCTCGTTCATGATGCCGGTGTCGACACCCTTGAGCCAGTAGTCGTACCAGCGAATGACCTCGTCGTGGTACTGATGGAACGGCCGTTCCAGGTGCGCAGGACCGGTAAAGATCAGCTTGCGCGGCTGCTTGACGTTTGCGAAGTAATGCTGGGCGCCCAGCCAGTGCAGTTTGTACGTGTATGCATAGGCGCCGGAGCCGGTATAGAAAGGCACCTTGATCTTCTTGAAGATTTCTTCGGCTCGCTCGACGGTCCCGTCCGGCTCCCAGGGGTTTGTCATGATGTGGTACATCACCCAGGTTCGCTGCCCCTTCTGCGTCAGGATGTTGTAGAGGTTGATGTACATCCTGTAATCGGGATTGCGCATGGCTGCTCGCCAGAGCGCTTCCTGCTCGTCGGGTAGCAGCCCTGGCACATCGCGCGACTCATGCACGGTGCTGAACACGTCCAGCAGGTACGGGAACGTATGGATGACCCCGCCAGGATTGAAATCCCGAAACCCGAACATGCCGCCATATGCGCTGCAGGCGTCGTAGGGAAAAATCGCCTTGAGCGCCGGGTGTCCTTGTGCGGCCGCCCGCCATTGTTCGCCCGCAAAACCCGAGATACCGACCATTCCGACCTTGCCGTTCGACCACGGCTGTTGCGTGATCCACTCGATCATGTCGTAGTGGTCGGTGTTCTCCTCACCGTAGTGCCCCTCGGACTTGGCCGAACCCCGCGGCTGCGCAATGACGTGCACATAACCGTTAGCAATGAAGCGGCGCGTGTCGCCGGCTTCCACCGGGCCGAACCACAGCGGCGCATGCGCGGGTTGCGGAGGTAACACGTCGGCTATGTCCGGACCCTGAATGTCTTTGTTGTGCAGAGCCGAAGCATAGAGCACCGGATACTTTCCCTCCCCGTCCGGTCGATAGACGTCGACCGCGAGGCGAGTGCCATCCCGCATCGTCACGATGATGTCGCGTTCTTCAATCATGTCCCCTCCACATTCGTCGGTACATTCGGACTCAACAGGCAGCCGCCACTACACTCAGCGACTTCCACTCATTTCGAATTCCTTACTTTCTTTCCGCCATTTGATGATAGCCAGCGGACCATCCTGATTCTGTGAGTCACTATACTTCACGATCGTAAAGTATGCAAGCCGGACAACATCCGGCAGTGGAGTTTCGGGTCTGGAATTGGCAGCCCCCAATTCTTATCCGACGGAACACCAGGTTGGGCCTCGCCGGAAGTCTTGCCAGGGCATAACGATCCACGTGAAGCGGCCTCTCGTGAGCGAACCGCTACCGCTCCAGACATGGTCGGGAAGGTCAGATGAGGGATGGGACAGCTTGAAAGGTGCGGCGGCGGGGCGGGGCGCAAATACCCGTCTCACTGATCGGAGCTCGCCGCGATCGCTCCGCGCAACCCTGCGATGTCCTATGCGTCCCCAAGGAAAGGCGTTCCGCCGATTGGCCGGTCGCCGCCTTCAGGTCGATGAGTCCGAAGGCGGACCGGATCGTCTGACGAATGCTTCAACTCGCTGATAAAACGCTTCCGTCGACGCACACCTCAGGAAAGCTTGCTTTTCATTCTCGAGATGTCGCTCAAGTCCATCCTCCGATGTCTTGCCAACGAGCGATTTCATTTCGCTTACCGCCGATGATGGCAAGTCCATCACACTCCGTGCCATGGCGAGAGTGGCTTGATCCAGCGAAGCCGGATCGGCAATATCTTGCACAAGTCCCAACGACTTCGCTTCCTCGGCGTTCAACGAATCTTTTACCAACAAGATGTGCAGGGCGCGTGCCGCCCCCAGACGGCGTGCCAGATGGAAAGAAAGTCCCCCGTCGGTCGAGGTACCGAGCTTGCCGTATCCGACGACGAAACGAGCCGCACGTGACGCCACAACCAGATCGCACGCCATCGCCAGCGAGAAACCTGCACCTGCTGCAGCCCCTTGCACACTTGCGATCACGGGAACCGGCAGTCGCCGTAGCGTCAGAATCACGTCGTTCAGCGCACTGATCAGTGCTTTGAGGAAGCTATCGGATCTTTGCAACCCGTCCAGTATCTGAACGAGATTTCCGCCCGCAGAAAATATCCGGCCCGTGGCTTGCAGAACGACAGCACGATACGTCCCGCACGCTTCAATGTCGCTGAGCGCCTTCAACATGCCATCGCAGAACTCCAGATCGATTGCGTTTGCCTGCGCTTCGTTTCCCAACGTGATGACGGCGAGATCGCCACGGGAGGTCAAGGTAACGTTGCTCTGCATTGACAAGGCCTGCGTTCAAGGACTTCCGGTAGAAGTCGGTTCTGATGGGGTGCGCTCCGTCGCCCCGGCGACGCCATGCCAGCGGCACCGGTTCTCAGACGATCAGGATCCGATCCATTGTATTATACGTTCGTATAGTTTTCACGACCGCATTCCCCATGCGAGTTCTCATGACAACTCGCCGAAGCCGATAGCGATGGCTGCCTTGTCCGGCCCACCGCGGCGACGAAATTCACGTTAGAGAAACCCTATGGCGCAACGCAAGTTTTCTGACAAGAACAATGACAGCAAGGGTCGTCCGACAGAACTCCGACGCGCGGAGCAGCAGCGTGCACAGGAGACCCGAGCCGCGATCTTGAACGCGGCGATTACGGAATTCGCCACGAAAGGTTTTGAGGCTGCAAGCATCCGCAGTATCGCGGACCGGGTGGGCATTCAGCACCCGCTCATCACTTACCATTACCGCTCGAAGGATGTTCTATGGCAGGCCGTTGCCGAGTATGTTTTCGAGCGCATCCGCCAGGAGTGGAATGCCTATCTTGCGGATACGAGCCCTGTCAGCGCTGCAGAGCGCGTACGCCTGGTGTACAGAGCCCTATTTAGATTCACGGTCGATTATCCCGAGTTTCATCGCTTTATGCGTCAGGAATGCCTTGGATATAGCCCGAGGCTGCAATGGCTCGCCGACACGGTGCTCAAGCCGCTGATCGATTGGCTGCTACCACAGATTCGTGCCGCGCAGGATGAAGGCGAATTGCCCCAAGGCCAACCCATCATTTTCCACTACCTGTTGATCAGTCTGACATCGACCCTCTCCGGATTCGGCCCGGAGATGGAGGCCACCGCCAATATTTCCTCGTCAGATCCCGCCGTGGCGGAGGCCTACTGGCGTACGGTGGAGGAGCTCGTCTTTCACAAGCGGACGCTCGCAGGGGTGTCCGACAAAGCCGAACCGCGCTCGACTCCTGTCGAGCGACAGCCGCGCGTGCGCGGTCGTTCAAGGAGTGCCGGTTAAATGGCAGCTGCTTCTGCCGAAACCCTGGATGTTGGCTTCTTCAACCTGAAGACAATCTTTTCGGACAGGTCGAGTAAGGATCAATGGTTTCGGCGGTGCATTGATTGACGTGCCCCACCTGTCACGCCTCCGTTCGCTTTCCTGACCGGAAAGCAGGTACTGGCCGCGGTAGCACCTGCGGCCACGGGTTCGCCGCAAAACTCGCGTAGGGGAAACGATATGGCCGATATCTCGATTCCGACTCCGCACCACCAGCTCAAAGCGTACTTGGCCACGCCGGCGGGCAAGGGACCGTGGCCGGGCGTCATCGTGCTTCATGACATCTTCGGCCTGACCGACGTGACGCGCGGCCATGCCGATTGGGTGGCCCAGGAAGGGTATCTCGCGGTGGCTCCAGACCTGTTCTCGTGGGTGGGCGCATCAATCAAACCCCAACTACGCTTGCGCCAGATCAGAATCCGTTAGTAGTGTGTCAAACGATGAAACCAGCATGGCAGTCAGGGCAATTCGAGCATGAGACTTTCGCTCAACGAGTGACACAGGACGATCGAAATTCGGCAGTCTCACTACGTTTAGATTGGCACTCTTGTGCCAGCTTGCACCCTGGATCAGCGGGACAATGGATACCCCCAATCCCTGACTCACCAGGGCTGCAATTGCGTCGAGTGAATTGAGCTCCATGGACGGACGCGTCAAAACTGCGCGCTTCATTCTAAACTCGTCAATGAGTCGCCCAGCCCACGTACTACGATCAAAGGCAATATAAGGAATGGGCGACGCCAGCGCATCCGCCACGTCATCGTAAGGCATCTCTGCCGGCGTAATCAGGACGAACGGTTCGCTATAGAGATGATGGATGCTCAGATTGAGCGGAAACTGTTCAGGGGGTTGCGTCACGATTGCAGCGTCAAGCGATCCAGCGTCCACCATTCCCACCAAATCGCTCGAGATACCTGCAATAATTTTAATCTCGAGATTGGAATTTTCGAGCATCATCTTTCTGAGCAAACGCGGTAGCACACCCGTAAGCGCACTATTGATCACGCCAAGCGTAAGAACACCGCCCAAGGCGCCGCCATGTCCTAGTGCCCTCATTTCTTCATAGATGGAGACCATCTGCTCGGCGAGTCGGACCAGTTGATGGCCTGCCGGCGTGAATTCGAGCGAACGCTTTGTACGGGTGAAAAGACTCAACCCGAGTTCCTCTTCGATATTCTTGAGCTGCACGCTAACAGCAGCCTGCGATAAATGGACTTTCTCCGCCGCTGCCACAATCGTACCGTAACGGTGCAAAGCAAGAAACGCGTGTAGAGAGCGTATGAGCATTGTCTATTGAAGACCATCAGTCGTTCATATCTTACGCCAGATTTGGCGAGCCCTCGGCACATCTGCTTTAGCGATGCGCCGAAGACTGCCTGCCGCCGTCCGTACCTGCGATGAGCTGGCCCGCAGCCCCCCCCAAAAAACGCGCGAGTGGGTGTTCCACTCACACCGAAGATTCAAGAGGTATTGGGTGATGTGAAAACACTTTCCAAGAACGCAGTGCAACTCATCAATTCAGCGAAGCCCAGCTTCCCCGCCTCGCGATCGGTGCATCCCGCTCGCCCCTCGGGGTTCTCTCCGCCGCCTCGCCTCGTTTAGTGAGTTATTCGTGTTAGATGCGCTTTCGAATCGAGTCCATCTGCATCGAAATACCACTTGTAGGCAATCCTTTTGATATTGCTGCGGCTATTAGCAGAAGCAGAGCTGTCCCACCGAATGCCGGCCAGTGACTCCCAAAGGTCTCGTACGCCCACCCTCCGAACCACGTGCTCAACATTGCACCCACTTGATGACCAAGATAGGCCCACCCATACAGAAATCCAACAAGGCGCACGCCATATTGATCGGCAAGAATCGCTGAGGACATCGCCACACTCCCTGACCAGGCCAAACCACCGATTGCTGCGGCAGCATACAGTTCCCCCGGCGTATGCACGGCAACCAGTGCAACGAAGCCAAGGCCACGCACCAGATAAATCAATGCAAGGATGTCACGGCGTTCAACCCGATCAGAAAGTTGACCCAGGAGTAGTGTACTGAAGATCGCTACCAGGCCGATCAGACCGACACTCAGTGAACTAACCGTTGCCCCAAATCCATGATCCATGAGCATTGGAACGGCATGAGTTCCAAGTAGATTCATGCTAATTCCACAGACAAACAGCCCAATCGCAATTTGCCAGAAGGGGGCGGTTCTAAGAACATCGCGTATCGACATTGGAATGGTGATCGGGGCTGAGGTTGCCTGGCTTTTCTCTTGCTGCCCAGCAAGTTGATCCGTCTCCGGCGGCGCCTTGTCTTTCATTATGAAAATCGAGATTGGGACGTTGACTAGCGCGGAAAAAGAAGCGTAGCAAAGTATCGTATTACGCCACCCTATATGCTCGATTAGCACCATGAATAGCGGAGTCATCACCGCGATTCCCGCCATCGCCCCCGTCGCAAGGAAAAATAGCGCCATGCCGCGTCTGCGCGTGAACCACTTGCTAATGATAGGAGTCAAGGCTACAGGGCTGCAAAGGCCGAGGCCCATCGACATCGCTATTCCATAAAAAAATCCGAAGCTCATTGGATTGCGCGAAAAGACTGAACCTATCGCCGATAACACGACAATGGCTGTTCCTGTCAACAGCACCGTTCTGGTTTGCAGTTTGGCAACTAGATAGCCTGCAAGGGGCATGGCGATTCCGTAACTCAGCATTCCAACGGCGACGATTGCCGATAATAGACTTCGCCCAAGTCCGAGATCTCTTGCCATTGGCAAAACGAACGGTCCGATACCCATTCGCATACCAACCGTCAACAGTGTCACGACTGTAGACGCGGCTACGATGTTCCATCCGAAATACCACGCCGTGACGCGCGTAGAGCGAGCGCTACGTTCCTTCTGCATTGAACTAACCTTCCTGAAACGAGGTCTGGCAATAAGCGCTTTGCAATCTGCCTGCGCTGCCTACGAGTGGATGAAGATGGTCAATTTGGATAAATTGAGTGATGACACAGGCGTCCGCCCCCCCCCAATCGTGAAGGTATTAAATTGCCATGTGGAAAGGACGCTATGGCGCCGGGTTGCGAGTGCCGTGACACCTCCCCATATAGATTGACACGGAACATGGATTGTCACGGTTGAGTGCCTCACTACCCTCTTGTTTCAACGTTCGCCGACGCTACCTTGCCATATACCCATTGCGAGTCTGCGGCAACTTCATGCCCAAAACGCTGCTGGCAACCTGCGTCCGAAGAATCTGTGCGGTGCCGCCTGCGATCGTAAACATGCGAGCGTCACGCACGTGCCGTTCCATCGCGTTGTGCCGTCCGTAGCCGGACGACCCATAGATCTGCAGCGAATCGTTCGTGACCTTATTCGCCGTTTCCGCTGCAAAAATCTTCGCCCGTGCTGCCATGGCGATGTCGGGAAAGGATTCGCCGCTGCACGCTGCCGCATGCAGCAGCAAACGCGCAGCCTCGATCTGCATGGACATGTCGCTGATCATCCACTGTAGACCTTGAAACTCGGCGATCGGCCGTCCGAACTGCTCACGGTCCTTTGCGTATGCGACCGCCTCTTCAAACGCACCCTGCGCAATCCCGAGCGCAACGGTACCCGCCCCGACACGTTGTGCGTTGTATGCGCTCATGAGAGAGGCAAACCCCCTCTTCAGTCCGCCGGGGGGCACGACCAACATGGATTTGTGTAGCTCAAGGTCGCGGAACTCGATATGTGTCTCGGGAATCCCTCGGACTCCCATCGCGTAAAGCCGTCGGCCGATAACCAAGCCATCTGGCACATTCCCGTCGCGTAGACATATGAAGGCACCGATCCCCTGATCAACACCATCGTCAAACACGCGGGCGAAAATTAGGTGCAGTTTCGACACACCACCGCCGGTGATCCAGTACTTCTCCCCGTTAAGAATATAGTGGTCGCCCTTACGGTCCGCCCTGGTGGTCATCTCACTTGCGGCGCTCCCTGCATTGGGTTCCGAAATGCAAATCGCTGGCTTGTCTCCGCCGAGAACGGCAGAGGCAGCGATTTTCTTCTGCTCGTCGGTGCCATAGCTCATGATCGCGCCGATAGCGCCCATGTTGGCCTCCACCGTGATGCGCCCCATGGTGGCACACGCCTTCGCCATTTCTTCAATCACAATCACAGTATCGTGATAACTGCGTCCCTGACCACCATACTCCGTGGGAATTGTCATGCCCATGAACCCTTCCGAAAGCAAGCGGTCCACATTAGCCCACGGGTAATCTTCCGTAACGTCGGTGGCGGCGGCAGAGTGAGCGAATGCGCTCCTCGCCAGATCTCTGGCTTTCAGTTGCAGATGCTGCTGTTCGGTAGTCAGCTTATACATGATGCTCCTCGCAATCGTTATGAATTTGACAAACGGTCTTAAAGAATTTCATGACGTAATCTTGGTGTATCTAATTAGTTTTACGAAATTACAGATAGACAAATCAGAGGTCAAATACCCCATCAACTGGCTCACAATCGAGCGATTTTCTCCATGTTGTTCCGTATAACTAACTAGTCACATTCGTATAACCCGACACGAAATCCTTCACTGCGCCGTTTTTCTGGTCGTAAACATGGCGACGGATCTTGCCAATGTTGCCACCATATGCATGGATGCTAATCGAGACTTCGTCCTGGTAGCCGTTGGACACCCGGTGTATATCGCCGAGCGTCGGCGAGACACAATCGATCTGACCAGGATGCAAGTCCTCAAGGCCAAGCGGCTTCATCGGCTTGCCATCACCCTGCGGCAAGAATCGTTCGGAGCACTCCATTCCTCTTAACATGCCAATCAACGCCCATACCGTGTGATCGTGAATAGGCGTCTGCTGGCCGGGGCCCCAGACGAAGCTGACGACCGAGAACCTGTCCCTTGGGTCGGCGTACAGCAGATACTGCCCGTAGTACTGCGGATGGGGTTGGGCGAATTCATCCGGCAACCAGTCGTCCCGAGCGACGAGATTCCGAAGAAGCTCTCCTCCCATTTCGAGAATACGAGGCTCGTCCTGAGTTCCCGCGTCCAGCACACGGGTCATTCCGTCGACAAATTGTGTGAATACAGCGGGGAGAGCCATCTCACGTCTCCTTTAGATGAGCTTGAAAAATCCTTGCGGCGTATCCTGAGGTCCAGCGCACCGCGCCATTTCAGGCGAGTAACTCTCAGTATTTAAGAGCGACTACACAATCACCACGCTAGGGCCGACGGTGTTTGCGGGTCGGATCTCGCATCAGGACAAATTCTTCGGCAGATGTTGGGTGCAGCGCCATCGTCCGATCAAAATCCTTCTTCGTGATGCCTGCTGTCACGGAAACGGCGAGTGCCTGAATAATCTCTGGTGCGTCAGTGCCGAACATATGAACACCCAGTACGCGGCCGGTATGGCCGTCGACCACCATCTTCATGTACGTGCGTTCCTGGCTTCCAATGAAAGCTGTACGCATTGGTCGAAAATGCGCCTCATAGATATCTACGGGTCCAATTGAACTGGCTTGTGCCTCGGTAAGTCCCACGCACGCAGCGGGTGGATCACAGAAGATGGCGCTCGCGACGATACGATGGTCAACTTCGGTCGGACGGCCACCAAATTCTGTGTCCGCAAAGGCCCGGCCTTCGGCGATCGCAACAGGTGTCAAGTTTGCGCGGTTAGTTACGTCGCCGATCGCCCATATTCCGCTGGCCGTCGTGCGGCTCCGATTGTCGACGACGATGGCGCCCTTCTCGTCGAGCCGGACGTCGGCAGTGGCCAAGCCAAGCGACTCAACGCAGGGTTTGCGGCCCGTGGCATTGAGAACCGCTTCTGCGTGCAACGGCTCACCATTCGCCCTGTACAGCACGAAGCCCCCGGGAGTTCGCCCGAGCGATTGCATTTGCGACTGAGCGACCACATTTACGCCGCGAGCTTTGAGCCCCTCGGCGACGCTGTTTCGAAGGTCGTCGTCGAAACCGCGCAGCGGAAGGTCCGCGCGAAACGCAATTGTCACCCGGACACCAAGATCGGCCAGAATGCTTGCAAACTCGACCGCGATATATCCACCGCCAATCACTAGAAGGGAAGAAGGAAGCCTGCGCAAATCCAGTACATCGTCCGAACTCCACGCGTGCGCCAGGCCGGGCAGCGCCCCGCGGTCCGTCGAACTGCCCGTCGCAATCAGGATTCGTTCCGCACTCAGCTTGCGGTCCGCTACGGCGACAGAACGTGCTCCAGCAATCCGGGCATGTCCGATTAGTACTTCGACGTCGGAATCGGCAAGCATTTTCTGGTAAATCTGTTCCAATCGCTTCAGCTCGCGCTTTTTCGCCTCGGCCCAGCCCTCCAATTGGAAGTGCCCGGAGACCGCGGTCCAACCATAGCCGCTCGCCTCGGCCATGGCACGAGAAAAGGATGCCGCGTACATCATCAATTTCTTGGGAACGCATCCACGAAGCACACAGGTGCCGCCAATCCGGGAAGCTTCCAGCAGCAACACTCGTGCGCCGTAGGACGCCGCACGTCTCGCGGCTGCGATGCCGCCAGAGCCCCCACCTATCACTATGAGATCAAAATCCGCAGACATGAACTTCTCTGTTTCAATGACGATGTCAGGCTGAAAAAACAGACATACCTTTTTGGACAGCCGGGCGCTGGCCGATTACCTCCAACCAGCGGCGTAAGTTGGGGTAATCGCTCCAGTCAATGCCGTGCTTTTCCGACGACACCAGCCAGGGATAGACGGCGATGTCCGCGATTGAATATTCATCAGACGCGAGATAAGTGCGCGAGGCAAGAGCTCGATCCAGCACCCCATGAATGCGCCGCACTTCGTTGCCGTAGCGCTCGATTGCATAGGGAATGGACTCCCCGCATGCGTACCTAAAGTGGTTTGACTGTCCAAACATCGGTCCAACCGCGCTCATCTGGAACATGAGCCACTGAACGGCTTCATAGCGACCGCGGGGACTCGTGGGGAGCAGGCGGCCTGCTTTTTCGCTTAGATAAAGCAGGATGGCGCCGGATTCGAACACGCAGATCGGCTGGCCTTCTGGACCGCAACTATCGACGAGCACCGGTATTTTTTGATTCGGAGCGACTGCAGAAAACTCGGGACGAAATTGGTCGCCTTCCCGAATGTTGATTGGATATAGACGATACGAAAGCTCGCATTCCTCGAGCATTATGTGGACTTTGTGTCCATTCGGCGTCGGCCATGAGTAGAGCTGCATCATCTTGATACCGCTTGTCTGATTGATCTCCATGTCATCTTATGTTTTCGCAATCCTGAACTAAAGCGCATATTTATGGGGCTCAGTATCGGAAAGAGTGAATTGTGGGATGCCGCTCCCCCGACAATGCAAAGCTCGACGAGCTGAGGCCAGTTCAAGGGAGAGGTGGCTGCAGGTGCCGCGCCAGGTTGAGCGACGGAGGACACCCCCTGGCGTCCCGCAAACAAGATCTTGACTTGAGTGAGAGTACGGCACTCGTGACCGCCCTCCTCGGATCGCCTTGCCTATCCGCAGGCCGACGGCCCTACGGCCACCCGAATGCGCCCCTAGATAGCGGCGACCGCCGTGATCTCGAACAGAATACGGGGGTTAGCCATCTCAACCTGACCACAACATCTTGCGGGAGGCTCGTTTGTGTCGATCCAGACATCCCAGACCGCGTTCATGGCATCGAAGTCGTCCATCGACTTCAGCCAGAGGGTGACTGACAGCACCTTCTTGCGCTCGCTGCCCGAAGCAGCCAGCAATCGATCAACTTGCTCGAGTGCCTGTCGAGTCTGCGTGGTGATGTCGCCATCCAGATCGGTACCGATCTGGCCGCCGATATAGAGGGTGTTGCCGTGCACCACGGCCCGGCTGCGGCGGTGGTTGCGTTCGTGTCGAGTAATCTGCGACATGGGTTTTCCTCGTGAAATTGTGTTTGATATATGTTTAATACTGCAGACTTCTTTTCTCGCGTTCGGAAAGCACTAGTGAAAATACGATCGCGCACCTGCACCATGTGCAGTTTCAGCTCTGAGTTTCTTTAGACCTCGCCTTTTTCTCACACGCCTGGACGACGCGGTAGCACCGACGCATAATGACTTGGATCCAAGCCATGTTCCAGCAGAACCTCATCAGTGTGCTGTGCGAACGCCGGCGGGCTCAGCCTGTAAGCGGCGGGCGTACGCGAGAGCTTGACCGGGCTCCCGGTGCCACGATATTCCCCAATGTCCACGATCATTCCACGGTGATGCGTGTGCGGATCGTCTACGACTTCGTCCAACGTGCGTACCGGCCCACAAGGCACGCCAGCGCCAATCAGTTCACGGGCGATCGTCGTGCAGTCATGTTGCCGCAGCAGGTCCTCTAGCTCTGCGCGCAGTTCTTTTTTGTGCTCGTTTCGCAATGCGTTGGTAGCGAAGCGCGGGTCGGCAGACAGTTCAGGACGTCCCAGCACGCGGCAAAGCGTTGCGAACTGGCGGTTGTTCCCCACGGCGAGGAACAGTTGCGACGTCCGTGTTTCAAACGCGTCGTACGGCGTGATATTGGGATGCTTGTTTCCTGACCGGGCTGGAACCCTCCCATTCAGGTAAAAGTTGGGCAACTGGGGATGCAGGAGCGAAACGCCTGCGTCATAGAGCGTCGACTCGACAAATTGTCCGCGACCACTCTCGTTGCGCTCATTAACTGCCAGCAAAATGCCGATCACGGCATTCAGGCCGGTCACGAGATCAATGACCGGCACCCCTACGCGAAGCGGATCGCCCCCTTCCTCGCCATTCACGCTCATGATTCCCGTCATGGCTTGCACGGCAGCGTCATAACCCGGCAGGCCACCATACGGGCCATCAGCGCCGAAACCTGAAATACGGCAATGTACGAGTCGCGGATAACGTTCTTGCAGCGTCTCGCTACCCAAGCCCCAGCGCTCGAGGGTCCCAATCTTGAAGTTCTCGATAAAGACGTCGGCCGTCTCGAGAAGCCGCATCAACAGCTCCTGGCCGGCCGGCCGGCTCATGTCAATCGACACACCGCGTTTGTTGCGGTTGACACCGATAAAATAGCTCGCCGCATCGCCGGCAAACGGAGGTCCCCACGTGCGAGTCTCGTCCCCTGCAGGGGGCTCGACTTTGATCACGTCTGCACCATGGTCCGCCAAAATCTGACCGCAAAACGGCCCGCCTAGAACACGGCTTGCGTCAATCACCCTAAGCCCGGCAAGTGCCCCTTTCGAGCCTGTAGACTCATTCCACATGAGTAGCCTTTTCTGTCAAAGTTGGGATACGAATTCTGGATACGTTTCGCGAAGTTCCTCGCGGATACGCCCCCGAAGCAACGCAAGAGTAGGCGGGGCGGGATCGGGGGTCGTGCGCAGACCATCATCGACATCGAATTCGAACCCGGTCGCCTCGCGAACCTCACTAAGCGTGCGCCCCGGATGCAGACTGACGAGACGAAAGCGCCCCTTATCCTTCTCAAACGTGAACAACGCCATTCCCGTCAGCAGCGCGTACGGACCGCCCATTCGATACACCTGCGGCGCACTGACTCCAGGTGCGCTGATGAAGTCGACTCTGTCGACCAGCACGCGAGGAGTGTGCTCCTCACGAAACAGAATTACCCTTGGTACTACAAAGTATAGATAGGCTGACCCGAATGAACCCGGCCATCTCACCTTGGTGGCCGGGTAGTCTCCGATCCCGACAAGGTTGATATTCCCGTGGCCGTCGATCTGCCCTCCGCCAAGGAAGAATGCGTCGATACGACCTTGGCCGGCGCAATCGAACAACTCCACGGAACCATTAGTGAAGAAGTTGTGCTTGACCGACCCTAGAATCGAGAGCCTGACCGGTGGCTCGCCTGCTATCTCCTTCTGGGCGCGCAACAACATCGCGGCTGCGGCCGGAATGGGTGAAGAAGAGCCGACCGCAACGTGGCGCACGCCATCCAATAGCTGCGCAATCGTGGCAATGAGTAACTCGCGCGGCGTCGCATGGCTCATGCTGCGTCCCCTTCATCCAGCCAGGCTTGAAAACCTTCTCCAGTGCGTGCCATTTGCGCGTAGCGCAGCAACTCCGCCGTATCCGGCTGATACTCGCCCCACAAACCATACGGTCGCGCGCCCCGCGGCACGAGCGCGATTCCGTCGACGTAAAGTGCCGGCAACACGCCTGAGGCCATCGTTTCGTTTTCGAAAAGGCTACGCTCGCTTATCCGTTCCACGGTCACAAAAGTGCGGCGGCTGGCATAGGCCATCGTGGCGAGCTCGCGACGCCGCCCCAGCCAAATGTTGCCCTCGCAGTCGGCCATGGGCGCATGGAAGATTGAAACGTCGGGGGTCAACGGCGGAATCGCGACCACAGGGTCGTCATGGTCAGAGAAGGGATTTTGGATAACCCGCCAATCCTTGCGATTTGCCAGCACGTCACTGCCAATGAGTCCCCGTAGCGTCAAGAATGGAGCCCCCTTTTGCGAGGCGATCAACCCTGCGTGTATGGCGGGGCAGGTGCTGTCGAGAAGCCGAATTTCGCCTCGCGAGACAGCTCTCATAAAGCATGGTGCTCCACCTGCCTCGCCGAGACTAACCGCGCTTGTTTCCACGCTTTCAACCAGACCTGCGCCAATTAACATGTCGAACTGCAGCCCAGCCGTCGGCACGCCCACCAGGGCAAGTCGCTTCGGCGCCCGCCTGATCAGAGGGCGCGTGACGGCCATGGCAACCCCCGCATAGTCAACGGGCAAGGCAAGGCGGCATCCATCTGGAATCTGCCCTGCGATCTCGTCGACCTTCACTAGTATGTTCATGGAACCCGCTGCTCCCTTCTGACCGGTTTGCTTCGGTCGAGCTTGCCGAGGCAACCATCGAAAATGGCATCAACCAATGCTATAGACTACGGAATCCGAAGAAAAGCGCAAAGAAACGTCTCTGAGCATCGGAATTTTTAAAGATCGGTGAATGATGCAAACCATCCTCTTGTCCGCCTTTCGCGGGCACGCACAGAACGTGGCGCCTCGGGCAAATACCACCCGCTAATCGACGCTCAAATGCGGGCGCGAATTGCGTCCCATGTCTCAGCGAGGCGCTTGACACCCACGTTGATGTTTGCGACCGACGGTGCGGCAAACGAAAGCCGAAGAGTCGACAGAACCGGATCATTGACGTGAAATCCGGCTCCGGGAACAAACATCACCTTTCGGCCGATGGACTCTTTCAACAGTTCGGCAGCCGGCAGCTCACCGTTGAGTTTGGCCCAGACGAACATGCCTCCACTGGGTTCATGAAACGTGAGTGCCTCGCCCATGAGCTCGCGGAGGAAGGCGCATAGCGCACGGCACTTCTCCCCATACCCGTGACGGATCCTTTCGACTTGCAGGTCCAGCGCGCCGCTGGACAGGTATTCCGCCGCAATACCTTGCGTCCACGGCGAACTGCCAACGTCCGCGCTTTGTTTCGCGATGTAGCAGCGATAGGCGATCGGTGCCGGTGAAATGCTCCAGCCGACTCGTAAGCCCGGTGCGACAATCTTCGAGAGGCTGCCGATGTGCACGACCCAGTCGTCGCTGCCCTTGAGCTCACCAGTGAGTGCTTTCAATGAGGGTATGCTCTCGCCGGAGAATCGAAGATCTCCGTATGGATCGTCCTCAACGATCACAAATCGATGCTTGACGGCCAACTCCAGCAGACGCAGGCGGCGTTGCAGTGAGAGAGTTGCTCCTGTGGGATTGCCGAAAGTCGATACGGTATAAAGCAGCTTCGGACGGTCTGCCTCGGAACGAATACCGTCGAGCACCCGCTCGAGGTCTGCGACGTCGAGCCCGTCGGTGTCCGTTTGCACAGGAACGACTCGCGCGCCGTGTACACGGGCGGCCTGGATATTTGACGAATATGTCGGACTCTCGACAAGCACCACATCGCCCGGGTTCACGAGGACCCGCAGCAACAGGTCGAAAGCTTGCTGCGAGCCGGTTGTGATGACCACGTTTTCCGAGCTCGTCTTCACCCCACGCTTTTCCATGAGACAAATGAGCTCGGTCTTCAACTTGGCAATGCCTTCGGTACTGCCGTACTGAAGACATGAGAGGCTGTCCTTGTACGCGCGCCTGGAGGCCTCCCCGAGGCCTTCGACATCGAACAGCTTGGTATCTGGGTACCCTCCTGCGAAGGAAATCATCTCGGGATCGCTGAGATACTTGAAAAGATCCCGTATTGGCGAGCTCGCAGGGTTTACAAACGCGCGGGAAAATCGGTACATGATCGTCAGTGATAGCCGGTTGAAACCTGAAGGTTGCGAGCGGAGCAGCTCTAGTCTTCTTGGAGTGCTGCCCAACCCGATACCGCCTTGGGCTCGAGGAACTCCTCGATCCCCCAAACTCCTCCCTCACGTGCACGGCCTGAGGCCTTGACACCCCCGAACGGCGATCCAGCGCCGCGCGGTCGACCGTTCATCTCCACCATGCCCGAGCGCAAGCGGGCGGCGACACGATTTCGCTTCTCGCCATCTGTCGATTGGACATAGTTCGAAAGCCCATAGGGGGTGTCGTTCGCAATGTCAATCGCTTCGTCTTCCTTATCAAACGGGATAATGGATAAAACCGGTCCGAAGATCTCCTCCCGCGCGATTGCCATCTGGTTGTTCACTCCCGCAAACACGGTCGGGCGAACAAAATAGCCGCGCTGAAGCCCGTCAGGCCGACCGAGTCCACCTGCAACAAGACGTGCGCCCTCGTCGATGCCTTTCCGGATCATTTCCTGCACCTTTGCAAACTGAGCGTCTGATGACAGCGGCCCGATGTGCTTGCCGGTCTTGTGCGCCGAATCCACAGCGACAGATTCGGCGACCGCCTTGGCTTCGGCAATCGCGCGTTCATAGATTGATCGCTCAACGAGCATGCGTGTGGGCGCATTACAGCTCTGCCCCGTGTTTTTGAAGCAGTGGAGCGCCCCTCTTTTCACTGCTTCTGGATCAGAATCCGCGAAAATCAGATTGGCACCTTTGCCCCCGAGTTCGAGCACGACGCGTTTGAGACTCGCCGCGGCGGCCCTCGAGATGGCGATGCCAGCGCGTGTCGAACCCGTGAAGCTGATCATCTCGACGTCGGGATGCGACGAGAGCCGTGTGCCAACGCCCGCACCGTCGCCGTTGACGAGATTGAACACACCTTTCGGGAACCCGGCTTCCGCGACATACTCCGCGAACAGCATGGCCGAGAGTGGCGCGATTTCCGAAGGCTTCAGCACCATTGTGCAGCCCGCGAGAAGAGCCGGAACGACCTTGAGGGTCACTTGGTTCATGGGCCAGTTCCAGGGAGTTATCAGGCCGACGACACCGATCGGATCCATCAGGATGCGATCGTCAGGCGCATGCGCGCCAAGCGGCCTCTCGAACTGGAAATCCTTGAACGCGGCGATGAAATTTGTGATGTGCCACGTCCCAGCCCCAACCTGATCCGCGAGCGCCATGTCGATCGGCGCACCCATCTCGAGGCTGATGGCCTGGGCCATTTCAGGAGCTCGACGCTCGTAAATCTCGAGCAAACGCTCCACAAGCTCGAGCCTTTCCGTCGGCCGGGTCTTCGACCAGCTCGCAAACGCACGGCTGGCTGCGTCCACCGCGCGGTCGGCGTCCCGCTCGTCTCCGATCAAGATGACGGCACACGGTTGCTCGGTTGAGGGATCGATGACGGGCAGCTCGCGCGCTACATAGGGCGATACCCAATCGCCATCGATGAAAAACTGGGTCTTGTTGAGCATGGGAGTCTCCGGTGTCGGCTTTCGACCTTTTGATCGGTATTTCAATGCCAATAACTTGATGCTCTCAGGTCCGAAGGCGCACGTCATGTCGCGCGCCTTCGTTGTTTCAACCCGCTAAGCCGGCTTTTGAAGGAGCGTCAAATAATGAGGTCGATGAGGAAGGGGCCTGGTTGGCGGAAACTCTGCTTCATTAGGTCCGCGCATTCCTCGAGCGTGATCGCACGCGCCGCCTCGACGCCCATGCCGTTTGCGAGCTGGACCCAGTCCAGGTCCGGATTGGAGAGGTCGAGCATGCCCATCGCCGTCGGCCCAGGCACCGCGCCAACGTTCTGGTACTCGCCAATCAGGATGTTGTACTTGCGGTTGTTCAACAGGATCGTCGTGCACGGCAGCTTCTCCCTTGCTTGCGTCCAGAGCGACTGCAACGAATACATTGCGGATCCGTCGGCCTGTAGGCTGATCACGCGACGATCGCCACCGCCGGCTACTGCTGCACCGGTCGAAACCGGCAGCCCGTCGCCGATTGCCCCCCCTCCGAGATTGAGCCAGTCATGCGCCGGCGCGGCGTGCGTGAGCTTGTAGAAATCGCGGCCAAACGAGATGCTCTCGTTCGAAACGATCGAATGCTCGGGCATCAGCGCTGCGAGCGCCAGCGCGAGACCTTCCTGCGTGGGCGCGCCCCCCACCGCTTCCGGACGCGGGCCCGGATCCGGAAGCGCGACTTCGGGTGCGCCGAGTTCGTCTACGAGGGCCTGCAAAGCAGCATCGGAGTCCTGGTCATGTCGTGACAAGACATGAATCTGTGCATTGGAGGGATAGTGCGTGGAAGGCTTGCCCGGGTACGCAAAGAAGCCGACAGGCGGATTCGCGTTGACGAGGATGATGTGCTCGTAGCGGCTCAGCGCCTGAATAGCGGCATCCGTGCCGTACGGTACCCGCTCGAGTTGCAGTCGCCCGCGCCCGCGCGCCATGTGCGCATTCGTGTAACTGGCCAAAAGGTCCGCGCCGGTCGCCCTGGCGACGCGCCATGCGAGTCTTTGTGACTGGGCAAGCGTGGCCTGATCTGCGAGAAGCATCAGGACGTTCTTGTTGGAGCGCAGGATTCGCGCGGCGTTCTCAACGGCGTGGGGGTCAATCGGCGGCGCAACCGCCACAGCCAGCGGTTCGGCAACGATGCCGCCCTGACTCCACGACGCGTCGGCGGGCAGAACCAGCGTGGCGATCTGCCCCGAAATCGCCCTTGCTGCCTGGACCGCCGCTGCGGCGTCGCGACCAACCTGCGAGGCATGCGAACTGGTGCGCACCCAGTGGGAGACGGTGCGTGCCATACCTTCCGTATCTGCGGTAAGGGGCGCGTCATACGGACGGTGATAGGTCGCCTGATCGCCCACGATGTTCACGATGCCGGCACGGGCGCGACGTGCATTGTGCAAGTTGGCCATGCCATTGGCGAGGCCCGGGCCGCAATGCAGCAGCGTGCTCGCGGGCTTGCGTGCGATTCGATAGTATCCGTCCGCCATGCCGGTCACCACGTTTTCCTGCAGACCGAGGACACACTTCATGCCGGGAATGCGGTCAAGCGCGCCGACAAAGTGCATCTCGCTTGTGCCGGGGTTGGCGAAGCACGTGTCGACACCCGACTTTAACAGCGTGTGCACGAGACTTTCAGCGCCATTCATTTCATTGGGCGATGTAGGGAACGTCATCTTCAGCTTCCTCAAAATTCCAGATCGCATGGAACTGGATAAATGTGTCATCGATGGAAACGAGAGCGGCATGGCCGCGGCAGCTTTCACAACAAGGGGCGAGCCGAACGCCTTCACTGCTCCCTCCGACTTCTCGCCCCTACAAGTCTTTTGCCAGCCGTCAGCTTCTGAACTTCATTCTCTCTCCCGCTGCGCCACGGAATTTTTTGTATTCGGGTTAATGCGTTTGCGATTTTTCCGATGCAATGCTCATCGAAAGAAAAGATTCAATCACCCTCAGTGACCCACGCTGGTCTGCGATCCAGCGCGCACTTCACGACCTTCGTCACGATATAGGTGAAGTAGCGCTCGATGCTCAGATCTTCCATGAGCAGGCGGTCGATGAAGCGCTGATAGTGGTCGATGTCGCGCGTCATCACATGCAGCACATAGTCCACGCCGCCTCCCGTGGCATAGCACAGCATCACTTCATCGGTGGCGCTCACGCGCTCTTCGAAGCGCCGCATGTCGTACGCGGTATGCCGCGAGAGCGTCACTTCGACAACGATGCGGCTGCCCTTGACGGCACCGATCCAGTCGATGTCGGCGCGATAGCCGCGGATCACACCGTTCTCCTCGAGCTTGCGCACGCGCTCCCACGCGGGCGAGATCGAGAGGCCGACCTCTTCGGCGAGCTTCGATTTGGTGATGCGGCCGTCGCGCTCGAGGATGCGCAGGATCGCAAGGTCGTATCGGTCGAGCTTGATCACGGTGCCTGCTCACTCATCACGTTCATGCAGTGACCGGCAGGTTACGCTCGACCACGTCGGCGACCACGGCCACGGTGTCGCCGACCTGCACGAGCCCCGGAAAATGGCGAGCCGCGAGCAGACCGCCGCGTTGCGCGACATACTCCATGGGACGCGCTCCGGTGCGCTCGATGTCGTACACGCGCGCGAGCACTTCGCCGGCCTCCACCATCTCCCCGAGATTGCGGCACATCTCCAGCAGGCCGCGATGCTCACTCGTCGTATAGCAAGCGCCATCGGGCATGTCGAGCAGCGTCGTGGTCCGCGAAGGCGCATCCCGCTCGCCGTGTTCATGCGCCATCACGCCTGCGTGCACAAGAAAACCGCGTACGCCGCGATCTGCAATCGCCATGCTCGCCGCCGTCGAGGTGCCGCCGCCGCCAAGCTCGGTCGAGACGAACACCTTCCCCGCTTCCTCCACGGCGCTGTCGAACATCCCCACGCTGTCCAGCTCCAGCAAGCGCATCGAATACGGCGCACCGAACGAGCGCATCGCGCGCTCGCAACGCGCCTGCTGCTCGCCGTCGGGAAGCACATGGATTGCCGCGAACGGTACGAAGTCGAGCGTGCGCCCTCCCGCGTGAATATCGAGCACATAGTCGGCGCGCGCGAGCAGATGGCGTTGAAAATAGTCAGCGATCTTTTCGGTCACGCTGCCATCGGGCCGCCCGGGGAAGCTGCGGTTAAGGTTGCCCGCATCGATCGGCGAGGTACGCTTGCCCGCGCGGAACGCCGGATAGTTCATGTACGGCACGATGATCACGCGACCGCTCACGTCGGCAGCTTGCAACGATGCTGCAAGCTTCGCGAGTGCGATCGGGCCTTCGTATTCGTCGCCATGATTGCCGCCCGTGAGCAGCACGGTCGGCCCTTCGCCGCGCTTCACCACGGTCAGCGGAATCATGATCGCGCCCCACGCCGAATCGTCGCGCGAATAAGGCAGCCTCAGAAATCCGTGTTGCACACCATCGGTGTCGTAATTGACGGTCGGCGTGATCGGAGACGCTCGCATCACTCCTACTCCTTCAGAAACAGTTTGCGCGGCGTGCTACAGAACGTTTCGACGCCGGTTTCGGTAATCAGAATGCTCTCGGTGATTTCGAGGCCCCAGTCGTCGAACCACAGGCCCGGTATGAAGTGAAACGTCATGCCAGGTTCGAGAACCGTGCGGTCCCCGGGGCGCAGGCTCATGGTGCGTTCGCCCCAGTCGGGGGGGTAGCTCGCACCGATCGAGTAGCCGCAACGGCTGTTCTTTTCGACGCCCGATTTGCGCAGCACGGCGAAGAACGCGTTGGCGATTTCCTCGCACGCATTACCTGGCTTCGCGGCTTCAAGACCCGCCTCGATGCCTTCCAGCACAACCTTCTCGCCATCGAGAAAATGCTGGGGCGGCTTGCCGAGATAGACCGTTCGTGATTGTGGGCAGTGATAGCGGCGATAGCAGCCCGCGATTTCGAAGAACGTGCCGGAGTTCGACGTGAACGCCGAGTCGTCCCACGTGAGGTGCGGGGCAGCGGCGTCGGGGCCGCTCGGCAACAGCGGCACAATGGCGGGATAGTCGCCGCCGCGACCTTCGACGCCGGCAATGCCCGCCGCGTAGATCTGTGCAACCAGATCGCACTTTTTCATGCCGGGCTCGACGGTTTCGAGTATGTGCGCGTGCATCTTCTCGACGATCGCCGCCGCGACGCGCATGTACTCGATCTCGCGCGGCGACTTCACGGCGCGCTGCCAGTTGACGAGCGCAGTCGCGTCGGCCCAGCGTGCGCGGGGTAGATGACGCTGAAGCGCGGCATACGCGGCGGCGCTGAAGTAGTAGTTATCGAGCTCGACGCCAATGCGGAGCGCCTCCCATCCGCGCGCCAACACCACTTCGCGCGCGAGGTAGTCCATCGGATGAGATTCCGTAGATTGTACGTAATGATCCGGATAACCAATGATATTGTCGTGCGTGAGGAATGTCGTCCGCTTCGCACCGTTCGCATCCATGCCGCGCCCGAACCACACAAGGTCGCCCTCCTGTGCGAGCAGCACACACTGATGCACGTAGAACGACCAGCCCTCATAGCCGGTGAGCCAGTACATGTTGGTCGGGTCCGTGACAATCAGCAGATCGATGCCGGCCTGCTGCATCGCCTTGCGCGCCTTCGCGATGCGCGCCTCGTATTCGCCGCGCAAAAACGGGAGGCGCGACGGCGTTTCACCGCTCCCGACACGCGTTTCATTCGCTTCCAATAGCACCCCTTATTAAACGAGACTACAATCGGAATGATTTCCCGCCCTTCGGCAGAAGCAAACACTGTGCGCGTAATGGCGTAGGCGCTATCTACTGGCAACCGTGTAGGCGACTACGGGGACCTCAGGTCGCGTGCATGATGAAAGGAGACACAGTGTAATGTTCTAAAAATTGCCTCAGGTTGTACTAGTACAGTTTTTACGATGCCACTCAATTGAAATCGTGCACGTGAGGGTACTGTTCGAATACTCCCGCGATGGTCTCCAGCGCGCTCTTGCACACGGCGTCGGTGGTCTCGGCGCCCAGGCAAATCCGAACCGCGTTGGGCCGCGGCGTACCGCCCACGAGAAACGGCTCGGGAGACGTCACGGCGATCTGTCGATTCCGCAGCTCGCGCACCACGCGTTCGGCCTGCCAGTAGTCGGGTACGCGCAGCCATGCCGATAACGCGTTCGGATGCGCGCCCAGCACGTATTCGCCCAGCACCTCGCGAACCATGGCCTGGCGTACCGCGAGATGCCCGCGCTGCAGTTCCACCAGACGGCGCGCGGTGCCATCCACGATCCAGCGCGTGGCGATCTCCGCGATCGGGGAGGTCGCCATCCAGCTGCTTACGCGCAGCACGCTCTCCACGCGCAACGCAAGCCGGCGCGGCATCGCCAGATAGCCGGTGCGTAGCCCCGTGAGCACCGACTTCGTCATGCTGGTGCAGTAGAACGCCAGTTCCGGAATCAAACTCGCGATGGGCGTGCAAGTCTTCACGGGCAGCGCGCCATAGACGTCGTCCTCGATCACGTAGACGCCGTAGCGCTCCGCGATGCGCGCAATCGCGCGGCGGCGCGAATCGGGTAATAGGGACACTGTGGGATTGTTGAACGTCGGTGTACAGACGAGCGCGCTCACCCGTTCACTGTCGCACATCTCTTCGAAATGCTCGGGTCGAATGCCATACTCGTCGATCTCGAGGCCCTTGAGCGTGAAGCCCAGCACGTTCGCCGCGCCGATCACGCCGTGCTCCGTAAGACTCTCGCACAGCACCGTGTCGCCGGGGCCGACGGTTGAAGCCAGCGCGAGGAAAATGCCGTGCGCCGCACCGTTGGTGATGAGCAGCGACTCGGGCTTGACCGGCATGTTCAACGAGGCGAGCCACGCCGCCCCCGCCTGACGGTGATGTTCAAAACCCGCAACCGGCCGAAACGAGTAGATCCAGGGCTGCGAGTCGAGGGTCGCGAATGTCGCACAGATCTCTCGCCACGCGCTATCGTGATCGGCGGTATGCACAATGCGTGCGGTCGAAAAGTCGACAATCTCGCGTTCCGCAGAATCAAGAATGTAATTTGACATCGTTTCAGTCACGCGCGCGGCGACAAAGCTGCCGCGCCCGACCTCGCAGCGGATCAGGCCCTGCCTCTCGAGCTCCTTGTAAGCATTGGTCACCGTCTGCACGCTGATGCCGAGCTCCGCCGCCGCTTCGCGCCGCGTCGCCAGCCGCACACCCGGGGCGAGCGCACCGCTTTCGATGTCGAGTGCAATCGCCTTGACAAGCCGTTTGTATTTGGATTCCGCACCGTGAGCGGCCGCCAGCGCGTCGTGCCACTTTCTCAAAGCCCTCACCGGTGCCATCTCCTTGCGCCCCTGACGTAAGCGTCCATCGTCGCTCAAAAGCGATCCGGAAAATTACCGTACTAGTACAATTCTCAACAAAATAACGGCTGCGTATGCTCGGTCCATCAACGTTTCGCAGCACAGCGTCCCTACTGTTACAGGAATATTTCCGAGCTGACAACCGGTTCATCACCGAAGGCACAGGCCGTGAAGCACATTTGCGTACCGACTCAAACACCCAGTCCCGGCGGAAAACGCATGCTGCGCGGGGGCGTGCGGGGAATGCGAGGAATGCTCGCGCTGGCAGCCGGCACGCACAATATAGCGATTGCTTATGGCCCATTTCCAAAACTAATTAGGCGGACAAAAATGACCATGCGATTCTGCCCAAGACATCTTTGCTCATTCGAACCAGGAAGCCGTAACGCCTCCCAAGCTCCCGCACCGCTAGGCGAAAAGTTACGGCCTGCAACTATAGGCTGGTTCGAACCAGATGATCTACGCCGGCAACCCGCCCATGCGCAATTTTTAATTTACAGGCTCGGCGGCACGGGATTGCGCCAGCCACAAGCATTCCAGGCGCTGCAGTACAGAGGGACATAATCGAGACGCTTAATGAGCGGTCCAGGAGATAGAGACAACGATCTACACGAGGCTCCCGACCGGGAGATCCATGAGGGGATAGGCTCGAAACTCTTAGCAGGCGTGGACGGATATTGTCCGCGGTACCAACGAAGACAATTCGATATCCTATACAAATTCGTATTCGGGTTTTCCTCCAGGAAAACAGCTAACAGATAGTACAAGAGGTCCTATGCATTGGAGTAACGTACCGGCATATATGCCATTTCTTCTTGATGGGGCGAAGATGACCGTCGTCATCACGGTTCTCTCACTTTTGGTCAGCACCCCTCTAGGATTAATGTGGGCATTCTGCACGATATCGAAGATTTCGTGGCTGATAGTGCCAGTAACGGCGATGGTCAATGCCGTTCGCGCTTTGCCGATGCTCGTTCTTCTTTTTTACATTTACTTTGTTTTTCCCGATATCGGAATCAAGCTCACGTCACTGCAGGCATGTATCGCGGGATTGGGGTTCGCATATTCGACTTACATCTCTGAAATATTCAGATCAGGGATTGAATCAATCGATCAAGGTCAGCTGGAAGCTGCGCGCTCGATCGGGATGAGCACGGTGAAGGCGATGTACAGGGTGATTCTGCCTCAGGCGTTTAGAGTCGCACTGCCCCCATACAGCAATACCCTGCTCATGCTCCTGAAGGACTCGGCGATTGCGTCAACTATCGCCGTTACTGAGGTAACACGACAAGGGCAGCTGATCGCGTTCTCGACTTTCGACAACACGACTGTCTATACGATGGTCGCGTGCTTTTACCTGATTATGGGAATGCCGCTGATCAGACTTACGAAAATTCTTGAGTCCCGGTTCGGACGGCATAAGCGAGGGAGCAAGTCATGATTGAAATCAGTAATGTTCACAAGTGTTTCAAAGACAACGAAGTTCTCAAAGGCGTGACGACAAACGTCGCCGAAGGCGAAGTCGTTTGCCTCATCGGTCCGTCCGGCTCCGGCAAATCGACTTTGCTCCGGTGCATCAATGGATTCGAATCCTATGAAAAAGGCTCGATTGTCGCATTGGGAAGGAAGGTTGATTCTCATGCCCGGGACATCAATGAGCTTCGACGAAGTATTGGCATGGTGTTCCAGCACTTCAATCTTTTTCCTCATCGGACTGCGTTAGAGAACGTCATGGAGGGACCCGTTTACGTCAATCGCGAGCCGCGCGCAAGTGCGCGAAAAAAGGCCGTTGATCTACTCAATCGCGTAGGCCTTGGAAGCAAGTGCGACGCCTATCCGGCTCAACTTTCTGGTGGACAACAGCAACGGGTTGCCATCGCAAGATCGCTCGCCATGTCGCCCAAGGCGATGCTTTTTGATGAGCCGACTTCAGCGCTGGACCCCGAACTGGTGGGTGAAGTCCTGAGTGTTATGCGCGGGCTCGCCGCAGATGGTATGACGATGATTGTGGTAACCCATGAGATGAGTTTCGCCAGGGATGTTGCAGATCGGGTCTGTTTCCTTCATTCCGGCAAGATTGTCGAAGAAGGCCCAGCGTCGCAGGTGTTGACCTCTCCGACAGAGCAGAAGACTCAAGACTTTTTGCGCCGGGTGCTCGGTGGTTCGCCGAAATCGTCACCGAACAAAGCGGCTCAAGGTTGCGGATAGTTAGCGAGATTCCATGCCTTGACATCAACTGATTGAAGAGTGACTTCGCCGGCACTAGCCGGGCAGGTAGACCGATCGCCAAATCAGATTTATCCGCGTGATGCACGCATTATTTTTATATCAATCCAAAGGAGACTCAGCAATGAACCATGCAAAATTATCTGGAATTTTCTCCGGTTTTTCCAAGCGAGCGAAAGCAACGCTTCTTTCAACGGTAGTTTTCGGTATTGTTTCAATCGGGACGCCTCAGATTTCGTCCGCTACAGTAATAAGAGTCGGATCAACCCCGTCCAGTGCGCCTACCGGATTTCTTGACATCAACACGGGGAACTATGTCGGCCTGATGCCGGACGTCGCTCAAGAGATTGCCAAGAGAAGTCATTTTGATCTCCAGTGGCAAACGATCCCGAATGGCGCGCTCACTCAGTCACTTATCTCCGGGAAACTCGACTTGATCGCGGCAGGGCTCTCCCCCACTCCTCTGCGGGAGAAGGTCATGGATTTCTCACAGCCTGTAGCGACGGACCCCGAAGGGCTCATCATCAAGGACAGTAACACGCGGGTCTACAGAAGTCCGAGCGATTTTGCGGGCCAAAAGATTGGGGCTATGTCTGGCACCGATTACGTCGACATGCTCAAGGCGAAGAACAATTACAATGCTGAAGAGGTCAAGCTCTACGACACGACGGCTGACATCGTGCGAGATGTTGAGCTTGGTCGTATCGATGTAGGCATCGACGATTATCCCAAGCTGAAATATGAGGAAGCAAAGGGCGGTTTTAAGGGCATGCACGTAGTGAACGGTTACTCACCGATGGCAAAGGACGACATCATCTCGTTTGCCGTGCAAAAGGGAAACGCTACTCTGCTCAAGCAGATCAATACCGCACTTGACTCAATGAAGGCTGACGGCACACTCGACGCGCTGCTCAAGAAGTGGCACTGGCGCTGACGATTCGAAGAGGCGGATACGCGTGGCAGGAGTCGCGCGTCCGCCCCGGCGCTCTCCTTCGCCTTGTGGCCTGGCGTGCCACCGAGTGCAGTCGCAACGGCAGTGGGCCTCTTCGACCAGAGTCACCTGGGCCGACCTTTTCGGCGCGTGGCCGGAACGACGCCAAGGCATGACATGAAGGTACCGCGAATCGAGTCTTACGAAACTCGTTGAGACTCTGGAAGAGTAAAATGTACCTTTCATGCATCAACCCTTAGAGTCATGGCGCGCCCGTTAAACTTTCGGCATGTTGAGACCATATACGCCGTACTTCTGACTGGCTCGGTGACCGGTGGCGCCGCGCGGCTGCATGTGACGCAACCGGCAGTGAGCAATCTCGTGAAGGAAGCGGAAGAGCGACTGGGTTTTCCGCTTTTCGAGCGCCATGCAGGCCGCCTGGTTCCCACGCGAAAGGCGGAGCTGATCTTTGAGGAGATCGAGCGTTCGTTCTCGGGGCTCGATGCGGTGAATACGTTCTGTGCTCGCCTTGCGAAACAAGAAATGCGCAAGGTCGTGATCGGAGCGACCCCCGCGTTTGCCACCGCCGTGTTGCCGATCGCGATCCGCGCCTATCGCGAGACGGTTGACGACGTCCATTTCTCCGTTGTCTCCCGTCGATCAGACAATGTTCAGGCGCTGGTTGCGTCGCAGAAGTTCGACATCGGCTTTGGGCTCGAAGAGCCGGTAATTCCCGGCGTAAGCTCCACGTTGCTTACGTCCGAGCGGATGGTTTGCGTGCTACCCGCACGACATCCCCTCGCCTGCAAAAGCGTGATCTCGGCCAGCGATCTCTGTGGCGAACCGATGATCAGCCTCTCACACGTGGAACACATCGACGACATCGTCGAGGCCGCCTTCGCGGATGTCGGTGGCTTACCGCCCGCAGTAGCGGAGTGCCCGGCGGCGTTGACTGCGCTAGCGATGGTTGAAGCGGGCATCGGATTCTCAATTGTCGCCCCATTCGCAGCCTATCTTTTTAGGCACGGGACCGTCGCTTGTCGCCCATTCGAGCCGGTAACGAAACTCAACTTCAGTACGTTTACCGTGCCGGGCAGGAAGGCGAATGTCGACCATTCCGTATTTCTGAAGCTGGTCGACGATGCCGTAAAGCAGATTCATGCATCGATGGCGTCGACCCAGTAGAAGCGGCGATTCCAGAATTAAAACCCGCTGGATGCGTCGCCGCCATCGAGATCGAACTTACCTTTCTGCGCTTCTGAGCAGTCTTTAGATCGGTGCCCATACACGGCACAATCGATACGCTCTCACCCACTCGCCCTGCGAATAACAGTCCTTCCTACCTTGGCGACTTCGGGTCCCCCGCCTCCACCGAGGATCGCGAGCTCGCGAGACAGTCTGATCTTTTCCTGGCCGCCCTGCTTATGGCCTATATCGAAAGCTGATTTTTATTTCACGCGGCGAATTGAGAAACTAATGACTTCGATGCGCCCGACCGCCTGCGCCTGAAGATTAGTCTATTTCTACTGTCGGTCGGTGTCGCTCGCGCTTTCAATAAGCAACGGTCCTCGTAGAGGGCAAGTGCGTGGCGCGCCACACAATTCCACATAGATCGCAAATGGAATGCCTTCACGACTCGATGCTGGTTCGACCCCATGGTCGAGCGCTTCCTTCGTGCCTGAGCTTCTCCTGTTTCAGACATCTCACTCCATACGGCGCCCGACGTCCCGCCACGACGCGAGCATGTTTCACCTCGGCCGGCTGTGCCCACGGACACGAAGACTGAAAGAGCGCGCGAGCCTGACACCCCCTCCTTAGTTAAGGAACTCAATTGGAAACAAGCAAAGATAATGTAATTGTCATTGGCGCGGGAGTTGTCGGCCTTGCTACCGCGCTATTTCTTCAGCGCGCTGGAAAGAAAGTGACCGTTCTCGATCCTTTTCCTCCCGCAGGAGGCTGTTCGTTCGGCAATGCCGGCATGATCAGCGCGAACAACGCAGCTCCCATTGCCATGCCGGGCATGCTGAGTCGGGTTCCTGGGTGGCTTCTCGACCCTAACGGCCCCCTGATCCTTCGCAAGCGCTACTTCCTGAAGGTAGCGCCATGGCTGCTCAAATGGATCAGCGCAGGACGCATTGACCGGGTAATGGAAATCTCAGATGCGATGCGAGCGCTCGCGAAGGATACGCACGAATACTGGAAAGAATTGGTTGGGCCTCAACGGCACACGGAACTGGTCCGGCGGAATGGTCAGGTTCATCTGGCCGCAACGAATGATATGCCCCCGCGAAACGCCAGAGCTCAGCAAGCCATTCGGGAGCGCCACGGAACGCAGGTAGAAGTCCTTACTGCCGACGAGATTCGAGAAATGTTTCCGGGTATAGCCAGAGACATTACGCGCGGAGTCATCGTTCCCGGCAATGGATACACCACTAATCCGGCACGCCTCGTGGGATCGATCGGCGAAGCTTTTCTCAATGAAGGTGGGCAGTTAGTGTCAGAAAAGGCGCTTAAGCTTATCCCCAAAGAACAAGGGATCATGGTCATGACGAACATTTCCAATCGGCACGCGGCCGATGTCGTCGTTGCGGCCGGCGTATTCTCCCACGAACTATTGAAACCATTCGGCATCAACGTGCCGCTCGAAGCGGAGCGAGGCTATCACGCGACCCTTCCCAATGCAAACCTGAAATTGCAGCATACTTTGACAGTGAGTTCTCGCGGACTTGGCATTACGCCGATGGAAGTAGGAATTCGCATTACGGGCGGGGTGGAATTCGTCGACCGATATGAACCACCTGCCGAAAGCATCGCACTGCGATACGTTTCGCAGGCGAAGGCGCTTTTCCCCAACCTGACTCATGACGAACCTACTATATGGATGGGTATGCGCCCTTCCTTACCGGATAGCCTTCCGGTGATTGGACCGGTGAGTGCGGTTTCAGGTTTGCATCTCGCATTCGGCAATTCCCATTTCGGTATGACGACCGGACCCGCGACCGCTCGAATTGCAGCGGATCTCGTCCTTGGAGAGACGAGTCGAATCGATGCCACTCCTTATCGTTTGGCCAGATTTGGCTAAACGCCGGAGTGCCGCGACAATCGGGCCGCATCCCCGCGAATTTGTTGGAGATGCGGCTAGCTGCCTGGCTAACCTATCGCCTGATTGATGATGCCATAGGCACGAAACGGTAACGCACGTGCTGCGTCGTCCACACCTGCCGCGGCATTTCGAACCATTCTCGTCACCTCGTTGACGTGGGCAATTCCCAAGCCGCCGAGCCAATCGGTCAGCATCCCTCCTGCGGGGACATCGATGCGCACGGGTACGCCTTCATACGCCGCGAGCCAATACGCAATCAATGCTCTGGCTCGCACGCTGTCCGCAGAATCGAGTGCGACCAACGGACCGATTACATGTCCCCGCCCGGATTTCCGGAACAGTGAAAAGCCGATAATCTCGCCTTCACGGTCGAGCACAACACCTTCCGCGATCTGCAACAACGCCGGCAGGATCGCGCTACGGTCCAGTCCGCACGTCAAGGAGGCGAGCTCGATGAGTCTCGGCAAATCTCCTTCGCTCACTTGCCGCAAGCGCTCGCCCTGTGCAAGCACGACTACCGGCGGTTCCGAGGCCGTCCCCTGATGCTGATCGAGCGATCCGCATGTGCGAAATCCGAGCTTTTCGTAAAGGGGCTGACCGGCACGCGTCGCGTACAAAAAGGTGGTCCGCTCGCCGAGTTCTTCGAGCAGCAGGCCCATCAGGTTACGGCCAATTCCGCGGCCCTGCTGCTCGGGCGCCACAATCACCATTCCGATCGTCGCCCCGTCCGCTCCGAATTTCCAGCATAGTGCAGTGCCAATCAGACTGCCGCTCTCCTCGGCGACAAAACCCAGGCCGGCGTCGGCGGCGAACTGCCAGTCTTCCAGCCGGTGTGGCCAGCGTATCGACGTCGACAGTGCGTGAGCGGCACGAACGTCGGTGGATGTAAAGGGGCGGTAAGCAGGCTGCGTCGGAACGTTCTTCTGCTTCGTGGCGGGTAATTCGAACACTCGAGGCTCCTGTTGGCATATTCGCCGTTCAGTGTTGCACCCTCGTGGCCGTATGCACAGGACATCAACTCGGCAACGCCCTGGCATGCCTCTGATCGATCGCACGCGGTGCTTCTTGCCTGCGCGCAAACCATGCAACGCATCGTACGCAGGACCACGAGGACGAGAAAATCCGCCGTAGCGGCCTACGGCGGTTAGCTGCACCTCATCTCAGCGGCGCGCCGCGCGGCGGCGACGATCTGCGTGCGCTCGAGCATGGGCACATTGCCAATGGCAGATTGGTCCGCCGGATTATGCATGGTCACCGTGCTGGCGCTGTCGCTATGAATCCAGCGGCCGTTCACGTAGCAGCGCGACTCGAACACGACCGGATGTCCGGGCAACGTGTCGTCTGCTCCTCCTTGAACGATATGGAGCCCATTCTGCCCTGGCGGCGCGTGTGGATTTTTTGGTTTTGAGGCCGCGATCTTGAGGTTCTTTTTGAACTTGCGAGCATTGACGCGAACAATTCGCCCACCCATCAATGGGCGGCACGTTTTAGAGATTGAGATAGACGGCGAGTCCACGCAGCCCGGCTCACCCGAAGGTCTGCAATGGGTTCCGACGCTTCGTGACCGGCGATTCGCCACGGCAAAAAAACGTTAGGCCCGCCGCACCGAAACAGAAGAAACGCGCACCATAGGGCCTCAAAACCAAAAATTCCGTGTCGCATCGCCAAGTAAAGTGACCGCTATAGATGCTTAGAAAAAGGAGGAGATCGCAATGCTGCTCGGTCATCCCGTGCTATTCAAGTCGCACTGCTATATCGACGGCCGCTGGGTGCATAGCGATGACGCGTCGAGCGTCGCGGTCGTCAACCCCGCCGATCAAACGTTGCTCGGCCATGTGCCGATGCTCACGCAATCGCAAATCGAGCACGCCGTCGCGCAAGCCCACCGCGCGTTCGACGCGTGGCGCTGGACGCCCGTCAACCGGCGGGCAGCAACGCTCTCGCGTTGGCACGAACTCGTGCTGTGCCACCGTGACGATCTCGCCGCAATCCTCTCGCTCGAACAAGGCAAACCACTCAAGGAAGCGCGCGGCGAAATCGAGTATGCGGCAAGCTTCATTGAGTGGTTCGCTCACGAGGCGAAGAGGCTTGTCGGGCGGAACATCCCAACGCATATCGATGGCGCGCACCCCGGCACGGTAATCGAGCCCGTCGGCGTCGCGGCGTTGATCACGCCATGGAATTTCCCAGTGGCGATGATCACGCGAAAGGCCGCGGCGGCACTTGGCGCGGGCTGCACGGTTGTCGTGAAGCCCGCGCACGAAACACCGTTCTCTGCGCTTGCGCTGGCGCAACTCGCCGAGGAAGCGGGATTCCCGCGCGGCGTGTTCAACGTCGTGATCGGTGCTCCGCAAATGGCGATGGAAACCCTGGTCGGCGATCCACGCGTGCGCTCGGTCAGCTTCACTGGCTCTACGCGCGTCGGGGCGCTCGTCACGCGTGTTGCAGCTCACGCTGGCATAAAGAAGGTCGCGCTCGAGCTCGGCGGTAACGCACCGTTCATCGTCGCGGCGGACGCCGATCTCGATCAGGCCGTCCAGGTGGCCATTGCCGCGAAATTCCAGACCTCGGGCCAGGACTGCTGCGCGGCGAATCGCATCTTCGTCGCGCGGCCCTTATATGACGCGTTTGTCGCGCTCTACAGCGACGCGGTGCGCGAACTGAAAGTAGGCCCGCCTTTCGAGCCTGGCGTCGAAGTCGGGCCGCTCATGCACCAGGCCGCATTCGATGCGACTGCCGAGCGTGTGGCCGATGCGCGCGCAGCGGGAGCACGCATAACGGCTGGTGGCGTGCCACATGCGCTCGGGGGCTGGTTCTTCGAGCCGACCGTCATCGCCGATGCGGCACCCGGCATGCGAATCTATGACGAAGAAAACTTCGCACCGATTTCGGCCGTCTCCTCATTCGACACGATCGATGAGGTGGTGCGGAATGCGAACGACACCGAGTACGGGCTCGCGGCCTACGTCTGCGCGACGAACGTCAACACGATCTTCCAGCTGATCCGGCGCCTCGACTTCGCAATGGTGTCGGTCAACGGCGCGAAGTTCACGGGCGCGCCGATTCCGTTCGGCGGAATGAAGCAATCGGGGCTCGGCCGCGAAGGCGGCGCCGAGGGCTTCGAGCCGTTCGTCGAAACCAAATACTTCTGCCTCGGCCAGCTCGGCTTGCCGGAGACCGCCGCCTAGACGCAAGCGCAAGCCGCAGCGGCGGCGTGACTCAACTCAAGGAGCAACCCATGACTCAACTCGACAACCTCTTCAGCGCCGATCGCGCGCACTTCATGCACCCGTCGACCCACGCGCACGACCACGCGAGCGGCGCGCTGCCGGGCCGCATCGTGACGGGCGCGAAAGGCATCCGCATCGAAGACCACGAGGGTCGCACGTTCATCGATGCCTTCGCGGGCCTCTACTGCGTGAACATCGGCTATGGCCGCACAGAAGTGGCCGACGCGATCTACGAGCAAGCGAAGAAGCTCGCGTATTACCACACGTACGTGGGTCATTCGACCGATACGATCATCGAACTTTCGTCGCGCATCATCGACTGGGCGCCTGAGGGGATGAAGAAGGTCTACTACGGCCTGTCCGGCTCGGACGCGAACGAAACGCAGGTCAAGCTCGTCTGGTATTACAACAACGTGCTCGGGCGCAAGAACAAGAAGAAAATCATTTCGCGCGAGCGCGGCTATCACGGCTCGGGCCTCGTCACGGGCAGCCTCACGGGCCTGCCGAGCTTTCACCAGTACTTCGACTTGCCGGTCGAGCGCGTCAAGCATACGATCTGCCCGCATTGGTATCGCAATGCGCCGACGGGCATGAACGAAGCGCAGTTCGTCGCGTATTGCGTCGACGAACTCGAAAAGCTGATCGCACGCGAAGGCGCCGACACGATCGCGGCGTTCATCGGCGAGCCGGTGATGGGCACGGGCGGCATCCTGCCGCCGCCGGCGGGCTATTGGCCCGCGATCCAGCAGGTGCTCAAGAAGCACGACATCCTCTTGATCTGCGACGAAGTGGTGTGCGGCTTTGGCCGGCTCGGCTCGAAGATGGGCGCGCAGCACTACGGGATCGAGCCCGACCTCATCACGATCGCGAAGGGGCTGACGAGCGCGTATGCGCCGCTCTCCGGCGTGATCGTGAGCGAGCGCGTATGGGACGTGATCGACAAGGCATCGCAGGAGTTCGGCGCGATGGGCCACGGCTGGACCTACTCGGGCCACCCGATCTGCGCGGCGGCGGCACTCGCGAATCTCGACATCCTCGAGCGCGAGAAGATTCCGCAAAACGCGGCGGATACCGGCGCTTACTTGCTCGCGCAACTGCATGCGGCGTTCGACGAGCATCCGCTCGTCGGCGAGGTGCGCGGAGCGGGGATGCTCGCGGCGCTCGAGTTCATGGCCAACAAGGACGAGCGACGTCCGTTCGACGCGGCGCTCAAGGTCGGGCCGCGCGTCTCGGCGGCGGCGCTGCAGCGCGGGCTGATTGCGCGCGCGATGCCGCACGGCGACATCCTCGGCTTTGCGCCGCCGCTCGTCGCGACGCGCGCCGATGTCGACCAAATCGTCCGGCTGACGATCGAGGCAGTCAATGAAGTGGCGGCGCAGCTCGAAGGGGCGACGACGTCAGCCTAAAACCTCTGGCTGGGCATGCGCGTCGCGTCCAAACGCGAAGCGGCCCGCGTGCCCCAGGGGTAGACCGAATCTGGCACCCAAAGTGTAGGTGGCAGTCGGTAAATCGCGCAAAACACACTCGACCTACGGACTGGGAGTACACCCAAGAGCACGAGTTTGCCCACGTACGAACTCGCTAGGTTGCAACTTTATTGGTCAGCGAACATTTCCAGTTCGCAGCTTTACTGTCACGAACCACACGACGTTCGGTCATTGGCAGGGAAGTCGCCTCTGTCCCGTCACCCAAGCGAGGAAACGGTCCCTACACCGCTCCGCCCGACTTTGCCTCGCTGGTCGCCCGTGCGCCTGACGTGTCACGGTATTCGAAACTGGCCCGAGCGACCTCTGCCGTTTCGTCGTGAATCTCGCACCAACGGCGCACCTCGCGCCTCCACGATTACGTGCACTTTCCTTGCAGCCAAGGGCCTTGACGGACTACACAACCAGACACCCCTGTCTCGCCGCGACGGACACCGTTGCTTCCATCCCTGCCGTAAATCTCAGGTAGTCGGCCTCGATCCCGTCAGAAAAGATCACGCCGTTTTCGGGCATGCGCGAGCGAAGACGCAGCGGCTGCCCTGCGCTCACGTGGCCAAATACCAGTTCGGTCCTCGATACCCGGCTCGGAAACGGCTCCCGCACGGCGAAAGTGAGTTCGGGACTATCCCAGGGCTGCGGCTGATACTGGACGTTTCCAGCCCTTCCCCCCATTGCATGTGCGACGCCGAACGCTCCCGTCACGACGCTCTTGAGCCAGGCCGTCGAACCGAGCCCCGTGGAGACGATGATGCCAGATGACGACTGCGATTCGCGCCGCTTGCCCAACTCGATCTCGTAGAGTGCCGAAGCATGCGTGCGCGGGCCGATGAAAAGGTCATTGACGGCACGCAGCACCTGTCCGTCCGAGAGCCTCGCCTCCGCCATCGTGACCGCCTTCATCGGACGGCGGCCGTGAGCGACGTCAGTGAGTACCGCCCCAAGCTCCCGCGGCTCGAACGGAAGCAAGATGCCGTCCCACCTCGAAGGCTCGGGGTTCAGCCCGATCAGCGGCTGACCATCGAGGTACTTCATCGAGTTCGCGACCAACCCGTCCTGTCCCAGCGCCACGACGATATCGTCGGACGCGAAGATGAAATTCAGCAGGTAGTTCCGGTCAACCAACTGGTAACGCCCCCAGTCCTCGAGCGCGCGCACGGTAAGGTCCATGCTGCGCGCGTACGCTGCATTCTCGGCGAGGTAGTCCGAGAAATCGGCGCCAAGGTGCTCAATGTAGAACTTCGCCTGCGCCAGCGTGTGATGCCGCGCAATCAGGTCCTCGAGCCGCGTGCGGCGCGTCACCAGCACGACCTTGCGGGCCTCGGCGTTCATGACGCTGCCCTCGCCCCCGCGCCCATGAGTCCCTGAAGCAGCTCCGGCGACACGTTGAGCTGCCCGATGCGCTCTGCCCGTTCCGCGATCCCGCCAAAGGCCTGGGCGATCAACTGGCCCGGCTGCATGCCGGCCGCGGCGAGTGCGTTGACGACACGCGGATCGGCCTTCTCGAGCGCCTGCATCACCGCCGCCACCCTGTGCGCCTCGGCCTCCGCGAGGGTACGGCTGTTGTGTGCCTGTCCCGCCACGAATGCCTTGCCTTTTTCCTCGAGTTCGATGTCGGACGCCATCTGCTCACCACGCAACTCGTTTTCCTTGCGCATCAGCGTGGCCTTCGCTTCCATCTGCGTCTCGCGGATTTGCCGCTTCTTCTGCTCGACCGCGATGTCGGTATCCAGTTCGTTCTGCCGGATTGCGCGCTCGTTTTCCACGGCCGACATGCGCCGCAGATAGACGGCGTCGTCGGCCGCCTTGAGGTTGGACTCGCGTGCCTCCGCTTCCAGCGCCCGGGCAATGTCCGGGGTCGGCTTCACGGCCATCACCGAGACGCCCAGAATCTCCAGACCCAGCGCCTCGATTTCGGGCTGGTTGGCGAGTTCCATCTGCGCCGTGCGGGCAATCGACGCCGAGGCGCGCAGCGCCTCCTTCAATTCCAGCGCCTGCACGGCCTGCTGCACGATCACCTCGACCTGCATCGCGACACGTTCCCCGAGCCGCTTCGGATCTTCGGAGACATACGACCGGCCGTCCTTACCCAGCGAGAAATCCATCATCGCTGCGGTACGGTGCGGGTCGCTGATGCGGTAGGTCACTTGACCCTGCACGGTCACGCTCTGGAAATCCGCGGTGACCAGTTCGAGGATGAAAGGGCGATCCTGGCTTGCGACCGGAACGGACACCAGCGTCGTCGCCGGGGCGTAGTAGAAGAACGACAGCCCGGCGCCTTCGCGCACCACCCTTCCGGCTTGGAACTGCATCAGGTGAACGGTCGGCTGCGACTTGATGAATCGAATCCCGAACATGATGATGGCCTCTCTTTTGAGTTGTACAGTACAACTTGTTTGAGTTGCACAATACAACCTAGAATGAGGGTCGTCAAGTTTTCTGGTTCGCCATGACACAAAAGACTTCTGCCTCCCGACGACACGTCCGTCAGGGCTCCGAGTTTTCTCTGCCGTACACGACGGTCGACGTCGTGATCTTCACGGTGCTCGATAACGCACTGCAGGTTCTGCTCGTGCAGCGGCCAGTCGGTGCCGGCGAACCGTATCCGGGGTGCTGGGCGCTACCGGGCGGCTTTGTCGACGTAGCGGCCGACGCGACGCTCGAAGACTGCGCGCGCCGCAAACTGCTCGAGAAGACCGGCGTGAAGAGTCCGTATCTGGAGCAGCTCGGCAGTTGGGGCAGCGCGACGCGCGACCCGCGCGGATGGTCAGCCACACATGTCTCGTTCGCGCTGATTTCCGCTCAGAATGGGGTTCTCATCAGAGGCGCGAATGCCGCCGAAGTGGCGTGGTTCGAGGTCGATGCGGTGACTCAGAACCGCGGACTCGCGTTCGATCACGACGACATCCTTGAGGCAGCGGTTGAGCGGCTGCGCAGCAAGGTCGAATACACGTCCCTGCCGGCTTTCCTGCTGCCGGAGCCATTTACGCTGCCACAGTTGCAGCGGGCGTATGAGATCGTGCTTGGCCGACCGGTGGACAAAAGCGGTTTCCGCACGCGCATGCTTGCCGCGGGATTCCTCAAGGAAGCTGGCTACGTCGCTGGGGAATCGAATCGGCCGGCGCTGGGATATCGGCTCGTAGACCGGCATGCGCCCGTGGTGTTCCCGCGAACTTTCAGTCCACGCGGTGGCAACTGACGGATCGGGTTAGGTAGTCGCATTTGGGTACTTCTTATCTTTCATCCCCGCAGCGCTTTCGCTCTCACCGTGTCACTTCGCCTAGCGCCTAGGGCGGATCTCGAAGTCGAACTCTCATGCCCCCGCGGGAGCTCGCCGGCCGCAGTTCGGCCTTTATCGTCATTCAAGTACCGGCTTTGATCAGGCAGCTATATGTCGCTTTCCGGGCCCTCGCATGTCGGCGGTCAAGAGTGATCGGTCTCACCAAAACTGAACACGTACTTGCGACCGTTCTCGGTCATTCGGCATGCCGGTCGCCAGATGGCGGCTTTTCGGCATGTTGCTACAACCTTTCTCCTTAGTCGCGAGATGCCAACTGCAAAGACGATTCGCAATTTAGCTGTGAGCGCGACCGACTTCACAGGGCGCGAGCGGGTCAGTGTAAAGGGGGATGCTACCGGCTCGACTCCTGCACGGAAGTGCACTTTACGTCGTTTCTCACCCTGCGAGTTGCCGGGCCTCAGTTTTGAAACCGCCCAGCATGCCTGCGCCGCGCCGTGCAGGCTCCAATGGGGCTTGGCGCCTACGCCGCTGACTGCGCGGTATACCCACGGTGCATCAAACACCTACGATGCCTGTCCGCAGGTTGTCCACAGCTTTGCCAACAAAATGTGGGGACAAGTGATGGCGCCGAGAGCGACGGCGGACCATCACCGCGCCTGCTATTGCGCCCGCTCGGCTTTACGTTGTGCGGCTTGCTCTTCGGCGTGCTTCTTTGCCATGTGGTGTCCCACAATGCAGCCGCCGCCAGCATCTTGAATCGATGATTCTTCATGGAATGAAAGTCTTGGCGGGTACCGTCACGGACTTCGCTACATTCCGCCAAATCTCCACGCCCTGCCAATACCGCCTGCCACCCATTCCAGATTCCAGATTAAGGAAACCACGAGGCAAACTCAGCCGGAGTCCACATGGTGAAAAATCCGTGACGGACTTTATTCTCCCGGATCAAACCGATCTACCCCCAAATTCTCCCCGTCAAATTACTTGACACCTAAAATATCAATGACTAAATTAAGCTCAACACCACGCGAGGAGCAAACATGCGCATCGTCTGCATCGGAGGCGGCCCGGCCGGGTTGTACTTTGGCCTGTTGATGAAGCTGCAAAACCCAGCACACGAGGTCTCGGTCGTCGAACGCAACCGCCCCTACGACACGTTCGGCTGGGGCGTCGTGTTCTCGGACCAGACGCTCGGCAACCTGCGCGCCGCCGACGCCAAGAGCGCCGAGATGATTCTCGACGCGTTCAACCACTGGGACGACATCGAGATCCACTTCCGCGGCAGCAAGGTGCGCTCGTCGGGCCACGGCTTCTGCGGCATTGGCCGCAAGCGTCTTTTGAACATCCTGCAGGCGCGCTGCGAAGAAGTCGGCGTCAAGCTCGTCTTCGAAACCAACGTGACGGACGACGACGCCTACGGCGCCGATCTGATCGTCGCCTGCGACGGCGCCAATAGCGCGGTCCGCCAGAAATACGCGGCGACGTACCAGCCCGACATCGACATGCGCGACTGCCGCTTCGTCTGGCTCGGCACCAACAAGTTGTTCGACGCCTTCACGTTCGCCTTCGAAAAGACCGAATGGGGCTGGTTCCAGGCGCACGCCTACCGCTTCGACGACAACACCTCGACCTTCATCGTCGAAACGCCCGAGCGCGTGTGGCGCGCCGCCGGCCTCGACGAGATGAGCAAGGAAGAAAGCATCGCGTTCTGCGAGCGCCTGTTCGCGAAGTACCTCGACGGCCATCCGCTGATGTCGAACGCATCGCACCTGCGCGGCTCGTCGCAATGGATTCGCTTTCCGCGCGTCGTCAACCGGCAGTGGGTGCATCGCAAGCCGCGAGCAGACGGCGGCACGACGCCCGTCGTCCTGATGGGCGACGCCGCGCATACCGCGCATTTCTCGATCGGCTCCGGCACCAAGCTCGCACTCGAAGACGCGATCGAGCTCGCGACGAGCATCGCCGCGCATCCGCGCGATCTCGACGCCGCGCTCGATCACTACACGGACGTGCGCAGCGTCGACGTGCTGCGCATCCAGAACGCCGCGCGCAATTCGACGGAATGGTTCGAGCATGTCGATCGCTATGTGTCGTTCGAGCCGGAGCAATTCGCCTACTCGCTGCTGACGCGCTCGCAGCGCATCTCGCACGAGAACCTGCGCACGCGCGACGCGCGCTATCTGTCGTCGTTCGAAAACTGGCTGGCGTCGCGCGCCGATGGCCGGGCACGCGACACAAACCAACGCACAAAATCGATTCCGCCGATGTTCACGCCGTTCACGCTGCGCGGCGTGACGTTGAAGAACCGCGTCGTCGTCTCGCCGATGGCGCAGTATTCGGCGGTCGACGGCGTTGCCGGCGACTATCACCTGATGCATCTCGGCGCGCGCGCGATGGGCGGCGCCGCGCTCGTGATGACGGAGATGACCTGCGTGTCGCCCGAAGCGCGCATTACGCCGGGATGTCCGGGCATGTACACGCCGGAGCATCTGCGGGCGTGGCGCCGAATCGTCGATTTCGTGCACGCGAACTCGGACGCGAAGATCGGCATGCAGCTCGGCCACGCGGGCGCGAAAGCGTCGACGCGCGTGAGCTGGGAAGGCATCGACCAGCCGCTGCCCGATGGCAACTGGTCGCTCGTGTCGGCGTCCCCGCAGCAATATCTGAAGGGCGTCAGCCAATGGTCGCGCGAAGCGGGCCGCGAGGAACTGCGCGAAATCCAGCAGCAGTTCGTGCGCGCGGCGCAAATGGCTGAAGAAGCGGGCTTCGATTGGCTCGAATTGCACTGCGCGCACGGCTATTTCCTGTCGAGCTTCCTGTCGCCGCTCACGAACCATCGCACCGACGAATACGGCGGCTCGCTCGCGAATCGCCTGCGCTATCCGCTGGAAGTGTTTGCCGCGATCCGTGAAGTGTGGCCCGCGCACAAACCGATTTCCGTGCGTATTTCTGCGCATGATTGGGTCGAGGGCGGCAATACGCCAGACGATGCCGTCGAGATCGCGCGTGCGTTCAAGGCGGCAGGTGCGGACATGATCGACGTCTCTTCGGGCCAGGTCAGCAAGGAAGAAAAGCCCGTGTACGGCCGCATGTTCCAGACGCCGTTCTCGGACCGCATCCGCAACGAGGCCGGTATCTCGACGATCGCCGTCGGCGCGATTTCGGAGGCCGATCACGTCAACAGCATCATCGCCGCGGGCCGCGCCGACTTGTGCGCGATCGCGCGCCCGCATCTCGCGAACCCAGCATGGACACTCACCGAAGCCGCCAAGATCGGCTACCTCGATGTGACGTGGCCGAAGCAGTACACCGCGGCGAAGTCGCAGCTCGAGCGCAATCTCGAACGCGAGCGCGCGATGGCCGGGCAGAACGCGCGCGCTACGCCGGCCGAGCGTTTGCAGCGCGCGGAGGAGCTGGTATGAGCGCGCATTCGCTCGCCAACAAGCACGCGGTCGTCACGGGCGGCGGCAGCGGCATCGGTGCGGCGACGGCCGAAGCACTGTTGCGCGCGGGCGCCCGCGTCACGCTGATGGGCCGCGACGCCGCCCGGCTCGAATGGCAACGTACGCGTCTTGCCGAGCTCGGCGAAGTCGGCTGCGTGAGCGTCGATGTCACGCAAGCGGAGTCGGTGACGCAAGCCTTTGCCGCCGCGACGAAAGCCTTCGACGCCGTCGACGTGCTCGTCAACAACGCGGGCCAGGCTCAGGCCGCGCCGTTCGCGAAGACCGACATGGCGCTATGGCAGCGCATGCTCGACGTCAACCTGACCGGCGTCTTCCTCTGCACGCAGGCCGTGCTGCCCGCGATGATCGCGCGCCGTGACGGCCGCATCGTCAACGTTGCGAGCACGGCGGGGCAGATCGGCTATCCATACGTCGCCGCGTATTGCGCGGCCAAGCATGGCGTGATCGGCCTGACGCGCTCGCTCGCGCTCGAAGTCGCGACCAAAGGCGTGACCGTCAACGCGGTTTGTCCCGGCTACACGGAGACCGATTTGCTGCGCGAATCGCTTGATCAAATCATTGCAAAGACGGGCCGCAGCGAAGCCGAAGCACGGGCGTCCCTCGTGCAAGGCAATCCGCAGCAGCGCTTCGTCACGCCCGGCGAAGTCGCGCATGCGGTGCTCTGGCTCTGCCAGCCCGAAGCCGGCTCGATGACGGGCCAATCGATATCCGTTTCAGGCGGAGAAGTCACGTGACCACGAACAAATCCGCCGCCAGAAAGAAGGCAACTGCCATGCCGCCGAACGACACCCGCAAAGGCACGCCGAAGCCCGCCGAGAACGTCGTCGATCTCGAGATGAGCACAGGCGCCGACAGTCACATGGGCCTGCGCCTCTGGCTGCGCATGCTGACGACGACCAACCTCGTGCAAGCCGAGCTGCGCCGCCGCCTGCGCGCCGAATTCGATACGACGCTGCCCCGCTTCGACCTGATGGCGCAGCTCGAGCGCCATCCCGAAGGCCTGAAGATGAGCGAGATCTCGCGCCGCCTGATGGTGACGGGCGGCAACGTGACAGGCATCACCGATCAACTGGAGAAAGAAGGACTCGTCGCGCGCGATGCCGATCCGAACGACCGCCGCGCGTTCAGCGTGCGCTTGACGCCCGCGGGCCGCGAGCTGTTCGACCGGATGGCCGTGGCGCACGAGCAATGGGTCGTCGAATTGTTCGGCGGCCTGGGCCTCGACGAGAAATCGAGGATGCATCAGCGCCTCGGCAAGCTGAAGCAGCATCTGATCGACAACCTGAAGAGCTGATACCCATGACAACATCCACCGCAGACGGCCTGTTCGCGGGCAATCGCACGACGCTCGCGCAATACGAGGCGCGCCACTTCGGCTGGTCGGTGAGCGAGCACGTCGCGACGATCACGCTCAATCGCCCCGAGCGCAAGAATCCGCTGACCTTCGAATCGTATGCCGAGCTGCGCGACCTGTTTCGCCAGCTTCCCTACGCGACCGACATCAAGGCCGTCGTGATCCACGGCGCCGGCGAGAACTTCTGCTCGGGCGGCGACGTGCACGAAATCATCGGCCCGCTGATCGGCTTGGCCGTCCCCGAGCTGCTGATGTTCACACGCATGACGGGCGATCTCGTCAAGGCGATGCGGCATTGTCCGCAGCCGGTGATCGCGGCGGTGGACGGTGTCTGCGCGGGCGCGGGCGCGATCATCGCGATGGCGTCGGACATGCGCTATGGCACCGCGCGCAGCAAGCTCGCGTTCCTCTTCACGCGCGTCGGCCTCGCCGGCTGCGACATGGGCGCATGCTCGATCCTGCCGCGCATCATCGGCCAGGGGCGCGCCTCCGAATTGCTCTTCACGGGCCGCTCGGCGAGCGGCGAGGAAGGCTATGCGTGGGGGTTCTACAACCGCTTGTGCGAGCCTTCCGAATTGGTTGCGGACGCAACCAGGCTCGCGGCGGAGATCGCCGGCGGCCCGACCTTCGCACACGGCATCACGAAGAAGATGCTGCATCAGGAATGGAACATGGGCGTCGACGAAGCGATCGAGTCCGAAGCGCAAGCGCAGGCGATCTGCATGGCCACGCGCGATTTCGATCGTGCGTATCGCGCATTCGCGGCGAAAACCCGCCCTGTCTTCGAAGGAGATTGACCGTGGGCGTCTACGACCATGCTTCGAACGCGCTCGACTGGCCGTTCTTCGAGGACCACCACCGCGCGCTGGCCGCGGATCTCGACGCCTGGGCCGCGCAGCATCTCGCGCACGTATCGCACGATGCAGCTTCCGTCGACGACACCTGCCGCCGCCTCGTACGCGAGCTCGGCGCGGCCGGATGGCTGCGCTACGGCGTCGGCGGCACGGCCTACGGCGGGCATGGCGACACGATCGATACGCGCGCCGTCTGCCTCTTGCGCGAAACGCTCGCGAAGCACTCGGGCCTCGCCGACTTCGCGCTCGCGATGCAAGGGCTCGGCTCCGGCGCGATCTCGCTCGCGGGCACCGACGAGCAAAAGCGCCGCTATCTGCCGCGCGTCGCGAACGGCACCGCGCTTGCCGCCTTCGCGCTCTCCGAACCCGAAGCGGGCTCCGACGTCGCCGCGATGGCGCTCGCCGCACGCGAAGATGGCGACCACTACATCCTCGACGGCGAAAAGACCTGGATCTCGAACGGCGGCATCGCCGATTTCTACGTCGTCTTCGCGCGCACCGGCGAAGCGCCCGGCGCGCGCGGCATCACGGCATTCGTCGTCGATGCCGACACGCCCGGCCTCACGATCACCGAGCGCATCGACGTGATCGCGCCACATCCGCTCGCGCGCCTGAAGTTCGCGGGCGCGCGCGCGCCGAAGAGCCAGATGCTCGGCGCGCCCGCCGAAGGCTTCAAGATCGCGATGCGCACGCTCGACATCTTCCGCACGTCGGTGGCGGCAGCGTCGCTCGGCTTCGCGCGGCGCGCGATGCACGAAGCGCTCGCGCGCGCTTCGACGCGCCGCATGTTCGGCCAGACGCTCGGCGATTTTCAACTGACCCAGGCCAGGCTCGCGCAAATGGCGCTCACGATCGACAGCGCCGCGCTGCTCGTCTACCGCGCCGCCTGGCTGCGCGACCAGGGCAAGAACGTGACGCGCGAGGCCGCGATGGCGAAGTGGCACGCGAGCGAAGGCGCGCAGCAGGTGATCGACGCAGCTGTGCAGATCTGGGGCGGCAAAGGCGTGCAAAGCGGCGTGGCGGTCGAGCAGCTCTATCGCGAGATCCGCGCGCTGCGTATCTACGAAGGCGCGACCGAGGTGCAGCAGTTGATCGTCGGCCGCGATCTGCTCAAGGCCTATCGGGCCTCCGCTCAGGAGACCGCGCAATGAACGGCGCCGCGCGCGAAGCCACCTTCGAGTGGCCGGTCCGCATCCGCTTCGCGCATTGCGATCCGGCGGGCATCGTGTTCTTTCCGCAATACCTCGTGCTGACCAACTGCCTGGTCGAAGACTGGTTCACCGAAAGGCTCGGCATCGACTACGCGCACATGATCGGCGTACGCCGCGTCGGCCTGCCGATCGTCAAGCTCGAATGCGAGTTCTCGCGGCCGAGCCGGATGGGCGAGACGATCACGCTCGCACTGACCGTGACGACGCTCGGACGACGCTCGATCGGTCTCGACATCGTCGGCAGCCACGGCGACGAAATCCGCTTTCATGCAACGCAAGTGCTCGTGACGACGTCGCTCGAAACCGGCGCGTCGATCGACATCCCCGTCGATATCCGCGAAGCGCTCACGCATTTCGTGGCCCCCTCGATTCTCTCGGAGGAAAAATCCTCATGAAAAAAGCGCTCTTGCCGCAAGGCTGGATCAAGCCGCGCGGCTATGCCAACGGCGTCGCCGCGCGCGGCACGCAGGTGTTCATCGCGGGACAGATCGGCTGGGACGAAACCGAGCAGTTCCAGTCGGACGAGTTCGCCGCGCAGGCGCAGCAGGCGTTGAAGAACATCGTCGCCGTGCTCGCCGCCGCAGGTGGCCGCCCCGAGCACATCGTCCGCATGACCTGGTACGTGACCGACAAGCGCGAATACCTCGCGGCGCTCAAGGACATCGGCCGCGCGTTTCGCGAGCTGATCGGCGACTACGACATCGCGATGAGCGCGGTACAGGTCGTGGCGCTGATCGAGGACCGCGCGAAAGTCGAAATCGAAGCGACCGCGGTGATCCCGGACTAATGCGGAGGCTAGAGCCATGGAACCGTCTGCCCATGCCGATACGTTTGCCCGCGACCACCTGCCGTCGCAGGACCAATGGCCGGTGCTGCTGCTCGACAACCCCGACGTCGCTTACCCATCCCGCATAAATTGCGCAACCGAGCTGCTCGACCGCGCGATCGAAGCAGGCCACGGCGAGCGCGTCGCCATCTGGTCGGATGTCGACGGCGAACCGCATGCCACGACCTACGGTGAGCTGCTCGCGCTCGTCAACCGCACCGCTCACGTGCTCGTCGACGAGATGGGCCTGCAGCCCGGCAACCGCGTGCTGCTGCGCGGCCCGAACACCCTGCAGATGGCAGTGGCGTTTCTCGCAAGCCTGAAGGCGGGTCTCGTCGTAGTGCCGACGATGCCGCTATTGCGTGCGAAGGAGCTCAAGCAGATCGTCGACAAGGCCCGGATCAGCGCCGCCCTCTGCGACGCGCGCCTGATCGACGAATTGGCGAAATGCCAGGAATCCGGCAACGAATTCTTCTGCGCCGATCTCGCGCAAATCCGCCAATTCCACTGCGACACGCCCGATTCGCTCGATACGCTCGCCGCCGCCAAATCCGACGTTTTCCAGGCCTGCGATACCGCCGCCGACGATGTCTGCCTGATCGCCTTCACGAGCGGCACGACGGGCGCGCCGAAGGGCTGCATGCACTTTCATCGCGACGTGCTCGCGATGTGCGACCTGTTCCCGCGCCACGTGCTGAAGCCTGGCCCCGACGACGTGTTCTGCGGCACGCCGCCGCTCGCCTTCACGTTCGGGCTGGGCGGCCTGCTCTGCTTTCCGCTGCGCGTGGGCGCGGCGACCGTGCTGATCGAAAAGCTCACGCCGGAAACGCTGCTGCAGCTCGTCGAGCGCTTTCGCGCGACGATCATGTTCACTGCGCCGACGTTCTACCGGCAGATGGCGCCGCTCGCCGGGCGCTTCGATATCTCGAGTCTCGCGAAGACGGTGTCGGCCGGCGAGGCGCTACCCGACTCGACACGCCAGCTATGGCGCGACGCGACGGGCATCGACATGATCGACGGCATTGGCGGCACCGAGATGATCCACATCTTCATCTCGTCGGCAGGCGCGGACGTGCGCCGCGGCGCGATCGGCCGCGCTGTGCCCGGCTACACGATCCAGGCTGTCGACGACGCGATGCAGCCGGTGCCGCCGGGCACGGTCGGCAAGCTCGCGGTGCGCGGCCCGACCGGCTGCCGCTATCTCGCCGACGAGCGCCAGCTGAAGTTCGTGCGCGACGGCTGGAACCTGCCCGGCGATGCGGTCTATCTCGACGAAGACGGCTACGTCTTCTATCAGGCGCGCGCCGACGACATGATCGTCTCGGCGGGCTACAACATCTCCGGGCCGGAAGTCGAAAGCGTGCTGATGAAGCACGAAGCAGTGGCGGAATGCGGCGTGATCGGCGCGCCGGATGAGGAGCGCGGGCAGATCGTGAAGGCGTTTGTCGTGGTCAAGCCGGGCTATACGGCCGACGATGCGCTCGTGGCCGAGCTGCAAGCGTTCGTGAAGCAGACGGTCGCGCCGTACAAGTATCCGCGCGTGATTCACTTTCTCGACGCGCTGCCGCGTACGGAGACGGGAAAGCTGAAACGGTTTGCGCTGCGGTCGATGTGAAGCGCGGGCGGGCGACCCCGGCGCGCGCCGCCGGCCGGACCGCACCGTCTTTGTGCGCATAAAGTGTGCATACGCCCACCGCCGCGCAGCACGGCTTGACCGCGCTTCTCCGTCCGCTACATCTGCTTGAACAAGCCGACATACGCGCGGCTCACCGGCAGCACGTCCGTGTGATTGCGTAGATGGATACGCAGCCGCCCCAGCAGATCGCGCTCGACACGATCGATCGCCGCGTACGACACGATGACGCTGCGATGCACCTGCGCAAACTTCGCGGCATCCAGCCGCTGCATCAGCTCTTTCAACGGCGTGCGGATGATGTGCCGGCGCTCCGCCGTGACCACTTCGGTGTATTTGTCCGTCGCCTGGAAGTACAGCACGTCGTCGATCGAAACCAGATGCGTCGTGTCTTTCAGGCCGACCGTCAGCCATTGGATCGGTGCGGTGTCCTTCCCCGCCGCGGCATCCGCAGTCGATATGGGCTGCGCAACCGCCCCCCCACGTTGCAGCCTGGCGATACAGCGCAACAGCCGCTCGTCGTTCAGCGGCTTGAGCAGGTAATCGACCGCCGAGGTTTCGAAGGCTTGCACCGCGTATTCGTCGTACGCCGTCACGAACACCACGCGCACCGAAGGCGCCAGCCGCGCGATTTCGAGGCCGTCGACACCGGGCATGCGAATGTCGAGAAAAGCGAAATCGGGCTGCTTCGCATTCAATTCCGCGAGCGCTTCGACGCCGTTGCGCGGCATCGCGACGATTTCCAGCTCGGGCCAGAACTTCGCGAGCCGCGAGGCAAGCTCGGCGGCAAGGTTTGGTTCGTCGTCGGCGATCAGGGCGGTAGGCATGTCGGCGGATCGAAGTCAGCGGATCGGAATGCGCAAAGTCGCGGTGACGCCCCGCGCGGCGTTCGTTGCCATCATGCCGCCCGTGCCGGCAGATGCGGCGCCGCGACCGGCGGCCGTTGCGTCTGCGTCCGACGACGCCCCACCTGCATCGGGCGCCGCATCGAGCAACGCGCCGCCATGAGCGCCGGTATTACCCACGACCGTCAAACTGCCCGCCTCGCCGTACAAACTATTGAGCCGCGCACGCACGTTCGAGAGCCCCACCCCGCCATGCAGGCCCTTGCCATGGCCCAGCCCCATGCCGGTATCGATCACGCTCAGCTCGAGCATTTCACCATCGCGCCTGGCCCTCACCAGGATCTCGCCACCGTCGATCGCCGGCTCGATGCCGTGCAGCAGCGCATTTTCGACGAGCGGCTGCAGCAGCAACGGCGGCAAGGCAAGCTGGCGCAGCGCGCCGGGCACGGCAATTCTATAGCGCAGCCGGTCGCCGAGCCGCATCGACGCGATATGCAGCAGCGCATCGACGAGCTCCAGCTCCTCCCCCAGCAGCGACACCGGCTTGCGCGTACGCCCGAGGCTTGCGCGCAGATAGCGGTTCAGGCTGTCGAGCATCGCCGACGCGCGCGCCGGGTCGCGCTCGATCAGGCTTTGCACGTTCGCGAGCGTGTTGAACAGGAAATGCGGCTCGATTTGCGCCTGCAAGAGCGCGAGCCGCGCGGCCGTTTCCGATTGGCGCAGTTCGGCGGCCTCGCGGCGCTCGGTTTCCAGCGCCGCGCGCATCTGCGCGGACTGGACGAAAAGAGAAAACATCACGATGGCGACGCCCGCCACCAGAAAGGTCGGCGCGTAGTAGAGCCAGGTTGCGAGGCTCGCGTGCTGGAGCAGGCTTGGTACATGGCCGACGGTCCTCGCCGCCAGCTCGACGCCGATCACGACGGCAAGCGGCCCGACGATCAGCACCCGCAGCACGATCGGAATTCGTCTCCCGGCGATCCGGTTCGCCAGCCCACCGATCAGATATGCGCTGAATCCGATCCCATTGCCGAGGACGAAATACGGCAGGATCGGATCGTGAGGAGCACGCGTCCAGAAGCCGGTGGCGATCAGGCTATTGAACACCACGAGCCAAACGAGATGCATATACCTGCTCCGGCCCCCGGTTTTGCTGAACGGCGTCGACGCGAACTTGCTTTGCATGGTTTGAAAAGGGCCAGGCACACCCCGGCCGATCGGACGATGTCTGCACTGTAAATGCGGCGCGGCGCTTTCGGGAAGCCGCGCGACGAAGTGCACGCCGGGCCGATCAGCCGCGCGGAGGGGGGATGGCTGGAGTCCCCAGGTTTCCCGCCCCGCCCGTCAGGAAGCCTCTTTTGAGGGATGCCCCCCTTCGGCGAGTCTGGCGGGCAGTGACAAACCGGGGACGCTCGGCTCAATCGCCCTCGCGCTTCGTCGGCGAAACGGACCATTCATCCAGGCGCGACGCACCTCGTCGCAAACACCCGCCGCCCTCCCCACGCGCCGCTACAGTCACGCTCAAGCAAGGTCCCGCGCCATCCGGAGCGGGCACTAACTTACCGGCAAGAGGTGCTTCCATGCGGCACATCCCCTCGTACACGCTCGCCATCCTGGCCGCCGTGATCTATGTCGGCGTCCAGCGCTGCTACCCGCGCACGGTCCGCGCCGAGCGCATGATCGTCTTTCCGCTGCTGCTGGTCCTGTTCGGCGCAAACAGTCTGCACACGCTGTTTCCCTACAGCGCCCCGGAATACACCGCGGCTGCCGTGTTGGCCGGCGCGACCGGTACGCTGCTGGGCTGGATGCACGCAGCGCACTGGGAGGTGCAATTCGACACCGCGACGCGGCGCGTGCGCGTGCCCGGCGACCCAAGCCTGCTCGGGATTCTGCTCGTGACCTCGAGCTCACATTTCGTCATCCACTATGCGATCGAATCGCATCAGCCGTGGGCCACGAGCGGCGTGTTCGAGCTGTTATCGTTCGGTGCGTGGGGCCTGCTCGCGGGGATGCCACTGGGACGCTCGGCGAACGTGGTGTTTCGCGTCTTCCGGATGGAAAGCGAGCGCAGGTCGACGCCGACGCTGGGGTGAGCCGGTCGTCTTGTTCTCCAGGAAAAAGGGCAAAGCATAGTTGGAGACGAAACATCGACGGGATGCGCGCTGAGGCTTGGGTTTGCTCAGTCCGCAGGCGCTTGAGGGAACGGACGAGCCGCTCGGTCATGGTCAGGGAGAAAAATGACAGCAAGGACGCACCGAAAAAAGCCGTCTTAACCGTATCCGTCAACGGTCAATTTCTGGACACGTGCAAAATTTGCACGGTGGAGACGTGAAAGGTCGCCGGAGCTGTTAACATTTCAGTCGATTTTTCAATGCCGCGTAGCGAGTTGCCATACAGCAAACATGATCTTTCGGCTGGTGGACCGCTGCAGGATTTCCCATGTAAGGAACGGATACCGGCAACTTGGAAGAGCATGAGGAGCCGCTGATCCTGTATGACACTGCCTTGACCAGAATGGAGGCGCAATAAGTGGCAATTATTGAGGGCTTTCGGGTCCAAAATTTTCGTGCCTTGCGAGACGTGTCGCTAGGCAAGCTTTCCGGCCAGACTGCAGGCGACCCATTGACGCCGTTCACCGTGGTGATTGGTAAAAACGGAGTAGGTAAAAGCTCCCTATTCGATGCTTTTGGTTTCGTTGCGGATTGCCTCGGAACAGATGTCGAGACCGCATGCGACATGAAACAGCGAGGCGGTTTTGAGCGCCTGCGTTCAACAGGCATCCATGAGCCTATCCGCTTCGAGATTTACTATCGTGAAGCCCCCAATGAACGGCCGATTACCTACGAGTTGTCAATTAACCTAGATGGGTCTGGCCGGCCCTATGTCGAGTCCGAAGTGCTCAAGCAGCGACGCAAGGGACAGAAGCATGGTCGACCTTATCCGTTTCTGCGACTCGATCGCGGCAAAGGCTTGGTCTGGGCTGGAGAAGAAGCGGTCGAAATTGAAGGTGAGGAGGATCGCACGCAAGCGTCCGTTGAGTTAACTGATCCACGCCAGTTGGGCATCGCCACGCTAGGCACGCTCAAGGAACATCCACGGATCAAGCGGTTCCGTGATTTTTTGAAGGGCTGGTATCTCTCGTATTTTTATCCAGACGCTGCGCGCAGTCTGCCCACTGCTGGACCACAACGGCACTTGAACGTGCACGGTGACAACATCGGCAACGTTGTGCAATTCATGGAGCGCGAGCACAAGGACCGTTTCCAGAGCATCCTGACTCGGATTGCCAGCAAGATTCCTGGGATAGCCAAGATCGACACAGAGGTAACGGCCGACAAACGTGTATTGTTGCGCTTCAATGATGGTGCATTCGCTGATCCATTTTTTGCCCAGCAGATGTCGGATGGCACACTGAAGGTGTTCGCCTACTTGTTGCTTCTGGAGGATCCAGATCCACCACCCTTTATTTGTATCGAAGAGCCCGAGAACGGCCTTTACCACAAGCTGCTGGAGTCGTTGGCGCAAGAGTTCCGTACCCATGCCACGGGCAAAAGGAATGCCCCTCAGATTTTTGTGACGACGCACCAGCCATACTTCGTGGACGCATTGTCACCGGAAGAGGTATGGATTCTGGAAAAAGGGGAAGACGGATTCTCAACCATTCGACGGGTTTCCGAACTGGACGTCGTCAAGAACCTTGTGGATGAGGGGCTACCGCTCGGCGGGCTTTGGTACAGCGACTATCTCGATGCGAGGTGAGAATGCACATCGAGATATTGGTGGAAGACAGCTCCGGAGAGAAGCTGCTGATAGAGTTGCTGCCCAGAATTCTTGGTGAGCATGGCAACCCACATACCTGGCGAGTTCATGCTTACAAGGGCATCGGTCGGATTCCCAAACACCTCAATGCGGGCACCGACCCCGCGAAGCGAATTCTGCTGGACCAATTGCCACGACTGTTACAAGGCTACGGTAAAACACCGGGCATTGACGCAGTGGTAGTTATGCTCGATACCGATAAGCGCAATTGCGCGGAGTTCCTGAATGAACTCAAGGCGTTAGCGGCGAACTGCAATCCAGCGCCTCACACGATGTTCCGCTTGGCAATTGAGGAGGTGGAAGCTTGGTATCTAGGGGATCGACAAGCGCTAGAGACAGCCTATCCACGCGCCAAGGCCGATGTCTTGAATCGGTACGTTCAGGACAGCGCCTGCGACACCTGGGAGCTGTTGGCGGATGCGGTCTACCCCGGTGGATTCACCGCTATAAAGAAGGCTGGCTGGCCGTTGCCCGGGCAAATCAAACATGAGTGGGCCGAGAAAATCGGGCCGCTGCTCGATCCTGATCGCAATCAGTCCCCTAGCTTTGGCAAGTTGCGTGATGGCTTACGTCGTCTAGTGGCAGAGGCGGTTTGATGCCCGGTGTCTTCGAACAAGGCATCCAAGCGCCTAAATTACCGCTCTCATTTCGTCATCCTCTATGCGATCGAATCGCATCAGCCGTGGGCCACGAGCGGCGTGTTCGAGCTGTTGTCGTTCGGTGCGTGGGGCCTGCTCGCGGGCATGCCGCTGGGACGCTCGGCGAACGTAGTGTTTCGCGTCTTCCGGATGGAAAGCGAGCGCAGGTCGACGCCGACGCTGGGATGAGCCGGTCGATTCGTTTGCCTTTTTGCGCATCCTCGTCGAGTCGTCGGCTCGACTTTGCAAAAGTTCACAATTTGACAGGCCCAATTGCGTCGGCCAAACAGTTGAGCATTGCGTTAGATCCTTAATGCTGCGCGTTTTCGGAGTATCGATATGGGCTGGCCTTGCAGGGTGCGAAGCCAAGCGCGGCGCGTTTGCATCGGTTCGAAGTCGTTACCCTGTTGAAACCCCTAAAGGATCTGCAATGAAAACATCGTTTGTCTATTTGGCGGCTGCAGCTCTGTTTGCCACGACCGCTGCCTTTGCGCAGGTCCCGGCTAGCGCGCCGTCGGGCTCGACCGCTCTCTGCAAGGACGGCACGTTCTATGCGGGCGCGTCGAAACAGGGCGCGTGTGCCGGCCACAAGGGCATCAAGACCTGGTACGGCGCATCGAATGCAGCGGCGGGAGCTTCGAGCGCCTCCGTGACGGCGCCAGCGGCCGCGGCGGCGAGCGCCAGCAGTGTCAAGCAGGCAGCCGGAGGCGCCGCCCCCGGACAGGTTTGGGTCAATACGAGCACGAAGGTCTACCACTGCCCGTCCGACAAGTACTACGGCAAAACGAAGAACGGCGCCTACATGACGGAAGCGGACGCGAAAGCGAAAGGCTTCCATGCCGACCACGGGAAGGCTTGCCAATAAACGCATAAAAGAAAAAGCGCAGGTCCGGGCTTCACTCCCGGACCTGCGCAATGTTTTTTCGCAGAAGCAATCGCGCTGATATTTATTGGCGCTCAGGCCTGAGACTGATCGGTATCCGCAGCGTCGCCGCTGCTTGCTTCGTCCTCTTTCTTCTCGACGAGCTTCTCCAGTGCGCCGGCTCCTTCGAAACCGGCCACAGCAGCAATGCCTTTTGTCACGAGCGATGCATCCGGATCAAGCTTTTCCGCTCCTTCAACTGCGGCTACGGCCCCCGCGATTTCACCGACCACATTCAAGATTCCCATGGCATCACCTAACGTCTGAAAATTGGGCCGAGGAGAGCGAGTACCTCCGCCTCGGAGGAAAAGATATGCACGTCCGAACAGAGCAAGCGAAGGATCGGATCAGTGACGCGCATGATCGAAGTCAAGTGTAGCAACAACGAATTTGGAGATTTTTAAAAATTGTCAGGCCGGGACGATCGCATTGGTGGCTGCTTCGGTCATGGTCCAGCCGAGGAACGGGTCCATCTCCTACAACAAACTCGGCGTCCCCACCCACATCAACACCGCCTCGACGTCACCGGTGTTTTCCCAGCCATGCGGATCGGTCGAGTCGTGATGCGTTGCGTCCCCCGGACGAAACACAAACTTCTTGCCGTTGAGCGTCAACGTCGGATTCCCCGAGAGCACGTACCAGAACTGCTCCCCGGCGAGCGTCACGACCTCGGCAAATTCGCGCCCAGCCGGAATGCGCACGAGCAGCGCCTCCATCAGCCCATCGTCGACGACCCGCGTGAGCCGCGCAAACAGATTGCCCGTGTCGGCAAAGGCAAAGTACTTCATCTCCTTGCCGCGCAGAACGAAACGCGCATCGCGCGGCACGTCGAGGAAATACTGCAGCGAGACGCCGAGCGCCCGCGCGATGCCGAGCAGCGTCGCCACCGACGGCCGCGCCAGCCCTCGTTCGATCTGCGACAGGAACGGCTTCGAGATGCCCGCGAGCGCGGCGGTTTCGTCGAGCGTCAGCAACAAACGCTTTCTCAGCGCGCGGATCTTGCGGCCGATCGCGTCGAGCGTCGCCGCAGCGTCGCGACGCGCATCGCTGCGCTCGGAAGCCGCGCTCCCGCCGCCCGTATCGGGAACCGTCATGTCGCTCATGAAGGCTCCGTCTCGCGATCGCGCAACGCGCGCGAACCGCTCGCATCGCTAACGTCCGGCGGATTGCTGCCGCCTCCCTCGCCACCCGTGCCTGCCGCGCGGCCCGGCTTCGCGAAACGCCCGGTCGCCCGCATCACCAGGTAGAACGCGACCGGCGTAAACACCAGCCCGAGCACCGTCGCCGAGATCACGCCGCCGAACACGCCGGTGCCGATCGAGTGCCGGCTCTCGGCGCCGCCGCCGCTCGAAAACACGAGCGGCACCACGCCGAGCAGAAATGCCGCCGAGGTCATCACGATCGGCCGGAAGCGCATCGCGCACGCGGCCACGATCGCACGCGCGAGCGGCTCGCCGCGCGCATGGAGATCGCGCGCGAACTGCACGATCAGAATCGCGTTCTTGCCCGACAGCCCGATCACCGTGACCATGCCGATCTTGAAGTAGATGTCGTTCGGCAGCCCGCGCACGAGCATCGCGCCCACCGCGCCGATCATGCCGAGCGGCACCACCGTCAGCACGGAAAGCGGAATCGTCCAGCTCTCGTAGAGCGCGGCGAGCGCCATGAACACGGCGAGGAGCGACAGGCCGATCAGGAGCGGCGTCTGCCGCGCGGCCTCGGTTTCCGCCAGCGATTGATCGGTCCAGTCGTAGGCGACGCCGGCCGGCAGCTTCGCCGCGAGCCGCTCCATCTCGGCCATCGCCGCGCCCGAGCTGTAGCCGCGCGCTGCGCGGCCGCTCACGTCCAGCACCGGGTAGCCGTCGTAGCGCGAGAGGATGGTCGGGCCGCGCGTCCAATGCACGGTCGCGAACGCCGAGAACGGCACCATCGCGCCGAGCGAGTTGCGCACCGACAGCTTCAGCAGGTCGGCCTCGGTCATCCGCGTCGGCGCGTCGGCGGCCACCATCACGCGCTGCATGCGGCCGCCCGCCGGGAAGTCGCCGATATAGGACATGCCGAAGGTGTTGCCGAGCACGTCGTCGATATCGTCGAACGAAACGGCCATCGCATAGGCCTTCGCGCGATCGATGTCGAGCACGACGCGCGGCGCGTCGGGCAGCGTTTCCGAGTGGACGTCGGCGAGCACGGGGTCGTTCTTCGCCATCTCGAACAGCTGCTCGCGCGCCTTCTCCAATGCGTCCATGCCGATGCCGCCGCGGTCCTCGAGATGGAACATGAAGCCCTCCGAGCGTCCGAGCCCCGGCACGGCCGGCGGCAGTTGCGCGACGACGTCGCCGTCGTCGATCTTCGCGAACGCTTCGTTGAGCGTATCGCGCAGCGTCATCGCATCGGCGTCGCGCCTGGCCCAGTCCTTCAGCTCGACGAACGCCATGCCGACGTTCTGTCCGCTGCCGTCGAAGCTCCAGCCGATCACGCTCGTCACGTTCGCCACGGCCGGCTGCCGGTGCAGGATCGTCTCGACCTTCTTGATCGCGTCGAACGTGCGCTGCTGCGTTGCGCCCGGCGGCATCTGCACCATCACCTGCAGCTCGCCGCTGTCCTCGGTCGGCAGGAAGCCGCTCGGCAGCTGGATATAGAGCAGCGCGCACGCGCCGATCAGCGCGAGATGCACCGCGAGCACGGGACCTGAGCGCCGCAGCAGGCGCGCGACGAGATCGCGATAGCGTCCCGATGTGCGCTCGACATTCAAGGCGAACCATGCGCCGAGACGCCCGCCCTCCGCACCGTGCGCCGGCGCCTTCAGCAAGTTTGCGCACAGCGCGGGCGTCAGCGACAGCGCCATGAACGCCGACACCAGGATCGCCGCGATCATCGCAATCGAGAACTGCCGGTAGATGCCGCCGACGCTGCCGGTAAAGAACGCCATCGGCACGAACACCGCCGTGAGCACGGCCGTCACGCCGACGATCGCGCCGCCGATCTGCTTCATGGCCTTGCGCGTGGCGTCGCGCGGAGCTAAGCCCTCCTCATGCATGATGCGGTCGATGTTCTCGACGACGACGATCGCATCGTCGACGAGAATGCCGATCGCGAGCACGAGCCCGAACAGCGTGAAGACGTTGATCGACAAGCCGGCCGCGTACATCGCGAGAAACGCGCCCATCAGCGCGACCGGAATCACGACGGTGGGCACGAGCGTATAGCGCAAATCGCGCAGGAACAGCCAGATCACGCAGAACACGAGGACGACCGCTTCGAGCAGCGTGATGAACACTTCGCGAATGGCGATGCGCACGAAATGCGCGTTATCGAACGGAATCGAAACGGCGATGCCGGGCGGCAGCGTCTTTTGCAGCTCGGCGATCCGCGCGCGAATCGCATTCGACGTTTCCAGCGCATTGCCGTGCGGCGCGAGCTGGATGCCGACGGTCGCCGCCGATTTGCCGTTCAGGCGCGACCAGAACGAGTAGTTGTCGCTGCCGATCTCGACGCGCGCGACGTCGCGCAGCCTGACCGTGGAGCCGTCGGGCCGCGCCTTGAGCACGATCGCGCCGAACTCGGCCGGCGTATGCAATTGCCCGCGCACGTTGACGGTCGCATTGAGCCCCTGCCCCTGCACGAACGGCGCGTCGCCGAGCGAGCCCGCCGTGACCGGCGAGTTCTGCGACTTGATCGCCGCGGTGACGTCGGCGGGCGCGAGGCTGTACTCGCGCAGCTTCATCGGATCGAGCCAGACCCGCATCGCCTCGTCCGCGTCCCACAGCTCCGCGGCGCCGACGCCCGGCGCGCGCTTGAGCTCGCCGAGCAAATAGCGGTTCAGGTAGTCGGAAAGCTCGGTCGAGTTGCGCTTGCCGTCGGTCGACGTCAGCGCGACGAGCATCAGGAACGTGTTCGCCGCCTTGAACACGCTGATGCCCTGCTGCACGACCTGCTGCGGCAGGCGCGACTCGATCTGCTTCATGCGGTTCTGCACGTCGACCATCGCGATGTCCGGATTCGTGCTGGGCGCGAACGTGATGTCGATTTCGAGTTCGCCGAGGTTGTCGCTCGTGGTCTCGTAATACTGGAGGCCGTCGGCGCCGTCGAGGCTTTCCTCGATCAGGCTCGCGACGTTGTTGTCGACCTCCTCGACCGTCGCGCCCGGATACGTCGCGCTGATGATGACGCGCGGCGGCGCGAGCCGCGGATATTGCGCGACCGGCAATTGCGGCACGGCCAGCGCGCCCGCGATGACGATGGCGAGCGCAACGATCCAAGCGAAGACCGGACGGTCGATGAAGAATGACGGCACAAGTCAAATGGGTTCGATCATGCGAATTCCTCGCGCGCGTCGGGCGCCGGCGCCTGCATCGACGCGGCAAGCAGCGAGCGCGTATACGGATGCGCCGGCGCACGCAGGACTTCGAGCGTATCGCCCGCTTCGACGATGCGCCCCGACTTCATGACGATCACGCGATGAGCCATCGCGCGCATCACGGCAAGATCGTGGGTGATGAACAAATAGCTGAGCCCGTACTTCTTCTGCAAGCGCGTGAGCAGGTTAAGCACCTGCTGCTGGACAGAAACGTCCAGTGCGCTCGTCGGTTCGTCGAGCACGAGCAGCTCCGGCTCGACGGCGAGCGCGCGCGCGATCGCGATGCGCTGGCGCTGGCCGCCCGAGAACTCATGAGGATAGCGTACGAGCGCATCGGCCGGCAAACCGACCTCCTCGAGCAGCGCAGCCGCCCGCTCGCGCCGCGCTTTCGGCTCGACATCCGGACGATGCACGCGCATCCCTTCGCAGACGATCTGCTCCACCGTCATGCGCGGCGACAGCGAGCCGAACGGGTCCTGGAACACGACCTGCATTTGCGCACAGAGCTCGCGGCGCGCTTCAAAGGTGCGCAATGCCGACAACGGCGTGCCGTCGATCGCGATCTCGCCAACGGCTGCGTGCTGCAAACCGAGCACGGTCGACGCGAGCGTCGATTTCCCCGACCCCGATTCGCCGACGATGCCGAGCGTCTCGCCGCTCCGCAAGGTCAGGTCGACCTCCTGCAGCGCGCGGAACTTCGCGCTGCCGAACAGCGACTTCAAGCCCTTGGCGCTCGTCCGGTAGTCGACTGAAAGGTGCTTGATCTCGAGCACGTTGGCCGCATCGGCAGGCACGCCGTCGACGCAGCGGCGCGGCTCGCTATCGAGCAAACGCCGCGTATACGGATGCTGCGGATTCGCAAACAGCGCTTCCGTCGTATTGGTTTCGACGAGCACGCCCTTCTCCATCACGGCGACGCGCTGCGCGAAACGCTGCACGAGGTTCAGGTCGTGCGTGATGAGGAGCACCGCCATCCCGCGCTCCATCGCCTCCTGTTCCTGCAGGCCGATCAGCAAGTCGACGATCTGCTGGCGCACGGTCACGTCGAGCGCCGTGGTCGGCTCGTCGGCGAGCAGCAGACGCGGCCGGCATGCAAGCGCCATCGCGATCATCGCGCGCTGGCGCTGGCCGCCCGAGAGCTGGTGCGGAAAGCTGTCGATGCGGCGCTCCGGCTCGGGAATGCCGGTGCGCCGCAACAGCTCGATGCCGCGCTCGCGCGCCGCGTTCGGGCGCAGGCCCTCGTGCAGCCGCAGGCTTTCGGCGATCTGCTTGCCGACCGTGTAGAGCGGATTGAGCGCGGTCATCGGCTCCTGGAACACCATCGCGATGTCGGCGCCGCGGATGCCGCGCATCTGCTGCTCCGTCTTGCGCAACAGGTCTTCGCCGTCGAACAGCATCCGCCCGCTCAGCTTCGCGTGCTGCACGAGCCCGAGGATCGACAGCGCCGTGACGCTCTTGCCCGAGCCCGATTCGCCGACGAGCGCCACGCGCTCGCCGCGCGCAATCGCAAGGTTCAGGTCGCGCACACAAGGCCTGTCGCCGAATGCGACCGAAAAATTCTGAATATCCAAGAGCGGCTTGTTCATCACTTGCCCCCTCCGAATGCCGAGCCGCGCGTGCGCGTATCGAGCGCGTTGCGCAAGGCGTCGCCCATGAAGGTCAAGAGAAGCAGCGTGACGACGAGCGCCGCGAACGCCGAAATCGAAATCCACCACGCGTCGAGGTTGTTCTTGCCCTCCTGCAAAAGCTCACCGAGACTCGGCGTCGGCGGCGGCACGCCGAGGCCGAGGAAGTCGAGACTCGTCAGCGACAGGATCGCCGCGCTCATGCGAAACGGCAGGAACGTGATGACGGGCGTAAGGCTGTTGGGCAGCACGTGGCGCCAGATGATCTCCCAGTTCGAGAGGCCCATCGTGCGCGCGGCCTTCACGTAGTCGAGCGAGCGGTTGCGCAGGAACTCGGCGCGCACGTAGTCGGAGAGCACGAGCCAGCCGAACATCGAGAGCAGGATGAACAGCAGCCACAGCGTCGGTTCGAAGATCGACGCGAAGATGATCAGCAGATAGAGGTCCGGCATCGAGCTCCAGATCTCGATCAGGCGTTGGCCGATCAAGTCGGTGCGTCCGCCGTAGAAGCCTTGCAGCGCCCCCGTCAGCACGCCGAACACGACGCCCGAGAGCGTCAGCGCAACCGCCATCAGCACCGACACGCGAAAGCCGTACAAGAGGCGCGAGAGCACGTCGCGGCCGAACTGGTCGGTGCCGAGCCAGTTCTGCGGCGACGGCGGCGCCGGAAACGGCCGCGACGCGAAGTAGTCGATCGTGTCGTAGTAGTTGTGGTTCGGCGGATAGATCGCGAAGTTGCCGTTCGTCGTGATCCGCGAGCGGATGTACGGGTCGAGGTAGTTGGCCTTCGCCGGGAAGTCGCCGCCGAAAGTCGCCTCCGGGTACTCCTTCACGATCGGAAAGTAGTAGTGGCCTTCGTAGCGCACGACGAGCGGCTTGTCGTTGCAGATCGCTTCGCCGAGCAGGCTGACGACGAACAGCGTGACGAAGATCACCAGGCTCCAATAGCCAAGCCGCTGGCTCTTGAAGCGCAGCCACGTGCGCCGCCACGGCGAGATCGACGCCACCGGCGCGGCGGCGGCCACGTTAGCGGCCCATGCGGTCGAATTGGATGCGGGGGTCGACGAGGACATAGCAGACGTCAGCAATGAGTTTGGTTACGAGGCCGATCAGGGTGAACAGGAACAGCGAGCCGAGCACCACGGGGTAGTCGCGGCGGATCACCGAGTCGTACGAGAGCTGACCCATCCCGTCGAGCGAGAACAGCGTTTCGATCAGCAGGTTGCCGTTCAGGAATGCGCCGACGAACGCGGCGGGCAGCCCCGTCAGCAAAGGAATCGCGGCGTTGCGCAGCACGTGCTTCCAGAGCACGTCGCGCTCGGGGGCGCCTTTCGCGCGCGCGGTCAGCACGTATTGCCGGCCGATCTCTTCGAGGAAGGTGTTCTTCGTGAGGATCGTGACGATCGCGAAGTTGCCGACCACCGAGGCCGTCACCGGCAGGACCATGTGCCAGAGGTAGTCGAGCACCTTGCCGATTGCCGAGAGGTCGTCGAAGTTGTCGGACGTGAGCCCGCGCATCGGGAACACCTGCCAGAACGTGCCGCCGCCGAACAGCATCAGGAGCAGCACGCCGAGCACGAAGCCGGGAATCGCGTAGCCGACGAGCACGAGCACGCTCGTCGCGGTATCGAAGCGCGAGCCGTTGCGCACCGCTTTCGCGATGCCGAGCGGCACTGAGACCGCGTAGGTGAGGAACACGGTCCACAGCCCGAGCGAAATCGACACCGGCAGCTTCGACTTGATCACACCCCACACGCTTTCGTGCTGGAAGTACGACTGCCCGAGATCGAACATGACGTAGCTCTTGAGCATCAGCAAGTAGCGCGTGAGCGGCGGCTTGTCGAAGCCGAACTGCTTCTTGATCTGCTCGATCTGCTGCGGATCGACGCCCTGGCTGCCGTGATAGCCGCCGCCACCGCTGCCGCCGCCATCGCCGCCGCGGGCGCTGCCGTGACGCAGCTGCGTCACCATCTGCTCGACCGGGCCGCCCGGCACGAACTGCGTGACGACGAAAGTCAGCGTGACGACGCCGATCAGAGTCGGCACCATCAGCAGCAATCGTCTGAGTATGTAGGCCAGCATGGTGCTTCTCTCCTCACTATTCTGCTCATTGCGCCGTATTCGCCGGCGCGGCGGCCGAGACGTTCTGCACGCCCTGCTGCTTGCGGTACCAGTACTGGATGATCCAGTCTTCGTATAGGTACGATTCCGGGATCGTCTTCGGATAGCCGAGCGTCGTCTTGTAGCCGATGCGCGCGTTCGGCATGTAGTACTGCGGCACGACGTAGTTCTCGTTGATCAGCACCCGGTCGAGCGCGCGCGTGGCTGCTTCGAGATCGTCCAGCGTGGTCGCGGAGAGCGCCGCGTGCACGAGCGCGTCGACGGCCGGCGACTCGATGCCGGGATAGTTCTCCGAGCCCACCTCGCCCGCCGCCTTGCTGCCGAAGCGTCGCTGCAGCTCGACGCCGGGAATCGTCACCGGCGGGTAGATGTAGGTGGTCATGTCGAACTGGAAGCTGTCGAGCCGCTTCTGGTAGAGCGCGCTGTCGATCTCGCGCATGTGCGCGTCGATGCCGAGCGTCTGCAGCGCCTGCGTGTAGGGAATCAGCAGGCGGTCGAAGCCGGGCTCGTCGTCCATGATCTCGATCGTCATCGGCGTGCCGTTGGCGTCGCGCAGCGCACCGTCGCGGTAGTGCCAGCCGGCTTCGGCCAGCAACTCGCGCGCTTTGCGCAGATTGCCGCGCAACGAGTTCGGCGGCAGCGTATTGGGCTGCTGCGTCATCGGTCCGAATACCTCGGGCGGCAGCTCTTTCCTGAACGGCTCGAGCAGCGCCAGCTCCTTCTCGTTCGGCATGCCGGTCGCGCCGAACGGGCTGTCCTGGAAGAAGCTGTTCAGGCGCACATACTGGCCGTAGAACATCATCCGGTTCATCCAGTCGTAGTCGAACGCGAGCCCGAGTGCCTGGCGCACGCGCGGGTCCTTGAACTTGTCCTTGCGCGTGTTGACCATGAAGCCCTGCATCTGCGCGGGGCCGTCCGGGAACAGGCCCTTCGCGAGCAGCCCCGAATTGAAGTTCTTGCCGATGTACTTGCGTGCCCACTGCGTCGCGCTGTATTCGACGTCGACATCGTCGTTCGCGGCCTTGAAGGCTTCAAGCTTCGTGTACTGGTCGAGATAGAGGCGGAACGTGATGCGCTTGAAATTGAACGCACCCGCGCGCGAGGGCAGGTTCGCCGCCCAATAGCCGGAGCGGCGGCGGTAGGTGACCTGCTTGTCGTTCTTGCGCGGTTCGACGAGGTACGGGCCGCTCGCGATGGGCGGCACGGTGGCGAGCTGGTCGAACGGCACGTGCTTGCCGCCGGGCAGAAGGCCCCACTTGGGCGAGAACACCGGCAGGTCGCCCGCGATCAGCGGCGAGCCGCGGCCCGAGTCGTTGAAATCGAAGCGCACCGTCAGGCGGTCGATCACGGTCGCGCTCTTGATCACCGCGAACTGCGACGAAAGCATCGGCGACGCCTGCTGGCTCTTCAGCGTATCGAGCGAGTATTTGACGTCGGCGGCGGTGACGGGGTCGCCGTTCGAGAAGCGCGCAGCCGGATTGATGTGAAACATCGCCGAGCGGCCGTCCGGGGCCACGTCGACATCATCCGCGAGCAGCGGATATTCGGAGGCGAGCTCGTCCCAGCTGCGCTGCATCAGCGTGTCGAACATCAGGTTGCGGATGTCCGGCGCGGGCAGGCCGCGCACGATGAACGGGTTCAGCGAGTCGTAGCTTTGCGACTGGTCGTAGTTCTGGAAATTGAGCTCGCCGTTCTTCGGCGCGCTGGGGTCCGCGTAATCGAAGTGCGTGAATCCGGGCGGATATTTGGGTTCGCCGAATTGCGCGATCGCGGGTTTCGCGGCGGCCGGCAGAGCGTGGACGGCCCCCATCGCCGTCACCGCCGCTGCGCAGCACGCCGCGAAAACCGGCCGCAGCGAACCGTGCTGTCGCGCCATGCCGCGCAGCCGCCGAAACTTCACAAGTTTCATCATCTAGTTGAGCGAAAACGCGTGCCGGTTTGCAACCGGCGCGCTGTTCATCGAATCGACGCCAGGACAGCGGAATGCCATCGGCGGCGCAATGTGGCGGATGGAGAGCCCGTCCGCGCCAGCTTACTTCGATGCGGCCAGCACCCACAAGCGAGCGAGGTCCGCCGAGCCGTCGGTCCCCTTGACGGCGTGGAAGGCCTGCACCGCTTTCGCCTTCTGGCCCGCGACGTAGTACGCCACGCCGAGGTGCAGCTGCGCCTCGTCCGGATGATCGAGGCCGCCCTTGGCGATGGCGGCTCCCATCATCGCGAGGCCATCGGTAGCCTTGCCCGCGTAGACGAGGTTGAGGCCGGCGTCGATCGGCGCGACCGGGTTGGCCGGATCGGCCGGCGCCGCAGCGCGCTTCGCGGCGAGCGCCTGCAGGCGCTTCTCGCGATCCGCGCCCGCGTCATGGCCCAGCACGCCGCTCGCGAAGCCCTGGTCGATCACCTGCTTGGCCTCGGCGGTGCTGTTCGCGACGATCGCCAGCTGCGTCATTTCCATATAGTCGTCAGGCGAGCTCAGCGCGCCGGTGGCGCGGCGCAGGCGGTAGGCGTCGATGTCGAGGCGCGACGAATAGCCCGGCTTGCTGCGGATCGCCGCGAAGAGATCGTCCCAGTACGACTGCTTCGGGTGGAACGCCACGAGCTTTTCGAGCGCGCCGCGATAGGTGGCGCTGTCGCTCACGCGCTGCGAGCAGGTGCCGAGCAGTTGCAGCTGCGACTCGTCGGGCACGCGCCCGCCCTTCACCTGCGCATCGACGCCCGCCTTCAGCAGCGTAACCACGTTGGCGCAATCGTTCGACAAGTAGTACGACTGCACGAGCAGCGTGCGCATGTCGGGATCGCCGCCGCCGGCCTTCAGGTAGCGCTGCGCGACGGCAATGGCCTTCGCGTAGTTCTTTTCCTGGAAGTAGATGCCCGCGAGCGCGGCCGTCGTGCGCTGTTCGTCCTCGCCCTTCAACTGGCCGGAGTTCAGCAGCGTTTCGTAGGCCTGCGCCGCGGTGAGCGCGTCGCCCGCCGCCATCGCCGCCGCGCCGCGCATTTCCTCGACCATGTAGGTCTCGTACGGCGTCTTGTTCGGCACGGCCGCGGCCTGGGCGATCTTGCCGAGCGCGTCCTTGTACTTGTGCGCGCGGTACAGCGTCTGCGCGTCGTTCAGCGGCTTGGCGACGTCGGGCCGCAACGTGTCCGCGTACGAAGCCGACGGCAGCACTGCCGCCGCCATGAGCCCCCCGAAAGCGGCCGCCAGCGCGGCGCGCTTCATCCGATGCTGGATCTTTCGCATTGCGACTTCCTTATTGCATGTACTGCTCGTTGCCGATCAGGCCGATCTTCGTGGCGCCTTCGCGCTGCGCCGTGGCCATCACCAGGGCGACGTCCTTGTACGGCGCGAGCTTGTTCGGACGCAGATGGATCTCGGCCTGCACCGGCTCGGCCGCGACCTGCGCGAACTTCGCTTCGAGCGCGGCCTGGCCCGGAATCGGCGTGCCGTTCCAGGTCATCGCGCCGTCGAAGTCGATGTCGATCTGCACCACCTCCGGCTGCACCGGCGGCGGCGGCGGATTGCCGACCGGCAGGTTCATCTTCACCGCGTGCATCTGAATCGGGATCGTGATGATCAGCATGATGAGCAGCACCAGCATCACGTCGATCAGAGGCGTGGTGTTGATGTCGACCATCACTTCCGGTTCACCGCCGCTCTTGCCCGAAGAGACATTCATTCCCATATTTACCCCCCGCGCGCAGGCGGCTCAGTGATGAACGAAACCTTGGCGATGCCCGCGCGCTCGCACGCGGTGATCACGCGGCCGATGAATTCATAGCGCGTGCTCTGGTCGCCGCGCACGTGAACCTCCGGCTGCGGCGTCTGCACCGATACGGTTTTAAGCTTTGTCAGCAGCGTCTCTCCATCCACATGCGTTTCGTTCCAGAAGAAATCGCCATCGCGATTTACCGCGATCTCGATGCTCTTGGGCGTCGTCTGCAGCGGCTGAATGGTTTCCTTCGGCAGCTGCAGCGGCACCGTGTGGGTAACGACGGGAATCGTGATCAGGAAGATGATCAGCAACACCAGCATCACGTCGACGAGCGGCGTGGTGTTGATGTTGGACATGACTTCGTCTTCATCCCCGTCTTGTCCAACGCTCATTGCCATGGCCGATTACCCCGCGTGCGTTGCGAGAGGCTTGGCGACAGCCGCGCCGCCGTTGCGCGCCGGGCGCCTGTTGCCGGCGAGCAGGACCGTGTGCAGTTGCGCGCCGAACGCGCGCACACGCTCCATCACCGACTTGTTGCGGCGGACCAGGAAGTTGTAGCCGAGCACCGCCGGCACCGCGACCGCGAGACCGATGGCCGTCATGATCAGCGCTTCGCCGACGGGGCCGGCGACCTTGTCGATCGATGCCTGACCCGCGATGCCGATCGCCGTCAACGCGTGATAGATGCCCCAGACGGTGCCGAACAGGCCGACGAACGGCGCGGTCGAGCCCACGGTCCCGAGGAACGCGAGGCCGTCTTGCAGACGGTTCGACACGTTGGTGATCGCGCGCTCGACCGAGGCGTCGATCCAGGTGTTGCGGTCGACGGCTTCGAGCAGCGCTTCGTCGTGATGCTCGCCCGCTTCGATCGCGGTCTCGGCGATGAAGCGGAACGGCGACGCCTCGTCGAGCGTCTTCGCGCCTTCGGCGAGCGTCGGCGCGGTCCACAGCTGCGCGTCGGCAGCCGTCGCGCGGCGGTTGGCGCGGAACTGTTCGAGGAACTTGGTGATCATGATGTACCAGCTGCCCATCGACATGATGACCAAGAGGATCAGCACGAAGCGGGCGACGAAGTCGCCGTTCTTCCAGAGGGCGCCGAGACCGTACGGGTTGTCGACGGTTTCGGAGGCGGCCGGGGCGGGCGGCGGCACGGGCTGGTCGGCCGAAGGCGCCGCGGTTTGCGCAGCCGCCGTGGCCGGCGCCGAAGCGGCGGCCGTGGCGTCGCTCGCTTGCGCGCGCGCCACTTGCGGCACGACCAGGGAACCCACCGACGAGACGCCGATCACCATGCTTGCCGCGAGAGCGGCGAGAGTACGCTTATTCATGTCTGCTCCAGTTCATCCGTGAACTTTTAAAACAACAACAATCGATCAAAAAAGCAGTGCGTTCAGTTCAAGTTGAAAGAGAACGGAACCTGTACGCGGACAGCTTGCCCCTGGGAAATGCAATTGAACTGCTTGACCGCGTTGAACGCCGCACGATCGAGATCGGGATCGGCGGACTGCGCGACGCGCTCATTCGTAACGTGGCCTTGCGGGTCGACTACGAATTCGATCAGGACATCACCGGTGATGTTGTTCTCCTGAGCTTCCTTCGGATACCTCACTTGCGAGCGCACCTGGTCCGAGTTCGGACACACGACACCGACCGCGGTGCTCACCGGCTTGGGCGGAGCCGGCGGCGCTTGCACCGGAGGCGCCTGCACCGGCGCAGACTGAACCGGCGCGGCCTGGTGCGTGATGGTCGGCTGCGGCGGAGCCTGCACCTGGACCTCCGGCGGCGGCACGAACGGCGGAGGTGGCGGCGCGAACTTCGGCGGCGGCAGCTGCACGGTCGGCAGCGGCGGCGGAGGCGGCGGCTTCACCGGATCGATGATCTTGGTTTCGATGGGGTGTTGAATGACCTGCACCACCTTGGTGGCGAGACCGTTGAGCAGCGCGTAGACCAGCACTACGTGCAGCAAGATGACGATGGCGATGCCACCGAAGCGGCGTACCGGGTTCTGCTGCTTCTTCCCGAACTCGCGCGGGCGTCCCAATGACGCGACTCGCGCATTTGCCACCGGAAAATGTCCTTCCACTTTCGTACCCAACTTTGACTCCTCCCGGGCCCGTCCAGAACACGGGCCGCCGCTCCCGCTGACGCTCCGGCCAAGGAGAGGAAGCGGCGGACCCACCTGCTAACCACATAACGACAAACTGCTCACTGCTCGATGCATCAGAACTTGTACGTCGCGCCGATCTGGGCAAAACGGCCCACATACGTGTAGAGCGATTGGTCGTAGCCGTTCTGATCCAACGTGTTGGCGGCGAAGACCGGGTCGTACGGAGGCGTGCGGTTGAAGATGTTGTCGATGCCGCCGTAGATCGTCCAGTTCTTGAAGCCCGTGTACGTCACCATCAGGTTGAACTGGCTGTATGAGCCAACCTTGGCCGGCGCGGGCGCCGGCAGCAGGTTCTGCGCGTACGGACCCGTGAACTCCCAGGTCAGCGCCGTGCTGAACTTGTGGTATGCCCAGCTCAGCGTGGTGTTGCCCTTCCAGCGCGGGAAGCTGCCGCCGAACGGCTGCGAGAGCGTGAAGTTGTTGCCCGCGCCGTCGACCGGACCGCTCGGCAGGCCGAGCTTGAAGTTCTTCACGTAGGCCCAGTCACCCGACAGCGCGAACACGCCGTAGAAGCGCGTCGGCAGCGCCTGGCGGAAGTTGGCCTCGAAGCCGTTCGTGTCCAGGTAGCCGAGGTTCTGGTACGGGATCACCTTGTACAGCAGGTTGCCGTTCGCATCGGTCACGACTTGCGACGGCGTCGTGGCCTGACCGATCACGTTGTCGATGCGGATCTTGTACCAGTCGAGGCCGAAGTCCGTGGTGCGGGTCGGCGATGCCTGGAAGCCAATGTTGAAGTTGCGCGTGCGCTCGGGCGCCAGGTTCGGGTTGCCCGCGGTGATCGACGTGTAGGTCGCGCCGGTGGCCGGATCGACCTGGATGCCCAGCGTGCGCGAGGTGCTGTTCTCGACGAACGTCGGAGCGCGGAAGCCGCGGTTGTACGAGGTGTACATCGTCAACTGCTGGATTGGCTGATAGCGCAGCGCGAAGCGCGGCGAGAACACGCCGCCGACATCGCTGTAGTGGTCGTAACGGCCCGACTGGCTGAACGTCAGGTTGTGGATGATCGGAATGTCGGCCTGGTAGTACACAGCGGCGATGTTGCGCTGGCCCTGCACCGTCTCCAGATCCGGGTTGACGACCGTGCCCGTCAAATATTCGGCGCCCGGTGTCAGCGATTCGCTTTGGTGCAGGAACTGCGCGCCGAAGCCGAGGCCCACGTCACCCGCTGGCAGATGGAACAGCGTCGGCGTCGAAATCGTCGCGTCGACCGTCTCGAGCTTCGAGATGCCCAGGTTGTTCGCGTCCTGGTAGAGGCCGTTGAACGCGTTCGGCGTCGCTGCGGGATTCGCGAAGTTGAGCGTGCCGTTCTGGAAGATGTTGTTCAGCACGTTCGCGTTCAGCTGGTTCGTGAACGTGTTGGACACCGTGCTTTGCGAGTGGCTGGCCGAAGTCGCCCAGTCCCATTCGCCGTTCGGCAGGTTGAACGCCCCCTTCACGCCGGTCGATACGCGGTAGTAGTTCGCGTAGGTCTTTTCCGCCACGGCGTTCGGGAACGCGTAAGTGAGCGGCGTCGCGACGCCGAAGGGGTTGTACTGGTTGCTCGCCGGCACCGTGTTGTTGAACGGGCTCAGCAGGCCCGTCGACGGATTGAGCACGAGCGCCGGCGTCTGCGGATTGCCGATGATGTTGTTCCACAGGCCGTTGTTCGTCGTCGTCGTGTTGTAGCTTTCGAGGACGTCCGCAAACGCGGTGGTGGTGTCGTTGATCTTGAAGTCAGCGTGGATCTTCGCGTTCAGACGCTCCGTCATCGGCGTGATCGACGTGCTCTCGGCCGTGTTGTAGCTGCAGACCGTGCCGCCTAGACCCGCGGCGGCGCCGAGGAAGTTCGAGCTGGCGGGATGCACCGAGCCGCCGAACGGGCAGCCGGCCAGCGCCTGCGCCGCGCCGTTCGTCGTCCAGTACGAAGGCGCGAGCATCGACAGGCCGCCCGGCTGGTTCGTGAAGTCCTGGTTCTTGGTCGAATCGCGGTCGGCCAGCGTGGAGCCGTTGTCCTTGTAGAAGCTGGCCGTGGCCGTCACGTTGAAGCGGTCGGCATTGAGGTCGCCGAAGCCGGCCAGGATGCCGAATTTCGCCGTGCCGTTGCCGCCGCCCTCGGCGATCGTGCTGCCGTAGCTGCCGTCGAGCTGCAGGCCCTGGTAGTCGTGCTTCGTGATGATGTTGACGACGCCCGCGATGGCGTCCGAGCCGTATTGCGACACGGCGCCGGTCTTCACGATTTCGATGCGGTCGATCGAGTTGAGCGGCAGCGTGTTCAGGTCGAAGAACGAATCGACGGCGTTCGAGAAGAACGCGAATGGCGCCACGCGCTGGCCGTCCACCAGCACCAGCGTGTACTTTTCGCTGAGGCCGCGCAGCGCGATGCCTGCCGCGCCTGCCGCGAAGTTGCCGGACTGGCCTTCGCTCCAGCTGTTGGCCGAGTTGGCCGCGGTGTCGCGCAGGAAGTTGGCGACGGTCGTCGCGCCGCTATCCTGGATTTCCTTTGCCGTGACCGTCTGAACCTGGTTGAAGCCGACCTTGTCGGCGCTGCGGATCAGCGAACCGGTCACCTCGAAGCGCTTGAGCTGGGCGACGCCGTTGTTCACCGTGCCGGACGGGGAGGACGCGGACCCGTTCTGCGTTGTCGTGGAAGCCGCCGGTGCGGCGCCCGTCTCCGCCGGGCTCGCCGCGGCGGCCTGCGCCGCGGCCGCTGGGGTCGTTGCAGCGGGCGTTGAATCGTTTGCGGGAGCGGGCTGGCTCTGCGCAAATGCGGAAGTGCCGAGCGCCGCCGACAACGCTAGTTCAGCCCAAAGTATCTTTCTTATGGCTGATGCCAAAGTCCTCTGTTTCATCGTACCCCTTCTCTCTTGTCAAAAGGCCAACCCGTTGCGCGACAAGACGTGTTGCGCCCGCGCGCTTCTTCGTGCGACGTCAGGCGCCGCGCTTTTTTCAATTGCGCCGCATGGGTAATGCGGCGCAATTGAAGCAACAACGACTCGTATGCAAATCGCCTATACGAAGCTATCTCGAACTTAAAATAGGAATACTAAAAAATTACAAATCTTTTAATTTGGCTCTAAAACCAGTTTCTAAGTGTTTTCCCTTAAAGCAGCCGGCAGAAGGCAGCAAAAGTCCCTGCGATCGACTATCCGCATTTCGAACACCGCTGATTCGGAATCCTTACAACAAGATACGGACGCGTCCCGCAGGAACGCGCCGGCTACAGCTACATCATGAAGCTCAAAACAACCGCGGCGTGCCGACCCAAACCACCAGGCTCTCTTCGTTCGCGGCATTCACCCAACCATGCGGGACGGTGGACTCGTAATGCGCACTGTCACCGGCATGCAACACAAACGTCGTACCTTCTAACGTCAGGGAGATCTGGCCATGAAGCACATACAAGAACTCTTCTCCTGCATGCGTCGTCATTTCCGACGGCGCCTGTCCGGCCGGCATCCTGACCAGGATCGCCTCCAGTTGCCTGTCGCCCGAGACATTGGTCAAGCGGGCAAACAGATTCGCTGAATCGGCGAACCCGAAAAATTTCAACTCGTCGCTTCGGCAAACCGACTTTGCTTCGGTTGGCGTATCGACGAAGTACTGCACCGTCACCCCCAGCGCTCTAGCAATGCCCGCCAGCGATGTGATGGAGGGCGTTGCACGACCGCGTTCAACTTGCGACAGGAACGGCTTTGAAATACCAGCGGCCGTTGCCGTCTCATCGAGCGTGCGCTGAAGCCTCTTGCGCAGCGCCCGGATTTTCCCGCCTAACACCAGCGAGGCAGTCGCCTTGTCTTCAGGTTGCGGAACCATATCAGGACAGAATCCGACAGTCAAAATTTGTTTGATATAAGTAAATTATGTTTTCTATAGCCGATTCTTGAGCGTACCGGACGGGTGTCGACCGTGAGCTGTCCTCTGTTTTGAAGGTGCGGTGAGCGCTTAATAAATTGGTGCAAAGCGCACCAAAACGAAACGCCATTTGCGCCGCAACAATTTCAATAAGATTCATTTCTGCCGCCAGAATATTGGCTTGCAGCGAACGCCTCATGCCGGAGCACGGGCTTTCTCGCCGCACCGCATCAGTGCGGCAGTCTATGCTCGATGCATGCAGCGAGCCTATGCAACCGGTGCCGCAAGCCTCGGCGACGCGAAGATAGCAGGTCAAAAATCGGCATCAAACTTTGTTTGATTGATTTTAGTGGTTTGGAGGAGACTGCCTAATTAGAGCGATTATTCGAATTACAGATTAATCGCATCGCCTTTCAATATTCATACGCAGCTTTTAATCGCCTCCGCAATACGCCTCGAGCCGATAGCCGTCGGGGTCGATGACGAATGCGGCGTAGTAGCTCGCGTGGTACTCCGGACGCAATCCCGGCTTGCCGTTGTCGCGTCCTCCCGTGCGCAACGCCCCCTTATGGAAGTCATCGACATTCTTGCGGCTCGCAGCGGAAAAGCAGAAATGCAGGCCCGAGCGCATGTCGGCCGGAACCGGGTGCTCGCTCGGCGAGATCCAGAGCCCGACTTCGTCGAGCCCGTAGCCCAGCATGCCGGGCGCATCGTGCAGGCAGCGGTAGCCGAGCGGAGCCAGCGCCGCATCGTAGAACGCCTTGGATTTCGCGAGGTCTCGAACACCGATGGAAATGTGGTCGAACATGTTCACTCCCTCCTTGCCTTGAAGAAGGCGGATGATCCGAAAAACGGCGATTCGATTGTGGGCCGCATGCGGCATCGATGCTTGGGGAAAATTGCTCCGGCAACGCTATACTTTCGCCCCCTCCATCGCCTCGCTCGTCATGAAGAAGTTTTTCGCCAGCCTGCTCATCGCATTCGCCGCACACGCAACAGCCGCGCCGTCTTGTACGCAGTTCGTGCCCAACGGCCAGTTTCCAGTCCTGACCAATGCCAAGCTCGCGCCGAAGACGCGCATGCTCTGCTATTCGGATTTCGCACTGTTTCACTCGGGCGTTTCGCACGGACCGCTATGGTCGGCCGAGTATTTGACGCGCGCCAATCTCGACGCGGCGAAAGAGCAGGTTCGCACCGACAAGTTCTACGAAGAGCCGGCCTTGCCGCCCGGCGAAGGCGCGACGCTCGCCGACTATCGCAGGAGCGGCTTCGACCGCGGCCATATGAGCCCCGCCGGCGACCGCTGGAACGACAAGGCAATGGCCGAGTCCTTTACGCTCGCCAACGTCGTGCCTCAGAATCGCGTCAACAACCAGCGCCTGTGGTCGCGCATCGAAACCGCGGTACGCAAGATCGCGCTGAAGTACGGCGAAGCATATGTCGTGACCGGACCGCTCTACACGGGTGGCCAATTGCAGACCATCGGCGCCACGCGCATCTTCGTGCCAACGCAATTGTTCAAGGTGGTCTACGTGCCGTCGAAGAACATGGCGTTCGCCGTGGTGACCGAGAACGTCGATACCAGCCGCTACGACACGAAGACCGTCCACGAACTCGAGGCGATGAGCGGCATTCGCTTCCCCGGAATTCCCGAATCACTGAAGGACCAACGCATCGGAGGGCTGAAAGGTGTTTGACGCATACGCAAACGACGACGACGTGCTGAGCATCGAAGGCGACGCGCTGACGATCTCGAACGGCACGGCGCGCATCACGATCTCCGGCACGCTCGACATCGCCAAGGACAAGCGCGGCCTCAAGGCGGCGCTCGCCTTGCAGCAAGCGATCGGCAGCGTGGTGGCCGCGCTGCAGGCGGCGGAGCTGCCGGAGAAGGTGAAGGACGAGCCGCCCGAGCCGACGGGGAAGACGGACAATCCTTTTGTCTGAGCTTGCCTGAGCGCCTGCCGCCAAGGTGCGCATAGTGATAGTGTGACGAGGCCTTGCAAGCATCGGTTTGCAAGGCCTTTGTCACAAGGAGGCAGGAATGAAACTGTATTACGCCACCGGCGCGTGCTCGCTGTCGCCGCGCATCGTGCTGCAGGAAGCAGAAATTCCGTTCACGGCCGTCAAGGTCGATGTCTCGACTCACACGCTGCAAGACGGCGCCGACTACTACACCGTCAATCCCAAAGGCTACGTGCCGGTGCTCGAATTCGACAACGGCGAGCGCCTCACCGAAGGCCCGGCGATCGTCCAATACATCGCCGACCAAGTCCCCGAGAAGAAGCTCGCGCCGGCCAACGGCACGATGGCACGCTATCGCCTGCAGGAAGCGCTGAACTTCGTGACCTCGGAGATTCACAAGTCGTACTCGCCGCTCTTCCGGCCGGAGATCGACGAGACCACCAAGGCCTTCTACCGCACTCGCCTGCGCACACGCTACGAGCTGCTCGACCGCCAGCTCGCGGGCAAGACGTACTGGTTCGGCGATACGTTCAGCGTCGCCGATGCGTACCTCTTCACGGTGACGAGCTGGGCGCCGCACGTGAAGGTGGACTTGAGCGGACTTGCAGCGCTCGATGCCTACATGCAGCGCGTTCGCGCGAGGCCTGCGGTGCAGGCTGCATTGAAGGCCGAGGGCCTCACGGCCTGACGCTCGAGTTTCGCCACAGCGTTCGTGTTACGCGCGATTCCGGCCCTCGCGGCCGGGATCGTCAATTCTCATCGATCTTCGGTATTGCCGGGGTTCGACGGCCCAGGCCTGCTCGATGACGGATCACTCGACACCGACGCAGCATGTGCCGGAGCTGGGCGAGGCGTCTGCGTCGCTTCGCCCTCGATGTCTTCACGAAGCCTATTGAGCCTCATTGCTTCGTCCACGTGCGTGCTGGGCCGAAATAGCTTCTGTGCATAACCGCTGAAGCCGCTTCGCTGGGTGCCCGTGCTAGCCGCTCGCGCTTCCGCTTGTTTTTTTTCGTTGTGCTCGCGCCACTTGCCGTCATCGCGCAATTGCGTCCGGAGGCCCGCTGGGCGCTTTTCGGTGTGAGCCAACGCGGCCGCATTGATTTGCCGCGTATTGCCGATAATTGCTGCGAAAGCGTCGAGCAACGGACGCCCTTCTCCGCAAAACCATTCGGCGCGCTCATCCACCGTCTTCAACGTTTGCAGGTGATCCCGTGCTTCGTTGATCTTCGACCTGCCTATCAATCCACTGAGATCGATCTCCTCGTTGAGCGCGGGCGCCGTCTGGAACGGCGTGGCGCCTTTTGCCGTCGAGCCGGGCCCATGGCTTTCGACGCGCTTCGCAACCTCGCCGATCCGGGAGAACGTCGGAGATGCGTAGTAACGGTGGAATTCGCCGGCTTCCGGTACTGGCGTCCGCGCCAGATTATTGCCTGCAGTCCCTTTCGCGTCCAGGAATGCCTGATAGCGCTCTACCGTATCGACGATCGTGCTCTGGGAGCCGAAATAGCCGTTACGCACGTGCGGGTTTGTGTCTAAGAGTTGCTTGAGCTTGGCCCCATCCGTCTTGGCTTCGGTCAGCAGCGCATCCAGCTTCGGGTGCTGCAGCATCAGATAGCTGAGATCGGAACCCATGATTTCGCTTTGGAAGCTCTGGGTGCTGTCGGTGAACGACACGCTCGGCTTGAATGTGCCGACATGGGTAGGCACCACGCCGGACAAGTTCGTGCCGCTATTCCGGCTATTCAGTACGCGAACGTACTGCAAGTTCAGTTTCCCCGTGTCGAGACCCATTTTGTGCGCGGCGCTGGTCGGCAGTCCCTCGGTCTGAGGCGCCTGGCGGAACTTGACCACGACAGTGCCGGCGTCGGTGTTGTCCAGCACCACCCCCTGGAGTTGCCGAGTCAATGCCGCAAGGTCGAGCTTTTCGAAATCGGAGGAATGGCCGTCGTTCACTCGCTTGGCCGCCTCGATAACGGCTGCTGCAAGCGAAGCGCCGACGAGCGGCGCGCCGCCCTGGACATTGAACGTGAACTGCCAGAACTTGGCCTGCCGGCTCGGATTGATCTGATCGGTCGCGTTCTGGAACTTGGCTTGGGCATTGAGCACCACCGTGCCGGCCTGATTCGCTATCGAGATCGGGCCGAGCGACTTGTCCTTGCTGGCCAATATGCTGCCGAGCGCGTTGGTGGACGCGCCGCCGGAAATCTGCGCCGTCACCTCGGCATCCCAGCGCGCCCAGAGCGCGGTTTCCTTGAGCGGTCCGTTCTTTTGCACATCGTATTTCTTGAGCGGCAGATAAATACGATCGAGCATCGTACGCGTCTCATCATATTTGGCATCGGCGTTGAGGATCGCGTCCTCGTGTGCGGGAGTGGCCTGCAAGCGAGCGGCCTGTGCGGGATTGGCCCGCTCGGCCAGCTCGTGCTTGGCGAGGCCGATATGCGTGCCGACGCAACCCAGCGCGAGGCTGATGCTCGCGTGACTGCCCGCAATGAACTCCGCGGGGTTCTTGAGCGCGCGCTTCTCGTCATACGCTCCGTTCCAGACCTGCTTGTTGATTTCCTGGAATGCCTTGAGGCGCTCGCCATCCAACTGGCGGCGCTGTTCGGCGGGCATGTTCCCGTCGCCTTTTGCGAGCAGCGGCGCCGCATGCTTGATGAGGGCGCGGTAATGGTCCCCGAGCTCCTTCGCCAGATCCGCCGCCTCGTCGAGGTGCTCCGGCTTGGGGTCGGCGATCACATGATGAAACTGCTCGGGCACGTCCGCCACGTCGCCATAGTGGTGGCTCTGTGTGTTCGAGAACTGGGCGCTCGGCGTGTTTCCGTTGTGGCCGTCCAGCTTTCCCCGTACCTGGTTATAGAGATGCAGCCCTGGCGCAGGGGAATCCGGATCGCACAGCCTGTCGATCTCTTTGTGGATACCGAGGGTTGCCTTGAGGTCCTTGTGATGCGCAGGGTCCAGCAGCTGGTGCGGCGCGCTGGCACTCTCGACGAAGAATTGAACCAGGTTGGTCTTGAAGTTGACGTCGAAATTGATCGACCCTTCGGCATTGGGGTTGTCGCTGCTCGACTTGCCGATGTTCGCGTCGGCGCCGGCGGTGTATTGGCGGAATGCGGCAAGGCGGTCCGCATAGGCGACCGAATCCGGCACGTCGCGGCGCGTCGCGATGGGGAAATCGGGCGCTGCCCCGTTTGCGGACGGCTGCGTACTCCGGTCCTCCAGCACCTGGTCGATCGACGGGTACGCCGCCTTGACCAAGCTTTGGAAGTCCCCGCCCTTCTCGTCGTCGAGAGCCTTCGCCAGCAACGCCATCTTGAACTGGTTGAGACCCTTCGCGATTTTCTTGTCGTTGAGGTAATACGGGCGCCCGGCCTCCGGGGTGTAATTGCGCCCGCCGGCAAGCTTCGCCGTTGCGTTGTAGATGCGCTCCCCGCCATGCACGAGCTTGCGCATCTTCGGCCCGGCCGAGTTGTTCCATGAACGGTTCGCGTCCATGTTCGAAACCAGCTTGACGAGTTGCTGCAGATCGTCATGTTCGAAGTAGACGCTGCCGCCGCTCACGCCTGCCTGTCCCGACACCTGCGCGGCCCACTTGTGGATCTTGCCGCCGAAGCCCCCCTTGGCCAGGATGCCGAACGACTCCCAGAAGTCGATATCGCGATCGTCGTCCGCGGAGATCGTTCTGCCGCCGCTCACGCCGACCTGAACGTTCGCCACGGCAGGATGAAGCGGCGACCAGCCGAGGCTCGCGCCCATGCTCGTGGAAGCGTTCGGGCCCGAGATGCCGTGGCTGATGCCGGCCGCCGCGCGTTCGAGGTTTTTGACTTCCCGCTTGGCGTATTCGTCGCCGATGTCGTTGGCGGCCGCGCTCAAATGGGTTCGCTTCATCTCCGTCATCAGGCCGGATACGAGGTACCAGGTCGCGGCTTCCTTGCGCGGCCCGTCGCCGCTCACTCGCGGCCGGTCGAGATACTTCGCGAGCGTTCGCGCGGTTTTCGAAGCGCGCGCGAAGTTGTCGCGCAAGGCGAGGCCGAGCTCGTCGGGACTCAGCTTGCTGTCGTCCGCGGCAAGCTTGGACACGTTGTTCAATTCCGCGACCAGCTGGTTGCGGAGCGCCTGGCTCCTGGGATGCGCGGCGACAACGCCGCTCGGCAACTTGGGCAGTGCGTCGATCAGGGCGCTGGCGGTCTCGCGCATGCGCGGCTTGTCGAGCTCGCCGGAATAGGGATTGATGACCGGTCCGCTGGGCGGATGAGCGGCCGTGGTGGAGCCGGATGGCCCGACGACCGGGCGCGGGGGAGTCTCGAGCGTCGTCAGATCATTCGCCCCAGCGCGTTGCAACCCGTTAGCCGACGTTTCGCCGATGGCATGAGACGTTCCCTGAGCGTTGGCCGAGTGCTCAGAAGCCGCAGCGTAAAGCTCTTGGTCAGGATCCTCTTCGATCGTGGTGAGAGCCCGCTTTGCGCTCCTGAAGCTCGTTTCGCCCTTTGTCGATATGACGTCGGCCGCATGCGACCCGCCACGCCCAAGCGCCCCGAGCGAGGTGGACTGGCCGGTCTTCGTCGCCTGTTGCGGCTGCCACTTCGCTGTTTGGCGCAACTCTTCAGGGCTGCGCCGCACCTCGACGATCGCATCGGGATTTTCGCGAAGGTACGCATCGATGGCTGGGTCCCCTTCCGTAAAGATAGGGCGGCCCAGTACATCGTGCGATGCGGGCTGGCCGGTCTTTGCCGCCTGTTGCGGCTTCGGCTGCTCACTTTGGCGCTTGTCGATGGAAGTGCCCGCCCGTTTATTCTCGGCGTCGGATGTCTTTCCGCCCTCCCCCGACACGACAGCGGCCGCATGCGACCCGAGCGATGTGGACGGAGCGGTCTTCGGCGCCTGTTGCGGCTGCCGCTCCGCTCTTCTGGCCAACTCGTTCTGAACGGCAAGCCTCCCCGATCCGCTCAAATGCGGCATCTTCGAAGCGAGCTCCAGCTCGCCCTTGCTCATGCCTCTTACGGCCCTGACTTGATTCGGTTTCGGTTGCGACTTCGAGTTCGTCGAGAAGCCACCCGTCAAGTTCTGCAGCACGCCCCCGACCGCAGGTGCCTGGCGTGTGCGAACAGCCTGTTTCGGCTGCTGCCCGACGTTACCGTCCTCGGTGCGCGTCGAGCTGCTGCTCGAAGGTCCGGTAATTTTTGAAAAGAAGGATGGCATCGCGAGCACCCGCGGTCTGAAAGTCACGAAAATTTAATGAACGGTTCAATCCTAGGCCTCGATCCGTCTGATCAATTTCGCGCCGCGAACAATCATCACCAAATGCGAAGATGCCTTTTGGCTACACCCCGCCTTTTCGGCTACACCCCGTCACGGACGCCGCAGCGGGGCTCGTCAATCCCGGGCCGCCAGTTCCGCGCACTGCCCTGCCTCCCAGCCGCCGCCCAGCGCGCGATAGAGCGCGACCGCCGCGAGCGCGTGCTCGCGCTTGGCCTGGTTCAGCGACTCCGAATCGCGCAGATAGGCCTCCTGCGCCGTCAGCACATCCAGAAAGTTTGCTGCACCGCCGCGATACAGCTCGTCCGAAAGATGCAAGGCCTGATTCGACGCATCCAGCGCGCCGCCCAGACGCACGACTTGATCCGAACTGCTCACGATGTCGCTGCGCGTATCCTCGACTTCCTTGAGCGCCTGCAGCATCGTCTGCCGCAACGCCAACTGCGACTCGCGCATCCTGCTTTCGCTTTCGCCGATATTCGCGGTGATCCGCCCTGCGTTGAAGATCGGGCTCGTCGCGTTCAGCGCCGCGCTGAACAGGTTGTCGGTCAGCGTCGGCAAGCCGAGATAGGACGACGCCAGCAAGCCGTCCGCGAGATTCAGCCGGAACTGCGGATAACGCTGCGCCCTCGATACGCCGACTTCGTCGGCACGCTGCTCGACCAGCGCGTACGCCTCGCGCACATCGGGGCGGCGCAGCAACGCGTCGGAAGGCAGCACTTGCGGCACGCTTTGCGCAGGCACCGGGATAGGCTGCGCCGCGCCGGGCAGCAGACCGTTGACGCTTTCCGGCGTGCGGCCCGAATAGACCGCGATCAGGCTCAACTGATGCTCGACGTCGGACCGCACGCGAGGAATCTGCGCTTGCAGATCGCTCAACTGATTCTGCGCGCGAGCGACATCGAGCTGCGTCGACAAGCCGAAATGCAGCCGCTCCTGTGTCAGCTTGAGCGCCCTCGCCCGAATCTGCTCGTTCTCGTCGAGGATCTGCAATTCGGCCTGCGCCCAGCGCAGATCGATGTAGGCCGCTGCTGTGTTGGCCGCCAGCGCGAGACGCAACGCATTGAGCGCTTCCTGGCGTCCGCCCGTTTGCGCCTCGGCCGCAAGCACCGTCAGGCGCTGGCCGCCGAATACGTCAGGCGTCCAGCTCGCCGCGACGCCGAAGCCGGCCTGCCGCACGTAACCGAGCGGCGGCGGCGTGTTGATGCGCTCGTCCGAAGCGGTGGCGGTGGCGTCGAGCTCGGGCAGCAGCGCCGCGCGGCGCTGCACCGTGATCGACTGCGCCTGCTTCACGCGCTCGACAGCCGCTTGCACGTCGAGATTGTCCTGCAGCACCGACTCCACGAGCTGATGCATGACCGGATCGCCGAATTGCCGCCACCAGGCATCGGCATTCGCGGTGTCTTGCGGCGCGGCGACATCCCACGTTTGCGGCGCAACGGTGCTGACCGTTTGCGAAAGCGTGTCATGCGCAGCGGGGGGCACGGCGCAGGCCGCGAGACTCAACGCCGCGACTACGCCGGCAATCGCATTGGCAGGGTTCGAATTCATGTCATGGACCTCGATGGACATCAGTGCGCGTCAGGCGGTGGAGCCGTGTTGATGCCGAACGGTCGCGACAGCAGCACGCTCCCGAGCGCCACCACGAAACACAGCGCCAAGGCAAAGAAGGTGTCGGAAAACGTCAGCACGAGCGCTTCGCGCAACAGCAGTGCATGCAGCGTGCCGAGCCCCGCGCCGGCGGCGTTGAGCACGTCGCCGCCCACTGCGGCGAGATGCGCCGTCTGCGCTTGGAGAATCGATTCGACGACGGGCCGTCCCGCATTCAGGTGCTCGTCGAGCCGCTCGTAATGCAAGTTCAGCCGATCGTTGAGCATCGTGCTTGCCACCGCGATGCCGATCGCGCCGCCGAGATTGCGCATGAGGTTGAACAAGCCGCTCGCCGACTTCAGCCGCGACGGCGGCAGCGAACCCAGCGCCATCGTGACGATGGGCGGAATGCAGAACTGCTGGCCGAAGCCGCGCAGCGCCTGCGGAATCAGCAATTGCTGCCAGCCCCATTGATTCGTGAGCGGCACGTAGAGATAGCAGCCGAGGCCGAACATCACGAGGCCGATCACGAGCAGCCAGCGCATGTTGAGCACGCGCGTGAGCAGCGAGTAGAAGACGAGCCCGAGCAACTGGAAACAGCCGACCGACAGCAGGGCCAGGCCGATCTGCAACGAATCGAAGCCGCGCACGCGCGCGAGGAACAGCGGCGTGAGGAACACCGCGCAGAAGATGCCGATGCCGGTGATGAACGACAGCAGGCTGCCGACGCCGAAGTTGCGAATCATGAGCGCCCTCAGGTCGACGATCGGCTCCTTGGCGGTCAGCGCATGGACGATGAACAGGAATCCGCAAATCGCGGAGATCCAGGCGCAGGCGACGATCACGTCGTCGCTGAACCAGTTCTTGCGCGGGCCCTCTTCGAGCACGTACTCGAGGCAGCCGAGAAAGCCGCAGCTCAGCGCGATGCCGAGATAGTCGCCCTTCTTCAGCAGCGAATGATCGGCTCTGTCGAAATCGACATAGCGCGGCACCAGAACCGTCACCGCGATGCCCGGCACGAGGTTCAGATAGAACAGCCAGTGCCATGACCATTGCGACGTGATCCAGCCGCCGATCACGGGGCCGAGCGTCGGCGCGAGCGTCGCGAGCGCGCTGATCGTCGTCGAGGCGATCAGGCGCTGCTTCGGCGGGAACAGCACGAACGCGGTGGTGAATACCGTCGGGATCATCGCGGCGCCGAGCGCGCCTTGCAGGCCGCGGAACAGGATCATCGAATTGATGTCCCATGCGAGGCCGCAGAGCATGCTCGTGATCGTGAAGCCCAATGCGGAGGCCGCGAAAACCCAGCGCGTCGAAAACACGCGCGTGAGCCATCCGGTCATCGGGATCACGAGGATCTCGGCGATCAGGTAGGACGTCTGCACCCACGACAGCTCGTCCTGGCTCGCGGACAAGCCACCGCCGATGTCGCGAAGGGACGACGCCACGATCTGGATGTCGAGCGTCGCCATGAAGAACCCGAGGCACATCAACGAGAACGCGAAGACTTTGGTGCGCGTCGGCAGATCGGCGGGGTTCATGACGGCGGGTTTTGCCGTGCTCATGATCGAAGTCGCGGACGAGGCCATTTACGCGTTGCCTTGCGCGCTGCCGGAATCGACGTGCACCTTGACCGTCGCCGACAGGCCCGGGCGCAGCACGCCTTGCATGTTCTTCGGCACGTCGAGCCGGATGCGCACCGGCACGCGCTGCACGATCTTCGTGAAGTTGCCGGTGGCGTTTTCCGCAGGCAGGACGCTGAACGTCGCGCCCGTCGCGGGCGCGAGGCTTTCGACCACGCCGTGAATCGCGCCGCTCGACGCGTCGAGCTCGACCTCCGCCGAGTCGCCCACGCGCATCTTCTTCAACTGGTCCTCCTTGAAGTTCGCATCGATCCAGAGCCCGTTCGACGGCACGATTGTCAGCAGCGCAGCGCCGGTATTCGCCAGCAGCCCGACGCGCGCGGTGCGATTGCCGACATAGCCGTCGACCGGCGAGCGGATCGTCGTGTATTCGACGTTCAGCTCGGCGACGCGCTCGGCCGCTCGAGCCGTGGCGACGCGCGCCTGGGCATCGTTGATCTGCGCGTCGAGCACCGCGAGCTGGCGCTGGGCGGCGGCCAATGCGGCACTGCTGCCGTCGACGGCGGCCCGGGCCTTCGAGAGATCCGCATCCGCGCGCTCGACGACCTGATTCGACACGGCTTGGTCCTTCACGAGCTCGCGATAGCGCTGCTCGTCGGACGCGCTGCGTGTGAGCTCCGCCTTCGACGAGCGCACGTCGGCCGATTGCACGTCGATCGTCGCTAGCTGCAGCGCCCGTTTCGCCTGCAATTCGACGACCGACGCCTTCGCGCCGGCCACATCCGCTTGCGCCTGCGCAAGGCGCGCATCGTAGTCGCGCGCATCGAGCCGGATCAGCACTTGATTGGCGCTGACATGCTGGTTGTCCTTCACGAGAACGTCCGCTACGAACCCGCTCACTCTCGGCGCCATGACAGTCACGTCGCCACCTACGTACGCGTCATCGGTCGATTCGACGAAGCGGCCGACGAAGAACCAATACGACGCCGCTGCCGCCAGCACGGCGAGCACGGAAAACACGGCGAGCAGCATCCAGGGGATGCGGCGCGCCTCCTGGCGGGGTTGGGCGGCGCCTGCCGGCGCAACGGTGGACGGGGTTGTGGACATGATTTATGTGCGTACGCACTCCATGTGATTGAAATAAAGCGCGACTCGGCGCGCTTATCCAAACTGCGATGCTTTGAAACGATCCGGCTACTCGCTCGTCAACGCGAACAGCTCCTGCCGCAGCAATGCCGCGCGTTGCGCGCCGAAGCGCTCCTCGAACTCTTCCTGCGCCGCGTGCCAGGGAATTTTTGCGCTGGCGAGCTTTTGCACGCCGAGCTCGGTGAGCCGGATCGATAGCGCTCGGCGGTCCCGCTCGGAAGGCGCGCTCGACAGCAGGCCGTCGCGTTGCAGAGGCTGAATCGCCCTCACCAGCGTCGTGCGATCCATCACCATCGAGTCGGCCAGTTGCGACGCCGTTTGCGGCGACGTGCGCCGAAGCCGCAGCAGGATCGAGAATTGCGTGATCGTCAAACCGACCTGAGCCAAATGCCTGTCGTAGATATGGGAAACGTATCTCGCAGCTTGGCGAATCGCGAAACAATCGTCTTCGATGGGGATCTGCATTTTCTGCTGCGAAGATCAGTGGTGCATATACACATAATCAAGAAAAAATATGCGGCCCTGAACAAGCATCGAGGACCGCATTGGTCTGTACAAACTTACTACGCCGTCATGCTGAAGAGCTCCGCGCGCAACGACTTCGCGCGCGAGCGGCCGAATTTCTTCTCGAACTCGTCTTGTGCCGCGCGCCACGCAACGACCGCCTCGTCGAAGACCTTTTCGCCTTCAGGCGACAAGCTGAGCAAGAACGTACGGCTATCCTGCTCCGAGGGCTGCGCCACGACGTAGCCGTCGCGCTGCATCGGCTTCAGTGCGCGAACGAGCGTAGTGCGATCCATCACCATGCCGTCGGCCAACTCCAGCATGGTGGACTCCGGCTTGCGGGCGAGCTTGGCCATGATCGTGAACTGAGCCGCCGTCATGCCGACTTGCCCCAGATGCCGTTCGTAGATTTGCGTGACGAAACGCGCCGCCTGACGCAGCGCGAAGCAATTGCATTCGTCGTAGGAGAGTGGTCTGTTCATGAAAGGCAGTCTATATGTGCGTACACACATAGTCAAGGACGAGATAGCCGCCAGCGACCTTCAACGGCGCGGACGCCCGGCGCAATCCGGTGCCGCGAGCGCCCCGAGCATCGCCACATCGACGATCTCGATCTCCGCGTAGCGCAGCCTCAGCGCACCCTGGATTTCGAATTGCTTGAGGATCTGATTGATCGTCTGGCGCGACAGCGCGAGCATCATCGCGAGATCTTCCTGCGGCACCTTGAGCACGCATCGCACCGCGCCGGCATCGCCATATCCGCCCGCCATCAGCAGGAGCCGCCGCGCCACGCGTTGCGGCGCGGGCAGCAGCGCCGTTTCCTCGATCAAGTCGAACGTGAGACGCAATTTCTGGGTGAGCAGCAAACCGAACGCATGCCAATACGCAGGCTTGCGCTCGAGCAACGCGGCGAGCGCGGCGCGCGGCACTCGGAACAGCACGGAATCGCGCTCTGCATACGCATCGTGCGTGCGCGGCCGTCCGTCGAACAGCGCGATCTCGCCGAACCAGTTCACGGGCTCGATGAGCGCGAGCAGCGCCTCCTTGCCCGCGAAGCTCGCCGCGCCGATCCGGATCGCCCCTTCCAACACGCAATAGAGGCCGTCGTCGGCATCGCCGCGGCTGAACAGCCGCGCGCCGGCAGGCAGCCGCTCGACGCGCCCATGCTCGACGAGCGCCGTGCGCAAGTCCTCGGGGCTCGCGCGAAACCACGCGCTCGCCGCCAGCGCGGCGGCAAGCGCCGCACGATCACGGTCGGCAGGCAGGTTGGCGGACGGCGATGTCATACGATAGGGAGGAGGATTGTCGGCTACCCGAATGTGTCGGTAAGCGATTGAGCGCGATTATGAGGGCTTTCGAGGAGAGGGAGACATCCATGAGAACACTGACAGACCAGCTCACCCAATATGCGGCCTACCATCGCGACCGGCGCAACATCGCCACGCATTTCGCCGGCATTCCGATGATCGTCGCCGCGCTCGCCGTGCTGCTCAGCCGGCCGGCTTCGGACTTCGGCGTGCTGCCGTTCGCGGTGTCGCCGGCCTGGCTTCTGTTCGTTGCCACGACCGTCTACTACCTCGTGCTCGACGTGCCGCTCGGCCTGATGATGGCGGCCGTCTCCGCGCTATGCCTGTGGTTCGGACATCGGCTGGCGCAAGCGCCGCTCGGCGCGTGGCTCGGCGCGGGCGTCGGGCTCTTCGTCGTCGGGTGGATCTTCCAGTTCGTCGGACATGCGGCGTACGAGCACCGCAAGCCGGCCTTCGTAGACGACGTGATCGGCCTGCTGATCGGGCCGCTCTTCGTGCTCGCCGAAGCACTGTTCGGCTTCGGCTGGCGGCCGGCGCTGCGCGAGGCGATCGAGCGCCAGGCCGGGCCGACGCGCATCAACCCCGCGCATCCGAAGCCGCATCACCAGGGCTGAAAAGGCGTGCTTCAGCGCCCCGCCGCACGCAGCAGCGACACGCTGTGCAGCCCCGTCAACGCCACGGCGATCCAGATCGGCACATATGTCGCGAGTTGCTGCAACGACAACGTCTCGCCGAGCACGGTGACCGCGATCACGACGATCAGCACCGGCTCGACGTAGCCGAGAATCCCGAACAGCGCCATCGGCAGCAGGCGGCTTGCGCCCAGGTAGCAACTGAGCGCAACCGTGCTCAAGATGCCGAGTCCCGGCAGCAGCGCGCCCCACAGCGCGACACGGCCGAACGCCGCGCCTGCGCTGCCGCTCGTCGCCACCCAGAGCGCGGCCACGGGAAAGAGCAGCAGCATTTCGACCGCGAACAGCGCGAGCGAATCGGCGTGGATCTTGCGTCGCAGGACGAAATACGGCGGATAGCCGAGCGCGACGAGCAGCGTCGGCCAGGAAAACGCGTGCGTCACCAACAGCTCGTGCGCGACGCCGAGCGCCGCGCAGGCGACCGCGAGCCACTGCGCCGGATCGAGCCGCTCGCGATAGTGGAAGCGCGCAACCAGCACCATCGTGAGCGGCAGCAGGAAATAGCCGAGCGACACTTCGAGCATCCGCCCGTGCAGCGGCGCCCACAGGAACACCCACAGCTGCAGGCCGAGCAAGCCGGCGGCGGCGAGCGCCGCGAGCGCGATGCCCGGCTCGGCGAAGGCTCGCACGACCAGTTGCCTGAGCTCGGGAACGCGGCCGCGCAACGCCACCAGCAGCAACGCGCCGGGCACGGTCCAGACGATCCGCCATGCAAAGATGTCGAGGCCGGTCAGCGGCGCGAGCAGCTTGGTGTAGGCCGACATCAGCGCAAAAAGGGCCGACGCACCCACTGAAAGGGCGATGCCTCGTCCTGCATCGGGATACTTCATCGCGCGCGCTGCGCGGTGGAGAAATGCGCTTTAAATATCTTTGCCATCGAATTGCGGTAAAGCGATGCGACTCGGCGCGCACCCTTGAAAACAGACAATCCCATCAGTGCTGCTCGAAGCGCTCGTAGCGCTTGTCCGTATAGCGCTCCTCGCCGGCAAGATCGGTCACGCGCGCCGCGGGCGGGCCGCGCCGCATCCATTCGAGCATCAGGTCGACCTGGTTGGCCGGGCCCTGGAGAATCGCCTCGACCGAGCCGTCGTCGAGATTCGCGACCCAGCCCTTGATACCAAGCGAGTGCGCCTTGCGCACCGTGGCGTGTCGAAACCCCACACCCTGGACGACGCCACGCACGCGGACATAATAAGTTTCAATTCTTGTGTTTAAATCGGGGCTAGTCATACCTGCATCTCCTGCGTCTTCATTCCGCCACGCATTTTAGTCGCACGGCGCTAGCCGTGCCGGCCGCAACCCCGGACGCACAGGCGGGCCAGCGGGAACACATGGCGCCATCGATCACGGGGAAGCGCCATCTAGACGGCGAACACGAATAAAGCAGTCTGTCCAGCAGTCGAGTCAAGAAGCAGCTGAATAATCAAAAGTCATTTCGACGAGCACTTAAGGAAATCAGCGCGGCGGTCGCTATCCGTTAACGCATGTTTTTATCGATCGCGCGAAGGGGACTGCACGGTGGCTGGACAAGACCACGCGGTAGGTGTCAATCGCATCCGCAAGATCAAAAGCTGGTTCGACGAACACAACACGACCATTCTGACCGTCGGCTTGTGCGCCCTTGCCGTCGGCATGGTCGCGTTTTCCGCCAGTCAGATTTTCGCCGCGCGCGAGGTCGACGACGCGCAGCTCGCGCAGGTGCTGCACGTTCGTGACGACGTCGAAGGACTCGATTCACTCTACACGGAAGCGGATGCCGATTTTCTGCGGCTGCTCGACAACCCGTCGTCGCACGCGGTTCCGTGGAACGTGACGCGCATCGAGCGCGCGCGGCACTACTTCGGCGAGCTCGAAGACGCCTTCGTCAACGACCCGCAACGCTCGCGCGACGTCGAAGCGCTGCGCCGGACCACGAGCGAATGGCAGCGCGAGCTTGCCCAGACGGAGCTCACCGCGCGCACCGACAACGAAACTGTCTCGATCCAGCGGCAGGCGCTCGGCACGATCAACGAAACGCGGCACCGCCTCGCAGTCGGCGTCGAATCGCTCGATCCCGCTCGCGAACTCTCGACCAGCGCCCGTGCGAGCATTTCGGCGCGGCGCCTCGCCTCCGAGCGCGTCGCGTTCGCCGCCGCCGCTGCCGCGGCGTTCGCGCTGCTCGTCTACGGCTTTCTCACGAACCATCGCCTTGCGCTCGAGCGCGCGCGCGTGCGCATCGCCGCGGAAGAAGGCGAGGCGCGCTTTCGCGAGTACTTCGAAGAGCACCCGCTGCCGATGCTGATCTACGACGTCGGCACGCGGAAGGTGACGGCGGTCAACGAAGCCGCGGTGCGCCTTTACGGCTATTCGCGCGACGAATTCGAAGGCCTCGCCATCGCCAGGCTGCGGCCCGCCGACGAAGCGGCCGAGTTCCTCGCGCGCTTCACGGAACTCGCGGCGAAGACCGGCATGGTCAAGGGCTCGTCCGGCGTGCGCCGTCACATGAGAAAGGACGGTACGCACTTTTTCGTCGAGCCGACCTATCACTTTCTCAATCACGCCAATCGCCGCGCGTGCTTTGTCGTCGCCGTCGACGTCACCGAAAAAGAGCTCGCCAAGGAAGCGCTCCAGCAATCGAAGCAAATGCTCGAAGCGGTGATCGACAGCGTGCCGCAACGCATCTTCTGGAAAGACACCCGCTCGCAATATCTCGGCTGCAACCGCGCGTTCGCGGACGACGTCGGCCTCACCGACGCCTCGAAGATCGCCGGCCTCACCGACTACGACCTGCCGTGGCACAGCTTCGCGTCGACGGCACGCATGCGCGACAGCGAAGTGATCGCGAGCGGCAAGCCGTTGCTCGGCTACGAGGAGTACGCCCCCGCGCAAGGCGGCGCATGGCGCTGGTTCCGCAAGACCAAGGTGCCGCTCAAGAACGCGCGCGACGACGTCATCGGCTTGCTCGCGACCTACGAAGACATCACCGAGCGCAAGGACGCCGAACTCGCGCTGCGCCTGCGCAGCCGCGCGCTCGACGCAATCGTCAACGCGGTGCTGATCACGCGCGCCACAAAGAACGGCAATCTGATCGAATATGCGAACCCCGCGTTCGAGCGCATCACCGGCTACCGCATCGACGACGTGATCGGCTCCGATTGCCGCTTCCTGCAAGGCGACGACCGCGACCAGCCCGGCATCGACGCGATCCGTCGCGCTCTTGCGCAAGAGCGCGACGTGACGACGCTCGTGCGCAACTACCGCCGCGACGGCACGCTGTTCTGGAACCAGCTCTACATCGCCCCCGTGCGCGACGAGCATGGCCAGGTCACGCATCACATCAGCGTCGTCAACGACGTGACCGAGCTCATGCAGTCGCACGAGATGCTGCACCACCAGGCGAACTTCGATTCGCTCACCGGGCTGCCGAACCGCGCGCTGCTCAACGAACGGCTCGACCAGGCGATCCGGCTCGGCGCCGAGCTCGGCACTCGCGTATCGCTGATCTTCATGGACGTCGACCATTTCAAGGACGTCAACGACAGTCTCGGACACGGCATCGGCGACCGCCTGCTGCGCAACATCGCGCAACGCCTCGGGGCCTGCGCCGGCGACGCGGACACGGTGGCGCGCTACGGCGGCGACGAGTTCGTGCTGGTGATCGCCGAAGAGGCGCACACCGACCGCCTGACCGAAGTCCTCGCGCGCGTCTCGCAGGCGTTCGCGCGCCCCATATGGATCGACGGCACCCAGTTCTACGTCGAGGCGAGCATCGGCATCGCGAGCTTTCCGTCCGACGGCTGCGATGGCGAAACGCTGCTGCGCCGCGCCGACCTCGCGATGTACCGCTCCAAATCGAACGGCCGCAATTCGGTACATCGCTACGAGCCCGAGCTCGGCCGCGCCGCGGACGAACGCCTCGCGCTGTCGCGCCGCATGCGCGTGGCGCTCGCCAACGGCGAGTTCCGGCTCGACTACCAGCCGCAAGTCGATCTTCTGACGAATCGCGTGACGGGCGTCGAGGCGCTGCTGCGCTGGCGCGATGCGGAACTGGGCCCCGTGAGTCCCGCCACCTTCATTCCGATCGCCGAGGAAAACGGCCTGATCGTGCCGATCGGCGAGTGGGTGATGCAGCAGGCGTGCTTCCAGGCGCAGGCGTGGCAGTCGACGCTGCCGGGCCTGCGGATGTCGGTGAACATCTCACCGCGGCAGTTCGCGCGCGCCGACATCCTGCGCGTGATGGAGTGCGCGCTCACGCGGGCCGGCTTGCCGCCGTCGCTGCTCGAAGTCGAGATCACCGAGGGCGCGCTGATGGCGTACGGGTCGATCGAAATGCTGCGCGCGATCCGGGCGACGGGCGTGGATATCGCCATCGACGATTTCGGCACGGGCTATTCGAGCCTTTCCTACATCCGCACCTTCCACGCCGACCGCTTGAAGCTCGACATGTCGTTCGTGCGCGGCATCGGGGAGCATCGCGAGGACGAGGTGATCACGCGCGCGATCCTCTCGCTCGGACGGGCGCTCGGGTTCAAGGTCGTGGCCGAAGGCGTCGAGACCGACAACCAGCTCGCGTTCCTGCGCCGCCACGGCTGCAACTTCGTGCAGGGATACCGCTTCGCGCGGCCGATGGTCGCCGCCGATGCGCATGCGTTCATCCTCAACTTCAATGAAGGGGCGGTGGAGTACAGCTGATCGGCCGCGCCCTTGTGTTCCTCGGGGCAAGTAAAATCGCGCAACGTCCAGACCGGCGAGCGCATGTGTGTCGCGCACCACGCCCGCCGCCGCACCACTGAGGAACCCATGGCAGATCAAACACGAGACCTCGTTCTCGTTACCGGCGCGTCCGGCTTCGTCGGCTCGGCCGTCGCGCGCATCGCGCAACAGAAAGGCTACGCCGTGCGCGTGCTGGTGCGCGCCACGAGCCCGCGCAAGAACCTCGAAGATCTCGATGCCGAAGTCGCCGTCGGCGACATGCGCGACGAAGCGTCGATGCGCACCGCCTTGCGCGGCGTGCGCTATCTCTTTCACGTCGCCGCCGACTACCGCCTGTGGGCGCCCGATCCCGCCGAGATCGAACGCGCCAACCTCGAAGGCACCGAAGCGACGATGCGCGCGGCGCTCGCGGAAGGCGTCGAGCGCATCGTCTATACGAGCAGCGTCGCGACGCTCAAGGTCACCAGCGCCGGCCATTCGGTCGACGAAACCGCGCCGCTCACGGCCGAGCAGGCGATCGGCGTCTACAAGCGCAGCAAGGTGCTCGCCGAGCGCGCGGTCGAGCGCATGATCGCGAACGACCGCCTGCCCGCCGTGATCGTCAATCCGTCGACGCCGATCGGCCCGCGCGACGTGCGTCCGACGCCCACCGGCCGCATCATCGTCGAAGCCGCCCTCGGCAAGATCCCGGCGTTCGTCGATACGGGGCTGAACCTCGTCCATGTCGACGATGTCGCCGCGGGCCACTTTCTCGCCCTCGATCATGGACGCATCGGCGAGCGCTACATCCTCGGCGGCGAAAATCTGCCGCTGCAGCAGATGCTCGCCGACATCGCCGCGCTCACGGGCCGCAAGGCGCCGACGATCAGCCTGCCGCGCTGGCCGCTCTATCCGCTCGCGCTCGGCGCGGAGGCGGTCGCGAAGATCACCAAGCGCGAGCCGTTCGTGACCGTCGACGGCCTCAAGATGGCGAAGAACAAGATGTACTTCACATCGGCGAAGGCGGAGCGCGAGCTCGGCTATCGCGCGCGGCCGTATCGCGAGGGATTGAGCGATGCGCTCGACTGGTTCCGGCAGGCGGGGTATCTGAAGGCGTGATGCGGCGTGGCTATCAGCTCGACCGCGCGGCGCGCCGAGCAATTTGTTACAACCTGTGAACGCGCCGGTACGGTCAAGGCCGGCGCGCAGCGAGTAAAATCGCGAGTCTTACGTAGAGAAGACTCGCATGAACCTCCAAGAACAGATCGGCGCGCTCGAAACGGGTGTCGATCAGCTCACCCAGCTCATTCAATCCGCCCTCGCTCAACAAGCGGCGCAGGAAGCGCCGCAAGCCTCGGCCGCTTCCGCTGAAACGCCCGCCGATTCAGCCGCGCCGGACGCAGCCGATGCGCATGCGGCGAACGCCGTCGAGCCCGCAGCGGAGAGCGTCGACGAAAAGCCCACTCTGCACGTCGCGCGCCCGACGCAAAACGAAATCGTGCTGACGGTCGGCGGGAAGTCGGTGTCGCTGCATCCCGACCAGGTGACGCAGCTGATCGAAGAGCTGGCGAACGCGCGTGCGTCGATGCTCCCGGAACCGCCGATGGCCCTGCCCCCCGGCTGGCGTTTCGTATCGACGAAGAACCCGGTGATGGCTGTGCAAAAGCAATCGAACGGCGATCGCCTGCTGGTCCTGCGCCATACGGGCCACGGCTGGGTGCCGTTCACGTTCTCGCCGGACATGGCGATCCAGCTCTACATGATGCTGACGCAGCGTTGACGATGTAAAAAAAGCCGCGCTCCAGGCGCGGCCGTTCGCGAGCAACGAGCAGCGAATCGAACCTACCGCTCCTGCACCGGCGCCTGCACGCGCGCCTTCCACTGCCCGCCCTTGCCGCGCCAATAGCGCACGGCGGACGCCACCGTCGCCCCGACATAGAACAGCGCCACGAGCGGCAACGCCGGCGCCCATAGCGGCGAGCGTTTGTAGTAGCGCAGCATCGGCGCATACGCGCAGCACATCGCGGCCCACGCGAGCCACGCCGGCCAGCCATACGGACCAAGCGCAAGCGCGACGACGGGCGGCACCAGATAGATCAGCGTCATGCCGATCAGCGTCCCGGCAAGCAGCCACGGCGAGTAGCGCAGCTGCGTGAACGCAGTGCGCGCAATCATGTTCCAGATCTCGCGCCAGTTGTCATACGGACGCAGCGACACGCTCTGCGCAGCGACATCGAGCCGGATCGGGTGACGCCCCTCGCCGCGATGCTTGATGCGATTCGCGAGGCTGCAATCGTCGATCAATTCGCCGCGGATCGATTCGATCCCGCCGGCTTCCTCGAGCGCCGCGCGCCTCACGAGCATGCAGCCGCCCGCGGCAGCGGCGGTCTTGTTGCGCGGATTGTTGACCCACGAGAATGGGTAGAGCTTCGCGAAGAAAAACACGAACGCGGGAATCAGCGCCTTTTCCCATAACGAATCGCAGCGCAGCCGCACCATCAGCGAGACCAGGTCGCGCTTCTCTTCCGTTGCGCGCGCAACGAGTTGCGCGACGGCGTCGGGGGGATGGCCGATGTCGGCGTCGGTGAGCAGCAGGTAGTCGGCGGGCAGCCCGAGCGACTTCACCGCCTCGATACCCTGCGACTGCGCCCAAACCTTGCCGGACCAGCCCGCGGGCAATGGCTTCGCGGTGAGCACCGTCAGGCGCTCCGGCCTTTGCAGCGACAGTGCCGCGGCGCGCGCGGCTTCAGCGGTGCCGTCGGTGCTATGGTCGTCGACGACGATCACATGGAACGCGCCCGGATAATCCTGCGCGATCAATGTCGCGACGGCCTTGCCGATCACGTCGGCCTCGTTGCGGGCCGGCACGACGGCAGCCACGGCAGGCCACGACTCGCGCGCGCCGATGGCGAGCGGCGGCGCCGGACGCGCACGCCAGAAGCCGCCGCGGGCAAACAGCAGCACACACCAGATCAGAAGCGATAGGGCGGACAGCAGAAACAACAGAATTGCGATCATGCGTGACCCTCAAACGATAGTGCGCTCACGCCGACGCTCCCGAAGAGACGCATTTTCGCCGTGCGCGCCGCGATGATGCACCAATCGAGCGTATCCAGCACGGGTCGATGGTGAAACACGTCGTAATCGGCCTGCTCGATGCGCTCGATAACGCGCAGGCCGCCTTGCACGACGCTGCACAGCTCGAGGCCGAAACGCCCCGGCAGACGCCGCGCGAGCGGCGCGCCGCGCACCATCAACGCACGGGCGCAGGCAAGCTGATGCGCCATCAGCGCCCGCCAGGCGTCGTCGCAAACGCCATTGGCGATTTGCGCCTCGGTCACGGAAAATCGCGCGATATCGGCAAGCGGCAGGTAGACATGCCCTTTGCGCCAGTCGAGCGCGACATCCTGGCAGAAGTTGATCAATTGCAGCGACGTGCAGATCGCGTCGGAATCGGCAATATTTTCCGGATTGGCGGCGCCAATCAGATGCAGCAGCAGGCGCCCGATCGGATGCACCGCAAGGCGGCAGTAGTCGACGAGCGCGGCGTGGTTGTCGTAACGGGTGGTGTCGATGTCCTGGTCGAAGGCCGACACGAGGTCGTAGAACGGCTCGAACGGCAAGCCGTGCTGCGAGGCCGCGGCAGCCAGTTTGTCGAACAGGAGCGGGTGGACGGGGGCCGTGCGGCCGTTCAGGGCGGCGTCGAGCCCGGCCCGGAAGTCGGCAAGCCGGGCACGTCGGCAGGCGTGGCTGAAATCGTCGTTCTCGGCAATCTCGGCGGCGGTGCGCACAAAGTGATGGATCAGTCCGACCGGCGCGCGCAGCGCCTTGGGCAACAAAATCCTCTCGACCGGTAAGGTTTCGTAGTGTTCGACTTCCATGCTGCAAATTACGTAATGCAAGCGAAAGATTCGCCTGCGGCCCAGTAGTTTACTGGGTTCCGGCATGCCTCGGCCCCCTGGGAACGACTGCTTTCAAAATGTGCGACGGCCCCATTAAAGCGCGCCGGACTCGATAGCGGTAGAATGCGCGTTTTGAATTCGGTTTTGCCGGGATTGCGCCCGCTTTCTAATACCTGGATTCGGGGCGACGAAGTCATGACCGGCTTGTTCGAGACCCCGCGTCAGTCGGAGTTCCCAAACATATGCGAGTCATCCTTGCTCAGCCCCGCGGCTTTTGTGCGGGGGTCGTCCGCGCGATTGAGATCGTGGATCGCGCGCTGCAACGACACGGCGCACCCGTCTATGTGCGCCATGAAATTGTTCACAATCGGCATGTCGTCGAAAACCTGCGCAGCAAAGGCGCGCGCTTTGTCGAGGAGCTCGACGAAGTGCCGCATGGCGCCGTGGCGATTTTCAGCGCGCACGGCGTGGCGCAGAGCGTCGAGCGCGATGCCGAGCAACGCGGCCTCGACGTGCTCGACGCCACCTGCCCGCTCGTGACGAAAGTGCACGTGCAAGGGCGCCAGTATGTGGCCGCCGGCCGCACGCTGATCCTGATCGGCCACGCGGGCCACCCGGAAGTCGAAGGCACGATCGGCCAGATTCCGGGCAAGGTCCTGCTCGTGCAGAGCGAGGCGGAAGTCGCGACCCTGCCGCTGGCGAACGACACGCCGCTCGCCTACGTCACGCAGACGACGCTCTCCGTCGACGACACGCGCGGCATCATCGAAGCGCTGATGCGCCGCTTCACCGACATCGTCGGCCCGGATACGCGCGACATCTGCTACGCGACGCAAAACCGCCAGGCAGCGGTGCGCGAGCTCTCGAAGCAGGTCGACGTGCTGCTCGTGGTCGGCGCGACCAACAGCTCGAACTCGAACCGCTTGCGCGAGATCGGCACCGAAAGCGGCGTGCCGAGCTACCTCGTCGCGGACGGCTCGGAAGTGAAGTCCGAATGGTTCGCGAATGCGCAGACCGTCGGCCTCACGGCAGGCGCGTCGGCGCCGGAAGAAATGGTCGAACACGTGATCGATGCGCTGCGCGCATTGGGCCCCGTCGATGTCACGACGATGGCGGGCCGTGAAGAAAAAGTCGAATTCAAGCTGCCGTCTAAGCTGGCCGAGCCAGCCGTCGCGCGCGAAGCCTAAGGAGCTCAACCTTGTCTATTCCGCTGCTACAAAAAGTCCGTGTTGGCTCCTACATCTTCCGCCAGCATTTTTCCGGCAACAAACGCTACCCGCTCGCGCTGATGCTCGAGCCGCTGTTCCGCTGCAACCTCGCCTGCAATGGCTGCGGCAAGATCGACTATCCCGATCCCATCCTGAACCAGCGCCTGTCGCTCGAAGAGTGCCTCGGCGCGGTCGACGAGTGCGGCGCGCCGGTCGTCTCGATCGCCGGCGGCGAGCCGCTCCTGCACAAGGAAATGCCGGAGATCGTCAAGGGCATCATCAAGCGCAAGAAGTTCGTCTACCTCTGCACGAACGCGCTCCTGATGGAAAAGAAGATGGACGACTACGAGCCGAGCCCGTACTTCGTCTGGTCGGTGCACCTCGACGGCGACCAGCAGATGCACGATCACTCGGTTTCGCAGGAAGGCGTCTACGACAAGGCTGTCGCCGCGATCCGCGAAGCGAAGCGCCGCGGCTTCCGCGTCAACATCAACTGCACGCTGTTCAACGACGCCGTGCCCGAGCGCGTCGCGGCGTTCTTCGATACGTTGAAGCCGATCGGCGTCGACGGCATCACGGTATCGCCGGGCTATGCGTACGAGCGCGCGCCCGATCAGCAGCACTTCCTGAACCGCGACAAGACCAAGCAACTGTTCCGCGAGATCTTCAAGCGCGGCAACAACGGCAAGAACTGGTCGTTCAGCCAGTCGGGCCTGTTCCTCGACTTCCTCGCGGGCAACCAGACCTACGAATGCACGCCGTGGGGCAACCCGGCGCGCACGGTGTTCGGCTGGCAGAAGCCGTGTTATCTGGTCGGCGAAGGCTACGTGAAGACCTTCAAGGAACTGATGGAAACCACCGACTGGGACAAGTACGGCACCGGCAACTACGAGAAGTGCGCGGACTGCATGGTCCACTGCGGCTTCGAGGCGACGGCGGTGATGGATACCGTCGCGCATCCGCTGAAGGCGCTTGGTGTGGCTATGCGCGGCCCGAAGACAGAAGGCGCGTTCACCAAGGACATCCCGCTCGACAAGCAGCGTCCGGCTGAATACGTGTTCTCGCGTCACGTCGAGATCAAGCTCGAGGAAATCGGGCGTGCGAAGGGCGCGAAGAAGACGCAGGCGGTCGCGGCGCATTGAGCCAATGAAACGCACGCTGCGTGCGTGGTGAATGAGAGGGCGCAACGGGTCATACTGTTGCGCCTTTTTTCATGCCCGCGCCGCTCTAAAAAGCGACTCCAACAATCGACCGCGCGGCTCCCGAATTCCCTCACCTTACGTCGATCCGGAAGGCAACCATGGCACATCGCATCCTGCTGATGAGCAGCTCCCGCAAAGACAGCCTCGGCTATCTGGAGCACGCCACCGAACAGATCCATACGGTACTCAAACACGAGGCGCGCAAAATTGTCTTCGTTCCGTTTGCCGGCGTCGCATTGAGCTTCGACGCGTATGAAGCCACCGTCAAGCCGGCGTTCGAAAAGCTCGGCTATGCGCTCGAGTCGATTCATCGCAGCGCGAATCCGCGTCAAGCGATTGAGCGGGCGGACGCGATCGCGGTCGGCGGCGGCAACACGTTTGCGCTGCTCAAGCGCATGTACGAAGCCGATATCGCCGATGCGATCCGCGCGAAGGTGCGCGAGGGGACGCCTTACGTCGGCTGGAGCGCCGGCAGCAACGTCGCGTGCCCGACGATCCGCACGACCAACGACATGCCGATCGTCCAGCCGCCGACGCTGCGCGCGCTCGGCCTCGTGCCGTTCCAGATCAACCCGCACTTCATCAGCGGCAAGCCCGTGGGGCACAACGGCGAAAGCCGCGAAGAGCGGATTGTCGAGTTTCTCGACATCAATGCGCCGGAGCAGGTGCTGGCGTTGCCGGAAGGCTCGGCGCTGCTCGTCGAAGACACACACGGCACCGTGCTCGGCGAACGCGGCGCGTTGCACTTCGAGAGCAAGGACGTGGTCGAACAGGTCATCGAAGGCACGACGTTCCCGCTCGCGCGCATCCGAGGCCCCGCGGACTTCGCGACCTGGCCGGACTTCCGCGTCTAGGTCGGCGCTTGCGGGCGCGGCAACGGCAGATCAACAGCACTTCCCCGCCCCCGCGCCATACCGCGCATTCTGCCGCTCGCGGAAAAACTCCTCGTACGTCATCACGGGCCGATCCGGATGCGTCGCGCGCATGTGCGCGACATACGTCTCGTAGTCAGGCACCCCGACCATCAGCCGCAGCGCCTGCCCCAGATAACGGCCCGCGTTCCGCACTTCATTGCGCACCCCAGTCAGGTTGGAGAACATCGCGGGCCTCCCGTTATTGCACCGTCGAGGCCACCGCGGCCTGGCTGGCCGGCATCGCTTCGAACGGCGTCTCGCTCGACGTCGGGCGCTCGGCGCGGCGCGCGCGCATCACCGCCAGCACGCCATACACCACCATGCTCGCCACGACGAAGATGAACAGCCCCGCCAGCGCTGCGTCGATATAGTCGTTGAAGATGACCCTGTGCATCTGCTCGATCGACTTCGCGGGCGCCATGACCGTCCCCGCATCGGCCGCAGCCGAGAGTTTCGCCGCGTGCGCCAGAAAACCCACTTTCGGATTCGCGTCGAAGATCTTCTGCCAGCCCGCCGTCAGCGTGCAAACCAGCAGCCACACCGTCGGCACCAGCGTGACCCAGGCGAAGCGGTCGCGCTTCATCTTGAAGAGCACCACCGTGCCGAGCGTCAGCGCGATCGCGGCCAGCATCTGGTTCGAGATGCCGAACAGCGGCCACAGCGTGTTGATGCCGCCGAGAGGATCGACCACGCCTTGGTACAGGAAGTAGCCCCACGCCGCCACGCACAGCGCCGTCGCCATAAGGTTCGCCGCCAGCGAGTCGGTGCGCTTCAAAGCCGGATGGAACGTGCCGAGCAGGTCTTGCAGCATGAAGCGGCCCGCGCGCGTGCCCGCATCGACCGCCGTCAGGATGAAGAGCGCTTCGAACAGGATCGCGAAGTGATACCAGAACGCCATCATCGCTTCGCCGCCGATCACCTGGTGCAGGATGTGCGCCATGCCGACCGCGAGCGTCGGCGCGCCGCCGGCGCGCGCGATGATCGTCGTTTCGCCGACGGCCTTCGCGGTCGTCGTGAGCATGTCTGGCGTCAGCACGAAGCCCCAGCTCGTGACGGTATGCGCGACCGCCTCGGGCGTCGTGCCGAGCACGGCAGCCGGCGCGTTCATCGCGAAGTAGATGCCCGGCTCGATCACGCAGGCGGCCACGAGCGCCATGATCGCGACGAACGATTCCATCAGCATCGCACCGTAGCCGATGAAGCGCGCATTGGTTTCGTTGTCGAGCATCTTGGGCGTCGTGCCCGACGAGATCAGCGCGTGGAAGCCCGACACCGCGCCGCACGCGATCGTGATGAAGAGGAACGGGAACAGGTTGCCCGACCAGACCGGCCCGGTGCCGTCGACGAACTTCGTCAGCGCGGGCATCTTCAGCTCCGGCGCGACGACGAGAATGCCGATCGCTAGACCAAGGATCGTGCCGATCTTCAGGAACGTCGACAGATAGTCGCGCGGCGCGAGCAGCAGCCAGATCGGCAGCACGGACGCCACGAAGCCGTAGCCGATCAGGATCCACGTGAGCTGCGTGCCGTTGAACGTGAACCAGGCGGCGAGCGTCGGCGAATCGTGCACATGCTGGCCGTAGACGATCGACGCCATCAGCAGCACGAAGCCGATGATCGACACCTCGCCGATCCGGCCCGGCCGGATGTAGCGCGTATAGACGCCCATGAACAGCGCGATCGGAATCGTCGCCGCAACGGTGAACGTGCCCCAGGGCGAATTGGTCAGCGCCTTCACGACGATCAGCGCGAGCACCGCGAGGATGATCACCATGATGAGGAACGCGCCGAACAGCGCGATCACGCCGGGCACCGTGCCGAGCTCCATCTTGACGAGATCGCCGAGCGAGCGGCCGTCGCGGCGCGACGAGATGAAGAGCACGACGAAGTCCTGCACCGCGCCCGCGAACACGACGCCCGCGAGAATCCACAGCATGCCGGGCGTGTAGCCCATCTGCGCGGCGAGCACGGGGCCGACGAGCGGCCCGGCGCCGGCAATCGCCGCGAAGTGATGGCCGAACAGCACGTACTTGTTGGTCGGCACGTAGTCGAGGCCGTCGTTGTGCTTGACGGCGGGCGTCATGCGCAGGCCGTCGAGCTGCAGCACCTTGCTCGCGATGAAGCGGCTGTAGAAGCGGTAAGCGATCAAATAGACGCAGACGGCGGCGATCACGACCCAGAGGGCGCTGACGCGTTCGCCGTGCGCAAGGGCGATGGTGCCGAACGCGAACGCGCCCAGCAGCGCGACCGCGATCCAGATCAAACAATGGGAAGCCCGACTCATGGCGTCTCCTAAATTATTATGGGATACCGGCGTCAGGCGCCGGCTGCGAAATCACGCGCTGGGCCAGCGCGATGCATGGCGCGTGGACCATGTCATGGCCGTGTAGTATTCGCTTTCGGTGTGTGCGCCACAAGCGGATAACTACGTAAGCACACTGCGTAAAACTACGTAGGCGCAGCCGCCATGAAACAAAGCCAGTGATGAAACTCAAGACAAAGATCTTCCTGCTCGCGATCGTGCCCTTCCTGGTCGCGATCGCGGGCATCGAGTTTGGCGTGCGCCAGCAGGCGACGGCGCTGGCGCAGACGCAACACGCGACGATGGAAGCCGCCTACCTGTCGAGCAAGGAGATCGAGCTCAAGCACTACGTCGACCTGGCGACGAGCGCGATCGCCCCGCTCTACGACGCCAGCGGCGAAAACGCGCGCGACGACGCGCTGCGCCGCAAGCAGGCCCTCGCCGTGCTCGAAAAAATGGACTTCGGCCAGGACGGCTACTTCTTCGTCTACGACATGCAGGGCAACTCGCTGATGCATCCGCGCGAGCCGAATCTCGTCGGCCACAACTGGTGGTCGCTGCGCGATCCCGCCGGCTCGCTCACGATCCAGCAGTTGATCGCCGCGGCCTCGCGCGGCGGCGGCTACGTGCGCTACGTCTGGCATCGGCCGTCGACGAACCAGCTCGCGCCGAAGCTCGGCTACGTCGTGCCGCTGCCGCGCTGGGGCTGGATGATCGGCACGGGCATCTATCTCGACGACGTCAACGCGACGCTCGCGCATATCGACGAGCGCGCCTCGGCCAACATCGAGCACACGATGGTGTGGATTGCCGCGATTGCGCTGACAGGCTTCGGCGCGATCGCGCTCTGCGCGCTCGTCGTCAACGTCAGCGAGTCGAGGAGCGCCGACGCGAAGCTCAAGCGCCTCGCGCAGCAGGTCGTCGAATCGCAGGAGAACGAGCGCGCGCGGCTCTCGCGCGAACTGCACGACGGGATCAGCCAGATGATGGTGTCGATCAAGCTGCTGCTCGAATCGGCGCTCGCGCGCTTCGAGCGCGCTTCAGGCCCGGCGGCCCGCGTGCCGGCGGCCGAAGCGGCGCTCTCCACGGGCCTCGCGCGCCTCTCCGACACGCTGCGCGAAGTGCGCCGCATCTCGCACGCGCTGCGCCCCGCGATGCTCGACGACCTCGGCCTCGCCGCCGCGCTCGAGCAGCTCACGCGCGAGCTCGGCGACGAGACCGGCATCGAGATCGGCTTCACGCAAATCACGCACACGCGTGCGGGCGCCCTGCCCGACGCGGTCAACACCGCCCTCTTCCGCATCGCGCAGGAAGCGCTCAACAACATCGTGCGTCACGCGCAGGCGACGCGCGCGTCGCTGTCGCTCGACGTGTCGGCGCGCGCCGTCACGCTCGCGATCGCCGACAACGGCCGCGGCTTCGACATCGAGCGCGTGCAGGCCGACGCGCGCGGCGGCATCGGCCTGCGCAACATGCGCGAGCGGCTCGATACGCTGTCGGGCGCGTTGTCGCTCGTCTCGCAGGCCGGGCATACGGTCGTCACGGCGCGCGTGCCGCTATCCGCAACACCCAACGAGGTTCCCCGCTCATGAACCCAGCGACTCCAGGCTCCGCCGCGAAAATCATCCTGGTCGACGACCACCCGCTCGTGCGCGACGGGCTGCGCCTGCGCCTCGAAGGCGTGCCGAACCTCGACGTCGCCGGCGAGGCGGGCAACGCGGACGAAGCGCTCGCGCTGGCCGAAGCGGTCTCTCCTGACCTCGTGCTGATGGACGTCGGCATGAACGGGATGAACGGCATCACGCTCGCGGGGATCTTTCACGAGCGCTTTCCGGCGATCCGGGTGCTGATGCTGTCGATGCACGACAACATCGAATACGTAATGCAGGCGGTGCGCGCGGGCGCGAGCGGCTACGTGCTCAAGGATTCGCCCGCGACCGAGATCGTCCACGCGATCGGCTCGGTGCTCAACGGACAGACGTTCTTCAGCGCGGGGCTCGCCGCGCGGATGATCCAGGCGAGCGCAATGCAGACGCCGCTCGAAACGCTGACGCCGCGCGAACGCCACATTCTCGATGCACTCGCGCAAGGGCTGTCGAGCAAGCAGATCGCGCAATTGAACGGGCTGTCGGTGCGCACGGTCGAGACGCATCGGCTCAACTTGAAGCGCAAGCTCAATATCGAGGGGCAGGCGGAGCTGATCAAGTTCGCCGTCGAGCATCGGCGGCCGAAGAAATGACCTGCCAGCTTTGCATGGGACCCAAGTAATGCTCTGCATGGGGCCGGAGTAAGTGCTGAAGCGCTAACTTGGGTCGACAAAAAAAGAAAGGACGCCGAGGCGTCCTTTCTTTGAACAACGCATCACGAGCGGCTTCTGCGCCGCCCGTCTCGCGCATCAACCCGCGCTGCGCGCGTTGTGCTCGGTCAGGAACTTGATGAGCCCGTCGATGCCGCCCTTCGCGATCTGGTCCGCGAACTGGTGCTGATAGACCTGGATCAGCCAGGCGCCCATCATGTTGATGTCGTAAATCTTCCAGCCGTCAGCCGTTTTTTCCATGCGGTAGTCGATCCCCTGGTCGTCGCCGTTGCTGATCACGTGGGTCTGCACGACGGTGTCCTTGGCGCCCGCGGGCGTCGGCGCCGGCACGAACTTGAAGCTCACGTCCTGGCTGCGCAGCTGCGACAGCGACGCGGCATAGGTCCGCACGAGCAGGAGCTGGAATTGCTCGAAGAGCTGCTTTTGCTGCTCGGGCGTCGCGGTGCTCCAGGCCTGCTGACCGACCGCGATGCGGGTGGTGCGCAGGAAGTCGGTGTAGGGCACGAAGCGCGTTTGGACCAGGCCGGTAATTTTTGCCATGTCGCCGCCCTTCGCCTGCGGGTCGGCCTTCATCGCGTTGACGGTGCCTTCGACGGCCGTCTTCACGGCGGAATCGGGACTTGCCTGGGCGAAGGCGGTGCCGGACACGAAAGCAGCTGCGAGAAAAGCAATCAGATAACGTTTCATACGCTCGTCGGGACAGTGAAGAAGTGAGCGGCCGCGGCTTGGAAGGCTATGGAGCGCGCGGGCGTCGGGCCAGTATACCGGCTTTGGCGGCCTCGCCTTGCCGCGTCCTCGCGCCGCGAGGCGCGCCAGACACGATGGCGGCTTCGTGCGCCCATCTCAGGCGCACCGGTATACTTGCGCCTCTTGCCAAATGCATCCCCTTGTGACAAGGCCCCCTCGCCTACATGCTGAAGTCATCCGTCGTCCGTCTCGTCGCCTGGTCCGTCCGCCATCCGGTCTGGGTCATCGTGCTCTCGCTGCTCCTGGCCGCAGTGAGCGGCTACTACGTCGTCAATCACTTCAAGATCAACACCGACGTGAGCCGTCTGATCGAAACCGACCAGACCTGGACCGCGCTCGGCGACGCCACCGACAAGGCCTTTCCGCAGCGCGGCCAGACGATCCTCGTAGTGGTCGAAGCCGGCGCGCCGGAATTCGCCGACGCGGCCGCCAACGAGCTGACAGCCGCGCTGCGCAAGCAGCCGAACGAATTCGCGGCGGTCTCGCAGCCGTCGGGCGGGCCGTTCTTCGAACGCAACGGCTTGTTGTTCCTGTCTCCGAAGGAAATCGCGGACACCACCTCGCAACTCACCAAGGCCAAGCCGCTCATCAATACGCTCGCGAAAGACCCGAGCCTGACCGGCCTCGCCGATACGCTGACCACCACGCTCCTCTTGCCGCTGCAGCTCGGCCAGGTCCAGCTCGGCGACATGGCGAACCTGCTCGGCAAGAGCGCGGCGACGGTCGACGGGGTGCTCGCCGGCAAGCCCTCGGTGCTGTCGTGGCGCGGGCTCGTCGACAAAGACCAGGCCAAGGTGCCCGCGCGCGCCTTCGTCACCGTGCAGCCCGTGGTCGACTACGGCGCGCTCGAAGCAGGCGCGCGCGGCTCGCAGGCGGTCCGCACCACCGCCACCGTGCTGAACCTCGCGGGCCGCTACGGCGCGACGGTCCACCTGACCGGCGAGCAGCCGCTCGCCGACGAGGAATTCGCCTCGGTCGAGCAAGGCGCGGCCGTCAACGGCATCGCCACTTTCGTCGTCGTGCTGCTGATCCTGTGGCTCGCGCTGCGCTCGGGCAAGCTGATCGTCGCGGTGTTCATCACGCTGTTCGTCGGGCTTGCGATCACGGCCGCGCTCGGCCTCTTGATGGTCGATGCGCTCAACATGATTTCGGTCGCGTTCATGGTGCTGTTCGTCGGGCTGGGCGTCGATTTCGGCATCCAGTTCGGCGTCAAGTACCGCGAGGCGCGCTTTCACGAAGACAATCTCGAACACGCGCTCATCGCCACCGCGCGCGAAGTCGGCATCCCGCTCACGCTCGCCGCGACGGCCGTGGCCGCGAGCTTCTTCTCGTTCCTGCCGACTGCCTATCGCGGCGTCTCGGAGCTGGGCCTGATCGCGGGCGTCGGCATGTTCGTCGCCTACCTGACGAACATGACGCTGCTGCCCGCGCTCATCAAGCTCTTCGCGCCCGCGGGCGAAAAGGGCTCGCCCGGCTTTCCGCGCCTCGCGCCCGTCGACGACTATCTCGACCGCAACCGCAAGCCGGTGCTGATCGGCACGCTGGTGGTGATCGTCGGCGCGCTGCCGCTGCTCTGGCACCTGCACTTCGACTTCAACCCGCTGCATCTGAAAGATCCGCACAGCGAATCGATGGCGACGCTGCTCGCGCTGAAGGATTCGCCCGAAGCGGGCGTCAACGACGTCACGGTGCTCGCGCCGTCGCTCGCCGCCGCCGACCGCACGGCCGCGCGCCTCGCGGCGCTGCCGGAAGTGGGCCGGGTCACGACGCTCTCGAGCTTCATTCCGGCCGGCCAGCCGCAGAAGCTCGGGCTCATCGACGACGCCGCCGCGGAGCTCTCGCCGGCGCTCACGCAGCCGGGCGCGCCCGCTTCGAGCGACGCGATCCGCGTCGCCTCGCTCAAGCGCGCGGCGAACCAGCTCTCGCTCGCCGCCGACGACCACCCCGGCCCGGGCGCGGCCGAAGCGAAGCACCTGTCCGAGGCGCTGACGAAGCTCGCCGCCGCCGATGCCGGCACGCGCGAGCGCGCCGAAACCGCGATCTCCGAGCCGCTGCGCCTCGCACTCCGGCAGCTCACGCAGCTGCTCGAACCCGAGCAGATCACGCGCGAGAACCTGCCGCCCGAACTCGTGCGCGACTGGGTCTCGGCGGACGGCCGCGCGCTCGTCAATATCTCGCCGAAGGTCGCGCCCGGCGCCGACCCGAACGACGACGCGACGCTGCGCCTCTTCGCCCACGCGGTGAAGAAGGCGGACCCGTCGGCGATCGGCGGGCCGATCTCGATCCTGCATTCGGCCGACACCATCATCGAGGCGTTCGTGCAAGCCGCCGCGTGGGCCGTGCTGTCGATCACGCTGCTGCTCTGGCTCACGCTGCGCCGCTTCGGCGACGTGCTGCGCACGCTGATTCCGCTGCTGGTCTCGGCGGTGGTGACGCTGGAACTGTGCGTCGTGTTCCACATGCCGCTCAACTTCGCGAATATCATCGCGTTACCGCTCATGCTCGGCGTCGGCGTCGCGTTCAAGATCTACTTCGTGATGGCCTGGCGCGCCGGGCAAACCAGCCTGCTGCAATCGAGCCTCACGCACGCCGTCATGTTGAGCGCCGCGACGACCGCGACCGCCTTCGGCAGCCTGTGGCTCTCGCACCATCCGGGCACGGCCAGCATGGGCAGGCTGCTTGCGCTGGCGCTGTCGTGCACGCTGATCGGCGCCGTGGTGTTCCAACCCGTATTGATGGGCAAACCGCGCGTGAAGCGCGCTTCCAAGAAGAAACCAGGAAATCGATGAACAAGATGCGAAACACCGCGCTGGCGCTTGCCGCCGCGAGCGCCCTCGCCGGCTGCGCCACCGGCCCGGATCGCACTCCCGGCGACCCGCTGGAGCCGATGAACCGCGTCATTTTCAAGGTCAACGATGCCGTCGACCGGACGATTGCCGTGCCCGTCGCGAAGGGCTACCAGAAAGTCACGCCGCAGCCGATACGCACGGCCGTCAGCAACTTCTTTTCGAATCTCGGCGATGTCGGCAACTTCGCGAACAACCTGCTGCAACTGAAGATCACCGATGCCACCGAAGACCTGATGCGCCTGACGTTCAACACCGTGTTCGGGCTCGGCGGCTTGATCGATTGGGCGACGCCCGCGGGGCTGCCGAAGCATCACCAGGACTTCGGCCTGACGCTCGGCCGCTGGGGCGTGCCGTCCGGCCCGTATCTGGTGCTGCCGCTGTTCGGGCCTAGCTCGTTCCGCGACGGCGTCGGGCGCGCCGCCGACGTCTACGTCAATCCGCTGAATTTCACCTCCCTCGATCCGGAGGAGCGCGTCCCGCTCTACGTGCTGCAGTTCGTCAGCGCGCGCGCGGACCTGCTCGGCGCGACGAATCTGCTGGAAGCGGCGGCGCTCGACAAGTATTCGTTCGTCCGCGATGCCTATGTGCAGCAGCGCAAGGCGTTGTTGAACCAGAATTCGTCCAAGCCACCCGCGCTGCCCAACTACGGCGACGAGGGTGAAGCCGAGGCGCCTAACGCGGCATCGGCGGCGGGAGCCGCAACGCCTGCGCCGGCCGCTCCGGCCAGTGGAAGCACGCCCGCCACCCCGGCCCCGGCGAGCGCTCCAAGCGGTCAATAAAGGGAAATAAAGAGACGCGCCGCGGGGCTCATGCCGCCCGCAATGCCCCGGCTTCGCCGAGCGCATGCCGCGCCTTGATGAGCGTCGTGCGGGCGGCGCGCGCGTCGGCGGCGAGCCGGATCAGCGCGCCGAGCTGCGACGGCTCGCGGACCAGTTCGCGCAGGATCGGCCCGACGGCCGTGGTGCCGTCGTCGCGCAAGCCTGCGGTCGCCGCGCGCGGCAGCGTGCGCCAAGCGGGATCGACGACCGCGCGGCATACGATGAACGGCAGTCCGTGCGCCGCCGCGATGGCGCCGGCGACGTGCGATTCCATGTCGACCGCAAGCGCACCCGTCGAGCGATGTAGCCGCGCCTTGTCCTCTGCGCTCACGACCGGCGCTGTCACGCCTGCCATCGTGCCGCGCCGCACGCTCGCCTTGATCGGCGTCGCGGCCAAAGCGGCAACGCAGCGCGCCGCCCAGGCGGCATCGATGGGTATGCGTCCGAGAGGTCCGTCGACGGCGTCCGCGATAATCAGCGAGCCGGGCTCGAGACCCGGCGCCAATCCTCCGGCCGTCCCGAAGCTCACGATGCCCGCGCAGCCGCGCGCCACGGTCTCCGATAGCGCGCGCTCGAGCAGGTCGGCGCGCGCCGCAAAGACCGCCTCGACGCCTTCGCCGCGCGCGATACGCGCCTCGAACGCCATGCCGGTCACGGCGACGATGGAAAGCGCCGCCCTCACCGTCACAGCCCGACCGTCACGCGCTTGAGCCCGTCGCGCTTCAGGTTGCGGTAGCGGGCCAGCGCCCACAGCGGGAAGAACTTGCGATAGCCGTGGTAGCGCAGATAGAACACGCGCGGAAAGCCCGTCGCCGTGAAGCGCGTTTCGTCCCACAGCCCGTGCGCTTGCTGCGTGCTCGTCAGGTAGGCGACGCCGCGCTCGATCGCCGGATGATCGACGACGCCCACCGCCATCAGCCCGATCAGCGCCCAGGCCGTCTGCGACGACGTGCTCGCCGCGCGCTCGTAGCCGCGATAGTCGAGCTTGTAGCTGGTGCCGTCCTCGCCCCAGCCGCCGTCGTCGTTCTGGATCGAGATCAGCCATTGCGTGGCGCGCTTGATGCGCGGGTCCTCGTGCGAGATGCCGGCCGCGTTCAGCGCGCACAGCGCGGTCCAGGTGCCGTAGATGTAGTTCATCCCCCAGCGGCCGTACCAGCTGCCGTCGGCTTCCTGCTCCTTCAGGATGTAGTCGTACGCCCGGCGCGCCGGCTCGCTGTTGGCCGGCATCTCGCCGAGCTGCGCGAGCATCGAGAGGCAGCGGCCCGAGACGTCCGCCGTCGGCGGATCGAGCAGCGCGCCGTGATCCGAGAACGGGATGTTGTTCAGGTAGTACTGCGTGTTTTCCGGCTCGAACGCGCCCCAGCCGCCGTCGCTGCTCTGCATGCCGACGACCCATTCGCGCGCCCGCGCAATCGCCTCGCGATCGACGTTCGACTTGGTGAGCGTCGCGGCACGGTCCATCGCCAGCGCGACCACGGCCGTATCGTCGACGTCCGGATAGTGCGGGTTCGCATACTGGAACGCCCAGCCGCCCGGGCGCACGTTGGGCCGGCGCGAGATCCAGTCGCCGCGCACGTCCAGGATCTGCAGCGGACGCAGCCATTGCAGGCCGCGCAGCGCGGCCTCTTCGGCGCGCGGCTCTTCGCTCTCGAGCAGCGCGTGCGCCGCGAGCGAGGTGTCCCACACCGGCGACAGGCACGGCTGGCAATACGCCTCTTCCTCGCCGATCACGAGCAGCTTCTCGACCGACTTGCGCGCAATCGCGCGATTCGGATGATCGGGCGGATAGCCGAGCACGTCGTACATCATCACGGAGTTGGCCATCGCCGGGAAGATCGCGCCGAGCCCGTCCTCGCCGTTCAGGCGCTCGTCGACGAACGCGACGGCGGCGTCGATCGCCTTCTGGCGCGTTATGCGCGGAAAGAGGCCGTCAACCGTGCGCAGGATCGCGTCGACACCGCGGAAAAACACGAACCAGCCCTGGCTCTGATGCCCGGCGCGCGGCAAGAGGCCCGTGGAAACGGGCGCGCCCCTGAAGATCTCGTCGATGCGCACGCCGCGCGGATTCTTCGCCTTCGGCCGCTTTGCGTTCAGGACGAGCAGCGGCACGATCACCGTGCGCGCCCAGTACGACACCTTCGACAGGTGGAACGGGAACCACATCGGCAGCAGCATGATCTCGACCGGCATCATCGGCACCGCATGCCACGGAATCACGCCGAACAGCGCGAGCAGGATGCGCGTGAACACGTTCGCGGCTTCCGCGCCGCCATGCGCGAGAATCGCGCGGCGCGCGCGCTGCATGTGCTCGGCGTCTTCCGGATCGCCGACCATCTTCAGCGCGAAATAGGCCTTCACGGTGGCGCTGACGTCGAGCTTGCCGTCGGTGAAGAGCGGCCAGCCGCCGTCGGCGAGCTGGATGCGGCGCAGATAGCGCGCGATCTTCTGCTCGAGCTCGAGGTTCGGCGTCTCGCCGAGGTAGTGCACGAGCAGGATGTACTCGGCGGGAATCGTCGCGTCGGCTTCGAGTTCGTAGACCCAGTGGCCGTCGGGACGCTGCGCGGCGAGCAGCGCGTCGACGGCGCGCGTCACGGCTGCATCGAGCGCGGGGTTCGCCGGCGCGCGGGCGGCGGCGCCCGCTTGCGGCTCGGCGAAGGGCGTGGCTTCGGTCACGGCGGCGTCGGCAAGGTTATCGGCGGTCAAGTCGTTCATCGGCGGTCCATCAGTTCATCGGTTGATTGAGGAGCGTGTCGGCGGCCTTCTGGCCCGAGCGGATCGCTCCTTCGATCGTCGCAGGCAGGCCGGTGGCCGTCCAGTCTCCCGCGAGCACAAGATTATTCCAGCGCGTCTTCGCCGCCGGCCGCAGCATTTCCTGCGACGGCAGCGCGGCGAACGCCGCGCGATTTTCGCTCACGATCTGCCAGGCCGGCATCGGATCGACAGGGAGGCCGGCCGCTTGCGCGACCTCGGCCCAGATCGTCTTCGCCAGCGCTTCGCGCGGCATATCGACCAGGCGCTCGGCGCCGCTCGCCGTCGCCGACAAGCGCGCGTCGAACGCGTAGAGCCACTCGGCCGTCGCGTTCACGAGGCCCGTGAGCGGCGGCATGCCGTGCGGCGGCGCAACCGCAAAATGCGCGTTGACGGCCGCGCTGTACACATTGGGCGCCCGCATGCCCGGCACGAGCGTTTGCGCGGCCTCCGGCGGCACCGCGAGCACGACGGATTCGCCGGGCTCGAGCGCGATGTCCGTGCCGTCGGCAAAAGTCAGCGCGGCGGCACGCTCACGCGGGTCGACAAACCCTCCGACGGCGCTTTTCGCCTCGCCATGCGCGGCCGCTTTTGCCGCACGGCCGGCAAATCCGATCTTCTCCAGCCGCGCGCCGAGCCTGATCGTCGCGCCGCCATGCTGAAGCATGCGCAGCGCCGGATCGACGAACGCGCTACCAAGCCCGTTCTTCGCGACGAGCGGCCGGCACGCCTGACCGCCCGCAGCGAACGTCTCGCGCGCCACCGCCGCCGCGAGCTCGGCCGTGCCCTGGCGCGGCTCGACCTTCAGTGCCGCGAGGAACAGCGGCCGCAGCAGCCGGTCCCACAGCACGCCGTCGCAGCGCATCGTCTGCGCCATCGTGCGGCCGGGCTTCGCGAAAAAAAGCGGTGCGAGCGCGAGGTAGTCGGCTGGCTGCGTACCGGGCACGCGTGCGGCGGCATCGAAGATCCACAGCGGCAGGCGGCCCGGGCTGAAGCGCACCGACCAGCGGCGTCCGCTCGCGACATCCACGAACGAAAATTCGGGCGACGCAGGCCCGGCCAGCTCGTCGGCTGCGCCGATCGCGCGCGCGTAGCCGAGCGTCGCCTGGTTGCCCGACATCACGAAGTGATTGCCGTTGTCGATCGTCGTGCCGAGCGCGTCGTCGTAATACGACCGGCAGCGCCCTCCCGCGTGACCGGCAGCTTCGTACAGCACGACTTGCGCGCCGCGGCGCTGCAATTGAACCGCTGCCGCGAGGCCTGCGAGCCCCGCGCCGATCACATGCACCCGCCTCGCCATCAGAACAAGGCATAACGCGCGACGATCCACAACAGCCGCCCCTTCGGCTTCGTGATCGGCGTGCGCGGCAGGTCGAAACCGCGTTCGAGAGTGCGTTCGAGCAAGACCCGGTAGACGCCCGACATGATGCGCGGCGCGCGCACCGCGCGGCGCGGCGACGCGTCCATGATCGCGTCGGCCTTGGCGAAGTGGTCGAGCGCGCGCTCGGCGAGCGTCGCGCAGACGCGCGGCAGCGAGGGGTCATCGGCGATCGCGGCCGGGTTCGACGCGACAATCCCCTCGCGCGCGAGCAATTCGCGCGGCAGGTAGCAGCGGTTGATGTCGGCGTCCTCGTCGATGTCGCGCAGGATGTTCGTCAGCTGCAGCGCGCGTCCCAGATGATGCGAGAGCCGGATGCCCGGCTCTTCCTGCATCCCGAATATCCTCACCGATAGACGCCCCGCCGCACTGGCGACGCGGTCGCAATAGAGATCGAGCGTGGCTTCGTCGGGCGCGCAGATGTCTTCGGCGGCGTCCATCGCCATGCCGTCGATCATCGCGTGGAAGTCTTCGCGCTGCAGGTTGAAGGTGCGGATGTGGCGCGTCAGCGTGGCGAGCGAAGGCCGCGGCGTGCCGGCATAGCACGCGTCGATGTCCGCGCGCCAGCGTGCGAGGCCCGCGCTGCGTTCGGCGCGCGGCGCGTTGCTGTCGGCGATGTCGTCGACGGCGCGGCAAAAGGCGTAGACCTGAAACATCGCGTCGCGCTGCTTGGCCGGCAGGATGCGCATCGCGAGATAAAACGAGCTGCTCGATGTGACGGCAGCGGCGTCGGTTTCTGGATCGTCCGCGACAAGATTGGAAACGGCCAAGACGAACTCCGCTGTGGCGCCCTCTTGGGCGATTGAGATCCAGGGCCTGTTCACGCTGATGGCGGGCCCTGAGCTATCCAGGCGGCGTGCCGCTCGGCGCCGCGCGCAAAAGATGCGCGGCGCACCGGCATGACTGCCGGAAACGGCCGAAAGTATAACAATCTTTGGGGGGAGCCGCTGATGCGGCCCGGCCGGCCGGGCTTACGCGCGCTCGGCGGTCACGCGAAAACGACATCGTGCTGGACTTCCAGCGCGATCAGGTTGAGTTCGCGCACGAGCCGCCGGACCTGCCGGGCTTCGATCTGCGAGGCCATGAAGCTGAGCACCTGCCCGTCGGGCTCGCTCGTGAACTGGAATTCGGAGGGGCCGGTGCCGAACCATGCGCCCGGCACGTGACGCGATTCGCACCAGGAAATCGCCGGGAAAAACGACGCGAGGTTTTGTTTGATGTCTTCGCAGGAGCCGATCGGGGCGGGCGCGTCGCCGAGATCGTCGAGCGAGTAAGGACCGGCCTTCGGCGGCTTCAGGTAAAAGAGATAGTCGCGGTTCATGGGGACCCCCTGTAGCAAAGGTCCCGCCAAGTTATCGGCGACCCCCGGCCTACGCATATCGGACAAGGACTAAAAATCGGGCCAGCGCGGGATCGGACTCGATCTGCGCAAACGAACACGCTCCGAAGGCTCCGATGCAACCCGCAAACGCGCTGATCAGACGAATGCCACCGACCGGTTGCGCCCCTGGCGCTTGGCGCTGTAGAGCGCGGCATCCGCATCGTTGATGAGAACTTCGTACGCGCTCATGCCCGCGCGAGCCGCGGCGCCGCCAACACTCGCCGTCACGGGCACGCTTACGCCCTCCGCGTCCACGGGCGTATCGCCGATCGTCGTGCGGATCTTCTCGGCGACGATCATCGCTTCGTCGAGCGTCGTGCACGGCAAGAGCAGTGCGAACTCCTCGCCGCCGAAGCGGCCAAACGTGTCCTGCGCGCGCACCACGTCGCCGACGCGCTGCGCCATCACGCGCAGCACCGTGTCGCCGATCGTGTGGCCAAACTCGTCGTTGATCGTCTTGAAGTGGTCGAGATCGAAGAGCAGCACCGAGAAATCGCCGCCGTAGCGCTGCCAGCGCACGTATTCGTCGTGTAGGCGCGCCTCGAAGAAACGCCGGTTCGAGATGCCGGTCAGGCCGTCGCGGTCTGCGTACTCCCTGAGCTTGGCGACGGCCTCCTCGCGCTCGCGCTGCATCACGCTGACGTGGGTCACGTCGGAGATCGTCACGCAGATGGCCACCACCTCGCGGCCGCGCATGAGCGGCATGAAGGTGCAGTCCTGCTGCATGAAATCGACGCCGCCCGTAATGGGCCGGTCATGCTCGAACTTGAACAGGTACGGCCGCTGCTCCCACGAGCTGAACGCGAAGCTGCCGAGCTGGAAAACGCTTTCGAGCTTGCGCGTGAGCCATCCGCGCGGCAACTCCGGGAAGCTCTCGAAGATCGGCTTGCCGACCACCTCGGCAGGCGGCCGGCCGCTGTGGTCCTGCATGAACCGGTTCCACATCAGGACATTGAAAGCGCGGTCGACCACGAAGATGCCGAACCCGACCCGCTCGATCACGAGGTCGGACAGAGATGGCTCGGTAGGGACGTTCATAAGCTGGAAAGCAGTGCGGCAATTGCCTCGTTCACGCGACGAATCGAGTCCTCGGCCATCAGCATCACGAGGTGCGCGCGGAACGACTGGTCTTCCAGCGCGAAATTCACCTCGAGCAGCAGCGCAACCTTCCAGGCAAGCACGTCGGACTGGAACACGTCGTCGAGCGAAATTTTTTCGCCAAGCATGCTTGGCGGGGAAAAAACCGGCGTGCGGTCAAATTGTTCGAGAATGCTCGCCACGCATGCGCCCGTCAGCACGTTGGCGACGTCGAGCATCAGCTCGCGCTGGCAATCGGCTTCGTCGGCGGGGTCGGCACACGGACCGTCGACGAACGCGCACAGGTGCTCGACGCCGCTGCTGCGGCAAATCACGAGCCCCTCACCCTTGATGTCGGCGCGAAAGCCCTGGCGCACGGCAGTCACGCTTTCGTCGATGCCCGTCATCTCACGCAGCGCCGCCGCCGCCTCGCTCACCTCGACCACGCGCACAACCGGCACCGACAGCTCGATGAAAGCATCGAGCAGCCGGGCAAGACGCGTCGCCGCCTGGCCCATCGCCAGGTTCGCGATCTCCTGCAACGCGTCGCGCTGTTCTTCGGTGAAGACGATCTCAGGCATACAACCCGTACTCCTTGAGGATGGGCACCAGGGCCTCGGGGGTCACGGGCTTGGCGACGAACGCCGCGGCGCCGAGCGCGCGAACGCGCTCCTGGGCGAGCGGCTGGATGTCGGCCGAGACGACGATCACGAACGTGTTCAGGTCCTCGTGCTGGAGCGCTTCGAGCACCTGGTAGCCGGTCATGTCGGGCATCGTCAGGTCGAGAAACATCACCGAAGCCTTGCCGGCGCGGTACAGCGCGAGTGCTTCGCGTCCGTTCGTCGCATACGCGATTTCGACGTCCCAATCGGCCGGCAAGGCTTTGGTCAGCACCTTGCGGGCAAGCAGGGAATCATCGGCAATCACAATCGGCAAAGGCATGGCAGCGTGACAAATAAGCGGAGTTTTCTAGGGCGCGTTAACGGCTGCCCGCGTCGATTCTTTAGCGCAAGCAAGGAAATCGACAGGCTACGGCGCGACTGGCGGCAAGAGAGCGGATTGGCCGGCCGGGAGGCATGGGCGTGCATCGCGTACGCAATGCGCGAAGCTTGCGCTTCGCTTGGCGCCCGGACTTGGCGGGCGTCTATGTCATCAAAATGATGCGCGATTTTCTGAGCAAACCGCTCGAAAAGCAACTCGCCAAATTTCCGGCGATCAAACAAAAATAATTTCCATTTTTTACTTTGGAGGAATACATCAGATGTAAACGTGTGAGAAATGCGTGAACTATTCTTTTGTGTACGTTTGCGCTTTTGAATTTGTCGCTGATTGGGGGCACGCCGCCAGCATGCGGGAAAGCCGCCGCCTTCCGAGCCACCGGACGCCGCAGGCCGGCGGCCGATCCCGACATGGCGGGCTGGTCAACTCGTTTATGATGGCACGCACAGCCTCCTTATCGCTCATACGATTCCGACGATGACGCCTCACCGGCCCGACGAGCCGCACGCGAGCCAGCCGGCTCCGAACTGGCAAGAGGAATCGCCGTATCCGGCCGTCCCCGAGCCCGATTTCGCCGTGCGGCGCATCACGCTGATCGCGCTCCTGATCGCCGCGATCGTGCTGCCATGCGTCTACGTGGCTGCCTCGGCCTATGCCAGCTTCCGGGCGCGCGTCGCCGAGGCGACCGATATCACGTTGCGCACCGTGCGCATCGGCGAGGAGCACGCGCTCAAGGTGTTCGACCTCAACGAAACGCTCGATGCGCGCATCGACGACTTCGTGCGCGGCCTCTCCAACGACGCCGTGCGCGCCCAGGAAGCCACCATCCACGAGAAGCTCAATACGATCGGCGGCGGCTATCCGCAGGTCGCGTCGGTGTCGATCTTCGGCCCCGACGGGATGCTGCTCGCCAACAGCCGCTACTACCCCGCGCCGCATGCGTCGATCGCCGACCGCGACGATTTCACCGGCATCCGCGACGGCAAGGTGATCGAGCACGTGTCCAAGGTGATGATCGGCCGCGTCGGCGCCGGCGAGACCGTGTTCAACAGCGGCATCGCACGGCGCAATGCCGACGGCTCGTTCGGCGGGCTGGTGTCGGTGGCGCTGCGCCAGTCGTATTTCGATGCGTTCTACCGGGAGCTGCTGGGCAGCGAGGCCTCGGCCGTGACGATGACGCTGATGCGCGAGGACGGCGCCGTACTCGCGTCGTTCCCGCTGTTGCCGGCCGCCCAGCGGCAGCCGGCGCCGCGCCCCGAGCTGGCGTCTGCGCTCGCCGCGGCCAGGCGCGACGGCGTGCTGCACACGCGCGACGACGGCGCGAGCGCAAACGGTGGCGCGGAGATCATCGCCTACCGGCGCGTCGGCTCGTATCCCGTGTACGTGTCGTGCGCGTATCGCGAAGCCGCGTTGCGGGCCGACTGGTACCGCCACCTGGCGGTGCTCATGGTGTCGGTCTTCACGCCGTCCATCGTGCTGTGGCTCATGATCGGACTGTCGCTCAAGCGGCTTGCCGCCGAAGAGCAGGCTTGGGCGCGCTGGCAGGCGGAGGCGTCGATGCGCCGCTCGATCGAATCCGCCTACCGCCAGTCGCGCAAGATGGAGGCGCTCGGCAACCTCGTCGGCAGCGTCGCGCACGATTTCAACAATCTGCTGATGATCGTCTCGGCCAACGTGCAGATCGCGCGGCGGCGCGGCAATCGTCCCGCCGAAGGCGAGTTGTCCGCCATCGAGCGCGCCTTGAAGGGCGGCCAGTCGCTCACGCGGCAATTGCTCGGCGTCGCGCGCAAGCAGCCGTTGCGCTCCGAGACGATCGAGTTCGCGCGCTGGATGGACGCGAGCCGCGAGCTGCTGCGGGCGTCGCTCGGCGCGAAGGTCGAGCTCGTGATCGAGGTCCGCGCCGACGTCTGGCCGATCCACGTCGACGTGGCGGAGCTCGAGCTCGCGCTCATCAACATCGCCGTCAACGCGCGCGACGCCATGCCCAACGGCGGGCGCTTCACCGTGCGCGCCGGCAACGTCAGCCTGCGCCACGGCGACGGCTTCCCGCTGACGGGCGACTTCGTCCAGATCTCGCTCGACGACACCGGCTCCGGCATGGGCCGCGACGTGCTCGCCCACGCCTTCGAGCCGCTCTTCACGACCAAGCCGAAGGGAATGGGCACGGGCCTCGGGCTGCCGCAGGTGTTCGCGTTCTGCGAGCGCTCGGGCGGGCTCGCGACGATCGACAGCGCGATCGGCGCGGGCACCTCGGTGCGTCTCTACCTGCCGCGCAGCAACGCCGTGGCCGCCGCGGCGCCCGCCGCCGAGCCGCGCCGCGAAGAACCGGCGGTATCGGGCGGCTTGAACATCCTGCTCGTCGAGGACAACGACGAAGTCGCGGCCGGCACCGAAGCGCTGCTGCAGATGATGGGCCACACGGTCCACTACGTGTTCAACGCCGACGCCGCGCTGCGGCTCGTCGAGCATCCCGCCGCGCCGTTCGATCTCGTCATCTCGGACATCCACATGCCCGGCGCGATGAACGGCATCGATCTTGCGGAGGCGATCGAGGCGCTGCCTGCGCCGGTGCCGGTGATCCTCGTGACCGGCTACGCGGAGGAGCTCGAGCGGGCGAGGAATGTCAAGGCGCGCGTGCTGTCAAAACCTTTTGATATCGCGCTGCTCGAAAAAATACTGCAGACAATCCGGCGCGAACGCGAGCAACGCGCGCAGCCTGCTGGCAAGCCGGGCTGAACGCGGCGGAGCGTTCCGGGGTTTGTTCATATATATGCGAGCGGCACGGCGCTTGCTGGCCGATGCATGAATGTCGAGCTTTGCATAGGAGAACGCCATGCAACATACCGTTATCGCGCTGTTCGACACCTACCCCGAAGCCGAGGCTGCGCGCGACGCGCTGATCCGGGCCGGCTTCGATCGCGACGGCATCGCGCTGCAGGCCCGCTGCGAGCCGACCTACGCCAGCGACGCCACCTCCGCCGCCGATACGGCACCGCCCGCCGACGAAGGCGTGATCGCGAACATCGGGCGCTTCTTCGAGGCGCTGTTCGTGAGCGAGCCACGCCGGCACGAAATCGCGCAATACGCCGAAGCGGTGCGCCGCGGCGCGGTGCTGCTGAGCGCCGACGCGCCGACCGACGCCTATGCCGAGCTCGCGCGCTCGATGCTGGAGCGCAGCGGCGCGATCGACATCGAGGAGCGCGCGGCGACTTGGCACGCGCCCGACGAGACCACCGCAGCCGCCTGGCGCGCGCCGGACGACGAGACCGCCCGCGCCCACTCGCCGCTCGAGGAGCTCGGCATCCGCAGATCGGCGCAGCGGCAACGCTCGCCGGTGCGCAGCTACATGCGGGGAGCGCCGGCCGAGCGCGGCATGGAAGGCGCGGCCGAGCGTCCCGCGACCGAAGCCGCGGCCACTGCCACGGCATGCGGCTCCGCGGCGGGGATGGGCGCGGTCTTTTCCGCAGGCCGCAGCGATCCGGCGGATTCGGGCACGGCGGCTGAAGGCGCAACGAACGCGCCTGCGGGCGCCGCCGCGCCGATTCCGGACGAATTTCTTCAGTACGAAGAGGATTTTCGCGGCGACTACGAGACCAAATACGCAAGCGACGGCTCGCGCTACGAAGACTACGAGCGCGCCTATCGCCATGGCGCAGCGCTGGGCCGCGACTCGCGCTACGCGGAGCCCCGCGCTTGGGAAGACGTCGAGCCGCACGCGCAGCGCGATTGGGAGAGCGCGCATCCGCACAATGCTTGGACGCGCTTCAAGGCCGCGGTGCGACATGGGTGGGAGCGCGCCACGCATCACGATCACCACGCGTGATCGGATTGCGGCCCCGGCTTCGTGCAAATAACAAACGGCGGCGTCCTCATCGGACAGCCGCCGTTCGCTTTTCGACGCAGCGTCGATGTACCCGGATTGCGCGAACTACTTGCTCACGTGTCGCTTCACCCAGCTCTCGTAGCGATGGACGAAGTGCTGCAGGAACTTGCGCGTATCGTCGTTGGTGACATCGCCGTCGGCCGTGATGACGCCGTCGACGTGCTTGATGAACATCTCGGGCTGGCCGAGCAGCGCCACATCAAGGTAGGCAAGCACGTTGCGCAGATGCTGCTGCGAAAGCGCCGTGCCCGTGGCGCCGGGCGACGTCCCCAGCACCGCGCCCGACTTGCCGCCCCACGAGTTCTTGCCCCACGGGCGCGAGCCCCAGTCGAGCGCATTCTTCAGCACGCCGGGCATCGAGCGGTTGTACTCGGGCGTCACGAACAGGAGCGCGTCGGCGGCTTCGATGCGCGCCTTGAAGTGCCGGGCGGACTCGGGAAAATCGGCGTCGTAATCCTGCGAATAAAGCGGCAGCGAGCCAATGTCGAGGAGTTCGAATGCGAAGTCCGCGCTGGCGAGCTTCGTCACAGCATGGGCGAGCGCCTTGTTGAACGACTCGCGACGCAGACTGCCGACAGTTACCGCAATGTTGTAAGCCATTCCTGTTTCCTCACTGTTGGTTGGACGAAACGCGCATACGATACAAGCTTCCGGCAATACCCACCCGACTCGAAAGCGACGGGCTTGTTTTTCATGCAATCCAGCTCTCGGCCTACTCGTCGTGGGTTCCGGCCACATTTTCCACAAAGTTCTCCACAGAATCTGTGGATAAGTTGCCGCCGACGAAACGCAGTTACTCGCGGTTACATTCATGAAACTGCCGTGGCGATTCCCTGACAGTTCGATGGCGATCGCCAGCCCGCCCGTTCGAGCGAAGACTCGCGCAACGCCCGTGCACGCGGCGCGAACGGCTAAAGCATAGTTCGCGATCGACGCATCTGCATCCGCCTGTTCCTTCGGGACGTATTGAAGCGTGCAAGAGCCGGATGTCATCGAAGCGGTGGGGATGCGCCGCCAGTCACAAAAAATTTTCATCCCGACTGTCATATCCGCCGGCGAGCGCCGACTCTAGCTCCGGAAGCCAATTTCAAGGCTCCATTTCCAACCTAAAGGAGAGTCAAGATGAACAAGCAACTGATCGCCGCTGCCGCCTTCACCGCCGTCCTGGGCGCCACGCTCGCGAGCCCGGTCTTCGCCGCCGACAAGGAAAAGTGCTACGGCATCGCCAAGGCCGGTCAGAACGATTGCAAGGGCAACAACCACTCGTGCGCGGGCCAGGGAACGAAGGACATGGACAAGGGCGAGTTCAAGGCCGTCCCCGCCGGCTCGTGCGAGAAGATGGGCGGCTCGCTGCAGCCCGGCATGTAAGTCGTCCACGCCGGCGCGCCGCAATTCGCGCCGATACTGGCAAGATGGGCGGCTGCGCGTCACGCGCGGCCGCCATCTCCACCATCACGAGCCATCACAGGACGGGACGCTTTCGATGAATCCGCAGCCTCAGCAGCTTGGCGCAGGTCTCGGCCTGCGCGGACCGCACGTCGCCGGCGTGCTCGCGGCGTGGCCGTCGGTCGGATGGTGGGAAGTCCACAGCGAAAACTATTTCGGCGGCGGCGAACCGGTCGCCGCGCTCGAGCGCGTGCGTGAGCACTATGAGATCAGCCTGCACGGCGTCGGTATGGGGCTCGGCAGTCATGCCGCGCCCGACGCCCAGCATCTGCAACGCCTGAAGGCGCTCGTGACGCGCATCGAGCCCGCGCTCGTCTCCGAGCACCTGTGCTGGAATCGCGGCGCAGGCCGGTATTTCAACGATCTGCTGCCCGTGCCGCGCATCGACGGCGCCGTGCCGCTGATCGCCGCGCATATCGATGCCGTGCAGGAAGCCCTCGGGCGCCGCATTCTCATCGAGAACGTGTCGGCGTATGTCGCGTTCGAAAACGAGACGTGCACGGAGGCCGAGATGCTGGCCGAGCTCGTCGCGCGCACCGGCTGCGGCGTGCTGCTCGACGTCAACAATCTCTACGTGAACGCGCTCAACCTGAAGACCGATCCGCTCGCGGAGATCGCGCGGCTGCCGCTTGGCTGCGTCGGCGAGATTCATGTGGCCGGGTTCGAATGGCTCGACGATGTCGCGATCGATACGCATGGGGCGAGCGTCTGCGACGCCGTGTGGACGCTGCTCGATGCGGCGCTCGAGCGCTTCGGGCCGGTGCCCGTGCTGCTCGAGCGCGATACGCACCTGCCGCCGCTCGATGCGCTCATCGACGAATACCGGCAGCTCGAAGCGCGTGTGGCCACGGCACGCGAGCGGGCGATGGCGCCCACGCCGACGACGGAGGCGCACTGATGTCGAGCTACCACGACACGCTCGAGCGCTTCGCCGCCGCGCTTGCCGACGACACGTGCGAGCCCGCGGGCCTCACGGCCGCAACACGCGCCAACATCGGCGTCTACCGCAACAACGTGCGGCTCAACCGCATCGCCGCGCTGACCGACGCGTTCACGCACGTCGTCACGCTCGTCGGCGCGGAGTATTTCCGCGCGCTCGCGCGGGCTTACGTCATCGCCACGCCGGCCACCTCGGCCAACCTGCACGACGACGGCGCCGGCCTCCCCGCTTTCATCCGACGCTTCGCGCCCGCCGCCGACCTGCCCTATCTCGGCGACGTCGCCGAAGTCGACTGGCTGATGCAGCGCGCCTACTTCGCCGACGACGGCACGCCGGTCGCGGGCGTTGCGCTTGCCGCGCTGGGCGCCGAGCGGTTTGCCTCGGCGTCGCTGCGGCTCGCGCCCTCGGTGGGCGTCGCGCGGTCGGCGAAGTGGCCGATCGCCGATATCGTCGCGATGCACGAAGGCGGTCCGGCGGCCTCGCTCGATGCGGGCGGGCAAGCCGTGCTCGTTTGGCGCGATACGTTCACGGTGCGCTGGCGCAAGATCGGCGGAGACGAGGCGCAAGTCGTCGCTGCGCTCAGCGACGGCAGCAGCATCGAAACCGCTCTGTCTCTCGCGACCGGCGACCCCAGTTCGTTGCTCGCACAACTATTCGCTCATGGGCTCGTCCATGACATAGAGGAACCCGAAAATGCAAACCACTAATCTTGCCGGCCGCTTGTACGGCCTACTGGAAGCCGTCGCCATCGCGCTGCAGCCGCTCGTCGCGCTCGCCGTGCGGCTCTACATCTTCCGCGTGTTCTTCGTGTCCGGCCTGCTCAAGCTGCGGGACTGGGGCAGCACACTCTATCTCTTCACGAGCGAATATCATGTACCGGTATTGCCGCCGGCCGTCGCCGCCGTGATGGGCGCGGGCGGCGAGCTGATCTTTCCGATCCTGCTGCTATTCGGATGGCGCGGACGCTTCGCAGCGGCGGGCCTGTTCGTCGTCAACCTGATCGCAGTGCTCTCCTACCCGGGGCTCGAGCCTGTGATGGTCAAGGACCACATCCTGTGGGCGGTGCTGATCGCCTACCTCTTCTTCCACGGCGTCGGACGCTGGTCGCTCGACGGCATCCTCTATGGCGCGAAGTCCGCGAGGCTGCGAGAGGAACACGCTTGAGGCCGGTGTCGCCGCGCGCCGCGCACGATGATCCGGCCTATCTGGCGCAGCTGCGCCGCGACCTGCTGCGCTTTGCGCGCCTGCAGCTGCGCGACGCAGCCGCCGCGGAAGACGCCGTGCAGGAAGCGCTCGCCGCCGCCTGGACGCAAGCCGAAAAGTTCACGGGACAATCGGAGCACAAGACCTGGGTATTCGGCATCCTGCGCCACAAGCTCATCGACACGCTGCGCGCCCGGCAGCGGACCGTCAACGTGTCGGCGCTCGAGTCGGAACTCGACTCCGAGACGCTGCTCGACCGCGAACTCTTCAAGGACAACGGCCACTGGACGCCGCATGCCAAGCCGCGTCCGTGGGCGACACCGGAGACCGAGCTGCAGCGGCAGCAGTTCTGGCGGTTGTTCGAGGCGTGTCTCGAGCATCTGCCAGAGCAGATCGGACGCGTGTTCATGATGCGCGAATTCCTCGATTTCGAAACCGAAGACATTTGCACCGAGCTCGAACTCACCGCGAACCATTGCAGCGTGTTGATCTATCGCGCGCGGCTCAGGCTGCGCACGTGTCTCGCCGAGAAAGGATTAGGCAGAGAGGACGCGAATGGGGAAATGTAAGGACATCACGCGTCTCTTGTCGGACGCGCTGGACCGGCGGCTGACCGCCGGAGAATGGCTGGCCATCGGGGTCCATCTGCCGACTTGCAGCGGATGCCGCAACTTTCGCAAACAGATTGCGCAGTTGCGCGATGCGTCGCGCGAAATCAGTGGGACGGATCGGGAGACGCCTGAAGAGCCGCGGAGCTGAGGTATCGCTTGCGTTGGCCGCGTGTACGCGCCGATGCAAGCACGACGCTTGTCATCCTAAGACAGCGCGTCCCGCAGCGCGAGTGTCAGCGCGAGCCCAACGACAGAGACGATCGTCCGCAATATCGACCGGACCGAACACGGTCTGCTTGAGCTTCAGGCCGAAGTGTTCGCGCACCATCAGAAGCTCCGTCGTTCACGTGCCAGAAGACGCCGATGGCAAGCGCAAGCAGCGAGCCATGCATCGCGCTCTGCCGGTCACGACCGGCGCGACGATGTCGACCGTCGTCGTGGTGGCGACAGTGGCCGAGCCGGTCGCCTAGCGCAGCGCGAACGAAGCGGTCAACTGCACGATGTTTTGTATTGGTTTGACGCATCGCGTGACGCGCTGGCGTGGGGGCGGATGGAAAGCGCTCCATCAGGGCAAGGCCGGGCTGTTAGTTGCGGACCAAACGTGCGGGCGGGCGCTTACGGTGTGTTGGCTAGGGCTTTCACAGGCCGCGTGCGCTCGCATGCATTCCCGTCAATCGAACAACGTCTTGACTGCTTCTGGCGGGCGGCCGATCACCGCCTTCCCGTCGCGCACGACAATCGGGCGCTGCAGCAGAATCGGATGCGCTGCAATTGCTTCGCATAACTGATCATCTGTCAATCGATCGTTGTCGAGGCCGAGTTCTTTGTATGGCGCCTCGTTGTCGCGAAGCATGTCGCGCACCGAGCCGCCCAGCATCTGGTGCAACTCCTTGAGTTGTGCAACCGTGGGTGGATGCTTCAGGTATTCGACGATTTCGACAGATTCGTTGGACACCTTCAAGGTGTTGTCGACGAGATCGCATGCACTTCGGGACTTGGAACAACGGGGATTGTGATAGATCGTGATCATGAGGTTGAGGCGTTGAAGCGAGAATTTGAAAGGCGATTCATTGTAGCTGGAGACGAGTTGGGGTGTTGTTGGAGTGAACTTGCGCGGTGGCAGGAAGAGCAAGGAGGAGTGGGCAGTGGTTCGGCGCGAGCCGTGAGGTGCTCAGGGCCGGTCGCGATTCAGAGGGCGGCTTCTGTGAAGGACATTCCAGCGGAGCGAACGAATTGACCAGGCTTATACAACCGATCGATAAGAAAAGTACCCAGGGGTTTTAAATTTGCCACGATAAGTCGATGGCGTATGGCTTTACGGTGACTCACCAATTCGCACTCTATATGCTACGTAAAACGTTTTAGGCGATTGTTCTTGAAGCCCGCAATCAACGATTTAACGTAGTTGGGCCGCCCACTGAAGAGCCTTGACCAACGTCCAGCGCACGATCGATCGATTGGGATTTATTGGCCTAGGTGAAAGCGGCGTGCGTCGGCGGATACTCTTGCGCGCGATACACCTCCGAGAATCACCCCAGCCGCCAGATTGCTCCTCGCAAGGAGCGAGAACATCAGGCGGCCGTACATATTACGAACGCGGCCGAATTTCGCAGCAAGTTTGCCTCCGCTGTATCCCATGCGCTGAAATTTGCTCCCGCCGTGAGGCGGATACGGCGTGTACGTCGGCAACCCGAGGGGCAGTGGCAAATCCAGTCTGCCTTTCGGCCTCGACCTTGAGCGTTTATGCGCATAAACCCGGCACGCGCTCAAAGACTCCATCATCCCTAATTCGCCAGCCGAGCCCACTTGCAAGCGCGGCCGCATGGGATCACGCGGTCGCGCAAACGGCGTCACGAGAATCTTGCAAGGGGCGATACAAACTGACGTTCGTACCCCAGCAGGCATCGCTTGCAGCCTCAGTGAGGATGTGGCAACTGAATCGATCGGCCGCGTCAGCAACCCAATCGACTCCATAACGAAGGACACCCTTTGCCGCCGGTCGGCCTCCTTTATGCGCATAAACATTCCCCGAACGGCCAATTCGTGGCATCGCGGCTACGAAATGATTGAAATGAAAATATTTCCCGGTAAAATTCACCAACCTCTATAAGGGAGTGAAAAAATTGGCAGCGGAAATCGTCGCGGTAACTCAACAAAAGGGCGGGGTCGGTAAGAGCACAATTGCCATGCATCTCGGGGCGGCCTTCCACGAAAAAGGAAAGCGCGTCCTCGTCGTGGATGCTGACGGGCAAAACACGCTGGTTCACTGGGCGAGCGCTTCTTCCGAGGGCGATTCAGGCATCCCGTTTCCGGTCGTGAACCTCTCGGAAGCCGGTGGCCAGATCCATCGCGAAATCAAGAAGTTCATCAACGACTATGACATCATCGTCGTCGACTGCCCGCCGTCCATTACCGAGAAGGTCTCCGGTGTCGTCTTGCTCGCTGCGACAATCGCAGTCATCCCCACCTCGTCATCACCAGCTGACTACTGGTCGAGCGTTGGGCTCGTCAAATTGATCCAGCAGGCGCAGGTCATGAACGAAGACTTGCGTGCCGTGTTCCTCCTCAACAAGACGGAAGAGAAGCGAATGTTGACGCGCGAACTCAAGCGCGCGCTGGAAGAGCTCGGCTTCCCCTTGCTGAAAACTCAAATCCCGACGCGCGAGGCCTACAAACAAGCCATGGCGCTCGGACAAACGGTGCTCCAAATGAGCGACCGAGGCGCGAAGCTCGCCGCCGTCGAAATCCGTGCATGTGCGGACGAAATTGCCGCCTTGCTACCCTGAATTTATGCGCATAAAGGACCCTGAATGAAACCCTCTCAATTCGCCAAAGGCTTCCAAGCGCGCCCAGAAACGACCAGCAGCGAAAAAAGAACAGCGCTTGACCGCCTGAATGCGATCGACGGCATCGTCAAGAGCGAAGCCGCCACTCCGGCTGCAAAAGCACCCGGGCGTTCAAGCCAGCCGCTCGTGGCCGTGCCGCAGGAGAATGATCCGACGCATGAGAACGAATCGCTGCAATATCGCGCGTGGCGCATCGAGCACGGCTACACCCACGGCCAAGTCATCGAACTTCCGCTCAAAACAATCAAGCCAAGCCCGTTCAATCCGCGGCATTTTTATTTGAAGTCGTCAATTGCCGAATTGGCGGTCAACCTCGCCAAGCAAGGTCAACAGCAAGCCATTCATGTCATTCCCGACTACGACAATCCTGGCACTTACTTCGTCAGCGACGGCGGTCGACGCGTTCGGGCGCTCAAGGAAGCCAACAAGGAAACGGTCAAGGCCATCGTCATCGACCTCCCGATCGGCATCCAGAGCTACAAGCTCGGCTATGACCTGAACGTTCAGCGCGATTCGCAAACCGTCTTCGATAACGCGGTCGTCTGGCGGCGCTTTCTCGACGACAAGCACTTCCAAAGCCAGAAAGAACTTGCCGAACATCTCGGCCTCGATGAATCCACGGTCGCCGTCGCGCTCTCCATCGCGAAGTTGCCTGAAGCCGTGATGCAGGAAATGGTCGCCAGACCGGATCGTTTTGGCTCGAACATGGCCTATCAGGTCGGCCGATATCATTCGGCACGCGGGGTCGACGCCACGCTGCGGCTCATCAACAAGATCCTTTCGGATGACCTGAGTACGCGGCAAGTCGCCGATATCGTGAAGGGCAGGGCTGCGGGCACGCCCGAAAATGCAAAGCCCGCAGGACGCCAGCGCTATGCGCAGCGGATGGAGATCAAGCTGGATGGCGTATCCGTCGGCGACCTGAAATCCTATGGCGACGATCGGCTCGAATTGCGCTTGCGCGGTTTATCGAAGGAAAAACGCGATGACATCCTGCGGCAGATCGAGCACATGCTTCTGCCGAATTAAGCAGGATCCAACAAAAAGGGAATCAAAGGACGCCGCGCCGCTCAGCGGCGTTACGCCGCACGCGACTGGCTGAGCGTGAACGACAGCAGATCGCCGTCGGTTGGTTCGCCCCAGGTCTTTCGAGCCAGCCAATCAAAAAACGCCGTTTCGGCGAGCTTCGAATTCAGCCCGCGCCGGCGCCAGTCGTCCCGCATATGGGCGCCGAGCTCCGGCAGCACATCGGTTTCGAACGATTGCCGTGCGAGTTCCTGATCGGCCTCACCCTGCTCGTCGTAAAGCGCCTGAGCTTCCTTGCGCCGATACACGGCGTACTCGCTGAGCAGGCGCGCCTTAAGATCGTCGGCCGGCGCAACTGCCGCCGCCTTGCTGTTGCCCGCCGACGGCAATGCCTCCACCGGCGGCGCATAACCCTTCTTCAGCGCATCCTTGAAGAGCGCCGGGGCGCTGCGTACCGGCGGCAGCGCCGTGCTGCGCATGCGCTGCTCGGTCATCTGCAAGGCGGCGCGAATTCGGTTTTCTTCGCTGTCGGCGTAAAGCGTCTGGGCTTCCTTGAGCGGAATGCCGATCTTGACCATGCGGTCGACCAGCGTGCTGTCAAACACGTTCGGGTGTTCGTCGAGCGCCAGCATCGGTTGCTTGCGTTCGGTTACGCGAAACTGAATTTCGGCAACCCGGCGTCCCTCCCGATGCTCGATCAGTTCGACGAAGATATTGGTCACCGCATTGACTTCCGCAATAGCCGGACGCAGATAGTCGCGCTTGAAGTACTTGTATTCGCGCTTGGCTTCGTCGCCAGCTTCGGTGTCGGGCGTACCCGACAGGATCGGCCGCCACCACTCCCACGACTCGCGCATCGTCAGATGGCTGGGATTGGTCAGATAGCGCACGCAGATTTCGTAGAGTGCAAGGCCCGCGCTGCTGCGCAGCTGGCTCTGGAACTGGAGACTCAGGCGCGCGTATTGGACGGGGTCCAACAGCTTCTTCTTGATCTTCGGCGCAAACGAAAATTCGACCCACACCCGGCGGGTCGTCGGATCTTCGAGAATTTCCGCATCGGCGATCAGCGTCGAGATGCCCCACTTGCGGCCAGGCTTCTGACTCGACGTGCCCTGACTCCACTCGACTTGAACCGACACCATGCGCCGCAAGTGCTCCTTGACGAGTGCCGTATCGTTCGAATCGAACGCCGAATTCGCGACGATATCGGACAGCAGCGCGCGGTAGGTGTCGCCCGACTCGTCGGCCTGCTGGGCCACAGCAAGGAGGACGTTGAACAGCTTGCGCGTGAGAAGCGTAATCTTGCCGCTCTTGGGCTGAATCGCGATCGCTTCGACAGCTTTACGCAATTCGGCCGAGCTTGCGCTCACCACATCCACGTCGGTTTTCTTCGCGCGCTTCGTTGCCATGCGTCGGGTCGAAAGGAGATTTTTCGAGAGGATACCGATTGCGGTGATGCACGTCTATAGGCACGCTCTCACCGTTTCCCGGTGAAGCCAGTTTACGAAGCATGACTCACTTCGGTGATCTCCCGCAAAAGCTCACCTCACCGAAGCGCGGTCTCGGCTAGACCTCGTTGCCGGTCGCCGGATAGCGGGAACTGTGTGCTTTCGGCGTGCCCAGAAGCCGCCTCAATCGATTCCCGAATTGGCTCACCTCAAAGTCTGTCGTTATTTCACGACGCGACTTTGCTCGTGACTCAAGGCGGGGCGGGGCCCTGAGCAACATCGAGCCGGATTTCGATCGCGTGCGCTCGAGCCACGCCAAAACAGACCAGACGATCAGGTGGCAAGGCAAACAACGGCAGCTGGAACGCTGCGGCCGAATCGGAGCGATAACGGGTAACAAGGTGCGCCGCGGCGTGCCGCCAGTGCGTCCCAAGCACCGCAGCGGTTCCGCTCTCGGCTACCAGACCGTCACGCTGCGTCAAAAACGCGCCAGGCGGGACTGGGTCTGCCCCCGCATTGCGCGTCTCGTCCCACAACCCGCCAGAAAGAACGAAGACCGGCATCGGCCACAAAAATGTCACCGCCCAATGCCGGCGCTGCGCTTACCGACACCTCTTGTGCTGCCGCAATGCCGGACACCAGGCCTGCGCCCCGAGCTCACTAAGCCGCACGAGATCCAGGCATGAAACTTTCATTTCATGGCCTTTCTCGTACGGCCCGCCTGCACTCCTGTAAATCCTCACCATTGTTCCAACTAAGAGCCGCCACCAGTCCGCCTCTCCCCGCACAGGCATCTCGAAACACCCGAATTTGACACCCGGAAAACCTCACCTTTCGATTCATTCGCTCCCAAATAGGAAAGGAAATCCGGGCCAACCCACTCTCCCGCAAAAGCTCACCATTGAAGCGCTCAGCGAAAATGTTCAATCGCATCCGGGACTTATCGCTTGCGCCTCAAGCACTTTCGATCGTGTCAAGCTCCCGTATTACCTCACCTTTGGAACTGGCACGATCCACCGTACAGCTCCCTCGACGCGTCGAACAGCTCCCGAAAAACCTCACCTCAGTCGAATCCCAGGATCTTCAATCACGCTCACCAACCAACTATCACGGGCATTTCGCCGCGAGTAACCGCCAACTTCTCTCGAAAACGCCCACCTATCGACGTCGCCGAGTCCAATTTGACTCCCGCAAACCCTCACCTTTAGCATTAGCCGAGCCCATTCGAAACCATCGCTTACTGGCAAAAGAGTCTCCCGAATAAGCTCACCTTGCAGGGCAAACCGGTACCTCGATCGACGAATTCGCCCCGCTTCCATGCAAAATGCATCGCCAAGGTCCCGAAAACCCTCACCTTAAGGTCCAGTTGCACAAATCTTGAGCAAATTTGGCCGCCCACTCCCGAAAAGACTCACTCCCGAACGCTGTTTACTCCCGTGATGCCTCACCACTTGAGATTTCAACCCGTAAACCGGCGCTCAACCCGGGCTCATAGGCATTCCCGAATGCCCTCACCACCATGCTTTCTTTCCCCAAGAGCCGCGATGATGCCGCTAAAGGGTCTACGTAAGGCACACTCCTGAAAAACTTCACCTTTGCAAAGGCCATACGTGAGCCAATGCTCCTGAACCCGCTCACGTCCTGTCCCGCAGCGGCTCACCGCCGGCCCCGAACCCCATCACTCGGCTATCCCGCAGCTCCTCACCACGCTTCCTGTAAAACCTCACCTTGTCGGGCTGTCTCCCTTGTCCCACAAGGGTTTAGCATGTCGTTAACGTTTTTAACAAGGTTCAATGGTGTTTACTTTTATTACTCTCAAGAGCACCCCGCGAGCTCTCGAAAAAACACCGTCCAAGCATCCAGCATTCCGCTTCGTGAAACACTCACAAAAGCCTAGAAAGCAGTCAGAATCTTTTTAAAACAAAAACTTATCGCGTGCTCTTCGCTTTGTTTCACGAAAAAACATGAGGGAGACCACTGTACGGACCCACCTCGACGGAGAAAAAGTACCGATTCGGCAAAACTGCAACAGCCCCTTCAAGAAACGTATCAAACGCTACGTAAATTGTTATTATTTATCCCTCTTAACGAGGCAAACGAAAAACATCGATGACGCTCGACGAACAACGGCAGGCCATCCGGCATGAGCTAGAAACGTTACGGGCCAACGGGGCTCGTCGCCAGGAACTGTCGCTTCACGCTTGCAAGCGATTGTTTTTCGATCTGGGCATTCGTCCATCGATGGCGACCGTACGTGACCTCACGCAAACCGGCAGCGCCAGCGACATCCCAAAAGACATCGATCATTTCTGGGAACGTATTCGGGAGGCTTCGAAAATTCGTGCCGGAGCGGGGTCAATTCCGAAAGCGCTCGAAGAAAAAGCCGGCGAGCTGCTCGGTGAGTTATTCGAAGCGGCTCGAGTTCACGCACGCGCGATGCTCGACGAGGAGCGCCATGAAACACAGACCTTCATACAAGCCTCCGAGGAGCGAACCCGACGAGCGGAAATTCTTCGCGAGGCTTCCGAAGAAGCCAGGCAACGGGCGGAAACGCGCGCCGATGCGGCCATGGAGCACATCCGCGAACTCGAAACCGAGTTGAGCGCTGCCGCCACTCGGCGTTCGGCGAATCACGAAAACGCGCAGAGCGCGGTCCAGCGACTTGAGGCGGAAAAAGAAAACCTCCTCAAACGCCTTGAGACCGAACAAGCGGCCAACGCCACACTGCGCGACCGAATCGATGCATTGCACACCGAGTTGCGGCAAAGCACCGAGCACTATGCGCAACAAATCAAAGACGCGATCGCCGAAGCAGAACGGCGTGTGAAGCCGATGCTGGTGGAACTCGATTCGCTACGCAGCATGGCGGCCACTTACCAGTCGGGGATTCGGGACGCGAGCCGCAAGGAATTCGATTTTATTCAACAGCTTAGCGTCGCCAAGGCCCGTGGCGACCGGCTCGAGGTCCAAGTGCGCAGCCAATCCGAAGAGCTCGACGCTTTGACGCGCGAAGCCGACGGCTTGCGTGCCCGGGGAAGCGTCGACCCCGCGCTCGCGACACTGCTCTGCTCGTTGGCGGCATCAGGCCGCCTCGGTGAGAATGAATTGAGTTCGATCGGCAACGTCCTCGACGGTTACGTGACGATTCCGCCGCGTTGCCCGAAATGCGAGGACGGTGAGCCCGAGCTATCGCAGGCGGGCACCGGTTACGAACTGCTATGCCCGGAGTGCGAGCATTCGTCGGGGGCCGGGTTGTCCCGGTTCGAGGCCGTTGCGCGGTTCTTGAACGACCGGGAAGCGCTGTAGCGGCGCGTGACGCATACGACCGGGGGGCGCGGCGAAAGCGTCACTCAGCGGCCAAGGTGAGAGAATTCGGGATTCAAAAGGTGAGTGTTTCCGGGATTTTCGAGACCACCGTTCTACGTCTGTCGGGCTTTTCCAAGCAGTGACGGTGAGCTTGGCGACGACGTTTATTGCGCCGATTCGATTCGCTGCTGAGATTCAGCAGCGTCATGCCAGCTTTCCCAGGCTCGATGCAATCGATTGACCGAGACCACCTGCGCGAACCCAAGCCACGCGCCGACCAGCTCGACGGATGCGCCGCTTTCGAACAAATCGGCCGCGAATGTATTGCGCAACGTCTGTGGGCTTGCGCGAGCGGTTCTCGATTGCGAAATGCCGGCTGTGTCGATCAGGGCGTCGACGGCGCGCAGCATGGTCGCTTTGTGCATGGGGCGCCCTGATGGTGACGCCGGAAACACCAATTCCCCTGCGAGTTCAGATAGACGCCGCTCCGCCAACCATGCTTCGAGAATCGCGACCGCAAATGGCGAAAGACGCGTGCGCCGGGTAAATGCCGGATTGGCTGCCTCGATCGTTACCCACGGCTTGCCTGTTTCGACGCAACTAATCGTTAATGATCGAGCTTCGCCGGTTTTCAGTCCGGCGCCGAGGAAAACCGCGATCAACGCGCGGTCGCGTTTCTCTCTCCACCGTTGACCGGGTGGCATGTCTCCCAGCGGCGAGAATAAATGGGCGACGAGCGCCGCGCGCTCGGCCGAGGTGAGAAACCCCGTCGGCTCGTTGTCACGCGCATTGCGCCACGCCGCTTCGCCGTCTTGTGCGATGAAGCGGGCGGGATTGGTCGATGCGGATTCGATCTCGCGCACGTGGTCTAGCACCCGTTCAATCAGGCGCAAGTACCGTACGCGCTGGGGTTTTCGTATCGGCAGATCGCCGACGAAATGGGCGATGGTCGCGGTGCCGACGGTTTGCAGATTCTCGTGCCGCAATGTGAGCCAATCGAGGAAGGCTCCCCATTGCGCGCGATAGACCTCGGCGGAAGAGCGCCTGAAATGCTGCTTCGCCAACCAGGCATCAAACGCGATGTTCGGACTGCGGCGCCAGTCTTCCCGCTGCTGATCGAAGAGGTCGGTATCGGGCGCTTGTGGATTGGCCGAACCGGACGAGTGCGAAGCGACCATCGCTGCTATTCAGTTAGTTGCGCAAAGTTCGAGTATCGCACGGCCGGATGGCGTGTCGAAGACCGCTTGGTCTGCGCCTCGCGATGGGCGTCTTCATACGCCGCGACAGCGAACGCGAAGGCGGCTGGGAGCGCATTCGACTGGCCGAAATCCACGACATCGTCGGTTTCCGGATAAGGCATATCGGCAGGCCGCTGAAACAGGGAGAGCATCAGTGCCTCATGCCGGCTCGCGAAGCCCAGGTCGGCAAGCGCCTCGGCCTCGATCGCATGCAGCAACCGCCAGGTCAGCGGAACGCCTTGCACGATATAGCGTGCGGCAATGCTGCGAACGATGTGCTCGAGATCGCGCGCCGCGGCCTGGAAGCGCAGCGCGGCCAGTTGTTGTTCTTGCATGGCGGGCTCCTGTCGATGCGTATACTGTACAAATATACAGTATCTGGCGCAACCTGACGGAACTGCCAGTTGGCAAGCGCTAGCCGTGGATCACCACGAGCAGGGCCTTCGCCTCGCCCTTTCCGGCGTTGCGGATCGCATGTGGCACGTCGGCGACGTAGCGCGCCGTATCGGCGGTTTTCAGGCGCCTCGTAGTGCCGTCCGCTTCGATTTCGATCATCCCTTGCAAGACCGTCAGGTGTTCGCGCGTGCCCGGTTCGTGTGCGTTCGAGACCAGCGCCCCGCCCGGCTGCAGCGTCAGTTCGTACCACTCGAACTTGCCGGCCAGCTCGATCGGCCCCCAGACGCGCAGTTGATATTTCGCGTCGTGCCCGTCGAGCGTGGGGATGTCGTGCGGACCGGCGACGCTGATCGTCTCCGGCGCCTTCTGCGCCGCAAACAGCTGATCGAGGCTCACGCCGAGCGCGTTGGTCAGGCGCCATGCGACGGCGATCGTCGGGTTTGCCTTGTCGCGCTCGATCTCCGAGAGCATCGACTTCGAGACGCCCGCCGAGCGCGAGAGATCGTCGAGCGTCAGCTTGCGTTCGGTGCGCAGCCGCTGGATCTGCTCGCCCACGCGCGGCGGCGTGGCGGGTGTTGCCGAGACAGATGCAGGCGCTGCCGCGCGCCGGGTTCCGGAGCTTGCCATTTGATTTCCGATCGCTTAGAGTTGTTCGCCATACCGAACTTTAGTTCGAAAAAACGAAAATGTCCGGTAAATTCGCCGAGCGACTATAACAGCAACAGGCCGCCGCATTGCCGGACACCCCGGCGCAGGCGGCACATCGACCCTATCAGGAGCCATTCGATGCGTGACACCTATCTCGCCCACCTGCGCGGCACGATCGACCAGATCCGCGCCGACGGGTTCTACAAGACCGAGCGCGTGATCGCGAGTCCGCAGTCGGCCGACGTGCGGCTCGCGAGCGGCGACGGCGTGCTGAACTTCTGCGCGAACAACTACCTCGGCCTCGCGAACGACGCGCGCCTGATCGCGGCGGCAAAGGACGGGCTCGAGCGCGACGGCTTCGGCATGGCGTCGGTGCGTTTCATTTGCGGCACGCAGACCGTGCACAAGGACCTGGAACAGGCGCTCTCGCAATTCCTCGGCACGGACGACTGCATTCTCTATTCCAGCTGCTTCGACGCGAACGGCGGCCTCTTCGAAACGCTGCTCGACGATGCGGACGCCATCATCAGCGACGAACTCAACCACGCAAGCATCATCGACGGCGTGCGTCTGTCGAAGGCGAAGCGCTATCGCTACAAGAACAACGACCTGGCGGATCTCGAAGCGAAGTTGCGTGAAGCCGACGCGGCCGGCGCGCGCTTCAAGCTGATCGCGACCGACGGCGTGTTCTCGATGGACGGCATCATCGCCAACCTCAAGGGCATCTGCGATCTCGCCGACCGCTACCGCGCGCTGGTGATGGTCGACGATTCGCACGCGGTCGGCTTCATCGGCGAGCATGGCCGCGGCACGCCGGAGCATTGCGGCGTCGAGGGGCGCGTCGACATCATCACGGGCACGCTCGGCAAGGCGCTCGGCGGCGCATCGGGCGGCTATGTCGCGGCGCGCAAGGAGATCGTCGAGCTGCTGCGGCAGCGCTCGCGCCCCTACCTCTTCTCGAACACGCTGACGCCGAGCATCGCGGCCGCTTCGCTCAAGGTGCTCGAGCTGCTCGCGAGCGACGAAGGCGCCGAGCTGCGCCGCCGCGTGCGCGCGAACGGCGAGCACTTCCGCAGCAAGATGAGCGCGGCGGGCTTCACGCTCGTGCCGGGCGAGCATCCGATCATTCCGGTGATGCTCGGCGACGCGCTGGTCGCGTCGCGCATGGCCGATGCCTTGCTGAAGGAATGCGTCTACGTGATCGGCTTTTCGTTCCCGGTCGTGCCCAAGGGCCGCGCGCGCATCCGCACGCAGATGAGCGCCGCGCACACGAGCGAGCAGATCGATCGGGCGGTGGCGGCGTTCACGCGCGTCGGCCGCGAGCTCGGCATCATTCCGGCCCAGGCATAAGGAGCGCACATGAAAGCACTCGCAAAACTCGAACGTGCGCCGGGCCTCACGCTCACGCGCGTGAAGAAGCCCGAGGTCGGCCACAACGACGTGATGATTCGCATCCGCCGCACGGCGATTTGCGGCACCGACATCCACATCTGGAAGTGGGACGACTGGGCGCAAAAGACGATTCCGGTGCCGATGCACGTCGGCCACGAATATGTCGGCGAGATCGTCGAGATGGGCCAGGAGGTGCGCGGCTTCGAACTGGGCGACCGGGTATCGGGCGAAGGCCACATCACCTGCGGCTTCTGCCGCAACTGCCGCGCGGGGCGCCGCCACCTGTGCCGCAATACGGTCGGCGTCGGCGTGAATCGCGAGGGCGCGTTCGCCGAGTATCTCGTGATTCCCGCGTTCAATGCGTTCAAGATTCCGCCCGAGATCTCGGACGATCTCGCCGCGATCTTCGATCCGTTCGGCAACGCGACACATACCGCACTGTCGTTCAATCTCGTCGGCGAGGATGTGCTGATCACCGGCGCGGGGCCGATCGGCATCATGGCGGCGGCGATCGCGAAGCATGTCGGCGCGCGCAACGTCGTGATCACCGACGTCAACGACTACCGCCTCGAACTCGCGCGCAAGATGGGCGCGACGCGCGCGGTCAACGTCGCGCGCGAGTCGCTGCGCGACGTGATGTCCGACCTGCACATGACCGAGGGCTTCGACGTCGGCCTCGAAATGTCCGGCGTGCCGAGCGCGTTCACGGGCATGCTCGAGGCGATGAACCACGGCGGCAAGGTTGCGCTGCTCGGCATTCCGCCCGCGCAGACGGCGATCGACTGGAATCAGGTGATCTTCAAGGGACTCGAGATCAAAGGCATCTACGGACGCGAGATGTTCGAGACCTGGTACAAGATGGTGGCGATGCTGCAAAGCGGGCTCGATCTGTCGCCGATCCTGACGCACCGCTTCGCGGTGGACGACTACGAGAAGGCGTTTGCGACGATGCTGTCGGGGGAGAGCGGAAAAGTCATTCTCGACTGGACGGCTTGATTCTCTCCGATTGCTGTATCGAAGCCCCGCCGCCCGATCAGGGCGGTGGGGCTGTCGTCATCATGGGGGCTGCGAATCCTGCCCGGTAAAAAATTTTGTCGACGCATGTCGATCTCACGCCGGCTCGTTCGTCGTAGTGTTGTGATCCTGCTGTTCCGTCACAGATCACCGATTTCCGAACGTCACCCTATTCCAAGGAGCTGTCGCCATGTCCGCATCGACCGTCAAACCGATTCCCGAAGGCATGCATTCGCTGACCCCGCACCTCGTCTGCGCCGGTGCCGCGGAGGCCATCGCGTTCTACATCAAGGCATTCAACGCCGTCGAAGGAGTGCGCCTGCCCGCGCCGAACGGCAAGATCATGCACGCATCGCTGAAGATCGGCGATTCGACGCTCTTTCTCTTCGACGAAATGCCCGAGCACGGCGCGCTGGGGCCGAAGAGCCTGAAGGGCTCGCCCGTCACCATTCATCTGTATGTCGAGAACGTCGATGCGACGGTCGAGCGCGCCGTGGCCGCTGGCGCCAAGGTCACGATGCCTGTCGCCGACATGTTCTGGGGCGACCGCTACGGTCAGATCGAAGATCCGTTCGGGCACCGGTGGTCGGTCGCGACGCATGTGCGCGATGTCAGCCCCGACGACATGCAGAAGGCGATGGCCAACGCATGCGGCGGACAGGGCTGACGCCGATGCGCCGCAAATGAAGTGAGTCAGGTCGGCGCGGATTGCCTCACCGGTTGGTCCGCGCCCGTCTTTTCGCTTCGGCTCCCGTTAAATCTCACCTTTCCCGCGAAACCTGCTGCCAATTCGTTGTGTCAGCTCCCCGCCTTCGGCTTCACGAACTCCGCCTGGATGCGCACATGCACGTCGTCGCCGACGGCCGGATACCACGTTGTCAGGCCGAATTGCGCGCGGCTGAATCGCCCTTCCGCCGAGAAGCCGAGCTTGTCCTCCTTGGTCAGCGGATCGGGCGCAAAGCCGTTGAATGTCACGTCGAGCGTGACCGGACGCGTCGTGCCGCGTATCGTCAGGTCTCCTGTCAGCTTGCCGGCCGCCTCGCCGGTGCGCTCGAAGTGCGTGCTCGCGAAGCGGATTTGCGGATTGCGCTCGACGTCGAACATGTCGGCACCCTTCACGAGCTTGTCGAGTATCGGCACGTTGGTGTCGACGCTCGCCGCATCGATCGACGCCGTGACGGTGCTCGCATCGAGACCGCCCGCGTTCCAGTCGAGCGCGGCGCTGGCGCGATCGAAGCGCATCGTGAAGCGCGAGTACTTCAGGTGATCGACGTCGAACACGATGCTCCAGTGGTGCGGGTCGAGTTCGTAGTGTCCTTGCGGCACGCGGGCTTCGGCTGTGCTGACCGAGTGCGTGACGACTTGCAGCGGCGTGCAGCCTGCGAAGAGCGCGGCGCCGGCCGCGATTCCCAGCGCCATGGCCCAGCGCGCGGCTGCCGTGCGAATCGTGCGATTTCCGAGTTGCGTCATGTGGTGTCGATCCAGAAGGTCGAGGCGAGGCCGATATCGATCGTGCGGCGTCACGATAGCGCAGATACCGGCGATGCGATACCCGCCGGAAAAACCTCACATACGTGATGGCTAATGCCGTCCGGCATTGACATGGTGGAACGATCGTTCCACCATGTGACGCATGACGACATCGACCGAAAACGCCTCTACGCCAGGCGCGCGCGAGCGCCTGCTCGACGCAGCTGAAGCGCTCATCTATGCCGACGGGATTCACGCGACGGGCGTGGACGCGATCGTCCGCGCGTCGGGTACCGCGCGCAAGAGCTTCTACACGCACTTCGAATCGAAGGACGCGCTCGTGGCCGCGGCGCTCGAGCGCCGCGACGAGCGCTGGATGGCCTGGTTCATCGAGGGCACGCTAAAAAGCGGCGACTCGCCGCGTGCCCGGCTGCTCGGCGTGTTCGAGGTGCTGCGCGCGTGGTTCGCATCCGCGGACTTCCACGGCTGCGCGTTTCTCAACGCTGCCGGCGAGATCGCGTCCGCCGACGATCCGATCCGCCTCGTCGCGCGCGAGCACAAAGCGCGCTTGCTGGCGTTCATCCGCGAGCTGTTCGACGCGTACGCGGCGGCTGCCGGTCACGATGGCCGCTACGCGGCGAAGCTGTCACGCCAATGGCTGATCCTGATCGATGGCGCGATCGGCGTGGCGCTCGTCAGCGGCGAGCCCGACGCCGCACGCGATGCACGCGCCGCGGCCGAGCGGCTCTTTGGCGACGAACCCGAATCCCCGCGCTCGCCTCCGAGGCGCGCGCGGTCACGTTGATTTTCGACCGCTGCAGGCTTGGGGTTAGCAGCGCTGAAGCGCTAACTCCAAGCAACCGCAGCATGGGATCAGAGTAGGCGCTAAAGCGCCAACTCTGATCGACCGCTGTGGACTTGGAGTAAGCGCTGAAGCGCTAACTCCAAGCAACCGCAGCATGGGATCAGAGTAGGCGCTAAAGCGCCAACTCCGATCGACCGCTGTGGACTTGGAGTAAGCGCTGAAGCGCTAACTCCAAGTAACCGCAGCATGGGATCAGAGTAGGCGCTAAAGCGCCAACTCTGATCGACAGGAGAAACGCATGTCCGCTGCGCCTGAAACCCGCCCGCCGCTTCCGCCGTTCACCCGCGAAACCGCGATCCAGAAAGTCCGCGCGGCCGAGGACGGCTGGAATACCCGCGACCCCGAGCGCGTGTCGCTTGCCTATACGCTGCAAAGCGTCTGGCGCAACCGCGCGGAGTTCGTCACCGGACGCGCCGAGATCGTCCAGTTCCTGAGCCGCAAATGGGCGAAGGAACTGGACTACCGGCTGATCAAGGAACTGTGGGCCTATACGGCGAACCGCATCGCGGTGCGGTTCGCCTACGAGTGGCATGACGATTCGGGCAACTGGTTTCGCTCGTACGGCAACGAGAACTGGGAGTTCGACGAGCATGGGCTGATGGCGCGGCGCTTCGCCTGCATCAACGACTTGCCGATTCGCGAGGCGGACCGTCTTTATCACTGGCCGCCCGGGCGCCGTCCTGACGACCATCCCGGCTTGTCCGAGCTGGGGCTCTGACTCTGATTGTCCATCCGAGCATGCCCTCCATACGCCGCGTCATTTCGGTGAGTTACAGTGCGCGGCGGGCAGCAAGATCAAGACCAATAACGCGCCGGCCGACGGCCGGCAATGGAGCGGACATGGGGTGTGGGATGGTGGCAAGGAACGCGGCGCGCGTGGGTGCGGCGCTGTGCTCGGCGTTGATCGGATTGACGGCATCGAATGCGCAGGCGGCGGATTGGTGCGGCGGGGGTGTCTGGGTCGACGCGATGGTCGGATCGAAGCACATCAACCCCAAGAAATCTTTCGAAGACTTCAATCCGGGCCTTGGCGTCGAGTGCTGGCTGAACGGCCAGTGGGCGCTGACCGTGGGCGGCTACCGCAACTCGCTGTCGCGGCCTTCGTGGTACGGCGGGGCCGTGTGGGCGCCCGAGTTCGCGCATTGGAGCTTCGTGCGGCTCGCGGCGATGGGGGGCATCATCTCCGGCTACAACTACGGCGACTGGGGACTGGGCCGCAATCACACGATTGGCCCCGTCGCTGCGCCGATCGTGATGATCGACTACAAGCGCGTGGGGATCAACTTCATCCTCGTACCGCCGATTCCTTCGGATAACTTGCCGTTTACGGTGGGGTTCATGTTGAAGGTGAAGTTTTGAGGATTTTGAGTGCGCCTCGGGTCACTATGGGACATCAGGCCAGTACGATTTGGCTTCCTGAAAAAGCTCACCTATGCCAACGCGGATAGGCCTTGGGAGCCGACGACTGGCCGGTGCTCACCGACGATTGCGTATGCGGTTGAAAAATTCCAGCGCCAGACCTTTGTCCACGAACTCAGGTTTGACGCGTCGAGTGGGCGCTAACGGCCAGGTCGAAGAGCTCCTGTGCTCGCGAAAGTTCATCCAGCGCTCGATCCAGTCGCGATACAGCTACTGCGTGTTCGGTATCCGAAATTTCATCTTCGGCTTTGCCTCGAACGGCACGAAAAGCCAAATCGACGTTTCGCGTCGCTTCAATGAAGCGATGTGCGGCGTTCGCTTCGTTCGAATGGGTGACGGTGGGCATGTTTGCTCCGCGTTCAAGGATTCGGCCTGCTCGCATGGTTCGAATGGGCCGCAGGGACGTTGCTCATCGGAGCAACGGATTCGCCTGAAGGCATATCGAAGAGGTCCCGCGTAAATCCACGCGCACGCTCTATCGATGGCCGGCTGCGAAAACGTCTCGTCAGCTCGATCCAGGTTTCGAAGTCGCCTTTGCGCGACGCCTGGTTGATTGCGGCGAGGTCCCGCGCTTTCACGAGGCTCGGCTGGGCGAGCCGAACGAAATAGGGCGTCTCGAGCTCGACCGCGAGCACGATCGGATAGCTCTTGCCGGGCTGCTCGCCCGCCTGCCCGATGCACTCGACTACCGCGGTGCTCAGCGCAGCCCCCGGCGCTTTTCCTGTGCTCACATTGCGCAGCAGTTCGGGGTATGCCCTGACTTTGCTGCCAATGCTCAGCTCCGTCGGAGACGAACAGACCAGCGCGAAGTGGTGCTCTCTACGGCGCCCCGACGGAAGCGTTTTTGGGCTCGTGATGAACGTATGAGGTGGCAATGGCCGCACTTGACCGTTCGAGTCGATCCACGCGTTCCAAAGAAGAACGTCCTCTCGCTTCGCGTTGACTGCTTTGAGGTTGCTCGACGCCGGTGAGAACAGGGCCATGAGCGAACCGATGCGGTGCGCCGCCCCCTTTGCGCTGCCGTCCAGCGGCTGGCTGATGCCCCACAGAAAGCGTCCGCCGCCCAACCTGCGTTCCCATTCCTTTCGAAGCACGATTGTGGGAAGCGCTTCGCCAGACTCGTTGCCTATCTTGGTCCAGCAAAACGTGGGCGGTAGGTGCTTCAGTGTCATTCACTTCCTCGGAACGGTGCCGTGCGGCGATCCCGGTGGCCAATTCAATAAGCGTTAATGTATAGGTATAATGCATGGAATGGAAGCCCCGGACACCGATTTTCCTGTGCAAGATCTGCTGCGCCGACTCGCGGAAGATCATCGCTCGTCCAGCGAAATAGCGCGGCTTTCGGGTGTCAGTCAACCGACTGTCTCGCGGCTTCGCTTGTCGAACGCGCAAAGAATGCGCCGAAGCGCGTCATTCAATAAGCTATGCAGTTTCTATGGCATCGAGGTGCGTCTTTCGGGCAAGCGTGCCGCCGGCTACAACGAGTTGCTGTGCAACGCGATCATCGAAGCGTGGGATGGCTCGGACGAGCATGGGCGCGCGCTGCTCGTGGTGATCGAAGGTTTGAAGGGGCTCAGCGGCCGATCCGAAGGATCGACGGGGCCCTTGATGGAAGGGCGCCATGGCGGTGCTTGATGGCGTGTCGAAATCGTTCGTACTCTTTGTGAGCCACCCATATGAGGCGAGTGGTCGTCCGGCGGTCGCCGGTTCATGGAAAAGGCGTGTTCGCGCTGCGGCCGCTGGCGGCAGGCGAGCGTGTGCTGGAATTCAAGGGCGAAGTCACGAGTTGGCACAAGGCGTCGAGGCGATCCCGGCTCACCGGCGTCGAGGGGCATACGTTTCTTTTCGGTTTGTCGGACGGCCGCGTCATCGATGGCAGTCAAGGCGGCAACAGCGCGCGGTGGCTCAATCACGCATGCGATGCGAACTGCGAGGCCGTCGAGGAGGAGGGGCGCGTATTCATCGAAACCCTTACGGACATTGCGGCGGGCACGGAACTCTTTATCCGTTACGGGCTGACCGTGGGTGAGCCGTTGACCGACGAAGTCCGCGCGCAGTACGCCTGCCATTGCGGGGCTGCAACCTGCTCCAGGTCCATGTTGGCAGTCGCGAGTTGACTCCCCGGAAAATCGACTTTGACGACGAAGCGAAAGAACAGCACACTGGCGCGCAGAAATTAGAAAACAACAAACCGGCCGTTGCTTATGTGGAGATGAACGAACTCTTGTCTTGGCCGGAGGAACACAAAGAAATAGCGCCATGGCAACGATGATTCCGGCCTTCGGGCCCAAAGAACCACAAAATTGGGGCGAAGTAAGCCGGGGCCAACCTGCAGACTGACCCCGTCAAGTGGAAGCAAACGATCGCAAATGCTCTTGCGACCTTGTACGGCAGAGGGTTCATTACCAAACCCGCAGAAGGGCATGTACGTTCCCGTGGACGACGAGGATTGATCGGCGCCGCTATCCGCCCCGGACCGATAAGACGCCTGTGACTTTGCGGCAGGCCGACGCGCAGTCAAAAGTGAGCTTTTGCGGGAGCAACGGCATAGGCTAGGGCCTATCGGCGGAAGTCATGCGTGAAACCCGAACGCGCAGCGCTATCTCGCGCGCCATATCGAACCAAAATACTGGCGCCGCCGCGGGAATGGTGAGTATTTTCGGGAGCACGAAGAAGGATGTCGTTGGCGGTGGCCGTCCGTCGAAACCGGCAATAACGGTCACGCCCTTCTAAACGATGTGTGGAACGTTGGCGCAGCCGTAAGCGAAGACGTCCGGTCCCGGACGTCTTCCAAATACGAGCGCGTATCGATTCCGCAAATTCCGTATTACTGCGCCGCCGCCAGCTTCACGCCCGGCCGCGACGCCTGCAGCGTTTCCTGCTGCCCCTTGCGCTGGTCGTAGACCTGCTCGATGCCCTTCTGCGTGACTTCTTCGAGGAACGCCAGGCGCGCGCGATAGTAATCCGCGTGCATCTGTGCATCGAGGACTCGCTGTTCCGCCTGAAACAGCTCCATGCGCAATTCGTTCAGCGCGCGTTCGGCGTGTTTCTCGGGAGTCGGTGCGTGATTTGAAGCCCAGTTGGCAATCCACCGCAGCATGATGAGCCCTCCTGTTTTGTAGTGCTCTTTTACCGATGAGAAACCGATTTCATTCCGCTGACCCTGGCAGCCGGTTCCGGTCATCAGTGCGATCAAGGCTATCAAAATCTAGACATTGCGAGTGTTACTTTCAATACATGTTGCGAAACCGATGCACCCCTGATTTCACGGATTGGCATTGTCGCCGGCGTTCGGCAAGATCGTGTGGAATGGGGCTTTTGCATCGATGCATGTTCCGTTGACGAGGCAAGCATCTTTTGCAATTTCGAGCGTCGTCGACGTTCGCTTCATGCAGAAATTTCAAGCACGCGTTCGAGCATGCGGCCTGACGATGAGCGAAAGGTGAGGCTTTTCGGGAGCATGGCGCGAATGGCCCGATGGTGAGTACGAGGGTTTTTGCCTACGCACCTCGCCCATCCTCAATGCCGGTCGAGCGCGCTGCGATCAGGGCAGCTGCCACCATCCCGGCAAGAGCCGCCGCACCTCCGAGCGCCGGTAGCGGTCATCGATCAGGTGGACGACGCCCGTGTCGTCTTCGGTGCGGATCACGCGTCCCGCTGCCTGCACCACTTTCTGCATTCCGGGGTACAGGTACACGTAATCGTAGCCGTTGCCGAACTTCGCCTCCATCGTGCGGCGCATCTGTTCGTTGACGGGATTCATCTGCGGCAGGCCAAGCGTGGCGATGAACGCGCCGATCAACTGTTCGCCGACCAGGTCGACGCCTTCGGAAAACGCCCCACCCAGCACCGCAAAGCCAATGCCGCGACGCGTCTCGCGAAAGCGCGCGAGGAACGCGTCGCGCGCGGCTTCGTCCATGCGTGGCGCCTGCGTCCAGATCGGCAGCGCGGGATGGCGTTCGCGCAGCAGCGCCGCGACGCGCTCGAGATACTCGAAGCTGCTGAGAAAGCCGAGGTAGTTGCCGGGCTGCGCGGCGTACTGCCGGGCGATCAGCTCGACGATCGGTTCGAGCGAACGTTCGCGGTCGCGCCAGCGCGTCGAGACGTGGGCCGCCACGTGCACTTTCAATTGCTGCGCGCGGAACGGTCCTTCGACGTCGAGCCAGTGCGTTGCTTCGGGCAAGCCAAGTGTGTCGCGATAGAAGTGCTGCGGGCTCAGCGTGCCGGAGAACATCACCGTCGTGTGCGCGGCCGCGTAGCGAGGCGCGAGAAACGGCGCGGGAATCACGTTGCGCACGCATAGCGTCGATGACGTTTGAGGACGCGTGCCGCGTGAGGTCTCATCGCGCGTCACGTCGAAGATCGAATGCTCGCCGAACTGCTCGGCGAGCGCGACGAAATGCATGGCGTCGAAGAACACTTGCAGCAATGCGTCGTCGATCGAGAGCGGCGCGTCGGCGAGCTGGTCCGAGATCGCGCCGATCAGGTTCTGCGCCGCCGACAGCAGCCGCGCGGGCACTTCGGCATGCACCGCGTATGCGCTCGTCTGCGCGCGGTTCAAGGCGTTCCATTCGCGATGCAGGCGCTCGAGCGGCTTCTTCAGCGTCGCGGGCGCGGTCTTGCGCGCCGCGCGAAACGCCGTCTGCTCGATGGCGGCCGTGTACATCTTGCGGGCGCGTTCGAGCAGGTTGTGCGCTTCGTCGACGAGCACCGCCACGCGCCACTGGTTCAGCCGGGCGAACGCGTAGAGCAGCGCGCTGCTGTCGAAGTAGTAGTTGTAGTCGCCGACAACGACGTCGCTCCAGCGCGCGAGTTCCTGTGCGAGGTAATACGGACACACGTCGTGCGCGAGCGCCGCCGCGCGTACGGCCTCGCGATCGAGTCTTCCCGCAGAGGTGAGCGCGGCGCTGCGCGCTGCATCGAGACGGTCGTAGAAGCCGCGCGCGAGCGGACAGGATTCGCCGTGACAGGACTTGTCGGGATGCTCGCAAGCCTTGTCGCGCGCGACGAGTTCGAGCGTGCGCAACGGCAGCGGCGCGCCGGCCCTGGCTCGCAGCGTATCAATGGCGTCGAGCGCCAGGGCGCGCCCGGGCGTCTTCGCGGTCAGGAAGAAGAGGCGTTCGATGCGATCCTCGCCGAACGCCTTCAGCGCCGGAAAAATCGTCGCGAGCGTCTTGCCGATGCCGGTGGGGGCCTGCGCCATCAAAGGCTGTCCGTCGCGCGCGGCCCGGTAGACCGCGACGGCCAGCTCGCGCTGCCCGCTGCGAAACGTGTCATGCGGGAATTTGAGCGCGGCGAGCGCCGCGTTGCGCGCCTCGCGATGCGCGGCTTCCTGCGCGGCCCAGCCGAGAAAGCGCTCGCATTGCTCGACAAAAAACGTTTCCAGCGATGCGGCGTCGTGCATCTGTGCGAGCACGGTTTCCTTCTGGCTCCCGATATCGAAGTACACGAGCGTGACGCTAAGCTGCGTGAGCGCGCGCGTTTGGCACAGCAGATGTCCGTAGACGAGCGCCTGCGCCCAGTGCAGCGCGCGATGATTGGCCGGCATGGCATCGAGATCGCCGCGATAGGTCTTCACTTCCTCGAGCCGGTTGAGCGCGGCGTCGTAGCTGTCGGCGCGGCCGCGCACGGTCAGGCCGCGATAGGCGCCGGCGAGCGGGATCTCGCTTTCGTAGCCGCTCGCGCGGCGCGCGGCCACGGTGGCGTGCCCGGCGATGCCTTCGAGCGCGGTCGGGGCCGGCGTGAAGCGCAGGTCGAGATCGCCGCGGCGCGCGGTGAATTCGCAGAGCGTCCGCACGGCGACGACGTAGGTCATGTGGCGGCCTCCACGGAGCCGGTGGCGGTATCGCCGATCCAGCGCACGTCGACGACACGCACCGGCATCCCGTGCTGCGCGCAGTACTGAAGCCAGCGGATCTGGTTGTCTTGCAGACGGTCGCCCGGGCCCTTCACTTCGATCAATTCATAGCGCCGCTCGGCGGGCCAGAAGCGGATCAGGTCGGGCAAGCCCGAACGGTTGCCGTGGATGTCCGCGAGCAGGCGTTCGAAGTACAGCGCGAGATGCGCCGCAGGCAGACAATCGAGCGCGAGCGCGATGAGTTCGGGCGTCAGCACGCCCCAGAACACGAACGGCGATTGCACGCCGGCTTTGCTCGCGAGATGCCGCAGGATCGTTTCGCGATACGTCCCGTCGCCGAGTTGCGCGAAGGCGCGGCTGAAGACGTCGGCGCGCCGCGTGCGGAAATCGGGTGCGTGCAGATCGGCGGGGCCGCGCTGGAACGGATGGAAGAACGCGCCGGGGATGGCCGCGAACACCGGCTCCCAGCACAGCAGGCCGAAGAGCGAGTTGATCAGCGCATTCTCGACGTAGTGCACCGGTGCTTGCGTGGAGCTGAGCGCGTCGCGCGCGGCGTACTCGACCGCGAGCGGCGCCGCGGGCCGCGCGAGTTCGATCGTGCTGCGCTCGACGATGCCAGCCGGCGCGGCGCGCATCGCCGGCTGGCCGGCCCGCCGTTGCAGACGCGGCAGCATCCGCGCGACGCGCTGGCTTTCCTCCTCGCTTTCCGGCGCGGCGGCCGCTTGCAGCGCGAGCGCCAGCGCATCGCCGGTACGCCCGCAGCGCTCCAGCACCCGCATGCGCCGATGACGCGCACCGGGCCACGCTGAGCGCGCGAATACGGCGAGCGCGGCTTCCCAGTCCTGCTGCCGCTCGGCGTGCTGTCCGACGCGAAACAGCAGCTTGGCGCGGCGGGTTTCGAGCCAGGCGTTGTCGATTTCGATCGCGAGGATGGCCGCGCATAGCGCCTCGGCGCTATCGCCGTCGCCTGGCGCATCGAGCGCTTCGCGGCACGCTTGCAGCGCGAGATAGGCGTCGATGTCCGCGCGCTTCTGGAACGCCCGCGAAGACGGCGAGAACGACACGCTTTCATACTTGAACACACCGAGATCGGCGAGCACGAATTCCGACCAGTCCTGATGCAGGTTGCCGAAGAACATGAGCCGCAGGCGGTCGCAAAGCGGCGCAATCGCCACATGGAACACCTGATCGGCTTGCGGCGCGCCCCAGGCGGCGTAGCTGCGCGCATCGCCATGAGACACGCGCAACGCATCGAGCAGATCCGCTTTGCGCGCCTGCTTGCCGAGCGCGGCGGCGGGGAACATCTGCAGCAACTCGGGGCGTGTCGCCAGCGCGAACAATTCGTCGAGCGTCAGCCGCGGCTCGGGATCGAGCCAGCCGAGCTCGACGAGGGGCGCGGCCGCCGCCAGCGGACACCCGATCTCCTCGTACGACAGACGGCTCGCCCGGAACAGCGTGCCTTTGCGCATCAGCATCCGCACGAGCAGCGCGCGCGAAGCTTGCGGCAAGCGGCCGAACGCCTCAAGAAAAGCGCGCTCGCCCGGGCTGAACAGGTCGTCGTAACGTTCGGTGACCCACGCGAGCGCACGCTCGAAATTCAGCAGGTAGTAGGGGACATCGGTCGGCACGGGAAGCCAGGGGACTGTATATTTGTACAGGCATGATAGCAAACCAGGCTGCGTGCGCGGCCTCTGAAGCGCCTGCGATGTTTCGGCAAAATAGCGGCTGACCGCGCGGGCGCGCCGCGCTCGCCGTCCCGTTGGGAGCCACGATGCAACACGACACCGCCTACTCCAAGACTGCGCCGACCCGCGCGGAAGTCGATGCGCTCGCCGGTGCGACCGTGCTCGAATTCGGCACCGACTGGTGCGGCTACTGCCAGCGCGCGCAGCCTGCCATCCGGCAGGCGCTCGGCGCGCACGCGCACGCGCGGCATCTGAAGATCGAGGACGGCCCCGGCCGGCCGCTCGGCCGCTCGTTCAAGGTCAAGCTGTGGCCGACACTGATCTTCTTGCGCGATGGCGCGGAAGTCGCGCGCGTGGTGCGCCCCGCGGACGCCGCCGCAATCGGCGAAGGCATCGCGGCGCTTGGTTGACAACGGAGGACTGATGGAACGACCTGACTTCATATGGCACTGGACCGAGCTCGAGGGCGAGGACAACAAGCACTACCCGGGCGACACCGAGCTGCAGGGCATCGGCGCGCCGCTGGCCGCGAAGCTCGGCCTTACGCGCATCGGCATTCATCACGTCCGGCTGCTGCCGGGCCGCCGCACGTCGTATCCGCATGCGGAGAGCGCGGAAGAAGAGTTCGTGTTCGTGATCGAAGGCACGCCCGATGCGTGGATCGACGGGCATCTGCATCGCCTTGCGCCCGGCGATTCAGTCGGGTTTCCGGCGGGCACGGGAATTTGCCACACCTTCCTCAACAACACGGATCAAGAGGTCCGGCTGCTGGTGATCGGCGAGAAGCCGAAGGACGAAAACCGGATCCGCTATCCGATGAATGAAGCGTACGAGGCAACGCGCGCGGATCGCTGGGCCGATTGGCCGGCGCGTCCGCTGGGGCCGCACGACGGCAAGCCGTCGCGCAAGAAATCGTGAGAAGGGAGCATAAAACAGCGCCGGGCGTTCGATTGAACGCCCGGCGCTGGTGCTTCACGGTGTTGCCAAGCGCGCTGGCAGCGCGCGCCTGTTGAGGCGATTAGTGGCCGCCAAAGTAGATCGAGTCCCGGCTGTTGTCGGTGGCTTGGGCACGGAAACCGGATTGCGACGACGCGCCCTTCACGCCGCCGTAAGCGGCGTCAGTGCCGCTGTTGCGTTGTTCAACGGCGAGGGTTTGTGCGCTTTGGCCGCGTTGGGCAGCCGGGGCGCCGTCTTGCGGCTTGTAGAACGGAGCCGGGCCATAGCCGCTTGCAAAAGCGGGAGCGGCGATCGAGGCGGAAACAGCGACGAGCAGGGCGGCGAGCAGCTTGGTCTTCATGGTGAGACTCCAATGATCTGTATGACTTCGGTTTCGGAAGGCGCCGCGGTCCGGTCTGATGAGTGGGTGTCCGCAACGTCGATGGAAGGCAGTGTATACCCCTACTATCGATTTATTGTATTGAATAGCCTGAAATGACTTTTTTGCAGATTTGAATAATCCTGAACGCCTTGCTGGACGGGGCTTCCAGCCACCCGGTGGGGTTCGGCGACGTCGATTTTTCCCAATTGGAGCCTAGGATCGACATGATCTGGCCCCAGGCGGGATGGAGGTGTCTATGTCCGTCGGCAGACCCGTTGTTCGCGTTCTCGCCTTGTGCTGCTGGCTGGCGAGCGCGTTGTCCGGCACGGCCTGGACGCAGGGCGCGGACGCCGTTCCGAGCTATCACCACGGCGACGACAGGAGCGGCCAGTACGTCGTGCCCGGCTTGACGTGGCAGAGCGCGCCTGCGCAGGGACGCGGGATTCGACGGCCGGGTAGACGGCCACATATACGCCCAGCCCCTCTATTGGCGTCCGTCAGGCGCTTTTGGAGCGACTAACGGTCTCGTGATCGTCGCCACGGAAGCCGACGTCGTCTATGCGCTCGATGCCGCGACCGGACGCGTCGTCTGGCGCACCGTGCTCGGCACGCCCGCGCCGCGCGCCGCGCTGCCGTGCGGGAATATCGATCCGCTCGGCATCACCGGGACGCCGGTGATCGATCCGGCGGCCGGCACGCTGTATCTCGACGCGATGGTGGTTCGTCAGAACGAGCCGGCGCATCTCGTCTTTGGACTGTCGTTGCGCGATGGGGCGGTGCTGCCGGGCTGGCCGGTCGACGTTGCAGCCGGACTGCGGGCGCGCGGCATGCCGTTCGCGGCGAGCGTGCAGAACCAGCGCGGCGCGTTGCTGCTCGCTGCGGGACGGCTGTTCGTGCCGTACGGCGGCCACTGGGGCGATTGCGGCGATTACCACGGCTGGGTCGTGAGCCTGCGGCTCGACCAGCCGGGCGTGTCCGGCGCCTGGCGCACGCGGGCGAGCAAAGGGGGGATCTGGGCGCCGGGCGGAATCGCCGCCGCCGACGGCGCCCTGTTCGTCTCGACCGGCAACACCGAGGGCGCGTCGAGCTGGGGCGACGGCGAAGCCGTCATCCGCCTGGCTCCCGATCTGCACCGGTCTTCAAGCGCGCGTGACGCGTTTGCGCCGAGCGACTGGCTCGATCTCGACGAGCGGGATCTCGACCTCGGCGGCGCGAACCCGATGCCGGTCGAGCTGCACGGCCGACGCCTGGCCGTCGCGCTGGGCAAGGACGGCAAGGCGTATCTGCTCGACCGCGACAACCTCGGCGGCATCGGCGGCGCGCTCGATGCCGCCCAGGCCGCGCGGCGGCCGATCCGCACCGGGCCGGCTTCCTTCGCCACGCCGGACGGCGTTTTCATCGTGTTCCAGGGCGACGGTGCGGCGTGTCCGGGCGGCGCACGGACAGCCGGGCTGATCGCGCTCAAGGTCGGCTCCGCGGCTCGCGGGGGCGTCGGCACTGCGTGGTGCGCGGCGGTGGACGGCGCCGGCAGCCCGATCACGACGACGAGCGACGGCAGCGCCGACCGCATCGTGTGGATCGCCGGCGCCGAGGGCGACGACCGGCTGCATGGGTTTCGCGCGGACAACGGCGCGCCGCTTTACGCGGGCGGCGGCGCGGATGAGCGAATGGCGGGGCTGCGGCACTTCGTGACGATTCTGGCCGCCGATCGAAGGCTCTATGTGGCGGGAGACAACAGGATTTACGCGTTCGGCGTCGGGCCTTGACGCCGATAGGTGAGCGTTTTCGGGAGTGCCCGCCGCGGTTCGACGCTTTTCTAGCAGATAGGCGCGGCTGTCGAGCATGCGAAGCGCGGTCAACGTGAGCAATTGCCACCGTATTGATCCACTTTCGATGTGCGCGCAACAAATTCGCCGGCGTTTGCGCCACTCGGTTCAGCGAACCTCGATTCCTGCTCCTGAAAAAGCTCACCATCGAGCTGGCGGGACCGCATCATGTTTACCGGAGCGAGGCGCATTGCTCGTCGAAGCCGGCGTTGCGCGCGCATGCTGCGCGCACAAAGATCCCTTCTCGTTCAACGACTTCGCTCGCCTATCAGCCAATTGTCCACAGAGCTATGAACAAAATCTGTGGACAACCGCTTCGCCAGGCGAGCCGCCGAGCAATGCCTACGGCAGCGAAATCGTCAAATTGGCCTGCTCCGCGCCGGCCTTGATGAGCTGCGAATACGGCGCCAGCGTGCGCGCCGTGCTGTCGCGCAGATACGCGTTCAGCCCGAGATACGCCCCCAGCGCCATGAGCGCGAACACCGCGCCGATCGCCCACAGCGGCACCTCGTGCTTGAGACGGTGCGCGACCTGGTCCGGCAGCGGCCAATGCGGCGCGAACGGTGCGCGCTTGCCCTTCAAGTGCGCGATTTCATCGCCGATCCGCGCCGTCAGATAGGCAAGCTTCTCCGGCCCTTCGAGCAGGTACTTGCCCTGGAACCCGAGCAGCAGGCACATATGGAACACCTCGAGCGATTGCAGGCGAGCCGCGCCCTGCGCGCGGCATTCCTCGAGATGCTGAAAGAACTTCTCGCCCGCCAGCTGCTCGCCGAACAGCGTGAGCTGCAGCGGACGGCGCTCCCAGTCCGCGCGAATCCGGAACCCCGACGCCAGCACCGATTCGTCGACCGCCGCGCAGAACGCGAACTTCGCCGCGTACATGTCTTCGGCCGACGCGTTGAGCTTCTTCGCGCCGCGCTCGAAGTCGGCGAGAAACGACTGGATGCGCGCGCCGAAATCGCCGGCGTGGTCAGGCTCGTGACCGTTCTTCAGCAGGAACAGCATGAAGAATCCGTCGTAGAGCAGATCGAGCAGCGAGCGCGCCTGATAGTTCGGCTCGGCGGCGGGCGCGGGCGGCGCGGACGGCATGTTGCCGCCAAAGAGGGAAGGCGCGTAGCTCATGATGTGACGGCGATCAGTTCGAGTTTGAGGTCGTTGATCCCAGACGGCGCGTAGATCATTGCCGACTGGGCTTGCAGCATGCGGTCGTAGAGCGCGCTGCGCGATTCCAGCGAGAAGTAGCAGGCGCCGGGCCGCACGGGAATCGCAGGCGGCACCTGCGGCGTATAGACGAGGCGCACGCCGGGCATCGCGGAGAGCACGAGCTTGTCGACGTCGTCGGGGGCACCGACCTTGAAGCGCGCGGGCACGGCATCGATCAGCTCGACAGTCGGCATGTCGGCCGAGACGGCAATGAAGAACGTGGTCTTGTCGTCGATCTTGCCGGAGTCGAGGCGGCCGAGGTGGAACGACGGACGCACTTCGTCGAGCGCGATCGCGAAGTAGCGTGTCGAGATCACGGTCTCGAGCAGGTCGCGCACGATCGTGTCGAGCCGCGCGAAGCCGGGGCCCGGATCGTCGTGGCGATAGGCGGGCAGATCGGCGAGCGCGTAGCCCTTCGAGAACGTCATCATCTGCCCGGCGAGGCGCAGCAATTCCTGGAACAGCCGCTCGGGATGCAGCGCCGCATGCTGGTGCAGGTGCGCGAGCGTCGCGAAGGCGGCGCTCGCCGTGTGCAGCAGCCAGAACGAGGCGATGTCGCCCGAGCGGAACTCGATGATGTTCTTGGTCGGCTCGCGGTGAAAACCGTAGAGCGCGCTGACCTTCGCCTGCAGCGCATCGATCAGCTGGCGCAGGCGCTGATGCAGGATCGGCGACGCTTCGATCGCGAGGCAGGGCGGCACGAAACTGTCGTCGATCTCGAAGCCGGAGGTTGCGGTGCGGCGCACGCGCACGAGCGGCACGGAGAGCAGCTGGTCGCGCGGCTCGATATGCGCGATCAGCTTCACGCTCGTCTTGAGGAACGTGATGTCGGCTTCGGCGGCATCGGTGAAGTGGTCGGCCACCGGCGCCGGCTCGCTCACGTAGCGCGCGATGAAGCCCGCGTCGCGATCGTCCGAATAGTTCGCGCCGGTCTCGCGCAGCGGATGCAGCGCGAGATAGAACGTGAATTCACTGATGCCCTCGGGGAGGGTATCGAGCGCGATCGGCGGCGGCAGGTTGTCCGCTTGCGGCGCGGCGTAGAGCGCGCCGTCGGGAAACACGAGCGAGAGCTCGCTCAGGCGCAGCACGTTGCTGCCGAGCGCATCGCGATCGAAGCGCACCGAGCGCACGCCCCAGTTATAAGGCTGGATCGCCTGTATCGATTCGAACAGCCGCGCCTCGTGATAGGCGTCCTGCCGCTGGAAATGCTGCGGCCTGAGAAAGAGCCCTTCTCCCCACAGCACCTTGGCCGAATAACTCATGATGCCTCCCGTCCTCCAAGGGGACTTCCTTCGGGCGCCGGTTCCGCCCCAAGGGAGGCATCCACCCCCTCGGGGGGCAGTGAACGTACGTGAGCGTGGGGGTGGTTCATTAGAAACCCGTTAAAAGCGTTCAGTGGCTGCGCTTGCGGCGATATGGCCGCTTGTTGTCATGGCTGCAATGCGACGGATCGGCAAATCGTTTTCAGTGCCCTCGCAATCCGGTGTTTAACCGCAACTGACCGACGACAGCATATTCAGCGGCTGCATCGGCATGCTCGGATCGGGCGGGATCACCGTGCCGTTGGTAACGGTCATTGCGCAGTTATGCAGGCCAATCATTATGCCGGATTTCTCCGACTTGGCCGGATCGAATGCGAATTTCCAGCGCTGCAAGGCCGGATCGCGGAATAGGGCGACTACGCCGAACGCCTGCGCTTCACGCGAGACTTTTTCGGTCACGTTGTAACGCTGGCCCGGTATCAAAGTGACTTCGCGCACGCTCAGCAAATCCGCGCCTAATGTAGTTTTTTCCTTATTCGGATCGGTAAAAGTGTCGAATGGCGCTTGCTGGAATGAAGTCGGGTCTTTCAGCGCATATAGCCGGACCACGAGCGCCAGCGGCTTTTGGTCGGTGGCCGCGTTCAGGTTGGGCGCGGCCGCGAGCGTGAGCCCGATATTGCGCGGCGGCTTTTGCGCGTCGGGCACGTCGGGCTTGCCGATGCCCGCGGCCTGCAAGGCCGTCGAGGCCGCCGTGCCGAGCAGGCCCACGCCGGCGGCGCAGCCCGCGAGGAGCGCGCATATCGAGAGCGATGCGGCGTAGCGAGTGAATTGCTGCTTCATTTAATTCGGCCGGCATTGCGCCGCCGCCCCCTTAAAGCCATCGACAAAATCACAGAAAAATCCACAGATTCGGGCATCCGGCGCACCGGCCGCGCGTTGCCTCTATTCGAGCCGCAGGCCCGGAAAATTTTTCCGGGCATTCGCTGGATTTAACATTTATTCCGGCAATAATTTCTGCGCTGATTCGCCGAATTGCAAAGAACATTCAAATCGCAATCCGCTTTTCACGTCAAAGTTGAATTATCAAAAATTGGCCTGTACTATACCCGCGCATTCGCCGCAAAGCAAAACTGCGGTTTCTCCAGTTTCTCCGTGAATTGTTGAATAAACCGCACGCCGGTAATAGAACGATGAAACAGCGACTTTTCTCCAGAATCTCGGGCGTGGTGCTCGCATGCGGCGTGATCGCCGGCTGCGCCACGCAAAACTCGAATCCCGCGGCTACGCCGGAAGTCTTCAATAAGGCGCTTGCCGATGCGGACGCCGTCGCCAAGTCGGGCGACCAGGATCGCGCGCTGGGTCTTTACCAGCAGCTCACCAAGGCCGACCCGACGCGCGAAGAGCCGTGGTCGCGCATTGCGCAGATCCAGTTCGCGCAGACGCACTACGGCCAGGCGATCGTCGCGGCGCAAGAGGCGCTGCAGCGCGACCAGACCGACCGTCAGGCGAAGAGCGTGCTGGCCGTCAGCGGCCTGCGCGTGGCGACCGAGTCGCTCGGCCAGTTGCGCCAGGACGCGGCGCTGCAGGGCGACGCGAAGTCCGATGCGCAGGTGCTCGCGAAGCAGCTGCGCGACACGCTGGGCGAAGCCACGCTGTTCCCGGACGAAGCCGCCGACGAGAAAAAGAAGCCGGTTGTGCGCAAGAAGTGGGTGCGCAAGCCGGCAGCCGTGGCCAAGGCAGGCAGCGACGCCGCAGCGCCGCAGAAGCCCGAGCAAGCCGCGGCAGCGCCCGCACCGCAACCCGCCGCGCCGCAGGCCAAGGCCGCGCAAAGCGGCGGGGCATCCGATCCGTTCAGCGCGCTTCGCTGATCCAAACGCTTACTAAATCCGAGGGCCGTCGATGGCTAAGAAAGAAAGCATCCAAAAGCGTTTGCAGAAAGTGCGCCCGCCCCGCGTGCAGTTGACGTACGAGGTCGAGCGCGGCGACGCGATCGAGGTGAAGGAGCTGCCGTTCGTCGTCGGCGTGATGGCCGACCTCGCGGGGCAATCGGAAGTGGAGCAGCCGAAGCTGCGCGAGCGCAAGTTCGTCAACATCGATCGCGACAACTTCGACGACGTGATGCGCGGCATCGAGCCGCGCGCCACGTTCCAGGTGAAGAACCGCTTGAGCGAGGCGGGCGGCAAGTTCGGCGTGGACCTGAAGTTCCGCTCGATGGCCGACTTCAATCCCGACGAGGTGGTCGCGCAGATCGAGCCGCTGCAGCGCCTGCTCGACGCGCGCTCGAAGCTCGCGGACTTGCGCAACAAGCTCGCCGGCAACGACAAGCTCGAGGACCTGCTCTCCGAAGTGCTCGCCAACACCCAGCAATTGCAGACGCTCGCGAAGAGCGCCGGCGTGGGCGGCGAGGCGCCGGATCAGGACAAGCAGGGCGAATAAGAAAGCAACGGGGGGTGTGAGATGAACCAGCAAACGGCCGCAGCGCCACTCGCGCAAGTCTCGACGGAAGCGGGGCCATCGCTGCTCGACGAAATCGTCGAGAAGAGCAAGGTCGCGAAGTCCGAATCGGAGCATGCGCGCGCGAAGGATTTGATCGGCGAGCTCGTGAACCAGGTGCTCGAAGGCACGGTGATCGTATCCGACAACCTGTCGGCGACGATCGACGCGCGCGTCGCCGAGCTCGACCGCCTGATCTCGGCGCAATTGAGCGAAGTGATGCATGCGCCGGAATTCCAGCGCATGGAAGGCACCTGGCGCGGCCTGAACTACCTCGTGATGGAGAGCAACACCGGCTCGACCATCAAGATCAAGGCGCTGCATGCGCCCAAGCGCGACATCGTGCGCGACTTCAAGACCGCGAGCGAGTTCGACCAGAGCGCGCTGTTCAAGAAGGTCTATGAAGAAGAGTTCGGCACCTTCGGCGGAGCGCCGTTCGGCGCGCTGATCGGCGATTTCGAAGTGACGCGCCAGCCGGAAGACATGTACTTCATCGAGCAGATGTCGCACGTCGCGGCAGCGGCGCATGCGCCGTTCATCGCTTCGGCCGCGCCCGAGCTGCTCGGCATCGAATCGTTCGCCGATCTCGGCAAGCCGCGCGATCTCGGCAAGGTGTTCGACACGGTCGAATACGCGAAGTGGAAGTCGTTCCGCGACGCGGAGGATTCACGCTACGTCGGCCTCACCTTGCCGCGTTTTCTCGGACGCCTGCCGTTCAATCCGAAGGACGGCGCGACCGCGGAGAACTTCAATTTCCTCGAGGACGTCGACGGCACCGACCACGCCAAGTACCTCTGGTGCAACGCCGCGTGGGCGTTCGGCGCGCGCCTCACGGCCGCGTTCGATGACTTCGGCTGGTGCGCGGCGATTCGCGGCGTGGAAGGCGGCGGCCTGGTCGAAGACCTGCCGACGCACACCTTCAAGACCGACGACGGCGAGATCGCGCTCAAGTGCCCGACCGAGATCGCGATCACCGACCGCCGCGAGAAGGAGCTCTCCGATCTCGGCTTCATCCCGCTCGTGCATTGCAAGAACTCCGACTACGCCGCGTTCTTCGCCGCGCAGTCGGTGCAAAAGCCGAAGAAGTACAGCACGGATAGCGCCAACGCGAACGCCGTCCTGTCGGCGCAGCTGCAATACATTTTCTCGGTGTCGCGCGTGGCGCACTACCTGAAGGCGATGATGCGCGACAAGATCGGCAGTTTCGCCTCGGCGCAAAACGTCGAAGTGTTCCTGAACCGCTGGATCTCGCAGTACGTCCTGCTCGACGACAACGCGTCGCAGGAGCAGAAGGCGCAGTTTCCGCTGCGCGAGGCGTCGATCCAGGTGGCCGAGATTCCGGGCAAGCCCGGCTCGTACCGCTCGGTTGCATTCCTGCGTCCGCATTTCCAGCTGGACGAGCTGTCGATCTCGCTGCGGCTGGTCGCCGACCTGCCGAAGCCGGCGGGCGCTTGATATCGCTCGAAGAGGCCCCGCCCTGGGGCCAGGTTGAAGGCAGAGAAGTAAAACGAAGGTCAGTGCATCCGGGCGGGCCGCCCGGATCGCGTGTCAAACCGCAATGCTCGGGAGCAACGGAGTTATGAAGGACATCTATCTAAAGTTTGGCAGCCCCGCCATCAAGGGTGAATCCGCCGACAAGGATCATCAGGGTTGGATCGAAGTCGATTCGTGGAACCACTCGATCACGCAGCCGCGCTCGGCGACCGCGTCGACGGCCGGCGGCCACACGTCGGAGCGCTGCGAGCACGGCGACATGGAGTTCACGAAGGATATCGACGTCGTGAGTCCGCTGCTGTATCAGCACGCGTCGGGCGGCACCACGTTCGACGAGGTCTCGATCGAATTCATGCGCTCGGACGGTGAAGGCAACCGGGTCAAGTACCTGGAAGTGAAGCTCAAGTACGTGATCATCTCGAGCATTGCGCCGAGCGTCGGGACGACGACCAGCACGACGGACGGCACCGCCACCAAGAGCCTGCCGAGCGAGAGCTTCTCGCTGAAGTACGCCGCCGTGCAGTGGAAGTACACGCAGCAGAAGGTCGGCGGCGGTCAGGGCGGCAATGCGCAGGGCGCATGGAGTCTGACCAAGAACGACAAGACCTACGCGGTCTGATGACGTGACGTAGAAGCGGGAAGCGGGTCGCCTTCGCGGGCGGCCGCTTTCCGTTTGTCGTCTGGTTGTTTCGCATGGCCTGTTGCCGTCGCTGATGAAACGCTTCGAACCGAGCTTTCTCGACAAGCTGTTCGATGACGAACCGCATATGCCTGCTTCGGCGGCGATGCGGCAATTGTCGCTGGACGAGCTGAAAAACACCGTCGCGCGCGATGTCGAGGCGATCCTGAACACGCGCATTGCGGTCACCGAGAGCCAGCTCGCGACGCTGCCGGAGTGTCAGCGCTCGGTGCTGACCTACGGCCTGAACGATTTCGCGGGCCTGAGCCTTGCGAGCCACTACGACCGCGCGTTCATCTGCAAGTCGATCCAGCAGGCGATCGCGCGCCACGAGCCGCGCCTGCAGCGCGTATCGGTGGAGCTGGAGCTGAAAGAGCAATCGACCAATGCGCTCTACTTCGCGATCTCCGCGCTGCTCGTCGTGCATCCGGCCGAAGAGCCGGTCAGTTTTGACGCGATGCTGCAACCGTCGACGTTGCAATATTCGGTGACGCGCTCGCGCGCCAAGCTCTGACGGCGTCCGGCGACGCCGCGCGTGCGAAGCGCCGCGGTCATTGCCGCATCCGCGGCGGCCCAGGCAGTAACCAAGCAGTTTCGGGGATCGATTGATGGAAGAATTGCTGCCTTATTACGAGCGCGAGCTGGCCTTCTTGCGGCGCGGCTCGCGCGATTTCGCCGATCGTTACCCGAAGATCGCCGCGCGCCTCGCGATTTCCGGCGAGCACTGCGAGGATCCGCACGTCGAGCGGATGATCGAATCGTTCGCGCTGCTCGGCGCGCGCATCAACAAGAAGCTCGACGACGATTACCCCGAATTCACCGAAGCGCTGCTGGAAGTGCTTTATCCGCACTACCTGCGGCCGTTTCCGTCGTGCTCGATCGCGCAGTTCGGCGCGGCCGACGCGCACCAGCTTACCGAGCCGGCGACGATCGAGCGCGGCACGGAATTGCGCAGCCGCCCGCTGCGCGGCGTGCAGTGCCGCTTCCGCACCGCCTACGACGTGACGCTCGTGCCCGTGCGCATCGCCGAGGCGCGCTGCGTGCCGATCTCGATGGCGCCGAGCGCGGCGCTGCTGCCGAACAATGCGACGGCGATCGTTTCGATCACGTTCGAATCGACGGCCTCCCAGCTCGACATGGGCGCTCTGAAGGTGAGTACGCTGCGCGCGCATCTGCACGGCGAGCAATCGTTCATCGCGGCGCTGGCCGACAGCCTGTTCGTCAACGCGATGGCGACCTACGTCGAAGCGGACCGCAGCGGCCAATGGAAGCCGCTGCGCACGTCGCCGCTCGCGCAGGCGGGCTTCGACGAGGCCGACGCGCTGATCGACTATCCGGCGAAGTCGCACCCCGCGTATCGCCTGCTGACCGAATACTTCGCGTTCCCCGAGAAATTCAATTTCGTCGACTTCGACCTCGCGGCGATGACGCGCGCGAGCGGCCGCTGCCGCCGCCTGACGCTGCACGTCGTGTTGAAGGACGTGCGCAGCGATTCGCACGTCGCGCGCCTGCTCGAATCGTTGTCCGCGCAACATTTCCGGCTGTTCTGCACACCCGTTGTCAACCTGTTCAAGCTGCACGGCGAGCCGATCCGCGTGAACCATCAGGCCGTGTCGTATCCGGTCGTCGCCGATGCGCGCCGCGCGTTCGCCTACGAGGTCTACTCGATCGATTCGGTCAAGCTCGTCAAGCAGCGCGCGCATGAAGAGACGGTGACGGAGTTCCGCCCGTTCTACTCGCTCCATCACGGCGAGAGCGCGCGCGCCGGCCACTACTGGTTCGCGCGCCGCAACGACTGGGTCGCGCAGCACAGCCCCGGCTACGAGACCGAAATCTCGATCGTCGATATCGAGTTCGAGCCGGCCGCGCCGCAGACCGATACGCTCTCGCTCGATCTCACCTGCACGAACCGGGACTTGCCCGAGGCGATGGCGGTGGGGCTCGAAGGCGGCGATGTGTTTTTCGAAGGCGGGTCGCTGGCGGGCAGCATTTCGCTGTTGCGCCGCCCGACGCCGACCGTGCGCTTCGAGCGCGGCCGCTCCGCGCATTGGCGGCTCGTCTCGCATCTGGCGCTCAACCACGTGTCGCTCGCGAGCAGCGGGCTTGCCGCGCTCAAGGAAATGCTCGTGCTCTACGATTTGCGGCGCACGGCGGTGTCCGCGCGCCATATCGACGGGCTCGTCGGCATCGAGCAGCGCGCCGCGGTGCAGTGGCTGCCCGGCAAGCCGTTCGCGACCTTCGTGCGCGGCATCGAGATCCTGCTCACGATCGACGAGGAGCATTTCGTCGGCACGAGCCTCGCGTCGTTCGTGCGCGTGATCGACACTTTCTTCGGGCTGTACGTGCATTTGAACAGCTTTGTGCAACTGGTCGTCGTGTCGAAGCGCACCGGCGAGGAGATCATGCGATGCAAGCCGCGCAGCGGAGAATCGATCCTGGCGTAGTCGAACGCCTGCTCGACGAGCCGCATCGCTTCGAATTCTTCCAGGCGGTGCGGATGCTCGAGCGGTGGTTCGCGCAGCAGACGCCCGAGAACGCAAACGCACGGCCCGGCGACGTGCTCGCGCGCCATATCGCGTTTCGCAATACGCTTTCGCTCTCGTTTCCGGCGAGCGAGATTCAAGGCGCCATGTCCTACGACGAGGCGGGCGACGCCGTTGCCGATAGCGCGAAGCGCGCGCAGGCGATCGCAGAGGAAACGCTCGCGCGCGTGGAGCTCACGCCGGCGTTCTTCGGCCTGCTCGGCGGGCAGGGCGCGCTGCCGCACCACTACACGGAGCAGATGCTCGCGCGCGAAATGAAGCGTGATCACGCGGCGCGCGAGTTCTTCGACATCTTCTCGAACCGAGCCACCGCGCTTTTCTACGCGGCGTGGAAGAAATACCGGCTGCCGTTCCACTACGAGCTCGACAAGGACGAGCGCTATCTGCCACTGTTGCTCGCGCTCGCGGGCGTGTCCGATGCGCCGTCGCGCTCGAGTGTTCAGCGCGGCCGGGGCGCGCTCGCCGACGAGGCCATCGCGGGCTATGCGATGGCGGCGCGGCATCGGCCAATGTCGGCGGCTTACCTGCAATGCACGCTGTCCGAGTACTTCAACGTGCCGGTGCGCGTCGAGCAATTCGTCGGCAAGTGGTACGACGTGCCGCCCGACCAGCTCACGCTGCTCGGCAGCTTCAACGCCACGCTCGGCGCCACGGCGCTTGCGGGCGCGCGCGTCTGGCAGCGCGACATGCGCGCGCGCCTCGTCATCGGGCCGCTCAAGATGGCAGACTACGAGGCGTTCCTGCCCGGTGCGGAGCGCGCCGTCGCGCTCGAGCGGATGTTGACGCTGCTCGCGGGCGTGACGCTCGAATACGAAGTGAAGCTCGTCCTGTGCCGCACGGAAGTCGGCCCGATCCAGTTGGGCCGCGGCTCGCGCCTCGGCTGGGATGCTTTCCTCTGCACGCGCGACGCCGAGCGCGACCGCGCGGATGCCCGCTACGAGCTCCACGTCATCCACTGACTGCAACGACACGAGAACCGGACTGCACGATATGAGCACGCCCCTCAAGACCCTCATCGCGAAGCTCGACACCACCAGCCGGGACGCCGCGTCGCGTGCCGCGAACCTGTGCCTCGCGCGCGGCCACTATGAGGTCGACCTGGAGCACCTGTTCCTCGCGCTGCTCGATGAAACCGCGAGCGACTTCGCCGTCGCGCTGCGCGCGAACCGCGTCAGCGCCAATGCGATGCGCGCCGATCTCGAACGCGAGCTCGAGCGCCTGAAGACGGGCAATACGCGCACACCGGTGTTCTCGCCGCATCTGATCGCGCTGTTCGAGCAGGCGTGGCTGATTGCGTCGCTCGATTCGCAGATCGGCAGCATCCGCTCCGGCCACTTGCTGCTCGCGCTCTTGAGCGCGCCCGATCTCGCGCAGTTCGCACAGCGCATGTCGCGGCTATTCGCGGAGATTTCCGTGCCGGACTTGAAGCACAAGTTCGACGAAGTGACGGAAGGGTCGTGCGAAAGCGAGCGTGCGCGCGCAGCGGCGGCAGCGGGCGATCAGGCTGCGAACGGCGAAGGCAGCGGCCCGGCTGACGCACCCGCCGGCCCCTCGAAGACTCCCGCGCTCGACACCTACACGACCGACCTCACGCAGCGCGCGCGCGATGGCGCGATCGATCCGGTGATCGGCCGCGAAGCCGAGATCCGCCAGACGATCGATATCCTCATGCGCCGCCGCCAGAACAACCCGATCCTCACGGGCGAGGCGGGCGTCGGCAAGACGGCGGTGGTCGAAGGGCTCGCGCTGCGCATCGCCGCGGGCGACGTGCCGGAGCCGTTGCGCGGCGTCGCGCTGCACGTGCTCGACATGGGTCTGCTGCAAGCGGGCGCGAGCGTGAAGGGCGAGTTCGAGAACCGCCTGAAGAACGTGATCGACGAAGTGAAGAAGAGCGTCCACCCGATCATTCTCTTCATCGACGAGGCGCACACGATCATCGGCGCGGGCGGCCAGGCGGGCCAGAACGATGCGGCGAACCTGTTGAAGCCCGCGCTCGCGCGCGGCGAGCTGCGGACCATCGCAGCGACGACGTGGAGCGAGTACAAGAAGTACTTCGAGAAGGACGCGGCGCTCGCGCGGCGCTTCCAGGTCGTCAAGATCGAAGAGCCGAACGAGACGCTGGCGGCGGCGATGCTGCGCGGCGTGGCCGCGAAGATGGAGGCGCATTTCAACGTGCGGATTCTCGACGAGGCGATCGTCGAGGCCGTGCGCCTGTCGCATCGCTACATCACGGGGCGCCAGTTGCCGGACAAGGCGATCGGCGTGCTCGACACCGCCTGCGCGAAGGTCGCGCTCGCCCACAGCTCGACGCCGGCCGCGATCGACGATACGAGGAAGCGCATCGAACGCATCGATGCCGAGACCGCTTTGCTCGAACGCGAGGAGTCGGCAGGGGCGTCGCATGGGGAGCGTCTTGCGCAATTGCGTGCGCTGCGCGAGGAGGATCTCGCCGTGCTCGCGCGCGACGAAGCGCGTTATGAGGAAGAGCGCGCGATCGTGAAGCAGATCGAGGCGCTGCGTGAAGAGATCGACGCGGCGCGCGAGGCCGCATCGTCGGCCGATGCGCAGGCCGATGCCGCCGCGAAGCTCGCGGCCGCCCGCGAAGCGCTTGCCGCGCAGACCCCGAAGCTGCAGGCGCTGCAAAGCATGCAGCCGATGGTGCCGCTGCAAGTCGACGCGCACGTGATCGCCGAAATCGTCGCCGCGTGGACCGGCATTCCGCTCGGCCGCATGGTCAAGGACGAGATCCAGACCGTGCTGAACCTGCAGCCGTTGCTCGCCGCGCGCGTGATCGGCCAGGACCACGCGCTCGAAGCGATCGCGCAGCGCGTGCGCACCGCGAGCGCGAGCCTCGAAGACCCGAACAAGCCGCGCGGCGTGTTCATGTTCGTCGGGCCGTCGGGCGTCGGCAAGACCGAGACCGCGCTCGCGCTCGCCGACATCCTCTACGGCGGCGAGCGCAAGCTCGTCACGATCAACATGAGCGAGTACCAGGAGGCGCACAGTGTGTCCGGCCTGAAGGGCTCGCCGCCAGGCTACGTCGGCTACGGCGAGGGCGGCGTGCTGACCGAGGCCGTGCGGCGCAATCCATACTCGGTCGTGCTGCTCGACGAAGTCGAGAAGGCACACCCCGACGTGCTCGAAATGTTCTTCCAGGTCTTCGACAAGGGCGCGATGGACGACGCCGAAGGCCGCGAGATCGACTTCCGCAATACGCTGATCATCCTGACGTCGAACGTCGGCTCGCCGGCGGTGATGCAGGCGTGCCTGAGCAAGAGCGCGGAGGAGCTGCCCGATGCCGACGCGCTCGCGCAAACGTTGCGTCCGCATCTTTACAAGGCGTTCAAGCCGGCGTTCCTCGGCCGCATGAAGGTGGTTCCGTACTATCCGATTCCCGATGACGTGCTGGCGGAAATCATCGAGTTGAAGCTCGAGCGCATCAAGAACCGGATCGCCGCGAATCACAAGGCGGCGTTCGAATGGGACGAGGCGTTCGTCGATGCCGTGCTCGCGCGCTGCACCGAAGTCGATTCCGGCGCGCGCAATGTCGACCATATCCTGAACGGCACGCTGCTGCCGGAAATTGCGGAGCAGGTGCTGGAGCGGATCGCGGAAGGCGAGGCGATCGAGCGGATCGCCGTGCACGCGAATGAAAGCGGCGAATTCGAATATACGGTGGCTTGATATGTCTCTCGATCTCAACGCACTGCTTGCTCCTGTTTCGGACGCATCGCCTTGCGGCGAGGACCTGCTGTTCTCGTCCGACTTCGACGCCATCCAGCACGCGCGCCGCTTCGACGACCCGTCGCTCGACCAGGGCGAATGGGTCACGGAAATCAAGGAGGCGAACTGGAAGTTCGTCGTCGAGCACAGCGGCGCGCTGCTGAAGACGCAAACGAAGGACCTGCGGCTCGCCGCGTGGCTCACGGAAGCCTTGGCGATCGAAGAGGGCTTGCCGGGGCTCACGCAGGGCTATTCGCTGCTCGGCGGCTTGATCGAGCGCTATTGGGATCAGTTGCATCCGCTGCCCGAGGGCGATGACGCCGAGTACCGGCTCGGCAACGTGTCGTGGCTTGCGGGCCGCACGGCGCAGTTGCTGCGCGACGTGCCGCTTGCGCAGGCGCCGGGCGGCGAGCCGTTCACGGCGCTCGATTGGGACGTGGCGACGCATGTCGCGCAGGCGGTGAAGCGCGACCCCGATCACGCGGACGATATCGCGCGCGGCAAGCCGTCGATCGAGCAGATCGAGGCAGCGAAGCGCTCGACGCCGGTGGCCTTCTATCGCGCGCTGCTGGGCGATTTGACGCGCTTCGAAGTGGCGATGCTCACGCTCGAAAAGGAGCTCGACAAGCGGGCGGGGGATGCGGCGCCGAGTTTTCGGCAGGTGAAGGATGCTTATGAGGCGGTTTATCGGCTTGCTGAGCGGTTTGCGCGTGAGCTTGGGGTGAGCGCGGTCGAGCCAACGCCGCCCGCGCCTGTCGAGCAGACGCCGCACGGTGAAGCGGGCGACCGCGCCGAGCCGACCTTCAAAACGCAAACGCAGCTGCTACGCGAGGAACCCATGCTGATGACGACGCCGCAATCGCAAGCCGGCCTTCAGAACCGTGCGCAGGCGGTCGCGCAACTGCGCGCGGTGGCGAAGTTCTTTCGCGCGGCGGAGCCGCACAGCCCGGTGGCGTATCTCGCCGATAAGGCTGCGGAATGGGCGGATATGCCGCTGCATCAGTGGCTTGCGGCGGTGGTGAAGGATGATGGGTCGCTCGCGCATATTCGCGAGTTGCTGGGGGTGAAGCCCGATGCGGAGAGGTGATAAAAAAGACTCGCGCCGCTGCAACGACCGCTTCCAAGGTGCAACCGCTGCTCACCCCAGCCAAATTGGCAGGTGAATCCTTGGCACTTTCCTGAATTCGACTATGGACGTAAGCGCGTGACGTGATCGCTCTTCAATCGGTCGCACCAGCGTTACGCGTGACGCGGTGATTCGACGGGCGGTGTGCCCTCATGAAATAGAGCCTTCAACTGTGAGCGCAGCTCCGGCGAATCGGCATGCTTGTGAATCGCGACCGCGTGTTGTACGGCCGCCTCCAGCAACTCGCTTTCGGAATCCGCGGATAGCGCGACAGAGCAATTCATTTCGCTCGGAAACTCCCGGCAATCGATGTATTTGCGCGCCATGATGTTCTCCTCATACGAAAGTGGCCACGGGTCTTGCATGAATGCCCGCGCGAGGTGCCGCGCGAAGCACGTAGGGCACGATTGCGCCTCCTTGTCGCACACGAAATCGTTCTGAAAGTATAGGCCGCAGGTCGTTAATTTGAATTCGGATGGTTAAGCCGCGGAGCCCGGTTGCCTATCCCGCCGGATGAGACAAGTTTTGTAATATTCACTAAGCCACTCTCAGGCGCTGTGCCGTACGATGTTCCGGATTGCCCGCCCATTTACGCGCACCAAAATGCGCGTCTTGTTCCATGTCCGATCATCCCATTCAGGTGTTGCTCGTTGATGACGACGCTGATCTGCGCGACCTGCTGCGTACGTTTTTCCAACAGCGTGGAATCGAGTTCTCGGTCCTCCATGATGCAACCAACCTCGAGTGCAGGCTGGAGCGGGAGCGTCCGTCGATCGTCGTGCTCGATCTGATGATGCCTGGAGTAGACGGACTGACCGCGCTCAAGCAGTTGCGCGCAAGGGGCGACGCGATTCCGGTCATCATGCTGACTGCGCGTGCTGAAGGCGTTGACCGCGTGGTGGGGCTTGAACTGGGTGCGGACGATTATCTCGGCAAGCCGTTTCTGCCACAGGAATTGCTCGCTCGCATCCACGCGGTGCTTCGCAGGCACGGGCAAGTGTCTGTGCCTCGCTCGGCTGAAAAACATCCGCCGTGCCGGTTTGGTCGTTTCGAGCTCGATTTCGCGACCCGCACGCTTCTACGCGACGGCAAGCCAGTCAAGCTCACCGAGGGCGAATATGCGCTGCTCGAGGCGTTCGCGCTGCATCCGATGGAGACGCTTTCGCGTTCGCGTCTACTCGATCTCATTCATGGCCCGGGCGCGGAAGTGACGGAGCGCGGTATCGACGTGCCGGTATGGAGGCTGCGGCGGCTGATCGAGGACGATCCGTCGAATCCACGTCGTTTGCAGACGAGGCGCGGTATTGGCTATATGTTCGTTCCGGACGGGTCGGGCGATGAAGAATCCGCTTGATACGCTGTTCGGGCGCTTCATGCTGATGACGGTGGGGTTGCTTCTGCTCGTCCAGCTCACGTTGCTGATGATGGTCGACCGCGACCGTGCAGGGCTCGACGCGCTGCACATTTCGCGGGCGGTGATGGCAGCGCAGAAGGTCCGCGACCGCACCCCAGACCTGGCATCGGACGTTGCCGGGACCTTGGGAATCTCCTTTGTCGATGCGCACGGGATGGCTGCGGCGGGTTGCCCGTCATCGTGTGCGGACACGGGTGGCCCCATCGAGAACGGTCTCAGGGAGCTGCTGCCCGCGGGAAGTCATGTCGCCATCGCGGAGAGCGGGACAATCTGGGTTCGCGTTCCGGGTTCGGCGTACGGGATCGTGATCCCATACGCAGTGGTGCCGCTGGGTCGTTTGATCATTGCCTCCGCGCTGATGCTCACGTTTGCCGTGGTGATTGCCATCGTTTTCGCGTGGCGGATGCAACGGCCGATCAGGGAAATGGCAAAAGCAGCGCAGGAGTACCGCATCGATCGTATATTCCAGCAGGTGCAGATGAGCGGACCGCGGGAACTTCGCGGGCTCATCGGCGATTTCAACGACATGGTGAGCGAATTGGCGGAGGCCGACCGTGAGCGCGCAGTCATGCTTGCGAGCATCGCGCACGACCTGCGCACGCCGGTTACCCGGATGCTGGTGCGCGCTGACCTGCTTGCCGACCAGAAGGATCGCGCGGGTTTCTTGCGCGATACGGAGTCGATGTCGCGCATCATCACGCAGTTCCTGGATTTCGCGCACGAAAGGGGCGATACGTCCGCTGACGTCAGCGTCGATGCACACTGCCGCCGGAACTATACGGACACATTCAGCAGCGGGGAAGACGAAGCGGATGCCCTCGTAAAACTCGATTTGCGGGCGGGGCCTGGCTTCATGCTTCCTGCGGTCGATATCGACCGCATCATGACGAATCTCGTCGAAAATGCCATGACCTATGGCCAGCCGCCTATCGAGGTGTCGACATCTCTGCACAAGGGCCACTATTTCCTCGTTGTTCGCGATCACGGCCCGGGTGTCCCCGAAGCTGAGCTCGACCGTGTACTTCGGCCGTTCGTGCGGCTCGACACGGCACGTGGCGGAAACGCCCATTGCGGACTCGGACTGGCGATTGTGCGGCGGCTCGTCCGCCATCATGGCGGGACGCTGGTCATTTCGAATGCGCCCGATGGCGGCTTCGTTACAACGATGAAGTTTGCCGGACGTCGCCATACCTGATCCCGCGACGAAGTGCTTTGTTGCCTCCTGCAATTTTTCCTAAGCATCTGTAAGACGAATCTGGATAGCCTTGCAGGCTGTACAAATCCTGATTGAGTTCGAGCATTGCATGCTTAAGGGCTCAAAGATTCCCATGTCAGAAACAACATTTCATCAGGCGAGAGGTTGGGCGCGGCACATGATGCGTCCGCTGCTTGCCACCCTCTCGATTACGGTGGTTTTCATGACCGCCGGTTGCGACACACATTCGGCGGGGCCGGGTGGATTGCCGGCGCAGACTGCGGAAGTCGGCGTGCTGACCATCTCGCCGCAGCGGATCGTGCAGACGACCGAATTGTCGGGGCGTCTGTCTGCCCTGAAGGTGTCTGAAGTCCGGCCGCAGGTGAGCGGCATCGTCCTCAAGCGGCTATTCGTCGAAGGCAGCGACGTAAAGGCCAGCCAGGTGCTGTATCAGATCGACCCGGCCACGTACCAGGCCTCGTACGATCAGGCGCGCGGCACGCTGGAAAAGGCCAAGGCGACCCTTGCGTCCGCCAAGACCAAGGCCGACCGTTACACGGAGCTCGTCAAGATCAATGCGGTCAGCAAGCAGGACTACGACGACGCTGTCGCGGCTGTTCGTGAAGATGCCGCCGACGTGACGGCGGATGAGGCGTCGCTGGAATCCGCACGGGTCAATCTGCAGTACACGCGCGTGCGCGCGCCGATTTCCGGCCGGATCGGCGCATCGAGCGTGACCGAGGGCGCGCTCGTCACCTCGCAGCAAACCACCGCGCTGGCAACGATCAACGCATTCGACCAGATGTATCTCGATGTGACGCGCTCCAGTGCCGAGTGGCTGAAGCTGCGCAAGGAGTTCGCGTCGGGACGCCTCAAGAAGGCCGGCGGCGATGGCGCGGCCGTCACACTGCTGATGGAGGACGGCACGGAATACAGCCATCCCGGCACGCTTCAGTTCTCTGGCATCACCGTAGACGCCACCACCGGTTCGGTCACGCTGCGCGCGACCTTCCCAAATCCGGAGGGCGAGTTGCTGCCGGGCATGTTCGTGCGCGCGCGTCTTACCGAGGGCGAGGACGATGCCGCGATCCTCGTTCCACAGGGCGCGGTCACGCGCGCCTCGGACGGCGGGGCGAGCGTCTACGTCGTGGACGGCTCCGGCAATGCGCGGCAGACCGCCGTCAAGGCGGACGCTGCGTACGGTGACCAATGGATCGTCACCCAGGGGCTCAAGCCGGGCGACCGCGTGATTGTCAGCGGCCTGCAGCAAGTGCGGGCGGACGCCCCGGTGAAGGTGGCCGCCGATGCTTCGCGAACGGCAAGCGAGGCGTCAGCCACGCTGGCGGCTTCCGTGCAGCACTGAGCGGAGAACGGCATGGCAAGTTTCTTTATCAACCGCCCGATTCTCGCGTGGGTGATCGCCATCGTGATCATGCTGACGGGCGGCGCCGCGCTGACGACGCTTCCCATCGAGCAGTACCCCACCATCGCCCCGCCCTCCGTGCAGGTGACGGCCACGTATTCCGGCGCCTCCGCGGATACCATCGCAGCGACCGTGACGCAGGTGATCGAGCAGAAGCTCAGCGGCATCGACAACCTGCTGTACATGTCCTCCACCAGCAGCGGTGCGGGGCAGGCGACCATCACGCTGACGTTCAGTCCGGGCACGGACCCCGACATTGCCCAGGTGCAGGTCCAGAACAAGGTCAGCCAGGCGACGTCGTCGCTGCCGCAGACGGTCCAGGAACAGGGCATCCAGGTCGCGAAGGCGTCCACCAGTTTCATGATGATCGTCGCGCTGTCGTCGCCGGGCGGCACCTTGAATTCGGTGGACCTGGGCAACGTCGTTGCCACCCAGATCCAGGACCCGCTCTCCCAGCTCAACGGCGTGGGGGACGTGTCGCTGTTCGGCGCCCAGCACGCCATGCGCATCTGGCTCAATCCCGTGAAGCTTCATGGGTATGGGCTCACCACCTCCGACGTCACGAGCGCGGTTTCCGCGCAGAACGTGCAGCTCTCCGTGGGACAGGTCGGTGGTGCGCCGTCCACGGACTCGCAGGCAATCAACGCGACCATCCGGTCGTCGAGCCTGCTGACCACGGCAGACCAGTTCGCCGACATTCTGCTGCGCGTGAACAGCGACGGTTCGAAGGTTCGGCTCAAGGACGTCGCCCGCGTCGAGGTCGGCGGCGACAGCTATGACATGTCTGCACGGCTGAACGGCAAGCCAGCCGCCGCGCTGGCGATCAAGCTCGCCACCGGCGCCAACGCGATGCAGACCGCCCGCGAGGTCAGGGCCAAGCTCGCGGAGATCCAGTCGCAGTTGCCGAAGGACGTCGCGATCAACTATCCCTACGACACGACGCCATTCGTGAAGATCTCGATCGAAGAGGTCATCAAGACGCTCTTCGAGGCCGTGATCCTCGTGTTTCTCGTGATGTACCTGTTCCTGCAGAACCTGCGGGCCACGCTGATTCCGACGATCGTGGTGCCGGTCGCCCTGCTCGGCACGTTCGGCGTGATGGCGATCATCGGATTCTCGATCAACGTGCTTTCGATGTTCGCGATGGTGCTCGCGATCGGGCTGCTCGTCGACGACGCGATCGTCGTGGTCGAGAACGTCGAGCGCATCCTGAGCGAGGAGAAGCTCGAGCCGAGGGAAGCGACCCGCAAGGCGATGGGCCAGATCACGGGCGCACTGATCGGCGTGACGACGGTGCTGACAGCCGTGTTCATCCCGATGGCCTTCTTCGCCGGCTCCACCGGCGCGATCTACCGGCAGTTCTCGATCACCATCGTGTCGGCCATGGTGTTGTCGGTCATTTTGGCGCTGACCCTGACGCCGGCGCTGTGCGCGACGATGCTCAAGCGCACCAGCGTCGAGCACCAGGAGCAGCGCGGCATTTTCGGCTGGTTCAACCGCCTGTTCGCGAACAGCAACGCGGGCTACAGCAACTCGCTTGGCCGCATCATCGCCAAGCCGATGCGCCATATGTTGGTCTATGCGCTCATTACCGGCGTCGTGGCGCTGCTCTACGTGACGCTGCCCTCCTCGTTCCTGCCCGACGAGGATCAGGGCTATTTCCTCGTCTCGCTCAGCACGCCGGCGGGTACGCCAGCCTCCCGTACGCTCCGGACCGTCGAGGAGGTGGAGCGTTACTTCCTGAACGACGAGCCCGCGGTCCAGCAGATGATTACGGTGAACGGCTTCAGCTTCAATGGCCAAGGCCAGAACAACGCCCTCGCATTCGTGGCGCTGAAGGACTGGAGCCGCCGCGGCGCCCGCGACAGCGCGGCGGCCATCACCGCGCGTGCGAACCAGCACTTCGGGAAGTCTCGGGACGCGCAGATTTTCGTGCTGAGTCCCCCCGCCATCCAGGAGCTGGGCACGCAGAGCGGGCTCGACTTCGAAATCGAGGACCGCGGCGGCCAGGGGCACGACAAGCTGCTGCAGGCGCGCAACCAGTTCATGCAAATGGCGCAGAAGGAACCCACGCTGGCGATGGTGCGCCAGTCCGGCCTCGAAGATACGCCGCAGCTGCAGGTCGACATCGACCGCGAGAAGGCCAGTGCGCTGGGACTGTCGATATCGGACGTCAACGACACGCTCCAGACCGCGTTCGGGTCGTCCTACGTGGACAACTACATCGATACGGGCCGTATCCAGAAGGTCTACGTGCAGTCGGATGCGCAGTACCGCATGATGCCCGCCGATATCGGCAACTGGTATGTGAAGGCTAGCTCGTCTTCTTCGTCGGCCAGTTCCTCCTCGTCTTCGTCTTCGTCGAGCACGACGACCAGTTACGACTCCACGATGGTGCCGTTCTCGGCGTTCGCGACCAGCCGCTGGTCCTTCGGGCCGCCGCAGATCGAACGCTACAACCGCCAGCTCGCGATGGGCATGTCGGCCCAGACGCGGCCCGGCGTGAGCACCGGGCAAGCGATGAACGCCGTCGAGAGACTCGCCAAGCAGTTGCCCAAGGGCTTCGCGGTCGAGTGGACCGGACAGTCGTATCAGGAGAAGCAGGCGGGCTCCCAGGCGACCTACCTCTACGCGGTTTCGCTCATTGTCGTGTTCCTGTGCCTCGCGGGGCTGTACGAGAGCTGGTCCGTCCCGCTCGCCGTGATTCTTGTCGTGCCGCTGGGTGTGCTGGGTGCGCTGCTGGGTGCGCATCTGCGCGGGCTCTCGAACGACATCTACTTCAAAGTCGGCCTGCTTGCCACCATCGGCCTGTCGACGAAGAACGCAATCCTGATCGTCGAATTCGCGAAGGACCTTCAGGCTCAGGGACGCGGCCTGATCGAAGCGGTGCTCGAGGCTGCCCATATCCGTCTGCGCCCGATCCTGATGACCTCGCTTGCCTTCGTGTTCGGCGTGTTGCCGCTCGTCGTCAGCTCGGGTGCGGGCGCCTCGGCACGTCACGCCATCGGCACCGGCGTCACGGGCGGGATGATCGCCGCCACCGCGCTCGCCATCTTCTTCGTACCGGTGTTTTTCGTCGTGGTGCGAAAACTGTTCAAGGAGCACGGACATTCCATGGATTCCAGCAAAGCAGGCGGGGAGCAGGCATGAAACGGAAACTGACCGCCCTTTTGTGCGCCTGTTGTTTGTGCGCCTGTACGCTGGATCCGGCTTACCATCGCCCGGCGGCGCCGGTCGACGACGCTTGGCCCGCCGTCTCGACGCAGGGCAGTGGAAAGCAGCAGCCGGCCACGGCAGCGCCGCTCGCCGCGGATGTCGGCTGGCGCGACTTCTTCAAGGACCCGCGCCTGCAGAAGCTGATCGAGCTCGCGCTCGCAAATAATCGCGATCTGCGCGTGGCCGCGCTCAACGTGGCCAAATACGAGGCGGAGTACCGGATTGCGCGCGCCAACATCGGGCCGACCATCGACGCTTCCGGCTCGGCGACGCGCGAACACGCACTGGGCTCCACCAGCGCTTACAGCTCCAGTAGCGTCAGCGTCGGCATGACGTCATGGGAAATCGACTTCTTCGGCAGGTTGCGCAGCCTGAAGCGCGAGGCGCTCGAGCAATATCTGTCCACCGACGCCGCGCGCGCCAGCACGCAGATCGACCTGGTCGCGACGGTGGCGACCGGCTACCTGCAACTGCTTTCGGACGAGACCTTGCTGGAGATCACACAGAACACCGTAGACGCGGATCAGAAGACTTACGACCTGACCGTCAGCATGATGAAGATGGGCAGCGCGTCGCTGCAGGACGTGCGCCAGGCGGAAAACTCGCTCGCCAGCGCCCGTTCGAGCCTCGCCTCCTACACTCGGGCGGTCGCACAGGATCGCAACAATCTCGTTGCCGCCATCGGCTGTCCGCTGCCCGGCGATCTGCCGAAAGGACCCACATTGATGGACAGCGAAAGCATGCTCGCCGACATCGGCGAGGGCGTTCCTTCGGATCTGCTGACCCGCCGTCCCGACATCGTGGAGGCGGAGCACACGCTCAAGGGCGCCAACGCGAATGTGGGCGCCGCCCGCGCAGCGTTCTTTCCGAAGATCGAACTGACCGCCTCCGCGGGAAGCACGAGCACCAGCCTGTCCGGGCTGTTCAAGGCGGGCACCGGTGCGTGGACCTTCTCGCCTTCGATCTCGATTCCGATTTTCGACTTCGGCTACAACAAGGCATCGCTCGATGTGGCAAAGATCGAGAAAAACATCGATATCGCGGACTACGAGGAGACCATTCAGACGGCCTTCAAGGAAGTGGCGAACGCATTGGCGGGACGCACGACCTACGTCGCGCAGGTCGATGCCGACCGCGACTATGTCAACTCGGCGCAGCAGTACGATGACATCGCCCAGACCCGTTATCGCAGCGGAACCGACAGCTTCCTGACCTTGCTCGATGCGCAGCGCACGCTCTACACCGCGCAGCAGCAACTGGCCAACGACACGCTGTCAAAGCTGTCGAACCTGATAACGCTGTACAAGGTGCTGGGCGGCGGATGGTCGGAGAGCAGCGTTTCGGCGGGGCGGTCGTGACTGCTTTGCAATACCCGGAAAAAAATCGGCTCGCTTGAACGAGCCGATTTCGGAACCCCGGTCAGGCGCTGCTTCCGCTACTCGGGGTGGCCCGTATTACGTGGTTGACGCTCATGTTGCCTGTTGCGCCACAGCAATTGGCCGGCAGCATGTGTGTCAGGGCCGATCGGCGCTGATCGATCCTTCTCGGCCTATACGTAATGGCCGATCTCGTCACAAAACAAGACACTGGCTCACAGTTCCTTTTTGCCGATAGCCGGCCAAAGCGCGATTACTCTTCGAATGGAGGCGGGTCGGCTTTCGGCGAAAGTCAGTGTGCAACGTTAATGTGGCGCTAGCGATCCGAACCAGTACGATGCCGTAACGCCCCCATCGATCAGGAAGTCGCTCCCCGTGATGAAGCCGCCGTCCGGCCCCATGAGCAGAGCTGCGACATTTGCCACCTCGTCCGGCGTACCCGCGCGCCTGGCGGGGCAACCTTCGATCATCCGCCGATAGCCAGCGCCACGCGGCCCAGATAGTTCGTCCTTCGCCAACGGGGTGATGACGATACCCGGGCTGATGGTGTTGACGCGGGCTCCGCGCTGACCCCAGCGACCAGATTCAAACATGACCCGCAGGGAATTTCCGCGCTTGGACAACTGGTAGGCGTGCAGCGCATCCTTGACCTGATCCGGTTGAAGCATCGGTAGCCTCAGCAGATCCTCGACGGGTGTCGTCGCGAGGGCGCGGCTCTCCTCCGGCGCGAGCGGCGGCAGACGATGACCGGACTGCGACGCTATAACAATACCGGAGCCGCCTTCCGCGATGATCTTGCCAAACTCTTCGAGGACCAGTGCCGTGCCGTAAAGGTCGACTTTCAGGATCGTTTCCGGCGAAGCCTGCGAGGGAGAAACGCCCGCAGCGTGAACAAGGCCATGGATTGCACCCAGTGACGTTGCCTTTGCGGCCAGAGCTTCGACGGACACGCGCGACGACACATCAACGACGGTTGTCGTCACGTCAAAACCTGCGTCGCTCAGCGTCCCGGCAGCCGCATCGGCGTTCTCCTGCCGCAGATCGGCGAGAAGAAGCTGTTTCCCGGTGCCCACACGGCGCGCAATGGCCTGTCCGATGGATCCGGGACCGATGACAACGACGACTTTCTGCATGATTTCCCTCCTTGTAGCCACGCGCCCTGAAATCGGGGGACTCACAGTTCCTGAGCTGTGGGGCGGAACAGGATCTCATTGACGTCCACGTCCTCCGGTTGCTGGATCGCGAAAACAACCATGCGGGCGAAGCTGTCTGCAGGAATGGCGAGGCGTTCGTAAAAGTCGGCGACGCCGGCAGCCACATCAGCCTCGGTAATGCTCTGGGGCAGTTCGGATTGCACCGCGCCTGGCGAAATAATCGTCGTGCGAATGTTGTAGGGCTTCACTTCCTGGCGCAGTCCTTCAGAGAGAACCCGGACAGCCGTTTTGGTGGCGCAGTAAACCGCATTGTTCTTCCCGACCTTATGGCCCGCGACCGACGATACGTTGATGATGTGGCCGCTCTTCTGGCGTGTCATGTGAGGAAGCGCAGCGGCGATGCCGTAGAGGACGCCTTTGAGATTGACGTCAATCATCTGATCCCAATCTTCGATCTTCCCACGCTCCAGAGGCGAGTGCGGCATCAGCCCCGCATTGTTGACGATCACGTCGACACGGCCGTGTGTTTCAACAGCCCGATCGACCAGTGCCTTTACCTGCTGTGGATCGGTGACGTCCGTCTGCACGACCGACGCTTCTGGAAGCTTCAGTTCGGCGGCCAAAGCCTTCAGGCGCTCAATGCGGCGCGCGCCAAGGATCAGCTTTGCGCCGTCCGCAGCCAGTCGGCGCGCGGTAGCCTCGCCGAGTCCGCTGCTCGCGCCGGTGATAACGATAACCTTGCCTGCGATGTTCTCTGACATGATGGTGTCCTTGTGCGTCATGATTGATGGGGCATGATCTGATACTGCTCGTCCGCGACTTTCTCCATCCAGTCAACGGGGCTGCCGTTCAGCGATTCAGCAATGGCGATATGCGTCATCGAGGTATTCGAAGTGGCGCCGTGCCAGTGCTTTTCTCCGGGGCTAATCCAAACGATGTCGCCGGGCCTGATTTCCTCGATGGGCCCGCCTTCGCGCTGCACCCACCCGAGACCTGCCGTCACGATTAGCGTCTGACCAAGCGGATGCGTATGCCACGCCGTCCGCGCGCCAGGTTCGAACGTCACAGTCGCTCCGCCAATTCGTGCGGGCTGCTCGCCCACGAACGGCGCGTCGATCCTTACCGTTCCTGTGAAATATTCGGCAGGGCCTTTCGCGGAAGGCTGCGCCCCGCATTTCCTGATGTCCATCGGTGCTCCCTTGCATTGATCGCTGGATGCTCAATTTATCAGTGCGGATTCAATCTATTAATATATAAAATCTGGATGAACCTAGAAGGATGGCTTATAAATGGCGCGCTCTGACCTTTCGGATATCACCGCGTTTCTGTCCGTCGCCAAGGAGGGCAGTTTTACGAAAGCAGCGGCAAAGCTCGGCGTATCGCAATCGGCGTTGAGCCAGACGGTGAGGAATCTGGAAGCCCGGCTTGGCCTCCGGCTTCTGACGCGGACGACGCGCAACGTCTCTCCGACAGAAGCAGGCGAGAGGCTGATCCAGGCGGTAGGTCCCAAGCTCGAAGAGGTGGAGGCGGAGTTGGCCGCGCTCACCGCTTTGCGCGACAAGCCGGCCGGCACGGTGCGCATCGCAGCCGGAGAGCTTGCGGCGGAGATGGTGCTTTGGCCCGTGATTGAACGCCTCCTGCCTGACTATCCCGACATCACGATTGAAATCGTTGTCGATAACGGTCTAACGAACATCGTCGAGCAACGGCTCGATGCCGGTGTGCGGCTGGGCGAGCAGGTGGACAAAGATATGGTCGCGGTGCGTATCGGGCCCGATGTGCGCATGGCCATCGTTGGAACGCCCAGCTATTTCACGCGATACCCGAAGCCGAAAGTGCCGCAGGATCTGATGGCGCATAACTGCATCAATATCCGCCTGCCGACCGCCGGGGGGCTATACGCATGGGAACTTGAAAAGGAGGGGCGTGCACTCAAAGTGCGCGTCGAAGGCCAGCTTGTATTCAATACGGCGACGATGGCCGTCAAGGCGGCGTGCGCAGGCTCGGGTCTCGCGTATGTCCCGGAAGACCGCGTTCTATCGCATATCGAGAACGGGGAGTTGGCGCAGGTGTTGGCTGACTGGTGTCCGTCTTTTTCGGGACTCCACCTGTATTACCCAAGCCGACGGCAGCCGACTCCCGCTTTCGCCGTCGTTGCCAATGCTTTGCGTCATTCGAATAGCGTTAGGGTGTAAATATCGGAACGGAATCCCAAGGTGATCTGGCCCGGCTCGGAATGACTTGTTTTAAGAGCGAAGCTGACGCTCCGATGGCGGACTGGTGGTGCTAGCGAGCGTCCGCTCCTGGCCGCTCTGCGACGCCGTCCGCAACCATTGATATCTCACGGCGTGCATTGCACCGCGCAAGACGGAATCAACCGCGAAATGCGGATACCCTGTATTTGTAACCGGCTCGCCCGCTCGAGCGAACCGGTTATTGGTGCGTCCAGCCCCTACTGCCCCACCCGAAACTCAATCCGCCGATTCCGTGCCCTTCCATCCGCCGTATCGTTCGACGCAATCGGCTGATCCGGCCCGACCCCCATCGTCGACATCGTCTGCGGCCCGATCCCCTTCGTCACGAGATACCCCTTCACCGCATCGGCGCGCGCCTGGCTCAACGCAACATTCGAAGCGCGATTGCCCGAATTGTCCGTGTGCCCGATGATCTCGACAGGCTTACCAGGCATCCTAGCCAGCGCCGCCGCCATCTGATCCAGAATCAGACGTCCTGCCGGCGCCAGCGTTGCGCTGCCGGTCTCGAACTCGATCGTGCGGTTCGCGAGCGTCTGGTCGAGCACGCCCTGCTCCGAAGCCGATACACGCAGCCCGTTGCGAATCGTATAAGTCGGGTTCAGTGCATTAGCCATATCGCTAGCGATCTGCTGCCGCTGCGCCTCGTTGTTCACTTCACCCTTCACATCGATCGACGTGCCGTCGATCTTCAGCTGCCCCTTGCTGATCTGCTTCAACTGCGGGCCGATCAGCTTTTGCACGTTTGCGGTCCAATTGGCCGGTGTCGCGACGCTGCCCACCTGGACCTGGTCGACCACATTCGCCGCGCCGTAGGTATCGCGCAGGCGCTGAAGCACGGCGTCGCGCGTCGCTTCGTCGGGCACCTTGCCGCTCACGACCACCTGCCCCGGCGTCGCGTTGGCCGCCGGCGGCGAGTAAGTCGCGGCGCGATTGCCGCCCGCGACGGCGGGAGCGTTCGCACCATTGACGCCATTCGCACCAGCCCCCGCATTCCCCGCCCCCTGCGCCGGCAGGACCGTCATCTTGACCGTAATGCCGCTGTTGTCGACCGGCGTGACAGTCGCAGGTCCCGCGTTGTCGGCGAGCGCCGCGCCGTTCGCCGCGATGCAAGCCGCAGCCGCTACAGCAAGCGCGCGCCGTTTGCCCATGAACCGATAGATCACGGCCATCGCATCAAGCCCCGACAAACGCTTCGCGGAACGTGTCGATGCCGACGCGCAGCGAGAGCTGGGGTTGTTCGAGGTAGCTGACGAGCTTGCTGATTCCATGATCGTTTTGCGTGTGTCCGTCGATCCATTCGGGATCGTCGATGTCGATGTTGTGCGCGGCGTAGGCCTGTGGATCGAGGACGCTGTGCAGCGTCTTCGCGGATGCGCCGTTGAAGCCGACGATGAGCCGTTCGCGCTCGGCGATCGTGCCGATGAAGATCGCGAGCTCGAAGTCGGCCTGCGAGACGAACGGCGCGATCAGCTCGAGCCAGAACGCGGCGACGAGGCTGCGATAGAACGTGTCGTTCGGCAGCGGCAGCGTGAGGCCTCGCTCGAGATGCGAGGACTTGCTCTGCATCACGGGCCGCAGCAGCGAGCCGAGCGCGAGCATCGCGCCGCGCAGGCGCACGGGGTGGCCGCTCGCGAGCAGCATCTGTTCGAGGCCGGCCATCGTCTGGTGGTCGACGAAGTCGGCGAAGGTGCCGTCGTGCGCGCCGACGTCGATCGGCACTTGCGTCTCGCCGAGCGCCTGCAGCACTTCGGCGGGCTCGCTCGCGTCGAGCAGCGGGCGCATCTTTTCCGCGGCGCGCGACCAGAGCCGGTTGAACGCCAGCGGGCTGCGCGCGAGAAACGGGAGCGGGCGGTCGACTTCGAGCGCGGTCGCGGCGAGGAACGGGAAGCGCCTCGATGAAATATCGCGGCTCGTCATGATGTGGCCCGCGATCGCGAGCTTGCTCTGCGAGCCGAGGAACGCGAAGTGCATCGGCTTCGCGTTCTCGTAGGTGATCTTCCAGCGCGGGTCGTCGGCGAGCAGCTCCATCGCCTGCGCGATCCAGCGGTCGAGCGTCTGCAAGAGCTGCGGGTTGTGCACGCTCTTGACGAAGTCGCCGCGCGAAGGAATCTTGCCGAAGTAGGCGAGTTGCGCCTGCACGGGTTGCGTCATTGCGCACCTCCTCCAGGATTGACCGCAGCCGGGGCGGCCTGCGTGTTCGCCGACACGTTCACCGGCGCGCTGGTTGGCGCGCCCGGCGGCGCCGCGGCCTGCGAGCCTGCGGCGGCATTCGCGTTCGCATTCGAAGCGCCGCCCGCGGCGCCGCTCGCGATTGCGAGCGCGGCGTTGGCCGCGCCGAGATCCACCACCGACGACGGCAGCTTCAGCCCGCGCAGGCTCTGCTGCTGCGGTGCGTCGCCACCGCCGCTGGCGCCGCCCGTCGGCTGCGAGGTGCTGATGATGCGCATCGACAGCGCCACCGTCACGTTGCCTTGCGTCCACGACAAATCGAACGTGCCGTCCGGACGGCGTTTGCGCTGCGCCGAGTTGATCAGCTTCTCGAGACCGTAGCGGCCCGGCTCGTTGACGAGCTGGATCGTGCGGCCGTCAAAGGTCGTCGCGGACAGCGTCGCGCCCGGCGTGCCCTGCGGGTTCGGCCACACGAAGTTGGTCCACTGCGGCGGCGTGTTGCGGTAGCGCAGCTGCTGGCCGTCGATCGCGAGCGTGTACTCGGTCGTGCCGGTGCTCGGCTGCGGCAGGATCTGGAACACCGTCTGCGGTTCGGATGATCCGCCGCCGCCCGCGCCGCCGCCGCCCGCCGCGCCGCCCGAGAGCGGCGCGACCCAGCGCGCGAAGCCGTTCGTGAGGTCGGGCGTGAGCGTCATGCCCATGTCGCCCCAGGTGCGCGCGGTCAGCGTATCGCCGCGGCGCACGGCGAGCGGCCCGAGCGTCGTGTTGACGAACTTCGCCACCGAGCCGTCCGGCCCGAACACCTGCGCGATCTCGCTGGCGCCGGCCTCGACCTTCGCGCTGCCGTCGAACGGATACTTGTTCGCGAGCGAGCCCTGGAACGGCTGGTAGACCTGTGCGTTCCACACCTTGTTGACTTCGGCGCTGGCCGGCTGGATCACGACCGCGAACGCCTGCATCAGCGGCCGCACGAGCAGCGGACGCAGCGCCTTGCGTTGCGCATCGGTGAGGCCCGTGAGCATCTGCTCGTCGACGAACTTCAGCGAATCGGCGAGCTCCGAGCCGTTGCCGTCGAGCGTCTGCTGCATCAGCTCGCGCGCGCCCGGTCCGGGGTCGCCCTGGTTCTTCAGCACGTTGAAGCGCGTGCGGACCTTCGACAGCGAATCCATGTAGCCGCGCAGCAGCGAGTTGCCGTCCTGCTTCGCGACCACGCGAGCGAGGCCCGAGAACTGCTGGCCGATCGGACCCACGCCGAGCTCGACCGGATTGCCGTTGATGTCGATGTTCGCGCTGACCGGCCCGGACTGCGCGCGCGAGAACAGGTTCTTGAACCAGCTCGTCACGCCGCCCTGCACGCTCTTCAACGCCGAGTTCGCGAGCGCCGGGTTGTCCCACGAGGTCTGGTCGTAGGCGGTTTCGAGCACCTTCTTGATCGGCGAATCCTGCGGGTCGCCAAGGCGGTTCATCGAATCGACCGCCTGGTTGAAGCTGCCGAAGCTCTGCACGGCGATGCCCTGCATGAACTTCTGCCAGTGCTGCGCGTACTCGTCCTTGTACATGCCGACGAGCGCCTTCTGGATCTGCTCGGGGCTGCCTTCGAGCGTCAGGTCGTCCTGCGACGCCGTGTTGAGCACCCAGTCCTTCGCCTGCAATTCCTTGGTTGCGGCGTCGCGGATCGCGGGCTGCACGTACTGGAACCAGGCTTCGCGCGTGAAGGTGCCCGGAATCGCGTAGCTGCCGCCGATCAGGGCCGTGTTCTGGTCACCGACGATGCGGGCGATCGTCATCGGCGCGAAGCGGGTCGAGGCGCGCGCCTTGATCTCTTCATAGACGCGCTGGCGAGCCGGCATGCCGCGCACGACGTGGCGCAGGTTCTCGCGGGTCTGGTCGACGAGCGAGAGGTTCGCTTCGACCATCGGCCAGTCGTCGTCGTTCACGCGCGCGAGGTAGAACGTGATCATGCGCTCGGCGCTGCGGATCATCTGGTCGCGAGGCATGGTGCCGCGGTTCGACTCGAGCCAGCCGCGCCAGAAGCGGGCGATCTGGTCGGTCAGGTGGGCCTGCTCGACATGGCGCTTGTCGGAGAGCATCAGGTAGGTCTTGAGCGCGTTGTAGGCGTCTTCGACGTTGGTCGGCGACGCGTCGCTATAGAGACTGCCCTGGCTGCCCGCCGTGGCCGACAGGCTCGTGGCGCCCGCGCCCGGCGTGCCCGATGCGCCCGACGTCTTCGCGGAGACCTGGATCGCGCCGGACTCGGGCGCGTGGGTCATCGGCGCGAGCTGGTCCGGATGCGCGTCCACGTCCTTCAGGAACGACACGAGATTCTGCGAGACCGGATCGAGCATCAGCTGCTTCACGCCGCTGTAATACTCGGCGAGCAGGCGCTGCTCCATCTGATCGCCCTGATACAGCCCGAGCGACACCGACAGCGGCCGGTCGCGGCGGAATTGCTCGAGCTGGTCGATGCGGTCTTCGAGGATGTCCATCGCTTGAAGGCGCGATTGCAGGTCTTCGCGGTTCTGCTGCAGGCGCACGACGTTGTCGAGATCGGCCTGCACGTTCGCGGCGAGCTGCTGGTTGCCGATCGTCGACCATGTCCAGCCGCCGAGCGCGAGCGCGAGCACCGCGACGAAGCCGAAGAACGTCGCGTAGCGCAGGCGCGTCTTGGCCGGGCTCGCGAATTGGCGGACCGTCTGGCGGTCGGCGAAGATGACTTTCGAAAACAGGTCGCGCAGGAAGAAGCCGTTCTTCGAGAAGGCGCTTTGCGGCTTCGGCAGGCTGCCGGTGTTCAGGCCGAAGCGCTGGCCGATGCGTTCGGCGGCGGCGCTGTTGGTCTCGCCTTCCTGCAGGGCGCTCGTGAAATAGAAGCCGCGGAAGATCGGCTTGTACTGGAACGGGTTGTTCTCGAACAGCGTCGCGAGGAACACGCGCAGCGCGGGCTTGATCGCCGAGAACTCGAGCGGGAAGCTCAACTGCCCAGGCGAGAGCTTGTTGCCGCGGCTGATCGACATCTGCGCGACGCTGATCTCCTTGAGGCCTTCGTAGAGCTCCTCGAAGCGCTCGTCGAAAAGGGCGACGATGTCGCGCTTCTCGTCGGGCTCGTAGGGCAGCGTCGCGCCCCAGACGCGGTCGTACTCGCTGCGGTCGCTGCCGCTGAAGAATTCGGTGAAGCCGGTGATGAGGTCGGTCTTCGTGAACATCACGTAGACCGGCGCGAACACTTCGAGCTTTTCGGTCAGCTCCTGCACGCGCTGGCGCAGGTTCTTGGCGAGGTTGATGGTCGCTTCGGGGCGGTTGCCCGTCAGTTCGGCGATGCTGGCCGTCACGATGATGCCGTTGATCGGCGCCTTCGGACGGTAGCGCTTGAGCAGGTTCAGGAAGCCGAGCCATTCGCTGCGGTCTTCCTCGTGCACCGAGTAGCGGCCGGCGGTGTCGAGCAGGATGCCCTCGGTGGTGAAGAACCAGTCGCAATTGCGCGTGCCGCCGATGCCGTGGACCACTGCATTGCTCTTGTCGGCGAACGGGAACTGCAGGCCCGAGTTCAGCACCGCGCTGCTCTTGCCCGCCGCCGGATTGCCGATGACGATGTACCACGGCAGTTCGTAGAGCGCGGAGCCGCCCGACATCTGGCCGATCTTCGACGTCTTGATCGTCTTGACCGCTTCGACGAGGCGCGTGCGCAGCGCGTCGAGTTCCGGCTGCTTCTGCCCGGATGCGGCTGCGCTGACCGGGGCGGCCTGGGCCGCTTCGGCCTGCGCTTCGAGCATCTCGCCGAGCTTGTTGTTGGCGCGCCGCGCGCGCAGCTTGCGCCAGAGCCAGACCAGCAGCATCAGCAGCACGACGGCGCCGAAAATGGCGGCCGGCCAGACCGGACCTGAGCCGGCCGCGCCTGAGCCGGCCGCGTCGATCTGCAGCACGGCGGCGCCGATGAACAGCACCGCCGCGAGCGCAATGAGCCCGATGACGGTCAGCGTGCGTTTATGTGTCAACCAACTGAGAAAGCGTTGCATAAGGCGTTTCGGTCTTGATGGTAGGCGTGGCTAATTGTGGCTATGCGTGGCGTTTAATGCGCAATTGTCAAATGCGTCTTGTCGGTTTATTGGCGCAGATCGGTGCGGCTTTGCAAGTTTTGTAATTGAGGCGGGACGGGGCTGCGCCCCATTACGAAGCCGGGCTTGTGATATTCGACGTGGCCGAGGTCCATCAATTTCCACCGTCCGCCCCAAACCAGGCCGACTTGCTCGGCGGTTTGTCCGTATAGCTCGTAGCCGTGCATGGCCCAGGGATCTTTTTCGGAAATGACGAGCTTGCCGTCGCGCAAAAAGGCGTTATCGGCGGCCAGGCCGTATTGGTGATAGCTCTGAAATGCTGCGGCATTGGTGACGCCCCCCAATTGCGCAAGCCGGTTTTGCCGCGCCGGGCTGCGGTAACCTTCCAGCAAGGCCATTTGATAGCCGTATTGCTCGCGCATGATTTTATAGACGAGCAATAGCCGGGTTCTGAAGTCGGCGTCGAGCAAGTTCCAGTCGCGGCTTGCATCGACCAGCGCGGGCCGCACCCGCTCGACCTCCTGGGTCGCGAACACCTCCGGCGGCAGCTGCGGCGGCGGCACGAGCTGTTCGCCGTTCAACAGCGCGGCAATTTTCTCGTCGGGAACCCGGATTGCCGTGTCGTCATACTGGAATAACAATTGACGGCCGCGCAATGCAATTGCGATTAACGGCGGCGTCGCAAGAATACCTGCGGTAACGAAAATCAGCAAGCGCCGCCGAAACAGTAATTTTTGCACGTCGACTAAAGCGATTTGCGAAGATTTTACTGATTTTGTTAAATGTCCGCGAGCGAGCGCTGCGCTATTCGATGCGCGGCGCGTGACGCGGCCATGCAAATCGAACACGGCATTCAATATCGACGCACGTAACGGCGGCAATAGCAGCATGGCCGCGGCGGTGACGGCGAGGGCGAAATAAGCGATCAGTGCGACGACAAACAAGGGTAAGCCCCGGAAATTCGAACTAATTGAATTTTGTAATGCTTGCTCTTAGAATCGGGCCTGCTGACAGATAGGCCGCAGCGTATTATCGGCGAATTAAACAAGGATTCAATGAGGCAGTGAAGAATGAGTGCGCCGGAAAGTTCAAATTCGAAAGCACCGCCTAGCTTGCTGGCGGACGCTGCCAAAAGCGCACCACCAGCGAACAACGCGCGCATCCTTGCCAATCTGGAGGGCCGCGTCACGCAGCAGGCCGCGCCGCGCCGGCGCTCCAAGCTGCCGTTCGTGCTGGCAGGGTTGCTGGTCGTCGCGGGCGGCGGAATTGCTGCTTGGCAGCTGCAGAAGCCAAGGCAGGCGGATCACGACGTCGCCGCGGTCGAGCAGGCGTCCAATGCCGTGCAGCAGAAAGCCGCCGCGCCTGCGAGCGCGGGCAGCGCGGCCCAGCTCGCGGCTGCCGACGCGAATGCGCAGAAGGATGCGGCTTCGGCGCCGCATGCCGCGACCATCATCACCGACGAGAACAGCGACGCCGACGCCAAGTCCGCTTCGGCCAGCGTGAGCGGAGCGGACGCGAACCCCTTGTCGCGCGCGCTGGCTGACGGCGCGGTGCCGGTGGGTGCGTCGGCGCCGGCAGTGGCCGCGTCGAAGCCTGCCGTTGCCGCCGTGAAGCTGCCGGCCGCGTCGCCCACATCGACTGCGCACGCGAAGCGCGAAACGGCGAAAGACCGTCACGAGGAGAAGGTCGCGGCGGCGCATGCGGAAAAGGATAAACACGCGGACACGAAGAAGGTGGCGGCCAAGAATGATTCGGATGCCGATCTTCTTGAGGCGCTTGTCGCGCGCACGACGCCGTATAACGCGAAGAAGCCGGCTGTGCCCGCTGCTCAGCAGCCGGCCGATAAGGCGCAAGCCAAGAAGAGCCTGGCCGAGCAGGTCAAGGAGTGCGGCACGCGGGGCTTCTTCGAGGAGGAGTTGTGCCGCTGGCGCGTCTGCGACGGCCATTGGGGCAAGGATCCGGCGTGTCCCAACGCGTCCGCGCAGGCCAAGCAGAATTGAGACGATGCGATTCGGCGGCGGCGCGCAAGGCGCCGCGCCGCCAGTCCTTCATTAAGGTGAGACTATTCGGGAGCACTCGCATCAGCGCCGGGTGATGGCGACGCAACCCCTTGCTGGACGGGCCCTTCCGGAATTCGAACCGGCGCCGCCCGCTGTCAAAGGTGAGAGTTTTCGGGGGATGCCGTTCAGTGCGATTGCTGGCAGCTCGGATACGGCGCCTTCTCGCCCGGCACGATCGGACAGATCCTGACCGGGGTCAGCTGGTTCAGCCGGTCCAGCCATTTGTTCTTCTCGGAGGCGAGATCGCCGGTGGCAACCGGCCCGCGCTCCGCCCATTGCACCGAGTAAAAGTCGGTCGTTCCCTTGATCGCGAACACAATGGCGGTTTCGCTATGCGCCGACGACGGGCCGTCCGTCACCGAGCCGCAGCGAACGACCGCTACATAGCCCGCATAGCCATCGACTTTCGCTTCGCCGAATGGCGTCACCGCGAACGTATCCGGGCACGCGCGGTGAAATCCGCCCGCGATGAATTTCGCCAGCTCGATCGGGGGCTCGTTCGCCATGCCCGGGTTCGCCTTGAGTCCGGTGACGGTGATCATCTGCGTCCAGCGGTCGACGGTTTCGCCCCTGAGAACCGATTCGCGAATATAGTTGTCGCCCTGCGTCTGCTCGAAGTCGACTGGATTGAAACCCGTCGGCAACGAGAAGCCGATGAGCTGGCTAAAGATCGGCGTGATCGTTTGAACCGGTTTTGGCTCGGACGAAGAGGCTGGAGCCGTCTTGGATTCCTGCGCGCCGGACGGCGTCGGCATCATCGAGAGCAGCGCCGACAGGCCCGCCACCAGCATGGCAGCGCGGACGGCCCGCTTGATTCGTCGGATGGGTAGCGCGGGTGCGTGCATGTTATGAATTGGCATTTGTTTGACTTTTTTAGAGCGAGCGTGATGCAGGAACGATCACTGCTCACCGGCATGAGAGGCGTGAGTGTACTGGCTGCCGGAATCTTGCGGAAAGCCCGCGATTCGATATACGCTTTAACGATTGAAAGTGCCGCAAACTAATCCGGCGTGCATAATATGCAAATCGGCACGATTTTGCGGTTTCGGATCGTCCGTCAATCCACGGGGAGGCGCGAGAGCGCAGACGTGTTTCCGGCACGGCTCCAAAATAGCGCACCGCTAGTCTCCTTACTCGCTTTGCAGGCTCGTCGGCGCCGATTGACGGCGTGTCGAGTATGATTCGCCTCTAGTCATTTGGAGCCCGCGCGCTCCCGCATCAACCGAATCGGAATCATCGATGGAACAGCTCAATGGCGAAGCTCGCGACCGGCTTATTCGCTGGTTGCGGCGACGAATGGAAGAATATGGCATTACCGATGAGGCGTTAGCCGCCTCCGTGGCGGCCGACCGCCAGGCGGAGCGGGAAATTTTATACCGCGACGCTTACGGCAACACCTGGGATGGTCACGGGGATCTGCCCGACTGGCTGCGCCGTGCCGTGGCGGCAGGGCAGCACGTCGAACATTTTAGAATCGGCGGTTAGGGAAAACCTTGCCGTTTCAGGCATCGTTTCTGGCGCACGGCCAGTAGTTCTCGAATACGCACTCCGCGACCGGCATTCTTTGCGCCCAGCGCTCCATTTCGAGCATCGGCTTCTCATAGAATTGCGCGACATGCCCGAGGCAGAGTATCGCTACCGGCTTCGCGCCTTCAGGCATTTTCATCAGGCTGCGCACGTCGTCGGCATCGAATAGCGATACCCATCCCATGCCGAGTCCTTCGGCGCGCGCGGCAAGCCACATGTTCTGGATCGCGCAGGCGACCGACGCCAGGTCCATCTCGGGCATCGTGCGCCGCCCGAAGATGTGCTTGTCGCGGCCGTCCATCAGCGCCATCACGAGCAGCTCGCCGCAGTCGCGCATGCCTTCGACCTTGAGCTTCATGAACTCGTCATGCCGCTCGCCGAGCGCCTCGGCGGTCTTCACGCGCTCGCGCTCGACGGCCGCGTGCAAGGCTGCGCGCAACGGCTCGTCGGTCACGCGCAGGATGCGCCACGGCTGCATGAAGCCGACGCTCGGCGCGTGGTGCGCCGCGTCGATCAAGCGCCGCAGCACGTCCGCGTCGACCGGTTCGCGCACGAAATGCCGCATGTCGCGCCGCTCGTAGATGGCGCGGTAGACAGCGGCCCGTTCGGATTCGTCAAATTGCATCGCCATGAAATAGAGCGGCCGCGAAGGCCGGGTTGGATGGCCAGTAGCCGTGCATGTAGGTCGCGACGATCGAGCCGATGCGATACACGGCCTCGCCCGGCGCGCCCGATTGCGGATGCGCGGCGCTCATCGCCGGCGCGAGCGGCGTGCTGATGCGCGAGTAATGGAACGTGTGGCCCGTCATCGCGCCGTGCACGCCATTCAGCTGCTGCATGCCGAGCGCCGACAGACGCGTCTGCAATGCCGCCTGTCCGGGCACGAGGCCGAGCATCGGCGTCGTCGCACCGGCGCTGTCGGTCAGGGCCTCGAGCAGATACAGCATGCCGCCGCATTCCGCGTAGATCGGCTTGGCCGCCGCCGCGTGCGCGCGGATCGCCTCGGCACTGCGAGTGTGACGGGCAAGCGTCGCGGCGTGCAACTCGGGATAACCACCCGGTAGATACAGCGCGTCGCTCGCGGCGGGCACCGGCTCGTCGGCGAGCGGCGAAAAATAGCACACGCGTGCGCCGAGCGTTTCGAGCAGGCGGACGTTGGCCGGATAGATGAAGGAGAACGCGGCATCGCGCGCAATCGCGATCCGCATGCCGTCGAGCAGGCGCGGCAGCACGGGCGGCGTCTGCGGCTCGCCGAACTCGACGGGCGGCGGCAGCGCGGCGAGCGGCGTCGATGCGAGCGCATCGGCGGCGCGCTCGAGCCGCGCATCGAGGTCGCCGATCTCGCCCGCCGTATGCAGGCCGAGATGACGCTCGGGCAGCTCGATTTTGTTCGCGCTGGCGATATGGCCGAGCCAGCGCATGCCTTGCGGCACCGCTTCCTCGAGCATGCGCGCGTGGCGCTCCGAGCCGACGCGATTCGCGAAGACGCCATGAAACGGCACCTGCGGCCGAAAGTGGGCAAGACCGAAGGCGATCGCGCCGAAAGTTTGCGCCATCGCTTTCGCGCTGATCACCGCGGCCACGGGCACGCCGAACGCGGTCGCGAGATCGGCGCTCGAGGGCGTGCCGTCGTAAAGACCCATCACGCCTTCGATCAGGATCAGGTCCGCCTCGCGCGCGGCATCGGCCAGCAACCGGCGGCATGCGTCTTCACCGACCATCCACAAGTCGAGCGATTCGACCGGCGCGCCGCTTGCGCGCGCGAGGATCATCGGGTCGAGGAAATCGGGGCCGGTCTTGAAGACGCGCACGCGCCGGCCCTGCCGCGCGTGGAGGCGCGCCAGGCCCGCGGTGATCGTGGTCTTGCCCTGGCCCGAAGCGGGCGCGCTGATGAAAAGCGCGGGACACGCCGACATGCTTCAGAACTCCACGCCGCGCTGCGCCTTCACGCCCTGCTCGCGATACGGGTGCTTGACGAGCCGCATCTCGGTGACGAGGTCCGCCGCTTCGACGAGCGCGTCGGGGGCATGCCGCCCCGTCACGACGACGTGCAGCATCTCGGGCCGCGACGCCAGCACGCCGAGCACTTCATCGAGCGGCAGATACTCGTACTTGAGCACGGTATTGAGCTCGTCGAGGATCACCATCTGGTACTCGCCGCATTCGATCATCCGGCGCGCCTCGTCCCAGCCTTTGCGCGCGGTGGCGATGTCGGCGTCGCGGTTCTGCGTATTCCAGGTGTAGCCGTCGCCCATCGTGACGAAATCGCAATTCGCCTGGCTGCCGAGGAAGTCGCGCTCCGAGGTGTGCAGCGCGCCCTTGATGAACTGCACGACGCCGAGCCGCATGCCGTGTCCGAGCACGCGCACCGCCATGCCGAACGCCGCCGTGCTCTTGCCCTTGCCGGTGCCGGTGTTGACGATCAAGAGCCCCTTTTCGACGGTCGCGGAGGCCTGCTTCTTTTCGTGGCCTTCGCGGCGGCGCTGGGTCATGCGTTGGTGCGATTCGGGATCGGTTTTCATCGGAGGTCCTGGTCTTGAGGGTCGGGCGTGATGCGTGGCGCGCGCTCGATATGGGCAAAGATTACTCGGCGTCGCGGGGTAGGGAGGCAATGGCGACCGTCACCCCGTCGCGCACGGTTTTCGCGGCGATCAGACGGCCTCCCGGCGCCGCCAGCAGCGCGCACGGCTCGCACACGCCGTCGATGCCGAGGTGCTCGCGCACCGCGGGCGAGGGCGTGAGCGTCGCAGGCAGCGCCGCGATTTGCTCGCGCGTGAAGGTCAGGAGCGGCAGGCCGTGGCGCGCGCAAAACGCGGCGAGTCCCGGCTCCCGCGCTTTCGCATCGAGCGTCGCGACGGCGCGCACGTCGTCGAGCGGCTTGCCTAGTGCAAAAAGCGCGGCATGGACGGCAGCGCCGATTTGCTCGGCCGAAGCGAAGCGCCGGCAGCCGATGCCAAGCGTGAGCGGCTTTAGCGATTGCATCAGACGTGGCGAAGATGGGCAAGACGGGAATAAACGCGCGAGATAGGCGAGGCGCGCGGAAAAAATGCGCGCATACGATAGCACACGCAAATTCGGCGGTTGCTACCTGGTAGCTTCCATGCATACAGTCTCGCATCGCGCCTCATATCGTTCCACCGATCTTCGATTTTCCTTACATCGCCTTGACGCTGCAATACGTCCCGCCTACACTCGCACGCACCTTGGTGCTCGCGGGCGCTCTCACGGCGCACGCAGTTAAACGGGAAACAGGGCGCAAGGCCTCATCGGCCGAGCCAACCTGTGCTGCCCCCGCAACGGTAAGCGAAGGCATCGCGCAATGCGATGCAGAGCCGTCTTCGATGTGCGTACGCAAGGCCGTGCCCACATTAGCCACTGCGCGAGAAATTCCTCGTGCGGGAAGGTGAAGCGGCGCTTTCGCCAGCCCGGATACCGGCCAAGGCAAGGGGTTGGCGCCGCGGGGATGCGGCGTTACTGCCACGAACCTCATCGCGTTGACTTGCGTTGACTTGCGTTGACTTGCGCGGACTCGCTATGGCGAGCGGCGCCGCTCATCGTCCTCGCTTTTCGTCTGATTTGCTTGTTGTCGATTGCGCGTCGATGGGGTTCGTGTTGGCAACCGATGTGTTTGTCGACCGTTCATCAAGGAGCCAGTGTGCTCAAATCCGTCTCCCAGCTGTTCAATGACAGCCCGGCCGAGCTGCGCGGCAAGATCACGGGCATCTATTTACTGTTGATCGCATTCAACGCCGGCGCCTGGGTGTGGGCCTTCGCGGCCTTTCACGGCCAGCCCGTGCTGCTCGGCACGGCGCTGCTTGCCTACACATTCGGCTTGCGCCATGCGGTCGACGCGGACCATATCGCCGCCATCGACAACGTCACGCGCAAGCTCCTGCAGGAAAAACGCAATCCGCTCGGCGTCGGCTTCTTCTTTTCGCTCGGGCATTCGACCGTGGTGATCGTGATGACGGTCGTGGTGGCGATGACCACGGCGTCGTTGTCCAACCGCTTCTCCGAATTGAAGGACATCGGCGGCGTGATCAGCACTTGCGTGTCGGCGTTCTTCCTGTTCGTGCTCGCGGCGGCGAACCTCGTCGTGCTGCGCGGCGTGTTCCGCACGTTCCGCGCCGTGCAGCGCGGCGAGCCGCTCGTCGAGGAAGATCTCGATCTGCTGCTCGGCAATCGCGGCTTTCTCGCGCGGCTGTTCAAGCCGCTGTTCCGCCTCGCGTCGCGCAGCTGGCACATGTACCCGATCGGCTTCCTGTTCGGGCTCAGCTTCGATACGGCCACCGAAATCGCGCTGTTCGGCATCTCCGCGACGCAAGTGTCGGGCGGCATGTCGCTCTGGTCGGTGATCGTGCTGCCGGTGTTGTTCACCGCGGGCATGTCGCTCGTCGACACCACCGACGGCATCCTCATGATGGGCGCCTACAAATGGGCGTTCGTGCGGCCGATTCGCAAGATCTACTACAACATGACGATCACGTTCGTTTCGGTGCTCGTCGCCGTGGTGATCGGCGGCATCGAAACGCTCGCGCTGATCGCCGACAAGCTCGACATGAGAGGGCCGTTCTGGGACTACGTCGGCATGCTCTCCGATCACTTCGGCACGCTTGGCTATATCGTCATCGGCCTTTTCTTCGTGAGCTGGATCGTATCCGCGCTCGTGTATCGCTTGAAGCGGTATGACGAGATCGACGTCACCGTGTCCGCCTGAGCCGAATTGAACTGGAGTCTCCGAAATGCAAACACGCAAAATTCCCGTCACCGTCGTCACGGGCTTTCTCGGCAGCGGCAAGACCACGCTGCTGCGGCACATCCTCAAGCACGCCGACGGCAAGCGCATCGCCGTGATCGTCAACGAGTTCGGCGAGCTCGGCATCGACGGCGAAATCCTCAAGGGTTGCGGCATCGGCTGCGACGACGAAGGCAACGAGCAGGTGGGGCAGCTCTACGAGTTGGCGAACGGGTGCCTCTGCTGCACCGTGCAGGAAGAGTTCTTCCCTGTGATGGAAGAGCTCGTCGAGCGGCGCGGCGAGATCGATCACGTGCTGATCGAGACATCCGGCCTCGCGCTGCCGAAGCCGCTCGTGCAGGCGTTCAACTGGCCGTCGATCAAGAACAGCTTCACGGTCGATGCGGTCGTGACGGTGGTCGACGGTCCCGCCGCCGCGAGCGGGCAGTTCGCGGAGAACCCGCAAGCCGTCGACGCGCTGCGCTTGGCCGATCCCAATCTCGATCACGAGTCGCCGCTGCACGAGCTGTTCGCCGACCAGCTTTCGGCCGCCGATCTCGTGATCCTCAACAAGACCGATCTGCTCGATGCCGCGCATCACGAGGCTGTCGTCGCGGCGATTCGCGAAGAGATTCCGCCGCAGGTGAAGATCGTGCCCGCGCAGATGGGGCAGCTCGACGTGCATGGGCTGCTTGGCCTCGCGTCGGCGTCGGAGGAGACGATCCATCTGCGTCATGACCATCACGGCTCCGCCGACGATGCCGACCATCATCACGACGAGTTCGATTCGGTCGTCGTGGAAGGCGAGACGCGCTCGCGCGAGGCGGCGATCGCCGCGCTGCAAAGCGTCGTCGAGCAGCACACGATCTATCGCGTGAAGGGCTTCGCGGCGCTGCCCGGCGCGCCGATGCGTCTCGTCGTGCAGGGCGTGGGCCGGCGCTTCGACAGCTATTTCGACCGCCGCTGGCAGGACGGCGAGGCAACGGCCAGCCGCTTCGTGCTGATCGGCGAGGACCTCGATCAAGCGGTGCTGCAAAGCGCGTTTAGCGCGGCGCTCGCAGGTCAGGCGCAACAGGCTTAACGAAGGCAACAACGGGAAGAGCACGCCATGCATCTGCTGCGCACCACGCCGGGCGGCTTCGTCGACGACACGGCGGGCGTCATCCGCATCGGCCAGCGGCCCGCCGAGATCGTCGTGCTCAGTTCGGCCGATACGACGCTGTCGCTGCTGGCGAGCGTTTTTCCGCGCCTCCCCGAGGGCTTTCCGAGCGTGCGGCTCGCCAACGTGACGTTCCTGCGGCAGCCTGCGTCGATAGATTTTTATATCGACGACGTGTTGAAGCATGCGCGCGTGGTGGTCGTCGATCATCTCGGCGGCGAGGCTTACTGGCCGTATGGGATCGAGCAGGTCGTCGCGCTCGCCGAGCGCAACAAGCAGTTGCTCGCGATGTTCTCCGGCGACTTGCAGGAGGACCCGAACCTGCTCGCGAAGAGCACGGCCGGCGCGGCGCTGTGCCACGCGCTATGGCGCTACTTGCGCGAAGGCGGCGCGCAGAACGCGGAAGCGTTCCTGCGCTGCATCGCGCACCGCGCATTCGGATGGGGCGAGGAGCCGGAGCCGCCGCGTCCGCTGCCGGCCGTCGCGCTTTACCATCCAGCCCACGATCTGGCGACCATCGAGCACTGGCAGGCCGATTGGTGCGCGGACGCGCCGGTCGTCGCGGTGCTGTTCTACAAGGCGCATTTGCAGGCCGCGAACACGGCGGTGTTCGACGCGCTCCTGAAAGCGCTCACCGACGAGGGCATGAACCCGCTGCCGATCGCGATCACGTCGTTGAAGGATGCGGTGAGCCGCGACGTGGTCCAACAGTTGTGCGCACAACATGATGTGGCGCTCGTGCTGAACACGACGGCGTTCGCCGCCTCCGCGATCGACGATCCCGAGCCGCTTGCGCTCGCCGGCGACGCGCCCGTGATGCAAGTGATTCTCTCCGGCGGCAACCGCGAAGACTGGCTCAAGGACAACCACGGCCTGAACTCGCGCGACATCGCGATGCACGTGGCGCTGCCGGAAGTCGACGGACGCATCATCACGCGCGCGATCAGCTTCAAGGGACTGGCGTACCGGTGTCCGCATACGGAGGTCGACGTCGTCCGCTATCAGCCGGACCTGGAGCGGATCGCGTTTCTCGCGGAGCTGAGCCGCCGCTGGTGCCGCCTGCGGCGCATCGACAACGCGGACAAGAAGCTCGCGCTGATCCTCGCCAACTATCCCGTCAGCGAGGGGCGCATCGGCAACGGCGTGGGCCTCGATACGCCGGCATCGGTCGTGAACATTCTCGCGATGCTGCGCGACGAGGGTTATCGCGTCGCGGCGGACGATCTGCCCGCCGGCGGCGATGCGCTGATGAAGCAGCTCACGCAGGGCGTGACGAACGATCCCGTGGTGCGCGACCTGCGGCCCGCGCTGCAGAGCCTCGCGCTCGACGACTACCTGCATTGTTTCCAGCAGCTTCCCGCAGCGGCGCGCGAGGCGTTGAACGCGCGCTGGGGCGCGCCGCACGAAGACCCGGCGATCCGCCACGGCCGCTTCATGATCGCCGGCTGGCGCTGCGGCCAAGTGTTCGTCGGCATCCAGCCGGCGCGTACACGAGCCGAGGGCGGCTACGCGAGCTATCACGACGCCGAGCTCGTGCCGCCGCATGCCTACCTCGCGTTCTACTTCTGGCTGCGGCACCGCTTCGGCATCGATGCCGTCGTGCACGTCGGCAAGCACGGCAACCTCGAATGGCTGCCGGGCAAGAGCGTCGCGTTGAGCGACGCGTGCTGGCCCGATCTCGTGCTGGGGCCGATGCCGCATCTGTATCCGTTCATCGTCAACGATCCCGGCGAGGGGAGCCAGGCCAAGCGCCGCGCGCAGGCGGTCATCGTCGATCACCTGATGCCGCCGCTCACGCGCGCCGAGAACTACGGCCCGCTGCAGGACCTCGAGCGGCAGGTCGACGAATACTACGAAGCGCTGATGGTCGATCCGCGCCGCGCGAAGCTATTGCGCAAGACGATTCTCGCGACGATCGTCGAGCATCGGCTGCATGAGGAGTTGAGTGTCGGATTGCCATCGGGGCAGGACGAGGAAGATGCGCTGCTCACGCGCGCCGATGCCTACCTCTGCGAGCTGAAAGAGGCGCAGATTCGCGACGGCCTGCATACGTTCGGGCAGTCGCCGCAAGGCGAGCAGCGGCGCGATACGCTGCTCGCGCTCGCGCGCTATCCGGTGAGCGGCGGGCAGGGCGCGAACGCCGGGCTGATCGAGGCGCTGGCGAAGGATCTGCAAGTCGATGCGATCTTCGATCCGCTTGCGCCGGATTGGTCGGCGGTGTGGGAAGGGCCGCGTCCCGAGCTGTTGGAGCGCGTGAGCGAGGCGTCTTGGCGGCACAACGGCGATACGCGCGAGAGGCTTGAGTTGCTTGCCGCCGAGTTGTTGATCGACGTATGCGGTGGTGCGAAACACGCGTATGCGCCGCTCATGAACGCCCCCGGCACGCTGCCGCATACCGAGCGCGTGCTCGAGCGCGTGCGCAACGATCTGCTGCCGCGGCTCGACGCCTGCGGCGGCGAAGAGATGCGCCACCTGAAACGCGGACTCGAAGGACGCTTCGTGCCGCCGGGGCCGAGCGGATCGCCGTCGCGCGGACGCCCCGACGTGCTGCCGACCGGCCGCAACTTCTACTCGGTCGACACGCGCGCCGTGCCGACGCAAGCGGCCTGGGCGCTCGGACTGAAATCGGCGCAGCAGCTGATCGAGCGCCATCTGCAGGATCACGGCGACTATCCGCGCGCCGTGGGGCTCTCGGTATGGGGCACGGCGACGATGCGCACGGGCGGCGACGACGTCGCGCAGGCGATGGCGCTGATCGGCGTGCGGCCGAAGTGGGCTCCCGGCAGCCACCGCGTCACCGACTTCGAGATCATGCCGATCGAAGCCTTCGACCGGCCCCGCATCGACGTGACGCTGCGCGTCTCCGGCTTCTTCCGCGATGCGTTCACGAACGTCATGCACCTGTTCGACGCGGCCGTGCAGGCCGTGGCCGAGCTCGACGAGCCCGAGCACCTGAACCCGATCCGCGCGCGCGTGCTGCGCGAGCGCGATGCGCTGATCGCGCGCGGCATCGAAGCGGGCGAGGCGCGGCGGCGGGCGGGCTGGCGCGTCTTCAGCGCGCGGCCCGGCGCTTACGGTGCAGGTTTGCAGGAGCTGATCGATACGAAGCAGTGGCAGACCGACGCAGATCTTTCCGACGCCTATCAGGCATGGGGCGGCTACGCCTACGCGCAGCACAGCGCCGGCGTGGAGGCGCGCCAGGCGTTTGGCGCGCGGCTTGCCACGCTCGATGTCGTCCTGCAGAACCAGGACAACCGCGAGCACGACGTGCTCGATTCGAACGACTACTACCAGTTCCAGGGCGGGATGGTGGCGGCCGTGCGGCATCTCGCGGGCAGCCAGCCGCATGTCTATCATGCCGATCACGCCAACCCAGCCGCGCCGCGCGTCCGCACGCTCAAGGAAGAGATCGCGCGCGTGATCCGCTCGCGCGTCGTCAATCCGAAATGGATCGACGGCGTGAAGCGCCACGGCTACAAGGGCGCGGCGGAAATTGCGGCGACGGTCGATTACCTGTACGGCTACGACGCGACCGCGCGCGTGATCGCCGACCATCAATACGCGCTCGTCACCGATGCCTATCTGAACGACGGCGATACGCGCGCATTTCTCGAGCGGCACAATCCGCATGCGCTGCATGGGATCTGCGAGCGCTTGCTCGAGGCGATGCAGCGCGGGCTGTGGCAGGAGCCGGGCGCGTATCGCGAGCAGGTCGAGCAGCATCTGCTCGCGAGCGAGCAGCACATCGAAGGATCACGGCAATGAATACATCGAAAGGTTTGCACGAAGTCGGCGGTGGGCGCGAGGACAAGGCTGTCACGGCGGCGTTGCCGCAAACGATGCCGTTCACCGCGCTCGTCGCCCAGGAGCCGTTGCAGCAGGCGCTGCTGATCGCGGCGGTCGATCCGGGGATCGGCGGCGTGCTCGTGAGCGGGCCGCGCGGCACGGCGAAATCGACGGCGGCGCGCGCGCTCGCCGATCTGCTGCCCGACGGGCGCTTCGTGACGCTGCCGCTCGGCGCGAGCGAGGACCGGCTGATCGGCACGCTCGATATCGGAGCGGCGCTGCGCGACGGCTCGGTGAAGTTCTCGCCGGGGCTCCTCGCGCATGCGCATCGCGGCGTGCTCTATGTCGACGAAATCAACCTGCTTGCCGATGCGCTCGCGGACGTGCTGCTCGATGCGGCGGCGAGCGGCGTGAACACGGTCGAGCGCGATGGTGTCTCGCATAGCCACGAAGCGCGTTTCGTGCTGATCGGCACGATGAATCCCGAAGAGGGCGAGCTGCGTCCGCAACTGACCGACCGCTTCGGTCTCGCTGTCGAATTGCAGAACTGCTTCGATCCGGACATGCGGCAGCGGATCGTCAAGACGCGCCTTGCGTTCGATGCCGCTCCGTCGGCGTTTCGTGCGCAATATGCGGCGCGGCAGGCGGGATGCGCCGAGCGTATTCGTGCGGCGCGGGAGGCGCTGCCGCTGCTGGCGTTCGACGATGCGGTGCATGCGCGCGTGAGCGAGCTGTGCATCGCGGCGGCCGTCGATGGCGTGCGCGCCGACCTCGTGATGCTGCGCGCGGCGCGCGCGCTTGCGGCGCTCGAACAAAGCGACGCGGTGACGGTTGCGCATGTGGAGCGTGTTGCCGAGGCGGTGCTGTGTCATCGGCGGCGCGAGCGTGAGGCGCCGCATGCTGCTGCGATGCCGCAAGCAGCGCAGCAGCATGCTCGGCAAGAGCAGCAGCCGCAACAAGCACAGCAAACGCCAGAGAACCCGCACGCGCCGCCATCATCCGAATCCGCCGACGGCGATTGGGGCTACCTGCCTCCCGAGCCGGCCGGAATCGCCAAGGTCAAAGGCGTCGTTCCGCTGGCTGCCCATTCGCCAAAAAAACGCTGAGCCATCGAACGCGCGCCGCCGCTCGCTCGACGAGCGGTCTTCGATGGCTGGCGGGCGCCGGCAGCGTCGCGCGCGAGGGCGCGGCGGGCACGCGCATCGCATGGCCGCTGACGCTCGCCGCCAAGCGCGACGGCGGTCTGCGCGCGGAGCATTTGCGCTTCGTGCGCGAAGCGGCGCGGGAAAGCGTGCTGCATTGCTTCGTGCTCGACTGCTCCGGCTCGATGCTGCGGGGCGAGCGCCTTGCGCTTGCGAAAGGCTTGCTGCTCGAGCTTTTCGAGCAGGCGGCGAGAACGCGTGCCGAGGTGGCGCTCGTGTGCTTCGGCGGCGCGCGCGCCGACGTGCGCTTCGGGCCGCTCGTGCCGCGCTGGTGGAACGAACGCTGGCTTGAGCCGGTGGGCGGCGGCGGCGGCACGCCGCTAGCCCCAGGCGTGCGCCGCGCGGCGCAATTGCTCGAACGCGCGAGACGCAGGAAGCCTGCGCAGGCGCGCTGGCTCTGGGTGCTCACTGACGGGCGCAGCCACGATTGGCCGGCGCGGCCTGAAGCGGCGGATCAGATCATCGTCGCCGATTTCGAATCGGGCGCGCTCAGGCTCGAGCGCTGTGCGCGGCTTGCCGACGAGTGGGGCGCAAGGCTGTGCCGGGCGGAGGATCTGCTGGCACGCTGAAGGACGAGGCTATGCCTGGCTCTCGCAAATCGCCGGCTGCCTGCAGTCAGGTCCCGGTTCGAGCGGTGGCCAACTCGTCCTCTCGATCCGGCGCCAGCATGGCTGCCGTCAGCGCCGCAGCCAGCAGCAGCGCCGCCGAAGTCAGCATGACCGGCTTCATGGCGTTGAGAATGTCGGCGCTCCGGCCGTTCCCGACCATGATGCCGAACGCGGCCACGCCGAGCGCGCTGCCGACCTGGCGCGCCGTGCTCAGGACCGCGGAGGCGATGCCGGCAGACGCGCTGTCGACGCCCGATAGCAGGATGGCCGTCATGGCCGGGACCGCCGCGCCCATGCCTGCGGGAATCAGCACGAAGCCGGGGATCATCTGCCATACGCTGCTCGCCTGGCCAAGCCAGGACAACGAGGCATAGCCGGCCCCCGCGATCAACCCCCCGCCGATCATCACCATGCGGGGTCCGATGCGCGCCGCAATCTTGCCGCCGGCCAGATTCGCAAAGATGAAAGTGGCCGTCAGCGGCAGGAAGGCGAGGCCCGCATGCACGGCCGAGTACCCGAGCGCCTTTTGCAGATAAAGGCTGAGAACGAAAAGCACGCCGGAAAAGGACACATTGATCAGAAAGCCGAACACGACGGGGCTGCTGAATCGCGAATCCTGGAACAAGGTCAGTGGAAGCATCGGGGACTCGACGCGCCGTTCGACCCGCACGAACGCACAGGATGCCAGCATGGCAACGCCCGCGCCGCCCCAGACGAGCGGATGACGCCACCCGAGATGCCGATACTCGATCGCCGCGCCGATCAGGCTCGTCAGCGCAAGCACGATCAGCCATTGCCCCTTGAGGTCCAGCCGCCGCGACCCCGCCTGGTCCAACTGTGCCGGAATGCCTCGGTAAGCGACGATGAGGCCGACGGCGCAAATCGGCAGGTTGATCAGGAATACGCCGCGCCAGCCGACCGCCGAGAGCAGCGCGCCGCCGACCACCGGCCCTGCCGCCAGCGACGCCCCGCCGACCGCGGCCCAGATGCCGAGCGCACGTGCGAGCAGCTTGGCGTCGCCCTCGCACGACTTGCGCAGCAGGGTCAGCGAGGTCGGCAGCAGCAAAGCTGCGGCGATCCCCTGTGCGATCCGGAACACGTTCAGCTGCCAGATCGTCTGCGAGAAAACGCCGGCGAGCGATGTCGCCGCCAGAACCCAGAAGCCGCACACGAAGATGCGTTTTGCCCCGAGCCGGTCGGCGAGCGCGCCGGCGGACAGCAGCAGCACCGCGAAGCCCAGCGTGTAACCGTCGACGACCCACTGCAGTCCCGCGATCGATGCGCTGAAATACTCGGCGAGGCGCGGCAACGCCACGTTGACGACCGTGAGGTCCAACTGCACGATGCACGATGCGAAGCTCGCCGCAATCAGGATTCGCGCAACCGATGCTGCGTCACGTCCTTGGTTCATTTCTTCTCCGTTGGCTTTTTCGATTGGCGGGCGCCGGGCAAGAGGAGGCGCCTCGAATCAGCGTAGCTGCGACGTCGGCACGAAGTCCATGTCCCCGATATCCAGATTCTCCCCCGCCATTGCCCACACCACGCCGTGGCTGGAGGTCCCCACCCCAGAATGGATGGCCCAGCCCGGCACGATCACGGCCTGTTCGTTGCGCACGATGATATGCCGTGTTTCGTCGGGTTCGCCGATCAGAAAAATGACCGCCGCATCCGGTTCGAGCCCGTAGTGGAAGTAGACCTCGCTGCGCCGTGCGTGACGATGCGTCGGCAGCGGGCTCCATACGTTGCCTTCGTCGAGCGCCACGATGCCCATCACCAGCTCGCACGTCGGCAGGATCTCGGGAGCCAGGTACCTGACGACGGTTCGGCAGTTGCTGGCGTTCCTGTCGCCGCGCTTGACGGACAGGGCCTCCTCCCGCGCCACCTTTCTGGCCGGAAACGGCTGATGCGCCGCGGCGCTGACATAGTAGAGCTTCGCCGGGCGTTGCGGGTCGCGGCTGACGAAGCGCGCAGTCCGGGTTCCCGCACCGAGGTATAGCGCATCGAGCTCGCCGATATCGAACCGGACGCCGTCCGCGTCGACCCATGCTGGTCCGCCGAAATTCAGCAGCCCGAGCTCGCGGCGTTGCAGGAAAAAACCGGTTCCGCACGCGTCGGCCAGTGCATGCGGCAGCTCCAGCGCTTCGCCGTCCGGCACGATTCCGCCGAAGACCATCCGGTCTTCTTGCGCATAAGCGGCCGTGACCGTGCCGGGGACAAACACCTGTTCCACCAGGTATTGCTGCCGCAGCGCGGCCGTTCCGAGTGTCTTGACGTGCGCGGGATGCATCGCTTCGCGCATGTCGATCACTGTTGCATTCATGAGATAGGGCCGTTGGGATGGGATAGGCGACAGCCTGGCGGAAATGTTCCAGGCTGCCGGATCGGGAGCAGCTCAGCGGCCGGCCTGATGAGAGTCGTCGAGCAGCCGTCGAACCTTTTCGACCGATGCGGAGCGATCCTTGTCCTTGAAGACGGCGCTCGCCATCTGAACCGGGTCGCCGAAGAAGAATCGCTCGTAAAGCACCTGCCGCGACCCGAATGCGGAAACGGCGGCGTCCCACGCAAGCCGGTAGAGCGGAATCCGTTCGGTCGCGTCGAGACGGGCAGCTTGGTAGTAGTGGCGGATCTCCTCGCCGAGCGGCCCCTCGAGATCGGCCTGCGTCGGCATCGCCACCAGCCCGCTCGCGCCGATCTGCTGGATGATCTCGACCATGCGCGGATAGAGGCGGGGATACAGATTGCGCGCCGCGTCGAGCGGGTCCCATGACGGCGTCACCACGCCGTATTCGTTTGCGCGCGCATCGGCTTCGCTGGCCCGCTTGAAGGCCTTCAGCGTGGTGAGATTGACCCAGACTTCAGCGATCTTCTCGTGGATGTGCTGGAAACTCTCCAGCCCCGATCCGTCCACCATCATCGATGCGAGGCCGAGCAGGAATTCGGTCTTGACGATGTTCTTGCAGACGACCTGGTACGCCATCTGCGCAAGCGCGCCGGTACGAACCGCCATCGCGTTGCAGATGTTCACGTCGCGATAGCAGAAGACCCGTTCCCACGGCACGAAAACGTCCTCGAATATCACCACGGCATCCATCTCCTCGAATCGCGAGCCGAGCGGATGGTCGAACCCGCTGAAGCCATAATCGACGCTGTCCCGGCAGATGAATTTGAGACCCGGGGTGGCGGTCGGAATGGCGAATGCGAAGGCGTAGCGCGCGCTTTCCTCCGGGCCGTCGGGGAGCCGTGCAGGGAACACCATCAGTTCGTCCGATAACGGCAGCGTCGCGAGCATGCGCGCGCCCCGTATCACGAGCCCGTCGTCGCGCTCCTCGTGCACGTGGGCTGCGACCAGCGGATCGGCTTGCCGGGCCGGGCCCGCAAGCCGGTTCGGCCGCGGATTCAGGAGCGTGTGTGTCAGCGAGAGATCGTTCGAACGCAGATACGCGTGATAGCGGGCGACGTTGTCGCCGTAGGCCCGCTCGCGGCTGCCGAAAAATTCGGCGGCGCCCGCATAGGCCGACATCGCGCGATTCAGATACGACGGCTCGCGGCCCATCATTCCCATGCTGTATTCCGACGAGCACAGCAACGCTGCGCCGACGCGCTCGAATTCGGCCTGGGACGCCGGAATCGAAAACGAACGCGCCACTTTCAGATCGGTGCGCGGATCGGTTTCGAGCATCAGGTCCGCGTGCTGCCATTGGTAGTCGTATAGCCCCGCGAGGCTGCGGACGCCGTTTGCCAGCCCCGGTTCCGTCGTGACGTCTTGCACGCGGACACCGCGGTGCCAGACCTGCGCGGGCCGCGACCTGAGCCTTTCGAGAACGTCATGCCCCCTTCTTGCACCCATTGTGGAATCCTTTTTGATATTGGTCGAAGTAGATAGCCTATTGATCGGAGGTGCACGCCGACAGCGCGTCGTCGACGTGCGCGAGCGCCGCGTGCCGCGGCATGCCCGGCTCCAGGAATTCGGCGAGAACGTCGATGACATTGCCGACATGCGGCGGCGACAGCATCGTTTCGTGCCGGCCCGGCACGATGCGCTCGATCAGCGCATCGCCGGGCTGGCGGGGCCATGCGAGACCTCGCTGGCGTGCGGCCGGGCCGGCTGTGCGCTCCGCTGCGCGTAACAACAGCAGGCGCTGCGCCGGTGAGGCGCTGGGCCGGTAGCCCGCGAGCGCCGTGCAATGCTGCCGGTAGGTATCGATCATGCGCCGGATCGATTCGAGATCGAGCTCGTGCGGGAAGGCGCCGGCCGCTTTGGCATATTCGACAGCGGTTTCCAGGCGCATTGCCAAAGGCACGCCTGCCAGGCGGCCGGCGGCCTTGGCTTCATCCCAGCCTGGCGCGGCGTGGATGCCGTCGCTCAGCCACCACAGCAGCCAGTCGGTTTCGTCGGCCTTGCCGATGGTTTCGTCGCGTTCGAACAGGTAGGTGTCGATCAGACCGACGAGATCGACGCGTCGGTTCGCCGCGGTCAATTGCCGGGCCATTTCATGCGCGATGGCGCCACCGGCCGAATAGCCGATCAGGACGCAGGAGCCCTGCGGATGCTGTGCGAGCAGATGCTCGACATAGAAGGCCGCCATCTCCGTGATCGATCGTTGCGGAATCTGGCCCGGCTCGAAACCCCGCGGCTGAAAGCCGAACACAGGATGTCCGCGCTCGGCGAGCGTCGCGGCCAGCGGCTTGAAGCAGGAAACAGTGCCGCCGGCCGGGTGCACGCAGAATACCGGCGTCCGGCCGCCGCCGGCTTCCAGTGTCAGCAGCGGCGTCCATTCGTCCTGCGGCGCGCGCATGGAGTCGAGATGCTTCGAGATCTGCCGGACGGTGGGCCCGGACAACATGGTGGCCAGGGGCAGTCCGGTTCCGAGCCGAGTCCTGAGCGCCGCGATCAGGCGGACGGCGGCAAGCGAGTGGCCGCCCAGCCTGAAGAAGTCCGCGTCGATATCGTCCACGTCATGGCCCAGCACCTCCTTCCAGACTTCCGCGACATGCTTTTCGGTGCTGGTGCTCGGCGCACTGACCTTTGCTTTCTTCGGCATTGCGCGGAAATCGGGTAACGGCAAGGCACGGCTATCGATCTTTCCTGTCACCGTAAGCGGGAACTCGCGCAGGACGACGATGGCGGAAGGCACCATGTAGCGCGGAAGCCGCGCCTCGAGCGATGCGAGCAGCGCATCGGTATCGAGCGGCATCCCGTTGGGCGACAGCACGTAGGCCAACAAGGTTTCGCCGCGCTGAGGGACGTCGCGAACGGCCACGCGGCTGTCGACGACGCCGTCGAGGCCGTCGAGCGCCGCTTCGATCTCGCCGAGCTCGACCCGTTGCCCGCGAATTTTGACCTGGCCGTCCTTGCGGCCGACGAATGCGATCCGGCCGTCCGCAAGGCGGCGCACCATGTCGCCGGTTTTATACAAGCGGCCGGCCGGATCGAGCGGATCGGCGACGAAGCTCGCCGCGGTCAGATCGGGGCGTTGCCAGTAGCCGGCCGCCACGCCTGCTCCGCCGATATACAGCTCGCCGATCACACCGGGAGGGACCGGCATGCGGTTCGCGTCGAACACATGGCACTCGACGTTGTCGAGCGGGCGGCCGATCGTGATCTGCCGGTCGCCCGGCGCGCAGAGCGCCGCGGTCGCGGTGACCGTGGCCTCGGTCGGCCCATAGCAGTTCAGGAAGCGCCGTCCGCGCCCCCAGCGCTCCACGAGCGCCGGCGTGCAGCGCTCCCCGCCCGAGATGACGCAGCGCAGCTCGGGCAGGCCCTCGTGCGGCATGAGCGTCAACGCCGACGGAGTCAGGTTGGCGTGCGTGATCGCATGATCGCGGATGAACGCCGAGAGATCGGAGCCCGGCACGACGTCATGCGTGGAGACCGGGAACACGGTGCCTCCGTGGCACAGCGTGGTCACGATTTGCTCGATCGATGGGTCGAAGCTGAACGACGTGAACTGCAATACACGGCTGCGCGAATCGATGGCATGCGTCGCCGCCGCGGCGAATGCCAGGTTGGTCACGCTTCGATGCCTGACCATCACGCCTTTGGGTTTGCCGGTGGTGCCCGAGGTGTAGAGGATATAGGCGAGCGATTCCGTCGTTCGCGGCAGCGGATGCGCGTACAGCGGCGACTGGGCTTCGATGGCGGCCCACGATTCGTCCAGCACGATCGTCCGGGTCTTCTCGCCGGCCAGCGCGGCGGCCGACGGCGAGCCGGTCAGCAGGACGGTCATCCCGGTATCGTCGATCAAGTAGCGCACGCGTTCGTCCGGCAACGCGGGATCGATCGGCACGTAGACGGCGCCGGCCTTCCAGATGGCGAACAGCGCCATCACCGCGAGCGCCGATTTCTCCAGGTGCAGCCCGACCCGGGCGCCGGGTTCCAGCCCGGTCTGCGCGAGGAAGTTGGCGATCCTGTTGATCGTCGCCAGGGCATCGCCGTACGACACCCGCTGCTCCTTGCAGACGATCGCTTCGTGTGCCGGTGCGCGCGCCGCCTGGCGCTCGAACAAGTCGAATACGAATTCGTGCTGCGGATGGTTCACGCGGTGCGCCGCCATCATGGCGGACCGCTCGCGCTCGCTTGTCAGCGGCAGTGCGCCGATCACTTCGTCGGGGCGCTCCACGATGGACTGCAGCAGCGCAACGTATTGCGAGACGAAGCGCTTGATCGTGGCTGCCTCGTACAGGTCGGCGTCGTATTCGCAGTGGCCGGACAGTGCGCCGTTCGCGCAGCGGGTCATCGAAAGCGTCAGGTCGAACTTGGCGTACCCCAGGTGCCTGGGGCCGCGCACCTCGGCTTCGAGGCCGGCGAGCGCGAGACGCCGCGTGGCGGGCTGCATCACGAACATGACCTGCGTCAGGGGCATGGCCAGGCCGACCCGCTCGGGCTTGATGCGCTCGACGATCTGGTCGAACGGAACGTGCTGGTGCTCGAATGCCTCGAGTATCGAATGCCTGACGACTCCGAGCACTTGGCGAAAGCTGCCTGCCGCCTCCAGCTCCGACCGGATCACGAGCGTATTCGCAAACAGGCCGAACACGCGTTCGAGGTCCGGATGCGGCCGGTTGGCGACGGGCGTGGCGACTGCCAGATCCGTTTCGTCCGTATACCTGGTAAGCAGTATCTTGAACGCAGCAAACAGCGCCATGTACAGCGTCGCGCCTTCCGAGCCCGCGAGCTGCGAAAGCTGCCGGCCCAACTGCGGCGGCACTTCGAAATGTTCGACGCCGCCTCGAAAGCCCGGCGTTTCCTGGCGCTCGTGGTCCGGCGGCACCGTCTTGCGTCCGCTCAAGCCGGCTAGCTTTGCTTCCCAGACATCGAGCGACTTGCTGCAATTGCCGCTGCGCTGCCAGCGCGCCAGGCAGCGCGCGTAGTCGAGGTAGCCGATCGGCTGCGGCGGCAGCTGCGCAGGCGCGCCGCTCACCCGCCCGTTGTAGAGCGTGGTGAGCTCGTCGTAAAGAATCGCCATCGACGACCCGTCCATCACGATGTGATGAAGTGTCATCAGCAGCAGATGGTTCTCCGGCGCGAGCCGGAGCAGCCGGAGCCGGACCAGCGGCTCGCGCGCGAGCTCGAAACGCCGGCGCCCCTCTTCCAGCGACACGGCGTCCACGGCCTGCGCGAGGTCGCCGCCGGTGTACGTCGACAGGTCTTCCAGCACGATCGGCACGGTGGCGGCTTGCGCCGTTTCCAGGACGACAAGGCCCTCCGCATCCTGCACGAAGCGCGATCGCAATGCCTGATGGCGCGACACGAGCGCGTCGAACGCCCGCTGCAGCGCATCGGTGTCGAGCGCACCATGCAGCGCGATTTCCAGCTGCTCGTTGTACGGGCAGCGCTCGCCCAGCACCTGCTCCAGATACCAGAGGCGTGCCTGCGTGCTCGATGCGGCCCCGGAGGGCGCATCCGAAGGGAGCGCCGCATCGATGAGCGCGGATAGCGTGCTGTCGCCGCGAGCCTCTCGTTCGAGCCACTCCAGGAGTGCTGCCTTGTGGTCGGACAGAATCGTGCGGAACTCGCCGTCCAGACGTTGGCTGCCGGTGGGCTTCGCAAACAGGCGTCCCTCTTTGGCCGATAGCGCGATGCCGCGCGCCTCGGCCAGCGCCAGGATTTCCCGCAGCTTCATCAGAGGATCTCCTCCTCGATGCCGAAGTCTTCGTCCACCTGGGGCGTGCCGCCGGGCGGCCCGGCGTGCTCGACTCGATGTGCGAGCGGGCTGCGGGCAGCGGTCAGCACATCGGCGATGCGGACGTCGGCCGGCCCCGAAACCAGTGCTGCAAGCGCGCCTTCAAAGGCGCTCAGCAGATGCTCGGGCGCTTGCGCCGAGTGGTCCGAGAGGCGGCACGAACAGTCGACGGCAAACCGGTCCGCGTATTCGGTCACGTGGAACTCGAGGCCGTACCATTGGCGGCGTCTCCGGTTCAGCGTGTATTCCGCCTGCAGCCCCGCGAATGCGTAATCGGCGGGCCTGAGCCGTTTGGTATGGACGAACGCGGCATCGGGGGCGGCCTTGGGGCCGCTTGCAGGCCGGCGTGGCGCGAAGCAGCTTTCCTGCGCATCGAGCAAGGCCCGCTGCAGTTTCCGCAGAAAGGCACGGACCCCTTCGCTCGCGTCGAGCGGCTGGCTGACGGTGACCCAGTTCGTGCACTGTCCGACTAGGGTGGGCAGATTGTGCAAGCTTTGCCCGGCGATCGGAATGTCGATGGCGGACGGCTGGCGATCGCGCCACGAAGCCAGTGCGAGCTGGGCCGCGGCCAGCAGCAGCGTAAAGGGGCTGCATTGATGCTTTGTGCTGGCCGCGCGGATCTGCTGGGCCTGTGGCGGTGAAATGCCGATGGTTCGATGAATCGACTCGAATGCATCGGCGGCCGGGCCGGCATTGTCATGCGTCGCGGCTGCGCCGATATCGGACGAAGGCGGCTCGCGCCGCGCGTGCGCCGCTTGCGCTCCGTCCGCATCCGCCGCGAGCCGTTGCGCCATGTAGTCCCGCCATTGCGATGGCGTCGCGGCGGTATCCGGTTTCGCAGACAGATTGGCGTTGTAGCGTTTGGCGAGCTGTTCGATCAAGACGTCGAGCGACCAGCCATCGCATACCGCGGCGTGAGCGGCAATCAGGACCGCCAGCCGGGCATCGCCCAGTGTCACGACGCTGAAGCGGACCAAGGGTCCCGCGTCGAGGGAAAACGGCGTTCGCGCGTCTTCCTCGACGATGGCGTCGAGTGCTTGGCCGCGTCCCTCGATCCATCGGATGGCGGCGGATGTCGCCGGCTCGGCGGCGATCGACATCCGCGCCGGATCGCCCCCGAACGTTGCGCGCAGCGCGTCGTGCCGGACAGGTAGATCGTGAATCGCCCGAACCAGTGCGTCCTTGTCGACGGGGCCGGTCAACATGACGGTCGCGGATTCATGATGCGCCAGCGAAGCAGCCGTTGACCGCATCGAGCGCTCGAAGACGATGCGCTGCGCGGGTTGCAGCTCGAGCCCGTCCGCGTCGCTGTTTCCGGACGATCCGCTGGAAGCGGATGGCTGGTTCGCATCGGCCGGCTTCACCGCAGCGTGTTCGCCGATATGGTCGACGATCGATTCCAGCGTCGACAAGTCGCTCAGCAGCTGCCGGAACGTGACGGTCACGCCGAACATTTCCTTGAGCTTGTAGGTGAGGGGTGTCAGCAGCAGGGAATCCAGGCCGAGTTCGAACAGCGATGCCGCCGGAGATACATCGTCATAGCTTTCGCCGGAAATGCTCTCCAGGATCCGCTTGAGCTCGCCGAGCAGGCCGGCTTTCGATGTTGCTGGCCGTTTGCCGGGCGTCTCGCGGATTGCGGGCGGCAAGCACGCTTCTGCATCGGCTGCGCTCGGCGTGGGCTGTCCGGCGTGCCGCTCGCCGGCTGGACGCGTTTGCGCCGGATCGATCCAATAGCGCTTGCGCTCGAACGGATACGCCGGAAGCTCGACGCGGCGGCTCGCGCGGCCGTAGTAAGCCTGCCAATCGAGTTCGAAGCCGGCGAGCCACAGATGGCCGAGCGCGCGTGCGAGCGAGAGCGCCTCCTCGTCATCCCGTGCCGAATCGTTCAACGTGGAGATCGCAAACTGCCGCGATTCGCGCTTGAACTGCATCGATGCCAGCGAGCACAGCGTGGTCCTCGGCCCGACTTCGAGCAGCACGACGTTGTCTTCCATGCACAGCGTGCCGACGGCTTCGGCAAAGCGCACGGGCAGGCGCAAATGGTTTGCCCAATAGAGCGGACTCGTTGCATCGTGATCGGTCATCGGCTGGCCGGTCGCCGTCGACACGATCGGAATGCGGGGCGCGTGCAGTTCCATGCGGCGCACGATCTCGAGAAACGGTTCGACAGCCGCATCCATCATCGACGAATGGAATGCGTGCGAGGTGTGCAGCAGCTGCGAACGCACGCCGCGTTCATCGAGCGTCTGCTTGAGCGCGTCGATCCGGTCGCGAGGGCCGGCTGCCACGCACAGGCCAGGGCCGTTGATCGCCGCAATCGAGAGGGACGCGTCGAGATCGCCTGCCAGCTGCTCATGCGGCAACCGCACGGACAGCATGCCGCCTTCAGGCAGCTCGCTCATCAGCCGTCCGCGCGCGGCAATCAGCTCGAGCGCATCCGGCAGCGAGAACACGCCGGCCAGCGTGGCGGCGACGAATTCGCCGATGCTGTGGCCCACGAACGATTCCGCTTCCAGCCCCCAGCTCATCAACGTTTTGGCGAGTGCGTATTCGACGCAGAAAACAGCGGGCTGCGTGAAGCGGGTGTTGTTCAGCCTCGCCTGGAACGCGTCGGGATCGACGCCCGCGGACGGAAACAGCACGCTGCGAATGTCTTCGCCGAGATGTTTTCGCAGGATGGCTGCGCATTCGTCGAGGGCTGCGCGGAACGCGGGTTCTTGCCGGTAGAGGTTCGAGCCCATGTCGACGTACTGCGACCCTTGGCCCGGGAAAGCGAATACCAGCTTCGGTTTGGCAGTGCGGTTGGCGCCGCGCCGGATGACGTATTGGGTATCCGGCGTAAAGCGCTCATCCGCATGTCGGTTTTCCCGATCCAGGATGCCGAAGCCCCGGTGCCTGAGCCGCCTGCGCCCGACCGCAAGCGTGTAGCCGATGTCGGCCGCGGCGTGCGCTGCCTGCGCTTGGACGCGCGACGCCAGTGCTTTGAGCGCGCTTTCGCTGCTGGCCGAATAGGGCAGCAGCGTGTAGGGACGGTTGCACGGCTCCTCGGCCGCTATCGGGCGAGAGGGGGCTTCCTCGACGATGAGGTGCGCGTTCGTGCCGCAAAAGCCGAACGAGCTGATGGCGGCCCGTCGAGGCGCGGGGCCGGCTGGCCAGTCGCGCAGATCGGTATTCACATAGAACGGACTGTTCTCGATGTCGATGTTCGGATTGATGCGGCTGAAATTGACCAGCGGCGGGATTTTCCGGTTGGTCAATGCAAGGCAGACCTTGATCAGCCCGACCACGCCCGCCGCGGTCGTCGGGTGGCCGAGGTTGCCCTTGACGGATCCCAGCGCGCAGAAGTTCTTTTTGGCGGTGCCGGCCTCGAACACGTTTTTCAGCGCTTCGAACTCGATGGGATCGCCGACGGGCGTCGCCGTGCCGTGCGCTTCCATGTACGTGATCGACTCGGGCGAAATCTCCGCGCGCTCCTGCGCTGTCGCGATCACGTCCATCTGGCCTTGGATGCTCGGCGCGAGATAGCTCTTCTTGTGCATGCCGTCGTGATTGACCGCGGACCCGATGATGACGCCGTGTATGACGTCGCCATCCGCGATCGCGTCGCTCAGGCGCTTGAGCACCACTGCGCCCGCGCCGTCCGAGAACATGGTCCCGCTTGCATCGTCCGAGAACGGACGGCACTTGCCGTCGCGCGTGAAGATGCCGCCCGGCTCGTGGACTTGTCCGCTCATTTGCGGCGTGCGCAATTCGATCGCGCCGGCCAGCGCCATGTCGCACTGGTGGCTCAAGAGGCTGTGTACCGCGCTGTCGATGGCAACCAGGCCTGTCGAGCAGGCGGTATTGATGCTGAGGCTCGGCCCCGTCAGATTCAGCTTGTGCGAGACGAGCGTGGCGATGTGATCCTTCTCGCGGCCGACTTCGACCTGGACCTCGCCGACCATCTCGATCAGGTCGGGATGGGTCGACACGTTGTAGTGGTAGTAGAAGTTGTTGCCCATGCCGGCGTACACGCCCACCAGGCCGTCGAATCGATCGGCATCGTAACCGGCCGATTCCATCGCCTCCCACGCCACTTCGAGGAATACGCGTTGCTGCGGGTCCATCACGATCGCGTCGTTCGGGCTGATGCCGAAATGCGAAGCATCGAAGAGGTCCGCGCCCTTGATCATCCCGCGGGCGCGCACGTAGTTCTCGTTATTGGCGATGTCGCCGGTGATGCCCGGATCGTCTTCGGCGCGCGAGAAACGCGTGATGGTGTCGCGTCCGGATGCGAGGATGTCCCACAATTGGCCGACTGAGTCCGCGCCCGGGAACCGTCCCGCCATCCCGATCACGGCAATTCGCTCGTCGTCCGCGCCAGCGCGCCGCTTGCGCCGGCGAGGCGCGGACTTCGGCGCAGCCGCGCCGGAGGCGTCGGCGGCCGCACGCTGCTCGACGTAGGCGTGAAATCCATCCAGAGTCGGATGCTCGAAGAGCGCCGCGACGCTGACCTTGATGCCGGAATGCTTGGCCAGCATCGCGACGAGGCGATTGGCCTGGAGCGAATCGAGGCCGAGATCGAAGAGGCTGACATCGGTGGCCACCGTTTTCTCGCCGAGCAGGTGTTGAACGATCTTGACGATCAGTTCCTTGCGCGTCTCGTAGACCAGCGTATCGGGATCGCCCGCGGTGTCGTCTTCCAGACGAAGGGCCTTGAGCGACGCGCGGTCGATCTTGCCGTTCGGGGTCAGCGGCAGCGAACGCACGAGCAGCAGCTTTGCCGGAATCATGTATTCCGGCACGCGAGCAGCGAGCGCCGCCTTGATCGACTCCGGTGTGACATGCCGATCGCGGGATGGGACCACGAAGCCAGCCAGGCTCGTTACGCCATCCGCGTTCGTCGCTGCGATGACGGCGGCCTGCTCCACCCCGGCTATCTGCAGCAGGTTTTCCTGCACGTCGTTGAGCTCGATGCGAAAGCCTTTGACCTTCACCTGGTCGTCCGCACGTCCTTTCAGTACGAGCGTGCCATCTGCCGTGCGATACGCCAGGTCGCCGGTCCGGTACAGGCGCGCTTGCGGATCGTGGGAGAAGGGGTCCTTCAGGAAGCGCGCCCGGGTCAGCGCGTCGTCGGTGTATCCCAGCGCCACCCCTGCGCCGCCGATATACAGCTCGCCGGTTTCGCCATCCTCGACCGGATCGAGCTGCGGGCCGAGAACATGCAAGGTCGTGTTATCGATGGGAGCGCCGGCCGGAATCGGCTGCTCGCCGGGAGCGACGCGATGGCACGTCGACCAGACGGTCGTTTCAGTGGGGCCGTACATGTTCCACAGGCTGCCCGTCGCCTGCAAGAGTTGATTCGCAAGCGCGGTGTCCAGCGCTTCCCCGCCGCACAATGCCTTGAGGCCCGGCGCCCCCCGCCAGCCCGCAATGAACAGCATTCGCCAGGTGGCGGGCGTCGCCTGCATGACGGTGACCGCATGCTGCTCGATCAACTCCGCGAGCCGGCCGCCGTCGGCGACTTCATCACGCGATGCCAGGACGATCTTGCCGCCGACGAGCAGCGGAAGGAACAGCTCCAGCACGGAGATATCGAACGACGGCGTGGTCACGGCCAGCAAGGTGTCCGATGCGCCCATGCCGGGCCGGGCGCGCATGCTGTGCAGAAAATTGGCGACCGCGCCGTGATGGACCTTCACCCCTTTGGGCCGCCCCGTCGACCCCGAGGTGTAGATCACATAAGCGACATCCTCATAGGCAACCGGCACCGCCTCGACGGGCTCCACCGCATCGCTTGCGCGGAACCATGCGCCGCTCAAGTCGATGCAGTGCCTTACGGGCTCGTCGATATTCAATACCTGGTCGTAGACCAGGCATTGCAAGCCGGAGTCGCGGACGATGTAGTTCTGCCGCTCGCGTGGATAAGCCGGATCGAGCGGCACGTACGCTGCGCCGACGCGGTGAATGGCCAGCATCGCCACCAGCATGTTCACCGAGCGCTCGACGTGCAATGCGACGAGATCGCCGCGCCGCATGCCGGCTTCAATGAGTTTCGCCGCAATGCGGTTTACGTCTCGATCTATATCGAGGTAAGTAAAATCGACTTCCTTGAAGGTAATGGCAGTCCGATTCGGAAATTGTTTCCGAGTGGCTTGAACGAGAATTGGGAGTGAGTCGAATTGGGCCGGTTTCATGGAAATGCTCATATTCTCAAGCGTCGCGTTCGGATTGTCGGCTTCAGGAGTGAGTGTCAAGTCTTGCGGCGAATCTATGCGTAGCGGCCCGGCGTCCTGCGCGATCTGCCGGACTGTCTGCGCGTGCCGTTGCCTTCCCGTGGAGAGTCGGCTTGAAGAAACGCGTTTCGGAATTCTCGCAGGCTGCGGGTATTGGCTTTTGCCGTGCTCTTACTAATTCTTTCTCTTTCGCTCGAAAAAGTTAGCTGCGGCTGATTAGAGATTTAGCGCAGTTTGGATATCGAACGTAATTTCGAATACGGCAGAGAGATTATCGATAGTGAGTAACGACGAAAAGCGATTAATATGCTAGGGTATCGAGGAGTTAAAGTATCCGGTTGATTGACTGATGCAAATCCCGTCTTTGCGTAATCTTCAAGTCTTCGAGGCCGCGGCTCGCCATGAGAGTTTCCGGGAAGCAGCCGAGTCGCTGTTCCTGACTCCCGGAGCCGTCGGGCGGCAGGTAAGAGCGCTCGAAGCCGAACTGGGCGTCGTGCTGTTCGCTCGCGTAGGGCGGCGTGTCGTGCTGACGCCGCAGGGCCGGGAGTTGCAGGAGGCAATGACCGGAGCCCTGAAGTTGCTCGCCGATTCGACTACCCGGCTGCGGCGCCAGCCAATCCAGCAAGCAGGCCGCATTTCGGTGACGGTGGTTCCGTCTTTCTCGTCGCGTTGGTTGGGGCCGCGCCTGAAAGGCTTTCAGGCGTCGCATCCGGATATCGGCGTGGACGTGATCGCGACGATCGCGACGCTCAATTTGGTGGCCAAGCGAATTTCGCTGGGGATCCGCTTCGGGAACGGGAAGTGGGAAGGGCTCGTTGCGGAATTGCTGGCCGACGAGACGCTTTTCCCGGTTGCTGCGGCCAAGGGCGTCAACGGGTGCTCGGGGTTGCCGTCTTCCCCGCACCATATTTTGCGGTACCCGCTGCTCAACCCCTACGACGAATGGGGAGAGTGGTTCAAGCGCGCGGGTGTCGTCGGCCGCATTCCCGACGAAGGCGTGACCTGCGAGGATTCGCTGGCGTTGCTTCAGGCCGCGGAACGGGGCGACGGCATCGCGTTGGCGCGTGGATGGCTCGTCGGCGATGCATTGAAGTCCGGAGCGCTCGTCCGTCTTCCGGGTCCGGCGATTAGCGCGCGTCGCGGCTACTACCTTGTGTACCCGGAAGGCCAGTCTTTATCCGTGTCGGCCAGCAAGTTTATTTCCTGGTTGAAGAAAGAAATTCGCGCCGCCCAGGCGGAACAAACGAGCTAGCTGCCGTTCGGGCCGGTTGAACACAAACGATTTCAGCGCCAGCTGCTGCGCCGTTTCAAGCGCAGTTGGATTGCGCTGTTTTTGTCGAGTAAGTGAGCAGTAAGCCTACCGCTCCTACAGTCGGTTCCGTTTTCCCCGCCCCCCCAGGAACCCCACTGTGAAGAACACTCGCCACCGCGAACGCCAGTTGTTGCTCATCCTTGCTCCGGTCCTGCTCTCTTCCGGCACCGCCTGGGCAGACGGAGCCAATGCCGATCAGCCGTACGCCGACGCATCAGGTCTAACCATCTTGAGCAATGCCACGAACGTGACGCATTGGGGCCTTGGCGCGGGAGTCAGTGTCGAGGGGTCGCCATACAAGCACTACGGCTCCAAGGTGTCGCCGGTTCCGCTTGTCTCTTTCGACGACAAGTGGGTGCGCCTGTTCGGCACGACGGTTGATCTGAAGATTGGCAACTGGAGCGGGCTGAGCGTCGCGCTGCGCGGACAGTTTGCGCTGTTCGACGGATACAAGGGCTCGGACGCAGCGATCCTGAACGGGATGCAGAACCGCAAGGGCGCATTCTGGTACGGCCCGGCGCTCGCGTGGCGCACGGCATTCGGCACGCTGTCGGGCGACTACCTGCTGGGCGGCAACAAGGGCGAGCGAGCCAAGATCGAATACGGCAAGTCCTTCGAGCTGGCGGCATTCTCGATCGAACCGCACATCGGTGCGCAATGGCTGAGCAATAAATACGTCGACTACTATTACGGCGTCAGACCTTCGGAAGTGCGCGCCGGCCGCCCCCAGTACAACGGCACGTCGACCTGGAACGAGTCGGTCGGCGCGCGCGTCACCTACAAGTTCACTGAACATCAGCGGATCATTTTCGACGCCGGCGTATCGCATCTTGGCAGCGGCATTACCGATAGCCCGCTGGTCGGCAAGCGATACATTCCCGAGGCCATGATCGTCTATTTCTATCAATTCAAGTGAGCGCTGGGCCATGTCGCGAGTTGCCATTGTCGAAGACCACGAACGCCTTGCAGGCATGGTGCGCCAAGCGCTCGCGGGCGCCGGAATCGAGGCCGATCTCTTTCGCAGCATCTCGGAGGCGACCTATGGCGTGAGCCGGGGGCGCTATGCGGTGCTCATCGTCGACCGTGGCCTGCCCGACGGCGATGGGCTGACTTTCCTGCGCGCGTTGCGCGCGGCGGGGCAGACGGCGCCGTGCCTGATGCTCACCGCTCGCGACGCGCTGCACGACCGCGTGGATGGACTCGAAAGCGGCGCGGACGACTATGTGACCAAGCCGTTCGCGATGAGCGAGCTGATCGCCCGCGTGCGCACGCTGATGCGGCGGCCCGTCGTGCTGACCACGCTCGCCGCGTCGTTTGCGGACGTCACGATCGATCCCGAAGCGCGTGCGATGTGTTGCGGCACTCAGTCGGTCACGCTCGCGCCGGCTGAGTTGCAGATCATGCTGTGCCTCATCGAGGCCGCCGGCCGAACGGTCCGGCACGCGGCCCTCGAGCATGCCGCCTGGGGCCTCGGTGATGCCGTGACCCCCAATGCGCTGGAAGTGACCGTTCATCGCTTGCGCAAGAAGCTCGCAGCGATCAGCGCCACGACGCGCCTGACGAATGTGCGGGGCGCAGGCTTCGCGCTGCAAGAGGCTCAGGAGAAGGACGGTGCGGCGGCACGGCGAGGGAGGGATGCATGAACATGAAGCCGTTGATTCTGATCGTCCATGCCGAGCCCGCCAGCCGCGACGCGTTGCGCACGGTTCTGCAGGGCAGCGGCTTCGACGTAGCGGTCCTGTACGAGCCGGGCAAGGTGTTGCTGCGGCTCGAAAAAGAACGTCCGGACCTCATCGTCATGGCGTGCGGAGCAGACGCCGACATCGCATTCGCGGTACTGAATGCGCTTCGGCGCCGACGCGACGAATTGCCGATGATCATGCTCGGCGAACGGAACGACGTCACGGAGCGAGTCGTCGCGCTGGATAGCGGCGCGGACGATTTCGTTTCAAAGCCGTTCCACGTGCTTGAAGTGCTGGCACGAATCAGGCGCGTGCTGGCGCGGGTCAAGGCCATGCATTTGCGCGAGCCGGACACGAGGCCGCCGTTCCATTTCAGGGGCTTCGAGCTGAACTATACGGCGCGCGCGCTCATGTTCCAGGGAAAACCGGTGCCGCTGTCCGAAACCGACTACGCGATGCTGAATCTGTTCACGACTGCGCCCGGCCAGGTGCTATCGAGAGAGACCATTGCCAGGCGCGTCTGGCCCGATGTTCCGCATAGCCTCGTGGGCGTGGGTGTCGGCGTGCACCGGCTGCGGCGGATGCTGGCCTGCCGCGTGGCGGGCGAAGAACTGATCCGGACAATCCGCTCGAGGGGGTACGTGTTCTGTCCTGAGCCAGCCGGGTTCGCTGCCGGGAACGGGCGCAGGTCCCGCGAATTCGCTTTGTCCGCTGCGGGGCCGGCTTAGGCCGGATCGCCGCATCGAGCGGCGATCCGAGCGAGTGATGGTATCGATCGAGACCAGGGTTTCAACATGCTCAACCATTGGATTCGAAGCCTGTCGACGCGGCTATGGGCGACCAATATGGCTGCGTTTGCGGTCAGCCTGGTCGTGCTTGCAACGATCGTCATCTATGTGTTCAGCCAGTTTCCGGAGCAGTCGCTGGGGCGGCGGGAGCAGACGGAAATGGTCGGGCGGATCGCTGCCGGGCTGGACTTCGACGACGCGGGCCGCCCGGTTTCGGTACGCCTGCCCGGCGAACTCGCCTGGGTGTTTCAGGTGCTTCCTGCCGATCTCCAGTACCGCGTATATGACGGCCAAGGACGCCTGCTGCTCGCATCCACGGGCGCCCGGGACAGTGCGCCCTGGCTCCCGGACAGCCTTGGCGCCGCCGCAGGTTCGATCGTCCATGTGACGATCGACGGGAAACGCTTTGCGATCGCCACGCGGCAGGTCTCGCGGGGGCAGGCGGCATTCTATGTGCAGACTGCAACCAGCGCGCAATTCACCGGCGCGCTCGTGCGTCTGAAGATCCAGCCGATTCCCCGCACCGTCGAGACCGTCGTGTTCATTGCGACGATCATTTTCGGGTTGACGCTGCCGCTTACCATTCGCCGTGTGTTGCGGCCGCTGCGGGAAGTCTCGCAGGCAGCCGCGCAGATCACGCCGCGCAATCTGAAGACGCGTCTCTCGACGAAAGGCATCCCGACCGAGCTCACGCCGCTCATCAATGCGTTCAACGAAGCGCTCGCCAGGCTGGAGAACGGCTTCAAGGTCCAGCAACAGTTTCTCGCGGCAGCGGCGCATGAGCTTCAGACACCGCTCACGCTGATCCGGGGGCAAATCGAGTTGCAACCGGAGATCGAGGAAAAGGAGCAGCTGTTTCGTGAAATCGACCTGATGGCGCGGCAGGTTCGGCAACTGCTGCATCTGGCCGAAGTCAGCGAGGCGCAGAATTTCACGTTCGGCGAGGTCCGCATTGTAGATGTGGCGCAGGACGTGGTCGGATATCTGGCCCGCAAGGCAGACGCGAAGCAGGTCAAGCTTCAACTGAAAGAGTCGAGGGCGCTTTCGCCGATCTGGGCCGACAGGAGCGCGCTGTTCATCTTGCTCAAGAATATTGTCGAGAATGCCATCAACGTTTCCCCGGCCAATGGCGTCGTCACGCTGATGATCGATGAGGTATCGATCCAGGTTGAGGACGACGGGCCGGGCATCCCGCAGGAATATGTTCCTTTCCTCTTCAAGCGGTTCTGGCGCGCACCGGAATCAAGGCACGATGGCGCCGGGCTGGGGCTCGCCATTTGCAAGGAGATCGCGTTGGCGCATGAGTGGCGGTTGACGGTCAGCAGCCTTTCCACTGGGACGCGGTTTGTGGTGTGGCTTTGAGTACCGTCAACGCCCGCCCGTCCAATACTCCGCATCCTCCTGCCGGTCGAACACAAACGATTTCAGCGCCAGCTGCTGCGCCGTTTCGAGCGCTTCGAATTCGAGGCCATGCGTCACGGCGGCTTCGCCTTTCGCCGCGCTGTGCACGTTGCGAATCACCGCAGCGATATCGACCCGCGCATCGAGCTCTTTCGAGCGCAATTGAAACGACACGTGCAAGCGCTCGCCGATCGTCCCCAGCGCGCGCGGCGCCATCAGCGACATCCCCGACGCGCTGATCCCCGTTGCGAGCCCGAGGCCGCCGTTCGAGTCGCCGGCCTCGATCGCGGCATAGCGCACCGGCAGCCGCGCGCGAATGCGGATGGCTTTGCGCTCGCGCAGCCTGCGCATCGCGCCGGGCGCGGAGAGCACCACGTAATCGAACGGATGGTTGCAGAGCGCTTCCACGGTGCACGCGAAGCGAAACACGGCCTGGCTCGCGATCGCCACGATATCGACCGTTTCGCCGACCATCAGCTTCACTGGATTGCCGTTCACGAGCGGAGGCGTGACGAAGAGCGTGTGATTCGGCGAGAAGCCGATGAGCCGGCTCGGCTGCATTGCGCTGCTGCCCGCGCGCGAGCGCACGCCGAGCAGGCTGCCGATCGTCAGATGCATCTCGTCGAGCGTCGCGGGACGCGTCGGGCCGGGTTCCGCCGGCTCGTCGCCTTGCGCGGGCTGCTGCGCTTTTGGATCCTCCGGCTCCTGTCTGCGCGGCCGGAAATGGGCAAACAGAAAATCGGCGTCTTCCGTGCTGGCGATGGTGGTGCCGCTGTCGAGGAGCAGCGTGCCGGTCTCGTCGACGATCGGCCATTCGAGCGCCGTGCCGACCGGCACGTCGTTCCTGCTCAAGTCCTTTGCTGATCTTTCCATGCTGGATGCTCCCATGTTGTCGCGGCTGCCGGACCCGGCCCTGGCGGCGGCCTTTTAAGGGGATGCTGAGCTATTGACGTTTTACGTCAGGATGTCAGGAAAGTTTAGGGGGTTGGTGCTAGGAGTGTCCCTAATCAGCACGGAAACGCCGACTGAAGCGTGCGCAAGATCGCCAGGCCGATCGGAAAGCTGTCGGGAAGGTCGGGGTGGTTCGCGAAGAACTGGTCCAGAAGCGGATACACGTACTGATTGCTGACCACCATGTCCTTCGGCTGGCAATAGAGCGGCGGATGCTTCTTCGCGATCGAGTCGCCGTTGGCCCAGCCGAACGCGTTGATCGTGCCGGTGATGTAGGCGGCATAGACCGAGTTGTTGTCGGCGTGCGCCCATTGCTTGTATTGCGCGGCTGTCATCTCAGCATGTGCGCCGGCGGTGAAGCAAGCCGTCGCCAAAGCCAGCGCGATGGTCCGTATCTGCATGGTCTGCCCTTGTGTGGTTGTCGGGGAGCATTGTAGGGCAGGCCGTTTGCGGCCTGCAGTTGCCGGGACCGCTTAGAGCGCACAATGGCGAGCCGGGAGCAACGGCACTCGCGTCATTCGCAGACAAAAGAGGAGCAGTGCATCATGGATCGGCTGGCCGCGATGGAAACGTTTGTCTGCGTAGTGGAGTCGGGGTCGTTCTCGGCCGCGGCGCGACTCTTGAATGTCGGGCAGCCTGCCGTTTCCAAGTCCATCGCGCTGCTCGAAGAGCGGCTCGCGGTGCGGCTGCTGTTGCGCTCCACGCGCGGCCTCACGCCTACCGAGGCCGGCCTTGCGTTTTACGAACGCGCGAAACGCGCGATCGAAGAAGCGGACGAGGCCGAGCTCGCGGCACGCGGCGCGGGAGCCAAGCTGGCCGGCAGGCTGCGCGTCTGTGCGGCTGTCACGTTCGCAAGGCTGCATATCGTGCCGGCCATGGGCCGGTTTCTCGACAGGTACCCGGAACTGAGCCTCGACGTCGTGCTCGATGATCGCACTGTGGATCTGCTCGAGGAAGGTATCGACGTGGCGCTGCGCATGGGCACGCTCGACGATTCGAGCATGACCGCACGCAAGCTCGGACAAGCGCGCCGGCTGGTCGTCGGCACGCCGGCCTACTTCGAGCGCGCGGGCGTGCCGGCAGCGCCGGCGGAGCTCTCGTCGCATCAGGCCATTGTCTACAGCCAGCACGCCGAGGCCGGGACGTGGGCGTTTCGGCGAGATAGCGCGGAAGTCTCCGTTGCCGTGTCGGGGCGCATGCGCGTGAGCGCCGCCGAAGGCGTGCGCGCAGCGGTCCTCGCCGATCTCGGCGTGACGGCGGTATCCGAGTGGATGTTTGCCGACGAGTTGCGAAGCGGCAAGGTCCGGGCGGTGCTGGAAGAGTGGAGCTTGCCGCCGGTCGAATTGTGGGCCGTGTTTCCCGCCGGCCGCATGGTCAGCGCCAAGGCGCGCGCCTTTGTCAGCTTCGTCGAAGAGACCATGGATTCGAAGCGCGAAAGCTGAACGGCCCGCCAATCGCGCTCATCGCTCGACGCCCGCTTGCCTGTGCGCAGCGAGCGTCGAGCATGCCGCCTCAAGCGCAGGCGCCTACGGTCGTGCGGCGTGCATCCGTTGCCGCGCGCCCGAACGGCGAGCAGTTTCTTGCATGCGCCACGAGCTTGTCGATGGTGGCTCGCGCAGTCGCGCGCCGGATCCGCAGGCCGACATGCGGCAAGCGCCGTTCGCCCGACGGCGAGCGCGCCGCCTTCAACGCCGCGAACCAGCCGACGATCGTCCAGCCGAGCAACACGTTGACCATCGTGATCGCGAGCGCGTTGTCACGCTCGCGCGCATCCGCTTCCATTGCCGGAATCAAGTACAAAACGAACCCGCCGATCAACATCGCACCTTCGAACAGCTTCAACATGGCATCACCTTTTCTTTGAACCACGGGTTAGCGCCGTGCGCCGCCGCGTGGTTGGATCGATGGCCGACAGCCGCAAACGGCTGCGCCGGTAGAGAGCAATGTAAGGCGCAATCCCGCCAATATCGATGCCGGCCTGGCGAAAAGACTGTCGCCGATTCGCGAACAATCGCGACCCATTCCCGGCGGGAATGACAGTTACGCGCACGAGCCGCCTACTGGGCGCGGCCGTTTTGAACGAACCTTGGTTCCGTGATGGCTGACATCGCGAAGCAAATTCACCTACCCAAGGAGCAACATCATGTCACTGCAAGACAAGCTCGACGCGTTCAAGGCGGACTTCAAGGCAGGTAAGGCGCCGTATTTCGCGCCGCCCGAGATTCATCCCATCATGGAGCGGGCCACCGCCGAACTGATCGCGTCCGGGCAGGCCCAGCGCGCGCTGAAAGCCGGCGACAAGGCGCCGCTCTTCACGCTCACCGATCCGAATGGCGTGCCGGTTTCGTCGGAAGCCTTGCTCGCCAAAGGGCCGCTCGTCATCAGCTTCTACCGCGGCGTCTGGTGTCCTTACTGCAACCTGGAACTGCAGGCCTTGCAGGAGGCGCTGCCGTCGTTCGAGGCGCTCGGCGCGAGCCTCGTGGCGATCTCGCCGCAGAACGCGGTGAACAGCCGCAAATCGGTGCGCACGAACCAGTTGGGCTTCCCGATCCTGAGCGATGCGCACAACGAGGTTGCGGCGGCATTCGGCTTGCGCTTTGCGCTGCCCGATTACCTCGTCGATCTTTACAAGCAGCTTAAGAACGACCTGCCTGCCTTCAACGGCGATCCGGGCTGGACGCTGCCGATGCCGGCCCGCTATGTGATCGGCCAGGACGGCACGATCCTCTACGCGGAAGTGAATCCCGACTACACGCACCGCCCGGACCCGGCCGACATGCTGCCGGCGCTGCGCAGCGCGACGGCGCGCGTGGCCTGACGCAGCCGGAAGCCGGCGATCGAATGGCGGACGCCTTCGATCGCCGGGCTCGATCGTGAATCGCCATCGGGGCCGGCTAGCGAAACAGCGCCCACGCGATCGACAAGGAGAACGTGGCCAGCACGATCGACGCGCCGCGCTGCACGTGCGCGGGGCTGAGCCACTTCAGCCGGCCACGGCCGAGCTCGACGCCGAAGGCGACCCACATGAGGCCGATCGGAATCAGCAGGGCGGCGAATATCGACATCGCCTCGAAATAGGCGGGCCAGCTCGCGAATGCGGCAGCCGGAAAGATCGTGCCCGCGAACAGGATGGCTTTCGGATTGAGCAGCGTCGCGACAAACAGCGTGCGCGTGCCGATGGGCCCATGCGCCGCCGAATCGAACACGCCGGCGGCGCGCCACATGCGGACCGCGAGGTAGGCGATATACAGGCTGCTTGCGATGCGCACGAGCATCGGCAGCCACGCCATCGAGACCGCCAGGTGCGCGAGGCAATACCCCCAGACCGTGATCGACACGAGGTAGCCGGCGAGCTCGGCGCCGGTGAGGCGGGCGGCGCGCCTGATGCCGTGCCGCAACCCGGCCGCGGCGAGCAGCGTATTGGTCGGGCCGGGCATGATGAGGACGATCCCGCTGCCGAGCGCGAGCAGCGCGGCGCTTGTCATTGAGAGCATGAGTCGACGGATGGACGGACAGTAATGAGGCCGTTTTTACCACGGACAGATTTCAGTGCGGCATCATGCCTTGCATGATTCGAAATTTTTCCAGCCGGCGACAATATTTCTCTCTGTGAATCGTCATCACAGGCATGGAAACGCCGCACACCCCGAAACGGATGATCGATCGAGACCGCGATATCGCCGCAACCGTCTTGCGCGAGCGCACGAGGCTCGGCGCTTTCATTCGGCGTCGCGTGCGCGATCCGGGCGACGCGGAAGACATCCTGCAGGATGTCTTCTACGAGTTCGTGCAGGCTTACCGGCTTCCCGAGCCGATCGAGCAAGCGGGCGCATGGCTCTATCGCGTGGCGCGCAATCGCATCGTCGACCGCTTTCGCAAGAAGAAAGAAGAGCCCCTGCCCGAGCCCGCGGACGACGACGGCGACCACCGGTTGGATCTCGCGCTGCCGGCCGCCGATGCCGGGCCCGAGGCGGCTTATGCGAGGTCCGTGCTGCTCGCGGCGTTGCAAGAAGCTCTCGACGGCCTGCCGGCGAACCAGCGCGACGTCTTCGTCGCCCACGAACTCGAGGGACGCAGCTTTAAAGACCTGGCAGCCGAAAGCGGCCTGAGCGTCAACACATTGCTCGCGCGCAAGCGCTACGCGGTGCTGCATTTGCGCGCCAGCCTGCAGGCCGTCTATGACGAACTGGATTTATAAAGGAGCGGATGGATGAATTTCAAACTGAGGTGCTTCGGCAAGGCTCTGCTGATTCTGGCGGGCATTGCGGTGCTGGGATGGATGGTGATGGCGCTCTGGAATTGGGTCGTCCCGGCGCTGTTTATCGGCGGCCGATCGATTGACTATCCGCACGCGCTTGGGCTGCTCGTGCTGAGCCGCATCTTGTTCGGCGGATTCCGCGGACATGGCGGCTGGCGCGGACACCGCCACTGGCGCCGCTGGGAGCGGATGACGCCGGAGGAGCGCGAGCGCTTTCAGAAGGGCGCGCTGCCGCCTGCCGACAAGCCGCAGGGGGATGGCGCATGAGCCGGCCGCCGCGGAGCTCCGCATGCAAGCAGGACGCCGGCGTGTTTGCGCCGCAGGTGAAACTGACGCGCTGCGAAGGTAAAGGCGATTGCGTGGCCGTATGCCCCGAGCATGTTTTCGAAGTCCGCCGGATCGACGCGGCGGACTACGAGCCGCTGGGGCCGCTGCAGAAATTCAAGCTGCGCGTGCACGGGATGAAAGTGGCTTATACGCCGAATGCCGAGGCGTGCAAGGCGTGCGGGTTATGCGTGACGGCGTGCCCTGAGCATGCCATTACGCTGGCGCGGGTGGCCTGAATCGCACAAGCTCTCCCCAACATCGGGGAGAGCTCAGCCAACTCGCTACGGCGAAGTCAAAACTTATGGCGTATGCCCGCGACCACCAGATTCTGGCTCTTGCTGGTCGACGGGGCATTGAGGAAAATATCCGCCGCGGCGTGCGGGCCGCTGACACGCTGGTAGTCGTCGAACACGTAGACATCGGTGCGCTTCGACAATGCGTAGTCCACCGTGATCTGCCCCGTGTTCCAGTGGGGGTTGGCTTCGAGCCCGCCGTACGTGCCGTGTGTATAAACGTAAGACGCCGCCACCGACAACGCCGGCGTCAGCAAGTACGAAAACGAGACGTCGTAGTTGTTGAGGTGCAGGCTGGAGTGGTCGAGATAGTCATACCGGATGTCGTCCACAAACGCGCTTAGCGTGGCCTTGTCGGTAACGCGGTAATTTCCGCCCGCACCGATATTGCGCTGCCGCTGAACACCCACCGCGCTGTTGAGCGGGCTCGTGCGGAACAGCCAGAACGGCGCGCCCGAATAATCGTTCGTTACCGCGCCGTTGGCGTTGGTCGTGCCGGGACGCTGGATCTCCACATAGGCCGCCGCGACGCTGAATCGATTTCCCGTGTACCGCACGCCCGTGCTCCATGCTCTGTTGAGGGCGAAGTCGGTCGAATTGCTCATGGCGTAAAGCGCTTCCGCGGAGAAGCCGTTCCAGACCGGCGTCGCGTATTTGATGCTGTTGTTATAGCGCCAGCTTCCCATCAGGTTGTCCGAGTCCCCAGGATGCGCTGCAAGCCCGCCCGAAGCATAGGGTGCCGAGAACTGGGCGATATAGTCGAAAAACGCATCGTACTGCCGGCCGAACGTCACGGTTCCCAAGGTGTTGCTTTGCAGTCCAACCCAGGCCTGCCGGCCGAACATGCGGCCGTTCTGGCCCAGGTTGCCCGTGGTAATGTCAAAGCCGCTTTCGAGTTGAGCCACCGCAGCAAGACCGCCGCCGAGGTCTTCCCTGACCCTGAAGCCCCATCGATTGTTCTGGTTCGTCCCGGAGTAAAGGGCATATTCCTTGGCGCCCCCGGCGTTACTCACATAGCCGACCCCCGTACTGATGAGGCCGTACATCGTTACGCTTGACTGCGCATGTGCCGGGAGCACGCCGCAAACGCCCATCGCTGCGACGGCAGCGGAAATGAAGGTCTTTTTCATCACGATTTCCAAACCAAGAGAAAGTACGAATTTGTAATTAGGACGACGATGCGGGCGTCACACTTGCAACACTCATATCAGGCGGCGCTGTTGCCGATAGTGGCGCTTCGCGTTCGAGACTTGCGCGATAGTGGCGGCATCCGACGTAGAGCAGTGCGAAGGCGAGTACCGTCGCGATCGCATTGATCACGGCCATCGAATTTCCCACCGCGAGCGGAGAACCGAAAATCTTGTCGGTCACGAGGGCGACGAGCGTGGTTCCCAAGCCGAGTCCGATCAGATTGGAAACGAGCAGGAAGATGGCTGAGACCTGAGCGCGCATCTGGTTGGGTGCGAGATTCTGCATCGCGGCGGCGGACGTGGGGAGCGGGAAGGAGGCGAAGAACATCGCGAGCACGAGCCACACCAGCGAGCCGCCGGCATCTCCCGCCTGCGTCATCGCGACCGATGGGACGATCAGGAAAAGCGCCCCCAGCCACGCGGCGCGCATCGGCGCATCCCGATAGCCGCGACGCAGAAACCAGTCATTGAGCCAGCCGCCGCAAAAAACCCCGGCCGTATTGGCGACGAGCAAGACGGCCCCGAGCTTGTAGCCGGCCTCGACCGGCGACAGCCCAAAGTGGCGCATGTAGAACGCGGGCGACCATGACATGAGGCAATAGAGCGTCATCGCGTAAAACGAAAACCCGACGAAGTGGCAGAAGAACGTCGCTCGATGTTTTCCGATGAAGCGGAAGGTATCCGGCAACGACACCTTCATGGCTTGACCATGGATATCGCTGGCGAGACCCTTGCGCTGCGGATCGCGGACAGTTGCGAAAAACAAAAGCGCTATCAGGAGACCCGGCAACCCCACGATGAAGAACGTGATCTGCCAGGCATGCACTTCGCCCAGGACGGGGAGCGAGAAACTGGTCGCGTGCTTCAGCAGAGCGATGACGTAGCCGCCGACCAGAAAGGCCATCCCGCCTCCGATGAACGATCCCAGAGAGTAAATGCCGAGCGCACGTCCGAGCTTTTCCTTGGGGAAGTAATCGGAAAGCATCGAGTACGTGCTTGGGGATAAGGCAGCCTCTCCGACGCCGACGCTCAAGCGGGCGGCGAACATCTGCACAAACGTTTGAGCGGTGCCGCACCCTGCTGTGGCGATGCTCCATAACGCGATGCCGATCGCGATGATTCGCGGGCGAGCGAAGCGATCCGCGAGGTAGGCGATCGGCATTCCCATGATTGCGTAGAACAACGAGAAGGCGAACCCCTGCAGCAGGCTGAACTGCGTATCGCTGAGCTGAAGATCGTGCTTGATGGGCTCGATCATCAATGCCAGCACTTGCCGGTCGACGAAAGAAAATACGTACGCAAGCATGCACACGATGACCACATACCATTCATATGTGTACCGCTTGACCGACTTGGGTTTTGTCGACGAAGACATCTTAGGTCTCCAATTCCGATGGATATTAATGTTGCGATTACTGAGCGCGCTGCCAATCGCGATGTGAGGCGGAAAATTTACTAAGGTATCCGCACGATGGAGTGTCGAGGTGTCATATATCCACGTCAAATCTGCCTAAAAGGGGTAGACATATCAGCGTCGTAAATTTTGGAGATAAGTCGCGCTGAGTTGTCAGGAAATCCTGATGTGGACGTTGAATTAAGCTAAGCGACCAAGCATCCATTAGGCTGACCAATCGGGAGGCGTGGAAGTAGATATGGACTGCGATGGGTTATGGGGGATTGCCGATCACGCGGCTAGCCCGCGTGATCGGAGATGGTCGATGCACGGAACCGGTGGACGGTATGTGCTCGCCGGAAGAAGGGATCAGATGTGAGAACGCCCAGGCGGGCGCAGACGACGTGCACCCTGCTGGATTGCGATTTGCCTATCGATGTCTTCGACTAGCAAAGACTGGATTCACGCCGCAAGCGCGGCGGGCAAGCGATGAAAATGCCTGTTGAAGTAGATCAGGCTATCACCTCCGTTTTGAACGCGGATTCTGGTGGCCTCGACAAACATGACCGAGTGCGAGCCTACATTCTTGAGGTCGACGATCGCCCCTTCCAGGCTTGCGAGCGCGTCCTGCAGAACGGGGACGCCGTGCTCGCCATCGTCCCATGCGTTTAATTCAAAGCGCTTCTGCATGGGCATTTCGGTGAACCCCGCGAAATGCCGAGCCAGCGGTTCGTGATGCCCGGTGAGCACGTTGATGCAGACATTCCGGTTCTTCTCGAAGACCGCGTGCAAGGCGCTCGATCGGTTGAGGCAGACCAGCAAGGTCGGCGGCGCATCGGTTACGGAGCAGACTGCGCTTGCAGTGATCCCGCAGCGTCCTGAAGACCCCGATGTGGTGATGATGTTCACCGCGGCGCCCAGGTGAGCCATGGCGTTCCGAAACAGGCGGCGCGCTTCATCGTTCGTTGCATAGGGGGGGGTGTTGTTGGCCATGGTAGTGAAGCTCCGACGCTGGATGTGACGTTAGGATGTAGCGTAGTCCACGGTATCGGCGGACGAAATCGGCATCAACGCCACAAACGTTGAAGCAGTTCCCTACGCATCTAAAGGTTTCCCCAGGCCGCCTGCCTGAAATCAATTTATTTGCGGTTGCGAGTCGACCGCGATGCGCTCAAACTTGAGCCAACGCATCAAGAACAGATACGAATTGGACTGGAAATGACCTCGCCATCTGCCATCGTTTATATCGTCGACGACGACAATGGTCTGCGTACGTCGCTGTCCTGGCTGCTCGAGTCGGTCGGAATTGCCTCGAAAGGATTCGCGACCGCGTCCGCTTTCCTCGATGCATTCGATGAAAAGAATCCGGCGTGCCTCGTCCTGGATGTCCGAATGCCGGAAACGAGCGGTTTTGAAGTGCAGGCGGAATTGAACAAGCGTGGATCGACGCTGCCGATTATTTTCGTCAGCGGGCATGGGGACATTCCGATGTCCGTCCGTGCGCTGCAGAATGGCGCGATCGATTTTGTGGAAAAACCGTACAACTCTCAACAGATGCTCGAACGCATCCAGCGCGCTTTGAAGCTGGCTACGCAGCGCCATGCCGCCGGCATGCGGCGCAGGGAGCTTCAGCAGCGGATCGAATCGCTTACCACGCGCGAAAGGGAAGTGCTGATGCAGGTGCTCGACGGGAAGGGAAGCAAGAAGATCGCGTCAGACCTTGGGATCAGCGTCAAGACCGTGGATGTCCATCGGGCAAGCATCAAGGAAAAGCTCGGGGTAACGTCGATCGCCGAACTGGTCCGGGACGCCGGCATGATTCTGGGTAACGAAAGGGACGGCAGGGAATAGACTGCGGCTGACGCATCCGGGCGCGCACGAAAATCGAAAACGGCCGTCGTGGGCCGCTCAATGCATGGGCACGCCAGGGGGCGAAGCAAAAAACTGCATGGTGCGCGCAAGCCTCGCGGCATCGTCGCGCAGCGAGGCTGCAGCCGCGGACGCTTGCTCCACGAGGGCCGCATTCCGTTGAGTGGTTTGCTCGATCTGGTCGAGCGCGGATTGGGTACGGACGATGTCGCTGTTCTGAGCCGACGACACTTCCGCAATGTCTCGCATGATCCCGCTCGTTTCACGTACCGCGTCGGAAATCTGCGCCATCTTCAGCCCGGCAGCCTGAACCCGCTGACTACCGCGATCAATCTCGTTTGACGAGCTGCGGATCAACTCACCGATCTCTCGCGCGGCGACCGCCGACCTTTGCGCGAGACTGCGCACCTCGGCGGCCACGACGGCAAAGCCCCTGCCGTGCTCACCCGCACGAGCGGATTCGACCGCCGCATTGAGCGCCAGAATATTGGTCTGAAACGAGAGCGATTCGATCGTTCCGATGATTTCGTTCATCCGCTGCGAACTCTTTACGATGAGATCCATCGTCGAGACGACGGCATCCATCTCCGAGCGACCTTCAATCGCAATGCCTTCCACGTCGGATGCAAAGCGCAACGCTTTGGTAGCTTCGAGCGAATTCCTCTGCGCTCTTTCGGCGAACTCGTTGAGGTCGGCCACGATGGCTTCTATCGACGCCGCTTGCTCTTCCGTGCGCTGCGAGAGGTCGGCGTTGCCGGCGGCGATCTGGGCCGTGGCGCTGGCAACCGATTCGCTGCCGCTGCGAACATCGCCGACAATGTCGCGCAAGATCGACTGCATGTGCCCGAATGCGTCGAACAGCCGTCCAATTTCTCCGCTATGGCTTTCTTGTGGCCGCACGGTCTCGAGATTGCCGGCCGCAATCCGCTCGCAATCTTCGGCGGCGGTTGTGAGCGGAACGATGACCTTGCGCGTGAGGGATACGTAACTGACAAGTGCCACGATCATGCTGCACAGCCCTAGCGCGGCAAGCAGGACGATGTGGTGTTGGATCTCTGTCTTGCTGTCGTTGAAGCGTTGGTTTGCATCGCGTTTTTGATCGTCGATCAGCGTTTCGAGCGATTGATGAAAAGCGTTGTATGCCGCCTTTCCTTGGCTCATCTTTTGCGCTCGCGACGCCGGATCCGCTGTCGCCTGAATGGTTTGCAGATCGTCGAGAAATGCGCGAAACCGGTCGAGACGATCGGAAAACACGGTGGCCTGCCCCCTTCTTTGCGAACCATTTGCGATCGCAAGATATTGGTCACGGTTCCGGTCGATAGCCTTCAAGACGACCGCTACCTTGCGGAGCCGCTCAGGCCGCTCCGACTCCGCGAACGTTGCCAGCGAGGTCAGGATCGCAATCACGTCGAGAGAATCGGCTTTGATCTGCAGTAACAGTTCGGTTCCTGATGCGTCGGTCAGGTAGATATTCTCCATGGCGGTCAGGTCGCGATACTCTCCCCAGATGCCAAGCATGCTGCCGCAGAGCATGAGGAACGACAGCGATGCAAGAGTCTGCAGCAAGCGGCCTCGTACTGTTTTCCTGGCGATCATTTTGGGTTTCCTGTGGAGGATGTCTATAGGAATATCGGCGCTGCCGCGATGGACTTGATTAAAGCGATTCCCACCCGTTCTAGTGATTTTCTTTAGAGGGGTATTGGGAATGCGAACAAACGGAGGGAGCGGGGCGCTTGCGGTAGCCGCGCCCGGTGACGAGACGGTATTCGGATTGGACGCGACTGCGTTGAAGCCTGGTGAAGGTGAAGAACCTCAGCGCATATACAAGCCGCCATTCACGTCCCAGCATGCGCCGTTCGCGAAGTATGCGTCCGGCGACGCCAGCAATACGGCGACGTCGGCGACATATTGCGCGGAGCCCAGGCGGCCGACCGGGATGCCCGCTATCACCGTTTTCAGCTTATCGGCCGGGACGCTCTCGTGGACGATCGGAAGATCGAGCGGCCCCGGGGAAATGGCGTTGACCGTCACGCCGCGCGCGGCGAGGTCGCGAGCGAAGACCTTGGTCAGCGTGATGGCGCCACCCTTGGCCGCCGCATAGTGCGCCCCCGTCGCAGAGCCGCCGTTCTGTCCGGCCAGCGATGCCACATTGACGATGCGTCCTTCGCCGCGGTCCGCGAAGTATTGGCCGAACACTTGACAGCCGAATAGCACGCTCCGCAGGTTCACATCGATGACCAGGTCGAACTGCTCGGCGGTAATGTCCATGACCGGCACGACTTTCGATGCGCCGGCGTTGTTCACCAGCACGTCCACGCCGCCCCATCGCTGGACGAGCGTATCGAGCGCCGCGGCGAAGTCGGCTTTCGAGGTGACGTCGAGGCGGATCGCGCAGGCCGTGTCGCCGCTTGCGTCGAGTTCACGCGCGACGCCTTGCACTTCGTCGAATGCAATGTCCGCCAAGCCCACGCGGTAGCCCGCTTGGTGAAATCTGCGTGCGACTACTGCGCCGAGGCCCCGGGCCGCGCCAGTTACCAGAACGATTCTCTTCGACATGTTCATGCTCCTCGTTGTTATCGCGCGAGCGCTTCTTCAAAGTGTGCGGCGAAGGCGCATACGGTTTCATCGGCGCCTTTCCTGCCGACAATCTGCAGCCCCGCTTTTATTTTCGATCCCTGGATCGGCAGCGGCAAACTCAAGGCAGGATGACCGCTCAGATTGAACGGCCTGATCAACGACGACATGGCAATCACGGACTCGCCTGCACGTGCCGCTTCCAACGTGATGGGCAGTGACGGAAGCGTCGGCAAGACGAGGACTGCGGCACTCTCGAGAGCATGGTCCACTGCTTTCGTGAACGCGCTGCGGACCCGTTCAGCCGCTTCGACTTGCTCCTGCGTCGTGTTGGCGGCCGTGCGCAGGCGCTTGTCGAGATCGGCGCCGAGCTTGCCGGTTTCGACCAGGTGACCGAAGGCAGCCGACGTTTCCCTGTTGATGATGGCGAGGCCGGCCTCGAACGCTTCCCGCATCGCGTGCAGCTCGACAATCGTCTCGACAAATCCCGCACGCTTCACGGCGTGCCGGACAGCGGTGTCGATCGAAGCGTCAGCGTCTGTTCTGACGATGGCTACGCGCGCCCGATTCACATCGCGGCGTGCCGCGGCGGCATCGAAGGTCGGATCGATGACGGCCATCGTCGCGATGAGGATGCGCATATCGCGTGCGAAGGGGCCGACGCAATCCAGGGTAGTGCGTTCGGGCAAGACGCCGGCACGCGCTACGCGGCCGAACGTCGGCTTGAGCCCGATCACTCCGCAACAGGCGGCCGGGCCGCGGACGGAGCCGCCGGTATCGGTTCCGAGCGCCGCGTCCACGAGCCCGAGTCCGACTGCCGATGCCGATCCGCTCGACGAGCCCCCTGGGATGCGCAAGGGATCTTGGGGATTGAGCGGCGTTCCCGTGAAGTCGTTGATGCCTGTCATGCCGAAGGCGAGCTCGTGCATGTTCGCCTTCCCCTGAATCCGCCATCCGGCGTCGAGCAGGCGCTGCACGACTTCGGCGTGCGCCGTTGCGGGCGCCGTGCCGGATAGCGCCGCGCTCGCGCCAGTCGTCGGGTAGCCCGCAATATCGATTGAATCCTTGATCGCGATGGCCGGGCCATTTGCACTAGCGCTTGCACGTAGCGCGATTTCATCGATGAACGCGGGATTCATGCGGTCGTGTCCTTGCGAGGATTGACTTGCCATGGTGCATCGAAGAGACGCTCGGTGCGGAAATGACGAATCAGCCAGGCGCCGCCGTCGGGGGCGGGCGAGAAATCGATCTCCAGCCGTGCTGCAATGAGCTCGGCCTTCGAATCGACATAGCCGGAGGCTTGCAGCATGATCCAGCGTCCTTTGGCATGGCCGCCGTTCACTTCGATATGCTCGGACGTCACGAAATGAACGTTGGTCGTGAAGTGAGGCGTTGGCGGGAGATATCGCTGCAACATCTCAAGAATAGGGCCACGGCCCTGCAGGCGGCCGAATTTTTCCGCGTATTGCAGACCGATGCCCTCCCAGACGGCGTCGCCGGTAAAGAGCGCGGCGAGCGATTCGCCGGCGAGCGGGCGGCACGGCACGTCGCATAGCGCCATATAGCGCGCGATGGTCTTGCGGATCGCATTCTCCGCTTCGAGTGCGGCGAGCCGTGTCTCGAGCGCGGAGAGCGGGGGTGATTGCGTGCCGGAATCTCTCATGACGGGCTCGTTATCGGCCAAGCGCGCGGGCGGTTTGGCCGCCAATGCCGAAGTCGGTATTGGGGATGTCCTTGATCACTACGCGCGTAGCCTGCAGGGGGACCGCCAGCACTTGCGAGGCCGTGTCGGACAGCGCGCCGATCAAAGCGACTTTCTGCGCCTCGGTCCGTCCGGCGATCAGGATTGCCACGATCACCGGGAGCATCGGCAAGGCTCCGTTAGCGGCGGACTTGCCGCCGATGCCGAAGTTCGCAGGCGGCAGTTCGCTCAATAGAATGCGGATCGAATCCGCTGGCGCTCCGATGCTTTCGACGGTTGCGCGCGTGAGACCGCCGATCAAATCCGCTTTGACGGACGCATCGTGGCCACTCGGCAAATAGACTTCAAGGGTTGGCATGGAGCCTCGCGTGTGCGGTCTAGAGCAAAAAGCCGATCGCGCTCAGCGCTTCGGTCGAATCGATCAGGCGGATCACCTTTTCGACGAGCTTCAGCTCGCCGTTCGTGAAGGCGAGCTGGTGCGTGAGATCAGCGGCAAAGAGGGTCGCCACGCCGCGCTTGTACGCGACCAGCACCTGCGCCGACTTCACCACCACCCTGTCCGGCGCGTCGCTCGACAGCGTGAAGCGGGACACGGTGCGAACCGTGCGCGCGGCATCGGACGCCGAAGCCGAAAACCCGGACGTCATGCGCTGCACGCGCTTCTCGCGCATGTCGTGATCGTCATAGGCGTAGTTCAGCGACGCGGCGTAGTCGGTGGTATTTGGATCGATCGGCACCACGTAGTGACCGGCGCGATCCCACAGGTCGAGCCATGCCTGATAGTCGCGACGGTCGAGCAACTCTGCTTCCTGCCAGATGAACTCGATCGCACGGGCGAAAGTGGATTGCGAAAAGAGTGCGTTGCGATCGTTCATCATGCCTGCTCCATCATTGCACGCCATTGCTTGTACGCTTCACGCATGCCGGTTTCGTCGGTTGCATGCGCCGTTTTTTCACCGTTAGCCGCGGTGCTTTCGCGGTTCAGGCCGCGATTCACCAGAATCGGGACGTCCGGCCCGGCATGAGAACCGCGCTGGACCCGCTCCCACGCTTCCGCATCGTCAGGGCTGCCGAATCCGAACGGACCTTGGAAATGCTCGTGCATGCGAAGACGCTCGCGGTTGGCTTCCTCGGGGCCGCCGTCCATCGCCAGCGCGACGTGGCGGATTTCCGTTTCTTCCGCTGAAATCGGCCGCAGCACACGGAAGAACGCCATCGACAGCGCGAGGTTGGGAAACAGGTTCAGATTGAAGCCGACGCCCATCAGCGACCGCACGATGCGCCGCACGTCTTCCGGCGAATGCTTCTCTGCGAGCTTGGCGGCGAGCGTGTCGAAACGCTCGGGCAGCGGCTTGCCGTCGTCGCGGTCGAGATCGACGAGCTCGGGCATCAGCACGGCAAGACTGTGGCCGTTGCCGAGCGAGCGGCAGAAGGCATCGTCGCTGGTCATGAAACCGGTGATTACTTGAGCCGTCTCGTCGTCGACGGATTTCAGCCAGGACTTGTGCACCACCGGGAAGTGATAGAGGTCGGTGGTGTTTTCGAGCTGGATCTTCCAGTTGCCTTTGAATTTGAACTTGTGCTCGCCGTTGGTGCGAACCGGATAGCCCGCGCCCTGCTTCATGAAGAGGTCGATCCACGGCTTGGCGCCGCCGAGAAAATCGTCGAGCGATTCGATCGACTCGTCGAAGCTCGCGAAGATCAGGCCTTGATAGATGCCGACACGCAGCTTCTTCAGCGGCAGGTCGCCTTTCTCGCACACGCCTTCATAGCCGTCTCCATAGGGCAGCGCGCGGAGCGTGCCGTCGAGCGCATACGACCAGCTGTGATAGGGACAAGTGAATCCCTTGGCGTTGCCTTTGTGCTCTTCGCACACGCTCGCGCCGCGATGGCGGCAACGGTTTTGCAGCACGTTCACCGTTCCTGTCTTGTCGCGAACCACGATCACCGGCTGTCGGCCGATGGTCGTCGTGACGAAATCACCGGGCTTGGGCAATTCGCTTTCGTGGGCGACCCAGATCCACGTCTTGTAGAAGATGTGTTCGAGCTCGGCTTCGAACAACGCCGGGTCGTAGTAAAGCGAGGGCGCGATGCGGTCGGCCTCCGCGCGCGTATGCAGCGCACTCGTGTCGATAGGCTGGTAGGAAATATCGCTCATCTGAATCTCGAAGGTGGGGCGTGATGGGTATGGCGTTGAGGACTAAGTACGTGACGACAGTCTCGCGGCCTTGACCTAAATCAGTCAAATCCATCTAAAATGCCTATGTCGATAAACCCCGCAAATAAGAGAAGGCAGATGACGTCGCTCGATAACATTGATCTCAATCTGCTGCGGGTCTTTCATGCCATCGTGGAGGAGCGGAGCCTGACGCGCGCGGGGGAAAGGCTTGCGCTATCGCAGCCGGCAGTCAGCTATGCGCTGGGCCGCCTGCGGGCTCTGTTCGACGATCCGCTGTTTGTTCGTACGCGTTCAGGCATGCAGCCGACGCCGGTCGCCCTGGAGCTGGCGGAGATCGTGGGGCGGGCGCTCGATACGGTGCGCGAGGCGCTTCGGTACGCTGAATCGTTCGAGCCCGCGGTGAGCACGCGCACGTTCCGGCTGTCGTTGTCCGATGCAGGGGAAATGGCGTACTTGCCCGCTATTTGCGCGGCGCTGCATGAGCAGGCGCCGCGCATTCGTCTGAGTGTTCGGCCCATGCCAGTCGAGGCCATCGAGGACGCGCTGCGTTCCAGCCGCCTCGACTTCGCGATTGGCAATCACCCCGAGCTTCTAGCCTCGACCAAGCATTGTCTTCTGTTCGAGGAAGACTATGTGTGCATGACGCGGTGGCGAGCCGATCTGCCGCCCGGCGAAAAACTGGGCCTCGACGATTTCCTGAAGGCTTCGCACATCAAGGTGCAGTCGCAGGAGCACAGCCATCACGCGCTCGACGACGCGCTGCGCGCGCAGGGCGTCGGCCGCGACATTGCATTGGAAGTGCCGCATTTCGTCGCCTTGCCCAGCATTCTCACGGTGACGGATCTATACGCGACGTTGCCGCGGCGGCTTGCGAATATTCTCAATCGCGCGGGCGCCTTCCGCATCTATGACCTCCCGGTAAAGCTGCCGCCTGCACCTGTCACGATGCATTGGCACGAGCACTTCCACAAGGAGGACGGCATTGTCTGGATGCGCGAGCTGCTCGCCGGCATCGTCGGACGATTCGATCAGATGAAGTGAGCAGGCCCCCGCGCCGAGCCGGGGCCTGCGGCATGTCTGTCGATGTCAAAGATCCAGTACCAGCACCGGCGTGCGCGAACGCGATACACAGCAGCAGATGACCGCGTTGCTCGCGCGTTCGGCTTTGCTCAGGCAGTGATCCCGATGATCCGGCGTTCCTTCCACGACGTCGACCATGCAGGTCCCGCAAACGCCTTCACCGCAGGACGTTTCGATCTCGACACCGATCGCGGCGAGCGCATCGACGATGCTTTGTCCTTTTTCGACGGTTACGTGCTGGCCGGATTGCGAAAGCCGCACCTCGAAGGTTTCGCATGCATCTGCGCTCGGCGCGGATTCGACTGGGGCGCCGAAGCGCTCGAGATGGATGGCGTCTTCGGGCACGAAGCGGCTTGCGATCCGCGTGACGCGGTCCATGAAAGGCGCCGGGCCGCAGGTATAGACGTGCGTGCCTGCGCCGGCAACGGCCAAGCAGCCTTCGAGCTTCGCATCGAGCGCATCGCGCTCGATCTGCAAATGAAGCTGCACGCAACCGGCAAACGGCGGCTCCGATAGCAATGGCGTAAAGGCGGCGTGGTCGCGGCTGCGAGCGAAGTAGTGCAGCACGAAGCTTGCGTTGTTCTGCGCCAGCCGATACGCCATCGACAGAAGCGGCGTGATGCCGATTCCAGCAGCGATCAGGATTGTCCGATCCGCGTCATGAGCGAGCTGAAACAGGTTGCGGGGCGCGCTGACCCAGAGTTCGCTGCCCACTACGACATCGTCGTGCAGTGAACGGGAGCCTCCCCTTGATTCCTTTTCCTTCTTGACCGCAAAGAGCTGAGCGTGCGCATGGTCAGGATTGCCGCACAAAGAGTACTGGCGGGTGACCCCGGCTGGACTCGTCACGTCGATGTGGGCGCCGGGTTCGTACGCGTCGAACGGATGGCCGTCGACGCGCGATATACGGTAGGAGCGGATGTCCACCGCTTCGTCGCGAACGGCATCGACGCGGACTTTGAGAGAAGAGGCGTTCATGATGAGGGTGTTTCTTCAGTCAGACGATTGGGGGCGATTGCAATCCAGGCACCCCACGATACGAAACATGGCCTCATCAATCAAATAGATGAAAATCGATAAGAGAAATTTGTGCGATCTATAAATCAGCCGCTGCTGGTTCCTCCAAGGTACAGCGGTAACGAGAATCGGCAATCCAGGCCGCCTGATCGGGCTTCTTGCGCCCAGATCCGGCCTCCGTGCCTCGATATGATGTTTTTGCAAAGCGACAAGCCAATTCCGTTGCCACCCGCTTTCGACGACGAAAATCCGTCGAAGAGGCGTTCGTGCCTTCCCGCCTCGACGCCCCGCCCGTTATCGATCACGCGCAACTCCGCGCTGTCTTTCTGTCGAACTGCCTCGATCGTCACGCGCCCGCCGGCGATTCCTTCGGCCGCCAGCGCTTCCGCGGCGTTGAACGCCAGATTGAGGATCACCTGCCCGATCAATACGCGTTCGCACACGACGGGCAGTGGCTCGCTGCTCTGGCTGATATGAACGGTGACGCCTGCTTCCGCCGCCCGCAGTTCTATGAAGTATGAAACGTCGGCGAGGATGTCCTTGAGATCGACGTGGGTCGTGGCCTGCTCGCGCTTGACGATGTACTCGCGCACGCTCTTGAGTATCAACGCTGCGTGCTCTGCTTGGCGGTCGGCACTGCGCAATCCCCAGAGCACCGAGTCCATGCCTTCGGATTGATTCAACCGCTGGATTGCGCCTTCGATGAAGTTGCGCACCGCGGCAAGAGGCTGGCTCAACTCGTGCGCGATGGCAGTCGCCATTTCGCCCATCGCGTTGTACCTGCCCGCGTGCTCGAGCATGCGCGCTTCGACGCGTCTCAGTTCTTCGACTTCGACTTCGTCGCTGATATCGCGAAAGTGGACGACGAGACTGTCCGGATCGCCGTCGATATTCACGCGGCGGCACGTTACGCGAAGCCACCGTTCCTCTCCATCGCGACGAACGATCTTGTAACGCTGCGGTTCGGACGTACGCTCCGAATTCGCGCGATCGAGTTGCAGGCTAAGCTGGTTTCGATCGGCGGGCGCACAGTAGTCCTGCATGCTTCCATTGCTCGGCAGATCTTCGAGGCCCAGCACACGTAGTCCCGATTCGCTGATGTATTCGAATGTGCCTTGGCGGGTCAGCAATGCAACCCCTTCGCTGAGGTCATGCATCAGTTCCCTGAGCCGGGTTTCATACCCGCGCAGCCTTTGCCGCATCGATTCCTCGGCGCTGATGTCGCGGAACTGGACCATGACGACCGCGCGCTCCCGCAGCTGAACGAATGTCGCGATCGCTTCAGACAACATGTCGACACCCGTACGCGAGCGATAGCACCATTCGTAGGCCTGCGGACCTTCCGTTTCGGCACGGTCCATGGCGGCAACCGCAATCTCGCGCCGATACTTCGTGTCGGGCCGGGTCATGTCCGCGGCTTTGAGAGGCAGCAGCTCCTCAAGGGAAAACCCTAGCGCCGAACATGCGGCACGGTTTGCCCATACGATCGCTTTCGATTTCGCGTCGTGAACAAGGACGCACAGCGTCAGTGCGTCGAGAAGGCGATGGAAGTCTTCTTCCGCGGGGAAATTCATGGCGTGGAGTGAAGTCAGGCTATGGGCTCTCCGCAACATACCAACTATAGGCCACGTCCGTGAGTAAAGAATTCTTTAGCGGCGCTGGCGTACCTACGTAATGCCGAAGGCAGCGCCCCAATTGATCGCGTTCTTTTGCCTTTCTAGACTGGTATCGCAGTGCATAGCCATGCACAAACAGACAAATCGAGTAACGAGGAGCACATACCATGTCCGACGCGGCAACCGTCATTCAATCCACCAACGCCCCATGTTTGCAAACCGGTGAGGTTGACCGTGATGCAACAGCGTTGGATCGCGTGATAACAGCGTTGGATCACGTGATTGTAGAGATCGCCACGCGAAGAGAAGAGTTCGAGCAAATCTCCCACGTGCCTCGCGACATGATCGCAAAGCTGAAACAAGCAGGCATCTACCGCGCGGCAACGCCGAAGCGCTTTGGCGGCGATGCGCTTCCTCCGGCGAAGTTTCTGTCGATGATCGAAAGAATCGCCGTTGCCGATGGATCCGCCGCGTGGGTGGCCAGCTTCGGCTCGGCAAACATCTATCTGGCCGCGTTGCCGGTCGAAACGCAGGCCATCATCTATGCGGACGGACCCGACCAGGCTTTCGCCGGAGGGTTGTTCCCGATGCAGCCGGCGCAGCAGGCGGAAGGCGGTTTCATCGTCGATGGCACTTGGAAGTTCGCGAGCGGATGCAAGGGCGCGGATTGGCTTGGCGTGGGGATTGGCGTTGCCAAGGAGGGGAGCCATGCCGGCAAGCCACGGACGGCGGTTTTTGCACCGTCCGAGGTTGAAATCGTGGAGAACTGGGATGTCGTCGGGATGCAGGGCACCGGCAGCCACGACCTGCGTGTCGACAGCAAATTCGTCGACGAGGCGTGGACCTTCGTACGCGGTGGAACCCCCACGATCGATGAGCCTCTCTATCGTTACCCCACGATGGCATACGCGTCACAGGTGCTTGCGGTCGTGAATCTCGGCGTCGCGCGTGCCGCGCTCGACGTCGCGAACAACATGTCGGGCGGCCGGAAGACCACCACCGGTGCGCCTCAGCTTGCGGACCGGGCGTATTACCGCATCGAGCTTGCGAAGGCGGAAGCCCAACTGCGATCCGCTCGCGCGTTCTTTTACGACTCGACCGAAAGCGTATGGGAGTCGATCCTGGCGGGCGACGAGGTGACGCCCGAGCAAATCAGCCTGCTGCGTTTGTCTGCGACGCAGGTTGCCCACCAGGGGGCCGATGTCGTCACTCGCGCGTATCGGCTTGCCGGGACAATGGCGATTTATCGCACGCATCCATTGCAGCGCCTGGTTCGCGATTCCATGGTCGTCACCCAGCATGCTTTCCTCGGTCATGGAAACTACGACGGCGCCGGCGCCGTGTTCGTGGGCGTTCCTCCGATTCCCGGATACCTGTAAGCTCACTCGAATCGAATTTCGACCACTACATTTGGAGCGGATATGACGGCGGATACTCGCAATCTTCCTTTGCGTGTGCTTTTTTGCTGCGGCGTGACGCAGAATTTTTTCGATCTGCCTAGGGATCAAACCGGAGAAGTCTGGCAGGCATACGCAAAGATGCTCGATGCGGTACACACCATGGAGACGGTTCGCGTGATCGGCATCATGGATGACGATCGCCTGACCGTCGGGCAGTCGGATGGCGCGCCGTGGACCTTTTACATCATGGCGGATGTTGCCGACCTCGATGCCGCCGTGGCCGTTTGCAACCTGTATCGGACCACCCCGGTGGGCGAATACAACCTCTGGCGCTACGGAAAGATCGAAGCGCGTGTGGGAAGGCCGTTGAAGGTCCCGCCTACAGCTGCTGCCGCCGCCGCGAATACGAACGCTTGACCTTGGCGTACGCAGGGGGATGTGTGTCCGTTTTCCGACAAGCGTATCTTGTCGGTTGACGGGTCGGTACTTCGCCGATATTGTTTCGGTCCATGGCCGATTCAGAATTCCCTCATCCCGGCGTGACAGTTCGGCAGAACTGTCTCGCGCGATTCCATCTAAGCGTCACGGACGGCGCAAAGATCCTGGGCGTCAGCCGTCAGGCGTTGACCAATTTGCTTAGCGGCAAAGCCGGGATTTCGCCTGAAATGGCGTTAAGACTCGATAAGGCTTTTGGCGGCGGCGCTGAAGTGTGGTTGCAAAGGCAACTGCTTCATGATCTTGCCAACGCGCGCGTGCGGTTTCGTGAGCTCGATGTCGTGGCTGTGGTGCCGGCGCAGCAGGGGGCGTTGTTTTAGTTCGAGTCGTCAGCCGCGCTCATATCGGCGCGGCGGGTCCGGACATGCTCCAGTCGTTGTCGGGCATGTAAGCCTGATCGCCGAAATACATCATTCGCCAATTCTGGAGCTTGGAAAAGTCCTTGCGGAATCCGGCGACCGAGTCGTGCACCAGGTAGTCAAAGAAATCCAATAGATCCTGTCTCTGGCTATCCGATCCTGTAATCAGGCTCACATCTTCATAGGCCCGGGCAAGCGTTGCCTCGCGTAGCGTGAGGCGCTTTCCGTCAATCTTCTTGGTTTCCGCTTCGCCACAGGCTTCATTGACCGCGTTGCCGTTCGCCGTAATGATTTGCAGCTCCTGTCTGACGTTGGGCACCAGGTCGCCGTTGTTCGTTGCTTTCAAGACGTTTTCCGCAGCCGGGACACGCGCTTCAGCGGCGCTGTCATTTTGGAGTTTCGACAGATACGATCTTGCCCGGTATAGCTGAAATAGATGGTCCGAGAATGTCTTCTCGATCGGGCCGCTGGCGTCAGCCGTGCTTTGGTAGCGATCGTACAGAGTGGCGAGCCGCGATGAACAGTTGAACGACGTCTTGACCTGATCCGCGAGAACCTCGAGCGCTTGAAGCGGGACGCCGGCTACTCGGGCAACGCGATACATGTGGTTCAACGGAACCTGGCTCAGCTTGTCTTCATCCTTGAGTGCGCGCGTCTGTTCACCAGGTGCATAGCCGCCGCCTACATCCGAGTGGACACCGGGGTAAGGGACTTCGACGGTATTCGATGGATAGTGCTTGCCGTCGCGAACCGAGTCTAGCGGAAAGGAGTCCCGGACTTCGTGTGCCGCGACGTAGTGTACGCACTGCTCGGCCATTGCCGGGATGCGCAAATCCTTTGCCCAGTCGTAGTGGCCGTTCTTCGGCGCGACGGCAAGACCGACTCCCACCAAAGGCATGATGGCGCCGACTGCGCTCGTCACGACCGGGCTGTGATCCAGCACTTTGGCGCCGCCCGCCAATCCCGCGGAAGCAACGGTATCGAACAGCCCCATGAAATACAGGCGAATCGGATATCCCTGGTAAGACCAGCTTCCATTCTTGTTTTTGCATTCGGCTGCAATTCGGATGGCGAACGCACGGGCCAGGGCCGAGCCGCGCGAAAACCCGAACAGCGCGAAATTGATCATGCGGATGGGCTGTGTCGGATTCTTGGCGCGTGCCGCTGCCTTTTTGATGTGGTTGTCGAATTCCATGCGCGCTCGCTGCAGCCGATTCTCGCCGCCTGCGCCGAAGGCCAATCCCATCGTGCTGTTGTCATGCTCCCCGATCTCCGGATATGGGGTGCCTAGGCCAGGGATATAGACCTTGTACGTGCTCGACGAGTCATCATCGACGGCGTGTGCGGCCCACAAGCGCGAGACGTTGCTCTGCTTCTGTCTTGGCGTGTCGTGATAGAGATTGTTGCCGGTGCCGTCGAAGAAAATGGAAATCCAGACATTTTGTGAGCAATCCGGCGTGCCGGGTTTTTTCGCCTGGTCCAGGCACGCCATCGCTTGCGACCGTTGCTTGCGCTCTTCCAGTGTCAAGGGACGCAGGCCGGCCGTGTCGGGGATTTGCGTATCGTCGAGCATATTGTTTTTGCTATCGGTTAGCGAACGAACGGCAAGCGCCGCTCAAGCTTCAGCCTCGGGGGCGATGGGCCGTCTTGTCCGGATATCGCTGCTTCCAGATGTCCGTCGGGGAAGAAATGAATTTCCAGGTAAGAAGCGTCGTCGGGAATGGAGCCTTTGACTTCGACTTTCGCATCGATATAGCCGCCGGCGGGTTCGACGATCTTTCGCGGCGGATAGGATTCGAGGGCGTCTTTGCGATATCGCACCGTTATCCAGAAGGGCGTCTTCGTCGAGCGGGCCAAGGTGACGCAGCAAACGCTTGATCCGCCGCCGTTGGTGGGCGTGCTGAGTTCGAGGTTGCCCGCCCAGGCGTCATTCACAGAAAATTCCGAAATGGCGCGATCGGTATAGTCATAGCCTACGATGGCGAGTTCATGAGGTTCCTTTGCGCGGCTTGAGAGCGCGACAACTGCGCACAATCCCAACCCGACGAATCCGGCGATCCTGGCAAATGTCTTGATTTTCACGCTTGATCCCGTTCGTTCAATTTGGCCAGCAGCTCGAGTCGCGCCCGATCCGCCAGCAGGGTTGTGCTATTGCGTTCTTCGTCCGAGGCGCTGGCCACTGCCGCTTCGACAATCCGGTAGCGAATATGAGGTTCGAATGCCGATGTCAAATCGTCGTCCGTCCTTTCAAGGATATAAAGGACCGAGTCAGGCACGGCCGCGTCGATGAACGCCGCAGCCTGCTGCTCGCTGAGCCGCAGCGGTGCGCGATAGTCGTCACGGGACTCGTCGTTCCCCGTCAGCCGTTGTAGCGCCCGCTCTCGATCGAGAAACCACCATTCGCGCGATATCCGGAAAAAGCTCCGCTGCTGCTCCGCAGTAAGGGCGCTTGCCAAGATCGGCAGCGTGCGGGAATCGAAGAACTTCAGTTGCCATGTTGTCCCGTCTTCGCACTGCAAGGGGAGACGTTCTCGCAATCCCTCCGCCAACCCGTCTATTTCGTGGCGCGAGAATATGAACGACATTCCCCGTGGATCGGCGACACAATGGGTCAATAGCGTCTGGGTCAGCAAGGCGTCCCGATCCGCGGTCAGCTCGACGAGGAAGGGGCCGTACTGCTCGTGTTGAGTTTCACCGCTTGCGTCAAAGATCAACGCAAGCTGACTGGCCGCCTGGGGTTTGATCTGTTCCAGAACGTTTGCGAACAGGGACGGATAGGCGACACCGTAAACCAGGGCGTATGCGTGTCGGTCCGAATGCTCCAGGCGGTATCGAAGAATCGACTCACGAAGGTGTTCCACCAAGGCTTGTTGCTCGGGCATGTTCATACTTTCCCCAGCAGAGAGCCTTGCGAGTATTCAGCGATCAAGCACGGTATGCAGATATTCGACGGCAGCGTCGGCAGGGGGTAAGGAATTTGCGCCGGGCCTGCAAACGCATGCTCCGCACCTTTGATGTCGATATTGCCCGGCGCATGAATTTCGATGTTGCCGTCCTTGACGCGGATATACGCGCCTCCGGCCGTCAGCAAGATCTCTTGCTTGGCTGCCGCCTCGACGGTTTGCGTAGCAGAAAGCACCTTCAACGTTTTCTGTGCGGTCAGCTCGATATTGTCCGAATGCGCTTCGACTTCCACCTTGCCCTTGGCTGCAAACAGCTTCATCCCCGAGTTCTGGACGAACATGCTCAGCTTCTCCGCGACGCTGGCAATCAGCGATTTGCCACTTGCGATATGCGTGCTTTGGCCGCTGATTAGATTCGTATGCGCGTCACTCGAGATATGAGCCGATTGCTGCGTGGACAATGCAATGCCGGACGGACTAGCGAACAGCATCACCGGCTCCGCGAACGCGTTGGCGTTGCCCGTTCCGCCGCCCGCGGTCTTGCCGCCCGACGCCGATCCCGCGACGCTGTTCTGCGTCGCGTCCGTGAACGCCTTCAATGTGTCGTGGCCGTCGTTGAGATTTTCGGCCTGATGCGTGGTGCTCGCGTCGGACATTGCCTCCACGATGCTTTCCGCGTTCACCAGTTGCGAACTCGCTTCACGGACGTCCAACGGCTGGCTGCCCGCGGGATACGTAGTGACGTAAAGCCCCTGACCGGCACGCACCGCGCCATACGCGTCGGACTTCAGATCGAAGCCGCTGCCCAGGTAGGCGCCGCGCGAATTGCCGTTTTGCGCGATCAGGTAGCCCAGATGGAGTTGCGCGTTCGCGCTGGTCGAATACAGATGGATGCGGTTCTGACCGGTCGCATCGTCCATCACCATCTGGTTGTAGCCGCCGCCTTGGAATTCCTTCGACTTGAATCCCGAGAGCAATCCGTTCGAGTGCCATTGCGGCTTGGTCGAGCCGTTATAGACGCGCCCCGTTGCAATCGGCCGGTCGCAATCGCCGCCGATCCAGTCGATCAGCACCTCTTCGCCGACTCGCGGCACATGCACGCTGCCGTATTCGCCGCCCGTATCGGACATGGCGACACGCACCCAGCACGAGGCCTTTTCGTCGCCATCGTTCAGGCGGTCCCAGTGAAAGCGGATTTTGACGCGGTTGAGCGAATCGGTATAGACCTCTTCATCCGCCGGGCCGACGACGATTGCCGTCTGCTTGTGCATCTCGGGCTTGCTGTGCTCGAACGGACTGCGGTACGCCACATTTCGTCGTTGCGCTTCGATCTGGACCAGGAAGAAACCTTCGCCGCCGTCGGCATGTTTGACCGTCGCGGTGCCGGCGAAACCGGAGTGATCGTCTTTGACCGTCGCCAGTTCAGCTTTGAGGCTGTGCGGGAAGTTCGCCGCCCGATTCGGCGCCGGCAGGTTGTTCTCGATAAACCAGGCGGTCTCGATGATCGCGAATTGCCGGTTCTGCGCGCCATCCGCGGCATGCTCGGGATGGTCGTTCAATTCGAACCAGCGGCCGGCGTCGATGCCGCGCACGCCGCCTCCGCCGCAAAAGCGCTTGGCCCGCGACTCCCATTCCTCCATGCGGATCTTCGAGAGCGCATCGCCGCGCGATTGGTCTCCGTACGTGTAAGACCCCGTGTATTCGTAGACCTCGTTTTGTTGCGGCAGATTTCCCTGGTTTGGCATTGCCGGCACGCTGGTGCCCTTGGGATTTGCCGCCGAGCCGGGGGACTTGTAATCGAACGTGCGAGTCGTCAGCGTCGTGCTTTGCAGCGTTCGCGTGCCGGACCACTGCACGAGCGCATCGGTTTCGCTGTTGGCGCCGGCGCGGTAGAACTGGACGGCCTGCGGCGAAAGCGGGGAAAGCGTATCGAGACTATCGGCGACGACCAGCGTATGCGATTTGCCGTCTGCCGCTTGCTCGAAGTAGCCGAATAGCCCCTCGCTTTCCATGATCCGCTGAACGAAGTTCCAATCGTCCTCGTATTGCATGCAGAACGAGCGGGACGGCAAGGCCTTGCCGAGCGCAAAGCGGAATGCCCCCTGCGCTTGCGGATGCTGGTTGAAGACGTCGGTCAGGATCGCATCGGCCGTTTTGTCCTGCCAGACGCGCGCGTCTTTGCGAAAACGCAGGAAGTGCAGCCACGACGCGAAAGCGATCTGGTAGCTCGTCAGGCCGCCGTCGGAGCCCAGCCGCCGGGCGGTATGCACGTAGCCGTGATGAGGTCGATACGAGCTGTCGGTCTGCTGAATCCACAGCGTGACTGGCTGGGCAATCAGCGTTTTTAACTCGATCGCATCGGAGGTGGATACGGTATCGACTGAAAATTCGTAGTCGCGGCCAATACGCGAGCGTGCAATGACTCGCTGAGGCAGCAAAGAATTACCGGGCAGTGGACTGTCCAGTTTCAGCAGCCGATCGCTTTGGATCAGACCGCCACGTAATGTCGAGATTATGTTCTGCGAGCCCACGCTGCCTCTTATTTCCAATTGGCTTCAACGGCATCGTGGGATTCTACAAAATGCTCCTGTTCAAGGCCAGCTGCTTAACTGTTCTTGATAATCGATCGGAATTATTTTCCATATCGCGGCGCGGAGTTTCCTGATTCGGTATTTTTTATAAAGTCGAAACTCGCACGCCGTCGATATTCGGCGATACCTTACCCCGCCAGCTCCCGATGCAAAGCCAGATACTCCTGCGCCAGCTTATGCTTCGGCTCCAGATGAATCATCGGCGTCGCATGCTGATGCGATTCGCGAATCTTTACCGACGACGACAAACGCGAATCCAGCACCGGCAATCCTTCGCTGACCAGTTCGTCGACCAATTGCTGGGGCAGGCTCGCGCGCGGCTGAAACTGGTTGATTACGATTCCCTCGACTTCCAGCGCCGAGTTGTGATCCTGCTGAATCTCTTTGACGTTATCGAGCAGCGTATAAAGCGCGCGACGCGAAAAGTCGTCGCAATCGAACGGAATCAGGCAGCGCTCCACCGCAATCAACGCGGAGCGCGTATAGAAATTCAAAGCGGGCGGCGTATCGATATAAATCGCGTCGTAGATCTCATCGAGCTCGTTCAGCGCATCGCGCAGCTTGTAGATCTTGTAGCGCGACTCGAGCTTGCCGTGCAGCGAGTCGAGATCGGCATGCGCGGGCATCACGTCGAGATTCTCGAACGGCGTCCGGTGAATGAACGACGTCACATCCACCGGCTTGAAGCTGAACGTCAACGACGTTTCGAAGAACGACGCCACGTTCGGGCTCGCTTCGCTCGCGTGTGCGCCGAGCAGGTACTGGCTTGAATTGGCCTGCGCATCGAGGTCGATGACCAGCGTGCGCAGCCCTTCGAACGCGCTGATGGCCGCGAGGTTGCATACGATGGTCGACTTGCCGACACCGCCCTTTTGATTGAATACGACGCGCCGCATCTGTCCCTCTCGCTATGAACTTGGCAAAGGGTGCAGCATACCTTAGCAACCGGGTCGTTCGTGTGGCCAATCGGGCTGCAGCGCGAGGGTCGCATGCGTTGCGGGTTGCGCCGCTAACGATGTGACCCACGATGAATGTAGGAAACGCTTAGCGGAGGGTCGCGATATCGGTCGGCAAGCGCCTGCACGCTGTCGTGTGCGACGGACATCGCCTCGGCGTGCCCCATTAAATGCTTTGCGCTTATCGCCCCGCTGGATTACATTGGCTTTCGCCGTCGAATGGCAGTCGTTGATTCGTTTCTTCCATCTGCAACACGCGTAGTTTTCAAGCGAAGCAAAAGGAGAATCATGAAAGCAACCGATATGTTGAAAGCGCTGGGCGTGGTTGTGTGTATTGCCGTGGCATCGAGCGCCTATGCCCAATCGAGCGACGCCATGTCGAACTCGGGCACGACGTCCGCACAGTCGGCCAAGGCTACCAAGCAGGCCAATCGCAAGCTGGGTCTCGCCGTTCGCAAGGCGCTGGCCAAGGCGCAAGGATTCGATGTTTCGAACGTCTTCGTGCGCGCGCGCGGCGGCGCGGTCACCCTGACCGGCACCGTGCCTGAGAGCGGGCAAATCGCCCAGGCCGAGGAAGTGACGAAGGGCGTGCCCGGCGTGACGTCAGTCTCGAACAAGCTCACGCTCGGAGCGCAAGGCGGCGGCGGGGGCTGATGAGCCTGATTGCAGGCCAACGGGCCTAGTCAAAGGGGACGCCTGGCGTCCCCTTGTCGTTTCGAGCCGCGCTTAATTCGCCTTTACTCATACCAGCGCGGCGTATACACCCACTCGCGTTCCGCATCGCGCCCAAATGCGCGCGTCGTCGACGATCCGACGATCACCATCGTCCGCATATCCACTTGCTCCGAACGCAGCTCGCCGAGCGTCGTCGTCGTGAGCGCGGCGCCTGGACGGCCGATGTCGCGCCCGAGCACGACCTTCGTCGCGGGCGAGCGATATTCGCGGACGATGTCGAGCGCGCGATCGAGTTGCCACGGGCGCGCCCGCGAGACCGGGTTGTAGACAGCCATCACGAGGTCGGCGGTTGCGGCGTGCCGCAGGCGCGTCTCGATGATCGACCACGGCTTCAGGTTGTCCGACAGCGACAGCATGCAGAAGTCGTGGCCAAGCGGTGCGCCCGCTTGCGCGGCGGTCGCCATCGCAGCCGAGACGCCCGGCACGATCTCGAGCTCGACGGCGGCCCATTGTGCGTTGCCCGATGTCTCAAGCGCCTCGAGCACGGCCGCGGCCATGGCGAACACGCCCGGGTCGCCGGACGAGACGACGACGGCCCGGCGTCCCGTGCTCGCGAGCTCGAAGGCGTCGCGCGCACGTTGCAGCTCCTGGCGGTTGTCGGTGCAGTGCAGGCGCTGGCCGGCGCGGAACGGGCCGGCCATCTTGACGTAGGTTTCGTAGCCGAGGATGTCGGACGCCTCGGTCAACGCGGCGCGTGCGGCGGGAACCATCAAGGCCGCGTCGCCCGGGCCAAGGCCGATCACCGTCAGGCGGCCGCGCTTCCGGCCGATGGTTTCGGGATCGAGCGGCGCGTCGGCGATGGCGAGTGCGATGTTTCGATCGGGCGGCGCCGGAGCGTTCAACACGCGATGCGGAGTGCCGATCGCGGCGGCGAGCAGCGCTTCGCCGCTCTGCGCGTCGGCGAAACGCAGCGGCACGCCCAGGGACTCGGCGGCCTTTGCCAGCGAGGCGTCCGTCATCCGGTCGAGCGGCGCGAGCAGCGCTGCGAGCGAAAGCGGCGCGAGCCGCTGAACGTGCAACGCGGCGCGCACGCGCTCGGCGATACGTAGCGCCGCGCCGTCGCCACTGCCGCCATCCTCGACGTGACGAGCGTCATCAAGCAACCCATCCAACCCGGCCGCCGCGACGACACAACGCGGATGAATCACCAGCTGATCGCTGCTGCCATCCCATGCATCGGGACTCACGCGGATTGCGAGCCGCGCCGCCGGCGACTTCGGCAGGCGCACTTCGTCGAGCCACGGTGCGTCGCCTTCGATGCGCATGCTTTCCCCGGCGAGCAGATCGGACACGAAGCGCTTGCCTTGCTCGAGACTCGAAAGCGCGTATCCGTCGGGCGGATTGAGCAGGCAGGCGCCAAAGCGCAGTTCGCCGCTGGTGGTGATGGCGGGCGCGACCGCGAGCGCCTCGCCGATCTCGCGCGCCATGACGTTGACGCCGGCCAGGCCGCCCAAGAGCGGCACGACGGCGCTGCCGTCCTCGGCGACGGCCAGCACGGGCGGCTCGGCGCCCTTGTTGGCGAGGAGCGGCGCCAGCGCGCGGATCACGATGCCCGCTGCACACAGCGCGACGATCGGCGTGCCACGCGCATAGAGATCGCGCAGATGCACGCCGAGCTCGGTGTACGCGACATCGGCGCAATCATCGCCCGCGCTGCCAATGCGGCTCGCCAGGCCATGCACCTGCGCACCCGGATAGCGCGCGGCGATGCGCCGTGCGGTCGCGAGTGCGCCGGGGCCGAGAACGACGACGGCCGGCTCGCGCGCCGCCGCGGGCATGCCTGTATTCACCCCTGCCATTTTTCCCCCGGCACGACGAGCAGTGAGAAATAAGGCGAGGCCATCGGATCGACGTCGGCGAGCGGCACGATGCGCTGGCTCGCCATCGTCGCGCGCTCCACGTACAGCGCGCGCTCGGCGAGCCCGAGTGTGTCGAGCACGCGGCGGACCTTGTCGAAGTTGCGGCCGAGCTTCATCACGACGGCGGCGTCCGCATCGGCGAGACGCCGCTTCAACTCCTCTTCGGGCAGCACGCCCGACAGCACGGAAAGCGTCTGATTCCGGTAGACGAGCGGCGAGCCGAGCACGGCTGCGCCACCCAGCATCGAGCAGACGCCGGGCACGACCTGCGTGTCGAAGCGCGCGGCGAGCCGGTCGTGCAGGTACATGTATGAGCCATAGAAGAACGGATCGCCTTCGCAGATCACGGCCACGTCGCGGCCGGCATCGAGATGTCCCGCGACGACTTCGGCCGCGGTGTCGTAGAAGTCGGCGATCACGGCTTCATACGAAAGCGGCGGCTCGAGCGCTTCGGTCGTCACGGGATAGACGAGCGGCAGGCGCGTTTGCGCCTCGGTCAAATGCGCCTCGATGATGCCGAACGCGTTGCCTTTCTTGCCCTTGGCGACGAAATACGCGACGACCGGCGCGGCCCGCAGCAGGCGCAGCGCTTTCACCGTGATGAGCTCCGGGTCGCCGGGGCCGACGCCGAGGCCGAACAGGCGCCCCGCTTGCGGGCGATCGGGATCGATGCGCGGCATTTATTCGGCCTCCGATGCCAGCGCGTTGACCGCGGCGGCGACCATCGCGCTGCCGCCGCGCCGTCCTTCGACGATCACGTAGGGCACGCCGCGGCTGTCGCCGGCGAGCATCGCCTTCGATTCGGCCGCGCCGACGAAGCCGACCGGGAAGCCGAGGATCAGCGCGGGGCGGGGCGCGCCGGCGTCGAGCATGTCGAGCAGGTGAAAGAGCGCGGTCGGCGCGTTGCCGATCGCGACGATGCTGCCGGCCAGATGCGGCCGCCACAATTCGAGCGCGGCGGCCGAGCGCGTGTTGCCGATCTCGAGCGCGAGATCGGGCACCGACGGCTCGCCTAGCGTGCAGATCACGGGGTTGTTGGCAGGCAGGCGCGCGCGTGTGATGCCTTCGGCGACCATGCGCGCGTCGCAGAGGATCGGCGCGCCGTTCGCGAGCGCGCGGCGCCCGGCTGCGCCGGCGCCTTCGGAAAACCGCAGCGCGTCGACGATGTCGACCATCCCGCAGGCGTGGATCACGCGCACGGCGAGTTTTTCGAGGTCGGCGGGAATGCGGGCGAGGTCGGCCTCCGCGCGGATCGTCGCGAACGATTGGCGGTAGATCTCCTGACCGTCGCGGATGTAGTCAAGCATCAATGGGGCTCCATGGCTGCCGATTCGCGCAGATGGTCGGCGGCCTCGTCGATGGTCAGATGATGCGCGATGCAGCGGCCGAAGCCAGGTTGGCGTGCGTCGCGCTCGTAAAGGTCGTAGCGGCCGGGCGCCGTGGCGAGCAGCGTGTGCGGCGCGACATGGGCCGCGGCGCAGGAGCGCGGGCAGCCGCTCAGATGGACTTGCGCGCCTGCGGGCAGGCGCCCGGCGAGATGCAGGGCGTCTGCCTTCGTGTCGGCGAGGCCCTTCGCGCAGCCGGCCGAGCCTGCGCAGGCGATGAGGCGCGCCAGCGGGTCGTCGGGGCTGCAGGCGAGGCCGAGTGCGGCGAAGCCGGCGAGCGCATCCGGTACATGGTGGCTGGGGACGCCGGGCAGCAGCACGCTTTGCCATGGCGTCATGCGCAGCGTCGCGTTGCCGAGATCGCGCGCGAGGGTCGCGAGACCCCGCAGCGTCGGCGCGTTCAAGCGGCCGAGCGGGGGCTGGCCGCCTGCGTGCCGGAGGCCGGGTTCGCGCTGCGGGTGTGCGCCGAGACGCAATGCGGCGTCGGCCGGGGCGCGGCGCCATGCATCGATGGGCTCGCCGCGCAGGAGCGGGAAAGCGAGGCGTGCCTGCAGGCGCTGCATCACTTCGTCGATCGAATGAACCGCGAGCAGGTCGCGCATGCGCGTGACGCCCGCCGGCCCGGCGAGATCGAGGAAGGTGTGGAGCAGCGCTGCGGTCAACGCGACAGCCTGCGATAGAGGGACTGCTGCGAGTGCTGCGCGAGGCGCGCCGGCGTGTTTGTCTTCGCCGCCTGGGCCGGCAATCGGCGGACACCCCGCCAGCCCGAACGCGATGATCGGTTCGCCGCTGCTCACGCCGGGCATGGCGGCAAGCCAGATGTCGTGCGGATGATCGAGCATCGCCAGGCGCTCGCCACCGTCAAGCAGCAGTGCGAACTTCGCGGATAGCGTGTGAAGGCGCCTATCGGTTCGCAGCCGCTCCAGGATCTCGTGCGCGATCGGGGTGGTGTCGACGAGCGCCTGCGGATCGAGGCCCGCCGCCGGGCTGACCATGACGTTGCGCACGTCGTCGGCTGCCAAGGCGCTGGGGGCGGATTGTGCGGGCTGGCCAAGAGCCGATGGCGAATCCCGCCGCCCGTGCGGTCCGAAGCCGGCATCGACGAGCGCTTGCGTCAGCGCAGTCTCGAGCCCGGCCCGTACGCCGCGCAGCTGCAGGTTCGCGCGATTGGTCGCTTCGATGACGCCCGATGCGTATCGCTCGGCCGCATCCGCAAGTGCGATTGCCTGCCCGGCGTGCAGTTCGCCGCACGGGAGCTTGACCCGGCAGATGCCCCCGTCGAGCGCGGCCGTGATGCGCGCGAGTCCGGGGCAAGCCGTGGGGCGTGGCGCATCGGACTTCGTGGGGGCGGGCATGGCTCGATTCGACAGTGCACTGGGTTGGCTTTGCGCCATACGGTTGCGGGAGGCGGACAGTTGCGCCGTGTTTCCTTCAGGGCCCCGGAAGGGGCGCCGGCGAACGCTGTATTATGCCTTTTTTCCCCGAGCGCAAATCCGCGGCGGCCTCGTCAGGCTTGCCGCGGACGGTTAATCGAGATTGAAAGAGAGGATGGGCGGATGCCGGTGTGGCTGACCGTGGTAGGCATTGGAGATGACGGTTTCGCCGGCTTGGGGCGCTCGGCGCGGCGTGCGCTCGTCGAGGCGTCGGTCGTGTACGGCGGCGAGCGGCATCTCGCGATGCTGCCCACGCGGCTTGCCGCGCGGCGCGAAGCGTGGCCGCGGCCATTCGATCTCGCGCGTCTCCTGGAGCATCGGCATCGCGAGGCGCGGGTCTGCGTGCTCGCGAGCGGCGATCCGATGCTGTTCGGCGTCGGCGCGACGCTCGCTCGCCAGTTGCCTGCGGGCGAGATGCGCGTGCTGCCCGCGCCGTCGTCGCTGTCGCTGGCGGCCGCGCGTCTTGGCTGGCCGCTCCAGGACGTGACGGCGGTGTCGCTCGTCGGCAGGCCGCTTGCCGCGTTGAACGCGCACCTTCGGCATGGCGCACGCCTGTTCGTGCTGAGCAGCGGCGGCGAGACGCCCGCGGCGGTCGCGGAGCTGGCGGCCGCGCGCGGCTTCGGCGCGAGCCGCATGATCGTGCTGGAGCATTTGGGCGGCGCGCAAGAACGCATCGTCGAGGCCAGCGCCGATGAATGGCGCGATCGTTCGAACCGAAACGGAGCCGAGGCCGAAGGAGCGATCGCCGCCTTGAACCTCGTCGCGCTCGAATGCCGCGCCACCTCAGGCGCGCCGGGCCTGCCCCTGACCCCCGGCTTGCCCGACGACGCTTATCTCCACGACGGACAACTGACCAAGCGCGACGTGCGCGCCATGACGCTCGCCCGGCTCGCGCCGCGCCCCGGCGAATTGCTCTGGGATGTCGGCGCGGGATGCGGCTCGATCGGCATCGAATGGATGCGCTCGCATCCGTCCTGCCGCGCCATCGCCATCGAAGCGAACGAGGCGCGCCAGCGTTTCATCGAGCACAACCGCGACGCACTCGGCGTCCCCGCGTTGCAGCTCGTGCCGGGACGCGCACCCGGCGCACTCGACGGCCTTCCCGCGCCCGATGCGGTTTTCATCGGCGGCGGCGTGACCGCGCCGGGCGTGCTCGACGCCTGCTGGCAGCGTCTCGCGGGCGGCGGACGCCTGATCGCGAACGCGGTCACGCTGCAAGGCGAGGCGGTGCTCGTCCAATGGCGCGAGCAGCATGGCGGCACGCTGACGCGCCTCGCCGTGGCCGTTGCGCAACCGTTGGGCGGCTTCGATACCTGGCGGCCGGCGTTGCCGATCACGCTGCTCGAGATCGCCAAGCCGCGCGGCGGATCGTGATGAACCCGTGACGAGCCCGTGATGCGTGACGAAACGCCAGAGCATTCCAGGCCGCTGAGAAGCGGCTACACGACCGGCAGCTGCGCGACGGCTACCTCGCTGGCTGCCGCGCGCCTGCTGCTGACCGGCATCGCCAGCGACGTCGCGGAGATCGTGCTGCCCAAGGGCCAGCATGTGCCGATGCGGCTGACCTTCTGCCGCTTGATCGACGAAGCCGCGGGCGCGGCGGGCGGCGCCGAGGCGGGCACCGTCAAGGACGCCGGCGACGACCCCGACGTCACGCATGGCGCCGTCGTGTTCGCGCGCGTGCATTTGTCTCCGGAGCCCGGTGTGCGTTTCCACGCGGGTCCCGGCGTCGGCACCGTCACGCGTGCGGGGCTGACGCTCGCCGTCGGTGAACCGGCGATCAACCCCGTGCCGCGCCAGATGATGACGGCTCATCTGGCCGAGCTCGCGGCCCGGCACGGCTACGCGGGCGGCTTCGACGTGACGATCGGCGTCGAGGGCGGCGAGGCGCTGGCGTTGAAGACGATGAACCCGCGGCTCGGGATCGTCGGCGGCTTGTCGATTCTCGGCACCACGGGCATCGTGCGGCCGTTCTCGTGCTCGGCGTATATCGCGTCGATTCATCAAGGCATCGACGTGGCGCGCGCCAACGGCTACCGCCACATCGCCGCGTGCACGGGCAACGCGAGCGAAGACGCGATGCGCGCGCACTACGGCCTGCCCGACATCGCGCTGATCGAAATGGGCGACTTCGCCGGCGCGGTGTTCAAGCACCTGCGCCGCGCGCCCGTCGACAAGCTCAGCATGTGCGGCGGCTTCGGCAAGCTGAGCAAGCTCGCTGCGGGGCACCTCGATTTGCACAGCAGCCATTCGAGCATCGATTTGCCGCAGCTCGCCGCATGGGCTGCCGAGCATGGCGCCAGCGCGGCGCTGCAAGCAGCGATTTGCGCGGCCAACACGAGCCAGCAGGCGCTCGCGCTCGCGAGGCAGGAGGGCGTGGCGCTTGGCGATATCGTCTGCACCCACGCGCTGCGCGTCGCGCGCGGCATCGTGCCGCCGGAGGTTGCCGTCGAAATGTTCGCGATCGACCGGCAGGGCAATATCGTCGGAGCCGCGCGATGACGACGGCAACCGCATCGAAGCGCATCCTCCTGCTCGGCGGCACCGGCGATGCGTTGAAGATCGCGCGGCAGCTTTCGCGCGAGCACGTGTACAGCCTCGCCGGTCTTGGCAAGGTGCCGGCCGATCTGGCATGCGCGGTACGCGTGGGCGGCTTCGGCGGCGCGCAAGGGCTCGAGCGTTATCTGGCCGACGAGGGCATCGGGCTCGTGGTCGACGCGACCCATCCCTATGCCGCGCAAATCAGCGCCAACGCGGCGGCTGCGAGCCGGGCCGCGGGCGTGCCGTATTGGGCGCTGCGCCGTGCGGCCTGGGAGCCTCGGGCGGGCGACGACTGGCGGATGGTCGCGGGCTGGGATGGCATCGTCGAAGCGCTCGCGCCGTTTGCGCGTCCGCTCTTCACGCTCGGCCGCGAACCGCTCGCGCATCTCGACGAGATTCCCGAGCATCAGTACTGGTTCGTGCGCTGCCTCGACGCGCATCCGGGCAACGCGCGCTCGCGCGTGATCGATGCGCGCGGGCCGTTCACCGAAGCCGGCGAGCGCGCGCTCTTCGATGCGCAGTCGATCGACGTCATCGTCAGCAAGAACAGCGGTGGCGGCGCGACCGAGGCGAAGCTTGCCGTCGCGCGCGAGCGGGGGCTGCCGGTCGTGATGCTGCGGCGTCGGCCACTGCCCGCCGCCGATCGCGAATTCGATAGCCCGGAGAGCCTGTCGCGAGCGATCGAGACGCTGGCGCAATGACGGCGGCGCGGCCGCCGCGGATCGAGCGTGCGCGCGTTTCACCAAGGAACATCACTGCATCACGGAGCACGGCATGACGGTATTTTTCATCGGCGCGGGCCCTGGCGACCCGGAGCTCATCACGGTCAAAGGACAGCGGCTCGTGCGCAGCTGCCCCGTCATCCTGTACGCGGGGTCGCTCGTCCCTCAGGCCGTGCTCGAAGGCCATCGCGCCGAGCGCGTCGTGAACACGGCCGATCTCGATCTCGACGAGATCGTCGCGCTGCTCGAAGAGGCGCATCACAAAGGGCTGGACGTCGCGCGCGTGCATTCGGGCGACCCGTCGCTATACGGCGCGATCGGCGAGCAGATCCGGCGCTTGCGCGAGTTGCGGATTCCCTACGAGATCGTTCCGGGCGTGACGGCGACGGCCGCTTGCGCGGCCGCGCTCGGCTGCGAGCTGACGCTGCCGGATATTTCGCAGACGCTCATCCTCACGCGCTACGCCACGAAGACATCGATGCCCGAAGGCGAAGCGCTCGCAGACCTGGCGCGCCATCGCGCGACGATGGCGATCCATCTCGGCGTGCGGCACCTCGCGCGCATCGTCGACGAACTGCGACCGCACTACGGCGCCGATTGCCCGATCGCGGTGATCTACCGCGCGAGCTGGCCCGACGAGGAACGCGTGACGGGCTCGCTCGCCGATATCGTCGGCAAGGTGCAGTCGACCAACATCGAGCGGACCGCGCTGATCCTGGTCGGGCGGGTGCTGGCTGCGGAGGGGTTCAGCGACTCGACGCTGTATGCGAAGGCGGACGGTTGACGCGCGAACTGCTTTTCTGCGTCAAAGCCGCTGCGCCTGAGCGAGCGCCAGAATCCGCGTCCAGCGGTCCGCATCGCGCTTGCTCGGCATCGGCAGCTTCCATTCGGCGCGGCCTTTGTCGCGGACCTTCACGATCACGTACCAGCGCCCGTCCACGTCTTTCGCCGCGCAATTGTGCAGGTCCGTGAGCGTGTACTCACCTTCAGCGCCATCGAGCGACAGCCACAGCAGCCCCTTCGTTGCCGACAGGCGGATGCCGCCCCACGCTTGCACGAGCGCATGCGTCCAGCCGCCCTCCTTCGTATTCGGCGCGATCTCGCGGCGGCGCTGAATCCAGCGGGCCGCCAGCGCGGCGACCGCGAGCACGGCGACGATCGAAATCCGGATTGCGGCGGGCTTGCCGAGATCGGCCGCGATAACGTCGAACGAATACACCGCGCCGACGACCAGCGCGCCCAGAACCATTAAAACGATGATGATCGGCATCTTGGCCTCTTGTGTCGATCAGAGTTGGCGCTTTAGCGCCTACTCTGATCCCATGCTGTGGTTGCTTGGAGTTAGCGCTTTAGCGCTTACTCCAAGCCCTCAGCGATCGATCAGAGTTGGCGCTTTTCTCACCTGCTCAAGCGATGCACGTCGTGCGTCACGAAGCCGGAGTCGTTATCCGGCAACTCGAGCCACGATTCGTTCTCGAGCGTCTTGCGGATATCGGCGAGACCGGCCGACCAGTGGTTGCGCATCGTCGATGCGCCGAACTGGTAGTCCTTGTAGTCGTGCTCGTACTTCTGCTGCTGATAGATCAGGTGCAGCACGTTGTAGCGCTTGCCGCACGACAGGTCTTCAGCGAGCTTGCACCACGGGTCGTCCTTGCGAAGCTGCTCCGGCACCCGGCCGAGCACTTCGCGCAGCACGTTGCGAAAGCGCTGCTCGCGCTGCAGCACGTCGGTGACGAAGCGCGTGCGGCTCGAGTACTGGATGTCCTTAGTGCGCTCGGCGACGTCCGACAGGCTGTCCGGCACCGGCCCGCGCGCGCTCCACAAGTCGACCTGGAACGCGAGCGTGTCGCGGCGCGGCGACGCGTGCAGCACTTCCAGCAGCGGCGTGTTCGACACCACGCCGCCGTCCCAGTAGAACTGGCCGTCGATTTCCATCGGCGCGAATGCCGGCGGCAGCGCGCCCGACGCCATGAAGTGCTCGGCGCGCAGCGTGATGCGCGTGTTGTCGAAGTAGGCGAAGTTGCCCGTCGCGACGTTCACCGCACCGACCGACACGCGCGTCTCGCCGGAATTGATCCGGTCGAAATCGCACAACTGCTCGAGCGTGGATTTCAGCGGCGCCGTGTCGTACCAGCTTGCGGTGTCGGGGCTGCTCGACACCCAGGGAAGCGGCGTCGGCTTGCGCGGCTGAAAGAAGCCGTTTTGCCCCTGCAGCACGGCGCTCGCCGCCTGGAAGGCGGTGAGCATCGCGCGCGTCGCCTCGGTGCCGTTGAACAGCGCGTGCTCGAAGGCGCGCGGCAGCGGCGGCGTGGCGGCGGGCCGGCAGATCGTCTCCCAGAACTCATGCAGGCGGTGGACGCGATGCTCCGGCGCGTTGCCCGCGATGACCGCCGTGTTGAGCGCGCCGATCGAGATGCCGGCGATCCAGTTCAGCGGGATGCCGGCTTCGTGCAGGCCCTCGAAGACGCCGGCCTGATAGGCGCCGAGCGCGCCGCCGCCCTGCAGCACGAGCGCGATGGTCTCGTACGGCAGGTGGCGCACGTGGCGTTCGTGATGCGGGTGCGCGTGCGGAACGGCACCCGTCTCGACGTTGACGCCGGCGGGATCGGCCGCCTGCCTTTCCGTTTTGGCGTGCGGCTTCATTGCATGAACCAGCCGTGGCTGACGATGAACGACTGACCCGTGAGCGCCGCGCTCGGGAAGGCCGAGAGGAACAGCACCGTCTGCGCGACGTCCTCGACCGTGGTGAACACGCCGTCCACGGTCTGGCCGAGCATCACCTTCTTGACCACGTCCTCTTCGCTGATGCCGAGCTCCTTGGCCTGCTCGGGAATCTGCTTGTCGACGAGCGGCGTGCGCACGAAGCCGGGGCACACCACATGCGAGCGCACGTTGTGCGCCGCGCCTTCCTTGGCGAGCACGCGCGCGAGACCGAGCAGCGCATGCTTGGCCGCCACATAGGCCGACTTCAGCGGCGACGCCTCGTGCGAATGCACCGAGCCCATGTAGATCACGGTGCCGCCGCGATTGTCCTTGTACATGTGCTTGAGCGCGGCCTTGGTGGTGAGGAACGCGCCGTCGACGTGGATCGCCTGCATCTTCTTCCAGTCGGAGAACGCGTAGTTCTCGATCGGATTGACGATCTGGATGCCGGCGTTCGAGACGAGGATGTCGATCGAGCCGAACTCGGCGGCGACCTTGTCGATGCCCTGGTTGACCGCTTCTTCGTTGGTGACGTCCATCGCCACGCCGATGGCCTTGCCGCCGGCCTGCTTGATCTCGTCGGCCACCGCCTGCGCGCCCGCGAGGTTCAAGTCGGCGATCGCCACCGCGGCGCCCGCCTTCGAGAGCGTGAATGCGATTTCCTTGCCGATGCCGCTTGCGGCGCC
>NZ_SWJE01000069.1 GCF_005144415.1 Trinickia terrae | reverse complement strand
CACAGACGTCGAGCTCGTCGACCGTGGTCGTGGATGTCAGCTCCACTGTTTCCGTGATCTCCGGCGTGGTTTCGGCGGTGACGGCGATTGGAGCGGCGGTCCTGTCGGTCGTGGTGGTGGCGTGGGGCTATAAGACGGTCCGGGGCTTCATCGGTCGCTGATCGAGGGGGCACAAGCGTTCGAAGGCGTCTGGGCAACCGGACGCCTTTTTTCCTGGTGGGGAACGTGATGGCGGTGTCGGCAATCGTGTGTGGTCCGGGT
>NZ_SWJE01000068.1 GCF_005144415.1 Trinickia terrae | reverse complement strand
CCAACGACGTCGCGAAGTACTTCGCGATCATCCCGGCGGCGTTCGCGACGACCTACCCGCAGCTGCGCGTGCTCGACATCATGCATTTGACGTCGCCGTCGTCGGCGATCCTGTCGGCGGTGATCTTCAACGCGCTGATCATCGTGGCGCTGATCCCGCTCGCGCTGAAGGGCGTGAAGTACCGTCCGCTCGGCGCCGCGTCGCTGCTGCGCCGCAATCTGCTGGTCTACGGCCTTGGCGGCATCCTGCTGCCGTTCCCGT
>NZ_SWJE01000067.1 GCF_005144415.1 Trinickia terrae | reverse complement strand
TCGGCGCCGTCGTCTACACGGCGAAGGTGGAGGCGGGCGCCAACGTGGTGGTGTTCGGGCTCGGCGGCATCGGCCTGAACGTGATCCAGGGCGCGAAGATGGTGGGCGCGGACAAGATCATCGGGGTCGACCTCAACCCGGGCCGCGTCGAACTCGCGAAGCAGTTCGGCATGACGCACTTCGTCAACCCGAAGGACGTGGAGAACGTCGTCGACCACATCGTGCAGCTCACCGACGGCGGCGCGGACTACTCGTTCGAAT
>NZ_SWJE01000066.1 GCF_005144415.1 Trinickia terrae | reverse complement strand
CAAGTATCAATACTCACGTAAACCCTCTCCCGACGACCATGAAAACATCCAGGCGACCGCAGCAGCTCGAGCAGGCGATTCCGTTCCTGCTCACACGTGCCGGAGGCAGAATGGGAAACGCCCTTGCGAAAGCGCTGAAACCCTTTGGCCTGAGCCTCAGTGAGTGGCGAGTCTGCGCCTCGCTGCTGTATGTTCCGCTGCAGACCCTGTCCGAGCTGTCCGCGCATGCGACCTCGGACATTTCCGCGCTTTCCAGGATCA
>NZ_SWJE01000065.1 GCF_005144415.1 Trinickia terrae | reverse complement strand
CGGCCATCGCGCCCAGCACGATCGAGCCCGCGAGCATCCCCAGCAAACCTGCGCCGAAGACCGGCCCGAGGTCCGCCGCGCTGATGCGCCACGCCTGCACGATCGCCGGCGCGACAAAGCCCATGGTCTGTACGTCGAAGCCGTCCATCACCACCGAACAGCCGATCATGATCATGATCGCGATCTGGAATGCGCTCAGCGGACGGCTGTCGATCAGCGCGCTGATGTCGACGATCGAAGATTGCGCCTCTTCCACTTGCT
>NZ_SWJE01000064.1 GCF_005144415.1 Trinickia terrae | reverse complement strand
TCACGCAAGGCACTGCGTTCCGGTCGGATTACGCGCCGTCCACAAACGCCGAGTAATCCGATCGGGTTCAGTTAAGGCTCCCCCAGGAGGTTGCTTGGGCAATCGTGACGTGATGGCAAGATAGGTTGGATCGGGATCGGAATACTCTGCCCTCCCACAGGCGCTTCGAGCGCGAGGTGGTGATTAGAGCCCGATCAGCAGATTCCATCAGGGACAGAGGCGTTGCTGTCGCCTCCTCAACAGTCCGGATGTATGGCCGCA
>NZ_SWJE01000063.1 GCF_005144415.1 Trinickia terrae | reverse complement strand
CCGATGCCGCGCTGTACATCACCATCACCAAATATGGCACCAAGTACATGGTGCTCGACAGCGCCACCGTCGTCGCGGCCGATGCCAAGCTCGTGGACCTGGTGGGCGGCCAGACGCTGTGGACCGGCCACGCCAGCGCCTCGAGCAACGAAGGCAATAACAGCAGCGGCGGCGGCTTGATCGGCATGCTGGTGGTGGCCGCCGTCAAGCAGATCATCAACAGCGCGACCGACCAGGGCTACAACATGGCCGGCGTGACAA
>NZ_SWJE01000062.1 GCF_005144415.1 Trinickia terrae | reverse complement strand
AGGCCGTAGTAGCAGCCGGTTGGTGGCGAAGGGCCGAACGAGTAGGAGGGCCGAAGGCCGTGTCGCTTGGACGTGCAGTGCATCAGAAGGCCGCGCAGGCGGCGCGCAACGCGGGACGGCGAGGTGAAGCCGAGCCGGAAGCGGTGCGTGATGAAGCACGGACGGCGCGAGACGAAACTGGAGGCTTGGGGCGAGACAGTCTGCTATCGCAGGTGCTCGCGAGAGCGAATCTGGTGATGGCGTGGAAACGCGTCAAAGCCA
>NZ_SWJE01000061.1 GCF_005144415.1 Trinickia terrae | reverse complement strand
ATGCGCTGCTCGGTCTCGCGCGCGTGCTCGCCAAGGAAGGCGCGGCGCACAACGTGCGCTCGCATGTGGTGTGCCCCGGCTTCGTGCGCACGCCGCTCGTCGACAAGCAGATTCCCGAGCAGGCCAAGGAACTCGGCATCAGCGAAGAGGACGTGGTCAAGAAGGTGATGCTCGGCCAGACCGTGGACGGCGTGTTCACCACGGTCGAGGACGTCGCGCAGACGGTGCTGTTCCTCTCGGCCTTCCCGAGCGCGGCGCTCA
>NZ_SWJE01000060.1 GCF_005144415.1 Trinickia terrae | reverse complement strand
AGTTCGAGGTCGCCGTAGATCTGCAGGTGCGCGTAGCCGGGCGTGTGGCCGGCGTCGATGTCGGCGAGTTGCGCGGCGCAATGCGACGCTTCGATGAACTGGCCTTTGAAGATCTTGGCGGCGACGTCGAGCGGGATGTCGTCGGATGCGAGGGCCGAGGATGCTGCGAAGTAGATCGTCGAGAACATGCTGTGCTCCTGACTCAGTGAATTGTGCGTTAGCGGGTTGACGCGATTCGTGAAGCAGTGAGTGCATGTTTTC
>NZ_SWJE01000006.1 GCF_005144415.1 Trinickia terrae | reverse complement strand
GCGTCATCAGCATCTGCTTGCCGATCTCGACGATCTCGATCAGCTTGGTCGGGTTCGAGTCGAGGTCGACCATGTTGCCCGCTTCCTTCGCCGCCTGCGTGCCGGTGTTCATCGCCACCGCGACGTCGGCCTGCGCGAGCGCCGGGGCGTCGTTGGTGCCGTCGCCGGTCATCGCCACGAGCCGTCCTTCGGCCTGGTGCGCGCGGATGGTCTTGAGCTTGGCCTCCGGCGTGGCCTCGGCGAGGAAGTCGTCGACGCCCGCTTCGGCCGCGATCGCGGCGGCGGTCAGGCGGTTGTCGCCCGTCACCATCACGGTCTTGATGCCCATCTTGCGCAGCTCGGNCATCGCCACGAGCCGTCCTTCGGCCTGGTGCGCGCGGATGGTCTTGAGCTTGGCCTCCGGCGTGGCCTCGGCGAGGAAGTCGTCGACGCCCGCTTCGGCCGCGATCGCGGCGGCGGTCAGGCGGTTGTCGCCCGTCACCATCACGGTCTTGATGCCCATCTTGCGCAGCTCGGCGAAGCGCTCCTTGATGCCGCCCTTGACGATGTCCTTCAGCTCGATCACGCCGAGCACGCGCGCCGCGCCTTCGCCCTTCTCCGCCACCACGAGCGGCGTGCTGCCGCGCCGCGCGATATCGGCGACGGCTTGATCGATTTCGGCGGCAAACTTTCCGCCGTGGGCTTCGACGTAGGTCTTGATCGCATCGGCCGCGCCCTTGCGGATCTCGCGATCCGGCAAATCGACGCCGCTCATGCGCGATTGCGCGCTGAACGAGAGGAAGGTGGCGTGCAGCTCGTGCATCTCGCGCTGGCGAATGTTGAAGCGCTGCTTCGCCAGCACGACGATGCTGCGGCCTTCCGGCGTTTCGTCGGCCAGCGACGAAAGCTGCGCGGCGTCCGCTAGTGCTTCCTCGGTCACGCCCGGGGCGGGCACGAACGTCGACGCCTGGCGGTTGCCGAGCGTGATCGTGCCGGTCTTGTCGAGCAGCAGCACGTCGACATCACCCGCGGCTTCGACCGCGCGGCCCGAAGTCGCGATCACGTTCGCCTGCATCATGCGGCTCATGCCCGCTACGCCGATCGCGGACAAGAGACCACCGATCGTCGTCGGAATCAGGCACACGAGCAGCGCCACGAGCGCGGTGATCGTCACCACATGCCCTGCCTTCGCGGCTTCCACCGAGAACATCGAGAACGGCAGCAGCGTCGCGGTCGCGAGCAAGAGCACGATCGTCAGCGCGACGAGCAGGATGGTCAGTGCGATCTCGTTCGGCGTCTTCTGGCGCTTGGCGCCTTCGACCATCGCGATCATGCGGTCGAGGAACGCCTCGCCCGGGTTCACCGTGACCTTCACGACGATCCAGTCCGACAGCACGCGGGTGCCGCCCGTCACCGACGAGAAATCGCCGCCCGACTCACGGATCACCGGCGCGGATTCGCCCGTGATCGCCGATTCGTCGACCGAGGCGACGCCATCGACCACTTCGCCGTCGGCCGGAATCGTGTCGCCGGCTTCGACGAGCACGATGTCGTCGCGGCGCAAATCGTTGGCCGCCATGACGCGCACCGCCGCCTTCGGATGCGGCTCGTTGAGCTTCTTCGCCACCACGTTGTGCTTCGCGCTCTTCAACGACGCCGCCTGTGCCTTCGAGCGGCCTTCGGCGAGCGCCTCGGCGAAGTTCGCGAACAGCACCGTGAACCAGAGCCACAGCGCGATCGCGAGGATGAAGCCCGCGGGCGCCTCGGCCTGGCCGTTGAGCGCGGCGATCCAGAGGATCGTGGTCAGAACGCTGCCCACGTAGACGCAGAACATCACCGGATTGCGCACTTGGTGGCGCGGCGTGAGCTTCCTGAACGAGTCGAAGAGCGCGGGCTGCACGAGCGCCGGGTCGAACATCGAACGGGCCGCGGTGCGGGCCTGGCCGATGTTGCCGGGCTGGTGAGCGGGCGGGGCGGGCGGTTGAGTGCGGGTGCTCATGCTTTCCTCGATGTCCCTTTGTTCTCGCGCGCTCCAGAGACGGAGTGTGTCGAATGGACTCTAGGAAAGCTGGCGTAAAGGCTGTGGCAAGGGTGGGGCGGCGCCCGTAAAGATGATGTAAACGGAGAGGCGGACCAAGGCTGGGCGGGCAGCGCGATCACGCGCTGCCCGCCGGCATCTCACGCTTCGTCAGCGCGACTCAATCGATCCCATGAAACACCGCGTCGTCCGGTCCGAGATACGCGGGCGCCTGCCAAGCCGCATCGCGCATCGAGTGCTGGACCAGATGATCGACCCCGAGCAGCACCGCGAAGATCGCCATGCGCACCGGAATGCCGTTGTCGGTCTGCCGGAAGATCGCGAGCCGCGAATCGTGATTCAGATCGGTGCTCAGGTCGTTCGCGCCCGGGCGGCTGTCGCGCGGCAGCGGGTGCATGATCAGCGTGTCGCGCCCGCAGGCCGAATCGACGAGCGCCTGATTGATCTGGAAGTCGGGCGTGTAGCCTTCGAACGATTCGTCTGTGAAGCGCTCCTTCTGGATCCGCGTCGCGTAGACGACGTCCGCGCCGCGCAGGCCCGCGGCGAGCTCGTGCGTCTGCTCGACGACGTGCCCGTGGCGCGAGATCTGGTCGACGATATATGCCGGCATTTCCAGCGTGGGCGGCGAGATCAGGGTGAACTTGATACCGCGGTAGAGCGCGAGCAGCTTCACGAGCGAGTGCACGGTGCGCCCGTACTTGAGGTCGCCGACGAGCGCGATATGCGCACCGTCGACGATCTTGCCGAGCCGCGAGAACTCGCGCTGAATCGTGTAGAGATCGAGCAGGGCCTGGCTCGGATGCTCGCCGGGACCATCACCGCCGTTGATCACGGGCAGGTTGGTCGCGCGCGCGAACTCGGCCACCGAGCCTTGCTCGGGATGGCGGATGACGAGCGCGTCGACGTAGCCGCTCATCACGCGGCTCGTGTCGTAGATCGATTCGCCCTTGGCCATCGACGAGAACGTGAAGCCGGTCGTATCGCACACCGAGCCGCCGAGCCGGCAGAACGCCGCGCCGAACGACACGCGCGTGCGCGTGCTCGCTTCGAAGAACAGGTTGCCGAGCACCGCGCCTTCGAGCACGCGCGAGATTTTCCGGCGGCGCGCGATCGGCTGCATGATGTCCACGACCCGGAACAGCGCTTCGACCGACTCGCGCGAGAACTGGTCGACCGACAGAAGCTGCGGCTTGCCCTCGTGCAGGATCCGGCTCGCCAGAGAGCTTGTATCTACGCTATGCGTACGTTTTTCGTCGTGATTGCCGGTGAGCACGATTTCCGACACGAAGCGCTGCACGATCTCCGGCATGGCGCGCGATTCCTGTGAATCGTCGGGCAGAAGCCACGTATCCAAGGCTCGGCGTGAAACGCCGATGCGGCTGGCGAAGCTTTCGCGGGTCATGTTCATGCGGCGCATGGCGTCGCGCAGGAAAGCTTGCTGGGGGACGGTCATCGTTCGCCTCGTCGGGTTTTTGTACGCGTTGCGTATATTAGGCTGCTTTTTTGAGAAGTCAAGAAAATTGCTTGGCTTGGCGGCCGTCGGCCCTGTACACTCGCCCGGATGGAAATCGCAACCCTCCCCCTCGCGCTCGAATCGCACGCCGACGCCTCGCTCTGCGCCGCGTTCGCTCGCACGGTTTCCAAAGCCAAAAAACAGCTGCTCATCTGACCGGAGCAGGCTGTTCCGTCAGATGTGCGGCGGAACAGTTTGCGAGGCGCGCCTTTTACGTCACCCTGTTCTCCCTCGCTGCACACGCTGGACGGATTCGATTCGGTCACGTTTCGAGGTGAAGTCATGGGTATGTTTTCGGGAATCTGGGTGCCGCTCGTCACGCCGTTCGCGGATGGAGCGGTCGATCACGCCGCGTTGAGAACGCTCGTCGGGCGCTATGCGGAGGCGGGCGTGTCCGGCCTCGTCGCGCTCGGCACGACGGGCGAGCCCGCCGCCTTGAGCGAGGCGGAAAGCGACGCGGTGCTCGCGACGATTCTGGAGGCGGCGCGCGAGCTGCCGGTGCTGGCCGGCGTGGCGGGCAACCAGACGGCGCATTTGCTCGAGCGCGTCGCGCGCCTCAACGAGCTGCCGGTGGCGGGGATCCTGGTGAGCGCGCCGTACTACATCCGGCCATCGCAGGCGGGGCTGATCGAGCATTTCACGGCGCTCGCCGACCTGAGCACGAAGCCGGTCGTGCTCTACGACATCCCGTACCGTACCGGCGTGCGGCTCGAGCTCGACACGCTGCTCACGCTCGCTGCGCATCCGCGGATCCAGGCGATCAAGGACTGTGCAGGCTCGACCGAGACGACGCTCGCGCTGATCCTCGACGGCCGCCTGCAAGTGCTGGCCGGTGATGACGCGAATATCTTCAACACGCTTTGCATGGGTGGCAGCGGGGCCATCGCGGCCTCGGCGCATGTGCGGCCGGAGCGGTTCGTCGCGATGTATCGCGCGCTGGCCGAAGGGCGGCTGGTCGAAGGTAGGGCGATTTATCACGAGCTTGCGCCGCTCGTGCGCGCGCTGTGCTCGGAGCCGAATCCGGCGCCCGTGAAAGCGGCGCTTGCTGCGCAGCGTCTCTTGCGCAACGAGTTGCGCGCGCCGATGACGCGCGCGACCGAAGCGCTCGGCCGGCGGCTCGCCGAACTCGTGCTCGATTGACGGCCGCGGCCGGTGCTGGTGCTGGTGCTGGTGGGGAGGTCTCCTCGCGTGAGCCGATGCGGCCTTCTTGTCGAATCCCCGCTGCTCCTTGCGCGTGTGTCCGGCACGGGCGTCATCTCACATCATGCCGCCCATGCTGCCTCCCGTTCCTGTGCCTGTCGTGCCGGTACTGCCGGTGCCGCTCGACGTGCCAGGCGCCGGCGGCAGCGGATGCTGCGCGCCGAGCGTCGCCATCAGCGAGAGCGCGACGGCGTCGGGCTCGCCGTTCGCGTCGATTGCGCCGGCCGAGCGCAGCGTCTGGAGATCGTGGTCGGCGCCGGGCTGGCCGACCGCAAACGGTGCGATCAGGAAATTCGTCGCAGTCAGCGTGACGTTGTACTGCGTATCGAGCCCCTGGACGACGGCAGCCTGCGCGGTCAGCACGACGCTCTCGTTCGCGAGCGTCTGCTCGAAGTGCGCATTGCCGGGAAAGCCCGCGACGAGGGCGCTTTCGGTCGTGCCGAGCTGTGCGGCCAGGTACGCGAGCAGCAAGTCCGTTTCGGGTGTGACGTTGAAGGTGCCGCCGGCGAAGGCGGTCGAATGCAATACGGTGCTGCCCGATGTCGCGGTGATCACACATGGGGCGCTACCGGTTACGGTCGCCTGAAAGGCGCCGTTTGCATTCGTGCTTGCGCTCGCCGAGCCTTGTGCGCAGACGATGCCGAGCGCGGCGTTCGAGAGCGCCCTGCCGGTCGCGGCGGTGCCGGACATCGCAACGGACGACGGCGTCGAGTTGCCGCCGCCGCCACCGCACGCGCTCAGCAGCGCAACGCCTAGCGCGAGCCACGGCGCACGGCGCAATGGCATGAAGTATTGGAACCGCGTTTTCATCGTTGGCCCCGCCGTGAGATCGGGTACGCCGAATAAACGAATGCTGCGCGGCCTCTATTCCATTCGGTATACCAAATGCCGGATGCAGCATGCCGAATGCCGAATGCGTTTTCTCAGGCAGCTTCAGCCGTTGCGAGCGCGAATCCTTCATCGATCCAGCCGGTAATGCCGCCCGGCATCACCTTCACAGGCCGCCCCAATTGCGCGAGCCGGATCGCACCGCGCGTCGCGCCGTTGCAGTGCGGGCCCGCGCAGTAAGTGACGAATACGGTCTCGGGCGGAAAGTCCTGCAGCTTCGACGCGACGATCTTGCCGTGCGGCAGGTTGATCGCGCCGGCCACGTGTCCGCGGGCGAAGAGCGCGGGGCTGCGCACGTCGAGCAGGACGAAGTCGCAAGCGCCCGATGCGAGCGCTTGATGAACGTCGGCGCAATCGGTTTCGAAACGCAGCTCCGCCTGGAAGTGGGCGAGGGCGGCGCTGCTGTCGGCGGGGGCGATGTCGGTGATGGCGGACAAGGTCGTGCTCCTTTTATCGATCGATGCATCAGGAGCCTTGATTGTCGCGATTGGAGGTCCGATGCGGCAGTGGCGCGATCGACAAGTTCCGGTAACATCGCGCCATGCAAAAACATCTCGTCGCCGCGCTCGCCTACGACCGCCTCTGCACTTTCGAATTCGGCTGCGTGGTCGAGCTGTTTGCGTTGCCGCGTCCGGAGCTCGAGGTCGACTGGTATCGCTTTGCCGCATGCGCGGCCGAGCCCGGCCCGATCCGCGCCGCGGGCGGCATCACGATGCAGGCGCCTTATACGCTGAAGCTGCTCGAGCGCGCGCAGACGATCGTCATCCCCGGCTGGCGCGATCCCGATGAAACGCCGCCCGAGCCTTTATTGCGCCGCCTGCGCGCCGCCCATGAGCGCGGCGCGCGGCTGTGCTCGATCTGCTCGGGCGTGTTCGTGCTGGCGGCGGCCGGCGTGCTCGACGGCAAGCGCGTGACGACGCACTGGCGCTACGCGGAGAAGCTCCAGCAGCGCTATCCGTCGCTGCAGGTCGAGCCCGATGCGCTCTATGTCGACGAAGGGCAGGTCGTCACTTCGGCCGGCTCGGCGGCCGGGCTCGACATGCTGCTGCACGTCGTGCGCAACGACCACGGCAGCGCGGTGGCAAACCGCGTCGCACAGCGGCTCGTCGTGCCGCCGCATCGCGAAGGCGGCCAGGCGCAATTCGTGCCGCGCCCGATGCCGCCCGGCGACAGCGGGCGCCTCGCGAGGCTGATGGACTGGGTGCGAGCGCATCCGGCCTTGCCGCATACCCTCGCGTCGCTCGCCGAGCGCGCGGCGATGAGCCCGCGCACCTTGCAGCGCCAGTTTCAAGAGGCGACAGGGCTCGGTCCTTATGAGTGGCTGATTCGCGAGCGGGTGGCGCTCGCCAAGGACATGCTCGAGGCGGCCGCGCCGCTGCCGATGTCGAGCGTGGCCGAGCGGGCGGGCTTCGGGTCGGAGGAATCGCTGCGCCGGCATTTCCGGCGCATTGCGCAGACGAGTCCGGCGGCGTATCGGCGCAAGTTCGGACCCTCCGCGCGAGGGTGACGCTCGCGTTCGTCTGTTCGTCAGGCGGTGAGCGGCGAAGCCGCCTCACTCGCCCAGCGCCTGCTTCACTTGCCCCGCGCGCCAGCGCGCCGGGCTCACGCCCGTGTGCCGCTTGAAAGTCCGCTGGAACGCAGCCTCCGATTGATAGCCGACCGCCTCGCCGATCGCCGCGACCGGCTCGTCGCTCTGCGCGAGCTTGCGCGCGGCGAGCGTCATGCGGATCTCGGTCAGCACGTCGTTGGCCGAGCGGCCGAGCGCATCGTCGAAGTGGCGCACGAACGTCGCGCGCGACATGTGGCAGAGCTCGGCCAGCGCGGGGAGCGTCCACGGCTTGCCAGGCGCGTCGAACATCGCCGCGAGCGCCGGCTGCAGGCGCGAGCGCTGTGCGAGCGCGAGCAGCCCGCGCGGCGGCTCGGGCGCCTCGCTCGCGAAGCGTAGCGTCAGCGCGAACAGCGCGCCCGACAGGTGGTTGATCAGCGCCGCGCTGGCCGGCGCGCCGTCGAGCGCTTCTTCCCGCATCAATTGAATCAGCCGCGTGAGGCGCGTGCTCGCGAGCGTGGGAGCGTCGCCGGCGCCGGCAGCGGACGACGCCGGCGCGGGCAAGCTGCGCACCACGAGCCGCTGCGGCAGGTAATCGCGCAACAGCCGGTCGGGCATCCCGGGCAGCAGGAAGCAGCCGCACAGGACGTCGGCGCGCTCGCCCTTGCCCTGGCTTTCGTTGACGAGCAACTCGCCTATCCGATGCACGACGACCGGCCTCGCGCGCTTGCCGCTGCCGTCGTGCAGCCGGTGCGGGTCGCCGCCCGGAAACAGCACGATGTCGCCGGCCGCGAGGCGCTGCGGCGCGCCCGTGCCGTCTTCGACCGTCGCTTCGCCCGAGAGCAGCACGTGGTAGGGGATTTCGCTCATCGGCGAGGCGGGATAGTCGATGACCCAGGGCGCGCCGAAGTGGCAGCGCACGTCGACCCGGCCATTGACCGGCAGCAATGCAAGCAGGCGGCTCAGCAGATCCATGTGAGACGATCGAGCATAAATGTGCGGTTTTTGGATATTAACAGGATCAGGGTGCGCGCTTAAAGTGACGCCATGCCAGACGAACTGGCGCATCACCCAACCAAGGAGCCCATCATGTCCCGTTTTCATTCCGTCAATCCCGAAGCCGCCACAGGCGCTGCCGCGGAAGTGTTCGCGAAGATCAAGAAGGCCGCCGGCAAGGTCCCGAACGCCTATGCGACGATCGGCACGCATACGCCGGCGGGTCTGTCGGCGATGCTGGCCGCCGATGCGGCGGTGGCTTCCGGCAGCCTGTCGAAGGCCGATGTCGAAGCGATCAAGCTGACCGTCAGCGAAGTGGGGGGCTGTGACTATTGTGTCGCCGCGCACACGATGGTCGGCAAGATGGCCGGCCTCAGGCCCGAGGAAATGAAGCAGATCCGCGCGGGCGAGGCGACCGGCGTGGCGCCGCGCGATGCGCTCGTGCGCTTCGTGCGTGCGGTGATCCGTTCGAGCGGCACGGTCGACGCCGCCGAGGTCGTTGCGGTCCGCGCCGCCGGCTATACGGAGACGCAGATCATCGAGGCGTTGCTCGCGGTGACCGTCATCACGTTCACGAACCTCGTCAATCGCGTGAACGATACGACGCTGGATTTTCCGGCTGTCGCGTGATGGATGAAAACGGGCCGCGGTCTTGTTCGAAAGTCCGCAGCCCGTGGTTTCGTTCAACGTGTGCTTATCGATTCATCGGAGGCCGCGGCGCGTGCGTACCGCGGCCGCCAGCGTTTCGAGCACCGGCTCGGTCTGCGTCCAGCCGAGGCATGCGTCGGTAATCGACACGCCGTGCTTGAGCGGCACACCCGGCTTCAGGTCCTGCCGGCCTTCCTCGAGATGGCTTTCGATCATCACGCCAATGATCCGCTTCTCGCCGCCCGAGAGCTGGTTCGCGAGATCCTGCGCGACGTCGATCTGGCGCTGATGCGACTTGTTCGAGTTCGCGTGCGAGCAGTCGACCATCACCTGCTCGCGCAGGCTTGCCGCGCGCAGCGCGGCGCAGCTTTCCTCCACCGACGCCGCGTCGTAGTTCGGCCCCTTCTTGCCGCCGCGCAGGATCACGTGGCAGTCGTCATTGCCGCGCGTCTCGAAGATCGCGGCCATGCCCATCTTCGTCATGCCCATGAACGCGTGGCTCGCGCGCGCCGCAACGATGGCGTCCGCCGCGATCTGCACGCCGCCGTCGGTGCCGTTCTTGAAGCCGATCGGGCAGGAGAGGCCGGAGGCGAGCTGGCGGTGGCTCTGGCTTTCGGTGGTGCGCGCGCCGATCGCGCCCCAGGCGATCAGGTCCGCGATGTACTGCGGGCTCAGGAGGTCGAGGAACTCGGTGGCGGTCGGCAGGCCGAGTGCGTTGATCTCGAGCAGCAGCTCGCGCGCGCGGCGCAGCCCTTCGTTGATGCGAAAGCTTCCGTCGAGGCGCGGATCGTTGATGTAGCCCTTCCAGCCGACCGTCGTGCGCGGCTTCTCGAAGTAGACGCGCATCACGATCAGCAGGTCGTCGCGCAGCGCGTCGGCCTGGCGCTTGAGACGGTGCGCGTATTCGATCGCCTGGCCGTGGTCGTGGATCGAGCAGGGGCCGACGACGATCAGGAGCCGGTCGTCGCGGCCCTTGAGGATGTCGGCGATGGCCGCGCGGCTCTTCTCGACGAGGTCCTGGACCGGCTTCGCGGCGGGCAGCTCGTCGAGCAGCAGCGCGGGGGAAATGAGCGGACGGACCGCTCCGATGCGGGTGTCGTCGATGCGGGTGGTGTCCTCGGTCGAGTCGGCGACGCCGACTTCCTGATCGTGTGCGGGGTTGTCGATGCGGCTCAAAATCTTCTCCAGGCTTTTGGGGCAGACGTGGATTATGGCACTGCGGCTTGGGTTGCGAGCGCCGCCAGCGCCTCGCGCGCCGAAGCGATCACGCTGTCCCAATCGCCGAGCGTCGGCTGGCGAAAGAGCCGGACGCCGGGATACCAGGGGCTGTCGTCGCGTCCGAGCATCCAGCGCCAGCAGGTGTCGAGGCGATTCAGGATCCAGACCGGCTTGCCGATCGCGCCGGCGAGGTGGGCCGTCGAGGTGTCGACGGAAATCACGAGATCGAGATTCGCGACGAGCGCGGCGGTGTCGGCGAAGTCCGTGAGATCTTCGGTGAGGTCGACGATGCGCCGGGCGTCGATGCGCCGGCTCGCTTCGTGACGCTCGTTCAGCGCCGCCAGTTGTGACGCCGGCGGTCCTTTTTGCAAGCTGAAGAACTGCACGTTCGGTACGTCGAGCAGCGGCGTCAGGCGCTCCAGGGCCATCGAGCGCCGCGCGTCGTTCTTGCGCAACTCGGGGACGTGAGGCCGGTTGCCGCCGGCCCAGACGAGGCCCACCTTCAAGGCAGCGACGCCCGCCGCCGACGCGACGCGCGAGCCCCAGCGCCCGACGGCTTCTGGATCGGCGAACAAGTAGGGCGCCTTGCCCGGAATGGTCGCGAGGCTGGTCTTGAACGCAAGCGGCAGGCTCAACAACGGACAGTGGCAATCGAATGCCGGCAGCGGCTGGCCCTGCGCGACGAGTTGCGCGACGCCTTCGAGCGGCGCGAGCAGCCGCATCAATTCGGGCTGCACCTCGAGCACCACCTTCGCGCCGCGTCGCGCGACGAGCGGCGCGTAGCGGCAGAACTGCAGCGTGTCGCCGAGGCCCTGCTCGGCGTGCAGCAGGATCGTCTTGCCATCGAGCGGTTCGTCGCCGAGCCACAGCGGCTCCTTGAACGGACGCTGGCTCGCCTTGGTTCGATTGCGCTTCCAGCGCCACTCGTACTCTTGCCATCCCTCGTCGAGACGGCCCATCTGCAGCAGGCAAAGCGCCCGGTTCCAATGGCCTTCGACGGAATCGGGCTTGAGCGCGAGCGCGCGGCCGTAGCTCGACAACGCATCGGCATGGCGGTTCATGTCGACGAGCGAGAGGCCCAGGTTGTTCCAGGCGTCGGCGAGGTCCTGCTGAGCTGCGATTGCCCGCTGGTAGCTCTGTTCGGCTTCCTGGGGCCGATTGAGATCGCTCAAGGCGTTGCCGCGGTTGCTCCATGCCTCGGCATAGTTCGGGCGCAGCGCGATCGCCTGATCGCAGCTTGTCAGCGCCTCCGCGGGACGGTCCAGGTCGCGCAGCACGCAGCTGCGGTTGTTCCAGGCTTCGGGCATCCCGGGCTTGAGCGCAAGCGCGCGGTCGAAGCTCGCCAGCGCTTCGGCCGGCGCGTCGAGCGCACCGAGCGCCGTGCCGCGATTGTTCAGCGCATCGGCGAAATCCGGCATCAGCGCGAGCGCCCGGTTCGCGCTCGCGAGCGCTTCCTTGTGTTGCTGCCTGGCGTTCAGCGCGAAAGCGAGGTTCGAATGAATCGGCGCGTGCATGCCGTTGATCGAGGCGGCTTTCTTCAGGAGCGCGATGCCGTCGTCGAGCCGTCCCGTCTGCAGCGAAAGCGCGCCGAGCAACTGCAGCGCTTCGAAATGCTTGGGCCGGATCGCAAGGATTTCGCGGTACAGCTCCTCGGCTTCGGCCAAGGCGCCGTTTTGCTGCAAGGCCAGGCCTTGCTGAAGCAGGGTGTCGAGTTGCCGCTGATTGCCTGACTTGCTCATGATTGCGTGCTTGAACGGATGCTCCGCCCGGCGGGTCGATGCGAAAGAATGGGGGCGATTATCGCTGAAACGGCGGCGTGCCCGTCACTCGCGCATTACGGTTTTCTTACGCAAGCGGACTACGCGTTCGTATAGGCGTTGCACCATCCGTGCGCCGCGACCTGCTTGGCGCCGAACAGCGGGCAGCCGCCCGACGCGTCGCCGGTCTTGCCCGTGTAGAGCGAGCAGTTGGTGCATTCCTGTCCGGCCTGGTAGCTCGGATACTTGGCCTTGTCGACTTTCGACGCATCCTTTACGTAGCCGTACGACTTCGCGGCCGGATCGTCTTCGCTCAACTGCTCGTCGGCGAAGACGCGTTGTGCGAGGAAGAGCGACGAGCCGATGCCGACGCTGGCGATCAGGAAGCTGCGACGAGATGCTTTCATGACTGGACTCCGTTCTGATGAGGGCCTGGATTGCTGCGAACAGGCCCTACGTTGGGGACTTTTTGCTCTTTGCCGCCGAACGGCGCGCGGTGCGAATGGGCCGCACGGGTCGCACGGGCCGCAAGTCGAGCGCTTGAAACGCCTCGTGCACGATGCCCTTGAACCATTCGAGCCCGGGATCGTGCGCACTCGTTCGGCGATAGACCATCGATACCTCGTAATCGTCGAAATGCACGGGCGGCGCGCAGATCCCGAGCTGCGAGACGCGCGCCAGCACGCGCGCGGCATGCAGCGGTATCGTGGTGACGGCTTTCACCGACGTCAGGAACGCGGGCACCGCGGAGAAATGCGTGAGCGCGGTCTGCACGTGACGCACCTTGCCGATCGCGCGCAGGGCCGTATCGACGGCGCCTTCGCGTCCCGAGAATGATACGAGCAGATGCGGCAGCGCGAGGTATTCGTCGAGCGTGAGCGGCAGGGCGATGCCCCAGCGCGCGCTGTCGGCGAGGCACGCGTAGTTGGACTTGCCGAGCGCTTCGCACGAGGCCCACCGCTTCGGCGCTGCGCCCACGGTCACGGCGAGCTCGATCTGCTGCTCCTCCAGCATCGCGTCGACGGTGTGCCGGTTCGTCTGACGGAAGATCACCGATACGCCGCTCGCGCGCTCGAGCACGCGCCGCGAGATTTCCGGGCCGATCGCCATTTCGAAGTCGTCCGACATGCCGATCACGAAGCGCCGCGTCGAGGTGGGTGGATCGAAGCGCGGCGCGGGCGCGAGCGCGGCGGCGAGCGATCCGATCCCGTTTTCCAGTTGCGCGACGATCTCGAGCGCGCGCTGCGTCGGCTGCATGCCGCCTTTGGCGCGCAGGAACAGTTCATCCTCGCAGGTCTCGCGCAGGCGCGCGAGCGCGGCGCTCGCCGCGGCCTGGCTCAGCGCGAGACGCGCCGCCGCGCGCGTCACGCTGCGCTCCTCCCAGAGCGCGAGAAACACCACGGCGAGGTTCAAGTCGATCTTTCTTGCATCCAGGATATCGATTTTCATCATCCAAAGAATTTGTTTGGTTCATGTCGATGCCGGAAGCATACTGCGTTCTCCATCGTCGAGGAGGAGGGGCATATGAGCAAGCATCGGGTTGCAGTCGTTCAGGCCGGGTCCACGTTGTTCGATACGCCGCGCACGCTCGAGCGCATGCGGGCGCATTGCGAAACGCTCGCGCGCGAAGGCGCCGAGTTGGCGGTGTTTCCGGAGGCGTATCTGGGCGGCTATCCCAAGGGGCTCGATTTCGGCACGCGCGTCGGGTCGCGCTCGAGCGCGGGGCGCGACGACTTCCTGCGCTACGCGCGCGCGGCGATCGACGTGCCGGGCCCCGAGACCGAGCGCATCGGCGCGTTCGCCGCGCAGGCGCGCTGCAATCTCGTGGTCGGCGTGATCGAGCGCGGCGGGGCGACGCTCTACTGCACGGCGCTCTTCTTCAACGACCGCGGCGCGCTGGTCGCCAAGCACCGCAAGCTGATGCCCACGGCGAGCGAGCGCCTGATCTGGGGCAGCGGCGACGGCTCGACGCTGCCGGTTGTGCAAAGCAGCGTCGGCAAGCTGGGCGCGGCGATCTGCTGGGAGAACTACATGCCGATGCTGCGGCAGTCGATGTACGCGCGCGGCGTCGAGATCTGGTGCGCGCCGACGGTCGACGAGCGCGACATGTGGCAGGCGTCGATGCGGCACATCGCGTACGAAGGGCGCTGCTTCGTGCTGAGCGCGTGCCAGTTCCTCACGCGCGAGGATTGCCCGCCCGACTACGACTGCATTCAGGGCAACGAGCCCGGCACGCAATTGATCAAAGGGGGCAGCGTGATCGTGAGCCCGCTCGGCGAGGTGCTGGCGGGGCCGGTCTATGGAGAGGAGGCTGTGCTCACCGCCGATATCGATCTCGACGATACGATCCGAGGCAAATACGACCTCGACGTGGCGGGCCACTATGCAAGACCCGACGTGTTTTCGCTGCACGTGGACATGCGGCCGAAAAGCAGTGTGATTTGCACGACGGATGCGTCCAACACGACGGGCGGCGTGCAAAGCGACGGTTTTGCCGGCCCCGATCTGCCGGAGCCGCGCGACGAGTGAGCCGAGTGAGCATTTCGCGGCGTTGCCGCGTCACGCCTGCGGCAAGTCGCGCACGTCGGCGGTCGGCGTCTGGCCGAAGCTGTCGGAGAGCACGTAGCCGATCAGCTTCGACGCCGATTGCCCGGGCGTCGCGAGCAGTCCGCTGCGCTTGAGGTCGTCGAATTTCCCGCGCAGCGGGAAGCGGTCGATTCCCATGCCGCGGATCTCGGCCTGCATGCCGGTATCGACGACTCCCGGCGCGACGCTGCAGATCCTGAGCGCGGGGCTTCGATCGAGCGCCACCGAGCGCGCGTGATGATCGAGCGCGGCCTTGGTCGCGCAATAGATGCTCCAGCCTGCGTAGGCGTTGCGCGCCGCGCCGCTCGAAACATGGACGATGCGGCGGTCTTCCAGGCCGGCGCTCACTGCCGCGAACGCGCTCGCGAACATCAGCGGCGTCGCGACGTTCAGCGAGACGGCGCGCGCGATCTCGCGCGCGTCTTGCACTTCGCACGGCCCGATCGGCTGCACGGTTCCCGCGTTGTTGATGAGCACGAGCCGCTGCGCATCGCGTGCGAAGTGGCGCAACGCATCGCCCGCAAGCCATTGCTCGACGCGGGCAAGATCCGCCAGATCCAGTTCGGCTTCGTCGAGCAGTTCAGGGAAACGCTCTGCCAGCGTGGCGTGACGCGATCGCGAGACACCCAGCACGGCGATGCCGCGTGCCAGGAACTGCTCGGCGAGCGCGGCGCCGATTCCGCGCGTATGGCCGGTGACTAGGGCCTTGGTGACGGGGTGGCTGCTCGAGGATGTTGGCGTGGTCATGGGCAAGTCGGCAGGAGGCTGGTATGGAACGAGCGGAGCGCGCGCCGCGCGCGAGTTGCGATTTTACTTCGCACGCCTCCTGGCAGACTAGATCGATCACAACAGCATCAGCGCTCGTTCAGCGTGTCTGCGAGACGTTCGCAGAACGCGTCGCAAATGGCTTCGTCGTGCGCGATCGAAAGGTATAGCTTGGTTCCCATCGGATTGAGAAAGACGCCCCGCTCGAACAGTCCCAGCATCGTCTTGCGCGCGCGCTGCTTGCCGCTGCACGGCTTCGACGATTTCGGGACGCGATGACATTGCGAACTCTCCTGCGAGCGCGGAGGATTCGATGCACTTTGTTGCAATTGGCAAGACGTCCCTATGTCAGCATAGACGATGAGGCTCGAATTGAACGGCTTCGCGCCGGCCTTCGTGCTCGTGTGTCAGGTTTCACGAATACCGGGAGAACCTTATGACTCGACAAACCGATTGCATCGAAAAGAACGTGTTGCTGCGCGCGCCGCTTGCGCGCGTATGGGAAGCGATCAGCGACGCGAAGCAGTTCGGCAGCTGGTTCGGCGTCGCTTTCGACGGCCCCTTCGTCGCGGGCTCGCGTCTCACCGGAAGGATCACGCCGACGACCGTCGACGCGGAAGTCGCGAAGTCGCAGGAGCCCTACGCGGGCGCGGCGTTCGAGATCGTCGTCGACCGTATCGAGCCCGAGCGGCTCTTCTCGTTTCGCTGGCACCCGTTCGCGGTCGACTCCGGCTTCGACTATTCGAGCGAACCGATGACGCTGGTCGCCTTCTCGCTCAATGCCGTGCCCGGCGGCACGGCGCTTACGCTCACCGAATCGGGCTTCGACCGGATCTTCGCGGTCCGGCGCGCGAAGGCGTTCGACATGAACGACCGAGGCTGGACGGCGCAAATGAAGCTCATCGAGAAGTACCTCGCCACGGCGGCTTAGCGACGCTATCGCGGTAACGGCCGTCGCGGCCGCTTCGAAATTCAATCCCGTAACCGGGGCCATTCCTGTCGAACCGGCGTTGCCGGGCGCGCTCGCGGCTTGCTTGCGCGCATGGCGATGTGCATCGTTGCCGGCGACATCAAATCGCCACAGGACACGCCGAGCATCGTCAATTCGCCTGCGCGGTTTCCCGTGCACGGCGGCCAGGCCCCGCGAGGGATCAACGCAACCACGTCTCACGATTCAGGAAAGGAGTGCACCATGGCGCTGCAATTCGACCACGTCGTTGTTCTGATGCTGGAGAACCGTTCGTTCGACCACTTGTTCGGCTATCTCGGGATCGGGGAAGGGGTGTCTGCCGCAGGCTTCACCAATTACCTCACGCCCGGCAACGCCGAGACGACGGCCTTCAAGACGCGCAAAGGCGGAGACTACACCTCGGTCGGCGAGGGCCCGTCGCATTCGCTCAAGCAGACCAGCGAGCAATTGTTCGGCACGACCAACGTTGCCGCGGACGTGGCCGCCGGCACCGCCAAGCTCGATGGCTTCATCGCGTCGTTCAACACGTCGCTGAACTACGACCTCAAGCGCGCGCCGACCGAGAGCGAGCTGCAGCAGGTGATGAATTGCTTCGATCCCGTGCAATTGCCGGTGCTCTCGACGCTTGCGAAGAACTTCGTGCTGTGCGACCACTGGTTCGCCGACGTGCCGGGGCCGACGGTGCCGAACCGCGCGTTCGTGCATGCGGCAACCTCGCAAGGCTACACGTACAACGCCAACTGGAAGCCCAACCTGACCTGCGACACGCTCTACGACCGCATCAACGCGAAGGACGGCTGCACTTGGCGCGTCTACTACCACGACACCAACGACGTGCTCCAGCTCTTCCAGCATATCGAGAAGACGCCGGAGAACAACGCGCTGTTCGAAGGCAACTTCCTCGCCGACGTGTCCGGCGACAAGCTCGCGACGTACTCGTTCATCGTGCCCGCGTTCATCGGCTCGCCGACGCAGCCGGTCAACAGCATGCACGCGCCGGCCGACGTGCGGCCCGCCGAAAAGCTCGTGGCGGACATCTACAGCGCGTTGAAGGCCAACGAGGACGTCTGGAAGAAAACGCTCTACATCATCGTGTTCGACGAGCACGGCGGCTATTACGACCACGTTCAGCCGCCGTCCGCCGTTTCGCCCGACGGCATTCCTGGCCGGCTCGACGAGAAATATCTGGCGCCTTTCGATTTCGATCGCCTCGGGCTGCGCGTGCCGTGCATCCTGGTCTCGCCGTGGTTTCAGGCGGCGGTCGATTCGACCGTGTACAGCCATTCGACGATTCCCGGTTCGATGATCGAGGCGTTCGGCCTCGGCGGTTACTTGACCAAGCGCGACGAGGCGGCGGCGAAGCTCACGCAGACATATCTCGTCAAGGACGGCACGCGGCAATGGCGCACGGCGACGCCCGACTTGACGGTCCCGGTCCAGCCGCAGGTCATGGACGCGATGCAGCGCGAGATGCTCGACGGCTCCGTGCACCTCGACCCGCATCCGGGAAACCGCAACCCGCTGCGCACGCAGGACATTCGCGATCCGCAGCAGGCCAAGGCGTTCGTGCGCACCCAGGTCTCGAAGCATCTGGAGCACTACTTCGCGTCGGAGGGCGACAGCAAGGTCGCGGCCGGCTTGTCGGCTGACAACCAGCAGCCTGCGACGTCGGTCAGCGCGTCGCGCATCGATGAGTTGAGAGGGTCGAAGGGGCATCACGCGGCGGGGAAGGTGCGGCCGTAAGCGGTCGCGTGCGCGCCGGCCCTCGATGTCGCGGCGGGGGCCGGCCAAGCGCGGGACGGTCGAAAGAGGCGTATCGTTTCGCACAGAGCGAAGCACACCTTCTACGAAGACGGGATCAAGGATGGATAGCCGGGAAATACGAAGCGACCTGATCGAGCTGCGCGATGCGCTGCGACGATTTGCAGAGGAGCGGGACTGGGGCCGGTTTCACACGCCGAAGAACCTGGCGACGGCGCTGAGCGTCGAGGCGAGCGAACTGCTCGAGCCTTTTCAGTGGCTCGCGACCGGGCAAAAAGACGAATTGGATGAGACCAGGCTCGAGGCGATCCGTCAGGAGATGGCGGACGTGCTCGCCTATCTCGTGATGCTCGCGGACAAGCTCGATGTCGATCTGTTCAAGGCGGCGCTGGAGAAGATCGAGATCAATCGCGCCAAGTATCCGGCGAGCAAGGTGCGGGGGGACGCGCGCAAATACTCGGAGTATGGCGATTAGGCGCCGTGCTTTACAGATCCAGCAGCAGCCGTTCGCCATCGTCGCTGCGGGCCGCGGGAACGGCGCAGCAAATCAGCGCTTCATTGCCGGGCACCTCGAACGAAGGCGGCTCACGGTACGCGACCGCGCCCGACACGATGCCCGTGCGGCACGCACCGCAGACGCCTGAGCGGCAGCCGAACTCCGGGGCGAGCCCGCGTTTCTCCGCGAGCTCGAGCAGCGTTCCGCTCTCGGGCGTCCAGCGCGCCTCCTTGCCCGACGCGATGAAGATGACGGGAACCGGCCCTTGAGCAGGCGCTCGCGCCTGCTCGGACTCCTCGCATCGATCCTTGCTGCGCTTTAACCCGGACGGTCCGAACGATTCGGCGTGGATGCGCCGGTCCGCGATCGAGAGTCCGCGCAAGCCGTCGTAGAGCGATTGCGTGAATGCGGCCGGGCCGCAGAGATAGAAATCGAAGTCGTCGAAGGGCAGTGTCTGGCGCAGCACATCGATATCGAGGCGGCCTTTGGCGTCGTAGTCGCGTTGCTCGATCGCGCCTTCGGTGTCGGTCAGCAAGCGCATCACGCGTACCGCGCCTTGCGACATCGCAGCAAGCGCTTCGATCTCCGCCGTGAAGGCGCGCTCGGCAAGCGAACGCGCGGAATAGAAGAACCACACGGGGCGGATCCGGCGCGTGCGCAGACCTTCGTAGACGAGATGCCGCAGCATCGCGAGCATCGGCGTCACGCCGATTCCACCGGCGAGCAGCACGGCGGGCCGGCGCTCGCGGGCGTCGATCGTGAAGTTGCCCGCGGGCGCGCGGGTTTCGATCTCGTCGCCCTCGCGCAGCGCATCGTGCAGATGACGCGACACGGCGCCGTCGCGCTTCACGCTGATCCGGTAGAAACCGTCGGACGGCGCGACTGAAAGCGTATACGTGCGGATCAACGGCGTCTCGCCTTCGGTTCGCGTGATGCGAACCGGCAGATGCTGGCCCGCGAGGTGCGGAATCAAACCGGCGCCGTCGGCCGGTTCGAGATGAAACGAGCGGATCACCGAGCTTTCGTCGACCACCTTCGCGATCGTGAAGGGCCGCCATCCGGTGGCGAGTGCGATGGCCTTCATGCGTTCGGTGCTTTCTTCCCAACTGCCCGTCATCGTCGAATAGGGCGAGACGCCGTTCTCGGGCAGCGTCCAGCGCAACGGCATCGCTCCGGCGCGATAGACGATGCGGCGCGGCGTGAAGCGCCACAGCCGCTCGGCGCCGCGGAACGTGGCGATCTCCGGCGAATCGGTATCGACTTCGGCATCACCCGTGAGCTGCAGCAGGTCGCCCGTTTCGAAGTCGACAAAGACGAGCCCGGCCTTGGGGTTCGACAGGAAATTGCCGAGCGTGTTGAAGTACAGGTTGCCCGAAAAATCGGGGATGGTCAGCACGCCGTCGTCACCGACGCGCACGAAGCCGCGCTTGCCGCCGCGATGCGAGACGTCGACCTCGCGTCCTTTGCCGGGGTGCTCGACGTACGACGCGACGAAGAACGTATCGGCGGAAGCGATCAAAGCGGCCGCGCGCGAGTCGACGCGCGGCATTTCTTCGGACGCTTGCGCCGACGGCGCCGAAGGCTCGCGGACGAATTCGAATTGGCGCGCCTGGATATAGCGCGGGCAGTTGCCGAACGACTGCCTCACGCCGACTTCGAACCCTCGCTCGGAGCGATGCTGCACGATGCCGTTCAACCGGTTGCGCCGCCGCGTATGCAGCTCGACGCCGACGAGCGCGACCGAGGCGCCGTCGTGTATGCCGGCGACAGCGGGATCTCGCGGATCGAGCATGGCGTCCACGCGCAATGCCTGCGGCGTGGGCGCATGCAGGAAGCCCGGTTCTCCCGCGAGCAGCGTCGCCCACACGTCGCCTCGCGCATCGACCGCGCCGAGCGCGACGAACGGAATCAGCGGAAAGAACTCGCGATGCTGGTCGATCAGATGATCGCGCACGTTGCGCCGGCCGAGCTCGTCCATTTGCGCGACGACGCCCACGCTTTGCTGCAGCGCCAATTCGCCTGCGTGCCAAGGCGAATTGCTGTCGTGGTTTTCGAAAGGTGTCGGCATGATAGGCCCGTTTCGCTGGCGCGATTCCGGTGGGAGATCGCCGTCGTAGAGTAGCGTCTGCCATCGCGCTTCGAAAGGCCCGCTGCACCTGCTTGAGACGAATGAGCGCTTTTATGAGCGTCTCGAATGTGCTTGGCGAACGCCGCGATCTGTCCGACACTATGCGTCCCAGAACGAAAGACATGGGGCCAGAGTAGGCGCTAAAGCGCCAACTCTGGCCGACACAGGAGATCGCGATGTTCGAACACATTCCCGCCTACCCTGGCGACCCGATCCTGAGCCTGAACGAGGACTTCCAGCACGATCCGCGACAGAACAAGGTCAACCTCAGCATCGGCATCTATTTCGACGATGCCGGCGTGCTGCCGGTGATGGGGGCCGTGCGCGAGGCCGAAACGGCCATGCTCGGCAGCATCGGCGCGCGCCCTTATCTGCCGATGACGGGCTATCCGCAATACCGCGACGCCGCGCAGGCGCTCGTATTCGGCGCTGCCAGCGAGGCGCGCGCGAGCGGCCGGATCGCGACGCTGCAGACGATCGGCGGCTCCGGCGCGCTGAAGGTCGGCGCCGACTTCCTCAAGCGCTATTTTCCGACGTCGCAGCTGTGGCTGAGCGATCCGAGCTGGGAGAACCATCGCGTCGTGTTCGAGAGCGCCGGCATCACGGTGAACACGTACCCGTACTACGACGAGCATTCGGGCGGCTTGCGCTTCGACGAAATGCTCGACGCGATCAAGGGCCTGCCGCCGCAGAGCATCGTGCTGCTGCATGCGTGCTGCCATAACCCGACGGGCGTCGATCTGAACGACAGTCAATGGATGGAGCTCGTTCCGGTGCTCCAGCAACGCAAGCTGATCGCCTTCGTCGACATGGCGTACCAGGGTTTCGGCGCCGGGCTCGACGAGGACGCGGCGTGCGTGCGGCTGCTGACGGCGGCGGGCGTGCCGCTTATCGTCGCCAACTCGTTCTCGAAGAATTTTTCGCTCTACGGCGAGCGGTGCGGCGCGTTGAGCGTCGTGTGCGAATCGGCCGACGAAGCGAAGCGCGTGCTCGGTCAGCTTGCATCGAGAGTGCGCGCGAACTACAGCAATCCGCCGACGCACGGCGCGCGCGTCGTCGCGAGCGTGCTCAATGCGCCGGCGCTGCGCGCATCGTGGGAGCAGGAGCTGAGCGCGATGCGCGAGCGGATTCTCGCGATGCGCAAGGCCATCTACGACGGACTGAACGGTCACGTCGAGGATCGCTTGCTGACACGCTATCTCGCGCAGCGCGGCATGTTCACCTATACCGGTCTGACGGAAGCGCAGGTCGAGCATCTGCGTGAAGACCAGGGGGTGTATCTGCTGCGCTCGGGGCGCATGTGCGTTGCGGGCTTGAACGAGCGCAACGTCGGCTACGTGGCGTCGGCGATCGCGAGCGTCGTGAAGCGCGCGGCGTGAGTCTTGTTTCGGGAGGGCAACATGACGTGCTTCGAGCGATTGCGCAATAGCGGGCGCGGTGCGTTCCTGGCGGCCCTCCTGTCGGCGGCTGCGCTTGTCGCATCCGTGCCCGGTGCATGGGCGCGGGAGGACGAAGGCCACCCGCGCCTGCATCCTGTCGCCGTGATCGCCGACTCGCGCCTGTCGATCGACACGCCTCGAGGGCGCGCGCAATTTCCGCTCTACCTATCCGGCGATTGGAGCACGCCGCACCCGCAGATCGAGCGTGCGGTGATCGTGATTCACGGCAGGTTGCGCAATGCCGATGTCTATTTCCGGACCGTGGAGAACGCGCGCGACGAAGCGGGTGCCGACGGCGGCAAGACACTGCTGATTGCGCCGCAGTTTCTCGCGACGATCGATGCAAAGACGCATGTGCTGCCACCCGATCTGCTGCGTTGGGAGGGCGACGCGTGGATGGGCGGGGAGCCGGCTGTCGGAGCAGTTCCGCTCAGCTCGTACGCGGTGCTTGATGCCATCGTGGCGCGGCTCGCGGACCGGCGTTTGTTTCCCGCTCTCAAGTACCTGACGATCGCCGGTCACTCGGGGGGCGCGCAGGTGGTCCAGCGCTATGCGATCGTCGCGCGCGGCACGCCCGCGCTCGCCGATGAGGGCATCGTCGTGCGGTATGTCGTCGCCAATCCGTCTTCCTACGCCTACTTCGACAAGCAGCGCCCGAACGCGCAGGGTGTCGCGTCGGCGTTCGACGCCACGCGGTGTCCGTCGTTCGACGCCTGGAAGTACGGCATGGGGGATCGTCCCCCATACGCGAACGACCGTACGCCGGCGCAGCTCGAAGAGGCGTTCGCGAAGCGTCGCGTGGATTATCTGCTGGGCGGTGACGACACCGACCCGGCTCACCCCGCGCTCGACAAGAGTTGTGCTGCCGAGGCGCAAGGCTCGCAGCGTTTTGCGCGCGGCCGCGCCTACTTCGCCTATCTGCAAAGCCGCCATCCGGACGACCTGAACCAGCGCCTGCATGTCGTGCAGGGCGTGGGCCACGACGGAGACCGCATGTTGACGTCTCCGTGCGCGCTCGACGCGATGTTCGGAACCAGGGAGTGCGCGAACTAATCGCTCAGCGCGCGAGGCGCAGCGCCTCGATCAGGTATCGCCACGGCGACTGGGCGGCCTTGCGCGCTTCCCATCGGTGATTGGGCAGCGCGACGGCCAGCCACGGCTCGCCGCCGCTGGCGAAGCGCCGCGCGCCGAACCGGCCGGGCGCCTCGAAGAGGTCGAGGTAGGCTCGGCGATAGTGCTCGATCAGCGTTTCCTCGCGGTAATACGTTTCGATCCAACGCCGTGATGCCGCGCCGAGTTCGGCGCGAAGCGCGCGATCCACAAGCAATTCGCGTAGCGGTCCCTCCGCTTCCTCCAGGCGAACATCGATCCAGGGCAGCTCCAGCGCACCGGTCAGTTGCCGCAGCTGTGATTGAACGCGGTTGTCGAGATGGCCGAGCGTCGGCTTGCCTTGCGACAGCGCTTCCAGGCCGCTCAAGTGATAGTTTCCGGTCACGCATTCGTCGATCGCGACGGCCGCCCGCTGCTTGGCGCGCAAGCACGCATCATGCGGCGTATCGACGATCAGCTGGACGCGGCACAACCCTTTGCGCTCCAGTTTGCGCAGCAATGCCAGCGTCTGCGGGGTGCCCTTGGTTTCCCAGCGCGTCCTCCATGCCGAGGAGCGCCCGCTCGGCGAGAACGTGACGATCGGCATGCCGTCTTCCTCGGTTGCCGGCATGTAGCGAGGATCGTTCTGGGGAATCACGTTCGGCACGACCCTGGCGAACGGATAGTAGCGTTCGGGGCCTTGCGCGATGACGAGTTGCGGCACGTCTTCGTGGACGATGCGCTCGATCAGCGCCGTGTCGTTCCTGGCCCATAGGTGCGGGGCCGATAAGCGCTGCTGTTGAAGACGATATGACGCGCCTGCACATCGGTGAGCCGATTGAGCGCGGAGACGATGTTGCCAGGACTTCCTGCAACAGGCGTATTCGATAGATGGACTACCTTCATTGCGTGCGATGGCTGCGGGCGCTTATTGCTGCTCGGCCGCTTTCATGGCGAGCGAATGCCAATCGCTTTTTTCGAATATGTCGGCGCCGAGCGCGCTGTCGGCGGACAGGTTCGCGACGCGGACGCCGCGTGCTTTCAAGAGCGCCGCCGCGTGCCGAAAGGACGGTTCGATGACGGCCCGAAAATTGGCGTCGAGGGCGCTCGGCTGCATGTTCTCCAGGGTCTCATAGAAACGAGGCGTGCGGGATGCATTGACGAAATCGAGTCCATGCAGATTGATATCGTTGAACCCGAGCCACGCGAGGATTTGCAATGCGGTGTAGGCGACCGTGCGCCCGTCGACGGTGCCGCGCCTGATGTTCAGGCTGAAGCCCAGGCTGCGAGCGTTGTCGAACAGCACGAGATCGGACTCCGGGTGCACGCTGGATAGTTCCTCGGCAGCGAGCGCGCGTTTGCCTGCCGGATACTGAATGTCTTCGACGAGAAAAATGCGGCAACGCAACTGCGACAGCGGAAAGTACTGCGCGATGTACCACATGACGAGCGGCGTCGCGAAAAGGGTCAGCTTTTGCTGCACGACGCGCGCCACGAGATCGGGACGGTTGCGCACGAATCCCGCGTCGACGATGCAGTAGTAGTCGAATTGGACTTGATGAGTATCCTGCAGCGCGATTGCGCCATTTACGCCCATTACATTGCAAAGATCAATTGTGCCGTAATCGATTTCCCGGACGGATGGTCCTGTAGCAATAAGATGACAGGCTCCTTTACGATTTGCCGTCAAGTCTTTCGAATTGTCGACGCGCAATTCGTGATTCCCGATCGACAGGCGCTTTAGAAAGCCGCGTGCGTCCCTTCCGATCGAAACGCCATGCCACAAGCGCTCGTTATGCCGAAACGCACGCGAATGCGTCCATCGGTAAAGGAGCTTGAAGAATGTGAGGGATAGGCGCTTTGTAGGCGCCGGCCACGCATACTTGCAACTTGATGACATTTCCTGTTCTTACATCGTTTTCGACCTGCGGATTGTATTCCTGATCGCTTTTTTTGGATTCGAGACCGAACAAACGATGCAATACGATTCAATACAGCCGCTTTGGCTTGTCCTGTCGGCACAGTACCCGGCGAGCCTTCGCTGACAGGGATTGCGCGAATTGGGGTATTGGAACAATTTGAAACACTGGTAACGCTTCGTAATTGAGATGTGCCGTATTCAATGGCGGACCGCTTGGGCCGCTCGCTAAGACTCCGCGCCAATCGTCTCGCGCGGTTCCGGCAAGCTCTCGATGAAACTCGCAACGGCCGGGTCGGCGATGAAGCTCGCAGCCGAGTCGGCCGTCAGGATGGCCGAGCAGTCCTGCGGCCGCGCGACCACATAGCCTTGCACGTAGTCGACGCCGATCTCGTGCAGCGCCTTGAGCGTATCCAGATCCTCGACCCATTCGGCGACGCTGCGCATGCCAAGGTTGTGCGCAAGCGCCACGAGCGCCTCGACGATCGCCACGTCGGCGGGATGCGAGCACATCGAGCGCACGAACTCGCCGTCGATTTTCAGCGCGTCGGCCGATAGCGACTTCAAGTAGCGGAACGACGTGTACCCGGCGCCGAAATCGTCGAGCGCGATCTTGGCGCCCAGGTCGTGCACGCGGTTGATGAAACGCTGCGTGTTGCCGAGATCGTGCAGCGCGACGCTTTCCGTGATTTCGAGGCACAGGTAGCGAAGAATCGGGCGGTACTGCATGAAGAGCGCGAAGACCTCCTCGGTGAAACGTTCGTCGTTCAGCGACCCGCCGTTCAGGTTCACGCAGATGAAGCGCGTCTTCGGCAGCGACGCCAGATTCGTTTCGATCCAGTCGAGCGTCGTGCTGACCACCCACATGTCGAGCGCGGCGATATTGCCGGATTCTTCGGCAGCGGCAATGATCTTGTCAGGCGAGACGACCTTGCCGTCAGCGCCGCGCATGCGCAGCAGCACCTCGAAATTGAGCGACTCGGTCGGCGAGGTGAGCGACATGATGGGCTGCATCACGAGAAAAAGTCCCGTCGGCAACCGGTTGCGGCCGAACGATTCGACGAGCCGCAATTCCGCTGCGCGCTGCTCGAATGCGGCCGCGCCCTTGCGATAGACGACGAGCCCGTGTTGCCGGCTCTCCTTGGCCTCGCGGCACGCGCGGTCGGCATGCGAGAGCGCGTCCTGCACGCGCACGCCGTGCGAGCATTCGACGAGGCCGATCGACGCCTTGACCTGAAAGGCGCGGCTGCCGACCTGGTAGGGCGTTTCGTTCAGCTCCGCGAGCAGGCGCGTGCAAATCCCGGCGGCTTCGTCGATCGGCGTATCGTTCATGACGCAGACGAACTCGTCGCCGCCCATGCGTCCGAACGAGAAATTGCCGTGGAAGCGCGCGAGCACGCGGTCGGCGACCTGCTTGAGCACTTCGTCGCCCGCGCGGTGGCCGAACAGGTCGTTGATCAGCTTGAAGCGATCGAGATCGATGTAGGCGAGGGCCCAGAGCGCGGCGTTCTCGCTTTGCGCCACGATCGCTTTTTCCAGGCCGCGCCGGTTCAGCGAGCCCGTGAGCGGATCGTGCTCGGCGAGAAAGCGCAGCCGCTCGATCGCCTTCGAGCGTTCGGTCACGTCCTGCAGCGAGCCTTCGATCCAGTCGTTCGAGCTGATCGCCTTGAGCAGATAGCGCCGCTCGGCGGTGCCGCGCGCCTCGGAGCCGCCGATTTCGATTTCGCTCTCGCGTCCTTTCAGCGACAAGGCCTGCAGCGAGCCCCATGCGCCAGGCTCGAAGTAATCGTTCCAGTGGCGCAATCCGTAGTCGCTCTTTTGCATGCCGAGCATGGCGCGCAGCGCCGGATTCGCGCGCACGAAGCGGCCGCGCGAATCCAGCGTGAAGAGGCCGATCGGCGTGACCTCATAGGTGTTGCGCAATTCGATCTGCGCCTGGCGCCGGTGCTCGCGTTCCGCGCGCATCTGCTCGGCGATGGCGAACGCGGCCATCATGCTCGAGGTCAGGGCGGCGAGCACCGGGCTCACGCCGGCGGCAAGCTGCCGTACGCCGAACGCGGCGCCGAGCACTTCGGAGAACGTTGCGAGCAGCACGACCGCGAGCGAGGCCGCGTACCACATCACGGTGCGCGAGCGCGCTTTCCACAAGAGCCGCGCCAGCAGGAAGATCAGCACGCCGATGCCGAATCCGCCCAGCACCCACAGCGCGGGGATGAAATGCGCGTAGGAGAGCGGGATCGAGAGCGCGAGCAGCACGAGCCCGACGTTCTGGGCCACGCGCAGCAGCCAGCGGCAGCCGACGACGCGCAGCTCGCGGCGAAACAGTTGACTGAAGAGGGCGCCCGTCAGCAGGTAGTAGGCGGCGAACGTGACCTTGCGCAGGAGCGGCAGGTCGGCGGGGGGAATCACGCGGTCGAGCCATTCGGCGTCCCAGCCCATCGCGTTCGCGCACAGGCGCAGGTTGCCGACGAGCCACATGGCGAAAATGACGTACGTCCATTCCCGGTTGATCATCGCCGTGACGAAGACGAATACGGCGAGCGTCAGCAAGCCGCCTGCGATCAGGCCGGAACTCTCCTGGAAGTCGAGCGCGGAATTGCGCAATTGCCCGGCGTCCCAGGCTTGCACGGTCAGTTGCGCCGGTCCCGAGAACGTGCCGCGGCAAAGCATCGGCGTCGGGGCCGCGGGGATGCGAAGCGAAACCGCGAAACCGGCTTTGACTGTGCGCATCTGCCCCGATACACCGTAGCGGCTGGCTTGCCCGAGCGGCTGCAGCGCCGGCGCCGTCCAGCATTCGAGCGTTTGCGCGTGACGCGAGGGGAATTCGATCAGGGTGGAAACGCGTGTGCTTGCCACGGGGGCGTTCAACGTGAACCAGATCGGGGTTTCCGAAAGCCTGGTGCTGAAGTGGCTGACGGTTGGCGCTTTTTTCAGCGCTTCCAGCGCGGCAGCGGGGGTGAGCGCCGACGTCTTGTCGTCGAGTGCGCGAAAGGGCAGTGTGCCCGAACCGGCCGATTCGTATTCGCGGGGCAATAGCAGCAGAACGACGATCGTGCTGGCGGCAATCAGCACCGGCACGACATAGATGGAAAAGAAGTAAAGCGTTTGATCGAGCCGCGAGCCGGCGCGCGCGCGTCTCAAGCGGGCAATGCGACTGCCAAGCGGGCCACCGAATGGACCAAGCGACGCCATATCTGCATTTCCCCCAGCCATACTCTCGAGGCGCGTGACCTGCGGCGGTGCGAATCGTCGCCCGCCGCGGCCCGTTCGCTGTTGCGCACGGTCGTACTAGAGCCCGGCTTCATTTCCTAGCTTGATTGAGCAATCCGCGATCCTTGCTGGCATCGTACCGGTTCCGGCCTCAAAGATAAATCGTTCGGCACACGCAAATCGATATCCGGATGATGTGTCTGGAATATGAATTTGAATAGTGGGTGTTTTGCTTCCCCCCACCTTTGCCGCGCCACGCCGACTTCGCCGGCCATGACCCGATGCGGCAGGCCACCCACATGCTTCATCGGAATAAATTGCTGAGGCTTTAATACATCTTCGAATAGCATGGCGTCATATTCGCGATCGATCGGAGAGCGGGCCGTGATGATCAGCCAATCGATTTGCTGTTGTTCGCAATAGAGGAACAATGCCTTGAACAGCATCATTTTCACGACTTTGCCGACGGCGCCGTTTGCCACCCCCAGACGAGTGGCCTCCGCAAGCCGCGCCCCGGTGAACCCGGGCGGCAGCGTCACTGACTGCTCGACGGGAAGGGGCGCGAGCTCGTTGGTTTGAATCCGGATCGTGCCGATGGGGGCGTCGTCGAGTTTCGCTTCGGCAAGCAGGACCGTCGTGCCGGGCTCGCGGTCGGATGTTTCGACCGCCATCTTTTGCGCGAACTCCGGCAAGTGCCTGCCATACGCGGAACGCCGTACGTCCACGGCTTTCCTGAGGTCGCGTTCGCCTGAGGCGATCCGGATCGTGAACGGCATCCGTTCCGGATTCTGGAGTGCTTGAATAGCCGGCAATTCAAGCCTGCTGACTGGCCTGCGGGATAAGAACGCGAGTTCTGGCGTGATTTCCATTGGTTTCATTTGAAAACCCCATTGTTTTGGTGAGGGAGAGCCGCAGCGCCGACCGTATCGGGCGTGGCAAGACGGCGGGGTTAGCGTCTCACGAAGACAAATTTCGGAGTGCGGTGTACCGACGGTTCGCAGGCACTTTTTGCGGCTAATCATGAGAGATTGGCGGAATGCGGCAGCGGCGATGCCGCCTGGGCGAGCGACACAGCATTGACGCCAAAAGAGCCATAAGCCTGAGATGTCAGGTGGCAGGAAGGCGGTGGGGGTTTTCAGTCGCGCATCGTCATTTCTTTTGCGGCGTCTTATAGGGATTTCCGGCGATTTTCATTCGCCGCGATTGAAATGGCGCTGGCGTTTGTTTAACGGCAAATCCCGGCAATTTCGCAATGCGCGATGAGGCGTCACCAATACGGTGACCATTCGCTTTTGTCTTATTCGCGTGACGCGCGGGCAGACTAACGTGATAGCGACACGCCAATTCTCGTTCCATTTCAAAAGCTATTTGAAAGGTTTCCCGAGGTGCCCGATTGTTTGCAAGGCGAAGCCCACCATTGAAGACGGGCTTCGACACCGGCTAGTATTCGGCAATGGGGCCGCAACAGGGCCGGATAACGACTCGAGAGGAGCACCTGCATGGACCGCCTTCAGGCGATGGAAGTCTTTACGCGCGTAGTCGAGACCAATAGCTTTTCCAAGGCAGCCGAGATGCTGGAGCTGCCGCGCGGGTCGGTCAGCAACCTCGTTCAAGCGCTCGAGCAGCACGTGGGCGTGCGTCTCTTGAACCGGACGACGCGGCAGGTCAGCGTCACGGAAGACGGTGCGCTTTACTACGAGCGCTGCGTCAGGATCCTGGCCGAGATTGCGGATGCCGATTCGTCGCTATCGAACGAGCGCAAGAATCCGTCGGGCACGATACGCGTCGACACGTCCGGCACGCTCGCGAGATCGCTGCTGCTGCCGGCGCTGGAGGAGTTCTATCGTCTTTATCCGCTCATCGACGTTCGGCTCGGGCTGGCCGACCGCAATATCGACTTGATTCAGGACGGCGTCGATTGCGTGATCCGCATGGGCGCTCTGGAGGAGTCGAGCTTCGTCGGGCGCCGCATCGGCAGCGCGCGAATCGTGACATGCGCGTCGCCGGCCTATCTGGAGGCGCATGGCGAGCCCGCCACGCCGGACGAATTGGCGACGCATCGCGCCGTGAACTACGTCTCGCAGCGCACCGGCAGGGTCTTTCCGTTCGAATACGAAATCGGGGGCGAGCTCGTCAAGATTTCGATGGAGGGCCCGCTGTCGGTCAACGACGGCTCGACCTATATCACGGCTGGGGTGCTCGGCTACGGAGTCATCCAGCCTTCACGCTACATGGTTTCGGATTTGATCGCGCAGGGGCAATTGAAGGAGATTCTTACTTCATATCATTGCCCGCCCACGCCGATATCGATCGTCTATCCGCATCGTGAGCATTTGAGTTCGCGCGTGCGCGCCTTCACCGATTGGGTCATCGAAATGGCGGGGCGGCATCCTGATCTGCGCGGTTGATTGGCGCCTACCGCCGGCTTGCGCCGAGCACCGCGGGCAACGCCCCGGCGAGGCGCGCCAGCATGCCCGGCGATTCGGCGGCTTGCCACGCGACCAATCCGGGCACGTAAATCAGCAGGTCGCGGATGCGCCGCGCGCCCGCGAGCGCGAGGCACGTGGACGGATCGAGGCCGAGGGCGCCGCCGATCACGACGAAGCCGCCCTCCTGAACGCCGAGTCCGCCCGGCACGAAGAACGCAGCGCTGCTGATCGCCTGGATCAGCGATTCGAGCACCACGGCCTCGAAAAAGCTCCGATGCGCGCCAAGGAAATGCAGCGCGAGCCATAGCTCGAACGCAGTCGCGAGGCATTGCAGCGGCTGCCAGAAAAACAAATAGCGGAGCACGACGCCGCGCCGGCGCCAGATCAGCTTGATCGACTGGTCGATTTGCACGGATTGGCCGACCAGCGCCGCCAGCTGGCCGCTCGTCGCGCGATTGAGGAGGCGCGTGAGCCGCTCGAACGGGCTCGCGTGCTGCACCAGGGCGAACAGCAGCAGGATCGGCGCCAGCGCGACCACGCCCCAGGCCAGGTCGCCCGCCAGCCGCCACGCGCCCGATTGCGCGCGCTCGAACAGCACGCCAATGCCGACCATCGTGAAGAGCAACTGGCTGATCAACGTGAGCTGAATGTCGGCGACGAGACTCGCCGCGGCCGTCGCCGGCCGCAGGCCGCGCTTCTTCAAGAGCCGGAACGAGACGATCTCGCCGCCGATGCGCGCCACCGGCAGCATGCCGTTCACCGATTCGCGAATCCACACGAGCTGCAGCATGCCGCTCAAGGCGGGGCGTTTGGCGCCGCGAATCAGCGTTTGCCAGTCGCGCGCATTGGCGAGCATCGGCAGCACATGGACGAGCGCGGCGAGCACGAGACCGCCCCCCGCTGCGCGCATCAGCCCCAGCACCGCCGACGGATTGTCGCGCCACACGAGCCACAGCGAGACGACGAGGCCGGTGAGCGCAGCGATGCGGCCGAGATGCTTGCTCATGCGACTCCCAAGAAAACGCCGGGCCGCCCCAAGTTTTCCGCCCCGAAGGAAGTCCCCTTGTGGGATTGGCCCCCTCGGGGGGCCTGGCGCGCAGCGACAGGTCTGGGGGCGCTCATTTACTCATCCTGGACCGGTGACAGCAAGCCGTTGCCGTCGACCTTGAAACGAAAGCCGCGCCAGACCACGCGGGTCGAGAAGTAGCTGGTGACGAAGATCATGAACGACACGATGTCCCAGACCGGTTGCAGCCACAGGTCTTCATGCGGCTGCTGGAGAACGCGATCGGCCTGCAGCTTCAGCGTGAAGCGCGCGAGAAGCGCCGCGAGTGCGAGGAGCCAGGCCCAGCCTGCGCCGCCCGTGAGCAGCACGACAAGCATGGCGAACGCGAACGGATGGATCAGCGCCGAGCCGAGGTGACCGGCGGGATCGATCGAGCGGATGGTCCGGCTCCAGCGCAATTCGTGCGCGAACAGCTTGGCGGCGCTGGTTTCCACGCATGCGTGCGAGATGGCGAAGGGCGGGATGACCACCTTCTCGCCGATCTTGCGCACCGCTTCGCCGATCGCGTGATCCTCGGCCAGATGATGGACGAATTGCGCGAAGCCGCCGATCTTGTCGAACGTTTCGCGCCGCATGGCGATCGTCTGGCCGAAGCACGGACGCGCCAGGCCGAGCGCCAGACCCGTCACCACGCTCGGCAGAAACTGGTAGTTGGTCGCTTTCGCCGACAGACGCGGCCAGAAGCCGGGATCGGGCTGGCCGCGATAGACACAGGTGACGAGCCCCACGCCGGGTTTTTGGAGCTCGCCGATCACGTGGCGCAGATAGCCGGGCCCGACGCTGACGTCGCTGTCGGCGAAGACGAGCATGTCGTGGCGCGCTTGCGGCAGCATGTTGACGATGTTGCTGATCTTGCGGTTCGGCCCATAGAGCCGCGCATCGGCCACGACGGCGATGTCGGCTTCGGGATAGCGGCGCCGCAATTCGTCGACGGTTGCAAGCGCCGGGTCTTGCGAGTCGTGCACGCCGAACAGGAATTGCACGGGGCCGGGATAATCCTGCTGACAAAAGCTCGACAGGTTGGCGAGCAGCGCCCACTCTTCACCGTGCAATGGCTTGACGACCGTGACAGGCGGATAGCTCGCGGGCTCGGCGCTCGGGCGAGCGAAGAAGCGCCCGAGCAGCGCTGTCGCGAGCAAGGTGTAGACGACGCCGAGGGCAGCCGCCGTGCCGCAGAGCGTCACCATGGCAACGAAGAGCCAATGCTCGGCCTGCGGCGTTTTCTCCAGCGCGATCAGCGAGCCGGCAATCAGCAGACCAATGAGGCATGCGCGCCACGCGCGGCGCATGGCAGTGACGCCGTCGGAGCGAATCGACGAGAAGAACGTCCACGAGTCGCGTTTCGTGCGCGCGTCGAAAGCGGCGGAATGGTGCGACCTGTACAAGGAAATGCGTGGTCTGCGGAAGCGAGTGATGCCGTCATACTCAGGTTTACCCTGCAGTCGCGAATCTGCCATTAGCGTTCCCCAGGCATGTGTCGAATCTCGCGCGCCTCTATCGATCGCCGAGGTGTGTAGCGATGTTTACCGAGTACGACTTCCTTGGTGTTTGCCCATGTCGAATAGTAATGCGAGTGAGGCGGCGCGGGAGTAGTTTCTTGAGGGGCAGTGTCGACAGTCTTCGATGAAGCCATCAGGCGTGCTTTCATTTTTCTTTCGGGTTGCGGCGCGAAACGCGGCGCGCCGTTCGATGCGTTCTATTCTTGCGCATTCTCGGGCCGGAAGATGACGTTTTGACAAGGCGGCGGGCGCCACTCGTCTTTACCGCGCGTTACAGCGTGGCCGAGCGAGCGCTGATGCGCGCTTGAGCCCCTCGCTCTGCCTGAGCTCTTCGACGACGAACTCGACGAACGCCGTGACGCGCGGCGGCAAGTGCTTGCGCGCCGCGTAGTAGATGCTGATGTCGCCACGCCTCTCGTTGAATCTGGGCAGCACGCACTCGAGCCGGCCCTCGGCGACGAGCGGCGCGGCATGATGGACGCCCAGCAGCGCAATGCCGCATCCGGCCACGGCGAGCTCCGTCATCGCTTCCGTGTCGGTCACGATCAGACGGGAGCGAGGCTGCACGATCGCTTCCTTGTTTTTCGAGCGCAATTTCCAGGGGTCGATTCTTCCCGATGAGGGCGAGCGGAATGCGATCAGCTCGTGCTGCTCGAGATCTTCGACGGATTGCGGCTCGCCGTTGCGCTTCAGGTAGGCGGGTGCGGCGCACAGCACGAGTGTCAACGGGGTAAGCGGGCGGGCGATCACGCTCGAATCCGTGTCGGGCAGTTTGCCGATCGCACAGTCGAACCCTTCCGAAATGAGGTCGACGCGCCGGTTTTCGAATCGCAGATCGAGCGTGACCTGCGGATAGCGCTCGCGGAACTTGCCCAACACCGGCAGCAGCGCCACCCGGCTCAAGGCGAGCGGCAGCGACACCTTGACGATGCCGCCGGCCTGCGTGTCGTCGGCCGACAGCGCCGCCACGGCGTCTTCGATTTCCTGCGCGGGCTGCTGCACCATCGCATACAGGCGGCGGCCTTCCTCGGTGACGGCGAGGTGCCGCGTCGTGCGCTGGAACAAGCGGCAGCCGAGCGATGCTTCGAGCAAGCCGATCTGTTTGCTGACGGCGCCCGGCGTCACGCCGAGCTGACGGCCCGCCGCGGAGAAGTTCTCCGATTCGACGGTCGCCGTGAACGTTTTCAATGCCTTGAACAGGTCGATCGAAGTGCTTCCGAGGTTCTTCATTTTCGACTGGCGCTCACAACTGTTTGACCGTTCCATAGCATAGACCGTCGCCACGGCTCGAGATGACAATGAAGTCCATCGTGCGTGCCTGAACGCGGTCGGTTCAGGGGCGCGCGCGATTCGCAAAGGAGCGTCGATCATGAAAATCGGAATCATCGGTGCCGGCAACGTGGGGACCGGTCTTGCGAAGCATCTCGTGCCGCAAGGCCACTCCGTGATGCTGAGCTTCAGTCTCGACATGGAGCGCCTGCGCGCCGAGGCGCATGCGCTTGGCGCGAGCGTTGGCAGCGTCGCGGAGGCGGTGCGGTTTGCCGACATCGCGGTGCTTGCGGCGCCATGGGGCGCGGTGAGCGATGCGCTCGCTCAAGCGGGAAACGTGGCGCAAAAGAAAATCTTGTGGGATTGCACCAATGCGCTAAAACCTGACATGAGCGGCCTTGTCATCGGCACGCATACGTCGGGCGCGGAAGAGGTGGCGAGGCTCGCGCCGTGGGCGACAGTGGTCAAGGCCATTCCGCCGTTTGCGCAGACGCTGCATTCGCCGAGCACGCTGATCGGCGGGCATCGTCCTGCCGTGTTCGTCTGCGGCGACGACAGCGATGCGCGTGCCGCGGTCGCCGGGCTGGTCGCGGAAATCGGCGCCGAGCCGGTGGATGCCGGTCCGCTCGCTCTCGCTCGCTACACGGAGCCTGCCGGGATGCTGCTCGTGCAGCTCGCTTATGTGCGCGGGTTTGGCACGCGAATCGGATTGTCGTTGCTGCGCGATACCGGCGCGGGCACGTCCGATGCCGCTCGCCGTTGAACGTGCGGGCGCAGCGTGACGCGGGCCATGACCCGCAAAGGAGATTCAGATGAAAGTGGGCATTCTGGGATCGGGCGATGTCGGCCGCGCGTTGGCAGCCGGTTTTTTGAAGCACGGGCACGAGGCCATGCTCGGCACGCGCGATCCGGACAAGAGCGATATTCGAGCGTGGGCGCACGATACGCCGCGCGCAGCGCTTGGGACGTTCGCACAAGCCGCGAGTTTTGGCGAGATTGTCGTATTGGCGGTGCTCGGCCGCGTTGCCGGCGACGTGATCGACCTTGCAGGCGTGGACAATCTAGCCGGGAAGACGCTGATCGACGCCACCAATCCGATTGCCGACGCGCCGCCGGTGAACGGCATCCTGCAATTCACGACGGGCCCCAACGAATCGCTGGGCGAGCGGGTTCAGGCGAAGATTCCGCGCACGCGCGTGGTGAAGGCGTTCAACAGCGTCGGCAATGCGCTCATGGTGAATCCGCATTTCACCGAAGGCACGCCGACGATGTTCCTGTGCGGCGACAGCGAAGAAGCAAAGGCGCAAGTGGCGCGCATCATCGAGCAGTTCGGATGGCAGCCGTACGACTGCGGGAGCATCGTCTCGGCGCGGGCGCTCGAGCCTTTGTGCATGCTGTGGTGCCTGCCCGGATTTCTCAAGAACGACTGGCATCGTCACGCGTTCAAGATGCTGGTGACATGAGAGGGGTTTCGGCCGGCAGTGGTCTGGGATTTCGCCAGCCTGAGGTGTCGGCTTCCAGCGCCAGTGCAATGTTTTGTGTCCGTGCCGGGCGTGGATACACTGCGATACAAATCGCCGCTCGGCTTGCGCTATAAAGCAGGCATTACCTCTTGTGGAGAGACGAATGAGCGTCGATGTGCTGCAAGGGTCCTGCCATTGCGGGGCCGTCAAGTTCGAGGTGCGTACCGCACTGGTTCCTGCGGTACGGTGCAATTGCAGCCTGTGCAGGCGCAGGGGCGCGCTGATGTCCCCGTTCTTTCCGCCGGAAGCGCTCGAGATCCTGAGCGGCGAGGATGCCCTGTCGATGTACCAGTTCAATACGCGCGTGGCCAGGCACTATTTCTGCAAGCATTGCGGTATTTATCCGTTTCATCAGTCGCGCAAGGGAGCGGGCTTCTGGCGCGTCAACATCGGCTGCCTGGAAGGCGTCGATTCGTATGCGCTCGAGGCCGAGCTGGCCGACGGCGCGAGCCTGTCCGTCGTGGAGGATGCATGAAGCGTTTGGCCGCCATCGCCTTGTTCCTTGCCGGCGGAATCGCGACGGAGATCGCGCACCCCGTGCAGTGCTCGCTGATCACCGTGAGCCGGATGCAGGCCAAGCGCAAAAAGGTATGAGCATTCGATGGAAAAAATCGATCACGTCCTGATCGTCGACGACGACCGGGCCATCCGCGAGCTCGCCGGCTCCTATCTGGAGAAGAACGGCACGCGTGTTTCGCTTGCCGCGAACGGCCGGGAGATGCGGGCCGCGCTCGAGTTCGGTGCACCCGACCTCATCGTGCTGGACCTGATGATGCCCGGCGAAGACGGCCTCACGCTGTGCCGCGAATTGCGCGCCGGCAAGTTCCGCACGGTGCCCGTGCTGATGCTGACGGCGCTTGGCGAGGAGACGGACCGCATCGTCGGCCTGGAGATGGGCGCCGACGATTACCTCACCAAGCCCTTCGCGGTGCGGGAGCTGCTCGCGCGCATTCGCGCGGTGCTGCGCCGCACGCGGATGTTGCCGCCCGGCATGCAAGTGACGGAGGCGGTACAGATGCTGGGCTTCGGCGATTGGCGTCTCGACACCACCGCGCGCCATCTGCTCGACGCCGAAGGCACGATGGTTGCGTTGAGCGGCGCCGAGTACCGCTTGCTGCGCGTATTCCTCGATCACCCGCAACGGATCCTGACGCGCGATCAACTGCTCAACCTGACGCAAGGCCGCCAGTCCGACGCGTTCGACCGCTCGATCGATCTGCTGGTCAGCCGTCTGCGTCAGCGCTTGCGTGACGAGGCGCGCGAACCGCGCTACATCAAGACGCTGCGCAGCGAAGGCTACGTGTTCTCGGCGTCGGTGACGGTAGTCGAAGATTCGCCATGACACCCTTGCCGATGCTGCATTGGCCGCGCACGCTGTTCGCCAGGCTTGCGCTGATTTTCTGTGTCGGCCTTGCGCTCGCGCAGACGCTGTCGTTCTGGTTCACGATGACCGAGCGCAACGAGGCGACCACCCACCTGATGATGGGATATATCGAGCGCGAGGTCACGAGCTCGGTTGCGCTGCTCGACCACTTGCCGCCCGCCGAGCGCGCGGCCTGGCTGCCTCGGCTCGCACGGCGCAGCTACGATTTCATCCTCGGGCCGGGCGTCGCGGGCGATCCGCCGGATGCGCGCCTGTCGGCCGAAGTGGCGAAGTCGATTACCGAAGGCATCGGCACGGCTTATCCGTTGACCGTGAATACCGTTCCGGACAAGCGGGAACATCTGCAGGTCCATCTGACGCTGAGCGACGGCACGCCGCTCACCATCGATATCCGGCCGATGCCGGGCGTCCCGCTGTCGGGCTGGCTGCCGGCCGTGCTCGCCTTGCAGCTCGCGTTGCTCGCCGGCTGCTGCTGGCTGGCGGTGCGTCTGGCGACGCGTCCGCTGCACCAGCTCGCGCGGGCGGCCGATACGCTCGGCCCCGATCTGAAGGCTGCGCGCTTGCCCGAGGACGGGCCCTCCGAAGTGTCGCGCGCGGCGCAGGCGTTCAATGCGATGCAGGATCGCATCGCGATGTACATGGCGGAGCGCATGCAAATTCTCGCGTCGATCTCGCACGACCTGCAAACGCCGATCACGCGCATGCGCCTGCGGCTCGACGTGATCGAGGACAGCGAGCAAAGCGCGAAGCTGCGGCAAGACCTGCTCGAGATGGAAAAGCTCGTGAAGGAGGGCGTGACCTACGCGCGCACGCTGCACGGTGCGGCGGAAGCGCCTTGCCGCATCGATCTCGACGCGTTGCTCGACAGCCTGGTTTGCGATTACGTCGATGCGGGGCAGGCGGTGTCTTTCGACGGGGGCGTCGCGGTCGCATTGGTCACGCGGCCGCAAGCGTTGCGCCGCATCGTCGGCAACCTCGTGGACAACGCTTTGAAGTTCGCCGGTGCAGCCGAGATCAAGACGCAAGCGGGGCGTGATGGGCGCTTGACGATCTCGGTGCTCGACCGCGGCCCAGGCATCCCGGCTGAATCGCTCGAAGCGGTGTTCGAGCCGTTCTGCCGGCTGGAAACGTCGCGCAATCGCCATACCGGCGGGACCGGGCTGGGCCTTGCCATCGCCAGGCAGCTCGCGCTCGCCATGGACGCGGCGCTGTCGCTCTCCAACCGTTCCGGCGGCGGCCTTGAAGCCACGCTGACGTTGAAGACCGGCAGCGCAGGCGAAGCGCGTGAAGTTTCGCCGTCATTGTTCGTCAACAAGGAAAGGTGAATTCTCCCGGGCTCGATTGATGTCCGCTTCAAGACGATTAATCTTGGAGTCATAGGCTGTTGACTTCGGCACGGAGGCTCAAATGGACATTCTCGACATGGCCCGCAAATCCGGGATGACGGTGGTTCTCGACGCGAAAATCGGACATCAGGAATACCAGACGGTGCATAGCTCGATTACCGCGCTGGAGCGCTTTGCCGAGCTGGTTGCCGCTGCTTCGGCGCATTGCGAAACGGCGGAGCAGCACTGAAGCAAGCGGCTGGTGCGCCGGCCGCTTGCTTCCCATTCAATCGTCCAATCATTCCCTCCTGCTGCTCCATGCCCCCTCGCGCCGATCGGTGAGCGAACCTTCTTGCGCCGGTCATCGAATGAGCACGCCTGCTACCGCAGGGATATCATTCAGGTCACGCACGAATCGACCATATCGGCCTCGAAGATCGTCGATGTCATATTGGATGAACATCCGCCTGAAAATATCAGTGTTTCCAGCCGCGTCGACTGAGCGGCGTTCAAGAAGCCGAAGACGGGCTGACCGTGCGGCTTGCATGACAACCCGCGTCCTTGCCTTCATGTATCCCGTTCGCGGATGCATGAACCCTTTCTAAAGGAGGTAGTAATGTCGATCGAAAAGGTTCTTTATCGCGCTCACGCTCATGTCACCGGTGGCCGCGACGGCCGCGCCGCGGTGCCGGACAGCAAGCTCGACCTGAAGCTGACGACGCCGAAGGAGCTTGGCGGAGGGGGCGGCGACGGCACCAATCCCGAGCAGCTCTTTGCGGCCGGTTATAGCGCCTGCTTTATCGGTGCGATGAAGTTCGTGGCCGCGCGCGACAAGATCGCCATGCCCGCGGAAGCGTCGATCGACGGCAACGTCGGTATCGGGCCGATTCCGAATGGCTTCGGCATCGAGGTCGAGCTGAAGATCTCGTTGCCCGGCATGGCGCGCGATGCGGCGCAGGACCTGGTCAACAAGGCCCACATCGTGTGTCCGTATTCGAACGCGACGCGCAACAATATCGACGTGAAGCTGACGCTGGTCTAAACCGCCGTTTCGCTTGACCCGCTGCTGGCCGCCTGCTTTGCAGGCGGCCAGTTTTTATGCAGGTTGTCGATCCAATCGAGGTGCCAATCATGGACGTTGCCGACCTCAAGGTATTCGAGGCAGTCGCCCGTCATGGGAGCATGAACCGGGCCGCCACCGAGCTTCATACGGTTCAGTCGAACGTGACGGCGCGAATCCGCGCGCTGGAACGGGAAATCGGGGTGGCGCTGTTTCAGCGGCACGTGCGAGGTGTGAGCCTGACGCCGGCCGGGCAGCGGATGCTGCCGTACGCCGCGCGGATCGCGAAGCTCGTGGCGGATGCCAAGCTCGCCGCGCTCGACGACGGGCCGCCCAATGGCGCGCTTTCCCTCGGCACGCTCGAGACGACCGCTGCGTTGCGGCTTGCTCCGATCTTGAGCGGCTATGCGCGGATGCACCCGCAAGTGCAGCTCTCGCTGACCACCGGCACGAGCAGCAGCCTGACCGCGGACGTCGCGGAATGCCGGCTCGACGGCGCGTTCGTCGCCGGCCCGGTCGATCATCCGGATCTGCATGCCGAGACGATTTTCCAGGAGGAGCTGGTACTGGTGACGCCGCGCACCTTGCGCTCGGTGGAGGCGATCCGCTCGGTCAAGGATCTCAAGACGATCGTCTTTCGCATGGGCTGCTCATATCGGCAGCGGCTCGAGGCGCTGCTTGCCGAAATGGGGATACTGACCGCGACGCCGCTCGAATTCGGCTCGCTCGACGCGATCGTCGCGTGCGTTGCGGCCGGTATCGGGGTTACGCTGCTGCCGCGCGGCGTCGTTGCGAATGCGGCGGGGCGGGACCTCGTTTCGATTCACGCGATCGCCGCTGAAAAGGCCCGGGTCGGCACCATGTTCATTCGCCGGCATGACGCTTATGTGTCGAGCGCCATGCGCGCCTTCGTCGACATCGCGCGTGCTGAGTTTGGGCCGCTCATGGTGGCTGCTTGAGATATTTCCTGGCGTTTATGTGCGATCGTGTTTGTTCTTGCTGTTTAGGTTTTCGTGCAACTTTGAATTCGCGGCGGTGCGTATAGTCCGTCCCTCCCCGGGACCGGGGTCACTTTGGTCTTGCCCAAAGTAACCAAAGGCGTGTCCTGGGCGGACGGCCTTGGCCGAAGCGCACTCAGTCCTGTTCACGGTAGCGTTCTGGGGGGCATCTGTTACCGCTCGCCGCACGTCCCGTTAGCACGCGGCACGGAATTGCGCTGATTCGAATCAAACCAATACTGTTGGTCAGGCCAGGCCCGAAGACCTTTGTCTTGCGATGCTGCTTCATGCGTTCCCGCTGACTTTCAATCGTAGGCGACATGGGGCGAGGCCAAACCAACGTCTTCACTTTGTTTCGTCGCAAAGCAAGCCCGTGCCGCGTGCTAACGGGACGCGCGGCGAGCGATGACGCTTGCCCCCGACCGCTATCGCTGACAGAACTGAGTGCTAACGGGCCAAGGCCGTCCGCCCAGGACACGCCTTTGGTTACTTTGGGCAAGACCAAAGTGACCCCGGTCCCGGGGAGGGACGGACTATACGCACCGCCGCGAATTCAAAGTTGCACGAAAGCCTAAACGGCAAGAACAAAAAGCCGAAGCCAGGTATTGTTATCGACCCTTAGCCCGCCGCAGGAAAAGCACTTCGATGGCGGGCATCGTCATGGCCTGTTCCGCGTTCGGCAGCATGCTGATGGCGGCGCGCCTCGGCGCGCTGGCCGACCGCATCGGCGGCTGGAACGTCATAGTCGGCTGTCTCGTGGCGACGGGCATCGTGATGATCCCGCAGGCCTTCGTCACGGAGTGGTGGCAGCTCGCCGCGCTGCTGATCGGCTGTGCTGTGTTCAACGGGTGGGTCAAGCAGAAGCAGGAAGCGGCGGCCGATTGATGGGCCGGTCGAGGTTGCATTGACCAGGCAAGCCGCCCGCTTTGGGCGGCTTGATCGTTTCTGACGGGGTTATGAGCGCATCGGGTGCATCGGGTGCATCGGGTGATTACGCGGCGGCAAGCTCGGGCGCTTTACGCTTGATTTGAAGGGGAAGCTCGGTACTCGAGGCTGTTTGGCGACCGGCATTGCCACGCCGGAAAAACTCGGTACAGAAATCCACGAACGTCCTGAGCCGCGCGGGCAGCAGCTCGCGATGCGAATAGAACAGGCAGATCTCGACATCGCCGTCCGTGGTCGAGCAACTGGGCAAGACCGGAACCAGGCGTCCCATCGCCAGGTCTTCCTGAACCATGGCTTCTGGCAGCGCCGCGATCCCCGTGGCGGTGAGCGCCGCCGCGCGCAGCAGCACCTCGTTGCCGTCCATCGACGACATAGGGACCACCTTCAGCGGCTCGCCATCCTCGGCCAATTCGATGAAGTTCGTGCCGCGCCGCCGCAACTGATGCGGCAACAGCAGAAAGTGACCAGCAAGATCGATGGCATGAACGGGCATGCCGTATTTGGCGAGATATCCGGGAGCCGCGACCAGCACGCTCGATGACTTCGACAACGTCCTGCGAATCACCGCTGATTGCTCGACCGACTGAGCCGGCAGGATCGCCGCGTCGAATTGCCCGTCGTAGAGATTGACGGCGCCTTCCTGAACCGACACCACGAGATTCACGTTCGGCGCGATCGCGCGATAGTTCGAGAGGAACTTCGAGAACGTCTCGCTGACGAGCATCGGGTGGACCACGAGGCGGAGCTTGCCGCTATCGACCTCCCGCTCGCGCTTGATCCGGCGATTCGCCTCATCCAGCTCTTCGAGCAGACGGCAGCAACTGAGGTAATACGATTGCGCTTCCTCGGTCAATGTGACCGACCGTGTCGTGCGATGGAACACGCGGGTCTGGATGGCGGCTTCGAGCTTGGCGATGGCTTTCGAAATGGAGCCGGTCGTGACGCCGAGCGATTCGGCCGCCTTGCTGAAGCTGCGATGCCTTGCCGCCGCGACGAACGCCCTCAATGTGTAGAGCTGATCCACCTTCCGTCTCCATTCCGATGGTTGCCCGATTGCTTGGCAATCACTTTAGCAACAGATCAGGGGCGGGACGCGCGGTTTGTTTCGATAGGGCTATCACTGGACGCGATAGCCCGTTGGCATTCGATGTGCGAATGGAAAGGGAAGTCAGGCAGCCGCCTGAACACGCGGGTCGAAATCGAATTCGAGCCGGATGCCGCCCGGCTCGTAGAGCATCGTGTGCCGCTTCGGTCCCTGCCCGAGGTTCTCCGGCGCGAACTCGACCTTGACGCCCGGCCATTGCGAGACGCGCGCGTGGATTTCCTCAAGCGCTTCTTCCGAACCGGCGCGCAACGCAAGATGATGCAGACCCACGTTCGTCTTGCGGTCGAACTCCACGCGCTGGCCGCGGTTGGTGACTTCCCACAGCGTCAGCACGACGTGGCCGTCGGATACGAAAGCGGCCGGGTAGCCCGGCCGTTCGCCCACCTGGGTCCAGCCCAGGCAGTCGACGAAGAAGTCGCGCGTGATGGCGAGGTCACGCACGGCCAGCCCGACATGATCGATGCCGAGCGTCAGCGGTTTGGCGGTCATTTTCATAAGCTCCTATCGAGTGCAATGAGGGAGTGCGGTCTCTTCGGGGCATCCAGCTTACGTCATGTCTTCAATCCTCGCTGCTTGCGGTACACATCGGTGGGCAATCCGCCCCAGCCCCAGTTCTCGGTTTCCACCTCCTGAATGACGACAAAAGTGGCTTCGAGCGGTTTGTTCAATACGTCGAGCAGGAGCTGGCTCACGCCCTTGATGAGCTGAGCCTTTTCATCCGCGGTGACGGACGTGGCGCCAGGCTGGGTGCCTTCGCGCGTGACTTGAATCGTGACGATCGGCATGTGAATCTCCGTGATGTTGACCGATGAACGGAAGCGCCGGCTGGCGGCGCTTCCCGTTTGGCGCCGGGCGCGCTTTAGTGGCCCGCGCTCTGGCCGCCGTCGACGTGCAGGATTTCGCCCGTGACGAACGGCGCCGAGTCGAGATAGAGGATGGCGTTGACGATGTCGCTCATCTCGCCCATATGGCCCATCGGGTGGAGCGCGCCGAGCGCGGCGTGCGTTTCCTCAGGATGCATCGGCGACTTGATGATGCCCGGGGAGATCGCATTCGCACGAATGCCGCGCTTCGCGTACTCGATCGCGAGCGAGCGTGTCGCGGCGGCCAGCCCGCCCTTGGTCAGTGAGGCCAGCACCGAGGGCACGCCGTCGACCGCGTGGTCGACGAGCGTCGTCGTGATGTTGACCACGTGGCCGCTCGAATGCTTTTCCATTTCGGCGACGGCGAGCTGCGTGATGTAGAAGTAGCCGGCGAGGTTCACGTTCGTAATCGCGGCGAAGTCTTCCGCCGTGTACTGCGTGAAGGGCTTGGCGATGAAGATGCCGGCGTTGTTGACGAGCGTATCGACGCGGCCGAAGCGCTTGATGGCTTCGTCGATCACGCGGCGGGCGGTGGCCGGGTCGCCGATGTCGCCGGCCACGGTCGCGAGATGGGGATCGTCCGACGGTTGGATCGAACGCGCAGTGGCGACCGCGCTGTAGCCCTGCTTGCGGAACGCCTTGACTGTTTCTGCGCCGATGCCTTGCGACGCGCCGGTGACGATGACGACTTTTTGCGAATTGCTCATGGTGGACCTCGAAAGTAACGTAAAAGTAAGTGGATTCGGCTTGATTCCTGATCGGGCCTGCTGCTCCGATGGGTGCTAAATCTAGGCGCGTTACCGTCGATTCCGAATACCCGGCGCGGTCAAACAGTCTTGCGCGGCGGGAATAAATGGTCACGCTATGAGCAGGTCTCGGATGGACTCGAGTGGCGTCTTGCCGGGGGAGCAGGCGCTCGCGGCGCGACTATAGGCGACGCATGGTGCAGCTATGCGGCCGTTGGCGCAAGAGCGAGCGCTTCGATGCCCGCGAAATCCAGTGATTCGACGCAGAGCTGCAATTTGGCCAGAAACGCATCGCACGAGGGATGGGACCTGACCATCGTTTCGATCCACTGTTCTATGTCGGTCAGGCGTCCGTCCTTGGCCAGAATGGCCAGCGTTCGACGATCACCTTCGGGAGGAACCGTGAGGGCCGCGAGATCGTTGCGTCGCGGACGGATCTGCGTGGAACCGGTGGAGAGATCTCGCGGGATCGGCGGTGTCGAAGTATCCGCATCTTCCGCGACGGGCACGATAATCTCGAATGAAAACGAGGTGCCCTGTTGCGGCGCGCTTGAAACGCGCAAGTCGCCGGCCATCGTATTGACGATTCGCTGCGCGATGAAAAGGCCGAGACCGGTGCTGCCGTTCACTGCCTGTATCTGGCGAAAAGCCGAAAAGAGGTTGGACTGTTGTTCGATTTCGATGCCGATGCCGGTGTCCGCGACTTCGAAACCCAGCTCCCATTGATGCTCCAGTTCGCGCGCTCTCACCGTCATCATGACGACGCCGTCGCGGGTGAACTTGGATGCATTGGACAGCAAATTGAGCAAGACCTGCTGTAACCGCCGGCCGTCGATCATCAGGCGGCGTGGCAACGATGTCAGTGCCTGGAAGTGAAAGTCGTTGTTCAGTTGCGCGCAGAGCGCGATGGCGTATTCGGCAATCTCGTCAAGCAATGCCGGCAGATCGATTGCGACGGGCGTGGTTTCCAGCGGCTGCAACTCCGCTTTGGCGTACCCCACCAACTCGTCGATCAGGCCGAGTTGATAGTTCACGCTGCGCTCGATGGCGTGGATCAGCGGCGCCTGCTTTGAATCGGTCTGATTCATCAGCAGCCTGGCGTAGCTCGTAATCGTTGCAAGCGGTGCACGAAGGTCGTGACTGACATAACCCAAGGTTTCAATCTTCTGCTGGTTCTTCTCTTCGGCGTCGAGCAGCGCCTCGTTCAGCTCCGATGTGCGTTGCGCGACTTCATGCTGCAGTCGTTCATGCTCGGACCTTTGCCAGTTGGCGAGTTCCGTCCTCGCCTCTTTACGTTGAATTCCGACGTGGTTTATCCATGCGGCAAGCACAACAAGATTAGTGGCCAGCCCAATGATCGCGAGGATGGGATTGGGCTGAATATCAGACGTCAGCCACGCGAGACTCGCAGGTAAAGCCCCGAGCTTCTGGAGCAGATTCATCGCAAAGTTGAAGAAGGAGAACGTCATCGTAAGCAGCATGATCCGCGCGGTTGGGGTGCGCCGAAGTGCGAGCACGGCGGGGATGCCGATCGAGCCGACAACCCCGAACAACGCGTTGACATACAGGCTGACTTGCGCGAAAAGGAACAGATTTCCGAATGCACATCCTGCCGCTGCAATGCACTCGAGCAAGGCGAATCCGAACAACACATGGCGTGCAGGGAGGTTCGTCTTTTCGGTGCGTGCGATGCGCAACACGAATACGATGAAGAGCAGCATGCCGCTGCATCCGAGCACTGAAACACTTCGTGCGCTCCATTCGGCTGCGTGCGGCCACAGATACAGCTTGGTATAGCCGCGGTCGGCAGCTTCATATAACGCTGTCGCGACACAAAGCGCCGCTAACACGAGAAACGAGACGCTGCGTGAAAAATAGGAAATGAGGAGCGCGCACCAGGCCAGCGCTAGAGTTCCACCTATCAATCCGCCGTCCCAGAGCGCCGCGCGCCTTTCCAGCGCATCGAATGCCGTTGCGGAATACACCTTTGGCCCCAGAGTGAGCGCGGTGTCCCCAGCTACCCGGATCAGGAAAAGAAGTTGCTCGCCGGGGCGGAGGGTGAAGCTCACCAGGGGATAGCGCGATTCAGGCGATTGAATGACCAGGTTCGCTGAGGGATCGGCGCCTTCATGTTTCCATTGACCGCCGGAAGTGGCGTAAAAGTCGACGTGCTGGAGACGCGGCTCTGTGAGCGCCAGAACAAGCGGAAGTTCATTCGGACTGCGGTTGGTGACTACCGCACGTAGCCACCAGGCTGAATGGGAGAAACCCACCTTCAACTCATCCCCCGAAACGCGAAAGAAACGTTGTGGCGATCTTGCCGTTAGCGCGAGCACGTCGTCCAACTGCATCTTTCCCGAAACGTCTTCGAACGCTTCCACCCGGTCCAGCGTAGCGAACCGATGCGCCTGCGATCCGGCCGTATCCGGGGTGAATGCGAACGCTTGCGCGGCCCACCAGGTCAGGCATACGAGGAGCAGGCGCTTCCATGTGCCAGTTGTCATGGCGACTCAATCTGTATCAAGGGTGGTTTCCCCGGTGCCGGCCAAGTCTTGAAGCCGGGGTTCCTGGCGGTAGGTCGAGGGTGTCACGCCGAATCGCTCGCGAAATGCCGTGGCGAAATTCGCCGCACTGGAGAAACCAATCTCTTCGGCGATGCGAGCGATACTCAACGGCGTGTTGTTCAGCAGGTTTTGAGCAATCCGCAAGCGTTCGTTTCGGAGATGCTCGAACACTGTCTCGCCAAGGTGATCTCGAAACGCGCGCGACAGCCGTTTTTCATTCGTTCCCACGATGCGGGCCAGTTGTTCGACGCCGGGTGGATTGTTTAGCCGTTTTGAAAGATGCTGAACGGCCGCACGAACGAGGACGCCGTCGCCTGACAAGTCCGGAGCCGACATCTCTTCTTTGGTGGCGGGCAGGGTACGGTTTGTTCGCGACAGGTGGACACGAATGCGCGCGAGTACCTCAGCCGGCGCGAACGGCTTGAGTACGTAGTCGACGCCACCGATCTCCAAACCCTCGAGACGCTCGTCGAGGTCGGCGGCTACCGTCAGAAATATGATGGGAATTGCGCACGTGCGGGTGTCCGCGGCAAGAAGCCGGCAGGCAGCGAATCCATCCATCCGAGGCATCCGCACGTCCATCAGGATGAGGTCGGGCGAGAGGGCCAGCGCTCGTTCATATGCCTGCGCCCCGTCGAATCCAACGCTAATGCGGCACCCCGCGCTACGCAGAACGTCGATCAACAATCGCAGCTGGTCCGGCTGGTCGTCCACCACAAGAACATGTGCATCGGTGAGAACCGCATTTCGGGGCTGCATCATTACGTTCGGTAAGGTTTATCGACTCGAGTTCCTTCGAATTATCGGCAGGTGAGTCGATAGATTAAGGGCCGGTAACAATTTTCGCTCGAGCAAAGTATTTTTCCGCTCCAGCAAAATCTAAAACCAACGATGCAGATCATAATTGTTTCCAGCGCCACGCGGCGCATCTGGAGTTTAATATTTTTACGAAAATACTCCGCAGTGGTGCGTAATTGTGTTTTGTGATTGCAAGGATTCTGATTTTTCAATCTTTAAAGATTTTTGCTTTTGAAATTGGATCGGGTTACCTGATAATCGTGCTCGGGATGTAGATTAACTTCGAGTGCCTCGCAAACGATATTTCTGCAAGCATGATGGATGCAATAAAGGCGGGGTGTGGCGCGCCGAGACCAGGCGCTCAACAGAATTATTAAAGCTCTATGAAATCCCATGTATATGAGGCCGGTATTCACCGGTCTGATTGGCGGATGTTGCTCAGACGGTTGGCGCATCCGATGTTTCATAGTGTCACCGATTGGAAGCGCGAGCATTTGCTGAGCCGAATCCATGATCTGGAAGCGGAAAATTCACGGCTTGCACAGATGGCGATCACGGACGATTTGACCAGTGCATATAACCGCCGGCATTTCGACGAGTATTCCCGGCGGGACTGGACATGGGACAGCGCAAGGCATTCGCTGGCTCTTTGTCTGTTCGATGTCGATAACTTCAAGGCATACAACGATTCGTATGGGCATGGCGCGGGCGATGACGCACTGCGTCTGATTGCCGACGTCGTGATGCGCCAGCTTCGACAAGGCCGGGATCTTTTATTCCGACTCGGCGGGGACGAATTCTGCGTATTGCTCTATCTGGATTCGGCCGATTCAGCAGTTGGCATTGTCGACCGACTGCGGCGCAACGTCCGGGAATTGGCGTTGCCTTCTCCGCGTGGTCGTGACGGTGTTCTGACAATCAGCTTCGGCGTCGTATGGCGTGACGATCGCCGCGCACGGATGGCGACACCCTGGCAGCTCTATCTCGACGCGGACCGGATGTTGTACGAAGCCAAACGCAACGGTCGAGACCAGATCAGGCTGGCAGGCCTTTGACCTGCACCGCATTCGCTGCCGGCGACCAGTCCGGCTGCGCCATATCACGCGGGTGAACCGCCTGCGATTTCCCTGAGACAGTTCGCAAACTACGGATGGTGAGTCCATGCCATTGAAAGTCATGACCGTATTCGGCACGCGGCCGGAAGCCATCAAGATGGCGCCGCTCGTCAAGCAATTGGAGGCGGACGCCGATATCGAGTCGATGGTGTGCGTGACGGGGCAGCATCGGGAGATGCTGAAGCAGGTGCTCCAGCTGTTCCAGATCGAGCCGGACTGCGATCTCGCGCTGATGACCGGCAACCAGACGCTCAATGGTCTGGCTTCGCGTCTCATTGCATCGCTCGACGAGGTGCTCGCCGCACGGCGGCCGGATCGCATCCTGGTGCACGGCGATACCGCGACGGCATGCGCTGCCGCAATTGCCGCGTTTCATCGCGGGATTCCGGTGGGGCACGTGGAGGCGGGGCTGCGCACCGGCAACCTGATGCAGCCGTGGCCGGAAGAGATGAACCGTCGTGTCGTGGACGTAGTGAGCGATCTGATGTTCGCGCCCACCGCGAGTTCGAAGGCGAACCTCGAACGCGAAGCACTTCAAGGCCGGATCGTCGTCACCGGCAATACGGTGATCGATGCGCTGAACCTGACCACCGCGCGCATCGACAGCACCCCGGCCTTGCGCGCCGAACTCGACGCGCGCTTGCCGTTCCTCGACGGCGCGCTGCCGGTGCTGCTCGTGACGGGCCATCGCCGCGAGAGCTTCGGCGCGGGCTTCGCGAACATCTGTGCGGCGCTCGCCGATCTGGCCCGCTCCAACGCCGTGCAGATCGTTTATCCGGTGCACCTGAATCCGAACGTGCGCAAGCCGGTGCAGGAGACGCTCGGCGCCGCGCGCAACGTTCACCTGATCGAGCCGCTCGACTACCTCGGGTTCGTGCGGCTGATGCAGCGCGCTTCCATCATCCTCACCGACTCGGGCGGGATTCAGGAAGAGGCGCCGGCTTTCGGCAAGCCGGTGCTGGTGATGCGCGACGTTACCGAACGCCCCGAAGCGATCGAAGCGGGCGCCGCGCGACTGGTCGGAACGAGCCGCTCCAGCATTCGGGACGCTGTTCTCTTTCAGCTCGCGCGGCTGAGCGATTCGCGAGCACCTGTCCCGCGCAATCCATATGGAGACGGACTGGCGTCCGAGCGTATTGCGGCAGTGCTGGCTGGCCGGCCGTTCCAGGAGTTCGGCGCACCCGATGCAAACGCGAGCATCCTGCCGATACCCGCGCAGCAGGCGCATGTGCGGCGCGCCGGACACGCGGAGTTTCAGTGAACGCGCAATGCCGCGCATCGCCCGTTGCTTATTTCTATCCATAAACGACCGTGAATCCTGTTCTCATATCGTGCATCTCCAGTCCGTCGAGCACGCGTAGCGTGCGCGCTTTCCGTTTGCTGCATGCCGCCAGTTCGTTCGTGCTGGGCTGCGCACTGGCAGGCTGGATCGGCGGCGCGCTTGCGCAGCCCTTGGGGGTGTCCGCCGCACCCGGCAAGGGCGTTGTTCCTCGCGACAGCGGCTTCGCCGAAGCGCTGGCCCACGCCGGCAACAGCGTGACGACGCGCAGCGTCGCATTGAGTCGACTTGGCATGCGTGAGACCGCCGTTCTCGACGCGCCGCAAACGAACCGGGAGTACTACTTTCCGGTGCCTGCCGGCGTGCCTCTCGACGGTGCCGAGCTGCAGGTCGATGCCGACTATCTGCGCGGCGACGGGGGCCGCGCCACGATGCTGGTCTCGCTCGACGGCTCACCGGTGCTGGCTCGTGCGTTGACGCAGCCGCGCGGCGATGCGGCCGCAACGCTCGGTGTGAGCGGCGAGCCGCGCCCGAGCGGCTATGTTCGTGTGGGTCTCGCGTGGTCGTCGGTCATCAACGACGCCATATGCACAGACCAGACCGCGATCGGCAACGTGTTGCGCGTCGAGCCGACCACGCGTCTTACGTATCGCTATGACACGAACGATGTGAAGGATCTGCGCACCGCGTGGACGGCGCTGCCGCAAACACCGTCGATCGTGATTTCGGCGGCGAGCGTCGGCGCGCCGGCCTATGACACCGCATGGCGTGCCGCTGCGCTGATGCAGCGCGACGGCCGCGAGCCCGTGATTCGAACCTGGCCGAAGGTGGGCGATACCGTGGAGCTGGGCACGCTCGGCGTACCCGCCCCGCTGCGTGTGCTGCCCGCGTTCGCTGCTCTGGCGATGGGCGGCACGCACCGGTTGGCGAATCCCGCGGAAGTGGGGGCGCTGCTCGTGCTCGTGCCTGAGCGCGTGTGGCCGGCGGACCTGATTGTGGCCGATGACGCGCTGCATGCCGCGCTCGATGCGTCGCTCGACGCGCTGCGTGTGCAGGCGCTCGGTGTATCGCAGGATGATGCCGACGCGTTCGACGTGTGGCGCAAGCGCGCCATCGCGCCGCTTGCCGCGCCGCTGGCGGGAGGAGAAGCGCGTCTTGTGCATGTCGGCGGACAGGCGGCGATCGTCGTCGGCGACCGCAACGCCATCGACGTCCTCGCCCAGGCTTGGCGTTCGATCAACGTGTCGAACCAGCTCGTCGTGCACGAAATCGACAGCGGCTCGAACGGCAAGGCCGAAGTCGTTTCGCTGACCGCGCTGGGCGGCGAACCGCGGACCATCGACGTGCGTCGTCAGGCATCGTGGAGCGTGGCCTTCGACCTGGGCGCGGTGGCGGGTGCGGGCCGTCTGCCGGACGACGTGGTGCTCGATCTTGCCGGTGCGCCCAACAGCCACGGCGCGAACGTAGTCGCTTCGGTCTACTTCAACGACGTGCTGATCGGCGCGAAGCTGCTGGACGCGGACGGGCGCGCGCAGCGCGTGACGGCCCACATCCCGCGCTACGCGCTCGCTGCGCGCAATCAGCTGCGCGTGTCGTTCCAGCGTCAGCCTGATGGGGGTTGCGCGACGGACCAGGGGTATCCGGCTGCGGTCCTGCCCGGCAGCCACTTGACGCTTGTGCATGCGGAGGGCGACCAAAGCTTCACCGGCATGGTTGCGCGCTTTGCGCAGAGCGCCACGGTGATCGTACCCGCGTCGTACCTCGGTGACGCCACCGCGACGCTGCCGCGCGTGGCGCGCCTGGCGGATGCGGCTGGCGTCGCCCCCCAGCGCGCGGCGCTCGACGTGACGCCCGCCGGCCAAAGCGCGGCGCCGACCGCCCCCTTTCTTGCCATCGACGTGCCGCTTGCCGAACCGAAGTCGCATGTGCGCGTCGCGAATAACGGGCTGACCATTCTCGGTCCGAACGAAGAGTCGCTCTACGACGTCAGCGGTGTCGCGAACCTGGCCGGTGTCGGCGTGGTCGATGTCGAGCGCGCCGGCGGCGCGATGGGTGTGGTCTACCGCAATATCGGCGCGCGTGCGCCGCTGCTGCCGGTTGCATTCCAGCTTGCGCGCGGCGATGTCGCGGTGATCGACGGCAGCGGCGTGCTCAAGCAGATCGATACCGTGCACGCCGGTGCACTGGAGCAGGAAAGCACCGGCACGGCGTGGACGAAGCAGTGGCTCATCTGGATCGTGCCGGCCGCCGTCGTGGCCGCCTTCATCGCGTTGCTGCTGCTCGCGTCGCTCGTGCGCCGGCGCAAAGCGCGCAAGCAGGACGGCGAGTGAGCTTGCGCATCATGGACCTGTATCTCGGCTACTACGCCGCGCGGTACTACGACGTGCTGCAGTATTGCGCCGGCTTCATTGCGGTGCTGATCCTGCTGTCGAGCATCGACGATCTGTTCGTGGACGCGTGGTACTGGGCGCGCGAGGCATGGCGCGCCGTGACGATCAGGCGTGCGTACCGGCCGCTGACTGTCGAGCAGCTGTACGCGCGCGAAGAGCAGCCGATTGCGGTCATGGTGCCGGCATGGCTCGAATACGACGTGATCGCCGCGATGATCGAAGACATGGTGAGAGTGCTCGATTACCGCAACTACGTCGTTTTCATCGGCACCTACCGCAACGACGCTCGGACGATCGCGGAAGTCGAACGCATGCGCCGCCGCTACCGGCAGTTGCGCCGTGTCGAGGTGCCCCACGACGGTCCGACCTGCAAGGCGGATTGCCTGAACTGGGTGATCCAGGCGATCTTCGGGTACGAGCGGGAAACCGGGCTCGAATTCGCGGGTGTGGTCTTGCACGACAGCGAGGACGTGCTGCATCCGGTCGAGCTGAAGTTCTTCAATTACCTGCTGCCGCGCAAGGACATGATTCAGCTGCCGGTCGCGTCGCTCGAGCGGCACTGGTACGAGCTGGTGGCCGGCACCTACATGGATGAATTCGCCGAGTGGCACGCAAAGGATCTCGTGGTGCGCGAGAGCCTCGCGGGGGCGGTGCCGTCCGCGGGCGTGGGCACCTGCTTCTCGCGGCGCGCGCTGCAGGCGCTCGTCGACGCCACCCGCAACCAGCCGTTCAACACCGAGAGCCTCACGGAAGACTACGACGTCGGCGCAAGGCTCGCGAAGCTCGGCATGCAGTCGATCTTCGCGCGCTTTCCGGTGCAGTTTCGCTCGAAACGCGTGAGCTGGTTCGGCCTTGGCAAGCCGCGCGAGGTCACCGTGACGATGCCGCTGTGCGTGCGCGAGTTCTTTCCGGACACGATGCGCACAGCCTACCGGCAGCGCGCGCGCTGGGTACTCGGCATCGGCCTGCAGGGCTGGCAGCACACCGGCTGGACCGGCACGCTTGCCAACCGCTATCTGCTGTTTCGTGACCGCAAGGGGGTGGTTACCGCGTTCGTCGGCATCGTCGCGTACGCGCTGCTGATCCAGTTCCTGTCGTTCATGGCCGCCAGTGCGACGGGACTGACAGGCGAAATGCTGCCTTCGCCGTTCGTGGATTCCACATGGATGCATGCCGTGCTCTCGCTCAACGCCGTGGCCGTGGGGTTGCGCGTCGTGCAGCGCGCCTACTTCGTGACCCGGCTCTACGGCTGGGAGCATGGGCTGATGTCGATGCCGCGGATGGTGGTCGGCAACTTCATCAACTTCCTCGCGGTGTCGCGCGCCTGGCGGCTGTTTCTCACGCACCTCGTCACCGGCAGACGGCTCGCGTGGGACAAGACCATGCACGACTTTCCGTCGGCGGACGGGCTGACGGCCGGCCGCCGCCAGAGGCTGGGGGAGCTGCTTGTATCGTGGCAGGCAATTGACGAGCTGCAGCTCGCGCTGGCGCTGGACGACCGGCATGCGCGCGAGGCGCCGCTCGGCCGTGTCCTGATGGCCAAAGGCTGGCTCGACGAAGAAACGCTTGCCGAGGCGATTGCCTTCCAGGCCGACCTGCCGCGTGCCGTGCTCGATCTGCACCAGTTGAACACCGACCGCGCGCGCCTGCCCGTCGAAGCCGCGATCCGGCACCGCGTGCTGGTGCAGGGCAGCGACGCGGCGGGCCGCGCGATCCTGCTGGCTGCGAGTCCATTGCCCGCGCAAACGCTCGAGGTGCTGGCCGAGGCGCTCGGGCAGCCTATCGCGCAGCACGTTGCGCGCGAGAGCGAGATCGCAGCCGGACTGCGCCTTTTGCGCGACGCGCCGGCCGCACTGGAGCCGGCCGCGGCGCGTGTGCCGTTGATCGGCGATCTGCTGATCGAGCTGGGCCACGTGACGCGCGAGCGTTTCAACGACGCACTGAACCGCTACCGGCCGGACCGCGACGGCCGCATCGGCGATTTCATGGTCGATAGCGGGGTGATCAGCCGCGCGGCGCTTGACCACGCGATCGACGCGCAGACCCGCGCGCGGCGGCCGGGAGCGATCGCCACATGAGCCGGCCTTCCATTCGCGCGACCGAGGCCGGCAGCCCGCTTCGCATCGCGGCTGCCGCATCGGTGCTGCTGGGCGCGGGCTTGCTCGGCGGCTGCCAGTTCCCGCAGGCGGAGCGCGTCGACGGCATTGCCTGGCAGATCGACAGCGCGCACGTCAGTCCGCATGGGGACTGGGACCGGCTGGGCGTCACGGATCTGCTCATTCAGTGGACCGCGGTGGACGGCACTGCGTTCGTCCCCGGCACCGGCTTGCGCGAGGCGCCGCGCGTGCCCGACTGGCCGCGCATCGCGCGCGAGCCGTGGGCAGGCCATGTGCTCGTCGGCCTCGCGGGCCGCTTCGACGAGCGTGCGGTGCGTGCTCACGTTGCGGAACTCGCGGATCAATCCCTGAAGCTCGCTGCCGCCGCACCGCCGCTTTCCATTGAAGGCTGGTATTTCCCGGTCGAAGCCGATCCGACCTGGCAGGACGCTGCGCGTCTCGCGCCAGTGTTGATGCGCCTGCCGAGGCCGCTCTGGATCAGCGTGTACGACCGCTCGAACATCGGCGGGGCGGCGCTTGCCGACTGGCTCGACAGCTGGCTGCCGCGCGACGTCGGCGTGCTGTTCCAGGACGGCGTGGGGGTGTATGCGCGCCAGCCTCGCGTGGCCCGCGAGTATGCGGACGCGCTGGCGTCGAAGCTCGGGGCGGCGCGCGTGCGCATCATTGCCGAAGCGTTCCGGCCGGGCGCCGGCAACGCGTTTCGCCCTGCCGCCGCGGCAGAGCTCAAGCCGCAGCTTGCCGCTTACCGCGGCTTTCGCACTTACGTCTTCGACGGACCTCACTATGTGTCGACCGAACTCGTGGAGAGCCTGCTGAAGTGATCTGTCGCTCTCTACCCGCCATCAGACGCGCTGCCCCAACGGCTATTTCGACGCTATTCGCCGGTCTCGTTTTCGCGAGCGCGTCAGCGTGTGCCGACGAAACGCTGGCTTTGCCGCTCACGGGCAGCGCGTATAGCGTCGCCCAGCAGGCCTACAGCGAATATGCGCGCGGCGATTACGGCGCAGCGGTTCGCGATGCCCGCGAGGCAGTTCGTTTGCGTCCGGACGTGCAGCGCCTGCATTCGCTGCTCGCGCGGGCCGAAGCGGCGTCGAGACGGCGGCTTGACGGGACACATGCGGGGGCGCATGCGGGGGCGCATGCGGGGGCGCATGCGGGGGCGCATGCGGGGGCGCATGCGGCTCCCGGCGCGCCGCACGAACCGGCCAGGCGCGACGCCGACGCTGCGGCAGCGGCCTTGGCCAAGGCCGCTGCCGCGCAACGTGCCGGCGAAGCGGCCGCGCATGCGCTCGATCTGCTCGCGCGCAACGATGCGGAAGGCGCGTCGAGCGCAATCGGCGAAGCCGTTACGCTGGCGCCCGACGTGTCGCAATACCGGCTTTTGCAGGTCAGTCTGCTGACGCGTCTGCAGGACATGAAGGCGGCGTACCGCGCGAGCCGCGAAGCGCTCGTAAGCGCGAGCGACGATTCGATGGTGTATGTGCTGCATGGCTATTTGCTGCAGCAAGACGGCCATTACGATGAGGCGCGCGCGTACTACGGACAGGCGCTCGCGGGCGACTCGCTCGGCGATGCGGACCTGCGCGCCGTTCGCCTGATCGTGGCCGATGCCGCGTTGAGCGCGGGCGACACGGCGTCGGCGCTCAAGGCCGTCGAACCCATACCGGACAGCGATGCCGATGCCCGCGAGCGGCGCCAGCTCGCACGGATGCTGGCGTCCGGCAGCACGATGGCGCGTCCTGCCCTGCAGCCGCCGCTCCTGCGTTGCATCGTCAACCGCTTCGGGCCTGTGTGCTCGCTGTTCGCATCGGAACGGCCGTCGCAAGCGTTTGCCGCAGCGGCGTATCGCGCGGCGGCCGACCATCGTCCGCAGGAAGCCGTCGATGTGTTCCAGATGGCCCTGCGCATCGGCGGTCCCAACCGGGAGCTCGAGGGACGGCGCGACGCCGTTCGCCGGCAACTCGCGCAGGAACCTGCGCGCGAGGCTTACGCGGCGATGGCCGACAACGATCCGGAACGAGCGCAGAAGGCGATCGCCGAGGCGATTTCGTATGCGCCGGACGTGATGTCGTACCGCTTGCTGCAGATCGATGCCTTGAGCCGCCAGCACCGGTATGCCGATGCGGAAGCGGCGGCGAGCGCCGCGATCCGGATTGACGACGAGGATGCGGTCCCGGTGCTGCTGCGCGGCTACCTGCGCCAGATGCAGGGCAGGTATGCCGCCGCCCGCGGCGACTATGAAAAGGCCGTGAAAAACGGCACGCTCAGCGACGACGACCTGCGCAACGTCCGGCTGTATGCCGCCGATGCGGCGATGGCCGCCGGCGATCCGGCATTCGCAGCCGGGACCTTGCAGCCTTTGCCGAAGGACGACGGGGAAGCGGCCTGGCGGCGCAGCCTGATCGCGTTCCATCGGCGCCATTCGGACCGCACGCAGCTGCAGGCGCCGTTTCTCGATTGCCGGCTGACGCCTTACGGCACGGTGTGCGAGGCGCGCCCTGCGGACGCTGCACCCGATGCGATGGTCCCTGCCATCTATCGCGCGCTCTCGAAAGGAGAAAACGCGACTGCGCTCGCGCTGGCGCGTGAGCTCGTTGCCGTCTCGCCGAAGCGCGGCACGTATCGACGCGTGCTGGCCGATGTGCTCGACGCGAGCGGCCGGCACGACGAAGCCCGCCAGGTGCGCTCCGAACTGAAGGACGCCGTGCCGGACCTGGGCTTCGCGTACCTCGCCGCGGTGTCTGGCGCGCCGGCAACGGCCGTGCAGGCGTTCGGGCAGATCGACGAGGCCGGCAGGCTGCCCCCCAAGGCGTTACGCGATGCGGGTTTCGCCGCGATCAATGCCGATGCGCGTCCGCTCGCGGCGAGCTACTTCCGCCGCAGCATCGACGCCGCCGGCGACGGCGACCTCGACCAGACGCCGCAGAGCCTCTACGAGACGCGCCGCGCGATATCCGAGCTCGAGCGTCAATGGGGCGCCTATGTCGCGCTGACTTACCGCGGCAGCAACAACATGCAGGCGGGCGGGAACCAGTCGGCGCTGGTCGGCGACAACCTGCAGATCGGCACCGAGGCCTGGTGGCGGCCGTCCGCGCTCGAGCGCGACGGCACGTGGGTCGATCTCTATGCACGGCTCACCGGCACGGCGTACAGCGCGCCGACCACGTCCACCAACGCGGTCACGGGCAATACCTTCACCGGCCAATCGCCGGCCGGCTGGCCGAGCCTGCTGTCCGCATTCGGTATCCGCTGGAAGCCGCTTGCTTCGCAGAACGTCATTGCCGCGTTCGAGCGGCAACAGGCGATCGGCTCGGCGGCGAAAAGCGACTGGCTCGCGCGGCTCGGCTACTCGTGGGGCGCCGGCACCGATCTGCGCTTCGATGTGCCGAGCTGGAACAGCGTGCAGGTCTACGCGGAGACCGGCGACTACCTGCTCGCCAGGACGCGTTACTTCACTTCGGAGGTGCAGGCCGGGCGCAGCTTCCGGCTGCCCGAAACAGGGTTCGGACACACGGTGCTGTGGCCGCACGCCGTGTTCGCGGCGGACTACAACGACGCCTACGACAAACCGTTGGCGGTGGGGGCGGGCGTCGGCGTCAATCTGCGCACGTGGCTGCGGGAAGACCGCTATCACGCGCCGCGTTCGTACTTCGACCTGTCCGTGCAGTACCGCCTGAGGGTCGCGGGCGACGAACGCGCGAAGGGCTGGTTCATTCGCAGCGTCTTCAACTATTGAAAAGGGAGTCTCTCGGTCATGGTAAAGAGCCATGCTTTTTCCATACGTGCCGGCCGCCTTCGCGCCGGCGTCACCCTGCTTGCGGGCATCGTCGTGCTGGCCTGGGGAGCCGGCTCGACGGCACAGGAGATTGCCCGGCTGTATGCACCGCAGGCGCCGGCCGGATCGAGCTACCTGCGCGTGGTGAATCCGTTGGCGGCGGCAGTCGATGTCGAGTTCGCGGGCGAGCGCGATACGCTCGATCCGAAGCGAAGGATGAGCACCGACTATCGCGTGGTCGATGCCGCCGCCGGTGTCGAGATCAAGGCCGATGGCCATGTGCTCGGGCACATCGGCGTCAAGCCGGGCACGTTCAACACCGTGGTGCTGACGGGCGCCGGCCAGCCGAGGCTGATCGCCGACACAGCCGACGGGCGCGACGACCTGAAGGCGGAGCTGCGTTTCTATAACCTCGCGCCCAAGTGCAACGGCTTGCTCGCGATCGAGAACGGCGCCACGGTGTTCGATCGCGTGACGAGCGGCGACGTCCGCAAGCGCGTGATCAATCCGGTCCAAGCTCGGCTGCAGGGGCGGTGCGAGGCCGCCGGAAGCACGGCCCCGGTCGCGTTGCCGCCGCTGAAATCAGGCGACCGCGCGAGCGTCTTTCTGCTCGGCGACGCCGGCGCACCGCGCCTCGTCATCCAGGCCGACGCCATCGAGCCTTACTCGGGCAGCCACTGAGCCGGACACCTATGGTCTTCGCGAGCATCAGCTTCGTCTTCGTTTTCTTGCCGATCTTCCTGCTGGCTTATGCGGCCGTGGGCTCGCGCTGGCGTAACGCAACCCTCCTCGTGTTCAGTTGGGTCTTCTATGCGTGGTGGCGTCCCGGCTTCCTGCCGCTGATCGTCTCGATCGCGCTCTGGTCGTGGTGCACGGGCCTTTGGATCGAGCGCGTCCCGGAGCGCCAAAAGCGCTGGGCGCTGCTCGCGGGCATCGCGTGGCCGCTCGTCGCGCTCGTGTGGTTCAAGTACGCAAACCTGCTGCACGACACGGCTCGATCAATCGGCGTGCCGCTCGGCGCATGGCAGGCCGTCATACTGCCGATCGGGCTGTCGTTCTTTGTCTTCGGCGCAATTTCCTATTCGGTCGACGTCTATAGCGGCACCGTTGCCGCCGAGCCGAACTTCGTCAACTACGCGACCTACCAGTCGATGTTCGGCCATCTCGTGGCGGGGCCGGTCGTTCGCTACGAATGGGTGGCCGAGCGGCTTCAGCGGCGCGCGTTCCATGCCGCGGAGTTCGCTGCCGGCGCCGAGCGGTTCATGCTCGGCTTTGCGCAGAAGATCCTGCTGGCCGATACGCTGGCGCCGCTCGTGACGAGCGGCTATCAGCTCACGTCACCGAGCGCGGCCGACGCTGCGCTGACCGTGCTGGCGTATGCGCTGCAACTGTATTTCGACTTCTGCGCATACAGCGGCATGGCGATCGGCTTGGGCCTGATGGTGGGGCTGCGGTTTCCCGAGAACTTCGATGCGCCTTATCTGGCCGGTTCGCTGTCGGAGTTCTGGCGCCGCTGGCATATCAGCCTGTCGGGCTGGCTGCGCGACTACCTTTACATTCCGCTGGGCGGCAGCCGCCAGAGCCTGCCGCGCAGCTGCATGAACCTGTTGATCACGATGGCGCTCGGCGGCTTGTGGCACGGCGCCAGCTGGACGTTCATGGTGTGGGGGCTGTGGCACGGCGCGGGCCTCGCGGCCGAAAGGCTGTGGCGTGCGCGGGGCGGGGCGAAGCTGCCGTTCTGGGCAGGCCATGCCGCGATGCTGCTGTTCGTGATGGCCGGCTGGCTGCTGTTTCGCGCCGAGACCTGGACGCAAGTGTCGACGCTGCTTGCAGCGCTCGGCGGCAAGCATGGATGGCAGGTATCGAGTGCGTTCGCTGCCGTGTCGAGGCCTAACCAGGCCGCCTGTCTGCTGATCGGCATCGCGCTCGTTTATTTGCCCGCGGCATGGTCGCGCTGGGAGCGGGGCCGCGCCTATGGCGAAGCGCTACTGCGTTATCTGGCCGTGCCGTTGTGGCTCGTTGCGCTGTGCGTGCTGCAGGGGCGCACCGTGGTCCCATTCCTCTATTTCCAATTCTGATCGTGATGCGCAAGCTCAACACGGCCGCTTTCGTCATCATCGTGATGTGCGGCGCCGCCGCGCTGCTTTGGCGGCTCAACGAAGAGGCCGGGCCGCTCGCTCAACTGCTGCGGCAGTCGTCGTGGCTCGACGGCGCCGCGACCCAGGCGCTGGACCGGCGCGTGGCTCAGGCGGCCATGCCGCAACCGGCGGTGCGGCGCGTGATCAACGGGCTGCTTTACGCGGTCACGGGCGACGCCGATCCGCAGGTGCGCCGCGGCTGTCCGGGGTGGCTTTTTCTCACGGAGGAAGTGGTCGAAACGCCCGGCGGCGAGCGCAACCTGCAGCGGCGTGTGCTGCTCGCGGGCAGGCTGCTGGCCGACCTCAGGAAACGCGGCATCGAAGTCGTGGCCGTGCCGGTGCCGGACAAGGTCGAGCAGGCGGCGGGCGAGCTGTGCGGGCTCGACGTGTCGTGGCAGGCGCGCGGACGGCGTCTTGCCTGGCAGCAGGCGAGCGCGGGCCTCGCGTTGCGTCAGGTCGATCTCCATGGCGGCTGGGTCGCCCCCGGCTATTGGCGTACCGATACGCACTGGAATCGCGAGGGCGCGAGATTCGCTGCCGGCCGCGTGGCGGCCGCAGCGCAGGCTTACGTGCCTGCCGGCGATGTGGTCATGCAACTGCGGGTGGCCGCGCGAACGCAGCCCCGCGGCGGCGACCTGGCGCGGCTGGCGGGAATAGACGGCAACGTGCCGCCGTTCGCGCCGCAGCCCGACCTCGACCGCGACGAGCAGCTCGAGATACGCCGAAGCGGCGGCTTGCTCGACAATGCGCCCGCCCCGGTCGTGATGCTGGCCGGCTCGTCCTATTCGCTCAACTCCGGCTTCTTCGATGACCTGCAGTTCGCGATGAAACAGGAGATCGCGCAGCAAAGCCGGGTGGGCAGCGGGTTTGCCGGCAGCGTGCTGCAGCTGCTGCGGCATGACCCGGAGCGGCTCGGCGGTATCCGGCTGCTGATATGGGAATGGCCTTTGCGCTCGCTGTACCAGCCATTGACGGATGAAGAGATTGCCTATTTGGAACAACGATGAGACTTCGAATGAAAGATCGCGATTCGCTGAAGAGCAAACCAAACCGGAGCCGCTGGACACGTTTCGCGGCATTGGCCGTGCTTGCCCTGGGAAGCCAGGCGCGCGCTGCGCCGTCCGTGATCGAAGGGCAGGACGGGTGGCTCTTTCCAGGCTGGGAAAGTACCGGGAAGGTCAATCGGGCGCAGCTCGAGGCCGATATCAAGCTGATCCAGCAAACAAAGGATGACCTGGCGGCGAAGCATGTCGCGCTGGTCCTGATGGTCGTGCCGGCCAAGGCGCCGTTCTATCCGCAACGGCTTCCTGCCGGAACGACGCTCTCGCCGCAGGTCCAGTCGCGCTACGGCGACATACTCGGCATGCTGTCGGCTGCGGGAATCGCCACCTTCGACGACCGGCAAGTGCTGCAGTCCGTCGAGCATGGCCAGCAGACCGCTTTTTATCGTGCTGACTATCACTGGACCGCATGGGCCGCCGAAGCATCGGCCGACGCGACCGCCGCGTTGATCCGAAGTCAGTTCGATCTGCCCGCTTCCGGAACAGGGACCGTGCTGGGTGAATGGACCAATGACCGCCGCTATGGCGATCTCGCGATGAACTTCATGTCGCCGGAGGATCGCAAGCGCATCGGCCGGGATACCTACACCGTGCGCAAGCAAGCCGATGGTGGTGACGGTCTGCTTGCCGATAGCGCACCGCCGCAGGTTCAGGTCGTGGGCAACAGTTTCGTGCAGCCGTACCTGGGGTATTCGCAAAAGCTTTCCAATGCCCTTGGTCAGCCGGTGGGGCTTATGTGGAATCCTGGCAACGTTGGTCCGTGGAAAACCTTCCTGGATACAGTGGAGAGTCCGGCATTCGCGCAACACCGGCCCAGAGTCGTCGTGTGGCAGCTCAATGAGGCGCAGCTCGAAAACAGCCCGAATTCAGCGGATAGCTGGGATCCCGCGGGTCTGGTGTCGGCCGGGACCTGGCTGGGTAGGGTCACTACCGCGCTTGCCAGATAGGTCCGTGTCGTCGGCTTCGGCCTCGTCCGCCGTGCGATGCTCCGTGAAATCGCTATTTCATCTACAGCGGAAAACCTTCCGCGAAATTTTCGCGTAAATAGCCGACAAAGAGCCCCACCGCGCGCGGCACATGGGACGTATAGGGGCGCAGGATATAGAGTTGCTCCGCGAAGGTGCCGGTGACGCGCCACTCGGGCAGGACGATGGCGAGCTTGCCCGCCTGCACGGCCGCCTGCGCCGTGAAATCGGGCAGCAGGGCGATGCCGAGATCATTGAGCGCCGCATCGCGCAGCGCTTCGCTGTTGTTGGCGGAGAACTGTCCGTTGACGGGTAGCGTGACGGCCGTCGCGGCGGACGCTTTGCGCGCCGTCCTGCGTTCCAAGGTCCACATCGCCGGCCCGGTCGTGCGCGGGTAGAACAGGCAGTCGTGCGCGGCAAGCTCCTGCGGAATCTTCGGCGTGCCGCGGCGGCGCAGATAGGCCCGCGTCGCCACGAGCACCGAATGCGTTTCGCAGAGCTTCCAGGCGACGTGCGTATCGGGCGCCGCCGCGCTGTGCCGGATCGCGAGATCGAAGCCTTCCGCCGCGAGCGAAATGAGCCGGTCGGACACCTCCAGCTGCACCTTGACCTCGGGATTGGCGCGCAGGAAGGCGGGCAGCTTCGGCAGCAGCTGCTGCCGCGCGAAGGCGACGGGCGCGGTGACGCGCACGAGCCCGCGCGCGACGCCGGCCAGCTCCCGCACGCTCGCGAAGCTCGCCGCGATCTGCTCGTACTGGTCCCGGATGTTGTCGACGAGCCGCTGCCCGGCCTCCGTCAGCCGGACGCTGCGCGTGGTGCGCTGCACCAGCGAGATACCGGCGGCGCGCTCCAGCTCCGAAATGCGCTGGCTCATTGCGGCCTTGCTGACGCCCAGGCGCGCCGCGGCGGCCGTGTAGCTGCCTTGCTCGGCGAGCATGCCGAGCCAGTGCAGGTGGGTCCAGAGTCCTTCGATCTTTTGGGTATCCATACACTCATTGTTCAATCTGATAAACAATGAGTTCAATGTTAGCGCCTTTTCAGTTCGGCCGCGGCTTCTTACACTTGCTCGCATCGCCATTTCACGCAAAGGAGACGACATGCAGGCCTACATCGACAGCGCGGACGTCGGACATTTCATCGACGGCAAGCGCGTGAGCGGCAGCGGCGAGCGCAGCCAGCCGGTATTCAACCCCGCCACCGGCGCGCGTGCGCGCAAGCTGCTGCTCGGCGAGGCGGCCGATGTCGACGCGGCGGTGACGAGCGCCAACGCCGCGTTTCCCGCGTGGCGCGATACGCCGCCGATCCGGCGCGCGCGCGTCATGCTGCGTTTCCTCGAGTTGATGAACAAGCATCGCGACGAGCTCGCGGCCATCATCACGGCCGAGCACGGCAAGGTGTTCTCCGATGCGCAAGGCGAGGTCTCGCGCGGCATCGACGTCATCGAATTCGCCTGCGGCATTCCGCAGCTCCTCAAGGGCGACTACACCGAGCAGGTGTCGACGGGCATCGACAACTGGACCATGCGCCAGCCGCTCGGCGTCGTCGCGGGCATCACCCCGTTCAACTTCCCGTGCATGGTGCCGTGCTGGATGTTCCCGGTCGCCATCGCGGCGGGCAACGCCTTCGTCTTGAAGCCTAGCGAGCGCGATCCGTCGGCGTCGCTGTTCATGGCGGAATTGCTGAAGGAGGCGGGGCTGCCCGACGGCATTTTCAACGTGGTGCAGGGCGACAAGACGGTGGTCGATGCGCTGCTCGTGCATCCCGACGTCAAGGCCGTGAGCTTCGTCGGCTCGACTCCCATCGCCAACTACATCTACGAGACGGGCGCGAAGCACGGCAAGCGCGTGCAGGCGCTCGGCGGCGCGAAGAACCACATGGTCATCATGCCGGACGCCGACCTCGACAAGGCCGTCGATGCGCTGATCGGCGCCGCCTACGGCTCCGCGGGCGAGCGCTGCATGGCGATCTCGGTGGCGCTCCTGGTGGGCGACGTCGCCGACAGGATCATGCCGCGTCTCGCCGAGCGGGCCCGCGCGCTGGTCGTCAAGAACGGCATGGAAGCCGACGCCGAGATGGGCCCGATCGTGACGCGCCAGGCGCTCGAGCGCATCGAAGGCTATATCGACCTGGGCGTGAAGGAAGGCGCGACGCTCGTCGTCGACGGCCGCGGCCTGAAGGTGCCCGGCCATGAGGACGGCTTCTTCACGGGCGGCACGCTGTTCGACAACGTCACGCCCGAGATGCGCATCTACAAGGAAGAGATCTTCGGTCCGGTGCTCGCGTGCGTGCGCGTCAGGGACTTCACGCAGGCGGTCGACTTGATCAACGCGCACGAGTTCGGCAACGGCGTCGCTTGCTTCACGAGCGATGGCCACGTGGCCCGCGAGTTCGGCCGCCGCATCGAAGTCGGCATGGTCGGCATCAACGTGCCGATTCCGGTGCCGATGGCGTGGCACGGTTTCGGCGGCTGGAAGCGCAGCCTGTTCGGCGATACGCATGCGTACGGCGAGGAAGGCGTGCGGTTCTATACGAAGCAGAAGTCGATCATGCAGCGCTGGTCCGAGAGCATCGAGAAGGGCGCTGAGTTTGCGATGCCGACGGCGAAGTAAGCGGCATTCGAGCTGAGCAAGAGCGAAGAGCGGCCATTGGCCGCTCTTCGCTTTTTATTTCGCCGCAAGAAGCGTTTCCTGCGGCTCAAGAGTGTTTTTCCCGAAGGTCCGTTGCCGCTCGTCGGCGAAACAAGAACAATCTCGTCAAGAAGTTGACGGGAGCCATATGGACTATTCATCGCCGGGATCGTCTTGCGCTGCTGCAGCGCAAAGCGATGAACGTGGGCCGCCTGCGCATCGGAGCCCTGGAAAGCACCGCTGCGACGCGCCTGCCCGCGTTGCTTGCGTCCTACCACAGCCGCTGGCCGCAGGTCGAACTCGAGATTTCCATCGGCACGTCCTGCTCGCTCGTCGAAGACGTGATGGCGCAACGCGTGGACTGCGCTTTCGTCGCCGAAGCGGGCCAAATCGAACCTCGGCTGGTGCTGAAATGCAGTCGCGCTGGCAGGTGATGGAGCTGGCCTCCTATCACACGATGCTGGCTTGCGTCGCCGCGGGGACGTGTTTCGCGCTGTGCCCCAAGCCGGTGTTGGATCTGCAATGTGCGCCGGAGAATGTCCGCGCCCAGGAAATCGCCAAGGCCGATACCTGTCTCGTCACGCGCTCGGCGTACAGTAGCGGTGCGTACGAGGCGCTGCTTCGATCCGTCGAGATCCGGGTTCGCGCCGTGTGAACCATGAACCAGACGGCGAGCCCAAACCATGCAGCGTCAATTCGAAGATCTCGTTCTTGGCAGCATCGAGCTGTTTTGCCTCGCGGCGGAGCTGCAGAGCTTCACGCTCGCGGCGAACTCGGCCAGCGTCACGCCGGCTGCGGTGAGCCGTGCGGTGGCGCGTCTCGAGACGCGTCTCGGTGCGCGGCTGTTCGTGCGCACGACGCGGCAGATCCGGCTCACCGAATTGGGCAAGCGCTACTTCGAGCAATGCCGGCAGGCATTGAACCAGCTCGCGGACGCCGAGCGCGAAGCGACCGGTCAGCAGACCACGCCCGCCGGCCAGCTGCGCATCAGCATGCCGACGCCGTACGGCCACTATCGCGTCCTGCCGATTCTTGCGGAGTTTCGCGCGAACTATCCCGACGTCACGGTCGAAACGCACTTGAGCAACCGCAACATCGACTTCGCGGAAGAGGGCTTCGACCTCGCGATCCGAGGACGCGCGCCGCGCGACTCCGCCTTGATCGCCCGCAAGCTCGAGGATGCGGAGATCGTCGTGGTGGCCGCGCCCGAGTATCTGCGGCGAGCCGGCAAGCTGAATACGCCGGACGATCTTGCGCATCACGATTGCATCCAGTTCGAGCTGCCGAGCACCGGCCGCAATTTGCCCTGGGTGTTCCAGCAGGACGGCGAGACCGTCGAGATCAGCACGCGCGGCGGCTACGGTTCGTCGGGCGACGCGCTGGCCGGCGTGACGCTCGCGCGCAACGGCGCGGGCGTCTTCCAGACCTACCGGTTCATCGTCGAGCAGGACATAGCGAACGGCGCGCTCGAGGTCGCGCTCGCGCGCTACGGCGGCTGCTCGCGGCCGTTCTATCTGCTTTATCCGCACGCGCGGCACCTGTCGTCGCGCGTGCGCTGTTTCGTGGACTTCCTGATGATGAAGCTGGCGGCATAGCCAGCCCGTCGGCAGCCCGCTTGCGGCTCAACCTTATTTGAAGAGGACAGCGACATGGCTCACCCCAAAGACCATCGATCCCTGCTGCATTTGCTGGGCATCGACAAGCCGATCATCCAGGCGCCGATGGCCGGCGTCGCCCCGCCGGCGCTTGTCGCCGCGGTATCCAACGCGGGGGGGCTCGGCTCGCTGGCCGTAGGCGCGATGAATGCCGACGGCGCGCGCCAAGCCATCAGGGAAACGCGGGCGCTGACGGCGAAGCCCTTCAACGTCAACGTCTTCTGCCACAGCCCCGCGATGGCGGACCCGGACATGGAGAGCGGCTGGCTGAAGTGGCTCGCGCCGCATTTCGAGCGGTACGGCGCGACGCCGCCCGCGTCGCTATCGGAGATCTACACGAGCTTTCTGGCGTACCCGGAGATGGTCGAGGTGTTTCTCGAAGAGAAGCCGGCGGTGGTCAGCTTCCACTTCGGCTTGCCGGCTGCGGAAGTGATTGCCGATCTGAAGAACGCGGGCATCAAGCTGCTGGCTTCGGCGACCAATCTCGACGAGGCCGCGCAGGTCGCCGCGGCCGGCGTGGACGCCATCGTGGCGCAAGGGATCGAGGCGGGCGGCCATCGAGGCGTATTCAACCCCGATGGCTTCGACGACCGCTTGGGCACGTTCGCACTGACGCGCCTTCTGGTGGAGGCGTTCGACCTGCCCGTCATTGCGTCGGGCGGCATCATGGATGGCGCGGGCATCGCGGCGGCGCTGGCGCTCGGCGCACAGGCCGCGCAGCTCGGCACGGCCTTCGTGGCCTGCCCGGAATCGTCGATCGACGAAGGCTACCGCCGTGCGCTGCTTGGCGATGCGGCGCGCCGCACGACGTTCACCGCGGCGATTTCCGGGCGCCTCGCTCGAAGCATGGTGAACACGTTCACCGAGCTGGGCAGCGATGCGAACGCGCCGAAGCCGCCCGAGTACCCGATCACCTACGACGCGGGCAAGGCGCTGCATGCGGCGGCGAAGGCGAAGGGCGAGTTCGGCTACGGCGCGCAATGGGCTGGGCAGGCGGCGGCGCTGGCGCGGTCGATGCCGGCTGCGGAACTGGTTGCGCAATTGGAGCGCGAGTTGCGCGAGAGCGTGCAGCAATTGCGGCAATGGGCCGGCTGAGGCGTCTACGCAACTCGCGCGGGGGAAGCGGGAACCGCTGTCTGCTTCCCCGTCGAATCAGCCTGATCGGCCAAACCGGTGTTCCAGTCGAATGCGCAACACGCCATCGAGTATCAAGAGTTGCTCGCGCAGCGCCCTGGCTCGCCGCTCGCCAATACCTTCCAGAACGATCGTCTGATCCAGGACGTCGCCGCTTCGCCGCACCGCGAAATGATTGACGGACGCTTGCTGCTCTTCGAGATGCGCTGCGACGCGCGACACGACGTCGAGGCTTGCGACGGAGACGAGTTGAAGTGTGTGAGTCAGCTGAAAACCCGGCAGATGTTGCGACCAATTCTCTACGTGGTCCGCTGCGGGTTGTGAGGATGCATGCTGGTGCATAGAAGCTCCGGAAAGTAAGGATGTTCGAACCGGTGCCAGCTGTCTATGCCGCTCCCGCTTCGTTGCCGTCAATCGGCCGCATCGCCCTGAGGCGTCCACCTTGCCCGGGAAGGCAGGTTGGCGTCGGAATCATCCGACTCTTGATGCAAGGGCGAATGATAGCAGATGACCGATGGATCACCTGGGGCAGCCGAAAGCAAGCCAAACTCAGCGCGGGTAGAATTTCGCGGTGCGTTTCATCCGGCGCGAATCTTGCGCGGACTTCGAAACGCAATCGCATGCCGCCGCTATCCGCCACAGAACTCCAGGACCACGCATGAGCAACCTCGCCGACTTCCCGATCACCGCCAAATGGCCCGCGCAGCATCCTGAACGCATCCAGCTCTACTCGCTGCCGACGCCGAACGGCGTCAAGATTTCGATCATGCTCGAAGAGACCGGGCTGCAATACGAGCCGCATCTCGTGCGCTTCGACACCAACGATCAGATGTCGCCGGAATTTCTCTCGCTCAATCCGAACAACAAGATCCCGGCGATTCTCGATCCCGTCGGTCCCGATGGAAAGCCGCTCGCCCTGTTCGAATCGGGCGCGATCCTGATCTATCTCGCCGACAAGAGCGGGCAGCTGATTCCGCAGGACGCCACCGGCCGCTACGAAACGATCCAGTGGCTGATGTTCCAGATGGGCGGCATCGGCCCGATGTTCGGCCAGGTCGGCTTCTTCCACAAGTTCGCGGGCAAGGAGTACGAGGACAAGCGTCCGCGCGACCGCTACATCGCCGAGTCTCGGCGGCTTCTCGGCGTGCTCGAAGGGCGGCTTGGCGGGCGCCGCTGGATCATGGGCGACGACTACACGATCGCCGATATCGCCACGTTCCCGTGGGTGCGCAACCTGGTCGGCTTCTACGAGGCGGGCGATCTCGTGGGCTTCGCGGATTTTCCGCAGGTGCGGCGCGCGCTCGCCGCGTTCCTCGACCGGCCGGCAGTGGCGAAGGGGCTCGATATTCCGAAGCGCGTCTAGGGTCTGTTCACACTAATTACAGGCTAGCCTTTGGAATGATTTTGTTTAAACATGGGAACGTGTTTTGCCGGCCGTAATCCGGCGTAGAGGGGAAGACGTTTGATGTCGGATGACAAGGCGACCGGGGTTGCCCGGTCGGCCACGGCGGAGTCCCGATTTGCGGAAGTCTTTCAGATTTCTCGCGTCAATCATTGAGCCGACTAGTTCGCAGGTAATTGAAAGAATTTCGATTGAAACTCTAAAGAATCTTCGATTGGTGTCGAAAACATCATAATAAAGCGCGAGTGCGTAGGCATTCGCCCAAATCAACAAGACCAATCGAGGACCCGCAGCGCAACCGGCGCCGGGTAGAACAAATGACAAACCGGTATCGAGGGCGGCGTCCATACTACGGGGTATTGGGCACCACGCAATTCGTTGCTGTTTGGCTGGCGGCTGTGTCCATGGCCGGCATCCGTCAATATCTCGCCGACCGTTCCTGGCGTATCGCAGAACCCTCATCGCTCATTCAACTTCGGCGCCACCGGCACGACGCTGAATGGCACCGGCATTAACGCCCGGGCCACTGTCAATCAGGTCATCAGCACCAATCCGAACCTGATCGAGGGGCAACTGGGCGTGATCGGCCAAGAATACACACGCCAATAAACGTCAAATAAAGCTCTGTCTGCAAACGGTGGCGGACAGGACTCATGTATCGAGGAAAACAAATATGAAAAGGAACAGTCTAGCCAGAGGGGCTGTGGCATTTGTGTTTACGTGCTCGCTCGCGGCTTGCGGCGGCAGCAGTTCCGCCTCCACTCAGTCGGCCAGCAGCGGTTCTACGTCCAATAGCGGCTCTACCTCCAGTGCATCCGGGACCTATACCCCCGCAGGAAACGCGGCGACGGTGGAGGGTATTGACTCAGCCAGCCGTGGCTATCGCGACGATGTTCAACAGTTGATCGACGATAAGTACTCCGCGGTGCCGGCGGTGAAGGCAGCTGCGGAATCGGCGGCACGCGTCTTGCAGACCAGCATTCGTAGCTCGACGCTTAGCATTGCCGATACGAGTAGCTTCGTGATTGCCGAGGGGCAGGCCGGAACGTGCGCCGCGGTGAATGTAAGCGAGGAGCACGAGCGAGAACTGTTTGAGGCTATCAACGCGGTGTATGCACGGACGTTCAACACCGATGCACGTCTCGCGGCACGGCGGCAATTTATTGCTCACGCGACCAATGTCACCGTGCTCGACGCGGATCCGTCGGCCTGCGCGCCTGCTAGGGCGGCTCAATGACTCGAGCACTTGGACGTCGCGTCGCCGTATCGGTCCTGGCGATTGCGATCCTATTCAGCGGCTTCGTTCGATCAGTTTTCGCTAGTTCGGCCGTGCTCACCTCCGGCCCCTTCGCGGTGTGCACCACGTCGCCGATCGTGTACTACGTCAATGGGGTCGGGGCGCCGAATGAGTTTGAGGAGCAAGCGGAGGCCACAAAGCTCGGGGCTCGAATGGATCAATACGGCCAGCCGCACTATGGCCCTGTTCATTCGCTCTATAACCCGTCTGAAGGGTTGGTCCTGGACATCTTTCGCAAGCTGATCGCGCAGAAGTTCGGCGAGTACCTCGATAGCGCACCCGCATGGGAATTCATCGAACAGGGGCTAAGGCTGATCGGGGCCGTGCCCAACACACTTGCCGGTGCGGACTTGGACGCGGTTGCGCAGGTGGAACGCGACGCTGTGGCTACGACGGTGCTGAATGGTTTGGATCCCGCAGCGGCGGCCACGCTCGAGCGGATCACCGCTCGATTGACAGTAGACGCGTCATTCGGAGAAAAGGTGGTTATCGTCGCCCACTCCGAGGGCAATATGTTTGCTCAGGCACTGTATAAACGAACGCAGCTGGCAATTCCAAACTCGTATAACCCGGGCGCCTACGAGATCGCGCCGCAAATTCAAGTCGTCAACGTCGCAACGCCGGCGAACGCGCCGGACACGGGCTTGTACGTCACCAGCATGGAGGACCGCGTAATTGCAAAGGCGGCGGTTTTGCTTGCCTCCACATATGGTCTGCTCGCGCCAGCGCCTGCCAACTTCGATTCTGGCGCGGCGACTTACAGCTATGACAAATTGGGCCACGCTTTTGTCGGCGTCTATTTGAACCAACAACTCGGGCTCGAAGCGCAAACGCTTGGGTTGATGAAGTCTGCCGCTGCGAATGCAAGCTCATTCGGGTACTACAACCCAGAGGGGCCGATGGAAATTGCGGCATCGGTGGATGACGGTTCCACTACCTATACTGTCACTGCTCCGGACGGTAGCAATACCACCAGCGTTGTAAGCGGCGGCTCAACGCAAGTCATCTTTCAGCCAACGTGCGACCAATTGAAGGAGGGCACATATCGCATCCAGGCGGTTATCACGCCATCGTACTTGCGTGGATTTACGTCTCCATATCTAGCCAGTACATCGGTCACGGCTGTGCGTCCACTTACGCAAATACCGCCGCGCGGCTCGACTCCATTATTTTGGTATATGAACTTTGGTCAAGATCCCTCACCGGTGACCATGGAATCAGCGGACATTGTCGTGGCAAAAGATTCCGTGCGTGGTGGTTTCGACGAAACCTACTATAGGTACCACCCTTAGACTTAATTACCTCGCGGATTGCTCGTTGGGGCGTCGAAAGCGGTGAAAAGCTGGGCCGCCATCGTCGGGTCGTCGAACGCACACGTGCCTAGCCTCAATAAGCGGCGCGCAGCGCCTCATTGGCGACGGCGAGCCTGGATGCGATGACCTTGACGAGAAAGCGATGGAACTGCTGCGCGGCCTCGGGGTTGTCGCGCTCGAGCTCGGCGAGCGCCGCGAGCGACAGGCGCCGCACGCGCGTGGGCGCTTCGGCGTGCACGTCCGCGCTGCGCCGCTCCCGCGTGTACACGGCCATCTCGCCGACGACCGTGCCGGGCCCGAACGAACGCAGCCGCACCGAGCGGGCGCCCGCGAGCGGCAGCGAGACCGCCACGCGTCCGCGCTCGACGAGGTAGAGCGCGTCGCCGGGCTCGCCGCGCCTGAACAACGCCTGACCTGCCTGCAGGTCGCACGTTTCGAGCCGCGCGGTCAGCGCGTCGAGCGCGCTCGGTGAGAAATGCGGCGCCAGCGCCGCATGGAAATTGTCTTCACGATCCGCCGCGCGCGCGGTCGGCGCGAGCAACTGTTCCTCGACCCATTCCAGCCCCGCATCGAGCGTGTCGAACTCGTGAATCCGCAGCTTGAGCGTGCCGGTCTTCACGAGCAGATCGCGCGAGCGATGCGGCAGGGCCGTCAGCACGAGGTCCGCGTTCATCTTCGCGCAGAGCTGCCGGAGCTTGACGAAGCTGATCGACACCGAAGCATCCATGCCGTTGGTCGCGGCGAAATCGAGCACCACGTAGCGGACCGGCGCCGCATCGCGCGCGGCGAGCCGCGTGCGGATGCGCTGCAGGATCGAATTGGCCGTGCCGAAGAACAGAAAGCCTTGCAGGCACATCCCGCAGACCTGCGTGCCGATCCGGCGAAGCTGCTGGGTCTCCTCGATGCTGCGTTCGACGGCCGAGGTGCGGGTCGCGGCGTCGAACTCCATGCGTATGCAGCTGACGCGGCCATAGAGCAGCGTGAACGTCACGCAGGCGGCGACGATGCCGGCCACCACGCCCGCGATCACGCCATACCCGGCGATGACGACGAGGATCGCGGGCACCAGCAGATACTCGTACCAGGCGAGCTTCGCATACGCGCCGACGAGCCACTCCATCAGCAAGCGCAGTCCCATGAAAAGCTGCAGCCCGACCAGCACCGGCACCGGGAACAACGCGACGAGATCCGGCGAGACCGCGAGCACGATCAGGCACGCGAGCGCCGCGAACACGCCTGCGACCCGGCTCGTCGCGCCGGCGCGCGCGTTGAGCATCGAGCGGTTGAACGATTGGTAGCCGACGGTGCCGCCGAGCAGTCCGCTCGCGACATTGGCGAGGCCCGCCGCGCGCATCTCGCGATTGAGGTCGACGTCCTGGCCCGTCGCCGCGCCGATGGCGGTCGAATTCATCAGGATCGTGACCGCCGAGGCCGTCGTGACCACCAGGGTTTCGGGCAGGTGCGCGCCGATGGCGGCCCAGTCGACGCGGGCCTGCGCGAACGGCGCGGGCACATGCAGCACGGGAAGCTGCGGCAGGTGCAGCGCCATGCGCGGCAGCAGCAGGCCCATGCTGCGCGCGCCGTCGATCGAGAGGCCCGCTGCGTGCAGCAGGCCGTAGAACAGTGCGATCCCGAACGCGAGCACGAGCGGCAAGGCGGCCGCGTGCTTCCAGGTGCGGGTCAGGAGCGTGGCCAGCACGCCCACGAGCAATGCGGGCGCCCACGCGAGCCAGTGCAGGTGCGCGAGCAGCGCGAGCGTGCGCCACGCGAGCGGCTCGCCCGTCAGCACGCGCAACGCGCCGGCCAGCAGCAGGAAGCCCGTGCCGGCCAGGAAGCCGCCCACCACCGGATACGGCAGGAACTGCAGCGAGCGGCTGCGTTTCGTGGACCCCAGCGCGTAAAGCACGATGCCCGTCACGATCGAGCAGACCGCGATGGCGATCAGGACCGTCAGGAGAATCGTCTGCGGGGAACCGCCGTCGGCGCGCACGCTGCTCGCCACGCCTGCCGCGACGCCCGCGAGAAACGCCGTGGCGTTGCTGTCGGGGCCGGCGATGTTCAGGCGCATCGAGCTCGTCAACGCGATCACGAGCGCGGTCACGACGCAGCTCACGAGCGCGGTCGGCACGCCGAGCACGGCGTAGCGCGCGAGGTCCGCGCTGAAGATCAGCGTGCCGAGGCTCATTGCGTAGCAGAGCATGACGAGCATCGAGACGACGCCTGCCGTCATGTCGCCGAGCAAGCCCTCGATGCGGGAGCTCGGAGCGGCCTCGGAGACTGAGCCTGTCGTATCCGGTTTCACGGCGACTCCCGATGACATGCGGCGGCGCGCGGGATGCATCGGTCAGTATCCGTCCCGGTTTCGAGCACTGTCAAACGTCATACGGTGTGCTGGGTGAGCGCCTACACTAAGTAAGCGCCGGTTCGGTCGAGAAGGAGCGTGGGGCCGCGCACCGACGCTCGACGAGCAAATGCCGTGGAATCGTTTCGTCTGCTTTTTCGGTTCGCGGCGCACGGCTCGCCGGGCAGCTGCGCATAGAGGCGAATACGATGAATATCGAACAATGGCTGGGCGGATTGGGGCTCGAGCAATATGCGCGCACGTTCGCCGAGAACGACGTCGACGAGGCGATGCTGCCTAAGCTGAGCGATGCGGATTTGAAAGAGCTCGGCGTGCAGTCGCTCGGGCACCGCAAGCGCATCCTCGCCGCCATCGCCGAGCACGCCGCTGCGGCGCCTGCTCCAACGCTCGCTTCCGCCGCCGATGCGCCGCAAGACGAGCGGCGCCAAGTCACCATTCTCTTCGCCGACCTCTGCGGGTTCACGGCGCTGTCGCACACGCTCGATCCCGAGGAGTTGCGCGCGCTGATCGGCCGCTATACGGCGCTTGTCGACGAGATCGTGCTCGCCTACGGCGGCACGATCGACAAGCACATCGGCGACGCCGTCATGGCCCTGTTCGGCGCGCCGCGCGCCCACGAGACCGATACGCTGCGCGCCGCCCGCGCCGCGCTCGACATCCACGAAGCGCTCGCGCAACTGCGCGGGCAGACTGCGCGGCAGTTGCAGGCGCACATCGGCATCGCGAGCGGCGAGGTGGTCGCGGGCGCGCTGGGCCGCGGCGGCGCGCGAGACTACACGGTGCACGGCGATCCGGTCAATCTCGCCGCTCGGCTCGTGGCCACGGCGCACGCCGGCGAGACCCTGCTCTCCGCCGACGTGCAGCGCGTGCTCGGCGCGGGCGCGGTCTGCGAGCTGGCCGGCGACATCAGCCTCAAGGGCATCGACGCGCCCGTGCGCGTCTGGCGCCTGCTCGGCATGGCGAGCGAGCCGGCGGCGAGCCGCAGCCGCTTCGTCGGACGTCGCGCCGAGCTCGAGCAATTTCAGGGCATCGTGCACGCGTGTCTCGAGCAACGGCTGGGGCACATCGTCTACGTCCGCGGGGAGGCGGGCATCGGCAAGACGCGTCTCGTCGACGAGATGCGCGGCCATGCCCAGGCGCAGGGCTTCTCGATCCATCGCGCCCTCGTGCTCGATTTCGGCGTGGGCAAAGGGCAGGGACCCGTGCGCGCGGTGATCGGCAGCCTGCTCGGACTGCCGCCCGGCGCGCCGGGCCAGGCGCGGCTAAGCGCCGCCGGGCGCGTTGCCGAGGCCGGCATGGTCAAGGCCGAGCAGCGCGTGTTTCTCCACGACTTGCTCGATCTGCCGCCAGCGGACGAATGGCGCACGCTTTACGATGCGATGAGCCACGCTGTTCGCACGCGCGGCAAGCAGGCGTGCGCGGCGCGCTTGATTGAAGACGCCTGCCGGCGCGCGGCGACGATGATCGTCGTGGAAGACCTGCATTGGGCCGATCCGCAGGTGCTCGACTATCTGGCCGCTTTCGCGGCGGGCATCGCCAACGGCCCCGGCCTGCTCGTCATGACCTCGCGCGCGGAAGGCGATCCGCTCGATGCCGCCTGGCGGGCGCGCTGCCGCGACATCCCGTTCGCCACGTTCGATCTCGGCCCGCTGCGCAAGGACGAGGCGTTGAGCCTGGCCGGCAGCTTCATCGACGCGAGCCAGCGCATCGCGCTCGCGTGCATCGAGCGCGCGGGCGGCAATCCGCTGTTTCTCGAACAGCTCTTGCGCAACGCGGAGGAAGGCAGCGCGAAGACCGTTCCCGCGTCGATCCAGAGCCTCGTGCTCGCGCGCATGGATCGCCTCACGCCGCGCGACCGGCAGGCGTTCCAGGCGGCCGCGGTGATCGGCCAGCGTTTCGAGCTCGAGCTGCTGAGGCGACTCGTCGACGACCCGGACTACGCTTGCGAGGGACTGCTCGCCAACGCGCTAGTGCTGCCGGAGGGCGACGACTTCCTGTTCGCGCACGCGCTGATCCAGGAGGGCGCGTATTCGACGCTGCTGCATGTGCGCCGGCGCGAGCTGCATCGGCGCGCCGCCGACTGGTTCGCGGCGAGCGATCCGACGCTCCACGCGCAGCACCTGGACCGCGCGGAGGACGAGCGCGCGCCGCAGGCCTATCTGGCCGCCGCCGCTCTGCAGCGCAAGGCGCATCTGATCGAGGCGGCGCTGCGCCTTGCCGGACGAGGGCTCGACATTGCGCAGACGGATGCGGACCGTCACGCGCTCAGCTGCTGCATCGGCGAGCTGCAGCGCGATCTGGGCGACACCGCTGCATCGATTGCGACGTACCGGGCGGCGCTGGCCGCTGCTCCCGACGACATGAGCCGCTGCCGCTGCCAGCTCGGGCTCGCGGAAGGCTTGCGGGTGAGCGAAGGTCTTGCCGAGGCGCTGACGCTGCTCGACTCCGCTCAAGCGCTCGCGGAACGCGAGGAGATGGTGGCCGAGCTCGCGCGCCTGCATCATCTGCGCGGCAACATTCTTTTCCCCCTCGGCAAGATCAAGGAGTGCAGCGCCGAGCACGAGCGCGGGCTCGCCTACGCGCAGCGTCTCGGCTCGCCCGAAGGGGAGGCGCGCGCGCTCGGCGGGCTCGGCGACGCCGCCTATGCGCAAGGCCGCATGCGCACGGCTTTCGAGCATTTCAGCCACAGCGTCGCGCTCGCCCGCGAGCACGGCTTCGGCGGCATCGAGGTCGCCAATCGTCCGATGCAAGGCTTCAGCCGCATGTATCTCAACGAGGTGCGGCAGGCGCGCGAGGATGCGGTCGGCGCCGCGCGCGCGGCCGAGCTGGCCGGACAACCGCGCGCGCAGATGCTGTGCGAGTTGCTGGGTGTCACCTCCTGTGTGGAGTTGTGCGATGCGCCGGCTGCCGAATGCCATCTCGAACGGGTATTGCGGCTGGTCCGGCAGATTGGCGCGCGGCGTTTCGAGGCGCAATGCATCGAGATGCGGGGGCGCGTGCTGCTTGACGCCGGGCGGCGCAGCGAGGCTGCCGGCTTACTCCGCGATGCGCTCGCCATGTGCCGCGAAGTGGGCATCCAGTTCGTCGGGCCGAAGATCATCGGCACGCTGTGCCGCGCGGTCGAGGACGGCGCGGAGCGCGCCGCGCTCCTCGCCGAAGGTGAGGAACTGTTGCGGCGTGGGGCCGTGGGTCACAACCACTTGTGGTTCTACCGCGAAGCAATCGAAGCGATGCTCTCGATCGGCGACGCGGAGAACGTGCTGCGCTACGCGACGGCGCTCGAGGACTACACGCGCAACGAACCGCTGCCGTGGGCCGATTTGTTCGCGGCGCGCGGCCGCGTTCTTGCGCGCTTCATGCAAGGGCAAGCCGACGAAGCCGCGCGGCGCGAACTGGAGCGCGTGCGGGTGGCGCTGACGGAAGCGGGGTTTGCGGGCTATCTTCCGCCGGTGGATGCCGCGCTTGCGGCTTCTGGTCTGCGGGTTTGAACCGATAAATAAAATGGAAGGCTAGTCGGCCAAGCTCTGGCGCAAAGACGAGATGACCCTCGACAAAGTGAAGGCCGCGGGCCGCGAAGCCCTGCGAGAAAAGCGTTGGTAAGGGGTGGAAAATCGAAAGCGGTCGAGAAGCGATCCGACGATGGGACGGGCGCTGCGCCAGCGATATCGCGGGACACGGCTGCCGAAACGTGGGAGGTGTTCTGACCTAAAAGCCTTTCCTGACTCAAATTTCGGGGAATGCCTACACAAACGGCTCTTTAGTTAATTCGCGCCCGGTCCGTTAACGTTCAAGTCGTATCGAACCGGGTCGACCCCACAATGACGAAAAAGCCTGCGCGCTGGCTCAGTTTCTTAACCATCATCGAGCGAATCGACCGCAGGCCGTATTTCATCGCCATTCGCCGCGGGCTTGCGTTGCCCCTGCCGCTCATCATGAGCGGCGCGCTGGCGCTGTTGCTGCGCTATCCGTCAAGCGTCGACATGCACCGGTGGCTGATGAAGGTCTTCGGCCCGCGTCTGGACTTCTTCTGCGACAACCTGCTCGCCGGCACCTTCGGTATTGGCGCGCTCGTCGCCTTGTATGGCTTCGCCGACGCCCTGACGAATCTTCATAACCAGCGGCTCGGTCATCGCCATGTCAATCCCACGGTCGCCACGATCGTCGTGGTGTCCTGCTTCTTTACGCTGATCGCGGGGGATAGCGAAGGGACGCTGAGCGCATCGCTCTCGCTCGGCCGGGGGATGCTTGGCGCGCTGCTGGTCGCTTCGCTTGGCGGCTGTCTTTTCTTGAAGCTCTGCGGCATCCGCTGTTTGCGGGTTCCGCTGCGCAACCTCAGCAACGATCCTCTGGTCGGCGATGTGTTCACGGTGTTGCCGGCCGGGATGCTGACGATCCTGCTTTTCGCTTTGCTCAAGGTGGCGCTGTTTGCGGCGGGCGGGTCGAATTTCATCGGGACGTTGAGCACGCTGCTTGCCGCGCCGTTCTCGAAGTTCTCCACGAGTCCGCTGTTCGGCGTCGGCTACGAGACGGCGAGTCAAGTGCTGTGGCTCTTCGGCATCCATGGACCGAACGCGCTATACGCCGTCCAGGAGCACGTGCTGGTGCCGGCGTCGAACGCCAATATCGCTGCGGTGGTGAACGGCGGCCATCTCCAGTTCATCTTTACCTACGACTTTTTCGCGGCATTCGCCCGCATGGGAGGCTCCGGCGGCACGCTGAGCCTCATCCTCGCGCTGCTGCTGGTCAGCCGCACGGTTCGCGGGCGGAAGCTGGCGCTCTTCATGATGCTGCCGGCGCTGTTCAACGTGAACGAGCCTTTGCTGTTCGGATTGCCGCTGGTGCTCAATCCGGTTTATGCCATTCCGTTCATATTGGCCCCGGTCGTGCAGATTCTCATCGCCTATGCGGCCATCGTCGTCCACCTGATGCCGCAGCCGGGCTACAGCATCGCGTGGACGACACCGGTTCTTTATAGCGGCTACGCGGTCACGGGCTCGTTTTCCGGAACGCTGGTCCAGTTGCTCGCCCTGGTGGCAGGGACGATGGTGTATGTCCCGTTTGTCCTGATGGCCGAATATCTGGCGGGGAAGCGAGGCCAGGAAGTGCTCGCCTCCCTGCTTCACATCGCGGAGTCGCCGGAGACGGGGCTGAAAGCGAAACGTTGTCTTGATCTCCCCGGCGAAGAGGGGCGGATGGCCGTCGCGCTGGCGAGCGATCTCGAGGATGCCGTCAAGACGGAGGGACAGATCTTCCTCGAGTTCCAGCCGCAGGTGGATTTCCGGACCGGGCGTGTTTTCGGCGCCGAGGCGCTGCTGCGCTGGCAGCATCCTTTTCTGGGGCGGGTGGCGCCGCCGGTCGTCGTGGCGATTGCCGACGATGCGGGCCAGACCGACCGTCTCGGATTGCAGATTCTGTCGCTTGCATGCCGCCAAAGAAACGCTTGGCGAGAGGTTCTGCCGGACGACTTCGTGATGGCCGTCAATCTCTCCCCGCGGCAACTGCTGGATCGGGAGTTTCATCGGAAGGTGCTCGACATCCTGCGGCGGGAGCAATTGCGGCCTTCGTGGCTAGAACTCGAGATCACGGAGTCCACCATGCTGCTGCCGGACGTCATTGCGATCGATAACTTGAGACGGCTTCGCGAGGTCGGCGTCAAGGTGGCGTTGGACGATTTCGGCATGGGGCATACGTCGCTGCACTATCTGCGCGAGCTGCCGCTGGATACGGTGAAGATCGATCGCGCTCTGGCGGATGTCAGTCCCGGCAGCGTTAATGAGCACATCGTCAAAAGCGTGGCCGACCTGAGCCGCACGCTCAATCTTTCGCTGGTGGTCGAGGGCGTCGAGAACGAGTGTCAACTGAAGTGTCTCTCGGCGCTGGGCTGTGATCGATTCCAGGGCTACTTCTTCAGCCGTCCGCTCGCTGCGCATGCTTGCCTGGAGTTCGTCACCGATGCGAATTGGGGGCCTGGGTTCACGGCGTAGCGCGGACGCGAGCCCGTCGCCGCCGCACATCGCCAGGCAGAGCCGGATGTTCGATCCGCACGCCTCCTAGCGCTGGGCGTCGCGCATCTTGCGCGCCACGTCGCTCGCCACCAGCCGGATCGCGTCGATCAGCGCCCGCGCGGCGGGAGACGGCGTTGTTCCGGCGCGCACCGTCAAGCCGATGTCCCGCGTCGTGTTGCGCATCGGCACGTCGAGCACCGCGAGCTGCCCGGACTCGCGTTCGTAGTGCAATTGCTGCGCCGACAGCGCGGCGATCATGTCCGTATGCAGCAACAGGCCGCGAATGACGGCAAGATCGGCCGTTTCGATGGTCGGCGTCGGCGGCCGGGTCTTCATCCGCTTGAACAGCGCCTCGAACAGGCCACGCGACGGCGCATGGCTGCGCGGCAGGATCCATTGCGCGTCCACGAGATCCTTGGCGGTCAGGCCGCGCGCGGCGGCGAGCGGATGATCGCGCCGCGCCAGCACCACCAGATCCTCGGACATCAGCTTCTCGTTTTCGAGGCCGCTCGCGGCGTCGTTCGGGCGCAGCGCGCCAAGGATGAAATCGATGTCGCCCGCGCGCAGGCCGGCCACCAGCGTTTCGTAGGCGCTTTCGTCCGTCGCCACCTTCACGCCCGGATACTGGGCGATGACCCTCGCAATCGCTTCAGGCAGGATCAGCGTGCGGCCAAGCGGCAGCGCGCCGACCGTCACGCGCCCCTGGATGCTGCCGCGCAGCGCCGCGACGTCGTCCGAGACGTGGCGCAGCTCGTTCAGCGCGCGGCGCACGTGCAGCAGGAAGGTCTCGCCGTCGCTCGTCAGCAACAGGCCGCGCGGGTTGCGATGGAAGAGGGGAAGCCCCGCGCCGGTCTCGAGGATGCGGATGGCGCTGCTCACCGCGGGCTGGGTGATGCCGAGCGCGCGCGCGGCGCTCGGCATGTGCTTGTGGCGCGCCAGCGCCGAGAACAATTCGAGCCGCCGCGAATTGAGCAGGTAGGGGGGCACGGCCCCTTCGCCGACCGGGCGCCGCGCCGATACGCGCGCGCCGCGCCAGCGCGCGAGCGCTTCGAGCTCGGCAAAGACGCGCTCGCCGCGCTTGAGCACCACGCGGCAAACGGGCGTGGGCAGCATGCCCGATGGCTTGCGATCGAAGAGCGTCTCGCCGAGCGCCGTTTCGATTTCCTGCACGGCTCTCGTCACCGCGGATTGCGCGCGAAAGAGGGCGGTGGCCGCGCGGCTCACGCTGCCGGTCTCGGCGACGACCTGCACGGCCCGCAGATAGGCGAGGTTCAAGGGTTCGTTTTCTTTCATGGGGGGCCTCGTGTGCCGGGAAGTATAGCGGCAGGCGCGCTCGCGGCGCAGCGGGCATGGCCCGGTTGAGAGTGGGTTCTGGCGGTATCTGTTCTGTTTATCCCGTCTTCGATGCGCGCCAGGCCTTGAGTTCGGCGAATGTCTTCACTACAACGTTGAAGATCGACGCTTTCGTCGGCCAAGCTCTGCATGGGGCCAGAGTAAGGCGCTAAAGCGCTAACTATGATCGACCGGAGACATTCATGGAAGACCCGTTCCGCCGCCCGACTTTCGGCTCCGCCGTGTTCTACAAGGACCCGTTCGCCGCGCTCGACTGGCTCGAGAAGGCGTTCGGCTTCGAGCGCACGCTCGTCGTCACCGAGAAGAATGGCCGGCTCGGCCACTCGGAGATGCGCTTCGGCGACGGCTACGTGATGATCTGTACGGAGGGCTGGGGCGTGTCGGCGAGCCCCGCGTCGGTCGATGGCCGCAATACGCAGGCGGTCCACGTGCAGTTGAAGGAGGGCATCGACGCGCATTGCGCGCGGGCGCGCGCGGCGGGCGCCGTCATCACGCGCGAGCCGGAGGATCAGTTCTACGGCGATCGCGTCTATGCCGCGCGCGATCCCGAAGGGCACGTCTGGAGCTTCGGGCAGACGGTGCGCAAAGTGTCGCGTGAGGAAGCCGAGCAGGCAGGCGGCGTGAAGATCGAAGGGTGGGCCTGAATGCATCGCGGCGCGCGGTTTGTAGCCGCGCGCCGCTGTTGCTGTTGCACTCCGTGACTACGCTGCTACCGCGTCACGCCATTTCCAGCGCCGGGTAGTCCGTATAACCGGTCGCGCCTTCCGCGTAGTACGTCGCGGGGTTCGGCTGGTTGAGCGGCGCATCGAGCTCGAAGCGCTTCGGCAGATCCGGATTCGCGATGAAGAGCTGACCCCACGCGACCGCATCGGCTTCGCCCGCGTCGAGCGACTGCTGCGCCGTTTCCTTCGTGAACTTCTCGTTGGCGATATAGACGCCGCCGAACTCCGCTTTCAGCACGTGGCCGATGCGCTTGTCGCCGAGCGATTCGCGCACGCAGAGGAACGCGATCTTGCGCTTGCCGAGCTCGCGCGCCAGATAGCCGAATGTGGCTGCCGGATCGGAATCGCCCATCGTGTGTGCGTCGCCGCGCGGCGCGAGGTGCACGCCGACACGGCCGGCGCCCCAGATGCCGATGCACGCGTCGGCGATCTCGAGGATCAGGCGCGCGCGATTCTCGATCGTGCCGCCGTAGGCATCGGTGCGCTGGTTCGTGCTGTCCTGCAGGAACTGGTCGAGCAGGTAGCCGTTGGCGGCATGCACTTCGACGCCGTCGAAACCGGCGGCCTTCGCGTTTTCGGCGCCGCGCCGGAACGCCTCGACGATGCCGGGGATTTCTTCGGTGCCGAGCGCGCGCGGCGTCACGTAGGGCGTCTCTGGCCGCACGAGGCTCACATGGCCTTGCGGTGCGATCGCGCTCGGCGCGACCGGCAGCTCGCCGTCCAGGAAGAGCGGGTGCGACACGCGGCCCACGTGCCACAGTTGCAGCATGATCTTGCCGCCTTTGGCGTGAACGGCATCGGTGACGAGCTTCCAGCCTTCCACTTGCTCCTGCGACCAGATGCCCGGCGTCGCCGCATAGCCGACGCCTTGCGGCGTGACCGCGGTCGCTTCGGTCAGGATCAGGCCGGCGCTCGCGCGCTCGGCGTAGTACTGCGCCATCAGCGCGTTGGGCAGGCGCTCGTCGCCGGCGCGCTGGCGCGTGAGCGGCGCCATGATGATGCGGTTCGGCAGGGTCAGCTCGCCAAGTTGCAGCGGATCGAATAGGGTCGGCATGGCAATTTTCTCTCTTCGGCAGGCATAAGCCCGCCCTCTTCGGATCAAACGATGACTATCGGGAATGCCGCACGCGGGCGTTAAAGGTCCGTGTGCAGCGCTTCGAGGAACGCCTGGATGACGGCTTCGTTGCGCTTGAAGAACACCCACTGGCCGATGCGCTGCGTACTGACGAGCCCCGCGCTTTGCAGCACCGCAAGGTGCGCGGAGACCGTCGATTGCGACAGGCCGCAGCTGCCGTTGATCGCGCTGGCGCAGACGCCGTGCTCGAGCGACAGCACCTGCTCGGGAAAGCGGGCCGACGGCTCCTTGAGCGCAGCGAGGATCTCGCGGCGCACAGGATTCGCAAGGGCTTTGTGGATTGCGTCGATGTCTATCGTCGTCATGGGTCAGGCTTGGGTTACTAACCAGCGCAAACGGCGTTCGCCGCCGGGGCGGGGCGCGTCGCTTGGATCGCTGTTGGTCGAATCTTATATCGGATTCTGACGATATGCGAGAAGGCACCACTGGGGGTGGGGTTGATGGCTGTCGACATACAAAAAAGACGGCACTTTTGCATCGACCCGCTCTAGATACAAAAAAGACCGCACTTTTTGTGTCATATCGTGAAAAACGTCGATAAATCCATGTTTTTATGGAGATATTCATGCGAGTGCAAGGGGCGTCTCGCGCTCGTGTCTTGGCTCGAAAGTTCGGCGGCCGTGGTTTTAAACGATAAGCAGTCGAGAATATAAGTCTGCACTTGCTAGTATCGACGAGCCTCCGCCTGATAATTTCAATTTTCTTTCGTTTTTATCTGGGGAATCGATTGGTTGGAGGCTCGTTTGGCTGTCCCCGTTGGGTCACGGCGCGCCGCATAGCGTTTACGTTCCGTATACCCGCTCAATGGCGGCGCACGGCGTCTTCTGAACCTGTCACCTCTACCAGTTTTGGAACGGAATATTTCATCCATACTTTGGGCGGCACTCGCTGCCCGGATTCGGGGGCTCGGCGCAAGCACGTCGTTCGTTCCTCCTCGGAAAAGGGCAGATGAAAAACAACGGCGCCCGACACACTCACGACGAACAGTTCTACCCGATTCATTCGTAGTGCAATCCTTATCATATCGATCGTGCTCGTTCCGAAATGTTTATCGAAACAAAACCCATTGTCCGGCCAGTAGCAACTTCGATAGGTTTCTGAAAATCGCACCCACAACAAGGAAATACGATCATGAAAGAACTGACATTCAATGAGCGGTTCACCGAGGTTTGGAAACATACACAACGCGGCCTGGTATATCCCGCGCCTTTCGCGATCTTTTCGAGTTTCTGGCTCAAAAGGCCGATTGCCAAAAGCGAGCTTGCGATGCTGATGCAGGAGGTCAGGCGCAAGATCAATACCGACCCGCGACTCGGTAGCAAGAACACCACGCTGGTCGCCGGCGTGTCCTTCGAAAACTGGGCACTGATCTGCGAGCAAGAGAAGATGCCCCTCCCCAAGGGGATGCGGTTGCGCTACCCGCAGGAAAATCATCCCCATCGCTCGAAGGTCTTCGGTGCATCCAACGGCAACTTCAAGGATTCGGAGGCAAACCTCTGGTTCCACATCAAGAGCGACGACGCTAAAGCGTGCGACATCGTGCTGAAATTGACCGAGAACTGGCTGCATGAAAATACCCGTGAATCGTTTCATCAAAGCGCGGCCAGCAAATCGGGGGACAGCGACAAGCCGAACGGCGGCAGGGTGCTCGGTTGCCGCTTTGCCGAGAACCTGAACAATCCGTCCGATCCGATCTCGCTCGCGAAACATTCGATTGTCGGCGTGGAAGATGTCGAGCACTTCGGCGCGTCGTTCGTGCTGTCGCAGCGGTTCCTGATCAACTGGGATCAAATCAACATGATGTCGGAGGATCAAATCGAAGATCTGATCGGCAGAAAAACTGACGACACCATCATCCCCGACCGCGATACCCGCTCGCATATCAAGGCATCGCGCGTGCAGGACCAGTTCGGCAACACCACGCCGGTGCTGCGCCTGGGTCTTCCTTTCGGCAATGCGCACACCAGCAGTTCCTTTCGCAATCCGAAGTCCGTGACTGCCGCCGATGAGGAAGGCATCTATTTTGCCGGCTTTGCCAAGGAGATCGGCATCCTCGAGGATGTCATGCAAAACCAGATCGGCGCCGTCCACGGCTTCATGAACGACCGTCTGTTCAATCATCTGCGGTCGGACCTGGGCGGATTCTTCTACGTTCCCAGCCTGCAGGATCTCGGGTTGCTGGATGACAACACCTACGCCAACAACTTCGATGCGTTGAATCGCGGCACGTGGGACAGATTTCCGGGCGTCGACTGGTCGAGGCTGGACCGTCACTTCACGGTCGCCTCCGACAACGGATTGATGTACTACAACCATAGCAACTACCTGTTCAACATGGCGACCAAGCTGAATAAACGCAGCGACTATTTCGAGGCGCCGTCGAACCGGATACTCAGCCTGTTGGAAAATGCCTTCTCGCTTTGGCAGGACAATTGGTACTTCAACCGCAAGCAGGAAGAAATCGAGCACGACATCGCGTACTACATGGCGCAGTTCGATTTGCCCGGCAAGTCCGCCGACGTCATGCAGGAATCCATCATGGTGCGCAAGGGCTGGGCGATCCGCCTGAGCCTGCACCTGTTCACGTCGCCGGAATACGGTTTCCGCGGCCGGCGCATTCGCTTGAGCGACGGCCGCCTGATCCCGTATTCCGCGGCGAAGGAAGAGGAAGGGACCGTGGTGTACGGATCCGACACCTTCCGCATCTCCCCAGAGGAAATCATCGTCGGCGCCATGCCCAACCTGACGCTGGGCGAGGGCCGCTACGTGATGAAATACCTGAGCGAAGCCGAGCGCCTGAACGGGTTTCTTGCCAACTTGAGCGAAGCCTCCGGCGTCGGCCACGTCATTCCCGACTACCAGAAAGCCCTCGACCTCGGTCTCAGCGGGCTGTTGAACGAGGTCGCGCAATACGAAAAGAAGGCTGCCACCCAGCAGCAGCGAGAACTCTATCAATCGACGGCGTTGGCGTTGCAGGGTATTTCCGAGTACTTCGTGAACTATGCGGATCTGGCAAAGCAGATGGCGCAAGACATGCAGCCGGGCCAGGCGTGGGAGCAGCAGAATCTGACGGCCATCGAACGGCGCATGCGCAAGCTGGCGACGGAAAAACCCGGTAGCTTCGTCGAGGCGGTGCAATTCATTTTTACGTTGCACACCTGCCTGCACCTGAACGGCGAGCCGACGGCATTCGGCCGCATGGACCAACTGCTGCAACCCTACCTCGATCGGGACGCTATCCGCATCGACGAAGCGCAAGAGATCATCGACGCCTTTTACATCAAGCTCGACGAAAAGATCCAGCAAAACCGCATCTTCATGGAAGACCATCAGCCGTTCGGCAATTTGGCGATGGGCGGCAGCTCCGGACCGTATCCGCAAGGCGCTTCGCTCGGTCAATGGATTCAGCAGATCACTGTCGGCGGAACCGTGGCGGACGGCGAAACTGACATGGCGAAGACCAAGCCGGCCTATAACGACGTGACCCGCCTGTTCATACGCGCGTCCGGCCGTCTGCCGCTCAATGCGCCCTGCCTGTCGTTGCGTACCCGCAAGGACATTCCGGATGAGATTCTGGAGGAAGCCGCGCACGCGATACTTTCCGGCGGCGCGCATCCTATCCTGTTGAACGACGAGACGCTCATCGAAGGCCTGTGGCGCAGCGGCGACAACGTCGGCGGCGAGCAATTGCAAAACAATAAGGCGTGGCGGTCGGTCGTGGAGATGAAATCGGCGCAGAACTATGCGTGCGACGGATGCTATGAGCCCCAGTTCCCCGGCGAAAACTGGTTCTCGCTAGGCGGCTTTTCCACGTTGCAGCCGCTGGAGTGCGCGCTCAATCAAGGCAGGACCTATTCCAGCGCGGGCCAAAGCTATCTGTTCGGCCAAACGGTATCGCTGACCACGAGGCCGGCCGAGCAGATCGAAAGCTTCGATGCGTTGCTGGCGTTGTATCGGCAGCATTTCGAATGGCTCAACCGCAAGGCGTTCAACGGCCAGTTGATGAGCTACGGCAACAATACCCAGTATTGCCCGTCTCCGATCCTGAATGCGCTGATGGACGATTGCTTGGCCAAGGGCTTGGATTTCTACAGCGGTGGGGCCAAATACAACATCTATGGTCCTTGCTACATCGCGCTCAGCTCCACCATCAACTCCCTGTACGCGATCAAGAGCATGGTGTTCGACGACAAGACCGCAGTCACCACCTTGCCCGAGTTGCTGGAATGCCTGTGCTGCGATTGGGGCTACAAAATGACGGAGCCCTTCATCAGCAAGCTCGCAGGGGAAAACCGGATTGCGGCGCGCGCCGACCGTTTCAAGCGCTTGCGTGAAGTGGCGTTGTCACTGCCTCGCTACGGCCGCGGCCACGCGGAAATCGACGCGTTCGGCAATACCATCATCGAGATGGTGGCGCAGATTTCGATCGAGACGTTTACCCAGCCTTGGCCGCAGCTGCGCGACACCCTGCAGAACTTCGCGAGCAAATACGGGACGGTCGATCATCCGTTCGGGATTCAGATTCAGCCCGGCGTCGGCACCTTCGAAAACCACGTGGAAATGGGGTCCTGGAACGGCGCCAGCGCGGACGGCAGACGCACGGGCACGACGGTCGCCTCCGACATGAGCGCGGCGCCGAGTCCGGCGGATTTGCCGGTCGAGCATCAGTACGCCGGCTTCGCCGAAGCATTGGCAGGCTTTGAAGGGAGCGGCTCGAGCCTGATGTCCGATGGCGCACCGAGCGACTTCAATATCACCGAGGATTTTCCGGCCGAGAAATTGAAGCAAGTCCTGCGTCAATTTGCGCAGGGAAAGGGATCCAATATCTTGACCGTGACCGTGGCGAACCCGGACACCTTCGCCGATGCAATCGGCTCGCCCGAGAAATACGATTTGCTCCGCGTTCGCACCGGCGGCTGGACGAACTTCTTTACGTCGGTGTTTCCGACAATACAGGAACAACATCGTCGTCGGCCCCTTTCTTTGCCAGAAGATGTGAAAGCGGATCTGGGTAAGCAATGTCCGTTTCATGCAAGGCGATAGGTAGCTTGACAAAGTGCATCCCATGCAGATGGTCCCTCTGCATGGGATTGGATTTGCCCCCGTACTCCCGGACACGGTCTCCCCATAAGGTTGAAGCCCCGAGCGTTCCACTCATCCGATTGTCCGAATTCGCGCGGCCACCTCTCCAAATATTAGGCAACGCGCGCATCCTTTGCGCGCGTTGCCGCACCTTTGCTACGCTCATCTCCGCATCGAAAGCGACACGAATAATGCGGTGCAAAATTTAAGCGCTTAAATTTTACCCGGCATTCCGCCGATCCGTGCGGAATGTCCGAACTGGAGGATGACAATGGATAGACGATCGATGCTGCGCCTGAGTCTTTCGGCCGCGGCGGCCGCGTGTCTCGAACTGACCGGCACGCAGAAGGCACTCGCATTCTCGGACACGAGCGCATTCGCGAAGGGTGTCGACGTATCGACGCTTCCTCAGATCGAGGCGTTCGGCGGGAAATTTTATTCGGGCGGCGTGCGGCACGATGCGCTCGCGCTGCTGCGCTACAACGGCGCCGACTCGTGTCGCATCAAGATCTGGAACGACCCGGGCAACGCGAGCTACTACCCGTCCAATCAGGCGGTGGCTGGCTACAACACCGTCGCGCAGGCGGTTGCGCTCGCGAAACGCGCGGCGGCGCTCGGGATGCGCATTCTGATCGACTTCCACTACAGCGACTGGTGGGTCGATCCGAGCAAGCAATATCCGCCGCACGCATGGGCGGGCCTGAATCTGACGGACACCTGCACGCAGTTGTACGCGTTCACGACCGACGCGCTGAACCAGCTCAAAGCGGCCGGCGTCACGCCGGAATGGGTGCAGGTCGGCAACGAGATCACGAGCGGGATGCTGTGGCCGCTCGGCAAGTACGACCAGTTGGACAACCTCGCGACGCTGCTGAAGACGGGCTATAACGCGGTGAAGTCGGTCAACTCTGCGACCAAGGTGATCCTGCATCTCGACAGCGGTGGCAACAACGCGACGAGCCGTTGGTGGTTCGACGCCATGACGTCGCGCGGCGTGCAGTTCGACGTGATCGGCCTGTCCTACTACCCGGCGTGGCAAGGTTCGCTCACCGATCTGACCAACAACGTGAACGACATCGCGGTGCGCTACGACAAGGCGCTGATGGTCGTCGAAACCGCGTTCGCGTGGACGACGAGCGACGGCGACTCGGAGCCGGACACGATGACGACCGCCGGCACGACGGGCTTCCCGATGACACCGGCCGGACAGGTGGAGTTCTGGCAAGCGGTCAAGAACATCATCGCCAACATTCCGGGCGGACGCGGCAAGGGCGTGTTCTGGTGGGAGCCGGAGTGGATTCCGGTCGCGGGCGCCGGCTGGAAGGCGGGCGCTGGCGACGAGTGGGACAACTGCACGCTGTTCGACTTCCACGGTAATGCGCTGTCGTCGATCAGCCTGTTCAAGTCGTGATCACGTGACGCCGTGAAGTGAAGCCGCGATCCCTGCCCGACACAGTCCGCCGGGCAGGGATCGCGGCTTACACGCTTCGTTACTGAATCGTCGCGGCCTTTCAACAGCCCACCCACGAAGTTCGTCGTCGCGTCATTTCCTCAGGTATGAACAAGGTTCGTATTTAGGCGCAGTTCCCGGTTATGCCCAGCTCGTAGCGGGTTGAGTTCCGCGGAGACCATGGGGTACCGGTCAGAGCCGGCTAGCATTCGAAACGTCTTCGCATAATCGGAGCAAGCTTCCCCAATCAGCCATTTCGGTTGACGGGAGAAGCGCAAGAACAACACACCGTCTCCCATTCCGTCCGCAACTCGGTCACGAGGTAGGGGCAAGCGTTCGGCACAGGCAGAACTGCCCGATGAGCTGAACAGCTGGGTTGGCGATTTCGATCGCCATCTCTCGCAGGTCGTGGGGCTTGCAACTGCGTTCCGCCACCAATATCGCTTCTCTGCCCGGCGGTTCTTGGCGCTGTACTGCCCAGCGACCGCTCACGATCGGTGGACAACCCGCGCGGAACGGCTCACCGCCTCTGTTCGCCAGGAGGCTGCGAGCCTTCACGGACACTCGCGCAAGAAGCCTGGAACTGCGCTACGTGCCTGGCTCCAGTATCGGGCGTTCTGCGGCACTGTGGGCCATGAGCTCGAAGCCGCGATTCCCTCGATGCCCCGGTGGACGTACGCCTCTCTGCCGGTTCGCTTCACGGCAGAGGAGACCGCGCGCGTGCTCGGCGCGTCGCTCGACGGCAGCCCCACGAGCTACATAATCGAGCGATGTTACTGGTCCTAGCGAGAATGGGCCTACGAGGCTGTCCTACCCATGCCTGGCTCGCCGCCTTTGGCAACCCGTTCGTTCTTCAGGCTGTTGAAGAAGCTCTCTGTCGGCGCGTCCCAGCAATTTCCCTGGCGGCTCGCGGCATTACACAGCTGCGTTTCTGAAGCAATAGGTATATCTCGCATGAATATTTGCGAGAGGCCGCGGGGCCGCAACTGCCGTCGGGCCCAGACCGCGAAGGTGTTATCGGTGCGCATATCCAGATGAACCGCGTGTGCCAGTCCAACCAGGCATCAATACGATCACCCGCGGTATCACAACAGGTTAGCGATGGCGGAAGCTCAACGCCGCGGGCTGCCCCAGCCCAACCAGTCGGGACGGTGATCCAGCCGTCTGAGCAGTTTTCGGCGCATTTGCTCCCGGTGATAGTGAGCGGCGACGAACCCTATCGCCGTCACCAGCACGAATGAACCTACGACGATCGCCACTGCTTCACTCATCGGAACCTCCATTGCTGATCTCTCGGGTTCACTGCAGGTGTTGCCCTCCATTGATCGCAATGTTGGCGCCGGTCACGAAGCCCGCTTCGCGCGAACACAGGTACAGCACGAGTGCTGCAACTTCGTCCGGCTGCCCGAGCCGGCCGACCGGAATCTGCGGAATGATCTTCGTCTCGCGGATTTCCTCGGGCACCGCCATCACCATCTTTGTCGCAATATAGCCGGGCGAGATCGTGTTGACAGTGACGCCTTTTTTCGCCACCTCGAGCGCCAGCGATTTCGTGAACCCATGCATGCCGGCCTTTGCCGCCGCATAGTTGGTCTGGCCGAACCCACCCTTGGAGCCGATGATCGACGACACGTTGATGATGCGGCCCCAACCGCGCTCGACCATGCTGTCGCACACCGGCTTCGTCATGTTGAACACCGAATCGAGGTTGGTGCGGATTACCGCGTCCCAATTGACCTTGTCCAGTTTTTTGAAGCTGGCGTCGCGCGTGATGCCGGCGTTGTTGACCAAGATGTCTACCGGTCCGACTTCCGCTTTGATCTGCGCCGTGCATTTTTCGCACGAGTCGTAGTCGGCGACGTCGACCGCATACGCGCGGAACTGTCGTCCCTCGGCTTCCGTGCGTGCGAGCCACTCTTTCGAACCGGTGTTGCCGGGCGAATAGGTGACTACGACCGTATAACCGGCGTCATGCAACTTGATGCTGATCGCCTCGCCCAATCCACCCATGCCACCCGTTACTACCGCGATCTGCTTTGCCATCGAATCGTCCTCGCAAATACCGGCGGCGTGCTCGTCTGGAGCAACACTGCCTTCAGTCAAAAATTGGATGCATTGAAATGCCGGACTCTTGCCAAAGTGAATAAAAGGAATCCTACATATAGGCATGGAACCGATAACGCAGGCATCGCTGCCCGCGTGAGTCTTAGTACTTCGCGCTCGCGGCTACGGCAGCCGACTCGGTGGCACTACGTTTGGCGGCCTTGGACGCTGAGGCCGTGACGGCCTCGAGATTGGTCCCGGCCATTTCCACGGCCTGCTGCCCCGTCTTCTGCAGCGATTCGCACAGCGTGGCGGTGGCGCTGATCGCGGACTTCCACGCGGCGATCGCCGCTTCGGAACCCGCGGGAGCACTCTTCGTCGCTTCCTCGATGAATTCCTGCATGCGTGCGTTATACCGTTCGTACTGCGTCTGTGCGAGTTGCGCGACCTCAGCCTGCGTAGTTGACGCGATGTCGAAGAGTTGACGGCCGTATGACAGTGATTTCTCCGCGAAAGGCGCGGTGAAACCGGCTTGCAGCGTGAACCATTGCTGCGGGTCTGTTGTGCCGGGCGTCTTCGTCAAGTTCTCCTGCGATTCCGCCAGCGTGGACCTGACGACCTGCAGGTTCAGCGCAACCAGTTTTTCGAAGCCTTCAAAGACCTTGCCGGTCAATCCGAAGAATGCGTCGAGGCTGGCCTTCTGCGATGCGGCGATTTGCTCGGGACTCGATAGAGCCATTGTTGAAATTCCTCAGAATGCAGTCCGCTGCGCGAAACCCCGATCGACCGGATGTCGCGCGGCGAATGGCGATGATGGATGAACCGAAGCGCAAGGACGCCTGCCAGGGAGCATGCGTCGCGAATACTTCGGAGGGTCGTTACAGCAAGAGGCACTACACATTAAAGTCCAACAAAAGCTACTTCGCTTACTTCTTCTTTGGCGCGCTCGCCACGTGCTGCAGCGACACGCGCCGCAATTCCCTAGCGCCTGCGCGCGACGGCCTTGAGAATGGAAGCGCCTTTGCTTGTGACATGAGGACGTGGGTGGCCCGACGCGAGGCGTTCCAGTGATATGAGCTGACATTCCAGCAGCGTGTCGAGCTCGGCGCGGCCCAGTCCGATCCGGTCCGGCGAGTCCTTGATGAGCATTAAGGTGGCGAATTCATGGGGACTCAGCATATGGTCTCCTCGACTTGGTCTGTCTGCGCCGCGAGCATTAATTACCGTCTTCGCGGCGAATGGCGGCAAATATTCCCGTCACCTTTGCAGAGCAAGCGTTCGGGAAATCCTTACGGAGACGTCATCATAACCGCATAATTTCGAATTGAAATATGCAGAGTGCATTTTTTATTTGTATGTTTATTTAGGCTTTGTCAACTTGTCGAGGCTGAGGTGGCAAGACGGAGGGAAAGAGCATCCCCTCAGGAGGCGCTGGACGGATTTTGGACGACTTCGGTGATGTCGCGCCACGAAATGAATCTCGCCGCGAGTTGTTGGCGATAGAGTGAAGCACGCAGCAAATGCCGCTTGAGCGCGAAATGCTGCCGAATCGGCCCGAAGCAGGAGAGAAATTTCTGTGTGCCTTTCGGGTCGCGAAAGCCGCGCATGCGACGCTCGCGTTCGCGCGTCGGCTGGTGGCTGTTCTCAGCACGGTTGTTCAGCCGGGCTGCCGCTTTGACGAACATGTGCTTCACGTTCGCAAGTTCGGGGATCTCGGCTTTTGCCGCTGGATAGCTGCGCAACTGATCGGTGACGATCTTGCGCGGAACCGGGCTCGAACGCAGCACACGCTTGAAGAAGCGCTTGGCAGCGGCTTTGTCGCGCCGCTTTCACGCGATGAGCAATGCCCTTTCCAAACTTGTCACACCAGCATCGGATGGTCTCGTATGTCACGATCACGCCGAGCTCGAAGAGCAACTCTTCGATGTCGCGCAGGCTCAACTGAAAGTGGAAATAGCATCGAACAGCGCAGCTGATGACACCAGCCGGGAAACGGTGACCGTGATAGAGCGATTTCGATTTCTTCATTGCGCCATCTTATCGGACGGGCCACACAACCTGACAACGCCATTTGACTCGTCTGAGTCCGCAGATAACGAACGGATCCGCGCGCCGGGGTAGAAGAATCCGTTAGTGTCCATAGGGGACTGTTTGCGGCACAGGGCACATCGTGTGCCGCCGTCGACGAAGGCTTTGTGCCTGTCCCGTCTAGCGTTTCCCAACCGGAGACCGGGTCGATTCCCGCAGGATGATGTCGCAGTCGAGCACGACCGTGGATTCGATCGCCTGAGAAGGGTCCGACAGACGTCGGGACACCAGATCGGAAATCGATTCGGCGATGGCCGCGATCGGTTGCGCAACCGCCGTTATGCCGGGCCGGTGCAGGCTGAACACGGGCGAGTCGTCGAACGAGATGAGCGACACGTCGTCGGGCAGCACATGTCCGTTTTCCCTGAAGTACTTGAGCGCGCCGTTCGTCATCGGCCCGTTGGCGGAGAAGATCGCGGTCGGCGGGCGGGCCTGCTCCATCAGCTGCTTCGCCGCCTGTTCGCCGCCAAGCACGGTCCAGTCGCCGTCGGCCACGTATGCGGGGTCCAGCTTCAGTCCACGTTCGCGAAGTGCGTCCTCATAGCCGAGATAACGTTCCTTGCCGGTGCTGTCGTTGCGGTTGCCGCTCAAGAGCGCAATGCGCCGGTGCCCGAGATCGAGAAGATGCTTCACGGCACGGTTGCTCGCCTTGCGGTTGTCAACGAAAACACGCGAGACGGGTACGCCAGGCAGGTCGTTGTTGCAGATCACGACAGGCAAGCCGTCGTTGACGAGCTGCTGCATCTGTTCGGTGACGCGGGTGGTACCGGACATCACCAGCGCGTCGACCTGTCGAGCCGCGAAGAAATCGAGCCCTTCGACCATCACCTTCGGATCGCGACCGTGACAGTAGACAAGCAATGCGCGGCCTTCGCGCCGGATGGCTCTCGACAGATGCTCGAGCAGCACGCCGTGGTATTCCTCGAAGAACGACGGCGCCAGCAACCCGATGACCTGGGTCCGGTCGGTTCGCATCGCCGTCGCGACGGCGCTGCGACGAAAGCGCAGCGCCTGAATCGCCACTTCGATCTGCTCGCGATTGCCGCGACGAACCGGTTTGCCCTGCAGGTATCGGGATACGGTGCCAATGGCAACGCCGGCGCGCTCTGCCACATCGACGATGGTAGGGGGGCGATGTTTGCTTGCATCGTCGTTGGTAACTGATCCCATCTTTGCTACGTTCCCAAGAGTGGCAATAAAGTCGTCACCGCATGCTTGCCCGTCGGGCGATTTCGAATGCGATCCGTGGCCGGTATCGCGGACTCCGTCTTGCACGTCATGCCTGTTCGGCGACTATGGCTGCATGAATATGCAGACGCGGCAAGGTGAAGCGAATGGTATCACTCTCCAGAACCTCGAACGGATAGGCCTTGGCCGTGAGAGCGTCATAGACACGCGCGATGCGGCACGCGAGTCGAAGCGTGACGCTGACGGGCCCGATGACCGGAACATCTTCAATCATCTCCATCGGTCTCATGCCACCGTTTTCGTCGGGCACGGCCTTGCCGCGCACCTGGGGTGTTGCATAAAGCAGATGGAGCACGTAGCGTCGCGTGTCGGGCTGATGCGTGAGCATTGCGCGGCCAGCCGACGGCAGATCGGTTTCGACGGCGGGGCGCGCCAGCCGGTTGAGCAGTCCGCGCACGAGGTACTTGTAGAGCGGTTGGCCGATCGCGCGGTAAAGACGGAAGATCGGATAGGCGACATAGGCCACGCCGTTGTATTCCGTCACGGCCGCGCCCGCCGTGGGGGCCGCCGGATCGTCCGGCGTGTGTTGATGCGAGCAGAAATGCCGGTAAGAACGGTTGAAGTAGGAGCGCCGGATCGTCGCCAGGGTCTGCGCACCGTCGGCCCGGACTGTTTCCGCTTCGTCGTACAGCACGAAGGGCTCAGGCGGCAAACCGGTGTCGAGATCACCCCGTGCCAGCACATAGCTCGGGTTGCTCGTTTCTCCACCGTCCTCGCGGACGATGCCCGCGTCGATCGTCGGCGCGCCGTTCGCATCGAATACAGAGCGCCACGATGCGATGAGCTTGCCTCCCCGTTCCACATAGCTGCTCAAGCGAGCGGCGAGCGTTGCGTCGAGCCGCGCTTCGTCAGGCAGGATGACGATGCGATAGCGATCGAATTCTGTATCGGCGTCGACGATGTCGAATTGCCACTTCAGTTCGAGCAGCATCTGCGCCGCGCCGTCGTCACTGGGATGATTGCGGCCTGTGTGCCCGCTCAGATGCTCGGCGGACAGGATCGCGACTTCGGAAACCTGTCTGGCGCGCTCGAGGTACGGTTCCAGTGCTTCGATGCGCGAGTAGGCAGGAGCGATAGTCCGGTACGTCGCGTGATTGATGCGCCCGCTCGGGTGTAACTGGTCGCCAATCAGGCACTTCGATCCCAGCGCCGCCATTAGCGCGGTTTCGTATTCGAGCGCCTGCGGCTGCTTGTAGCCGCCGAACTCACCCCAACTCGTGTGGAACTTGCCGGTGTGGCCGACGAAGTCGAAGCCGAGCGCCGCCGCATAGCGCGCACTACCAGGAAAATGGTCGTAACCCCAGCCTCCGGTCGGCAAGCTTTCGAGTTCCAGGTGCGTGCAGCTCCAGTAATGCTGCTCGCCTTTCTTTTCGATATGACCACCGTTGTAGAAGATGCGCAGACCGGGAAACTTGCTGAACAGCACTTCGCTCGTCTCGCGGCGGAACTGTTCAGCGACGGCTTCGCCGTTCTTGCGCCGATCAGCGGGATTTTCCGGGTTCAAGTCTGCATTCAGCATGCGCTCGATGCAGGCAGGGCACACACAATCCTGGGCAGTCACGATGTCGAGGAAGATACCTTGCGTCCGGTAGCGCGATGCCACTTCGCGCGCCTGATCGAGGACGTATCGCCGGTAGCGCGCATGGTTCAGGCATAGCGCGTGCCAGGCCGGGCTCAACTGCCGTCCGGTCGATGGATCGCTTGGCCGTGCGCGCTGAAAGTCGTTGCTCGCGTCCATTACGCGCCATCCGGGATGTTCGCGCGCGGCGAGTTCGTCCCATTGGACCGAGAGGTAGATCTGGTTGGCGATGCCGCTGGCGCTGAGCGCGTCGATCATCTCGCCGAGCAGGTCCGGTCGCACCAGATGCGGATGCGGCTTGCCCACTGCAGTCGGGTAGTAGGACCAGCCATGGTGGCACTTTGCGAACACCGTGACGGAATCGACGTGGGCAGCCTTGAACGTGGCGGCGAAGTCGACGGGGTCGAATTGCGCGCCCACTTGCGGGATGTGCTCGGACGTATGGAAATCAAGATGAACTTGACGATATCGCAGGGGCTTGATGAGACCTTTCGGCATCGCTACTCCTTTCCTCCGCTGTGGCTCATCGAGCCGGTGGAAAATTGACGCTGAAACACGATGAAGATCAGCAGCGGCAACACAGTGGTGATGATCGCGGCCACTGCCCGCACGCTCCAGTTCGGATCCCATGTCCCGGCGATCTGGGAGAACACCACCGGTAGCGGCGCCTCGGTTCGCAAAAAGAGCAGGGGTAGCAGCAGTGAGTTCCAGGTCCACAGGAACTGCAGGATGCCGATCGCGAATATCGGCGAGAGTGCATTCGGCAGAACGACGTGGAAAAGCGTGGCGAACGCTCCGCATCCGTCGATCTTTGCGGCATCGATCAGATCCCTGGGAAAATCTTCGAGGAAGTTCTTCATCAGAAAAACCGACCAGGCGAACGACAGGCCCACATAGGGAATCAGCACCGAAGCGATGTTGTCGATCATGCCCCAGTCTTTCCAGAGCCTGAACAGAGGGATGATGACGACCTGCAGCGGCAGCACGAACGCGTTGACGATGACGATCAGCAGCGTGCGCCGCAGCGGGAACCTGAGAAATTGAAAGGCGTAGGCAGCGAGAGGTGTCAGCAGCATCGTTGCGGCGGTCGAAAGGCTCGCGATCTTCAGGGACGAGATCAGGGCCTCCATCAACGGATACCGGGTCCAGACCGCGCGCCATGCGGACAGCGTCAGCGTAAGCTTGTCGAGCGACCACCATCCCGCGCTGATCTCGTCGCTCGGCCGTACCGACATGATGACGATGCCGATCACCGGCACGATCCAGATGACGGCCAGCACGCTGACGAGCGGCGCGATCCACCACGTGGCATTGCGTTTCATTTGGCACCTGCCGTACGTTGGATGATCGCGGGAACGGAAACGAAACAGACCGCGGCGAGCAGCACCACCGTCGCGGCGGCCCCGTAGCCCAGCTTGAACTGATTCATCGACTCGCGGAACATGAAGTAGCCGACGGTTTCGGTGGCGCGCACAGGTCCGCCGCCCGTCATCACGTAGATCGTGTCGAAGGCGCGCAGGCTCGAGAGCAGGTTCATGAAGATGGCGACGCGCACGCCCGGCAACGACAGCGGCATGATGATGTGGCGCATGACCGCGAATGGCCCCGCACCGTCCATGTACGCGGCTTCGAGAATCGATTTCGGAATCGCCTGGGCCGCGGCGAAGCACAGCATCAGGGGCAAACCAGTCTGCGCCCAGGCATAGGCGACGGCGACCGCGCCGAGCGCCGTGGATGGGTCGCCGAGCCAGGCGTGTGCCCAGTTCGCGAGCCCGACCTTTGCAAGCAGCGCATTGAGCAGCCCCGCGTCGTCGGCCCGGTAGATGCCTGACCACGCGAAGCCGGTGACGGTCTCCGCCATCCCGTACGCTGCGAAGATCATCGCACGCGGGATGGCGGTGGCGGTCGGTGCGAACGAACACAGCATTGCCAGTAGCCAACCCGCGCTGACGGAAAGGCCCGTGGTCGACACCGACCAGATCAGCGTCGTCCAGATCGACCGGCGGAAACTGTCGTCGGAGAACAAGTTCACGTAGTTGCCCCAGCCGACGAAGCGGGGCACACCCATGCCGCGGATGTCGAACAGGCTCAGGCGGAGCGTCTCCGCAAGCGGATAGACGACGGACAGACAGAACAGGACCAGAATCGGAACGAGCAGCAGATACGCGGCCGCGCCTTCGCCCCGCCGGAGCGTGTGACGCCCATCGAGGCCAGTGGCTGCTCCGGGGCAAACGGCTTTGCCCAGTGTTCCCATGATGCACTCCCAACTCTTGAAAACGCTTGAACGAACGCGCTTCGGCCGGCGGAACCGCCGCCGAAGCGGATACGACTATCGCTGGTATGCAGTCTTTGCCTTCGCTTCGATTGCCGCGAGGACTTTGTCCACGTTCGCGTCAGAAGGATCCTGAATCAGGCGCTGCAACTGCACGCGATATTCGTCGACCAGATCGCCCGGCAAAAGATCGCCAAGCACGAACTGGACCTTCGAATTCGCGACTACGCGCGCCGTTTCTGCCAGTACCACGCCATACCGGGATGTGTCGGCCTTGCTTGAAGTGGAGGGAAAGCCGTATTTGGCCAGGATGTGCGCGGCGTCCGCGCTGCTCATCCAACCGAGAAACGCATCCGCGGCCGCATCGGCATGACCCGACTTCAGTTCGAGAAATTCCTTTGCATCGATCACCGTGGCGTCGTCGTGGCCGGCACCAAGAGCCGGGAACTGAAACAGCGCGTAGTCCTTGCCTTCCGCGAGCCCGAAAGCTTTCATGCGGCCATTGGCCCACATCCCGATCAGTTCGTAGCCGTGTGTGCCGTTCTTCAGCGTTTCGTCGGCGGCGTTGTCCCATTCCGTGGCAAACATGCGATCGGTCGGATCGCAGCAACCGGAGCGCAGCATTTGCGCGTAGTGCAAGGCGGCGGCCTTTACCGCGGGATCCGTCCAACTGATCTGGTGGGCGGCTAGCTTCGACATGACGTCCGGGCCGCCAATCCTGACGAGCAGCGACTCGAACCACTCACCGTGCGCCCAGACCTTGGCGGGCATTGCAATGGGAGTGATGCCCGCCGCTTTCAGCTTCTTGAACGACGCGAGGAAGTCATCCCAGGTTTTCGGCGATGCGGCAATACCCGCTTTTGCGAGCGTGTCAGGGCGATAGAAAATTCCGCTGCGGTCGCCAAACGTGAAAGGCATCCCGTAGGTAACGCCTTTGTATTGCGCGAGTTGCCGCCATTTGCCGGCAATGCTGTCGCCCCAGTGGCCGGCATCCCACTGCCGGTCGAGCGGGCGCAGCATGCCCGCGTCCGCGAGCTCGGCACGGAAGGCGGGCCATGTGTTCACCAGCAGATCTGCCTGCTCGCCGCTCATCAGCGCGATACGGATTGCACCACGGCGATCGCCCTGGCCAATCGCGTTGACTTCTCGAAATCTGACGCTGGGGTTCGACTTCTGAAATGCCGTCTCGAGGTCGTGAAGCAGATCGTGCTCGGTTCCCGTCTGCCAGTTGAGAACGATGATCTCACCAGTGAGGCCATCCGCACGCGCTTGCGGTATGAGAGCCAGCAGCGAAACGACGCCGATGCCAAGTGCACGTGCGTATCGTTGTATATCCACGTTGAAGGCTCCAGGCCTTTTCATGACGACATTTCCTCAAGAATGAAAAGGAAGTTTGTTTTCGACTATGTTGACAACGTTACTATCTAAGATGGATGATCGCAACGTGTGTATTTCCTAGTCAGTGCTCTTTGACAGACCGGTTTCATGGTCCCCGAGTAATCGATGCTTATCCATGTTGGAAAACTTGAGCGACAGGCGTATTGGCTATGCCGAAAAAGAGTAGGGGTGCACCATGTTGCGATTCGGAATTTCCTTATAAGTGCGCAGGCGGATTCTGAGCGCAAGGTGTCCGGCCCGTCTGTCACCCGGTTCCGGGCTATAGGCAATAAGGGTGTGCGAAGCACGTCGCATTGTTACTGCTTACCTATTCAAAATAGAAGAGAGTCGCTGGTATGTATATGACGATTGGCAAGCGTCTTGGTCTGACACTTGGTATGTCGCTATTCGCGCTTGTCTGCATTTCGGTGTACTCGCTGTGGAGTCTCTACGTCGGCAAGCAGCGCTTCGATTCGGTGCAGATCGAGATCATCCCGGCGATGGTCAATCTGGACAAGACCAAGGCCGAAATAACGAATATGCGTGTCGCTGCGTACCGGCATCTGATTGTCACAACGGCTGCTGACAAGGCAGCGATGGAGCAACAGATGCACAACGCTGACGCGGCACTGGATGCGCTGCTCGCGCAGTACGAACGTGAAGATGTGCAGGGCAACCCGGATGACGAGAAGCTCGCCGCAGCGGATCGCAACAATGTCGCCGCCTATCGTCATGCACGCGAGGCGTTTCTCGAAGCGTCCCGTGTCGGCGATCATGCAAGAGCCGCCGAAATGCTGCTGACAGGTTCGCTCAATCACGCATCGGGTGTGATGCGCGGTGGTCTTACGGCACACATTGACTACAACGTTCGGCAAAGCGAAAAGCTACGCGAGGCAAGCGACATTGCGAACCGCCGGGCCTTGTGGATCATGGGCTCGACCAGCGTGACCGTGATCCTGCTCACGCTTTGGCTGAGCGTGAGGCTCTTTGGTATCGTCGACGGTGGCCTGAAGCGGATTCGGAGCGCCCTCGGCGATGTCAGTCATTCTCTCGACTTGACGATACGCGTGCCAATTTCGGGTATGGATGAAATCGGGCAGAGTGCGGAAGCGTTCAATCAACTGATGGACGGTTTCCGCGCGGCGCTGGGCCATGTCCGTACGTCGAGTGACACGATCGTGCATGCGACGAATGAGATCGCTGCAGGCAACATGGATCTGTCGTCGCGTACCGAACAGCAGGCTGCGTCGCTGGAGGAAACCGCGTCGAGCATGTCGCAGCTCACCGAGACGGTTCGCCATAACGCGGAGCAGGCGCGCGAAGCCAGCACGCTCGCGTCGAACGCGGAGAGCGTCGCTGATGCAGGCGACGTCGCGATGAAGAGCATGGTCGGCACGATTGGCGAGATCAATACGAGCTCGCAGAAGATCTCGGATATCACTGCACTGATCGAAGGCATCGCGTTCCAGACCAATATCCTCGCGTTAAACGCTGCGGTCGAGGCGGCGCGCGCCGGCGAGCAGGGACGCGGTTTCGCCGTGGTTGCAGCGGAGGTGCGCGGCCTCGCGCAGCGTTCGTCGGTTGCGGCAAAGGAGATCAAGGCGTTGATCGAGTCATCGGCGATGCTCGTCGCGCAGGGCTCGAAACAGGCGGCTGAGACCGGAAAAACGATGGAGCAAATCAGAGCCGCGATCCGTCAGGTTTCGCACATCGTCGGCGAGATCGCCTCGGCATCGGATGAGCAGAGCACCGGCATCGAACAGGTCAATCAGGCCGTCAACCAGATGGATGCGGTTACGCAGCAGAATGCCGCGCTCGTCGAAGAGGCCTCCGCCGCAACGCAATCGTTGGAGCAACAGGCGGCCAGGTTGAAGGAAGTTGTCGCGCGGTTCAGGCTCGCCGCCGCAGATTCAACGGCCTCGCCGAGCAATGGTTCCAACAAGCAGGCCGGATTCTCCCCGATAGGAAGTCTTTCAGCAGCATGCCAAATCGCAGACAGCCGGAGGATCACCGGTATTGCAGCGAGTGTCGCTCTCTCAACAGCGACATCGATCTAACGTAGGAAATTTAACTGATCTGCTGGTGTTGCCTCGGATTTCATTAACTCATCCTGCATGTGGCGAAGGGTATGGACCAGCTCACCATTGAGAAGCTCGTAGAAAGCAATGACGTAGTGATCGTCCACAAAGAGAACGAACAGATTCGAACCATTCCATACCGAGGAAAGCAGAGACGCTCGGAAATACTCCGCTATCTGACGTTTTTGAGGCCAGGCGCGAGAGCCGTGGTCTTCAGTCATGAGACACCCGTTGGGCCCGTTGGTATCGATGTACGGACTGGCGAGGAGCTGATATGGCGTTAGGGAGATGGCCCGATGAAACGGGATACCAAGACACTGGGGACTTTTTGATGAAAGAGCTTTTTGACGGTATCGAACAATTTCTCCGCACGTTGGAAAGCGAGTTGGAGGAGAAACGCGACTCGATTGCGCGAATCGGTGCTCGCCTAGTTGCGCTTATGAAATTCGTTGACGCTACGCTGCCTCAGCTAACCGCTGTGCAACGCCAGCATATCGAACGGTTCTTTCTGAAAGGTATCGAGGAAACCATGGCGCACATCGACGATATTGCATTGCCTGAAGTCTACCAGTCGGCCTTGCTCGAGCAGGTCGATGTCTTGCTTGATAGCCTTGCGCAGAGGCATGTTGTGCCGCGATGGGGTATTTCCAAAGATGGAGGAAAACGCTAAGCGAGCGTCAGGATGGTTCGCAGGCAACTAGGGTATTGGCTCGCGGCGCCTCAAGGGAATATCTCGCGTTTGTGTTGGGCACGGAACGCTATGCAATCGAGATCCTTTGCGTATAGGAGATATATGAGATGAAACGCGTGAGTTGAAAGACGCTGTCTGATAAAACCGCTTGTGTATGACTGGGTATGCCACGCAGACGCTCCGTCAGAGAGCCGGCCGTGCCAGCATCACACCGCAACCACCACTACGGAGGAAAACGTGCGCCGCCTTGCGTCAAGCGAGGCCGCACGCGTGACGCTATGTTCAAACGTTTAACGATACAGGGCGGGCTCACGCTCACGATTGCAGGCTACACGTTTGCGCTTATCGCCACGATGTTCGTCGGCATGCTGGGTCTCAAGCAGAGCAACGATGCGCTTAAGCAAATGTATGCGACCGATACGGCCGCGATCACACGTCTTAAGACGAGCTCCGAGCGGATGTTGCAAGTGCAACTGGCGCTTGGCAACTATGAGACGCTGTTTACGATGGGACGCGCGAGCGACGACCTGCTGCCGAAGGCGCGCGCCGTGCTCAAGGATAGCGACGACAACTGGTCTGCGTATCTGGCAAAGCCGCGCGACGACGAAGAGTCGCGCGCCGCTGATGCGGTACGAGCCGCCCGCGCGGCGCTCGTCACGCAGGCGCTCGAGCCGGAGTTCCAGGCGCTCTCGCAAAACGACTACTACAGGTTCCACACGATCCGGGGAGAAGCCGACTCGCTCAACGCCCGATATGAGCAGGCTATGAACGCGCTCGAATCGTTGCAGGTCGATCATCAGCAAGCGCGCTTCGATCATTCACAGTCGCGGTTTCATCGGCTTATGGTCGCCGCAGCCATGATCGCGGCGGCAGCGTTCGGCATTGGCGTATTTGTCCGCGCCGCGACGGCGGCGGCGGTCGGGCGACCGCTCAGCCGCATGCAGTCGATGATGAGTGAGATCGCGTCGAGTCAGGACTTCACGCGCCGTGTTCCGGTGGGGCGGATGAACGAAATCGGGCGCTCGATCGTTGCGTTCAACGAGATGATCGAGAAGATCCAGCAGAGCTCAGCGCTGCTCAAGCAAAAGACCGCCGACATCCAGGCGATGCTGCAGAACATGCAGCAGGGGATCCTGACCGTTGTTGGCGGCGCGGTCGTGCACGCGGAGTACTCGGCCTACCTCGAGGCCATCTTCGAGACGCAGGACGTCGCCGGGCGTCCGGTCATGGAGCTCGTGTTCGACCACACCGATCTGAATGCCGACGCACGCTCGCAAGTCGACGCCGCGATTCACGCCTGCATCGGCGAGGACGCGATCAACTTCGAGTTCAACCAGCACCTGCTCGTGAACGAGGTCGCGAAGACGATGGCCGACGGCCGCGTGAAGACACTCGACCTGAGTTGGTCGGCGATCACCGACGAGAACGGCACGGTCATGCGCCTCATGCTCTGCGTGCGCGACGTGACCGAGCTGCGGCAGCTTGCCGCCGAGGCCGGCGAGCAGAAGCGCCGGCTCGAGATAATCGGCGAGATTCTCGCGGTCAGCCAGGAGAAGTTCCATCACTTCGTCGAGAGTGCGACTGGGTTCGTCAACGAGAACGAGCGAATTATCCGGCAGCACACGCAGGCCGACAGCGCGGCGCTCGCCGAGCTGTTTCGCAACATGCACACGATCAAGGGCAACGCGCGAACCTACAGCCTGCAACACCTGACGAGCATCGTGCACGAGACGGAGCAGCGCTACGACGCGTTGCGCCGCACGGAGGTTGGTGAAGAGTGGAACCAGGAGGCGCTGATCGCTGACCTCGAGCGCGTGAAGGAGGCGATCGAGCGCTATGCGACGATCAATGAAGTGAGCCTGGGCCGCAAGGGGCCGGGGCAGCGCAGCAGCGTCGAGCGCTACCTGATGGTCGACCTTGCACATATCCAGGAAAGTCTGCATCTCCTGGACGCAGCGGATCCGAGCGACGTGCACGGCCTGCTGACGATGCGCGACTCGGTGCGCCGGGCTTTGCGCATCTTCGGCACCGAAACGGTCGAGGAGGCGCTATCGGGTGTGCTCGAATCGCTGCCGTCGCTCGCGCGGGAGCTCGGCAAGGAGCCGCCCGTCGTGCGCATCGACGACAACGGCTACCGCATGCGCACACAGGTCGGCGGCATGCTGAAAAACGTCTTCATGCACCTGATGCGTAACTCGGTCGATCACGGCATCGAGACCGCGAGTGCGCGCGTCGCACAGGGCAAGGCGGCGGCCGGCGCGATCGATATCGAGGTCGGGGTCGACAACCAGTCGCTGGAGATCACGCTGAGCGACGACGGTCGCGGCCTTGCGCTCGCGCGGATCCGCGGCATTGCGTTCGAGCGCGGCTGGATCGGCGCGGCCGCGCAGTTGAGCGACGAGGAGATTGCCGAGTTCATCTTCCATCCGGGCTTCTCGACGGCCGAAAAGGTCACCGAAGTATCGGGGCGCGGCGTCGGCATGGACGCGGTGCGGGACTTCCTGAAGCGCGAGAACGGCGGCATCGAGCTGCGCTTCACGGACGACCGGCGCGGCGCCGACTACCGCCGCTTCCAGACTATCGTCTCCCTGCCGGAGCAGTGCGCGGTGGACAGCACGGGCGTGCCGGGCGAGAAAGACGCGAAGCCGTTGCAGCTCGACGCGCTGTCCGATTGAGCTACTTGGGGAAAGGCAGTGATCGAACGGTATGGGATCGTGATTGCGGCGTTGGCGGCCGGCCTCCTGGCCGCGCTTGCGGCTGCGTGGTTCGAGCGGCGCCGAGGCGCACGGGCGCTCGCGCGGCAGCGCGCCGAAGTCGAGGCGCACCGTGAGGCCGCGCTCGTGCAAGCAGACACGAAGCATCTGGAGCAGATGAGCGGGGCCGATCAGGATAAGCGCGAGCTCGAGTCACTCGTCGCGAACCTGCGCGACGATCTGAGCCGGCAGTCGGTGGACGCAGACGAAGCGCGCGCGGCGCTTGCCGCGGTGCTCGAGCGCAAGGAGGAATGGGGGAGACAGGCAGCGTCCATTGCGGCAGAAGCGGCCCGGTTGAAGGGCCTGGCAGTCACGTTCGAGCGTTGGCACGATCAGATGATCTCGCTGATGGCGCAGAACCAGGACATGCACAGCAAGAATCACGCGCTGTCGTCGATCGTTGCGCACGTGCTGATCGTGTCGCTGAACGCGTCGATCGAAGCCGCGCGTGCGGGAGCCGCCGGACGGGGCTTCTCGATCGTCGCGAGCGAGGTTCGTACGCTTGCGTCGCGCTCGCAGGAACTATCGAAGAGCTACCGGGACAGCCTGCATCGCAACGACCTCATCACGACCGCGACGTTCCAGGACATCCAGGCGGGCGGCAAAATGATTACGGCGTCGCTCGGCGGCGTCGAGACGCTCGCCAATCAACTCCAATTCAAGCTCGAGCAGGCGGCGACATGATCAGCGAGCAAGCGAAGGACAGCATCGAGCGGATCTTCTGCCAGGCCGCGCGCACGCGCCTGACGGTCGGCGCTGGCGACTCGTGCGACGTCGCGCACGGGACGCCGCACGGCGGCGCGGCGGATGGCGAGGTCGTCGTGCTGACGATTTCATCGATCGCTTTCAGGCTGCTCCTGATCCTGCACTTCGACCACAACGACGACGCGATGCGTTCCTACTACCTCGGCGCCAGGCAGGCGACGCTCACGGAAAGCCTGCTCGAAATCGGCAACCTGTGCTGTGGTGCGATGAACCAGCAGCTCGTCGAGTACTTTCCAGACCTTGGGATGTCGACGCCGTACGTACTGAGTGGACAGTGCGTGCCGTACCTCGATCAGCTGAAACCCGATTTTCTGGTGTCTTACCACGTAACCGTCAACCGCGCCGTGCACCTCGGCGCGACGCTGTGCGTCTGCGCCGACTCGCCGCTCGACTTCGTCGCGAACGTCTCGGAGGTTGCCGAGAGCGTTGGTGAGCTCGAACTCTTTTGACACCTCGCAGTCCGCAAGGAAACCAACATGAACACGGACAAGCCGGTCAGCAAGGTCCTCGTGCTCGACGATTGTCCGACGCATGCCGAAGCGATCAAGCGCTTCTGCGACGAGAACAATCTGATCGGCCTCAAGGTGAGGAAGCCCAGCTTGCCGGCGGTGCTGAGCTCGAACATCGATCTGGGCGCGATCCTGCTAGCCGAGGACTACGGCGGTTCGCTCGCCGGAAGCACCGCAATCGCGACGCGCATCGACGCGTTGCGTCCGGAGTTGCCGATCATCCTGCGCCGCGCGGTGCAGCCGACGCTCGACGGTCTGCCACCCGCGCTGCGCGGTGTCGTGTGTGCAGCGTATTCGACGAGCGACATGGCGCCGTTGCGCCGGGCGATCGATGAATACCTGTTCTCGCTCGACTACCCGAATGCGCTCGTACGCGGGATCACCGAGATCACCGAGTCGAAGATCGGCAGCCTGTTCCGGGACTCGACGGTCAGCTGGGACACGCCGTGCGTCGTGCGGGATCGGATCATCTTCGGCGAGGTGTTCAGCCTGATCGCACTCGAGAGCAACTGGTGCCGCGGCTACATGATGATCCAGACCGACGAGCAGTCGCTCATCGACATGCGCGGCCGGGAGCAGATGCACGACGGCGCCACGGACTTCCGCGACCTGAACAGCCTGCTCGGCGAACTGACGAACCTGATCTGGGGCGCGTTCAAGGACCGCTATCTCGGCGACGCGCTGGCCGCGCGCAGCCAGGTGCAGGTGCCGCTTTTGGTCAATCACAAGCAGCGCTACATCTCGTTCGGCTCGACCAACCCGCAGCTGTGCTTCAAGTACCACGTGACCGACGAGGCGTCGGGGCGCTCGGTCATGTTCGACCAGCGCTTCATCTTCAGCCTAAGCTGGTCGCCGGAAGATTTCAGCGAAAACGCCGGCGGCTTCGACGCGCTCGTCGAGGCCGGCGAGCTGGATTTGTTTTGACGGATTGCCAATCAAAGAGCTAAGAGGAAAACATCATGGCGAAGATTCTAGTGGTGGACGATTCGAGCACCGTGCGCGACGAGGTGGCCGGGTTCTTGAGAAAGAACGGTCTCGACGTCGAGACCGCGGTCGACGGCAAGGACGGCCTCGCGAAGCTGAAGATGAGTCCAGGCATCAAGCTCGTGATCAGCGACGTGAACATGCCGAACATGGACGGGCTGACGATGGCGGAGAAGATTCGCGGCGAACTCGGCAACCAGACCGTCAACGTGATCATGCTGACGACGGAAAGTAGCCCCGCGATGAAGGAGCGGGGCAAGGCCGCGGGGGTGAAGGGCTGGATCGTCAAACCGTTCAAGGGCGAAGCGGTGCTCGAGACGTTCCGTAAGCTCGCGAACTAAGCGAGAGGTAGGCAACGAAATGAAAGGCACGCTGTCAGCGCAAGCCCGGTGTAGGTGGCGTTGTTGCGCGCTGAATCACGCAACGGGCAATCGCCTTCATTCGATTTTCCTTGGTTTTATCGCGCTCGAGCGTGACTGCGCAATGTACCGGAATGAACGTTCATTCGTTTCAACAAGAATTGTCAGCCAAGGTGAAGCCCGATGGCAGAAAAAAACGAGTTACTGCAGCAAGCCATGGCGGCCAATGTCGGACGTGTCTCCCGCGTCGAGACGCAGGTGGTGGTGATGAGCAAATTGCTTGATGCAACATTGCCGCGCCTTACGCCATTGCAATGCATGGAGGTCGAAAAGGCATTTCGCAACGGCATCGAAGATGTGATGGCTTACGTCGACGAGTTCGCAATGTCAGGGCAGTATCACTCCACCTTGGCGGAATTGACAAATCTGTACCTTGCGGCATTGCGTGTTGATCGCAACCGAGCGTCTGCTTCGTCAAACGATTGAGAGCAATCAAAACGTGTCGCCGTGCGGCGTGAGAAGAAGCCGAGGTGGGGAGACCAAGTAGGCTGCAAGTCGGCGGGCAGAGGTAGATATGCGCTTGGCCGTCAGACCGACAAGGTCCCCCTCCGGAGAGGTTATTGGCTGTGCGTTGCCGCTTGCTCGCATTTAACTCCGAATTATAAAAGTACCGCTACATTGGAAGATATATGTCATTGCTCGTGCGCTTAATGGGACGGCTTTCGCTAACACAAAAATTTATAGTCGTCGGTGTGTTGTTTGGAGTCGCGACCCTGTTTCTGACGTACTTGCTGTTTCACAGTAGTGAGACCGACATTGCTTTCGCCCGGCAGGAGCGCCAGGGTGTTCGGTACATAGCCGTTTTGCCGGACCTGCTGAACGCTGCCGAACGTTTCCGGGATTTGCAGGTGCGTACGATGGCTGGGGACACTGCCGCACGCCCATCCAGCGTCGCGCCGGAGATCGACGCCGCATTCGCGAAGATGACTGGTGAACAGGCCGCCGAAGGAGCGGAATTGGGGACCGGCGAAGTATTAGCAACCTTGCAAAAAAACTGGGATTCGCTTCGCAATGCTCAACCGTCCTCGGATACCGCGAGGGGCGCAGGCGAACTGGTCGACGCGATCGTGGCCGCGCTCGGCACGGCTTGTGACAGGAGCAATCTGTCGCTCGATCCGGACATGGATACGTATTACCTTGCCGACAGCGTATGCGTGCAATTGCCGGATGCCATGAGCACGCTCGGCGAGCAGCGTTCGCTTGTGCTTGAAGCTGCCGTGAAGGGCGGGCTTGTCGAAGCGACGCGTATCCGGCTCATCGAACTGCGGCCGCTGGCACAGCAAGCAGTCGATGCGGCCGCGTCGGACCTGGGCAAGGCGTCCTCTGCGAATGCGGCACTGGGTCCCCAACTGAACGACGCTTTGTCGCGGCTCAGCGTGTCTCGCAAGAGCGTTGCCGACACTGTGCAGGCCCAGTTGCTAGGTGCTGATGTTTATCACGGAAACAATGGCGTTACTGAACAGGTCGATACCGCATTGGGCTATGCCACCGAACTGTCTCAGAAGGCGCGCGACGCGCTCGATGAGCTATTGAGCGCGCGCATTCATCGACTGACGGTTCAGCGCAACGGCTACGCGGCGCTGGCAATCGCCGTCATGGCCATTGTCGTCGTGCTGTTCGTTGCGATGTACCGGTCGATCGTGCAGCGGGTACGCGTTGCACTGACTGTGGCCGAGGCTGTGTCGAAAGGCGACCTGACGCAGCGGGTTGAGGTTGGCGTCGACGACGAGCTTGGCAAGCTGATGCATACATTGATGCAGATGAATCAGGGTCTTGCCGACATCGCCACCAAGATCGAATCCGGTGCGGCGGCGATCGACATCGCCGCCAGCGAGATCGCTGCCGGCAACGCGAACCTTGCGTCGAGAACCGAAGCGCAGGCCGTGTCGCTTGAACAAACGGTAGCGAGCATGGAGGAGTTAACAACGGCCGTCAAGCAGACCGCCGACAATGTGCAGCAGGCGAGCACGCTCGCCGTCAGTGCGTCGGACGTCGCGCTGACGAGCAGCGCGCTTGTGGACCAGGTTGTGGGAACGATGCAGGATATCAGTCTGAGCGCGACGAAGGTTTCGGAGATCACGGGGATCATCGACGGCATCGCGTTCCAGACCAACATTCTCGCGCTCAACGCAGCAGTGGAGGCAGCACGGGCCGGCGAGCAGGGACGAGGCTTCGCGGTAGTCGCAAGCGAGGTCAGAAGCCTCGCGCAGCGTTCAGCGAGCGCGGCAAAGGAGATCAAGGCATTGATCACGGCGTCGGTACAAAAGATTCAAAATGGCTCGACGCTGGCCGTCGAGGCGGGCACGACGATGTCGGAAGTCACGCAGGCCGTGACGCGCGTGACCGCCATCATGGGCGAGATAGCGACGGCGGCGTCCGAGCAGAGTCGCGGCATCGAGCAAGTAAGCGAGGCGATTACCCAGATGGACGAAACGACGCAGCAAAACGCCGCACTGGTCGAGCAGGCGGCAGCCGCGTCGAACTCGCTCAGCGACCAGGGCGGTCAGTTGAAGGATGCTGTCGGCTTCTTCCGTACCGGGACAGCTAAACACAACCATTGACCGGAACACGAGTCGGTAGGCCAGGTTCATCCATCGCGAAGGATTTCTTCGAGGATTCGAAACGAATGAGCAAACGCCCCACAATCACGGATGGTGAGACGGCCAGATCGCCTGAGGACCGATTACAGGCGACCGTTGAAAACCTCGTTACGATCGGAAGGCCTTTTCCCTTCGCGAGCGGAATTTCGCGTCGCACCTTCCTTCATAGTCTTGGCGTGCTTGCATTGTCGGCGTGCGGCGGCAGTGATTCAGGGAGTGACACTACGACGTCCAGTGCGACAAACTCGAGTACGACATCGAGCGCCTCGACTTCAACAACGAGTGCATCGACGTCAACATCGAGCGCATCGTTTGTGCATCCGGGGTTGCTGCACACGCAGAACGATTTCGAACGGATGGCGCAGAAGGTCGCGGCAAGCGCCTCGCCGTGGGTCGACAGCTGGAACGAGCTGATCGCGAGTCCGTATGGGAGCACATCGTGGACGCCCACGCCCCACGCCGTCGTCTATCGGAATTACCCGGGGCAGACCGATAACTTTCTCGACCTCTGTCACGATGCAGCCGCCGCTTACGCGAACGCGCTGCGCTGGAAGATCAAGGGAGATACCACGGCTGCGAATACCGCGGTGAAGATCCTGAATGCGTGGGGTTCGACACTCACGCAGATCGCCACAACGAACGGCTACTACGATGGCTATTTGGTCGCGGGTATCCAGGGCTATCAGATCGCCAACGCCGCGGAAATGATGAGGTCTTACACGGGCTGGGCTACCTTGGATTTCACGACCTTCCAGAACATGATGTTGAACGTGTTCTATCCCATGAATCAAGGGACGTCCAGCACGACCGGTAACGCGCTGGCGGTCTATTCGAGCTGGGATCTGTGTGCGATGGGAATGGTTCTCGCCGTCGGCGTATTGTGCGACAACTCGACGATCTTCAATGAGGCGATCACCTATTTCAAGGAAGGTTTTGGCAACGGCGCAATCGCACAGATGGTCTACTTCCTCCATCCCGGCTATCTAGGGCAAACCCAAGAGGCCGGACGCGACCAGGGGCATGACACGCTCAGCATCTCGCTGCTCGGCACGGTCTGTGAAATGGCGTGGAACCAGGGTGTCGATCTCTACGCGTACGACAACAATCGCGTTCTGGCGGCATGCGAATACGTCGCCAAAGGCAATCTGATCGAATCCGGTTCGACCTACTATCCGGTGCCGTTCGAGCCCTACGCCGTGTCCGGGAGCAGTACGATCGATACGGCATTTTCAACGGCCTCGCAAGGCGCTGTGCGCCCCGAATGGGCACTGATCTATAACCACTACGTCAATCGGCGCGGTATCGCGGCACCGTACTCGGAGAAATTTGCGGCGCTGATCTCACCGGAAGGTGGCGCCGGCTATTACGGTACGACTAGCGGCGGCTTTGACCAACTCGGTTATGGCACGTTGGCCTTCCAGCGCGACGCGATTTCGGCCGGCGTCGCGCCGAGCGGCCTCACGGCGCTAACGGTGGGCGGAAGTATCGTGCTGTCGTGGTGGGGGACGGTGTACGCGAACGGCTACAACGTCTACCGGAGCACGATATCGGGCGGTTCGTACACGCTGATTGCAAGCGGCGCGACGGACCTCTTGACCTATACCGACTCCACCATCTCGTCCGGGACCTATTACTACGTGGTGACCGCCGTGACTTCGACGGGCGAGACGGCCTATTCGAATCAGGCAACTGGCGTAGCGAGCACACTGCTCGACGTCTATTACACGTTCAACGACGGTAGCGGTACCACGGCGTCCGACGCAAGCGGCAACAGCTATGCGGGTACGCTGGCTGGTGGTGCGACCTGGGTGACTGGCCACAGCGGAACGGCAGTGTCGCTCGACGGCAGCAGCGGCTACGTGAGTGTGCCTGCCGGCGTGCTCGCCGGCGTTTCCGATTTCACAATCGCCGTGTGGGTATATCTGAACGCCCAGGGATGGTCGGCGAGGCTGTTCGATTTCGGTTTCAACACGAATAGGCGGATGATGTTTACGCCCCGCTGGGGTAACGACAATGCCCGCTTCGGCATTGCCTTGAATGGCGACGTTGGGATGCAGTTCATCCAGGGCAGCTCGGCGCTGCCAACCGGACAATGGGTGCACGTTGCGGTGACGCTGTCAGGCACTACCGGGACGTACTATCTGAACGGCAGCGTGGCCGGTACGAATACCTCCCTGTGGTTACCTCCGTGTCAACTGGGTTCGACGCCCAATAACTATATCGGCCGCTCCCAATCGTCGTCTGATCCATATCTAAACGGTATCGTCGACGAATTCAGGATCTACAAGGGCGCGTTGACGGCCGCACAAATCTCGACACTCGCCGCAAGCTGACGCGATGGCAAGGAGGAGGTTCTCGAGGCCGTGTGTGTAGCGGTGAAATAGCCTTTTTCTGCCAACCCATGCGCGCGAGCCCGAGACATAAGAACTATTCAAAATTCAGATATACGCTATCTGGAGGTCGATGCTGTTCTGTCTGATTCGAATAACTTAATATAAGAAACTATTTTTAAATATCGATAACTAATTGCTAGGGATATTCCTACAAAGAAATCAGCCCACCCTACCAGCGATTCGACTTGAGTCAGAATCGATTTGTGCCGTTATCCATTGACGAGCGTGTTGCGGCGAACCGGCAGGCATCCCGACCATGGACATTCAAGGGGCAGTTACTTGGCCTTGGACGTTATTTTCTGGCAATTGTTATGACAAATTCCGTCGGATCCACACGAGAGGTACGCGTGCCGGGGACTGCATGTGATATGGCCGAGTCAGAAAGGGTGCAAAACACGCTGGTAGTCGGCGAACGCCAGTTCCGGACGCTGGCGGAGAAGTTGCCGAATTATCTTGCCCGTTACACCCCGCACGCGCAGTGTATTTACGTCAATGGCAGTCTGGCGAGATTCCTTGGGTATCAACCTAGCCAAATGATCGGCTTTACGCCGAAGCAGCGCTTCCCGGACGGCCGCGCCGACGAATACGAACACAGGATCCGCGACGCGGCTCGCACGGCCACAGAGCATGAGTCCGTATTGCCTGTTCGGATGGAGGACGGACAAAACCGCATCTATCACGTTCATTTCGTCCCGGAGCTCGATGAAACGGGCATCGTTGTCTCCGTGCTTGTTATCGGATATGACATCACGGAGCGGAGGCAGGTCGAAACGGAGCGGCAAGCACAGTACGAAAGGATTCTTCACCTGAACGCATGCCTCGAGAAACAGGCGAGGGAGTTGAACGAGGCGCGCTCGCGCATGCTCAGTGTGTTGCGGACCATTCCGGACATGGTTTGGCTGAAAGATACTGCGGGTGTCTATCAGGCGTGCAATCATGCGTTCGAGCGGCTTGCCGGCAGGCCGGAGGCGGCAATCCTGGGGAACACCGATTACGACCTTTTCGAAACGGCGCTTGCCGATCTCTTTCGTGCGAAGGACCGGGTGGCAATCGAGGCGAGACGCATCTGCATCAGTGAAAAATGGGTCACCTTTCCGGGGACGGGCGAGCGCGCATTGCTCGAAACGCGGAAGGTTCCGGTGTTTGACACCGAGGGCACTCTGACCGGAGTGCTCGGAGTCGCACGCGACATTACGGAGCGCAAGCGCTCCGAGGATTTTCAGGCAAGCCGGGAGAGGGCATTCCGGACCTTGGTCGAGCATTCTCCCGATGTGGTGATGCGTTACGGCAAGGACTTGCGACGTCTTTATGTGAATCCCACGTTTGCCGCGTTGATCGAAGGCGGAGCGGCTTCGGTGATCGGCAAGAAACCGACGGACTTGCCGGGCGCGTCGCATACCACTGAATACGAACGAAAACTCGTTGAGGTATTCACGAGCGGCAAGGATCGCGAATTCGAGGTGATGTGGGCGCACCGCACCGATAGCGGCACCTCCTGCTATCTGGTGAAGATGACGCCGGAGTTCGGCGCGGACGGCACCGTGGAAACCGTCTTGGCCGTGGGGCGCAACATTACGGAGCTGCATGCCTCACGTGAAAAGATTCATCGGATGGCCTTTTACGATCCGCTCACGTCGTTGCCGAACCGCACCTTGTTCAACGAACGTTTGCGCGAAGCGATTGCCGACGCCGTCTCTTCGCCATGCTCGCTGATCGGCGTGATGATCATCGACATGGACCGTTTCAAGGAGGTCAACGACACCATGGGGCACGCGGTGGGTGACCAGCTGTTGCGCGAAGCGGCTGGGCGTCTGCGCGGTTGCGTCCGCCTCGACGATACCGTGGCGCGTCTTGGGGGCGACGAATTCGCCATTCTCGTGCCCGATGTTCACGATCGCCGCGTTCTGGAAGATATCTGTAAGTCGATCATCGACAGGTTCGACGAGCGCTTCGTGTTGAACGGGAAAGAGCTGTTCGTCTCGTGCAGCATCGGCATTGCACTGCATCCGGTCGACGGCCTCGAAGTTGACGACCTCACGAAATACGCAGACTCTGCCATGTACCTCGCCAAACGTTCCGGCCGCCGCGGCTTTCGTTTCTACTCGAAGGAACTGACGATAGACGCCGCAAAGCGCCTTGCGCTGGAGTCGGAGCTTCGCCGGGCGATCGAGCGTGGGGAACTCGAGTTGCACTATCAGCCCAAGGTGTCGCTCTGCTCAAACGAAGTGATCGGCTCCGAGGCGTTGCTCAGGTGGCACCGCCCGGACGTCGGCCTGGTTCTGCCAAACGAGTTCATTCCGGTGGCGGAGGAGACGGGCCTGATCGCCGAACTGGGCAAGTGGGTATTGCGGGAGGCAAGCCGCACGGCAGCCGAATGGAACGCCGAGGGGAGCGCACTCCACAAGGTGGCGGTCAACCTGTCGGCCAGGCAGTTCCAGTTTCACGATCTGGCGGCGACGGTGCACGGGATCCTCCTCGAGACCGGCTGCCGGCCCCAATGGTTGGAGTTGGAAATCACAGAGAGCCTGTTGCTGGAGGAGGACGACGCGGTACTAAGCACGCTTTCTGTGTTCAGATCGATGGGGTTTTCAATCGCGATCGATGATTTCGGCACCGGTTACTCGGCGCTCAGCTATTTGGTGCGATTCCCGATCGATACGGTGAAGATCGACCGGACCTTCATCCAGAAGGTGATGACCGACCGGCGTCATGCGGAACTCGTGAAGGCCATCTTGTCGATTGCGAGGTGCCTGGGGCAGCAGGTCGTCGCTGAGGGCATCGAGACGGTGGAACAGGCGGCGTTTCTGCAGGCGAACGGTTGCCAGCTCGCGCAGGGATTCCTCTATGGCAGGCCGTTGCCGAAGTCAGGCATGGCTTCCCTGCCCAGATATTTGAACAGTCACTAACCACAAGGCAGCACATGCGAACCAATCTCCCGGTAACCCAGCGGGAATACGACTTTCCTCGGGACGCCACGCTCATGTCCACCACGGACACGCAGAGCCATATCACCTATGCAAATGCTGCGTTCATCCAAGTTAGCGGATTCGAAAGCGAGGAAATTCTCGGACAGCCGCACAACCTCGTCCGGCACCCGGATATGCCTGTGCAAGCGTTTGCGGACATGTGGTCGACGCTCAAAGCAGGCCGATCCTGGACGGCACTGGTCAAGAACCGGCGCAAGAACGGCGACCATTATTGGGTCCGGGCCAATGCAACACCGGTGATTCGGAATGGTCAGGTGGCGGGGTATATGTCGGTGCGGACCAAGCCCGGCCGAGACGAAGTCGCCGCGACGGAAAAGCTCTATAGCGATTTTCGCGAGGGCAGGGCGCGCGGCCTGAAGTTTCATCAGGGATTGATCGTTCGCACAGGCGTGTTCGCGTGGACATCGCTTCTACAGACGATGCCGGTTCGGTGGCGTATTCGCGCGGGCTTGTCGTTGCTGCTTGCATTGATGACCGGGAGCGCATTTCTGTTTGGCCTGCGTGGCGCAATGTTGGGCAGCTTCGCCGGTGCGGCTGCCGTCATCTCGCTGGCGACGGCATGCTGGATCGAGACGCAGATTGCGATGCCGCTCCAGCGCGTGCTGAAGCAGGCTTTGGCAGTCGCGGCCGGTCAGCCCGGCGAGAACGTGCATTTGAACCGTGTCGACGAAATCGGCATGATTCTGCGGGCCGTGAATCAAGCCGGGCTGAATCTTCGTTCGCTGGTCGACGACGTCGGCGAGCAACTGTCCGGATTACAGGACGCGACGAGCAAAATCACCTCCGGCAATCACGATCTGAGTGCGCGCAGCGAGCAGGCTGCCGCCAGCCTGGAGGAAACCGCGTCTTCGATGGAGCAGATGACCGCCACGGTCACGAACAATGCTGAAATGGCGGCGCAGGCGAGCCAGCTTGCGGGTGCGGCAAGCGACGCGGCTGCGACCGGCAACATGGTGGTCGGAAAGGTTGTGCAAACCATGGGCGATATTACGAGCGCCAGCGAGAAGATCAGCGAGATCATCGGAACCATCGATGGCATCGCGTTCCAGACCAACATCCTCGCCCTGAACGCGGCGGTCGAAGCGGCTCGCGCCGGCGAGCAAGGACGTGGTTTCGCAGTGGTGGCGGGGGAGGTCCGCACCCTTGCGCAACGCAGTGCCAGCTCGGCCAAGGAAATCGCCGGGCTCATCAATAACAGCGTAGAGAAGATCACCGCCGGCAGCAAACTGGTTAGCCAGGCTGGGGCGTCGATGACGGAAATCATGGCCCAGGTCGCGCGGGTGACGGACTTGATCAACGAAATCAGCTCGGCCACGAAGGAGCAGTCGGATGGAATCAGCCAAGTCAACCTTGCGGTAACCCAGCTCGATCAGATGACACAGCAAAATGCCGGGCTGGTCCAGCAAGCCGCGACGGCCACCGAGACTCTCGGCGCGAGAGCACAGAATCTGGTGGAAGCGGTCGCTGTCTTTCGAGGTTCGGGGGTGGCGGCCTGACGGATTTTCCCGATCTGGGGCGATCGGCTTAGGATCAAGTCGGTGATGGACTCTGGAAACAATGCGCGAGGGATTTTGGAATGTTGTCCAATACGTTATCCGTCAACGGAGACGGGACTTGAACGATGAAGTCATTTGGCGCGCTCTTCTGGCTGTGCTCGTAGCTGACGTGATAATTCATGGGACGCGGTACCTTATCGTTGACGATCCATGATCCCAGGTCGGCTGGCGCAGCCGCGGTAGGGTTGACTTAATCAATTGACACGAGATCGGCCGCGCGCGCCCCGTTCGCCCTGTCGCCCAGGTGGAAAATCCCGATAGCAGCCTCGAGCCGAGTCGCCTGCTCGGCCATCGAGCTCGCCGCAGCCGCCGCTTCTTCGACCAGCGCCGCATTCTGTTGAGTCACCTGGTCCATTTGCGCAACGGCTCGATTGACCTGATCGATCCCAATGCTTTGCTCCTGTGCGGCATTTGAAATTTCCATCACGGTTTCGTCGACGCGAAGGATTGCCCGCGTGATGTCCGACATGGCCGCGCCTGCGCGCTCGGCGTGCGATGCGCCGGCGCCGATCGAGCGGATCGCCGTTTCGATCAGATCCTTGATTTCCCGAGCCGAGGCTGCACTTCGCTGCGCAAGCGACCGTACTTCGCTGGCGACGACAGCAAAGCCCTTTCCCTGCTCTCCAGCACGCGCCGCCTCGACCGCGGCATTCAGCGCCAGGATATTCGTTTGGAACGCAATGCTCTCGATGGTGCTGACGATCCCGGTCATGCGATTCGAACCGTCTGCAAGTTCGCGCATGGTGTTTCCGACGTCTTCAACATAAGCGCTGCCCGTCCTTGCAATCTCGGACGCTCCCGCAGCGAGCCTGCTGGCCTGCCGGGCGTTCTCGGCGTTGTTCTGCACAGCGGATGTCATCTGATCCATGCTCGCCGCTGTCTGCTGCAGGGACGCGGCCTGCTCTTCGGTGCGTTGTGAGAGATCGATGTTTCCCTGAGCCAGCTGCCCCGCGCCGATCGAGATCGACTGGCTTGCCTCGCCGATACCCGCCACCAGGGCCGCCAGTTTGTTGCGCATATCCGTGAGCGCGAACAGCAAGCTTGTGGTATCTCCCGGCCGCATTTCGATTGCCGCAGCAAGATTGCCCTTCGCGATCGTGCCGGCGATTTTTGCCGCATAGCCCGGCTCGCCGCCCAGTTGACGCGAAAGTCGTCGAGCGATCGAAAGCGCAAGGAAGACGCCCGCCGCGCACGATGCGACGACGCAGAGAATCATCGCCACCCAAACTGCGTCGAAGCGCGCTTTCGCTTCCCGAACGACCTCGCTTGCGGCCAAGCGCTTGCTCCGGGTTGCCGAATCGATCGCTTCACGCAACGCGAGACTCGCGTTCACGACGCGACGCACCGCCGACGGATCATCCGTGCCGGGCGACGCATTCGCCGCGTCTGTCTCCGCTTGCATGAGCGTCTTCCAATCCCGTTCCTTCGCAACGAGCGCGGTGAAAGAATCAGACGCGCGACCGGTATCGAAGGTGTTTTTGAAGCGGTCGAGATCACGATCCATTTCGGAAAGCGATTCTTCGATATGCACCACGCGCCGCTGCCTGTCTTGGGCGTCGACGGCGAGTCTGAGATTCGCGAAGGTCAGTTGGGCCTCCAGACGATGCTTGTTCGCTTCCTCGACGAAGAAGAGCCCGTCCATTTGCCTCGTGGCGATGTCCGCGGTCATACCATATAGGGATCGAAGGCCGTACAGACCGACCGCGCCGACCAATACGCCGAACAGAATGACGATGCCGAAGGCGATCAGCAGCCGCCTCCTCAATGTGATTCGGCTGAGGACACTCACACAAGACCTCCATCGGTTTCGCTGCTTTCCTGGCTCAACTGATATCGCGGGGAATCAGGTCATCTGTTCTGACCGAATCCCTACTCGCGGCACATTTTAGAAGGGACATGTACCTGCCGAAATACAGCCAAAGAGAAATCAGATATGCCTGGGTGGAGATATGAATCAAGCCGATGAGCGGAACAGGTATCTGATCGCCGTGTCCGGAGATCAGAATTTTGCTCCGAAGCACTGCGCGGGACGCTAGCCGCGCTTCGAAGTAGCGCGGCGCCGCGCTTGCGCCGCCCGCGTCAGCCCGTCGTATTGCTCCGACTCAGCCAGGTCGGCTGCGATCTCCTTCAGCAAATCGATGACGATGCGCTGCGCGGGCGTCATCGAACCCTGGCGCGAGCTCGCGAGCGTCACGAAGCGCGTGATGCCGGGCCGGACGATGCGCGCCGCGCCCAGCCTTCCCGCCCGTACCTCTTGCGCGATTGCCCAGGGACCGAGCACCGCATAGCCGCGGCCGCTCGCGGCCACCTCGCGCTGCACGGCCAGCGAGTCCGCCTCGAGTACCGTGCGCAGCACGATGCCGGCGCGCCGCGCCTCGTTGTCGAGCATGTCGCGCAGCCGGTTAGGGCGGCCCGGCAGCACCAGCGGCAGATCGCCGAGCTTGCGGAAATCGACGGTCTCCTGCTGCGTGAGCGGCGCATCCGGCGCGCCCACGAGGTAGGTGTCGATGGTGGCGAGCGTGGCCAGCCGCTCGGTCGCCATCGCGCGCTCGGCATGGAACAGGATCGCGAGATCGACGCGGCCGCTGTCGAGCCAGTTCTCGACTTCGCCCAGCTGGCTTTCGCGCACGTTGAGGCGGATGTCGGGATAGGACGCGGCCAGCCGTTCGCACAAGGTCGTCATGAGCGGATGCGCGGTCGAAGGCAGGATGCCGATCCGCACCTCGCCGACGGGCGTTCCCGCGGACATCTGGATGTCGTTCAGCAACTGGTCTGTGTCAGCGAGCCAGGCCCGCACGCGCGGAATGATCCGCTCGCCGAAGCCCGTGAGCTTGACGCCGCGTCCCGTTCGTTCGAACAGACGCCCGCCGCATTCGCGCTCGAATTCGGCGATCTGCCGGCTGACGTGCGATTGCGCGGTCTGCCGCAGCGCTGCTACGCGGCTGATGCTGCCGAGTTCGGCAACCTCGACGAACAGCTTGAAGGTGTTTCGGTCCATCGTCGCGGCCTCGCAAGGTATCTCTCGGAAAGCATAGCTGAATTGACCGGCTTGCACCTATCTGCATTGCGATGCGTTCCATAAACTGATCAGCAGCCCCATTCCCGGTAACGGTTCTGTTCTGTTCCATCGCGCGCCGGCGGCGCGCGTGGTGGGGTTTGTCGTGCCAAAAAATTCGATCAGGAGACGAGAAGGATGAGCAGCTTCAAGCGTATTCGAGCCGGCAGGTTCGTTCAGATGCGACGCATGGCCACCGTATCGCTCGCGCTGTGCGGCGGTGTCGCGCACGCGCAGGTGGTGCGCGGCAACACGTCGTCGTCGGTCGAGATGTATGGGTTGATCAGTGTCTATGTCGATCAATCGAAAATCAGCGGGACATCGCCGGGCGCGATTCAGGAGGGCAGCGGCGGCTTGGCGACTTCGTTTTGGGGGCTGCGCGGCCGCGAGGATCTCGGTGGCGGCAACGCGATTATCTTCGTCCTGGAGAGTTTCTTCCGGCCTACGACCGGGCAGATGGGTCGCAACGCAACCGACGGATTGTTCTCGCGCAACGCGTACGTTGGCGTGCAGACCGGATACGGCACGCTCAAGCTTGGCGAGCAAACCACTCAGACCTATCTGAACCAGATCATGCTCAATCCGTTCGGATCGTCGGTCGTGTTCTCGCCGCTGATCGTTCAGTCGTATACGGCGGCTTATAACAACACCGTGATCGGCGATACCGTCTGGGACAACGTCGTCGGGTATTTCTCGCCGTCGTTTCATGGGCTGACCGGGGCCGTGCAATATGCGGTCAGCGGCGTGACGGGGCATCAGGGCCGCGACAACCTGGGACTGGACCTCAACTACGAGAACGGCCCGCTGCAAGCGGCGCTCTCCGCGCAACGCGTGCGCGCGGCGGCGACGACGCCCGCATCCGAGCAATATCTGTATCTGGCGGGCGCGACCTATAACGCCAACTTCGCGAAGTTCTACGGTGCCGTGCAGACGACCAACAACACGACACTCAAGGTCGGGTCGCATACGTACGAGCTGGGCGTGTCGGTGCCGGTCACCGCGTTTTCGTCGGTGCTGGCCGAATGGGCCATCACGAAGCAGAGCGCGCCTCGCAAGCAGGGTACGGTTCGCAACACAGGCTCGATCGCCTACGACTACTACCTCTCGAAGCGCACGGATGTTTACGCGGTGTATTCCTACGACAAGATTGCGTCGAAGGCGTCGGGCAGTACCTATGGCGTTGGGGTTCGGCACTTGTTCTGAGCATGCGCGGCTCGCCGGCGAATATGCCGGCGAGGCTGGATTGCAAAGACAAAGAGGCGGACCGCATCGCGGATCCGCCTCTTTGCTTTGGCTTTCGAGGTCGGTAGTGCCGTTACGGCGATATTTCTTCCAGCGCCCGATTGCTCGTCTCGATCATGCGAGTGGACGCAAGGAGGCCGACCAGCGCCGCCGCGGCAAAGATCAGAAACACCGCCGCGATCCCGTACCCCGCGAGCACGACGCCGACGATAGCGGGCGCCGTCGCGGACGCGGCACGCAGCCACGATGTCGCGAGCCCTGTGCCGATCGCGCGCATCCGCGTTGGATAGATCTCGGGCGTGTACAGGTAGAGCATCACGGTCGTCGTGCCCATCACGGCATAGGCGGACGAGCCGAGGATCATGACGGACCACGGGCTGCTGGCCGCCGCCGCGGCGAGCGCGACGAGCAGCAGGCCGCTGACCACGAAGCAGGCCATTGCCCAGCGGCGCCGTCCGACCCGGTCGATCAGCATCGCGCAGACGAACACCGCGCACGCGCTGAGCACGTTCGACGCGGACGCCATTCTCAGCGACTCCTGCAGCGGCAGGTGATAGACGGTCTTGTAGAGGCTCGGCAGCCAGTTGTTGATGCCGTTGGCGACGAAGTAGGAGCTGGCCCAGAGCGTCCAGACGATCAACGTGCGGCCTCGATAGACGCGCGAGAACAGCTCTTTCCACGACGCGCGATGCGGGCTTTGGCGTCCCGCGCGAATCTTCGCGAGCCGCCTCGCGATCTCGGCTTCATCGCGTTGCGGATCGAGATCGCGCTTCGGCGTGCTGGCTTCTATGTCTTCGATGACGCGCTCGGCGGCATCCAGCCTTCCTCGCGTGATGAGCCAGCGGGGCGATTCGGGCAAGCGGAAGATGAGGAGCGTCACGAGCAAGCCGGGAAGTGCGCCGATGAGGAACATAGGTTCCCACCCGAAGCGCGGCACGACGAACGCGCCCGCTTGGGAGGCGGCGAGCAGGCCGAGCGGAAAGATCAGCTCGTAGAGCACAAAGAAGCGGCCCCGTCCGTGTGCCTGTGACAACTCGCTGATATAGGTGGCGGCAACGGGCACTTCACCGCCGACGCCGATGCCCTGGACGAAGCGCGCCAGGAACAGCATCTGGAAGCTGCCGGCGAACGCGCACGCGACGCCCATGACGGACATCGCGCCGACCGCGAGTGTCGCGCTGGGCACGCGCCCGAAGCGCTCGGCGAGCCAGCCGAACAGCAGCGCGCCGATCAGCTGGCCGAGATAGCCGGCGGCGATCAGCACGCCGATCTGCGCGGCGCTCAGATGCCAAAGGCCGATCAGCACGGGCATCGCGAAGGCGAGCGAGAGCGCGTCGAATGCATCGAAGAACGTCGCGCTTCCCATGACGATGCGAGCCTTGGTATGCCAGCGGCTGAAGGGGACGTTCTCGATGCGGAACAGCAGGTGTGCAGCGCGTGCGGTGGGCGCGGCTGCATGACTCGCCTCGTGTTCGTCATGAGGCACGCTCGCGGCCAAGGTCTTTGCCATGTTGTCTCCGTCCATGTTCACTCTCTAGCGGGTCCGCAAACGCAGGCCTTCTTCGGGACCTGTCGTTTGTCATTCCGGCGGCGGAGCGCTTACGCGCCCCGCCGCGTTGCCGCGGCTTTTACTGCTGCCGCGCTTTCGTTCCTTCGTCCGGGCGAGACGCGCCCGCAATTCAATCGACGAGGCCGGCCGAGCGCAGCGCCGCGGCGATCTCCGCGTCCGCGCCTTCGGGCAGCGGCAGCAGCGGGGAGCGGACGGTCGCGTGTTCGAGAATACCGCGCGCGACGAGGCCATGTTTGAGCGCCACCGTCCCCTCCATATGCGAGCCGCGGTGATAGACGTTGCGCGTCACCGGCAGCAGGCGATCGTGGATCGCGCGCGCCGCCTTGTAGTCGCGCGCCTTGCCGGCTGCGATGAGCTCGATCAGCGGCTCGGGCGCGAGACTGCCGTAGCCGACGAGTGCGCCGTCGACGTCGAACATCGTATGGAGCAGGTACTCGTCATGGCAGGTCAGGATCTGCAGCTCGGGGCGCTCGCGGCGAATGACGGGGATTTCGGTGTCCCAGCGGCGCATGTTGCGCACGCCGTTCTTCATCGCGAAGACGCCCGGCTGCGCGGCGATCTCGAGCTGGGTTTCGAGGTTGTAGGTCGCCTTGGTCGCATCCGGGTACTGAAAGAGGATGAGCGGCAGGCCGCTCTCTTCGTGGATGGCGCGATAGCGATCCTGCGGCGCGCCCTTCTGGTAGCCGAAGCGCAGCCAGCCGTGCGAAGGGTAGACGAGGCCCGCAGATGCGCCCGCTTTGATGGCGCGCTTCGCTTCGAGCGCGGCGACCTGAGTGCCTTCGAGCGTGATGCCGGCGATCACCGGAATCTTGCCGTCGACCGATTTGACGAAGCTCTCGATCACGGCCATCTGCTCGTCCGGCGTCATGAAGGTGCCTTCGCCGGCGTGGCCGAGCACGGTGAGACCCTTGACCCCGTCGATGCTGCCGAGCCACGAGCCGAGGCGCTGAATGGCGGCGTGGTCGACCGCGCCGTCGCGCGTGAACGGGGTAACGGGGGCGGGAACGAGGCCCTTCAGATCGATGCTTTTCATGATGTCTCCATGTGCGTGAGCAGTTGGGAATGCGGCGCCGCCGCCGACGTGCCGCGGCCTTACCGAAAACAACTCGCGGCCGCTTCCGGCAAGGCCGGCGCAACGTTAGGCAGCGGGTATGGAGACCAGTGTAGGGAGTCGCCTGCTATGCGGGAAGACGCAGAGCAGGCATTTCAGATATGCCTTGGGGGGATGTACGGACGAGATCAATGCCTGGTGGGCTGAACCGGTTACGGCACCGGAGCAATCAGCCGGATCTCGTTGTTGCCGAGATCGGCGACGTAGACGTTGCCGATCGCATCGACAGCCACGCGAGCGGGCTGATTTAGTGCGGCATTCTCGCCGGACTTCATTAAGGCGATCGATCCGACGGCGGCCGCTCTTGATTCGGGGCAACAGGCTGCTCGAAAAGCTCACGCATCTTGTGCTTGGCCGAGGCGAGCGCGCTGGCCCGCCGCAGTGGCGCGATAGACACGGCGCCCGCTTCGACCGGAGCGTTCCAGCGTCAACTTCAGATAGACCTTGCGCAGTTCGTCCTCCCCCGTCTCCGCAGGCAGTGCAGGGTAGGCAGCCTCGTGAACGGTACTCATACGATCAGGGCAAGTCGATGATCTAGCTGCGCCGATCAGATACGCGCTCGGGTATCCACGCGCCCATCATTCACGACGTGATGTTCGCTGCTGTCTTGAGCGAAGTATGCTGCAAGGCGCTCGGCACTTGGCCGCGAGTAGATGTTCTCGGCTTTCCAGTCGTGCGGTAGTGCGGTTTTTCGCACGATGTGGCCACAACGAGCGATCGACGATTACAGCGCACGCGAAACGACTGATCACCATTTCAGAAATCCACCCTTTCATGACCCGATTCATATTTCTCAGGAAATTTCATTCTGGGGCATGTTTGGGCTCCGAGCATGTCTCCGTTGACGCCAATTCCTGCTGTGGGTCAAAATCTGGCGTGCGCCTCAAGTGCATGGCGCCATACTCTGTCATCAACTGCTGGCCCTCTACTCCAAATCGAAACAGCGATATATCCTTGAGCGGAAGACTATTGTTAGCCTGCTCCGGGGATGAAGCAGGCACGTCCTGATTGACATCGTCTTCCAGTTGGGGGCCTCCAGCCTGGATCGGTAAGTGAACGAACGTGCCCGTCTGACGCTTCCACGCGACCAAAGACAGGCCGTCGCTGTCCGGTGCGACTAGCGCAAGAAGCAGATAATTCTTGCTGAGAACCATGCCTTGAGGTTCGCGGAAATTATGGGGATCCGGCACGTAAACCAACAACATCTTTCCGGTTGAACTGTCCCACCGTACAATCGGCCCTTTGAAAATGATGTACCAGCGATCCCGGCCGATATCGAGCGCACAATTACTTGACTCCTCGGCGTCCCGCACGCTCAAAACGTTAGTTGGGATCTCTACCGACTTCAATGCTCCCTCTGTTGCGTTGATTCCGTTCTGCTCAAACCAACGACGAACTGACGTCAATAAGAATTCCTTGCTAGCAGGGCTAGTTTGCAAACCGTTGCGCATACTGACTAGTGGAGCCTCGTTCCACTGCGCAGTTTGAAGAACTTCCGATGACTTGGCAAATAGCCACGCCCGAATTCCGCCGGGTTCAACATTTTTTGAAATATTAGGTATACCTATTAATATGCCTCCGCTGTTCGTCTCATGCGTGAGCGTGTATAACGCCCCACTATTGACATCCATCAGCGCAATCGTCGCAGAGTAGCCGCCGGTATTAAAATCATCGGAAATTGCAAAAAGCTGTACGCTTTTGTCGGCACCAGCATGAACGAATCCGAAATAGTGCTTCACTTTGAAGCCTTTTTCTTCATCGAGAGGACCTGCCCCCTTGACATCTAGTATCGCGAGTGGTTTCCCGATGGGCAACACTTGGTTATCAACAACCTCTAATAATTGAACCTTGGCATCTCCATCGTTGCTCTCTTCATTTCTATAAGCGACGGCAATAAAGTTTCTGTTAGCCGTGACATCGTAGTAGGGAATGACAACTTCAGCACGCGAACCCACTTCGCTCATACGTGCGTATTGAAGAGCCGCGTCGTCGGACAGGCTGTGCCAGCGACTCATGAAACCATCCCTGAGTTCATGCCAAGCCAAGTTCGCAACTGCAATGCCAGCTCCAGCGATAGCAGTGATCACGGCCTTCTTCCAATGGTCCAGCAAGATAGAGACAACCGAACGGATCATCGCGCGGAGCCGTTCCTTCGATTCTGGAGTATCCGCGGGAAATTTCGTAGTTCGTCTTTTCCGACCTTCTCGAATATTGTTCACAGAAGTCCCCCCGATAATTGATCTCATCATCCTTCGTCCATTATGACGGCATTTTGGGCTCAAAACGCGAATTTCGGGGGCGGTGCATAAGACCTCAAGAGGGAACATCGGACGGAAACGAGTAAAATTTAGGAGCTTGGGGGCTCGAAGGTCGCCATCAGGGTAGACCGATCCGACGCTCACATGCGCGCTTGGCACCGGCGATGCCCCGAGCTGGCTATTGGGGTATTGTCAATTTGGCGGGGCTGGGTCGACTGTTTTCAGAAGCGAATCGTAATCCTTATCAATGAGGATGATTAGTTGCTTCGGTCACGGTCCCGCGATACCACGCCGCAAACCGTGTCTGGAGTTTTGCTCGATGTGACTCGGCCGCCATCCGGTGCAGGGGTAAGACGAAATGCTGTCGGATCGGACCGAAGCAAGAGAGAAAGGCTGCGCGCGGCTCGGGACGCGAAAGCCCCACATGCGCCGTCCGCGCTCGCGCGTGGGTTGATGACTGTTTTCGGCGCGGTTGTTTGCGCGTACAGCCGCCCTGACGAACACATGCTTTACGTGGGCGAGTTCCGGAATATCCGCCTTCGCTGCAGGATAGCGGCACAACTGGTCGGTGACGATCTTGCTCGGCGCCGGGTTGGAGCGCAGCACCCTCCGGAAGAAGCGCCGTGCCGCAGCCTTGTCGCGACGCTTCTGCAGCAGTACGTCGAGCTCGGTATACGATCTCCTGTCCTTCGTTCGGCTCCAGCCGCCCGCGCTGATCTTCACCGTGCACTCGTCGTTGTCCTTCGAGAATGTCAGCTCGAGCGGATTGTTCGCGACGGCGTAGTCGCGTCGGAGAGAGAACGCTAACCGAGATCAGCGGCGCATCCGGGTGAGGAGAGTGGGGCTAAGGAGCCCGCGGAAAGTGCAACGAAATCGCACTATTGTGATAAGTTTTCTTATCTCGGTGGATGCATTGGCGCGCTAAACTCCTGCTCATGAAAACGCACCTGATGCGATCCCCCGCGGCGGCTCCACCAGCCGGCTTCCCGGCCGCGGACGAACTGGCCGCCCTGCGGGCATGGTATGCGGGGCTTTCGAAACGCGAAGCCGTCGCCCGGTATCTGCCCGACCGCCTTGGCGACGGGCGATCTGCGCGCGCGGTGCTCGGGCGTATCCGCCGGCAGTTGGTGGCCGTCGCGCGCCGGGTGCACCGCGACGATCTCGCGACGTTGCTCGGCCATGCGGCAGCCAATCGGCTCCAATGCGCGGCGGCCGTCACACAGGCGATCGAAGCGCTGCGGACGTCGGGCATCCCCGAACCACAGATCGGCGACGGCGTTAGCGCCTGGTTCCCGGCGCGCGCCGTGGCGGCACTCCGGGCCCGCGGCATCGACACGCTGGCGGATCTCACCGTGCGCATCCCCCGTCGGCGCCAGTGGTGGAAAGCGGTGCCGGGTCTCGGTCGGGCGAGCGCCCGGCGCATCGAGGCGTTCTTCGCCGCGCATCCGGCGCTCACCGAGCGCGCTCGCGCGCTGATCACCGGCGCTGCGCGCGACGTCATCGTGCCGTGGGAAGCGCTGCGGTTGCCGCACGAGGTCGATGGCTCGGCCGGCACCTTCCGGGCACCGCGGCAGACGTGCACACTCGACGCAAATAACGACTATCAAGCTGTCCAGGCGTGGCTGTCGCTGCACGAGTCGGCCGCCACGCAGCGCGCCTATCGCAAGGAGGCCGAGCGCCTGATCCTGTGGGCAATCGTCGAGCGAGGGCGGGCGTTGTCGTCGCTGAGTACCGAAGACGCAATCGCGTACCGCGCCTTCCTGCGACGCCCGACGCCACGCGAGCGCTGGATCGGCCCGGTGCGGCCGCGCACTGCATCGGACTGGCGCCCGTTCACCGGCGCGCTCTCGGCCCGCTCGGCCGCGCACGCGCTCTCGGTGCTGGGGGCGATGTTCCGCTGGTTGATCGAGCAGCGCGACGTACTGGCCAATTCGTTCGCGGGCGTGAAGGTACGCGGCGGCACCCGCTCGACCGCGCTGGACGCTTCACACGCATTCACGGAAGGGGAGTGGCTGCTCGTGCGTGCAATCGCCGACGGACTCGAATGGTCGTATGGCTGGGAAGCGCCCGCGTCGCAACGCCTGCGCTTTGTACTGGATTTCGCGTATGCGACCGGTTTGCGCGTCAGCGAACTGGTTGGCGCCACGCTCGGACGCATCGAGACCGACGCCCGCGGCGATCAATGGGTGAGCCTTATCGGGAAAGGCCGCAAGACCGGTAAGGTGGCACTGCCTCCGCTCGCGCGCACGGCACTGGACCGCTATCTGGTGGAACGAGGCCTGCCCGTGACGCCCACCCGATGGCATCCCGCCACACCGCTGATTGGTAGTCTTGAGCAGGAAAGCGCGGCAGGCATCAGCTCGGTCAGGCTATGGGAGATCACGCGGCGATTCTTTGCCAAGGCGGCCGAATTGGTTGCCGCGGACAGCCCGGTGCTTGCCGACAAGCTTCGACGCGCAAGTCCGCACTGGACAAGGCACACCCACGCGACCCATGCACTGGCACGGGGCGCCGAACTGACCACCGTTCGGGACAACCTGCGTCATGCGTCCATCTCGACCACCTCGATTTACCTGCACAGCGACGAAGCCAAACGAGCCCGACAGATACGCGACGCTTTCGCGGCCCGGTAGCATTCGAACGAACTGCGTTTAAACCATATAGAAACAGCGATCTATATAACCAAGAGGCTTATGATAGGAATTCACGCTTACCTTGTTGAGCCCCCATGAAGACCCGGACGCCCGCGTAAGCCGTACCATTTGCACGCGAGAGAACAAGCCAGTGCGAAAGTCTGTCCAGTTGCCATCGTAGATGTCGCCAGCGAGGACTACCAGATCAACTTGCTGCGCGATGGCCAAATCAACCAGTGCGACAAACGCTTGACGCGTCGCGCCCCGCGATCGATCAACAGGTGCGCCTTCGTAAGCATCAAGACCGCGCAGCGGGCTGTTAATGTGCAGGTCTGCGGCATGGATGAACTTCAATTCTTCCCCCGTGATCCGTTGCTTGCCCCTCGTTTCGCCCTCGCGATTTAGCGACTGCTGCCTAGGCTGCTCCCCGTCGTCCCGGTGCTTTATGCCGTTGCCGTGCTGATGGCTGCCAAATCCGCCCGAGGCAAGCCGTCCAGCCGGCACACGCCGAACCGTCGCGCAGTTCACCGGATGACGACCGGTGCACCTGCATGTTGCCGGTGGTACTTCGCAAGCTCACAAAAAATACGATAGGTGTCCGCATTGTCGAGCGCAGATTGGGCGGCGTTGGTGGGCGTTGATTTCGCCAAAGACAGGCATCGTTGCGCTCCGTAAGCCAGTTTTCTCTTATCCTTTACGCCCGGATGCTCCCAACCACAACTGTCGTATACTGCATCGCTGAGGGGGACATCGATCGTGCCCGCGTACATGTGGGTGGCTTCATGGACCACGGCGCCGCTGCGGGTCACGTCCATCTTCTCTTCATCGTCAATCGCTACAATTTGGTTTGTAAGCCCGATCGTCGTATGTTGTGAATCGAAGAACAGCTTACCTAAAACAAACTGGTCGGTGACTCCCGATGATTTGCTAGGAGCATATGCAAAGATCCCGTTCCCGATTGCCGAAATATTACCCACCTTAGCGCCACCATCTCCAAAGCCGGCCTCCTTGAACGTGTTGGCTCCAACAGCCCTGACATTCTTTCCGCCATATCCCAGCCTGATATACCTTGTTTTGAGTCCGGACAGCGTCTTGTGAAGGGCATCCCTTACTTTTTCGGCTGTTCCCGGCGCGCTTCCGAACCAAATCCTCACCAAATCCGCATAGATATCAATGCCCATTTGTGACGGCCCCGTCACGGCGGCGCGGGTCGCATGCGTAGCCGCCAGCAGGCCAAACGTGCAAAGTTCAAGGGATTCCCGATATCCAGTAATGGCAGTCGAGCGTTCGTCCTCGGTAGCATAAGCCCAGAAGCTCGCTCCCAAATAGGGGCCGGGGGCTCCCGCCGGCTTTGGCTTGCGTTCAGCGGCCTGCTTTTGCTGGCCAATGTACACTTCGAGATCTTGCTCGTCCCAACTCTCATGGGGCGCGCGTCCTCCTCGCGGCAGCGGCGCAGAGGGTGTTTCGAACGTTTTCGATATGAGCATCGCCGCGCGCCTTAGCTCGAGTATACGATTCCCGTTGATAGGGCGCGTTCTAAACAACGGGAAACTGAAGTTCAATGCCTGATTGATTGCCTCGACTTGCGATCGGTTTTTCTTGCTCAAGCTGCTTGCAATATGGTCAGCCAAAATCGCCCCCATATCAGTTATGGCAATTTCTTCCATTGCTTTCGCGATATTAATGTATTGCATGAAAACACCTTTTGGTATATGGACAATTGTTCGGTGCCAACCTTTCCTGACAAAGCCGCCAGATAGCGCGTGAGATCGGGCGTGAAGTCCCACACGGCGGCAAACAAATTAGGCAGGGCGCCCGTCAACTGCATGTCCGGCGCGCTCTGTAGCGCACGGTTCAATGCGTCAACAAAATTGCGGTCGTCGTCGACGATCGCGACGTTGATGGATGTCGGCTTTGGGCCGGTCTTGGTGTGGCGCATAAGGCCGTCATTTTACGGTCGCGCACGCGATGCCCGACGTAGCGCATTTGTGCGACAGATGGCATTCGCCTGGATCAATATACTCGTTTAGCAACAGGCGAGGCTCGGCGCCACCGCCAACGTTCGCGTTACATCCGGATCGATTCTCAACAGCCTAAATTGGAGGGAAAGATCCAAAGGGAAAACTTTTGAGTGCACTGATGGATGACCGCAGAGCCGAAGGCGCCACGTATCACTGGTGCGGCACAATCGCAAAAACGCGTGCCGGAAATCCGGAGCCGCGCTTCGGCTTCGGCCACGTCGCGACGATGAGTGCCCCCGCCTCGGGCAGTGCATCGAGATTCGCCAGCATTTCGATCTGCCAGCGGTCCTGATCGAGCACATATCGTTCGAGTGATCCGTCACCGCGGCTCACCGCAATGCCGCCGTCGGTGTCCAGGGTCTCATGTCCGCAGGCCATCGCACCACGTTCCTCGAAGATCAACCGAAGCGCGCCGAGCGTCCAGCCGGGAAAATGTGCGACACCGTTCGCGTCGCGGTTCTGCATACGAACCGTGTCAGGCCAACGCGACGACCAGCGCGCTACGCTTCGCGACGAACGCGCCGCGCGGCATTGAACCGTGACGGGCTTCCCAGCACGCTCCGCAGATACAACAGGCGCAGGCAACGTGCGGGCGAGCGCACGCTGCAGGCCTGTGGAGCCAGCGAGCAATAGGTCGCGCGAACCCACGACCAGGCCAACCAGCTCGTCAAGGTCACTCTCGGTTCGCGCATCCATGACGACTGCATCGTGACCTTCAAGCAGGGTTTTCGCGTGTCGAGCATCCCGCGCAATAGCACGAGTGCAGGCTATCAGGGAGTAACGCTCATGCGCTGTGAGCCGGGGAGCGAGGCCCTGCATAGATCTCGAGTGCAGGCTTTATTGTGTGCGCACAATGGCTCAGCTTACTCTCGGTGCTGGCGATAAAACGTCTGCTTATATAGAGCTTAAGTTGCGCTGAAGAACGCGATCAGCGAAATGTGTTCGGGTATTCTTCTTGTGAGTGGTTTCTCCGCCGACATATACACGCGCCGGTGTTCCCCGGGCAGGATCAGAGGATTTTTCCATGTCTACTCTCGGACACGAGCCGGTCGCTCGTGGCGATGCGCCGGTTCTTGTTCTCACGCCGCACACCGGCTCGGAAATCCCCGCTGATTTGCTCGATCACGCGGCGTGGCAGCCAATAAAGGGTCGGCTTGCAGATCCAGCTGGCTTACTACTACAGTCAATCGCGCGCGAATATGGAGCGACGGTGATCTCAGGGCACTACCATCCCTGTGTCATCGATTTCAACGTTGCCGAGGACAATCGCTCACTGACGCCAAGCCTTAATCGTTTGGGTCTTTGCCGCACTCATACTTCCCGGGGTGAAGCCCTCTACGAAAAGAATGCCGAACTTTCCGCCGACGAGGTTGCTGCCCGCGTGGAAAAATACTGGCGGCCTTTCCATCGTTGTGTAGCGAATGAAATTGAGCGACTGCGTTCGGCGCATGAGCAGATTGTTGTTCTCGTCTCGCACGCCAGCTGGTGGTTATCTCCTTACCGATCGCAGTATGGAACGATTGACTGCAACATCGGTACTTGCACTGGACTGTCCAGCGACCGGACGCTGGTCAAGGCGCTCACAGATGCTGTTCAGGCGTGCGGGCGATCATGGGTTGTCAACGGCAAAATTGCGGATAATTTCGCGGCACAGCATTACGGCAATCCTCGTGCAGGCGTGCATGTCATTGAAATGGAGGCTGCCGGTCGATTCCGTTTGGAGTGTGCGGCGCGCTTCGACCCTATGCAGGCAGATCCTGGTCAAGAAAATGATGGTCTTGAAACGACGATTGCCGCCATGCTCAAGGCACTGGACGGCGCGGTACGCACAATGACGTCGGGCCAGGGAGCGCCGGACAGTCAACGTTCCGGTGCGCCTTCCCGGTGAAGCTGGCACCCTTTTTCATTATGGTACGGTCAGTGTCCGTGTTAAATTGAGTTGTCACGTGATGACTGACCATGAAAACTGGCGCACCTGAAAATTATCCCGACTGGGATCTGCTCGCGAGTTGGGTGGCGGTAGTGGAAGCGGGGTCCATTTCGGATGCAGCGAGCCGGCTTGCCATCTCGCAGGCAGGCGTATCGCAGCGCATCAAGGTGCTGGAGTCGGTGCTCGATACGACACTGCTCGATCGGGCAACGCGACCGGCACGACCAACGGCTGCAGGGCAGCGGCTTTTCGAGCATGCCACCGTGCTGCTTCAAGGTGCGAGCCAGATGGTCGAGAGCGTGCGAAACGTGACGCGCGCGAAGCGAGTTGTGGTGAGGCTAGGCTGCGTCGACTCGTTCGCCGCGACAATTGGACCGCTGGTTATCCGGGCGCTCGCTGGGACGGCGCATCATATCCGCTTGTGGTCCGGCATAACACCAACCCTGGATGCCCAACTCGAAGCTCGACAACTGGACATTGCAGTCACCACGAGCCAGCAAAGTCAGACTCCTGGTATCCGGCGCCATAAGCTTTTTTCCGAACCTTTCCTGGTTGCCCTGCCTAAGAGCTTCGAAGTTGACCATTTCTCGACGCTCACGGAGCTTAGCCGGCACCTTCAACTCATTCGTTACAGCGCGCGCTCGGTCATCGGCCAGCAGGTCGACGCTTACCTCGCCGCACATACAGACAACATTGAACGCACGTGTGAGTTCGATGCCACCGACCCGATGTTAAGTCTGGTGTCTGCGGGCCTGGGCTTTGCAATTACCACCCCGCTGTGCCTTTGGCAGTCACGGCACCACGTGCCCGGCATACGCGTTGTTCCGCTATCTGCTTTCTCCCAGCGCGGTCGGCCATACGAGACGATGAGCCGAACTTTCTATATCGCTTTCAGGGAAGGCGAGCTGGGCCGGCTACCGAACGACTTGCATGAAATGTTGCGACTCACCTTCGAGCGCCAGGTCTCTCGGGACATAGCGGCAGCGCTTTCCCTGAAGCCGCACGAAATCCTGATTGAAGACGTCTGACTCTCCAGACGCCGTGTCGCGCGTGCTAGGGAAATCCCGCCCCCTCCCCGGGCGGTTCATAACGGCGCTCAATCCTATGCATAAGGTTGCCTGAAACAAGCAGGCATATTTTTCTCCTGCTCTACGCTGGATGACATCTGGCTGGCCGGATGTCTGTGTCGGGGCGCGCTCCGGCTTCTGACATGCAAGTGCCGGCCATCGGTCCAAACGTCCTTAAGGAGCAGGGGTGAATTCCAGTCCACATTTCCCGTTGCCGGTCAACGAGCCCGAGGTGCATTTCGGCGCCGGAACCGAGGCCGCTGCGCAACTGCAGCAAGCGCTGGATGTCCGCGAGGTTGTCGAGATCCCGACGGTGATCGGCGGCAAGCGCTACTTCTCGAACGACGTCGTCGAAGTGCGCGCGCCGCACGATCATCAACGGCTGCTTGCGCGTATCCATCGTCCGACGAATGCGCAGATCGGCGAAGCGATCGCCAACGCGAAATCGGTCGCGCGTGACTGGGCGGCGCTGTCGCACGCGAGCCGGGCCACCATCCTGCATCGCGCGGCGGACATCATCGCCACACGCATGCGCATGCGCATCAATGCTGCGACGATGCTTGGTCAAAGCAAGACCATCGATCAGGCAGAACCGGACTCGGCCTGCGAACTGATCGACTTCCTGCGCTTCAACTCTTATAACGCGCAGCGCGTGTACGCCGAGCAGCCGATGTCGGTCGCCACGGCCGTCAATCGCACCGATTGGCGTCCGCTGGAAGGCTTCGTGTATGCCGTGTCGCCGTTCAACTTCACGGCGATCGGAGGCAACCTGACGACCGCTCCCGCGATCATGGGCAACACGGTGCTGTGGAAACCGTCGGAGAAATCGGCGCTGGCCAACTGGATCTGTTTCGAGGCGCTCGAGGAGGCGGGCCTGCCGGCCGGCGTGATCAACTTCGTGCCGGGCGAAGCAGAACTCACCACGCGTGTCGTGCTCGATTCGCCGGAACTCGCCGGTATCCACTTCACCGGCTCGTCGGCAGTGTTCCAGTCGCTGTGGAAAGGCGTGGCCTCGAAGGTCGATGCGTTCCGTACGATTCCGCGTCTCGTCGGAGAAACGGGCGGGAAGGATTTCGTGCTCGCGCATCCGTCCGCGCATCCGTCCGAACTTGCGATTGCGCTGATCCGCGGCGCGTTCGAATACCAGGGGCAGAAATGCAGCGCGGCATCGCGGGCTTATATTCCGCAAAGTCTGTGGCCGGCCGTGCGTCAAGAGCTTGTCGAGCGCCTCGCGCAACTGAGGGTGGGCGATGTCGCCGATCTGAACCGCACGTTCATGGGCGCAGTGATCTCGCAGGCCTCGCACGCAAAGCTGACCGCCGTATTGAACGCGGCGAAAGACGATAGCAAGGTGACCGTCATCGCGGGCGGCAAGACGTGGTCGGAACCGGGCTGGTTCGTCGAGCCGACCGTGCTCGAAGTGCAGGACCCGAAGCACGCGGTGATGACCGAAGAACTGTTCGGGCCGATCCTCTCCGTGTTCGTGTACGCGGACAACGCCTGGTCCGAGACGCTGGCGCTGATCGATTCGACCAGCCCGTATGCGCTGACCGGCTCGATCTTCTGCACGGATCGCTTCGCGCTTCATGAAGCAGAAGCGGCGCTGCTGAACGCTGCGGGTAACCTCTACCTGAACGACAAGCCAACCGGCGCGATGATCGGCCAGCAGCCATTCGGCGGCGGCCGGGCCAGCGGCACGAACGACAAGGCGGGTTCTTATCTGAACCTGCTGCGCTGGGCTTCTCCTCGCGTGGTGAAGGAGACCTACCTGCCTGCGCGCGAGTGGTCTTTCGGCGGCTGACGTTGCGGGTTGAGGGCGAGTTGAATCAAGTGCTCTTATATCGAAGCTAACCGGATGTGATGAACTGAGCAGACTGTTTTTGGCTTCATATCGTGTTTGTCAGTCAACCATTTCAAGCCTATGACACCGAATCACAAATACGCCGGGATTCTGACCGCGGTTCCGACTCCGCTCGATGCCAGCGACCGCTTCAATGCCGCGCCGCTGCGGCAGTTGATCGCCAACCTTGTCGCGGCGAACGCGGACGGCATCGTGCCGCTCGGCGGCAGCGGCGAATACACCTCGCTCACCGCGGCGGAACGTCTGCGCGTGGTGGAGGCGTCGCTCGACGCGGGCGCAGACAAGCTGCACGTCGTGCCAGGCGTGCTGTCGCCGGGCCTCGGCGATGCGATCGACAACGCGAAAGCATTCATCGCCGCCGGCGCGAAGGCGCTGATGGTGGTGACGCCGTACTATTTCCGGCCCACCCAGCAGGGCATTCTCGACTACTACAAGCGGTTCTCGGATGAAGTCGATGCGGACATCATCCTGTATGAGATTCCGTATCGCACGGGCGTATCGCTGCACTACGAAACGGTCGACAAGCTCGCGGACATGACGCGCGTGGTTGGCATCAAGGCATGCAATCCGGATCTGGCGCAGCAGATGCGCGCCGCGGAACTCGCCCGGTCGAAAATCGCGATCCTCACCGGCGAGGAAGACGTGATGCCGCTGCACGTCGCGATGGGTGCAGTCGGCGCCATCATCGTGAGTTCAAACCTGATCCCGAGGCAGTGGGCGAAGGTGCTGCGTCTCGCGATGAGCGGCCGGCTCGCTGAGGCGATCGCGCTGCATGCGTCGCTGCGGCCGCTGATCGACGCCATGTTCGCCGAACCGAACCCCGCTGGCGTCAAGGCTGCGCTCAAGCTGCAAGGCCTCGATTTCGGCGGCATTCTGGCGCCCCTCAGCGGGGCTTCGGACGCGCTCCGTAGCCGTCTGGCCGATATTCTCGGACCGCTGGTGGCGCGCGAAGCCGAGTAGACCACTCGTACATTAGAAGGAGCAAAGCCATGTCATCGAACCCGAAACCCGTCCTGCCGCGACGCAGGTTCCTGCAGGGCGCCGGCGCGACGCTGCTGTCCGGTGCGATCGCCGCGCCGATGGTCATCACCTCCCGCAAGGCGATGGCCGCGGGCAATCTCGTCATGGTGAGCTGGGGCGGCAACTATCACCAGGGCGTCGAAGAGGCGCTTGCCAAGCCCTTCGAAAAGGAGTTCGGCGTGCAGGTCACGCTGGTCGACACGCCGGATCTCGCGAAGGTCAAGGCGCAGGTAATGACCAACAACGTGCAGTGGGACGTGTTCGACGCCGTCGGCCCGATGGCGATGACGGGCTCGAAGAACGGCTACTGGGAACCGCTCGATCCCGCGCTCTTCAACACGAAAGACCTGATCGTGCCGATGACGAAGGAGGCCGTGCCGTTCTACGGCTTCACCGGCGGTATCTGCTGGGATAACAGCAGGTTTCCGGACGGCAAGCATCCGGAGACCTTTGCGGATTACTGGGACGTCAAAAAATTCCCGGGTCATCGGGCGCTGCGCAACCGCGTGAGCGAGACGCTCGAAATCGCGCTGCTCGCCGATGGCGTGCCTCCCGAGAAGCTGTATCCGCTCGACGTGGAGCGTGCATTTCGCGCGCTCGATCGCATCAAGCCTTACATCTCGAACTGGGTCGATCAGACGCCGCAGACGGTGGCGCTCGTCGAAACCGGTCAGGTCGATTTCAGCTACACGTATTCGACCCGCGTGAAGGCCGCGCAGGAAGCGAAGAAGCCGATCAATTTCTCCTTCAAGCAGAACCTCGTCGGCCTCGAATATCTCGTCGTGTTGAAGAATGCGCCGAACAAGGCCAACGCGATGAAGTTCGTGCAGTTTGCGATGCGTCCCGACCGTCAGGCTGCGCTGATGGAGTACCTGGTCAATACGCCCGCCAGCCGCTCGGCGCTCGCGCTGATGAAGCCGGAAACGCGTAAATGGCTGTCAGACCCGTCCAGCAAGTCTAATGCGATCAGTAACGACCTGTGGTGGGCAGACCATTACGACGAGCTGACGCTGCGTTTCAAGGAGTGGGTGCTCGGTTAGTCGGGATGCTGACTATCTGTGGGGTCGTTGAGGGAGGAGACAAAAATGAAATCTCGTCACGATGGGCTGCTTTACGTCGGCCCAGCAACGGTGTTCCTGTTTTTCGTAATGCTGGTACCGCTCGCGTATGTCGTGTACACGAGCTTCTGGGCCGCTGGTGGGCCGACGATTGCTGCCTACCATCGGCTTTTGGCCAGCGAGCTGTTTCTGCGGACACTGTGGTCGACGTTCGAGATCAGTGTCAGCGCTGCAGCTGCGAGCATGCTGCTCGGCTATCCGATCGCCTTGCATCTCGCCCGCCAGAGTCCGCGCAAAAGGGCAATCTACATGGTGCTCGTGCTGGTGCCCTTCTGGACCAGCATTCTCGTGAAGAGCTATGCGTTCACCGTGCTGCTCGGCCGCGACGGGCTCGTCAATCATGCGCTTTCCGTGCTGTTTCACACGCAGGTCCAGTTGCCGATGCTCTTCAACCGCTTTGGCGTGATTGTGGGCATGACGAACTACCTGATTCCGTTCATCGTGTTTCCGGTGTTAGCCAGTCTGCTGGCAATCGACCGCTCGCTATATCTCGCTTCCGAGATTGCCGGTGCGAAACCGCCTCGCATCTTTTTCCAGATCACACTGCCGCTGAGTCTGCCGGGGGTAGTTTCGGCTGGTCTGAGCACGACGGTCATGTCGTTGGGGTTCTTCGTGATTCCCGCACTGCTCGGCGGCCGGAAGGACGCGATGATGTCGAACCTCGTTGATTTCTATACCCGTGAGGCGCTTGACTGGAACATGGCTTCGGCGATCGGCGTGATCCTGCTCGGCATCGTGACGCTCGCCGCGCTCGGGGCAGATTGGTTCCGGAGGCGCAGCACACGCCGCGTTGCGACGAATAGCGCGGAAAGCGGCACGAAACAAGGAGTCTTCGCATGACACCGTCCATGGAGATGCCCGCGCGTGCGAAGAGCGGTGGCGTGGTGATCGATCGGCTGACGCGCCGCTACGCGCGGCTACGCAATGTGATCGCGCTGGCAGTGTACATATTCATTCTTGTGCCGACGCTGATCGTCATTCCGATTTCTTTCGGCGGAAGCGGAGAGCTCGCTTTCCCGCCGCGTGTTTGGACACTTGAGCTGTACCAGCAGCTTTTCGGATCCAGCGCATGGGTCGGCTCAATCCTGCAAAGCGTGAAGGTGGCCTCGATGACAACGGTTATCGCGGCGCTGACCGGTGTGCCGGCGGCCTACGGGCTCGTGCGCTTCGAGTTTCCCGGCAAGCGTCTCGTGATGCTGCTGCTCATGAGCCCCATCCTCGTGCCGGTGATCGTCATTTCGCTCGGTCTCTATCTGTATCTGTCACGCCTGCATCTGGTCGGTACGACGGCGGGTCTCGTCGTGAGCCACGTCGCGTATGTCACTCCATTCATGATGATGACGGTAATGGCAGGCGTCAAAAAACTCGACCCGGCGCTCGAGTTTGCGACGACCATCATGGGCGCGAAGCGCAGAACGGTGTTCATGAAGGTCGTACTGCCGCAATTGCGGCCGTCGATCTTCGCCGGCGCGCTTTTCGCCTTCCTGGTGTCGTTCGACGAAGTGGTGATCGCGTGGTTTCTCACGAGCCCGACCACCACGACACTGCCGGTCAAGATGTACAGCAGTATCCAATGGGATATCTCGCCGGTGATCGCCGCGGTGTCCGCTTTGCTGACAGTGCTTTCGCTGGTGTTCTGCTGTGTCTCGGCGTCGCTGCAGCCGGCCGCACCCGAATCCTCACATTGAAGCTGGAGGTAACGATGGCTCACGTACTGCTCGAGAATGAAGGGCTGCCTTCGGCTGGTGCGGAACTGCGCAGCGCTGCAGGCACGCGTGCGGCATCTGGCGCAACGAATATGAAGGGCAACATGATTGTTTTCGAAGGCGTCGGCAAGACGTATGGCAACTCGATTGCCCTGCACAACACGGATCTCACGGTTCGCGAGGGCGAGTTCCTGAGCCTGCTCGGACCGAGCGGATCGGGCAAGAGCACGATTTTGAACATTATCGCGGGCGCGATCGCGCCGACGAGCGGGCGCATCCTGCTCAATGGCAACGACGTCTCGACCGTGCCGCCGCGCGAGCGGGGTCTCGGCATGGTGTTCCAGAACTATGCGTTGCTGCCGCACCTGAACGTATTCGACAACGTCGCGTTTCCGCTGCGTATCCGCGGGCTTGGCAAGGAGGAGGTCGCGAAGAGGGTGCGCAACGCGCTGGAGCGCGTCGGCCTCGTTGGCTATGAGCATCGCAAGCCGCGTGAGATGTCGGGAGGCCAGCAACAGCGGGTGGGCATCGCACGCTGCATCGTGTATTCGCCGTCGGTGATTCTGATGGATGAGCCGCTCGGTGCGCTCGACAAGAAGCTCCGCGACCAGTTGCAAGGCGAAATCAAGCGCCTGCACAAGGATCTGGGCACGACGCTGGTATACGTCACGCATGACCAGGAAGAGGCACTGAATCTGTCAGATCGGGTATGTCTGATGAACGGCGGTCGCATCGCGCAGATCGGCACGCCCGACGAGCTGTATTTCGAGCCGGTCAACGAGTTCGTCGCGGATTTCGTCGGGGAATCGAACCTGATCGAAGGGACCGTGACGGCGAAAGATACGGTGACCACGCCGGACGGCTTCGTGCTCAAGGTACGCAGCACCGAAGGCCACGCGGAAGACTCACGTGTGAAAGTGCTGGTGCGTCCCGAGAAGATCGCCGCGCTGGACGGCGATGCGGCAGCCGCGGCGGGACAGAATGCATGCACCGGCAAGATTGCGCAGACCTCGTTCGTCGGCGGCATGACGCGCATCGAACTGATTCGCGAGGGCGGCGCGCCGTTGCTGGTCAAGACGATCTCGTCGCGCGCCGCGGAACGCATGCCGTCCGGTCATCGGATGACGGTTAGCTGGTCGGCGAACGATAGCGTGGTTCTGAAAAGGTAATCGAACATGGAACAGCACAAGATTATCGAGGCGATGCGCGAGCTGGCGGGTGCAGCCAACGTCGTCGACGCCGCCGATGACATGGCGCCGCACCTGATCGACTGGCGCAAGCGTCATTCAGGTACGGCCGCGTGCGTGGTGTTTCCGCGCGGCGTCGAGCAGGTGTCGAAGGTGCTCGCATACTGTAACGCGAACGCTATCAAGGTGTTCCCGCAAGGCGGCAACACCAGTGTGTGCGGCGGCTCGGTGCCCGATGGGAATGGCAACAGCATCCTGCTGAACCTCGGCAAGATGAACCGCATCCTCGAGATCAATGCGAACGACAACTCGATGACGGTCGAGGCCGGCTGCATCCTCGCCGATCTCCAGCAGGCCGCGCTCGAAGCGGATCGCATGTTTCCGCTGACGCTCGGAGCGGAAGGCTCGTGCCAGATCGGCGGCAACATCGCGACCAACGCGGGCGGCACGAACGTGGTGCGCTTCGGCAACACGCGTGATCTCGTGCTCGGGCTGCAGGCGGTGCTGCCCGACGGCAAGGTGTGGAACGGTCTGCGTACGCTGCGCAAGAACAACAGCGGCTACGACCTGAAGAACCTCTTCATCGGCTCGGAGGGCACGCTGGGCGTCGTCACGGCAGCCTCGCTCAAGCTCTTTCCGAAGCCGCGCGCGCTCGCAACCGCCGTGCTCGGCTTCGTTACGGTCGATCAGGCCGTGCAGGTCGGGCTGACGTTGCAATCGGCTTTTCCGGGCGAACTCGTTGGACTTGAACTGATCTCGAAGAGCGAGTTCGAGATCTCGCTGCGTCATGCGGCGAAGGCGCGCAATCCATTCCAGCAGACGCCCGAATGGATGGTGCTGGTCGAACTCGCAGCGTCCACCGGCACGAGCGAAGCGCTGACGGAGAGGTTGACCATCGCACTGGAGCAGCCTTTGGAAACGGGCGCGATCGTCGATGCGGTGATCGCGTCGAGCGAGCAGCAGCGCGCGGAACTCTGGAATATTCGCCATAGCGTGACGGAGGCGAATGGCCGCGAAGGCATGGGGCTTACGCACGATATCGCGGTCCCGACGTATCGCATTCCCGACTTCGTCAGGCAGGCGGGCGCCGCGCTCGCGGAGCACTATCCGCAGGCCGTGCCGGTGATCGTCGGGCATATGGGCGACGGCAATCTGCATTACATCGCGATGTTTACGCACGAATTCTGGGCGCAAGTGCCTGACAAAATGCGCATGCAGAGCGAGCTCAGCCATCTGCTCTACGACATCGCGGCGGCGATGGGCGGCACGTTCAGCGCGGAGCACGGCATCGGCTCGCTGCATGTCGAGGAAATGTCGCTCTACAAGGACGCCCAGGAGCTCGCGATGATGCGCCAGATGAAAGACCTGCTCGATCCGAACGACACGATGAACCCGGGGCGCGTACTGCCGCCCGTCAGCGACGCATGACGGCGCATCGATGATCTGCTCGAACGTCGCGGACTATCGTGAAGCCGCGCGGCGTTCCCTGCCGGGCTTCGCCTATCACTATCTCGAGGGCGGCGCGGAAGACGAGATCACGATGGCGCGCAATCGCACCGCGTTCCAGCGCATAGGCTTCGAGCCGCGCGTGCTCGTGAATGTCGATGCGATCGATACGCACACGACGCTGGCGGGCGCGCCTGCGGCATGGCCGGCCGTCGTCGGGCCGACAGGATTGAACGGCCTTTACTGGCCGCGCGCCGAGGAGACGCTGGCGCAAGCGGCGCATGCAGCCGGTCTGCCGTTCGCGCTCTCGACAGCGTCCACGAGTCTGATCGAAGACGTGCGCCGCGCGAGCGACGGCGAACTCTGGCTGCAGCTTTATGTGCAGCAGGACCGGCGCATTGCCGAAAATATGATGGCGCGCGCCCGCGCCAATGGCTTCACCACGCTGCTTCTGACTGTCGATACCCCTGTCGCTGGACAGCGTGACCACTACGCGCGTACTGGCTTCGCGTTGCCCCTGCGCTGGACGCCGCGGCTGTTATGGGACGTGGCGACGCATCCGCGCTGGGCCGCGCGAGTGGGGCGGCATGGCGTGCCGCAACTCGTCAACATCGCGAAGAGCGCGGACATTGGGCCGGGCATTGAAGCTCAGGCCGCCGCGTTGAGCCGGCAGATGGACCGCTCGCTCGAGTGGGACGATCTTGCGTGGCTGCGGCGCAACTGGCCGGGCAAGATTCTCATCAAGGGCGTGCAGAGCGTGGACGATGCCATGCGCGCGTCGCAGCATGATGTCGACGGCGTCGTGCTGTCGAATCACGGCGGACGTCAACTCGACGGCGCGCCCAGCGCGATGGAGGTTCTGGCCGAGGCGCGCGGGTCGATGCGGCGCGGCTTCGATCTCTTTATCGACGGCGGCGTGCGACGCGGCAGCGATATTGTGAAGGCGGTTGCGCTTGGCGCGCGCGGCGTGCTGCTCGGACGCGCGCCACTCTACGGACTCGCGGGACACGGACGCAAAGGCGTCGATCACGTGCTTGCGCTGCTCTACAACGAATTGCAAATCTGCTTGCGGCTCATCGGCTGCGCGCGCATCGACGCGCTCGATGCGTCGCGGCTCCGGCTGTACGAAACGACGGTCGGGACGCCGGCGCCGGATCCGGCGCGCGGTTCAAAGCGGCCGGCCGGCGCCCGGGCGTCACCGAGAGGTTTCGATGGCCAAACTACATGACTCGCACGCCACAATCGCCGATCAGCGCAATGGCCTGGTCTACTGACAAAATCGTTCCTTTCAGATGCTGCGACACATCAGTTAACCTCAGGCCGCTCAAATCTGCGGATCTCAGGTCCGCGCCGTCAAATCGACTGTCACGCAGGTGTGCATTCCGCAGGCTGCCGCCTTCGAACACGGCGTCGCGAAAGTCACATTCAGATAAATCCGCATCGGAGAAATTCAACGCCTCGAGCGTTTGCTTGCGAAACGACATGCCTCGCAGATCCGCCGCAACCAGTAACGAATCGTGGATACCAAGCCCCAATGTGCGAGCGCCTACAAAGCGCGCGCCCGTGAGCTTCACTTCAGTAAAGATGGCCGACGCGAGCTGCGCCCCAGTCCAATCGGTATTGTTCAGGTCGCTTCGGCAAAGGCGGGCATCCGTCAGATCCGCGTAGCGGAACTTGGCCCTGGCTCCTATGCACGCAAGCCAGCGGCTTCCTGCTAGCCCGCATCGTTCCAGGAGCGTATTTGTGAAGGTGCAATGGGTGAAACGAGCTGCGTGAAAATCCAGGCTGGAAAGGTCTTGGTCGCCGAAATTGCAGTGATCGAATGTCGGTGCTTCGCCGCAGTCGCGAAGCAGATGGGTCAATTCTTCCCTGCACAGGGTCAGGTCACTGAATACCGCACCTTCTTTGGCAGGCGGCTCTTTTGCGTTGCCGAGCATTTGCAGACTCCTCAGTACGGAGGGTAAGCAGCAACGCGGTCACGATGCGCCCCCCTCACTTGGTCCATGTAAGGTCGACGCCGTGGCACATAGAACCCCTTGGTGGGCGCAGGAGATACCAACCTGCCACTCTATTTTCGGCAACGGGATTCTATCATCGTCAGCACCAGGCTCTTGCGCAACAGTTAGCGCGCGACGCGGGCCCGATGCATCTGGTTCGCCTCTGCCGCGACTAGAGCGCCTGCGTCATCCGTGGGATCGCTTCAAACAGATCGGCGGCCAAACCGTAGTCTGCGATGCTGAAGATCGGTGCCTCGGCGTCCTTGTTGATCGCAACGATAACCTTCGAATCCTTCATGCCCGCGAGATGCTGGATAGCGCCGGAAATGCCGATCGCGACGTACAGTTGCGGCGCGACGATCTTGCCGGTCTGTCCGACTTGCCAGTCATTGGGCGCGAAACCCGCATCCACGGCAGCGCGCGACGCGCCCACTGCCGCGCCAAGCTTCAGCGCGAGTGGATCGAGCAACGCGAAGTTTTCTGCGCTTCCCATGCCGCGTCCGCCGGATACGACAACGCGCGCCGACGTCAGCTCGGGCCGCTCGCTGGTTGCGATCTCGCGGCGTATGAAGCGCGAGCGGCCCGAATCGGCGACCGCCGCTCTCGTCTCGATGGGGGCATGTCCGCCAGTTGCAGGCGCTGCGTCAAATGCCGCCGTGCGGATGGTCGCGACCTTCACCGCGTCTTCGCATTGCACGGTGATGATCGCGTTGCCCGCGTAGATCGGACGGTCGAACGTGTCGAGCGAATGGATCGCGATCACGTCGGATATTGGCGATGCGTCGAGCTTGGCCGCGACGCGCGGCGCGACGTTCTTGCCCGAGGCAGTCGCTGGAAAGAGCACATGGCTGTACGAGGGCGCGAGGTCCAGGACCTGTGCTGCGACACGCTCTGCAAGGCCGTCAGCGAGCTGGGGCGCATCGATCAGAATCACCTTGTCGACACCTTCTATTGCACCGGCAGCGTGTGCGGCGGCTTGAGCATGATGCCCTGCGACAAGCACATGCACGCCGTTGTTCAAATGGCGGGCGGCAGCGACAGTGTGAAGCGTCGCGGCCTTGAGTTGTGCGTTGTCGTGTTCGGCAATGACGAGAGTGGGCATTCAGATCACCTTTGCTTCATTTTTCAGCTTGTCGATGAGGGCGGCGACGTCCGCGACACGCACGCCGGCCGTGCGCGCTGCCGGTTCGACGACTTTCAGCGTCTTCAGGCGCGGTGCGGGATCGACGCCAAGATCGCTGGGGCTCACCGTGTCAATAGGCTTTTTCTTCGCCTTCATGATACTGGGCAGGGTCACATAGCGCGGCTCGTTCAGGCGTAAGTCCGTGGTGACGATGGCGGGCAGTTGCAGTTCGATCACTTCGAGTCCGCCGTCCACCTCCCGTGTGACGGTCGCTGTCCCGGCGCCGATTTCGATGGCGCTCGCGAACGTCGCCTGCGGCCAGTCGAGCAGCGCGGCAAGGAGTTGGCCGGTCTGGCCTGCATCGTCGTCGATCGCCTGCTTGCCAAGAATGACCAGTTGCGGCTGTTCGCGTTCGACGGCCGCCTTGAGCAGCTTGGCGACTGCGAGCGGCTGCAATTCCGCGTCCGTCCGGATGTGCAGCGCGCGATCCGCGCCGATCGCGAGCGCTGTTCGCAGCGTTTCCGTGCTTGGCATCGAGCCGCACGTCACCGCGACCACCTCGCTGGCGTGACCGGCTTCCTTCAGACGCGTCGCTGCTTCGATGGCGATCTCGTCGAACGGGTTCATCGACATCTTTACGTTGGCGATGTCGACGCCGCTCTGATCAGCCTTGACGCGGACCTTCACGTTGTAGTCGACGACGCGTTTTACCGCTGCCATTACTTTCATGCTTTCATTTCCTGATTCCGATTGACTGTTGTGGCCCATTGGCAAGAGGTTCAGGAGACCGCGCCGAGCCCATATTTGCCCGTCAGAAGCTGGCCGGTGGAAAACCGTTCGATCGAGTAGGGCTTGAGCGACACGTCCGTCGGCAGACCAAGCGCGGCCTGCGCGAGAATTTTGCCGACCGTCGGCGACAGCTTGAAGCCGTGCCCCGAGAACCCGTAGCCGACGACCAGCCCTTCAATGCCGGGCAGTGCGCCGAGCACCGGATTCCAGTCGGGCGTCACGTCGTAGACACCAGTCCACGACGACGCGATGCCCGCTGTTTCGTAGGCCGGGAATCGTTCGGCGACCTGTGCACCCACATCGACGATATAGTCCATTGGGATATCGCCCTGTTCGGTATCGGCGGTATTGAGTTTTTCGCCGGCCACGCCTTCGCTCACCAGCATCTGGTTGCCGCCGTAGCTGCGGTAGTAGAGCATGCCTTCCGACGCGAGATCCTTGAACACCGGCATCTTGTACGTGTAGGCCGCGGCTTCGCATTCGAGCGCGAGCACCGCATGCCGTTCCGGCGCGATCGGCAGTGTCTGGCCGGTCCAGCCGGCGAGTTCTGGTGTCCAGATATTCTGCGTGCTGATGACGGTCGAGGTCGCGAAATCGCCGGCGCTGGTCGACACGCCGATGACCTTGCCGTTCTCGATCAGCAGTCTGTTCACGGTGACATTTTCGCGGATCGTCACGCCGCCTCGCCGTGCGGCGCGCGCGAAACTTGTGGCGGTGAGGTAAGCGTCCGCGAAGCCGGCTTCGGGCTCGTAGCCGATCAGCGCGGCGTTGTCGAACTGGGCGATCGGCATCAGCTCTCGCGCCTGGCGCGCATCGAGCCGCTCGAGCGGAATGCCTTGCCGTTTCTGCTGGTCTAGCGACGAACGCAGCGACTCGAGCTTGTCGCCCTCGGCTGCGACGATCATGTAGCCGCATTTTACGAGGCCGCACGACGCCTCGTCGTCGCCGAGATAGGCGGCGAAGTCGTTGAATACCGACCACGATTTACGGGCCAGCTCGACGTTTTCCTTCACCGAATAGTGTGTGCGCAGAATGCCCGACGACTGTGAAGTCGTACCCGCGCCGATGGTTGCACGATCGAGCACCAGCACTTTTTTCGCGCCGAGTTTTGACAGGTGAAACGCGACGGAACTGCCGATCACGCCCGCGCCGATCACAACGACATCATAGTTATCCACTGTTCCGTTCCTTCCGCTTCTGTCGGTAATGAAGGAAGTGTGCCGAGTCAAAACGGAAGGGGCGCAAATATAAGCCGCAGCGATCTTTTGTAAAAGCGTGAGTCGTGCTGGCGACCCCATCGGGTCAGAAAAATCTGACCCCCGCTGTGACGCGTTTGCGGGAGTTCATGGCCGATTCGATATAAGCGGCGGGGGCGTCAGCACGATCACAAGGCGTTTTTACTCATTTTGCATAGCCGCAGCCCGCTTCTCGACGTCTCTTTCAAGATTTCGTTAAAGATTCCACTCGCGCTGCCGTTAACAGAGCAGTTCGATCGACGGGGGAAGCGTCGGCTGCCGACGGGCGCAGCGGCCAGCCTTTCCTTTCGAGTGAGGCGATCCGATCCATTCGAGCTGCAAAAAAGATGAGCTTCCATCCGGTGATTGCAGTCGCAGCTGCGTGCACGTCGTTCAAGCGCCAGAAGCTCCGCAAGAACCAGGGTTTTTCCAACTCGCTGTTCACGTCAAAAAAGACTTTAAGGAGAATCGGGTAATGGCAGAAACCGGTGCGCGCATCGTTGGCGACAAGACCAACAACTACGTGGTATTCGATCCCCAAAGCGGTGTCGTTTATACCTTGGACCTCAAGGCCAACCTGTACGGCCAACCCAGATCCGATCTTCCTGCATCGGCGTCCGCGAAGACTTCCGCTTCCCAGCCCGCCAGCGCCGGCATCACGGGCAATGCGGCCACCGGGGTGGTGTATTTTTCCGGCCAATCCGTCTCGTACCTCACCGATATCGACAACTCCCTGGCGACGTGGAAGCCGCTTCCGGATGCGCCGTTCGCCATCAAGGGGATTTGCGGCGATCTGCTGAACGGCATCGTCATTCACGATGGCGACAACATCGCCCAGATCAAGGACGTGTTCAACAATCCGGTATGGCAGGAATCCGCGATCAGCCCGCGCATTCCGATCGCCGGGATTGCCGGCGACGCCACCAACGGCATCGTGGTCTACCGCGAGTCCCAGTGGGACGACAAAGCCAAATACGACAGCGAGGACAACAAGTTCGTGCCGAGCGTCTACCTGTTTACCGGCCAGCCGTATGGTTCGCCCACTTCGCCGCTGGAGCCGAAGATCGCGATCGAGGCCATCATGGGCGACGGCGTGAACGGCTACATCGCCATGGGCGAGAACCAGCTGTTTTCGCTGATCAAGGGCGCGTGGGCCAAGATGGCTTCGCTGAAGTTCGGCCTGGCCTGCGCCATCGGCAACCCCAAGGACGGCGTGGTCGCCCTGATCGGCGGCGAGCGCTACGTGGCGACCAGCGCCGACGGCAAGACCTGGAATCTGGTGAACACGCTGCCGGCCGCCGCTTCCTCCAGCAGCTCGGCGAACGCAAGCGGCAATTCCGCAAGCGGCGCGAAAACGGCGCCGGGCAATGCGCCGGCGCCCGCACCGGCTGCGCCGGCTCCCACGCCCACTCCCCCAGTGGCTCAAGAAACGCAAGCCGCTTGACCTATCTGCCTGAAAAACGGCAGCCGCCGCAAGCCGAACGCTGCGGCGGCCGTTGGCCGATTTGAACTGGAGAGACCATGCCGCAGTACAAGACCCCCGGCGTGCATATCGTCGAGCAGGATGCATTTCCCAATACGGTGGTGGAAGTCGCCACCGCCATTCCTGCCTTCATCGGCTACACCGAGAAGGCCAGGGACGGCAACGTCGCCAAGAAATACGTGCCGACTCGCATCGAGTCGATGACCGACTACGTGAAGATCTTCGGCGGCCCTTACAAGCCCGTCTTCACGCTCAAGCAAAGCGATGACAAGACCCACTATTTGACCGCGCAGGATCCGACGAGCCGCTTCTTCCTGTATTACGCCGTGGACCTGTATTTCGCCAACGGCGGCGGCCCGGCCTATGTGGTGTCGGTGGGCAACTACAGCGACGTCGTGCTGAACGGCAAGAACGTCAAGGACTTCACCCCCGATCCGGACCCGAACAACCTCGACCTCGTGGCGCCGTTCGACGCGCTGAAAAAGGCGCAGGAGGTGACCTTGCTGGTGGCCCCGGACACCGTGCTGTTCGACAAGCCGGCGGATTGCTACGGGTTCTGGACCCAGGCCCTCGCGCACTGCAACCAAATGCAGAGCCGGATGGCGCTGATCGACATTTATGGCGGCGACCAGCGGCGCACCTATGACGACGCCACCGATGTGATCTCCGGCGAGCCGTACGGTTTCCGCGAGATGATCGGCACCAACTTCCTCAACTACGGCGTCACCTACTACCCGTGGGTGAACTTCGACGTGGTGGACGCCAGCAAGGTCACCTACGCCAATTTCGACAGCGATTCGCTGGGCGTATTGCGCCAGGCGCTCGCCGACGAGCTGGCCGCGATGAATCCGCCGCCCAGCGTGTCGCAGCAGCAGAAGATACAGAAGCTGTACAGCGGGCTTTCCCTGCTGGTCACCGATCCGACAACCGGCAACGCGCTCACCGACGACAAGGGCAACGCCTTGGCGGACGGCAAGGGCAGTACGCTCGCCAACGCGGCGGCGGCCGCCATCGTGGTCACGCGCATTCACAACCAGCTGGCGGCGGTGAGCTCGCTCTACAACACCATCGCAGCCGACATGCTCCAGCAGCTGAACCTGCTGCCGCCGTGCGGGGCGATGGCTGGCGTCTATGCGCGCGTGGACGCGAATCAGGGCGTGTTCTATGCGCCGGCCAACACCAGCATCAACCAGGCCGTCACGCCGGCGGTGGACATCACCGCGGAAGACCAGGAAGACCTGAACATGCCGCTCGACGGCCGCGCGATCAACGTGATCCGCACCATCCCGGGCCGTGGCCTCACGATATGGGGCGTGCGCACGCTGGACGGCAATAGCAGCGACTGGCGCTACGTCAATGTGCGGCGCACGCTGATCATGCTGGAGCAGTCGATCAAGGCGGCGGCGATGGTCTATGTGTTCTCGCCGAACGTCTCCACCACCTGGGTGGCGGTCGAGGGCATGATCTCCAACTTCCTGTACACCCAGTGGCGCAGCGGGGCGCTCGCCGGCGCCAAGCCGGCGGACGCCTACGACGTGAGCGTGGGCCTCGGCAGCACGATGTCCGGCCAGGACGTCCTCGATGGCTATATGCGCGTCACCATCCACGTGGCGATCACGCATCCGGCGGAATTCATCGAGCTGACGTTCCAGCAAAAGATGCAGGTTTCCTGATTGAGACGGGAAAGGAGAATCGATCATGGCAGGTGAAGCACAGGACCAAAGCATTTGGCCGTTGCCGAAGTTTTATTTTTCCGTGGACATCGGCGATCAGCAGGATCTGGCGTTCCAGGAGGTATCGGGCCTGGAGACCGAAAACCAGGTCATCGAATATCGCGCCGGCAACAGCAAGCAGTTCTCCACGGTGAAGATGCCGGGCATCGGCAAGGTCGGCAACGTGACCTTGAAGAAGGGCATCTTCGTCCAGGACAACAAGTTCTGGGCTTGGTTTTCGCAGACCAAGATGAACACCATCAAGCGCGTCCCGGTGGTGATCAAGCTGCTCGACGAGAAAGGCAACGCCACGATGGTGTGGACGCTGCAGAACGCCTTTCCGGTCAAGATCACCGGCACCGACCTGAAGTCCGACGGCAACGAGGTGGCAGTGGAAACGATCGAGCTCGCCCATGAAGGCATGACCATCAAGAACGGCTGAGCGGGCGATTCGTGAGCTACTACCCGCCCGCAGGCTTCCATTTCAAGGTGCAGATCTCGGGGGCATCGTCGGAAGACGATGCCGCCTTCACCGAGGTCTCGGGCCTGGAGATGGAAATCGAGGTGGAAGAGGTCAAGGAAGGCGGGGAGAACGGCTTCAGCCACCGCCTTCCTGGCCGCGTCAAATACGGCAACCTGGTGCTCAAGCGCGGCATCCTGGTCAAGGGCTCGCAGTTCGCGCAATGGTGCCAGTCGGCGCTTCGCACCGGGCCGGGCGGCAGGCTGACCTGCAAGGACCTGGACGTGTTCCTGCTCGACCAGAAAGGCGATCCGCTGCTCACCTGGAACTGCATGAGGGCGTGGCCGGTGAAGTGGAGCGTGGGAGCGTTCGATTCCACCAAGAACGAGGTGGCGGTGGAGACACTGGAATTCGCCTACCAACAGCTCAGGCGCAGATGAACCATGCCTTTGGAAATTCATGAGTTGGTCATACGCGTCACGGTGGCCGAGCCGGAAGCGCCGGCGCCGGACTGGGAAGCGCTGCAGCGCCGCTTGAAAGCCGAGCTGCTGGAGGCGTGCCAGGAGGAAATCCAGGCGCAGCTGCAGCGCGTGGGCGAACGCTAGTTTCGGCCGGCATGACGGAGTGATGGAACGATGGCCCTGAAAAAGCTCACCCTAACCGCGTACAGCGACGAAAAGTTCACCAGCAAGGTCGGCAGCTATACCCTGCAGATCAATCCGGAAAGCTACACGCACAACCATTCGGCCAGCTACAACCCGGCGCAGAGCACGGATACCGCCGGCACCACCACCAAATACAGCTCGATCGAGCCGGAGACCGTCTCATTCAGCTTCTACCTGGACGGCACCGGCGTCGTCAGCGACCTGAAGCTCGGCAACTCGATCAAGCACTTCAAGCAGCTGGCCTACCAGTACAACGGCGACATCCATAGCCCGAACTACCTATTGCTGGTGTGGGGCAGCCTGTCGTTCAAATGCCGGATGACGAAGCTCGACGTCGAGTACACGTTGTTCGACCCGGACGGCATGCCGCTGCGCGCGAAACTGACGCCGAGTTTTCAGCAGTTCCTGTCGGCGGACGACCTGGCCAAGCTCAGCGGCAAGAACTCGCCGGACATGACCCACCTGCGCTACGCGGGAGCGGGCGATACGCTGCCGCTGATGTGCCAGCGCATCTACGGCGACAGCCGCCATTACCTGATGGTGGCCAACTACAACGGCCTTAGCCAGTTCCGCAACCTGCAGCCGGGGCAGGCCATCGTCTTTCCTCCGTTGAAGGCATCATGAACGTCTCGCCGCTGGCAGGTAAAACAGATCTGGTGTCGGTGACCGTCCTGGTCGACGGCAAGGCCATTCCCGACACCTATCGCGTGAACAGCGTCAAGGTCGTGCGCGAGGTGAACCGCATCGGCACGGCGCGCATCACGCTGACCGACGGCGACCCGAGCACCGGCACCTTCACGATCAGCGAAGCGGCCACCTTCGTGCCGGGCGCCAAGGTCGAAATCAAGATGGAGTACCACAATCAGGCCACGTCTGTGTTCAAGGGCATCGTGGTCAAGCACGGCATCCGCGTGCGCGAGCATGGCGCCGCGCAGATGTTCGTGACCTGCAGCGACACTGCGGTCAAGATGACCGTCGGGCGCAAGAGCAACATCTACCCGGACGCGACCGACGAGTCGGTGCTGAAAAAGCTGATCCAGGGCCATCAGCTCACCGCCGACGTGGAATCGACGAGCGTCACCTACAAGGAGCTGGTGCGCTACTACAGCACCGACTGGGACTTCACGGTGAGCCGCGCCGAAGTCAACGGCAAGCTGGTGCTGGTGGACGACGCCAAGGTCACGGTGCAGTCGCCGGCGGTGGCCAAGGAGTGCGGGCTGATCGTGAAGTACGGCGACGCGCTCAAGACGCTTGAGGCGGAGATCGATGCGCGCAGCCAGTACACGCAAGTCAGCACCACCGCGTGGGACATCGCCGAGCAGAAGGTGCTGAGCGCCAACAGCACCGACCCGACGGTCAACGACCAGGGCAATCTGACCGGCAGCACGCTTGCCGGGGTGCTGAGCGCCGGCACGTTCGAATTGAACTCGCCCGCGCCGCTCGCCAACGACGATCTCAAGCAATGGGCCGATGCCCAGCTGCTCAAGTCGCGGCTCGCGCGGATTCGCGGCACGGTGACGTTTCAGGGCAACAGCAAGGCAGTGCCGGGCAAGACCATCCAGCTCGACGGCCTCGGCGCGCGTTTCAACGGCCGTGCGTTCATCGCGCGCGTGACGCACACGGTGGAGCACGGCAACTGGCTGACGGAAGTGGGCTTCGGCCTGTCGCCGCGCTGGTTCGTCGAAGAGCAGGGCGGCATCGAGGCGCCGGCCGCCGCCGGATTGCTGCCCGGCATCTCCGGGCTGCAGATCGGGACAGTCAAGAAAATCGACGCCGATCCGCTGACGATGACGCGCGTGCAGCTCGACCTGCCGCTGATCGACAGCGAAGGCAAGGGCATCTGGGCGCGCCTCGGCACGCCGTACGCCACCAACGGGGCCGGCATCCAGTTCATGCCGGAGATCGGCGACGAAGTGATGGTGGGTTTCATCAACGGCGACCCGCGCTTCCCGGTCGTGCTGGGCAGCCTGTACAGCAGCAAGCACACGCCGCCCAACACGCCGGATCAGCCGAACACGAACAAGGCCATCGTCACCAAAGGGAAGATCAAGATCACGCTGCAGGACGTGGACAAGATCGTCACCATCGAGACGCCGGGCGGGCAGAAAGTGGTGCTGAGCGACAAGGAGTCGTCGATCAGCATCACCGACTCCAACCAGAACAGCGTCAAGCTGTCGGCGAGCGGGATTGCGCTTTCCAGCCCGAAAGACATTTCGATCAAGGCCACCGGCTCGGTCAGCATCGAGGGCACGGCCGGGGTCAGCATCAAGTCGTCGGCCAGCGTCACGGCCGAGGCGCCCAGCGTCAGCGCCGACGCTTCTGCCTCTCTCAAGCTGAAGGGCACCGCTTCCGCCGAGCTGACTTCGCCCGCCCAGGTGACGGTGAAGGGCGCCATGGTGATGATCAACTGAAGGAGCAACGCTATGCCGTCAGCCGCACGCCTTACCGACATGCACGTGTGCCCCATGCAGACGATGGTCGGCCCGGTGCCGGTTCCTCACGTGGGAGGGCCGGTGACCGGCCCGTGCGTGCCGACGGTGATGATTGGCAGCATGCCGGCGGCGGTGGTGGGCGACATGCTCGTCTGCGTCGGGCCGCCCGACACCATCGTCAAGGGATCGGCCACCGTGCTCATCGGCGGGAAGCCCGCCGCGCGGGTGGGCGACACCTGCGCGCACGGCGGCACGATCACGGTGGGGTGCCCGACCGTGCTGATAGGAGGGTGAGCCCGGCATGGCGAGCGGAGGCGACAAGGTATTTCTCGGGCGCGGCTGGCAATTTCCGCCCAGCTTCGACAAGGCCGGCGCGGACGCGCGGCCCGGCGCCAGCGCGCTCATGGCTCAGGCGGAGGCCGACATCCATCAGAGCCTGATGGTGCTGTTCAGCACCGTTCCCGGCGAGCGGGTGATGCTGCCCGACTACGGCTGCCCGCTGCATCTGCACGTGTTCGACGCGATGAACCAGCACAACCTGGCTTTGCTGCAAAGCCTGATTGCGGACGCGGTGCTGCGCTACGAGCCGCGCATCCTGCTTGAGGACGTCGCCTTCGACCTGAGCGGCGCGACGGACGGCCTGCTGCGTATCACGCTGACGTATCTGATTCGCCAGACCAACACGCGCAGCAACATGGTGTTTCCGTTTTACCAGTCCGAAGGAACCAATGTTCGCGCCATCGCTTGACGGAGCCCCGGCGTGAGCGGCACGACGCAAGCCAGCCGCGGCCTTGCCGCGCTGTCCCCGGACAGCGCGCCGGTCGACGCGCGGACGCTGGCCCAGCAGCTCGATTTCGTCGGGCAGCTGGCGCGCCTCGTGAGCTATGTCGGCCTGGACGGCCAGCCGCATGGCGGCTGGCGGCCGTTCTTCGCCGACGACCTGAGCTTTCTGCTGGCGCGGATCGTGAGTTTCGACAGCGGCCAGGCGCTCGCGGACGTCCGCGACGCGGTGCATGGCGAGCCGCAGCCCCGGCACCGCGACCACCGGATCCTGCTGCAGCTGTTCGGCCTGTACCGGCAGGTGAGCGAATGGGCGGTGGGACTCAAGCGGATCAGCACGCCGCTCGAATTGGGCACGCCGGCGGGGCTGACCCTGGAAAGCCTGATCCGGCAGCAATTGGCGCCCTTGTGCCAGATCGTCGCGAAGCGCAAGGCGTGGGAGCGCGAGTGGCAGACGCAGAAGCAGCGCTTTCTGCATCGCTATTCCCGCGTGGACAAGGATTACCTGACGTCGCTATGGGACGCGCCGTTGCAGCCCGACGGCGCCGGCGACACCAAACCGGAGCTGAACTCGGTCTTCAAGTCGTTCGTGCTCGGCATCGAGGCGGCGCAGCCGAGCATGCAGGCTTACTTCGACGACGCGCTGAAAGCGACGTTCGGCCACCAGCCGCAGTCCGCGCTGATGATCGCCTTCCTGCGTCTGCTGCGGCATGCGCAGAACGACGCCAATGCGATCGCCGGGCGGCATCTGGCGTTCTATTACCGCAGCATCCTGCAATTGCGCGAACGGTCCGCCATGCCCGACCGTGCGTTCGTCTGCCTGCAGCCCACCCCGGCCAGCTCCGGCAGCCTGGTGCCGGCCGGCACGCAGTTGCGCGCGGGCAAGCTGCCGGACGGCCAGGATCTGGTCTACGCGGTCGACGGCGATTTCGTGGTCAACCAGGATACGTTGGGCGAGCTCAAGACCGTTTACGCCGTGCAATCGCAGGCGCCGGACCTGGCCTGCGTTCCCCGCCTGTATGCGGCGCCGAAGGCGGATTCGCAGGACGGCCTGAAAGCGCCGCTGGCGCAGCCGGCCCAGGGCTGGCCGACCTTCGGCCGCGATTGGGGCGGCAATGCGGGCGTCCGTCCCCGCGCCGGCTCGCCGCTGCTGGACAGCGCGCCGCTCGCCGAGACCGGGCTGCTCATTACATCTCCGCTGCTCGTGCTGCGCGGCGGGCGGCGCGTCCTGCGCGTGCGCTTCCAGTTCGATCCCAAGCCGGCGGCCATTCCCCGCTCCCCGCTGGGGTTGCCGGCCGGGGCCGCCGCGGCTGCGCCGCTGGCGTTCGCCGAGGTGGCCCAGGCCTATCGCAACGCGCTGGAGCAGACCTACGCCAGCTTTGCGGGACGTTCGCTGGGCGCGATGGCGCAAGCGGCGATGACCGAGGCCTGCGAGGTGTCGATCACGACGGCGAAGGGGTGGCAGCCCGTCACGCGCTTGGCGGTGCGCGCCAATCTGGACCAGTGCTGGGTGGAGCTGGCGCTGTTGCTGCCGGAGGCCTTTCCGTCCGTGGAGCCCGGTCCGCCGGCGCCGCAGGAAGCCGGCGGCACGTCGCCGTGGCCGCGCCTGAAGCTGATGCTCAAGCCGGATGCGCGCGTGTATCCGTATTCGTTCATCCAGCAGTTGCTGTTGACGGGCATCGCGCTGCGCGCCACGGTGGCCGGGCTGACGCCGTCCGACATGACGACGAGCCAGGGGCCCGTCAAGGCGGGCGCGCCGTTTGCGCCGTTCGGAGCCTCGCCCATCCTCGGCAGCTATCTGGACGTGGCCGACGCGGAGCTCGCGAGCAAGCCGATCGTGCGCGCCACGCTGCAGGTGGATTGGTTCAACTTGCCGAAAGCGCCGCAGGACCTGGCGTCGTCCTACGCCGGCTATGCCGTGCCGCGGCTCGCCAACAACGCATTTCGCGCCGGCTTCCAAGTCCGGCGCGCGGGGCGGTGGAGCGAGGCGGGCAACGGCAGCCGGCCGCTGTTCACCGCGGCCGACGACGTCAAGGCCGGCTTGCAGACGCCGCTTAGCTTCACCATCGCCGACGGCACCGCGGCGTCCGCCATGGAGGCCATCCGCATGGAGCTGGCCGCGCCGGATTGCGCGTTCGGCCATCAGATCTATCCGCGGCTCTTGGCCGATGCGTCGATGAAGGCGGCCATGGTGATCGGCGCCCGGGCGCTGGCCGAGGCGTTGAACAAGGCCACCGATCCGTTGCCCGTGCTCCCCAAGCAGCCCGAGCCGCCGTTCGTGCCGCTCGCGAAGAGCATCACGGTCAATTACGCCGCCAGCCAGCAGTTGCAGGCCCGGCAGGCGCCAGACACAGCCTCGGACCCGGTGCCGTGCTTCTACCAGCTCGGCCCGTTCGGCCATGTGGCGGCGCCGCTGAACGGGACCTTGCTGCTGGACGGCATCCTGCGCGCCGGGCAGCTGTATATCGGCCTGCGCAACGTGCTGCCGGGGCAGTGCGTATCGCTGCTGTTCGGCATGGACGAAACGGCCACGCCGGGATTGGCGACGGGGCCCGACGGTCCTTCGTCCGGCCTCGCCCCCGCGGCCGTGGACTGGTACTACCTGCAGGACAATCAGTGGCGCCGCTTCAGCCGCGACGTGGTGCTGGACGGCACCGCCGGCTTCACTCGAAGCGGCATCGTGCGCCTGCAGACGAGCGGGCAGCGGCCCAACGCAGACAGCACGCTGCTGCCGGCCGGCCTGTTCTGGCTCGCCGCGGCGGTGGACGATCCGCAGCTGCGCAGCCGCACGACCTACGTCGGCACGCAGGCGGCCTCGGCCACGCAGGTGCTGGACGGCGCGATGCCGGAGGCGGGCGGGCCGCTGCCGGCCGGCTCCATCAAGGACTTCGTGCGCAAGCCGCCCGGCATCCAGGGCGTGAGCCAGCCGCTGCCCACGCTCGGCGGGCAGGCGGCGGAGCTGCCGGGCGCGTTCCCGGTGCGCGTCAGCGAGCGGCTGCGCCACAAGCAGCGCGCGCTGTGCGCGCAGGACTTCGAGCAGATCGCGCTGGACAGCTTTCCGGCGCTGCTGCAAGCCAGCTGCATCACGCCGGGCGCCGAACGCGCGCCCGGCTATGCTTGCGCGCGAGTGCCGGCAGGCACGGTCAGGCTGGTGGTGGTGCCGCGTCCGCCGCAAGGCAGCAGCCATCCGCCGCAGCCCAGGGTGGCGGACCGGGACCTCGTCCAGATCCGCACCGCGCTGCTGCAAAAGAGCGCCGCGACTTTCAGCGGCCTGTTGGTGCTCAGCCCGGCATACGAAGAGATCAAGGTGGTGCTGCAGGTCGAGCTGGAGCGCGGCCAGGATGCTGCGTACTGCCTGCAAATGCTCAACGACGATATCGCGTCATGGCTCGCGCGGTGGCGCGCCGACAGCGCCGTGCCGCTCGCCATCGGCGGCGGCTCGCAACACATGAGCGACCTGCACGTCTTCATCGCCGGCCGCGCGGGCGTGGCGCGCGTGGTGAAGCTGGAAGCCCTTCACATCTATGAACGGGACGGCGGCGTGCGCACCGCGCGCTGGCGCGGCATGGACGACGCCTTGATGCCCTCGTGCCCCTGGGCCGTGCTGATTTCCGCGCCGCGCCACGCGATCAGCGAGCATGGCGTGAACTACGGCATCGGCGCCATGACGATCGGCGAGGACCTGCTGCTGCTGTCCGGTCCGCCGCCGGTTGCGCAACTGCGCGCGCAAGCGCCATCCGCGCGGCGCTACGCCTTGCATCTGCCGGCCGGCCTGCTGGCCGGGCAACCCGACGCTCCTTCCTCAGAAGCCGATGATTAAGAAACCCGAAGACCTCAAGAACGTGTTCGTGAACGGCGCGATCCCCACACAGATGGACTTCGCCGATCTGATCGACTCGTTCGTTCCGAAGGATCAGTTGCCGGACGCCGATTTGCAGGCGCTGCGCGAGCTCATCGGCTGGTGGCGCAGCCGCGATGCGGGCGCCGCGCCGGGGAGCGGCACGTCCGGGAGCCCAGCCAACCCGGGCAGCGGCACGCCGGCGCCGGGAGTCAGTCCGACGCCGCCCGTGGCGCCCGGCAGCGGCGCGTCGCCGGGCAGCGGCGCCGCACCCGCCGGCGACGCGGGTTCCGGCAAGGGCCCGGGCACCGCGGCGCCGCCGTCGGACAGCACCGGCGCCAGCTGCACGGTGCCGGCGGACGGCAACTGGCATCCGCTGCCGATCACGGACAAGACCGTCGGCACCTGGACGTGCACGGCGTCCACCGTCAATGCGCGCCCCTCGTACCGGATCACCAACAGCGCGATCGCCGTGGTCGGCAAGCAGCTGTCGGCCCGGCGCCTGGTGCAGAGCGTCGACAGGGACAGCCTGATTCCATGGCATGTCCTCCAGTTCAAGTGGCTGCCGGAATCGGGCTCCTCGTTTCAGCTCAACGTTCGCGCGCGCAGCGCCTTCGGGCCGGACGCCGGCGGCAAGCAGACGCAGATTCTGTGCCGCTGGGCACGCCAGGACTAAGCGATGGCCGATACGCCGCTGCTGCTGAATTTTCCCGCCGCGCTTCCCCCCAGCATGGACTTCGCCGCCCTGCTGGCGGAGGCCATGGGCTATGCGCAGGACGCGTCGGGCGACTACTGGACCGACTACAACGAGCACGATCCCGGCCTCACGATCCTCGAGCAGCTGTGCTATGCGCTGACCGATCTCGGCCTGCGCGGCCAGTACGAGATGACGGAGCTGCTGGCGGACGAGCGGGGCGTCATCGCCCGCGACACGCTGTTCACCGGCGACCAGATCCTGACCTGCGCGCCGCTCACCGCCAACGATTACCGCAAGCTCGTCTACGACAGCGTGCACGGCCTGAAGAACTTCTGGATCGAGCCGGTGGAGGGGATGCCGGGCTTGTACTGCGGTTGGATCGAGCAATTCCGCTGGGGAGACAAAGACAAGCTCGTCGCCCAGGTGACGGCCATCCTGCGCGCCAACCGCACACTCTGCGAGGACATCGTCAGCGTCGAGGTGCTCAAGCAGCAGTCGCTCAAGCTGGCCGGGGTCCTGGAGCTGTCGCCCGGCAGCGATCCGGACGAGGTCATGGGCACGCTGCTGTTCTACCTCGACTGGAAGCTGCTGCCGGCGCCCATGCCCAGCGCCATCGAAGCGCAAATCGACGCCGGGCAGGCGCGGGAGCAGATCTACGAAGGCCCGCGGCTCGCATACGGGACCATCGACGACGCCGGGCTGGTCGAGCGCCCAGCCACCGTGAACTTGGCGCAGATCGCCCGCGTGGTGCAGGCCGTGCCCGGGGTGCGCCTGTTGAGCGGCCTGCATTTCGTGAGCAGAGAAGACGTCGACGGCGACGTGCTGACCCTCAAGGACCACACGGTGCCGTTCATCGACATTCCGCCGCAGGGCGGGCCGTGGCCGTTCGAGCTGCGCGATTCGTCCGGCGCGAGCGTGCTGCCCAATGCGGAGCGCGTGACCCGGGTGTTCAACCAATGCTATGTGGACGGGCGCGCGCGCGAAAGCGCGGTGAAGCGCTCCACCGACAGCCTGAGCTATCGCCGGCTGCCCAGCGGACGCTACCTGGACGTCCAGCGCTACCACTCGATCCAGCATCAATTCCCGGTCACGTACGGGCTCAGCCGCTACGGCATTCCGGATGACTTCCAGTGGCAGGCGGCCGATGCGGAAGCGGCATTCAGCCAGCCCGGCAGCGGCCCGGCGGCGGTCAAGCGCGCGGCCCAGGTCAAGCAGCTGCGCGCCTATCTGATGCTGTTCGAGCAGGTGCTCGCCAATGCCTTCGCGCAGCTCGCCAACGCGCGCTGGCTGTTTTCGCTGCGTCCGCCCGAGGCGCATAGCTATTTCGCTCAATCCCTGGTGGACAATCCCCAGGCCGACTTTCCCGATCCCGACGCGGTCGGCGAGCTGCTGCGCGATTTGCGGGCCGAGGATCGGGAGCGGCACGGGCATCGCGCCGTCAGTCTGCGCATCTCGCACCCGCATCGGCCGGCGCTGCGCGCAATCTGGCCCGGCACGCTGGCCGAGCGGCAGTCGCGCCTGGACGAAGTGCTGTCGTACGGCAGCCGGGCGCGCCATTACCGTCACCGTCAGGCGCCTGACGGCAAATGGATTTTCGTGCTGGTCAACGTTCACGGCATGGAGATCGCCGAAGGCGAGCTGCGGGCCGATTCCCAGGAAGAGATCGAGCGCGAGGTGCTCGAAGTCGTCTATCTGCTCGAGCGCATCCGGCGCGAGCCGGCGGCGCACGCGCGTCACGTGCGGCTGGAGCCGCACGGCCGGGACGAGACGCGCGAGCCGACCGTTGCGCAGAGCTACCTCGCCAAGCTCGAGCGGCTGATGGCGCAGTTCGACCCCTATCCGCAGCGCCACAACGCCTTTCTCGATCATTTGCTGGCGCGCTTCAACGAACGCTTCGAGGACGACCTGCTGCAGCGTTTCGATCCGCGGCCGGCCGCCGACGACCGCTTCCTGACCGAGCTCGCCAGCTGGAAGAGCAGCTTCCTGATGGCCTATCCGCGCGCGAGCAGCCGGCGCGCGAGCGGCTTCGACTACAGCTTCAAAATTGCCAAGGCAATGCCGTTCGGCTCCGGGCTGGAGCATCGGCTGTACAGCCTGCTCGGCATCGGCGGCCCTCAGCGGTTCGCCCGCTATCCGCAGTCGCGCGCGCGGCTGACCGCGCGCCATCCCGGCTACCACTATCATCGCGAGGGGCACGCGGCCGAGGGCATGGGGCCGGCAGAGGAAGAGCGGGCGCTCGTCTTCGAGGCCAGCCACCCGGGCCTCTTCGCCCATCTGCTCAGATACGGCACCGATCTGGCGCGCTACCGGATCAGGCCGGAACGAGGCGGCTGGAGCTGGGAGCTGTCTTTTCTGTCGCCCGGCGGGACCTGGCATCGGCTGCATCACAGTGACGATGCGGAACGCCTGAAGGCGCTCCGCAACCGCCTCGTCGCCTGGCTGCAGCCGGACGGCGCGGCCTGGCAGCACCTGTTCGACGGAGAGGGCCTGTATGTGCTCGAGCACATCCTGCTTCGCCCGTTGGCGCAGCCCCTCGCGAAGGACGACGGCTTTTACGCCTGCCGGATCAGCGTGCTGCTGCCGGACTGGCCGGTGCGTTTCCAGAACGACGAGTTCAAGCGTTTCGCCGAACGGCTGGTGCGCGAGAACTGTCCGGCCCACGTGCAGGCGGATTGCTACTGGCTGAGCTTCGCGCAGATGGAGCGTTTCGAGCATCGGTACGAGGCCTGGGCGAGCGCGAAGTACAAGAGCGTGCATGACGCCCATCAGGAATACCAAGCGTTGGACGAACGCTCCGGCTCCTTGCGCGAATTCCTCCAGCATCTGGCGCAGCAGAGCGAATCGTCATGAATGCTTCCGCTACCCACCAGGTGAAGAAGCTGTTGCTCGATGTGCAATTGCGCGCCGGCAAGGGCCCGGCCCAGGAGCGCGCGAAGGCCGTCCAGCAGCGGCTGAGCGCCTATTGCCGCGAGCAGCTCGAACACGCCCTGCAACCCTGTTTCGACGAAGCGGCCGGCGATGCGCGCGTCTACCAGATCCGGCGCATCGAGCTGGATCTGGGGCGGATCGCACCGGGGCGCCTGGAAGTCGAGCTGGGAGAGCGGCTCAGGAGCGCGCTGCGCGACCAATTGCGCCGGCTCGGTCTGCCGCGGCCAGCGCAGGCGCCCGCATCCGGCGCCTGGCAGGAAGCGGAGCCCGCGTACTGGCCGGCGTTGCTCGCCTGGCTGGAGCGCGGCGCCGTGGAGGCGGACCGGGCGCCGGCCGGCTTGCTGCAGGAAGCCACGCTGCATGCGCCTGCGCGCCTCGCTTCGACGCTGCGCCGCGCGAGCCGGCATGCCGAACTGAGCGAACGCCTGGCCGCGGCATTGCCCGAGCCCGCCATCGAGCAGCTGGTCGGCGTGCTGGTGCCGGGCGAAGCCGCGTACATCGTCGGCTATGCGCGCCAGCTGCGCCGCGTCCAGCATGCCGACGCGCCGCCGCGCCTCGATCGCCCCGGCTTCGGCACGGCCCTGTGGACCTTCATCCTGAACTATCTGCTCGATTCGCGCGGCTCGGAATTCAACCGGCGAGCCTTTGTCGCCGCGACCTTGCGCAAGATGGCAGCGCGCTACCAGCTCGGTTTCGACGAGCTGGTAGCGCAGTTGGCCCGCGCCGTCGAACGGACGCGGACCCGCGAAGGCCGGTCCGGCGGTTTGCTGGACACGCTGTACGCATTGCGGCTGCAACCGCAGGCCGTGGAGGCCGAACCGGCGCCTCCATCCACCGCGACGGCCGATCCGGGCGTGACCGTGCTCGAGCCGGCCGAACGTCAGCTGCACATGCTGACGGCTTTGCTGCAAGGCCGGGCCGACCGCCGCGACGGCCCGGCAGCCGGCGTTCTGGAGCACCGCCTCGCCGAGCTGGCGAGGCAACAGCCGGCGGTGCTGCAAGCGGCATTGCGGTCCGCGCTGCGCACCGGGGATGCACGGCGGCGCTTGCTGCGCAGCTTGTCGCCGCAAGGGCGCCGCCGGCTATGGCAGTGGCTCGCCCCGGCGCAAGCGCGGCGCATCGTCCGGCTGCTCGGCTCGCTGCGGCACGCATTGCGAAGCGGCGGCGATGCGCAACTGGAGGCGCGTCTCGGCGAAGCCGCGCTCGGCTACTGGACGACGGCCCCGGCGGCATTCGAGCCCGCGGCTTTTGCCCGCGGCGTGCTGAGCCGTTATGCCGACGCGCGGCCGGCGCCTGCGCGTGCGTTGCTGCATCAGCTCGACGCCGGCTTCTTGTCATTCGGAGCGCCACGGACGCAAGCCGGCGAGCCGGCGGCGCAGCTCGGCGAGCCGCGTTCGACGACACCCGCCGAACGCCTGCAGCACTGGCTCAGGCATGGCGTGTGGCATGCGGCGGAGGGCCTGTCGCTGCACGACTGGCTGGCCGGCCTGCCGGACCTTGTCATCGTGCGCGCGGCGATGGCCGCCGGGCCGGTTGCCGCTGCGCGCATCGTCCGGGAGGCTGCGCCGGCCTGGCGCGAGCGGCTGCTGCGCCTGCTCGCCGGCGATCGCGCCGACGAGCTGATCCGGCTGCGCGCCGGCTTGCCGGCGGCGGCCCGGCGGCTGCGCCAGCCGGGGCATGAGCTGTTCCGGCTGGCGGACCTGACGTGGCTGACGTCGCTGCTCGATGCAGACGCTTCGGCGAGCCAGCCGTCCGAGTGGGCGCAGCCGCTGGCCGAGGCCTTGGCCCTGCATATGTTGCGCGACTATCGGGAAGTGCTGGCCGCGACAGAGGGGGCCATCGCCGGCCAGGAACCGGAGTTCGGCTCGACCAGGCCGCATCCGGTCAAAAGGGCAGCCGGTTCGCGCCGCGCCACGCGCCTGCTGCCCTCGCGCGGTCCACGCCGCATTGGCCGCCACGCGCGACCGGCCCGGCTGCCGCAAGCGGCCCGCAGCGATCGGACAGAGCTGGCTCACCTGATCGCGTTGCTCGAGAGCGGCACGCCGCCGCCTTGGGACAGCGAGGCCCAGTATCCGCAACGCAGCTTCCAGCGGCTGCTGGCGCGGCAGCCGGAAGCGCTGCTGGAGGCGTTGCGCAAGGCCTTGCTGCACCCGGGCGCGCCGGCGCGCCTGCTGCGCTGGCTGCCCGCGGCGACGCTGCGCCAGTTGCTGCTGACCTTGAACCCCGGCATGGGCGGCCTCGTGCTGACCTGGCTCAATGCCGGCAGCGCGCTCGCGGACAGCCTTGCGCTCACCGGCAGTCAACGCCGCCAGACCGCCGGCGCGCATTGGGAGGTGGCGCTGAGCCTGCTGTTGCGTCCGCATGGCGACGACGTGTCGGCGGCGAGCTTCCTGGACGATGCCGCGCGCCAGGCCGCGCACCGGCTGCGGCTGCCGCAGGCGCGCTACCGGCAGATCCTGTTCGCGGTGGCAAGCCGGGGCGCCGGGCGCGACGCGCGATATGCGGTGCTGGCGGAACTGCTCGGCGGCGAGAGCGCTGTGGATCTTCCGCACGCGCACGTTCCCGAGCCGGCTGGCGATCTGCCGGTGCGCTACCTGCTGCGCGGCGACGGGGCGCGCGGCGCGCTCGAACCGGCCAGCCGCGGCCATGCGGTGCTCGCCGCGCTGGAAGACATGCTGCGCTACGGCCATTCGCTGAGTCACGCCATGCGGGCGGAGCTCTTCGCGCTCGGCGCCGCGCTTGCCGGCTGGCCTGCTGCGCGCCGCCGCGCGTGGCGCCGTTTTTTCCGGCAAGCGTGCAAGGAGCCGTTGCAGCGCCGGCGCCTGGCGAGCCTGTTGCCGCCGGCGCTGCTGCTTCGTCTGTTGCCGATGTGGCTGACGCCGCCGCAAATCGAAGTCGTCAAGCCATTGCTCGAACGCTTCGCGAAGCTCGCCGTTCTCCCCGCGCACTGGCGCCGCCATGCGCAGACGCTCGCCTGGGATGCGCTGCTCGAGCAGATCATCAGCAGCGGCGAGGGCAGCCGCTGGTCGGCGCCGCGCTTTCTGATGGCGCTGGCGAAGCGCGTGGCCGAGCAGCATGAGCTGGAGCCGCTGACGCTGCTGGCCGCCCTGGAGCGCAGCCTGCCCGGCTCGTCGGCCGGGGCGCGCCAGGCCGCGCAGCAGGCGCGCCGCATGACCGTCGTCGACACCTTTCCCAGACCGCCGGCCCGGCCGGTGCCGTACGTCGATCCCCATCGGCAGGCATTGCCGGAGGACGAACCGATGTATGTCTCCAACGCCGGGCTGGTGCTGCTCTGGCCGTTCTTCACGCGCTATTTCGAGATCCTGGGCCTGGTGGACAAGAGCGCATTCGTGAACGAGACCGCGCGCAGCCGCGCCGTCTATCTGCTGCAATACCTGGCTGGCGGCAACCACGACGCGCCGGAGTACGCGCTGGCGCTCAACAAGCTGCTGTGCGGCATGCCGTTCGCGCAAGCGCCCGAATTCGTGGACCCGCCCGCGGAAGAAGAAAAGCGTATCGGGCGCGATCTGCTCTACGCCGTGACCCAGCGCTGGGAGAAGCTCAAGAACACGTCGGTGGAGGGCCTCCAGCAAACCTTCCTGATGCGCGAGGGCCGCCTGCTGTGCGAACAGGACAAGGCCACGCTCACGATCCCCCCGAAGACCGTGGACATCCTGCTGGACGGCCTGCCGTGGGGCTTCGGCACGATCCGGCTGCCCTGGATGCCGCAGCCATTGTTCGTGAAGTGGAGATGACATCCATGCACGCTCAGGCCAACGCGCTCGAACTGGAGCTGGAATGGCTGGACACGGCCGTCTCCAGCGCCATGAAGCTCTACTTCGGACAGGAATCCGACATTGAGCACATCCGGCAACTGCCGCCCCCGGCGTTGCCCGCCGATTCGCCCTATACGCGCGCTGTGGCCGACTGGGAGCTGAGCGACGAGGAGCGGCTGGTGCTGATCCTGGCCCTCGCGCCCCACGTGCGCCCGCAGGTGCTGGACCCGTTCCTGATTCGCAATGCCAACCTCGAGCAGCCGTTCAGCGAGTTCGGCGGACACACGGGCGCGCAGCATCGCGGCTTCTGGCCGACCGCCGAAACGGCCGCCTTCGTCCTGGCCGGGGACAACCTGCAGGATCGCGTGGCCGTGCACGGCCTGTTCGCCGCCGACGCGCGGCTGCGCCGTCACGGCATCCTGGCCTGGGACGAGGCGCGGCCGGCGGACGGCGCGGCGGCGATCCGCGCCCAGCTCGGCCTGCCGCTGCAGATCAGCCGCGAGTGCCTGAGCCTGCTCACCACCGGCGAACGTTTTCAGCCGAGCTACGGCGGCGATTTTCCGGCGCAGCGTATCGGCACGCGGCTGAACTGGTCCGACCTCGTGCTGCCCGCGCACGTGCGCGACGACGTGGAGGAAATCCGCGCCTGGATCGAGCATCGTCACACGCTGATGCACGACTGGGGGCTGGGCCGCCAGGTCAAGCCCGGGTTTCGCTCGCTGTTCTACGGGCCGCCCGGCACCGGCAAGACGCTCACCGCCACGCTGCTGGGCAAGAGCACGGGTCTCGACGTCTACCGGGTGGACCTGTCGCTCGTGGTGTCCAAATACATCGGCGAAACCGAGAAGAACCTGTCGCGCATCTTCGACCATGCCGAGCGCCAGGACTGGATTCTGTTCTTCGACGAGGCCGACGCCCTGTTCGGCAAGCGCGGCAGCGGCAGCGGGGCCAACGAGCGCTACGCGAACCAGGAAGTCGCCTATCTGCTGCAGCGGGTGGAGGATTTCCCGGGCGTGGTGATCCTGGCGAGCAACCTCAAAGGCAATATCGACGAGGCGTTCGCGCGCCGCTTTCAATCGATGATCCACTTTCCGCTGCCGGATGCGGCAGAGCGCCTGCGCTTGTGGCAGGGCGCGTTCGCGCCGCCATGCCAGGTCGGGCCGGGCTGCGATTTTGCCGCGCTTGCCGGGCAATACGAGCTCTCGGGCGGCTCCATCGTCAACGTGCTGCGCTACGCGGCGCTGACCGCGGTGCGGCGCGGGGAGCCGCACATCGATATCGACGACATTCGCCAGGGCATTCGGCGCGAGCTCCGCAAGGACGGACGCGTCGGCATTTAGGAACGGCCATGATCGACAAGACCTTGAGTTTCCTGCTGGACGAGCTGAACGGCTACTTCAGCCTGCACCTGCAAAGCCACGACAAGGTGGCGGTGCTGTCCAGTCTTGCCAATGCGGACGGCAGCCCGGTTGCCGGGCTCAGCGGCAAGCTGATCCTGACGCTGGTCAACATCGGCAAGGAGGCGGCGGCGCCCGCGCTCGGCATTCCCACGCGGGCCGACGGCGGCGGCTACGTCCGCAATGCCGCGCCGCTCAACCTGAACCTTTACATCATGGTGTCGGCGTCGTTCGGCAGCTACATGGATTCGCTGCGCATGCTCAGCGGCGCGCTCGGTTTTTTCCAGGGCAGGCCGAGCTTCGATTCGCAAAGCTGCGCCGGCCGCTTTCCGCCGAATCTGGAGAAGCTCTCGGCCGAGCTCGTGAGCATCAGCACGCAGGAAATGAACAACCTGTGGGGCATCCTGGGGGCCAAGTACCTGCCATCGGCCGTGTTCAAGCTGCGCATGATCACGCTGCAGCAGGGCTGGGCCGATGCGATGGTGCCGGAAGTGCTCAAGCCGGAGGCCAGTGTGGGGCCCCGCGCATGAGTCCGCTCTTCACCCTTCAATGCCGGCATGGCTACTTTGCCGACGGCGTGTGCCGGGCCTTGAGCCTTGCGCCGACGCCGAACTGCGCCCAGCTGCTGGCGCGCTATCGGTTGCGATTCCAGCCGCTGCCCGGCGGCGGGACCGTGCACTACGAGGACGGCGCGAGCCCGCTCGCGCAATTCACCGAAAGCGCGCCGCTGGCGTTCTGGCTGATCAGCCGCGACCCGGCGCTGTCCGACTATACCGACGTCGCCGGGAAGCGCGCCGCCGGCCTGTTCTACTTCGACAACCTGCATTGCGAGCCGGAAACGGAAACCGGCAGCACGCTCTCCGGCGGCCCGCTCGCCGTACCGTGCCTGCCGGCGCGTCCGCCGCGTTTCGGCCTGCCGGTCGACCCGCCGCGGCGGGCGGCGCGGCTCGAGCTGTTCGGCCCGTTGCCCGGCGCCGTGCCCGTCTGGCAGGCGCAAAGCCCTGATGCGTCGCTCGCCGCCTTGCCGCTGGACTTCGGCGCGCTGGACGAGGGCCGCTATCGGCTGAACGCGGACGGTGTCCAGCTGCTCGACTTCTGGCTGGGCAACCCGCCTGCGAATGCCTGGGGCGTCGCGGCGATCTACCTGGGCGGCCCGCGGCTGGCGGACAGCGTGCCGGCGGCGGCGTGCGCCATCGGCCGCACAGGCGAGATCAGCGTCAGGACCTACGGCATCGAGCTCACCGCGCGGAGCCTGCTCTGGCGTTATCACCTGATCGGCCGAAGCGAAATGAATTTTGCGAACTACCAGCTGGTGGCGAACCGCACGGCGGGCGGGCCAGTGCATTTCGACGGTGCGCCGGGCGATCCGGTCGCCGGCCAGCCGAGCTACTGCTTCACCGCGCGCGAGCCGCTGGCGCTGGCCGAACGGCCGGGCGATACGGTCAGCGTGCAACTGGCGTCGCTGCTGCATGCGCGTCCGCAGCTGAGCGTGAACCTGGCCTACCCGCGGCCGGGCAACGTCAGCGGCGCTCAAGATGGGCAGCAATTTGCCGATGTCTTCGTTTATCTCTAGCGCGTTTCTGGAGGAGGGATCTCATGGCCGAACGTAGCCCCAGGATGCATCCGCCTGCCGTCCAGGCGGCAGAGCCCCATACGCATGCCAAATCGATGGCGAGCGAGCGGCATAGCGGGCTGACGCAGCTCGCGGCCGATATCGCCGCCAGTCCGCGCATGGCGGCGCAGCGCAAGCAGATCGGCGGCTTGCCGGTGCCGAGGCCGGGCAAGAAGGAGAAGGTGCCGGTGCAGGGCAGGTTCGATGGGGCGCAGTTAAAGGGCTCGCCCAGGAAAAGGCCCGTGCAGAAAGCGGGTCATGCGGGTGGCGCCCGCAAGGGAAAGCCATTGCAGAAAAAAGAGGAGGAACCTGCCGACAGAAGCGGTCTGCCTGCGCAGTTGAAGCATGGCATCGAGAGCTTGTCCGGCTACTCGATGGACGACGTCAAGGTGCATTACAACTCGTCCAGGCCGGCGCAGTTGCAGGCGCACGCCTACGCGCAGGGGACCGACATTCACCTGGCTCCCGGCCAGGAGCGCCACCTGCCGCATGAGGCCTGGCACGTCGTGCAGCAAAAGCAGGGGCGGGTGCGGCCCACCATGCAGATGAAGGGCGGCGTGCCGGTCAACGACGATCAGGGGCTGGAGCGCGAAGCGGATGTGATGGGGCAACGGGCGGTGCAGATGCGTGCGCAGCCGCCTGGGGAAAAAGCGCATTTGCCTATCCCGGGCTCCAGTGATTCGCGCGTGGCGCAGCGCTACACCGTCGAGAACGGCTATCGCATCTCGGCCGCGCGCGAACTGGCGATCGCCGACAACAAGGAGGAGAAGACGTTCTTCGCCAAACCGGCCGCCGTAGTGCGTTCGAACGCCATTCTCGCAGGCATGAAATCGAAGGTGAAGCTGACACCCGGCGCGGCCGCGCCGGCGGTCCTCGCGAACATGATCGCGGTCACTCCCGCGAACCGCGAGGAAGGCAAACCGGAGGTGTTCGATGTCAACGAGTGCATCGACGTTGCCGACCGCGTTACCAACTCGGGTCAGACGCATGCCGTCTACAAACCTCTGGGCAATGGCCCGAAGCATTTGCATGCATTGAGGGCATACGACCTGGGAGCGCTCAACAAGCTGATCGAGGTGCTCGTCAAAACGCCTGATGTCGCCCCGGCGCATGTCATCGACGCGCAAAAGGGACTCGAACCAAAAGATCTGGCGCCTAACTTTGCGTTTACGTTAGGCAATGTCGCCGTCGCTACCAACTCGCCGGCCGATGCCAGCAACGCGCTGAAACCGAAGCTGCCGAATCGCAACCTGCGCATCGCGTTGCTCGCGAACGTGCTTCGGGATCAATTCACGAACATGCCTCAGGTGCAGCAGGAGATCGTCGACCAGGTCAACGAGCTGCTCGGGGCGATCACGCTGAAGACGACCGAAGACAAGGACGACGCCGAGGTTGAGACCTGGGCCACGCTGATCAATTCACTGATCGACCAGACCAAGTCCATGCACAGCGACGCGTATTCGAAGATGCCACCGCAGGAACAGAGCAAGCGCGCCGCGCAGTTGGGAATCAACGAGGCCGCGCAGCCTGACATCGGCGAATCCTATGCCACGATGAGCACGCGCAAACCGAATGAAAAGGATGGGGATAAGTGGACTTTTCACTTTGCGGCGGTCGTTGCGCGCGACCAGAATGACTCGATCACACTTGAGAACTACAACCGGAGGGGTGACAACGCAGGAAATTCAAAGTGGTATTTCGACATGCATGGCGCGCACAATCAGTCGTTCCATGCGAAGCATAAAGACACGGTTGCCGATGGCGTAACGGTGCGGATGGGCGAGGAAGCCACGGTTGAAATGCGCGCGCAGTTCGTAAGGGATATCGAATCGAAATGCGGGGCGGTTCCGCTTCCGATCCGCACGCGTATCCAGGACGCGAAGACGCGCGCCGAACTGGCGGCAATCTATGCCGACGCGGTGACTGCGTGATCCACCCAACGCAATGTCCGGTGACGTCGGCCTGAGCGCGGTATGGGCGAATGCGCCATGAATCCGGCGCTCCGCGCTTAAACAATTGCGAACGGCCGCAAGCATAAAAAGATTTCTCATCCACAAACGGGAAACGGACCATGTTCAACAGCACCGTCCTCGAAGTCGGCATCGGCATCATCTTCTGCTTCTGCGCCGTCAGCCTGATCGTCAGCTCCATCAACGAGGCCATCGCCTCCGCGTTTCAGTTGCGCGGCAAGTACCTGCTGCAAGGCATCAAGGACCTGCTGAACGACCCGAATCTCGATGGCCTGGCGCTCGACATCTACAACCACGCCCTGTTCAACCCCAACAGCAGCGGTGACGCCGGCGGCCAAGCCGACCTGACCAGCAAGCCGGCCTACGTGCCGCCGCGCCAGTTCGCGCTGGCGCTGGTGGACATCCTGCAGACCAACATCCCCGACGCCGGCGATCTGGCCGGCGCGATCCAGAGCGTGCCGGACCCGCAGCTGCGCCAGATGCTTCAGGGGCTGTACCAGCGCGCAGCCGGTGAAACCGCGCAGTTCGAGACGGAGATCGCCGCCTGGTACGACAGCGCAATGCAGCATGTTTCCGGCGACTACAAGCGCACCCTCCAGTTTTGGACGGTCCTGTTCGGCCTCGCCGTCGCCATGCTGATGAACATCGACGCGCTGCACCTGTTCAAGGTGCTGTGGATGCATCCGGCCTTGGTGCAAGGGCTGGCCAGCGATCAACTGGCCAGCGCCAGCAGCGCATGGAACCAGTTGAGCATCAGCGGACTGCCGATCGGCTGGGACGCCGCGCCGTTCGACTACAAGAACGGCAAGCTGGCTCTGCACTACTCGAGCGATCAGTTGCTGGCGATGTCGGCCGGCTGGCTGATCACCGCATCGTCGACGCTGTTCGGCGCGCCGTTCTGGTTCGACCTGCTGCGCAAGGCCGGCGACCTGTTCGGAGGCGGGCGCAGAGCGGCTTAGCGGTCAGTCAGGCATGGCCAAGCGCGGCCATGCCGGCCCGATACGCGCGCGTGAACTCGTCGAGTCCTTGCGTGCCGCCGTTGACCAGCCGGCGCGCGCTCTCGAAGTCGTTGCGCAGCAGCGCGGCATCGATCGCCTGCGCATGCGGCTTGAGAAAGGCGGCCAGCAGGCTCGCGGCGACGTCGGGGTCGCAGGCCCGCTCCGGCTGGCTGGCCAGATCCGGCTCCCCGGCCAGCGGGCCCAAGCTGGTGTAGTTGGCGCGTCCGGTCAGCTGGATGAATCCTCGTCCCTTGAACGTCGCTCCGTCGCTGGGCCCCAGATTGCCGAGGTCCTTGCGATGATCGTAGAGGTCGAAGGGCTTGCCGCCCTTGCTGGTATTGAGCGCCGAGGGGCGTTCCTCTTCCGGCGTGAAGCTGGCGACCTCCACGCGGATGGTGGCGAGCGCCGCGACGACCAGCGTCAGTTCGGTCTGCTGCGCTGCTTGCAGAGCCAGCAGGACGCGCGGCAGATGCGTCTGGATGTTGGCGAGCGGCGTATCGGGAAACATCGCCCGGACCGCCTCGATGGGGATGTTCGGCGCTGCCTGGGGCTGGGAGCCGGTTGTCGGGGGCCGGGGCACCGCCCGCAGCGCGGCTGCGGTTTGCGGCCCGACCACGCCGTCGGCGCTCAGTCCGGCGCTGCGCTGAAATGCCAGCACGGCATCGCGTGTGAGCGGGCCGAACGTGCCGTCGCAGGATCCGGCCGCGAAGCCGTGCGCCAGCAGTTGCTGCTGCAGCGTAACCACGTCGGGGCCGTGGTTGCCCAATTTCAGGGTATTCATCGCCGCTATGTCCTCGCGCCACGCCCGCTCTTCGCGGTCGATTCATCGCTCGCGAACAGCGCGGCGAGCCAGTCGATCAACACGCGAACCCTCGTGCTCAGGTGCCGGTTTTGCGGGTACGCGACGAAAACGGGAATGGGATCCGATACCCATTCGTTCAGGACGGCTTCGAGCTCGCCGCTTCGAAGGTGCGTGGCGACGGAAAACGTCAACGCGTGTACGACACCGAGACCGGCGAGGCTCAAGGTCAGACCCGCCATGACGGCGTTCGTGGTGAGTCCGCGCTGATTCTGCAATTCGACGCGCTCCCCCTCTTTTGCCACCACAATGGGAAAGGGCCGATTGGTTCGCGAAGCGATCGTTCGAATGACGACATGGCCATGCTCGAGATCCGACGGATGTGAAGGCCGCCCGTGCTCGTCCCAGTACGCCGGCGTCGCACATAGAATCTGCCTGACGGCGCCGATCTGTCGCGCCACCAGTGATTGATCCAAGACGTCCCCTGCGCGCACGACGCAGTCGACGTTCTCTGCAATGAGATCGACCGGGCGGTCGCTGAGTCCGAACTCGAACTCGATATCCGGATAACGCTCGAGGAACGCCGGCAACGCGGGAAGGATCACGGACAGACCCAACGGCACGGGCAGGTCGACACGCAGGCGCCCTCGCGGGCTGCTCTTCGCATGCGACATCGAGCCCTCGATCTCCGCGAGATGGCTCATCAACTGCAGCGCGCGCTCGTAGTACTCCGCGCCATCCGCTGTCGTCGACACCTTGCGCGTCGTCCGGTTGAGCAGCTTCGTGCCCAACTCGGCTTCAAGCGACGCGATCAGACGGCTGACGGCCGTCTTGGGCAAATCGAGCGTCTGCGCGGCCTTGGTGACGGTCCCGCTCTCGACCACTCGAATGAACGCCTGCATCGCCTGAAACTTGTCCACCATCCGACTCCTGCATTGTTTCACTGAAGAAATAGTGTGGAATCGTAGCAGCGGTTTATCCCTTTGCGTGCGCCCGGTATCGTTCGCTCATCGAAATCGTCGACGAACCTGAACGGCGCCTCGCGCGGAGCACGGAGGTCGCTCGTGCCGCTTTCACGGTCACGTCGAGGTTCGTTTCATAAAGGGAAAGTCACCATGTCTATCGCTGTAGAAACGCAAGCCGCGGACCGCCCGAAGGCGGTGGTCATCGGGGTCGGGCCGGAGCAGGGGCTCGGCGCCGGTCTATCCCGCCGGTTTGCCGCTGAGGGTCGTCACGTCATCGTCGCGGGGCGTACCGAAGCGAAGATCGAACGGGTGCGCGAGAGCATTGTCGAGTCGGGCGGCTCGGCCAGCACGGTCGTCATGGACGTGACGCGTGAGGCAGACGTGATCCGGCTGTTCGACATCGCGATGCAGGCGGACGAAAACGGCAGCGGCGCCGACCTAGTCGCATACAACGCGGGAAACAACCAGCCCTTGGACCTGCGCACGATGGAAGCGGACGTCTTCGAATCGTTCTGGCGACTGAACTGCTTTGGCGGGTTCCTCGTGGGCCGCGAGGCCGCGCGGCGCTTTGCGCCTCTCGGCCGAGGTTCGATTCTTTTCAGTGGAGCGACGGGGGCGCTTCGAGGCATGCCGAACTTCGCCCACTTCGCGTCGAGCAAGGCGGGGTTGCGAATGCTCGCCCAAAGCATGGCGCGAGAGTTCGGTCCGCTCGGCCTGCACGTCGCTCATGTCGTGATCGATGGGGGCATCGACGGTGAACGCGTGCATACGCGCTTCGCAGAGCATCTCAAGCACAAGGGTGAAGACGGGCTGCTCGATATCGACGCCATTGCCGAGGCGTTCTGGTCGCTTCATCGCCAACACCGCTCCGCGTGGACGCATGAGCTCGATCTGCGTCCTTTCAAGGAAGCGTTCTGAGCGGTCGAGAACAACAACGCAGTGAATTTTGAGGAACTGACAATGAAGCTTATCGGACCATGGTTTTCGGGCTATACCCGTCGGGTCGGCATTACGTTGAAGCTGCTCGGCATACCGTTCGAGCATCTGCCCTATCACGCGTATGAGCAGAAGGAACTCGTCCGGCCATTCAGTCCGATGGGGAAGGTGCCGGCGCTCGTGCTCGACGACGGCGCGATTCTCTATGACAGCGGAAGCATCATCGAATACATCCATGAAGCGGTCGGCTCCGAACGCGCATTGCTGGCGCCTTCCGGCGCGGATCGGCGTGATGCGCTGCAGTTCGTCGGCATTGCATCCGCGATCTACGGAAAGCTCAGCGATATCTATGACGAGTCGATCCGTCCGCTCGATCTTCAGAGCGCCCCCATTGCCGAATCGCTGCGACAGCAGGCGTTGGCCGGATTTCGGATGATCGAGTCGAGGGCAGGCAGCGGCTGGCTGGTAGGCGACGCGCTTTCGCAAGCCGACGTGATGGTCGTGATCACCTATCAGATTGCGTCGTTGGCGGTCATGCCTGACGTCGTTGGTCCGGGTGCGTTCCCGAAACTCGCCCGACTGGAGGCTCGCGCGATGGAAATGGACGAATTCGCCAGTACGCTGCCCTTCAAGCAACAGTGACTCCGTGCAAGCCTTCTCGCGGGGCTCGGGCGATATCCCGGGTCCCCGCACTCCTTCCGGCGCCGCCGATCAAGCGGGGCGAGTTCTCCGAGACTTCACAGATCTTTCCTGACCGTTTTGAACTGGCCATGCCTGCATGGCCAAGTCTGCGATCGCCTTGAGCTTTTGCCGGCTGGCTCCGTCGCGCGCCTGGACGGCCATTCCACGAGTCACGACGTTGTAAAAGGCAGCGAGGGCGGGCACATCGGTGCCGGGCGGCAGATCGCCGTCTTCGACGCCCTTGCGCAACCGCTGCGCCATCATGGCTTCAGCGTTCGCGCGGTGTTCGGCCATCGTCTCACGAATGGAAGTGAGTTCGGGGGGCAGGTGAGTGCCGGCCAGAGAGATCATGCAGCCCGAGGGGTGGCTCTCTCGAGTGAATTCCATGGCGGTGCCATCGAGAAACTTCTTGAATGCTTCTCGCGTGTCGGCCGTGCCGAACAGCTTGCCGGCGAACCAGGTGGCCGACATGCTCAGGTATGCGTCAGTCGCTTCCCTGTAGAGCTGCTCCTTGCTGCCAAACGAGTTGTAGAAGCTCGAGGGGCTGATCCCCATGAGCTGGATCAACTGGTCGAAGGAGGTTCCTTCGTACCCCTGCTCCCAGAAGAGTTGCATCGCTCGGTTCAGCGCTTGCGCGCGGTCAAAGGTAGAGGGTCTGCCGCGACCGCGCGGAGGTTGGGTATCTTTTTTTGTAGTCATGGCTCCAAAAAATGTTGACATGCTGTAGAGACAGGGTCTATTTTGCCATATCGGAGCGATTGCTCCAATAATGAATTCTTGCAGAAGGAGTCCGTGATGCAGCGAATCGTTCACACCGGCCACGGTGAGCCCGCCAAAGTGCTCAGGCTCGAAGCGCTTTCCGATGCTTCTCCACTTGCTGGCGGAATGGCTCGCGTGCGCGTGTCCGCAACCCCGGTTCACCCGGGTGACTTGCTGGGCGTTTCCGCCTCCCCGGCTTTCGGGGCGCCTCCCGTCATTCCGAGGGGAGGCCGGGTGCCCGGTGTCGAAGGCGTAGGCGTGGTGGAAGCGCTGGCTGCCGGCATCGATCCGTCACACCCGGTTCAGGTCGGTAGCCGAGTGGCCTTCCTTTCCGCCAACGGCGCCTGGAGCTCCAGAATTGCCGCGCCCGTGCAGTCACTGATACCCGTGCCTGATGAAGTGGGCGATGAGGTCGCGGCACAGATGTCGATCAACACATTGACTGCTCGACTTGCGATGCGGGCCGGTCACAACGCTTTGCCGGAAGACAAGCGTACAGATGTCACGGTCATTCAGACAGCTGCCAACTCGGCCGTCGGAAAGCTGCTGACTCATCTGCTCATCGAAGTGGGCGTCAACCCGATTCTGCTCGCCGGCTCCGCGGCGAGCGCGCAAGCGCTCAAAGCCGCCCGGCCAAACCTTCCCGTCATCGCCACGGAAAACCCCGGTTGGAAGGGCGAGCTTCGCGACGCGGTCGCGAAGAAGTCCGTCTACGTGGCGTTCGATGGCGTCGGCGGCTCGCTCTTGCCCGACGTGGCGGGCTTTCTTGCTCGCGGCGGAGCGATCATCAGCTACGGCTCCCTGGGAGGGGCTCAGACGGACATTCGTTCCATCGCCCCTCAGGCACTGACCATCAAGGGCGTGTCGTTGTTCAGTTGGCAATTCGAACCCGCGGCGGTACGCAATGCGGACTTGGCCAAGGCGCTCGAGCTCGCACACAACTTCCCGAGCCTTTTCCCCGTAGCGGAACGATATCCGGCGGCTGACTACCTGGCGGCACTTGAACATGCTGGCCGCAGGGGAAAGACCGGCACGGTGCTGCTCGCGTTCTAGCGCTGCACCACGGCTTACACAATGCCCAAGCGCCGAAGCGCTGCCCTTCGGCTTTCCATCGAAGTACCGTATGAAAGGAAGTCAGTCATGCGCGCTATCCAAAATACTGCTTTCGGCAATCCCGTCGAGACGCTGAAACTCGTTGACCTTCCAGCGCCGGCCAACCCCGGCCCGGATGAAGTGTTGATCGCGATGGAGTATGCCCCCATCAATGGCAACGACCTGGCGGTCGTCACCAATCGCTTCGCCTACTCGACTCCGCTGCCCTCGATCGTCGGCAACGAAGGCGTCGGGCGAGTTCTGCAGGTCGGCGCGAATGTCTCCGGCGTGAAAGTCGGCGACCGCGTGTTGCCTCCACTGTACGCACTGACGTGGCGCGAGCGCCTGACGATCCCGGCCAAGGGGCTGTTTGCGTTGCCTGCGAACGTCGATCCCCGGCAACTGGCCATGCTGCGCATCAATCCTCCCACGGCCGTGCTTCTGCTCGAGCGCTTCGTCGACCTCAAGGAGGGCGACTGGGTCGTGCAAAACGCGGCCAACTCCGGCATTGGCCGCACCGTGATCGCCTTGGCGAAGAAGCGCGGCCTGCGGACCATCAACTTCGTACGCCGTCCGGAATTGGTCGATGAACTGGAAGAAGCCGGCGGGGACGTCGTTCTCGTCGACGAGCCGGGCGCAGTCGACAAGGCGAAGGCCGCGGTCGGCGCGGGCAACGTGCGCCTGGCCATCGACGGTCTGAGCGGTTCGGCGGCGGCGCGCTTGATCGAGGTGCTGTCGCAAAACGGTACGTTGGTGAGCTATGCGTTCACTAGCGGTGAGCTGGTCACGCCGGTCAAGGTCGTGGATCTCCATCTGCGAGGCATCGTCGTGCGCGGCATATATATCGATCTCCCCGAATACCTGCCGTACATCGCAGACGCAATCAAGGCGTCCGCCGAACTGATGACGAGCGGCGAGCTCGACCTGCCCGTGGCCGCCGTGTATCCGCTTGCGGACTACCAACAGGCCATCGCTCACGCAATCAAGGGGGGCAAGGTGCTGCTCGACCTGCGCTCATCCAACTGACCAAGCTGTTCTCCCAAGTGCCTTGCTCCTGCGCGAGCATGGCTTAGTCGATTCACGTCGCCGCTGAGGTGTCGAAATGAAGATTGGTTTTATTGGAGCAGGTGCTGTTGCGCAGTCTCTCGCCAAGAGCGCCATTCAAGCAGGACACGAGGTTGTCTTGAGCGCTCGTCGCGGTCCGCAGGCCTTGCGCGACATCGTCGCCGAACTCGGGCCGAAGGCATCGGCGGATACGCTCCAGGAGGTGGCCCGGCTCGAGCTCGTCATGCTCGCCGTTCCATGGCTTCAAGTCCCGTCGGCCCTGGAAGGGCTACCCGATTGGGCCGGCCGCATTCTCGTGGATACCACCAACCCTTTTACGCAACTCGAGCCTGCGCTCGTTTTGGCGGACCTGGGGGGCGCGGGCGCCAGCGAGATCGTCGCCGCTCATGCGCCAGGGGCTCGCGTGGTCAAGGCGTTCAACGCCATCCGCATGGAGCACTACGACAAGGGGCCGAAGTTTCATGACGGAAAGCGCGTCATCTTCGTCTCCGGTGACGACAGGGACGCGAAGAACGTGGTGATCGGACTCGTCAACGCGTTTGGCTATGCATCAGTGGATCTTGGCGGTCTGGTTTCGGGCGGCCGCATGCAGCAAGCCGGTGGTCCGATTGCTGGTCGCGATTGGGTCTTGGCATCGTAAACCGTTGCTTCCGCGCAATTTCGTCTTTGTCTAGCCTTGCAGGCGCGACGTTCCCGAAACGTATGAAAAGACCATGAACGACACCCCAAGCGTGATATCGACCGAGCGCGTTCCGCCGAGCGACCGGCTGAGCTTCTGGCAGCACCAGGTAGAAAGCCTGCTGACTCACCTGGAATGCACCAGCTCCGCCGAAGACAGCTTCTTTGGCTCGATAAAGGTCTACGCGTCGACGCCGGCCAACCTGCTCGAGATCGACGCGGCCAGGCACGCGATCGCGCGAACGACGCCGAAGGCCGCCCAGGCCCGCGATGAGCAAGTCCTCATATGTATCCAGTCCGCAGGAGCGGCGATCGTCGAGCAAGACGGCAGGCAAGGTGTCCTTCGGCCGGGCGATATGACCGTGCTCGACACCTCGAAGTCGTTCCTTGCGGATTTTCCGTGCGAGATGGCGCAACTCGTCCTTCAGGTTCCCCGAACGCTGTTCCGCAAGCGGGTGGGTGCGCTGGAGCGTCTCACGGCAACGGTCGTGCCGGCCGAAAACCCGCTCGGAAAGATGACCTGCGAATTTGTCGGATCATTGGCCCGCGATTTCGAGCGGTTCGGCCCCACGGTCGCGCAGCGCCTGAACGAGCAGGCGCTGGACATGGTCGCGATGGCGTTCATGTCGTCGCTCGATGGCGGTCAGCCCGTCAAGACCTCCGTGACCCGGTCCATGGCCGCCTATCGCGGACGGGCATTCATCGAGGCCAATCTACGAAACGCTGCGCTCTCGCCTTGGGACGTCGCAGAGCACCTCGGGATCTCGAAGCGTTATCTCAGCGTCATTTTTGCGAGCGAAGGCCTGTCGGTCGAGCGTTTCATCCGTGAACGCCGGCTGCAGAAGTGCGCACAGGACTTGGCGGATCGCGCTCTGGCCATTCGCCCCATCGGCGACATTGCGTTCGCGTGGGGCTTCAGCAGCCTGCCCCACTTCAGCCTGTCTTTCAAGACTGCGTTCGGGACGACGCCTCGGGAGTACAGAAAGCAGGCGCTGTCTGGCCTTCAGGCTCGGTAACGGCTTCGGGCCGTGCTGCCATGTTCTGAACTCGCTTCGAGGGCGTGCGGTTCAGCCGCGTGTTTCATCGCAGGTTCGGCATGAGTCCGCGCGAGATGAGGGCGAGACTGAGCGGACCGGCATTGGACGAAAGCCGAGCCCGCCGTCGTCGGCTTCGCTGCCATTGGTGCGCGAAACGCCAACAAACTGATAACCCCGCTCGCATCGCTTCCCGATGGCCGCCGCCATATCATGTGCGTATGCACTCAAATGATCTTCAGAACGACGACTGTTTCGCCCTCCGTCAGGCTTCGCGACATATTTCGAAGCTTTACGAGCGTCATCTGTCCGAGGCCGGCATTACGCCAACGCAGTTCAGCATTCTCAGGACGCTGGACCATGGTTCGAATTTGACCATGGCTGAACTGGCCAAGGCGATGGTGATGGACCGGACGACGCTCGTCCGGGCGCTTCAACCCTTGCTCCGGCGCGGCCTGGTGGTGGCGCCGGCCGAAGGGCAGAGCAATCGGCGGCTGCGAGTCGTGCTCACGAGAAGAGGGCTGGCGAAGCTTGACGAAGCAGCCGCCCACTGGGCAGCGGCGCAAGCCAGCTTCGAGCGTAGCTTTGGGCAGCAACAGGCCGCTCATTTGCGGAATGAACTGTTCCGCATGACGGGCGACGTATCCGATAGGTAACCACACAGCAACAAACTCGTTCACTTCGGTGCATCGATACGCGAACACCTGAACTCTATTATGTGTATATGCACTACGAGCCATGCGAAGACAAACTAACCCAGATGAGCCAATGAAAATGGAAACCACGACGAATCACTACCGACCCCAACCGCGCGTGAGCGCATGGGCGGCCTCGATAGCCTCGGCGGTGGCGGCGCTCGGCCTGGCCGGCTGCGTCAACTACGCCGGCATCAAGAGCGACCAGCAGATCGCGCCTCCCGCAAAGTTCGAGACGAAGCAGAGCTTGCCAGCCGAGGGCGGGCAGTGGCCAGCGATGGATTGGGCCAAGCAGTTCGGCGATCCGCAGCTGCCCGCGCTGATCGGCGAGGCCTTGCAGGGCAATCCGACGATCGACCAGGCGCGCGCTCGCATCGAGAAAGCCTCTTCCTATGTCGGCAGCGCCAAGTCGACCCTCTACCCGAATGTAACGGGCAGCTATGCGTGGACGCGCCAGCTCTATACCGGCAACGGCATCGTCCCGCCACCGTACGGCGGCACGTGGCAGAGCGAGAACACCGTGCTCGCCAGTGCCTCGTGGGATCTCGACCTGTGGGGCAAGAATCGGGCGCGGCTTGGCCAGGCCATCTCGCAGGAAAAGGTGGCCGACGCCGAGGCCGAGGAGGTGCGTATCTCGCTGGCGGCCTCGGTGGCAAGCGCATACAACCATCTGGCGCAGCTCTATGCGTTGCGTGATATCGAAGTCCGCGAAGTGAAGAACCGCGAGGACATCGGGCACATCACGGATGGGCGCGTCGGCGCGGGACTCGACACCAACGTGGAGCGGCAGACCGCATATGGTGAAACCGCGACGAGCCGCTCGAGCGTGAGCGACCTCGACGGACAGATCACGATCGTGCGCTACCAGCTGGGCGCGTTGCTTGGTGCAGGGCCGGACCGCGGCCTGAAGATCGCCAATCCGTCGCTTGGAGAAGGCGCCAGCGTCGCGCTTCCCGACAACCTGCCTGCCGATCTGCTTGCGCGCCGCCCGGACATCGTTGCCGCCTACTGGCAGGTGGACGCGGCCATCCACGATGTGAAGGAAGCGAAGGCCGAGTTCTATCCGGACGTCAATCTTTCCGCTGCGGCGGGGCTGGACGCGTTCGGCTGGGGCCGGTTACTGACGGCCGGAAGCCGTCAGCTTCAGCTGGCGCCCGCGATTCATCTTCCCATCTTCGATGCCGGTGCGCTGCGCGCCCAATTGAAGGGCCGCTATGCCGACTTCGACTACGACGTCGCAACGTACAACCAGACGTTGATCAATGCCTTATCCGACGTCGCCACACAGGTCACGCAGATCCATTCGGACGACCGTCAGCTGGTCGACGCGCAGCAGGCCCTCGATGCGCAGACCAAGGCGTATCAACTGGCACTCGTTCGCTACAAGGCGGGCTTGAACCAGCAACTGCAGGTGCTGAACGCGGATGACAACCGGCTCGCTGCGGAAACGGCCGTCGTCAACCTCGAGATGGACCGCCGCAACAAGCAGATCGGGCTGATCAAGGCGCTCGGCGGCGGTTTCGACGCAGCGCATGCGGGCCTCGCGGCAAACACCGAAACACCGATTCCCGCGCCGTCCAACGACGCGGCAACCCACTGAATCAACTGATTGGCCGTCGCGTGTAGCGACGGACCGCACCCATTCAACTTTGTTGGAGCTATCGATGAACACACCTCAGACACCGTCGGCCAACGAGTCGGCGAAGAAACCCGGAAAACGCAAAATGCTGCTGGCGCTGCTGGCCGCTTCGCTCGGGATCGCGGGCGCCGCGTACGGCGCCTACTATTTCCTCGACGCCCGTTACCACGTGGATACCGACGATGCCTACGTCAACGGCAACGTCGTGCAAATCACGCCGCAGGTCACGGGAACCGTCATCGGGGTCAACGCGGACAACACGCAAATCGTCAAGAAGGGCGAGCCGATCGTCCAGATCGATCCCGCGGACGCAAAGATCGCACTGCAACAGGCCGAGGCCAATCTGGGCCAAACCGTTCGCAGGGTGCATGGCCTGTATGTCGACGACGACAAATTCCGCGCGGATATCGCCGAACGGCAGTCGGATTTGTCGAAGGCGCAGGACGACTTGAAACGCCGTCTTTCCACCGGCATGACGGGGGCGGTGTCGGACGAAGAAATCGCGCATGCCCGCGACGCCGTCAAGTCGGCTCAGGCCGCACTCGACGCCGCCAAGCAGCAGCTCGGCGCCAATCGCGCGCTGACGGCCAACGCTTCGGTCGAAAACCACCCCGACGTCCTCGCGAGCGCCGCACGCGTTCGCGACGCCTACCTCGCTTATGCGCGCACGACGTTGCCGGCTCCCGTGACCGGATATATCGCGCAGCGGACGGTTCAGGTGGGGCAGCGCGTTTCCCCCGGCGCGGCGTTGATGTCGGTGGTGCCGCTCGAGCAGGTCTGGGTCGATGCGAACTTCAAGGAGTGGCAGCTTCGGCACATCCGGGTCGGACAACCCGTCGAATTGACGGCCGACGTCTATGGCTCGTCGATCGTCTATCACGGCAAGGTGGTGGGCTTTACGCCGGGCACGGGGTCGGCGCTGGCGCTGCTGCCGGCCCAGAACGCGACGGGCAACTGGATCAAGGTGGTGCAGCGGCTGCCGGTGCGGATCGAAATTCCGCCTGAGGAACTGGAGAAGCATCCGCTGCGCGTGGGCCTGTCGATGAACGTGGATGTCGACGTTAAGGACCCTGCCGGCGCTCAGCTCGGCACTCAGTCCACGTCGACCTACAAGACCGATGTATTCGCCAAGTACGGCGACGAAGCCGATGCCGCCATCGCACGCATCGTCGCCGAGAACGAATGACCTTCTTGCCAGATACCCCAGCGCCGGACTATCGCCATGACCACCAACCATCCGAATCACCCCCCGCTTACAGGGCCGACACTCGCCCTGGGCTCGCTGGCCGTGGGCCTGGCGGGGTTCATGACCGTGCTCGACTCATCGATCGCCAACGTCGCCATTCCGACCATCTCGGGAAACCTGGGCGTATCGGTCGATGAAGGCACGTGGGTCATCACCGTGTTTGCCGCCGCCAATTCCGTGGCGATACCGTTGACCGGCTGGCTGACCCAGCGGCTGGGCCAGGTTCGCCTGTTCGTCGGCTCGATCCTGTTGTTCGTATTTGCGTCGTGGCTGTGCGGAATCGCGCCGTCGCTGCCGATCCTGCTGCTTGCGCGCGTGCTGCAGGGCGCCGTGGCCGGACCGCTGATTCCGATGTCCCAGGCGCTGCTGCTCAGTTCGTGGCCCAAGTCGAAATCGTCGCTGGCGTTATCGATATTCTCGATGATCGTCGTGACCGGGCCGATCGTGGGACCGGCGCTCGGCGGATGGGTGACCGACAGCTATAGCTGGTCGTGGATCTTCTATATCAACATCCCGGTCGGCCTGTTCGCTGCCGCGATGGTCTGGATGCTGTATCGCCATCGCGATACGCCGACCAAAAAGCTGCCGGTCGATATCGTCGGGCTGGTGCTGCTGACCGTCTGGGTGGCATCGCTCCAGGTGATGCTGGACAAGGGCAAGGATCTGGACTGGTTCTCTTCGAACACGATCATTGTCCTGACCATCGTCGCCGCAGTGGGTCTCGCGCTTTTCATCGTCTGGGAGCTGACGGACAAGAACCCTATTGTCGACCTCACCCTCTTCAAGCAGCGCAACTTCCTTGGCGGCACGGTTTCGATTGCGGTCGCGTATGCCATCTTCTTCGGAACGCTGGTGCTGCTTCCGCAGTGGATGCAGGAGTACCTGGGCTACCGGGCAGTCGATGCGGGGCTCGCGACGGCGCCGCTGGGCATTTTCGCGGTGATCGGCGCGCCGATCATGGGCAAGATCCTGCCTCGCACCGATGCGCGCATCCTCGGCACGGGCGCGTTCGTCACCTTCGCGATCGTCTACTACATGCGCTCGTTTTTCTACACGGATCTCAGCGAGGGCTTCATCGTCCTGCCGACCCTGCTGCAGGGCATTCCGATGGCGCTGTTCTTCGCGCCGCTGACCGTCATCATCCTGTCGGGGCAGCCGCCCGAAAAGGTGCCGGCCGCAGCGGGCCTCTCCACCTTCGGACGCATGTTCTTCGGCGGGATCGGCACGTCGATAGCGGGTGTCATATGGAACAACCGGACCATCATGCACCATGAAATCCTGACGCAGCAGTCGAGCCCGACCAACCCGATGTTCAATGCGCAATTGAACAACTACCACTCGCTGCTCGGCCTGGGCACGCAAGCGTCGTATGCGCTGTTCGATCATACGGTGCAGACGCAGGCCGCCATGCTGGGGCTCAACGACGTGTTCTACGGTGCGGCGATCGTCATGATCATCATCATCCCGCTCATCTGGATCACCAAGCCGAGCAAGGCGGGCGGGTCGAGCGATGCGGCGGCGGGTGCGCACTGATTCTCGTCATACCTCAATGACGCCGATTCGAAGAATCTCTCTATGGAACAAATTGCCGGCCGATATTTCGCATGATAAATAAATATAATTCGCACACGAAATATCTACCGGCATGTTCCCGACCTCTCACTCCATTCTCTGCGCCGACGGCTTTGCGCTGGACGTTACGATTCACCGATCCGGACGGCCCGCCAAAGCGGTCGTTCAGATCAATCCCGCCACAGCCGTCACCGAACGCATGTATTTCCCGTTCGCCGGGCATCTCGCCGACGCTGGATTCGATGTCGTCACGTACAACTATCGCGGCATGCAACCGGGCGGGCCGCACCCGAAATCGCTCAGGGCAGGGTTTCTGACGTGGGCGGACCTCGATGTCGAAGCGGTGACCTGCTGGACTGCCGAGCGATACCCTTCCATGCCTCATCTGGCGATCGGCCATAGTTTCGGCGGGCACGCGATCGGCCTGGCCGAAAGCAGCCGGCTGCTTTCGGCAGCGGTCATGATCTGCTCTCACGCAGGTTGCCTGCGCTTCATCCGCCCCTGGCGCGAGCGTCTGCGGGTCGCGTTGCTTCTGAAGATCATGGGCCCGCTTTGCGCGCGCAGTCTGGGCTACATGCCGGGTCGCAAGTTCGGCATTGGAGAAAATCTCCCGGGGCAGGTCATGCTCGACTGGTCGCGCTGGACCAGCATGCCGAGGTATTTCTTCGACGATCCCGAGGCGCGGGCAGGCGAACGCTTTCGCCGCCCGAGCTTGCCCATCTTGTCGCTAGGCATCGACGACGACCCCTGGGCGCCTGCCGAAGCGATCGATCTGCTGACCGCTCATCTGACGCATTGCCGCGTGGAGCGCCGCCAACTCAGCCCGGCGGACAGCCGCGGGCAAGCGATCGGTCATCTCGGCTTCTTCAAGAAGCACCATGCCGATACGCTGTGGCCCGTCGTGACACAATGGCTCGAACAACATGCATCGAGTGAGAGTCATGCCGTCGGATCGTAGATATGTGTTTCTTCTGAATACGGCTCAACGAGCGTTGCAGCGTCACCTGGACCGGCAAGCCGCCGAAGAGACCGGGATCAGCGTGACGCACGCCGGCGCGCTGTTCGTGCTTCAACGGCAGGACGGCGCGCTCAGCGGCGAGGTCGCGGCGGCGTTGGATATCGCGGCGTCCGCCATGACCGGGCTCGCCGACCGGATGGTGAAGGCCGGCTTGATCGAGCGCTGCGCGGATGAGGCAGACGGGCGGCTCAGCCGCCTATGGCTCACGAAATCCGGCCGTGCCGCGGCGGCGCTCGCCAAGAAGCAGCTGGGTCCACTCAACGAAGTGCTGACTGCCGGGTTCGACGAGCATGAGCTCGACGTCGTATCCCGGTGGCTGGCTGCCGTGCGAGAGCGCTTCCCCGGCTAAGCCGGGCCAGCCGGGGAAGCGGAGCTTACTGCGCCGCGGTGTAGCGCTTCGCGGGGACGTTGCTGGACAGGTGCGCCGACATCGTCTGGCGCGCGGCCTCGTAGGCTTCCCATTCTTCCACTGCGTGCAGCGACGGGATGGTCACGAGTTCGCGGCGGTCGAAGCCGACCAGCGCCGCGTCGACCATGTCTTGCGCCGGCATGACGATCTCCTTGGGAAGGTTCTCGACCGGCAGGCCCCCGATCTGCCAGAAATCGGTTGCCGTGGCCCCCGGCAGGACGGCTTGCACCTGCACGCCCTTGCCGGCGAGTTCGTGATGCAGCGACTGGCTGAAGGCCAGCACGAAGGCCTTGCTGCCGCCATAGACGCCGTTGAGGATTTCCGGCGCGATCCCGACGATCGACGAGATATTGATGATCGCGCCCTTGCCGCGCGCCACGAAGCCCGGCGCCGCGGCGTAGGTGAGGCGCGTGAGCGCGGTGACGTTCAGGTCGATCATGCGGGTCATCGCGTCGACGTCGCTGTCGAGCAGCGGGCTGTGCGTGCCCACGCCGGCGTTGTTGACGAGCAGCGTGATGCTCGCGTCTTCCTTCAGCTTCGCTTCGACGGCGGCGACGCCGTTGCGGTCGGTGAGATCGGCGTCCACGATCTCGACGTTCTGGTGCGTTTCGTCGGTGATGCGGTTGGCCAGCGCCGCGAGGCGTTCGCGGCTGCGGGCGACGAGAATCAGGTCGTAGCCGCGGCGGGCCAGCCGGTCCGCGTAGATTGCGCCGATGCCCGACGATGCGCCCGTGATGAGGGCCGTGCCTTGATGTGCTTGCGTCATGATTTCACTCCGGTTCGAAGGTTTTCGGGGATTGCATGAGGGCATTCTGGCTTCGTTTGACGGCGGCGCAAATGACGTATATGGTAGTTATTCAGGACATGGCGTTGACGGAGGACGGATATGCATCGCGTCGGGTTTCTTTTGAGCGACGGCTTCCAGGTCATGGCGCTCGCCACGCAATCGGTTTTCGAATACGCGAATGCGACAGTGGGCGATATCGCGGCGAACGCCGCTGAGGCAGGCACCCCTGAGGCGGGCACCCTAAGGCGGGCCCCTCCCTTTTACAAGCTCGAGAATTTTTCGGTGGAAGGCGGCGAGGTGCGCTCGTCGCTGGGCATGACGGTCGGCACACGGCCGCTGAGCGCACGCCGCGATATCCATACGTGGATCGTGGCGGGCGTCAACGATCCGCTCGCGTCGCCGGCGCCCGCCGAATTACTGGCCTTCCTGCGCAAGGCGAGCGGGCGCGCCCGGCGCATCGCGGGGATCTGCACGGGCGGGTTCGTGCTGGCCGAAGCCGGGCTGCTCGCGCAACGGCGGGCCACCACGCACTGGGCGTTCGCGCGGGCGATGCAGCAGCGCTTTCCCGGCATCCACGTGGAAGACGACCGCATCTATATCGTCGATGGCCCGATCTGGACGTCGGCCGGGATGACGGCCGGCCTCGATCTGGCGCTGGCGATGGTGGAGAAGGACCTGGGCGCCGAAGTCGCGCGCTCGGTGGCGCACAAGCTGGTCATGCACCAGCGGCGCTCGGGCGGGCAGTCGCAGCATTCCGAAATGCTGGACCTTGCGCCGAAGTCGGACCGTATCCAGGACGCGCTGAACTACGCGCGCCAGCATTTGAGCCGCTCGTTGAGCGTCGAGGAACTGGCCGGGACGGCGCACCTGAGCCCGCGTCAGTTCAGCCGGGTGTTCACGCTGGAAACGGGCAAGTCGCCGGCCAAGGCGATCGAAGGGCTGCGGCTCGAAGCCGCGCGCCTCATGATCGAGCAAAGCCGGCATTCGCTCGACGTGATCGCGAGGGAAACGGGTTTTCGCGATCGCCGCCACATGCGCGAGGCCTTCATGCGCGGGTTCGGTCTGCCGCCGCAGGCGGTGCGGCGCGACGCGCGCAGTGCCGGTTAGCCTATGAAACCTTGATGACGACTTTGCCGAACGGTCCGCGGGCGAGATGCTGGTACGCTTCGCGCGCCTCTTCGAACGTGTAGACGTGGTCGATCACCGGGCGGATCTTCTTGTCGTTCAGGAAAACGTTCATCCGGTCGAACGACGAGCGCGGGGCGACCGCGATACCACGCAGCGTCGTCTGGCGGAAGATCAGCGGCATCAGGTTCAGTTGCGTCTCCTGTCCCGTGAGGAAGCCGATCTGAGCAATGCGTCCGCCCGCCTTGGTCGCGGCGATGGACTGATTGACGCCGTTTCCGCCCGCGACGTCAAGGAGCAGATCGACTCCCTTGCCGCCGGTGAGGCGAAGCACTTCCTGCTCCCACTGCGGCGTGACGCGATAGTTCACGACGTCCGAAGCGCCCAGCTTCTTGACGGCTTCGAGGTTGTCGTCGCGGCTCGACGTGGCGATGACTCTCGCGCCGAGCGCCGCCGCGATTTGAATCGTGAAGATCGATACGCCGCCCGTGCCTTGCACGAGCACGGATTGGCCCGGCTGAAGCTGGCCGAAGTCGACGAGCGAATACCAGGCGGTCAAGGCCGCGATAGGCAGGGTGGCCGCTTCCTCGTCGGACATGGCGTCGGGCGCGCGCACCGCGCTTTGCTCGTGAATGATCATGTACTCGGCGAGCCCGCCGGGCAGCGGCGAACCGAAGCTGTAGAGGGACTCGTCCGGGCCCGGCGCGCCGTCGAGCCAGCGCGAGTAGAGATGCGAGTTCACGCGATCGCCCGCTTTGAAGCGGGTGACGCCGTCGCCGATCGCGACGACCGTGCCGGCCGCGTCGCTCACCGGAATCAGCGGCTTGGGCACGAGGTGCGGCTCGTAGATGCCGTCGACGATGGCCTTGTCGCGGTAGTTCAGTGACACGGCGCCGACCTTCACCAGCAGTTCGCCGGCCTTGGGTTGCGGAGTCGGGGCTTCGCCCAGCACCAGATTGTCGAGACCAAAATCGTTGAGTAGCCAAGCCTTCATTTCACTGCTCCTGGATTCGAGGGGTTGCGCGCACTGCCGCGCTTCAGACGTATTGTTGAATCGGCGGCGCGGCGGATAAATTCGGCGGGCGAAACTAGACTGTTATCGTGCGGAGAAACAATCGCGCGTCGCAAAGACGTTGCGCTTCCAAGATCAAAAGAGGACCTCATGGAGTTGCTGCAGTCGATGAAGGTGTTCGCCAAGCTCGCGGAGCTGGGGAGCTTTACGAAAGTCGCGGACGCGATGGAGCTGGGACGTCCGCAAGTGACGCTGGTCATCAAGGAGCTCGAGGCCACCCTGGGTGCGCGCCTCTTTCACCGCACGACGCGCAAGGTCAACCTGACCGCGGAAGGCGAGAAGTTTTACGAGCGCGTCGAAGAGATCCTGGGGAATATCGCGGATGCCACCACGATGTTCGGCAGCCAGGGAGCCACGCCACGCGGACGGCTTCGCGTCGATATTCCCGCGGCCTTCGCGCAACTGAGCTTCATGGATGGCTTGAAGCGGTTCAGCCGGTCTTATCCGGAGCTCGACCTGATACTCGGCGTGACCGATCGCACGGTCGATCTCGTGGCCGAGGGCGTCGACTGTGCGCTGCGCATCGGCGATCTGCCCGATTCGAGCATGGTGGCGCGCAAGGTCGGCTCGGCCGTCATGGTGACGTGCGCGTCGCCCGAGTATTTGCGGGAGCATGGCGAGCCGGCGTCTGTCGGCGATCTGCAGGCGCACCGCGGCGTGCAATTCCTGTCCGGGTTCAGCAATCGGCCGCAGCCCTGGCGGTTCTCGGTGGATGGCGAGGACAAGGCCTGCCACTGCCGCGCCGCTATCCGCGTCAACGAGTCCAAGGCGTACGTGCAATGCGGCGTCGCCGGCTTCGGCATCATCCAGGCGCCGGGTGTTGCGGTGAGCGAGTATCTGGCGCGCGGCGCCTTGGTCGAAGTGCTCGCCGCGCATCGGCCGGCGCCGCGGCCGGTATCTGTCCTGTACCCGAGCCGGACCTTCGCCGCCCCTCGTACGCAAGCGTTCGTCGAGTGGCTGCGCAAGCACTTCGCGCGGATCGATCAGGCCTGGTTGGGATAGCCGTTCGCCGCGATCTTGATCCGGCTCATCGACGCCAGTGCGCCGAGGCTGATCGTTGCGGTCAGGATCAGATAGAGGCTCGGCGCGCTCTTGTCGCCGGTGACGCTCAAGAGCGCGGTGACGATCGCCGGCGTGAAGCCGCCGAAGATCGTCACGCCGACGTTGTAGCCGATCGAGAGGCCCGTCGAGCGCGTGGCCGGCGGAAAGACCTCCGACATCAGCGCAGGCAGCGCGCCGAAATAGATCGCCTTGAGCAGCGCGAACCAGCCGCAGAGCGCGAACAGCGCGAACGTCGAGATGTGGGTGACGGTGTAGGAAAACGCCGGATAGGCGGTGAGCACGAACAGGGCCGCGACAGCCGCCATCTGCTTGCGGCGCCCGATGCGGTCGGACAGATGCCCCGCGAAAGGCGTGACGAGCGTCAGGATCACGCCGCTCACCATCGTCGCGGCAAAGCCCATGGCGGCCGGCAGGTGCAGCTCGCGCATCGCGAAGGTCGGGATGTATTGCAGCAGGTATTGGACCGACGTCGACACCGTCAGCGCGCCAATCGACACCGCGAGCATGCGCTTCTGACGCGCGAACACTTCGCGCACCGGCGTTTGCGTGCGGACCTCGTCCGTGAAGCCGGGCGCGTCTTCGAGGAAGCCTCGCAGGTACAAGCCGACGGGGCCGATCAGCAGCCCGCAGAAGAACGGCACGCGCCAGCCCCAATCGGCGAGCGCGGCGGCCGGCAGCAGCTGCGCGAGCGCGAAGCCGAACGTCGCGGCCAGCAGCGTGGCGAGGCCTTGCGTCGCGAACTGCCAGCTCGCGACGAAACCGCGCCGGTGCGGCGCATGCTCGACGAGCATCGCCGTCGACGCGCCGAACTCGCCGCCCGCCGAGAAGCCCTGGATGAGCCGCGCCACGAATACGCCGACGGGCGCGAGCAAGCCGATGCGCGCATAGCCCGGCATCAGTGCGATCATGGCCGTGCCGAGCATCATCAGGCTGACCGACGCCATCAGCGCGGCCTTGCGCCCGCGCCGGTCGGCATACGCGCCCAGCACCATGCCGCCCAGCGGCCGCACCAGATACGATGCGCCGAATGTGCCGAACGTGAGCAGCATCGACGCCATTTCGTTCGACGCCGGAAAGAACTGCTTGCCGATGTACACCGCGAAGAACGCGTAGATCGCGATGTCGAACCACTCGAGCGCGTTGCCCACCGAGGTGGCGACGACGATTTGGACGAGCGTGAGGGGTGGTTTCGTGTGCGTGGCTGAGGCGGCTTGCGTGGCTTCGGTGGACATGGGCGGGCTCGCGTGGCTAGAGCAGTGCGGTGGAGGGATTCGATGGATGCGGCGCGGCGGCGCGCCGGGCGTTGCGCGAGGCGATGACGGCGCGGGCGTCTTCGCCGAGATCCCACCAGAGGCCCGCCATCACGCCGAGCGCTTCGCGGGCGACCGAACCGAGCAGGTGCTCGTTCGGTGCGTGCTGCGCGCAGGCGGGATAGGAGTGGGGCACCCAGAGTGTCGGCAGGCCGAGCGTTTCGGAGAAGACGTCGTTCGGCACCGTACCGCCCAGGTTGGGCAGAAGCGCCGGTTGCTTGCCGGTCGTCGCATGCAGCGATGCGAGCGCCCAGTGGACCCAGACGTCGTCGGGATCGAGCCGCGTCGCCGCCGAGACATGCGTGACCTTGACCTTCACTTCATGGAACCCGAGGCGCGCGAAATGCGCTTCGAGATGCTCGCCGATGCGCTCGCGCTCCGTGCCGACGACAAAACGCAGCTGGCACGTCGCTTTCGCCGACGGCGGAATCGCGTTGACGGGCGCGTCCGGATTGCCGGCCTTGAACGCGAGCACTTCGAGCGTGTTCCAGGCGATCACGCGCTCGGTCGGCGTGAGGCCGGGCTCGCCCCAGCCCGGATCGATCGCGGGGGCGTTCTCGTCACCGCCGAGCTCGATGTCGGCGAGCGCGCGGCGCACTGTCTCCGGGACCGGAGGCGGGCGCAGTCCCTCGACCAGGATCGCGCCGTTGCGGTCCACGAGGCTCGCGATCGCATGCGAGAGCACGATCGCCGGGTTGCGCAGCGCGCCGCCCCAATTGCCTGAGTGGTGGCCGCCTTCGCGCAGCTCCACCAGCAATTCGAACGTCGCGCCGCCGCGCGAGCCGAGGAACACCGTCGGCCGCTCCGCCGATACGCGCGGACCGTCGGAAGCAATGAATACGTCGGCCGCGAGCGCCTCGCGTTCGGCCGCGCAGACCTCGCCTAGGCCCGGCGAGCCGATCTCCTCGCCGGTTTCGAAAATGACCTTCACGTTGTAGCCGAGCTTGCCGTCGCGTGCGGCGAGCACGGCGGCGAGCGCGGCGAAATTGACCGAGTGCTGGCCCTTGTTGTCGGCCGAGCCGCGGCCGTACCAGCGGTCGCCGTCGATCGAGAGCGACCAGGGCGCGAGGCCGGCGCGCCATTGGCCGTCGTAGCCGCGGACGACGTCGCCGTGGCCGTAGGTGAGCACCGTCGGCAGGGACGCGTCCTCGATGCGTTCGGCCACGAGCAAGGGCGCGCGCCCGGCCGACGGGTTCGCCACGATGCGGCTCGTGAAGCCGAGGCGCGTGAGCGTCGGCGCGATTTCGTCGCTGAGGTAGGCGAGGAGCGCATCGGCCTGCGCGGGGTTCTGGCTCTCCGTGCGCAGCGCGACGCGGCGCTGCAGGTCGCTGAAGAATGCGCCTGAATCGTAGGCCTGCTGCGCCTGGTCGATGGCGAGCTGGCGGGTTGAGCGGGTTGAGCGGGTTGCGTTCACAAAAACTCCTGGATTGCGAATGGAACGTGAGGCGAGTCTAGGTGGGTCATAATTTCGCAACAATTTCAAAAATGGCACTTGGCCTTGCCGATTTGGCAACGCAGGAGGAACGCGCGTGTTGCATGGGATCGCTTTGCGCTATTTCGTCGAGGTGGCGCGCACCGGGTCGCTGGCGGCGGCCTCGGAAAACCTGCATGTCGCGGTATCCGCGATCAGCCGCCAGATCAGCAAGCTGGAGCAGGAAGTGGGCACGCCGCTCTTCGAGCGGCTGCCGCGCGGGATGGTGCTCACCGAGTCGGGCGAGTTGCTGGCCGCGCACGCGCGCCGCTCGCTGCTCGAAAGCGACGCGGTGCTGGGCGAGATGTCGGCGGCGCGAGCGCTCGGCGGAGGCGTCGTGAAGCTCGGCTGCACGGAAGGCTTCACGCGCGCGTTCCTGCCGCGCGTGATGGCCGATCACTACGCGAGCGCGCCGCAGGTCCGCTTCGTCTTGCGCTCGGGCACGCCGGCGCAAGTCGAGCATTGGGTGGAGATGGGCGAAGTCGATATCGGCATCGCGTTCGCGACGGGCGATGCGACCAGAGTGCGGGTGGAGCAGAGCATGGAGATGCCGGTCTGCGCGCTGCTGGCGCCTGCGCATCCACTGGCGGCGAAGGATGTGCTGGCCCTGGAAGATCTCAAGGCCTATCCGCTCGTGCTGCTCGAGCGCGGCACGACGGCGCGCCAGTTGTTCGACTGGTGCTGCTCGGCGCGGGGCCTCGCGATCGAGCCCGTCTTGAGCAGCAACAATTCGAGTGTGCTGCACGCGTTCGCTTCGCTCGCGGGCGCGATCACGCTCGGCAGCGCGCTCTCGCTGGTCGGGCTCGAAGATCATTCGTTGATCGCCAAGCGCATCGACGAGCCCGTCCTCAACCAGCGGATCCTATGGGTGATGACGATGCGCGAGCGGCGCCTGTCGCCGGCGATCAAGGGCGTGCTGGAGCGATTGAAGGCGGCGGTGTCGCAGGCGACGCTGTGACAGGGGCGCGTCGAGGCGCCGGGGTTGTGACATAAAGGGCGCGACGCGCGCCCTTTATGTCATGCGCGCTCGCTTGTCATACCGTTACTTCTTGGCTTCCGTCGTCACGGCGGCTTTCTCCGGGGCGCTCTTCTCCAGATTGAGCACGGCCGCATGGGCGCTCGACGCGAAGCAGTTGTCCGGGCCGGCCTTGGACTTGCAGGCTGCCGGCTTCGCGCTGTCATTCGAGCTGCTGTCATGCGAGCTGGTGTCGGCGGGAGACTCGCTCATCGCCTGGCCCAGCCCCTTGATCTCGACGACGGCCGGCCGCGCCTCCGGGACGATGTTCTGCTCCGCCATGTTCGCGGCCAGGCTCGTCGCCGCGGCGCTTCGTCCGTGCGCGAAATCGGCTTCCAATTCTTTGATGCGGCGCTGATACCACTCCTCGACGCACGCCTTGTCCTTGCAGTTGTGCTGACGCCATTGCCATTGCGCGACGCGGTCGGCTTCGATCGCCTCGGCGGAGGGGGCGGCGTCTTTGGCGTGCCGATAGACGATGGCGAGCTTGTCGTCGAGCGACGACAGGTCCGGATCGCTGCAGATCAGCTTTTCGGAGGCCGATCCGTTGTGCGGACATCGAAAGCTCACGGCGAACGCGCTGGGCGCCATCGCGCCCGCTGCGAGGAGCGCCAGCAAAAGCGACGCGGTTTTGCGCCGGAGCAGACGGACTGAGACTTTGTCGTGGTTAGCGACCATAGCAACCTCTCGTTGATAAGCCCAAGGGCGGAGCGACGCGCAGGGCGGCATGCCCGTCGAGGGGAGGTTGCGCGTCGGTATCCGACGGCAGTGAGATTAAGCCTCGGCACGCCGGCCGAAAGCCTCAATCTGTGGAGAGTTTTGGAGAGGTCTTACCAACTCTTGCGAAGCCCGTAAGATTGCGCCGCAGCGGCGTCATGGAGGCCGGCGGCCGGACCGCCGCGCGCATGTGTTTCCATCGCGAGCAGGGCGTGCGCGGGAATCGCGCCGGACCATAGATAGCCCTGGCCCATGTCGCAGCCGATGCCCGCAAGCCACTCGGCCAGCTCCCGCGTCTCGACGCCCTCGGCCACCACTTCGAGCCCCACGCCGTGAGCCATCGCGACGATGGCTTCCACGAGCACGCGGTTTTTCTGCGATCCGCTCGTCGGCTGCGTGAACGAGCGGTCGATCTTCAGCGTGGCGATGGGGAAGCGCGTGAGATAGCTGAGCGCCGAGTAGCCGGTGCCGAAATCGTCGATGGCGATGCGCACGCCCATCTGGCTCAGTGCGTTCAGCGTGCCGAGCGTCGCGGCGTGATTGACGAGCAGCAGCCCCTCGGTGATCTCGAGCTCGAGCCAATCGGGCCGGCAGCCCGTTTCCTGCAGGACCTGCTGCACGACGCCCGGCAGGTGGCTCACGTGAAACTGACTCGGCGACAAGTTGACGGCGATGTGCCGCGCTTCTTCTCCGCGTGCATTCCAGCGGGTGGCGACGCCGCACGCCTTGCGCATCACCTGCTCGGCGAGCGGCACGATGAGGCCGGTCTCCTCGGCGATGCCGATGAATTGCGACGGCGGTATCCAGCCGCGCTCGGGGTGCAGCCAGCGCAACAGCGCTTCCGCGCCGACGATACGGCCGGTCGCGAGGTCGATCTTGGGCTGGTAGTGGACGTCGAGCGCGTCGTGTGCGATGCCGCAGCGCAGGTCCGCTTCGAGGCGCAGGCGTTCGGCGGCGCGGTCGGTGATATCGCGTGTGTAGAACTGCACGTTGTTGCGCCCGGCCTCCTTGGCGCGATAGAGCGCGCTGTCGGCATAGCGCACGAGCTGCTCGGTGGCGTCGCCGTGGTCGGGATAGACAGAGATGCCGACGCTCGCCTGGACCACGAGCTCGCGGCCGTCGATCTGCACCGGAGCGGCCACGGCCGCAAGCACGCGGCCGGCGATGCCTTGGAGCTCCGCGGTCTCCTGCACCTGGGGCACGACGACGATGAACTCGTCGCCGCCGAGGCGGGCCACCGTGCCCGCGGCGCGCACGCTCGCCTCCAGCCGCCGCGCCACTTCGCACAGCAGCTGGTCGCCTGCGAGGTGGCCGAGCGTATCGTTGATCGTCTTGAAGCGGTCGAGATCCATCATCAGCACGCCGACCCGGCAACCTTGCCGGCCGGCCTCCTGCAGCGCTTGCGAGATGCACTCGTTGAACTGCGTGCGATTGGCGAGCCCGGTCAGTGCATCGAAGTACGCGAGCTGATGGATCTTGCTGCGGTATTCGTAGACTTCGGTCATGTCGCGCGCGACGGCGAGCAGGCTCGCCACGCTGCCGTCGGCGCCGAGCTCGGGGCGCAGCCGCGTGTGGAAGATGCGCTGGATGCCGTCCCGCCCGCGCGCTTTCCATTCGACGTCGGCCTCCTTGCCGGTCTCGATGGCCTGCCGGACCTCCGCGTGGTACATCTGCGGATCGCTCGAGAACGCGGAAATTCCCAGCACCGTCTTGCCGAGGAACGTTTCCGGCGGCTTGCCGGTGAAGCGTTCGTGGGCGCCGTTGACGTAGGTGCGGCGGCCTTCGCGATCGAAGCGGACGATGATGTCGGGCAGGTTCTCGGCGAGCGAGCGGAACTCGCGCTCGCGCGCGGCCAGGAGCTCCTCCATGCGTTTGCGCTCGGTGATGTCGCGGCCGTACACGAGCGCGCCTTTGATCTGCTGGTTCTCGTCGCGCTCGGCCACCATCTTGATGTGGTGCAGGCGCGGCTCCGCCGAGTCGGGCGCGCCGATCAGGACTTCGACGGTTTCCGCTTCGCCCGTGCGGATCACGCGCTCGAGCGTCTCGCGATAGCGGCGTTTTTCCGCATCGAGCTCGTTGCCCCAGCTGATGTCGTGCGAGCGCTGCCCGACGATCGGCGCCACGGGCACGTTCACGCGCTGCATCAGGTTGCGGTTCGCGAAGATGATGCGGCAGTCGCGGTCGTAGCGGACGATGTTGTCGGGGGAGCTTTCCGCCAGCAAGCGAAACTCCCCCTCTTGTGCGCGCAGCGACCTTTCCACGAGCTTGGTCTCGGTGATGTCGCGGCCGATGCACAGCGCGCCCGCCAGCCGTCCTCGCCAGTCGCGCTCGGGCACGAGCCGCACGTGATGAATCATCGTGCGGCCGTCGGCTGACGGCATGGTGAGCTCGAATTCCATCGGCTCGCCGGTGGCGAGAATCTGCGCAAGCGCTTGATGGTAGACGTCGAAGCGGCCGTCGGGATAGCGCTTGGGGGTCGCAATCTGCCCGACGAGGTCGTCCGTGGCGACGTGCAACGCTTCGGCCATGCTCGGGCTCACGTAGAGAAAGCGGCTATGGCGATCGTAGCGGCAGACGTACAGCGAGGCGTTTTCGGCAAGGTAGGAGAAACCTCGTTCGGAAGCGTGTCGATAGCGGCGGATTTTTAGCCACAGTAGAAATTGCCGGACGGTCCTGCGCATGGATGGGTCGTCTGCTTTATTTACCTTATCGACATGTATACGGCTCAGGCGTCGAGGCAGTACAGGGGGAGGCGTGTAGGGATGTCCTGATTTTTCTGTGGGCGATTGCGCGGCGATGTTCCGCGTGTTCCCCATTTCTTAATTGCCGATAGAGAAGGTAAGTAGTTATCCAAACGGAGGCCGCGTTTTCGTCGCGGCGCCATGGAAAAATTGCGCCACGTGTTTACCCGAGGTCGATATCACGCGTATGAGCGCATCACTGAAACGAATCTCCCATCAATCTTCCGCCGTCGAGCGACGTCTTGATCTCCCGTTTTGTCTTGCCGCGCTGTGTCTTGCCGCGGCAGCATGCCCGGCCCACGCCGACGCAGCGCCGGGCGCCGATGCGCTTCTGAGTGCCAACAACCAGCTCAGCGTTTCGATCGGCGGCCATCGGCTCGATTACACGGAATCGACCGCCACGGTGAACCCGCTCGACTCGGAAACCGGCACGCAGCTCGCGTATCGCATCGCCGCGGTAAGGCAGGGTTCCGTGCTGGGCCTGACGAACGTCTACCTGAGCGCGGCGGTCAGCTATGCCGCCGGCACGACGGCCTACGACGGCTACCTGGAGGACTCGCTCGGCAACCTGTATCCCTACCAGAGCACGACGCACGACAAGACCGCGGATGTCTCGATCAAGCTCGGCCGCGCGTTTTCGATTTCGCCGTTCGGCAACGCGCAATTGGTCCCGTACATCGCCTACGGCTATCACAGCTGGGTTCGCGACAGCAGCGACACTCAATACGGCTACTACGAGCACTATCGCCACCAGACCGTCAGCGCCGGCCTCATCGGGCAGTACGCGTTCACGCCGCGGCTCGTCGGCAGCGCCGATATCAGCGTGGGCCGGACCTTCGGCGCGAAGATGACGGCAAGCATTGTCAGCGGAACCTTCAACCTCGGCGCCAAACCGGTCGTGACGGGGATGCTCGGCCTCGACTATGCGGTGACCAAGCGTCTGCACATCAACGCCAGCTACCAGGTCACGCGCTTCAACTACGGCATGTCGAACACGGTCGGGGGCTACTACGAGCCGGATTCCAAGACCACGGAGCAGCTGTATCTGATCGGCATCGGATATTCGTTCTGACGCGGATGACAAGCTGATCGTCGGCGCGCCCGGCTTCGCTCACGGCAGGGCGCGCATTTGAAAGCGAACTTGTCATTTTGCTTTCAAGCGAAGCTGAAAATCGACATCGAGAAAAAAACCGGATTTACACCAATTGCCGGCTGGGCGCGGATATTGCACCTTCGCGATCATTGCCCTTTGTTTTGCGGCAGAATCCGTTTTTTCGCACAACGCTGGTGCGTTGGCGTGCTCGGTGCTCAATTTGTCGGCTTTGCGCTCCCCGATGGCGCGTTGGCCGGTTCAACGGTGATTCAGGATGGCGGTTCAATTCGCCCGTTTCAACGACGCGCAACTCCACGCCAATGCGCTGCCGGGTTGGGATCAGTCTTACTATCAGATCACGCCGGGCCGTATCCAATGCTCGCTGGCGCAGGTTGCGGTCGAGCGCCTGCATGTGTTTCGCGAGGTGTTCACGCAGCGTGTGGCGCAGTACGGCGCTGCGCCGCAAGGGGCGGTGAGCTTCGCCGTGCCGCTGCAGGTGCCGGGCGATACCACGCTGCAGGGGCGTAAATTCCAGCAGCACTCGCTGCACGCGCTCACGAGCCGCGAGGATTTCGTGTTCCATGTCGCCGAAGGCATGGATACGCTGATCCTGACGGTCGATGCCGGCGAGCTCGCCGAGCTGCTCGAGTGCATGCAGTCGGCGTGGTCGATGCACAAGTGGCGCGGCCCGCAACTGTCGCCCGATCCGCAGACCTACGCCAATGCTGCGCAGAGCCTCGCAGCCTCGTTTTCCGCAGCGACGCAAAACGAGGCGATGTTCTCGTCCCCGCACGCGCAGAAGATGTTCCGGCACACGATGCTCGGCATCCTGCTCGATGTGTTGACCGACGAAGACGCCAACCGCCGTACCGACCTCACCGACGCAGTGCGCTGCGATCTCGTGCGCAAGAGCCGCGAGCTCGTGCTGGCGGGCGGCGCGGAGCCCGTCACGGTGCTCGACCTGTGCCGCATCCTGCGCGTGAGCCGCCGCACGCTGCAGAACAGCTTCCAGCAGGTCGCGAACATGACGCCGCTCGGCTACCTGCGCGCGATCCGGCTCGCCGAGGTGCGGCGTGCGCTGATGAGCTCGCCACGTGCGGCGCTGTCGATCGGCGATGCGGCGGCGCGTTTCGGCTTCTTCCATCTGAGCCATTTCACGGCTGACTACAAGTCGCTGTTCGGGGAGCTGCCTTCCGATACGCGGCGGTTCGACGGGGCGCTTGCGTCGACGGTTCATTGAGCACGGCGGGGCTTTTGCCGGCTGCCAAGAATCGGGTAATAGCGATACCAGGATAGTCGCTGAACTGGTTGTGTCGATGTGCCTTGATTACGATGGGCGGGCTTTCAAATCAAACGACAATACGGAGCCCATCATGAAGCGTTTTCACATTGCACTGGCTGTTGCAAACCTTGATGAATCGATTGCGGACTATAGCCGCCGCCTCGGGCAGCCGCCGGCTGCAGTCGTGCCAGGCCAGTATGCGATGTGGCGCACCGATCTTCTCAACTTCTCGATCAATGAGAAACCCGGGCAGGCGGGGCAGTTGCGGCACGTCGGGTTTGAGGATGATGCGGTAGAAGGTTATTCGAGCAATGTCGATGTGAACGGGCTTGAGTGGGAGTTGTTTTCGGCCAAAGAGCAGGACGCTCGGATTGTCGGCACTTATGGCGTGCCGGTTGGCCGCTGACCATCGCTCGATCATGTACACACCGAAATAAAAGTCAGTTGGGCGGTGACAGGAAACTCTCCGCCGGTCCCTCCAAGCGATGGTGCCGGTCTGCTCGCCAGGACGGTGGGCGCCATGATAGGCAAAGCGGGATGTCCTGCGGTTTCAGCTCGGTTTCAGCGTAGGGGATGGCGCGTAAAGGTAGTGAAAAAAAGAACTGTCGCATGGAAAAATGTGATTCATGATGACCCTCGGTCCGGCCTGATGTGACGGAATGCGACGAGCAGGGCAAGATCGTAGGCGATCTTGAGCGCACCGCATGCGATCAATGGTGCACCGAGCCAGCCAGCACCAAGCAATCCGCCGGCGATCGTCGGTGCGACGGCGGCTGCGAGGCTGCGGGGCACCGCAGTAAAGCTTGCCGCGGCCGGCCGCTCGGGGGGCGTGACAACGGCCATCACGTAGGCACTTCGGGTTGGTACGTCGAGTTGCGACAGTGCGCTGCGCAGAAGCAGCAACACCAGCGTCATGGGCAATGAAGGCGTGAAGGCGGCGGCGATCAGGCACACACTTGACGGAATGTGGGTGAACACCATCGTGTTGAGCAGGCCGATCCTGCGGGCGATGTGTGCTGCAGTCAGCTGTGAACCTGCGCTCAGCAGGCCTGCCCAGAAGAAGAACCGTCCGGCCGCAGTGAGTGAAAGCCCAAATCGCTGGATCAGCCATAGCGTCAGTAGCGAGTTGACGAGCAGCCCGCCGGCAAACGCGTCCACGCTGAAAAACAGCGCGAGGCGGGTGACGATCCCGCGCGACGGACCGAGCGGCGCCCGGACGGTAGCGGCGCGTGACTCGCGCTTGGGTAGACGCAGATACAGGAGGCAAATGAAGAAACCCGTCATCGCGTAGAAGATAAACATCGCACGCATGGTGGGAAGCACAGCAACGCGGGAATGCACGGCGATCCAGTCCGGTAACCCGGCGAGCAGCGCGCCCAATGCAGCCGACAACGCACCCATGAGGCTGTAGCGGGCGAAAAGCGCCGTTCGGGCATCGGACTCCGCCGATTCGGCAAGGCGCGCGTGCTCGAGCGGCAGAAACAAGCTGACGTCGCCTGAGCTCGGGTTTAGCGTACCGGCGAAGGCGACCACGAGCAGCGGCCATAGCGACGACAGGCTGGCGAATCCAAGGCCAGTGGCAGTCATCAGGCTTGCTGCGAAGAGCAGCAGCGCACGCTGGGGATAGCGGTTGCCCAACAGGCCCACCAGAATCGTCGCAATGGCGGATCCGACCAGCGTCGCGGTGCTGATCAGACCGACCGTCAGCTGCCCGAAGCCGAGGGCCAGCAGATACGCAGGCAGCAGCACGGCGATGAAGCCGTCGCAAAATCCACGCAGGCTCCGTGCGACCAGAAGCAGCCACGCGCTTTGGTCAACGCCCGCCGGCAGAAACAATGTCGATAGTGGACCTCGGGCGGGCATCATTGCTGATACTCAGGTATCGGCTTCGGCCTTGCACGACACGTACATCGCGTCGTAGACCACCATGCCGTAGCGCAACTGCTCATGGTCGTCTGCGAAGGTACGCGAAATGCCAATAGAGACTGCGCACACGCCTGCTGACTCCGGCGTAAGGCCGAGGTGCCCAGTGCCGGCGCCGCCGACGATCTGTGCCACTCGGCACAATGCAGCGTCATCAAATTGATACTTTCGCAGAAAGGCATCAAAGCTGCAAAGCTCGCCGTGGTGACCCGGTTCAACATCCGGCACGTCAGCCCTCGCACACCTATGCCCACCGTGTTGCCGATTTGGGCTAACGGCGCTTTCCCACGCTCCCTATATTGGCCCGACCGCCGTGCCCGCTTGGCCGGCAAGAGCGGCACAGAGAGAACGAGGAGCATATGGAAAGCCAAAGCAATGCAACGGTCGCGGTGAGCGACGAGGTGGCGTCTTTCGCGGCGCGCGAGCATGGTCTCTTTATCGACGGCGGCTGGCGCGCCTCGCAATCGTCCGCGCGGCTCGACGTGTTCAATCCGGCGACGGGCCGGCGTCTCGCGCAAGTGGCCGACGCGAACGCGGCCGATATCGACGCCGCCGTCACGAGCGCCGCGTGCGCGTTCGCAAGCGGTGTCTGGCGCAAGCTGCGCCCCGCGGACCGCGAGCGCATCCTGCTGAAGCTCGCCGACGCGCTCGAGGCGCACGGCGAAACCTTCGCGCAGCTCGAGACGCTCAACCAGGGCAAGTCCATCAACATCGCCCGCGCGGTGGAGGTGGGCGCGACGGTCGAATACATGCGCTACATGGCGGGCTGGGCGACCAAGATCACGGGCGAGACGATGGACGTATCGATCCCGTTTCCGCCCGGTACACGGTATACCGCATACACGCGGCGCGAGCCGGTCGGCGTCGTGGCCGGCATCGTGCCGTGGAATTTCCCGCTGATGATCGCCGTCTGGAAGCTGATTCCGGCGCTAGCGAGCGGCTGCTCGATCGTCATCAAGCCGTCGCCCGAAACGCCGCTGACGGCGCTCCTGCTCGCGCAGATCGCCTGTGAGGCGGGCGTGCCGCCGGGCGTGTTCAACGTCGTCACGGGCGGCGCGGAGGCGGGCGATGCGCTCGTCAAGCATCCGCTCGTCAACAAGATCTCGTTCACGGGCTCCACGCGCACGGGCAAGCTCGTCGGCACGGCGGCCGTGCAGAACATGACGCGCTTTTCGCTCGAGCTGGGCGGCAAGAACCCGATCGTGATGCTGGCGGACGTCGACGTCGAGCAGGTCGTGCAAGGCGTGATGGCGGGCGCGTTTTTCAACCAGGGGCAGGTGTGTGCCGCGGCTTCGCGCCTCTACGTGCACCGCAGCCGTTTCCAGCAGGTCACCGAAGCGCTGGCCGCGGCGGCGGATTCGATGACGCTCGGGCCGGGCCTGGATCCCGCGGCGCAGATCAATCCGCTCGTGTCGGCGAAGCATCGCGACTCGGTGGCGCGCTACATCGAGCGCGGCCGCGCCGAAGGCGCGACGCTGCTGTGCGGCGGCGGCACGCCCGAGCTGGACGGCTTCTACGTGAAGCCGACGGTGATGACGGGCGTCGGCCAGGATGCGGCCGTCGTGCGCGAGGAGATCTTCGGGCCGGTGCTCGCAGCAGTGCCGTTCGACGACACAAACGAAGCGATCCGCATGGCGAACGATACGCCGTACGGGCTCACGGCGAGCCTCTGGACCAACGACCTGAAGGCCGCGCTGAACCTGATCCCCGAGATCGAGGCGGGCACGGTCTGGGTCAACTGCCACATCCCGCTCGACCCGAGCCTGCCGTTCGGCGGCTTCAAGCAATCGGGCATCGGCCGCGAGTTCGGCCGCCAGGCCATCGACGGCTTCACCGAAGTGAAGTCGGTCTGCATCGCGCATTGATTGGCATACCCGGTACCGCCGTTGGTATACCCGGTACCGGCGTTGGCATGCAAGGCGCCGCTGCCCTGGCGGCGTCTCGAGACTTGAAAGAAGGAGTCCACTATGAGTTATCGCGAAGCCCGTTTCTGGCACCCGATGCTGCACCCGAACGAGATGAAGACGCGCGAGCCGATACGGATCGTGCGCGGCGAAGGCTGCTATGTGTTCGACGACCACGGGCGCAAGCTCGTCGACGGCGTTGCCGGCCTGTGGAACGTGAACGTCGGCCACAACCGCAAGGAAGTGAAGGACGCGATCGTCCGCCAGCTCGACGAGCTCGAGTACTTTCAGCTCTTCGACGGCATCTCGCATCCGCGCGCCGAGGAGCTGTCGACGGTGCTCGCGGGCATGCTCGAGCCGGAGGGGATGCGGCGCGTCGTCTACAGCTCGGGCGGCTCGGACGCCGTCGAGACCGCGCTCAAGCTCGCGCGCCAGTACTGGCGCCTCAAGGGCCAGCCCGACCGCACCAAGTTCATTTCGCTCAAGCAGGGCTATCACGGTACGCACTTCGGCGGCGCGTCGGTGAACGGCAACACGGTGTTCCGGCGCAACTACGAGCCGAACCTGCCGGGCTGCTTTCATGTCGAGACGCCGTGGCCATACCGCAATCCGTTCACGCAGGATCCCGAGGAGCTGGGCCGCATCTGCGCGGCCATGCTCGAGAGGGAGATCGTCTTCCAAAGCCCCGATACGGTGGCCGCTTTCATCGCCGAGCCGATCCAGGGAGCGGGCGGCGTGATCGTGCCGCCGGCGAACTACTGGCCGCTCGTGCGCGAGATCTGCGACAAGTACGGCGTGCTCCTGATCGCCGATGAGATCGTCACCGGTTTCGGCCGCTCGGGCAGCATGTTCGGCAGCCGTGGCTGGGGCGTGAAGCCCGACATCATGTGTCTCGCGAAAGGGATTTCGTCGGGGTACGTGCCGCTCGGGGCGACGGTCGTCAATGCGCGCATCGAAGCGGCGTTCGCCGAGAACAGCGACTTCTCCGGCGCGATCATGCACGGCTACACGTATGCCGGGCATCCGGTCGCCTGCGCGGCGGCGCTCGCGAACCTGAAGATCGTCGCCGACGAGGACTTGCCCGCCAATGCGAAGCGCCAGGGAGACTATCTGCTCGAGCAATTGCGGGATTTCCCGTCGCGCTTCGAAGCGGTAGGCGAAGTGCGCGGCAAGGGGCTGATGGTGGCGCTCGATCTCGTTTCCGATCGCATCACGCGCGAGCCTGTCGATCCGGCTTCGGGCTACGCGAACGCGGTGGCCGAAGTCGCACGCGAGGCCGGCGTGATCGTGCGGCCCGTGGGGACCAAGATCATCCTGTCGCCGCCGCTCGTGATCGAGCGTGAGCAGATCGATGTGCTCGTCGAAGGGTTGTCGGCGGGCTTCGAGAAGGTGCCTTTCAAAAAGTAAGCGTCTCTGCCGCCTGCAGGGCGGCGGATTCTCCTTGCCCTTGCGGCTTCACGCAAAGCCGCAAGGGCTTTTTTTCGTCTGCGGATTTTGTGCGAATGCAGCACTGAAGATCATCGCCGCGCCGGCCTGTTCCGTTTGCCAATTTCGGCTAAAGCGTTCTTTTTGTTATCTCTAAATTGGTCGTCAAGGAAGCCAGGAAGCATAGGGGCTTGTCACTAGCGTGAACACTCAGCCCCAAGGGAGGCAATCGCATGCCGCACCTGAATCTTGGTTGATCCGGAGTCCATAACGGAAGGCACGCTGACAAGGAGTTGGAGAGATGAAACGACTGGCCCAAGCAGGCGTCTTCGCCGCGCTGACCGCGATCACTGCCGTGGTGCTCGCCCAATCGCCGGGGGCGACCACGGCGACGGGCGCGGAAAGCGGCGCAAGCGCGGATGGCGCGATTCCCGCATTCGCGGGCCGCGATACGCCGCAGGCGGGATACGCCTACGGCAAGTTCCGCGGCGACTACTGGAAATACAAGAACGAAAAAGCGCTTTTCTCGATCGACGCCGCCAACGTCGACAAGTACGCGGACAAGCTCTCGCCCGGCCAGGTCGCGCTTATCAAGCAGGTCAAGGGCTACCGGATGGATGTCTACCCGACCCATCGCGATTGCAGCTATCCGGACTGGGTGTTGGAGAACACCAGGAAGAACGGCGAGGGCGCAGGCAAGCTCGATCCGACCGGCGACCACCTGCAAAACGCCGTGCTGCCCGGCCTGCCGTTTCCGGGCGCCAAGAGCGGCCAGCAGGCGATCTGGAATTACCTGACGCGCTATCGCGGTGTCGGCGCCGCGTGGGACAAGGTCTACACGATGGTGTCGCCGCGTCCGGGCAGCACCGACTGGATCTCCGTGACGAGCCGCCAGACCGAGTATTTCCCCTGGGGCGCAAAGGGCGCGAATCAGCTGGGCCCGAAGGACCCGCTGTTCTCGATCTACTACGGCTACGACTCGCCGGCCGCGATGGCCGGACAGGGCGTGGTGCAGACGTTCCACTTCGCCGACAACCAGGCCGAGGCCTACTACTACTTCCCGGGCCAGCGCCGCGTGCGCCGCATGCCTTCCTACAACTACGACGCCCCGCAGATCGGCTTCGAAAACCAGTACACGGTCGACGAGCCGTGGCTCTTCAACGGCGACATCGACCGCTTCGACTGGAAGCTCCTCGGCAAGAAAGAGCTCTACGTGCCGTACAACGCCTTCGGCATGTACGACTTCAGGAAGAGCGTCGGCGACGTCTTCAAGAGCGAAGCGGTCGACCCGTCGGCGCGCCGCTATGAGCTGCATCGTGTCTACGTGCTCGAAGCGACGCTCAAGTCGAGCATGCGCCACATCTCGCAGAAGAAGGTGCTCTACCTCGACGAGGACACCTACCTCGCGCTCGTCGGCGAGGACTACGACGCGCAAGGCAAGCTCTGGAAGACGAAAGAGGGCTATCCGATTCCGCTGTGGGAGTTGGGCGGCACCTGCGACATCGAGCCGTTCGCCCAATACAACCTGCTCAATGGGCGCTATGTGGACGACCAGACCGTGATCGGAGCCGGGACGGACGTGCACTACTTCGAATCCTCGAGCGATCCGCATTTCTCTTCGAACTACTACTCCGCGGAAAACCTGCGCTCGATCAGCGAGCGGTGACACCACGCTCAGACCGCGCACGAGCGGATGACAAGGCGCGGCGCGGGCCGGCACAGGCTCGCGCGCGAGACCACGACAAGAGGAAGGATTCGAAATGAAAACGACAGGGGTTGGTATATCGGTATCGGTGTCGCTGGCCGTGCTGGGCGCGGCGTCGACGAGCGCCTACGGCTACGACTTCACGACGGGGCTCGGCGACCTGTCCGGCTCGTGGGTCACGAATCTCACCGGAGGCGCGGGCATTCGCACCAAGAGCCCGAGCTGCTCGCTGACGGGCGACCCGAACGCATACGGCTGCGGCAGCGCGGCCAACGTCAACCAGTGGGGCTTCGGCGACATGGGCGACCTCAACTATCGCAAGGGCCAGCCGTTCAGCACCTACATCAGTGCGACGAGCGAGCTGCTCCTGACGATGCCCAGCGAGGGCTACAAGTTCATGATCCGCGGCACCGGCATGTACGACTTCCTGGCCGGCAACACCGCACGCACGCCGCTCTCGAGCACCGCCTCGGCGCAGGTCGTCTACAGCGCGCAATTGCTCGACCTGTGGGCCGAAAAGGACTTCAACTTCGGCGGCGAGCCGGCGCACGTGCGTCTCGGCAACCAGGTCATCAACTGGGGCGAGAGCTACTTCGCGGCCAACGGCATCAACGCGACGAATTCCGTCGACGTGCAAAAGCTGCTGATTCCAGGCACGCAGCTCAAGCAGGCGCTCTTGCCCGCGCCGATGCTGAGCTTCGCGGCGGGCCTCGGCAACGGCCTCAGCACCGAGGGCTACTACCAGTTCCAATGGAACGGCAACCGCTATCCGCCGGTGGGCACGTTCTGGTCGGTGACCAACAATTTCGGGCGCGGGGCGGTGGCCTCCACGGTCAGCTCGACCAACTTCAACGTGGGCGGCGTGGACGCCGGCGCCATCGCCGGTTCCAACGCGGGCAACTCGGCAACGCTCTCGGCCATCAACCAAGGCCTCATCAACGGACAGTTCGCGGGCGCGCCGTACAACTCGATCGGCATTCCGGCCTCGGTGCAATTGCCGGGCGAATACAAGCCGCAATTCGGCCTGAAGCTCAACTACCGGCCGAAGAATCTCGACGTCAATCTCGGTTTCTACTACGAGAACTACACCGACAAGGCGCCCGTGCTGTCCACGCTCGCGAACGGCACCAACCAGTGGTCGTATCTCGCGAACCGGCAACTGTTCGGCGTGAGCGCGAACTTCTCGCTCGGCGACTGGGCGATCGGCACCGAGCTGTCGTACCGGCCGCGCGATGCCGTGTCGCTGTCGAGCTGCTATGGCGCGGGCGGTCCGCTCGACGCGAATACGAATGGCGTCTCGGGCATCGATTGCCAGCAATGGATCGACAAGAAGAAGTTTCAGTACGACATCAACGGGCAGCTGAATCTCACGCAGAGCCAGTATCCGTTCCTGAAGCTGCTGCGCGCCGATGCGGCGGTGCTGACGGCCGAGCTGACCTGGATCTACTACCCGGGCCTGAGCTCGAGCGGCGTGACGCGCACGATCAACGGGCAGAGCGTCACGCAGGTGCCGGCCGCGGGCTACTACGCGTGGCTGAACAACAACTCGGGCCTCGGCTATCCGATCGCCGCGGCGCAAGGGACCGCGAGCTCGGTGGGCGCGACGATCGATTTCAACTGGACCTATGACGGCACGGTGATTCCGGGCTGGCAGGTGACGCCCGGCGTGACCTTCGCCGATGCGCTTTACGGCTACACGCCGACGTTCTCGGCCAACTACCTGCAAGGGGCGAAGTCGCTGAACTTCTACGTGCTGTTCAACCAGAACCCGACGGTCTGGCAGGCGGGCATCAACTTCACGGCGTTCTTCGGCGGCCATGGCGGCGTCGGGCAGCCGTACGCCGACCGGAACTTCGTGGGCCTCTTCGCCACCCGCAATTTCTGATGCGGCTTCGTGCAGTGACCCCGGTGCGCAGTGATGCGCACCGCAGACATTCTTGAAGGAAAGCGCCGTGTTGAATCGCTTTGTCATCCGCCTCGAAAGACTGTTCTTCGGGCATCGCGCGATCGTGCTGGCGGCGATCGGCATTTTCACCGTCGTCATGGCCGTCTTCGCCGTGCAATTGCGCATGGAGGCCGGCTTCGAGAAGCAGATGCCGATCGGCCACGAGTACATCAAGACGTTCCAGCAGTATCGCAACGACTTGTTCGGCGCCAACCGCATCACCGTGGTCGTGCGCGCGCGCAACGGCAACATCTGGACGCCGCAGGGTCTGACGCGCCTCTATCAGGCGACGCAGGCCGTGATGTTCCTGCCCAACGTCGACCGCCAGGGCGTGCAGTCGCTGTGGACGCCGAATGCCTTCGTCAACGAGATCACCGAAGACGGCTTTCGCGCCGATCCGGTCATCGACGGCACCATCACGCCTCCGCAATTGACGCCCGCGGTCGTCGCGCAGATCCGCAAGGCGGCGACCGAAGGCGGCTACATCGGCACGCTCGTCTCGCACAACCAGGACAGCGCGATGATCACGGCCGATCTCAACGAGCGCGACAGCGCGGGCAAGGTGCTCGATTACGTCGCGTTCAACCGGCTGCTCGAAAGCCAGATCCGCAAGCCGCTCGAAGACGCCGGCTACGAGATCCAGATCATCGGCTTCGCGAAGCAGATCGGCGATATCGCCGACGGCGCGACGGCGGTGCTCGGCTTTTGCGGCGTCGCGCTGCTGCTGACGGCGCTCGCGGTCTACTGGTACAGCCATTCGATCCGCTTTACCGTGCTGCCGATCGTCTGCTCGCTGACCTCGCTCGTCTGGCAGTTCGGCACGTTGAAGCTGCTCGGCTTCGGGCTCGATCCCCTGGCTGTGCTCGTGCCGTTCCTCGTGTTCGCGATCGGCGTGTCGCATGGCGTGCAGCAGGTCAACTACATCGTGCGCGAGCTCTCGCACGGGCATGGCTCGCTCGAAGCGGCGCGCCGCAGCTTCAGCGGCCTGCTGATTCCCGGCACGCTCGCGCTCATCACGGCATTTGTCTCGTTCGTCACGCTGTTGCTGATCCCGATTCCGATGGTGCGCGAGCTGGCGATCACGGCGTCGCTCGGCGTGGGCTACAAGATCGTCACGAACCTGGTGATGCTGCCGGTGGCCGCCTCGTGCTTCCATTTCACCAAGGCCTATGCCGACCGCGCGCTCGACAAGCGCGAGCGCCGCTCCGCGTGGCTGCGCAAGCTCGCGCGCGTGGCCGAGCCGCGCAACGCCTATGCGGTGCTCGCCGTGACGGCCGTGGTGTTCGTGCTCGCGGCCTGGCAAAGCCGCGACCGCGTGATCGGCACGCTCCAGCCCGGCGCCCCCGAGCTGCGCGCCGACGCGCGCTTCAACCGCGACGCGGTGTCGATCGCGAGCAACTACGACATCGGCCTCGACTGGCTGACGGTGGTGTTCGAATCGAAGGGCGCGGCGTGCGACAACCCGGCGGTCGGCGTCTTCGAAGACGACTTCGCGTCGCTGATGCAGCGCGAGCCCGGCGTGGTCTCGGTGCAGTCGTACCCGGCGATGCTGCGCACCTACAACGAGGGCTACAACGAGGGCAACCCGAAGATGAACGTGGTGCCGATCGATTCGGGCAACTACGGCGGCATCTCGGCGGATCTCGGCCGCGTGAAGGGCTACATGAGCAAGGACTGCGGCATGACCGCCACCCACCTGTTCCTGACCGACCACAAGGCGACGACGATCAATCGCATTCTCGGCGACGTCAAGCAGTATCGCGCCTCGCATCGTCTCGACGGCGTGACGATCCGGCTCGCCGCGGGCAACGCCGGCGTGCTCGCCGCGATCAACGACGAAGTCGCGCAAAGCGAGCTGCCGATGATGCTCTACGTCTACGCGGCGATCCTGATCTTGGTGTTCCTCGCCTATCGCGACTTGCGCGCGATGGTGGCCTGCTGCGCGCCGCTGACGGTGGCGACCTTCATCGGCTATTGGTTCATGAAGGAGCTGCAGATCGGCCTGACCGTCGCGACGCTGCCGGTGATGGTGCTGGCGGTGGGGATCGGCGTCGACTACGCGTTCTATATCTACAACCGCCTGCAGCTGCATCTCGCCAACGGGCAGCCGATCGTGAAGGCCGTCGAGCACGCGATGCTCGAAGTGGGCGTGGCGACGATCTTCACGGCGATCACGCTCGCGATCGGCGTCGCGACCTGGAGCTTCTCGGCGCTCAAGTTCCAGGCCGACATGGGCAAGCTGCTTGCCTTCATGTTCATCGTGAACCTCGTGATGGCGATGACGGCGCTGCCCGCGCTCGCGGTGGTGCTCGAGCGGGTGTTCCCGCGGCGCAAGCCGGCAAGGGCGCCGGGGCTGCTCAGTCACTGAGCTGGAAAAGACGAACGCAACTGGAAAGGTCTCGCAATGATCAAGAACGCAATTGCCGCTGCCGTCCTGGGCGTGCTCTGCTGCACGAACGGTTTCGCGCAAGCCGGCGGCGGCGCGCCTGCGGCGCTGCCGATCACGCCGGCGCACGCCTGGACCGAGCCGACGCACTCGATGATGCTCGATGCGACGCATGCGGGCTCGCGCATCGTGGCGGTCGGGGAGCACGGCATCGTGCTGCTCTCGGACGACGGTGGGCGCAGCTACCGGCAGGCGAAGCAGGTGCCCGCCTCGACGACGCTGACCTCGGTCTCGTTCGCCGACGCGCGGCACGGCTGGGCCGCAGGGCAGTGGGGCGTGATTCTCGCTACGGCCGACGGCGGCGAAACATGGACGCTGCAGCGCTCCGACACCTCGATCGACCAGCCGCTCTTCTCCGTGTACTTCAAGGACGCCCAGCACGGCTGGGCCGCCGGCCTCTGGTCGCTGCTGCTCTCGACGGACGACGGCGGCCACACCTGGAACGTGGCAAAGCTTCCGCCTCCGCCGGGCGGCGGCAAGGCCGACCGGAACCTGTTCCGGATCTTCGCCGACCGTTCCGGCGCGCTCTACATCGCCGCGGAAAAGGGCACCGTGCTGCGCTCGCGCGACGACGGCGGGACCTGGGAGTATCGCAACACCGGCAACAAGGGCAGCCTGTGGACTGGCACGGCAGCCGAGGACGGCTCGATCTTCGTCGGCGGCCTGCTCGGCCACTTGTACCGCAGCCGCGACGGCGGCGATACCTGGACGGCCGTCGACTCGGGCGCGAACGGGTCGATCACGGACCTCGTCGCAGTGGGCAACCGCGTGCTCGGCGTCGGCCTCGAAGGCTTCGTGATCAGCGGCACGACGGATGCCGGGCGCTTCACGGCTCACGAGCGCAACGATCGCGCGGAGTTGACGACGCTGATCGTGCCGGGCGCCGGGGCGCCGGTTTTGTTTTCGAAAGACGGCATTCTGAATACCAGCGACGGCATTTTGAATACCAACTGATCGATCGTTTCATCGGCACGCCAAACGCGTGCCGTTTCTCCACGACCATTCTCGATAGGATTTCCTCATGATTCGCGAAAATTCCGCGCCGTATGCCGCGCTTTTGCTGCGTGTGAGTCTTGGCGTATTGTTCATCGCCCACGCCCTGCTCAAGATCTTTGTCTTCACGATTCCCGGCACCGTCGAGTTCTTCGCCTCGCTGGGCCTGCCCGGGGCGCTCGCCTACGCGGTGATCGTGCTGGAGCTGGTGGGCGGGATCGCGCTGATCGCCGGATGGCATGCGCGCTATTTCGCGATTCCGCTGGCCCTGGACCTCGCCGGCGCGATTGTCACGGTGCATGCGGCGAACGGCTGGCTCTTCACCAACAAGGATGGCGGCTGGGAATACCCGGCGTTCTGGATGATCTCGCTGATCGTGCTATTCCTGCTCGGCGACGGCGCGTTTGCCCTCAAGGGCGCGCGCAAGCCGGCGTAATCGAGCGTCTGCGGTGGATACCGCGCTTCCCTGCCTCGTCACGCGCTTTGAAACCGACGATGTCGACGACCTCGCGCGTGGCCTCACGCTCTTCGAGCAGCGCTTCGATCAACTGAGCGCCGGGCGCTTTCACGGCAAGTTCGTCGAAGTGTCGTTGGGCGACGTGCAGGTCTATTGCGAGCACACGAACCAGTCGATTCACGAGGCGGGCCGGATTCGCGCCGATGCGTGCGGCTTCGCGATCGCCGCCGAGGTGAGCGGTCGCGCCGTGTTTTGCGGCAGCCCGCTCGCGGGCGGCGAATTGATGAGATTGAGCGAAGGGGATGAGCTCGATTTCCGCACGGCCCGGGTGATGCGCACGGTGGGGTTCGTACTGCCGGTCGCGCGCCTTGCCGAGCTCGGGCTCGATGCGCCGGCGGCGGCTGCCGCGCGCACGTCGGTGCCGGGTTCGCGTGTCGTCTGCGCGGACAGGGCGGCGACTGTCGGGCTACGGCTTCTGATCGAGCGCATGCTGGAGACGTTTGCGGCGTACCCAGCCGATGACGCACCCGGCGCGCAAACGCTGCAAGCGCCCCAAGCAGCACTCGCCGTGGCTGCACTCGATGAGCTGCAATCCGCGCTCGTCGCGCTGTCGCGCCGTGGACGCGATAGCGCAGCCGCGGCGCGGCCGGTCTGGATCGCGCGGCGGCGCGTGGTCGATCGCGCGATGGCGTTCATCCACGCGCACGCCGCCGACCCGATCACGATCGGCGCGCTCTGCAAGGAAATCAGCGTGTCGCGCCGCACGCTCCAGTATTGCTTCGAAGACGTGCTCGGCGTGGCGCCGCTCGCGTATTTGAAAGCCGTCCGCTTGAACGGTGCGCGGCGTGCCTTGAAATCGCGGCAGGCGCCCTCGCTGGGCGTGGGCGATATTGCCGCGCAATGGGGGTTCTGGCATCCGTCGCACTTTCGAGAGGACTATCGCCGCATGTTCGGCGAGCTGCCTTCCGTGACGTTGCGACGCCATGCAAACAACCGTGTCACTCGTCCGCCATCGTCTGACGCACCGTCTTGACGTGCGTCGAGATCTGCTTCGCGAGCTTGTCGGTATCGTCGGCAAGCCGCTTCATTTCCGCCGCCACCACCGCGAAGCCGAGGCCGGTGTTGCCCGCGCGGGCCGCCTCGACCCGCGCGTTGAACGACAGGATCGACAACGCGCGAATGGCCTTCAGGATGTCGTCGACGTCTTCGAGGATCGTGCCGGTGGCCGCCGTCATCGCACGCAGGCGCTTCTCGGAGGCGAGCCGCGCCGCGCGTTCCCCCTGCACTTCGATCACGAGCCCTTCGAGAAACAGCAGCTCGCCGTCGTCCCCGAACACGCCTCCGCCCATTTCCCGAACCCACAGCGCGCCACGGCTCGCGGTCCTGATCCGGTAGTCGACGGTCCAGCGTTCGTGCTTGCGCAGGGCGTCCTGCACGATGTCGAGCACGTAGGCCTCGTCCTCCGGCTCCGTCAGCGAAGGCAGCGTGCGTATGGCGTTGCCGAGAAAATCCTCGAGCGGGTAGCCCGTCACGTTGCGGATCGACGGCGTCGCGTAGATCACCGTGAAATCCGCGTCGTTGAGCTGCCGGTACAGGAAGCCTTGCATCCGGCCCGTGATGCTCTGGAAGATCGACAACTCGCCGTCGAGCGGCTGCGGGGCGTGGGTTTGGCGCGTGCGCATGGCTTCGAGCCTCGGCGAGCGGCGCTCAGACCACCGCGAAATAGTGCTTCGTGAAGCGCTCCGAGAGGATCTCCCAGGCGATCGGCGTGCCTTTCTCGATGAACCAGCTGTCGCCGACCTTGTAGTGAACAGTCTGCCCCGTGTGCTCGTCGCGCAGGATGCATTCGCCTTCGACGACGGTCGCCTGCTCGCTGAACGGGTAGGTCATGTTGAACTTGCCCTTCGTGCAGGCGAAATAGCCGGCGCTGACGGGCGAGGCGGGCGTGCCGAAGTGAATCTTGCCGAAGGCCTTCACTTCGCCCTCGACGATCGTGGAGCCCAGGTCGGCGACGGTGCCCCATGCGTCGAGTTCGTGCGGAAACGTGCCCAGTTTGATGCTATGCATAGATGTCGACTCCTTTGGTCGGTTGCGAAATTGCGCTGAATTTGCCCTTAGCGGCGGCCTTTCCAATACCCGCTCAACTGATTCCATGCCTTGCCCGCGGTCGTCATCACCGCGCGTAGCTGGTCCTTCGCGAAGATGTCGACGTGCGGCACGGAGCTCAGCAAGTCGTAGCGCGCCGAGCCTTCGGTCATGCCTTCGGCGAGCACCTTGCACACGATGTGGCTCGGCGTGACGCCGAAGCCCGCATAGGCCTGCACGTAGAACACGTTCGGATGCGCTTCGAGCGAGCCGATCTGCGGAAACAGGTTCGCGCCGCAGCACAGCGGCCCGCCCCAGGCGAGATCGATCTTGACGTCCTCGAGATACGGAAACACCTTCAGCATCAGGCTGCGATTCCAGGCTTTCAGATCGCTCGGGATGTAGTCGAGCAGGGCGGTTGCGCTGCCGAACAGCAGGCGGTTCTCGTTGGTCACGCGGTAGTAGTCGATGATCGGGCGGATGTCGCTGTACGCGCCGCGTATCGGACTGATGCGCTCGATCAGCTCGTCGGAAAGCGGCTCGGTGCAGAGCTGGAACGCGTAGGTGTTGACGGTTTTCTTGTAGATCGAAGGCTCCAGGCCGTTCAGGAAACCGTTGCAGGCCCACAGCATTTTCGGGGCGCGCACGGAGCCCATCGCGGTGCGCACGACCACGCGCTCGCCGTACTCGACGCTGAGCACGGGGCTGTTTTCGTAGATCCGCGCGCCGTGGCCCGTGAGTGCCTTGGCTTCGCCGAGCAGCAGGTTCAGCGAATGGACGTGGCCGCCGCCCATGTGCAGCAGCGCGCTGTCGTAGACGTCGGAGCCTACGACCTTCTGGACTTCCTTGCCCGTGTAGAGCTGGATGTCGGTATCGGGATCGACGGACTTGAAGCTCGCTTCCCAGGCGCGCAGCGTCTTTTCCTGGCGGCTGTTGAAGCCGAGATAGGCGTAGCCGTTGCGGAAGTCCGCATCGATGCCGTACTTCGCGATGCGGTCGCGGATGATGCCGGCGCCGAGGTTGCTGATCTTGAAGATCTCCTTGAGACCTTCCTCGCCGACGTGCTTGGCGATGGCGTCGAGATCGTGTCCGATGCCGGCCATGATCTGGCCGCCGTTGCGTCCCGTGCCGCCGTAGCCGAGGTGCTTCGCTTCGAGCACGACGATGTTCTTGATGCCGTGCTCGGCCAGCTCGAGCGAAGTGTTGATCCCCGAGAAGCCGCCGCCGATCACGACCACGTCGGCGTCGATGTCTTCGGTGAGCGTCGGGAAGCGCAAGTCGTATTTCTTCGTCGCCGCGTAGTAGGTGAGGGAGTCGAGCTTGTTCATCTTGCGAGAGTTTTTCGGAAAAAAGGCGCCCGGAGCGCCGGCGCCAATGCGCCGGTGCTCGCTGTCGTCATGCAGAAAGAAAGGGGTTAGACCTTCGAATTGCCGAGCTGGCTGAACATCAACGGGTTGCGCGTCCTGAGCCGGCCGGCGAGCAGCAGGCCCGCGATCGCAGCGATGGGCAGTGTGAGGGTCAGCGCATAGGAGACCGTCTTGCTCGCTCCCGTGAGCACCGAGAAGTTCGCGACGGCAAGCAGCAGCACGGCAGTGAGCGCGACGCCCGAGACGAGCGGCAGCACGAGCACGCGCAGCGCGCCTTCGTCCTTGGCGGTATCGACGTTGCGGAAATAGCGGATCACGGCGAACGAGGTCAGCGCCATCAGCGCGATCACGCACAGCGTGGCGACGTTGGTGAGCCACGAGAACAGCGTGAGCACCGGATCGGACTTCGCGATCACGAAGCCGAGCACGACCACGGCGGCGAGCGCGGACTGCAGCAGCGAGCCGTTGTGCGGGCTTTGATGAATCGGATGGGTACGTCCCAGCGCTTTCGAGAGCAGGCCTTCGCGTCCGCTCGCGAAGAAGTAGCGCGCGGCGGAGTTGTGGAACGCGAGCAGCCCCGCGTAGACGCTCGTGATGAAGAGCACGCTCATCGCGAGCGTGAGGCTCTTGTTCGCGTAGCGGTCGGAGAGCGAGTAGAGGAACGTGGTCGGGTCCTGCAGGGCGGAGATGATCTTCACGATCGAGTCGGCGCCCGCGCCCACCACCATGCACCAGACCGAGAACGCGTAGAAGCCGCCGATCAGGAGCACGGAGAGATAGGTCGCGAGCGGAATCGTGCGATGCGGGTTCTTCGCTTCCTCGCTATAGATGGTGGTCGCTTCGAAGCCGATGAACATCGCGAAGCAGAACAGCAAGCCGATCGCGGGCGTGCCGCTGAAGACCGCATGCTGCGAGAACGGCGCGAGCGTCACGCCGGCCTGGCCGCCGGCCTTCAGGATCGCGACGTCGAGCACGAGCACGACGAGGTATTCGCCGATCACGAGGATCGAGAGCACCTTGGCGGAGAGGTCGATCTGCCGGTAGCCGAACACGGCGATGCTCGCCATCGCCGCGAATGCGCAGGCCCACCAGGGCACGTCGACGCCGAGATGCTGCGCGAGAAAGCCCGAGGCGACCGTGCCGAACATCCCATAGAGCCCGATCTGCATCGTGTTGTAGCCGAGCAGGGCGAGCAGCGCCGCCGCGCCGCCGACGCTGCCGCCGAGCCCGCGCGCGGCGAACGCGTAGAAGCCCCCCGCATTCGTGACGTAGCGCGCCATCGACGTGTAGCCGGCCGAGAACGCCAGCAGGATCGCGACCGTGGCGACGATCAGAGCGGGCGTGCCCGCGCCGTTGCCGAGCATGATGCCGATCGGCACGCCGCCGGCGATGGCGACGAGCGGGCCGGCCGCGGAGATCACGAAAAAGATGATGAAGCCGAGTCCCAACGCTTCGCGCCGCAGTTCGGTCGACTCCTGCCCTTTGGTTGCGACAGTCATTTGTAAGGCTCCTCCAGGTTTCCGCAGGCTGCTTCGGATTGGCTTGCGAGGCCCGTCCCACAAGGCTGGACAAGGCTTGGCAGGCGACGTGGAGCCCAGTGTAGGGAGCCCAAAATGCGACAGATAGCCCAAATCGGCAATGCGTGAAACTACGCGGACTACGCGGCGAAGGCGAGCGTCGGCACGTCGACGGCCGTGGCGCCGCCGTCCGCCACGACCACCGCGCCGTTCATCGCGCCCGCGTCCGCAGAGGCGAGAAACGCGATCACCGAGGCGATCTCGCTCGCTTCGGCGGCGCGGCCGAGCGGCACGTCGCGCGTGGCGCGCGCGTAGGCTTCGTCGAGCGTCGCCAGGCCGTGCAGGGCCATCAGCGCGCGCATTTCGTCGTCGGCCATCTCCGTGCGCACCCAGCCCGGGCACAGCGCGTTGGTGCGGACGCCGCGGCGTCCGTAGTCGCGCGCAAGCGAGCGGGTGAGGCCGATCAGCGCGTGCTTGACGGTCACGTAGCCCGCTGCCTCCGGCCCGGCGGCGAGACCCGCGATCGAACTGACGACGACGATCGCCCCACGGCTTTCGAGCAGCATCGGCAGCGCTTCGCGCGTGGTCACGAACGCGGTGTCGAGGTTGGCGAGGCAGGCGCGGCGCCAGTCGTCGTCGCTCGTGTCGCCGACCGCGCCCAGGCCGAAGCCGCCGGCGTTGGCGACCACGACGTCGAGCCGGCCGTGGCGCTCGGCGATGTTCGCCAGCGCCGCGCGGACCTGGACCGGGTCCGCCGCGTCGGCGGGCAGCGCGATGGCGCCGGTGGCCTCGGCCACGGCGGCGAGCGGGGCCGCGCGCCGGCCGAGCACGTAGACGCACGCGCCTTCCTCGCGAAGGCGCGCCGCGGCGGCCGCGCCGATGCCGGTGCCGCCGCCCGTGACGAGCGCGACGCGCCCTGCGAAGCGCGGCGTCATGCCGGCACCGTCGTCGTGTTGAGCACGGTCGCGTAGGCGCCGACCGGGAAGTTGGCGAGCGCGCCGAAATCGTCGCCCGCGTAGCCGAAGATCTTGCCGGTGGTCTTGCGCGCGTCGAGGTCGATGACGATCACGCCGAGCGTCGGCACGATCTTCTCGCGCCAGACGAAGAGATAGAGACCGTCGCGGATCTTGCGGTAGTGGCAGCGGTCCGCGTCGGCGAGGCCTTTCTCGATGCCGGCGATGCAATGCCAGGCGTACATCGTGTCGTTCAGGTAGACGTGCTCATAGCACTCGTGCGGGCTGTAGCGGTACAGCACGCGCTTGCCGACGAGCTCGCCCGTCTCTTCGTGAACGGGCGAGGTGTGCTCGAACTTGCCGTCGATGACGCCTGCGAGCATCTCCACGCCGACGCTGGTCAGCTCGCGCTTTTGCCGCGCCAGCTCGACGGCGGGAACGCTCGCGCGCGCCTGGTCGGGCAGCGTGCCGATGACAGCCGTCGCGATGCCGCGCTGCAGGTCGAGCACGAGGCTCACCGAGGTCGCGCGCTGCGACGACTTCACGAAGTCGACGAGGTAGATGCCTTGGCGCGGCGAGGTCGCGCGATAGGTGTCGGTGCCCGATTCGCCGCTGCCTTTGACGTGCCAGCGCAGTGTCTCGCCGTCGACGAAGGTATGCGTGACGGTAAACGCGCCGAAATCGACGTCGTACGAATGGCCGGCGAGATCGTCGACGGGCGCGAGCGCATGGCTCGCAACGGCGAAGCTCGTGCCGAGGTCGCCTACGGAAATCCAGTTGGTGTCGTTCATGGGAGGTGTCGAGGTGGTTGCGTTCATGTCCCGGTCTCGCTCGATGGAGCCGGTTCGGAACGAGTATGGGAGCCGCCCGAGTGCGCTCGGGAACCGAAAACGGCAAAGGTGTCCGCGCGTCCGGCGTTGCCGGCACGCGGCGGCTCAAGCGAAACCGAACGCGGGGAAGCCCGAGCGCACCGCATAGCCGAAGTCGAGCACGGCCGCCGTGCCGTTGGCCGGCGCGCTCGCCGGCGACGCGTAGAACAGCACATGCCGCGCGACCTCGGCCGGCGCGATCGCGGGAATGCCGGTGCCCGCGAAGCCGCGCGCGTCGAGCCCGAGATCGCGGCGCGACATCGGCGTATCGACGACGCTCGGGCAGACGCTGTTCACGCGCACGGAAGGGTGGTCGACCGACAGCCCCTTGGCGAGCATCAGCGCCGCCGCCTTCGATGCGCAATACGCGCTCATGCCCGCGCTCGCGAACAGGCTGCTGTCGGAGGCGACGAGCACGATGGCGGCGCCGGGGCGCGCTTCGAGATGCGGCAGAGCGTGCTTCGCGCACAGGAAGACGCCGCGCACGTTGACGGCCATCACGCGGTCCCATTCGTCCTGCGCGATGGCGGTGACGGGCTTGCCGACCGGACCGGAGATGCCCGCGCTCGCGATCAGCGCGTCGATGCCGCCGAAGCGCGCGGCGACGGCATCGATAGCGGCGGCGACCGAGCGCTCGCCGGACACGTCGGCGGGCAGGAAGAGCAGGCCTGCGCCGCTATGTTCGGATGCGAGCGCCCGCCCTTGCGCGGTGTTCGCGTCGAGCACGGCGACGCGCGCGCCTTCGGCAAGCGCTGCCTCTACGCACGCCTTGCCGATGCCCGATGCGCCGCCCGTGACGACCAGTGTCTTGCCTGCGAGTCCCAGGTCCATGTTTCGATCTCCTGTGCGAAAACTGCGTCAGCGCGATGGCTGCGTTCGGCTGTCGAGCATGGGCCCGTCGCGGCGGGCGGCGGGAGCCGGGATCGGCAAAGCCGGTTCAGGCCGTAGCGGGCACTGCGCAAACCGGCGGCATGCGCGCCGCCCACGGCGCGGCTTCCTCCAGCTGCGCCGCGAGCGAGAACAGCAGCTCCTCCGCGCCGAACGCGCCGGCGAAATGGCTGCCGATCGGCAGGCCGCGTTCGTCCCAGTGGAGCGGCGCCGACATCGCGGGCTGCCCCGTCGCGTTGAACCACGCCGTGAACGGCGAGAAGCGGTGCGAGCGGTCGATGACGTCGGCGAGCGTCAGTCTGTCGTCGTCGATCGCGAGCGCGGCGGGCGCGAGCGGCGGCTGCGCGAGCGTCGGCGTGAGCAGCACGTCGTAGTGCTCCATCAGCCGCCCGAACGTGCGGCCGAGCGCGTGGACCCAGTCGACAGCAGCGGCATATTCCGCGCCCGTCACGCCGCCCTTGTCGCGCACGACGATGCGCGTGCGCGCCTCGATCTCGTCCTCGCTCACGGCGCGGCCGCGCTGGCGCGCGACGGTGTCGAGCAGCGAGCGCGTCTGCGCGCCGATGATCGTGAAGACGTGGTCGAAGAACGCTTCGGACGAAACGGGGCACGCGATCGGCTCGGCATGATGGCCGAGCGATTCCAGCAGCGCGACCGTACGCTCCAGCGCCGAGTCGCACGCGGGATTGGTCGGCCAGGGCGGCGCGCTTGCGATCACGCCGACGCGCAAGCGCGCCGGACGGCGATGCGTCGCTTCGAGGAACGTGCCGCCTTGATGCGGCGCCGCATACGGCGCGCCGGTATCCATGCCGGCGATCAGGTCGAGCAGGGCTGCGCTGTCGCGCACCGAGCGCGTGATCGCATGGTTGATGCCCATGCCCGCCCACCCTTCGCCGGCCATCGGCCCCATCGGCACGCGCCCGCGCGTCGGCTTCAGGCCGAATACGCCGCAGCACGAGGCCGGCACGCGCAGCGAGCCGCCGCCGTCGTTGCCGTGCGCGAACGGCAGCGCACGCGCGGCGACCAGCGCCGCCGCGCCGCCGCTCGATCCGCCCGCGGTCACGTCGGGATGCCAGGGGTTGCAGGTGCGCCCGAAACGCGCCGATGACGTGCAATACGACGTGCCGAACTCCGGCGACAGCGTCGTCCCGAAGATCGGAATGCCCGCGCGGCGAATGCGTGCGACGAGCTCGGCGTCGAAGTCCGGCCGGTACTCGCCGAACAGATGCGAGCCGTTCGCCATGCGGGCGCCGCGCACTGGCGCGAAGAGATCCTTGATGAGCGTCGGCACGCCGGCGAGCACGCTTTCGCTGCCGGTGACCGCTGCGGCGGCGGTGCGCGCCTCGTCGTCGAGCCGCTCGGCGACGGCGTTCAGCGACGGATCGATGGCGTCGACGTTGGCGAGCGCGGCATCGAGCAGCTCGCCGGGCGTGACTTCCCTGGCACGCACGAGCTCGGCCAGTGCGATGCCGTCGTGGGTGGCGAAGAGCGTTCGAATGTCTTTCATGAATGCGTGGTTCTGTTGATCGATGGGGAGGATGCGGCGCTAAGCGTCGTCGCGAGACTTGAGCGCCGCGATCAGCCACGCGAGCGCGATGGCCGCCGCGCCTGCTGCGATCGCGACGATCGCGGGCCTCAGTCCACCGAAGCCGGCGCTGCACGACAGCACGACGAGCGGGCTCACGAATTGCCCGAGATAGAGCGCCGAGGTGAAGCCGCCGAGGCCGCGTCCGCGCGTCGAGAGCGTCAGCTTGTGCATCAGCGGCAGGATCGCGTTGGGCACGAGAAGCCCCGCGCCGAGGCCATGAATGACGACGGCCACGAGAATCGCCTGCACCGTATGCGCCTGCGCGAGCAGATAGAGCCCGGCCGCGAGCATCGCGAGCAGCAGCGAATTGACGAGACGCCGGCCGATGCGCTCGCGCAGCCACGGCCATGCGATGGAGCCGCCGAGCGTCGCGAGCAGTCCGACGCCCGAGGCCATGCCGATCATCGTCGACGAATGCTCGCCGATCTCGATCATCAATTGCGGCATCTGCACGGGGACGACGAACGAGCAGACCATGCCGATGCAGACGAGCAGATAGCCGGTCGCGAGCAGGAACGCGAGCGAGGCGCCGGACAGCGCCGCCGGGCCTTCGGACAGCGCGGCGGCGGCAGGCGCGGCCCGCCGCTCGCGCAGCGGTTCCCAGAGCAGCGCGGCGATGGCCGGCACGAGCAGGAGCGGCAGCAGGTAGAGATAGAACGGGTAGCGCCACGAATGCTCGCCGGCCGCGCCGCCGATCACGAAGAACAGCGTGCCGACCACGCCGATCGTCACGACCTGGCGGTTCACGTAGCGCACGCGCATGTCGCCTTGCCAGTAGTCGCCGATCAGCGTGGTGCAGCAAGTCATCACGCACGCCTCCGCCGCTCCGAGCGCGAGCCGCGCAAGCAGGATCGAGCCGAGGCCGCCCAGCAGGGCGGGAGCCGCGCCCGCGAGGCCGTAGACGAGCGTGGCGAGCAGCAACAGCGCTTTGCGGCCGATGCGGTCCGCCAGCCACCCCGCAAGCGGCGCGACGATGGCGATCGCGAGCGCGGGGCCGGTCGCGACGAGCGGCACGAGGCCTGCGGCGGCGGGATTGCCCGGCACGAACTCGGCCGCGAGCTTCGGCAGGATCGGCGCGATCATCACGGCGCCCATGATCGTGAGACTGCTGCCGAGCAGGAGCACGGCGCCTTGCGCGGCGCCCGCCTTGGGATGGCTCGCGGCGGCCGCCGGATCGCTCAATGTGGAGAGCTGGTTCATCGCATGACTCCTCGCTCGTGACTCAGAAGGAAATGGCCGCGCGCAGCGCGATCTGGTAGCCCTGGCTGCGGTTGTGCGCGTCGAACTCCTTGTACGCATGCAGCCACACGGCGGGCTTGCCGGGCTCGAAGAAGCTGAACGCCGGGCCGAGCGCGTTGACGCTCGAGCGGTTGCCGTCGACGTTCGGGCCGTGGTCGTTGGAGAGCTGCCGGTACACGTAGCCACCCACGCCCGCCGTGAACGGCCCGATGTGCTGGCCCGCTGCGAACTCCTGGCGGTACTCGGTGCCGCTGCGGTAATCGGTGGCGCGGTTGGTCGTGTTCTGGTCGATCTCGATGCTCGTCGAGACTTCGAAGCCGCCGTTGGTGATGTAGGTCGCGCCCAGGATCGGCGAGAACGTCCAGTGGTTCGAGCCGGGATTGAAGAGCCGCGACGCCTGGTACGAGCCCGTCGGCGCCTGCACTTGGAACGCGACGTTGACGAACAGGTTGCGCGAGGACCACGCGAGAATCAGCGGCTGGAAATCGGCGTCGCCGATGTTGGTCGGGCTGGCGGAGAGCGGGAGCGCGCCGAAGGGCGTCTGCGCCGTCAGGTGGCCGTTCATGCTGAGGAACGGCACGATCGTCCCGAAGCCGACGTTCGCGCCGAACAGCTTCACGTTCGTCATGCGGATGTACGCGAGGCTCAGCGACGAGACCGTGAGGCCGAAGTTGTTCGGCACGCTGTTGCCGTTGTTGTCTTTCAGCGTATGGGCCGTGTAGAACGCGTAGCGCGTCGCGAAGGTGCCGTCCGGCGTGGGCGGAGGCATGATGCCCGCGCCGAAGTCGAATACGCCGAAAGACGTGGTGGGCGCGCCGTTCTCGGTGGCGTGGGCGGTGCCGGCCGCAAGCACCCCGAACAGTGCGGCGGCGGCTGTCGCGGCCTTGGCGAGGCGTGCGCCCGCGCGCGGTTGTCTACTGCTTTCCATCGTTCCTTTCCCCGTAGTGAGAGTGTGTACGGGGAGTCTAGGAACGTCGAAATTTTGGGCGTTATCCGCTTTTGGTAATTCTCGGCGGGCCCCTTGGTAATTACCTAGGCGGGCGTTTGAGGGTCGCCGAGGGCAGTTCGCCGAACAACTGCCGGTAGTGCGTCGCGAAGCGGCTCAGGTGGCAGAAACCCCAGCGGAACGCGATGTCGCTCACCGACGCGGTGTCGCTCGCGTGGCGCGCGAGCTCGCGGCGCACGGCGTTCAGGCGCAGCACGCGCAGGTAGTACGCGGGGTGTGTGCCGAGCATTTCCTCGAAGCAGTACTGCAGCTTGCGGCGGCTCGTGCCGACCGTGCGGCAGATGTCGAGCACGGTGAGCGGCGCGTCGGGCCGCGACATGACCAGCTCGCGCACGCGCTCGACGAGGCGGCGGCGCGCCGTTTCGTCGAGGCGGACCACGCCGTCCTCGGCGCTCGTGATGTCGGCGAGTTCGAGCATGACGGCGTCGTGCAGCGCCTTGCGTGCTTCCGGATAGGCGAGCGCGGTGCTGTCGGCGTCGAAGCTTGTGAGCAGGAAGGTTTTCAGCGCGTCGTAGCGCGCGCTTGCCAGCGGGACGAGGCGCAGGCTGTGAGCCGCGGCGCGCGGTTCGCCTGCGTGCTCGTCGAGCGACGCGAGCGCATCGAGCGATTGCTTCGAGAGCGCGAGCACGGCGATGTCGTGCGAATCGGGCGTACGCAACTCCGGCAGCGAGTCGGCGTCCGAGACGAGCAGCATGCGCTCCGGCATCGCGGCACCGCCGCAATAGCCGGCGCCTTCGACTTCCAGCGGAATGCTGAACGACAACGCGCCTCGCCAAGCGGCGCCGCGCTTGAGCAGCGCGCGGTTGACGCGCTCGCGCAGCAGCTGCACGCCGTCGACGCGGATTTCCTGAAGCGAGCCGTGGAAGGGTCCTGGCGAGAGCTGGTCGAAATGCAGGTTCCAGCCTTCCATGGAGCGGGCGTGCTCGTCGACGTCGTCGCTCTCGAAGCGCCGGATCACGCAGGATTCGTGCGCAATGGCGCGAGCGGAGAACGGTAGCGGTTGACGGGCATTCATGAGCGGCGGTTCCAGGGGGCAGGACGAAATGAGGCGGATTGTCCGGGCAATGGTCCGTATATAACAGCAGTTTTCGACAGTAGGCAATCGAGCGTCGGGTTCAGCATTGCGTAGCGTGAACAGGCCCTAGCTTCGTGCGGCCTTCGCCCGGTACGCGTCCAGTCCTTTTCTTGCCTGAGCCCGGATCGCGTCTTTCATGAACGGTGTCCAGCCGAGCAGCGCGCCCTTGATGCCCAGCGCCTGCCGCGACCACGTCCATAGATCGAAAGCGTCGTGTTGCTCGACGATGCGGCCGTCGCGAAACAGGAAGCGCGAATGCACGCGATTGACGACCGGCCGTTTGCTTTGCGTGAAGATGTAATTTGCCACCCAGTTCGCGCTGCCGGCCTCGGCAGTCGCTTCGACGCCGCTGAAAGAGACTGAAAAGCCCTGCGCGCGTTGCGTGAGCATGCGCCACATATCGCCAATCTCATTGCCGCGCAGCTCGCCGAACACGGGGTCGCGGAACAGAGCGTCGCCGGCATAGCAAGCGTTCATGCCTTCGGCGTCGAGCTGTTGAAATGCTGTGTAGAAGCGCTCGATCAGCGCGGCGTTGGCATGGCTCATTGTCTGATTTCCCCGTTGGCGCACTATGCGGCGCGGAGCGACACGGATGTATCGCACGCCGCAAAGGTTGCCTGCAACGTTCGCGGCTGTCCAGCGTGGCGAGTAAACAAATTATCGGGTTCTGGAGCCCGTATTGTGTGCGGTTCCATGTATGTTCGAGGCTCTGAGGAGAGGAGAGGAGAGAAGCGAATGAGTGATCAGCCCTTCGGACGTTCGCGCCGCGATTTCATGCGTGTCGCGGCGGCCGGGCTGCCGTTCAATGTCGCGGTCGAGGCGTTCGGATCGGAACTGCAGCTTTCGCTGGTGGCGCGCGGGCTGGGCATCGGGCTCGCGGTGCCGGAGGCGCTCGCGCGCAGCGCGCACCGCGAGTCGCTGCAGCGCGTCGATGCAGCGGATTTCCGCAACGTGCTGCGTATCCGGCTCGTGCATGGCGCGCCGTCCGGACGTCTGGTGCGGCCCGTCGCGTTGGTCCGCGATGCGCTGATGGAGAAGCTGGAGAGCGATGCGATCGTTCAGCCTATCGAGGATCCGATCGCATGAGGTGAATCGTGCTGCGCCCGGTATCTCTCCACCGGGCGCAGCGGTTCGGGCTATCGGGTCACAGTGCGGAGAACTCGCCGTCAGAACGCGACATAAGGCCCCGTTCCACCCGGCGTCGACTTGCCCTGGATAGCCGTGTACACCGTCCGCCCGTAGAAGAACGGCAGCCCCAGGTCCACGAGCTTGCCCGAGCCGAACGTTGTCGTCAGCGTCGTCGATACATTCGCGCCCAGCCCGTTGAGCGCCCAATTCCCCGTCCCGATCAACGTCGCTTCGCTGGCGATGGAGAAGCTCACCGTCTTGGTGTTCCCGCTTACGCCTTGCAGCGTCGCCGTCAGCGACTGCGTCGAGGACGGGCAGAACCAGCCGGTGCTGCCGCTGCACTGCGTAATCCCTGTGTTCGGCAGGAAGTAGCCGTTCGAGCCGCTGTCGATGATCGTGAACGGCGTCGTCGTGCTGCCCAGGGTCGAGTTGAAGAACGACGTGTCCGACTGCGTCGTGAAGATCGTCGCCGATCCGAGCGTGTTGTTCGACGCGGTGCCGATGCCGAAGGTCATCGTGCCCGTGACGGACGCCGCTGTCTGCGTCACGGCCGGCAACTGCACCACGACGCCGTTGTTGTCGGTCGAGAAGGCGGCCACCGGGTTGATGACTTGCGCGGTCAACGGCGTTGCGGTGAGCGTGCAAGCCGTCGATGACGACGCGCACGAGTAGTAGGTGGTGTTGTTCGCCGTTGCCGTGCAGCTCGGACAGTCCTGCGCGAGATTGCCGATGCCGAGAATGCCGTTGGCGTTCATGTTCGCCGGCGTGTCCATTTCCGTGGCGCCCGTGCAGTTGCTGGTCGGTATCGGGCCGACCGAGTCGCCGGCCACCTGGATCGGAATGTTCGACGCCGTTTCGCCGCCGATCTTCACATCGGCGTTGCGCACCGAGCCCCAGGTGAAGCCGCTGCCGAACTCCATGCACTCGGCGAGCGTGCCGCCGCCCGTCGCGGTCGCGGCCGTGAGGCCGATCGACAGCACCGACGACTGGATGCGCAGGCCGGACGAGCCGGTGTCGACGAGGATGTTGTCGATCGTCTGGCAGGTCGTCGTGCCGGGGACGCAGATCGTCACGCTCGTCATCGGCGCATTGGGCACGCTGAACGGGTTGGAGCCGATGGTGAACGTCTGCACGTTGGCGACCGTCGTGGTGGTCGAGGTGCTCGACGAGGACGACGAGGACGTCGACGAGTTCGAGCTGGTGCCGCTGCTGCCGCCGCCACCGCCGCCGCATGCGGTCAGGGCAAGCGCCGTCACGAGCGCGGCGAGGGACCAGAGTAGGCGTGTCGGTTTCATGTGCGCGCCTCCTTATTGAATGGCGTCGGCGGAGACGCCGGACGGCAATGCGCGGGGCAGATAGGCGCGCCCGCTGAAGGCGCCCGCCCGGCCGCCGACCTGCGCGAACAGCGTCGACTGGTCGACGACGACCATGCTCAAGCCGCCGTTGGCGTTGCGGTAGGCGGCTGCGCCTTGCTGGAGCTGCGTGTAGTAGCTGCCGAACAGCTCGCCCAGGCTGGGCATGGTCGCGCCGCTCCAGCTCGCGCCGAACACCGTGCCGCTCGCGATGTATTCGCGCACGACGAGGCCGTCGCTGAACGTCGTGATGTTGATCGAATAGCCGGCCTCGGTTTGCGTCGCGACGGTTGCGGTGGCGGTGGGGTGGAGGTCGTTGGAATAGGAGGGGGTGCCTCCCAGGGCGGCGTGCGCCGCCGGCGTCAAGCAAAACGCTGCCATCGCGGCACAAGCCGCGGCTTCTCTAAAGCGCATGAAAAACCCTCGTAAAGCCGTTTGTTTTGTAAAGGTCCGCCCGGTGTCGAACGGGGCCTGATGGGGTATTACGGCGAGGGTTTTGGAATATTTAGGGTGAGATCTGGAAAATAGTCTGAGGATTGGCTGCAATCCATCGATCGCAACTAACTGTCAGCCCCGGCCTCCGCCCGCGAATCTGTCGATGGCTTGCGCGGCGAGCCAGGCTCGCGCGCCTATTCAAGGCTTACAGGGGCGTGCGCCGATAGTTCGTTCAACGATTGCCGTCAAGCAGGTCGCCCAGTATTTCATCGAAGGCGGCTTGTGCGTCTTCGAGTTCCTGCAAGGCGGCATCGAAGGTCTGCAGCGCGAATTGAGAGGGGTTGCCCGCGCCTTGCGGCGGGAACTGCGACTGTAGCGACGCGAACGCAGTCTGGACCTGCCGCGTCGCATTGAGGACGCGCTCCATCGCGCGGGTTTCTTCGGCTCGGGCCTGTTCGTGGTTCATCGGGGAGACTCCATGGTTCGTTGGCGCCGCCACTATGCCATGGGTGGGGGAGGGATGCAGGCCTTCGATCGGCTGGGATCGACGGGTAGCCGGAATTCGCCATGAATTGTGGAAAATTGGCGGAAAGCGCCAAGCAAGCTGACTAAGCCGTGAAAAATGGCCAGAAATCGCTCCGCCCCTGATTGCAAGATAGAGCCCGTTTTCCCCTTTCTCATCGCAGGCCCGCATCATGGTTTCCAGTCATTTGCTGATCGTTTTCATCGCCGCGCTGGTGGTCGTCTACGCCGTTCCCGGGCCGGACATGGCGCTTGTCCTGCAAACCAGCATCGGACGCGGCGCGCGCTCCGGGCTCGCCGCCGCGGGCGGGCTGGCGGTATCGCGGGCGACGCACGTGACGCTGTCGGCGTGCGGCGTCGCGGCGCTGCTGCAGAGCGCGCCGTGGCTCTATGAGGCGGTGCGCTACGGCGGCGCCGTGTATCTGGCCTATGTCGCCGTGCAGATTTTCCGCTCCCCCGTGTTCGCGCTGCCGGCCGGAGAGGACGCGGATCGCTCGGCGCGTCCGATGGGCGCGATGTTCGTCAAGGGCTTGCTGACGAATCTGCTGAACCCGAAGGCGCTACTGTTCTGCTCCGTGCTGCTGCCGCAGTTCGTGCGGCCGGAGGCGGGGCCGGTCGCGCTGCAGGTGGCGGAGCTCGGCATCCTGCTCGTCGCGATAGGGGCATGCTTCGATGCGGTTTACGCGATCGGCGCCGCGCGGATCTCGGACTGGATGCGCTCGCATCCGCTCGCACAGACGCTGCAGCGCTGGACGTTCTCGGCCGCGCTGATCGGCTTTGCGTTGCGTTTGTCGCTCGATTGATGCGTCGCATTGATGCAATGCCCACGCGGCGTCGCGTCCCGCTAGCGAATGGTTCGGATCGATAGGGAATCCGAACGAGCCGGTTCGGCTTGCGATGGCTTAGTTGCCGTCGAGCCGGCCTTCGAATTTTCCACAACGCCGGCTCGCCGCGGCTTGCGCCCGGCGCGATGGTTGCGCGCGCATTCCTGTGCGCCGCGCAAAGCCGCCGCGAAGCGCTCGAGCGCGGACACCGGGCCGCACACGCTTTGATAGATTTCGTTGCCGATGCGGCCGTCGAGGATGACTTGCATGCCCGATGCGCGTGCCAGGTCGATGATGTCCATGTGCGCCCCCACTCTTGAGTTTCACTTCCCTTGATTGGTAAACCCGGCGTCGTGTTCGATTATTCCGCTTGGGGTATGGCTTTCCTTTGCGGTGCGGGCGCGCTTCGGTGGCGGCCTTCATTCCGTCAAGACGAATGCCGCGTTGCGGCTTTTCAAAGGCAGGGGGCGGGAGAAGCGAGGACAAGGCGATGCGCCCCCGGTCGCGGGGCGCATGCCGTGATGCCCGGCTATGAGCCGTGCGCTTCGCTCAGCCGAGCTTGCCGAGGAAGTCCAGCTTGCCGAGCTCGACGCCGTTGTGCCGCAGGATGTCGTACGCGGTCGTGATGTGGAAGTAGAGGTTGGGCAGCACGAAGTACGAGAGATAGTTCACGCCCGTGAACTCGATCGGCCCGGTCCGCATCTTGAGGACGATGGTGCGCTCTTCGGAACCGTCGATCTGCGCGGCAGTGAATTCCTTCAGATAGGCGACGGTCTTGTCGATCCGCTCGGCGAGCTCGTCGAACGTGACTTCGACGTCTTCGAACTTCGGCGCCTCGACGCCGGCCAAGCGGGCGACGCAGCCCTTCGCCGTGTCGGTGGCGATGTGGATCTGCCGGTTGAGCGGCAGCATGTCGGGAAAAAGCCGGCTGTTGATGAACACCGACGGATCGACCTGCTTCTCGGCGGCGTGCGCCTGGGCCTTGCCGAGAATGGCTTTCAGATTGGTCAGGCCGTGCACGAGCACGGGCACCGAGGCTTGATACATGGACAGGGTCATGGAAATGTTCCTCGAGTTCTTCTCTTCGACAGGCGCAGCCGATGTGCGCCGGTTGCAACGAAGCGGCGGAAAAAGCCGCCGCCCGCATGATATGTCGAAGCGGCGCGGCGCGTGAGCTTCCAAATCGGCCGCGATGATTCGTCCAACGTTTGTCGGGGCCGCGCGCATGCCGGTCGAGTCGCGGCTGGCGCGCCGAGCAAGGCCGCGCGACGCCGCGCCATGTATCTCGGAACTGCGCGCGGGCGCTATTGTCGGAGCTTTGGCGTAGTCCTCGAAATGGCGGCAGGGTGCGGGTTTCGGCGCGGCAGCGTCCGGTGCCCGCGCCGGCAGATGTCCGCTTGTGCAACCGCACCGCCGCTCGTTGCGGCGCCGCATGGCGCGTCGCCGGCGCCTGCCGCACCGGTGGTGCATACAGGAGCGTCAAACCATGGCAAGACATCCACTGGCCGGCAGCGAACGCGCGGTGGCCGAGGGATCGAAGTGTCTCGGGCAATGCGACCCGGGCGAGACGATTCAAGTGGTCGTGATGCTGCGCCGGCAATCGGAAGCGGCCCTTCATGCGCTATTGGGGGAAATCGGCAAGGGCGCGAGCGTCGCACCGCTCTCGCGCGATGAGTTTTCGCAGCGCTTCGGCGCATCGGCCGAAGACATCGCCAGAATGCGCGCCTTTGCGGCGCAACACGGGCTCGCGGTCGTGCGCGCCAACGCTGCGGAAAGCACGGTCGTGCTGTCGGGCACGATCGCCCAGTTCCAGACTGCCTTCGACGTCAAGCTCGAGCGCTACGAGCATCATGCGATCGGCGCGTATCGCGGCCGCACGGGCGCCGTCAGCCTGCCCGACGAGCTGCACGGCGTCGTCACCGCGGTGCTCGGGCTCGACAACCGGCCGCAGGCGCGGCCGCATTTCCGGAGGCGTCCTCCCTTCCTTGCCGCGCAGGCTGCCGCGGAATCGTTTACGCCGCTGCAGATCGCGTCGCTCTACGACTTCCCCGCGGGCGACGGCAGCGGGCAATGCATCGGCATCATCGAGCTCGGCGGCGGCTACGAGAGCAGCGATCTGCAAGCCTATTTCTCCAACCTCGGCGTACCGCTGCCCAAGGTGGTCGCGGTGCCGGTCGACAACAACGGCAATGCGCCGAGCGGCGACCCGAACGGCCCCGACGGCGAGGTGACGCTCGACATCGAAATTGCCGGCGCGATCGCGCCGGGCGCGACGATCGCCGTCTATTTCTCCTCGAACAGCGACGCCGGCTTCATGGACGCCGTCAACCGCGCGGTGCACGATACGGTGAATCGTCCGTCGGTCATCTCGATCAGCTGGGGCGGGCCGGAATCGGCGTGGACCCAGCAGTCGGCGCAGGCGTTCAACAGCGTGCTGCAGGCGGCGGCAGCGGTCGGCGTGACGATCTGCGCGGCGTCGGGCGACAGCGGCTCGAGCGAGGGCGTCGCCGATGGCGCCGATCATGTCGACTTTCCGGCGTCGAGCCCCTACGTGCTTGCTTGCGGCGGCACGCGCATCAGCGCATCGAGCAGCGCCGCGGGCGGGATGATCAAGAGCGAAGCGGTATGGAACGACGGCGCGTCAGGCGGCGCCTCGGGCGGCGGCGTGAGCAGCCTGTTCGCGTTGCCGTCGTGGCAGGAAGGGCTGACGGTGACGCGCGTGAACGGCGGCGCCGCGCCGCTCGCCATGCGCGGGCTGCCCGATGTGGCGGGCGATGCCTCGCCCAATTCGGGCTATGTGGTGCTCGTCGACGGCAGCGAGTCGGTGATCGGCGGCACGAGCGCCGTCGCTCCGCTCTGGGCCGCGCTGATCGCGCGCATCAACGCGGCCAAGGGCGCGCCGGCGGGTTTCGTGAACCCGAAGCTCTACCAGGCGGGCGGCGCGTTCCGCGACATCAAGAAGGGCAACAACGGCAGCTTCGCGGCATCCCCCGGCTGGGATGCCTGCACCGGGCTCGGCAGTCCCGACGGCCAGAAGGTGGCTGCTGCTCTATAGCCCGTTGGCGTTTTATTTTGTATACCAAATGCAGCACACGGCATACCGCATACCGAATGCGGTATGCCGAGACAGTCGAGAAGCGCGATACGCAGCAAAAGCTCGCAGGAGCAGGGCAGTTCAGTTCGTCAAACGCAGTCCACCCGGCAAAGCACTGAAACGACGCCAGGCGTCGCTAACGAAATCGATGGAGCGGTCACGATGAATACCGATTCAGGGTCCGGCAGCACGCAATCGCATCACTCGCCTCATAACTCGCATGCCTCGCCCGCGTCCGGGGTGATGTCGATGGCGCATGCGCTCGGCCATGCCGACGGCGACCAGCCGTTCTTCGATCCGGTCGCTTACGGCAACGGTCCGAACGATTCGGTCACGGACACCACCGAAGGCGCGGCTATCACGCATCATTCGGTCGTGATCGGCGGCCGCAAGATCGCCTATACGGCGACGGCGGGGCACCTCGTCACCGTCGACGAAAGCAGCTCGCAGCCGAACGCGAAGATGTTCTACGTCGCGTTCACCGAAGACAACCAGAAGGAGGAGACGCGGCCCGTCACGTTCTTCTACAACGGCGGGCCGGGCTCGTCGGCGGTGTTCGTGCTGCTCGGCTCGTTCGCGCCGCGCCGCATCAAGACCGCGATGCCGAGCTTCACGCCGCCCGCGCCTTACGCGATGGAGGACAACCCCGACAGCCTGCTCGACAAGAGCGATCTCGTCTTCATCAACCCGGTCGGCACCGGGTACTCGGCGGCGGTGGCGCCGCACAAGAACATCGACTTCTGGGGCACCGATCCGGATGCGGTCTCGATCAAGCAGTTCATCAAGCGCTTCCTGACCAAGAACAACCGCTGGAATTCGCCGAAGTTTCTGTTCGGCGAGTCTTACGGCACGGCGCGCAGCTGCGTGCTCGCCTACTTGCTGCACGAGGACGGCATCGACCTGAACGGCGTCACGCTGCAATCGTCGATCCTCGACTACACGCAGGCGGGCAATCCGGTTGGCGCGCTGCCGACCGCGGCCGCGGACGCGTGGTATCACAAGAAGCTCGGCGTCTCGCCGACGCCCGCCAACCTCGGCGCTTTCGCCGAGGAAGTCGCGCAGTTCGCGCGCGGCGACTATCTGCAGGCGCTGCGCAAGTTCCCGCAGACCGACGACGCCACCATCGAGAAGCTCAGCGAATACACGGGCATCGACAAGACGACGCTGATCGCCTGGAGTCTCGACATCGCGGGCTACGACAGCCACGGCAATTCGCTGTTCCTGACGACGCTGCTCAAGTCGAAGGGCCTCGCGCTGGGCGCCTACGACGGCCGCGTGACCGGCATCGAGACCGGCATCGCGGGCAAGATCGACCCGAACTCGGGCGGCAACGATCCCACGATGACGGCAGTCACGGGCGTCTACACGGTGATGTGGAATACGTATCTCAACGAGCAGTTGAAATACACGTCGAACTCCGCGTTCACGGACCTCAACAACCAGGCCTTCCAGAACTGGAATTTCAGCCATATCGACCCGACCGGCGCGCAAAAGGGCGTCGATGCGCAAGGCAACGTGATCCTCTACACGGCGGGCGACCTGGCTGCGGTGATGGCGCTGAACGTCGACTTGAAGGTGCTGTCGGCGAACGGCTTCTATGACTTCGTCACGCCGTTCTACCAGACGGTCATCGATCTGCAGCAGATGCCGCTGATCGAGCAGCAGGTGCGTGCGAACCTGTCGGCGCGCTTCTATCCGTCGGGACACATGATCTATCTCGACGGCAACTCGCGCACGGCGTTGAAGGGGGATCTCGCGAAGATGTACGACGCAGCGACCGGCGACGAGCCGGCGATGGGGCGCATTCGGGCATTGCAGCAGCGGCACAAAGCGTAGCGTGCGAGGGAGGCTCTGCGCGTCCAGCGGGGCTGGCCGGGTTGTTCCGGTCAGCCCCGCCGGCGTTTGGGCGGAATGCCGTTTCAGCAATTCCGATCAAATCCGCGTCCGGCGATGCCGCTATAAATCCATCATGCCTTGACCGAGAGACCGTATGAATCCCGTGGGACGCGCGTTGTGGTTCATCGAAAGCCATTTTTCGAGCGACATCACGCTCGACGACATCGCGAGCGCAGGCTGCGTGTCGCGCTTTCACCTCTCGCGCGCTTTCGGCGTCGCGACCGGACGATCGATCATGCGGTACGTGCGAGGGCGCCGGCTGACCGTCGCGGCGAAATCGCTGTCGATGGGCGCGCCGGACATCCTGGCGATCGCGCTCGAAGCCGGATACGGCTCTCACGAGGCATTCACGCGTGCGTTTCGCGAGCAGTTCGGGGTCACGCCCGAGCAGGTTCGCGTGCAACGCCGTGTCGACAACCTCGACCTCGTGGAGCCGATGAGAATGGACGAAGACCTCAACACCGACCTGGAGCCGCCGCGTTTCGAAGACGCGAAAGCATTGCTGATCGCCGGACTGGGCGAGCGCTACACCTGCGAGACCGTCGCCGGGATTCCGGCGCTCTGGCAGCGTTTCGGGCCGCATATCGGCCGGGTGCCCGGGCAGCTCGGGCGCGTGACGTACGGCGTGTGTTGCAACGGCGACGGCGCCGGCAATTTCGACTACATCTGCGGCGTCGAAGTATCGGACTTCGGGCGCCTGCCCGCCGAGTTCGCGCGCGTGCGGCTCGCCGCGCAGCGCTATGCCGTGTTCTCGCATCGCGGGCACATCTCGACGATCCGGCGCACCTGGAACACGATCCTCAGCAAGTGGCTGCCCGACTCGGACTTCAAGGCCGCCGACGCGCCCGACTTCGAGCGCTACGACGAGCGTTTCGATCCGGTGACGGGCAACGGCGTGGTGGAGATCTGGGTGCCGGTCAACGGGTGAGGCGCTGCTGCGACGCGGCAAGGTCGCTGTGGGTGCTGCACCCGGACCGGCAGGTTACGCCATGGGCGGGCCGCTATATCGTGGTGGTCGACTCGGAGCGAAAGACGCGCCCGTGTGTCCGAGGCTTCCGACACGGCCGATCGAGGGGGCGATCGCCGCCTCACGACCTCGCCAGCAACACCCCCGCGAGCGCGACGGCAAAGCCGGCGATCTGCGCGGCCGACAGCGCCTCGCCAAACCCGGCATAGCCTTGAAGCGCCGCAAGCGGCGGCGCGAGAAAGAGCAGGGCGGTGGCGCGCGATGCGCTGCCGCGCCGCACCATCCGCGTGAGGAGCGTCATCGAGACGCCCGAGAGCATCACAATCCCCCAGGCCAGCGAAATCCAGAGCGTGGTCGACGGTATGCAATATTTTTCATGCAGTATGCCGACGAGCGCGGCGGCGACGGCCGCCGCGCCGAGGTTCTGCACGGCGCTCGCGCTGCGGATGTCCGCTTTCGCGAGCGACGTCTTCTGAAACAGCGTGCCGGCCGTGAATGCGACGACCGCCAGCACCGCGACGGCGGCGACCAGCCACGACGGCGCATGACCCGGCTGCACCGGGGCCGCCGTGGCGAGCTTCGGCGCCAGCACGAGCGCGACCCCCGCGAGCCCGAGCGCCATCCCGCTCCAGCCGCGCGGCGAGACGCGCTCGTCGAAGAGCGGCGCGGCCAGCGCCGCGGTCAGGAGCGGCTGCAAGGCGCCGAGCAGCGCCATCGCGCCGGCGGAGAGGCCTTGAGCGACAGCCCAGTAGCCGCCGCCGAGATAGATTCCCTGCAACAGCGCGCCGGCGCACAGGTGCTTGCCGAGCTCGCGTCCGCGCGGCCATGCGGCGCGGGCCGCCCATGCGGCGAGCGCGAACATGAGCGCCGTGCCGCCGAACCGCATCAGCAGGAACAGATTGGGATCGGCGTACGGCTTGATTGCGCGGGCAACCACGAACCCGGTCGACCAGAGCGAAATGAAGACGGCGGCAAGCAGGGTGGCGAACATCGCGGATCGGCGTCGGCGCAAAAAGGAGCCGCAGTATCGCGCCAGCCAACCGGCGTGTCTTGTTCGAGACTGCAACCCGGGACGGCGACTCTGGATGACGACTTAAGGCGGCAACCCGCGGCCGTAACCCGCCATGCTCGGGAAAACCCGCGTTTTGGCGGCGCGGCAGGTGCGGCTTAATCACGGAGGTGCGCCGTTCCAAGGCGGTGCGCGAGTTGTCGCCGATGCATGGAGTTGGTGCGTGACGGCGGTGTTGCTTTGCGATAAGTCGTCTCTCTGGCGATCCGCGAGCGCGCCGCACGCACGCGAGCGGTGCGGTAGATGCTTGATTGCGCGCAGCGCCGCACAGCTCGGATGTAAGATTCTGTCTTCGGCATGGAAGTTGCGTATGCAACTTTCGACGCCTGGTTGCCTCGGCGTCGCGACACCCGCTGGATGTAAGACACGGCGGGTGTCGCGACGCGGCGAGTGAGCGGTCCAGCGGGAACGGGCCGCATGAGCGATGTTCCGATCGGGCGCGAAGTACGCTGTGAGCTGCACTGGCTTTCCGCCGGATGGCGCTGGATGCTCGGCCCAGACCTTGTCCGGCCGGCGCCAGGCGGCAAGCGCCAGCGCATGTGCGGCTCGATCGGAAGAACGCGAAGCGACGAATTGCGGGTGCAACCAGGCCACCTTGGGGACGCACAACAAAACGGGTACCGCTTATGACGCAAGCTTTCTTCAACGAGATGTTCGAGCGCGGCGAGATCGATGCCCGCGGCGCGACGGCCGCGGCCTTCTTGAAGTCCGGCGAGCCCCGCACGCATTACCGCCAGCTCTTCGACTGGATGCAGAGCCAGAGCGAGCAGCAGATCCGCGACAAGCGGGCCGAGGCCGACCTGATCTTTCGCCGCGTCGGCATTACGTTCGCGGTATATGGCGCACAAGACGAGAGCGGCGTCGGCACCGAGCGCACCATCCCGTTCGACGTGATCCCGCGCATCTTTCACGCCGACGAGTGGGCCGCGCTGGAGCGGGGCTTGCGGCAGCGCGTGAACGCGCTGAACCAGTTCATCCACGACATCTATCACGAGCAGAACATCGTGCGCGCCGGCGTGGTGCCGGCCGACCAGATCGTCGGCAACGCGCAGTATCGTCCCGAGATGCAGGGCGTGACGGTCGCGCGCGACATCTACGCTCATATCGCCGGCATCGACATCGTGCGGGCCGGCCAGGGCGAGTTCTACGTGCTCGAGGACAACCTGCGCGTGCCTTCGGGCGTCTCCTACATGCTCGAGAACCGCAAGATGATGATGCGGCTCTTCCCCGAGCTGTTCTCGCGCAACCGCGTCGCGCCCGTCGCGCACTACCCGGACCTGCTGCTCGACACGCTGCGCGCCGCGGCGCCCCAAGGCGTCGACAACCCGACCATCGTCGTGCTGACGCCGGGCATGTACAACTCGGCTTACTTCGAGCACGCGTTCCTCGCGCAGCAGATGGGCATCGAACTCGTCGAGGGGCAGGACCTGTTCGTCGAAAACGACTTCACCTACATGCGGACCACCCAGGGCCCGCAGCGCGTCGACGTGATCTACCGCCGCGTCGACGACGACTTCCTCGATCCGAACGTGTTCCGCGCCGACTCGACGCTCGGCGCAGCGGGCCTGATGTCCTCCTATCGCGCGGGCAACGTGACGCTGTGCAACGCGGTCGGCACGGGCGTCGCCGACGACAAGTCGATTTACCCCTACGTGCCCGACATGGTGCGCTTCTACCTCGGCGAGGAGCCGATCCTGAACAACGTGCCGACCTGGATGTGCCGCAAGCCCGACGACCTCAAGTACGTGCTCGACCATCTGCCCGAGCTCGTCGTGAAGGAGACGCACGGGGCGGGCGGCTACGGGATGCTGGTCGGCCCGGCGTCGACAGCGGCCCAGGTCGAGGAATTCCGCGCGGTGCTTGTCGCGCACCCCGAGAAGTACATCGCGCAGCCGACGCTCGCGCTCTCCACGTGCCCGACCTACGTCGAGGCCGGCATCGCGCCGCGCCACATCGACCTGCGTCCGTTCGTGCTGTCGGGGCACGAGGTGAAGATGGTGCCGGGCGGCCTGACGCGCGTCGCGTTGCGCGAAGGTTCGCTCGTCGTCAATTCGTCCCAGGGCGGGGGCACGAAGGACACCTGGGTGCTGGAGCGCTAGCGCGGCCAGTGCCTCGCCTGCAAGAACGCTAAAAAAATCGAATCAACGACGAACCAAGCTTTGGGAGTTGTCATGCTGAGCCGCACTGCCGACCACCTCTTCTGGATGGCGCGCTACACCGAGCGCGCCGAAAACACCGCGCGGATGCTCGACGCGAATCACCAGCTTTCCCTGTTGCCGCAATCGGACGAGTTCGCCAAGCAGGGCTGGCGCGCGATGCTGTCGATCTCGGAGCTCTCCGGCGCGTACGAGGCCGAGCACGGCGGCTGGACGAGCCGCGACGTGATCGAGTTCATGTCGCGCGACCGCAATAATCTGTCGTCGATCGTGAGCTGCCTGCGCGCCGCGCGAGAAAACGCGCGCGCTGTGCGCGGCTCGATCACGACCGAGCTCTGGGAAACGATCAACACGACCTGGCTCGAATGCCAGAAGCTGCTGGCCGACGGCATCCTCAGACGCGATCCGAGCGAGTTCTTCGAGTGGGTCAAGTTCCGCTCGCACCTGTTTCGCGGCGTGCAGCTCGGCACGATGGTGCGCGACGAGGCGTTCTACTTCATGCGCCTCGGCACCTTCATCGAGCGCTCTGACAACACCGCGCGCATTCTCGACGTCAAGTTCGAGATGCGCGAGCAGTTCGGCACGCCCGGCGGCACGCAGTCGCTCGACTACTACCACTGGACGGCGCTCTTGCGCTCGGTGTCGGGCTTCGAGGTCTATCGCAAGGTCTATCGCGACGTGATCACGCCGGAGCGCGTCGCGGGCCTGCTGATTCTGTTCGCCGACTGGCCGCGCTCGCTCGCGGCGAGCCTCGACGAGGTGCGCGACGTTCTCGGCCGCGTGCGCAATGCGCGCTCGGCGCAGACGGAGCGGATGGCCCAGCAGCTGTTCGACGACGTGCGGCGCGGGCGTATCGGCGACATTCTCGATGCCGGCTTGCACGCGTATCTGACCGAGTTCCTCGCGCGCATCAACGATCTGGCGAGCGGCATCAGCCGCGATTTTCTCGTGCCGCTCGCGCCGCAGGAGCCAGAAGCCGTTGCTGCGTGAGCGCGTGAGCCTAACTCTTTGGAGCCGAGGTGAGGATCACGCGATGCACGAAGCGCAGCTTGTCGACGACGGGGGGCGGCAGCGTGAACGGGTAGCCGTCGGGCATGCCGAGGCTGCGGTTCAGGCTGTTCAGCACGTAGGTGAGCGGAAACCAGCGCGCCATCAGGCTATCGAAGCCGGCGTCCTCGACGGGCGTCTGGTCGACGAGCGTCGGCTCGTGCGGGCTGTCCGGCAGCAGCGCGAGCCCGCACGACACCGCGGTATCGAGTGTGTCCACGATGTGCAGGTAGTGCGCCCACGTCTCCGCCCAGTCCTCCCACGGATGCATCGTCGCGTACGCACTGATGTAGGACTGCGCCCAGTCGGCGGGCGGCCCGTTCTTGTAGTAGGTGTCGAGCGCGGCGGCGTAGTCCGCGGTTTCGTCGCCGAAGCGGCGGCGAAAGAGCGGCAGCCAGCGTGTCCGGCCGACGAGGCGGTCGAAGAAGTAATGGCCCGTTTCGTGCCGAAAGTGGCCGAGCAGCGTGCGGTACGGCTCGCCGAGCGAGGAACGGGTCTCTTCGCGATAGGCGTCGTCGGCCTCGGCGATGTTCAGCGTGACGATGCCGCTGTTGTGGCCCGTCATCACGAGGTCGTCGCCGCTGCTTTCGAGGAAGTCGAACTGCAGGCCGCCTTCGGGGTTCTCGGTGCGCGACTCGAGCGTGAGGCCGAGCGCCATCAGCGTATAGAGCAGCCGGCGCTTGGCGGTTTCGAGCCGGTACCAGTAGACGCGGTTCTCCGGCGTCTCCAGGTTCGGGGTCGCGCCGTTGAAGCGGCACGAGCGGCACAGCGTGTCGGGGGAGCCGGAGGGGATCATCCAGTTGCAGACGTTTTCGACGGCATAGTTGCGGCACTGGCGGAAGAGCGCCGTGCCGGCGCCGGGATGGAGGCTGCGCCAGAGGCCGTCGCCCGCGCTTTCGAACGCGCTGATCTCTCCGAGCTCAGGGACGTAGCCGAGCAGCGCGTTACAGCGCTCGCAGAGCACGTTCTCGAAGAACACCTGTTGCTGGCAGCGGTTGCAGTGGAAGGTTTTCATCACGTGGGTTCCCGTGCATGGGTCGAGCTCGCGTGAGCGCCGTTTCGCAAACTTTATGCCGCGTCGTGCGGCCGTGTCACGCGTTTCACTTCGAGCGCGCGCATGATGGGCGGCGTGCAGCGCCGCCCGGCAGGGCGCCGCGATGGTTTTTTCTGCTGTCTTTTTCTTCGGTTCACGATCTAATCAGGAGCCCTGTGTGTCTATTCGAGTCGCGCTGAACCACGTCACGCATTACCGCTACGATCGCCTGGCCGGGCTGTCGCCGCAGGTCGTCCGGCTACGGCCCGCGCCGCACTGCCGCACGCCGATCATTTCCTATTCGATGCGCGTCGAGCCGGAGCAGCACTTCATCAACTGGCAGCAGGACGCGTTCGCCAATTATCAGGCGCGGCTCGTGATTCCCGAGAAGACGCGCGAGTTCAAGGTGACGGTGGACCTCGTCGCCGAGATGGCGGTCTACAACCCGTTCGATTTCTTCCTGGAGCCGGACGCCGAGAAGTTTCCGTTCGTCTACTCGGACGATCTCGCTCACGAGCTCGCGCCGTATCGCATCAAGCGCGAGCCGACGCCGCGCTTTGCGCAGTTCCTCGCGAGCATCGACCGCACGCCGAAAAAAACCATCGATTTCCTGGTCGAGCTGAACCAGCGGCTGCAGCACGACATCAGCTATCTGATCCGGATGGAGCCCGGTGTGCAGACGCCGGAAGAGACGCTTACGCTCGGCTCGGGCTCGTGCCGCGACACCGGGTGGCTGCTCGTCGAGACGCTGCGGCAGCTTGGGCTTGCGGCGCGCTTCGTGTCCGGCTATCTGCTGCAGCTCGCGCCCGATACGAAGTCGCTCGACGGCCCGAGCGGCACCGAAGTCGATTTCACCGACCTGCACGCGTGGTGCGAGGTCTACCTGCCGGGCGCGGGCTGGATCGGCCTCGATCCGACCTCGGGGCTGCTGGCAGGCGAGGGGCATATTCCCGTCGCCTGCACGCCGGAGCCGGGCAGCGCCGCGCCGATCTCGGGCGCGGTCGACGACTGCGAGGTGGACTTCTCGCACGTGATGTCGATCATGCGCGTGCTCGAGACGCCGCGCGTGACGAAACCCTACAGCGAAGAGGACTGGGCCGAGATCGTGAAGGTGGGCACCCACGTGGACGCGCAGCTCGTGGAGCAGGACGTGCGTCTGACGATGGGCGGCGAGCCGACCTTCGTCGCGGTGCGCGACCGCGACGCGCCCGAGTGGAACACGGACGCGCTCGGCCCGACCAAGCGCGGCTACGCGGTCTCGCTGATGAGCAAGCTGCGCGAGCGCTACGGCACGAACGGTTTTTTGCATACCGGGCAGGGCAAGTGGTATCCCGGCGAGCAGTTGCCGCGCTGGGCCATGTCGCTCTACTGGCGCGCCGACGGCGAGCCGTGCTGGCACGATCCGTCGCTCTTCGCGGACGAGCGCGACCCGGGCGTCTACACGTCGGCCGATGCCGAGCGCTTCATCCGCCACGTCGCGGTGAAGTTGCAGGTCGACGCGAAGCACGTACTGCCGGGCTATGAGGACGTCTGGTACTACCTGTGGCGCGAGCGCCGCCTGCCGGTGAACGTCGATCCGTTCGATTCGCGGCTCGACGACGAGATGGAGCGCGTGCGGCTGCGCCGCGTGTTCGGCGCGGGGCTCTCGGCGGTGACGGGCTACGTGCTGCCGCTCGATCGCGAGAACGGCGGGCCGGCGCTCGCGGGCCCGCGCTGGGTCAGCGGGCCGTGGTTCTTCCGCGACGAGCGGATGTACCTGTTCCCCGGCGATTCGCCGATGGGCTACCGCCTGCCGCTCGATTCGCTGCCGTGGGTGTCGAAGGGCGACTATCCGTACCTGCACGAGCACGATCCGTTCGCGCCGCCGTCGCCGCTGCGCTCGGCCGCAGAATTGCGTATGCAGTATGCGGTGGACGGTATACCGAATGCCAAATCGGGAATCGCGGGACAGGGCGGCGAGGGCGCCCATGCGCGCTCAGGAGACATCGCCGCTGCGGCAGGCCACGGCGAGAGCCCGGCATCCGCTTCCCAACGCGTCCCCGCGCGCGGCGAATCGGCGGCGTGGATCCGGCGCACGGCGCTGTGCGTCGAAGCCCGCGATCCGGCGCGCGCGGCCGGCCCGAAAGTCGAGGCCGACGCTTTTGGCCGCGGCCGTCAGCTGCTGCACGTTTTCATGCCGCCGCTCGCCGAACTCGACGACTATCTCGACCTGCTCGCGGCCGTCGAGTCCACCGCCGCCGAGCTCAAGATGAAGGTCGTGATCGAAGGCTATCCGCCGCCCCGTGACCCGCGCCTGAAGGTGCTGCAGGTGACGCCGGACCCGGGCGTGATCGAGGTGAACATCCATCCGGCCTCGAACTGGGACGAGCTCGTCGATCACACGGAATACCTCTATCAGGCCGCGCACGAGTCGTATCTGTCGACCGAGAAGTTCATGCTCGACGGCCGCCACTGCGGCACCGGCGGCGGCAATCACTTCGTGCTGGGCGGCGCGACGCCGGCCGACAGCCCGTTCCTGCGCCGTCCCGACCTTCTCGCGAGCCTGATCGCGTATTGGCACAACCATCCGTCGCTGTCGTACCTGTTCTCGGGGCTCTTCATCGGGCCGACGAGCCAGGCGCCGCGCGTCGACGAGGCGCGCAACGACCAGGTCTACGAGCTCGAGATCGCATTCCGCGAGTTGCAGCACCAGCTCGACCTGCTCGGCGGCATCGACGGCATCGGCAACGGCAATGGCAGCCAGATCCCGCCGTGGCTCATCGACCGCACGCTGCGCAACATCCTGATCGACGTGACCGGCAACACGCACCGCGCCGAGTTCTGCATCGACAAGCTGTACTCTCCCGATGGCCCCACCGGCCGCCTGGGCCTCCTGGAGCTGCGAGGCTTCGAAATGCCGCCGCACGCTCGCATGAGCCTCGTGCAGCAGCTGCTGCTGCGCGCGCTCGTCGCGCGCTTCTGGCGCACGCCGTACACGACGCGCCTCACGCGCTGGGGCACGGAGCTGCACGACCGCTTCCTGATCGGCACCTTCGTCCAGATGGATTTCGACGACGTGCTCGCCGACCTGAACGAAGCCGGCTTCGCGTTCGAGCGCCACTGGTTCGCGCCGCACTTCGAGTTCCGCTTCCCGCTCGTCGGCGAACTGCACACGGGCGGCATCTCGCTGACCGTGCGCAACGCGCTGGAGCCGTGGCACGTAATGGGCGAGGAGGGCTCGGCGGGCACCACGGTGCGCTACGTCGATTCGTCGGTCGAGCGGCTCGAGGTGCGCGTGCTCGGCCTGAACGACAACCGCCACGTCGTGACCGTCAACGGCGCGCCGCTGCCGCTGCAGCCGACCGGGCGCGTGAGCGAGCACGTGGCGGGCGTGAGGTTCCGCGCGTGGGCGCAGTCGTCGGCGCTGCATCCGACGATCGGCGTGCACGCGCCGCTCACGTTCGACCTCGTCGACACCTGGACTGGACGCTCGCTCGGCGGATGCCAGTATCATGTCGCTCATCCTGGCGGTCGCAATTATCAGACGTTTCCGGTCAACGCCTATGAGGCGGAGAGCCGGCGGCGCGCGCGCTTCTTCACGATTGGCCATACGCCTGGCCCACTCGACGTGAAGGTGTCCGAGCGCACGCTGGAGTTTCCGTTCACGCTCGATTTGCGTCATCGTTGATTGGAAACGGCCTCGACCGAGGGAGACCGGCCGCCAAGCTTTTGAACGACTCGAACCAATACGACCTTGTCTTTCCAAACGACCTTGCCGTTCGACGCCACGACGCTCCATGCGGACGCCGTGGCGCGTCTGCGCGCGCTGCCGGCGCGCGAGGGGCGCTGGGACGAACTGCGCGACGCGTTGGGGCTGCTGCGCGAGCCCTGGCGGCAATTCTTCGAACTGCTCGGCGACGACGGCGTCGCCGGGCTCGACCAGGCGCGCGCCTCGCTCGCGCAACAGGTCCGCGACAACGACATCAGCTACAACGTCTACGCCGACAAGGGCGAACCGCGTCCGTGGTCGCTCGACCTGCTGCCGTATCTGATCGACGACGGCGAATGGGCAGAGATCGAGCGCGGCGTCGCGCAGCGCGCGCATCTGCTCAATGCGATCGTCGCCGACATCTACGGCCCGCAGACACTGCTCGCGCACGGCCTTCTGCCGCCCGCGCTGGTGTTCGGCCACCCCGGCTACCTGCGCGCCGTGAAGGGCTTCACGCCGCCGGGCGGGCGCTATCTGCAGATCGTCGCAGTCGACCTCGTGCGCGCGCCCGACGGCGTGTGGACGGTGATGTCGCATCGCACCGAGGCGCCTTCGGGCCTCGGCTACGCGCTCGAAAACCGGCTGATCGTCTCGAGCCTGTTCGCCGAGCCGTTCCGCGAGATGCGCGCTAGCCGGCTCGCCGCGACCTACTCGCAGCTGATCGCGACGCTCGCCGACGATGCCCGCTCGACGATGCGCGGCGGCGAGCCCGGCGAGTCGCCGCACATCGTGCTGCTCACGCCCGGCCCGTTCAGCGAGACCTACTTCGAGCACGCGTTCCTCGCGCGCTACCTGGGCATGACGCTCGTCGAAGGCAAAGACCTGACGGTGCGCGACGACAAGCTCTACCTGAAGACCTTCGCCGGCCTGGAGCGCGTGCATGCGGTGCTGCGGCGCCTCGACGATTCGTTCTGCGATCCCGTCGAGCTGCGCGCCGATTCGACGATCGGCGTGCCGGGCCTGCTGCAGGTGATGCGCGCGGGCAACGTCATGGTGTCGAATGTGCCGGGCGCGGGCTTTGCCGAATCCGCGGCGCTGCACGGCTTCATGCCGGGCATCGCGAAGGCGTTGCTGAACGAGCCGCTTGCGCTGCCGAGCGTGGCGACCTGGTGGTGCGGCGAGGACGCGGCGCGTGAAGCTGCGTTCGCGCAACTCGACGAGGCGTTTCTCCTGCCGACCTGGCCTGCGGGGCAGGGGGGCGGCGCGCCCGGCATGGCGCAGGGGCGGCAGCGGCTTGCCGCGTGGCGCGAGCGCATCGATCTTGCGCCCGACGCCTACACGATCCAAACCCCGCTGCCGTATTCGCATACGCCGCGCTACGAGGAGGGCACGCTCTCGGGGCGGCCCGCCGTGGTGCGCGTCTACGCGATCGCCGATTCCGTCGGCGGCTGGCACGTGATGCCCGGCGGCTTCACGCGTCTGGCCGCGGAGCGGCAGTCGAGCGTGTCGATGCAGTTCGGCGGCAGCAGCGTCGATACCTGGGTGCTGTCGAGCGAGCCGAGCTCGACGCTCACGCTCCTGCCGCAGCCGATTGCGCCGGGCGACCTCGCGCGCAAGCATCGCCGGATCGTGTCGAGCCGCGCGGCGGAAAACCTTTTCTGGTCGGGCCGCTACGGCGAGCGCGCGGAGAACGGCGTGCGCCTGTGCCGCCTGATCCTCGGTTCGCTCGAGAGCAATGACGACGAAGCGATGCTCGAGACGCTCGTCGATCTCGCGTCACGCTTCGGCCTGCTCCCCGACGACGACGAGCCCGAGAAGCTCACGCCGAACGCGTTCGAGCGCGCGCTCATTGCGGGCCTTGGCGAGCACACCCACGCGGCGAGTATCGGCAATAGTCTCGCCAGCCAGGCGCGCGCGGGCGGCGAGGTGCGCGCGCGCTTGTCGAACGATCACTGGCGCACGATCCTAGCGGCGCGCAACGATTTTCGCGACGCGCTCTCCCGCTTCACGCATGCGGGCAACGGCGCCCGCTACGATCGCGTCGCGCTGATGGACGCGCTCGAGCACCTTGCGACGCAGCTCTCGGCGATCAGCGGCGCGCAGGGCGACCGCATGACCCGCGACGAAGCATGGCGGCTGCTGTTCGCCGGACGGCACATCGAGCGCGTCTGGGCGATGTCGACGTTCGTGCGCGTGGTCGCCACGCACGGACGGCTCGCGCGGCCGGAGAGTTTCGAGCTGCTGCTTCAGCTCTTCGACAGCACGCTCACCTATCGATCGCTCTATCCCGGGCGCTTCGAAGTGCCTGCGCTGCTCGATCTGATCGTTGTCGACACAACCAACCCGCGCGGGCTTTATGGTGTCTATTCGCGGCTGTGCAAGAAGCTCGACGAGATCGCGGCAGCGGCGGGCAGCACGTGGCGCCTGCCGTTCGCCGAGCTGATGCCGGGCGTCGAGACGCTGCCGCCACTCGAGCGCCTGTGCGCGACCGATGCGAACGGCGCCTACGCCGAGCTGTGCGATGTCTGCGACCAGATCGGCATGTACGTCGCGGCGGCATCGAACGAGATCAGCGCCCGCTACTTCAGCCACGCCAATACGTTTGCAGCACAGGTGTCGTCATGATCGCCCACCGTACCGTGCTGTCGGTCCTGCACCGCACGACTTACCGCTATTCCACCTACGTCGAGACGGCCCAGCATCTCGCGACGATCCGGCCGCTGTCGTGCGCGTGGCAGCACGTGATGTCGCACGAAGAGAAGATCGAGCCGAAGCCGTCGTACCAGACGAGCCGCCTCGACGCTTTCGGCAACGACGTCCTCTATTTTTCGCTCGACGCCCCGCACGACAGCCTGCACATGACGAGCGAGACGATGGTGCACTTGCTGCCGCGCTGGGCGTCGCTGGACCCCGGGAAGACACCCGCCTGGGAGGAAGTCGCCGAACGTCTGCGCTATCGCGTGGGCGCGCCGTTTCATCCGGAGGCGGAGTTTTGCTTTGCGTCGCCGAACATCCAGCCGCGTCCCGAATGGCGCGCCTATGCGCTGCCGAGCTTCGCGCCGGGCACGCCCGTGGTGGCCGGCGCGATCGACCTGATGCACCGCATCCACGCGGACTTCGAGTATCAGCCCGCCGCGACCGCCTTCGATACGCCGGCTTCGCGCGCGTTCGAATTGCGCCGCGGCGTGTGCCAGGATTTCGCGCAGGTGATGATCGGTTGCCTGCGCTCGCTGGGTTTGCCGGCGCGCTACGTGAGCGGCTATCTGCGCAACGATCCCGCGCCGGGGCAGCCGAGGCTGATCGGCGCGGATGCGTCGCATGCGTGGGTGTCGGTGTTCTGCCCGGAGAGCGGGTGGGTCGATCTCGATCCGACCAATGACGTGCTCGCCGATCTCGATCACGTGACGCTCGCGGCGGGGCGCGATTACAGCGACGTGTCGCTGCTGCGCGGGATGATTCTCGGCGGCGGGCAGCATCAGGTCGAGGTGGGGGTGACGGTGTTGGCGATCTGAGCCGGCGGGGGAGGCGGCCATGCCTCCCCGCCGCCTTCACCCCGCGACGGACATCGAATACCGGAGCGTCATCCTCGGCCACGCCGGCCGTCTTGGTACGGACACGTCGGCGAGCGTGTAGTGAAATTCGCGCAAGGTCCGTTCGATGGACGACTCGATTTCCTGCTCGGCGCCGCGGTAGCGGAAGCGTCCCAGGATGTCGTCGTAGCCGCCCTTGCCATTGAATACATGGTTGCGCTTCGGCACGACCGCGCCGTACAGCGCCGGAATGCCGGCCGGCACATCGCTTCGCACCAGCCGGCAGCCGACCGGCTCGGGCAACATCAGGAAGCCGCCGCGCACGTGTGTCGACCCGCTGAACATTGGCGCTCGCGGCGCCGGAGCGCGGTTTGACGATCACCGGAAAGCTCAACGCATCGAGCGCGCGCCCAAGGTCCGGGCTATCGAGTTCGACGAAGCGTGGCGCTCTTACGCTGGCCGCGGCCACCGCGCGCTTCATCACGGTCTTGTCGCGGAATCGCGCAACCGCGTCAGGACGGTCGCCCGGGATGCGCTTTCCGCGGCGTCTGCTGATGGCGGAGCGCGTGGCGGATGGATGCGGGAAACGTGAGAGGCGCGGCGGGCGGGCTGAAAACGTGCGCCGCCGGAAAGATGACAGCGGCGCCGTCAGGCGGGCGGGCAAGCGTGCAGCCGGGGAGCGGGCGAGCCGCCCCCGTCACGCCGAAGGGCTTTCCTGCATGCTCGCGAGCGCGAAGTTGAAGGGGGCGATCGCCGTTTCGCTCGGGGCGCCGATGGCGCGCAGGTGCTTGCTGCGGATGTTCAGATAGTCGCCGAGCGCATGGAGCGCGGAAGGCACGCGCTGCAGGTGTTCGTCGCCGCTCATCATCTGCTGGTCGGTCATCAGCGCGGCGAGCAGCTCCAGCGCATCCGCGACGGCTTCCAGATCTCTTAGGCCGAGTGCGAACTCGGTGGTGTCGACCAGCGTGTAGTCGCTCGCAAACGAGGCATTTTCCATGGTCGCATGCTCCGCTCTATTGATCGGCTGTGGACAGATGGAAGGGCGGCCGGAGCGTCCGGCGCGCGGCGCTCGTCATGCGTTGCCGTCCAGGGCGCCCAGGCCGTCGAGGCGCTCGTCCGGATCGACATCAACGAAAACATGGGAAGGCATCGAGCGGTCAGGTCACCGCGTGGCCATCTCACCGGCCCGCGTCCTCGCTCGGCAGCGGAGAATTCCGCCTATTTCTGCACCGCTGCCCCGATACTCGCGGCAACGACGCACAGCGTCCCTCCGATCTGCAGCGCACTCATCGGCTGGCCGAGCACGATGAAGCCGATCACTGCCGCGATCGCGGGCTCGGCGCTCATCAAGGGCATTCCGCTCGCGACCTGGCAGCACCCGCTCAACTGGGTGGGTGGCTTGGCGGCGGAAGTAGGGAGGGACGATCCTGTTCTGCCGATCGTCGCATTCGGCGGGACGTGTCCGTGGCAGGAGAAGTTGTTCGCGGCTCTGCGGCTCGCGGGGATTCCCTGGCGTGTCGTGTGCACCAGCACGAGCCTGTCGGCGATACAGGCGGCGGTCGAGGCGGAGCTTGGCATCGCGGTGCTGCCCGAGTGGACCATCCGGCGCGCCACGATGCGCACGCTCGATCCGCACGCGAGTGGCCTGCCGCAGCCGCCGCTCGCCGATTTCGGGCTGTTCAGCCTAGGCGGGGCGAACGACGTGACGTCGGCTGTCCAGACGCTGCAACGCTTCTTGTTCCATGCCCTGCGGCTGGGCTCCGCCGACGAGCCTGCTTCGGGCGACGTCCCGGCGGTGCAGTCCGAGCGGACGCATGAGGCCGCGGCGCCGTTGCCCCCTGTCGCGATCGGACGCTAGCGCGTCAGCCACATCGCGCCGGCTCCCAATAGCCCGCCGCACACCGCGCACGCCCACAAGAGCACGCGCGTGCGCCGGTATTCGCTCTGCAGCTCACGCGCCCACGCGGCCGTATCGAAGTGCGAGCGATGCCGGTCGTGATGCTGTTGCAGCCGCCGCATCACGAGCTGCGGCAGTCGCGGCACGATATGCGCGAGATGCGGCAGCTCTTGTGAGAGGCGCTTGATCCAGCCGCGATGGTCGAGATCCTTGCGTGCGATCTCGCCGAGCGCCTCCTTGGCGAGGTTCCACGTATCGACGCCCGGATGCAGCGTCCGCGCCAGCGTTTCGGCTTGTGCGAGCGACTTCTGCGCAGCGACGAGACGCGGCGAGACGTTGCCGTCGAATGCGTGCGCCGCGCCGAGCAGATGCTGCAGCAGGCCGCTTGCGGAGCGCTCGTGCGTCTGAACCGCGAAGTGCGCCTCGCTGCGCCTGCGCAATTCCGCTTCGAGTATTTCAGTGCGGGTCGTGTGCGGAACGTGGCCCGCATCGCGATGCATTTCGGCAAGCCGTCCGTAGTCCTGCTCGAAGAGCGCCGTCGCGCCATGCACGAAAAATTCGCGCTCGGGCGCGGATAGGCTCGACATGATCGAGAAGTCCGCGAGCACGAGGCGGCCGAGCGTGGCCGGCTCGACGCTCACGCGCACGCGACGCGCGTCGAGCGCCGCATGAAAGAAGCCGTGTTCGAACGCCTGCTGCGCGATCACTTCGACGATATGCGCCGCCAGCCGCGCGACGTTGACGCGGTGCGCGTGCAGTCCGTCGATATCGGTGATGGCGAGCGTATCGATGCGCTCGGTGACGAGGGTGCTCGCGGTGACGAGATCCCATACGATGTCGGGCACGACGATCCGCGCATCGCCTTCGAAGTGGCGGCCCGTCTGCGAGAGATTCGCCGCTTCGGTGCGCGGGTCGAAGCGGCGCAGCACGTCGGCGGCGAACGATTCGGCGAGCGCGTGCAAGCGCAGCTTGCGTGCCGCGCCCGAGAACGCCTCGGCGAGCCGCGCGGCCCAGCAGAGGAGCGCGGCCTCGTCGCCGATCTGCTGCACCTGCTTCATGCGCAGGAGCTTGATCGTCACGTCGATGTGACCATTGTCCGGTTTCCGCAGGCGGGCGGCATGGCTTTGCTCGGCAAAGCCGCTTTGCACGGGAACGAGATCGATCGAAGTGAACAGTTCGGCGAGCGGATGGCCAAACGCGGCCTTCAGAGCGTGCTCGGTGTCGGCGGGAGAGAGCGGCGCCTCGAGATGGCTGACGGCATCGATGGCGTCGTGCAGCGTGCGGGTGGCGAGCTCGGGATGTTCGCTGAGGCTTTCGGCAAACGCGCTCGCCAGCGGACCGAGCTGGGGCAGCGCGCGATGCAGGCTCGCGCGCGCGCCATCGGATGCGTGCATGTCTTTGACGAGGGTCGCGAACCAGTGCAGCTTGTGGTCTTGCGGCGCCGCGAGCCAGATCAGGCGCGCGCCGTACCGCAGCAAGCAAAACAGCAGCAACAGCCGACGAAACAAGGTACGCATGAACAGAGGGGCTGGGCGACTTGGGCGGGCAGGTCGCCTAGGTTAGCAGGGATGCACAGCAAAGGGGAGCGGGCGCATCGCGGGCGTACCGGATGTAAGCTGCAGTCCTGCCGAATGTAAGGGTTGTCTTACGGCCTAAAGCATTGCCGCGTAATACAATACGCGCGCCCCCTTTTGATCCCACGCGCCGTTTGCAGGCCGCTTTTCGCAATGCTCGCAGAACAACGACATCAATACATCCTGTCGCAATTGACGAAGACCGGCGCGCTGTCGGTGGCCGAACTCGTACAGGCGCTCAACGTTTCGCGCGAGACCGTTCGCCGCGATCTCAACGCGCTCGCCGAGCGCGGCCTCATCATGACGACGCACGGCGGCGCGCTCGCCGCGGACCGGCGCGAGCCGAGCCTGGAGGCGCGCGAAGCCGCCAACGCCGCCGCCAAGCGCGCGATCGGGGCGCGCGCGGCCGAACTGGTGCCGGACGGCGCATCGCTGATCGTCGATTCCGGCACGACGACGCACGCCGTGGCGCGCGCGCTCGCGGATCGCCATCAGCTCACGGTCTATACCAACGACTGGCGCATCGCGCAGGTGCTCGCGCGCCGCAACGGCAACCGCGTGACGCTGCTCGGCGGCGAGCTCTCGGACGACGAGGACGCCACGTTCGGGCTCGATACGGTGCAGCAGCTCGCGCAATATCACGTCGACTTCTCGTTCGTCGGCGCGGGCGGCATTACCGCCGACGCGCACCTGACCGACTACACGCGGATGGCGGCGGAAGTGCGCAGCCGGATGATCGCGTCGGCGAGCGTCGCGGTGATCGTCGCCGATCATTCGAAGTTCGGCCGCGTGACGCCGGTGCGCGTCAACGGTTTCGAAAACGTTCGCTATCTGGTGACAGAGCTCGCGCCGGACAAGGCGCTGCGCAAGGCGCTCGCGGCGCGCGGGCCGGAGTTGCTGATCGCCTGATTGGTCGGGATCGCGACGTTGGCGATCGACGTGTCGAGCACGTTCATGAACGTGGCGAGGCCCCGCGAACGGCGTGCTGCGAAGCGAAAAAGAATACGCGCTTTACGCGGTGTCTGCCGATGGCGGAACGCGTGGCGGATGGATGCAGGAAACGCGAGGGGCGGGCTGGGAGCGTGCGTCGCCGGGAAGGTGACGGTGGACGCGGGCAGGGCGGGCAAGCGTGCGGGCGGGGCGCGGGCGGGCCGCACCCCCCTCACGCCGAAGGGCTTTCCTGCACGCTCGCGCGAGCGTAGCTGTAGGTGGAGATCGCCGTTTCGCCCGGGGCGCCGACGGAGCGCAGATGCTTGCTGCGGATGTTCAGATAATCGCCCAGCGCATGCAGCGCCGACGGCACGCGCCGCAGGTGTTCGTCGTCGATCGCCGGCTGGTCGTTCATCAGCGAGGCGAGCAGCTCCAACGCATCCGCAACGGCTTCCATATCCCTCAGGCCGAGTGCGAACTCGGCGGTGTCGACCAACGTGTAGTCACTCGTAAAGGCGGCATTTTCCATGATCGATTGCTCCGCTCGATTGATAGGCTGGACAGTAAGGAGGGGCCGGAGCGTCCGGCCCGCGGCGCTCGTCAGGCGTCGCTGCCCAGGGGCCCCAGGCTGTCGAGGCGCTCGTTAGGCGCCGGTTCGGCATAGGTCTCGCCCGACACGCGCATCGCCACCGCGGTGGCGACCGTACTCGCGTAGACGTTGAGCGCGGTGCGGCCCATGTCGAAGAACGCGTCGACGCCGAGGATCAGGACGACGGCTTCGGGCGGCAGTCCGATCGCCGTCAGGATCACCGTGATCGCCACGACCGCGCCCGAGGGTACGTTGGCGGCGCCGTCGATCGTGATGATCGTCAGCACGGCGATCGTCACGAGGAGCGGCACGCTCCAGGTCAGGTGATAGGCATCGGCCAGATAGCCGACCGCGAGCGCGGTATAGAGCACGGCCCCGTCGCGGTTGAATATGTAGGACAACGGCAGGACCGTCGACGCCAGCGACTTCGGCACTCCCATTTCCGTCAGCCGCTTCAGATGCACGGGGAAGGTGATCTCCGACGAGCGCGTCGTGAAGGCGAGGATCAACGGCTCGCTCACGCGCCTCGCGAGCGCGATGGGCGACTGCCCGGCCAGCTTGACGATCAGCGAGAGCAGGAGCGCCAGGATCGCCATGCCGAGATAGGCCACGCCGAGCAGCTTGAGGAGCGGCGTCATCGCGGCGAGCCCCTTCGATCCCAGGAGCGCGGCGAGCGCAGCGAAGATCGCGAGCGGCGAGAGCGAAATGATCCACTCCGTCATCTTGAAGAGCGCGGCCAGCATCGACTCCAGCACCGCGATCATCGGCGCCGCGCGCTCTTGGACCGCCGACAGCGCGCAACCCAGCAGCACGCCGAACACGAGCACGGGCAGCGCGTTGCCGGAGGCCAGCGCGCCGACGATGTTGGTCGGCACGAGGTCGACGAGGAAGTCCATCCAGTCGATGCCGCTCGCGAGATGCGCGGGCATCGCGGCGGTCTGGGTCATGCTGGCGCCGAGACCGGGGCGGAAGAACATGTTCAAGGCGAGCCCCAGCATGCTTGCGACCAACGTCATCGCCGCGAAGAACGCGATGGAGAGCAGCACGGTCTTGCCGAGCCGGCCGCGCTGCACGCCCACGCGGAACATGCCGACCGTCACCGAGAACAGGATCAGCGGCATGACGACCATCTTGATTGCGTGGCCGAAGAGCGTCGCGATGAAGGCGAGCTTGGTGCCGGCCGACGGCGCGAGGATGCCGAACAGGATGCCCAGCACGAGCCCGGCCACCATCTGCACGGGAACGGAGATGCGCTTACGACGGGGTTGATTCATCTTCGCCTCGGATGATTTTGATGCGCGCGTCGGTGCCGTCGACGATGTGATTCCACATGTGCCGTCGCGCGGCTTCGGCTTCGTTGGCCTGGATCGCCGCGTAGATGTCGAGGTGCTCGAGCGTGCCCCGGCGAACCGTCGCGACGTCGCTGCGCTGCAGTTCGTTGAGCGCCAGGCCGGTTTGCATGCGCAGCATCTTGTACGTCGTGAATAGACGTGCGTTCTGCGAGGCTGCGAACATTTCCTGATGGAACGTCCAGCCGATGCGCTGCTCGACCATCAGGTCGTCCGAGTCGTCGTCGACGAGCCGCTGGAGCTGTTCCGCGGCGGCCGTGAGCCCCGGCGTCGCGCCGCTCACCGCGGCGAGGTACGCGGCCGTGCTTTCGAGCGCGAGCCGCACTTCAAAGATTTCGCGCAGATCGTCGTTGGTCGGGGCGGCCACATAGGTTCCCTTCCTTGGCACGACCTCGACCAGCCCCTCTACGACGAGGCGCTGGATTGCGGAGCGCACGGGCGTGTGGCCGAGCATCAGCTCGTCGGCCATCGAGGATGCGCGAGCGGATCTGGACATACGCCGACTGCGTATCGGATGGATTGTTCTCGAGCATCTGAGATCTCAGGTGTCTTAAAAGTGCGGAATGAAAATAGGACAAGTCCGAGAATACTCAGTCGATCTCAGTTGCACACCTGTCAGAACTAAGAGGTAAGGCGCCAAAATTGAGAAAAAATGGCCGCTCGTGTTGCAAGCGTGTGAAAGACTCGGTAGCGTGCACGCCATTCACGGTTCGACCTCGGCCAGCGAAGAGACCCGCGGCCGTCGAAAACAGAACCGGTCGATCCACTGCAGCGGGGTAGCGCCGACTCATGTCCGACCATCACATGCTTTACTCCATCTGCTCCGTTCCCGCGGAGCGCGTGCTTTCCCTCCGAAGCGAAGTCTTGCTGGACGGCAACGCTGAATCTTCCCGATTTGTCCACGACGACGAGGTTTCGACACTGCATCTGGCGGTCTGCGAGCACGAAGAAATCGTTGCGGTCGCAACCGTCTGCCGGGAAGCGCTGCCCGGGTCCACGAGCGCCAAGGAGTGGCGGCTGCGCGGGGTCGCCGTGGAGCCGCGGCTGCGGGGCTACGGATTCGGACGCCTGCTGATCAAGCTGTGCCTCGATCACGTGCAGAAAGAGGGCGGGCGGACCGCTTGGTGCACGGCGCGCGAGAGTGCTCGCGGCTTCTACGAGGCGCTGGGGTTCGCTTCGTCCGCGCCGCCGTTCCAGTTGCCCTCGCGCGGCGACGTTCTGTTTCATGAAATGCAGTACGTTTTGTCTGGCGAAGCGATATCGGATACCGAGTAAAAGCGCTCGCGCACGAAACGCCAACCCGGCGTATGCTCCCGCCTGTGCGCAATTTTCCGCCAACCGCTGCGGGGTTGGAGACGCCCATGAACTGGACCCGTTTCGAACACGGCCGGCGCTGCGCCCCGCTCGAGGGGCCGGCGCAGTCGCTCGTCGCGCTGCTGCATGGCGTGGGCGGCAGCTCGCTCGATCTCCTGGCGCTCGCGGAATCCTGGCGCGAGGCGCTGCCCGACACGGCTTTCGTGTCGTTCGACGGCAGCGAGGCGTTCGATGGCGGCGGCGCCGGGCGGCAATGGTTCAGCCGGCGCGATATCGATGATCTGCGCCGTCCGCTGCGCGTGGCGAATGCCTATCCTGCCCTCCACCGGATGCTGAGCGACGAGCTTGCGCTATACGGCCTGGACTTCGATGCGCTCGCGATTGTCGGCTTTTCGCAAGGTTCGATCATGGCGCTGCATCATGCGGCGGTGAATCCGGCGGGCGCGGCGGTGGTGGTCGCCTATTCGGGGCGGCTCGGCTCGCCGATCGCCGAGAGGAACCGCACGCCGCTCACGCTCATCCACGGCGCCGACGACGAAACGATCCCCGTGCTCGAACTCGAGCGCGCCGCGCATGCGTTCAGCGACGCGGGCTACGCGGTCGAGGCATACGCCTTGCCTGCGGTCGGCCACGCGATCTCCAGCGAGGGCGCGCTGCTCGGACGCGACGCGCTGGTGCGCGCGCTCGTCGAGCGTCCGCGCGTGCTCGCCCACCTGCGCGCGAGGAAATCGCCCGGCGCGCACAAAATCTTATGAAGATTGGGTTTTCCCTGACCTAAAGTATTGGCTCGGAGCGCCGTAATCGTATACAGCGGGACTTGGCGTAGACCGTTCTGCTCTGCCGCGGCGGCAGCCTGCTCTCCGGAAGCGAAAAACAAGCTGCCTGCGAGCGAGTTATTTCCAAGCCAACGATGTCGCACACACCCTTCTTCGGACGACTGTTTCAGCAAAGCGTCGCGGTCGATCTCGGCACGGCGAACACGCTCATTTATCTGCGCGACAAGGGCATCGTGCTGAACCAGCCGTCGGTGGTCTGCTTCCAGAAACAGTACACGGCCGGAGAGGCGCGTGTGGCGGCTGTCGGCACTCAGGCCAAGCAATTGCTCGGACGCTCGCCGGGCAATCTCGAAGCCGTGCGGCCGATGCAGCACGGCGTCATCGCCAATTTCCCCGCTGCGGAGCGGATGTTCCGCGAGTTCGTCGACATGGCGCAGTTGCGCTCGCTCTTCGTGCGGCGCGCCGAGTTCACGGTTTGCGTGCCGTCCAATGCGACCGACGTCGAGCGCCGGGCGATCCGCGAAGCGGCCATGGCAGCCGGCGCGTCGAAGGTGAGCCTGATCAACGAATCGCTTGCCGCCGCGGTGGGGGCGGGGCTGCCGGTCGGGCAGCCGCGTGGCTCGATGGTGGTCTCGATCGGCGGCGGCACCACGGAGGTCGGCGTGATCGCGCTGGGCGGCGTGGTCTATAACGTCTCGGTCCGGGTGGGCGGCGACCAGTTCGACTCGGCCATCATCAACCACGTGCGCAACCTCTACGGCGTCGTGCTCGGCGACCAGACGGCGGAGTATTTGAAGAAGACGATCGGCACGGCCACCTACAACGTGCCGCCGCAGTCGATGCGCGCGACGGGCCGCAGCCTCGAAGACGGCTTGCCGCGCACGATCGAGCTCTCCAATCACGACGTGGCCGATGCCCTCGCGGTGCCGCTCAAGGAGGTGATCGGCGCGGTCAAGGCGGCGCTCGAGAATGCGCCGCCCGAGCTCGTGACCGATATCGCCGATAGCGGCATCGTGCTGGCGGGCGGCGGCGCGCTGCTCGCGAATCTCGACCAGCGGCTCGTCGAGGAGACCGGGCTCGAGGTGCGCATCGCCGATGAACCGCTGACTTGCGCGGTGCGCGGCGCGGGCGCGGAACGGGTCGACCGGGTCGCGTTCGCATAGCGCCTGCGCGCGGCCCGGCAGCGGGTGCTACCATCGCGGCTCCCAGCCGTTCTCCTCGCATTGCTCCATGCCAGCCATCTCCCAGCTCGTCGTCTATCCCATCAAGTCCTGCGCCGGAATCGCCTTCGACACGGTCCGCCTGCTGCCGACCGGCCTCGAATACGACCGCAACTGGATGCTCGTCGACGCCGCGGGCAAGTTCATCACGCAGCGCACTTATCCGCGCCTCGCGCTCGTCGAGGTCGAGATCGGCGTAACCGAGCTCATCATGCGCGCGCCGGGCATGGACGAGTTGCGCACGCCGCTCGCGGCTTCCGCTTTGCGCGCTGCGCCGGCCGTCGCCGCGACGGTCTGGGGCGACACGGTCGCCGCGCTCGATACCGGGCCGCAGACGGCGCGCTGGTTCTCCGCGTTTCTCTGCGCGCCGGTTCGGCTCGTGCGCTTCGACCCGTCGGCGCAGCGCGTTGCGGACCGCAAGTGGACGGACGGCCGCGAGGTGACGACCCAGTTCGCCGACGGCTTCCCGTTGCTCGTGATCGGCCAGGCCTCGCTCGACGACCTGAACGAGCGCCTCATGCGCCGAGGCGCCGCCGCGATTCCGATGAATCGCTTTCGTCCGAACATCGTCGTGAGCGGGCTCGAGGCCTACGAAGAGGACTACGTCGAGACCTTGCGGAGCGTTGACGGCGGCGCGATCGAGCTGCGCGTCGTGAAGCCTTGCGCGCGCTGTCCGATGCCGACCATCGATCAGGCGACGGGCGCGCCCGACCCGCGCTCCCCGAACGAGCCGACCGACACGCTTGCCACCTACCGCGCGAACAGCCGGCTCGACGGCGCGCTGACCTTCGGCCAGAACGCGATCGTGATCGCCGGCGCGGGCGGGCAGCTCGCGGTCGGCCAACGCTTCGACGCGGAGCTGGGCTTTGGCGACTGACCCGGCCCCGTCCCGTTTTGCCGACGCGGCCGATCCCTCACAGCGCGAAATCGAACTGTCGAGCGGCTTGCGGATGCCATACGTCGAGCGCGGCGAGGGGCCGCTTCTGCTGTTCGTGCACGGATCGCTCTGCGACTACCGTTACTGGCAGCCGCAGCTCGACGGTTTGTCGCCGCGCTACCGGTGCGTGAGCGTGAGCCTCACGCACTACTGGCCGCTCGCGGGCTTGCCGCGCGAGATTCCGTTCAGCTGGAGCCGCCATGCCGACGAGCTGGCCGAATTCGTCGAGCGGCTCGGCGAGGGCCCTGCCCATGTCGTCGGACATTCGCGCGGCGGCTGCGTGGCGTTTCATTTCGCGCGGCGCCACGGCGTGCACGTGCGCACGCTGACGCTCGCCGACCCGGGCGGCCCGCTGCAGATTCCGGGGCGTCCCATCGCGCAAATGCCCGAAACCGTCAACGCGCTGCGCGCCCGCGCGGCGCAGCTGATCGAGGCGGGCGAGACCGACGCCGGCTTGCAGCTGTTCGTCGATTCGGTGAGCCGCCCTGGCTTCTGGGCGAAGAGCACGAAGGCGTTCCGCACGATGGCGATCGACAACGCCGGCACGCTGCCGCCCCAGTTCCAGGACCCCTTGCCGGCCTACACGGCCGAGGAGGCCGCCGAGGTGCGCTGCCCGGTCCTCCTGATCGACGGCGAGAAGAGCCCCGCCATCTTCCATCGCACGGTCGCAGCGCTCGAAGCGTGGCTCGCCGGCGCGCGGCGGCAGACCGTGCGCGGCGCCTCGCATGGCATGAATCTCGCGCATCCGTCGGCCTTCAATCGCTATGTCGACGAATTCATTCGCAGCGTGGCGTGACGCGAGCGCAACGCTTGGTTGAATCGATCCGCCGTTGAACTTCCGCTTTCCGCATACCTCTCTACAATCGGAACGAAGTCAACCGCTGTGGGCCTAGAGTAAGCGCTGAAGCTCCAACTCTGGTCGACAGGACGACAGGAGGCAAGACGATGCTGGACCCTGAAGCACTTGGCGGACTGAGCCACGACGAGCTGCCCGAGCACGGGCACGAAGCGGACGGTGCGTTCATCCCGACCGAAAACCCGAATATCGCAAGCGCAAGCCAATACGTCCTGAAGTCGGGCGACGCCTTCGTCGTCAACGATCCGCTCGGCGACATCATCGGCCACGACGACGGCCTGTTCGTCAACGACACGCGCGTGCTGTCGCAATTGCGGCTGACCTTCGGCGGCCGCGCGCCGTCGCTCTTGTCGGGCAACGTGAGCAGCGACAACACCGCGTTCACCGCGCACCTCACCAACCGCCCGCTGCCGCCCCTGGGCGGCGCCGAGACGCCCGAAGGCGTGATCCACGTCGAGCGGCTGCGCGTGCTGTGCGGCACGATTCTTTACGAAGCAATTACGCTGACCAACTACGGCATGACCGATGCGGTCGTGCCGCTTTCCGTCTCGTTCGCGAGCGACTTCAAGGACATGTTCGAAGTGCGCGGCCTGAAGCGCGAGAAGAAAGGCGCCATCGAGGCGCCGCGCGTCGAGGGCGGCGAGGTGGCGCTCGGCTACGTGGGGCTCGATCGCGTCGAGCGCGACGTGCGGATCGCGTTCGAGCCGCAGCCGGACAAGCTGCTCGCGGGCCGCGCCGACTATTCGGTGCAATTGCCGGCGCAGGCGTGCGTGTCGATCTATTTGTCGGTGGCGGTGCAGGCGCGCGCGCTGCAGGCGGCGGAGGGCGGTGCGCCGGGCGCCGACGTCGCGAAGCCGCCGCACAGCGCGAGCTCCGCGCACCTGACCCAGATCGACGCCGCCAAGCCTCGCGTGGGCCGCGCCGCCGTGCGCGCGGCGCTCGTCGATGCGCACTTGTCGATGCGCGAGCGGCGGCGCGCCACGGCGCGCGTGCGCTCGAGCAATCCGCTGTTCAATGCCTGGATCGACCGCTCGTTTTACGACCTGGGCTTGCTCACCACCGATCTCGCGACGGGGCCCTACCCGTACGCCGGCATTCCGTGGTTCTCCACGCCGTTCGGCCGCGATGCGGTCATCACCTCGCTGCAGACGCTCTGGCTTCAGCCGCTCCTCGCGCGCGGCGTGCTGCGCTTTCTCGCCGAGCACCAGGCGAAGGAGGACTCGGCGTTCCGCGACGCGTCGGTCGGCAAGATCATGCACGAGATGCGCAAGAGCGAGATGGCCGCTACGGGCGAAGTGCCGTTTGCGCTCTACTACGGCGGCGTCGATACGACGCCCCTGTTCGTCGTGCTGGCGGGCGCCTACGCGGCGCGCACCGGCGACATGGCGCTGATCGAAGAGCTCTGGCCCGCGCTCGAGCGCGCGACGCAGTGGGTGGCGGGCGTCTGCGACAAGAACCGCTTCGGCCTGCTCGACTACCAGCGCGCCTCCGATGGCGGTCTCGCGAACCAGGGCTGGAAGGACAGCCACGATTCAGTCTTCCACGCCGACGGGCACTTTCCCGAGGGGCCGATCGCGCTCGTCGAAGTGCAGGCCTACGCCTGCGCCGCGTTCGACACGATGGCGCACTTCGCGACGCTGCGCGGGCATCCCGCCGACGCGGTGCGCTACAAGGCGCGCGCCACGGCGCTGCGCGAACGCGTCGAAGAGCAGTACTGGATGCCGGAGGAAGGGTTCTACGGCATCGCGCTCGACGGCAAAGGCGAGCTGTGCCGCGTGATGGCGTCGAACGCGGGGCATCTGCTCGCCTTCGGCCTGCCGTCGCGCGAGCGCGGCGAGACCGTAGCGCGGCACCTGGAATCGACGATCTTCCACACCGGCTGGGGCGTGCGCACGCTCGCGGCGAACCAGGCGCGCTTCAACCCGATGGCCTACCACAACGGCTCGGTCTGGCCGCACGACAACGCGCTTTGCGCGCGCGGTCTCGCGCGCTACGGCGACAAGGCCGCGGCCGTGCGCCTGTTGCAGGCGCTGTTCCAGGCGGCGGTCAACTTCGACATGCGCCTGCCCGAGCTGTTCTGCGGCTTTCCGCGCCGGCGCGGCGAGCCGCCGACGGCCTACCCGGTCGCCTGCCTGCCGCAGGCGTGGGCGGCGGGCGCGCCGTTCATGATGCTCGAGGCGTGTCTCGGCATGACGATCGACGCCGAGCGTCACGAAGTGCGGATCGAGCAGCCGGCGCTGCCCGAGGGCATCGACTGGCTCGAGATCGGCGACCTGCGCGTCGGCGACAAGACCGTGTCGATCATGTTCAGCCGCGTGGGCGGCAAGGTCGTGGCGTCGGCGGAGCAGGGCGACGTGAGGGTGGTGGCGTTGCTGTAACAGAGCCCGCAAGCGGCGAATAAAAACGGGGACTGCATGGATTACATCGAAAGTTTGCGGGTTTTCCGCTCGGTGGTCGAAACGAAGAGCTTCACGCGAGCCGCGGACATCCACGGCTTGACGCGGCCCGTGGTCTCGCGCGCGATTGCCGCGCTGGAAGAGCGAATGGGCTGCCGCCTCCTGAACCGCACCACGCGGCAGGTGTCGCTGACGGAGGCGGCCGAGCGCTTCTACGAAGGCTGCGCGCGCATTCTCGACGATCTGGACGCGCTCGAAGCCGATGCGGCCAGCCAGACCCGCGAGGCGGGTGGCGTGCTGCGGCTCGTCGCCCACACGACCGCCACCTTGAACCGGCTGGTGCCGCTGATTGCGAGCTTCAAGCGCGCCCATCCCAAGGTCGGCCTCGACGTCACGCTGACGGAGCGGCCGGTCGATCTCGTCGCCGACGGCTTCGATCTCGGCATCGTGTTGCCCTACATGCTGACCGCCGAGACGACTGTGGTGCGTCTGCTCGCGCGCATCCCGGTTGTCATCGTCGCCACGCCTGGCTATTTGCAGGCGTCGTCGACGCCGCGCCATCCGTCGGAGCTCGCCGATCATGTTTTCGTCGCCATGTCGCCGTCCATTCGCCGGCCGAGCCTTGGCTTTCGCAACGGCGACGAGGAGCTGACGATTCCGATTCATGGCGACATTTCCTCCAACAGCCCGGTATTCAACCGGGAAATGGTCCTGCAGGGCTTCGGAATCGGCGTGGTGCCAGCCGCGCTCGTCGAACAGGAGCTGGCGTCGGGCAGGCTCGTGAGGGTGCTTGCCGACTTCGAGCTGATCGAAGGCGCCATCGAGCTCAGGCTTGCCTACAGCAGCCGGACCCTGCAGCCTGCCAAGGTGCGTGCGTTCATCGAGCATGCGGCCGCCTTCTTCGAGGCGGAGCAGATGCTCAGCTGATATCCCCGCCGAGTCCTTTCAAAAGGGCTCAAATGCGATTGTTGCCGCGAGCGGCAACAATCTGGTGGCGCGCGCGGCATCGCTTTGCGCCCGGCACACCGCTAACCTGCGCGCATGCACATTTTGTGCATATACACAGGCAAACCGATGAATACTTCCGTCTCCTCCCAGAAGACCGCCGTCGCAGATGCTGCCGCGACGCGGACCCGCCCGTTCCCGTGGATGAAGCTTGCCGTGTCGGCAGTGGCTGTCGTGCTCGCCGCGGCCGGGACCTATTGGTACACAGTCCTGCGTTTCGAGCAGACGACCGACGACGCCTACGTCGGCGGCGACGTCACCGTCATGGCGCCGAAGGTCACCGGCTTCGTCGACGACATCGAGGTGACCGACAACCAGCGCGTGAAGGCGGGGCAGGTGCTGATCCGCCTCGATGCGCGCGACTACGACGCGCAGCTCGCGCAGGCCACGGCGGAGGTCGGGCGCGCCCGCGCGGTGGTCGACGAGCTGCAGGCCAAGCAGACCTTGCAGATCTCGGTGATCGCGCAGCAGAACGCGGAAAAGAGCGCCGCGGCCGCGGAGCTCACGCGCACCACGCTGGACAAGACGCGCTATCGCGAGCTGGTCAAGGACGACGCCGTGTCGAACCAGATCGTCGAGCACGCCGATGCGGACTATTCGAAGGCGCAGGCGGCGGTGCAGCGCAGCGATGCCGGCGTGTCGGCGGCGCAGCGCGAGCTCGACGTCATCGGCGCGCAGCTCGCCGACGCCCGGGCTCAGGTCGACACGGCGCTGGCCGCGCAGCGCGTCGCCGAATTGAACGTCGAATACACGACCATCCGTTCCCCGGTCGACGGCTACATCGGCAATCGCACGGCGCGCGTGGGCGTGCTCGCGAAAGTCGGCGTGCCGCTGCTCACCGTGGTGCCGGGCAACGGCCTCTGGATCGACGCGAACTTCAAGGAAGACCAGCTCAAGACCATGCGCGGCGGCGATGCGGTCGACGTGTCGCTCGATGCTTCCAGCCGCTCGTTCCATGGCCGCGTCGAAAGCCTGGCGCCGGCCACCGGCGCGACCTTCAGCGTGCTGCCCCCGGAGAACGCGACCGGCAACTTCACGAAGATCGTGCAGCGCGTGCCCGTGCGCATCCGCCTCGACCCGCAGCCGGGGCTCGGCGACGTGCTGCGCCCGGGGCTTTCGGCGGTCGTCACGGTCCATACGGGCAAGTAACGGGTTCGGGAGACAAGCATGCAAACGACTCATCCCGCCGATCCGTCGGCGCAGCCGATGCGGCAGCGCGTGTTCGCGTTCGGACTGATGTGCCTCGGCTTCTTCATGGCGACGCTCGACATCCAGATCGTGGCGTCTTCGCTGCGCGACATCGGCGGCGGCTTGTCCGCGAGCCAGGACGAACTGTCGTGGGTGCAGACGGCCTATCTGATTGCCGAAATCCTCGTCATTCCGATGTCGGGATGGCTGTCGAAAGTGTTCTCGACGCGCTGGCTTTTCGTGGCGTCGGCGGTCGGCTTCACGATCACCAGCATGCTGTGCGGCATGGCGTGGGACATCAATTCGATGATCCTCTTTCGCTGCCTGCAGGGCGCGCTCGGCGCGGCCATGATCCCGACGGTCTTCACGACGGCCTTCGTGCTGTTCCCGGGCAAGCAGCGGCTCGTCGCTTCCACTACCATCGGCGCGCTGGCGTCGCTTGCGCCGGCCATCGGCCCGGTCATCGGCGGCTGGATCACCGACCAATGGTCGTGGCACTGGCTGTTCTACCTGAACCTCGTTCCCGGCATCGCCGTCGCGGCGCTCGTGCCGAAGTACGTGCACATCGACGAACCCGACCTATCGCTGCTGAAGAAAGGGGACTACCTCGGCATCGTCCTGATGTCGGGCTTCCTCGGCTGCCTTGAGTACGTGCTCGAAGAGGGGCCGCGCAAGAACTGGTTCGGCGATCACATCATCGTCGCCTGCACCTGGATCTCGGCCATCTGCGGCTTCCTGTTCCTGGTGCATGCGCTGACGGCGAAGGACCCCATCGTCGATCTTCGCGCCATGGTGGTCCGCAACTTCGGCATCGGCAGCCTGCTGTCGTTCATCACGGGGATCGGCATCTTCGTCGCGGTGTTCCTGACGCCGCTGTTTCTCGCCCAAGTCCGCGGGCTGAATTCGCTGCAGATCGGCGTCGCGCTGCTCTCGGTCGGCGCGTTCCAGCTGCTCGCGCTCGTGGCCTACGCGATCGCGGCGCGCTACATCAGCATGCGCGTGCTGCTGATGTTCGGGCTCGTGTGCTTCGGCGTCGGCTGCTACCTGTACACGCCGCTCACGCACGACTGGGGATGGCAGCAGCTGCTGCTGCCGCAGGCGCTGCGCGGGATCGGCCAGCAGTTCTCGGTGCCGCCCATCGTGACGATGGCGCTCGGCTCGCTGCCCCAGTCGCGTCTCAAGTCGGCGAGCGGCCTCTTCAACCTGATGCGCAACCTCGGCGGCGCGATCGGCATCGCGGTCAGTGCGACGATGCTCAACGACCGGCTGAACTTCCACTACTTGCGCCTCAATGAAAGCGTCACGGCGGGGCGGCCGCAGGTCGACGCGGTCCTCGACGGACAGACCGAGCATTGGGCGAACGTAGCCGGCGACGCCTTGAACGCGGCGCAGTCCGGGCTCGCGAACCTGCATGCGCTGATTTACCGGGAGGCGCTGACGCTGACTTACGCGGACACCTTCTACGTGCTGTCGCTGTGCTTCCTGGCCGCCATCGTCGCGGTGCTGTTTTCCAAACCCATTTCCATGACGGCGCCGCCGCCGGATGCGCACTGAGCGCACATCGAGGTCATCATGAAAAAGCTATTGATTGCCGTTGCAGCCAGCCTGTTCGTGTCCGCCTGTGCGGTTCAGCCGGCGCGGCACGACGGTCTTCCGGCGTCGGTGTCGAACGTCGCGCCGCAAGGCTGGAGCGTGGAAGCGCCGCCGGCGGGCGTCGATGCGAAGACCTGGTGGGCGCAGTTCAACGACCCGGTTCTCGACCAATTGATCGACATCGTCCTGACCGGCAACCTCGACTTGCAGGCCGCCATGGAGCGCGTGAAGCAGGCGCAGTCGCTGACAGTGCAAAAGCGCGCGGTTCTTCTGCCCGAGCTCGACGCCACGGCACAGGGTTCCTATTCGCGCCAGAACATACCGCCGCCCGTGGGCTATGTGAAAGAGGGGGGCGTGGGGCTGGCGCTCGCCTGGTCGCCCGATGTCTTCGGCGGCGAGCGGCTCGACCTGCTTGCGGCCCAGGCGCAACTGGTCGGGCAACGGCACGCCGAAGATGCGGTTGGGCTCGCGCTCGCGGCCAACACGGCATCGGCCTATGTCGATTTGCGCTGGGCCCAGTCCGAGCTGCGGATCCTGCAGGACAACGAGCGCATCCGCGAGCGCGCGCTGCAGCTGACGCAGGAGCGGCTGAAGTTCGGTCTTTCGACTCAGCTCGACGTCACGCGGGCGCAGAACCAGCTGGACGCGCTCAAGGCGCGGATTCCGCCGGCACAGGCGGCGATTCAGCACCAGTTGAACCTGATCGCGGTGTATTCGGGGAGAACGCCCGAGTCGGTCGACAAGCTCGTGCTGGCGACGCCCGCGCCGATTCCGGCGCCTGGGCCGACCGTGCCCGAGACCTTGCCCTCCGAGGCGCTGCTGCGGCGCCCCGACGTGCTGACCGCGTATGCGCAGGTCGAAGAGCGGGCGGCTCAGGTCGGTGTCGCTAAGGCGGAGCGGTATCCGAAGTTTTCGCTGAACCTGTCCGACGGATTGCTTGCCGCGTCGTACCTCGGCTTGCCGACTTTGACCGACAACCTGTTCAGCGCGGCGCTGAGCGCGGCGAGCCCGATCTTCAACGCCGGCCGTATCACGGCGCACATCGATCAGAGCGAGAGCAAGATGCGCGAATCGGAGCTCGGCCTGCACCAGACCATGCTGCAGGCGTTGCGCGAGGTCGAGGATTCGCGCGCCGATCTCGTCAGCTCGACGCAGGAGGCGCAGCGGCTTCAGGATGCGTTGAGCGCGTCGGACAAGTCGCTCAAGCTGGCGAACGAGCTCTACAAGGGCGGCGCGACGGACTTCCTCGATGTGTTGTCCGCGCAGGAGGCGTATCTGCGCGACTCGGACGCGCTGAACCAGGCGCAACGCGAGCATGCGCTGTCGGCGGTCGCGTTGTATCGCTCGCTTGGCGGCGGTTGGAGCCGGAACGAAGCGGTGGCTGCCGCGACGCCTGAAACGGTGGCGGCGAAGTGAGGTCAGCGCCTGCGCCGCGCTGCTTTCGGCTCTGATTCTTCCTCGGCGTCGTCACCGCCGATGACGCCGAGCATCTTGGAGACGCGCAGCGCGGCGGCCTGGAGTGTCGGGACGAGCAAGGCGACGTCGTCCAGCGACTTGCGCGCCTTGGGCGCCGAAATGCTCAGGCAGGCCACGACGCGGCCGTTCCGGCCCGCAATGGGCACGGCCGCGCCGACCACGCCGATGGCGAACTCGGAATCGTTGGTCGCGAAGCCCTGCTTGCGCGCGAGGTCGATTTCCTGCCGCAGGCGATCGGGGTCGACGATCGTGTAGGGGGTGATCGGCTCCCACGGGCCGCTCAGCATGTACGCGTCGAGTTGCTTTCGCTCCATGTTGGCGAGGAAGACGCGTCCGCTCGACGTGCAGTGGGCGGGCGCGCGGTGCCCTTTCTGGAAGTTGAGCGTCAACGGCGAGTTGCCGATGGCGCTGTCGATGTACACCACCTCCGAGCCGCGCATGACCCCGAGGCTCACGGTCTCGGCGGTCCGCCGCGAAATTTCCATCAGCAGCGCGTGAATCGGCCCATGAGTGGTGGACGCGGCGAGGATGTTGGTCGCCAGCTCCAGCAGGCGCGGGCCGACCTGGTATCGGCCGCGCTCCATGCCGTGCTCGAGGAAGCCGAACTCCTCGAGGTTGCTCACGAGCCGATGCGCCGTGGTCTTGGGGATGCCGAGCGCGGCGACGATATCGGCCGTCGAGACCCTGCCGAGCTGAGCCGTCATTTCGACGACGTGAAACGCCCGCTCGGTGGGCGATGCCTCGGCTTCCGGCGTTTCCGGGACTGGGATGTCTTCTACCTTGCGCATGGCTTCAGCAATCTCACGCTCTGCGGACAAGCGCTGGCGCTTGGTCGATTGGGTTTGCTCGATGACGGGACGCATAAGAATACCTGAATTCGATGTGGACACTTTTGCTTGCATCATCACGATATTTTAGTTCCAAAAAACGGAACGTATTTTACCGATGGATGGGGTTTGTGGTAGGTGTTTACGCTTAACAGCTGGTCCTGCCGCTGCGTGTGAAATCCGGTGGTTGCCTTAATCGTTTTGGAATCCAGGGCGATTGCCACACAATCGTCTGCCGATTGCCGTTCGTATATGTCCTTGACAATGGAATTTTGAAATCCAAAAAATGGAACATACACAGCGGGGTGCCAACCATGAAGCGCAATCGACTCTCCACCTGGATCTTCGCCGGCCTGATTGCCGGCATCGTCGTCGGATCCGTCATTCATGCAGCCACGGGTTCGCCGGAACTCGACAAGCAGATCGCCGGCTACTTTTCGATGCTGACCGACATCTTTCTGCGTCTCATCAAGATGGTCATCGCGCCGCTGGTGTTCACCGGTGTGGTGGCCGGCATGGGGCACACCGGAACGCCGGGAGACGTGGGCCGCATCGGCGTGCGAGCGATTCTCTGGTTCATCGCGGCGTCCATCCTTTCCCTGGTCCTGGGCCTGGCGCTGTCGAACCTCATGGGGTTGGGCGTCGGCGTCGAGGTGCCGCACGGCGGCGCCTCGACGGACGTGAGCACGGCGGCGTTCAGCCTCAAGAACTTCGTCTCCCATATCGTTCCGCAGAGCATCTTCCTGGCCATGGCGCAGAACGACATCATCGCGATCCTGGTCTTCGCGCTCTTCTTCGGCTTCGCCGTGTCGGCGCTGCGCGAGCGGGAGCCGGCCATGCAAGCGCTCGGCTCGGCGATCGAGGGGGCGTTCAAGGCCATGCTCAAAGTGACCGACTACGTGATGCGCTTTGCTCCGCTGGGCGTGTTCGCGGCCGTCGCGTCGGTGGTTACGGTGCAAGGTCTGGGCGTGCTCAGCGTCTACGGCAAGTTCATCGGCGGCGTCTATAGCGGGATGGCGCTGCTGTGCTGCCTGCTGATCGGCATCGGCTTTCTGTTCATCGGCTCCGAAGTGTTCCGCCTGCTCGGTCTCGTCAAGGAGCCGATGCTGATCGCGTTCTCGACTTCGAGCAGCGAGGCGACGTTCCCGAAGATGCTCGAGCAGCTCGAGGAGTTCGGCATCTCGAACAAGATCACGGCCTTCGTTCTGCCGCTCGCGTATTCGTTCAATGCCGACGGATCGATGATGTATCAGGCGTTCGCCTCGGTGTTCCTGCTGCAGGCCTACGGCATTCACATGAGCTTCGTGCAGCAGGTGGGCATGCTGTTCGTGATGCTCGTTTCCAGCAAGGGAATTGCGGGCGTGCCGCGCGCATCGATTGTCGTCGTGGCCGCCACGCTGCCCCTGTTCGGCATTCCGGTTGAAGGCATCGCGCTGCTGCTGGCAGCCGATACGTTCATCGACATGGGGCGCACGGTCACCAACGTGATCGGCAACAGCATCGCAGCCGCCGTCATTGCGAAGTGGGAGCTGCGGCGGGCTGCGCGCCCGTCGAACGCCGTTGGCGCTTTCAAGCTGTAAATCAAGCTGCAACCACTATGAGATCGACGATGAACGCAACTGAAAAGCTCGCCGCCGTGCGGAGCCAATTCCCCGTGACGAAGCGGATGGTTTACCTCGATTCGGCCTTCCAGACTCCGCTCTCGACGAACGTTCGCACAGCGCTCGAGGAGTTCTATGCGGAAGGGCATGAAACGGCCGGTCCGAAGTCGGTCTGGCTGCGGCGTGTCGAGCGGACGCGAGAGCAGGTGGCCAGGTTCTTGAATGCGGCGCCGAACGAGATCGCTTTCACGAAGAACACCTCGGAAGGATTGAACATCGCGGCAAACGCGGTGCCTTTGACTGCGGGCGACAACGTCGTGCTGATCGAGGGCGACCATCCGAACAATGCCTATGCGTGGCTCAATCTGAAGCGCAAGGGCGTGGAAGTGCGCTTTGCCAGGCTCGCGGACACCGAAGTCGCCACGGCAGCCACATTCGCTTCGTATATCGATGAGCGCACCAGGGTCGTGACGCTGTCTCACGTCACCTTTCACGCCGGACAGGTACATGAACTGGGCAGTATCGGGCGGCTGTGCAAGGAGCGCGGCATTTACTTCGTCGTGGATGCGATGCAGTCGGTCGGCGTGGTTCCGGTGGACGTCAAGGCGCTGGGCATTTCGGTGCTGGCGGCGGGCACGCACAAGGGGCTGCTGGTGCCGCAGGGGCTTGGCATCCTGTACGTCCAGGATGGCTTGACCGAGCTGCAGCCCGCTTATCTCGCGATGTCCTCGATGGCGAGGCCGCCGGCGGACTACATCGCGCGCCCCGACGACATGGAGACGCGCCATGACGCGTGCCGCTTCGAGTTCGGCAACGTCAATCTGCCGGACCTGCATGCGTTGTCGGCCGCGATCGAGCTGATCGAAAGCGTCGGCGTGCCCGAGATCCAGAGGCACGTGCTCGCGCTCGGCGACCGTTTGATTGGCCGCCTGGACCGGCTCGGCGTCGAGTTGGTCGGCCCGCGCGAGCGAGGTCAGCGCTCCCACATCTATGTGCTCGCCTTGCCCGTGCAGAAGTGGGCTGACCATTTCGCGCGCAACCAGGTTCGTGTTTCGCCGGAGCGCGGCGGCATCCGCATTTCGTTCGGCATGTTCAACACGGTCGACGATGTCGATCGCCTTGCCGACGTGATCCGGGATGGGCTGAAGGAAGAGACTTCCAATGCGATGGCGCATGTGGACTGAGTCTCGGGGCACCGACCTTTGGTCAACATGCACTGCATTTTCGCCAACGCGGGCTGAAATAGCGTTGTTGGTGACGGTCGTAGTGGATGATTTCGGCTGGTCGTAGCTTGAGTGACGAGGAGATATGAAGACACGAGCCGCTATCGCATGGAAGGCAGGCGCACCGCTGACGATCGAGGAAGTCGATCTGGAAGGGCCGCGCGCGGGCGAAGTGCTGATCGAGGTGAAAGCGACAGGCATCTGCCACACCGACTACTACACGCTTTCGGGCGCGGACCCGGAAGGGATTTTCCCGGCGATCCTCGGGCATGAAGGCGCGGGCGTGGTGGTGGACGTGGGCCCGGGCGTGGGCACGTTGAGGAAGGGCGATCACGTGATTCCGCTTTACACGCCGGAGTGCCGCGAGTGCAAGTTCTGCCTGTCGCGCAAGACGAACCTGTGCCAGAAGATCCGCGCGACGCAAGGCCGCGGCCTGATGCCCGATGCGACCTCGCGCTTTTCGGTCGGCGGCAAGCCGGTCTTTCATTACATGGGCACCTCGACCTTCTCGAACTACATCGTCGTGCCGGAGATCGCGGTGGCGAAGATCCGCGAGGACGCCCCGTTCGACAAGGTCTGCTACATCGGCTGCGGCGTGACGACGGGCGTCGGCGCCGTCGTCTACACGGCGAAGGTGGAGGCGGGCGCCAACGTGGTGGTGTTCGGGCTCGGCGGCATCGGCCTGAACGTGATCCAGGGCGCGAAGATGGTGGGCGCGGACAAGATCATCGGGGTCGATCTCAACCCGGGCCGCGTCGAACTCGCGAAGCAGTTCGGCATGACGCACTTCGTCAACCCGAAGGACGTGGAGAACGTCGTCGACCACATCGTGCAGCTCACCGACGGCGGCGCGGACTACTCGTTCGAATGCATCGGCAACGTGAAGACGATGCGCCAGGCGCTCGAATGCTGCCACAAGGGCTGGGGGCAATCGATCATCATCGGCGTGGCGGCGGCGGGCGAGGAGATCAGCACGCGGCCGTTCCAGCTGGTGACGGGCCGCGAGTGGAAGGGCTCGGCGTTCGGCGGCGCGCGCGGACGCACCGACGTGCCGAAGATCGTCGACTGGTACATGGAAGGCAAGCTCAACATCGACGACCTCATCACGCACACGCTGCCGCTCGAGAAGATCAACGACGGCTTCGAGCTGATGAAGAAGGGCGAATCGATTCGCTCGGTCGTGCTGTATTGAGCGGGAGGCGGG
>NZ_SWJE01000059.1 GCF_005144415.1 Trinickia terrae | reverse complement strand
TCGTCCTGCGAAACCCTCTCGCCTTCACCGGCTTTCGCATGCGAAACTTCGTCAGGCTGGACAGCACGCCGGACCTCCGTCAGCACGTTCTCCAGCGTCAGCGGGACCTCACGCACGCCCATCGCGAACACAGGGATGGTCCAATCCTCTAAAGACACCGCAGCTTGCAACCGTGACAGCCGCAGAAGCACCTCGCCAAGCTCACATTCAGAGCACTCCGCTCCGCGCGTGTAGTCCGTTCGGCACACGTCCAGCATCAGC
>NZ_SWJE01000058.1 GCF_005144415.1 Trinickia terrae | reverse complement strand
ACGCGAGAAGAGCGCGACGGATGGACGGTCGATCAGGGTCGTCCTGACGGAAAAGGGCGAGGAGCTCACCCTCAGCATCATGCCGCTCGCAAAGCGGCATGAGGCGGTCGTGCTTCGCGATTTCGCCGCGGGCGACGTTCAGGTGCTTCGCGCGATGCTGATCAAGCTGTATGAGAATGCGGAAGCGCTTGACGACCTGCCTTAGCTGGTGTGTATTGCGTTGCCCGAGACTGCTGTGCCACCGGCGTTACCGGCGAACAG
>NZ_SWJE01000057.1 GCF_005144415.1 Trinickia terrae | reverse complement strand
CGAATCACGCTTAACCTTGCGTCAGGCTCTTCGCGTTCTTCGGACCGGCTTCTTCGAGCTGGTCCTTGGCGGCGTCGTTGTTGAGCGCGTTTTCGTTTTTCGTCGCCGCGTCCTGCATGGCGATCGACGCTGCCGTGCTGGCGTTCATTTGAGCGATGGTCGAAGCGGTGTCGAGCGTGCCAGCTGCCGTCGAACCTGCCGAGATACCCGAAGCGAGACTTGCCATGATAGAACTCCTTAAATAGAACCAAGACTGACCCC
>NZ_SWJE01000056.1 GCF_005144415.1 Trinickia terrae | reverse complement strand
GCGCAGCAAGTGGAAGAGGCGCAATCTTCGATCGTCGACATCAGCGCGCTGATCGACAGCCGTCCGCTGAGCGCATTCCAGATCGCGATCATGATCATGATCGGCTGTTCGGTGGTGATGGACGGCTTCGACGTGCAGACCATGGGCTTTGTCGCGCCGGCGATCGTGCAGGCGTGGCGCATCAGCGCGGCGGACCTCGGGCCGGTCTTCGGCGCAGGTTTGCTGGGGATGCTCGCGGGCTCGATCGTGCTGGGCGCGATGGCCG
>NZ_SWJE01000055.1 GCF_005144415.1 Trinickia terrae | reverse complement strand
TCTATGGGCTATGCATGCTCGGCACCACGCTTGTGCATAGTATTCCGGCGTTTCTTGTGGTTCGCTTCCTGACCGGTTTGGGCATTGGTGGCGTGATGGGCAATGCCGCTGCGTTGGTGAGCGAATACAGCCCGCGGAAATATCGAGCCTCGCTGATGGCGTGGGTCTCATGCGGCTTCACGGGCGGGGCAATCGCCGGAGGGTTGCTCTGCGCAAGCCTGCTGCCTTCGATGGGCTGGCGCTCGGTGTTTTTCGTTGGGGGGATATTGCCGCTTGTCATCGCGATTGCGA
>NZ_SWJE01000054.1 GCF_005144415.1 Trinickia terrae | reverse complement strand
AACTCCCCCTTCACCGCGTTGCGCACCTCATCCCACCACACCAGCTTCTTGACCCGCTCGATCTCCGCATCGTGATACGGCTCCTTCGCCACGCGCCGCAGCACCTGCTCGAAGAAACTCAAATACTCGCTCTGGCTCGCCCACTCGCTGCGATGCTTCGGGATCAGCCGCGACGCCCGAAAGCGCAGCCACTTCTCCCGCTTGTGCGTGCGCAGCTCGTCAGCCGCCTGCTTCTCGTCGCGCCTCGGCGACAGCAGCCGATACACGTTGCACGCCAGCGGTTTGAGCTTGTCGACA
>NZ_SWJE01000053.1 GCF_005144415.1 Trinickia terrae | reverse complement strand
CAGACCATGGGCTTTGTCGCGCCGGCGATCGTGCAGGCGTGGCGCATCAGCGCGGCGGACCTCGGGCCGGTCTTCGGCGCAGGTTTGCTGGGGATGCTCGCGGGCTCGATCGTGCTGGGCGCGATGGCCGACCGGGTGGGGCGCCGGCCGGTTCTGGCCGGCGCGACGGTGTTCTATGGGCTATGCATGCTCGGCACCACGCTTGTGCATAGTATTCCGGCGTTTCTTGTGGTTCGCTTCCTGACCGGTTTGGGCATTGGTGGCGTGATGGGCAATGCCGCTGCGTTGGTGAGCGAATACAGTCCGCGGAAATATCGAGCCTCGCTGATGGCCTGGGTCTCATGCGGCTTCACGGGCGGGGCAATCGCCGGAGGGTTGCTCTGCGCAAGCCTGCTGCCTTCGATGGGCTGGCGCTCGGTGTTTTTCGTTGGGGGGATATTGCCGCTTGTCATCGCGATTGCGA
>NZ_SWJE01000052.1 GCF_005144415.1 Trinickia terrae | reverse complement strand
TCCAACGGCGCGCGCGCGAGTGTACGGGTCAGCTCTATCTCGACGAACAAATCCTCCGGGAGGAAGGCGTGCGTGATTTTGGCCGCTATCGTGTTCATCCAGATGTCGAGCCCGCAATCGACTTGTTCGTTGAAGCCGCCGGAGCTGTCGAATAAAGTCACCATGGGAATGGTGTAGTTATCAACGTCCGGATGCTTTATTCCCATGGGCGCATTTTTCTTTGTGGCCTGGACCCCTAACGTAAACATGCGCCAGATGACCTTGACCTGTGAAACTCCATGGAGAGCCAATGAGAACGACATATAAAGCGATGTTGTGGATGTTAGCGGGATGGCTGTCGACGGGTGTTCTTGCCCAGGAAGCGGTGNAAGGCCGAGCGCACCGCGAACCGCCTGTTTGCGCGGAAGGTGCACGAGGCGTTGAACAGGACGAAGGGCCTCGAAGGCGCAGATATCGCGGTTTTTGCGGACGCGCGAACAGGGGGAGTGATTCTGGGCGGTTTTATCGAAAGCGAGGATCAGGAACACATTGCGACGGAGGCTGCCGGCAAGGTGCCGGGCGTCAAATCTGTCGCCAGCAAGATAGTGCTGCGGCCGCAGCTTTGATGGTTTGCGGCATGACCAGTGCGCAACGCGCTGCGGGCTGCTGTTCGCCGGTAACGCCGGTGGCACA
>NZ_SWJE01000051.1 GCF_005144415.1 Trinickia terrae | reverse complement strand
ATGACCAACAAACCTCGCAAGCTCCGCTCCGCCCAATGGTTCGGCACGGCCGACAAGAACGGCTTCATGTACCGCAGCTGGATGAAGAACCAGGGCCTTCCCGATCACGTTTTCGACGGGCGCCCGGTCATCGGCATCTGCAATACGTGGTCCGAGCTCACGCCGTGCAACGCCCACTTTCGCAAGCTCGCCGAGCACGTGAAGCGCGGCGTGTACGAGGCGGGGGGCTTTCCGGTGGAGTTTCCGGTGTTCTCCAACGGCGAGTCGAACCTGCGGCCCACCGCGATGTTCACGCGCAATCTCGCGAGCATGGATGTCGAGGAATCGATTCGCGGCAATCCGATCGA
>NZ_SWJE01000050.1 GCF_005144415.1 Trinickia terrae | reverse complement strand
GCGGCGCCCGACGCGTCGAGCATCGCTTCGGCGATCGGCGTGGCGTGGCCGGCGACGGCCGCGAGCGTGATCTCGAGGCACAGGCTGCGGTGGTAGTCGTTGAGGCCGGCCTTGCGGCTCCAGCTCACGTATTCCTTGAGACTTTCGTTCACGGCGCTCTGGCCTTGAGCGAGCGAGACGAGGCGGCCCAGGTATTCGACGCGGCTCGCCAGCAGCGGCAGGGCCGTGCCTTCGGGGGCGCTGCCGCGCACCGGCGCTTCGCCTTGATCGAACTCGGCGATCACCGAGCGCCAGTAGATGTGATCGGCGAGCCGCTCCGAGCCGTGCAGTTCGTGCTGAGCGAAGAGATCGCGGCGCAGCGCTTCGACGAG
>NZ_SWJE01000005.1 GCF_005144415.1 Trinickia terrae | reverse complement strand
CCACGCCCGCGCCTTCATGCCCGAGGATCGCCGGGAAAATCCCTTCCGGGTCCGCGCCCGAAAGCGTGTAGTAGTCGGTGTGGCAGATGCCTGTCGCTTTCACCTCGATCAGCACTTCGCCCGCGCGCGGACCTTCCAGATCGACTTCCTCGATCGTCAGCGGTGCGCCTGCCTTCCATGCGATAGCGGCTTTCGTCTTCATCGTGATTGCTCCTTCGTGCTTTGAGTTCGTCTGCCTTCGGCGCCACGCAACGCTGCAAGCGCGCGCCGGCCGCGCCAGTTTATTAGCTCAATCGGATCCCGGAAACCAACTTTCGGTACGCCGATACAAATCGATAAAACGTGCATGGCGAGCGGCGAGCGCATCGTCGCGCTGCGGACTGGCGACGAGCGTCGCCGCAGGCGTGAGCGCCGCAAGATCCGCCGCGTGCCAATGGCCGATTGCGAGCGCTCCGAGCATTGCTGCGCCGCGCGCGGCAGCGTTCGGGCAGTCGACCGCATGCAGCTCGGCGTCCAGCGCATTCGCGAGCAACTGCCGCCAGCGCGCATCGACGGAGCCGCCGCCCGCGAGCCGCAGCGACCGCACGGGCGCCCCGCTCGCGCGAATCGCATCGAGCCCCGCGCGCAACGAAAACGCGACGCCTTCGAACGCGGCGCGCATCATCGTCGCGCGCGAATCGTTGAGCGCGAGACCGAGCCAGCCGCCGCGCGCCGCCGGGTTCATCCACGGCGAACGCTCGCCGGTCAGGTAGGGCAGGAACGTGAGCGTCGCCGACGGCTGTGCGGCGAACGCATCCTGATATGCATCGGCCCACGACGCATACGAGAGCCAGCCGCGCACCGCCTCGAGCGCGACGCCGACGTTCTGCATCGCCGCCATCCGATACCAATGGTCGGTCGCCGCGCGGTACGCGTGCAGGCCGCGCGCGGCCTGCGGCGCCTGCGTCGCGAGGACGACGATCTGGCCGCCGGTGCCGGTGGTCAGAAGCGCGTCGCCGTCGTGCGCGAGGCCGCTGCCGAGCGCGGCGCAGGGCGTATCGCCCGCGCCCGTCGCGAGCACGACGCCTTCGCGCAGTCCCAGCGCGCGCGCCGCCTCGGCGGACAGCGTGCCGCCCGCCGCATACGACGGCGAAAGCGGCGCGAACCATTCCTGCGGCAGGCCGAGCGCGTCGATCTGCCTGCGGTCCCAGGCGCCCGACGCATCGGCTAGCGCGGTCGCGCACGCATCGGACGGATCGGTCGCGACGACGCCGCCCAGCGCGGCGCGCACCCAGTCCTTCGGCTGCAGCGCCCAGCGCGTAGCCGCCATCGACTGAGGTTCGTTGCGCACGATCCAGCGCAAGAGCGGTCCTGCCATGCCCGGTGCGACGGGATTCGGCTGCGGCTCGGGCCATGCATCGAGCAAACCGGCCGCACGCGTATCGGGCCAGAGCAGCGCGGGCCGCACCGCGCTGCCGTCATCGGCGGTCAGAACGACACTGTGCATCTGCCCCGAAAAGCCGATCGCGCGAACCGCGTCGCGCTCTTCGGCAGGCAAGCGCGCCGCCGCATCGACAAGCGCGCGCCACCACGCTTCGACATGGATCTGCGCCCAGCCCGGCTGCGGCGTCTCTACCGCGTAGGCGGCGCTCGCGACCGCGCACTCGCGGCCGTCTCCGTCGATGGTCGCCAGTTTCAGGGAGCCAGTGCCAATGTCGATGCCGAGAAAACGCATGGTCGAAATTGTGATCGAGTGGAATCGCCATCGATGATAACCGCGCAGCTTCCTTCCGCCCGCAGCGCATGCGCGATTCTTTCGCGCCCGCTGGAAACGGCGCTGGCCACGGGTTTACCCACTCGCACGCACGGCTATGCAAAAACGCAACTATGCGCGAAACGAAATACACACCATAGCAACGGCCGTACGCCACGATCCGCCGGCCCATCGGCCGCATCGGGCCGATGCGCGCCCTGCGGGGCTTCATCGGCACGAAGCGGCGCACGTCACGCGGCATATATGTTTTTTCGCATGCGGCGCATATCGCTTCCGGAAAGCACGGAATAGCCTCCAGCGCTCTTGTTGCCGCTTTTCGTTCCGCATACCTTGGAGGCACCCAAAAACGAGATATTGGAGCGAGACACATGCAATCGAATACGGTCCATCCGGTCGACGAACGGCTGCCCTTCGGCCAGCTGCTCACCCTCGGCATTCAACACGTGCTGGTGATGTACGCGGGCGCGGTCGCGGTGCCGCTGATCGTCGGCGGCGCGCTCAATCTGCCGAAAGACCAGATCGCCTTCCTCATCAGCGCCGACTTGTTCTCCTGCGGCATCGCCACGCTGATCCAGACGCTCGGTCTGTGGATCTTCGGCATCCGCCTGCCGGTCATCATGGGCTGCACGTTCGCGGCCGTCGGACCGATGGTCGCGATCGGCGCCAATCCGCATCTGGGCATCCTCGACATCTTCGGCTCGACGATCGCCGCCGGCGTCATCGGCATCGGGCTCGCGCCGATGATCGGCAAACTGCTGCGGTTTTTCCCGCCGGTCGTGGTCGGCACGGTGATCGCGGTCATCGGGCTCTCGCTGATGGAAGTCGGCATCAACTGGGCCGCGGGCGGCGTCGGCAGCCCCGAGTACGGCAATCCGCTCTATATCGGCCTGTCGCTCGCCGTGCTCACGCTGATTCTGTTGATCAACAAGTTCGGCCACGGCTTCATCGCCAATATCTCGGTGCTGCTCGGGATCGTCGCTGGCTTCCTGATCGCGTTCGCCACCGGCCACGTCAACACCAGCGGCGTGACGAGCGCGCCGTGGGTCGGCTTCGTGATGCCGTTCCACTTCGGCCTGCCGCACTTCGACCCGCTCGCGATCGCGACGATGGTCACCGTGATGTTCGTCACGTTCATCGAATCGACGGGCATGTTCCTCGCGGTCGGCGACATGGTCGAGCGTCCCGTGGATCGCGAGACGCTCGTGCGCGGCCTGCGCGTCGACGGCCTCGGCACGCTGATCGGCGGCATCTTCAATTCGTTCCCGCATACGTCGTTCTCGCAGAACGTCGGCTTGATCGGCGTGACCGGCGTGAAGAGCCGGTTCGTCTGCGCAACCGGCGGCGTGATTCTCGTGCTGCTCGGCCTGTTCCCGAAGATGGCGCAGGTGGTGGCGTCGGTGCCGGCGTTCGTGCTCGGCGGCGCGGGCATCGTGATGTTCGGCATGGTCGCCGCCAACGGCATCAAGGTGCTCTCGCGCGTCGACTTCGTGAAGAACCACAACAACCTGTTCATCGTGGCCGTGAGCGTCGGGCTGGGTCTCGTGCCGGTGGTGTCGCCGCACTTCTTTCAGCAATTGCCGAGCGCGCTGTCGCCGGTTCTGCACAGCGGCATCCTGCTCGCGTCGACGTCGGCGGTCGTGCTGAACCTCATCTTCAACGGCGTGAAGGGCGAGAAGGAAGCGAAGAAGGACATCCGTCGGGCCGGGCGCGATCTCGAACGGCATCCGGCCGACGCGACTTCCGCAGGCGGCCATGAGCTCGAGCGGAGGATCGCGGATGCGCATTGAGTGGGCTGGCGGTGCGCGCTGACGCGCGCAGAACGCACCGCACCCCATCGCCCAAGGAAAATGCCAGGGACTTCCGTGGCATTTTCCTTGGGCACGTGTCGACTTCGTGAAGAATCACAACAATCTTTTTGATGCGTCAGCGTGTCGCAATCCTTAGGCATCCGTAGTTACTAGAATTGTTCAGCTTTGACAAGTTCCAACACGGCTTGTGGTCACCTTCATGATTGGGTGCAGAGCAAATAATTTCTATTATTCTAGGGAGGCAGTTATGGCACAAGACATGTTCATCAAGATCACTGGAATCGATGGTGAATCGAACGATTCGAACCATATGAATGAAATCGATGTCGTTCATTGGGAGTGGCAAATCAAGCAGGCTTCCGATATGCATTCAGGAAGTGGTGGCGGCGCCGGCAAAGCGACGATTTCCGATTTGTATTTCGAGCACTACGCCGATCGCGCCAGCCCTAATCTGATGAAATATTGCCTGACTGGCAAGCACATTAGCGATGTGGTGCTGACGACTCGCAAAGCGGGTGGCAATCCGCTTGAATACATGAAGATCACGATGAATGACGTGATCGTTACCTTGGTGCATCCGGTAAGTACCCAAGGCGACGAGCGTATTCGAGAACAGGTTGGCTTGTCGTTTTCGAAAGTGAAGCAGGAATATCTGATTCAGAATGCCCAAGGCGGCAGCGGCGGCACGGTGACCGCTTCGTTCGATATCAAAGCGAACAAAGAGCAATGATATGGCACGAGCGGCTACTGCTACCAAGAAAGAGAATCTCAACGCCAAGTTGTCGATGAGTGCGGCGGGACGGCTGCGGCTTGCTTCTCGTGAGCGACTACGGCTCGAATATTACAACGACGGCGGCAAGAATAAAGGCCACTGCACCTATGGCTATGGAACGTTGGTGCATCGTGGCGTATGCACGGAAGAGGAATTGGCGATCACGGTGACGAAAGAAATGGCGGATGCGTCGCTGAATTCACGCATCCGCGATGCTGAAAACGCAATCAGACGGAATGTGACGCAGGAACTCAATCAGGAGCAGTTCGATGCCTTGGTAAGCTTTGTCTACAATACCGGGCCCACGGGAGCGATAGCAGTGTTTGAGCGGCTAAATGCGGGAGAATTTGTAGCTGCCGCCGACGTAATCTCAAGCCGTACCAGTTCACGTCAAAATGGGGAATTAGTCCATCTAAAAGGACTAGTTTCCAGGCGAACGGAGGAGAGCGTGCCCTTTCGCCTCGAAAAAAAATGAAGTTCAAAATCATTCTTTCCGTATGCGCATTATTTGCGAGCACGACCTTAATGGCATCCGGCCATGACATTCTATCTGGAGCATGGCGTGTAAAGTCTGTGGCCGGTTACTCCTCATCGTTCGGAATGTCGGAAAAGCAGATAAATTATTTAATAGGGAAGCGCCTGATTTTTGGAAAATCAAAAATAGAAGTCGGCCGAGACACCTGCCTTTCCCCAAGGTTACATTTCACCGAAGAGGATATGTTTGATTTCTTTTACAATGGTTATCGCACAGACCCTGACGATCTAAGACTTCCTGAGCGAGTCACTATTGCAACAATTGAGTGCTCGAATATATTTGACATCTCCATTTTCGCGCTAGACGGGAGAAATAGATTGATTTTCGAGAAACTTGGTGTTTTTTATGAGGCCATCCGCATCAAACCGTAGTCCTAATGGAACACGGCGTCATTTCCAACCAAAATGGGGAACACCCCAAACAAAACGCCACGGTCTCCCGTGGCGTTTTGTTCAACAGCAAGCCAACGAAGCTCGCAACCTCATCCCGCCTTCGCCGACGACGCCGGCACAGCCGCAGCCGGCGTAGCCGATGCACCCGAGCCATAGTCCGCCGGCGCATCGGCCGGACGCGGCGTATCGCCGGTATGCTCGATCCAGCCGCCGCCCAGCGCGACGTACAGGTCCACGAGGCTCGTGAGCCGGTTCACCCGCGCGTTGATCAGCGACTGCTGCGCCGAGTAGAGATTGGTCTGCGCCGTCAGCACCGCCAGATAGCTGTCGACGCCGTTGTGATAGCGCAGATCCGACAGCTCCAGCGCACGCTGCTCCGCGAACACGTCGCGCTCGAGCGCCGCGATCTGCTGATCGTAGGTGCCGCGCGCGGCGAGCCCGTCGGCGACCTCGCGGAACGCCGATTGAATCGCCTTTTCGTACTGCGCGATCTCGATCTTCTTCTGGATGTTCGCGAGATCGAGGTTGGCCAGGTTGCTGCCGCCTTCGAAGATCGGCAGCGTGATCGTCGGCGCGAAGCTCCAAGCAGCCGAGCCCGGCTTGAAGAGCCCGCCGAGCGTCGCGCTCTCGGTGCCCGCCGAAGCGGTCAGCGAGATCTTCGGGAAGAACGCTGCGCGCGCGGCGCCGATGTTCGCGTTGGCCGCGAGCAGGTTTTGCTCCGCCTCCATGATGTCGGGACGGCGCGTAAGCAGGTCCGACGGCAAACCCTCGGGGATGTCGGTCAGGATGCCCTGGCCGTCGAGCGGCAGGCCCGGCGCTAGGTCTGCCGGCAGCGGCTCGCCGAGCAGCAGCACCAGCGCATTCTCGGCCTGCGCGCGCGAGCGCGCCTGCGCCTGCATGTTCGCCTGCGCCTGCTCGACCACCGTTTGCGCCTGACGCAGAGCGAGTTCCGAGCCGGTGCCGTTGTCGAACTGCAGCTTGGTCAGGTTGTACGAATCCTGCGCGGTCTTCAGCGTCTGCTGCGTGATCCTCAGCAGGTCGTCGAACGAGAGCATCGTCAGATACTGGTCGGCGACTTGCGAGACGAGCGAGATCTCCGCCGCCTTGCGCGCCTGCGCCGTCGACAGGTATTTGGCGAGCGCCTGGTCCTTCAGGCTGCGGATACGCCCCCAGAAGTCGATCTCCCACGACGTCTGCAGGCCCACGTTGTAGGTCTGCGAGATCGTCTGGCCGAAGAGCGACAAGTCCTTTGGCGTGCGCGAGACGCTCTTGCTGCCCACGGCATCGACCGTCGGGAACAGCTGCGCGCGCGTGATCCGGTACTGCGCCTGCGACGCCTCGACGTTCAGCACCGACACGCGCAGGTCGCGGTTGTTCTTCAAAGCGATCGCGATGATCTCCTGCAGACGCGCATCGGCGAAGAACTCGCGCCAGCCGATATCGACGGCAGCGGCGCCGTTCGCCGAGCGCTCGGCGCCCGCGGCCGGCTGCGTCTGGTAGACGCCGCCGGTCGGGAACGACGCCGGCACCGGCGCGTCCGGCCGATGGTACCGCGGCTCCATCGTGCAGCCGGCGGCAAGGACCCCGGCTGCGATGGCAATCAAAGACAGTTTTCGCAGCCCAGTACGCGCCGGGCCGCCCCAAGCGTACTGGGACGCCCCCTCGGGGGGCAGCTCACGAAGTGAGCGTGGGGGTTGTTTCATCTCAGTGTCCTTCCTTGTCCGAACCATTGGCCGAACCGTTGCCGTGCTCGTCCTTGTGCAGCGAGTCCGAGAGCTTCATCGCTTCGTCCACGTCTTCCGTCTCGCCCGCGAACTTCGAGCGGATCACGACGAAGAACATCGGGATCATGAAAATCGCGAAGAAGGTCGCCGTCAGCATCCCGCCGATCACGCCCGTGCCGATCGCGTGCTGGCTCGCCGAACCCGCGCCGTTGCTGATCGCGAGCGGCAGCACGCCGAGAATGAACGCCATCGACGTCATCAGAATCGGCCGCAACCGCAGGCGCGACGCTTCGAGCGCGGCCTCCACCGGCCCCATCTTTTCGCCCTGCTGAAGCTCCCGTGCGAACTCGACGATCAGAATCGCGTTCTTCGCGGACAGACCCACCGTGGTCAACAGGCCCACCTGGAAGAACACGTCGTTCTCCAGCCCGCGCAGCGTGGCGGCCAGGAGCGCGCCGATCACGCCGAGCGGCACGACCATGATCACCGAGAACGGAATCGACCAGCTCTCATAGAGCGCCGCGAGACACAGGAACACGACGAGGATCGAGATCGCGTAGAGGATCGGCGCCTGCGAGCCGGACTGGATTTCCTGGAACGACAAGCCGGTCCACGAGTAGCCGATGCCCGGCGGCAGCTTCGCCGCAATCGCCTGCATCGCGGCCATCGCCTGGCCGGTACTCTTGCCTTGCGCGGCCGCACCCTGGATTTCGACCGCCGACACGCCGTTGTAGCGCTCGAGCTTCGGCGAGCCGTAGGTCCACTTGCCGGTCGCAAACGCGCTGAACGGCACCATCCCGCCGGAGCCGTTGCGCACGTACCAGATCTCCAGGTCCTCCGGGTTCATCCGGAACGGCGCGTCGGACTGCACGTAGACCTTCTTGATCCGGTTGTCGACGTCGAGGAAGTTGTTCACGTACTGCGACGCCCAGGCGATCGAGAACGTCTGGTCGATCGCCGATGCCGAGACGCCCAATGCCTGAGCCTTCTCGCGGTCGATGTCGACCTTGTACTGCGCCGTGTCGTTCAGGCCGTTCGGACGCACGAGCGCGAGCGTCGGGTCTTTCGAGGCCATGCCGAGCAGCTGATTGCGCGCGGCCATCAGCGCCTCGTGCCCGAGCCCCCCGTTATCGGTCAGCTCGAAGTCGAAGCCCGACGCCGTGCCGAGCTCGGGAATCGACGGCGGATTGAACGGGATCACCAGTGCGTCCTTGTAGCCCGCGTAGTGCATGAACATCCGCTGGATGATCGCCTGCACCTTCTGGTCCGCGTGCTGACGCTGCTTGAAGTCCTTCAGCTTGATGAACACGAGACCGGAATTCTGGCCGCGGCCCGCGAAGCTGAAGCCGTTCACCGTGAACGCCGATTCGACGAGATCCTTTTCCTTCGTCAGCACGTAATCCGAGATGTTGGCGAGGGTCTTGCCCGTGGTCTCCATCGTCGAACCCGACGGCGTCTGCACGAGAACGAACATGAGGCCCTGGTCTTCATCGGGCAGGAACGACTTCGGCAGCTTCACGAACAGGAGGCCCACCGCCGCGATCACCGCGAGATAGATGATGAGCCAGCGGCCCGAGCGCTTGATCACGTGATAGACGCCCGAGTGATACTTGTCGCGGCTCTTATCGAACGTGCGGTTGAACCAGCCGAAGAAGCCCTTCTTCTCTTCGTGATGGCCTTGCGGAATCGGCTTGAGGATCGTCGCGCACAATGCCGGCGTCAAAATCAACGCCACGAGCACCGACAGCACCATCGCCGACACGATGGTCAGCGAGAACTGCCGATAGATGGCGCCGACCGAGCCGCCCGAGAACGCCACCGGCACGAACACCGCCGACAGTACGAGCGCCACGCCGACGAGCGCGCCGGTGATCTGGCCCATCGCCTTCTTGGTCGCTTCCTTCGGCGACAAGCCCTCCTCCGCCATCACCCGCTCGACGTTCTCCACGACCACGATCGCGTCGTCCACCAAGAGGCCGATCGCGAGCACGAGGCCGAACATCGACAGCGTGTTGATCGAAAAGCCCACGAGCTCCATGATCGCGAACGTGCCCAACAGCACCACCGGCACCGCGATCGTCGGAATCAGCGTCGCGCGCAGGTTCTGCAGGAACAGGTACATCACGAGGAACACGAGCACGATGCCTTCGAGCAGCGTCTTGACCACCTCCTCGATCGACAGGCGCACGAACGGCGTCGTGTCATACGGATACTTCACGACGAGACCGTGCGGGAAGTACTTCGACAGCTCGTCGATCTTCGCCTTCACGTTCTTCGCCGTCTGCAGCGCGTTTGCGCCCGTCGCGAGCTGGATGCCGAGACCGGCGGTCCACTGGCCGTTGTACTTCGTCTCGGTGTTGTACGATTCGCCGCCGAGGGCGATGCGCGAGACGTCCTTCAAGCGCACCTGCGAGCCGTCCTGGTTGACCTTCAGCAGGATGTTGCCGAACTGTTCGGGCGTGCGCAGCAGCGTCGCCTCGGTGATGGTCGCCTGGACCAACTGGCCCGGCTTGGCCGGCGTGCCACCGATCTGGCCGCCCGCCACCTGGACGTTCTGCGCCGAGATCGCGCTCGTCACGTCGACGGGCGTCAAGCCATAGTTGTTCAGCTTGTTCGCGTCGAGCCAGATCCGCATCGCGTACTGCGTGCCGAACAGCGTCACGGTGCCGACGCCGTCGATACGGCTGATCGGGTCCTTGACGTTCGACGCCACGTAATTCGCGAGGTCGTAGCGGTCCATGCTGCCGTCCTCGGAGTTGAAGGCGAGCACGAGCAGGAAGCTGCTGCTCGACTTCGTCACCGTGGTGCCGAGCTGCTGCACGACCTGCGGCAGGAGCGGCGTCGCGAGCGACAGCTTGTTCTGCACCTGCACCTGCGCGATGTCCGGATTCGTGCCGGCGGCGAACGTCAGCGTGATGGTCGCGGCACCGGAGTCGTCAGAGGTGGACGACAGGTACAGCAAGTGGTCGAGACCGCTCATCTGCTGCTCGATCACCTGCGTGACCGTGTCTTCCACCGTCTTCGCGGACGCGCCCGGATAGCTTGCGCTGATCTGGATCGACGGCGGCGCGATGGTCGGGTACTGCGCGATCGGCAGATTGAAGATCGACGCGACACCCGCAAGCATCAAGATAATCGCGATCACCCAGGCAAAAATCGGGCGATCGATAAAGAACTTTGCCATGAAGCAGGCTCCCTGTTATTGCGCGCCCGATGCCGCTTTCGCGCCGCTCGCCGCGGGGGCTTGGCCGGCTGCCGCGCCGGATGCGGGGCTTTCCGCCAGCTGGGCCGGCACCGCCTTCACTTCCATGCCCGGGCGGACCTTCTCGGTGCCCTGCACGATCACGCGGTCGCCCGGCTGCACGCCGCTTTCGACGACCCAGTTCGGGCCGTTCATGCCGGTCGTGACGAGCGTGTGCGGCGCCACCTTGTTGTCCGGACCCACGACGAGCGCAATCGCGTCGCCCTTCTGGTTGTGCGAGACGCCGATCTGCGGCACGAGCATCGCACGGTCGTTGACGCCTTCTTCGATGCGCGCGCGCACGAACATGCCCGGCAGGAGCACCCGGTTCGGGTTCGGGAAAATCGCACGGATCGTGACCGAGCCGGTCGTCTGGTCGACGGTGACGTCGGAGAACTGCAGCTTGCCGGGCTCCGAATAGGTGCGGCCGTCCTCGAGGATCAGCGAGACCTTCGCCGCGCTCGGGCCGCTCGTCTTCACGCGGCCTTCCTGCACGTCGCGGCGCAGCTTGAGGCCGTCGAGGCTCGATTGCGTCAGGTCGACATAGACGGGGTCCAGTTGCTGGATCGTGTCCATCAGCGTCGCCTGGCTCGCCTGCACGTACGCGCCCGGCGTGACCTGCGACACGCCGGTGCGGCCGGTGATCGGCGAGATGACGTCGGTATAGCCGAGGTTGATCTGCGCGGTCTGGACCTGCGCCTTGCCCGCGGCGACATCTGCCGCGGCCTGGCCTTGCGAGGCGACGGCGTTGTCGTAGTCCTGCTTGCTGACTGCGTTGGCAGCCACCAGCACCTTGTAGCGATTGGCCTGCGCGGTGGTGGAGACGAGGTTGGCCTCGGCCCTCGCGAGCGTGGCCTTTGCGTTGTTGAGCGAGGCGATGTACGGCGCCGGATCGATCTTGTACAGGCGCTGGCCGGCCTTCACTTCGCTGCCTTCGGTGAAGTCGCGCGACAGCACGATGCCGTCGACCCGCGCGCGCACTTGCGCCACGAGGAAGGCGTTGGTGCGGCCCGGCAATTCAGTGACGACCGGCACGGAGGATTGTTGAATGGTGACCACGCCGACTTCCGGCGTTTGCTGCGGCGGTGCCGATTGTTTTTGTCCGCATGCTGCAAGGAATACGGCAGCCGTCGCGACACTGATTAAGCGGTATGGAACCCGTTCGACGCGCATGGAGCAACCTCTGTCAATGACTGAGAAAAATGAGTGCTCGCGTTTCTGCCCCCGCAAAACGCGCAGCACAAATACGTCGTGAGACGCTGGATTGAAAGCCCGGATGCGGTCGGAACAGCTGTCGGCAAGACGCGCCGACCAGGTAAACGCCGCATGGCGCCGCAGCAAGAACACTCGCGGCGCCTAGCTTGGGGCAGGCAACAGTGACGGATATTACCCGTGATTACACTAGGTCATTCAATCGCCGGGGTAGATTATATATACAATCACGAATGTACGTAAAAGTCGTGATGCATTTCGAGACAGCGGCAAAGAGCAGAATCTGCTCACAGACTGTTCCACATAGTAAAATCCGTGCGGCCTGTTCATGCGCCGCCGGTTCCGCCCCGCAAAGCGCCACTCGATATCAATGGTCAGACGAACCAAGGAAGAAGCCCAGGAGACGCGCAATCGGATCCTCGACGCCGCCGAGCAAGTGTTCTTCGAGAAAGGCGTGTCGCGCACGTCCCTCGGCGATATCGCCCAGCATGCCGGCGTCACGCGCGGCGCCATCTATTGGCACTTCGCCAACAAGGGCGACCTGTTCACGGAAATGTTCGATCGCGTGCTGCTCCCGCTCGACGAGCTCGGCGCCGCCTCGCTCGACCCGCAGGAAGCCAACCCGCTCGGCAGGCTCAAGGAGATCGTCACCTTGTGCCTGCGCAGAACGGCCACCGACCCGCAGCAGCGCCGCGTGTTCGACATCTTGTTTCTGAAGTGCGAGTTCGTCGAAGACATGGGCCCGGTCATGGCGCGCCATCAGACGAGCATGCGCGAAGGCCTGCAGAAAATCGAAGGCGGGTTGAAGAACGCCGTGTCGAAGGGGCAGTTGCCCGCCGACCTCGATACGCAGAAAGCCGCGACGATCCTGCACGCGGTCGTCGGCGGCTTCTTGCGCGACATGCTCATCCTGCCCGACAAGGTCGATATCGCGACTCATTCCGAGCAGCTCGTCGACGCCTGCTTCGACATGCTGCGCTACAGCCCTGCGTTGCGCGGGCCGGCGGCGGATTAGGCGGGCGTCGAAGCTGCGGCGCTCTGCTGCGCACGCCGCTCGCGCGCCTTCCGGTTCGACGCGTAGATCGAGCCCTTGTCCGGCCGGGCGCCCGACCCGAGCGCCGCCCCCCACTCGCCGGTCGTGAGCACCGCCGCGAAGCGCGACTGCATGACGACGCTGAACACGCGATGAATCTCCTCGGCGCTTGCGCAGCCGGCGGCGTTCTCATAAGGCACGGACCCCGTCGCGTCCGCGAGAAACTCCACCGCGTAGCCTGCGTGCAATGCATGAAAGATCGTCGACGCGTCGCAGTTGTGCGTCATGTAGCCGGCAACGGTCAGCGTGTCGATCTGGTTGGCCGCCAGCCAGTCGGCCAGGTCGGTGCCGGCGAACGCGCTCGGCAGCGACTTTTCGACGTAGTGATCGTGCGGGCGCGACGCGACGACCGGGTGCAATTCCGCCCCCTCCGTGCCGCGCGCGAAGATAGGAGCGTCGGCGGGCGCGAAGTTCTGCACGACCACGACCGGTACCGACGACGCCCGCGCCGCATCCATGGCGCGGCCGATGTTGGCGAGCGAGACCTGGACGCCGGGGTATTCGATCGGCAGGCCGCCCGTCACGTATTCGTTTTGCACATCGATGACGATCAGCGCACGGCGGGGCGTTGCGTGGGACATGTTGCGGCTCCTTGTTGGCAATGGGCTGTCGGATTTCGAGCGATTCGCCGAAGCAGCGACGGGAGCCATTCTTCGCCCTTGCAGCTCTCGCAGATAGCGGCCCGAATGACAATCTTCGCTAGAATCGGGCCAATCCAAATCAAGAGACCGCCCATGCCGTCTGCCGCGACATCAGCCGCCGAGCCCGGCGCACGCATCGTCGCCGTCGTCGCATTCGACGGCATCAGCCCATTCCATTTGTCGGTGCCGTGCCTCGTGTTCGGCGAGGATCGCGGCGCCGGCGGGGTGCCGCCCTTCGAGCTGCGCGTCTGCGCCGAGCGGGCCGGGGCGCTCGCGACGACCGCCGGCTTCACGATCGCCGCGCCCCTCGGCTTCGACGTGATCGCGGACGCCGACATCGTCGTCGTGCCCAGCTGGCGCGACACCGGCGAAACGCCGCCCGCCGCCCTCCTCGACGCCTTGCGCGCCGCGCACGCGCGTGGCGCGCAGCTCGTCGGGCTATGCCTCGGCGCGTTCGTGCTGGCGGCCGCGGGCCTGCTCGAAGGCCGCCCCGCCACGACCCACTGGGCCTGGGCCGACGCGTTCGCGCGCCGCTACCCGAAGGTCAAGCTCGATGCGGGCGTGCTCTATGTCGACGACGGCAACATCCTGACCTCGGCCGGCACCGCGGCGGGCATCGACTGCTGCCTGCACGTGCTGCGCAAACTCTACGGCGCGCGGGCGGCGAGCTACACGGCGCGGCGGCTCGTCGTGCCGCCGCATCGGCAGGGCTCTCAAGCCCAGTTCATCGAGCAGCCGATCGCCGCCGATGCGCGCGACGGCCGGCTCGCCGAACTGCTCGACTGGGTCCGCGCCCATCCGCGCGAGCCGCACACGCTCGACTCCCTTGCCGGGCGCGCCCTGATGAGCCGGCGCAACTTCACGCGGCGCTTCCGGCAGGCGACCGGCACGACCGTCGGCGCGTGGCTGCTCGCGACGCGTCTCGCCCGCGCGCAGCAGCTGCTGGAGATGACGGAGCAATCGGTCGACGCGATCGCAGACGCGGCGGGATTCGGCTCGGCGGTCTCGATGCGCCAGCATTTCGCCGACGTGTTCAAGACGTCGCCGTCCGCCTACCGGCGGGAGTTTCGCGGCGTCTGAGCCGGAAGGAATGGAGTGGAATGGAACGGACGGTGCGTCAGCCGAACCAGTGCGATGCGTAGAGCAGCACCGCGACGAAAAAGATCATCGCCGCCCACGCCCAGGCAGGCACAGCATGCGGCTCATGTCCGCGATTGAGCCCATGCGCCCCGCGCGTGCCGACCAGCGTGCCGGCGGCGCGGCCCGTCAGCGTGCCGTCGACGCCATGCAGATGGGCACGCCGCGCGATGCCGGCCAGATTGATCGGCCGCAGGAAGACGTGCTGGCGCCGGCCGTGCTCGACGCGTGCTCGGTTTGGCCCCTGCCCGTGCTTGGCCTGCACGACCGCGCAAAATTCCGTGAAGAAGTCGTCGGCCAACTCGTGCATCGCGTTTTCGATCTGGCGCGGCGGCAGTTCGGCGAGCGGCCCGGTGAGCGTCGCCCAGACGGAGTAGTCGATGCGCGTCGCCGGCTCCGCTTGCGCGCCGCTGTCCGGGTCCGCGCGCAACGCGACGTCGATCTGTCCGCGCAGCGCGCCGACGCCGACCGCGCGGGCCTTGAAGTTGAGCGTGCGATGCGGCGCGTCGGCAGCCGCCTCGTTCTGGCCCGCAACGTGCGCGCGCACGTCGTAGCGCGCCCTGAGCGGGCCGAGCGGCACGGTCAGCGTCAACGCGTATTCGCCCCCGGTGAGGCGCGAGAACGATTCGCAGTTTTCGAGACTCGCACGCAAGAGCGCGAGATCCTGCAGCGCCTCCCAGACCGCAGACGGCGCCAGCGGAATGCGTAACGCGTCGTTCAATTCCATGGCGAATTCCCCTGTGAACGCGCGGTCTCGGGATCAGGAGGTCTGATCGATGCGATCGACTCGCGATGCATAAAACGCCAGATACCCTTTGATGGCGGCGGTCGTATCGAGCGGATCCTCATAGCTCCATACAGCGTTCTCGACGGTGCCGTCCTCGGTTTGCAAATGGAAATACGACGCGTGCCCTTTATAGGGACAGTACGAAGTATGGTCGGAGCGCATGAGCCGCGTCATGTTGACGTCCTCGCGCGGAAAATAGACGACGTCGGGAAGGCCGGTCTCGCTGAGCGTGAGCCCGCGCACGGTGTCGGCAATCGTGACGCCATACTGGATCACCCGCACCCGGTGGCGGTTCGGCACGATCTCGATGCGATGCTCGGCGACATTCGTCATTGCATTCCCCTGATCCACCTATTGCGCGGCTCTGCCGCCGATGTACCGCTGCTCGGGCGATCAAAGGCGTATCTTTGGCGTGCCGTTGCGTAGCCGGCGGCTTTTTGCGGCGCATAAAAAAGCCACGGCGTCCGTGGCTTTCATTATCGGCGAAACTCGTGTCGCTTGTGCGGCCCTGCGATCCTTACTGGAAAGTCCCTATTCCTATTGGGAATTCCAGTAGAAATCGGCCTTGGTGCTTCCGCTGCCCGAGACCGTCACGGCTTTCATCTGATCTTTGCCGTTGTAGGCCGCGTGGACAGTGTAGCGGCCAGGGCGCAGCCTGACGAGCATGTACGGGCCGCGCGATTCCGCGTTGAGCACCTCGCCGTCATGCGCGTTGACGATGCGCACGTGCACGTCGGCCAGGTATTCGGTCCCGGGCCCGGTGAAGCGCAGCGCGAGCGGCCAGTCGTGCTGGGCCCGCTTGAGCGCCGACGACTCGTCGCTGCCTACGCCGCCCGACACGAACGACACGTCGCCCTGCTGCTGGATCTGCGGCAGGCCGCCGCCGTTCGCGTTGCCGGCGCTGGTGTTGTCGGTCGTCGTGCCGCCCACTGCGCTCGACTGCGCGAGCGCGCCGCCCGCCGCACCGAGTGCGAGCGTCGCGGCCACCGCCGCGAGCGCCGCCCGCTTGTTGCTTGGCGTGTTCATCGCTGCTCCTTTCCGCCATGAGTGGCCATGAAAAACGAGCAATTTGCAGGCCCGGCGCAGACTGAAGAAATGAAAACGCCGCACCGTCCATGTTAGGACGGTGCGGCGCCTTTTGAACGACAACCTGAGATGCTGCGCGAGCGTGTCAGCCCAGATCGACCGGCACGAAAATCTGCGCGCTGTCGCGCTGGATCAGGAGCGCGATGCTGTTGCCGGCCTTCGCGATCATGTCGCGCAGCTGGTCGGGGCTCGACACCGGACGGCCGTTGACCGCGAGAATCACGTCGCCCGGCTGGATGCCCGCGCTCGCCGCGGGCCCCGACGACTGCTGTACGAGCAGGCCATGCGACAGCGACGCGCCGCTCTTCTCCTGCGGCGTGAGCGGCCGCACCGCCACGCCGAGGCGCCCTTGCTCCTGCGCCTGCGTGTCGTTGGACGCGGCCTTCGCGTCGGTGAGCGCGCCGATCGTCACGGCGATGTCCTTCTTGGCCTTGTCGCGCCAGACCTGAAGGTCGGCCTTGCTGCCCGGCTTGATGCCCGCGATCATCGACGGCAGATCGGTCGAGTCGCTGATCTGTGTGCCGTTCACCGCGAGGATGACGTCGCCCGCCTGCAAGCCCGCCTTGGCAGCCGGGCCGCCCGGATCGACCGAGCTCACGAGCGCGCCGTTGGGCTTGCCGAGCCCGAACGAATCGGCGAGCGTCTGGTTCAGGCCCTGCACCGCGACGCCGAGACGCCCGCGGCTCACGTGGCCCGTCTTGACGAGGTCGTCCTTGACCTTCATCGCCTCATTGATCGGGATCGCGAACGACAGCCCCTGGAAGCCGCCCGTCTGCGAGTAGATCATCGAGTTGATGCCGATCACCTCGCCCTGCAGGTTGAAGAGCGGACCGCCCGAATTGCCCGGGTTCACCGGCACGTCGGTCTGGATGAACGGCGTGTAGTTCTCTTCCGGCAGCGAGCGCGACTTCGCGCTGATGATGCCCGAGGTGACCGTGTTGTCGAAGCCGTACGGCGAGCCGATCGCGACAACCCACTGGCCGACCTTGCTCTGGCTCGGATCGCCGATCTTCACGGTCGGCAGATTGGCGGCGCTGATCTTCAGCACCGCGACGTCCGATTGCTTGTCAGCGCCGACGACCTTCGCGCGGTACTCGCGCTTGTCGGTCAGCTTGACGGTGACGACGTTCGCGCCGTCGACGACGTGCGCGTTGGTCAGGATGTAGCCGTCCGGGCTGATGATGAAGCCCGAGCCGAGGCTCGCGCTCGGCTGGTCGCCCTGGCTGCCGCCGTCGTCACCGCCGCCCTGTCCCGGGAACTGGCCGTAAAAGTGGCGGAAGAACTGGTAGAACGGGTCGCTCGGATCGATCGGCAGCTGCTGCATCGACTGACGCTGCGAGACCTGCTTCACGACGTGCTTGGCGCTGATGTTCACGACGGCCGGACCATAGGTTTCGACCAGGCCCGAAAAATCGGGGATGCCGGTCTTCGCGGCGGCTTCGGCGGGCATCAGGGCCGCGGCCTGGGCCGACGGGATGATCTGGGGATCGGTATGGCGGGTGCCCGCGACGTAACCCGCGGACAGCGCGACGGCGACAGCGATGGCAATGGCGCCGCGAGACAGAGTTTTGGTATTCATCGAGCAAACCTCCTGGGTGACGAACGCAGAGTAAGTACGCAGCCTTAAAGGAGTCTTAACGACGGAATTCGACGCCGATACCGGCAAAATGCCGCGAAACGCGCAGCAAAACGCGCAGCAAAACGCCCGCCGGACGGCCAGGCTAGAACCGCACGCTGACGCGCAGGCCGCCGAGCGCCGCGTCGCCGAGCTCGATCTCGACGCCGTGCTGGACCGCGATGCGCTTGACGATCGCGAGCCCGAGGCCGCTGCCCGACACGTCGGTGCGCGCTCGCGCGGAGGTGTCGCGATAGAAGCGGTCGAACACGCGCTCGCGTTCTTCCGCGGGGATGCCGGGGCCGCTGTCGGCGATGCTCACGCACGGACGGCCGTCGTCATCGAGCGCGAGCGATACGTCGATGCGGCCGCCCTCGGGCGTGTACTTGACGGCGTTGTCGAGCAGGTTGCCGAACATCACGCGCAGCGCTTCGGCGTCGGCGGTCACGCTGGCCGACTGCACCTCCTCGACGCCGAGATCGATCCCGCGCCGCCCGGCAAGCGGCGCGTGAGCCGCGACGCATTCGGCCAGAAGCGCGCGCAGGTCCAGCATGCGTCTCCCCGCCGCGCTGTCCGGCTCGGCCCGCGCCAATGCGAGCAACTGCTCGGCAAGACGCGTTGCACGCGTCACGCCCGCCTGCAGATCGGCGAGCGCTTCGCGGCGCGTGGCGTCGTCGTGTGCGCGCGCAACCAATTGCGACTGGATCTGCACGGCCGCGAGCGGCGTGCGCAGCTCGTGCGCCGCATCGGCGACGAAGGCCTTCTGCGTGTCGAGCGCGGCCGACAAGCGCTCGAGCAGCCCGTTCAGCGCGCGCACGAGCGGCTTCACTTCGAGCGGCAGACGCTCGTCCGGCAGCGGCTCGAGCGCCTCGGGACGGCGCGTCTCCAGCGCGCGCGTCACGCGCGCGAGCGGCGCGAGCCCGCGTCCGACGATCCCCCAAACGGCAAGACCGAGGAACGGCAGCACCACGATCAGCGGCCACAGCGTGCGCAGCGCGACGTTCGCGGCGAGCCGGTTGCGCACGGACAGCGGCTGCGCCAGCTGCACGACGTTGTCGCCGACGATCGCACCATACACGCGCCACTCGCCGCGCTCGGTGCGCTCGGTCGAGAAGCCGAGCTCGGCGCGCGGCGCGAGCGGCGCGCGCGGATGCGAGTAGTACATCAGCGCGCCGTTGCGATTCCAGATCTGGATCACGACGCCCTCGTCGGCATCGGAATGCGCGCCGAGAATCTGCGCGAAAGGTTCCGACGGCAGCGCCGCGGCGATCTCCTGCAGCTGGTAGTCGAACAGCTCGTTGGCTTCGGCGAGCGCCTGCCGGTAGATCAGCCAGCCCGCGAGCGAGACGCCCGCGACGACGATCGCGACGAGCCAGAACAGCAATTGACGGCGAATCGAACTCATAGATCGGGCGGGCCTACGCTTCCTTGGCAATCATGTAGCCGAGACCGCGCACGTTGCGGATCAGGTCGGCGCCGAGCTTCTTGCGCAGCGCGTGGATATAGACCTCGACCGTATTGCTGCCGATCTCCTCGCCCCAGCCGTACATCTTGTCTTCGAGCTGGCTCTTCGAGAGCACCGCGCCCGGGCGCGCGAGCAGCGCTTCGAGCAGCGCGAATTCGCGCGCGGACAGCGCGACCGGCGCACCGTCGAGCGTCACCTGGTGTGAGGCGGGATCGAGCGTCAGCGCGCCGTGCCGCATCACCGATTCGCTGCGCCCCGACTGGCGGCGGATCAGCGCGCGCATCCGCGCGCCGAGCTCGTCGAGATCGAAGGGCTTGACGAGGTAGTCGTCGGCGCCGGCGTCGAGGCCTTTGACGCGGTCAGCGACGGCGTCGCGCGCGGTGACGATCAGCACCGGGCACGCATGGCCGCGCGCGCGCAGGGAGCGCAGCACGTCGAGGCCATCGCGCTTGGGCAGGCCCAGGTCGAGCAGGATGAGATCGTAGGACTCGCCCGTGGCGGCGGTCAGCGCGGCTTCGCCGTCCTGCACCCAATCGACCGCGAAGCCCTCGCCGCGCAGCGCCTTGCGCACGCCTTCGGCAATCATCTGGTCGTCTTCGACTAACAATATGCGCATCGCTTTTACATCCCGCTGCAAAGGTGAGTCACGAGCGCATTTTAGCGTCTCGCCGACGCCACGCGCCGCGCGTGCTTTTTTCCGCAGCGCGGCGGCATGTCTCTACAATGAGCGCTTTTGGCACGGCCTGGCTGGCGCGGCGTTTGCCGTCGCTGCCGCGATCGTCTCGAATCACCGAACCCGCTGTCCATGACGAACGCATTATTTTCCTCCGTCTCGCGCCGCATGCTGCCGAGGCGCGCGCTGCACCCCGCTTCGCTTTCGTCATCCTTGCCGTCGCCCCCTTTGCACGCCGATCAGCCGCGATCGAATCGTTTTCATGGCGCCGGAACGCTCGCACGCACCGCCGTCGCGCTTCTTGCCTGCGCCGCGCTCGCGTTCGCCACACCGGCCGAGGCGCGCAAGAAGGCGCGTCATCCGGCCGTCAGCGTCTCGACCGTCCTGCCCGCTCCGGTGATGAAAGGACTCGAGCGCGCGCATGTGCCGCTCACGTCGGTGAGCGTGGTCGTCGAGAAGATCGGCGACCGCACGCCGGTCCTCGCGGTGAACGCCGGCAAGCCGATGATGCCCGCCTCGACGATGAAGCTCGTCACCACTTACGCGGGCCTTTCGATCCTCGGGCCGGACTATCGCTGGCGCACCACCGCCTACGCGGACGGCACGCTCGACGAGCGCGGCGTGCTGCACGGCAGCCTCTACATCCAGGGCACCGGCGACCCGAAGCTCGTGCCGGAAGAGCTGATCGATCTCGTCGACCGGATTCACAAGGCCGGGATCACGGGCATCGACGGCGCGCTGGTGCTCGACAAGCGCTTCTTCGATCCGTCGACGCGCGACCTCCCGCCGTTCGACGACGACACCACCGCCCCCTACAACGTCGGCCCCGATCCGCTTCTTTACGCCTTCAAGTCGCTGACGTTCACGCTGACGCCCTCGCCCGACGGCACCGTCGCGATCGACGTGCTGCCCGCGCTGTCGCAGCTGCAAATCGACAACGAGCTGCATGCGACGCGCGGCGCGTGCGTCGGCGGCGAAACCGCGGCGACGCCGACCGTCACGCCGGAAGCGAACGGCACGGTCGCCGCGTTGTTCTCGGGCGATTACCCGGTGCGCTGCGGCATGCGCTCGATCAACCTCGCCGTGCTCGATCACTCGCAGTTCTTCGCGGGCGGCTTCCTCGCGCTCTGGCAGCAGACGGGCGGCACTTTCAACGGCACGACGCGCGAAGGCCCGGTGCCCGTCACGGCACATCTCGTCGCCACGCACCAAGGCCCGGTGCTGTCCGACATCGTTCGCGACATCAACAAGTTCAGCAACAACGTGATGGCGCGCAACCTGTTCCTGACGATCGGCGCCGTCAAGGAAAAACCGCCCGCGACGCCCGAGAAATCGGCGGATGTGATCCGCGCTTTCCTGCACGCGAACGGGTTGCCGATCCCGGAGCTCACGCTCGAAAACGGCTCCGGGCTGTCGCGCGAAGAGCACGTCTCCGCACTCTCGCTCGCCGACTTGCTGCAACAGGCGAACGCGAGCCCCGTCGCGCAGGTGTTCGTCGGATCGCTGCCCGTGGCGGGCGTCGACGGCACCATGCGCAACCGCCTGAAAACCGCTCCCGTGCTCGGCAACGCCCACATCAAGACCGGCACGCTGCGCGACGTGCGCGCGATCGCCGGCTACGTAGCCGGGGCGGACGGCCAGAGCTACGTCGTCGTCAGCATCATCAACGACCCGCACGCGGAAGCCGCGCGAGAGGCGCACGACGCGCTGCTCGAGTGGGTCTACAAGGGGCTGCACTGAGCGCCGGGCCGACGCGTCTTCCTGCCTCCTCCATCTGTAGCTCTCCCGGCCGCCGGAGCAGGGAGAGACCCTCATCTCCCTTGCCGGGCGGTCCCGGCATCGAATAATCCTTCTACGAAGAATGGCGCGGCGCGTGGCGCGAGCGTGTAGGCTGTCGGGCAATGTCCGAGGCGCGGAAGCGGCACAGCATACAACCGCCCTACGCGCATATCGGCACTAGACGACAGCGTTCACGCTGCAAATAAGACCAGCCTCGAGATAGGAGACAGACGCCTATGCAATTCGACGCCGAATTGCTCCTGCTCGCCATGGCGCCCGTCTTTCTCGCATGCATCGGGCGGGAGGCGTGGCACCTGCGGCGCTCGCACCCGCACGCTCTGCAACGCGTCGCTCGCGCTGATGCATCAGCATCAAGCCGCCGACAAGCTCGCGTGGCTCGCCGTCATCCCCGTCTACACCTACGTCTACGAGCACTTCCGGCTGATCACCTGGGATGCGGGATGGATATCGTTCGTGGTCCTGTTCGTCGCCCAGGACCTGCTCCACTACGTCTTCCATCGCTGCAGCCATCGCGCGCGGTGGCCGTGGGCCGCGCATGTCGTCCATCACTCGTCCGAGCAGTTGAACCTGTCGACGGCGTTCCATGCTGCTCGCGTTGCCGCAGCGGGACGGGAAACAGGAGGATCGGAAGCCTTTCCCGTATCGAAGAACACATGACAACTTCAGCAAGCGACCGCTACGCCGCGCGCCATAAAGCGGCGGGCGTTCGCTGCAAAACACGGCCAAGCCGCACATTCGAGGAGACGAGATAGATGAAACACACCAATAAGACTCAGCCCAAACGCCTGCTGCGCGTCGCACAATCGGCCATTGCCTGCGCCGCGTTCGCGCTTCTGGCGGCATGCGGCGGCGGGGGCGGCAGCAATTCGTCGACGACCAGCAACAGCAGCACGCCGGCGGGCGGCGTGTCGCTGCAGGTCGTGTCGTTCGGCGACAGCCTGTCGGATGTCGGCACGTATTCAGAGGTCATCCTCCCCGACTTCGGCGGCGGCAAGTTCACGACCAACCCGGGCCAGATCTGGGTGCAGGACGTCGCCAACTACTATGGCGGCACGATTACACCGGCCTATCTCGGCGGCTTCGGCTTGGCGCTCACGTCCAACGGCGGTCTCGGCTACGGGCAAGGCGGCTCACGCGTCAGCGCGGAGGAAGGCGAAGGCTGGGCAGCGAACAACGCAGCGGCGACGACGGTGCCGGTCGTGGACCAGGTGACCAATTACCTGAACGCGCACGGCAGCTTCAACTCAGGCCAGCTCGTGCTGATCAACGGCGGCGCGAACGACATCCTGGAAAACGCAACGGCGATCGGAACCGCCGTCACCACCGGCTTGACGAACGGCACGTACACCAGCCAGACCGTCGCAGTCACCACGGAGACCGAAAAGGCGCTGGCCACGACGGCAACAGCGCTCGTCACCCAGGTTGGCCGGATCCTCGCCGCCGGCGCGACCCACGTCGTGCTCGTCAATGTGCCGGACATCGGCACTACGCCGCTCGGCCTCTCCGAGGGAACGAGCGGCGCCGCGCTGCTGACGGGCATCACCGGGGTCTACAACGCCATGCTGGTGGCCGGTCTGCAAAGCGCCGGGCTCTCGTCGTCGGTGATCTATGCCGATGCCTTCACGTGGCTCGACGGAACGGTCCTGCCGAACTACAGCTCGCTCGGCTTCCAGGTGTCCAACACCGGCACGGCGTGCAACCTGACGCAGATGGAGGCGAACGCCACCGCATACGCCACCGCCAACCCGAGCGTGCTCTCGAGCGGAGAGACCGCCGCCCAGTTCGGCGCGGCATTTGGCTCGTCGCTGTTCTGCTCCCCGCAAACGCTGACGGTCTCGGGCGCGGACCAGACCTATATGTTCGCCGACTCGATCCACCCGACCACGAAGCTGCATTCGCTCTTCGCGTCGTTCGTCGAGGGGAAGATCGCGGCCGCGGGCCTCGGGAAGTGAGGCTTGGCTGAATTGGCCGTCCGGGAGGGCATCGGGGACGGCAAAGCGAAACGCCCGGCTTGGACTCAAGCCGGGCGTTTTTTCGTGGATGCTCCCAAGTGCGCCGCAAGCGGCACGCACTGTGTCGCGCTCGGGCCGTTTCTGCGTTTCTGCGTTCAGTACTTCAAACGCTGGCGAGCAGCCGCGTCCGAAGCTCCACTCAATCCTGCGCTCCGAACGCCGCCGCAGCGCGGCCGAGCCGGTCGTTGACCGCGATCCACTCGATCGTATCGGGCAGCTTTTCGATCAGAATGCGCGCGACCTCGGCGCGATCCAGCGCCCGCAGCAACCCGTACAGCTCGCGCGCGTACGCATGCGGATCTTCTGGCGCTGCAACGAAATGCACGCCCTCGGCGCCCGCCCAGCCACCGGCGCGCGATTGGCGCGCGACGAGCGCCACGCGCTCGCCGGCGTCGCGCGCCGCCGCCAGGATCGGCTCCAGCGCTTCGAACGGCAGCAACGCCAGCGGCGTGCGCGGTGCGTAGTGCGCCTTGAGCGTCCCCGACGCGCGCGGCGCAGTCGCATCGCTGCCGTCGGGCAAACGGGGCGCGACGCCCAGCACGTCGGCCAGATCCTGCGGCGTCACGCGCCCCGGGCGCAGCAGCGCCGGAAAACCGCGCGACAAATCGAGGATCGTCGACTCGATCCCGACATCCGACGAGCCGCCGTCGAGCACGTGAATCGCCACGCCGAATTCATCGCGCACGTGCTGAGCCGTGGTCGGACTCACGTGGCCGAAACGGTTCGCAGACGGCGCCGCTACGCCCCCATGCCCCCCGCGCAGCGCGCTGAATGCGCCGAGCAGCGCCTGCGCGACCGGATGCGACGGACAGCGCAGCCCGACCGAATCCTGCCCGCCGCTCACCGCCGCGGGAATGTGCGCGGCGCGCTTCAGGATCAGCGTGAGCGGCCCGGGCCAGAACGCGTCGATCAACTTTTGCGCGTCGGCCGGCAAATACTCGACCCAGTAGTTCGGATCGCCATGCGGCGCCAGGTGGACGATCACCGGATGATTCGCCGGACGCCCCTTGGCCGCGTAAATGCGCGCGACGGCTTCCGGGTTCTCCGCGTCGCCGCCGAGGCCGTACACCGTCTCGGTCGGAAAGGCGACGAGCTCGCCCGCGTCGAGCAGCGCCGCCGCGTGCTCGATCTGCTCGCGCATCGCCTCGGGCGCGACAGGAAGATTCGGATGCTTGGACATCGATCGGCAGCCGGCGTCAGCCGAGCGGAATATGCAGCAGGCGCGCGCAATCGCGCGCGGCCGTGCGCGCTTCGTCGAGCGTCGCGGCGGTGAAGTTCACGTGCCCCATCTTGCGGCCCGGACGCGCATCCTCCTTGCCGTACAAGTGCAGGCGCGCGGCCGGCATCGCGGCGACTTCATGCCACGGCGGCGTGACGGGAATGGGCTTCGACGCAGCCCCCGTTGCGCCCTTCGGCCCTTCCCGGAACCAGACGTCGCCGAGGATGTTGAGCATGACCGCAGGCGAATGCTGTCGCGTATCGCCGAGCGGCATCGCGGTCATCGCACGCACCTGCTGCTCGAACTGGCTCGCCGCGCACGCATCGACGGTGTAATGCCCGGAGTTGTGCGGACGCGGCGCCATCTCGTTCGCGACGAGCGAGCCATCCTCCAACACGAAGAATTCGACGCACAGCACGCCGACGTAGCCGAGCGCGTCGGCGATGCGCAGCGCCGCCTGCTGCGCCTGCTTGACAAGCGCGGGGCCCGCATCGGGCGCGGGAACGATCGTATGCGCGAGCACGCCGTGGCGGTGCGTGTTCTGCGCGAGCGGAAACACGGCCGATGCGCCGTTGACGCCGCGCGCGATCAGCGCCGACACTTCGAATTTGAGCGGCAGACGCTTTTCGAGCACGCAAGCCACGCCTCCCAGCGACGCATGCGCCTCGCGCACCTCCTCGGCGTTGCGCACGCTCACCTGGCCCTTGCCGTCGTAGCCGAGCCGTGCGGTCTTCAAGATGCCGGGCAGCACGGCCTCGAGCTGCGCATCGTTGATCGCCGCGAGCGCATCGGACGACTCGATCGCAACATGCGGAGCCACAGGCACGCCCGATCCCGCGATGAAGCGCTTCTCGGCGATCCGGTCCTGCGCGACTGCGACGCAGCGTCCGGCGGGGCTGACAAACGTCGCGCGCGCGAGGAAATCGAGGCTCGCCGACGGCACGTTCTCGAATTCGGTCGAAACCGCTGCGCATAGGCGCGCGAGCTCGGTGAGCGCAGCCTCGTCGGTGTAGGCGGCGCACAGGTGCTTGTCCGCCACCGCGCCGGCCGGGCTGCTCGCATCGGGATCGAGAACCGCGACGCGATAACCCATCGCCTGCGCAGCAAAGCAGAACATGCGGCCGAGCTGGCCGCCGCCGACCATGCCGAGCCAGGCGCCAGGCAGGATCGGAGAAACCGGGGTGTAGTCTGAAGTCATGTCAATAAAAGATCAAAGCTCGGGCAGCACCATCGCATGCGCGGCCTCGTTCTGCCGCACGCGGAACGCCGCCAGCCGGTTCGCATAGTCCGTCGACGTAGTACTCAACAGCGACACCGCAAACAGCGCCGCATTCGCCGCGCCGGCCTCGCCGATCGCGAACGTCGCCACCGGAACGCCCTTGGGCATCTGCACGATCGAATGCAGCGAATCGACGCCCTTCAGGTACTTGCTCGCGACCGGCACGCCGAGCACCGGCACCGTCGTCTTCGCGGCCAGCATGCCCGGCAGGTGCGCCGCGCCGCCCGCGCCCGCGATGATCGCGCGCAGGCCGCGCTCGCGCGCGCGCTCGGCGTAGTCGAACATCTCGTCCGGCATCCGGTGCGCGGAGACGACCTTCGCCTCGTAGGGCACGCCGAACTCCTGCAGGATCGCTACCGCGTGCTTCATCACGTCCCAATCGGAACTGGAACCCATCAGGACGCCGACGAGCGGCGCACTATGCGTGTGGGCTGTCTGGACTGCTTCGGTCATTGTGGGGATTTCCTTTGTCAGGCGAGCTTTTGCCCAGTGAGACGCTCGAGCGCTTCCTGGTACTTCTCGCTCGTTTTCGCGACCACCTCGCCGGGCAGCTTAGGCGCGGGCGGCTCCTTCTTCCAGTCCTGCGTCTCCAGCCAGTCGCGCACGAACTGCTTGTCGAACGACGGCGGGTTGGTGCCGACCTGGTACTGGTCCGCGGGCCAGAAGCGCGACGAATCGGCGGTCAGCGCCTCGTCCATCAGGTAGAGCTCGCCGTGGTTGTCGAGGCCGAACTCGAACTTCGTGTCGGCGATGATGATGCCGCGCGTCGCCGCGTACTCGGCTGCTTCCTTGTAAAGCTTGATCGAGATGTCGCGGATCGTCGCCGACAGCTCGGTGCCGATGCGGCGCTCCATCTCGTCGTAGGTGATGTTTTCGTCGTGATGGCCCATCTCGGCCTTGGCGGCCGGCGTGAAGATCGGCTCGGGGAGCTTCTGCGCGTTCTGCAGGCCCGGCGGCAACTGCACGCCGCAGACGGCGCCCGTCGCCTGATAGTCCTTCCAGCCGCTGCCGGCCAGGTAGCCGCGCACCACGGCTTCGACGAGGATCGGCTCGAGGCGCTTCACGACCACGGCGCGGCCCTTCACCTGCTCCACTTCATCGGCCGCGACGACCGTCTCGGGCGCGACGCCCGTCAGGTGGTTCGGGACAATGTGCTTCAACTTGTCGAACCAGAAGTTCGCCATCTGGTTCAGCACGCGGCCCTTGGCGGGAATCGGCTCGCCCATGATGACGTCGAACGCGGACAGGCGGTCGGTCGTGACGATCAGCAGGCGATCGTTGCCAACGGCGTAGTTGTCGCGGACCTTGCCGCGGCCGAGCAGAGGCAGCGAGCGGAGCGTGGATTCGTAGAGGGTAGACATCGTCGTGAGCCGTGTGAGGTGAAATGGGGTGAAAAACGAACTAAATCCGAACCAAAACTGGGCAAAACGGGGCGAAAAACATGTCCTGAACAAAAAGCCAAACGCCGTTCCCCAGATGATGCGGGAACGGCGATGGATCGACAACTCGGCCGCCCGGCCTAGGAGGACCCGAGCGGCGCGAGCAGTCTGCCGGGCTTAGCGCACAACCTGCGCGAGCTCGCCCGACTTGTACTTCTCCGCGATCTTGTCGAGCGGCAGCGGCTTGATCTTGCCGGCCTGGCCTTCGCAGCCGAACGCCAGATAGCGGTCGACGCAGATCTTCTTGGCCGCTTCGCGCGCCGGCTTCAGGTAGTCGCGCGGATCGAACTTGCCCGGGTTTTCCGCCAGGTAGCGGCGGATCGCGCCGGTGATCGCGAGGCGCAGGTCGGTGTCGATGTTGACCTTGCGCACGCCGTGCTTGATCCCTTCCTGAATTTCCTCGACGGGCACGCCGTAGGTTTCCTTCATGTCGCCACCGAATTCGCGGATTTCCGCGAGCAGCTCCTGCGGCACCGACGACGAACCGTGCATCACCAGGTGCGTATTCGGAATGCGCGCGTGGATTTCCTTGATGCGGTCGATCGCGAGGATGTCCCCGGTCGGCTTCTTCGTGAACTTGTACGCGCCGTGCGAGGTGCCGATCGCGATCGCCAGCGCATCGCATTGAGTCAGGCGCACGAAGTCGGCGGCCTGCTCGACGTCGGTCAGCAGCTGCTCGCGCGTCATCGTGCCTTCTGCGCCGTGGCCGTCTTCCTTGTCGCCCTTCATCGTCTCGAGCGAACCGAGAACGCCCAGCTCAGCCTCGACCGTCACGCCGATCGAATGCGCCATCTCGACGACTTTGCGCGACACGTCGACGTTGTACTCGTACGATGCGACCGACTTGCCGTCCGCCTCGAGCGAGCCGTCCATCATCACGCTCGTGAAACCGCTGCGGATCGCCGCCATGCATACGGCCGGCGACTGGCCGTGGTCCTGGTGCATCACGACCGGGATGTGCGGATACGACTCGATCGCCGCTTCGATCAGGTGGCGCAGGAACGGCTCGCCCGCGTACTTCCGCGCGCCGGCCGACGCCTGCATGATGACGGGCGCGCCGACCTGGTCGGCCGCGGCCATGATCGCCTGCACCTGCTCCAGGTTGTTCACGTTGAACGCGGGCAGCCCGTAGCCGTGTTCGGCTGCGTGATCCAGCAGTTGACGCATTGATACGAGAGGCATGCTTGTACTCCTTGGATTGAACGAATTCTTTTTGCTTGGCGGCGCCCGGAGATTCGGCGCCGGTGCGGCGAATAGGCGCAATTTTATCGCGAAGCGCACCGCATCCCGGCGCGTTTGCGAACGCCGGCTCGTGACCGGCTTCGCAAACTTCGTTCCTGCACCTTTCAGTGCGGCGCTCGAGCACGGATCACAAGGCCTCGCCGACCCGCACGATCTTCAGCGTATTCGTCCCGCCCGCCTGCCCCATCGGCTCGCCGACGGTCAGCACGACCATGTCGCCGCGCGACGCATAGCCCTTCGACACCACCACTTCGAGCGCGCGCTGCAGCGCCACGTCGCGGTCGTTGTTCGACTCGACGGGCAACGGCGTCACGTTGCGGTAGAGCGCCATCGCTCGCTGGCTGTTGATGCGCGGCGTGAGCGCGAAGATCGGCACATGGGTCCAGTGGCGCGACATCCAGAGCGCGGTCGAGCCCGACTCGGTCAGCGCCACGATCGCCTTCGCACCGAGGTGGTAGGCGGTGAATAGCGCGCCCATCGCGATCGACTGGTCGATGCGCGTGAAGGTGCGATCGAGGAAATCCTTGTCGAGCTCGACGTGCTCCGACTTCTCCGCTTCGACGCAGATCGCGGCCATCGTCTCGATCGTCTGCACCGGATACTTGCCCGCCGCCGATTCGGCCGACAGCATCACCGCATCGGTGCCGTCGAGCACCGCGTTGGCGACGTCCGACACTTCGGCGCGCGTCGGCACCGGTGCGTGGATCATCGATTCCATCATCTGCGTCGCCGTGATCACGAACTTGTTCGAATCGCGCGCCATGCGGATCATGCGCTTCTGCAGCGCGGGCACCGCCGCGTTGCCGACTTCCACGGCAAGGTCGCCGCGCGCGACCATGATGCCGTCGGAGGCGTCGAGAATGCCTTGCAGCACCGGAATCGCCTCGGCGCGCTCGATCTTCGCGATCATCTTCGGCTTGATGCCGTACGGCGCGCCCGCGATGTTCGCGAGCTGGCGCGCCATTTCCATGTCGGTCGCGTTCTTCGGGAACGACACCGCGATGAACTCGACGCCGATCGACATCGCCGTCTTGATGTCCTCCATGTCCTTCGCGGTCAGCGCCGGCGCGGTCAGGCCGCCGCCCTGGCGGTTGATGCCCTTGTTGTTCGACAGCTCGCCGCCCACCTTCACGACCGTGTGGATCTCCTGGCCAATCACGCGCGTGACCGTCAGCACGATCAGGCCGTCGTTCAGCAGCAGCACGTCATCGGCCCTCAGGTCGCGCGGCAGGTCCTTGTAGTCGAGGCCGACACGCTCGTCGTTGCCGAGCTCGCAGGCGGCGTCGAGGATGAACGGGTTGCCCGGCACGAGCATGGTCTTGCCGTTCTCGAACTTGCCGACGCGGATCTTCGGCCCTTGCAAGTCCGCCATGATGCCGACCTCGCGGCCCGCGATGCGCGCGGCCTCGCGCACGAACTCCGCGCGCTGGCGGTGGTCGTCGGCGGTGCCGTGCGAGAAGTTGAGCCGCACCACGTCGGCCCCGGCTTGAATCATCTGGAGCAGGATTTCCGGCGAGCTGGATGCCGGACCGATGGTGGCGACAATCTTGGTGGCGCGATGCATGAGTCTCCTCGTCTGAGTGGAATCGCTGGGATTGACAACGCTGCGAGTCGGATGCGAAGGCAGTGCCGCGGCTGACGCCTCGGTCTGCAATGCGCCGGTTCGAGCCGGCGTCGTTTGGTCGGTCAGAATGGGAGAAGCTGCTGCTACTGCGGAAGGCGCCGGCGCTTGCGCGGTTGCCGGACTGCCAGCCGGGGTGGTGGTTGAATCGGTTGTTGCTACTGGCGCGGCACGCGCGCCGGATTTCGCCTTGGCCGGCTTGCCGGAAGGAACGCGCGCCGTCATGTCAGTACTCGCCGGGCCGCCCCAAGCGTACTGACAGCCCCCTTGGGGGGAGCTTCGCATGGGACCGGAGTAAGCGCTAAAGCGCCAACTCCGGTCGACAGCGAACACAGAGCGCGTGGGGGCTGTTTCATTTCAGGCCCGCGATTCGAGCACTTCGACCGCGGGCAGCTTCTTGCCCTCGAGGAATTCGAGGAAGGCGCCGCCGCCCGTCGAGATATAGCTGACCTTGTCGTGGATGCCGTACTTGGCGATCGCGGCCAGCGTGTCGCCGCCGCCGGCGATCGAGAACGCCGGCGACTTCGCGATCGCCTCGGCGAGCGTCTTCGTGCCGTTGCCGAACTGATCGAACTCGAACACGCCGACCGGGCCGTTCCAGACGATCGTGCCGGCGCTGCCGAGCTGCGTGGCGAGCGCCTTGGCGGTTTCCGGTCCGATGTCGAGAATCATGTCGTCGTCCTCGATCTGGCCGACCGGCTTGGTCACGGCCGCGGCCGTCGCGGAGAACTGCTTCGCGGTGACGACGTCGGTCGGGATCGGCACCGAGGCGCCGCGCGCGCGGGCCGCTTCGATGATCGCCTTCGCTTCGTCGACGAGATCGGTTTCGGCGAGCGACTTGCCGATCTTGAGGCCCGCCGCGAGCATGAACGTATTGGCGATGCCGCCGCCGACGATCAGCTGATCGACCTTCTCGGCCAGCGACTTCAGGATCGTGAGCTTGGTCGACACCTTCGAGCCCGCGACGATCGCCACGAGCGGGCGCTTCGGGTTGCCGAGCGCGCGGCCCAGCGCGTCGAGCTCGGCCGCGAGCAGCGGGCCGGCGCAGGCGACGGGCGCGTACTTGGCGATGCCGTGCGTGGTCGCCTCGGCGCGGTGCGCGGTGCCGAACGCGTCGTTGGCGTAGATGTCGCAGAGCGTGGCCATCTTCTGCGCCAGCTCGTCGGAATTCTTCTTCTCGCCCTTGTTGACGCGGCAGTTCTCGAGCAGCACGACCGCGCCCGGCGCGACGTTCACGCCGTTCTCGACCCACTCCGCGACGAGCGGCACGTCGCGGCCGAGCAGCTCGGCGAGGCGCTTCGCGACCGGCGCGAGCGAATCTTCCGGCTTGAACTCGCCTTCGGTCGGGCGGCCGAGGTGCGAGGTGACCATCACGGCGGCGCCGGCATCGAGCGCGGCCTTGATGGCCGGCACCGAGGCGCGGATGCGGGTGTCTTCGGTGATGTTGCCGTCGTCGTCCTGCGGGACGTTGAGGTCGGCGCGGATAAACACGCGTTTGCCGGACAGCTTGCCTTCGGCGATCAAATCGGAGAGACGCAGTACTTGGCTCATGGGAATCGATAGATGCGGGTTGATTGGAAGGCGATTGCGTGCGGCGCGCCGCGGCGCTTCGGGCGCACCGCTACGGAAAGCGAGCATTTTAGCCGATCCCCATGCCGGACTGACCCGTCGGGAGGCGAATGTCACGTATTTGGCGGAAGCCGGCGATGTCGCGCCGCAGCATCGCAGCCGATGCCCGCCGGCCGCTCGACGGCCGTTGCGCTAGACCAGGAAGCGCAGCGCGGTGAAAACCAGCATGCCGACGACGATCGTCTGCACCATGCTGCGCCGCCACAAAAACCACGCGAGCCCGGCCAGCGTGCCGTACAGCGCGTGGTTCGACAGGCCGAACGACACGCCCTGCTGCGTCATCAGCACGTCCGGCACCACCACCGCGACGAGCGCGGCCGCCGGCGCGCAGCGCAGCGCGCGCTGCACGCGCTCGGGCAGCACCGTGCGCTCGCCGCCGATCAGGAACAGCGCGCGCGTCACGGCGGTCACGACAAGCATCCCGAAGATGGCAAGCCAGATTTGCGTCGTCATCGGGGGCCTTCCGCGCGGTTGCGATCGGGGTTGTGACTGCCGGCGCCACCCTCGGCGCGGATGCGCTTCAGGTCGGCGCGCTCGGCGACGAGGTCGGCCGCGCTGCCGGCCGCGAGCGCCGCGAGCACGGCGAGCGGCAGCGCGAGCTTGTATGGCAGCGCGTCGGCGAGCAACGCGACGATGCCCGCGATGCTCACCGCGACGAGCGTCGAGCGGCTGACGATCGCGGTGACCATGATCGGGACCAGCGCGAGCGTCCCGGCGAGGCTCAGGCCCCAGTTGTCGGGAAAGAGGCTCGCGAGCAGGATGCCGATCACCGACGACACCTGCCAGGCGAGCCAGCTCGTCACCGCCATCCCCCAGAAATAGGCTTCCTTGCCCGGCACGTAGCCGGTCGCAAAACCCTTTTTCTGGAACAGCAGGTAGATCAGGTCGCCGTTGAAGTAGCCGAGCAGCAGGCGCCGCGGCAGGGACAGATAGGAGAAGTGCGGCGCGAGCCCCGCGCTGAAGATGACGAAGCGCATGTTCACCATCGCGGCGGTCAGGAGCACGGTCCAGACCGGCAGCTTGGCGGCGAGGAGCGGCAGCACGGCGAGCTGCGACGAGCCGGCGTAGACGAGCAGCGACATGCCGAGCGCCTGCGGCACCGACAGCACCGATTTGCTCATTGCGATGCCGGTGACGAGACCCCACGAGAAGATCGCCATGATGGTCGGCGAAAACGTGCGGAAGCCCTTCTTGAAGGCGGTGCGATCGGTGTCGGACAGGCGGGCGAGCATGGCGTGGCGGTACGGGGACAGCGTGAGAGCGAAATCGGGCCGGGCCGCGTTCCGGCAGGCTTGAGCCAGGCCGGCCGTGGCGGCCGGAGCAAGCCGCAAATTATAAGACGGCGTGGCGGCCAATCGCCCGGTCCCGGCGCAAAAGACGCTAAAATGTGCGCCTGATCGCTTCGAGCGCCCTCACCGTTAGGAGAAAACGTATGTCAATGGCCGATCGCGACGGCAAGATCTGGATGGACGGCAAGCTGATCGACTGGCGCGACGCCAAGATCCACGTCCTGACCCATACCCTGCACTACGGCATGGGCGTCTTCGAAGGCGTGCGCGCTTACCAGACGGACAGCGGCACGGCCATCTTCCGCCTCAAGGAGCACACCAAGCGCCTGTTCAACTCCGCCAAGATCTTCCAGATGGACGTGCCGTTCGACCGTGAGACGATCGAAGGCGCCCAGCGTGAAGTCGTGCGCGAGAACAAGCTCGAATCCTGCTACCTGCGCCCCATCATCTGGGTCGGCTCGGAAAAGCTCGGCGTGTCCGCCAAGGGCAACACGATCCACGTCGCCATCGCCGCCTGGCCGTGGGGCGCCTATCTCGGCGAAGACGGCCTCGCCAAGGGCATCCGCGTCAAGACCTCGTCGTTCACGCGCCATCACGTGAACGTGTCGATGGTGCGCGCGAAGGCGTCCGGCTGGTACGTGAACTCGATCCTCGCCAACCAGGAAGCCACCGCCGACGGCTACGACGAAGCGCTGCTGCTCGACGTCGACGGCTACGTCTCGGAAGGCTCGGGCGAAAACTTCTTCCTCGTGAACAACGGCAAGCTGTACACGCCCGACCTGTCGTCGTGCCTCGACGGCATCACGCGCGACACCGTCATCATGCTCGCTAAGGACGCCGGCATCGAAGTGATCGAAAAGCGCATCACGCGCGACGAAGTCTATACGGCCGACGAAGCGTTCTTCACCGGCACCGCCGCCGAAGTCACGCCGATCCGCGAGCTCGACAACCGCACGATCGGCAGCGGCGCGCGCGGCCCCGTCACGGAGAAGCTGCAATCGGCGTTCTTCGACGTGGTCGCCGGCAAGAACCCGAAGTACGCGCACTGGCTGACCAAAATCTGATTCCGGCGCGGCCCGCTCTTCTCGGGCCGCGCGCACACGCATACAACGAGAATTTGTCCTCATGAGCGAACTCAAGGAAATGCCGCTGGTCGAGCTGACCGCCAAGGATCTGCCCGCGTTCTGCCCGAATCCGCATATGGACCGCAAGATGACGCATCCGCGCGTCTTCATCGACGTGACGCACGGCGAAGCGCGCTGCCCGTACTGCAGCACGCGCTACAAACTGCGCGACGGCGAGGTCATCAAGGGCCACTGAGCCGGCGTGGCGCGCGAGCGCCACGCACCAACCGGCCGCCTCGCGGCCCCTCTCCCACGAGAAAACGCCGGGCCGCCCCAAGTTTTCCGCCCCGCAGGAAGTCCCCTCGGGGGGCCTGACGCACAGCGTCAGGTCTGGGGGCACACTCTCAACCCGAACGCGACGCGCCCCGCGCGCCGCGTTTTCACACGACATCGGAATTCACACGGATGCGTCGCGCGCTGGTTATCGCACCGAACTGGATCGGTGACGCATTGATGGCGCAACCGCTGTTTGCGCTGCTGAAGAAGCTCCATCCTCGCATCGCCATCGATGCGGTCGCGCCCGGCTGGGTCGCGCCCGTGCTCGAGCGGATGCCGGAAATCCACGATGTCTACGCGACCGATCTCGCCCACGGCAAGCTACAGCTGCTGCGCCGCTGGCAACTGGCGAGCGACCTGCGCGAGGTCGGCTACGACGCCGCCTACGTGCTGCCGAACTCGCTGAAATCTGCGCTGATCCCCTGGCTCGCCGGCATTGCGCTGCGCATCGGCTATACCGGCGAAAACCGCTACGGCCTCTTGAACGTGCGCCACGCGAATCCGCGCAAGGACGAACGCCCGCCGATGAGCGGCCACTACGCCGCGCTCGCCTACGCGCCCGGCGCCAAGGTGCCGAACCTGCAGGAAAGCCTGCCGATGCCGCGGCTCGAGTCGGACCTGAACGAAGCGTCTCGCGCATCGGCGCGCTTCAATCTCGACACGCGCGTGCCGCTCGTCGTGTTCTGCCCCGGCGCGGAGTACGGCAACGCAAAGCGCTGGCCGCCCGAGCATTTCGCATCGCTCGCGCAGATCGTCGGCCAATCGTTCCCGTACACGCAGATCGTCGCGCTCGGCTCGGGCAAGGACAGCCCGATCGCCCAGCAGATCACCGAACGCGCGCCGAACGTGCGCAACCTGTGCGGACAGACGTCGCTCGGCGAGGCCTGCGCGCTGATCTCGCGCGCAAGCGCCGTCGTCACCAACGATTCCGGCCTGATGCACGTCGCAGCCGCCTTGCGGCGCCCGCTCGTGGCCGTCTACGGCTCGACCGATCCGCGCCACACGCCGCCATTGTCCGAGCTCGCGAAGGTACAATGGCTCCATCTCGAATGTAGCCCCTGTTTCCAGCGCGAGTGCCCGCTCGGCCATCTGAACTGCCTGCGGGAGCTCTCCGCGGAGCAGGTCTTCGGCGACCTGCGCGGGATGCTGCTCAGCGAGCGCTGACGCACGGAAGCCTTGAATCGTTTGTGCCTTCATTCGTTCAAGGAACGTCGGGTAGCGGCTGCCGGGAGATTGAACGTGAACGCCGATTCGCGTCATGCGTGCGCCTTGTTGGGCGCGCAGCTTAGCGTTTTTCCCGCGGCCGCCGCAGCGGCCGCAGCCCGAAACGGCGCGCCTTCGCGCCCAAGAGACCAACGAGCCATGCCACGTTTTGCCCGCCTCTTCGAAGCCGCAGCCGATTCTCTCAACGCGTTCTACCAGGCCGTCACCGACGGCAGCATCGACAGCATCATGAGCCTGTGGATCGACGAGGATTTCGCGAGCTACATCTGCGCGGACGGCTCGCACTGGCACGGGCTCGAGAACATTCGCGCGGGGCTCGCGGCGCAATTGGAAGCGGGCGCGTTGCCGGCCTCGATCGAGCCGCTCGACATTCGCGTCTACGACAGCCTCGGCACCGTGGTCTATGCGATCGCCGAAGCGCACCAGCCGGCCGATCCGCTCGACACGCCGCTGATGGTGTTTACGACGTACGTGATGGTCCACGAGCGCGGCGAATGGCGCATCGCGCACATTCACGCGAGCCCGATGCCGGACGATACGGCCACGCACTTTGCCGCGAAGCTGCGGCACGGACAGGGGCCGCTGCACTGAGCGCGCCTTGCGCTTGATGGGTAGAGATTGGGTTTGTGGGGGAGTGGCATGAGTACGGCGCACAAGAACTCGGCGTCGATGCCGGCGGCGGCCAGGAAGGCCGGGGACGCGCTGGTCGACATGCTCTACAGCCCGCCGCTCTGGCTCCCGACGAGCCACGCTCAAACCATCGTCCCGGCGCTGTTCGCGCGTCGTCCCGCCGTCGACTACCGGCGCGAGCGCTGGGATACGCCCGACGGCGACTTCATCGATCTCGACTGGCTCGATTACCGCGCTCGCGCATCGGCTGCCCCCGCCGCTGATGCGCCGCTCTTCGTGCTGTTCCACGGCCTCGAAGGCAACTCCGACTCGCATTACGCGCGCACGCTGATGTCGGCCGCCCGCGCGCGAGGCTGGCACGGCGTCGTGCCCCACTTTCGCAGCTGCAGCGGGCCGCTCAACCTGCTGCCGCGCTTCTACCACCTCGCCGACAGCAACGAAGTCGACTGGGTCCTGCGGCGCCTGCGCGGCGTGCATCAGGGGCCGATCGCCGTCGCGGGCGTGTCGCTCGGCGGCAACGTGCTGCTGCGCTGGCTCGGCGAGCGGCGCGAGGACGCCGCGTTCGTCGCCGCAGCCGCGGCCATTTCCGCGCCGCTCGACGTCCACGCGGGCGGCCGCGCGCTGGCGCAAGGCTTCGCGATGGTCTACACGAAGAGCTTCCTGAAAACGCTCAAGCACAAGGCGCTCCTGAAGCTCGATCAGTATCCGGGCCTGTTCGAACGCGACGCGGTGCTCGCATGCCGCACGATGTACGAGTACGACAACGTCGTCACCGCGCCGCTGCACGGCTTTCGCGACACCGACGACTACTGGACATCCGCCACGACTCGGCCGCTCTTGCCGCACGTCGTGGTGCCGACGCTGGTCCTCAACGCGCGCAACGATCCGTTCCTGCCGAGCACGGCGCTGCCGTCGCGCGCAGAGGTGTCGGACGCAATCGAGCTCGACCAGCCCGCGGCGGGCGGTCACGTCGGCTTCATGACCGGGCCCTTCCCGGGCCGGACCGACTGGCTGTCGCGCCGCGTCTTTTCGTTCCTCACGCCCTTCGCCAACCATGGATGAAATCGTCAAACAGGCGCTCGCCAAATGGCCGAACGTCCCGCATTGCACCGGCTGGCTGCTGCTCGACCGCCGAGGAGACTGGCGCATGCGAGACGAAGCGGCACAGGCGGCCGGCGCGAGCGGCACGCCGATCCACCATGCGGCGCTCATCGGCTTCATCTGCCGCAACTACGAGTGCGACGAGCGCGGCCAGTGGTTCTTCCAGAACGGGCCACAGCGCGTGTACGTCGAATTGGCCTATACGCCGTGGATCGTGCGGCTGGCGCGGGATGAGGCTGGCGGCGGCGCACTGACGCTGACCGATCAGAATGGCGGCGCGTTCGAGCCCGCGATGGCGTTCGTCGACGATGAAGGCGGCATCCTGTTCGCCGATGCGTCGGAGCCGGTGCGCGTCGCCGCGTTGCACGACCACGACCTCGATCTGTTCGCCGACGTTTCGACGCTCGCCGACGATGGGCTCGGCGGGCTGTTTCACTGGCGTGCGGATATCGATCTGCCGCTGCAGGCGGTGCGGCGCGCGGAGGTGGCGGCAAGGTTTGGGTTTGTTGCGAGTCCGGCGGCGGCGTCGGCAGGCCGGGCCGCTGGCTAGGCGCGGGCCGATCGCGGGCAGAATCCGGCGGCCTGCGCCGGACATCGCCGCTGCTATGATAGGCGCCCTCTGAAGCGTTGCATGGGATCAGAGTAGGGCTCTGCATGGGGCCGGAGTAAGCGCTGAAGCACCAACTCTGATCGACAGGAGACCGAGATGCCAGAACTCACCCATTTCGATGCCGCCGGACAGGCCCATATGGTCGATGTCGGCGGCAAGCAGGAAACGAAACGCATCGCCGTGGCGCGCGGCTCGATCCGCATGCTGCCCGAAACGCTCGAGTTGATCCGTGGCGGCAACGCCAAGAAGGGCGACGTGCTCGGCATCGCGCGCATTGCGGCGATCCAAGGAGCGAAGCGCACAGCGGATCTGATTCCGCTGTGCCATCCGCTCGCGCTGACGCGCGTGACCGTAGATTTCGCGCTCGACGAAGCGCTACCGGGTGTGTCCTGCACGGCGCAGGTTGAGACGCTGGGGCGGACTGGCGTGGAAATGGAGGCACTAACGGCTGTGCAAGTGGGCCTATTGACCGTCTACGACATGTGCAAGGCGGTGGATCGCGGCATGACGATCACCGATGTGAAGGTGCTGGAGAAGCACGGCGGGAAGTCGGGGGATTGGGTGGCGCAGAGTTAAGGCGTTGTTTTGTAAGTCTTAATTCGACGCTGAGCCGAATATCGCTGCATCGCCACTGCCTGACGAAATCACTACGAATCTGACTTCTGGCATACGAAAGGTCGATCTTGTCCAAATTCTGTCCAAGTTGGAGACAGGAAATGGCATCGATACGAAAAAGGGGTAACAGGTGGCAAGCACGTGTGTGCCGTGCGGGATACCCCGCTGAAACCAAGTCGTTCAACGTCCGCGCCGACGCAGAACGATGGGCGCGATCTATCGAAACAGAGATGGATCGGGGTAGTTTCGTCAGTCGGAGTGCAGCGGAAGCGAACACGCTCGAAGACATCATCGAACGTTACATCGCTGACGTGATGCCGACGCGAAAAGGGGCATCGGATGAAATACCGCGACTTCGGGCGACGTGCCGCACCAGACTGGCGAAACTCAGCATGGCAGCGTTGACCCCGAAGGCAGTTGCCGCGTATCGGGACGAACGGTTGGAAAAGGTGAAGTCAGCCACGGTGATTCGGGAACTGGCGTACCTGTCGGCGATCATCAACCATGCCCGTCGTGAATGGGACATCAATGTCGCGAACCCTGTCGCACTGGTTCGCAAGCCGCCTTCACCGCAGGGTCGAGACCGTGTACTCACGACCGACGAAGAAGCGGGCCTTCTTGCGGCAATGGTTCCGACTGGTCGCATCAACGTGTGGCTGCTTCCGGCAACCATCCTGAGTTTAGAGACGGCTATGCGACGCGGTGAACTTGTTGAACTACGATGGTCGAACATCAATCTCGAAGCCCAAACTGCGTATTTGCCGATCACCAAGAACGGGACAGCGCGAACCGTCCCGCTGTCCAAGAAGGCTGTCGCCATCTTGGACGCCCTTCCACGCTCCATCGACGGCAAGGTCATCCCGGTCAAGGGCAACACACTGCACGCGGCGTTCAGGAAGGCCTGCAAACGTGCGGGCATCAAGGACCTTATTGGCACGACCTTCGACATACGGCGATTACACGACTGGCGCAGAAGCTGCCGAATGTCATCGAACTAGCCGCTGTCTCGGGCCACCGCAGCTTGGCGATGTTGAAGCGGTACTACCATCCGTCCGCTTCCGAGTTGGCACGGAAGCTAGGCTGATTGACAGGCTGTCCCCGACCCGCAGCCGGATCTGATGGTCAGCTTTCCGCTTCGGATACACTAGGTGCTGCCGCTAGGGGACACGATGATCCGGGTGACGGGAGCCACATGACCGAACAGGAACTGATCGACCAGCGTATCGAAGACCTTGCCGCTTCGGCGGCCTACTTTGCATCGCACAATAAGCAGGAACGCGAACGCTGGGTCGCCACAGAATTCGCGCTGAATCTAGGGTTGACTCCGGTACAGGGCGAAATTCAGAGCATCGAAACTGACCCGCCCGACGTAGCCTTTCGCGATGCCCGCTTCGAAATCAAGGAAATTTTGGACACGGGTCGGCGACGCCATGACGAATATAAACAAGAGTTAGCGCGCGTGCGCGGTATCTCCAAGGCCCAAGACCTTCTGAAAGAATTTACCCCGAAGGACAGCAGCGTTGGCGAGATATACGATCTCTGTCTCAAAGAAGCGGCAAGCCTTGATAAGTACTCGAATGACTTTAAGAAACGGACCGACTTACTGCTGTATGTCAACCTGCATGATGTCATGTATGTTGCGGAACAGCCCTTCCCGGACACGTCCGCGCTGACCGCTATCGGATGGCGCTCGATTTCATTTCTAATGGGACGGCGCAGTTGTTGCCTTTACGCCCGACCGGACGCACCCGACTTCCTTAAGCAAGCCGTAGGCCGTATTTGTCATCGCCCTTGATGGTCAGCAAGACGCAAGCAAATGGGCCTTGTTCATCGCATAGTCCAGCAAGACCACGCCGTCGAACGATGTGCAGAAGTGATGCGCGAACACCGAATCGTGTACTGACCACGCCGCCGACCCGCTGAATCCCTGCAATACGATTAACAGCCAGACATCTTCGACGCGGTTCCTGTACGCCGCAACCTTGCATTCTTTTCTGTCAATCGTGGCTTGTATATCGGCTGGCGATGCCACCGGAACCCACCATGCACCCACAGGCTGCCACCGAGAGCGTGGACAAATCGGATGATTGTGCAGCCAGACGGAAGTAAACAAATCCGACTCAAAGTCCGTCCCGCATTCCAGTCTGGTCGACTCCACACCTGAAGGTATCGAAGCGATCCGGGAACCGACTATTGCAGCAAGGTTACTTGCTGCGGCATCTTTGGCTTTCGGACTCACGGCGGCGTGTTCCCGAAAGACCACCTTCACGTCAAGGCAGTCCGCATTGATCCTTCGCAGGAACAGCTTCTGCGCCTTTTCGCAAATCAACCTGCGAGTTTCTTCAACCGCACGCACGTCACTGCGTAGCAGTTCGGTTACTTCAACGCCGTACTTTCCTGCCGGCCCGTCAACAAGGATGTCCGGTTCTTCACCCGTTGCATCCACGGTCCCACGCGGCCAACAGGTCAGCAATCCCTGAGCACGCTCGAAATAAAACGACTCGGCGTGCTTTCTACGTTGGGCTTTGGTCGAATTCACGTCTCACCGATTCTATTCAGAGTGCGGCATCCGTGCTTGGATCGCCAACGCAAACTTGGTGGCGAAATTTACCGCAAACTCCGCGTCGGAGATCATCAAACCCGATGCATCCTGCATACGTTCCCAAACGTAGTTTCCTGCAACCATCCGGCGCACGATGGGAACAATCGATTCGAATCGAACAAGGTCGTTGATATTGACCGCCAAGGCCAGCATTATTGCCATGCGTTCGCTTCTGGATGCCTTGCCATCAACATAACCTTCGAGATCGCGGACCAAACGCATCGCCGCATCATCGTATCTCATGGAAGATGATGGCGGCCAGCGATTCCACCGCCTACTTAGCAAAGCGACCAACTCCCCCATCGCCACGTCAACCGCTTCCGCGCTATTCCCGAACGCACTCTCCAGTTCTTCTTCCCGTAGACTGCGCTCGGCTTGCTTTAGACGATCCCGCACCGCCTTTGATTTCACTAGATCGGAAACAGACACATCGGAAAACCGAACATCGAAGAAGCGTTCTGCCGCAACATCAAAGAAGTCTTGGACGTACCCCAACAACCGGCGCGAATCACCCTTATCGGGAACTAGTCCATAGTGCTTGAAGTTCACGCGTGCCTTGTTCAGTTCGATCAGCTTCGCCCGAAACGGAACATGTTTGTTCTCGTCTTGATTCGCTGCCGCATCAATGTAGTCCATACATTTGATGAACTCGTCCGGGATTTTTTGCCCCGGAACTGGCCGGTCCTTCATCACCGCGCGTAGAAAAAGCTCCACCGCATCTTGTGCAATCGAGACCGCAAGTCCGAGATGAACACCGTCATTGCGGGAAAGATACGTCTCCGCTTCAGCATACAACGCCCGGCATAGCACGACTTGGTGAAGTTCCATATATTTCCTACGGGAAGGCACGGCGCATCGATCTTACACCGACATCTCAAAGCCAGACGCACCGGCCATGCACCCGAGCCATCGTGAGATCAATGCAGCAGTTCGCCGCTGGTCCGTGCTGATCCAGCGTCGGCCACGGCGGGCACCGTTTGCGGCGCACCGAAGTCGATCAAGCCGTCGCGGTTGTACGTTTCGACAACGAATTCCAGCAGCGAAGCAAACCGATTGACGATGGACACGAAGGTTTCGGCGATCAGTCCGCCAGTGAACGGCATCGAGTACGTGACGATCAAGTCGTCGTCCTGATCGATGGTGAAGACCGGAAGAAAAATTTCGTCGTTCAGCCGTCGCGCCAGTTCATGCTTCTGTTCGATTGGCGCTTGCCGATTCAGGGGAAGGTACGTAGCAAACCGGACGAACTTCCGGTCCGTGTCGAGAGAAACGCGAAAGCCGATGCCATTCTCACTGCGAAGTCGGATGCAGTCGGGCTGTACGTTGTACGGGACCAAGCCGCTGTCGCGCAGATGGGCGTCAAGGGTTTCGATAGTGATGTCGGTTTCAGTGAAGGTTTTCGTCAATAGGCTCTCCAGATAGGAAGCAAGGACCGGCTGTCTTACCGTGACCCCACAAGAAAAACCGCCGATGAACGGCGGTTACTGGTTCTCTGCATACGTCGCTAACCACGCAAACTACATGGCCGCGAGCTTCTGAATCCGGGCTTCGGTTACTTTCAGCAGACACGCCGCGTCGGGACAGGCGTCACGCCCGCTCTTCATCCAGCCCCGTTGATCCGCCTTCAGGGCAGCCGGGTCACTCGACTTGGCGCGGGCGGCTGAGTACGCCGACGCAAGGCGCAGGTCTGCATCAGCGGTTTGTGGCGTCGAACAGATCAGATGTTCGATTGGCGAAGACGCCTTAGCGCAGTCAAAGCTGGCATGAACGTCCGCCGCGCCGATTGCGTCTTGTTTAGTTACCGACTGCTGTACTGCACTGGCTGTCGGTGCCGATGATGCGAGCGATGCGTTGACTGCCTTCTCCGGTTCCACCGGTTGCTGCGCCGTTTGCGTTGCGTTGTCGGACGACGCCTTTACCGGGGCAGTCGAAGTCGCTACATCACTACCCGCCGACTGACCATCGGCGGCGGCCTTTGCTGCTTCATCGCTGGACGCCGAACTAGCGGCTGCTTGTGCGTCCGCTGTACCACTTGCCGACGACGACTTCGCTTCCGACGACGCGGCGACCTGAGTCCCCGGTCCGAACACGATGCGGTCAAGGGGCACAAGGAAATATAGACCCGTCAAAAGAACAACGAACAGCCCACCAGTCAAGAAGACTCGCGCACCATATTCGTAGAAGAAGCGTTGCTTCGCCAACTCACCCGCGCTACTGGCAATGATGATGTCGGGCTGCCCCGCATTGCGAGCGAGAAACCCTACCTGCCATGCTTTCGGAGCCAAGAACAGGAAGACGAATCCGAATCCAACGCAGATCGCGATGTCCATGTATAGCCGTTCGGTGTATGCGCCGAAGGCCAGCAACGCAACAACGTCACGATGTCTTTTAGCAGTTGCATCTCGACCTTACGTCCGAACGGAATGGTCAATTCTACGTGAAGGACATGACCGACGAGCGCGACGCCGCCTGAATCTCTTCCATCGGACGGGCAACATCGCCGGCATCGAGACTGACATAGTGCCGGTGCAGCGCATCACCCCCGCGTCGGAGTATGTCCAAGGATGGAGTTGATCGCGTAAACTTACGTCCGGCGGATGGTCACGAATTGTCGTCCAAGTCTTGTCCAAACGCTGTCCAAGTTCATTAACCGATTTGGACAGGATCGAACGCTTCGGTGACAGTAAGTCTTTGATTTGTATGACCGCCAGCACAAGGCTACGCACGGAAACCAGAATGTGCAAAGCCGTCGATCGCGGCATGACGATCACTGAGGTGAAAGTGCTGGAAAAACACGGGGGGAAGTCGGGGGATTGGGTGGCGCCGTAATTAGCGGCGGTTCGACACAAGATGCCTCGCGCAGACGGCCTCTGGAGCTCGAATGACGTATCACTTGGTTTGACATATATGGGAACAGCCGACACCCTATGCCGAGCGTCGGCTGTTGCTCATGAGCGCAACTATGCGCTCATGAACGCGCCAGCTAGGCTGCTGAATCAGTTCGCCAAGATATCGCCAAGAACCTTTTGCCCGATGCTAACGACGTCGTCGGTACCGACATAAGCACCGCCAACTACGCCAACCGCAGCACCGTAAATGCCGCCAGCAATAGCCCCAACAGCGGCGGCGATGGCGCCAGCGATCCAGCCACCCGCCTTCGCGGCAACTTTGCCGCCAGCGAGCGCGCCGAGAGCGGAACCAACGATGCCGCCGAGAATGCCGCCGCCGAAAGAGTCCACCGCATTCTTTGCCACGCCACCCGAAGCAGCTTGCATTTCAACCAGAGTCAATTCACGCATGAGATTTCTCCCCATTCATTAAGTTTGACAAATTGCTGGGAATTTAATCCGCCCCAACCACGGAATTTATTTTATAAAGATATCGACAGGTAATTTTTATTCTCACCTTGCGGCCCACAGGCCTCACGATCTTTTAAAAATCGTCTCGACGATATTCAATTCCTATCAAGCATCACTGAGCACCTGCAGCATGTCGCCAATGTATCGCCATCACGCACAATTCAATATAGTCGATCATCCATTTTTACCGCCCATTAAAGAGATATCGATTGTCGGTGACAATTCACCGCAGCCGCGGCGAATATGAGTCGCGACAAATGCAAGCATGCGAGCCAATGAACGCCCTTTCAAAATTTCACGGGACGCCCATCGAAGCAATGCAGAGCACGGCGATTGGCTTTTTTTACGAAAGAATTAGAAAACACCGAATCGGCCTGCCGTGCGAAGCATCATTAACAATTAGATTCCAGCTCGCCTTATCCGGACGAGCAAAAGGCACGTCTGCACGCCCAGCAAAAACACAAAACGAATTTGACAATAAATAACCAGATCAACAATAAAAAGGCGCTTTCTGTTTTCAATCTACATGCCGCGTCGGCTATCGCCATTACATCTCAAAATAATTCACCTTTTTGACGGCACGCAAGTGCACGCGATAGGCTAGAACTTCGAGCGAAATGAGCGACTGGAGGGCCGCTTTCGAGCCGTCTCGAAGCGTCACCTTCGTCAAGACTCGTCCTAAGCACCCGCCAGCCCTCCGAAATACCTCTAACATCTCGACCACAATATTTAGGAATGCAATATGAATAAAAGAATAGTCGTGTCTCTATGCGGCATAGCGCTCATCGGCTATCTGGGGCTGGCCGGATACACATACCGTCACGACATGCGCTACGCGGAACAAGCGGCATCCGTGACGGCGGCTTCGGCCGAAGGCCTGCAGATCCGCAACCTGCTCAACGAGAAAGCCTGCTACTACTGCCACTCGAGCAGCTACACGTTGCCGGCCTATTCGCAGCTGCCCGGCATCAAGCAGCTCTCCGCCTACGATGTCGAGACAGGACAGAAGCATTTCCGGCTCGATGCCTTGTTCGCGGATTTGCAAGACGGCACGCCTCCGTCTCAGGTCGATCTCGCCAAGCTGGAAAGTGTGCTCAAGGACAACGCCATGCCGCCGCTGCGTTTTCGCGTGGTGCATTGGGCGTCGGCCCTCGATGAAACCGAGCGCAAACTGCTACAGGACTGGATCGCCTCACAGCGTCGGGCTTATTACGCCACGGCCGAAACCGCACCGGAATTTCGCGACGAACCGGTGCAGCCGCTGCCCAAGCCCTTGCCGGTCGATGCTCGCAAGGTCGCCCTCGGCCAGCAGCTCTTCAACGATCCGCGTCTTTCGAAGGACAACACGGTGTCCTGCGCGAGCTGCCATATGCTTTCGCACGGCGGCGTGGACGGGCGCAAGTCGTCGATTGGCGTCGGCGGCCAGATCGGGCCGATCAATGCGCCAACCATTTTCAACGCCGTGCTGAATCACGTGCAGTTCTGGGACGGCCGCGCAGCCACGCTGCAGGACCAGGCCGGCGGCCCGCCGCTCAACCCGAAGGAGATGGCATCGGAATCGTGGGACGAGATCATCGCCAAGCTCGATGCGGACCCCGCTTTCACCAAGGCATTCAGGCAGGTGTACCCGAGCGGCTATTCCGGCGACACCATCACCGATGCCATCGCCGAGTTCGAAAAGACGCTCATCACACCAAGCCGCTTCGACGCCTACCTCAAGGGCGAGAAGACCGCGCTCACGAACCAGGAAGTGCGCGGCTATCAGCTATTCAAGGCGAACCGGTGCTTCACGTGTCACGTCGGCAGCAATTTCGGCGGGCAATCGTTCGAATTGATGGGCTTGAAGGGCGACTACTTCGGGCAACGCGGCGGCCCGCTCACCGAAGCCGACCAAGGCCGGTTCAACGTCACGCACGATGAACAGGACCGCCGGCGCTTCAAGACGCCGACGCTGCGCAACGTCGAACTGACGCAGCCGTATTTCCACGACGGAAGCGTCGACGATCTCCATGAGGCGGTGCGCATCATGTTGAAGGACCAAGTCGGAAAGAGGCTGCCGAGTCAGGACGTCGACGACATCGTCGCGTTCCTCAAGACGCTGACCGGCGCCTACGTGCCGGTGGCGTCGCAATAACGTAGTTGTCGAGCGCAAGGACCGGCCGGGGCCGCCCCCGGCCCGTTCTGCGCGATTGAGGGGATCGCGCCGGCGGCGTGCTTGCACCGGCGCTTCACTAAAACAGTTGCGGCGATACGATCAATCGTCGCTATCGTCATCGTCCTGGTTGGCGTCCTTCGGCGGCACGCCGTACTTCTTCACCAGCTCGGCTTTGAAGCCGACCAGCACTGCCTGCTGCTCGTCGCACAGCGCGTAGAGCGAAGCGAGTTGCGACGGCCAGTCGTGCAGTTCCTCCGCGAAGATCTTCAACCGCGCCACCGTATCGAAAGCCGCCCCCGGCTGCCCGTCGAGCGCCTGAAGCACGGCGTAGCGGCGCAGCACCGTCTCCCCCGGCAGCAGTGCGATCGCCTGCTTGTGCATCGCGAGCTTCATCGGCAGATCGTTCGAATCGATCGGCAGCAGCGTGGCCATCCCATATTCACCCCAGGCGCCGAACAGGAACGACGGATCGGCGCGGTACTCGTCGGCCGGATGCGCACCGTAGTACAGCACTTCCGCGCGCGCGTAGTCGCGATAGACCGGATACAGCGCCGCCAGGCCGCCCATGACGAGCACCACCTGAATTCCGAACGACAAGCCGCCCGATACGAAGCGCAGCGGCCTGGTCTCGAGCAGCCCGAAGATGAACATCGCCGGCAGCAGGAAGAACATGTACTGCTGCGGATATTCGACGAGCGCATGCATCAGCAGCACACCGATCAGCGCGAGGCCGAAGACGCGCGGCGCACACTGCGGCGCGAGCACCATCCGGACGAGCCACGCCACGAGCCCGATCAGCAGGATACCGAGGCCGGCCAGCCCCGACTTCGCAAGCAGGTCGATGAAGATGTCGTGCGAGTTGTTCGCGATCTCGACGCCGCCCAGCGCCTTCGCCAACGCAAATTGAAAGCGCGGGAACTCGCCCCAGCCCACGCCCAACAGCGGATGCTCCTTGAACATCGCCAGGCCGTATTTCCAGAGCGCGATGCGCGGCGCGATCTGGCCTTGGTCCTTGAAGCGGTCCGCGGCCGATACGGCGAGGCCGAGGTTGTAGCGCACGTTGGCCCAGCGCACCGCGACGTTCACCGCGACAAAGATCACGACGAGCCCGAACGGGATCAGCCATTCGCGCGTATTGCGCCGTGCGCCGCCGTGCCGCCGCGCTTCCGCCGCGGCCATCCAGAAACCGGCCACGACGACCACCGCGGTCTGCAGCCACGGCCCGCGCGACACGGTCAGCGCCTGCCCGACCGCGCAGATCAACGACGCAACCGCCCATGCGAGCACGTTCAGCCGCCGCGTCTGCGCGAGGAACATCGCGCCGGCCATGCCGAACGCGATGGCCGTGGCGAGGTGGTTGGCCTGCGCCATGTTGCCGAACGGACGGCGATCGACGGTGATGTTGTACGCCACGACGAACGGCGAGAAGCGGACCTCCGCGTGAAAGAGCTGCACGGCTTGGCAGAACACGGCGAAAAACGCGCCGACGATCAGTGCGCCCGCGGCCCAGCACAGCGCATCCTCGGACAGGTTCGCGCGGGCCAGCCCATAGCCCGAGTGCGCGGCCATGAAGGCGGCGAGCAGGAAGCCGGCGCCGAGCCAGTTCATCGACGGCTGTGCGACCGGCAGCAGGAAAGTCTGCGCAACGAGCACGAGACCGAAAGCCAGCGGCACGAGCGCGACGAGCGGCGAGGCGTAGGTCATGCGCGGCCGCACGCTCTTCACGACCAGCAACACGGCGGCGCCGACCATCAGGTACAGCGCGAGCGCCGTGAATTCCGAATAGAACGTCGGAATCGGATAGGTATGGTTGGTGACCGCGTAAGGAAGAATCAACGCGAAAGCCAGCAAAACCAGCGACAAATAACGTGCAAATGGGGAGGGCATGAGGAACCGGAGGCGTCAGCAACCGGCGCACTATACAAAAAAATCCTTTCAATGTGCGCCGGACGGAGGGAATATGCGCGAATTCGTGCCCCATGTGTTGCGATGGCGCTATCCGGTAAGCCTCTGTCCTGGCCCGCGCCTACCCCGCAGCCGTCACGCGCGGCACTCGGGCGGCGCCAGATTCGAAGGCAGCGTCGGTGCTTCGGACGGCCTCGGCCCAGCCCCCGGTGCGGGCAGCGAGGACGCGCTCTTGCCGCCCGCGAAGCATTCCCACGTGACCGAACCGGCGAGCGTCACGCCGCTCGACAAGGCGACGCGCGCCGTCGGCGTATCGGCGTTGTCGGGTACCGACGGCACGAGCACGAGCGTGCTGGAGCCGTCCGGCGCGACTCGCGCCGTATAGCTCACCGTGATCTGACCCGTGTCGTCGTCGATTTTCACCGACGACACATTGCGCGTGGCGGGCGGGGCCGAGTATCCGGCGCCGAGCGCATTGCCGCTCGCCGCATTCTCGGCGACCGCGAGCCGCGCAGACGACGCCAGCGCCAGGCCCTCGCCTACGCGGCTGCGCGCCAGATAGTCCTGATACGCCGGTATCGCATACGCCGCGATGACCCCGACGATCGCGAGCACGATCATCAATTCGATCAGCGTGAAACCCGACTTGCGGTACGCGCGAATCGCGCGAGCGCTCACCGGCTCGCGAACCTCGGAGCGTTGCGGCGCGCCGCCGGAGCGGCGCGAAAACTGGAAGAGTGGAGAAACGAACATCGGCAGGCTCCCTGAATGAAAAAACGCCTGCCCGAAAACCGGACAGACGTCTTCATCGTAGCCAGCGGGTGCTATGCCCGGCACTCGGCCGGATGGCCAGCGTCGCGCCGCGTCAGTGCGCGCCGGAGGAGTCCGAGCCGGACGCCCCGGCCTCGCCGCGCCGCACGGCTCGCCGCTTCATGCAATAACCGACGATGACCACGAACACCGCGCCCGCGATGTGCGCGCCGTATTCGGCGGCGGGCGTATCGAGCAACGGCCAGCGATCGCCGGCGGGATCGTTGATGATGAGGCCGCCGGCGATCCAGCCGAGCAGCGCCGCCCCCAGCGTCACGATGATCGGGAAACGGTCGAGCAGCTTGAGCACCAGCGTGCTGCCCCAGACGATCAGCGGAATGCTGAGGATGAGGCCGAAGATCACGAGCGCGATCCGATGCTGCGGATCGGCCGCTTCGGCGGCGCCGGCGATGGCGATCACGTTGTCGAGGCTCATCACCGCATCGGCGACGACGATCGTCTTGATCGCCGAGATCAGCTTGTCGGCCGGCTTGATGTTTTCGTGGACGTCGTGCGCGGGCGCCATCAGGCGCACGCCGATCCACAGCAGCAGCAGGCCGCCCGCGAACTTCAGCAAAGGCACATCGAGCAGCACGACCGCAAACGAAATCAGCGCGACCCGCAGCACGATCGCCCCCGCCGTGCCCCACAGCACGCCGCGCACACGCTGGGCTTGCGGGAGATTGCGGCAGGCGAGCGCGATTACGACTGCGTTATCGCCGCCAAGCAGGATGTCGATGACGACGATTTGCAGGACCGCGCCCCAATGGAGCGTTGCGAAGAATTCGAGCATGGGGAAAGAGTAAAAGGCCGGGCACGGGCGGCTTTGCATGGGACCGGAATAAGTGCTGACTCCGGTCGACATAAAAAAGCGAGGAAGCAATCATTGCTCCCTCGCTTCAGATCCGCCGTCTTACGAAAGGGTTTCGCAAGAATAACAAAAAACGCCGGCGAACCGGCGTTTTCTGCTTGGAACGTACGTCAGGACTGACGTCGCTTACAGAATCGACTTCAGCAGGCGGCCCATTTCCGACGGGTTGCGCGTCACCTTGATGCCGCAGCCATCCATGATTTCGAGCTTCGCGTCGGCCGTATCGGCACCGCCCGAGATCAGCGCGCCGGCGTGGCCCATGCGCTTGCCCGGAGGCGCCGTGACGCCCGCGATGAAGCCGACCACCGGCTTCTTCATATTGTCCTTGATCCAGTACGCCGCGTTCGCTTCGTCCGGGCCGCCGATTTCGCCGATCATGATGACGGCGTCCGTGTCCGGATCGTCGTTGAACATCTTCATCACGTCGATGTGCTTCAGGCCGTTGATCGGATCGCCGCCGATGCCGACTGCCGACGACTGGCCGAGGCCCAGCGCCGTGAGCTGCGCAACGGCTTCATACGTCAGCGTGCCTGAGCGCGACACGACGCCGATGCGGCCCTTGCGGTGGATGTGGCCCGGCATGATGCCGATCTTCAGCTCATCCGGCGTGATCGTGCCCGGGCAGTTCGGTCCGAGCAGCAGCGTCTTGCGGTTTTCGCGGCGCATGCGGTCGCGCACTTCGATCATGTCGCGAACGGGGATGCCTTCGGTGATGCAGATCGCGAGATCGAGATCGGCTTCCACCGCTTCCCAGATCGCCGCAGCGGCGCCTGCCGGCGGCACGTAGATGACCGACACGGTCGCGCCCGTTTCAGCCTTCGCTTCCTTGACGCTCGCGTAGATCGGAATGCCCTCGAAATCCTCGCCGGCCTTCTTCGGGTTCACGCCCGCGACGTACGCTTCGCGGCCGTTCGCGTATTCGCGGCATGCGCGCGTGTGGAACTGGCCGGTCTTGCCGGTGATGCCCTGCGTGATGACCTTGGTGTCTTTGTTGATCAGAATCGACATGTATTGACCTCTGTTCGTTGAGCGCGCTTACTTGCCTGCAGCAGCCGCGACGACCTTCTGCGCCGCTTCTTCCATGCTGTCCGCCGAGATGATCGGCAGGCCGGACTCGGCGAGCATCTTCTTGCCCAGGTCTTCGTTGGTGCCCTTCATGCGCACGACGAGCGGGACGCCCAGGTTCACCGCCTTCGAACCAGCGATCACGCCTTCCGCGATCACGTCGCAGCGCATGATGCCGCCGAAGATGTTCACGAGGATCGCCTTCAGGTCCGGGTTCTTCAGCATCAGCTTGAACGCTTCGGTGACCTTCTCGGTCGTCGCGCCGCCGCCGACGTCGAGGAAGTTCGCCGGCTCGCCGCCGAACAGCTTGATGGTGTCCATCGTCGCCATCGCGAGGCCTGCGCCGTTCACGAGACAGCCGATGTTGCCGTCGAGCGAGATGTACGCGAGGTCGAATTTCGACGCTTCGACTTCAGCCGGATCTTCTTCGTCCAGATCGCGGTACGCGACGATTTCCGGATGACGGAACAGCGCGTTCGAATCGAAGTTGAACTTGGCGTCGAGCGCGATCACCTTGCCGTCGCCCGTCAGGATCAGCGGGTTGATTTCGGCGAGCGATGCATCCGTTTCCCAGGTGGCCTTGTAGAGGCCTTGCAGGATCGCACGCGCTTGCGCGATCGACGCATCGGGCACGCCGATCTTCTTCGCGAGGTCGTCGGCGTCCGAATCCAGCAGACCCTTCGACGGATCGACCGCCACCTTGTGGATCGCTTCGGGCGTCTTCGCGGCAACTTCTTCGATGTCCATCCCGCCTTCGCTCGAGGCCATCACGACGACCTTCTGCGACACGCGATCAATCACGAGGCCGACATAGAGCTCCTTCTTGATGTCGGCGCCTTCTTCGATCAGCAGACGATTCACCTTTTGGCCTTCCGGGCCGGTCTGGTGCGTGACGAGCTGCATGCCGAGGATCTGGTTCGCGTATTCGCGCACCTGGTCCAGCGACTTCGCCACCTTCACGCCGCCGCCCTTGCCGCGGCCGCCCGCATGGATCTGAGCCTTGACGACCCACACCGGGCCGCCCAGCTCTTCAGCGGCCTTGACCGCATCTTCCACCGAGAACACCGGCGTGCCGCGCGGTACCGCGACCCCGAATTTCCGCAGGATTTCCTTACCCTGGTACTCGTGAATCTTCATGCGTGATTCCTTCAGTCTGAGAGTTGGATTGAACTTCTTTGATGCCGATTTATTCCGAGGCTGCCGCCTCGGCTTTTATCTTTGGGCCGTCTTTGCCGTTGCCGGCAGCCGGCGGCGCCTCCTCGCGTTCCGCTGCCCCCGGCGCATAGCCGTACCAGCGGGGATAAAACTCACGCACCGGTTCGCCGTCGAAGCGCAGGGCTTGGCAGCGACCGAGCTGAAACGGCGGCTTTTCGTCGTTGCCGCCGCCGGGATCACGTTTGGCCCCATCCGCATCCGGAGCATCGCCGCGCGTGTTCCAGACCTCGCCCGCGAAGGCCTGGATCGCAGCGGTCGGCAGGATGGCGCACAACTCGGTGAGGTGCGTGCATCCCGCGACGCCGCCCAACAGGCGGTTCGCTTCGCGGCGAAAGTTCTGGCGCAGGTTGAGCCCGATAAGGGCGCGGTAGGCGGGATTGGCGGCTTCGCAATGACCGGGATAGGGCACCCAGTCGGACGACGCTTCGGCGTCGACGACGTTGAGTTTGCGGTCGATGGTGATGCGCAGCCAGAGTTCATGGATCGGCAGGCCGTTGGGCCGGACACCCGACGCAAGCGCCACGTCGCGCGGCTTATGGTCGGTCAGGCAGGCGTCGATATCCCATAAGCCATCCTCGCGCTCGAACGCTTCCGCACGAATTGCGCGACGGTGACGCAACTTGCGGGGCACAGGCGGGGAAAGCGGCATGCGAGAGGAGACGGCTGAATGGGAAAACCCGGCGATTTTAGCATACCGAGTATTTGAGATAGACCGGCGGTCCGCCCAAGGCGAAACCGTGGCGGCTCCGGACAGTCACGCCGGTTGCAACCGCTATTCGTCGCCGTTAGACGCCCTCCCAGTCGTCGCCGCCTTTGAGGATTTTGGCAATCGTCGCGCTGGAAAAACCACGCATCGCGAGAAAACGCGCCTGCTTGGCGCGCTCGGCCGGGGTCTCGGGAAGTTGGCCGAACTTCTTGGACCAGACGGCTTGTGCGCGTGAGAACTCCGTTTCGCGAAGCTGCGCGCCGACTTCTTCGATCAATGCATCGCCTACGGAATGGCGCTTCAGTTCGCCCACGATCCGGCTCGCACCCATGCGCGCCGCACGGCGATTGACGAGGTTTTCGGCAAAACGGGAATCGGATAGCCAGCCTTCGCGTTCGAGTGAATCGAGCAGGGCTTCGAGGGCGCCTTCATCGTTGGCCTCATCGAGGAACGGGGTCAGCTTGCGCGAGAGTTCAACGCGGCTATATTCGCGGCGCGACAGATAGTCGATCGCGCGGGCCTTCAGCGAACGGGCGGGTTTCTTGGAGCGCCCCGGGGTTTGATCCGATGAGGATGAGTCGGCAGGCGTCCGGCGAGAACGGGTATAGGTGGTTTCGCCTGTGCCGCTCGATGAGGGCTCGGCGTTCGCCGAGCCCGAACCAGCCGCTGCGCTAACGGACTTGCGGCGACGATCCGCCAGATCGTGTGCTTCGAAAGGTTCCGACGGATCGAAGGGATCGAGAGGGTCGGAGGAATCGAAGGGCTGCGACGAGCCGGGCGCATCATTCGCTTCGCGCCCTGCTCCACCGCCCTCCGCATTCGACGCCGCCCGCCCCTTGCGCATCACGCGATGCTTACTCCTCTTCGCCCGCGACTTCGGCGTCTTCCGAAGCGCTCGCCGGCATCGCATTCACGCCGAGCGATTCGCGGATACGGTTTTCGATCTCGCGCGCGATGTCGGGATTCTCACGCAGGAATTCGCGTGCGTTGTCCTTGCCTTGGCCGATGCGCTCGCCGCTATAGCTGTACCACGCGCCCGCCTTGTCGACGATCTTCGCTTGCACGCCGAGATCGATGATTTCGCCCTGACGCGAAATGCCTTCACCGTACAGGATGTCGAAAATCGCTTCGCGGAACGGCGGCGACACCTTGTTCTTGACGACCTTCACGCGCGTTTCGTTGCCGATCACTTCGTCGTTCTTCTTGATCGAGCCGATGCGGCGGATATCGAGGCGCACCGACGCGTAGAACTTCAGCGCGTTACCGCCCGTGGTGGTTTCCGGGTTGCCGAACATCACGCCGATCTTCATGCGGATCTGGTTGATGAAGATGACGAGGCAGTTCGTGCGCTTGATCGTGCCGGTCAGCTTGCGCAGCGCCTGCGACATCAGGCGCGCTTGCAGACCCGGCAGAGAATCGCCCATTTCGCCTTCGATTTCGGCCTTCGGCACAAGCGCCGCGACCGAGTCGATCACGATCATGTCGATCGAGCCCGAACGCACCAGCGCATCGGCGATTTCGAGCGCCTGCTCGCCCGTATCGGGCTGCGAGACCAGCAGATCCGACACGTTCACGCCGAGCTTGCCTGCGTATTGGATATCGAGCGCGTGTTCCGCATCGATGAACGCTGCCGTACCGCCGAGCTTCTGCATTTCGGCGATGACCTGCAGCGTCAGCGTGGTCTTGCCCGACGATTCCGGCCCGTAGATCTCGACCACGCGGCCGCGCGGCAGGCCGCCGACGCCGAGCGCGATATCGAGGCCGAGCGAGCCTGTCGACACCACTTGAATATCTTCGGCCACCTCGCCGTCGCCGAGCCGCATGACCGACCCTTTGCCGAACTGCTTTTCGATCTGCGCGAGCGCCGCGGCGAGTGCCTTGCTCTTCTCTGCAGTCAGTCCAGCCGAGCCTTTCTTGCTTTCTTCCATGAATCGTCCTTTGCTATGATGAACGGCGTCTGAGGCGGGTGCGCGAGCCTTGAGCGGACGTCCGCCAAGCCCCGCGCACGAAACGCAGACACTGTATAAAAAAACAGTGGTCTTTGCAAGCCCGTTTCCATGCGCCGCAGCGCATCGCTACACTCGCAGCCGGGCATTCAAAACCACACACGATATTCGGAGACCGCCGCGCGCCGGGCGAAACCGCGCTGCCGCGCGGTGCCAGCAAGGCAGCGGCGCATCATGCGAATTCTTATTGCCGAAGATGACAGCATACTCGCGGACGGTCTCGTTCGATCACTCCGCCAATCGGGCTATGCCGTCGACCACGTGAAGGGCGGCGCCGAAGCCGATGCCGCCCTCTCGGTGCAAGCCTTCGATCTTCTGATCCTCGATCTCGGCCTGCCGCGCCTGTCCGGCCTCGAAGTGCTGCGGCGGCTGCGCGCGCGCAATTCGAACCTGCCCGTGCTGATCCTCACCGCCGCCGACAGCGTCGAGGAGCGCGTGAAAGGCCTCGACCTCGGCGCCGACGACTATATGGCCAAGCCGTTCGACTTGAACGAGCTCGAAGCGCGCGTGCGTGCGCTCACGCGGCGCGGCGCCGGCGGCGGCCCGGCGCTCGTGCGCCACGGCTCGCTGACGTTCGACCAGGTGGGCCGCATCGCATCCGTGAACGACCAGGTGATCGATCTCTCCGCGCGCGAGCTCGGCCTGCTCGAAGTGCTGCTGCAGCGGATCGGCCGGCTCGTGTCGAAGGAGCAGCTCGTCGACCATCTGTGCGAATGGGGCGAGGAAGTCAGCAACAACGCGATCGAAGTCTATGTGCACCGCCTGCGCAAGAAAATCGAGCCGAGCGGCGTGCGCATCGTGACCGTGCGCGGCCTCGGGTATTGCCTGGAGAAGGCCGCGCCCTCGCCTGTGGATTCCGCCGCCGCATCGAACGGCTTGGCCAAGTCGCCGGCGAATCATTCGTCCAAGTAGAGACGGCACATGGCCTCGCCAGCTTCCGCGGAGCGCACCGCGGCCTCCCGGGAACCCGCCGCGCACGCGCCGCCGGGCGCGCTCCCCGCGCATGCACCGGACCCCGACGAGATCCGCGACTCGGCTTACGCCAACCCGTTCGCCCCGCCCGACGAAGCCGAAGCCGCCGTAGAGGCCCGCCCGCGCTCGCTGTTCGGCGAGATTCTCGACTGGATGCTCGCCCCGCTTTTACTGCTCTGGCCGATGAGCATCGCCGTCACCTACCTCGTCGCCAAGACGATCGCCAACGGCCCGTTCGACCGCGCGCTCGAAACCGACGTCTACGTGCTCGCCCGCCAGATCCAGCCGGTCAACGGCGTGGCCGAGCTGTCGCTGCCGGCGTCGACGCGCGACTTCCTCTCCGCCGACAACGTCGACAAAGTCTTCTATCAGGTGCTCGGCACACGCGGCGAGCTGGTCGGCGGCGATGCCGACCTGCCGCTGCCGCACGAAGACGACCGCCCGCAGCCCGGCATCGTCGAGTTCCGCGACGACATGCTCCACGGCAACGACATCCGCGTCGCCTATACGACCGTCGAGTTTCCGCACGCGGCCGGCGCCCTGCCCGCCTGCGAGGACGCCCCGGCCCGCCCCGCCAAAACGGCCTGCGGCGCACCCGTGCTCGTGCAGGTCGCCGAGACGCTCGACAAGCGCAGCGGGCTCGCCAACGACATCATCAAAGGCGTGATCCTCCCGCAGTTCGTGATCCTGCCGCTTGCGATCGTGCTCGTCTGGTTCGGGCTGTCGCGCGGGCTCGCGCCGCTCACGGCCCTGCAATCGAACCTGCGCGCGCGGCGGCTCGACGACCTCTCGCCGCTCGAGGCGCGGCGCGCGCCGCCCGAGATCGAGCCGCTCGTCACGTCGTTCAACGACTTGCTCGAGCGTCTCGCGCAGAACATGGAGCTGCAAAAGCGCTTCATCGCGGACGCCGCGCATCAGATGAAGACGCCGCTCGCCGGCCTGCGCACGCAGGCGGAGCTGGCGCTGCGGCAGGAGGTGTCGGCGGAGGTGCGCCGCTCGCTCGAACAGATCGCGACAAGCTCCGAGCACGCAGCCCGGCTCGTCACGCAGCTCCTCGCGCTCGCGCGCGCCGAGAACCGGATGTCGGGGCAGGCGTTCGCGCCGGTCGAAGTCTCGGAGCTTGCGCGGCTTGCCGTGCGCGACTGGGTGCAGCCCGCGCTCGCCAAGCAGATGGACCTCGGCTACGAGGGGCTGGAGGAGCCGGTCATGGTCGACGGCAACGCGGTCATGCTGCGCGAGATGCTGTCGAACCTGATCGACAACGCGATCCGCTACACGCCCGCGGGCGGCCGCATCACGGTTCGCGTTCGCGTGGACCCGCCGAACCAGCAAGTGCACTTCGAAGTCGAGGACACCGGCCCCGGCATCCCGCCGTCCGAGCGCACCCGCGTGCTCGAGCGCTTCTACCGGATCCTCGGCCGCGAAGGCGACGGCAGCGGGCTGGGACTCGCGATCGTCCGCGAAATCGCGACGATGCACGGCGGCACGCTCGCGATCGACGACAACGTCTACCAAGCCGAGCCGCGCCTGGCCGGGACGCTCGTGCGTGTCAGCTTGAGGACCTTGGAGCCGATTCAGGATTTACCCTGAGCGGGCCGGTTTTCGCTTGCCGCCGGATCGATCGAAAAGCCTACATGAGAAATTTAGCCAGTGAGTTAGATGGCGTTGAATGAAAATGAGCACAAACAGCCCTGCAATCCAACGGACCCTATTTTGAGATTTCGCGTCAGTACGCCGTAAGTTTCCGATCCAATAATCGTCCGGGGGAACACCTTACCCAGCGCTCCTCGCGCGTATATCAAAATTGGAGACGACATATGGCTACCGTTGGCGGACAGATTTCCCACGCGCCGATGACAGGCGACGAAAAGCGGGTGATCTTCGCTTCGTCGCTCGGCACTGTTTTCGAGTGGTACGACTTCTATCTGGCCGGCTCGCTGGCCATCTACATCAGCAAGAGCTTCTTCTCCGGCGTCAACCCGACCGCGGCGTTCATCTTCACCCTGCTCGGCTTCGCCGCCGGCTTCGCGGTGCGGCCGTTCGGCGCGATCGTCTTCGGACGGCTCGGCGACCTCGTCGGCCGCAAGTACACGTTCCTCATCACGATCGTCATCATGGGTCTGTCGACGTTCATCGTCGGCTTCCTGCCCGGCTATGCGGCGATCGGCTTCGCGTCGCCGGTGATCTTCATCGCGATGCGCCTGCTGCAGGGCCTCGCGCTCGGCGGCGAGTACGGCGGCGCCGCGACCTACGTCGCCGAGCACGCCCCGGCCAACCGGCGCGGCTACTACACGTCATGGATCCAGACGACGGCAACACTCGGCCTGTTCCTGTCGCTGCTCGTGATTCTCGGCGTGCGCACCGCCATTGGCGAAGAAGCGTTCGGCTCATGGGGATGGCGCGTGCCGTTCGTCGCGTCGCTGATCCTGCTGGCGGTGTCGGTCTGGATCCGGCTGCAGCTCAATGAATCGCCCGCGTTCCTGCGCATCAAGTCGGAAGGCAAGACCTCCAAGGCGCCGCTGACCGAGGCGTTCGGCCAGTGGAAGAACCTGAAGATCGTGATCCTGGCGCTCGTCGGCCTGACGGCGGGGCAAGCCGTCGTCTGGTACACGGGCCAGTTCTACGCGCTCTTCTTCCTGACGCAGACGCTGAAGGTGGACGGCGCCAGCGCCAACATCCTGATCGCGATTGCACTTCTGATCGGCACGCCGTTCTTCGTGTTCTTCGGCTCGCTGTCGGACCGCATTGGCCGCAAGCCGATCATCATGGCCGGCTGCCTGATCGCCGCGCTCGTGTACTTCCCGCTCTTCAAGGCGCTCACGCACTTCGCCAACCCGGCGCTCGAAGCCGCGACGCAGAAGTCACCGATCGTCGTCGTCGCCAACCCCGACGAGTGCTCGTTCCAGTTCAACCCGGTGGGCACGGCGAAGTTCACGAGCTCGTGCGACATCGCCAAGAGCGCGCTGTCGAAGGCCGGCCTCAACTACACGAACGTGGCGGCGCCGGCGGGGTCACTCGCGCAGATCAAGGTCGGCGACACCGTGATCGACACCTACGACGGCAAGGCAGCCGACGCGAAGGACAAGGGCAAGGCGTTCGACAAGACCCTCTCGACGACGCTCAAGGGCGCGGGCTACCCGGCGAAGGCCGATCCGTCGCAGCTGAACTGGCCGATGACGGTGGTGATCCTGACGATCCTCGTGATCCTGGTGACGATGGTGTACGGGCCGATCGCGGCGATGCTCGTGGAGATGTTCCCGACGCGGATCCGCTATACGTCGATGTCGCTGCCGTATCACATCGGCAACGGCTGGTTCGGCGGCTTCCTGCCGGCGACGGCGTTCGCGATCGTGGCGGCGCGGGGCGATATCTACTCGGGGCTCTGGTATCCGATCATCATCGCGCTGGGCACGTTCGTGATCGGGATGCTGTTCGTCAAGGAGACCAAGGACTCGAATATTTATGCGCGGGATTGAGGGGGTGTGGGGGCGGCTGGCTGAAAAACTTCGGGGAAGGGGTTGACAGGCCGCCTTTGCGTCATCATAATTTTGCTTCTTTGGCGAATTAGCTCAGCCGGTTAGAGCGACGGAATCATAATCCGCAGGTCCGGGGTTCGAATCCCTGATTCGCCACCAGTTGCACTAAGCCCTTGAATCTTCTAATGAAGTTCAAGGGCTTTTTACTTCTGGTGTCACGGTCGGTGTCACAGGTGCCGACTTGCACAAGCTTCCACGCCTCCTCAAGTCCCGTCACAGGGTCTACTATCTGCGCATTTGTCAAGGCGAACTCGACACCCGACGTTCCCTTGGTACCAAGGATTGCCTCAGGTTGCCTCACCGGTCTCGCGCTGCCGATCATTTATTGCAGCAGATCTGGATAAAACCACACAAAATCCGCAATTACGCCGACATGGCGACTTTTAACTCGGGGATTACACGGAATGTTTAATACACTTTCACAACAGCAAATCGACAAAGTCTTCGGTATTATCAAAAAGGCGACCACGGAAAAGCGACCGGAACGTCAGCTCACCAAGTACGAGAAAATACTAGAAAACTTTAGCAAGTGGCTGCTTACGCATCAGCTTATAGGCTTCTCGGTGGCTATTATTCTCGCTGGCCTTTCCTATTTCCTCCATGACATACCATTAGCAAACACGGCTTTCGCAACCATAACACTGTCTCAAATATTGGGAATAGCACTTGCCGTTGTTGTCATTGCACTCTCCATCCCGTTTTTCTATCGACTTTTTAAGACGCCATTTTCTCAATTCTTTCACTTAGTCGAATCCTCGGTCACCTTTAATCTCCAATATGTCGAACAACTAGCAACCTGCGAAGCTGCAGCCATTCGATATGTCCTTACCTACTATGAAGGGGAGCGAATTGCATTCGAGAAGCGTTGCAGCATACTGGTGGGTTCAATCGAGAAAATCGGCTTCTTCCCCGCGCTGGCTGGTCTGGGCACCCTCTCGATTAGTCTCACAAAGCTTCCGGCCATGCAGTCATGGGCGAATGCGCTGATTTTTCTGATCCTGGCCTTTTACATCCTCAGCACAGCGGCCTTTGCAATGACGCAAAGACAAGATCGCGTGATTAGCCTGCTCAAGTATTGCCTAGAGTCATCCAAGTAGCAGGACCGTTTGGCGAAAGCGCGGACTTCCGTCTGGTGGTGAACGTGATGCGCTCACCTACGTATAGTGTCGCTCTTTCGCCTTTTCCAGTTATCCGTTGCTACTATTTTGGTCACAACCAGACTATTTTTACCTGCGCTATGGATCGAGCATTAACAATTTTTCGAATCGCGGAAATCAATCGACGCATAAAAAAATTGCCCTGCCTTTTCATTGCCAGAGCAATTTAATTGCATTCGACGCCGACATTTTATTCGAATTGGTTATGATTAAATTTCTCTTTTCGGAGGACAAAGCGGTGCTATTACCATAAGATAATTTGATTTATTGTCAAGTGGCAGTAAAAATCCGCCTTAATCCGGTGGCTTTTTTACATCACGCGGGGAGATTCGGAAGTTTGTCGTCCAAATATTTGAGGAAAACTGTGTAGGAATCGAACATCTTCCGATAACTATCTTGGTCAATTGGATACATACTCCCAACTGCACCCTCGCCTGTTTTATCAACGAAACCTTGATCCACAACTCCCATATTATGAATCCCAATATGACGAATCTGAAATGCGAGTCGAAGCTTATCTATCGAACCTTGAATAGACGAGAAATCGAACCCTGCAGCCGTTAACTCACTAATAACATCATCCAGCCTTTGAAAAAATCCACTTCCCTTTCCTTTATTATAATTGTATTTATCGAAGGTTTCCTTAAAAAAAACTTCAACATCAGAACACAAGGAAATTACGCAAAATTGAAATAGCCGCTCATAAATCCCTCCGAACATCATCCTATATTCGTAGAAATTTTTAACGTGCGGAGGCCAACCCATTGCGGTTCTGATGGACTCATCGAACGCTCTTCGCTTGTCCTCATTTTCCGCTGTTGTAGCAAACATGAACATCATATTGTTTGTTGCCTCCCTCACTCTATCAAAATGCCAGAGTACGTGAGGATTCTTAAATTCATTTCTCTGCACTATATATTTTCCTTATATTTCATTAATAGCTCTGGATGGTGGTGTTCCACATGCCTCGCACCATTCTACGGACTCCAGCACATCTACATACTGCTCGCCACGCTCAATCTTTGAGATATAGCTCACCTAACGACGCAACCAAGCTTGGCAACGGTCTGAAGTGAGACGTGGTGCGACAGACGACTCGCCTAAGGCCGCCTCACTTAATGCCAAGAATTAGCTCGGCTAGAGGCGACGCAGCAAGTGCGCGCTTTGCGCATGTCTCGAAGCGAACGGTTCGTAATCACGACCTCTTTTTCTTAATGAGTTGATAGAGGGTATCAACACCCTCCTTCTTCAGCACTGTTCCGAGTTCTGCATCCGATCGATAACCCTTCGCAAAATCAGGGCCGTAGGTCTTACGCAATGTCTCGACCTTCGTATCACTGCGCTTTTTACGAATCTCACCATCTTGATCACGCATGCGATCGTCCAGACCTTTGGAAAACGACTTTCCTGCCATGATTGATCTCCATTCGAGCGGTTTCGTCCGGCGCGTGCAGTCAATGACCACCCGTCTAAGGCCACGCGCAAACCTGAGGCAAGGCTTCAATGAAAATCTGGCATACAGCGCCGCATGCTGGCCAAGAGCTCACGGCCCCAATTGGTCAACTAGTTGGCGACAAAACCATTTGCTTTTGCCCATTCAAGCCAGTCTACCTGCTCTGTGTTAACAACCGTCGGCGCAACACTGATATCTTGATTGTCGGCAAGCAACACTAGGTTGTCGCACTCCCAGCGTGCCGAAGGGACGCGCATAGCGTCAAACTCCAAAAAACCTATGGCGTCGCCCACGACTTCGGTTCGTCGATAGTCGAGTTCTCCAAATCGCGAAGCGTCGATTCCTACCCCCGCAAAATCCGTCCTTTGCAGTCGAATCAATCGCTTGGAGGTAACCTGTAGCGTATGTATTGAGATAGGCTTGCTTGGCACCGGCGTTAACATACCAAGGTGGAAACTCATCTCCGCCAGAGCACCTTCGCGTTCGAAGCTGGTGTAAAGAACCGCCATGCCCTCACGAGGCATCCAGCGACCGCCTGCGGTGGAGGGTGTTGTTGGATCTAGGCCCATGCGTGTCGCTCGATATACAACACCCGAAAACGTCTCCACCTGGCAGCATGAGAGATAGTCGATTAACGCTGATTCGCGGATCAAGAGTCGCCTCGCACTCAGAGATAGACGCCTTCACGTAACTTTGAGATCATCGCCAAAACGTCCTCCGAATGACCAGACGCTATCAGATCAGCCGGAACGGCACCATTCAATAGTTTTTGCCTAGAAAACAACCATAACCGAGCCTCTTGAGGTTCGTACAGATCTGCCAGTTGCTCGATTATCCATTCAAGCTCAAGCAACAGCTTTTCGGTACCGGGGTGAGGAAACGCCTTACCTTGATTCCAGCGCGAAACCGTTTCTGGGCGCGTTCCCAGCAGATTGGCAACATCAATGAAACGCATACCGCCCTTTTCGGTGATGATGTCTAGTTTGCGCGCAATAGCAGTCATGATTTACCTCGTCCGATGATTTGAATAAGTGGCTTCCCGCATCATGCGTGTCTTGGGAATCTGCGCATGAACTGCCAGGTCACCTGATTCGATAATTTTCCCCAATGTTATGCGAAGCGCATCGAGGCGTTGCCTATGTGCGGCCAAACGCTTCTGGAGCGATTCATTCAATCCCGTTGCTTTCGACATTTGGAGGGCGTAATCGGTTGTGGGACGAACGAACCGATCCAGGAAAACTTGGGGCCGTAGCGACTCCACATACTGACTAAGCTCAGCCACCTGCTTGATACGTTGAATTGCAAAGTGTCGAGCCGGTGTCTGCAACATGTCGGTGATGCCGCGCAAACAGCAGTCGTGATCCCTACAACCGAAAAGCCCTTTTATTCGAGGATTCCGCTCAAACAGTGCTTCGGCATCCTTTCGATCAAGAAGCAGATCCAGTGCAGGAATGTACACTCCCGCGTGTTTCATGTACGCCTTGCCCAATCGAGGGCGGTGCCAATGACTCGCGTTGAATCGCTCGCCGGCCGCCAAGCCTGTCGAAAGTCCACCGACTGCAGAAAACGCCAGCAGCGATAAGCCAGGAAGACCGCCAACTTGATCCGCTACAATCGGCAGGCCGAGTTCGTTGAAGTCACCACAAGCTGCGACATAATTCTTCACCGCCGTTGGCGTGCTGTCCGCACCACACCCATCAACACGTAACCAGAGGGACTGCACTGGCGCACCCTCCAGTTCATGAACCAGTTGTGCACGCAACGCCTCGTCCCTAAACGTCGCATAGGGCAAACATAAAGAGTAGTTAATTTCAATCGTTCTACCACCAGCCCTGTCCAAGGCCCCCCTCAAATCGGAAAGCGCGGAAATGTCGGCACTAAACCACGGGTCTTCGACACCCCTGACGTAGTGCGTCGGAGCTAACACCTGACTGAAGCCATGTTCGACTGCGAAATCCGCGAGCCTTGACATCAATTCAATTCTTGAAGCACCTTGAAAGTCATCAACGGCATGGGGGCGCCCCACTCCCCAAGGCAAAGCTCCAAGCTTCTCCGAAAAGCCTCCGATTGTGGCTGAAGCCTGAGTACACGGATCGAGTATGCACTCCAGTCGTCCTCTTTCCGCCTCTTTCAGCAATTCGCGGTGACGCTCAGCTCGCTTGGCCTCAACCACAACCCCGTAGTAAGACCTTTGACCTTGGGCCAGCAGTTGGCTGAGCGGCGCATGGTCGTTCTGACCGGCACGAAAATACAAGCCGAGCGGCTGCGAAGCCGGTTTGACCAAACGGGGGAACGGAGCCACAGACATGGGAACCTCTCAACAATTGCGGTATTAGCCTATATTAGTCAATACTTTTTCATTGCGCAATAAATTGACATTTTCAACGACATTTTGTTAATAATTGGGGCCACACTACGCTGCTGCTCCTAGGTTCGCGCGGCCAAGAATGGCGGCACCACAACCGAGAACGACAGGCGGCTGGGCATGGAGGCCGCATTCGGGTGGTGAACGTGATACTGTAGGTGTTACGGAAAAACCGTGACACCTGTCAGCCATCCGACCTGACAGGCCCTTGTAGACAGGGGTTGAGAGCGACTTGGCGGGTACGCCCGTGATTCGCCACCAAATTAGACGCGAGGCCCGCTGCTCCTAGGAGCGCGGGCCTTTCGCTTTGTGCGCGCGGTGAGCTCACTTGGTGAGCCATCCGCCCGATGCACGGGTTACCCCGCCTCTTGCAGTTCAGCTCAGCATTGCCAGGGCGCGGCACCTGGCTCCGCCGCCTTCCCATAACGCTCGCGCGCCTCGCGCACGATGTCCGCCTCGACCTCCTCCTCATCGGCCAACGCCTTCAACGCCGCGATCACAATGCTCGCGCGATCGACTTCGAAAAACGTCCGCAACGCCTGCCGCGTATCGCTACGCCCGAAGCCATCGGTCCCGAGCGTCACATAGCGGCGCGGCACGTATGCGCGGATCAGCTCCGGCACTGCGCGCACATAGTCGGTCGCGGCGATCACAGGCCCGCGCGCCGCCCCGAGCGCGGCGCTCACATACGGCATCACATCCGCATCGCCGAGCCGCGATTGCCGTTCGGCCTCCATACCGTCGCGCTGCAGTTCGCTGAAGCTCGTCACGCTCCACACCGCCGCGTCGACACCCCAGTCTTCCTTCAGCATCCGCTGCGCGGCGATCGCTTCACCGAGAATCGCCCCCGAGCCAAGCAACTGCACGCGCGCGGAAGTCCGCATTTCCGGCGACAACGCATACATCCCCTTCAAAATCCCCTCGCGCAGCGCCTCCCGATCGCCCGCAGGCATCGACGGCTGCGCATAGCTCTCGTTCATCACCGTCACGTAATAGAACACGTCGCGCTGCGCTTCGACCATCTCGCGCATCCCCGCATCGACGATCGTCGCGACTTCATACGCGAACGCCGGATCGTACGCGCGGCAGTTCGGAATCGTCGACGCAGCAAGATGGCTGCTGCCGTCCTGATGCTGCAATCCTTCCCCGCCGAGCGTCGTGCGCCCCGACGTCGCGCCGACGAGAAAACCACGCGAGCGCTGGTCCGCCGCCGCCCAGATCAGGTCACCGATGCGCTGGAAGCCGAACATCGAGTAGTAGATGTAGAACGGCAGCATCGGCAGATCGTGCACGCTGTAGGCCGTCGCCGCGGCGATCCACGACGAAATCGCGCCCGCTTCCGAAATCCCTTCCTCGAGGATCTGGCCGCGCGTGTCCTCGCGGTAGTAGAGCATCGAGCCGAGGTCTTCCGGCTCGTAGCGCTGTCCGAGCGGCGAGTAAATCCCGACCTGCCGGAACATATTGGCCATGCCGAACGTGCGCGCCTCATCGGCGACGATCGGCACGACGCGCGGGCCGATCTCACCGTCCTTCAGCAGCGCCGTGAGCATGCGCACGAGCACCATCGTCGTCGACATTTCGCGGCCGGCCGCGTCCAGCGCGAACGCTCCCCAGGCCGGCATCGAAGGGACGGTCAGCCCTTTCGACGCCGCTCTCCGCCTTCTGGGCAGATAGCCTCCCAGGGCAGCCCGGCGTGCATGCAGGTAACGCATTTCCGGGCTGTCTTCCGCAGGTTTGTAAAACGTGAGCTGCTCGACATCGTCGTCCGACAGCGGCAGCCGGAAGCGGTCGCGGAACGCTTTCAAATCGTCGACGTCGAGCTTCTTCTGCTGATGGGTCGTCATCCGGCCCTGGCCCGCCGCGCCCATCCCGAAGCCCTTCATCGTCTTCGCGAGGATCACGGTCGGCTGACCCCGATGCCCGAGCGCGCGCGCGTAAGCGGCGTGCAGCTTGCGCGCGTCGTGGCCGCCGCGGCGCAGGCGGTCGATCTCGGTGTCGGTGAGCTGAGCAGCGAGCGCGGCCAGCGTCGGATCCTGACTGAAGAAGCGCTCGCGGTTGTACGCGCCGTCGTTCGCGGAGAACGTCTGAAACTGGCCGTCGACGGTCTCGGCAAACGCGCGCGCAAGCGCGCCGGCGTGGTCGCGCGCGAACAGCGGGTCCCAGTCGGACCCCCACAGCACCTTGATCACGTTCCAGCCGGCGCCTGAGAACTGCGCTTCGAGCTCGTCGATCACGCGGCCGTTGCCTCGCACCGGGCCATCGAGCCGCTGCAGGTTGCAGTTGATGACGAACACGAGATTGTCGAGTCCTTCCCGCGCGGCGAGCGAGAGCGCGCCGAGCGATTCCGGCTCGTCCATTTCGCCGTCGCCGAAGAAGCCCCAAACCGTCCGGCCTGCGGTTCGCGCAAGGCCGCGATTCTGCAAGTAGCGCATGAAACGCGCCTGGTAGATCGCGTTGATCGGGCCAATGCCCATCGAGCCGGTCGGGAACTGCCAGAAATCCGGCATCAGCCACGGATGCGGATACGAACACAGCCCGGGGCCGGCAATCTCGCGCCGGTAGTGCCGCAGGTGATCGTCGGTGAGAAAGCCTTCGAGATACGCGCGCGCATAGACACCCGGTGACGAATGCGGCTGGAAATAGACGAGATCGCCGCCCGCGCCGTCGCCGCCGCCCGGCGTAGCGGCGCGGAAGAAGTGATTGAAGCCGACCTCGAACAGGTCCGACGCCGATGCGTAGCTGGCGATATGGCCGCCCAGCTCGCCATACGCGCGGTTCGCGCGCACGACCATCGCGAGCGCGTTCCAGCGCAGCGCGGCCGACAGCCGCTCCTCGATGTCGAGGTCGCCAGGATAGTGCGGCTGCTCGGCGAGCGGGATCGTGTTCAGGTAGCGCGTGACCGGCATGCGCGCCGACGCGAGCCCGTTCGCGCGTGCATGCTCGGCGAGGCGGTCGAGCAGATATTGCGCGCGCGCCTTGCCGACGTGGGCAACGACGCCGTCCAGCGCGTCGAGCCATTCGGACGTTTCCCCAGGATCGGGGTCGACGTTCGTCGTTTCAAGGCGTTTGGTCTGCTCGATACCGCTCGATAAGTCCGTCATCGCTTGTCTCCCGCACGCTGTCTCCGGCGCGTGCATCAATGGAAGTCATGCTACCGGCCCGCCCACAAAATGTGCCTCTGATTTCATTGGAAATTCGCGCTTTGATAGTGTAAATATTCTGATCATCACCAAATTTCCGGAATATTTACACTATGACCTCCAGCGCCAGGCGGCTTGACCGCATCGACATCGGCATCCTGAACCAGCTTCAGCAGAACGCGCGGATCACGAACGCGGAGCTGGCCAAAGCCGTCAACCTTTCCCCGACGCCCTGCTTCAATCGCGTGCGTGCGCTGGAAAAGCTTGGCCTCTTCAAGCAACAGGTCACGCTGCTCGATCCCGAGCCGCTCGGCTTGCGGATCAACGTGTTCATCCAGGTGAGCTTGGAAAAGCAGGTCGAGGACGCGCTGCGGCGCTTCGAAGCGGCGATCTCGCAACGGCCCGAGGTGATGGAGTGCTACCTGATGTCGGGCGACGCCGACTATCTGTTGCGGGTGGTGATGCCGGACATGCGCACGCTCGAACGCTTCATCATCGACCGGCTGACGACGATCCCGGGCGTATCGAACATCCGCTCGAGCTTCGCGCTGAAACAGGTGCGCTACAAGACCGCGCTGCCGCTGCCGGCGTCGGGACTCACGCTCGTCGATCTGGAGGAACCCTCCGCGGACTGGGAGTGACCGGCCGCCGTCGACGGCCTGCCGGTACATTCCGCCGCAAGCCGCTCTGTAGCCCACACAAGCCTGCCCCCTAGCTTCCTGAAACAACCAACGCCTCCAGCTCGATGCTGCACGCCGGCAACGCCTGCGGAAAGATATGCCGCGTCGTCTTCGGCGGATACAGCATGCCCTCTCGCGAGCGCGCGACGATCTGCTCGCCGTCGACGCGATAGCCGGGCCGGCGCGCCACCACGCCGACCTGCGCGTAGTCGAGCAGCAGGCATGGCACGCGCGGCAGCGACAGGCGCCGCGCGGCTGCAAGCCGGTGATGTCCGTCCATGACGGCGAGGCTCGCGCGCTCCAGCACGATCGGCGCGGTCCACCGTCCGCTGCGCTCGATGCTCTTCAGGACTTCGAGCACGCGTGTCTCCTCGTGCTCTTCGTTCGGCAAGATGCGGCTGGTGGCGATCAGCACGATGGGCCAGTTGTCGTGATGCATGGCGATCTCCTTTGATGTCGGCGAAGCGAGGCAAGTCAGCCGGGACGGTTCAGGTAGGAGGACGCGATCGCGCGCAGGTCAGGCCGCGCGAACAGGTCCGGATGCAGGTGCGCGGCGGCCTCGGCCAGCACGGCGTGGCGCGCGATCGGGCCGAACGACTCGATCCAGTGATCGCCCACCCGGACGACGCGCGCGCCGCGCGCCGCCGACATGTGCCGCCATACCGGATTCGTCTCGAAGGCGCGCGACGATCCGTCGTCGTAGACGAAAATCGTGTCCGGCTGGGCGAGCAGCAGCGCCTCGAGGCTCATCTGGAACGCGGTGTTGTCGCGCTGGGCAGGCCGCGGATTGCCCCCGGCCACGTTCACGCCGCCCAGCGCGTTCAGCAGCGAGCACGTCATGTTCTCGTCGTAGAAGGCCCAGGGCGCGGTGCCCGCCCCCCAGACGAACAGGTAGCGCGGCGCGCGGCGCGAGCGCACGCGCGACCGGTATTGCTCGAGCACGTCGGCAAAATGCCGGTTCAGGCCTGCCGCGGCTTGCGAGCGCCCGAGCGCGGCGCCGACGAGCGCGATGCTGCGGTCGCTGTCCTGCCCGGTTTCGAGGTCGAGCGCGAGATAGGGCGCGATCCGCTGGAGCTGTTGCGCGTTCGCTTCCGTATAGCGCCGGATCGCGATGATCAGGTCGGCTTGCGAGCTCGCCAGCAGCTCGAGACTCGGGCTCGCACGCTGGCCGAGATCGATCACGCCATTCATCTTGTCGAGCAGATACGCAGGGCGCCGGCCGGGCGCGAGAAAGGTCGATGCGATCGGCTGCACGCCGAGCGCGAGCGCGGTGTCGGCGCCGAAGTAAGAGACCGTCGCGAGCCTGACCGGCGCGGCGCGGAATGTCAGTTTCGTGCCGCGGTCGTCGACGATGCTGTAGACCGTTTGCGCACAAGCGCGACTGGGCCACGCCAGCGCTGACGCAACCGACACCGGCAAGCCGAGCGCCAGCGCCCGGCGCTTTGGATCAATCATGGGATGCCCGTCCGATGAACGGCACGACGTGGCCGGCCGTCCACGCCGCGCCCGGCATCTCGGCCGCCGGGGTCCCCTCCGCTGAAACGCCCGCCGCACCCCAAGCCGCCGGCGGCTGCACGGCGCAGCCAAGCGGATGGCAGACGGGAAACCCGTCGCTCGCCCCGTGCAGCCGTTCACTGCGCACATGGAACACGCGCGACACGAACTCCGGCGTCAGCACGCCGACGGGAGGACCGTCGGCGATCAGCCGTCCGTCGCGCATCACGAGCGCGCGGTCGGCATAGCGCATCGCCTGGTTCAAGTCGTGCAGCGACATCACGAGCGTCAGGCCCAGCTCCGCGTTGAGCCGCCGCAGCATCGCCATGACTTCGAGCTGGTGCCCGAGGTCGAGATAGGTGGTCGGTTCGTCGAGCAGCAGCAGGTCCGCCTTCTGCGCGAGCGCCAGCGCGATCCACACGCGCTGCCGCTCGCCCCCCGACAGCGCCGCGAGTGGACGATCGCGCAAAGCGGCAAGGCCCACGGTGTCGATCGCCCATTCGACGGCCTCGCGATCGGCCCGCGTTTCGCCGCGCAGCATCGCCCGGTGCGCGAAGCGTCCGTGCCGCACGAGATCGAGCACCGACAGCCCGTCGGGAACGTCCTGCGTCTGCGCCAGGAATGCAATACGGCGCGCGAGCTGCTTGCGCGGCCAGTTCTGCAGCGGCATGCCGTCGAGGAGCGCCGCGCCCTCGCGCGGCGCCAGCAGGCCGGCCAGCGCGCGCAGCAGCGTGCTCTTGCCGCAGCCGTTCGGGCCGAGCAACACGGTGATGCGGCCGGGCTCGATCGTCGCCGACAGGCCGTCGACGATGCGGCGCGAACCATGGGAAAGCGAAATGTCGCGGGCAACGAGTGTCATCGGGGAGAACGGGAAAGCAGATAGAGGAAGAGCGGCGCGCCGAGGAGCGCGGTGACGGCGCCCACCGGAATCTCCGCTGGCGCGATCGCCACGCGCCCGGCCAGGTCAGCGAGCGCCGTGATGAGCGCGCCTGCGAGCAGCACGGCCGGCGCCTGGCGCGCGAGCGGCCCGCCGGCCGCCAACCGCCCGAGGTGCGGCGCAATCAAGCCGACGAACGCGACCGGGCCCGCGATAGCCACTGCGCTCGCGGCGGCGAAGCCCGCGTAGGCGATCGCCGCGAAGCGCCAGCGTTCGACGTCGAGCCCGACGCTCGCCGCCGCGTCGTCGCCGAGCGCGAGCACCTGCACCCTCGGCAGGATTGCGGGCAGCAACGCGAGCGCCGCGGCGGTCCACGGCGCGAGCACCGCCACATGCCGCCAGCCGCGCGCGTACAGGTTGCCGGACAGCCACGTGAGCAGCACCTCGATGCGGCTCGAGCCCCAGCCGGCGAGGATCGTCATCGCGACGGCGTAGAGCGCCGCGCTGACGGCGACGCCCATCAGGACCAGCCGCAGGGGCGCCGTGCCGTTGCGCCACGCGAGCGCATGGACAGCGAGCGCCGCGCCGACGCCGCCCAACTGCGCGGCGAGCGGCATCCACGTCGCGTCGTAGGCCTCGAGCCTGCTGCTGTCGAACGAGCCCGCAAAATTCGCGACGAGGAGCAGCACCATGATGCCGAGCGTCGCACCGGACGACACCCCGATCACGCCCGGCTCCGCGAGCGGATTGCGCAGCGCGGCCTGCAGAACCATGCCGCTCGCCGCGAGCTGGGCGCCGATCATCAGCGCCAGCAGCACGCGCGGCATGCGCAGCTCCCAGAGAACGAAAGCGGCGTCGCGGGCCGCGCCGCGGTGGACCAGCGCCTCCACGGCCGCCGCGAGCGGAAAGTGCGCCGCGCCGAACGACACGGCGAGCACGACCGTGACCGCGAGCGCGCCCGTCCATCCGAGGCCGGCGCCGAGCGCGCGCAGCGGCGCGCCGGCAGCGCGGGAGGGCCGGGCTGCAAGGTCCGGGCCGCCCGTCATGCCGGCACTCCTGTATCGCGGCGGATCATCGCGATCAAAAGCGGTGTCGCCGCGAGCGCGGTCAGGAAGCCCATCGGCAGCTCGCGCGGCGCGGCGATCGTCCGCGCGACGAGATCCGCAGCAGCCACGAGCAATGCGCCGGCCAGCGCGCCCACGGCGAGCATGCGCCGCTGCCCGCCGCCCAGCGCGAGCCGCATCAGATGCGGCACGCACAGCCCGACGAAGCCGACCGGCCCGGCCATGGCGACCACGGACGCCGACAGCGCCACCGCGGTGCCGCCCAGGATCAGGCGCCAGCGCAGCAGGTCCAGACCAACGCCCGAGGCTGCGTCGTCCCCGAGCGCAAGTGTGTCGAGCACGCGGGCGCAGGCGAAAGCCGCGCCGAGCCCGGCCACGGTCCATGGCGCCACGGCCGCGACCTGCGGCCAGCCGACGCCTGCGAGCCCGCCCGCCAGCCAATAGAACAGCGGGCCGGCCTGCGGCCCGGCCGCGATCATCAACGAGACGATGCCCGCGCTGCCCAGCGCGGCAACGGTGGTCCCGGCGAGCGACAGCCGCACGGGCGACAGCCGCGTGCGCCATGCCAGCGCGAAGGTGAGCGCCGCCGCGCCGGCGCCGCCGCCGAGCGCGGCGAACGGCAGCGCGGCGGCCGGCACCGAGGGCGCGAGCACGCTAGCGGCGACGACCGCGAGCGCGGCGCCGCTCACGACGCCGGTGAGCGTCGGATCGGCGAGCGGGTTGCGCGTAATGCCCTGCATCAGCGAACCGGCAACGGCGAGGCTCGCACCGGCCAGCATCGCCGCGACGAGGCGCGGCAGCCGCAAGGCATGGACGATCACGCCGGCGGGCGTATCGTCCCCGCCGAAGAGCGCATGCAGCGCGGCGGCGGGACTGAGCGCGAGATTGCCCGTGCAGAGACTCGCGAGGGCGACGGCCGCCAATGCGGCGAGCAACGCGAGCACGGTCATGCAGACGAACCGCGCCGAGCGGCGAGCCGCAACCGTCTGCGGCAATGCCGCTCGCCGGACCTCCGCCGCCGGCCTGCTGCGCCCCGCTCGCCGCCGCTCGAAACGACGCCGCATCATGACTGCCCCGCCAGCGCCTTTTTGGCGAGTGCGCCCAGCCGGTCTTCGAACTTGCGCAAGAGCAGCGTCGCGGTGGCGGCGAGGCCGATCGCGAGACCGGCCCAGACGCCGTAGATGCCGTAGCCGAGCATGACGCCGCCCGCCCACGCAACCGGCAGGCCGATCGCCCAGTAGCCCACAATCGAGATCCGAAACGAGCTCGTCACGTCCCCGAGACCGCGCAGGATGCCGACGCCGATGTTCTGGCTGCAATCGAAGATTTGCAGCAGCGCGGCGATCGTGAGCAGACCGGTCGCGAGCCGCAGCACTTCGGCGTTCGCCGCGGCGGCGCGGTCGAGGAACGGCGCGAGCACCTGCGCGGGCGCAACGAGATACGGCAGCGCGACGAACAGCATCGCGCCGACGCCGAGCGCGAGGCCCGTGTAGCCGAGCCGCCGCGCGCCGCGATAGTCCTGCTGGGCGCACGCGTGGCTGATGCTGATCGATGCCGCATGCGAGAGCCCGACCGAGACCATGAACACGATGTAGATGACCTGATTGACGATCGTCTGCGCCGCGAGCGCGTCGGTGCCGAGCGTGCCGATCACGAGCGTGAGCACGGTGAAAAATGCCGCTTCGGAGCCATAGGTCGCCGCGATCGGCAGCCCCATCTTCCAGACGCGCGCAAGCGCCTGGGCATCGGCGCGCCACGCCGCGAGCGACAGATGTCCGGCAAGCCCCGGCCGGCGCGAGGCGATCAGCAGGAACGCCAGGAACGACAGCAGGTACACGCCGCTCGTCGCGCACGCGATGCCCATCAGGCCGAGCTCGGGCAGGCCGAACCGGCCGAACATCAGCGCATAGTCGAGCGCGGCGTTGACCGCGATCGAAACCAGTGTGATCGCGAGCAGCGGTCCCGGCTGGCGCAGCCCGACCGTGTACTGCCGCAGCGATTGGAACCACAGGCACGGCAGCATGCCGGGCGCGGCGGCGGCCAGGTAGAACGCCGTCTGCCGCGCCACGGCGGGGTCCTGGCCGAGCCACACGAGCGGCTTCTCGACCAGCAGCATGAGCAGCGCGAAGACGAGCCCAGCCAGCGTCGACAGCGCGAAGCTCGCCCGCACGAGGCGCTCGAGCTGCGAGCCGTCGTGCTGTCCGTTCGCATACGCGATCAGATTGCCCGTGCCGGTCACGAGCCCCGTGCCCATCGTGCGCAGCTGGTTGAAGAGCGTCAGCGCGAGCCCGCCGGCCGCGATCTCGCGCGGGCCGAGCATCCCCATCATCACGATGTCCGTGGTGGTGAGCGCGACCTGCGCGAGCTGGGTGAGGATGAGCGGTCCGGCGAGCGCGCCGATGCGCGCGGCATCGGCCTGGAACTGTCGGCGCGGCTTCATGCTGCGGCGGCGAAGATGGGATCGAGCTCGCAGGCGACGGAGTCGTCGAGCAGGCCGTGCTCTCGCATCCAGTCGTCGTTGAACACGGTGTCGAGATATTTCTCGCCGCCGTCGCAGACCAGCACGACGAGCGTCGCGCCGGACGGCAGCGTCTCGAAGGCCTTCAGCGCGTGCCAGATCACGCCGCCCGCCGAGCCGCCGACGAGCAGCGCCTTCTTGCGCGCGAGATAGCGCACGGTGTTGAACGCGGCCGCATCCGATACCTTGAGGCCCTCGTCGAGCAGCGCATAGTCGACCAGCGCGCCAATTTCCGCGCCGGGCGGCGTGCCGGTGCCGGACTGGTGATACGGCCCGCCCTCGCCGCCGAACGCAATCGAGCCGACCGGCTCGACGCCCACCACGCGCGGCGCCGGACCGCACGCGCGCAGCTCCCGCGCCGTGCCGAACAACGAGCCGCCGGTGCCGACCGAGCCGTACAGATAGTCGATCCGCTCGCCGAGCGCGGCGCGCAGCTCGCGCGCGAGCTCGCGGTAGCCGTTGCCGTTCGCGGGATTGTTGTGCTGCTCAGTCCAGATGCTGTCCGGATCGTGAGCGGCCATGCGTTCCGCCAGCGCCTCTCGGTCGGCGGTCGCGAGCGCGTCGCCTTCGCTCACGTAGACGAGCTCCGCGCCGAACGCCTGCATGGCGCGCAGCTTGTCCTTGGAGGCGTGGCGGTCGACCACGGCCGTGAACCGGTAGCCCCGCTCCGCCGCGAGGAGCGCGAGGCCCATGCCGGTGTTGCCCGAGGTCGACTCGATCACGCGCCCGGCCGGTCTCAGGCTGCCGTCCTGCTCGGCTTCGTCCAACATCTGCCGGGCCATGCGGATCTTCGCGCTGCCGGTCGGATTGGTCGATTCGAGCTTGAGCACGATGCGTGCGCCGTTGGCGCCGCGGATCAGTTCGAAGAGCGGTGTGCGGCCGATCAAATCCGACACCTTCGAGACGATCGCGGGATGCGCGATCATCGGTTGTTCACCCATGAAACGCATGTTCATCGTCAGGCTCCTGGAAAAGGGGGAAAGCGGTCTACACGCCAGCTCGGGCGCGCGCCGTCGAGCGTCACGGCAATCTTTGGAGGCAGCGGCAGCTCGTGGAAAGGCGACTCGTTCGAGTCCATCTGATAGCCGGCCGTGTTCGGATAGAGCAGCAGGTCGCCCGCCTCGGGGCGCTGCGGGAATGCGACCTTGCGCCAGGTCAGCATGTCCGAGTCGAGGCAGCTCGCGCCGCCGACGCAGGCGCGATACGGCGCACTCCGCGAATCGCGCGCAGCGGGCAGCAGCTCGGGATCGGGCAGGAATTCGCTGCCGAACCATTGCTCGGACACGCTGAAGCTCGTGCCGTTGGCCGTCACGATGCCGTAGCCGTCTGGGTCCTTCGCGTCCGCCGCGTCCTTCACGCCCTGCACCGTGAACACGGTGAAGCCAGCCTGGTCGAGCAGCGCGCGCCCGGGCTCCAGCATCAGCTGCAATTGCTGCGCGTTCAGCAGATCGGCGAGCGGCTGCGTCTCGCCGTCCGGCACGCCTCCGAGGATCGCGTCGAGCATCGCCGGGCCGGAGGGCGTCTGGTGGTACGGATAAAAGCCCTCGAAGGTCTTGTGCGCGTGATAGTCGTGCGGCCGGTGCGCGGCGAGAAAGGCGCCCCAGTCGTTCTCGCCCGCGTACGACATCGCAAACCCGCCGCCGATATCGATCGTGTGCGGCGCAAGCCCGAGCGAGCGCGCCGTCGCGCAGGCCCGCACCGCGAGTCCCGCCTGGCTACAGCGCGCTTGCGCGCTGTAGCCCGACAAGTGGAACGAAAAGCCTTCGAGCCGCAAATGCGCGCGGTGCTCGGCGCAGAAGGCCAGCGCGGCGCCGAGCGCTTCACCGCTCAAGCCGAAGCGGCTGCCGGCCTGACCGGCCGGCAGCATGCGCAGCAGCACGCGCGCCGTGCGTTTCCGGCTGCGCGCCAGCGCGGCGAGCCGCGCGAGCTCGTCGGCGCTGTCGATCGCAAGGAGCGCGTCATGCAGCACCGACAGCCGCAGCAGCTCGTCCGCCTTCGCGGGGCCGGACACGCCGACATCCGCGCCGCGCACGCCCGCCGCCAGCGCTGCGGCGAACTCGCCCGCGCTCGCCACATCGACGCCGATGCCGGCGTCGCCGCAAACGCGCACGAAGCACCGCGCCTTGTTCGCCTTCTTCGCGTAGAAGATCCGGCCCGCGATGCCGCGCGCGTCGAGCACGCGCTGAAACGCGGCGACGTTGCCGGCGAAACGCTCGGGAAACACGAAATGCAGCGGCGCATCGAAGCCGTGCGCGAGCTCGCGGATCAGCCCAGCATGACCGTCGACGAAGCCGCGCAGCGCCGGCTGCCAGAGCGCCGGCAGCCGCGGAAAGTCGTTCACCATAGCGAAACCTCCTCGCCCAGCCCTTTCGCACGCGCCTGCTCGGCCAGCAAGCGGCCGAGCGCGATGTCGGTCACGACCATGCCGCTGTTGTAGGCGAACACGATCTGCTCGGGCGAGCGCCGCGCCGGCTTGCGGCCGAGCAGGATGTCGGGCAGCTCGGCATCGATCGGCGCGAACTCACCGCGCGCGTCGGCGAGATCCGTGCCCGTCACCCGCATCTGCGCTTCGCTCGTCGCGATCCGGTAGTCGGCATGCCAGAGCGCATCGGCATGGATGCCGTAGCCCACCAGCAGCGCGAGCGCGCCGGGCTTGAGCGACGCGTGCCGAACGGCCTCCGGCGCGCCGGCGCCGGCCACGCCGAGCACGATGTCGGCCTGCCGCGCCGACGCTTCGAGATCGGACGACACCTCGATGTCGCGCTGCGGATGAAAGCGCTTCAAGGTCTGGCGCACGGCCAGGATCCCCTCGTCGTGATGCCCGTGCACGATGACGCGCTCGATGTCCGGCAGCGCGGCGAGCAGCATCGGCGCGGCCATGCGGCCCTGCGTGCCGGTGCCGACGATGAGCGCGGTGCGCGCATGCGGCGCGGCGGCGCGCGCGATCAGCGCCGAGACGGCCGGCGTGCGCAGCGCGCCGACAAGGCTGCCGTCCATCAGCGCGACCGGCAGGCCGGTGACGTCGTCGAACAGCAGCAGGGTCGTGTAGTACTTCTGCAGCCCGCGATCGTGCGTCGGATCGTGCTTGTACGAGGTCTTGAAACCGACCGTGCGCCGGCCGCCGTCGCGGCCGAGCATCGAGTAGGCCACCGAATGCTTCTCCGGCGGCTGGCTCATCAGCTTGCGCGGGTTGTCGGATTCGCCGTTGCCGAGCGCGAGGTAGGCGCGCTCGACTGCGTCGAGCACCATTGCCGGGTCGTAGTCGATCTCGTCGAACACGCGCTTGCCGAGCACGAGAAGCCGCGATGTGCTCAGCGGATCAGCCGGCGCACCCGTTTCGGAGCCGGCGGCGGTGGCGAAAGTCATTGCATTTGCATTCATCGCTGCCTCACAGGATCTCGCGCGTGGACGCCGTCTGCCGGAACGGCAGCGTCTCGCGCAGGTTGACGTGGACGTTCACGCGCCGCAGCCAGCGCTGGCGCGGACCGTAGTTCGGGCTATAGACGGTGCGTCCATGCACCGCGCGCTTGTTGTCGATCCAGACCATGTCGCCGGGCTGCATGACCACGCTCGTCTGGTGCGCATAGCAGGCGTCGATCAGCCAGCGCAGCGCCGCCTCGGCCTCGGCGTCGCCAGGCAGCGCGCTCATGAACGCCTCGTCGACGCGCAGCCAGGGCTTCGCGCGCATGCCGCGCAGCGCGGGCACCGGCTGCGGGCTTTCGTACATGCGGCGAATCTGCGCGAACACGTGATCGTCGAGCCGCCATTGCGCGCTGACGTTCTGCTCGGGCAGGTGCGACTTGTCGGGCAGGATCGTGAAGCGCGGCGCGCTCAGCACGCGCCACATGTCGTCGGGAATGTCGATTTCGTCGACGCCGCAGAAGATCGTCTCGGCGCGCTCCTCGTTCCGGTAGCAGAGGATCGACAGGAAATCCGCGCGATGCTCATGAAAGGCCTCCTCGTTGTGCCAGACGAGCGTCACGCTGCTGCCGCCGCCCAGCTGCTCCGCGTGGTCCTTCTCGATCGGCACGATGTGGCGCAGAAAGCGGCCGTTCTCCTGGGTGCGCCAGCCGAACATGTCACCGAGCAGCGACGTCGTCAGGCACTGCATCGCCTCTTCGAAGAGCGACGGCGGGCTGCGCCAGGGCGCGTCCCAATGCGACGGCGACGGGCCGATGCGCGCGTCGTCGACCGGCATGCCCCGCAGCATCAGCACGCTGCACGGCAGCTCGAGCTGCCGGTAGCGCTGCGCCAACGCGCGCAGCGAGCGCGGCAGCTCCTGCGAGGCGAGCGTGCAGTCGGCCGCAAAGCGCACGTTCTCCACGCTGTCATGCTGCGCGAGCAACGCCTGCGCGGTGCGCGCGAGGCCCGCGATTTCGTCGTCGTTCATCTCGTAGATCGCAAGCGACTTCGAGATCGACTGCACGCCGCCCGGTTCATAGCCTTGAGCAAGATTCATACGTTCCCTCATGTGAAAACTGGCTTGACCACGCCGGCGGCGTGGCCGATTGCCCTCGGTAAAGCCTGTTTTCGTGGGGACGCGGCCGGCGCGCTCGATGTCGCGTCTGCGATGGCCGTCGTGGATGGCGCTCTCGCGGCGCCTACATGTCGACCTGCGCCGACAGGAAGAACGTCCTCGGCTGGCCCGGCCACACCGAGTTGTAGTTCGCGGCGGCCCAGTAGCGCTTGTCGGTCAGGTTCTGCACGCCGGCGCGGAACACCGTCGAGTGCCCGCCGATCTGCATCTGGTAGGCCGCCCCGGCGTCGAAGCGCACGTAGCCCGGCAGCGTCACGCTGTTCTGCGCATTCAGCGGACGGCTGCCGACGTAGTACACCCCGGTGTTGACGCTGAGCCCATGGATCGGCGCGATCCGGTAGTCGAGGAAGGCGCTCGCCTGGAAGCGCGGCACGTTCGCGGCGCGCTTGCCTTCGGTCGTGGCGTCGCCGGTGTTTTGCTGCACGGTGTCCAGATACGCGGCGCCCGCGACGATGGACAAATCGCGCGTCACCCGCCCGTTCGCCGTGAGTTCGACGCCGGTATGGCGCTCTTTGCCGGCCTGCACATAGACGTTCTCGGCATTCACGTACTGAAGCGTCTTCTCGATCCGGAACAGCGCCGCGTCGATGCTCAAGTTGTTGCCGACATCGGCCTTCACGCCCGCCTCGTACTGCTTGCTCTTGACCGGCGGCAGATTCTGGCCGGCATTGGCCGTGTTGAACGCCGCCACGCCGCCCTGCTCGATGCCCTCGGCATAGCTGACGTAGGTCGACACGGACTGCAGCGGCTTGAAGATCAGCCCGGCCGAAGGCACGTTGACGCTCGTCTGGTAATGCGTCGCCGCGCTGGCGGGCGGATATGAATCGTCGCGATACCAGACGTGCCGCACGCCGAGCATCACGCTCCAGTGCGAACCGATGTCGATCAGGTCGCTGACGAACACGCTCGGCTGAAAGTTCTTGTCCGTGGTTTTCGCCGGATACGAGATCGCCGGCTGGGACGAATAGACCGGATTGAAGATGTTGCCGACGGTGATCGGCAAAACCGCGAAGCCGCCCTGGTGCGCCTCGTAGTTGCGCGTGGACACGCCCGTCACGAGCTGGTGCGAGAGAAACCCGGTGTCGAACTTGCCGGTCACGAAGGTATTCGTCGACAGCACCCGGAAGCTCTGATCCGGCGAGAGGTAGATGTCGCCGCTCAGGATGTCGCCATTGCCGGCCACCGAGTAGACGTCGGGAAACGCGGCGTCGCGGTTGTTGTAGGACTGCGCGACTTGCGTCGTGAAGCTCCAGCGGTCGTTGAACTTGTAGTCGAAGCGGCCGCCCAGGTTGTAGGTGCTGGTGCGGTATTGCAGCCACGGCTGGCCGAGCAGCGTGCGCGGATCGAAATACGGCGGCAGCGAACCGTCCGGCTGCAGGCCGATCACGGGCTGCGCGGCGAGCTTCTTGTCCTGGTAGTCGAAGTCGAAGCGCAGCAGCGCGCGAGGCGTGATCGCCCAGTCGATCGCGCCGCTCACGAAGGTGCGCGTGAGGTCGCCGGCGTGCGTGAAGTTGCCGACCTTCTCGCCGGCCACGTTGAAGCGATAGCCGAAGCGGCCGTCGCCGATCGGCCCGCCGGTGTCGACCGCGCCGTAGTAGCCGTCGTAGCTGCGCACCTCGCTCGTGACGCTCGTGAAGCGCTCCGCGGTAGGACGCTTGATGACGTAGTCGACCGTGCCGCCCGGCGAGTTGACGCCGTACAGGAAGCCCGACGGCCCCTTGAGCACGTCGATGCGCTCGATGTTCTCGAGGCCGAGATCGTAGTACGGAGCCACCGGCATGCCGTCGCGCCGCATCGTATTGGTCCAGTCGACGGGAAAGCCGCGAATGCTGATGTTGTCCATGGCGCCGCCCACTGCTGTGTTCTGCACTGAGGGATCGTTCTTGAGCACGTCCATCAGCGTGCGCGCGCGCTGCGCCTCGATCAGTTCGGCCGAATAGGACGTCACGGACATCGGCAGATCCTTCGGGTCCTTCGAACCCAGCGCGCCGACGTTGACATCCGGCTCGGAGTAGAGCGACGGACGCGAGGCTTGCACGACGATCGCCCCCAATGCGCTCCCGGCACCGTCCGCTCCCGATTGCTGCGCCACGGCCGCGCTGCCGGCTGCAGCGCCACTGGATGCGCCCGGCTGTTTGCCGGCGTTCGCGGAATCGTCGGCATTGCCGGCGGCCTCCTGCCCATAGGCATTCAGCGACGAACACGCGAGCATGCACGCGATCAGCACCGTGCTTCTGCGCAGATTCGAAGGATTCGGCGATACACCAGCGCGGCTCGCTCGATTTGCAGTACTAAGTTGATATCGCATTCCAGTTTCCATCTTTGTTATATGTCGCTACCCCGAGTGATTTCGCTGCTTCAGCGCTCCGGCGAGACGCATGGGAAATCCGCGTGTGAACCCTGCTGCGGCGCAAACGCAATCGAACCGGCCCAACCGCCCGATTCCGCCAATGGAGTGAATCATGTGTCCAGCAGATCGGAAATGAGAATTATTATCAATTGTAAAAATCTGTCAACATCTTTTTAAGATATGAATGAGTCCGAGTCGTCAGGGACGCCCTGCTGACACAGAAAAATCCGCGTTAGAGCGGCAGGCGACGATCATTCTGTCCGCGATGTGCTGACAGATGGTCTACGCCCGAGCCGGTTGTCGTGCAGGTCGAGCGATTTTGGGGGCGAGCGGCAGGCGCTGGCGCGGGGTCAGGCTAGTCCCAGCAATTGCGGAACGCCACCGCCGCGATCACCGGCACGCAAACGACAAGCGGAATCGCGAAGATCGGCAGCTCGGCATAGATCAGCCACGCGACGCCGATCGCGAACGTCACGATTCCAACGAGGAACGAAAGTACGTTCAGCGTCCGCTTCGACGGACCCTTTTTCTTTGCCGGCGCTTGCGCCGTTTCGGGTTTTATGGGTTGAGAGTCCATCTTCTGCGTCCTATTGCGCGCCAGCGCTCGTGGTTCAATCGTTGTTGCGATTCGCGGTCCGCTCGAGTTTGCATGCATCGTCGCACCATCCGCCAAGACCGCGCAGTTGCCCAGCGTACGCTCCGGACCCCCACAGGTAAAACGAAACGGCGCGCGCCGCACGCAAACGCGGGCTCAAGCATCCGCCTTCCTCACGACGAGGCGATGAATGCGCTTGCCCGACGACGCGCTCACTTCCTCCCGATCGTGCAGCACCGCATCGCCCGCGCCGAGCTCGCGCGTCACGCGGCTTGCGTCGAATGCCGAGTAGAGGCGTCCGTGCTTGTCTCGCTCCGATTCGCCGCCGGTTACTCGCCAGCTCAGATACAAAGCGCCGCCCGGCCTCAGAATCTCCAGGAGACGCCGCGTTGCCGCGCCGATAGTGTCCGGATCGAGATGCATGACGACGGTCTCGCACAGTACGTTTTCGAACGCGCCCGGGACCATGCCCGCCAGCTCCGGTAAGCGGGCGACGTCGAAGCGCAGTTGCGGATGTCGCGCCCTGGCCTCGCGCAGCAGCCCCTCCGAGGCGTCGTAGCCCCGTGCATCGAACCCGTTCGCCGCCAGCCAGGCGACATCGCGTCCGGCGCCGCAGCCGACGTCGGCCGTCGGCCCCGGCTTGAAATGGCGGGCGAGCAACTGGTACATGTCGTCCGGCGCGGGCTGGCTGCTCCAGTCGTCGGCAAAGGCTGGGGCAGCCTGGTCGTAGGCTGCGAGCGTCGTCTTGTCCATCGTCGGGCTCCCAGTGAGGCGTCCAGGCGGATTATCGATGAACTCGATCCATTGTGGTCAAGAGCTCGCGGCCACGCGCCCTCGGGGGTCAGCTTTCGATTCGCCCTCGCGTCGTTCCCAGCAGCTCGGCCATCGCGCGGTGCGCGGCCTGCGCGTCGCGCGCCTTGATCGCGCCGAACACCGCGGTATGCTCGGCCAGCGACGCGTTGAACACATCGGCACGCTTCGCATTGAGCCGCAACTGCGCTTCGAGCGTGCGCTCGATCAGCGCGCCGAGCGGCAGCAGCAGCTCGTTACAGCATGCGTTGAGCACGCTCAGGTGAAAGCGCAGATCCGCGCGTACCCATTCGTCGACGTTCTGCGCCGCCGCCATCGCCGCATGCGCGTCCTCGACGAGCCGCAGCGTCTCGCCGGTATGCGCGCGCGCGGCGAGCCCGGCCGCGTAGGGCTCGATCATCTCGCGCATCTCCTGCAGCTTCAGCGCGAAGGCCATCGGCGGAGCGACGCGCGAGTACCAGTCGAGCAGGTCGGCATCGAGCAGGTTCCACGCCGCACGCGGCCGCACCCGCGTGCCGACCTTCGGACGCGATTCGACCAGCCCCTTCGACGTCAGCGTGCGCAGCGCCTCACGAAGCACGGTGCGGCTCACGCCGAACGATTCCATCAGTTCGGCTTCGCGCGGCAGCGTCGTTTCGGGCGCGTAGTCGCCGCGCAGGATCGCCGTGGCGAGCAGATGGGCGACGCGCCCGTGCAGATCGTGCTGGATGATGGTCTCCTCTCGAGAAAACTCCGGGACCGCGATTATCACGCATCGCGCAGCGTCTTCCCCGCGCGATCTCGAACGCCCCGCGATGAATAATACTATTAATAGCACTAAATGCCGCATTTGCGGTAGGATGGCGCTTTCGCATCCTGACGCCCCCCCTTTCGGAGACACCCGCCAATGAAAATCACCAAGCTCGAGACTTTCATCGTTCCGCCGCGCTGGCTCTTTCTCAAGATCGAGACGGACGAGGGCGTGGTCGGCTGGGGCGAGCCGGTCGTCGAGGGACGCGCGCATACGGTCGAGGCCGCCGTCCACGAGCTCGCCGACTACTTGATCGGCCGGGACCCGCTCCTCATCGAAGACCACTGGCAGGTCATGTACCGCGCGGGCTTCTACCGCGGCGGCCCGATCTCGATGAGCGCGATCGCCGGCGTCGACCAGGCGCTCTGGGACATCTTGGGCAAGCACCACGGCGTGCCCGTGCATGCGCTGCTCGGCGGCCAGGTGCGCGATCGCATCAAGGTGTATTCGTGGATCGGCGGCGACCGTCCGAGCGACGTCGCGAACAACGCGCGCGCGGTCGTCGAGCGCGGCTTCACCGCAGTCAAGATGAACGGCTCCGAGGAGCTGCAGATCATCGACACCTTCGACAAGGTCGAGAAAGTGATCGCCAACGTCGCCGCCGTGCGCGAAGCGATCGGGCCGCATGCGGGAATCGGCGTCGACTTCCACGGGCGCGTCCACAAGCCGATGGCGAAGGTGCTCGCGAAGGAGCTCGATCCGTACAAGCTGATGTTCATCGAGGAGCCTGTGCTCTCGGAAAACGTCGAGGCGCTGCGCGACATCGTCAACCAGACGAGCACGCCGATCGCGCTCGGCGAACGGCTCTACTCGCGCTGGGACTTCAAGCACATTCTCGCGGGCGGCTACGTCGACATCATCCAGCCGGACGCCTCGCACGCGGGCGGCATCACCGAGTGCCGCAAGATCGCGTCGATGGCGGAGGCCTACGACGTCGCCGTCGCGCTGCACTGCCCGCTCGGCCCGATCGCGCTCGCGACCTGTCTGCAGATCGACGCGGTCAGCTACAACGCGTTCATCCAGGAGCAGAGCCTCGGCATCCACTACAACAAGGGCAACGACCTGCTCGACTACATCAAGAATCCCGAAGTCTTCAAGTACGAGGAAGGGTTCGTGTCGATTCCGCAGGGGCCCGGGCTCGGCATCGAGGTCGACGAGGAGAAGGTGCGCGAGATGGCCAAGACCGGCCACCGCTGGCGCAACCCGGTGTGGCGCCATGCGGACGGCAGCGTCGCGGAGTGGTGAGCGAGGTGTGATGGACCGCCCGCGTCACGTGAGCGGTGTCTCAGTTATGCGACGTTTTGGGCGGATCCGCCGCGATCGGCTCGCGAGCCGATCGCGCGCGGCATCGCGCCAGGCCTGCCTCACAAGGCTTGCGCGCTGGCCCGCACGGCTCGCATCACGATTGGCCCGCTCCTTGCAGCATCCCGTCGAAACGATCGACGGGGAGCGGCAAATGGGCGAATTCCTGCCGGACTATCTGATCCGCGAGCAAGCGGCAGTGGGCGCACTCATGATCTTCGGCGCCATGCGCGTGATCGCGGCGGTCTTGGGTTACGGGCGCGGCTGGCGCATCTCGGCGATCGAGAAATGCTGCCTCGGCGCGGCGATTCTCTACTGCGCGCCACAGCTCTTCGAACTGCTCGCGCAGACCTATCAGATGCACGCGGCCTCGGCTGAGCTCGAGGGCAAGGTTGCGGGCTGTGCTATCGCGCTGTTCTTTGCGCCTGTCGTGAGCCACAAGCTCGGCTACGAATGAGTCTCAGAAATGAGACATCGGCGGCAGCGCTGCCGCCGTGTCAAGAACGCAGCGCGCCTCACCCCGCCGCGAGGTAACCCGGCGCGCTATGCGCCAAGGCCGCTGCCGCGATGAACACGCCGATCATCACCAGCGCCTCGAGATGCAGCACGTTGTTGAACGTGTGCGCATCCACCGTGGATGCAGTGCGGCGCAAGCGCGGCAGCGCCGACATGCGGTTCATGCCGCCCAGCACGACCGCCAGCGCGACGAGCGCGGCCTTGAGCATCAGCACGTGCCCCCACTCGCTCGACTGAAGCGGCGCCAGCGCGCCGCCCAGCCCACGCTCCGCATTGAGCGCGCCGGTCACCACGACGAACCCGAGCGCGACGAGTGAAACCTTCGACACCTGCCCTGCGACGCGAATCAGCACGCCGCGCGCGATCGACGAATCGAGCGCCGGCAGCACGCCGAATCCACCCGCGATCACGAGGCCGCCCCAGACGCCCGTCGCAAGAACATGCAGCGTTTGGATGCCGGCAGCCGCCGACCACGTGCCCGCGTCAGCGGCATGCCCGATCGACGCCTTGCCTGCCGCTGCGACGATGACCGCAAGCCAGAACAAGGCATGGCCCAGCGCGCCGAAACGCCCGAGCAGCGCGGCGATCAAGAGCAGCGCCGCGCCGCCGAACGCCACGCACCACGCGCGGCCGACATGCGTCTGCGCGATCACGGTAGGCACCACGCCGAGCGCGTCGAGCAAGCCCGAGCCGCTCATCGACGCGGCCTGATAGACGAGCCAGCCGACATCGGCCAGCACGAGCACGATGGCGGCAGCGATCAGCGATCGTTGCGCGCGCAACCATGCCGGGTGCGACGGCGCGACGAGCGCGCGGGCGCCTTCTTTCGCGAGCCACGCATCGAGCAGCGCCGAGCCGATGGCGAATGCGAACGCGACGTTCGTCAGCGCGGCCATCGCGACCTGGCCGATCCACAACCCGTCGAGCCTCATCGGACGACCCGTTTCGCTTGGGGCGGCGCAATGTCCGGGAATGCATCGAGATTCGCAACCGAGGCTTGCGACGCACTGAGCAAGGGATCGAATGGATCGAAAGACTTCATTGGCTGGCAATCGAAAGGAGAAAGGAAGAGGACAAAGACGGCAAGCGAAACGCATGAGGCGAAGACACGCGTCTCACGGCACGGCCGGCTCGCTCGCGCAGGCGAGAGTGTACGCTTCGATGCTCATCGTTTGCGACGGTTCAACCGGTTTTGCATCGCCGCTTCGAACGCCCTGCCGGACCGCCCGTTCCAGCGGGCCCGCCATTGGCGAACACGCATCCCTGCTGCACAATGAAGCGCTTTGTCGCCCAATCCGAACCGGCCGGCGCGTGCTTACTCCGGCCGCTTCGCATCCAATAGGAAACGCCCATGAACCAGACCGTATCGCGCCGCGCCCTGTTCGCCGCGGCGCTTGCCGCCGTCACGTGCGCCGCGCCGCTCGCCGCTCACGCCGACGAGGTCGACCAGTCGAAAGTGAAAGTCGAGTGCTTCGGCGTCTCGAAGGCTGGCCAGAACGACTGCGGCACCGACGCGCACAGCTGCTCCGGACAAGCCACGAAAGACAACGACCCGGCCGACTTCAAGACCATGCTGAAGGGCACCTGCCAGAAGCTCGGCGGCAAGTTCACGGAATAGCAGCCGACGCGGCCGGCTCCCCCGCTGGCCCAACCCGCCCGAGCCACATCGGGCTCCACACCTGGCGGGCTCCACACCCGGGAAGAATCGTCGCGCGACATATCGCCGCAGGGACGTGCGCACAGGAACTCATTCGGTGTAGGCAAATAGCCTGCATTATCCATCGATGATAGAATGCTGCGTCGCAGCGCCCGGCTGTCTCATTCCACCGAGCCGATCGAAGCCCGGTCAGGTCCCCGAAAAACATGGAGTTACGCGTGTCTTCAAGACGCATTTTCCGCCCGCTGATCGCCCTTTTGCTGATCGGCACAGCTGGCGTCTATAGCGCTGCGAAAGCGCAGACTCAACCCAATCCCCCGGTCGACACGATGGAATCGCGAGTGCAGGGCTGCACCGCATGCCACGGCACGCACGGGCAGGGCACCGACAATGACTACTTCCCGCGTCTGGCGGGCAAGCCGGCCGACTACCTGTACAACCAGCTCGTCAATTTCCGCGAAGCGCGCCGCAAGTACCCGCCGATGAACTATCTGGTGACGTACCTTTCGGACGACTACCTCCACCAGATCGCGACGTACTTCTCCCAGCAACGCCCGCCGTATCCGGCGCCGGCCAAGCCGACGGTCTCGGCGGCCACGCTCGAGCATGGCAAGGACATCGTCCTGCAAGGCATCCCGTCGAAGAACGTGCCGGCCTGCGCGGCCTGCCATGGCTCGCAGCTGACCGGCATGCAGCCGGCGATTCCGGGCCTCGTCGGCCTGCATTCCGATTACATCAGCGCCCAGCTCGGCGCATGGCGCTCGGGCTCGCGCCACGCGATCGAGCCGGATTGCATGCATGCGGTCGCCATCCGCCTGACCGACGACGACGTCAACGCCGTCGCTTCGTGGCTCGCCACCCAGCCGGCCCCGCAAAACCCCGTGCCGGCTCCGGCCCGCTCGTTGAAGACCCCGCTTGCCTGCGGCAGCGAACCGCAATAAGGCGCGAGGAGAGACATTCAAATGAAACGCAAGTCCCTGTTCGCTCTCTCGGCTGTCATCGTCGTGGCGGCGGCCGCGCTCGTTCCCGTCTTGTGGTCGGGCGGCGACAACCTGCACAACGGCACGGCCGTGGCGGCCACGCCGCAAGACCAGGCCGCCCTGATCAAGCGCGGCGAGTACCTCGCCCGCGCCGGCGACTGTATCGCGTGCCACACGGTGCGCGGCGGCCAGACCTTCGCCGGCGGCCTGCCGATGCTGACGCCGTTCGGCACGCTGTACACGCCGAACATCACGCCCGACGACCAATTCGGCATCGGCAAGTGGTCCTCGGACGACTTCTATCGCGCGCTGCACACGGGCCGCTCGAAGGACGGCAGCCTGCTCTACCCGGCGTTCCCGTTCGCGAGCTACACGAAGGTCACGCGTGCCGATTCCGACGCAATCTACGCGTACCTGCGCTCGGTCCCGCCGGTCTCGCTGCCGAGCCGCGCGCAAGAACTCAAGTTCCCGTTCAACAACCGCAACCTGCTGCTCGGCTGGCGCACGCTGTTCTTCCGCGAAGGCGACTTCAAACCGGATCCGACCAAGTCGGTCGAATGGAACCGCGGCGCGTACCTCGTCGAAGGCCTCGGCCACTGCGGCATGTGCCACACCTCGATCAACGCGATGGGCGGCCCGGTCAACTCGGCGGCCTTCGCCGGCGGCCTGATCCCGCTGCAGAACTGGTATGCGCCGTCGCTGACGTCGAACAAGGAAGCCGGGCTCGGCGACTGGGACCTGAAGGACATCACCGATCTCCTGAAGACCGGCGCGTCGCGGCGCGGCGCGGTGTTCGGCCCGATGGCGGAAGTCGTCCACAACAGCCTGCAGTACATGTCGGACGACGACATCAAGGCGATGTCCACGTACCTGAAGACGATCCCGCAGAAGAAGGAAGCACCGGAAACGATGCAGCTGGAGACGTCCGAACAGTTCGGCAGCGCACTGTTGGAGCAGGGCCAGAAGATCTATACCAGTCAGTGTGCGAAGTGCCACGCGGAAAGCGGCATGGGCTTCCCGCCGGCGTTCCCGCCTCTCGCGAACAACCAGTCGATTCAGATGCCGTCTGCGGTCAATCCGATCCGCATGGTGCTGAACGGCGGCTACCCGCCGAGCACGGAAGGCAATCCGCATCCGCATGGCATGCCGCCGTTCGCGCAATCGCTGTCGAATCAGGAAGTCGCGGCCGTCGTGACGTACATCCGGAAGTCGTGGGGCAACCACGGCACTGCGGTGTCACCGCAACAAGTGAGCGACCTGCGTTCGGCGCCGCTCGACTAAGCGCGGCCTGACGCAAATCCGGGCGCGGCCAGCGGGAAACCGCGGCTGCGCCTTTCGCATTTTCTGGACTGGCGGTTTTACCGGACCGTTCCGCCCGCCTGTGCGCCACAAGCGCATGAAAGCATTCTGGAGGTTGTGCCGTGCATGTCGGTGAGCGTTTCAACAGCATCAGTCACCTGGTCGGCGCCGTGCTGGCGGTGGCGGGACTGGCGACGCTCGTCACGATGGGCGCGCTCGACGGCGATGCGTACAAGGTGGTGAGCTTCAGCGTCTACGGCGCGATGCTGTTCGTGCTGTACACGATCTCGACGCTCTATCACAGCATCCGCCATCCGCGTGTCAAGGCGATCCTGCAGAAATGCGATCATTCGGCGATCTACCTGCTGATCGCCGGCAGCTATACGCCCTTCACGCTCGTCACGCTGCGCGGGCCGTGGGGCTGGTCGCTGTTCGGCGTGAGCTGGGGGCTGGCGGCAGTCGGCATCGTGCAGGAACTCACGCTCGGGCGCCGCACCCGCAGCGTATCGATGGTGCTCTACGTGCTGATGGGATGGCTTGCGCTCGTGGCCTTCCGTCCGCTCGTCGAGGCGCTGCCGCCCGCGGGCCTCGCATGGCTCGTCGCGGGCGGAATCATCTACAGCGTCGGCATCTATTTCTTCATCAACGACGAGCGCATTCGACACGGCCACGGCATCTGGCATCTGTTCGTGCTGGCCGGCAGCCTGTGTCAATTCGTCAGCGTCGCGGCGTATGTCGCATGACGCATCCGATAACCGACGGCAACGCGCTAGCTTGCGAATGCAACTTAACGCGCGACGCCGTGTCTTGAATGCACCTGCATGCCATGCGGCATGCATCCGTGCCGCCGATTGATTTACCCGGCCGTTTCCCGTTCGCGCCCGAGGGCTCCCGTGAAATGACGGCCGTCATACCCGAATTGCAAGAAGAAACACTATGTCTTTTGACTCTCTCGGCTTGTCCGAACCGTTGGTGCGAGCCGTTCACGAACTCGGCTACACGTCCCCCACCCCGATCCAGAAACAGGCGATCCCCGCCGTGCTCGACGGCGGCGACCTGCTCGCCGGCGCGCAGACCGGCACCGGCAAGACCGCCGGCTTCACGCTGCCGATCCTGCAGCGCCTGACCACGATGCAAGCCGGCGCGAACCCGGCGAAGCGCGCCGTGCGCGCGCTGATCCTCACGCCGACGCGCGAGCTCGCGGCGCAAGTCGAGGAAAGCGTGCGCGCTTACGGCAAGTACCTGAAGCTGAAGTCGACGGTGATGTTCGGCGGCGTCGGCATCAATCCGCAAATCGATGCGTTGAAGCGCGGTGTCGATATCGTCGTCGCGACGCCGGGGCGCCTGCTCGATCACATGCAGCAAAAGACGATCGACTTGTCGCAGCTCGACATCCTCGTGCTCGACGAAGCCGACCGCATGCTCGACATGGGCTTCATCCACGACATCAAGCGCGTGCTCGCGAAGCTGCCGCCGAAGCGCCAGAACCTGCTGTTCTCGGCGACGTTCTCCGACGAGATCAAGGCGCTCGCCGACAGCCTGCTCGATTCGCCGGCGCTGATCGAAGTCGCGCGACGCAACACGACGGCGGAGACGGTCGCGCAGAAGATCTATCCCGTCGATCGCGACCGCAAGCGCGAGCTGCTCACGCATCTGATCCGCCAGCACAACTGGTTCCAGGTGCTCGTCTTCACACGCACCAAGCACGGTGCGAACCGGCTTGCCGAGCAGCTCACGAAGGACGGCATCAGCGCGCTCGCGATCCACGGCAACAAGAGCCAGTCGGCGCGTACGCGCGCGCTCGCCGAGTTCAAGAACAACACGCTGCAAGTGCTCGTCGCCACCGACATCGCCGCGCGCGGCATCGATATCGATCAACTGCCGCATGTCGTCAACTACGACCTGCCGAACGTGCCCGAGGACTACGTGCACCGCATCGGCCGCACGGGGCGCGCGGGCGCGAGCGGCGAAGCGGTGTCGCTCGTGTGCGTCGATGAGTTGCAGCTGCTCAAGGATATCGAGAAGCTGATCAAGCGCAGCGTGCCGCAGGAAGTGATCCCGGGCTTCGACCCCGATCCGAATGCGAAGCCCGAGCCGATTCAGCGGCGCGGGCAAGGCGGCGGCGGGCGTCAGCCGCGGCAAGGCCAGGGACAAGGGCAAGGCGCGCGCCGCGAAAGCATTGCCCCTGTTGCGGCAAAGACGGAGCAACGTAAGCAATCCGCCCCACGGCGCGAAGGTGGCGGCGAAGCCCGCACACGCCAAGCTCGTCCGGCTCAGGCAACGTCGACGAAACCGGCAGCCGCGGCGCAGCCACGGCAAGACACACGCCGCGCGCCCGCGCGCAACAATGCAGACTCGAAGCCTGCATCGAATAGCAACGCGCGCAATCAATCGGCCCGCGGCGAAGCGCATACGGCGAAGCACGACAACGCCGCTGCGAACGGCGGCCACGCCGGCAACCGCAACAAGCGGCCGGGCAATCCCGGCGCGCTGCTCGGCGGGGCTCCGCGCAAGGACGGTTCACGCCAGCAACGTCCCGCACGCAACGGCGAGCGCGACCGCTGAAATCACCCGCCATTTGACCGCTAGCGGCCCGCTGCGCCGCTAGCAGCCTGCCTCAGGTGCTCGATCTGCCGTTCCCATCGATCGAGCACCGCGTCCCGTCCCTCTTCCAATTCGAACGTAATGCCGTTCGTCAAACGCGCATAGCGGACGCTCTGCGACTCGCCGGTGTCGATCGAGCCCGCGAAAAACGCGAGCGACCCGGGCGCGGCGCTATCGTCGTCCGTCAACGGCTGCACGTCGAGCTGCACTTGATAGAACGCGTCGTCATGCACGAAGGTCAGCACGGCCTGCCCGCGATCGTGCAGTGCGCGCGCCGCGCGCGAGTCCGGCCAAAGCGCGAAGCACAGCGTACGCGAGTCCGGCGCATACAGCTCGCCTGCGCTCAAGAGCGACGTGCGCGCATGGCCGTTCATATCGATCGTCACCAGCGACGCCGTAAAGCCCGCTTTGGCGGCAAGCACCGTGCCGTCGAACAGCGCGCGCAACTCGGGCGGCCATTCGTCGAAGGCGCTCTGCAGAAGCGCAGTCCCGCGAGAAGTGGAGTCGGACATGGCATGCCTCGCTGATCAGCGTATTTCCTGCAAATGAAAATGGCCCGCGTTGCGCGGGCCATTTCGTTGTAGCACAAAGCGTTGATGTGCATTACGGGCATAGACCCTAACGAAAGAAGACATGCTGCGTAATCTTCGCGAGCGGATAGTGAACGCTCGGCTGGATCTTCGCGGGCAATTCGAGCGGCTTGAGCAGCATCTTGATGCACATATCCGCCGACAGATTGCGCCGCACAAGTGCACTGATGCGCGCCGCGCGCTCGCGGTTGTAGATCGAATCGTTGACGCGCTCGGGATAGCGGATCGCGAACACATGCCGCAACGCAATCTCCGAATCCTCGTTCTTGATCTCCATGACCCGGCGCATCAGCGCGCCGAGCACCGCGAGCCGGCCGTTGCCCTCGGTCTCGTTGTACTTCTTGAAGTATTTGAAAAAATGCTTGTAGTGCCGGACTTCATCCGTACGGATGTTGTCGGTGATCTCCTTGAGCACGGGCTCGTCGGAGCACTCGTTGATGGCGCGGTACAACGTCGCAGTACCCGTCTCGACCACACAGCGCGCGACCATCTCGAGCGCGCGGCTTTTCTCGAACTGCTCGACCGAGCAGGTCTTCGAATACTCGTCGAAGAAGCTCCTGAATGCCGTGTCCCAGTCGAATTCCGGCCACACGTAGTGGATATAGGCCTTCAACGCCCGGCCGTGCTGCAGTTCCTCGGGCTCCCATTCGCGGTTGAGCCAGGCCGACACTTCCGGGTCGCCGTTGAAGAAGGTGGTGAGGTTGCTCGTGTAGAGATCGGAGCCGCTTTCGATGAACGAGGCCGCGCATAGCAGCAGCAAGAGGTCCTCGTTCGCCGCGGCTCGCTGACGATCGATCCGGGTGAGATCGATGTCCTCGATACGCCAAGGCATCACATGGTTGGAGTCAGTGTGCATACGTAGCGCTCCCAAAGCCGTATTCCTTCCTTCGCGAAGCCCGCGCATTCACGTTGCCGAATCCGCGTCGAATACAGCGCAATTGAATTTGTTAAGCCTTATATCCGGCATCTTAGTCCGACTCTCGCGAACTTGCCGACAAGTAGCACAGACCATGCCGCATGCCTCCCGGTTCCACGGCTGCTACGACAAAGTTGGACAGCTTTCTCGATTGCGGATTACGGCTGATTCATTACACAAAACAACGCTGCTCAAAAGCCTGCTGCCAAGCCATCGCGGCGGCTGTCGCTGGCCGCGACATAGCCGCGCTCGGGATCGTCGCGATCGAGCTTCCAGATGAATTGGCCTGAGCCGAAATCCATGTACGGGTCGTCGACGGACTGAATCGTATGGCCGCGCGCTTCAAGCGCACGCGCAGTGTTCGCATCGAGCGTCGACTCGATGTCGATCGTGAAGTCGCGGTTGACCTTCCAGCGCGGCGCGTCGCACGCGGCCTGCGGCTGCTGGCCGTAGTCGAGCATGCGCACGATCGTCTGCAGATGCCCCTGCGGCTGCATGTCGCCGCCCATCACGCCGAAGCTCATCACCGCTTCCTGCTTGCCGTCGACGCGCTGCGTCAGGAACGCCGGAATGATCGTGTGAAACGGCCGCTTGCCGCCTTCGACGACATTGGGCGAAGCCGGGTCCATCGAAAAGCCGCAGCCGCGGTTCTGCAATGCAATACCGGTATCGGGCACGACGATGCCCGAGCCGAAGCCCATGTAGTTCGACTGAATGAAGCTCACCATCATGCCGCGCTCGTCGGCGGCGGACAGGTAGATCGTGCCGCCCGCGCGCGGCATGCCGAAGCCGAAGTGCGTGGCGCGCCGCGGATCGATCAGCTTGGCGCGCGAAGCGAGGTAGGCGTCGTCGAGCATCTGCCCGGGGGTGACCTCCACCGCGCGCGGGTCGGCAACGTAGCGGTAGACATCGGCGAACGCGAGCTTCATCGCTTCGATCTGCAGATGCTGCGATTCAATGCCGTCGATAGGCATCGCGCCCACATCGAACTGCTCGAGGATGCCGAGCGCGATCAGCGCGGCGATCCCCTGCCCGTTCGGCGGAATCTCGTGGACCGTGTAGCCGCGGTAGTCCTTGCCGATCGGCTCGACCCACTCGGCGCGGTAGTTGCGCAGGTCGTCGAGCGTGAGCGCGCCTCCGCCCTCGCGCGAGAAGGCCGCGATCCGCTCGGCGATCTCGCCTTCGTAGAAGGCGCGCGGGCCTTCCTTGGCGAGACGGGTGAGCGTCTTTGCATGGCCCGGAAAGCGCACGAGCTCGCTCACTTCCGGCGCGCGGCCGCGCGGCATGAAAGCTGCGGCAAAGCCCGGCTGGTCCTTCAACTCGGGCACGGCCGCCGCCCACTTGTACGCGACGATGCTCGCAAGCGCATGGCCGCGCTCGGCGATCTCGATCGCCGGCGCCATCAGATCGGCGAACGGCAGCGAGCCGAATCTGGCGTGCAGCGCCTCCCAGCCGGCGATCACCCCTGGGACCGTCACGGCATCCCAGCCGCGCTTGGGCTGCTTCGCAAGGCCATCATGTGACTGGCCGTATTTGCGCTTGAAATACTCGACGTTCCAGGCGGCCGGTGCGACGCCCGACGCGTTCAGCCCATGCAGCTTCGCCCCGTCCCAGACGAGTGCGAACGCATCGCCACCCAAGCCGCACGACACCGGCTCGACGACAGTGATCGCAGCGGCGGCGGCCAGCGCCGCATCGACGGCGTTCCCGCCTTTCCAGAGCATGCGCAGGCCAGCCTGCGCGGCGAGCGGGTGCGAGGTCGAGACGATATTGCGCGCGAAGACAGGCAGGCGCTGCGTGGGATACGGGTTTTGCCAGTTGAAGCGGGTCATGTCGGGGTCTCTCGGTGATGACGGCTGCGACTCAGGCTGACTGACTGAGGATTCAGATTATGAATATCCGTCGCGGATCGCGCTGCGAACCCGGCGAACCTTGCGAACGGCGCCCGCGGCCGGCGCGATGACTATGGCCCCGATTGCAAGAATCCATCGCCGCTGCCGCCTGAGCCGGGCGCCGCTGGTTTTACAATACGCTCACTCCAACCGCCGCGAGCCGAGCGCCGCCCATCCGCCAGCCATGACCCGAGACCCACGCCTGACCCTCAACGCGCGTCAACAGGAATTGCTCGAATGGGTGCAGCGTGACGGCTTCGTCACCGTCGACGATCTCGCCGCCCATTTCGACGTGACGCCGCAGACGATCCGGCGCGACGTCAACTGGCTCGCGGACATGAACCTGCTGCGCCGCTACCACGGCGGCGCGAGCCTGCCGACGAGCTCGGAGAACGTCTCCTACGCCGCGCGCCAGCGGATGTTCCACGACGAAAAACGGCGCATCGCCACGCTAGTGGCCACTCACATTCCCGACCAGGCGTCGCTTTTCATCAACCTCGGCACGACGACCGAGGAAGTGGCGCGCGCGCTCAACCGACATCGCGGCCTGCACGTCATCACGAACAATCTGAACGTGGCGAACATGATGAGCGGCTACCCCGACTGCGAGGTGCTCGTGACGGGCGGCATCGTGCGTCCGTGGGACAAGGGCATCGTCGGCGAGCTCGCGATCGATTTCATCCGGCAGTTCAAGGTCGACTTCGCGATCATCGGCACGTCGAGCATCGAAACCGACGGCACGCTGCGCGATTTCGACACGCGCGAGGTGCGCGTCGCCGAGGCGATCATCGAGCACGCACGCACCGTCTACCTGGCCGCCGACCACTCGAAGTTCGGCCGCCCGGCGCTCGTGCGCCAAGGCCACCTGAACCAGATCGACGCGCTCTTCACCGATGCCCCCACGCCGCCCGAAATGGAAGAGACGATCGCGAAGGCCGGCACGCAAGTATTCGTCGCCGCATAGCACCTTCTTAGCACCTTCCGCTTCGCCTCCCGCTCCCGGCACACACCTCGCGCGAAACCGGGCCAGGCGCTAAGCGCGTTTTAGCCAAAGTCCTTTCCCAAACGGCCGGAAGCGCCCTCTCAGCGTGCTGCACCGCACGCAGAACTTCGCGTGAAATCAAGGATTTGCCGCCCCGGCCGAACCGCCTCGGGGACGACCAATTGTCAAATGGAAAATTTTCGGGCCAGCGTTTGGAGAAGAACGCGCACTTGACTACACTCCAGTTCCCCGACGCTCGACACGCGAGCGCCGCTGGTGACAGTGTTTGCCGCACCAACCCAAAAGGTTAGAGCGCACCGGTTGCCGCCCGCAGCAGCCGGTTCCTTGACAGTTATGGTTGCCATGGAGAGAACGATGCTGAGCCCGCACGAATTTGCCACGCTATTGCTCGTAAAAGATGCTCCCAACCAGGTCGACATGGACCGCGAAGAACTCGACGCATTGCTCGAACGTCAGCTCGTGCAGCTCGAGAACGTGGCTTCGGGCCGCCAGCAATGGCGCGTCACCGAGCACGGCGATACGGCGCTCAAGGCGATCCGGCGTTTTTCCTAGATTTTGTCAGTCCTGGTTACGGCGCGGCCCGAAGTTGAAAGGCCGCGCGTAGTGCGTTCACGAACGCAACCGTTGTTTCTCTAGCTCGTTCCCGTCGGCGAACCGGTTCGCGCACATGCGAATCGCGTTTGCCTTTTGGCGTTGGCTCCTGCCTATAGCTTGTCTCAGCCAGCCCGCAAGGTCGGATCGACAGCCGCGCGCCAGCTCAGCGCCTTGGCGCGCTGCTCATTGAAGAAAGTCGCCCACTGTCCACGCGCTTCGGCGCCGCCGGCGCCAAGCGCCGCATGGCGCAGCGCGATCGAAGTCTGGAACGAGCAGAAATCCGGTTTCGAAATCGCACCGTGGCGGCTCGCCACGTACGCGTCGAAGAGCGCCGAATAGACCGGTTGCGCATCGTCCCCGTAGTTCACCGGCTGCGCGCCGCACAGTTCCTGCAGCGCGGCGAGCGATGGCGCGCCAAACCCGCCGTTGAGGCTCGGCGTCCCCACGCAGCCGGCCAGCACCGCCGCTGCGCCGATCATCAACAGTCCACGCATGTTCACCTCGCAATTTCTTTTCATGATAGCGCGCGGTCACATCTGGTGTTCCAATCCCAGAAATCGAACTTTACTTTTTCGATTTCGTTCGCTAAATTTCGCAAACGAACATTTTTGGTTCGTCTCATTTTCAATCGACGAACCTGGAACTTAAAGGACAGAGTCAGTGACGCAAGGCACGAGATACGATCTGCTCGTCGTAGGCGGCGGGATCAACGGCGCGGGCATCGCGCGCGACGCCGCCGGGCGCGGCCTGTCGGTGCTGCTCGTCGAGCAGGACGACCTCGCCTCGCATACCTCGTCGTCGAGCACGAAGCTCATTCACGGCGGGCTGCGCTACCTCGAGTACAAGGAGTTCGGGCTCGTCCGCAAGGCGCTGCAGGAGCGCGAGACGCTGCTGCGCGCCGCGCCGCACATCATGTGGCCGCTGCGCTTCGTGATGCCGCACATGCCGAACCTGCGTCCCGCGTGGCTGATCCGCGCCGGGCTCTTCCTCTATGACCACCTCGCCAAGCGCGAGCTGCTGCCAGGCTCGCGCGGCATCGACATGCGCCGCCATCCGGCCGGCGCGCCACTCGTCGATTCGATCCAGCGCGGCTTCGTCTATTCGGACGGCTGGGTCGACGACGCCCGCCTCGTCGTGCTGAACGCGCTCGACGCAGCCGAGCGCGGCGCCGTGGTCATGACGCGCACGAAGCTCGCGAAAGCCGTGCGCGCCGGCGGCGAATGGCACGCGCAGCTGCAGAGCAAGGACGACGGCAAGCGTAGCGACGCCCGGCTCATCGACGTGCGCGCCGGCGCGATCGCCAACGCGGCGGGGCCGTGGGTCGGCCAACTGCTTTCCGGCGCGCTCGGCCGGGAAGCGCAGCACAGCGTGCGGCTCGTCAAGGGCAGCCACATCGTCACGCGGCGCCTGTTCGAGCACGATCACGCCTACATCTTCCAGAATCCCGACAAGCGGATCATCTTTGCGATCCCCTACGAGCACGACTACACGCTGATCGGCACGACCGACGTCGAGTATCGCGGCGACCCCGCGCAAGTCGCGATCACCGAGGACGAAACGCGCTATCTCTGCGAATCGATCAACCACTACTTCAAGCGCAAGATCTCGCCGCAGGACGTCTGCTGGACGTACTCGGGCGTGCGGCCGCTGCTCGAGGAGGAAGGCGCCGACAATCCGTCCGCCGTCACGCGCGACTACAAGCTCGAGCTCGACGCGAAGCCCGATCACGCGCCGCTCCTGTCCGTGTTCGGCGGCAAGATCACGACGTTCCGCAAGCTCGCGGAAGAAGCGGTCGACATGCTCGCGGGCGCGCTCAGCGTCGATGCGGGCGCATGGACTGCCGGCGCGCCGCTGCCCGGCGGCGACATCCCGCACGCCAAATTCGAGCCGTTCGCCGCGAGCTTCGCGGCGCAATACCCGTGGCTGCCGGCCGAGCTCGCGCGCCGCTACGCGCGCGCCTACGGCACGCGTGCGGCGCGCGTCGTCGGCACGGCGAAGTCGTTGGCCGATCTCGGCCGGGCGTTCGCGCCAGACCTGTACGAAAGCGAACTGCGCTATCTGCGCGATTACGAATGGGCGAAGAGCGCGGACGACGTCTTGTGGCGGCGCTCGAAGCTCGGCCTGCATCTGCCGCCCGGCGCGCTCGACACCGTGCGCGCCGACATCGACCAATGGTTCGCGCGCTCGCCCGCCGCACCCGTCACGCCGTCGACGCCTCGCGCCGAGTCGCGGATGGCGAATTGAACATCGCTGCCATGCCTTGAGCGGCTATTGCCGCCATCGCAGCCTTGCAACGCATCAGCACCAAGCACTCTCGCAGTCCCTTTACAAAACGCTGCACCCTCATCGCCCCGCGAAAAAGCAGAGGCGAATCGACTACACATGGAGAAGAGACAATGCAGGATCAGTACATCCTAGCGCTCGACCAAGGCACCACCAGCTCCCGCGCCATGCTGTTCGACCGGCAAGGCAACGTGGTCTCCGTCGCCCAGAAGGAATTCGGCCAGATCTATCCGCAGCCGGGCTGGGTCGAGCACGACCCGTGGGAGATCTGGTCGACCCAGGCCGGCGTCGCCGCGGAATGCGTCACGCACGCGGGCATGAACAGCTCGTCGATCGCCTCGATCGGCATCACCAACCAGCGCGAGACGACGATCGTCTGGGATCGCGAGACCGGCCAGCCCGTCTACAACGCGATCGTCTGGCAGGACCGCCGCACGGCCGAGTTCTGCGATCAGCTGAAGGCGCAGGGCCTCGAAGAGAAAGTGCGCGCGAAGACGGGTCTGCCGATCGACGCGTATTTCTCCGCGACCAAGATTCGCTGGATTCTCGACAACGTCGAAGGCGCGCGCGAAAAAGCGAAGCAAGGACGCCTCGCGTTCGGCACGGTCGACAGCTGGATCGTCTGGAACCTCACGAAGCACGGCCTGCACGTCACCGACGTGACCAACGCGTCGCGCACGATGCTCTTCAACATTCACACGCTCAAGTGGGACGACGAGCTGCTCGAAGCGCTCGACATTCCGCGCAGCATGCTGCCGGAGGTGCGCGGCTCGTCGGAGATCTACGGCCCGACCGTGACCACCGTGTTCGCGACGAAGATTCCGATCGGCGGCATCGCGGGCGATCAGCACGCAGCCCTCTTCGGCCAGATGTGCACGAAGTCCGGCATGGTGAAGAACACCTACGGCACGGGCTGCTTCCTGATGATGAACACCGGCGACAAGCCGATCGAGTCGAAGAACAACCTGATCACGACGCTCGCGTGGAAGATCGGCGACCAGGTCAATTACGCGCTCGAAGGCAGCATCTTCATCGCAGGCGCCGTGGTGCAGTGGCTGCGCGACGGGCTCGGCATCATCCGCAGCGCGCCAGAAGTCGAGACGCTCGCGGCCAGCGTCGCGCACAGCGACGGCGTCTACCTCGTGCCCGCGTTCGCCGGCCTCGGCGCGCCGCACTGGAACGCGCGCGCCCGCGGCACGATGTTCGGCGTGACGCGCGGCACGACCAACGCGCACATCGCGCGCGCGGCGCTCGACTCGATCGCGTACCAGTCGGTCGACGTGTTGAAGGCGATGGAAGCCGACTCGGGCATTCGCGTGGGCGAGCTGCGTGTGGACGGCGGCGCTTGCGCGAACAATCTCCTGATGCAGTTCCAGGCCGACATCCTCGGCGTCGATGCGGTGCGTCCGCAAGTCAGCGAGACGACGGCGCTCGGCGCGGCGTATCTCGCCGGTCTCGCGGTGGGCTACTGGAAGGACGTCGGCGAGCTGCAAAGCCAGTGGCAGCTCGACAAGCGCTTCTCGCCGGCGATGGGGCCGCGCGACGTCGCGCAAAGCCTCGCGGGCTGGCACCGGGCGGTCACTGCAGCGAAGGCCTGGGCCGACGCCGACTGAGCGCAGGGATTCCGCCTGACCGGTGGGCGGCCCGAGCAGGGCATCGGGCCGCCCCCATACGACACAGCAAGCAATCCCGGCCTCGCCGGGCTCGCAAGAAAAATAATTTGGAGAGCAAATCAATGTCACCTTACATCGCGGAATTCATCGGCACGGCCGTGCTGGTCCTGCTAGGCAACGGGGCCGTTGCCAACGTCCTGCTCGCGCGCACCAAAGGCAAGGGTGCGGATCTGATCGTCATCGTCTGGGGCTGGGCGATGGCGGTGTTCGTCGCGGTCTACATGACGGCCTCGTTCAGCGGCGCGCACCTGAATCCGGTCGTGACGATCGCGCTGGCGCTCGCCGGCAAGTTCGCGTGGAGCAAGGTCGGCGGCTACATCGCCGCGCAGATGCTCGGCGGCATGTTCGGCGCCTTCGTCGTCTGGCTTGCGTACCGGCAGCACTTCTCGAACACCGAAGACGCCGACGTCAAGCTCGCCTGCTTCTGCACCGCGCCGGCCATCCGCAGCGCGCCGCACAACGTGCTGACTGAAATGATCTGTACGTTCGTGCTGATTCTCGGCGTGCTGTATCTGGCCTCGCCGCAAGTGGGCCTCGGCTCGCTCGACGCGCTGCCGGTCGGCCTGCTCGTGCTCGGCATCGGCATTTCGCTCGGCGGGCCAACGGGCTACGCGATGAGCCCCGCTCGCGACTTCGCGCCGCGCCTGATGCACGCGATCCTGCCGATTCCCGGCAAGCGCGACAGCGACTGGCGCTATTCGTGGATTCCGGTCGCCGGGCCGCTCGCGGGCGGCGCGATGGCGGCGCTGTTCTACGCTCACGTGCATTGAAGCGCCGGTAATGCCTAGGGCGGCGAAATCGCACCCACGGAGTTTTGGCGCAGCGGCAATGCACGTATCATGATGCTTTCCGGCGCATGCCCGCGTGGTCGAAGACCTCGCGGGCTTCGTCGATTCGAACGTCTGCTGCGCACTCTCGCCTTTCTCCCATGCTCGACCATCTCATCTGCGACTGCGACGGCGTGCTCGTCGACAGCGAAGTCATCGCCGATCGCGTGCTCGTGGAAACGCTCTCGGCCACGTTTCCCGGCCTCGATTTCGAAGCCGCCGCCAAGACGGCCTTCGGTCAGCAGACCTCGCGCTTTCTCGCCGGGCTCGAAACGCAGTTCGGCATCACGATGCCCGTCGATTTTCTCGACACGATCGATCGCCATATCGAGGCCGAGCTCGCGAAGTCGCTCGGCCCGATCGCCGGCGTGCGCGATGCCCTGCAGCGCGTGACGCTGCCCGCCGCCGTGGTGTCGAACAGCCGTCTTGCACGCGTCACCGCGTCGGTGAAGCGGGCCGGGCTCACCGAGATCTTCGGGCCGCGCGTGTTCAGCGCCGAACAGGTCGCGCGGCCCAAGCCGTTTCCCGATGTGTATCTGCATGCCGCGCAGCAACTGGGCGTCGAGCCGGCACGCTGCGTGGTCGTCGAAGACAGTATTTCCGGCCTGAACGCGGCACGCGCGGCGGGCATGAAGACCATCGCGTTCGTCGGCGCGAGCCATATTCCCGACGGCTACGCCGAGGTGCTGCGCAGTCTCGGCGTGACCCGCATCATCGAGCGGATGGAGCAGTTGCCGGCGCTCGTCGCGGCCGGCGTGCGCGGGGAGTTCGGGGACGTGCAGTCGTAGTGACGGCCGGGCCGAGGCCGGCCGTCACATCACACCGCCGTCACGCCACCATCAAGCCGCATCGGCGACGCACTCGCTCGCCGCTGCCGCCAACGCCTCACGAAACTCCACCAGCTCGGCGATCGTCAGCATCGGCAGGCCGTGTTTCGCCGCGAAACGCTCGACGTCCGCGCCGCGCGTCATCGTGCCGTCCGGATTCATCAGCTCGCACAACACGCCAGCAGGCTTCAGTCCCGCGAGAATCGCCAGATCGATCGTGCCCTCGGTGTGTCCGCGGCGCGCCAGCACGCCACCCGGCTGCGCGCGCAACGGGAACACGTGACCCGGGCGCACGATGTCGGCAGGCTTGGCGTCGTCGGCAATCGCCGCGCGGATCGTCGTCAGGCGGTCGGCCGCCGAGACGCCCGTGCTCACGCCGTGACGCGCTTCGATCGAGACCGTGAACGCCGTGCCGTTGCGGCTCTCGTTTTGCGCGACCATCGGCGGCAATTCGAGAGCGCGGATCTTGTCGTCGGGCAAGCACAGGCACACGATGCCGCTGCATTCGCGGATCAAAAGCGCCATCGTTTCGACCGTCAGCCGCTCTGCGGCGACGATCAGGTCGGCTTCGTTCTCGCGGTCATGGTCGTCCTGCAGCACGACGGCGCGGCCTTCGCGCAGCGCCTTGAGAGCGGCGTCGATGCGCGGCGGAATGGCTTCGGTGGCCAGCAGCGGAAGTTCGGCGAATGCCGTGGAGACGGCAGAGGTAGAGACAGCTTGAGACATGTGAAACGCTCCTCGCAATGAGCATGGGCGAAAAACGTTTCAGGGCATTGCAAACAGACACAACGACGCTCGCGCCGCGCAGCGTGAGCCGCACGCCGCGAGCGAAACGGACGTGACCATCTGCACATCTTCTTCCATCCGGACTGTGACCGTCGGCCCTGGCATCGCACCAGATCTGCTGACCCCGCACCGCCGGCGGCGCGACGGAATCACGCCATGACGAGTGCGGGCGCTCGCGGGCTCGCCGGCTGATCGCCGGCATACCGCCGGTGGGGAATTTCACCCCGCCCTGAAGACGCACTGATTGCCGGTTCGACCGGCGGGCTAGAGCATACAACAGCCCCGCGCGGCTTGCAGGACGTCGCGGAGCGAACAGCGGGAAATCCGTCGAAGCCTTTCCTCTAGAGCGCCTCGCGTGCGCCGTCGCGCGGAACCTCCCAGCGCGGCGGCGTTTCCGCGTTGACCGTCACCTGATATGCGCGCGCTTCCTTGTCGCCGGGATTGCGCAGCGTGTGCGGCTGGTCGGCGTCGAAGACGATCGCGTCGCCGGTCGCGAGCAATTGCCGCCGGTCGTGCAGGCTGAGCTCGAGCGTGCCGTCGCTGACGACGAGATTGATCGTGGTCCCTGGTGCGCGCGGCGTGCCGGGCTCGGTGTGCAGCGGCGCGATCCGCAATTCGTGGAACTCGGCGCCGGCCGGCTCGGCATCGGGATAGAGCGCCCGCGAGGAAAAACGTCCATTGGAGCTGACGACGCGCCGCGCCTGCTCGGCCGGCAGGTGCTCGAAGCCGTTGACTGCATGACGCCGCAAAAACGCGGCCACCGACACCTTCAGCGCCGCCGCGATCTTGCAGAGCACCTTGATGGATGGAATGCTGCGCGCCGATTCGATCTGCGCGAGCATGGCCCGCGACACGCCCGACGCCCGGGCCAGCGCATCGAGCGAAAGCTGCCGCTCGGCGCGCAGCCGCGAGAGGTTCACACCGACGACGTGCTCGAGCGCCTCGAAGGATTCGCTCGAACGAGGCGCGGCATCGGCCGGTTCGCGGACCAGGGCTAACGGGGAATGCATGGCGGCTGCCTCCGTGGCCGCCGCGGCGCGGCGGGCAAACTCAGAATGGAGGCAAGACTAGCATCGGGGTAGCGGCGCTCAAACGAAGAAATCGTCACACTGTTATCACTGGGCGCGGCATCGGGCGCCGCTCCCGCTGCCGCGCAAGAGGCGGTTGCGCCCGCGCGATCACGAAACCCGCTCGGCGATCCGCTTGACGACCGGCGCGTCGAGCCGCGCCGCAAACCACGTGAGAATCAGGGCGGCGCCGGCCACGCCCGCAGCGGCAAGCGGCAGCGCGTCGAGCCCGTGACCGTGCGTCAGCACGAGCCCGCCCAGCCATGCGCCGGCCGCGTTGCCGAGGTTGAACGCGCCGATGTTCAGCGTGGAAGCGAGGTTCGGCGCATGCTTCGCCTTCTCGACGACGCGCATCTGCAGCGGCGGCACCGTCGCGAACGCGGCGATCCCCCAGACGAACACCGTCGCTGCCGACAGCAGCGGCGAATGGCTCGTCTTCGCGAACACGAGCATCACCATCGCGAGCACCGCCAGAATGCCCATCAGCGACGGCATCAGCGCGCGATCCGCGAGCTTGCCGCCGAGCGTGTTGCCGACGGTCAGCCCCACGCCGAACAGCACGAGCACCAGCGTCACCGCGCGCGGCGAGAAACCGCTCAGCTGCTCGAGGATCGGCGCGATATAGGTGAACACGACGAACACGCCGCCGAAGCCGAGGACGGTCATCGCGAGCGCGAGCCACACCTGCGGCTCCTTCAGCACGCGCACTTCGTGGCCGAGCCCGGCGGGTCCCGCGTCATGACGGGCAGGCACCAGCGCGGCGACGCTCGCGAGCGAGACCACGCCGATCGCGCTCACGACCCAGAACGTCGAGCGCCAGCCGAACTCCTGCCCGATCAAGGTGCCGAACGGCACGCCGAGCACGTTCGCGAGCGTGAGCCCGGTGAACATCATCGCGATCGCGCTGGCGCGCTTCTCCTGCGGCACGAGCGAGGCTGCGACCACAGCGCCGATGCCGAAGAACGAGCCGTGAGCAAACGAGGTGACGACGCGCGCCACCATCAGCACGGTGTAGCCGGGCGAAACGGCGCAGAGCACGTTGCCGACGATGAAGATCGCCATCAGCATCAGCAGCGCGAGCTTGCGCGGCAGCTTGCTCGTGACGGCGGCCAGCAGCGGCGCGCCGGCGGCGACGCCGAGCGCATAGCCGGAGACGAGCATGCCGGCGGAGGGAATCGATACGGAGAGGTCACGCGCGACGTCGGGCAGGATGCCCATGATGACGAACTCGGTCGTGCCGATCGCGAACGCGCTCATCGCGAGCGCAAGCAGCGGAATAGGCATGGTGGAAGGCTCCTCGGGAGCGGATTGGGACAAGGACGAATTTTCCCGAGGGCTGCGCCGTTTGATAATTGGCGTAGCATTTAAATCATTTTCAAACAGAATCGAACAATCGGATCGCGCATGGACCGGCTCGGCGATATCAGGCTTTTCGTGGAAGCCGCACAGCACGGCGGCATCTCGGCGGCGGGCCGCAAGCTCGGCCTCACGCCCGCGGCGGCGAGCGCGCGCCTTGCCAAGCTGGAAGCGGCGCTCGCCACGCGGCTCTTCGAGCGCACGACGCGCCAGCTGCGCCTCACCGAGGAAGGCCGCCTCTACCTGAACCACTGCCAGCAGGCACTGCAGGCGCTCGACGACGGCCAGGCGGCGCTGCACGCCGGACGCAACGTGGTTCGCGGCAAGATCCGGGTGTCGACGACCTCGGACTTCGGCCGCAACCTGCTGATGGGCTGGCTAGACGAATTCAACGCGAGCTACCCCGAGGTCACGTTCGCGCTGACGCTCTCCGATTCGGTGTCGAACCTGCTGCAGGACGACATCGACCTGGCGATTCGCTTCGGCGGCCCGCGCGAGGACAGCTCGCTCGTCGCCCGGCCGATCGCCGCCAACCGGCGCATTCTGGTCGCCTCGCCGGATTTCCTCGCGCGCCACGGCGCGCCGGAGACGCCGGCCGGCCTCGCGCGCTTTCCCTGCATCGTCCTGACGATCGCCTCCGGGCCGCTCAACGAATGGACCTTCGCGCGCGGCGCCGAGATCGAGCACTACACGGCGCCGCTCGACACCTCGCGCGAGACGAACGACGGCGCCGTCGCGCGCATCTGGACGCTCGCCGGCCACGGCATCTCGTTGAAATCGATGTGGGACGTCGATGCGGACCTGTGTGCCGGGCGCCTGAAGATCGTGCTGCCTGACTGGCGCTACACGGGGGATCAGCCGCTGCACGCGTTCTACCACCGCAACCGCTACCAGCCGCCGCGCGTGACGGCGCTGCTGGAGTTCCTGCGCGAGCGCTTCGCGCGCGAGGAGCGCGCGCTCGAGGCACTGCTGAACCGCCTCGGCCCCAAGCCCCGCGCCCGGGCCCGCAAAGCCTGAAAGGCTATAATAGTGGGCTAGGCGACGCGGATTTGCGCCCTATTTCCGATCAACCCCACTGACGACGGACGCCCCCAGGTCAACCACTGCGAACGGCGAACCTCAATGACCAAGAAAGTTTATGTAAAGACCTTCGGCTGCCAGATGAACGAGTACGACTCCGACAAGATGGTCGACGTGCTCGGCGCTGCCGAAGGCCTCATCAAGACCGACTCCCCGGAAGACGCGGACGTCATCCTCTTCAATACCTGCTCGGTGCGGGAAAAAGCCCAGGAAAAAGTGTTCTCCGACCTCGGCCGCGTGCGCGAACTGAAGGAAGCGAACCCGAACCTGCTGATCGGCGTGGGCGGTTGCGTCGCGAGCCAGGAAGGCGCGTCGATCGTCGCGCGCGCGCCCTATGTCGACCTCGTGTTCGGCCCGCAGACGCTGCACCGCCTGCCGCAGATGATCGACGCGCGCCGCGCGAGCGGCCGTCCGCAGGTCGATATCTCGTTTCCCGAAATCGAGAAGTTCGACCACCTGCCGCCCGCGCGCGTCGAAGGGCCGAGCGCGTACGTGTCGATCATGGAAGGGTGCAGCAAGTACTGCAGCTACTGCGTCGTGCCGTACACGCGCGGCGAGGAAGTGTCGCGCCCGCTCGACGACGTGCTCACCGAGATCGCCGGCCTCGCCGACCAGGGCGTGCGCGAAGTCACGCTGCTCGGCCAGAACGTGAACGCCTACCGCGGCGCGCTGACGTTGGGCGCCACCGAGATCGCCGATTTCGCGACGCTGATCGAATACGTCGCCGAGATCCCCGGCATCGAGCGGATCCGCTACACCACGTCCCATCCGAAGGAATTCACGCAGCGCCTGATCGACACCTACGCGAAGGTGCCGAAGCTCGTCTCGCACCTGCACCTGCCCGTGCAGCACGGCTCCGACCGCGTCCTGATGGCGATGAAGCGCGGCTACACGGTGCTCGAGTACAAATCGGTGATCCGCAAGCTGCGCGCGATCCGCCCGGACCTGTCGCTGTCGACCGACATCATCGTCGGCTTCCCCGGCGAGACGGAAGAGGACTTCGAGAAGACCATGGCGCTCGTCCACGAGATGAGCTACGACACGAGCTTCTCGTTCATCTACAGCCCGCGCCCCGGCACGCCCGCCGCGAACCTGCACGACGACACGCCGCGCGAAGTGAAGCTGCGCCGCCTGCAGCACCTGCAAGCGACGATCGACGCCAACGTGAACCGGATCAGCGAAGCGATGGTCGGCAACGTGGAACGCATCCTCGTCGAGCGGCCCGCGCGCAAGGACCCGAACGAGCTCGCCGGGCGCACCGCGAACAACCGCGTCGTGAATTTCCCGGCGCCCGTGGCGTCGCACGAGCGGCTGATCGGCCAGATGATCGACGTGAAGATCGTGCACGCCTACCCGCACTCGCTGCGCGGCGAGCTCGTGCTCACGCCGGAAACGTCCGCATCGACGCATTAACGCATCCGCTCAGTTAAGGATCGAACCTTCGCCTTGAAAGTCGCCCAGCCCCTGGAATTCACCGCGCCGCACGAAGACAACGCGCGCCTCGCCAACCTCTGCGGCCCGCTCGACGAAAACCTGCGGCAGATCGAGCAAGCGCTCGACGTCACGCTGCAGCGGCGCGGCCACCGGATCGCGATCCGCGGGCGCGGCGCGAAGCTCGCGCTAGGCGCCCTCGAAAACTTCTACAACCGCGCGCGCGAGCCGCTGTCAGTCGACGACATCCAGCTCGCGCTCGTCGAAGCGCGCCACCCCGGCAACAAGGGCCCGAACGGCGGTGCCGAGATCGACGTGCGCTTTCGCGGCGATCCCGACCATCCGTTCGACGAGCCGGCGGGCCTGCTCGACGAAGAGAACCTCGAAGAGCTCGGGCCGAAGCTCTACACGCGCCGCGCCGACCTGCGCGGCCGCACGCCCGCGCAGCGCGAGTACTTGAAGCAGATCGTCTCGCACGACGTGACGTTCGGCGTCGGGCCTGCGGGCACGGGCAAGACCTATCTCGCAGTCGCCTGCGCCGTTGACGCGCTCGAGCGCGACCAGGTCAAGCGCATCGTGCTCACGCGTCCGGCCGTCGAAGCGGGCGAGCGCCTGGGCTTCCTGCCTGGCGACCTCGCGCAGAAGGTCGACCCGTACCTGCGTCCGCTCTACGACGCGCTCTACGACCTGCTCGGCTTCGACAAGACCGCGAAGATGTTCGAGCGCCAGATGATCGAGATCGCGCCGCTCGCGTACATGCGCGGCCGCACGCTCAATCACGCCTTCATCATCCTCGACGAGGCGCAGAACACCACGCCCGAGCAGATGAAGATGTTCCTGACGCGCATCGGCTTCGGCTCGAAAGCGGTCGTCACCGGCGACACGACGCAGATCGACCTGCCGCGCGGCCACAAGAGCGGGCTCATCGAGGCGCAGCAGGTGCTGGCTGACGTGCGCGGCATCGCGCTCACGCGCTTCACGAGCGCGGACGTCGTGCGGCATCCGCTCGTGGCGCGCATCGTCGAAGCCTACGACGCGCATTCGCACAAGGACGACGAAGCGCATCGCCAGCCCGACGCGCGCTGATCTCCATGCCATCGATACCCACACCAACGACCCCCGCATGACCCGCGCGCCCAAACTGACGCTCAACCTGCAATTCCCGGCGGCGAAAGCCTATCCGGAGCACAAGGCGCTGTTGCCGCGCGCGACGGTCGCGAGCTGGATCAAGGCGGCGCTTTTCGCCGACGGCGAGCTGACCGTGCGCTTCGTCGACGCGGACGAAGGCCGCACGCTCAATCGCACCTATCGCGGCAAGGACTACGCGACCAACGTGCTGACGTTCGCCTACGCCGAGACCGAGGACGATCCTGTCGCGGGCGACCTGATCCTCTGCTGCCCCGTGATCGAGAAGGAAGCCGCCGAGCAGGGCAAGCCGCTCGAGGCGCACTACGCGCACCTGGTCGTGCACGGCACGCTGCACGCGCAGGGCTACGACCACGAAGAGGATGAGGAAGCGCAGGAAATGGAAGCGCTCGAAACCGAAATCCTCGGGACGCTGGGCTTTCCCGACCCGTACCGGGACGAAGGCCGATAATCGCCGGAACCTCGACCGAAGCCCGCCGCATCCCGTGACCGACTCCCACTTCGCCCCTGACGCCCCCGACGTCCTTGCGTGCCCCGGCTACCCGCCCAGCCTCGGTGTCGCCCAGTATCTGACGGACGAGGAAATGGCGGCGTCGCTTGCCGGCGCGCTGCAAGGCTGGGACGGCCAGAGCGACCTCTGGCTCTTCGGCTATGGCTCACTGATCTGGAACCCCGGGCTGCCGACCCTCGAAGCCGTGCGCGCACGCGTGCACGGCTATCACCGCGGCCTCTACCTGTGGTCCCGCGTCAATCGCGGCACGCCGGAGCAGCCAGGCCTCGTGCTCGCGCTCGATCGCGGCGGCTCGTGCAGCGGCATCGCCTTTCGGCTGGCCGGCGCGGGCGCGATGCCGCATCTCGAAGCGCTCTGGCGGCGCGAAATGGCGATGGGCTCGTACCGCCCGTCGTGGCTGCCGTGCTCGCTCGCCGACGGGCAGCGCGTCACGGCGCTCTCGTTCGTGATGCGGCGCGACGCGGCCACCTACACCGGCAAGCTGCCGGATGCGATCGTCAAGACGGTGCTCGGGTGCGCGCGCGGCCGCTATGGCACCACGCTCGACTACGTGAGCCGCACGGTCGAGGCGCTGCGCGACAGCGGCATGCCGGACCGCGCGCTCGAGGCGTTGCTCAAGCGCTGCCGGTAAGGCGCGGAAGCCAACGCGAAGGAACGCGGGGAAACGCGCCGCTCAAAGGCCCAAAAACGCCGCCACACCCACCAGCGCACCGACCCCGGCCACGCCGTAAGCCGCCACCTGCAGCCATCGGCGGCGCGTGAGCAGCGTGATCGCGGCGAGCGAGATGGCGATCTGCGTGAGCGTGGTCGCCTGCGCCCAGCGGTGATGGCGATGCAGCTGCTCCTCGCTCATCTTGTCCGCCTCTTCGACCGACTTCTCCAGCGCCTGCGCCTTCGCCATGATGTCCTGCTTCTGCTGCACGTACTTCTCGACATCGGCCGAGAATTTCGCGTGCGCTTTCGGATCGCTTGCAGTCAGCGCCGCCCCCAGCTCGGCGAGATTCTCCTTCTCGCCCTTCGCCTGGTAGTAGCTCCACTGATTCGCCGCCTCGGTCTTGCGGATCGCCGCTTCGTTCTTGTAGAAAAGGGCAAGTCCCTCGGTCGAGCCGCCCTGGTAGGAAAAAATTGCGCCGATCGTCGCCAGTACGGCGGTCATCACCGCGATGCGGCCGGCGAACGAGTCCGGCGGCGCGCCGTGCCCTTCCGGTCCCGCGTGCCCGGCGTGGCCGGGATGCTCCAGGGCCTCGTCGTGCGGGCCACGCACTTCAAATTCTTCCGACATACTTTCTTCGCGCAGATAAGTTAGGATGGAGAGCAAAGCGGCGTGCTGCCGCCCCGCCGCCGGACTTTATCAGGAACCGTTTGCAAATGGCAGCTGCCGCGGCCCGCCGGCCTGTAACAGCCCATCGCCTCATGCGGCCCCGCCGACACGGACGCGCAACACGCCTGGTGTATCCTTAACCGCTCTGCAACAACGCGCCCGGCGCCGCCGCGCGCATCACCATGAACGACTCCTATCCCAGTCGACGACACACTGGCAAACCGCAAGAAAAGCGCTCCCTGCTAGAGCGCCTGACCGACTTCATATCGCCCGAGCCCGATTCGCGGGCCGAGCTGCTCGAAATCCTTCAAGACGCGCACGAACGCAACCTGATCGACGCCGATTCGCTGTCGATGATCGAAGGCGTGTTCCAGGTCTCCGAGCTCTGCGCGCGCGACATCATGGTCCCGCGCGCCCAGATGGACGCGATCAACATCGAGCAAAGTCCCGACGAATTCATTCCCTTCGTGCTGGAAAAGGCGCACTCGCGCTATCCGGTCTACGAAGGCAACCGCGACAACGTGATCGGCGTGCTGCTCGCGAAAGACCTGCTGCGCTACTACGCCGAAGAGGAATTCGACGTGCGCGGCATGCTGCGCCCCGCGGTGTTCATCCCCGAGTCGAAGCGCCTGAACGTGCTGCTGCACGACTTCCGCGTGAACCGCAACCACATCGCGATCGTCGTCGACGAATACGGCGGCGTCGCGGGCCTCATCACGATCGAGGACGTGCTCGAGCAAATCGTCGGCGACATCGAGGACGAATACGATTTCGACGAGGAAAGCGGCAACATCATCGCCTCGCCCGACGGCCGCTACCGCGTTCGCGCGCTCACCGAGATCGAACAATTCAACGACACATTCGGCACGCACTATTCGGACGAAGAGGTCGATACGATCGGCGGGCTCGTCACGCATCATTTCGGGCGCGTGCCGCACCGGGGCGAGAAAGTCCGCATCGACGACCTGATCTTCGAGATCCTGCGCGGCGACGCGCGCCAGGTCCACATGCTGCTCGTGCGGCGCGATCCGCTCGCCGGCCAGCGCGAGCGCGAAGCGCAGCACGTGGAGACGTAAGCGCCCGACCGGGCACATCCGCGAACCCATGGCCGAACCGATTACTTCCCGTCTGCGCCCCGGCGTGACGCCCGCCGCCGCAGACTCGGGCGGCCGCGCGCTGCCGCGGTGGCATTACCTCGCCGCGCTCGCGGCGGGCGCCGTCAACACGCTTTCGTTCGCGCCGACGCCGCGCGGCGGCTGGCTCGAAATCGCCATCTTCGTGTTCCTCTACGCGTGGCTCACACGCACCACGGGCTGGAAGAGCGCCGCGCTGACGGGCGGCGCATTCGGCTTCGGCAACTTCGTGACCGGCGTCTGGTGGCTCTACGTCAGCATGCACGATTACGGCGGCATGGCCGCGCCGCTCGCGAGTGCGGCGCTCGTGCTGTTCTCGCTCTATCTCGCGCTCTATCCGGCTCTCGCCGCCGGGCTCTGGTCGTTCTGCGCGGGGCACGCGAAAACCGCCAACGCGCCCGACCTGCCGTTCTCGCCGACCTGGCACGGCGCGTTCGCCTTCGCGAGCGCCTGGGCGCTCGGCGAATGGCTGCGCGGCACGGTGTTCACCGGCTTTCCATGGCTCGCGAGCGGCTATGCGCAAGTCGACGGGCCGCTCGCGGGCTTCGCTCCCGTGGCGGGCGTGTACGGGGTCGGCTGGGTGCTCGCGCTCGTCGCGGCGCTGATCGTGCAGGCCGTGCTGGCGATCGCGCAACTGCGCCGCGCGCCGGAGGCTTCCGGGTCGGCGGCAGCGCCCGGATGGCGCCATCCGGCGCGCGCGATCCTGCCTGCCGCCGTGGCGGCGGCAGTCGTCGCGAGCGGCCTGCTGCTCCCGCTCGTCACCTGGACGCTGCCCGCCAACGCGCCGCTGAAAGTGCGCCTTCTGCAAGGCAACGTGAAGCAGGAGATGAAGTTCGATCCGGTGGGCATCTCGGCCGCGATCACGATGTACCAGCGCATGATCACCGAGAAGCCCGCCGACCTGACCATCACTCCCGAGACGGCGATCCCGGTGCTCGTGCAGCAGGTGCCGGAAGACTTCGCCCGCGCGGTGCGCCAGTTCTCCGATTCCACCGGCACGTCGCTCCTGTTCGGCGCGATCGGCGGCACGGTCACGCCCGAGGGCCGGCTCGTCGACTACACGAACAGCCTCTACGGCGTCACGCCCAACTCGCGCGAGCTGTACCGCTACGACAAGCACCATCTCGTGCCCTTCGGGGAGTTCGTGCCCTGGGGCTTCCGCTGGTTCGTCGACCTGATGAAGATCCCGCTCGGCGATTTCGCGCGCGGCGCGCCGGTGCAAAAACCGTTCATGGTCCACAACCAGCCCGTCGACGCCGACATCTGCTACGAGGACATCTTCGGCGAGGAGATCGCCCGCTCGCTGCGCGAGAACGCCGTGCCGGCGGGCGTGCTCGTCAACTCGACGAATCTCGCGTGGTTCGGCAACACGATCGCGCTCGACCAGCATCTGCAGATCGCGCGGATGCGCTCGCTCGAAACCGGCCGCCCGATGCTGCGCGCAACCAACACCGGCGCGACTGCCGCCATCGACGCGCACGGCAAGGTGATCGGCCGTCTGCCGGTATTCACGACGGGCTCGCTCGACGTGACGGTTCAGGGCACGGCGGGCAACACACCGTATGTGACGAGCGGCAACAATACGGTGCTGGCGGTGTCGCTGATCCTGCTTGCGTTCGGGTTTGCGTTCTCGCCGGCGCGGACGAACGGAAAACTCAGAAAGCGCCAAAACGGCGACAAGAACGGCGGCACGCGCACCTGAGCCCGGCATTGCACCCGCCAAGCACCCGCAAAAATCGGCAAGCGGGCATCAATCCGGTAAAATTCGACGTTTTAGCACCGAGCCGCGCCCAATCGCGCGAGTCCGCCGAGCCTTGCGCTCCACGCTCGGCCCGGCGGCCGCTCCTCACGCCGTCTCCTGCCTGAAGGCACTACATGCTCACGTTTCAGCAAATCATCCTGACGCTGCAATCCTATTGGGACCAACAGGGTTGCGCGCTGCTCCAGCCGATCGACATGGAAGTCGGCGCCGGCACATCGCACGTGCATACGTTCCTGCGCGCGGTCGGCCCCGAGCCATGGCGCGCCGCCTACGTGCAGCCGTCGCGCCGCCCCAAGGACGGCCGCTACGGCGACAACCCGAACCGCCTGCAGCACTACTACCAGTACCAGGTGGTGCTGAAGCCCGCGCCCGAAAACATCCTCGACCTCTATCTCGGCTCGCTCGAAGCGCTCGGCTTCGACCTGAAGCAGAACGACGTGCGCTTCGTCGAGGACGACTGGGAGAACCCGACGCTCGGCGCCTGGGGCCTCGGCTGGGAAGTCTGGCTGAACGGCATGGAAGTGACGCAGTTCACCTACTTCCAGCAAGTCGGCGGCCTCGATTGCAAGCCGGTGCTCGGCGAGATCACCTACGGTCTCGAGCGCCTCGCGATGTATCTGCAGAAAGTCGAGAACGTCTACGACCTCGTCTGGACCGAATGGGAAGAAGCCGGCCCGAACGGCAACGAGCTGCGCCGCCTCACCTACGGCGACGTCTATCACCAGAACGAAGTCGAGCAGTCGACCTACAACTTCGAATACGCGAACGTCGAGCTGCTGTTCTCGCAGTTCGCGAGCTACGAATCGGAAGCGAAGCGGATGATCGAATCGTCGCTCGCGCTGCCCGCCTATGAGCTCGTGCTGAAAGCCGCCCACACGTTCAACCTGCTCGACGCGCGAGGCGCGATCTCGGTCACCGAGCGCGCGGCCTACATCGGCCGCATTCGCGCGCTGTCGCGCCTCGTCGCGCAGGCCTACTACGATTCGCGCGAAAAGCTCGGCTTCCCGATGCTCGGCAACCCCGTGCACGGCGTACCGGGCCTCACCACCGACGCACAGGACGCCGCGATGCCCGCGTGGGCGCCGCCGCTCAAAGTCGAGCGCAAGATCGACCAGGATTGACGAAACTACCCAAAAATGACTCAAGCCCATCAAGCCACCCTGCTCGTCGAACTGCTGACCGAGGAGTTGCCGCCGAAGGCCCTCGCGCGCCTTGGCGAAGCCTTTGCCACGAGCTTCGTCGAACGGCTCGCCGCGCGCGACCTGATCGACGGAGAGCCGTCGTATGAACACTTCGCGACGCCGCGCCGTCTTGGCGTCGTCGTCAAGAACGTGCGCGACGTCGCGCCCGAGAAGCAAGTGCGGGAGAAGGTGCTGCCCGTCTCGGTCGCGCTCGACGCCAACGGCCAGCCCACCGCGCCGCTCGCGAAGAAGCTCGCAGCGCTCGGTTTCCCCGATGTCGCGGTGAGCGATCTCGAACGCGCGTCCGACGGCAAGGCCGATGCCTTCTTCCTGCGCTACGCGGCACCCGGCGCAACGCTCGCCGACGGCTTGCAGGCCGCGCTCGACGAAGCCACCTCGATCAACAAGCTGCCGATCCCGAAGGTCATGACCTACCAGCGCCCGGACGGCGCCAACGTGCAGTTCGTGCGTCCGGTGCAGCGCCTGACCGTGCTGCACGGCGAGAAGGTCGTGCCCGTCACCGCCTTCGGCATCGACGCCGGCGATACGACGCTCGGCCACCGCTTCCTGTCGGAAGGCCTCGTCGCGATGCTGCACGCCGACCAGTACGCCGCGACGCTGCGCACCAAGGGCCGCGTGATCGCCAGCTTCGCCGAGCGCAAGCAGACGATCCGCGAGCAGTTGCTCGCGCAAGCCGACGGCGAAGAGGTCGTGATGCCCGACGCGCTGCTCGACGAAGTGACGTCGCTCGTCGAATGGCCGGTCGTCTACGCGTGCCGTTTCGAGGACGAGTTCCTGCAAGTGCCGCAGGAATGCCTGATCCTCACGATGCAGACCAACCAGAAGTATTTCGCGCTCACCGACAAGTCCGGCAAGCTGCGCTCGCGCTTCCTGATCGTCTCGAACATCGAGACCGCCACGCCCGGCGACATCGTCGAAGGCAACGAGCGCGTCGTGCGTCCGCGTCTCGCCGATGCGAAGTTCTTCTTCGAGCAGGACAAGAAGAAGACGCTCGCGGCGCGCGTGCCGCTGCTCGCGAACGTCGTCTATCACAACAAGCTCGGCTCGGCGCTGCAGCGCGTCGAGCGCGTCGAAGCGCTGGCGCGCGAGATCGCGTCGTCTTGGCTCACCCCGATACTGTCGCCATCGTTTTATGCCGATCCCGAGCTGGCTGCGCGCGCGGCGCACATAGCAAAGGCCGACTTGCTGACCGACATGGTCGGCGAGTTCCCCGAGCTGCAAGGCACGATGGGCACCTACTACGCGCGCCACGACGGCGAACACGAGGAAGTCGCGCTCGCCTGCGCCGAGCACTACCAGCCGCGCTTCTCGGGCGACGCCTTGCCGTCGACGCCGACCGGCACCGTCGCCGCGCTCGCCGACAAGCTCGAAACGCTCGTCGGCATCTGGGGCATCGGCCTGCAGCCGACCGGCGAGAAAGACCCGTTCGCGCTGCGCCGCCATGCGCTCGGCGTGCTGCGCATCCTCGTCGAGAAGCAATTGCCGATCGACATCGTTGCGCTGCTGCGCGTCGCCTACGCGCGCTTCGCGGGCGAGTCGCAAGTCAGCGATCCGGTCGACGCCCTCTACGCGTTCTTCATGGACCGCCTGCGCGGCCTCTTGCGCGAGCGCGGCTACGCGGCGAGCGAAATCGACGCGGTGCTGAGCCTGAATCCGACGCGCCTCGACGACGTCGTCGCACGCCTCGATGCGGTGCGCGAATTCGCGTCGCTGCCCGAAGCGAGCGCGCTCGCCGCGGCGAACAAGCGGATTTCGAATATCCTGAAGAAGTCGGAAGCGGAAACGGGCAACACCGTTGGCAACACGTTGAAGGCTCCAAGCAACATGAGCCGCCAGATTCAACTGGCGCTTTTGGTCGAGGAAGCGGAAAAAGCTTTGAACGTCCAACTCAACAAGGTCGGACCGGACGTCCAATCGCAACTCGCGCGGCGCGACTATACGCGCGCATTGTCGGCGCTCGCCGCCCTGCGCGATCCCGTCGACACGTTCTTCAACGACGTGATGGTCAACGCGGAAGACCCGGCGTTGCGCGCGAACCGTCTGGCCTTGCTCGGCGCGCTGCATTCGCAGATGAACTGCGTCGCCGACATCTCCAAACTCGCGGCCTGAGGCGCAAGCGATGCCCATGAGCTCAACCAAGAAGCTGGTGATTCTCGATCGCGACGGTGTGATCAACGTCGATTCGGACGCGTTCATCAAATCGCCGGACGAATGGGTCGCGATTCCCGGCAGCCTGGAGGCGATCGCGCGCCTGAACCAGCACGGCTACCGCGTCGCGGTCGCGACGAACCAGTCGGGCATCGGGCGCGGCCTGTTCGACATGGCTGCGCTCAATGCGATGCACGTGAAGATGCAGAAGGCCGTCGCGTCGGCGGGCGGGCGCATCGACGCGGTGTTCTTCTGCCCCCACACCGCCGACGACCAGTGCGAGTGCCGCAAGCCCAAGCCCGGCATGCTGAAGATGATCGCCGAGCGCTTCGACATCGAGCCGGCCACGACGCCCGTGGTCGGCGATTCGCTGCGCGACCTGCAGGCAGGCGCGGCGCTCGGCTTCCCGACGCATCTGGTGCTGACCGGCAAGGGCAAGGAAACGCTCGCCGCGGGCGGCCTGCCGGAGGGCACGAAGGTCCACAACGACCTGAAGGCCTTCGCACTCGATTTCCTCTCCGAAGAACACGACTGACGCGGCCAAGCGCGTCATCATCCCCGATTCGCCATACCGATGCGCTTTCTCCGCTCACTGCTGCTCTTCATCTATTTCATCGTCTACACCGTTCCCTACGCGACCGCGTGCTTCATCGCGTTCCCGTTCCTGCGCGCCGATCGCCGCTACTGGATGGCGGTGGGCTGGTGCCGCACCACGCTCGCGGTGACCCGGCACTTGAACGGCATCCGCTATCGCGTCGAAGGGCTCGAGAACCTGCCTGATGGTCCCGCCGTGATCCTGTCGAAGCATCAGTCGGCATGGGAGACGCTCGCGTTTCCGGCTCTGATGCCGCGGCCGCTCTGCTACGTCTTCAAGCGCGAGCTGCTGTACGTGCCGTTCTTCGGCTGGGCGCTCGGCATGCTGAAGATGGTCCACATCAACCGCAAGGAAGGCAAGTACGCCTTCGCATCGATGATCAAGCAGGGACGGCTGCGCATGGACGAAGGCGCGTGGGTCATCATGTTTCCCGAAGGCACGCGCATTCCGGTCGGCAAGCAAGGCAAGTACAAGACGGGTGGCCCGCGTTTTGCAATCGAGACGGGCGCGCCTGTCGTGCCGATCGCGCACAATGCCGGACACGTATGGCCGCGCAACTCGTTCATCAAATATCCGGGTATAGTCACGGTGTCGATCGGCAAGCCGATCGAGACAACGGGGCTCACGCCCGACGAAGTCAACACGCGCGTCGAAACGTGGATCGAAACGGAAATGCGGCGCATCGATCCAGCCGCCTACCGTGACTCGGCCCAGGCGGCCGCCACCGCCCGAATCTGACGCGCCCGCGCCGTTCGCGGCGTGCTTTAGCGCGAAGCAAAATCGATGCACAAGCCCTCCACGCCGCGACCCGCCGCGGCGCTCGACAGCCGGCAACTCGACCTGCCGCTCTTCGGGGAGCCGGCCGCCGACGCGCCCTCCCCGCCCACGAAACCCGCATCGCCATCGGCTCCGCCAGCACCCGACGGTTCACGGCTGCGCCGCCTGACGATCAGCGGACGCACGCTCGAATACCGGCTCAAGCGGTCCTCGCGACGCACGATCGGCTTCTCGATCGACGGCAGCGGCCTGTCGATCACCGCGCCGCGATGGGTCACGCTGGCCGATATCGAGGTCGCGATCGCCGACAAGGAACGCTGGATCTTTGCGAAGCTCGCGGAGTGGCAGACGCGCGTCGAGCAGCGCGCGCTGCCGCGCATCGACTGGAAGGAAGGCGCGCAGATTCCGTATCTGGGCAAGCCCGTGCGCCTCACGCTCGCGTCGCCGCACGGTACGCTCGCGTTCGATGCGGAGCTCGCGTCGCTCGCGCTCGCGCTGCCCGCGCATGCCGAGGAGCAGCAGATCAAGGACCGTGTGCAGGGCTGGCTGCAAAGCGAGGCGAAGCGCCTGTTCGGCGAGCGACTCGCGATCTACGCGGAAAAGCTCGGGGTGAATTTCAGGGCGTACGCGCTATCGTCGGCGGCGACGCGCTGGGGCAGCTGCTCGAGCGACGGGAAGATCCGCCTCAACTGGCGCCTGATTCATTTTCCGCTGTCGATCGTCGATTATGTCGTCGCGCACGAGCTCGCGCACTTGCGCGAGATGAACCACGGTCCGCGCTTCTGGCAGACGGTCGAGTCGATCTTCCCCGAGTTCCGCGAAGCGCGGCATACGCTCAAGCATCATCCGCCGGAGCTGCTGCCCGCGCTGTGACGCGGTCCGCTCCGATCGAGTTCAGTGCTTCTTCTGGATGAACTCGATCTTGTAGCCGTCGGGATCGGTGACGAAGGCGATCACCGTCGTGCCGTGCTTCATCGGCCCCGCTTCGCGCACCACAGTGCCGCCCTGTGCCTTGATCTTTTCGCAGGCCACGTACGCATCGTCGACTTCGATCGCAATGTGGCCGTACGCCGTGCCGATTTCGTACGAGCTGGTGCCCCAGTTGTGGGTCAACTCCAGCACCGCACCCTCGCTCTCCTCCGTATAGCCGACGAATGCCAGCGTGAATTTGCCTTCCGGATAGTCGGTGCGGCGCAGCAGTTTCATGCCCAGCAGCCCGGTATAAAAAGCGATCGAGCGATCCATGTCGCCGACCCGCAGCATCGTGTGAAGCAAGCGCATCTTGCACTCCGATTCGGTTCGTCAAAAAAGCGAATGTATCAAGAAAGGCGCTGCGACGCCCGCAGCGCAACCCCGATACCAACCGGTCTTTGGCAGGACAAGCATCGGTTTGCTATCGTACGGGTCCCGCGCGCCAGCCCCACTACCGCAATCATTCGATGAACACTGCCGCCCTCTCCACGCGCCGTCCGCTCGACAGTTTCGCCGTCATGCTGATGATCGTGCTGTGCGCGATCTGGGGATTCCAGCAAGTCGCCATCAAGAGCACGAACGCCGCGCTGGCGCCGATGTTTCAGGCCGGCGTGAGATCGGCGATCGCGACCGTGCTCGTGTGGGCCTGGGCGCGCTCGCAGCGCACGCCCCTCTTTCGCGACGACGGCACGCTCGGCGCAGGGCTGCTCGCCGGCGTGCTGTTCGCGGGCGAATTCATCTGCATCTTCATCGGCCTCACGTTGACAAGCGCGTCGCGCATGGCAGTGTTCCTGTACACCGCGCCGTGCTTCACCGCGCTCGGGCTCCATGCGTTCGTGGCGGGCGAGCGGATGCGCCGCCCGCAATGGATCGGCATCGGCACTGCATTTGCTGGCATGGCGCTCGCGTTCGCCGACGGTTTTGCGCGCACGCCGACACCGGGTTCATCGATGCTGACGGGCTTGATCGGTGACGCGCTCGGCGTGCTGGCCGGCATCCTCTGGGCCGCGACGACTGTCGTCGTGCGGGCCACCAAGCTGTCGCATTCGAGCGCGAGCAAGACGCTCTTCTACCAGCTGGCCGTCTCGGCCGTGGTCTTGCTGGCGCTGGCGTTCCTGCTCGGCGAAGGCCAGGTCCACCGTGTGACGCCGCTGGCCGTCGCGAGCCTCGCGTATCAGGCGGTGATCGTCGCATTCGTCAGCTATCTGACGTGGTTCTGGCTGCTCAAGCGCTACATGGCGTCGCGGCTTTCCGTGTTCTCGTTTCTCACGCCGCTGTTCGGCGTGAGCTTCGGCGTGCTGCTGCTCGGGGAGTCGTTCAGCGTACGGTTCCTGCTCGCCGCAGGACTCGTGCTGGCCGGAATCCTGATGGTGAATTCGCCCACACGGCAAAAGCCCTGAGCGAGCGGCGCGCCTACTGTGCGCCTGCCGCGACGACCTGCGCGACGCGCACGTACTCGTCGACAGGTACGTCCTCCGCGCGCCGCGCCAAGTCGAAGCCAAGCGCGTCGAAATCGACCGTGTCGCGATAGGCGGACAACGTATTGCGCAGCATCTTGCGACGCTGCGAAAACGCCGCCGTCACCACCTCGCCGAGCACGGCCTGATCGACCGGCGCGAGCTCGTGCGGCGCATACGGAATCATGCGCACGATCGCCGAATCCACTTTGGGCGGCGGCTGGAACGATTCGGGCGGGACGTCGATGAGCTTGTCGATCACGTAGCGATACTGGAGCATCACCGACAGCCGGCTGAACTCCTTGCTGCCCGGCTCGGCCACCATCCGTTCGACGACCTCGTTCTGCAGCATGAAGTGCTGGTCGATCACGACCGGCGCGAACGTGGTCAGGTGAAACAGCAGCGGGCTCGAAATGTTGTACGGCAGATTGCCGACGATGCGCAGCGTCGGCTTGTCGCCGGGCGCTGCGAGCGAGGCGAAGTCGAATGCGAGCGCGTCGCCCGCGTGCAGCTCGAGCAAGCCACCGAATTTCTTTTGCAAGCGCCCGATCAGGTCGCGGTCCAGCTCCACCGCATGCAGCGGCGCCTCGGGCGTCGCGAGCCGCTCGATCAGCGGCTCGGTGAGCGCGCCCAGGCCCGGCCCGATCTCGACCATCCGTTCGCCGCGCTGCGGACGAATCGCCGCAACGATCGAGTCGATCACGCCCAGGTCGACCAGGAAGTTCTGGCCGAACCGTTTGCGCGCGAAATGGCCTTGGTGCTGTCTGCTAGTGGACATCGAAATCGAGAAAACGAGAAGCGAAGGAAGAAAAGAGTTGAACGCGAGGGGTGAACCCAGCTCGAACGCCGCTCACACGCCGCGCCGGTTGCGCGCCATCGACACCGCCGCGTCAATCGCGGCAACCAGGCTGCCCGCATCCGCGCGGCCCGTGCCCGCGAGATCGAGCGCGGTGCCATGGTCGACCGAGGTGCGGATGATCGGCAGCCCCAGCGTGATGTTGACGCCTTCGCCGAACGTCGCGTACTTGAGGACCGGCAAGCCCTGGTCGTGGAACATCGCGAGCACGCAGTCGGCTTCTTCGAGGTAACGCGGCTGGAACAGCGTATCGGCAGGATAAGGGCCGCGCGCGTCGATGCCGCGTTCGGCGGCCAGCTTGAGCGCGGGGGAAATCACGTCGATCTCCTCGCGGCCCAGATAGCCGTTTTCGCCTGCGTGCGGGTTCAGCCCGGTCACGAGGATGCGCGGCACGGGCAAGCCGAAGTCGCGCCGCAAGTCGTGGTCGATGATCGCGAGCGTCTCCAGCAGGCCGTCGATCGTCAGCGCGGCCGGAACGTCCTTGAGCGGCAGATGGGTCGTCGCGAGCGCGACCCGCAGCGGCCGCGCGCCGGTGCCCGCCAGCATCATCACGACGCGCGGCGTGCGCGTGCGTTCGGCGAGATATTCGGTGTGGCCCGTGAACGGCACGCCGGCATCGTTGATCGTGCTTTTTTGCAGCGGCGCCGTCACGATCGCGTCGTAGGTGCCGGCCTCGGCGCCGTCGATCGCGTCGTCGAGCAGCCCGAGCACGTAGCGGCCGTTGGCCGCGTCGAGCTTGCCGGCCTGAGCCGCCGCCGCGAGCGGCCGATGCGCGACGCGCACGCGAGCGCCGCCGGTCAGCACCGCCCAATCGACGCCAACCGCCTTGGCGCGCTCCGCGAGGAGCCCCGCGTCGCCGAGCACGGTGAATTGCGCATCGGGCCAATGCGCCGCCGCAGCCGCGAGCGCCTGCGCCGTCAGCTCGGGACCGACCCCGGCGGGCTCACCCGTCGTGATCGCAATTTGCAGGGGCGCGCGGGCGGCGGTCATCGCGTCATTGCTGTTGTTGCTGCTGCAGGCCGGCGAGATCGCCCTTGTACTGCACATAGGCGGAATCGCGCAGCTCCCGCAGCCAGTCGGCGTAGGCCTGCTCGGCCTTGCGCTGGCCGATCGCCTGGCGGGCAAGGTCCATCTGCTGCGCGACCGACCCTTCCGCTTCGCGGCGCTCCAGCACCTGGATCAGGTGATAGCCGTATTCGCTGCGCACCGGCTCGCTGACCTCGCGGTCCTTCAAGTTGTTCATGGCGCGCTCGAAGTCGGGCACGGTCTCGCCCGGACTGATCCAGCCGAGGTCGCCGCCTTGCGACGCCGAGCCGTCCTGCGAGTAGGAGCGCGCGAACTTCGCGAAATCGCCGCCGGCGAGGACCTGCTGGCGGATGTCGAGCAGCTTCTGGCGTGCGTCCTGCTCGGACATGCCGTCGCCGACGCGCAGCAGGATATGGCGCACGTGCGTCTGCACGAGCTTCGGAGCGTCGGCGGCATTGCCGCCCTGGCCGGCGCGGCGGTCGACGAGCTTCACGATTTCGAAGCCGTCGCTCGTGCGGATCAACTCGGGATTCACCTGGCCGGGACGCAGCTGCGAGGCGGCGCTGGCGAAATCGGCCGGCAGCTTCGACGGCGGCAGGAAGCCGAGATCGCCGCCGTTCTTGGCGTCGGCGGCCTGCGAATTGTCTTTTGCGAGCGATTCGAACTTGGCGCCGGAAGCCATGGCCTGCTGCAGGATCGCCTGCGCCTTCGTCTGCGCGGCGGCGAGGTCGGCTTGCTGGGCGTTGTCCGGCACCTTGACGAGGATGTGCTCCATGCGCAGGTCGAGCTGCACCTTCGCAGCCGGCCCGCGCTGGCTCGCGATGTAGTTCGCGACTTCGGCGTCCGACACCGTGATCTTGCTGTCGACTTCCTTCTCGCGCAGCTTCGAAAGCGTCAGCTCGGTGCGCGCGTCGCGCGTGAACACGGACCAGGGCACGCCTTCCGCCTCCAGACGCGCGCGGTACATCTCGAGCTGCATGTTGTTCGCCTGCGCGAGCCGCTGCAGCGTCGTCTGCACCTGCGCATCGCCGACCTGGATGCCGTCTTCCTTCGCTTTTTCCAGCTGGATGCGCTCGAGCACCATCTGGTTCAGCACCTGGACGCGCAACTGCTGGAGCGGCGGCACCGGCGCGTTCTGCTGCTGCAGGCGCCGCGTGATCAGACCGACCCGCTCGTCCAGCTCGCGCTGCGTAATGACGTCGTTATTGACGACCGCCGCGACGGAATCCGCCGTCTGGCCGCTCGGCGAGCCCATTGCTTGAGCGGATGCGCTCGCCACGGGCAAAAGGGTGGCCGCGGCGGCGAGACTGGCCGCGAGCGTTGCCAAACGAAGCTTCTTCATGATTGCCACAGCTACTCCAAAGATATCGGGCCCGGGTTTGTCCCCCGCCCGTTCGTCGACAGGTCGCCCTGCTTATTCATAGTCGGTAAACCGCGCCTCGGGCGGCGGCGGCGAAGGCAACGGCGTGTACCCGGGCACCGCCGCGCGGAAGGACTGGACCAAGCCGTTGTCGACGTTGGACAAGCCCTTGAGCGTGAGCTGCACCAGATATTTCGTCCCCTGGGTCGGGATACCGCTCGAGCTCACACCGTTCGCGTAGCGCTGGACGCCAACCCCCAGCACCCAGCAGTCCGCATCGTACTGCAACCCGACCAGGCTATCGACTAGCGAATGCCCGGCCAGATCGTAGTTGAGGCGCGCCACGCCATAGAAGCGGTGCGTCAGCGGCCACTGCGCGGAAATCGTGAGCTGCCGGACCGGCGTGAAATTGAGCGTGGTGTCCGCGCGCGTATACCTGTACGCGAAATTGAGCACCTTGCCCGCCGCCGGGCTGTAGGCAAAACCTGCGACGGCCTGCCGGAGCTGGTGCTCGTCGGCATTATATTTGACGGCGCTTTCCGTCGACAAAACGCTGCCGAGCTTGATCGAGGCGCCCGCGATCAGGTCCGAGTGCGTCGCCTGCGTCGACGTTTGGCCCGGCAACAGCGTGACGCGCTGGTCGGTGAAATAGTATTGCTGCGCGAGGACGAAGCGCGAGCGCTCGTCGCCGGTGGCCGGGTTGATGAAACGCGTCGTCAACGCCGCGGTGATTTTGTTCGCATCCGCGACGCGGTCGCCGCCAACGAACGTGTTGGGCGTGAAGATTTCCGCGAGCCCGAAGTCCGCTTCCGCCGTGTCGAAGAGCGGCGCGAAATCCTGGTTGCGGTATGGGGTATAGACGTAGTACAGGCGCGGCTCGAGCGTCTGGATGTAGTCGTTGCCGAAGAGCCGCACCGAGCGCTCGAAGATCAACCCCGAATCGAATGAGAGCGTCGGGATCTGCTCGGTGAAATTCTTCGGCTGCCCGGCTGGCGCCGCCTGCCCCGTCTGGCTCAGGCCGATCGTGCTCAGCTGATAGGACGCGAAGTGCCACTGCACCTTCGGCGTCACGAAGTAGCCGGGGCCGACCAGCGAATACGACAGGTACGGATCGAAGGTGAAGCGATCGCCCTGGGTCGTGTTCGCTGTAGTGATCGAGAAGCGCGTGTAGTCGGCCGTCGCCCCGTAGTCGAAACCGCCGACGTTGTACTTCTGGTACTTGACGTTGAGCTCCGGCTCCCGCGAGTACGGCGCGGTGGACGGATACAGTGTCTGCCAGTCCTGCACGCGCGTCAGCACGGACCACGGGCCGTTGCCGTAGGTCAGCCCGGCTTCCTGCTGGTACAGCAGCTGCGTCCCGTTGACGATCTGGGCCGTCGACGAACCCAGGTCCTCGGGGAACGTGTTGTCCGAAACGCGGTTGTAGTAGATGTACCCGCCAAACCCGCCACCGAAGTTCTGGTTGTGCTGAATCGAAATCGAGTAGCGGTTTGTCTTCGTGATCGCATCATCGGGCAGGAAGACGCCCGTGATCGAACCGGAGTACGTCGGCGACAAATAACGGAACTGCGCCTCCGTTTCCAGCCCGCGCTTCGTGATGATCGTCGGGGTCAGCAGCAGGTCCCGGTTCGGCGCGATGTTGAAGTAGTAAGGCACCGACAGCTCGAAGCCGCTGGTCCCGCTCGTCGTCCAGGTCGGCGGCAAAAGCCCGCTGCGCCGCGCGTCGGACAGCGGAAACGACAGCCACGGGCTCGCGAAAATCGGCACGCCCTGGAAGAACACCACGGCGTTGTGCGCGACGCCTTCATCGGCGCCCGTATCGAACTCGAACTCGCTGCCCTTGATGTACCACGCCGGGTTCTCGCACTGGCACGCCGTGTAGGTGGCTTTCTGGAAAATCGAACGCTCGCTGTCGAGCAGTTGCACGTGCTGGGCGCTGCCCGATCCGCCCGTGAGGTTGAAGTGGTACTTCGGCGCCGGCATGTAGCCCTGGCTCGCCTCCACCTTCATGTGCGCCTCGGGCCCCACGAACGACACGCCGTTGTTGATGATGCGCACCGTGCCGTAGGCGTCGGCCATGTCGGTGTCTTCGTCGTAGTGCAGCGCGTCCGCCTTCATCACCGTCACGTTGCGGCGAATCTCGGCCGAGCCCTTGGCCGCCAGGTCCTGGTCGGCGGTGCCGCTCGCGTGGTCGCCGAGCACGAAGATGGCAGGCTTGTCGCCTTCCTTCAGCGGGTGCTCCTCGAGTTGCGGGGCGAGCCGCAGGCCCCACGGCGCGTCGATCTGTTGCGCTTGCGCGGCAGCGCCCGAGAGCTGGGCGTTCGATATTGACGGCAGCAGGCCCGGCACGGCGATCAACGCCGCGACGAGCCGCCGTTTGCGCGGCGGCGCGTCGCTCAACAGCGCCCCCATACCTGGCGCTTCGCGCCAGGCCCCCCGAGGGGGCGAGGAAATCTTGGGGCGGCCCGGCGATTTCCTCGTGGGATTCGTCGTTGGGAAAGGCTGTCTTGGCGGCATGTATTGTTTGGCGAATCGGCCCGGCAGCCAAGCATTGCACGGTCACACGAAGAGCCGCCCGCGCGGCGCGGACGCGGCGGTCTGAGTGCGCACGAAAGAGAATTTGTCGATCGGGCGATACAGCGGGCGGTCGAACTGAAATCGTGAGAACCGTGCCAAGGCCGAGCACGGGTGCGTCAAAAAAGTCGTGGGGTATTATATGGCAAGATGTTTTGCTCCCCCATTTTATGACGCCGATTCCTGCCGATTCCCGCCGCGAACTGCTTACCAACTGGCTCGCCTCGCTCGAACAACGCCACCTCCTCGACGTCACCTCGCTTGCCCCCGCCTCCGCCGACGCCAGCTTTCGCCGCTATTTCCGGCTGAAAAGCGCGGGCGCGCACGGCGCGACGCTGATCGCGGTCGATGCGCCGCCGCCCGAAAAATGCCGCGAATTCGTTGATGTCGCGCGCATGCTCGACGCCGCGGGCGTGCACGTGCCGCGCGTGCTGGAGTGCGATCTCGATCAAGGTTTCATGCTCGTGACCGATCTCGGCACGCAGTCGTATATCGCCACGCTCGATCCCAACGACACGGCGGGCGCGCGGCCGCTGATGCGCGAGGCGCTCGATGCGCTGATCCGCTGGCAGCTCGCGTCGCGCGAGGGCGTGCTGCCGCAGTTCGACGAGGCCTTTCTGCGCCGCGAGATGGAGCTGATGCCGGAGTGGTTCGTCGGCCGCCACCTCGGCCGCACGCTCGACGAACGCCAGCGCGAGGTCCTGGATCGCACGTTTGCGCTCCTGATCGCGAGCGCGCGCGCTCAGCCGCAGGTCTACATGCTGCGCGATTTCATGCCGCGCAACCTGATGGTCGCCGAGCCGAACCCCGGCGTGCTCGACTTCCAGGACGCGGTCTACGGCCCGATCACCTACGACGTCGCCTCGCTCCTGCGCGACGCGTTCATCAGCTGGGACGAGGAATTCGAGCTCGACTGCTTCGCCTATTACTGGGAGCGCGCGAAGAAAGCGGGGCTGCCCGTCGATGCCGACTTCGGCGAGTTCTACCGTCAGCTCGAATGGATGGGCCTGCAGCGGCACATCAAGGTGCTCGGCCTGTTCGCCCGCATCAACTATCGCGACGGCAAGCCGCATTACCTCGCCGACCTGCCGCGCTTCATCCAGTACGCGCGCAAGGCCAGCGAGCGCTACCGCCCGCTCGCGGCATTCGCGAAGCTGCTCGACGAGCTCGAGGGCCGCGGAGCGGAAGTCGGCTACACGTTCTGAACGATGACGCACCTCTTGACCAAAGCGATGATCTTCGCAGCGGGGCGCGGCGAACGGATGCGCCCGCTCACCGACATCTGTCCGAAGCCGCTCCTGGAAGCGGGCGGCAAATCGCTGATCGTCTGGCAGATCGAGCGCCTGGCAGCCGCCGGCTTCGAGACCATCGTGATCAACCACGCGTGGCTCGGGGAGCAGTTCGAAAGCGCGCTCGGCGACGGCTCGCGCTGGGGCGTGCGCCTCGCGTACTCGGCCGAAGGCGAGGCGCTCGAAACCGCGGGCGGGATCGCGCAGGCGCTGCCGCTGCTCGAAGACGCGGGCGCGGCGCAAGTCTTCCTCGGGGTGGCCGGCGACGTGTACTGCGAATTCGACTATGCACGCTTGCGCGAGCATGCGTTGCGGATGGCGTCGGCGGCCGAGCCCGGCATGCATCTCGTGATGGTGCCGAACCCCGCGTTTCACCCGGCCGGGGATTTCGCGCTGGCCGACGGCAAAGTCTCGCTCGACGGTTCACCGCGCCACACGTTCGGCAGCATCGCGCTCTACGACACGCGGATGTTCCGCGACCTGCCGCCCGGCACGCGGCGGCCGCTGACGCCCTACTATCGCGAGGCGATCGGCGCGCAGCGCGTGAGCGGCGAGCTTTATGAGGGGATCTGGGAGAACGTCGGCACGCCTGCGCAACTCAGGACGCTGGACGAGGCGCTGCGCTCGCGCGCCCGGCCATAACCCCGTCTCACGCTCCATTGCCCCCCAGGGTGGCGCGCTCGTCCGACGACGCCTCGCTCTGCGACGCCGCCTTCTGCTGCTGCAGCGCCCACATCTGCGCGAACAGCCCGCCCGCGCGCAGCAGCTCGGCATGCGTGCCGCGCTCGACGATCCTGCCGCGGTCCATCACGATGATCTGCTGGGCGTGCACGACCGTCGACAGCCGGTGCGCGATGACGAGCGTGGTGCGCTCGCGCGCGATCTGGTCGAGCTCGTGCTGGATCGCGCGCTCGGAGCGCGAATCGAGCGCCGACGTCGCCTCGTCGAACAGCAGGATCGGCGGGTTCTTCAAGATCGTCCGCGCGATCGCGACGCGCTGCTTCTCCCCGCCCGACAGCTTCAAGCCGCGCTCGCCCACCGGCGTGTCATAGCCCTTCGGCAAGCCCTCGATGAAATCGTGGATGTGCGCCGCGCGCGCCGCCGCGATCACTTCGTCGCGGGTGGCCGCCGGCCTGCCGTAGGCGATGTTGTAGTAGATCGAATCGTTGAAGAGCACCGTATCCTGCGGCACGATCCCGATCGACGCGCGCAGCGTTTCCTGCGTCACGTCGCGGATGTCCTGGCCGTCGATCGTGATCGCCCCGCCCGTCGCGCGGTCGAGATCGTAGAAGCGGAACAGGAGCCGCGCGAGCGTCGACTTGCCGGAGCCGCTGTGCCCGACCACCGCCGTCGTCGTGCCCGCGGGAATGGTGAAGCTCACGTCGAAGAGAATCTGCCGCTCGGCCTCGTAGGCGAAGCCCACGTGCTCGAAGCGCACCTCGCCGCCCGTCACCGCGAGCGCCGGCGCGCCGGGCGCGTCCGGCACTTCGCGCGCCGCGCCGAGCAGGGTGAACATGCGGTCCATGTCGGTCAGGCTCTGCTTGAGCTCGCGGTAGACGACGCCGAGAAAATTCAGCGGAATATAGAGCTGCAGCATGAACGTGTTGATGAGCACGAGGTCGCCGAGCGTCAAGCGCCCCGCCATCACGCCTTGCGTCGCGCGCCACAGGATGAACACGAGCCCGCAGCCGATGATCGCCTGCTGTCCGAAGTTCAGGAACGACAGCGAGTTCTGCGACTTGATCGCCGCCGCGCGATAGCGCTTCAGGTTCTCGTCGTAGCGCCGCGCTTCCCACTCCTCGTTGCCGAAGTACTTGACCGTCTCGTAGTTGAGCAGCGAGTCGATCGCCCGCGAGTTCGCGCGCGAATCGAGCTCGTTCATGGTGCGCCGGAAATGCGTGCGCCACTCGGTGACCTTGATCGTGAACACGATGTACGCGGCGAGCGCGATACCCGTGATGAGCGCATACCACGCGTCGTACTTGACGACGAAGAAGCCGAGCACGAGGCCGACTTCGACGAGCGTCGGCAGGATGCTGTAGAGCGAATACGAAATGAGCTGCTGGATGCCGCGCGTGCCGCGCTCGATGTCGCGCGACATGCCGCCCGTCTGCCGGTCGAGGTGAAAGCGCAGCGAGAGCGAATGCAGGTGGCGGAACACCTTCAGCGCGAGCTGGCGCACCGCGCTCTCGGTCACCTTCGCGAAGAGGATTTCGCGCAGCTCGTTGAACATCGACGTCGACAGCCGCACGAGCGCATAGGCGACCACCAGGAGGCCGATGCCGCCCGCCAGCACGATCGCCGGCTCGTGCTGCGCGCGGCCGAGCGCGGTGAGGTGCTGCACCGGCACGAGACCGTCGACGATGCGCTTCATCACGATCGGCACGCCGAGGTTCGCGACCTTCGCGCCGATCAGGCAAGTGAGCGCCAGCACGACGCGCCATTTGTAGGTGGCGAGATACGGCATCAGCGAGACGATCGTCTGCCAGTCGTTGCGCGGCCCGGTCGAGACGGGTGCGGGTTCGGTCGGGGCGGCGTAGCGGCGCATGGGGCGAAGAAAGCGGCGGGATGAAAACGTTGGAACGTCGGAATGCATGGTTTCCCGTACAATTTCCACGCTCTGCTACGTATTGTCTCAGAAGCCGACTGGCGCCGCTTTCCGCGGCTTTTTATTTACGGATACCAAGATGACCTCCACCCCCGTGCTTCCGCAAAAACCGTGCGCGCTGCGCGTCGTGCCGCAGCCTTCGGACGCGAACGTCCATGGCGATGTGTTCGGCGGCTGGATCATGGCGCAAGTCGACATCGCCGGCTCGATTCCGGCGAGCCGGCGCGCCAACGGCCGCGTCGCAACCGTCGCGGTCAACTCGTTCGTCTTCAAGCAGCCGGTGTTCGTCGGCGACCTGCTGAGCTTCTACGCCGAGATCGTGAAGACGGGCAATACGTCAGTGACGGTGTCGGTCGAGGTGTTCGCGCAGCGCATGAGCCTCGCCGACGAGACCGTGAAGGTCACCGAAGCCGAGCTCACCTACGTCGCGACCGACCTCGACCGCCGTCCGCGCAAGCTGCCCGATTTCGCCTGAGCCTGCGTTTTCCAGGCGGCGCGCCCCGTAGGCGCTGCGCGCCGCCTTCGCCCGCTCCCTTCGTCCTCACTTTCCTGCCGCCTCAGGCCATTGGCTCGGCCAGCGCCATCCCTTGCCGCAGCAAGCCCGGAATCGCGTCGCGCGGCAGCGGCTTCGCGAAGAAGAAGCCCTGCATCTCGTGGCACGAGCGCTCCCGGAGGAAATCGAGCTGCAACGAGGTCTCGACGCCTTCCGCGATCACCTGCAGCTCCAGTGAATGCGCAAGCGCGATGATGGCCGAGGTGATCGTCTCGTCGTCGTCCGATGCGCCGATGTCCGACACGAACGAGCGGTCGATCTTCAGCCGGTCGACCGGGAAGCGCTTCAGATAGCCGAGGCTCGAGTAGCCGGTGCCGAAGTCGTCGATCGCGATGCTGATGCCGAGCGCGTGCAGCTCGTTGAGCATCACGACGGCCTCCTCGGCGTTGCGCATGATCGTGCTCTCGGTCAGCTCGAGTTCGAGATACTCGGGCGCGAGGCCCGTCTCCTCGAGCACCGACATCACGAGCTTGGCGATGTCGCGCTGCTGGAACTGCCGCGCCGACAGGTTCACCGACACGCGCGCCGGGGGCAGCCCGGCATCCTGCCACGCCTTGTTCTGCCGGCAGGCCTCGCGCAGCACCCATTCCGACAACGGCCCGATCAGGCCGCTCTCCTCCGCGACCGGAATGAAGGCGGAAGGCGGGACGAGCCCCGCCTCGGGGTCGAGCCAGCGCACGAGCGCCTCCATGCCCACGATTCTGCCCGTCGCGATGTCGACCTGCGGCTGGTAGTGGAGCAGGAACTCATCGTCGCGCAGGGCGCGCCGCAAGCGCCGCTCGAGGCTCAGGCGCGCGCCGACGCTCGTGTTCATCTCCGGCTGATAGAACTGGAACGTGTTGCGGCCCATATCCTTCGCGCGATACATGGCGAGGTCGGCCTTCTTCATCAGCGTCTCGGCGTCCTCGCCGTCCTGCGGGAAGAGGCTCGCGCCCATGCTGCAGCCGACGTAGAGCTCGGTGCCGTCGAGCGGCACCGGCTCGGAGATCGCCGCGCGCACGCGCTCCATCCAGGCGATCAGCGATTGCTCGTCGTTGACGTCGGTCAGCACCGTCACGAACTCGTCGCCGCCGTGGCGCGCGACGGTGTCGCTCGCCCGCGCGCTCCTCGCGAGGCGCTCGGCCACCACCGCCAGCAGCCGGTCGCCGACGCTGTGGCCCAGGCTGTCGTTGACGTTCTTGAAGCCGTCGAGATCGATGAACACCACGGCCACGCGCTTGTCGCGCCGCTGCGCCGTCGAGAGCGCCTGCTGCAGCCGCTCGCGCAGCAGGTTGCGGTTCGGCAGGCGCGTCAGGCCATCGTAGTTCGCCTGGTATTCGAGCTGCTCCTGGTAGCGGATCAGGTCGGTCACCTCGTTGATCACGCCGATGTGGTGCGTCGTCTCGCCGTCGGCGTTCGGCACCGGAGCGATGAAGAGCTGATTCCAGAACAGCGCGCCGTCCTTGCGGTAGTTGCGCAGCACGGCGCTCACCTCGCGGTTCGCCGCGAGGCCTTCGCGGATCGCGATGAGGCCTTCCTGGTCGCGGTCGTCGCGCTGCAGGAAGCGGCAGTCCTGGCCGATCACGTCCGCCGGGTCGTAGCCCGTGATGCGCTTGAACGCCGGGTTCACGTATTCGATCAGGTGGCCGCGCTCGGACGGGCCGGTGATCAGGATGGCGTTGACGCTCGCGTCGAGCGCGCGGCTCTGCAGACGCAGCGCGAGATCGGAGCGCTTGCGGTCGGTGACGTCGGTGTACGAGCTGAGCACGCCCATCACCTCGCCGTCGGCGTTGGTGAGCGGGATCTTGCTCATCACCGCCGCGCGATGCGCGCCGTCGATCAACAGCTCGAACTCCAGGTTCATCTTCGGCACGCCGGTCTCGATCACCTCCTCGTCGGCGCGGGAGAGCGCGCCGGCCAGCGCCTTCCACGGCAAGTCGAAGTCGCTCTTGCCGATCAACTGCTCGGTGTACACGAGCCCGGCGTCGCGCGCGAACGTCATGTTGCAGCCCAGGTAGCGCAGCTCGCGGTCCTTCCACGAAATGCGCTGCGGGATGTTGTCGATCACCGTCTCGAGCATCTGCGTCGAGCGCTGCGCCTCCGCTTCGGCGTTGATCTGGTCGGTCACGTCGTCGGCGAGGACGAACATCGCCGGCCGCCCCACGAAGGTGAGCGCGTGGCGCGAAATGTCGGCGGCGAGGAGCGTCCCGTCGCGGCGCACGTGCCGCCACACGCCCGCGCTCACGCGGCCGCGCTGCGGCGACGCGTGGCTGCGCGCCAGATAGGATTCGAGGCGCGGGAGCTCGTCGGCCGGACGGATGTCGCGGATCGTCATCGCCAGGAAGTCTTCTTCGCTATAGCCGTAATGCCTGACCGCCGCCGCGTTGATCGCGAGAAAGCGCAATGTCTCGCGGTCGTAGATCCACATCGGCACCGGATGCGCGTCGAACAGCTCGCGAAACCGCTCGTCGCTGCGGCGCATCGCGCGCGCGACGCGGATCTTGGCGCGCGCCGCGCTCTCGCGCATGCCGAAGGTGTAGATCAGGAGGCCGCTGCCCACGATCATCGTGAAGATCAGCACCCAGGTCGCGCGCCGTGTGGAGCGCGCGGAATCGGCGAGCGACGCATCGAGCGCTTCGTCCTCGCGCTGGCGCAGCAAGGCGAGCGCGGTATCGACACTGTTGAGCTCCGAGCCGAGCCGTGTGTAGGCGGACGCCGCCCAGGCGCGCGCGGCCGCCTCCGGCAGCGTCGCGGCATCGGCGAGCACCGCCTGCGCGTCGCGCTCGAAGCTCTGCCCGCTCGCAAGCAGCCAATCGAGCGGCTGGCGGGTGTCGGCATCGCCCGCCAGCTGGGACCGCAGCGACGCCGCAAGCTCCGTGAGGCGTGCGGTGCGCGCGCTGTCGCGCCAGCCGTCGGGCACCAGCACGCCCGACGATTCGAAGTTGCCGAGCGCCACGAGCCCTTCGCCGAGCGTCGCGCGATAGGCCTCGAGATCGTGCTTGACGCTCATCGAGCGCATCGTGCGCTCGTCGGCCGCGCGCTGACTGCGGATCTGCGTGTAAGCGACAAACGCATTCGCGCCGACTGCCGCGGCGACGACTGCCAAATTGATCAGCAGCCGCTTCGAGAAGGAAAAGGTCATGAATTACGAACGCCGTTCGTTCTGGGAGGCAGGCGCGGCTATCGTTCTGGGCTTGCCCGCACTCGCATTTCATCGGACGAATACGGGCTCTTTGCGCGCCAACTCATGGATATCGGCAGAGTCCGGCAAAGATTGAAGGGTGCTGAAAAGAGAAAGTCGGATAAAAATTCGCCGCGTGTGACCGAGTGAACGGCTCACGCGCGGCTGGAAGGGCGATGCGCGAAAGGCAGGCGCTACGGCGCGAGCCCGAACTCCTTCATCGCGGGAATGAAATCGTGGTTGCCCCCGGGCTTCCTCGACAGCTTCGTCAGCACGTACCGCTTGAACGGATCGAGCTGCGCCCATTTTTCCGGCGTCGGCGCGCTCAGACTGGCGATGCCGCTCTGATGGATCACGCCTTCCGGCACGACCTGGGTATTGCGCCAGGCCGGCTCGCCGTCGGGCGAAAACCAGTCGGGCTCGACGTTGGCATGGGTGCGCATCATTTCGAAGAGCGCGTGATCGAAGTTCGGCTCGATCGCCGCATCCTCTTCGACTGGGAAACGCGCGAGCAGCGCGCGGTCCTCGAGCGGCAGCATCTGCCATTGCGCGAGCGAAATGCGCAGGCCGAAGCGGTCGAGATTGAAGCGCACCGACATCGGCATGAAGGTGAGATTTTCGGAGGAAATCACTTCGAAATCGAAGAGCAGTGGCTTGTCATGCAGTCCCATGGCGATTTTTCCTTCAAGAAGACGCCGGGCCGCCCCAAGTCTTCTTGCCCCCCTCGGGGGGCCTGACGCGTAGCGACAGGTTTGGGGGCGCTCATAGACGGCACGCGGCGCGCGTTGCCTGCTTGGGGTATTTTAGAACCTTATCGGACACGCAACGGGCGAAGCCAGCCGGCGGCTGGACGCCGCGCCGCGAGGAGTGAACTTGGACCCATTGGAATCCGCCGAGCAACCCGGCGTCGTCGAGCAAAACGTGCGCCGGCACCGGGCCGGCAAGATCGAATCCGTCACCGACCAGATCGGCCAGGAGTGGCCCGTCGCGCTCGTCTTCAACGGCATTTCCCACGCCGTCATGATGGCGACGCCGCGCGATCTCGAAGCGTTCGCGGTCGGGTTTGCAGTCTCGGAGGGGATCGTCGAGCGCGGCAGCGACATCAAGGACATCGAGGTCACGCAGCATCCGGGCGAGATCCCGCATGCGGAAGTGCAACTGACCGTCGTGCAGCAGGCGTTCGCCGCGCTGAAAGACAAGCGCCGCGCGCTCGCCGGACGCACCGGCTGCGGCGTGTGCGGCATCGAGAGCATCGACTTGCTCGATCTCACGCCGGAGCGCGTGCCCGATACCGGCTTCCTTGCGCGCCTCGCGCCGGATGCCATCGCGCGGGCCGCCCGCGAGCTGCCCGCCCGCCAGGCGCTCACGCGGCTGACGGGCGGCCTGCACGCGGCCGCCTGGTGCGACGCGCAAGGTGCGATCCGGCACGCGTTCGAGGACGTCGGACGCCACAACGCGCTCGACAAGCTCATCGGCCAGCTCGTGCTCGACCGCACCGACACTACCGACGGCTTCGTGTTCCTGTCGAGCCGCGCGAGCTACGAGCTGGTGCGCAAGGCGGCGCGCGTGAACATTCCGATGGTGGCGACGATCTCGGCGCCGTCGTCGCTGGCGATCGCGATCGCGCGGCAGGCGGGTGTGCGCCTCGTGAGTTTCTGCCGCGAGACCAGTTACGTCGATTACGACACCCAGTGACCTTGGGCGCCTGCCCTACGGGCTTCAGTCGAACTGCTTGAAGTCCGGCTTGCGCTTTTCGAAGAACGCCTTGAACGCCTCGCGCGCTTCCGGCGCGAGCAGCATCTTGCCGAAGTGCACGGCCTCATCGGTCATCTGCACGGCGATCTCGCGTTCGTGCGCATGCTTCATCAGCGACTTCGTCACGCGCAGCGACGATGCGGGCAGCGCGGCGAGCTTCGCCGCCTGCGCGAGGGCGAAGGCATCGACTTCCGCCGCGCTCAGCACGCGGTTGACGATCCCCATGCGCTGCGCCTCCTTCGCATCGAACGCTTCACCGAGCAGCAGCTTTTCCGCGGCCAGCTGGTAGCCCGCGATGCGCGGCAGCAAGAGGCTCGACGCCGCTTCCGGGCACAGCCCGAGTTGCGCGAACGGCAGTGAGAAGGTCGCCGTTTCGGCTGCGTAGACGAGGTCGCAATGCAAGAGCAGCGTCGTGCCGATGCCGATCGCCGCGCCCGCCACCGAGGCGACCACGGGCTTGCCGAAGCCGCTGATGCGGCGCAGGAACTGGAACACTGGCGCGTCCTCGCCCTTCGGCGGCGCCTTCATGAAGTCCTCCAGATCGTTGCCCGCGCTGAAGATGCCCACGCTGCCGCGGATCAGAACCGCGCGCACCTGGTGATCGTCCTGCGCGGCGGCGAGCGCGTCCGCCATCGTCTGGTACATCGCGGCGGTGATCGCGTTCTTCTTGTCCGGCCGGTTGAAGGCAATCGCCATGACGCCTTCGGTGTGTTCGATCAAGATGTCCATTGCGTGTCTTCTCCTTCGAAGCTTGTTTCGCGGTGTAGCGGGCGTCCGCGAAGCGGTGGTTCGCATCGCCGTTCGTGGGCATCCGCGATAGCGCCTCGTGGCGCGGGCGTTGCCCCTGTGCGGGGCGGCAGTCACTTTCTTTGCCGCCGCAAAGAAAGTAACCAAAGAAAGCGGGCTCACACCGCCAGTGCTTGACGTTTACTCACAGGCTCTCAACGTCCCCATGCTTCGCGCGGCAGCGTGCTGATCCATGTTCGTTGCCAACGCGCTGATTGGAGGCCTCACCCACTTCATGCTCCTGCGTCAAGGCCTGCACTCCCCCATGAGACAAACTATGTGTAGGCATTCGCGGCGCTCGGGGCACCTTCGCTTCGCGATGCGCCTCTACTGTGAGGCGCAGCCCCTTACGGTACGGCAACCTACACATTGTTTGCCGCACGTGGGCGCCAAGACGTCCGGCTCCTTTCGCCGCTGTACGGGTGCTTGACGCAGGTGAGGCATTAACCCAGGTGCGCTGGCAACACACATCAGCCAGCACACACAGCCGTGCGAAACACGGGGACGTTGAGAGCCCGTGGGTAAACGTCAAGCACTGGCGGTGTGAGCCCGCTTTCTTTGGTTACTTTCTTTGCGGCGGCAAAGAAAGTGACTGCCGCCCCGCACAGGGGCAACGCCCGCGCCACGAGGCGCTATCGCGGATGCCCACGAACGGCGATGCGAACCACCGCAGGCAAAACCACTACAAGCGCTCGATGATGCCCGCCGCGCCCATGCCGGTGCCGACGCACATCGTCACCATCCCGTACTTCAGGTTGCGGCGGCGCAGGCCATGCACGACCGTCGCCGCGCGGATCGCGCCCGTCGCGCCGAGCGGGTGGCCGAGCGCGATCGCGCCGCCGAGCGGATTGACCTTGGCCGGGTCGAGCCCGAGGTCCTGGATCACCGCGAGCGACTGCGCCGCGAACGCCTCGTTGAGCTCGATCCAGTCGAGGTCGTCCTGCTTCAGGCCCGCGGCCTTGAGCGCGGCCGGAATCGCCTCCTTGGGACCGATACCCATGATCTCGGGCGGCACGCCGCGCACCGCGAAGCTCACGAAGCGCGCGAGCGGGGTCAGGTTGAACTGCTTGAGGATCTTTTCCGACACGACGATCAGCGCGCCCGCGCCATCGGAGGTCTGCGAGCTGTTGCCGGCCGTGACCGAGCCCTTCGCCGCGAACACCGCACGCAATTTCGCGAGGCCTTCGAGCGACGTATCGGCGCGCGGACCTTCGTCGAGCAGGATTTCGCGCGTCTTCACCGCGACCTCGCCCGTCGCGAGATCCGGGAAGCGCTCGGCGAGCGTGTACGGCGCGATCTCGTCCTTGAACTCGCCCGACTGCTGCGCGGCGATCGCCTTGCGGTGCGATTCGAGCGAGAACTGGTCCTGCGCCTCGCGGCTCACCTTCCAGCGCTCGGCGACCTTCTCGGCCGTCAGGCCCATGCCGTAGGCAATGCCGACGTCCTCATTGCGATCGAAGATGTGCGGCGACATCGACGGCTTGTTGCCCATCATCGGCACCATGCTCATCGATTCGCAGCCGCCCGCGATCATCGCCTCGGCCTCGCCGACGCGAATGCGGTCGGCGGCCATCGCGAGCGCGGTCACACCCGACGCGCAGAAGCGGTTGACGGTCACGCCGCCGACCGATTGCGGCAGGCCCGCGAGCAGCGCGCCGATGCGCGCGACGTTGAGGCCTTGCTCGGCTTCGGGAATCGCACAGCCGACGATTGCGTCTTCGATCACCTTCGTATCGAGCCCCGGCACCTGCGCCACGGCGGACTTGATCGCGTGGACCAGCAGTTCATCGGGGCGCGTGTTCTTGAACGCGCCGCGCGGCGCCTTGCCGATCGGCGTGCGGCTGGCGGCGACGATATATGCGTCTTGCAATTGTTTGCTCATGTGTAGCTCCTAAATTCTCGCCAAACGCACTCGATCAGTTGCGCACCGGCTTGCCGGTTTGCAGCATGCCCATGATCCGTTCCTGCGTCTTCTGCGTGCCGAGCAGATCGACGAACGCGCGGCGCTCGAGCGCCAACAGCCATTCTTCGTCGACGAGGCTGCCCGCTTCGACATCCCCGCCGCAGACGGCTTCCGCGATGCGGCTCGCGATCAGGAAATCGTGCGCGCTGATGAAGCCGCCGTCGCGCATGTTGACGAGCTGCGCCTTGATGGTCGAAATCCCCGAGCGGCCCGCGACCGGAATCTGCGTCGCGGAGAGCGGCGGACGATAGCCCGCGGCGGACAGCGCACGCGCTTCCTTCTTCGCCGTGTCGAGCAGCTCGAACACGTTGAAGACGATGGTGTCGGACGCCTTCAGGTAGCCCATCGAACGCGCTTCGAGCGCGGAGCCCGAGACCTTCGCCATCGCGGCGTTCTCGAACGACTTCACGACGAACTTGAGGATCTCGCTCGTCAGGCCGACCGCGCCCGCGGCTTCGGCGGCGCGCACGGCGGCTTCCTTGAGGCCGCCGCCGGCCGGCACGAGGCCGACGCCCACCTCCACGAGCCCGATATAGCTCTCGACGTGCGCGACGCGCTTCGCGCTATGCAGCACGAGCTCGCAGCCGCCGCCGAGCGCGATGCCCGACACGGCCGAAACGACCGGCACGCTCGCGTACTTCACGCGCAGCATCCCTTGCTGGAACTTCTTGACGAACGGCTCGATGCCCTTGGCGCCGCCCATCATGAAGGCGGGCATTGCCTCTTCGAGATTCGCGCCCGCCGAGAACGGGCCGCCCGGCGTGCCGAGCTTGAGCGAAGTCGGCTGCCACACGACAACGCCCTTGTAGCTCTTCTCGGCCAGCTCGATCGCCTGCACGAGGCCGTCGATCACGCTCGGGCCCATCGTGTTCATCTTGCTCTTGAACGAGACGATGACGACGTCGTCCTCGCCCGCGCGGTCATCGACCCACGCGCGCACGGCATCCGTCTCGAACAGCGTCTTGCCATAGCGCTTCGGATCGACGGTCTCGCCGATGATCGGTGCGCGGAACACCTGCTTGCCGTAGACGGAGAGCGTCGAGCGCGGCGCAAACGTCTTCGAAGCAGGCGACCACGAGCCTTCATTCGTATGCACGCCGCCCTGCTCGGCGACCGGCCCTTCGAGCACCCACGAGGGCAGCGGCGCCTTCGACAGCGCCTTGCCCGCGGCGATGTCTTCCCGCACCCACTCGGCGACCTGCTTCCAGCCCGCCGCCTGCCAGCCCTCGAACGGGCCTTCGTTCCAGCCGAAGCCCCAGCGGATCGCGAGGTCGACGTCGCGCGCATTGTCGGCGATCGATTCGAGATGCACGCCGATGTAGTGGAACACGTCGCGGAAGATCGCCCACAGGAACTGCGCCTGCGGGTGCTCCGATTCGCGCAGGAGCTTCAGGCGCTCCGCGGGCGGACGCTTGAGGATGCGGCCGATCAGCTCGTCGGCCTTCGCGCCGCTCTCGACATAGGTGCCCGTCTTCGGATCGAGCACTTTGATCGTCTTGCCTTCCTTCTTGTAGAAGCCGGCACCCGTCTTCTGGCCAAGCGCGCCTGCCTGCACGAGCCCAGCCAGCACGGCCGGCGTCTCGTAGACGGGGAAAAAAGGATCGTCGGCGAGGTTGTCCTGCATCGTCTTGATGACGTGCGCCATCGTGTCGAGGCCGACCACGTCGGCGGTGCGGAACGTTGCCGACTTCGCGCGGCCGAGGCGCGCGCCGGTCAGGTCGTCGACTTCGTCGAAGCGCAGTCCGAATTTCGCCGCTTCGGCCACGACCGCGAGGATCGAGAAAATGCCGACACGGTTCGCGATGAAGTTCGGCGTATCCTTCGCGCGCACGACGCCCTTGCCGACGACGCTCGTCAGGAAGGTCTCGAGCTGGTCGAGGATTTCCGGCCGCGTGTGCGCCGTCGGAATCAGCTCGACGAGGTGCATGTAGCGCGGCGGATTGAAGAAGTGCACGCCGCAGAAGCGCGCCTTGAGCTCGTCGGCGAAACCTTCGGACAGCGTCGTGATCGACAGGCCCGAAGTGTTGCTCGCGAAGATCGCGTTCGCGCCGATGTGCGGCGATACATTCTTGTACAGGTCGTGCTTCCAGTCCATCCGCTCGGCGATCGCCTCGATCACGAGATCGCACTCGGCGAGCTTGGCGAGATCGTCTTCGTAGTTGGCAGGCTCGATGTATTGCGCGTCTTCCTTCACGCCGAACGGCGCGGGCGACAGCTTCTTGAGGTTCTCGATCGCCTTCAGGGCGATCCCGTTCTTCGGACCTTCCTTGGCGGGCAGGTCGAACAGCAGCACTGGCACCTTGGCGTTGATCAGGTGCGCGGCGATCTGCGCGCCCATCACGCCGGCGCCGAGCACGGCGACCTTGCGAATGATCAGATTGCTCACGTCTTTCCTCCGGGGGTTTGCGTTTTGGCGCGGCGCCTTTCGCGGCACGCGCTCAATCGCACGTCAGTTGCAAGATCTGGACAGCGTAACGCGCCACGTCGAACGCGACGTGGCGCGCGAGTAGAGCCGTTTAGAACAGCGCTTCGTCGATTTCCATCAGCGTCTTCGAGCCGGCGCGCGCGGCCCGGATCGTCGATGCCGTCTCGGGCAAGAGCTTCGCGAAGTAGAAGCGCGCGGTCGCGAGCTTCGACTTGTAGAACGGATCGCCCGACGCTTCCTTGTCGAGCGCGATGCGCGCCATGCGAGCCCAGAAGTACGAGAACACCAGATGGCCGACGGTGCGCAGATACGGCACGGCCGCCGCGCCGACTTCGTCCGGGTTCTGCATCGCCTTCATGCCGATTTCCATCGTCAGCTTCTGGACCTTGTCGCCGATGTCCGCGAGCGGATTGACGAACTCCTGCATCTCCGGCTTCACGCCTTCGGCGTCGATGAAATCGGTCACGAGCTTGCCGAACTTCTTCATCTTCGCACCCATGTCGCCGAGCACCTTGCGGCCCAGCAGATCGAGCGACTGAACCGCGTTCGTGCCTTCGTAGATCATGTTGATGCGCGCGTCGCGCACGTATTGCTCCATGCCCCACTCGGCGATGAAGCCGTGGCCGCCGTAGATCTGCATCGCGTGGTTCGTGCATTCGAACGCGTTGTCGGAGAGGAACGCCTTCAAGATCGGCGTGAGCAGCGCGACGAGGTCGGCGGCTTCTTTCTTCACTGCTTCGTCGGCATGCGACAGCTCCATGTCGATATGCAGCGCCGACCAGTACGAGAAAGCGCGCGCGCCTTCCGCGTAGGCCTTCTGCGTGAGCAGCATGCGGCGCACGTCGGGATGGACGATGATCGGATCGGCCGCTTTCTCGGGCGCCTTCGGGCCCGTCAGCGAGCGCATCTGGAGACGGTCTTTCGCGTAAGTGAGCGAGTTCTGATAGGCGACTTCGGTGAGACCCAGGCTCTGCATCCCGACACCGAGACGCGCCGCGTTCATCATCACGAACATCGCCTGCAGGCCGCGGTTCGCTTCGCCGACGAGCCAGCCCTTGGCGTTATCGAGATTCATCACGCAGGTGGCGTTCGCGTGAATGCCCATCTTGTGCTCGATCGAGCCGCACTTGATGCCGTTGCGCTCGCCCGGCTCGCCCGAAGCGTCGGGCACGAACTTCGGCACGATGAACAGCGAAATGCCCTTGGTTCCCGGCGGCGCATCCGGCAGGCGCGCGAGCACGAGGTGGACGATGTTCTCGGCGAGGTCGTGCTCGCCGCTCGAGATGAAGATCTTGGTGCCGGTGATCGAGTAGGAGCCGTCGCCGTTCGGCTCGGCCTTGGTGCGCAGGATGCCGAGGTCGGTGCCGCAGTGCGGCTCGGTCAGGCACATCGTGCCGGTCCACACGCCGGAGACGAGCTTCGTCAGATAGGTCTGCTGCTGCTCGGGCGTGCCGTGTGCATGCAGACACTCGTAGGCGCCGTGCGAGAGGCCCGGGTACATCGTCCAGGCCTGGTTCGCCGAGTTGAGCATTTCATAGAGGGCGTTGTTCACGAACGCCGGCAGGCCCTGCCCGCCGTATTCGGGATCGCAGCCGAGCGCGGGCCAGCCCGCTTCGACGTACTGCTTGTAGGCTTCCTTGAAACCCTTGGGCGTCGTCACGACGCCGTCGCCGGCGTACGTGCAGCCCTCCTGGTCGCCGCTCTGGTTCAGCGGGAACAGCACTTCGGAGCAGAACTTGCCGGCTTCTTCGAGCACCTGGTTGATCGTGTCGGCGTCGAGGTCCGCGTGCTTCGGCATCTCCTTGACGGCGGCTTCCACGTTGAGCAGCTCGTGCAACACGAATTGCATGTCGCGCAGCGGCGCGGCGTACTGTCCCATGACTCTCTCCAAAGGTTGGGGCAACGAGGTCGGCCGCCACGCAAGTGTTCGAGCGCTAGCGGCTTTCGCTCTGATACGAAACAATCAGTTTTTCCAGCGCGGCCCACGTAAGACGCACCGCATCCGGCAGATGCAGGAAACGCGCGTCGTGATGCAGGCCGAGCGTGAAGCTATAGACTTCGAAGAGCATCAGGTTCGGGTCGGTGTCCCGGCGCAGATGCCCTTCTTCCATCGACTGCGAAATGGCCCTCAGGAGCGCCGCGCGCCACGTCGTGACGCTCAGCACCAGTTGCTCGCGCACCGGGTTGTCCCCGCGGTCGTCATATTCGACCGCGCCGCTGATGTAGATGCATCCGGTCGTCACTTCCTGGATGCGCTTCTCGGTCCAGCGGCGCAGCATCGCACGCAGGCGCGGCAACCCGCGCGGCTCGCGCAAGCTCGGGAAGAACACCTCGTCCTCGAAACGGCGGTGATACTCGCGCACGACCTCGACCTGCAAGTCCTCGCGCGACCCGAAATGCGCGAACACCCCGCTCTTGCTCATCTGCATGCGCTCGGCGAGCAGGCCGATCGTGAGGCCCTCGAGCCCGTCGCGGCTTGCCAAGTCCAATGCTGCATCGAGAATCGCGGCGCGTGTCTGTTCGCCTTTTCGCATAGCTTTGTACCGTTCTTGTATGACCGAAATTGAAAATAGAACGGTCGTACCATTATTGGGTGCGACCATCTCTAAAACAAGGACTTTATTAGACACCGATGTCTAACCGAGTCTTGCCGGCACGGGTCTTGCGTGCGGCCCTCCACGCCAGCCTTCTATTTTTGCGGCGCCGCCACATCCCAGGTAGCGGGCCTTTTGCCGATTGCGTGGTGACCGCCTGGCATGGCACAGCGAATCGGCCGCAGCCGCCTCAGTCGTAGCCGCCGACCGTCAGCAGCTTCATGAGGGTACGGTAGCCCTGATACGCGAACCAGTTCAAGAGCCGCTCGCCGAGCGGACGCGCCGCATAGTGCGCGGCGTCGATCGGACGGGCTTCGGCGAAGGCCATGAGGATCGCGTCGCGCAGCGCCTCGATCTCCCGGTGCTTGATGAGCACCACGTTCGCCTCGTTGTTCAGGACGAGGCTCAGCGCGTCGAGATTCGAGGAGCCGACTGTACCCCAATTCGAGTCGACGACGGCGACTTTGCCGTGCAGCATCGTCTTTTCATACTCGGCGATGCGCGCACCCGCGCTCAGCAGCGTGCGATAGAGATACGGCACCGCGTAGTCGAGCGCGGCGAACTCCTTGCGCCCGATCAGGATACGCACGTCGACGCCCCGCCGCGCCGCCCGCACGAGCGCGCGGCGCAGCTTACGCCCCGGCATGAAGTAGGGATTGGCGAGCAGCACCTCGCGGCGCGCCCGTCCGATCGCGGCCAGGTAGGCCTTTTCGATCGCGCGCCGGTTGATGACGTTGTCGCGCGCAAGAAGCGCGACGCTCGGCTCCCGAACTGCTCGCGCCGCCGCCAGCGACCGGCGCCGCGCGCGCGCCGAGCGGCCCATCAAGGCGCCAGCGACCGCATTGTCCGGCAACGACGCCCGCGCCTCGGAGCCCAGCGCCTGCAGCGGACGCGGCCGATGGCCGAGCTCGATGCGCTGCCATTGCAGATCGAACGCCGCGCCGACCTGGGCGACGGCCGGACCGCTCAACTCGACCGCGAAATCCCAGCGCGGATGCGGCAGGCGCCCGCCGTTCTGCGCGAAGTCGTCGACGATGTTGATGCCGCCGCAAAACGCGAACCGGCCGTCGACGACGGCCAGCTTGCGATGCGTGCGAGAGAAGCCGAAGCGGCCGAACAGATGCGGGTTGAAGATGCGGTGCTCAATACCGGCCGCGGGCCAGTCCTTGAACATGGGCAGGCGGTCGGTGCCGATGCCGTCGGTGATCACGCGGACTTGGACGCCGCGCCGCGCCGCGCGCATCAGCGCGTCGGAAACCGGGCGCCCCGCCGCGTCGTCGCAGAAGATGTAGGTTTCGAGCGCGACCGATTCGCGCGCGGCGTCGATGCGTTCGATCAGCGCCGGAAAGAACTCCACGCCGCAGCGCAGAAGACGCACCGTATTGCCGGCGGTGAGGAGCAGCCGCGAGGGCCGCCCCGATGCGAGCGTCTGCCGAAGCCGCGCGAAAGGCCGGCGCGTATCGGTATCGGCTTCGGCAGCCGTCATGCGAGACGTCCGCGCACACGGCGCGGCAGTTGCAGGATTGCCTCGCGGTTCGACCACGAGAAGCAGCGCGCGGCCGCCTCCTCGCAGGGCAGCCATAGATACGCCGTGTGCTCGCGCGGCGCGAGCGCCACTTCGACGCGATACGGCACTTCAAGGCTGAACCAGTGCTCGGTGTTGCGCGTGACGCCCTCGGCGTAGCGATGGCGCCAGACCGGATAGATCTCGTAGTCGATCTGATGGCGCCAGTCGACAAGAGCGCGTTGCGGCACCAGTGCGCTGCCGATCGCGATCCCTGTCTCCTCGGCGACTTCGCGCACCGCGGTCTCGACGAGCGGCTCGTCAAGCCGGTCCTTCGAGCCGGTCACCGATTGCCAGAATCCGGGGCGGTCGGCCCGCTCGATGATCAGCACGTCGAGTTCGGGCGTATGGATGACGACGAGGACGGATTCGGGAATTTTCAGCGGTTTCGGCATGATTCGGGGACGGCGCACCGCGCGCGGTTCGATCGATGATGTCGAAGAAGGCAGTGGAGCGACTGTAACGCAAAAAGCAGAAAAGGCGCGTGACGCGCCTTTTCCGTACTGCTTCGATGCTTCGCCATGCCGCTGGCGGGCCGCGCTCGGCCGCTTCCCGGATCTGGTCCGGCAAACGGCCGCCAAACAAGCACGCGCAAGCGCCGCTTACGCCTTCGCCTGCTCCGGCTGACGCAGGCGGATGTGCAGTTCGCGCAGCTGGCGCTCGTCGACCGCGCTCGGCGCCTGCGTGAGCAGACATTGCGCGCGCTGCGTCTTCGGGAAGGCGATCACGTCGCGGATCGAATCGGCGCCCGCCATCATCGTGACGATGCGGTCGAGACCGAACGCGATGCCGCCGTGCGGCGGCGCGCCGTACTGCAGCGCGTCGAGCAGGAAGCCGAACTTCGCACGCGCCTCTTCCGGCCCGATCTTCAGCGCACGGAACACCTTGCTCTGCACTTCCTCGCGATAGATCCGCACCGAGCCGCCGCCGATTTCCCAGCCGTTGAGCACCATGTCGTACGCCTTCGCGAGGCAGCGGCCCGGGTCGGTCTCGAGGTACTCGAGGTGCTCGTCCTTCGGGCTCGTGAACGGATGGTGCGCCGCGACGTAGCGCGCGTCTTCCTCGTCGTACTCGAACATCGGGAAATCGACGACCCACAGCGGCTTCCAGCCCGGCTGGACGAGGCCGTTCGCCTTGCCGAACTCCGAATGGCCGATCTTCAGGCGCAGCGCGCCGAGGCTGTCGTTGACGACCTTCGAGCGATCGGCCGCGAAGAAGATGATGTCGCCATCTTGAGCGCCCGTGCGCTCGAGGATCGCCGCGATCGACGCGTCGTGCAGGTTCTTCACGATCGGGCTCTGCAGGCCGTCACGGCCCTTCGCCGCTTCGTTGACCTTGATCCACGCGAGGCCCTTCGCGCCGTAGATGCGCACGAATTCCGTGTAGCCATCGATGTCGCCGCGCGACAGCTCGCCGCCCTTCGGCACGCGCAGCGCCGCGACGCGGCCGTCCTTGGTATTGGCCGGCGAGCTGAACACCTTGAAGTCGACGTCCTTCATCGCGTCGGTCAGCTCGGTGAACTCGAGCTTCACGCGCAGGTCGGGCTTGTCCGAGCCGAAGCGCGCCATCGCTTCCGAGTACTGCATCACCGGGAACTTCTCGTCGAGCTGCACGCCGATCGTCGCGTCGAAGACGTGACGGATCATCTTCTCGAACAAGTCGCGGATATCCTGCTCGGAGAGGAACGAGGTCTCGCAGTCGATCTGCGTGAATTCCGGCTGGCGGTCGGCCCGCAGGTCTTCGTCGCGGAAGCACTTGACGATCTGGTAGTAGCGATCGAAGTTCGCGACCATCAGGAGCTGCTTGAAGAGCTGCGGAGACTGCGGCAGCGCGAAGAATTGGCCCGCGTTCACGCGCGACGGCACGAGGTAGTCGCGCGCGCCTTCCGGCGTGCTCTTCGTGAGCATCGGCGTTTCGACGTCGATGAAGCCTTGCGCGTCGAGGTACTTGCGCACTTCCATCGTCACGCGATAGCGCAGGCGCAGGTTCTCCTGCATCTGCGGGCGGCGCAGGTCGAGCACGCGGTGCGTGAGCCGCGTGGTTTCGGAGAGGTTGTCGTCGTCGAGCTGGAACGGCGGCGTGACGGACGCGTTCAGCACCGTCAGCTCGTGGCACAGCACTTCGATCTTGCCGCTTGTCAGGCCGGTGTTGATCGTGCCTTCCGGACGGTTGCGCACGACGCCCTTCACCTGGACGCAGAATTCGTTGCGCACGCCCTCAGCGGCCTTGAACATCTCGGCGCGATCGGGGTCGCAGACGACCTGAACCAGGCCCTCGCGATCGCGAAGGTCGATGAAAATGACGCCGCCGTGGTCGCGCCGGCGATGCACCCAGCCGCACAGCGACACGGTTTGCCCCAGCAGGTGTTCGGTCACCAGACCGCAGTATTCAGATCTCATCGACATGGTATTTGTCTATCGTTTGGTTTGATCAAGGGGACGCGCTCGTTTTGCAAGCGGCCCGGCATTAGAGCGGGGGCTCGACGGGGCGGCGCACCGGCGGCGCCACCGTGGGCACGGACGGCGCCACGACGCCCATCGAGACGATGTACTTCAGCGCCGCGTCGACCGACATGTCGAGCTCGATGACCTCGCTCTTCGGCACCATCAGGAAGAAGCCCGACGTGGGGTTCGGCGTCGTCGGCACGTAGACGCTCACGTGCTCGTCCCTCAGGTGATTGACCACGTCACCGCCGGGAATGCCGGTCAGAAACGCGATCGTGTAGGAACCCCGGCGCGGATACTCGATCAGGAGCGCCTTGCGAAACGCATTGCCGCTGCTGGAAAGCAGCGTGTCCGACACCTGCTTGACGCTCGTGTAGAGCGGGCCGACCACCGGAATGTGGCGCAGCACCGCGTCCCACCACGTGACGAGCTTCTGGCCGATGAAGTTCTGCGTGAACAGGCCGACGATGAAAATGAACGCCAGCGTCAGGACCGCGCCGATGCCGGGCAGGTGAAAGCCCAACAGCCGCTCCGGTTGCCACGATTCGGGCAGCAGCAGCAGGGTCTGGTCCATCGTGCCAATGACGAGTCCGAGCACCCACAACGTGATCGCCAGCGGCACGAGCACCAGGAGACCAGTCAGAAACACGGATTTGAGCGTCGTCTTTTTCATGTGTACCGCCAGAAAACCGCGCCGGATGCCGATTGGCGCGGGGTAGCCCTATTCAGTGCCGGTTGGGCGCCCGCCTTCGGGCGCCTTGGGTTGCCGTGTGCGGCTAGGCGCTGGTGCTGCTCGTCGCAGCCGGCGCAGCGGCGGCGCTGGTCGTGCTCGTCGCCGGTGCTGCCGAAGCCGATGCGGAGCTTGCGCTTTCGCTCGAACCAGCGTCGGATTTGCCGCTGTCGGCCTTGGCCGGCTCGCCGCTCGCCGCGTCGCCGGATTTCGCACCGTTGGAGGCGTTCGCGCCGCCGCGGAAATCAGTGACGTACCAGCCGGAGCCTTTCAGTTGAAAACCAGCGGCCGTCACCTGCTTGCGAAACGTCTCTTTCGAGCACTCCGGGCACTGCGTCAACGGCGCATCGCTCATCTTCTGGAGCACGTCTTTTTCGAAGCCGCACGATTCGCAGCGATAGGCATAGATCGGCATGATTCCCTTCCCGGCTTTTCCCGACAAATAAACTTCGAGACGTTTGCAAAGCGTTGAATTATAGCTGCAAACCAGTTGTCCACCTGGAATTCCGGGACGGCGGCGGCGTACAGACCGGTGTCCGCAGGTGAGGCCGGCGCCGCGTAAATCAAGCCTCGACTACGACCGGCGGCGCCAGGTCAGCCATCGCTCACGCCCCGCGAAAACGGGAATCGAGCCGGTCACCGGTTCGTCCTCGATCAACTCGAAGTGAGGCGCCAGCAACGCGTCGAGCTCATCGCGCTCGATGCCGAACGGCGGCCCCTTGGGGGTGGCTCCGAGGAAGAAAAATCCCGCGAGCAGCGCCTGCGGTGCAAGCAAGGCAGCCATGCGCTCGGCGTAGTCGCGGCGGCGCGACGCCGGCAACGCGCACAGGAAGGCTCGCTCGTAGATCCATCCGGGCGCAAACGGCGGCTCATAGGCGAAGAAATCGGCTTGCTCGACGAGATCGGCGTGAGCGCCGAGTTGCGCTTTTGCCTCGGCGACCGCGCGCTCCGCGAAATCGATCGCCCGCACGGGCCAGCCCGCCTGCGCAAGCCACAGCGCTTCATAGGCGCTGCCGCAGCCCGGGATCAGGACCGGCCGCTTGTCGTGGCGCGCGGCAAAGGCGCGGAATGCATCGGGCACGCCGGCCTGGTCCCATGGCTTGTGACCCGCCTGGAAGCGTTCATCCCAGAACGCCGCGGCATTCGGGTCCCGCGCGCTGAAAATCGGGGCGTTCGGATCGAAATTCTCCGGCACGGACGGTTTTTTCGAATCGCTCATGGAGACACTCCCCTTCACTAGCCTACGCTTGTTCTGCTACGCCCCATAAGCCAAGGCAAGCCACACCCGGGCGACCACGGCTCCGACGCCCACTGCAATGCCGAACACCAGCAGGCCTTGCAGCAGGCGGTTCGTCCGTTTCTGCTCGAGCAGAATCATCCGCATCGCTTCTTCTTTCGCCCCGCGCGACGAATCGTGGCGATCGGACAGCACATGATGGATCAGCCGCGGCAACTGAGGCAGCGTCTTGCTCCACTGCGGCGCTTCGATCTTCAGCCGCTCGACCCATCCGCGCAAGCCGATCTGCTCGTTCATCCAGCGCTCGAGATAGGGCTTGGCCGTCTTCCAGAGATCCAGCTCCGGATCGAGCGAGCGGCCGAGCCCCTCGACGTTCAGCATGGTCTTTTGCAGCAGCACGAGCTGCGGCTGGATCTCGACATTGAAGCGGCGCGACGTCGAAAAGAGCCGCATCAGCACCTGCCCCAGCGAGATGTCCTTCAGCGCGCGATCGAAATACGGCTCGCACACCGCGCGAATCGCGCTTTCGAGCTCCTCGACGCGCGTGGTGGACGGCACCCAGCCCGACTCGAGGTGCAGCGTCGCGACCCGGTGGTAGTCGCGCTTGAAGAATGCGAGGAAGTTCTGCGCGAGGTAGTTCTTGTCGAAGTCGGACAGCGCGCCGATGATCCCGAAATCGAGCGCGATATAGCGCCCGAAATGCTCACGGCTCAGGCTCACCTGGATGTTGCCGGGGTGCATATCGGCGTGGAAGAAGCCGTCGCGGAACACCTGCGTGAAGAAGATCTCGACGCCTTCGCGCGCGAGCTTCGGAATGTCGACGCCAGCCGCGCGCAGCGTGTCGACCTGACTGATCGGCACGCCCACCATCCGCTCCATCACGAGCACGTTGGCCGTGCAGAACTCCCAGTACATTTCCGGCACGAGCAGCAGGTCGAGCCCGGCGAAATTGCGCCGCAGCTGGCTGCCGTTGGCTGCCTCGCGCATGAGGTCGAGCTCGTCGTGCAGGTATTTGTCGAACTCGGCGACGACCTCGCGTGGCTTCAGGCGCTTGCCGTCGGCCCACAGGCGCTCGGCCCAGATGGCGATGTCGCGCAGGAGCGCGAGATCGGAGTCGATCACGGGCAGCATGTTCGGCCGCAGCACCTTGACCGCCACCGCCTTGCCCACGTGCTGCCCGGCCTTCACCTTGGCGAAGTGCACCTGCGCGATCGACGCGCTCGCCACCGGCACCCGCTCGAACTCGTCGAACAGCTCGTCGACGGACGCGCCCAGCGACTTTTCGATGATGCCGATCGCCACCGCGGAATCGAACGGCGGCACCTGATCCTGGAGCTTCGCGAGCTCGGCGGCGATATCGGGGGAAAGGAGATCGCGGCGAGTCGACAGCACCTGCCCGAATTTGACGAAGATCGGGCCCAGGCTTTCGAGCGCGAGACGCAGCCGCACCGCGGGCGGCTCCTTGAAACGCCGTCCGAAGGTAGCGACACGCAGCAGCAGCCGCACCCGGCGGTCGTTGATGCGGGCGAGCATCATCTCGTCGAGGCCGAAACGGATGACGGTGAAAACGATCTTGATGAAACGCAGAAAACGCATGGGCGAATCCGGTGACTAGCGCGTGCCGCGCGACGTGGCGCTGCCGCCCGGCGCGCTGGCGCTCATGCGGGCTTCTGCCTTTTGCTCGATGCGCTCGACCCGCTTCTCGACGCGTGCGAGCGCGTCGCGCGCGCGCGCCAGCTCGGCGTTGAAGTCGGTGAGCGCCGTGCGGCGCACGAGCTGCGGATTCTCGTCGAGCAGATACTCGGCAACGGAATCGCGCAGATTGCGCCCGGCCCGCATCGCACGTTCGCCTGCGCTGCGAACCAGCGTAGCGACGCGGTAAGCCGGCGCATCGCCGATCAGCTTCGCGAGATCCTCCTCCGGCTCCCAGCGCAAATGCTCGGCGAGCTTCGCGATCTGCGTCGCGAACTCGGCGTCGCCTTCGATCCTCACGTGCTTCATCACCGCGGCCTGCCCACCTTGCACAAAGGCCGCCAGCGCATCGGCCGGCACCGAGATGGAGACGTCGCATTGCTGCGCTTCGCTCTCCTCGACGGCCGTCAGATAGCCATCAGGCTGCACGAGCAGCACCATGACGACAGGCGGACAAGCAAGCCGGGCAGTCTTGCCGGCATAAGGAGCGAGGCGCTCGCGGGCCCACGATTCGCGAGCGAGCAGGTGATTGACAGCGGAGGAAAAAGGCTTGGCGGCGAGGGTCATCGGGAGCGGGATGAAAAAACCCGCGCGGGCGACGGCCCGCGCGGGTTCCTATTGTAACGTCCGTTCGCCATCGGCCTGTCTAGACCGAACGGCCTACGAGACGCGGCTTCAGTGCGCGGTCAGCTGCTGGATACCCGCCAGCAACCAGCCTTCTCCCGCACGCGACGCCCTCGACAGGTTCCAAACTTCGGCGAACGGCTCGGCAGCAGCCGCCGCCGTTTCGCGGATCAAGCCGCTGAAGCGCACGCTCGCGAAGTACTCGCTGCCGCGGTCGACGACCTCGATCAGCTGCGCATCCAGCTGCACGACGTCGGTCTGGTTGCGCTCGGCGCCGCGCCCGTCGATATCGATCTTCAATTCGGCGAACATTTCCGGCGTAGTGAACTCGCGGATGTCGGCAAGATTGCCTTCGTCCCAAGCGGCCTGCAGGCGCACGAAATTGACCTTCGCGCTACGCAGGAACGCTTCCGTATCGAAGCCAGCCGGAACCGACGGCGCCGCGCTCACTTCCGGCGCCGCACCGAAACCTGCCGACGAGGAACCGAATGCCCCGGCCGCTGCCGGCTGCGCATACCGCGGCTCCTGCGGGTAGCCCGAACCCATGCCGCCCGCGTTCATCGAAGTGGCGCCTGCCCCGCCGTATGCCGGCTCGTTCTGACGGCGGCGCGACATGAACTTGCGGATCAGCCAGATCGCGGCCATCGCGATCAGCGCGATCACGATGAAATTGGCCATCGCGCCGGCGAACGCCTCGCCGAGCCCGAAGTGCGACAGGAGCGCCGCGATGCCGAGGCCCGCGGCCAGGCCGGCGATCGGCCCCAGCCAGCGCGAACGGTTGGACGCCGCGGCAGCCGGCGCCGGCTGGGCTGTTGCGGGACGCTGCAATTGCGACGGCTGCGTCGATTGCTGCTGCATCGGCTGCTGGGCGGGTGATGCGGAACGCTGCTGGACCGTCTGTGATTGGCGGCCGACGCTGCGGCCTCCGCCCATGCGTTTCGCTTCGGCATCAAGCGCAGCGAACGTGCCGACGACGATCAAACCGACCACAGCGGCCCGTCCGATTCGCCTTGCCAGCGAAGCTGAAAGCTTTTTGGAAGACACGGAAAGCGAAGCGGTCATGGATAAAATCCTTTGAAAGACAATGAGTTGGGAACACTAATACTTTGTCGCGACGTGCAAGGCTACCACGCCAGCTGACAAATTGTAATATTTGACGGCATCAAGGCCGACTTGTTCCATCATCGTCTTCAAAGTTTCCTGGTCCGGATGCATCCGGATCGATTCCGCCAGATAGCGATAGCTCTCGGCGTCCTTCGCGAACTTGTCGCCGAGCCACGGCAACACCCTGAACGAATAGACGTCGTAGGCTTTCTTCAGCGGATCCCACACCTTCGAGAATTCCAGCACCAGCAAGCGCCCGGCCGGCTTCAGCACGCGCCGCATCTCGGCGAGCGCGGCGTCCTTGTGCGTCATGTTGCGCAGGCCGAACGCCACCGTCACCACATCGAAGTAGTTGTCCGGAAAGGGAATTTTTTCGGCGTCGCAAAGCAGCGCCGGCGTGATGACGCCTTTGTCGAGCAGGCGGTCGCGGCCCACACGCAGCATCGATTCGTTGATGTCCGTGTGCCAGACCTCGCCCGCCGGGCCCGCCTGCTTCGCGAACGCCATCGACAGGTCGCCCGTGCCGCCCGCGATATCGAGCACCTTGAAGCCGGGCCGCACGTTCGCCTGCGCGATCGTGAACGCCTTCCACACGCGGTGCAGCCCGCCCGACATCAGGTCGTTCATCAAGTCGTAGTTGCTCGCCACCGAGTGGAACACGCCGGCAACCTTTTTCGCCTTGTCTTGTTCGTCGACTGCCTGAAAGCCGAAGTGGGTCTTGGTCATCGCGCTCGTCCTCTGTGTATTCTGAAATTGTTGCGCCGCACGATTTTGGCGGCAAGCAGCCGCGATCGTATCAGTGACGATGGCCGTGCGGGGTGTCGGATGCGGCCATCGGGGCGTCGCGGTCGACGCCCGCCGCTTCCAGTTTGTCGAGATACTCGCGCCAGAGTTCATCCTGCCGGGTCGCGAGGTCGTACAGCAGGTCCCAGGAATAGATGCCGGTCGAGTGGCCGTCGGAGAAGGTCGGCTGCAGCGCGTAGTTGCCGACGCCTTCGATCGCCACGATCGACACGTCGCGCTTGCCGGTCTGCAGCGTCTCCTGCCCCGGCCCGTGGCCGCGCACCTCGGCCGACGGCGAATAAACGCGCAGCAACTCGAACGACACCCGGTAAGTCTCGCCGTTCGCGTATTGAAGTTCGAGCACGCGCGATTTGGCGTGCACGACGACGCCGGTCGGCACCGGCGTGGCTGGGGTCAGTCCGGGCATCGCAACCTCGTCTGGCAATCGATAGATACAGACAGCCGCGGCGGCGCATGAGCACCGCTGCGGCCATCATCAAGCAAAGGCGCGTTCGATTTCGTGGCGCACCGCCTCGGCGAGCAGCGTGGCCTGGGCGCGCCGCTGCGACAGCAGCGCCTCCGAGACCGTGCGCTGGCGCGGCGCCCAGACGGGCAGCGGGAAATGGGCGTCGTTGGTGAAGCGCGGGATGACGTGCCAGTGCACGTGCGGCACCTGGTTGCCGAGGCTCGCGAGGTTCACCTTGACCGGCTGCATCACGCGCCGCATTGCGCGCTCGACCGCGTTGACCGCGCGCATCACGCGGTCGCGGCCCGCATCGTCGAGATCGGAAAACTCGGCGACGTGCTGGTTCCAGATAACCCGGCAAAAGCCCGGGTAATCATGTTCGTCGGCGAGGACGACGCGCAGCACGTCGTCCTGCCACAGCACGGCGCCGCCCTCTTCACGGCAGAATACGCATTCCATCGTCGGCCTCTAGCGGTAGGTACGTTTGGTGCCGGTATTAGACCAGCACTCGTTCGATCCCGCCATTGTTCGCGCGCTGCACATAGTCGGCCATCCAGTCTTCCCCGAGCACGTGGCGCGCGATTTCGACGACGATGTAGTCGGCTTCGACGTTCGCATCCTCGTTGTAGCGCGACAGCCCCTGCAGGCACGACGGGCAGCTCGTCAGGATCTTGACGTCCGGCGCCGCGCCATTGGCTGCAGGGGCCAAGCCGTTGCTTGCGCCGTTCGGCTGCGCGCCGCCCGCCACAACCGGGATGCTACGCAGCTTGGCCGCCCCCTTCCTGATCTCCTCTTCCTTGCGGAAGCGCACCTGCGTCGAGATGTCCGGGCGCGTGACCGCGAGCGTGCCCGATTCGCCACAGCAACGCTCGCTCTTTTCGATCTTGTAGCCGTCCTTCTCCGAGCCCATCAGCTCATTGACGAGCTTCACCGGGTCGATGGTCTTGATCGGCGTGTGGCACGGGTCGTGGTACATGTAGCGCGTGCCCTTCACGCCGTCGAGCTTGATGCCCTTCTCCAGCAGGAACTCGTGGATGTCGATGATCCGGCAGCCCGGGAAGATCTTCTCGAATTCGTAGCCCGCCAGCTGGTCGTAGCAAGTGCCGCACGACACCACCACAGTCTTGATGTCGAGATAGTTCAGCGTGTTTGCGACGCGGTGGAACAGCACGCGGTTGTCGGTGACGATCTTCTCGGCCTTGTCGTACTGGCCCGCGCCGCGCTGCGGGTAGCCGCAGCACAGGTAGCCCGGCGGCAGCACCGTCTGCACGCCCGCTTCCCAAAGCATCGCCTGCGTCGCGAGCCCGACCTGCGAGAACAGGCGCTCGGAGCCGCAGCCCGGGAAGTAGAACACCGCTTCCGAATCGACGGTCGTCGTCTTCGGGTTGCGGATGATCGGCACGATCTTGTTGTCCTCGATGTCGAGCAGCGCGCGCGCAGTCTTCTTCGGCAGGTTGCCCGGCATCTTCTTGTTGACGAAGTGGATCACCTGCTCGACCACGGGCGGCTTGCCGGTCGTCGCGGGCGGGTGCGCGGTCTGCTTTTTCGCGACCTTCTTCAGCATGTCGTTGGCGAGGCGCTGCGCCTTGTAGCCGAAGCCCATCATCGCGGCGCGCGCGACGTTGATCGTCTGCGGATTGGTCGCGTTCAGGAAGAACATGCCCGCGGCCGAGCCCGCGTTGAACTTCTTCTTGCCCATCTTGCGCAACAGGTTGCGCATGTTCATCGTCACGTCGCCGAAGTCGATTTTCACCGGGCACGGCGTCGCGCACTTGTGGCAAACCGTGCAATGGTCGGCCACGTCGTTGAACTCGTCCCAGTGCTTGATCGACACGCCGCGGCGCGTCTGCTCTTCGTACAGGAAGGCTTCGATCAGGAGCGACGTCGCGAGAATCTTGTTGCGCGGGCTGTACAGCAGGTTCGCGCGCGGCACGTGGGTCGCGCACACGGGCTTGCACTTGCCGCAGCGCAGGCAGTCCTTCACGGAATCGGAAATCGCGCCGATGTCGGACTGCTGCATGATCAGCGACTCGTAGCCCATCAGGCCGAAGCTCGGCGTGTAGGCGTTGCGCAGGTCGGCGCCTTCCAGCAGCTTGCCCTTGTTGAAACGCCCTTCCGGATCGACGCGCTTCTTGTACTCGCGGAATTCGCCGATCTCGGCGTCGGTCAGGAACTCGAGCTTCGTGATGCCGATGCCGTGCTCGCCGGAAATCACGCCGTCGAGCGAGCGCGCGAGCGTCATGATGCGCGCGACGGCCTTGTGCGCGTCCTGCAGCATCTCGTAGTTGTCGGAGTTGACCGGAATGTTCGTGTGGACGTTGCCGTCGCCCGCGTGCATGTGCAGCGCGACGAACACGCGGCCGCGCAGCACCTGCTTGTGCACGGCCTGCGCTTCGTCGAGGATCGGCTTGAACTCGCCGCCGTTGAAGATCTGCCGCAGCTCGGCGCGAATCTCCTGCTTCCACGACACGCGCACCGTGCGGTCCTGCGTCACGTCGAACACGCGCGCGCCGGGCTGGATGTCGACGCGGTCCGCGAACTTCTCCGCGAGCGCTTCGTAGCCGAGCTGCAGCAGATGGTGCTGAGCTTCGGCGAGCGGCATGTCGAGGTGATCGCGCAGGAACTCCCAGCGCACGCGCACGCGCTGCAGCAGCTCGAGGGCGTGCTGCACGCGGTCTTCGAGCAGCTCGGCGCTCGGGATCTCGTTGGCGTCGTCGCTCTTGCCGAGCGGCAGCTTGCCGCCCTTGAAGAACGCTTCGAGCGCGCCGACAAGCTGCAGCTTGTTCTTGATCGACAGCTCGATGTTGATCCGCTCGATGCCGTCGGTGTACTCGCCCATCCGGTTGAGCGGGATCACGACGTCTTCGTTGATCTTGAACGCGTTAGTGTGCTTGGCGATGGCGGCCGTGCGGCTGCGGTCGAGCCAGAAGCGCTTGCGCGCTTCGGCGCTCACCGCGACGAAGCCCTCGCCGCTCTTGCCGTTTGCCATCCGGACGACTTCGGAGGTGGCCGTGGCGACCGCATCGGCATCATCGCCGACGATATCGCCGATCAGCACCATCTTCGGGAACGCGTTGCGCTTGCTCTTCGTCGCGTAGCCGACCGCGCGCAGGTAGCGCTCGTCGAGGTGCTCGAGGCCCGCGAGAATCGCGCCGCCCTGCTTCGACGTCTCGAACAGGTAGTCCTTGATCTCGACGATGCTCGGGATCGCCTCGCGCGCCTGGCCGAAGAACTCGAGGCAGACGGTGCGCGTATGCGCGGGCATCTTGTGCAGCACCCAGCGCGCGGACGTGATGAGCCCGTCGCAGCCTTCCTTCTGCACGCCGGGCAGGCCGGCGAGAAATTTATCGGTGACGTCCTTGCCGAGGCCTTCCTTGCGGAAGCGCTTGCCTTCGATGTCGAGCGTCTCGGTGCGCAAGAGCTTTTCGCCCGGCGCGTACTCGCCGTCGAACCACTTCAGCTCGAAGCGAGCGACCGCGATGTCGTGGATCTTGCCGAGGTTGTGCTCGAGGCGCGTGACTTCGAGCCAGTTGCCTTGCGGGTCGACCATCCGCCACCAGGCGAGATTGTCGAGCGCCGTGCCCCACAGCACGGCCTTCTTGCCGCCCGCGTTCATCGCGACGTTGCCGCCGATGCAGGAAGCGTCGAGGGAAGTCGGATCGACCGCGAACACATAGCCCGCCGCTTCGGCCGCCTCGGTCACGCGGCGCGTGACGACGCCCGCGCCCGAGAAGATCGTCGGCACCTTGCGCGCGACGCCCGGCAGCTCGGTCAGCTCGATCGCGCCCAGCTGCTCCAGCTTCTCGGTGTTGATGACGGCCGAGAACGGCGTGAGCGGCACCGCACCGCCCGTGTAGCCCGTGCCGCCGCCGCGCGGAATCACCGTGAGGCCGAGCTCGAAGCAGGCCTTGATGAGGCCGGCGATCTCGGCTTCGGTATCGGGCGTCAGCACGACGAACGGGTATTCGACGCGCCAGTCGGTTGCGTCAGTCACGTGGGAGACGCGCGAGAGGCCGTCGAAGCGGATGTTGTCCTTCTGCGTGCAGCGGCCCAGCACCCTGGTGGCGCGGCGGCGCAGCTCGGCGCTCTTGTCGAATTCGGCGGCGAATTCCTCGACCGCGCGGCGCGCGGCGATCACGAGCGTCTCGACGCGCGCGGCGCGCTCCACGCTGCCGGCATCCTCGCGATGCTCCGACAAATCGGCGCGGCGCCGCTTCTCGATTTCGTTCAGGCGGTGGTCGAGCGCTTCGATCAGGAGCGCGCGGCGCTTCGGATTGTCGAGCAGGTCGTCCTGCAGGTAGGGATTGCGGCGCACGACCCAGATGTCGCCCAGCACTTCGTACAGCATCCGCGCCGAGCGGCCGGTGCGGCGTTCGGCGCGCAGCTCGTCGAGCACGGCCCAGGCATCGTCGCCCAAGAGACGGATGACGATTTCGCGGTCGGAGAACGACGTGTAGTTGTAGGGAATTTCGCGCAAGCGCGGTTCGGGATCGGCAGCCAGGGCGGCGGCGGCGCCGTTCGGATCGAAAACTTGAGGTGCGTTCATGGTCGGACGACTCTATGTGCCGGCGGCCCGCTCGTTGACGAGCACTCGGCCGGCATGCGCATGGGGCGCAATTCTAGGGATTCTTCTCTGGGGCGAAGCGCAAACCGCTGCTCAAGCGCGCAATGCCGAACTGCAAGACACGACAAGGCGCGAGCGCGCGGGCCTTCGCAAATCAGATGCAGCTACACGATCGTGCGTGACGGACGTGCCGCTGCGCCGCGGGACAGGCGTCGCGCGAAGTCGGCATCAAATGGGCGGTCCGTGGCTGCCAGTGCATCTTCCGATCCTTGTTTCAAAACGGAATTCTACCCCATGATCTCAATACGCGTAGATGCTCGAAATCTGCCGAAACCGATGTTCACGCGACCGAAACGCGCGTTGGCGGGCAAAGTTTCCGCATGAAAATTTACCGAACGGACGGTTGGCAAAATGCCCGTACCGGCCCGAATTCATCGGCCCGTATCGGAGGAATCGAAGCCGATAGCGCTATCATTCATCTTTTCCCTGCCTTTTTACGTACTGCCGAGCGCATCGCGCGTCATCCCATGGCTTCTCACGATTACCTGAAGAAAATCCTCACGGCGCGCGTCTACGACGTCGCCCGCGAAACCGAGCTCGAACCCGCCCGCAACCTGTCCGCCCGGTTGAAGAACCGTGTCTACCTGAAGCGCGAAGACAATCAGCCCGTCTTCTCGTTCAAGCTGCGCGGCGCCTACAACAAGATGGCGCATATTCCGGCCGATGCGCTCGCGCGCGGCGTGATTACGGCCTCGGCGGGCAACCACGCGCAAGGCGTGGCGTACTCGGCGGCGAAGATGGGCGTGAAAGCGGTGATCGTGGTGCCGGTGACGACGCCCCAGGTCAAGGTCGATGCCGTGCGCGCCCACGGCGGCCCGACCGTCGAGGTGGTGCAGGCGGGCGAATCGTATAGCGACGCCTACGCGCACGCCGTGAAGCTCCAGGAAGAGCGCGGCCTGACCTTCGTGCACCCGTTCGACGACCCGTACGTGATCGCCGGCCAGGGCACGGCCGCGATGGAGATCCTGAGCCAGCACCAAGCCCCGATCCACGCGATCTTCGTGCCGATCGGCGGCGGCGGGCTGGCGGCGGGCGTCGCCGCCTATGTGAAATCGGTGCGCCCGGAGATCAAGGTCATCGGCGTGCAAGCCGAGGATTCGTGCGCGATGGCGCAGTCGATCAAGGCCGGCGAACGCGTGACGCTCGCCGAAGTGGGCCTCTTCGCCGACGGCACCGCGGTCAAGCTCGTCGGCGAGGAGACGTTCCGCCTGTGCCGCGAATACCTCGACGAAGTGCTGACGGTCAACACCGATGCCCTCTGTGCGGCGATCAAGGACGTCTTCCTCGACACGCGCAGCGTCCTCGAGCCGTCCGGCGCGCTCTCGGTGGCAGGCGCGAAGCAATACGCGGAGCGCGACGGCATCGAGAACGAAACGCTGATCGCGGTCACCTCCGGCGCGAACATGAACTTCGACCGCATGCGCTTCGTCGCCGAACGGGCCGAGGTCGGCGAGGCGCGCGAAGCGGTGTTCGCCGTGACGATCCCCGAAGAGCGCGGCAGCTTCAAGCGCTTTTGCGAGCTCGTCGGCGCTCGCAATGTCACCGAGTTCAACTACCGGATCGCCGATGCAAAATCCGCGCATATCTTCGTCGGCGTGCAGATCAAGAGCCGCGGCGAGTCCGACGTGATTGCGAAAAACTTCGAGGCGCACGGCTTCGCCACCGTCGACCTGACCCATGACGAGCTCTCGAAACAGCACATCCGCTACATGGTCGGGGGCCACTCGCCGCTCGCGCACGACGAGCGCCTGTTCCGCTTCGAGTTTCCGGAGCGGCCGGGCGCGCTGATGAAGTTCCTGTCGTCGATGGCGCCGAACTGGAACATCAGCCTGTTCCACTACCGCAACCAGGGCGCGGACTACAGCTCGATTCTCGTCGGCATCCAGGTGCCGGCCGCGGAAGACGCCGAGTTCCAGCAGTTCCTGTCGACGCTCGGCTATCCGTACTGGGACGAGAGCAAGAACCCGGTCTACCGGCTGTTCCTCGCTTGACCGGGCTGGAGCGCGCGCATGGCTTTCTCGCTCGATGACAAGCTGGTCGTGGCGATCTCGTCGCGGGCATTGTTCGACTTCGAGGAGGAGAACCGAGTCTTCGAGCAGGGCGACCTGAAGGCCTACGAAGCGCTGCAGCGCTCGCGCCTGAACGTCGCTGCCAAGCCAGGCGTTGCATTCGCGCTGATCCGCAAGCTGCTCGCGCTCAATGCGGGAGCGCATCACCGCGTCGAAGTCGTGCTGCTCTCGCGCAGTGATCCGATCAGCGGCCTGCGCGCATTCCGCTCGTGCGCCGAGCATGGGCTCGCGATCGAGCGCGGCGTGTTCACGCGCGGGCGCGCGCCGTTCGGGTATCTGCAGGCGCTGAACGCGTCGCTGTTTTTGTCCGCGAATCAGGACGACGTGCGCGATGCGCTCGCATCAGGCTTTGCGGCGGCGCGCGTGTTGCCCGAATCGGCGCGCATGGCGAGCACCTATCCCGACGAGATCCGCATCGCCTTCGACGGCGACGCCGTGCTGTTCTCCGACGAGGCCGAGCGCGTCTTCCAGGCGCAGGGCATCCGCGCGTTCGTCAGCCACGAGCTCGACAACAAGGACCTGCCGCTCGCCGACGGTCCCTTGAAACCGCTGCTCCAAGCGCTCCACAAGCTTCAAAAGCTCGCGGACGGCGGCGTGAAGCCGCGCATCCGCACGGCTTTGGTCACCGCGCGCTCGGCGCCGGCGCACGAGCGTGCGATCCGCACCCTGATGGCCTGGAACATCGAAATCGACGAAGCGATGTTCCTCGGCGGACTCGACAAAGGCGCGTTCCTGCGCGAGTTCGAGCCCGACTTCTTCTTCGACGATCAAATCCGCCATTGCGAGTCGGCGCGCGTCGTCACGGCGACCGGCCACGTGGTGAGCGGCATCGTGAACGCATCATGACACCCGAACACTCCCCTCTCGGCAAGACCACGACGTACAGCGAGCAGTACGACCCGACGCTGCTCTTCCCGATCCCCCGCAGCAAGGCGCGCGAGGAAATCGGCATCGGCGCGCAATTGCCATTCTTCGGCACCGACATCTGGAACGCCTACGAGCTGTCGTGGCTGAACCCGCGCGGCAAGCCGCAGATCGCGATCGCGACGTTCTATATCCCGGCCGATTCGCCGAACATCGTCGAGTCGAAGTCGTTCAAGCTGTATCTGGGCTCGTTCGCGCAGACGCAAGTCGAGTCGCTCGATGCGCTGCGCGACATGCTCAAGCGCGATGTGTCGGCGGCGGCGGGGGCAAGCGTGTCGGTGCGTCTGGCGACGCCGTCGGCGGAGTTCGCGAAGTTGAAGCTCGAGGAGTTCGAGGGGCTGTCGCTCGACAGGCTCGATCTCGACGCCGATGTCTATCACCCCGATCCTTCGTTGCTGAAGGCGGCGCTCAATGAAGCGCCGGTGGAGGAGACGCTGTTTTCGAACCTGCTGAAGTCGAACTGCCCGGTGACGGGGCAGCCCGACTGGGGCAGCGTGCAGGTCCACTACGTCGGTCCGCAGATCGACCATGCAGGGCTCTTGCGCTACATCATTTCGTATCGCAGCCATACGGGCTTTCACGAGCAATGTGTCGAGCGGATCTTCGTCGACATCATGCGCGAATGCCAGCCGGTGAAGCTCGCGGTCTACGCGCGCTATACGCGGCGTGGCGGGCTCGACATCAATCCGTTCCGCACCAGCTATAACCTGCCGATGCCGGATAACGCGCGGCTCGCACGGCAATAGGGTTAGACCTAGCAGTCTCGTCCACGAGCTGGGCCCGTTGTTATGGCCTAAAGCAGCGAGTGCTGTAGCGGCGCGCGATGCTCGCGGACCTTGCTGATCCGGTACTCTGTCTTCAGCGTACCGTCGGCGATCGTCTGAATCTGCCGAAGCTCGACGATGAGCACATCCCCCTTGCCGAATCGTTCGCCAGCATCGACTTTGGCAAGAAACGCCTCGTCGTCAAGGGCGGCGAAGAACGGGTACTGACCATCGTGAACCCGCCACTTATTGCCATCCTTGAACACGACCGACTCGAGCAACAGAACCTTTCGGGACGTCGAATCGGAGACCACCTCACCATCATTGTCGAAGACGGCAAACGACGCCAGTTCATCGGCCTCGACAACGAGCTCCACTTTGTCGTTACGAAGGATGCCGAAATTCATGATGCCGTCACGCTCCAGAGGTGAGAGCGTTTTATGAAGACTCGTTCGGATCGTTTTATTGCGCCATAGCCGAACGACTCGCTCGTCGATCTCGATCGTTTCGGCTTCGGTAATCCAAACCTTGGAAACCTCCCCCGTCTGCTCGATACGATGCGGACGTCGACCTTGCAACTTTCGCGCAAGGTGAATAAGCCCGCCGCCTCCAATCAGCCCCAACATTCCAAGGATCGTATAGGCATTCGAAATTGCAGATGCGTTCGCACCGGCAAACATGTCGCGCAGTTGCGTGAGCAGGTTCTGAACAAAAATCAGATCGAGGTGGAACGATCCGGCCTTGAAGCTCTCTTTCACTTCCACTCGGACGTCCGCGGAGTCGCCATTTAACTCCTTGTTCGCCGCTGCGAACAGGTCCGAGATCGCGACAAGCGCAGGCGCCAGATCGCGAACATCCATGCGGTGTTCGGCCAGAGCGGGGCCGTCATAAACGACGTTGAAGTGTTCGTGATTGTTCATATCAGCATTATGCGGTTTCCCCGGCCCGTCCGCCGCATATCACGCACCGATCTTTTTTACCGAACTGACCGCCGAAGGCAAAGTCGGAGGTCAGTTCGTTATCTTAAACTGCAAACGGCGTCACGCCTTCCCCGCCGGCGCCTTGTACGCAACGCAATCCACTTCCACCTTGCAGTCGATCACCATGCTCGACTGCACACACGCGCGTGCCGGCGGATTCGCGCCGAAGTACGACAAAAACACCTTGTTGAACGACGCGAAATCGCGCGCATCGTCGAGCCACACGCCGCAGCGCACGACATGCTCCGGGCCGTAGCCCGCTTCCTCGAGGATCGCGATCACGTTCTCGATCGCCTGCTTCGATTGCGTGACGATGCCGCCCTCGACCACCTCGCCGTTGACCATCGGCGTCTGGCCCGACACGTACAGCCAGCCATCCGCCTCAACCGCCCGCGCAAACGGCATCACCTGACCGCCGGTACCCTTGGCATCGCCAACTCCATAACGCTTCATCGCCTTTCACTCCTTCTCGTGGGTTGCGGCGCGCGCCGTGCCGGCCCGCACCTTCACTGTTGACTGGTTTCGCCTGCGGCGTCGATCGACGCCGATCGGAATCAGAACGCCCCGTGCGCATCGCCCAACGACCGCGCGCCGCGCGCGACGAAGTGGCCGGCACGCTCGCCTGTCGGCTGCCCGTCGCGGTACGACAGCACGCCGTTCACCCAGACCGCCTCGATGCCGTCCGCGGGCTGCTGCGGGTTGTCGAAGGTGGCGGCATCGCGCACGCGCGCCGGATCGAACAGGACGAGATCGGCGTGGTAGCCGACGTGGATCTCGCCGCGCTGCGCAAGCCCGAAGCGCCGCGCAGACAGCCCCGTCATCTTGCGCACAGCCTCCTCGAGCAGGATCAAATGCGCGTCGCGCGCGTAGTGGCCGAGCACACGCGGGAACGCGCCCCACAAGCGCGGATGCGGCAGCGGATCGTTCGGCAGGCCGTCGGAGCCGACCATCGTCGCCGGGTGCGACAGGATGCGCCGCACGTCCTCTTCCGACATGTTGTGATAGACCGCTCCCGCCGGCTGCAGGCGCTCGGCGGCCTCGCGCTGCGTCACGCCCCAAACGGCTGCGATGTCCTTCACGAGCTTGCCCGCCATCTCGGGATGCGGCGTCGACCACGTGATCGTGATATCGATCTCGCCCGTCACCTGCTTGAGATCGAGCGTCGACGAGCTGCGATTGTAGGGATAGCAGTCGCAGCCGACCGGCTGCATGCGCCGCGCGCCTTCGAGCGACGCGAGCACTTCGGTGCTGCGCCCCCAGTTCGACGGCCCCGCGCACTTCAGGTGCGAGATCACCACGGGCACGCGCGCGTGGCGGCCGACGCGGTACGCCTCGTCCATCGCGTCGAGGATCGCGTCGAACTCGGTGCGCATGTGCGTCGTGTAGAGCGCGCCCGCCGCCGCGAGCGGCTCGGCGAGCGCCATCACTTCCTCCGTCGGCGCGGCCAAGGCCGAGCCGTACGCGAGCCCCGAGCTGAGCCCGAGCGCGCCGTGCGCGAGCGCTTCCTCGAGCTGCGCGCACATCGCTTCGATCTCGGCCGCGCTCGCGGCCCTATCGAGCCGGTCCATCTGGTTGTTGCGCAGCGCCGTGTGCCCGATCAGCGCCGCGACGTTGACGGCCGGCCGCGCCGCGTTCACCGCGTCGACATAGGCGGCGAAGGTCGGATAGCGGAACGCGTCGCGCTCACCGAGCAGGTTCATCGGATCGGGCGGATCGCCCTTCAACGTAACCGGCGACGCGCTGATCCCGCAGTTGCCGACGATAACCGTCGTCACGCCTTGCGAGATCTTCGGCAGCATCTGCGGCGCGCGGATCACGTGGGTGTCGTCGTGCGTGTGGACGTCGATGAAACCGGGTGCAAGCGCATGCCCGTTCGCCTCGACGACCTCCTCGGCGAGCCAGTTCGACAGGTTGCCGATCGCCGCGATCTTGCCGCCGCGCAGCGCGACGTCGCGCTCGACAGGCGGCGCGCCCGTGCCGTCGTAGAGTTGCGCGCCAACGATCAGCGTATCGGCAGCTTCCGGATGCGAGTGCATGAGTCAGTCTCCTAGCGGTTGGCGTTCGCCGCCGCCGCGATGCGCGTCGAGCGCGTGCTTCATGCGGCGCAGCAGTTCGCGGCTCTCGTCGCCCTGCGCGAGCGCGAGCTCGGTGACGAGGACGTCGAGCGCCATCATCATCGCGTAGCGCGACGACGACGGCTTGTAGATGAAGTCTGTTTCGAACGCGACGATCGGGATCAGCCAGTCGGCGAGCTTCGCGAGCGGCGACGCAGGCGCAGTGATCGCGACGAGCGTCGCGCCGTAGCGCTGCGCAATGCGGCAGTTCTCGACCATCTCGGGCACGCGTCCCGTCGTCGACAAGGCGATCACGACGCACTCGCTCGACAGCGTGCTGGCCACCATTCGCTGCAGCAGGCCGTCCTGATAGGTCGCCGCCGGACGGCCGAGGCGCACGAGGCGGAAGCGCATTTCGTCGGCGAGCGCCGTCGAGCCGCCGCCCATGCCGAACACGTGGATCATCTTGGCGGCGGAGAGCGCAGCGGCGGCCTCCGTGATCGGGGCCTGGCGCAATAGCTGGTGATTGTGCGCGAGCGCGGTCTGCACGTCGTCGAACACGCGGGTGGCGAGCGGCTCGGGGGTGTCGCCGGAGCCTGCAGAGGTGGACTTCAAGAAACGCTGCCCGACCGCCGCGGCTTGCGCGAGCCGCAGCTTCAGCTCGCGCACGTCGCTGCATCCCACGGTTTTCGCAAAGCGCGTGACGGTCGCGACGCTGACGCCGGCGTCCTTCGCGAGTTCGCCGATGCTCGCGCGCGATGCGCCGGTCAGGTCGTCGAGAATACGCGCCGCCACCTTGCGCTCCGCCGAGCGCAGCTCGGGCGCGCATTCGGCGATGCGTGCGACGATATCGAAAGTGAGCGGTTCGCTAGCCGAGTTCATCCGTTCGCACTACTCCCATGGCGCCTGGTACTAAATAACATTTCCGGACCGATCGTACTTTCTGTACCATGGCAAAGTCAACTTTCAATACCATTTAACCGAACGATGAGGCAGTAGATGCTGAAAGTTACAAACTATCAGACTGCGACGATCGATCCCTATGGCAAGGGCCTCGGCATGTTGCCTAGCGCAAGCGTGCAACTCGACGAAGCAGCGCGCCTCGAGTGGAATCTGCTGAACGAGGATGTCAGCCTGCCCGCGGCCGTGCTGTACGCGGACCGGATCGAGCACAACCTCAAATGGATGCAGGCGTTCGTCGCCGAGTACGGCGTCAAGCTCGCGCCGCACGGCAAGACGACGATGGCGCCGCAGCTCTTTCGCCGCCAGCTCGACACCGGCGCCTGGGGCATCACGCTCGCCACCGCGCATCAGGTGCGGGCGGCCTATCTCGGCGGCGTGCAGCGCGTGCTGATGGCGAACCAGCTGGTCGGCAAGCACAACATGGCGATGATCGCCGAGTTGCTCACCGATCCGGAGTTCGAGTTCTTCTGTCTTGTCGATTCGGCTGAAGGCGTCGAGCAACTCGGCGAATTTTTCGGCTCGGTCGGCAAGACGCTGCAAGTGCTGATCGAGCTCGGCGTGCCCGGTGGGCGCACCGGCGTGCGCGACGCAGCACAGCGCCAGGCGGTGCTCGATGCGATCGCGCGCCATCCGGCTGCGCTGAAGCTGGCGGGCATCGAACTCTACGAAGGCGTGCTGAAGGAAGAACAGGAAGTGCGCGAGTTCCTGCGCGACGCGGTGGCGACGACGCGCGAGCTCGCGAGCGCCGGCCGCTTCGCGCGCACGCCGGCGATCCTGTCGGGCGCGGGCTCGGCCTGGTACGACGTGGTCGCGGAGGAGTTCGCGCAGGCGCAGGCCGCCGGCCAGATCGAAGTCGTGCTGCGCCCAGGCTGCTACCTGACGCACGACGTCGGCATCTACAAGAAAGCGCAAACGGACATCTTCGCGCGCAACCCGATCGCCAGGAAAATGGGCGAAGGGCTCCTGCCGGCGCTGCAGCTATGGGCGTACGTGCAGTCGATTCCCGAGCCGGACCGGGCGATCATCGGCATGGGCAAGCGCGATTCGGCGTTCGATGCGGGCCTGCCGGAACCGGCGCGCCACTATCGCCCCGGCACGGACAAGCCGCGCAACATCGGCGCGGACGAGGGATGGGAAGTGTTCGGGATGATGGATCAGCACGCCTACCTGCGGATCCCGCCGGGGGCCGATCTCAAGGTCGGCGACATGATCGCGTTCGACATCTCGCATCCGTGCCTCACGTTCGACAAGTGGCGCCAGGTGCTGGTCGTCGATCCCGAGTATCGCGTGACTGAAGTGATCGAAACGTTCTTCTGATTCTGAAACCGAAGGCGCATTCAGCGCTCGACGATTTCCTCCGGCATCGGTGCGCCCACTTCGCCGATGCGTACCTCGAGCATCCTCAGCGCGCTGCCGAGCGCGGACAGCACGTCGTCCGGCAGCGCCGACATCGTGTCGTGCAGGAACGCATTGCGCCGCGGCAGGCTCGACTCGATGGCGGCAAGGCCGTCGGCGGTGAGCTTCACGTTGGTGATGCGGTTGTCGCGCGCATCGGTGTTGCGCTCGATCCAGCCCAGCGCCTCGAGCGCCTTCAATTGCCGCGTGAGCGCGCCCGGATCGACGCGCAGGCGTTCGACGAGCCGCTTCTGCGACGACTCCCCTGCCTGGTCGTGCAGCTCGCGCAGGATGCGCCAGCGCGGCAACGGATGCCCGACGTGCGCCTCGAACGCGGACATGAAGACCCGGTAAGTCCGGCCGAACTGCTGAACAATGGCGACGCGATCCTGCTCTTCCATGCTGTAACCCGAATCTAGAAACGAAAGCGTGTTGGTGAACGGCGAGGGCGTCAGTCGGCGTGGACGACCGGCTCGATCGCGCGCTTGATCTTCACGTGCGGCACACGCCGCGATTGCCAGACCGCCACCGCGGCCACGACCGCCGCCAGTGCAAGCCCGACGTGGATCGCCCCGACGAGCGCCTCGCGCGCCGCCTCGAGCAGCGCGGCGCCATTATGCCCTGCATGCGCGAGCTGGCCGATCAGCGTGCTTTGCGCATCGCGATTGATGAGGATCTGCGGGTCGCTCATCTGCTCGAACCAATGCCCGGCGCCATCTGCCGAGAGCGCATCGCGCACGCCGCTCTTGTACATGTGCGTGACGAGCGTGCCGGTCAGCGCCGTGCCGATCATCCCGCCGATCATGCGCAGCGACTGCAGCAGCGCCGTCGCGATGCCGAGATGCTCGCGGCCCGCCGTCTGCTGCGCGAACACGGTGAGGTTCGGCATCACGAAGCCGAGCCCGACGCCGCCCAGCACCATGAACGTCATCAAAAGCGGGCGCGGCATGCTGCGCGTCGCGATCACGGCGCCCAGGCACGACAGCGCGAGCAGCGCGAAACCGACGTACAGCATCGCGTTCGGATTGCGGATGCGCGTGACGATGCGCCCGTTCACAATGCTGCCGATCGTGATGAACACGACGAGCGGCGTGATGACGAGGCCCGCGTCCTTCGGCGACAGGCCGAACCCGCCCTGGAACAGGAGCGGCGCGTAGAACAGCAGCGAAAACATCGAGACGCCGCCGAGCACGGCGAGCGTGAAGAGCGCGGCAAGCGCACGGTTGCGGAACATGTCGACGGGCAGGATCGCCTGCTCGAAGCGCTGCTCCCATTTCCACAGCGCCCAGCCCGACACCGCGCTCGCCACCAGCAGCGCCGCCGCAGCCGGGGTGACGCCGTGCTTCGGCAGCAGCTCGACGAAGAGCTGCAGGCAGCCGAGCGCCACGGCGATCAGGAGCGCGCCGGGCCAGTCGAGCCGCATCTTGCCGCGGTGCTCGATATGGCGCAGATGCGGCAGGTAGCGCCAGACGAAGTAGAGCGACAGCAGGCCAACCGGCAGGTTGACGTAGAAAACCGAGCGCCAGCCGTAATACTGGGTGAGAAAGCCGCCGAGCGACGGCCCGACCGCATTGGCGATGCCGAACGCCGAGCTCATCATCACCTGCCAGCGCAAGCGCACGACGGAATCGGGAAAGAGATCGGGAATGCAGGCGAAGGCGGTGCCGACGAGCATCCCGCCGCCGATCCCCTGCAGGCCGCGCGCCAACACGAGGAACAGCATGTCGTTGGCCATCCCGCACAGCACCGACGCGCCCGTGAACACCACGATCGACGCGATCACGAACGGCTTGCGCCCGTAGTAGTCGCCGAGCCGCCCGAAGATCGGCACGGTGATCACGGAAGTGAGCAGGTACGACGTCGCGACCCAGGCATACAGCTCGAATCCCTTGAGTTCGGCGACGATGGTCGGCAATGCCGTGCCGACGACGGTTTGATCGAGCGCGACGAGCATCGTCACGAAAGAAATGCCGAGCATCGCGAGCAGCGATTCCCGGAACGGAAGCACCTGCCCGCTCGAATGGTGGGCTGCGGTATGAACGGCCATTTTTTGCTAGCGCAACAGTTGACGAGTCAAACGATGCAAAATCATAGCACGGCGCATAATCCCTTGTCCGACGGAGAGGCGCCGCAAGGCTGCGTTTCGCCCCTCGTTGTTACGTCAGATCAAAGGAAGCCCATGGAGCCGATGCCGCTCGCCACCACCGCCCTGTCCGCCGACGACCTGAAAGCACTGCGCCACGCCAAGACACGGCTGGAGAGCCCGTCGCTGACGATGAAGCTGGCCGGCGTCGTCGGTTCGCCGGTCGAAAAGCTCATTTCGAAGCTGCCCGCCGTCGCCAACGAGAAGATCGCCGATGCGACCCAGCTCGCGCTGCGCAAATGCTTGCAGATCGCGCTGCGCACGCTCGGCAAGGGCGATGCGGCCGGCGCCGCCCCCGACAAACCCAGCAACCTGCTGCATAAGCTCGCGGTTGCGACCACGGGCGCCGCGGGCGGCGCGTTCGGCTTTCTGTCGCTGCCCGTCGAGCTGCCGGTCACGACGACGCTGATGTTCCGCTCGATCTGCGATATCGCTCGCAGCGAAGGCGAGGACCTGTCCGCGATCGACGCCCAGCTGCAGTGCCTCGCCGTCCTCGGCATGGGCCGGCGGCCGTTGCCGGGCAGCGCCGGAGAGGACCCCGAGTTCGGCTACTTCATCGTGCGCGGCGCGCTCGCGCAGCAGGTGTCGAAAGCGAGCTCGGAGATCGCGTCCAAGGGCTTCGCGTCGCACGGCTCGACGGCGCTCGTGCGGCTAGTGAACGCGATCGCCGCGCGTTTCTCGGTGCAGGTCAGCGAGCAGGTCGCGGCAAAATCGATTCCAGCGATCGGGGCCGTGCTCGGCGCGCTGGTCAACACGGTCTTCATCGACCATTTCCAGCAGATGGCACACGGCCATTTCACGGTGCGCAGGCTCGAGCGCCGCTACGGCCAGAAGGCCGTGCAGGCCGCATATCAAACCATCGACGTGTCGCTCGAAGCGTAAGCGGCGGCACGCTCGCTCGCGACGCGGCGCGCGAAAGCGGCCGCGCGGTCGAGCGCCTTCCTCGCCTCCGGCACGAACGGCGCATAGAGCTGCCAGACGTGAGGCATGTCCGGCCAGACCTCGAGCTCGACGGATACGCCGGCCTCGCGCGCCTTTTCGGCCACGCGCAGCGTGTCGTCGAGCAGCACCTCCGTGCTGCCCGCCTGCATGAACAGCGGCGGCAATCCCGAGTAGTCGGCGTAGAGCGGCGACGCGTACGGATGGGTCGCCGGCGTATCGGCGAGGTAGAGCTTCGCCGCCCGGCCGATTGCCACGCCGTGGAACATAGGGTCGCGGCCGTCGTTGGTGACGAGCGTGACGCCTGTCGCGGCGAGATCGGTCCACGGCGAGAACAGCAGCGCGCCGGCCGGCAAGGGATCGCCCGCGTCGCGCAGCGCGATCAGCGCGGCGAGCGCAAGGCCACCACCTGCGGAATCGCCGGCCATCACGATCGAATCGGGCGGCGTGCCGTTGGCGAGAAGCTGGCGGTACGCCGCCAGCGCGTCATCGAGCGCGGCCGGAAACGGATCTTCGGGCGCAAGACGATAATCGAGCGAAAACATGCACGCCCCGCAGCGCGCGGCCAGCGCGAACGTCAGGGAACGGTGAGTCTGCGGGGAGCAGAAGTAATAGCCGCCGCCGTGGACGTAGAAGACGGTGCGCATCGGCGTCGAACCCATGACGCCGGCCGCCGGCTCGAGCCATTCGCCGCGCAACGGCGCGTCGCTCGCCCGGTAGCGCTCGACAAGCCGCCAGCCGCGCGGCGGCTTCGGCGTCCACAGCCGTTTATCTGCGTTCTCGCGGGCTTCTTTGACGCTGATATCCGGATTCAGCGTGTGCGGCCGGAACTGACGGCGCAAAAACCAGCATGCCAATGCGCTCTGCCAACTCATTACGACGCCCTCTCTTATTCGTTTGATGCTTCATGGTAAGGGCAATTGCCAGCGCGGCTATGGGCGCGCGCACCCAAATCGGCTTCAGGCGTCGGCTGCAAGCGCCGCTTGTCTCCGCACTGCCGCGAAGGCACGCCACGCTCGGCTCGATTCCGCTCAGTTCGCCGGCAGGACCTGCCCGCGAATCTCGCCGCTCGGATTCTGCGCGGTATGGATGTTGAAGTACCACTTCCCGCTCATCAGGTCGTTGACCTGCGAGTCGGTGAGCGTCGCGGAGCCGCCGATAGGGCTCGACAGCGCATCCTTCGCGATCGGCACCTGGATGCCCGCGTTCTGGCCGACCGGCGCCGGCCCGTGGAAATGCGCAGCGGCAGCCGGCCCCGAAAGCCCTTCGTACGTGATGTTCCACTTCAGCGTCTTGGTCGACGTATCGAACGTCGCATTGAGCGCGCCATGGCCGTGGCTCGTCTTCGGCGGCACTTCGCTCGACGGCTCGAGATCCGCCTTGAGCGCGACCGTATCGGCATAGGCCGCGCCGATCGCGACTGCCCACAACAGCACGGCCACATTCAGCTTACGAATTGAAATCATGTTCTCTCCAGAACGTAGAAGCTGCCGGTGCAACCCAGGAAAGCATCGCGCGGGGAGCGGCGAGCGTCGCCCGGCGAACGTCGCCCGGCGAACGTCGCCCGGCGAAACTCCATCCTAGTGCAAATGGCGGAATTGACTCACCTCGTCGAACGGACAATTGCCCATTTCGGGCTCAATCCGTTCACTCCGTTTGACTACACTTGTTCGTGCGAGAAACGACTCCTTCATGGAAGGCAGTCTCCAATGTTTGACGCGGCTGCGTCAGCAGACTTTCTGAAACATCGAATCGACGACGGTTCCGGGCGAGATCGCCGCCCAATCGGCAGGCGCTGGAGAATATATGCCCGCGGACGAGCCGTCCGCCGCCTGATAGTGCGTATCGAGCGCGCGCCACTGCTTGTTGCCGCAATCGATCTGATAGCGCGTGACCGACACCGCCACCGGCGCTGTCGAGCCGGGCAGCGGCGACGGCGTCGTCCAGACCGTTTTCGCCAGATATTCGATGTAGCCCTGAGGATTTTTCGCGATGCTGTCGGTATCGATCGCGTAGACAAGATCGCTCGCGCTCGACAGGTTGGTCCATTTGGTGGCCTGCGCATAGCCTATCGCCGCGAGCGCCGGCAAAACCATCAACAATCGACGGAGCAATTTCATTTCTAGTTCCTGTAGTCGAAAACGCCCAGCCAAGTCGATGTGTTCTTTTTTATGCCTTATGCATCCGAGTGTAGCAGAGGCCGTCCGCGTGAGATTCCGCGGCTACAAGCGTGCGCTGCGGCCCCGCCGCTAATTAGGCAAGACGCGACGCCTGCTCCTCGATGCGATCCAGGATCACCGAGCAGGTCTCGATGAGACGGTAGCCTGCCGCGCAAAGCTCGTCGCGCGATTGCGCCGCCATGTCGCGGCGATACACATCGAGCACGTCGAGCAGCGGCTGGTAGCGCAGCACGCTCGTGGCGCCCGCCACACGATGGTGCCAATGCCGCAGCTTCGCCAGATCGCCGCTTTCGAACAGCGCCGGCAGCTTGCGCAAGTCATCGCGCAACGATGCGACGAAGGAGTCCAGCAGCGCCTTGACCGTCGATTCGTTGCCCCACAACTGCCGCATGTAGGCGAGGTCGTCCGGGCCGAACGCGCCGGCGCCGTCCGCGGGTGTTTGCGGTACCAAGGACGCCTGGGCTTCCGCCGCGCCGCCGTGGCGATCGGCATCCGGGCCGAACCAGCGGTCCAGGTGATCGCGCAGCGTGGCGAGGCGCGTCGGCTTGACGAGGCAGTCGTCCATGCCGGCTTCGCGGCACAGGCGCAGCTCCTCCGGAGCCGTGCTCGCCGTGACGCCCAGGATCGGCAAGCGGATGCCGTCGCAGAGCCGGCTCTCCCGTGCACGCACCTGCTTGGCCAGTTCGTAGCCCGAGACGTTCGGCATATGGCAATCGGTGATCAGGAAGCCGTAATGGCGGTGCTCGAGCGCCGACAGCGCCTCGGCTCCATCTTCCACCACGTCGCAGGCAAAACCGAGCAGCTCGAGCTGATGCCGGATCAGCTCCTGGTTCACGGGATGGTCCTCGGCCACCAGCACGAGACGGCCGTTCGCGATGGCGCTGTCGCGATCGGGCGGCGCGTTGCGATCGTCGAGAGGACTCCCCTTCGCCGCCGGCTGCGCGGTGTCGGAGAGCGCAGCCACGCAAGCGGCGCTCAACCCGTGCCACGAGATCGGGTTGACGCTCACGCGGATGTCGTTCTCGAGCACGCGGTAGCCCGTCGGCTTTTTCTTCTCCGTCACGTGGATGATGCGCGGCTTGCTGCGTCCGAGCCTTTGCACATCGAAGTCGTCGCGCACGAAGATCAGGTCGACGTCGGCCGTCTTGGCCGGGTCGTCGAGATCCGCGCTGCCCGGCGAGATGCGGCGCAAGTCCATGCCGAGCGCCTGCCCGAAGTGCACGAGCGCGCGCGCCACGCGGAAATCGTCGATGGCGACGATCCCCCGCTTGCCGCGCAGACGCCCCGCCGCATAGTTTTGCTGCTCGACCGGCATCACGAGGCGCATCCTCATCTTGGTCCCGGCGCCGGGCGTGCTGTTCAGCGAGAGCGTGCCGCCCATCAAGTCGATGAGCCGGCGGCAGATCGCGAGGCCGAGACCGGTGCCGCCGAAGCGCCGGGTCGTCGACGACTCCGCCTGCACGAAGGGGGCGAACAGGCGCGCCTGCACTTCCGGGGCGATGCCGATGCCGGTGTCCTCCACCGACATGTCGATGCTCTGCCCCTCCTCCGTCTGCGTGACGACGGCCACGTGCACCGACACCTCGCCCGTCAGCGTGAACTTGATCGCGTTGCTGAGCAGGTTGAAGAGGATCTGTCGCAGCCGCACGCTGTCGCCGCGCAGCGTCGCCGCGACTTCCGGCTCGACGTCGACGCGCATGCGCAGGCCCTTCTCGTGCGCGCGCCCGGCGAGCAGGCCGACGGCGCCGTCGACGAGCTCGCGCATGTCGATCGGCTCGGCCGCGATCGTGAGCGCGCCGGCCTCGATCTTCGAATAGTCGAGCAGGTCGTCGAGAATCTGCAGCAGCGCGCCCGCCGAGTCGTGGATCATGCCGAGCATCTGCTGCTGGTCGACATCGAGCTGCGTCGTTTCGAGCACTTCGACGAGCCCCAGCACGCCGTTCATCGGCGTGCGGATCTCATGGCTCATCATCGCGAGGAAGTCGTCCTTCGCCTTCGACGCGGCCTGGGCAAGGTCGCGCGCGTGCGCCAGCTCGTCCGTGCGGGCGCGCTCGACGCTCGCATCGGCCCAATAGCCGCTCCACACGACGCTGCCGTTCGCCTCTCGGCGCGGCACGAGCTCGGCTCGCACCCAGCGCGCCGCCCCCTCGCCGCGGCGGCGGAATTCGACGAGAATCGGCTCGCCCGTCACCGCGGAGCGCTCGAGCTCATCCCGCACCTGCGCGCGGTCTTCCTCGGAAATGAGCGTGAACGCGCCGTCCTCGAACAGCGCGGTGTCGTCGTTACCCAGCAGGTGCAGCGTGTCGCCGCCGACGTAGGGCAGCGAGTACACGCCGTTTGGGTCGCGCCGCAACTGAAACACGACGGCGGGCAGCGAGCGGGTGACGTCGAACAGGCGCCGCTCGGTTTCGCGCGCACGGCGCTCCGCGCGGCGTATCTCAGTGATGTCGACCATCGTGCAGATGACGCCGGGCCCGCCGCCGTCGATGCCGGCGCACGCGCCGACCCAGAACAGGCCGTGCCGCAAATCGCCTGCACGATTCGTGAAATCGAGCTCGATGCTGCGCAGCGCGCCCATGCGCAAAGTCTCGGCCGTGAGGCGATCGAGCGTTTCGCTATGCTGACGCCCCCAGGCACGCGCTTCGGCGCCGGTGCGGCCGAGCACGTCTTCGCGCCGTACGCCGAGCGTCAGCTCGAACGCGCGGTTGACGGCGATATAGCGGTTCTCGTGATCCTTCGCGACGAGCGGATACGGCACCATCTCCATCATCGTCTGCTGGAAATTCAATTGCGATTCGAGCTGCCGTTCGGTGTCCTCGCGCCGGCGCACCTCGCGTTGCAGCAGCACATACGCGCGCAGCGTCACGAACAGCGCGACGGCGACGCCGATCAAAAGCGGCAACAGCCGCAGCGATGTGATCCTGGCAGCGTGCTCCTGCGCGGCGCCGCCCTGCCACTTCTGGCGGATGCGCAGCTTCTCGGCCTGGGGCATGGCGCGCAGCGCGCGGCCGATCAGCCCCGCCAGCGGCTTGAGGTCCGGGCCGAGCGCAAAAGCGATCGGGTCGGTCTCGCCGACCGCGCCGACGATCTTCAGGACACCCGCGTACTGGTCCTGGATCGCGGCGTCGATGGTGGCGACGTTGTCGACGAACGCATCGGCCTCGCCTTCGGCGACCTTGCGCAGCGCGGCTTCGACGGTGGGCGCCACGATCACGGCCGCTTGCGGCACGGCGCGCGAGAACCGCGCCGGATCGGCCAGATGCCCGGTCACGACGATGCGGCGATGCGCGAAATCGGCAAGGCTCTGGGCCGGAGGTTCATCACGGCGTGCGGCGATCACGATCGGGTAGCTTTCGTACGCATCGGTGATTTGCGCGCCGGGCAGGCGTGGATCGCCGGCGGTCGCGGTCGCGAGCAGCGCGACGCTGCCACGCTGGAACGACTCGAGCGCGGCAGCCCAGCCGGCATCCGGCGAGCGCCGAAACGACACGCCGAGCGTACGGCTCAGATAGTCGAGATAGTCGGAAGCGATGCCGCTCGGGCGCCCGGCCTGGTCGACGTAGCTGAACGGCGCCCAGGACGCGTCGAAACCGATCGTGATCACGGGCAGCGCTCGCAAATAGGCTCGCTCGCGCTCGCTGAGCTCCAGGCCCTCTCCGGGGTCGCCGTCGCGAGCGTCGATCGTCGCGCCGATCCAGCGTGCGCGGATCGCGCCCTCGTCGACCGGGCGCAGACGGGCAAGCGCGGCATCGATCCGGTTGCGCAACGCCTTGTTGTCGCGCGACATCGCAAAGCGCAGGTCGTCCATCCGGCTCGTTTCTTCGAAGGCGACGTGCAGCGTGTTGAAGCGGCCGGCGGCAAGCTGCTGCCGAATCGCCGGCGCAAAGCCGAAGTAGGCGTCGGCGTCGCCATCCGCGACTGCTTGCAGCGCGGCAAAGGTGTCCTGCCGCACCACCCGCTGCGCGCGCGGATAGCGCTCGCTCAGTTGCCGTTCGAGCGAAAACCCCTGTTCCACCGCGATTCGCGCCGAGCGCAAGCGCGTCGCATCAAATACCGCGCTCTCGCTTGCGCGCGTCACGACAGCCGTCGCGCCGTGGAAATACGGCGCGGTGAAGGTAAGGCACTGCTCACGCTCCGGCGTGCGCGCCACGCTCGGCACGATGTCGACCGTGCCGTCGCACGCCGCCTTCAGCACCGCCGGCATGTCTGGGAAAGTCTTCACTTCCAGCGAGACTTGGCCCGACAGTGTCAGGCGAAGATAGTCGATGCTCAGTCCTGCGGGCTTGCCGTTCACCAACTGGTCGAATGGCGCCCATCCGCCGGCGAGCATGCCGAGCGTCAGCTTTTCGGTGACCGGATGCTGTGCAACGGCTGCGCTGACCGGCGCGGGTGACACTGGCCGGTCGGCCGCCATGGCGTCGGATCCACCGAGTCCCGAAAGCCAAGGCGCAAGAGCGAACGTACAAAGAAGGTAGAGTCGCCGGCCCGCGATGAGTCGATCGATGAAGAACGTCACAGTATTGATCCGGCCATGCTTACTGGACCGCCGGGCGCTGCCGCTGGTCCAGCGCGCCGGTCTCGCGCTCGCGCGGGTTGCCTTGAAAGAGCGGATACAGCAGGCCGGCGAGAATGGCCGCGGCCATCGGCGCCGCCCAGAACATCCACAGCTGATCGAGCGCCCAGCCGCCGACCAGCAGCGCCGGGCCCGTCGAACGGGCGGGATTGGCCGAACCGTTGGTGACCGGCAGCGAAACCAGATAGATCAACGTAATGCAGGCACCGACCGCCGGCGGTGCGATGACGCGCGATACCCGCAAGCCCGACACGAGCAGATGGACCATGACGAGTGCGAACGACATCGCGAACTCGAGCGCCGCAGCCGCGTGGAGGCGGTAGTCGAAAGGGGAATGGTCGCCGTACCCGTTCGCGCCGAACTCGGCGGCAGCGAGCTCGAAGCCCGGCCGCCCACCCGCGATATAGGCAAGGAGCCACGCGCCCAGCGCCGCTCCGACGACTTGCGCGGCAAGATATGGCACCAGCTCGCGAATCGAAAACCGCTGCGCGACCGCAAACCCGACTGTCACCGCGGGGTTCATGTGCGCGCCCGAAATGGGCCAGATGGCATAGGCCATTGATGTGAAACCGAGACCGAAGGCAAGCGAAACGCCCAGGAGCCCCAACCCTTGGGCGCCGAAATTGGCGGAAAGCACCATGCTGCCGCAGCCGATCAACACCACCCACGCCGACCCCGCGGCTTCGGCCAACAGCCGTCTTCTTAGATTCGACATCTCACCTCCATCGCCGTTGCGCCGTGGGGGCCACCCAACGTCGATCTCGGCGCATTCGATCGCTGCGCAGTCCAGATGCGGAGTTCCGCATCTGGGCGGCGCGTACCGATTCATGCGCCAACGGCTAGTGTCGAACGAAGCCGTTGAAAATCTAATCAGACGATTCCTAAAGTATTGGGGCAGGACTAGGTAAGTCCGATCTGACGGGCGTATTCGACCAGTTGCGCTTCCGTATCGAGCCCGAGCTTGCGCATGGTGCTGCGTTTTTGAGTGCTGATCGTCTTGCCGCTGCGCCCCAGGCTCTTGGCGATCTGATGGATCGCCATGCCTTTTGCATAGAGCTGAAAGACCTCCCATTCACGGCGGCTCAGCACACCTGCCCGGGACGCCGGAAATTCATCAGCGGTTCTGACCATTTCCGCCACATGCCCGGACAGATATGGCCGCCCAGTGCCGATCGCCTCGATTGCCGCGACGAGCGAGTCAGCTGCGTCGCGCTTGTCGATAATGGCGGACACCCCAAGCTGCAACAGGCCAGTCAGCATTTGAAGGTGGTTGATCATCGTCAGGACGACGACGTGCGGACGCGGACTGTCCCTCAAGATCCTGCGCAGCAGCGAGATGGCGTTGCTCTCGCCGTTGAGGCCCGGCATGCCGATATCGGTGACGACGACGTCGCAAGGATGGGCGTCCAGGCACTCGGCCAGCATCTGCGCATCCGAGGCTTGTCCGACGACGGCGAAGCTGGGCACGGCCGACAGGAGACTGACCACTCCAAGACAAACGCTCGGATGGTCGTCGGCAACGATGATTCGAATAGGGTTCGTCATCTTGTTTTCGTTCTCACTAGTCGCACCCGCCTTTGCTTACCCCCAGCGGAGCGCAAAACATTACGTCACTGGCTGCTGCCGATCCTCCTCGGCTGCGAAACGCCTGCACCGATACCGCGTTACCTCGCGCTACGAAGAACGCCATCCGGCGATGAGACCATGCTCGATGGCGAAGCGATACAAGTCGACATCGCTTTCAAGCTCCAGTTTCTTCATGGCCGTGCACTTCTGCGCACTGATGGTTTTCACGCTTCGCCCAGTTTGCCGTGCGATTTCGGCGATGCCGAGCCCCGATGCATAGTGAGTAAATACTTCGAGTTCGCGCTTCGACAAAAGCTGGCGCACGCGCTCCAGCCGTTGCGCACGCTTCGCATCTGCAAGCAGTGTCCGGATTGTCGGACCGAGATAAAACTCACGTGCGAGCGCAGTGACGACAGCAACGTGCATCAGGTCGATGCGATCGCGCTTGCTGAGAATGGCGTCGGCGCCCAACGATATGGCGCTTCGCAGCACGTCGACATCCATCGACATCGTCAGTACGACGAGCGCGATTTCAGGATAGCGCTCCTTGAAAAGCTGAATGATTTCAAGGCCATCGCCTTGCGCCCCACCCGGCATGAAAAGATCCGTCACGACGACATCGCATTCGATGCGAGCCAGCTCCTCGAAAAGCCCGGTTGAATCGATCGCACGGCCGACAATCTGCATGTCAGGCAGCGAAGCCACGAGATTTTCGATCGCCAGCAGCACCAATGGGTGATCATCTGCAATGATCGTTTTAATCGGCACCACGGTGTCGACATCTGCCATCTATTTCCCCCTACCGCGCCCCGATACCAGAGAATATTCTCAAGTCATTTGGCAATCTTTATAGCATCGTACATTGATTAGCATTCCGATATAGGATTGCTCTTAAAACACCTATCATCCTGCAGGGTATTCCTGAACTAACCGCTGGAATTTTGATACCAATCAAACCAATCCGTGCGCTTGAGCAAACGCATAAAGGCCCGGATCGTTATGCACGCCGAGCTTCACCATGGCGTCGCGCTTCTGGCGGCTGACGGTGCGAACGTCGCGATCGAGCTTATGCGCAATTTCGTTGATCGTTAGGCCGTGGGCGAACAATCGCACGACTTCCGACTCGCGCGGCGAGAGACGGGCAGACTCGAACGCGCCGGCCCCCGCTTCGGCCAGCGCGCCGGCAATTCTCTCCCCGACATGCGCTTTGCCCTGGGCCGCGAGGCGCACAGCGACGATCACCTCGTCCATTGACTCCATTTTGTTGACGACGCCGATTGCCGGATCCGTAACGATGGCGCGCAGGATGGCGCCATTGGTGAGACTGGTCAGCACGACGATGCCGAGCAGCGGCCATTCGCGGCGGATGCCCCGCACGAGTTGCAAGCCATCATCGACAGCGCCATCGGGGTCCGGCATCGTCAGATCCGTGACGACCACCTCGCACCGAGTGGAGCGGAGCAGCTCGAGCAACGCGCCCGGTGAACGAGCCGAGCCGACGACGTCGATCTCCTCTTCCTTTTCGAGAGCCGCTTTGATTCCAAGCAGTACAAAAGGATGATCGTCGGCAAGGATGACTCGAATACTCACGATAAATCTCTCAGGAGATGTGTGCGTGCATGCGTTATGAATAATGCATGCCACTGGCGTGCGGCAGTATCAGCCGCAATTCGTGAATATGACCACGGAGCGGTATCGCAGAAAATAGGACGCTTCTGAATCGGCACGACGCAACGTATGCATTTGGCAATTGCCAAGCATGACGAGCGAGTCGAGAGCGAAGGCGTTACGCTAGCGCGACCCGGCTGGATCGCTCGCTGCAGTGTCGAGTTGAAAATCCTTGGCGCGCAGGCTGACCTTCTGGGCATAGGCCTTCGAACCGCCGTAGTTCTTCAGCGCCGCAGCAACGTCGCCCTGTGTCGACTGGATGTAGCCGTGCAGAATCGCCGACCCTGCCTCGATGTTGTCTTCAGGCGCGGTCAGGTCGAGATGCTTCACGAGCTGCTTGTGGGCCGCCGGCACCACCTGCATGAGCCCGGTCGCGCCGTGCAGGCCCTTGGCTTTTTCCTTGAAGCGCGATTCGATCGAGATGATCGCGAGCACCAGCGCGGGCGGCAGCGAATATTTCGATGCCGACGACATCACCGCCGCCGAGATCTGTTCCGCCTTGGCGCGCGCGAGACCGAACTTCTGCGTGAGCAGGTCCGAGATCGCACGGATTTGCGGCACCGTCGATGCACTCGCGGCATCCGGCGCGCTCGCCATGGCCGACGCATCGCTTGCGAAGCCGTCCGCCTGCGCCCGATCCTGTGCAACGGCGCACTGCATCAAGCCCAGCGAAACGACCAATACGCAGAGAAGTCGGCTCATGTCTGATAAATGGGAATGGGTGCCGCATTATAGCGACTCTTGGCGAGGGGTCTCCCTGACGAGGGGCGGCATGTCGCGCGACGGGACGACACCGTGCGTTCTTTGGCGATCGGTCCGAAAGGGCGGAAAAAAGCCCGCATTTGCGGGCTTCTTGTCCATCGAGGGGCACCGTCCGTCAGGGCGGCATCCGATCTTAAAACGGAATATCGTCGTCCATCTCATCGAACCCGCCGCCGGCCGGCGCGCTCGGGCGGCTCGAACCACCGCCGCCGCCACTAGCTCCACGCGCGCCGCCGCCAGCCGTCCGGCCGCCGCCGCGCTCGGACGGCTCGCCGCGGCTGTAGCCGCCGTCATCGCCGCCACCGCCGCCGCCCGCACCGCCGCGGCCGCCGAGCATCTGCATCTGGTCCGCGACGATTTCCGTCGAATAGCGGTCCTGGCCGTCCTGGCCCTGGTACTTGCGCGTGCGAATGCGGCCTTCGATGTACACGGCCGAGCCCTTCTTCAAGTATTCGTTCACGATTTCGGCCAAGCGGCCGAAGAACGCCACGCGGTGCCACTCGGTCATTTCCTTGAACTCGCCGGACGCCTTGTCCTTGTAGCGATCAGTGGTTGCCAGGCGGATGTTCGCGACGGCGTCCCCGCTCGGCAGATAACGCACTTCAGGATCGGCGCCGAGATTGCCGACGAGAATGACCTTGTTGACGGATGCCATGTGTTTCTCCAGTTGATTCCGTGTCGACCGGAGCTAACGCTTTAGCGTGTAGTCCGGTCCCATGCATAGCTTTCATGCGGCGCAGCAAACGCGCCAGCGAGCCGAGCGCTCGCTCAAGCCTTGCGCGGCGGCTGCTTCATGCTGGCGGCGATTATAAGCCACGCAAATACGAGGCCCGAGCAGGCGAAGAACACCGCGCTCTGGCCGTCCACCTTCAACAGCCAGCCGCCGGCTACGCCGCCGAGCGCAAGGCCGATCGACTGCGTCGTGTTGTAGACGCCCGCAGCCGCGCCCTTGCGCTGGCCCGGCGCAAGCTTCGACACGAGCGAAGGCTGCGACGCCTCGAGAATGTTGAATCCGAGGAAGTAGACGAAGAGGATCGCCGCGACAGTCAAAATAGTATGCGGCGCAGCGCCCAGCAACAATTGGCCGATCAGGATAAGCGCGACGGCGCCGAGCAGCACCGGCTTCATCTTGCCGCGCTTCTCGGCGGCGATGATGGCCGGCACCATCATCACGAACGACAGCCCCATCACGGGCAAGTAGACCTTCCAGTGCGACGCGACCGGCAGGCCGCCCGCTTCGAGAATGCGCGGCACGACGAGAAAGAGCGCGGTCTGCGTGGCGTGCAGCACGAGCACGCCAAAATTCAGGCGCAGCAGCTCGACGTTGTGCAGCACCTCGGCGAACGGCGCGCGCACGTGCACGGGCTTCGGCGCATCGGGGACGATCCACAGCACGACGCCGATCGCCAGCAGCGAGAACACGCCGACGAGCGAGAACAGCCCGCTCATGCCGAGCCACTGAAACACGATCGGCGCGCCGACGATCGCCACGGCGAACGACACCCCGATGCTGCCGCCCACCATCGCCATCGCCTTCGTGCGGTGCTCCTCGGCGGTGAGGTCGGCGATGAACGCAATGACCGCCGACGATACCGCCCCCATCCCCTGGATCACGCGCCCGACGATGATCCACGTCATGTCGTGCGCGAGCGCGGCGACGAAGCTGCCGATCGCGAAGACGAGGAGCCCCGTGGCGATCACGGGCTTGCGGCCGATCTTGTCGGAGGCCCAGCCGTAGAAGATGTAGAGCATTGACTGCGTGACGCCGTAGGCGCCGAGCGCGAGGCCGACCAGGAAGACGTTGTCGCCGCCGGGGATCGTTTTCGCGTAGATCGAAAACACCGGCATGATCATGAACAGGCCAAGCATGCGCAGCGCGAAGATCCCGGCGAGCGAAACGGTCGCGCGCATCTCGGGCGCGCTCATGCGCGAGGAAGTGGCGGAAGGATTGGACATCGGCGGCGATGGGCCCGGAAATCGGCGCCCGCTCGCGCCTGCCGCGCGGTGTAAGGTCGCCGTAACGGCGGTCTGGAAAAGTCGTTATAGTAGCAGGTTTGGCCCCCTTCCCCGCCCAGGTTTCATGGAACAGATTCGCATCCGTGGCGCTCGTACCCACAACCTGAAAAACGTCAATCTCGACCTGCCGCGTCACAAGCTCATCGTGATCACCGGCCTGTCCGGATCGGGCAAATCGTCGCTCGCGTTCGACACGCTCTACGCAGAAGGGCAGCGCCGCTACGTCGAGAGCCTGTCGGCCTACGCCCGGCAGTTTCTCCAGCTGATGGAGAAGCCCGACGTCGATCTGATCGAAGGCCTGTCGCCGGCGATTTCGATCGAGCAGAAGGCGACCTCGCACAACCCGCGCTCGACGGTCGGCACCGTCACCGAGATCCACGACTACCTGCGCCTCCTGTACGCGCGCGTCGGCACGCCGTTTTGCCCCGATCACGGGATTCCGCTCGAGGCGCAAAGCGTCTCGCAGATGGTCGACGCCGCGCTCGCGCTGCCCGAGGAAACCAAGCTGATGATCCTCGCGCCCGCGGTGGCGAACCGCAAGGGCGAGCACACCGAGCTCTTCGAGGACATGCAGGCGCAGGGCTTCGTGCGCTTTCGCGTCCGCTCGGGCGGCGGCACGGCGAACGAAGGCGAGGCGAAGATCTACGAAGTCGAATCGCTCCCGAAGCTCAAGAAGAACGACAAGCACACGATCGACGTCGTCGTCGACCGCCTGAAGGTGCGCCCCGACATGAAGCAGCGCCTCGCGGAATCGTTCGAAACCGCGCTGCGCCTCGCGGACGGCCGCGCGATCGCGCTCGAGATGGAGACGGAGAAGGAGCACCTGTTCAGCTCGAAGTTCGCCTGCCCGATCTGCTCGTACTCGCTGCAGGAGCTCGAGCCGCGCCTCTTCTCGTTCAACAATCCGATGGGCGCCTGCCCCGATTGCGACGGGCTCGGCCAGATCACGTTCTTCGATCCGAAGCGCGTCGTGGCGCATCCGTCGCTGTCGCTCGCGGCCGGCGCCGTGAAGGGCTGGGACCGGCGCAACCAGTTCTACTTCCAGATGCTGCAAAGCCTCGCGGCGTTCTACGAGTTCGACATCGACACCGCGTTCGAAGACCTGCCGGAGAAGATCAAGAAGCTGCTGCTGTTCGGCTCGGGCAAGGAAACCATCCCGTTCTCCTACATCAACGAGCGCGGCCGCACCTCGATCCGCGAGCACGTGTTCGAAGGGATCATCCCGAACCTCGAGCGCCGCTACCGCGAGACCGATTCGGCCGCGGTCCGCGAGGAGCTCGCGAAGTACCAGAACAATCAGGCGTGCCCGTCGTGCGAAGGCACGCGCCTGCGCCGCGAGGCGCGCTTCGTGCGCCTCGGCGCGAACGGCGACGCGCGCGCGATCTACGAAGTGAGCGGCTGGCCGCTGCGCGACGCGCTCGGCTACTTCCAGACGCTGCGCCTCGACGGCGCCAAGCGCGACATCGCCGACAAGGTCATCAAGGAGATCGTCGCGCGGCTGATGTTCCTCAACAACGTCGGGCTCGACTACCTCTCGCTCGAGCGCAGCGCGGAGACGCTCTCGGGCGGCGAGGCGCAGCGCATCCGGCTCGCCTCGCAGATCGGCTCGGGCCTCACGGGCGTGATGTACGTGCTCGACGAGCCGTCGATCGGCCTGCACCAGCGCGACAACGACCGCCTGATCTCGACGCTCAAGCACCTGCGCGATCTCGGCAACTCGGTGATCGTCGTCGAGCACGACGAGGACATGATCCGCATGGCCGACTACGTCGTCGACATGGGGCCGGGCGCGGGCGAGCACGGCGGGATGATCATCGCCGAGGGCACGCCCGAGGAAGTCCAGGCGGATGCCGCATCGATGACGGGCCAGTATCTCGCCGGCACGCGCACCATCGAGTATCCGGACGAACGCAAGGAGCCGGACGAGCGGCGCCTGCGCATCGTCGAGGCGCATGGCAACAACCTGAAGCGCGTCACGCTCGACCTGCCGGTGGGCCTCCTGACCTGCGTGACCGGCGTGTCCGGCTCGGGCAAGTCGACGCTTATCAACGACACGCTCTACCAAGCCGTCGCGCACCACCTGTACGGCTCGTCGACCGAGCCCGCGCCGTACGAGGCGATCGAAGGCCTCGAGCACTTCGACAAGGTCATCAACGTCGACCAATCGCCGATCGGCCGCACGCCGCGCTCGAATCCGGCCACCTACACGGGCGTCTTCACGCCGATCCGCGAACTGTTCGCGGGCGTGCCGGCCGCCAAGGAGCGCGGCTACGATCCAGGCCGCTTCTCGTTCAACGTGAAGGGAGGCCGCTGCGAATCGTGCCAGGGCGACGGCGTGCTCAAGGTCGAGATGCACTTCCTGCCGGACGTCTACGTTCCGTGCGACGTCTGCCACGGCAAGCGCTACAACCGCGAAACGCTGGAAGTCCAGTACAAGGGCAAGAACATCAGTGAAGTGCTCGACATGACGGTCGAGCACGCGTACGAGTTTTTCAAGGTGGTGCCCGTGGTGGCGCGCAAGCTGAAGACGCTGCTCGACGTGGGCCTCGGCTACATCCGGCTCGGACAGTCGGCGACGACGCTCTCCGGCGGCGAAGCCCAGCGCGTGAAGCTCTCGCTCGAACTCTCGAAGCGCGACACCGGCCGCACCCTGTATATCCTCGACGAGCCGACGACCGGCCTGCACTTCCACGACATCGCGCTGTTGCTCGAAGTGATCCACCGGCTGCGCGACCAGGGCAATACGGTCGTCATCATCGAGCATAATCTCGACGTGATCAAAACCGCCGACTGGGTGATCGACCTCGGTCCGGAAGGCGGAGCGGGCGGCGGCCAGATCATCGCGCAAGGCACGCCGGAGCAGGTTTCCAAGTCAAAAGCGAGCTTCACCGGGAGATACCTCGGGGAGCTGCTCAGGCGCCGCTGAGCGGGCACACCAAGCTGGATACCGGAAGTCGGGAATTGGGTCGGAGACGGGAATGAGTCATGGCTAAGCGCAACGAGGCATCGGAAAATACGCAGGTGCGGGACCTGCAACCTCGCCCCGTGCGACTGACGAGCGATATGAGCCTGCCGAAGCTGTCGGCGGTGGAAATCGGCAGCTACGCGCTGATGCTCGTCGGCATGTGGGCCGTGCTGGAGTTGAAGCTGCTCGTCGCCTTGCTCGCGGGCATGCTCGTCTTTCAGCTCGTGCATATGATCGCGCCAGCCATCGAGCGGCACACGTCGAGCCAGGGCGCGCGCTGGCTCGCCGTGGTGCTGCTGTCGACGGTCGTGGTCGGCGCGCTCGCGGGGCTGACGATCGGCCTCATCGAGCACTTCGAGAATACGGTGCCCAACATCCAGAACCTGCTCGACCAGGTCATGCAGATGGTCGACCAGGCTCGCGGGCGCACGCCGCAATGGATCGCCTCGGCGCTGCCCGTTGACGCCGCGCAGATGAAGGAGAGGGCCGCCACGCTAATGCACTCGCACATGGGGCAGCTCTCGCAGAGCGGCAAGACCGTCGCGCGCGGCTTCGGGCATGCACTGTTCGGCATGATCATCGGCGCGATGGTTGCGATCACCGTTCAGCGCCACGCACAGCGTCTACCGCTTTCCACCGCCTTCGCCGCGCGCGTCGCGCGCTTCGCCGACGCGTTCCGCCGCATCGTGTTCGCACAGGTCAAGATCTCGGCGATCAATGCCGTGTTCACCGCGCTCTACCTGCTCGTCGCGCTGCCGGCGTTTCACGAGCGGCTGCCACTGTCGAAAACGCTCGTGCTCGTGACGTTCATCACGGGCCTGCTGCCGGTGATCGGCAACCTGATCTCGAACACGCTGATCGTCGCGGTGTCGCTGTCGGTGAGCTTTCCGACGGCGGTCGGCTCGCTCATGTTCCTGATCGTCATCCACAAGCTCGAGTACTTCCTGAACGCCCGCATCGTCGGCGGACAGATCGAGGCGCGCGCATGGGAATTGCTGCTGGCCATGCTGGTGATGGAGGCGGCGTTCGGTTTGCCAGGGGTGATCGCGGCGCCGATTTTCTATGCGTATATCAAGCGGGAGCTGATTTATTTGCGGTTGATTTGAATGCGATCGCGTTTGATCGCCGGATAACGGAAAAGCCCGCGATTGCGGGCTTTTTCATGAGCGGAGCGAAAACGCCATGGCGCTCGATCAGCGAAACACCACCGTCTTCGTCCCGTTCAGCACGATCCGGTGCTCCACATGCCACTTCACGGCGCGCGCAAGCGTCACGCACTCGACGTCGCGCCCGATCGCCGTCAGCTGATCCGGCGTCATGCTGTGATCCACGCGCTCCACTTCCTGCTCGATGATCGGGCCTTCGTCGAGATCGGTCGTCACGTAGTGAGCCGTCGCGCCGATCAGCTTCACGCCGCGGTCGAACGCCTGGTAATAGGGTTTCGCGCCCTTGAAGCTCGGCAGAAACGAGTGATGGATGTTGATCGCGCGGCCCGCGAGCTTCTCGCACAGCTGCGGCGACAGGATCTGCATGTAGCGCGCGAGCACGACGAGATCGGTCTCATGCTGATCGATCACTTCGAGCACGCGCGCTTCCTGCGCGGCCTTGGCGGCCGGCGTCGACGCCGTCAGCGGGAAGTGATGGAACGGAATGTTGTAGCTCGCCGCGAGCTGGTAGAAGTCCTGGTGGTTCGAGACGATCGCGGAGATCTCGATCGGCAGTTGGCCAGTGCGGTAGCGGAACAGCAAGTCGTTCAGGCAATGGCCGATCTTCGACACCATGATCACCACGCGCGGCTTCAGTGAGGCGTCATGCAACTCCCAGCGCATCGCGAAGCGCTCGGCGAGCGCCGCGAACGCGTCACGCAGCGCGTCAAGGCCCGGGTCGCCGCCGACCTGCTGGAAATGCACGCGCATGAAGAACTCGCCCGTGCGGCTGTCGCCGAACTGCGCGGAATCGAGGATGTTGCTGCCGCGCTCGAACAAAAAGCCCGAGACCGCGTGAACGATGCCGGGCCGGTCGGGGCACGACAGTTTCAGAATAAAGCTGTGTTCGGTCGACATGACCCTGGAACTCCCTACTTGAACGCTTGGTATGTAATCGGTTTTCGATCGACGCTTGCTTTGGCGCGGCGCGCCAGGCGCTTCCTGCGCTCAGGCCGGCGGCGCGAACAGTGCGTCGATGCCCGCGCAGGCCTCTGCGTCGATCCAATGGTGGCGCAACAGGCAATCGAGCGTCGCGAGACTGGCGTCGACGGTCATGGCATCGTCTTCGATCCAACCCGCGACTTCGTCGATGCCCGCGAGCCGATGCTCGCCCACCTCGCCGTCCTGGTTGTGCGGGACGAAATCGTCGGGCAGCGGCAGGTCGTAGACGAAGATCTGCTCCGCTTGCGTCCCTTCGGGAATCGACTGCAGCACGTGGACGGTGCGGCCCGCCACGGCCTTCGATGCAATCTCCTCGGGAATGCCCGCCTCTTCCCAGCACTCCTTGACGATCGTCGCGCCGATGCCGAAGCCCCAGCCGATGCCGCCGGCGACGACGTTGTCGAGCATGCCCGGATCGGTCGCCTTGGTGTCGCTGCGGCGCGCGATCCACATCCGTGGCGCACGATCCGCGTATTTTACGACGCCGTTCAGGTGCACCGCGTACGTCATCGTGCCGAAGAAGCGCGACGCGGCGCGCTCGATATAGGCGAGCGGGGCGTCGTCGAAGGCGTTGCGGATCGCGTAGGTTTCGTCGCGCCAGCCGGGAATCCGGCCGTCGGCCGCGAGCGCGCCGATCACCGCGCCGAGCGCGGCAGAGCGCTGATCGACGCTGCCGTCGAAGCGGGGACTGAGCGCGACGCGCGTGGCGTCGATCTCGAAGACGTCGGGCCAGCGCGCAAGCATTGGCACGTCGGTCTCGCGAATCCAGCCGACCCGCTGCTCATCGATCCAGAACGGCCGATGCGCTCGCGCATCGAAGCGGCGCGCGGCGGCGATGCAAGACAAAGTCATGAGACGAAGGCTCCCGATCAGTCGCGCAACGCAATGCGCAGGCCCAGCGCGATGAACGTCGCGCCCGCGAGCCGGTCGAGCCACACGCCAATGCGCGGCCGGCGTTTGAGCCAGTTGCCGATCATGCCGGCGCACACGCCGAACGCCGAGAACACGACAACGGTCTGCAGCATGAACAGCACGCCCAGCTCGAGCATCTGCGCCATCACGCTCTGCGCGCCGTGCGGATCGACGAACTGCGGCAGGAACACGACGAAGAACAGCGTGACCTTCGGGTTCATCATGTTGCCGATCACGCTCTGCCGGAACACGACGGAGAGCGCCTGCCGCGGACGCTCGTGCGCGGTCGCGAGCCCCTGGCTCCTGAGCGCCTTGATGCCGATCCAGACCAGATACGCCGCGCCCGCGAGCTTCACCACCTGAAACGCAACTGGCGACGAGCGCAAGAGCGCAGCCACGCCGAACGCGGCGAGCGTCGTGTGGAACGTGATGCCGGCGGCGAACCCGAGCGCGGCGACGAGGCCCGCGGCCCGCCCCTGCGAGATGCCGCGCGCGAGCACCTGGAGATTGTCGGGACCGGGGGCCATCGTGATGGCGATCGAGGTGGCGAGAAACAGCAGGAAGTTGGGCATCGCTCAAGTGCTCCTTGATGGGCGAGAACGGGAAATCAATGTCCCGAGAATTCGGTGATCGTGTAAAGCGGCAGGCCGTTCTCGCGCAGCAGCTTCGAGCCGCCGAGGTCCGGCAAATCGATGATCGCCGCGCCTTCGACGACGGTCGCGCCGAGCCGCTCGAGCAGCTTCTTGCCGGCCATCATGGTGCCGCCGGTCGCGATCAGGTCGTCGACGATGACGACGCGGTCGCCGGCGCGGCAAGCGTCCTCGTGGATCTCGACGGTCGCGCTGCCGTACTCGAGTTCATACGATTCCGACACTGTCCGGAACGGCAGCTTGCCGATCTTGCGGATCGGAATGAAGCCGACGTTCAGCTCATAAGCGATGATCGGCGCGATGATGAAGCCGCGCGCATCGAGCCCGGCGACGTAGTCGAGCTTCGCCTCGACGTAGCGCTCGACCAGCAGGTCGGTCAGCATGCGCAGCGTCTTGGGCCGCTGCAGGAGTGGCGTGATGTCGCGAAACTGCACACCGGCCTGTGGCCAATCGGGCACCGTGCGTATCTGGCTCTTGATGAATTCGGCCGCGTCGATCGACGCACCTGTGCGTGCGTTGGACATGGGTGTCTCCGGAAAAAGCGGCCTTTATTCGCCTAGCGAGGGCCTGGAAAAATCGAAAAAAGCCGGCTGGACCGGCAGGACTCCAGTCGACGAGGAAGGCTCCTTCAAGCCCCGTCAGGCGTTATCAAGCCGCGGACGCGCGGCGATGCCGCAAAATGCGCTCCTCGGCGATCGCCAGCGCCTCCGGCAGCCCGCGCAGCACGACGATATCGGCCGCGCGCAGCTTGGTCTCAGGCCCCGGCTCGACGCCGCGAATGCCGTGCCTGCGGATCGCCGTCACCTCGACGCCCATGCCCGCCAGGCCGAGCTCTTCGAGCGAGCGCCCGACGGCGTCCGAATTCTCGTCGACCGGCACAGATTGTAGCCGCACCTGCTCGTGGCCGTCCTCGTCGCCGAGGTCGTCGGCGCCGTGGAAATAGCCGCGCAACAAGCTGTAGCGCTCGTCGCGCATTTCCTCCACACGCCGCACGACGCGCCGCATCGGCACGCCCACCAAGACGAGCGTGTGCGACGCGAGCATCAGGCTGCCCTCGACGATCTCGGGAATCACCTCGGTCGCGCCGGCGGCGAGGAGCTTCTCGAGATCGGCGTCGTCGACGGTGCGCACGATGACGGGCAGCGTCGGTTCGAGCTCGTGGATGTTGTGCAACACGCGCAGCGCCGAAGGCGTGTTCGCATAGGTGATCGCGATCGCGGCGGCCCGGTGAATGCCGGCCGCAAGCAGCGACTCGCGCCGCCCCGCATCGCCGAACACGACCGATTCGCCGGCGGTGGCCGCGGCGCTCACGCGGTCGGGGTCGAGATCGAGCGCGACATACGACAGGCCCTCGTGCTCCAGCATGCGCGCGAGGTTCTGCCCGGCGCGGCCGTAGCCGCAGATGATCACGTGGCCGCTTTGCTTCAGGCTCTGCGTCGCGATGCGCGTCATCTGCAGCGACTGCATCATCCACTCCGTCGACGACAGCCGCAGCACGATGCGATCGGCGTTCTGGATCAGGAACGGCGCGGCCAGCATCGACAGCAGCATCGACGCGAGAATCGCCTGCAGGAGCGTCGCGTCGACGAGATGCTTGTCGAGAATCAGGTTCAGGAGCACGAAGCCGAACTCGCCGGCCTGCGCGAGGCCGATGCCGGTGCGCATCGCCACGCCCGGCGTCGCCCCGAACACGCGCGCGAGCCCCGTGATCATCAAGGCCTTCAGCAGGATCGGCCCGACCAGGAACGCCAGCACGACGAACGGATGCGCGATGAGCACGCGCGGATTGAGCAGCATGCCCGTGGTGACGAAGAAGAGCCCGAGCAGCACGTCGCGAAACGGCTTGATGTCCTCCTCGACCTGATGGCGGTACGGCGTCTCCGCGATCAGCATGCCGGCGATGAACGCGCCGAGCGCCAGCGACAAACCAAACTTGTCGGTGATGAACGCGGCGCCCAGCGTGACAAGCAGCAGGTTCAGCACGAACAGCTCCTGCGAGCGCCGCCGGGCCACGACGTTGAACCAGCGCGTCATGAACTTCTGCCCGACGAACAAAAGCAGCGACAGCGCGACGACGATCTTCAGCGCCGCGAGCCCGAGCGTCGTCGCGAGGTTCTTCGAGTCGCCGCCGAGCGCGGCGATGATGATCAACAGCGGCACCACCGCCAGATCCTGGAACAGCAGCACGCCAAAAATGTTGCGGCCGTGCTCTGTCTCGATCTCGAGGCGCTCGGCGAGCATCTTGCTGACGATCGCCGTCGACGACATCGCGAGCGCGCCGCCGAGCGCGACGCTGCCCTGCCACGTGACGTGCACCCAGCGCTCGAAGATCAGCCCTAGCATGACGGCGATCGCCACGGTGGCGATCACCTGCAGCAGGCCGAGCCCGAACACGAGGCGGCGCATCGAGCGCAGCTTGGAAAGCGAGAACTCGAGCCCGATCGAGAACATCAGGAACACGACGCCGAACTCGGCGAGATGCTGCGCCCGGTCCGAATCCGGTGCGATGCCGAGCGCGTGCGGACCGACGAGGATGCCCACGGTCAGATAGCCGAGCATCGGCGGTAAGTTGAGGAAACGAAATAGGACGACGCCCGCCACCGAAGCGAGCAGCAGAAACAGCGTCATCTCGAGCGGTGAAATCACCACGGGCTAAGCGTCCTCGTTCGTCAGCGGAACCCGCAGCGCACAGGGACGGCGCTTCCGGGATGATGGGGCTGGGGGGCAGCAGGCAGGCACAGGGGCCTGGCGCGGCGAACAAACGCCTTTGCTATACTCCGCGAATGATAGCGAAAATCAATGGCGACCGGGCGCTGGCGCTCGCCCGGGACGTGCTCGACATCGAAGCTGACGCCGTGCGCGGGCTTCGCAATCAACTCGACGACGGTTTCGTCAGCGCAGTCGATTTCCTCCTGAGCTGCCGCGGACGCGTCGTCGTATCAGGCATCGGCAAATCCGGCCACATCGCCCGAAAACTCGCCGCTACGCTGGCAAGCACCGGCACGCCCGCGTTCTTCGTGCATCCGGCCGAGGCGAGCCACGGCGACCTCGGCATGGTCACGGCCGACGACGTCTTCATCGCGATGTCCAATTCGGGCGAATCGGAAGAGCTGGTCTCGATCTTGCCGCTCCTGAAGCGCCTCGGCTCCAAGCTGATCGCGATCACCGGGCGCCCCGAATCGAGCCTCGCGAAACTGGCCGACGTGCACCTGAACGCGGGCGTCGCGAAGGAGGCGTGTTCGCTGAATCTCGCGCCGACGGCCAGCACCACCGCGGCGCTCGCGCTCGGCGACGCGCTCGCGGTCGCCGTGCTCGACGCGCGCGGCTTCGGCGCCGACGATTTCGCGCGCTCGCACCCGGGCGGCGCGCTCGGCCGGCGCCTGCTCACCTACGTGCGCGACGTCATGCGCACGGGCGACCAGTTGCCGAAGGTGCTCACCAGCGCAACGGTGCGCGATGCGCTGTTCCAGCTGACCGCGAAGCGCATGGGGATGACGGCGATCGTCGACGAGCACGACCGCGTCGAGGGCATCTTCACCGACGGCGACCTGCGCCGCGTGCTCGAGCGCACGGGCGACTTCCGCGAGTTGCCGATCGCCGACGTCATGACGCACGCGCCGCGCACGATCGGCGCCGACCACCTCGCCGTGGAAGCCGTGGAACTGATGGAGCGCCACCGGATCAACCAGATGCTCGTCGTCGACGAAGCGGGCAAGCTGATCGGCGCGCTCAACATGCACGACCTGTTTTCGAAGAAGGTGATTTGAGATGAACGCAGCCCTGACCGTCACCGAACGCGCGAGCCGCGTCAAGCTGATGATTTTCGACGTGGACGGCGTGCTCACCGACGGCGGCCTGATGTTCACGGCCGAGGGCGACACGATGAAGTCGTTCAACTCGCTCGACGGCCACGGCCTGAAGCTCTTGCGCGAAGCGGGCATTGCCACGGCGATCATCACCGGCCGCAAGTCGGGCATCGTGCAGGTGCGTGCGCAGGAAATCCGCATCAACCACCTGTATCAAGGCGTGGAGGACAAGCGCACAGCGTTCTCGGACCTCCTGAAAGCCACTGGCCTCGCGCCCGAGGAATGCGGCTACATGGGCGACGACTGGCCGGATCTCGCGGTGATGCTCCAGTGCGGCTTCGCCGCGGCGCCGGCCAACGCGCACCCCGAGGTCGTCTCGCGCGCGCACTGGGTCTCCCAGGCGCGCGGCGGCAACGGCGCCGCGCGCGAGCTCTGCGAGACGATCCTGCGCGCGCAAAATCGCTATGACACGCTGCTCGCCACCGCCTGCGGAGCCTCGCACGGATGAACGCATCACGCCTGTCATCGCTGATCGCCCTCGTCGCGATGGCCTTGCTGGCCGGCGTGACGTACTGGCTGCTGGAGGCCACGCAAACGCCGCCCAACCAGGCCGAAAAGCCGAAGACCCATTCGCCCGACTATTTCGCCGACAACTTCTCGGTCTCCGAGCTGGACCAGACCGGCACGACGCAGTACCGTCTGACGGCCACCAAAATGGTCCACTATGAAGACGACGAAAACAGCGATCTCACGATGCCGGCCATCCGCGCGTTTCAGCCCGGCAAGCCGATCGTGACAGCCACCGGCCTGCGCGGCACGGTCAACGGCGACGCCTCGATCGTCGACCTGTACGACAACGCCCGCATCCTGCGCGCGCCCGGCAGTGGCGATCCCGAGATGCAGGCGGATTCGTCGCATTTCCGGGTGCTCGTCAACGACGACGTGATCGAGACAGAAAAGCCGGTTAAACTTCGGCGCGGCCTTTCCGTGGCGACGGCAAACGGCATGCACTACAACAACGTCACCCGGGTGATGCAGCTCTTCGGCAATGTCCGCGGCGCAATTGCCGCTTCGGATGCCGGCGGCGGCTCGTCCAAATAGCCCGGGCCCTCCATTCCTAGCGTGACCGCATGAACGAAACGTTCTTTCGCTTTAATTTCAGCCGCGCGCGCGCATCGATCGCGCGCCGCGCGGTGCGCGCTGGGCTGACGGCAGCGCTCGCCGCGCTGTCCTTTGCCGGCGTGGCGCCGATCGCCCACGCCGAACGCGCCGATCGCGACAAACCGCTCAATATCGAAGCGGATAACATGACTTACGACGATCTGAAGCAGATCAACATCTTCACGGGGCACGTCGTCGCGACCAAGGGCACGATCGTGATCCGCGCCGACCGCGTCGAAGTCACCCAGGACCCGCAGGGCTACCAGTACGCCGTCGGCACCTCGGCAGGCACGAACCTCTCGTACTTCCGCCAGAAGCGCGACGGTGTCGACGAGTACATCGAAGGCACGGCAGTGCGCATCAACTACGACGGCAAGCAGGATCTGACGACGCTCACCACCAACGCGACGGTGCGCCGCCTGCAGGGCCTCTCGACGCTGATTGACGAAGTCCACGGCAGCGTCATCACCTATGACGGCCAGAACGACTTCTATACTGCGAAAGCCGGCAAGGACGTAGCCGGCCCCGGCAACCCGTCGGGCCGCGTGCGGGCGATGCTCTCGCCTAAGTCGGGCGGCCCCGCGCCGCTGACGGGCGCCTCGGCCACGCTCGCGCCGTCGTCCCAGATCCAAGGAACCCAGCCGCAGTGAACACCCTGTCTACCCCCGCCGCCACGGCGCACACGCTGCCCAACCGCAAGCCCGCGGGCACGACGAGCTCGCTGGTGGTGCGCAGCCTGAAAAAACGGTACGGGTCGCGCACGGTCGTCAAGGACGTGTCGCTCGACGTGAAAAGCGGCGAGGTCGTCGGTCTGCTCGGGCCGAACGGCGCGGGCAAGACGACCTCGTTCTATATGATCGTCGGCCTCGTGCCGCTCGACGCCGGCGAAATCGTCCTCGACGGCAACTCGATCAGCCTGCTGCCGATCCACAAGCGCGCGTCGCTCGGCCTGTCGTATCTGCCGCAGGAAGCGTCGGTGTTCCGCAAGCTCACCGTCGAGGAAAACATCCGCGCGGTGCTCGAGTTGCAGGTCGACGATCAAGGCAAGCGCCTGTCGAAAGCGCTGATCACCGAGCGCACCGAAGCGCTGCTCGACGAACTGCAGATCGCGCACCTGCGCGAGAATCCTGCGCTGTCGCTGTCGGGCGGCGAGCGCCGCCGCGTCGAAATCGCGCGCGCACTCGCGACGAACCCGAGCTTCATTCTGCTCGACGAGCCGTTCGCGGGCGTCGACCCGATCGCGGTGCTGGAAATCCAGAAGATCGTCAAATTCCTGAAGCAGCGCAATATCGGCGTGCTCATCACAGACCACAACGTGCGCGAGACGCTCGGCATTTGCGACCACGCCTACATCATCAGCGACGGCACCGTGCTGGCCGCCGGCGCGCCAAGCGACATCATCGAAAACGAAAGCGTACGCCGCGTCTATCTCGGCGAGCACTTCCGGATGTAAACGGCGCGCGGTGCAAAACCGCGCACCGCCGCGCCGGCCGGCCTCCGCGCCCGGGCCTGCCGCGCAATCAGCAATTTTTACGGGGACGCCCGCCCCGCCCTTCCGATCCAAAACTGTCGATACGCTTTTTTCCGGGCGGCGCGAGGTTTCGCTCGCGTGGCAAACTCTCTACAATGAAATTCAACTTGCCATGAAAGCCAGCCTCCAACTCCGCCTATCTCAGCATCTCGCGCTGACGCCGCAGCTGCAGCAGTCGATCCGGCTGCTGCAGCTGTCTACGCTTGAACTGCAGCAAGAGGTCGCAATGGCGGTCGCGCAGAATCCGCTGCTCGAAAGCGAAGACGAATGGATCGCGAGCCCGCTGCGCGTCGCGGCTGACGGCTCCGTCATCGCGCAGACGCCGAACACGAGCAGCCCCGAGCCGATGTCCGGCGCGCCGGCTGGGTCAGGCTCGGCCGAGAACCATGACAGCGGCGGCGAGCCGCAAGGCGTCGACGAATACAACGGCCTGGCGTCGGATTCGGGCTCGGACGCCAGCCAATGGAATCTCGACGACTACGGCCGCTCCGGCACCGCCTCGGACGACGACGACCTCCCGCCGCTGCAAATCCACGAATCGACGACGACGCTGCGCGACCACCTGATGGCGCAGTTGCGCGTCACGCAGGCGGGCCAGCGCGACCGCGCGCTGGTGACGTTCCTGATCGAATCGCTCGACGACGACGGCTACCTGACCGCGTCGCTCGAAGAAGTGATGGCCGACCTGCCCGGCGAACTCGAAGTCGATCTCGACGAGTTGAACGCCGCCCTGGCCCTGCTGCACAGCTTCGACCCAGCCGGCGTCGGCGCCCGCTCGGCGTCCGAATGCCTGAAGCTGCAACTGCTGCGGCTCGACGCGTCGCCGACGCGCACGCTCGCGCTCGAAATCGTCGTCCATCACCTGGAGCTGCTCGCGGCCCGCGATTTCACACGCCTGCGCAAGCAACTGAAGACCGACGACGACGAGCTGCGCGACGCCCACACGCTGATCCGCTCGCTCGAGCCGTTCCCCGGCGCCGCCTACGGCAAGGCCGAAGCCGACTACGTCGTGCCGGACATCATGGTGCGGCGCACGTCGCAAGGCTGGCAGGCCGAGTTGAACCCAGAAGTGGTGCCGCGCCTGCGGATCAACCACCTGTATGCGAACATCCTGCGCAACAGCCGGGGCGATCCGGGCAGCGGTTCGCTGCGCCAGCAGCTTCAGGAAGCGCGCTGGCTGATCAAAAATATCCAGCAGCGATTCGAGACCATTCTCAGGGTCGCGCAAGCCATTGTGGAGCGTCAAAAGAACTTTTTTACGCACGGCGAAATTGCGATGCGCCCCTTGGTTTTGCGGGAAATTGCTGATACGCTGGGTCTACACGAGTCGACGGTCTCGCGTGTAACGACTGGGAAGTACATGCTTACCCCGTTTGGGACGCTTGAATTTAAGTACTTCTTTGGATCTCACGTTTCGACCGACACTGGGGGTGCGGCCTCATCCACGGCCATTCGCGCACTCATCAAGCAACTGATAGGAGCTGAAGACACCAAATCTCCTCTTTCAGACAGCCGCATAGCCGAACTGCTGGGGGAACAAGGATTCGTGGTCGCACGTCGCACAGTCGCCAAATACCGCGAAGCCCTCAAGATTCCCGCAGTGAATTTGCGCAAGTCTCTGTAGCTCGCTGCATTTTGCAGCGGGCATTTTCCGGCCGCGATGCTGTTGGCGGAGAGGGCCGGCCGATACGACCCGCCGCTCGTCAATCACGGGGTGATGATTCGAGCGGGGTGCCTGCGACCGGTACTGCCGCACCAATGGGTGTCAGGCGGCCATTCGCTTGGAGAGCACTATGAATCTGAAGATCAGTGGACACCATCTCGAAGTCACGCCAGCGTTGCGTGAATACGTGATCACCAAATTGGACAAGGTGCTAAGACATTTCGATCAGGTGATCGATGGCAATGTGGTCCTCTCGGTCGACAATCATAAGGAAAAGGAAAAGCGTCAAAAGGTTGAAATCAATCTCCATCTGAAGGGCAAAGACATCTTCATCGAAAGTGCCGACGGCGATCTCTACGCCGCGATCGACCTGATGGTCGACAAGCTCGACCGGCAAGTGATCCGGCACAAGGATCGGCTCCAAGAACACCAGCACCAAGCGATCAAGCATCACCCCGAGGCTTCACATATCGAACTGCCTCCGCAATAGCGAAATCTAGAGGTCTTTCTCACCCCTGAAAAACCGCCCACAGAACGGGCGGTTTTTTCGTCCCATGGCCACTCGACATGGGCGCTGCGGCGGCAATACGACACCGCGCGGCGGGGGATGGCGCGCTGCACCATCGATGCTTGCGCTGTTCTATAATGTCCCGGTTATTATCGGGGTCGCCAGACGTACGGAACAATCCAGTCTCGCGCGCATCTCTCTGTGAGCACTGCGAAAATGGACAATCATCCAGTTGCCGCGAGGACAATTCAGGCCACGCGTCCGCCTGCCAACATGAATCGTTTAGCCAAATTCCTTCCCCTCGAAAACGTCGTCGTCGGCCTATCCGTTACCAGCAAGAAGCGCGTATTCGAGCAAGCGGGCCTGATTTTCGAAAATCAAAACGGGATCGCTCGCAGCACCGTCACCGACAATCTGTTTGCGCGCGAGCGCCTCGGTTCGACAGGGCTCGGCGAAGGCGTCGCGATTCCGCACGGCCGCATCAAGGGGCTGAAGCAACCGCTCGCCGCCTTCGTGCGACTCGATCAGCCGATCCCCTTCGAATCGCCGGACGGCCAGCCAGTCTCGCTCCTGATCTTCCTGCTCGTGCCGGAACAGGCCACGCAGCAGCATCTGGAAATCCTCTCGGAAATCGCGCAACTGCTCTCCGACCGCGAAGTGCGCGAACGCCTGCATTCGGAGCCCAGCGCCGCAGAGTTGCATCGGCTGCTCACCCAATGGCACCCTTGAGGGCATAACTGGGCAATCCGCATTGCGCCGGCAGGCGCGGTGCACGAGCGGGCGCGACCGGAACCACCCTGCGTTTTCTTGTGAGGCCAGGTAACTTGGAGTCATAGACTCATGGACACGTCCAGCATCAACGCCCAAAGCATCTTCGACGACAACGCCTCCATGCTCAAGCTGAGCTGGCTGACGGGGCATGAAGGCTGGGACCGCGGCTTTTCGGCCGAAACCGTCGCCACGGCGACCGCCAGTTCCGACCTCGTCGGCCACTTGAACCTGATTCACCCGAACCGGATTCAAGTGCTCGGCGACGCCGAGATCAACTACTACCAGCGCCAGACAGAGGAAGACCGCTCGCGTCACATGGCCGAGCTGATCGCGCTCGAGCCGCCGTTTCTGGTCGTCGCGGGCGGCATTGCCGCGCCGCCGGAGCTGGTCCTGCGCTGCACGCGTTCGTCGACGCCGCTCTTCACCACGCCGATCTCGGCAGCCGCGGTCATCGACAACCTGCGGCTCTACATGTCGCGCATCCTCGCGCCGCGCGCGACGCTGCACGGCGTATTCCTCGACATCCTCGGCATGGGCGTGCTGCTCACGGGCGATTCCGGTCTCGGCAAGAGCGAGCTCGGCCTCGAACTGATCAGCCGCGGGCATGGCCTCGTGGCGGACGACGCCGTCGATTTCGTGCGGCTCGGCCCGGATTTCGTCGAAGGACGCTGCCCGCCGCTCCTGCAAAACCTGCTCGAAGTCCGCGGACTGGGCCTCCTCGACATCAAGACGATCTTCGGTGAAACCGCGGTGCGCCGGAAAATGAAGCTCAAACTGATCGTCCAGCTCGTGCGCCGCCCTGACGGCGAATTCCAGCGCCTGCCGCTCGAAAGCCAGACGGTCGACGTGCTTGGCCTGCCGATCAGCAAGGTCACGATCCAGGTGGCGGCGGGCCGCAACCTGGCGGTTCTGGTCGAGGCAGCGGTACGCAACACGATCCTGCAGTTGCGCGGCATCGATACGTTGCGCGACTTCATGGACCGCCAGCGCCTCGCGATGCAGGACCCGGAAAGCCAGTTCCCCGGCAAGCTGATGTGACGCCAGGCGCGGCGATCAACAAGGCTGTCATCGGGGCGCGGTAGCCTGGGAGCCTCCCGGCACGGGACGCTCCCAGGCCTGCGATTCGCGTGAACAGGCCCTGGGTCAGGTGCTATGATGAAACGAACGGATTTTTCCCCATGCGCATTGTTCTGATCACCGGCATCTCCGGCTCCGGCAAGTCTGTTGCGCTGAACGCACTCGCGGATTCCGGCTACTACTGCGTGGACAATCTGCCGCCGCGGTTCCTGCCCGCGCTCGCCGAATACCTGTCGAGCGACGGTCACGAGCGCCTCGCGGTTGCGATCGACGCCCGCTCGAGCGCCTCGCTCGGCGACATGCCCGCGATCATCCGCAATCTGTCGAGCGAGCACGACGTGCGCGTGCTGTTCCTGAACGCGAGCACGCAGGCGCTGATCCAGCGTTTTTCCGAAACCCGCCGGCGCCATCCGCTGTCCGGCTCGCCCGCGCACGACGCCGACGTGGGCCTGATGACCTCGCTCGAGGAAGCAATCGAGCGCGAGCGCGAGCTCGTCGCCGATCTCGCCGAGTTCGGCCATCAGATCGACACCAGCAATCTGCGCGCAAACGTCCTGCGCGCCTGGGTCAAGCGCTTCATCGAGCAGGAGCATGCGGGCCTGATGCTGATGTTCGAATCGTTCGGCTTCAAGCGCGGCGTGCCGCTCGACGCCGACTTCGTCTTCGACGTGCGCACGCTGCCGAATCCATACTACGACCACGAGCTGCGCCACCTTACCGGGCTCGACCAGCCGGTCATCGATTTTCTCGATGCGCTGCCGGTGGTGCACGAGATGATCGACGACATTCAAGCGTTCCTGCTGAAGTGGCTGCCGCACTTTCGAGACGACAACCGCAGTTACCTGACCGTCGCGATCGGCTGCACGGGTGGGCAGCATCGCTCCGTGTTCATCGCCGAGACGCTTGCCGCGCGTCTCGCGAACGAGGCAAACGTGATAGTGCGGCATCGCGACGCGCCGATCGACGTCGGCGAGTCATCACGCCTGGTGGCCTAACTCGCCGCATCGCGCGGCACTTTCCTAGCGTTGCGCCATGTCCTCTACACTTGCCTTGCTTGCCGATTTGCCGCTCTTTCCGCTGCATACGGTGCTGTTCCCCGATGGGCTCCTGCCCCTCAAGATTTTCGAAGCGCGTTACCTGGACATGGCACGCGATTGCCTGCGCGAGCAAGCGCCGTTCGGCGTCTGCCTGCTCAAGAGCGGCGCGGAGGTTGCGCAGCCGGACGATCCGGCAGTGCCCGAGACGGTCGGCTGCCTTGCCGAAATCGAGCAATGCGACGTCGACAACTTCGGCATGCTGCTGATCCGCGCGCGCGGCACGCGGCGTTTCCGGCTGCTGTCGCATCGCGTGGAGGCGAGCGGCCTGCTCGTCGGCATGGCCGAGCGGCTCCCCGACGACATCCCGCTCGAGGGCACCGACGCGCTGGCGAAGTTCGGCGCCTGCGCGGAAGTGCTCGAGCGAATCATCGACACGATCCGCGAGCGTGACCCGCAAAGCCTGCCGTTTGCCGAGCCGTTTCGTTTCGACGATCCGGCATGGGTGTCGAACCGCTTGTCGGAAGTGCTGCAGATCCCGCTGCGCGCGCGCCAAAAACTGATGGAGCTCGGCGACGCCGGCGCGCGCATCGACATCGTCCACCACTACATGCAGCAGCATCAGCTGCTGTAGATCCTGCCGGCGCGCAGCGTTCCCGCGCGAAGCTAGAGCAGCGAGCCCCGCAGCGAATCCAGCAGCTTGCGTACCGGCGCGGGCAGGCCGTAGGCGTCGAGGTCGGCGAGCGGCACCCACTCGGTCTCGCTGTCACCCGCTTCCAGGCGCGCCCCCGGCCGGCCGGCATCGACATCGGCTACGCGCGGCTCGATCTCCAGCTTGAAGTGGGTGAACGTATGCGTGAATGGCGCCAGATGCTCCAGTTCGCGCGCACCGCCGAAAGCGCGGGCGCGCTTCTCGAGCGCTGCCTCGTCCCCGGCTTCCGGCAAGCTCCACAACCCTCCCCAGATTCCGGCAGGCGGGCGCTTTTCGAGCAGCACCGAAGCGCCGTCGAGCAGCACGAGCATCCACGTGCGGCGCGTCGGCACGGCCTTTTTCGGACGCGCCGCCGGCAGCTCCCGCTGCCTGCCGGTCACGTTCGCGACGCAATCGGACGCAAACGGGCAACGCGCGCATTCGGGACGCCCGCGTCCACATAGCGTGGCGCCCAGGTCCATCAGCCCCTGCGTGTAGGCACTGATGTCGTCGTCGCCGCCGTCTTTGGGAAAAAGCGATTCGGCCAGCGTCCACATGGCGTTCTCGATGCGCTTCTCGCCGGGGAACCCTTCGACGCCGAACACGCGCGCCAGCACACGCTTCACGTTACCGTCGAGGATCGTCGCCCGCGCGCCGAACGCAAACGACGCAATCGCCGCCGCCGTCGAACGCCCGATCCCGGGCAGCTCTGCGAGCGCATCGACCGTCGACGGAAACGCCCCTCCGTGCTGCTCCACGACCGCTTGCGAGCAGCGATGGAGATTGCGCGCGCGCGAGTAGTAGCCAAGGCCGGCCCACAACGCCATCACGTCGTCGAGCGGCGCGGCGGCCAGCGCGGCAACGTCGGGAAAGCGCTCGAGAAAGCGCGTGTAGTACGGAATCACCGTCGTGACCTGCGTCTGCTGCAGCATGATTTCCGACAGCCAGATCCGATACGGATCGCGCGTGTTCTGCCACGGCAGATCGTGACGCCCATGCTCGCGCTGCCATGCGATCAGCCGTGCGGCGAACTCGGATTGAAGGGGCGAAGCGGGTAAAGCGCTGGGAGCGGACATGAGGAATCGGGCCGGCAACGGCCTCAACGCTGGCAATGGGGACAAAAATACGTGGAGCGCTGCCCTTGCACGATCTGCTTGATCGGCGTGCCGCATACGCGGCAAGGCAGTCCTGCGCGATCATAGACGAAGTAGTCAAGCTGGAAATAGCCGCTCTCGCCGTTGCTGCCGACGAAGTCGCGCAGCGTGCTGCCGCCCTTGTCGATCGCGGCAGCGAGCGTCGCGCGCACCGCCGTGGCAAGCAGGTCGTAGCGCGCGAGCGAGACGCGTCCGGCAGGCGTCGTCGGCCGGATGCCGGCGCGAAACAGGCTCTCGGAAGCGTAGATATTGCCCACGCCGACCACGATGTCGCCGGCGAGCAGCGCCTGCTTGACGGAAACCTTTCGGCCACGCGTGCGTCGATGCATGAGCGCCCCGGTGAATTCGGGCGCAAACGGCTCGACGCCGAGCGTCGCGAGCAGCGGATGATCGAGCACGTCACCGGCATCGCGCGGATGCCAAAGCACCGCGCCAAAGCGGCGTGGATCACGGAAGCGGAGAATGAATTCGTCGAAAATCCAGTCGATGTGATCGTGCTTGGCAGGCGCAGGCGGCTCGGCGGTATGCGGCAGCACGCGCAGCGTGCCCGTCATGCCGAGATGGACGATAAACCAGCCGTCTTCTATCTCGAACAAAAGATATTTGCCGCGCCGCTCGACCTTGCGGACCCGCTTCTTGCCGAGCGTGCTCGCGAAGTCCGCGGGAACCGGCCAGCGCAACGCGCGGGTCCGCACGTCGACGCGCTCGACACGGCGCCCGGCGACATATGGCTCGATCCCACGCCGGGTGACTTCAACTTCGGGCAATTCGGGCATGTCTAACTGGTGTGTAACTTGCATCGTTGATTGTGCGTGTATTGTAGCGAGCGCGTTACAATCGACCGAAACATTGAACGGATTTCCATGATCTTGTCCTTGAAGCTGTTTTCGAAGCGCCCGGCCACCGCTTCTATCCAGCCCGCAGCGCCTGCCGCCAGGAAGCGCGCGCTGCCGGTCCGCCGCCTGCTCGGCGCGGCAGTCCTCGCAGCCTGGGCGCTCGCCGTGCATCCCGCCTACGCGCAAGACCCGTCGTCCAGTTCGGACGACAACTCGGTCTCCGCGCCGGACATGTTCGCGCCGGCGTCGGCCGACGAAAAAAAGGATCTGCCTGACGTTCCGCTGACGAGCCAGATCGTCTTCCAGGTGCTGGCCGCTGAGATCGCGTTGCAGCGCGACCAGCCGGCGCCCGCGTATCAGACATACCTCGCGCTTGCTCGCGACACGCACGATCCGCGCATGGCGCAGCGCGCCGCCGAGATCGCGCTGACGGCGCAGAGCCCGTCCGACGCGCTCGCCGCCGCGCAACTGTGGCAGCAGTACGCGCCGAGCTCGGAGCGCGCGGCGCAGCTCGACGCCTCCTTGCTCGTGCTGTCCGGCAAACCCGACGACGCTGCCCCGCTGCTCGCGCGCGAACTCGCGAAAGTGCCGGCGGACAACCGCGGCACCGCGCTTCTCGCGCTGCAAGTGCTGATCTCGCGCGGACCGAACCGGGTCGGCGGCCTGCATGTGCTGCAGGACTTGTTGAAAAACGATCTCGACCGCCCGGAAGCGCAACTCGCTATCGGCCGCCAGCAACTCGTCGCCGACGACCAGCCCGGCGCACGCGTCTCGCTCGAGCAGGCGCTCAAGCTCAAGCCCGACTATCTGCCGGCTGCGCTTACGCTTGCGCAAATGGGGCCGCAGGAGCGCAACGAAGGGATTGCCTCGTTCGAGAAATACGTCCAGCAGAATCCCAAATCGCACGATGCACGGCTGGCGCTTGCGCAGCTGTATCTCGCAAGCGATCGCCTTGACGACGCGCAAAAGCAATTCGAAATCATGCGCGCCGACAACCCGAAAGACCTGACCCCGCTAATGGCGCTCGGTCTCATCAAGGTCCAGCAGAAGAAATACGACGACGCTCAAAAGTATCTGTCGCAATACGCGCAGCTCGCGGAGAAAACGGCCGGCGCGGATGCCGGCCAGGCATACATCTACCTGGCGCAACTGTCGCTCGAGCAGAAGAACGACGCGGCCGCGAGCCAATGGCTCGACAAGATCCCGCGTACGAGCCAGCAGTACATGCCAGCCCAGATCACGCGCGCTCAACTGCTCACGAAGCAAGGCAAGACGGACGATGCGCGCAAGCTGCTCGCAGGCCTTCAGACATCGGACCCGCACGATCAAGCGGTCATCGTCCGCACCGACGCCGCGATCTTGTTCGATGCCAAGCGCTACCAGGAAGCCGAGGCGCGCCTGCAGCAAGCCGCGCAGGCCTTCCCCGACGATCCGGACATCCTGTACGACTACGCGATGGCAGCCGAAAAGAACGGCCACTATGACCTGATGGAGACGCAGCTGCGCCAGCTGATCCGCGCCCAGCCGGACAACCCGCAGGCATACAACGCGCTCGGCTATTCGCTCGCCGATCGCAACCAGCGCTTGCAGGAAGCCGACAAGCTGATTGAAAAAGCCTCGGCGCTTGCACCGAACGACGCCTTCATCATGGACAGCCTCGGCTGGGTCAAGTACCGCATGGGCGAAACCGCCGATGCCACGAAGCTGCTGCGCAAGGCGTACACCCTGCAGCCGAACGCGGAGATCGGCGCGCACCTCGGCGAAGTACTGTGGAAAACCGGTGAGCAGGAACAAGCGCGCGCCGCGTGGCGCGACGCCCGCAAGCTCGAGCCCGACAACGACACGCTCGTCAAAACGCTCAAGCGCCTCCAGGTGAACGATCTCTGATGGCTCCACGCTTTACCCTCGGCACCGCTGCGAGCTGGCGCGGCGCGGCGTTCGCGCTGGCGTCGGCTGCGGCCGTTGCGCTCGCAGGCTGCTCGGTCACGCCGGTGCGCGGGCCGTCGATGTCCAACGCGGCCACCGAGCTCTCGACGCAGACTACCCGCGCGTACCACGGCCGCTTCGCGATTCAATACGTCGACCAATACGGCAAGCAGCGCAACGCCTACGGTAATTTCGATTGGCAAGAGCACGGCGACACCGTAACGCTGCAGTTGCTCAACCCGCTTGGACAGACGCTTGCGATCGTCACGTCGTCGCCTGCCTCGGCGACGCTCGAGCTGCCGAACCGCCAGCCGCTCACTGCCGACAACGTCACCACGCTGATGCAGAACGCGTTGGGATTCGCGTTGCCGGTCGAAGGGTTGCGCTATTGGCTGCAGCCGTCACCGGCCCCCACGTCGCGGGCGGCGACCGTGCCCGATCCGCAGCAGGAAACGCGCTTGAAGGAGATCGACCAGGACGGCTGGACGATCAACTATCTCGCGTACGCCGATGCGCCCGCCACGGGCGTCAAACGCGTGAATCTGTCGCGGCAGGACCCGCCGCTCGACATCAAGCTCGTGCTCGACCAATGAGCGCGAGCCCGGCCTCGCGCGTCATGGCATTTCAATGCAAACCGCTGCTTGATTCCAAGGCCTTTCCGGCCGCTTTTTCCGTATAGCGCATGATCGAAACGAACCAGTCCCTGCGGGATTGCTTGGCTCCGGCGAAGCTCAATCTTTTCCTGCACATCACCGGCCGCCGGCCCGACGGCTATCACGCCTTGCAGACGGTCTTCCAACTGCTCGACTGGGGTGACCGCCTGCACTTCACCTTGCGCCACGACGGGCGCATTCACCGCAAGACCGACGTTCCGGGCGTGCCCGAAGAAAGCGATCTCGTCGTGCGCGCGGCCGCGCTCCTCAAAGCGGAGACGGGCACCGGCGCGGGCGTCGACATCGAGATCGACAAGCGCCTGCCGATGGGCGCGGGCCTCGGCGGCGGCAGCTCCGACGCGGCGACGACGCTGCTCGCGCTGAACCGGCTCTGGAAGCTCGATTTGCCGCGCAGCGTGCTGCAAGGACTCGCGCTGCAGCTGGGCGCGGACGTCCCGTTCTTCGTCTTTGGAAAAAATGCGTTCGCGGAGGGTGTCGGAGAAGCGCTTCAGGCTGTACAATTGCCGCCGCGTTGCTTCCTTGTGGTGACGCCGAGGGTGCATGTTCCGACTGCGGCGATTTTTTCCGATAAATCGTTGACAAGAGATTCAAAAGCCCTCACAATTACGGACTTTCTTGCACAACATAGTTGCAGCGAAAATTGGCCAGACGGTTTCGGCCGAAATGACATGCAGCAAGTTGTCGTGGGGAAATACGCGGAAGTTGCCCGGGTGCTCGAATGGTTTTCCAACGTCGCTCCCGCGCGGATGACCGGTTCCGGATCTAGCGTTTTCGCAGCGTTTCGAACCATCGGCGAAGCAGAGGCCGCACAGGCCAAACTGCCTCAGGATTGGGCGAGCGCAGTGACAGCAAGTCTGGACACCCATCCACTCTTCGCTTTCGCTACATAGGTTTCGCATCATCGGGATGTCCTACACACCCGGTGAAGCTCAAAGTTAGTGTAGGGGAGTCGCCAAGTTGGTTAAGGCACCGGATTTTGATTCCGGCATGCGAGGGTTCGAGTCCTTCCTCCCCTGCCAAAATTTCTCGCATTTCCCGCCTCCCGTTGAAGCAGGTGCATGATGAGCAGCCATGACGGCCTGATGGTTTTTACTGGCAACGCGAATCCCGCGCTCGCTCAGGAAGTCGTCAAAATCCTCGGCATTCCCCTCGGCAAAGCGATGGTCAGCCGTTTCTCGGACGGCGAGATCCAAGTCGAGATTCAGGAAAACGTGCGCGGCAAGGACGTCTTCGTCCTCCAATCCACGTGCGCGCCGACGAATGACAACCTGATGGAGTTGATGATCATGGTCGATGCGCTCAAGCGCGCATCCGCAGGCCGGATCACCGCTGCCATCCCCTACTTCGGCTATGCGCGCCAGGATCGCCGTCCGCGTTCGGCGCGCGTCGCGATTTCGGCGAAGGTCGTCGCGAACATGCTGGAGATTGCCGGCGTCGAGCGGATCATAACGATGGATCTGCACGCCGACCAGATTCAAGGCTTCTTCGACATTCCCGTCGACAACATCTACGCAACGCCCGTTCTCCTCGGCGACCTGCGCAAGCAGAACTATGAAGATCTGCTCGTCGTATCGCCGGACGTCGGCGGCGTGGTGCGCGCCCGGGCGCTCGCGAAGCAGCTGAACTGCGATCTCGCGATCATTGACAAGCGCCGCCCGAAGGCGAATGTCGCCGAGGTGATGAACATCATCGGTGAAGTCGAAGGCCGCACCTGCGTGATCATGGACGATATGGTCGACACCGCCGGTACGCTCTGCAAGGCAGCGCAAGTGCTGAAGGAGCGTGGCGCGAAGCAGGTATTCGCATATGCGACGCATCCGGTGCTGTCGGGTGGCGCAGGCGAGCGCATCGCCGGTTCGGCGCTCGACGAGCTCGTCGTCACCGATACGATTCCGCTCAGTGACGAAGCGCGCGCCTGCGCGAAGATCCGCTCTCTGTCGTGCGCGGGGCTGCTTGCCGAAACGTTCTCGCGGATTCGCCGCGGCGATTCGGTGATGTCGCTGTTTGCCGAAGCTTGAAGCAAAAGTAGCGTCGAATTTAAGTATTCGCCGGCGGCGTTGCCTGATGCAATGCCGTCAGCACAATCGGCCTGAGCCAATGTCGGTTCAGGCCGCAATCCAGGGCCAGCGCGATGAGCGTGCAGGCCCTTCGTTTTTACTGCCTGGTCGCGGGCAGTGTATGGAGAAAAACATGAAAGTCGTCGCTTTCGAGCGCAATCTGCAAGGTACGGGTGCGAGCCGCCGCCTGCGTATTTCCGGCAAGACCCCGGGGATCGTGTATGGCGTCGGCGCCGAGCCGCAACTGATCGAACTCGATCACAACGCACTGTGGCACGCCCTGAAGAAGGAAGCGTTCCACTCGTCGATCCTCGACCTGGAAGTGGCCGGCAAGTCGCAGCAGGTTCTGCTGCGTGACGTGCAATACCATCCGTTCCGCCAGCTCGTGCTGCACGTGGACTTCCAGCGTGTCGACTCGAACAAGAAACTGCACACGAAGGTCCCGGTTCACTTCATGAACCAGGAAACCAACCCGGCCGTGAAGACCGGCGGCGCAATCATCGCCCACGTCGTGAACGAAGTCGAAATCGAGTGCCTGCCGGCCGACCTGCCGGAATTCGTCGAGCTCGACCTGGCGAAGATCGAAGCCGGCCAGTCGCTGCATGCCAAGGACATCACGCTGCCGAAGGGCGTGTCGCTGGTTGCTCACGTCGAAAGCGAAAACCCGGTGATCGCATCCGCGGCGATCCCGGCTGGCGCTGTCGCAGCAGAAGGCGAAGCTGCTGCCGAAGGCGAAAAGCCCGCTGCATAAGCGCTGACACAATCGGTATCCTCTCGATCCGTTTCAACGAAACGGTCGACGTGACCCGCCGCGGCTTGCCCGGCGGGTTTTTTTTCGGCTTTACCGCATCGAGCGGCTTCGTGGCCGCCACAGAAGAACCATGATCAAGCTGATCGTCGGGCTCGGCAATCCGGGCGCCGAATACACCGCGACGCGCCACAACGCCGGCTTCTGGCTCGTTGATCAACTGGCGCGCGAAGCAGGCGCGACGCTGCGCGACGAGCGGCGTTTTCACGGTTTCTATGCGAAGGCGCGGCTGCATGGCGAAGAGGTGCATCTGCTGGAGCCGCAGACGTATATGAACCGCTCGGGCCAGTCGGTCGTCGCCCTGGCGCATTTCTTCAAGATCCTGCCCGACGAGATCATCGTCGCGCATGACGAGCTCGATCTGCCGCCGGGCGCGGTGAAGTTGAAGCTCGGTGGCGGCAGCGGCGGACACAACGGGCTCAAGGACATTTCCGCTCACCTTTCGTCACAGCAATACTGGCGGCTGCGGATCGGCATCGGCCACCCCCGCGACTTGATTCCCGAAGCGGCACGCGCCGGCGCGAAGCCGGATGTCGCGAACTTCGTGCTGAAGCCTCCACGCAAGGAAGAACAGGACGTGATCGACGCCGCGATCGAACGCTCGCTCGCCGTCATGCCGCACGTCGTCAAAGGCGAACTCGAGCGCGCGATGATGCAGCTGCATCGCAATGCCTGACGAGCGGCAAGCCAACGATTGAAGTCCGTACCTCGCAACGGTAAATAAAGGAGCCACGCTTGAGCCGCTACTGGAGCGACATCGTTCAGCAACTCACCCCCTACGTGCCCGGCGAGCAGCCCGTGCTCGCACACCCGGTCAAGCTGAACACCAACGAGAGCCCCTGCCCGCCGTCGCCGCGCGTCGTCGAGGCGATCCGGAGTGAACTCGGCGACAACGGCGAATCGCTGCGCCGCTATCCCGATCCGACCGCGCGCAAGCTGCGCGAAACGGTGGCCGCACATCACGGCATCTCTGCCGACCAGGTGTTTGCCGGAAACGGCTCGGACGAGGTTCTCGCACATGTCTTCCTGGCTCTGCTCAAGCACGACAAGCCGATTCTCTTCCCCGATATCACGTACAGCTTCTATCCGACGTACGCGCGTCTTTACGACGTCGCCTACCGGGCCGTGCCTGTCGACGATGCGTTTGCGATTCGCGTCGACGACTACTTCGCGCCGAACGGCGGCCTGCTGATCGCGAATCCAAACGCGCCGACCGGGCACGCGTTGCCGCTCGCGGACATCGAACGGCTGGTGGCGGGCAATACGGAGTCGGTGGTGGTCGTCGACGAGGCGTATGTCGATTTCGGCGCGCAGTCCGCGGTGTCGCTGATCGCGAAGTACCCCAACCTGCTCGTCGTGCATACCACGTCGAAATCGCGTTCGCTCGCGGGCATGCGGGTAGGCTTCGCGTTCGGAAACGCCACGCTGATCGACGCGCTGAACCGCGTGAAGGACAGCTTCAATTCGTACCCGCTCGATCGGCTCGCACAAGCCGCGGCGCAGGCCGCTTACGAGGATGACGCGTGGTTCCGCGCAAGCTGCGCGCAAGTGATCGCGAGCCGGGAGCGTTTGTCGGCGGGATTGAGGGAGCTGGGCTTCGTCGTCGTGCCGTCGGCGGCAAACTTCGTGTTCGTGTCGCACCCGGCGCATGACGCCGGGCGACTGGCCGCGCAACTGCGTGAGAAGGAAATCATCGTGCGGCATTTCAAGCTGCCGCGAATCGACGCGTACTTGCGCATTTCGATCGGCACCGATGCCGAATGCGCAGCGCTTCTCGAAGCGCTGCGCGTGTACGTCGGATAAATCCACCATGCTGAATCAGCGGCACGCAACGCGCGAAATCGCGTGCGTGCCGTTCAACCCGCCTGTGCCGCCAAGGCACGGACTGCACTGCGTGTTGAACTACCCGCCCTTCGCCGCCTGCAGCGCGTGATACTTCGCCATCAATTGCCCGGGCGTCTCGGCATGCTGCGGGTCGCGCGGAATGCACTCGACGGGACACACCTGCTGACATTGCGGCTCATCGAAATGGCCGACGCATTCGGTGCACTTGTTGGGGTCGATCACATAGATTTCCGGGCCCATCGAAATTGCGTCGTTCGGGCATTCGGGCTCGCAGACGTCGCAATTGATGCACTCGTCGGTAATCATCAAGGCCATACTTCACTCACTAAAACACACCGGGCCACACCAGATTTTCGCCCATTTTCCGCCAAAGCCCGCAGGCCGGCTATGGCTACGCTCAGGGCTGCGCGGCGGACGGCGTCGCCATTTCGGCAACCTTGTCCTTCAGCCATTTCTCGACCGACGGAAACACGAACTTGCTGACATCGCCGCCCAACTGTGCGATTTCGCGCACGATCGTACCCGAAATGAACTGGTACTGATCGGACGGCGTCATGAACATCGTCTCCACGTCGGGCAGCAGGTAGCGGTTCATCCCGGCCATCTGGAACTCGTACTCGAAGTCCGACACCGCGCGCAGCCCCCGCACGATCACGCGCGCGTTATTGCTGCGCACGAAATCCTTCAAGAGCCCCTTGAAGCTCATTACCTGCACGTTCGGATAGTGGCCCAGCACTTCGCGCGCAATGTCGAGACGCTCCTGGAGCGAAAAAAACGGCTTCTTGGCGCGGCTGTCGGCGACGCCGACGACCAGCGTGTCGAATATGCTCGACGCGCGCCGCACGAGGTCCTCGTGACCGCGAGTCAAGGGGTCGAACGTACCCGGGTACACGGCGACTACCATTGAGCATCTCCTCTCATCATGCAAATTGGGGTGCGGGCTCGCGAAGGCGTGCCGCCGCCCGCGCTGGCGCAAGTAGCGGGAAATCGCCCCGCAGATGGCCGCCCCGCGCCTCTTTTGGAACGCGCATTATTCATCATTTTGGCGCTGCAGCAAATGATAATGGACCGCCCCTGCCTTGCCGTGGCGCAGGAGCGCCCAGCCAGTGAGCGCGGCCATTTCGCCCAGCTCGAGCGGCGAGCCCGATTCGACGTACAGAAAGCCATTCTCGCTGACGAGCGGCGCGGCCAGCTCGATCGCGCGGCCAAGTATGTCGTCGCCGAACGGCGGGTCTAGGAAAACCACGTCGAATGAGCCCGGCGCGAGGCTGGCCGCAAGACGCAGCGCGTCCGCTTCGGCGATCTCGATCGATTGCGCGCGCAGGCGCGATTGGTTGGCGCGCAACTGTTGCGCCGCGCGAGCATTGCGCTCGACCATGACGACACGCGCCGCGCCGCGCGACGCCGCTTCGAAGCCGAGCGCCCCGCTGCCCGCGAACAAATCGAGGCAATGATGGCCGTCGAGACGCTGGCCGAGCCAGTTGAAGAGCGTCTCGCGCACACGATCGGGTGTCGGCCGCAGGCCGTCGAGATCGAGCACGGGCAGCGGGGTGCGTTTCCAGTCGCCGCCGATGATGCGGATCGTGTGCGGTTTGCCGCGGCCGGACGTCACGGCCGCCGCGCGAGAAGGGGAAGAACGGGACATGCAGATTCTGATTGGAGAGGGAGTTTCCACGCGGCGCAAACGCCGGGTGCGGACAAGACAGTCAACGTTACCACAGCGTCGCCCGAGCGTTGCCGGGGCGGTCCCGCTGCATGCCCCTCTTCTCGCCCCGCCACCGCAAAGCACCCCCTGATAAAATAGCGAGCTTCGAGCCTCATCCGGCAGTTCGCGACCGCGCGTCGCCGCTCGCTGCCCGGCGCCCGCCTGGCTCAAGCGCACTCACCACCACCGATCATGTTCAGCTTCTTCAAACGATTCAAGGGTTCGAAAGCACCCGAAACCGCGCAGGACGAATCTCAAGACACCCGGGAAGCCGTCGCCGAGCAGGCCGACGCTCCGGCTGCGCCATCGAGCCGCGCGACATCCGAGCCGCCGGGCGAGACTGCGTCCGGCGACGACCTGCACGATCTATCCGAGATCGAAGCCGAAACGGTGCTCGAGACCGTCGAAATCGTTCCGCCGCCTGCCCCCGAGCCTGCCGCCAAGAAGTCCTGGATCGACCGCCTGAAGTCGGGCTTGTCGAAAACGAGCGCGGGGCTGACCGGCATCTTCGTCGGCACGAAGATCGACGAAGACCTTTATGAAGAACTGGAAACCGCGCTCCTGATGTCGGACGCGGGCGTCGAGGCGACCGAGCATCTGCTCGGGGCGTTGCGCGAAAAGGTCCGCGCCGATCGTCTCACCGATCCGATGCAGGTGAAGGCCGCGTTGCGCACCCTGCTCGTCGACCTGCTGAAGCCGCTCGAAAAATCGCTGATGCTCGGCAGCGCGCAGCCACTCGTGATGATGATCGCGGGCGTCAACGGCGCGGGCAAGACCACGAGCATCGGCAAGCTCGCCAAGCATTTGCAGCGTTTCGACCAGTCGGTGCTGCTCGCCGCCGGCGACACGTTCCGCGCCGCCGCGCGCGAGCAGCTCGCGATCTGGGGCGAGCGCAACAACGTAACGGTCGTCGCACAGGAAAGCGGCGATCCGGCAGCGGTGATCTTCGATGCGGTGAGCGCGGCGCGCGCGCGCAAGATCGACGTGCTGATGGCCGACACGGCCGGCCGCCTGCCGACCCAGTTGCATCTGATGGAAGAGCTGCGCAAGGTGAAGCGCGTGATCGGCAAGGCGCTCGACGGCGCGCCGCATGAAGTGCTGCTCGTCATCGACGCCAACACCGGCCAGAACGCACTCTCCCAAGTGAAGGCGTTCGACGACGCACTCCAGCTGACCGGCCTCATCGTGACGAAGCTCGACGGCACCGCGAAGGGCGGCATCCTCGCCGCGATCGCGCGTCAGCGGCCGGTGCCGGTGTACTTCATCGGCGTGGGCGAGAAGGTCGAGGACTTGCAGCCGTTCAACGCCGAAGAGTTCACGGACGCGATGCTCGGCTGATAGCCGGCGCTCCGCCGGAAACGACAAAGGCCAGTTCTGCGCGAACTGGCCTTTTTTCATGCCGCCGCGAAACGTGGCGTTACCTGGCGGCGACGAGCCTGAAAACGCCTTACTCCGCGTCCGGCTGCTGCCCTGGCGAGGCACGCTTGAACGCGTCGAACTGCATCGCGTGATCGTAGATGCGCTGGATCGTCGGATAGCGCTGCGTATCGATATTGAAGCGCTGTGCGTTGAATACCTGCGGCACAAGGCACACGTCGGCGAGCGTCGGCGCATCGCCGAAGCAGAACGCACCAGTACGCGCATCGCTCGCGAGCCGCCCTTCGAGCGTGCCGAAGCCGGCTTCGATCCAATGCCGGTACCACGCGTTCTTCGCCTCTTCTTCGACCTTGAGCCCGTGCTTCAGATACTTCAGTACGCGCAGGTTGTTGATCGGATGAATCTCGCACGCAATCTGCAGCGCAAGCCCGCGCACGTATGCGCGATCGATCGGCGAGCGCGGCAAGAGCGGCGGGTTCGGATGTGTCTCATCGAGATATTCGACGATCGCGAGCGACTGCTGGAGCACGGCATCGCCATCGACGAGCGTCGGCACAAGCGCATCCGGATTCAGCTGCCGATACTCGGGCGTCAATTGCTCGCCGCCCGAACGCAAGAGATGGATCGGCACATACTCATACGGCAGGTTCTTCAGATTCAGCGCAATGCGCACGCGATACGACGCCGAGCTGCGGAAATAGCTGTATAGCTTCATCGAGTCTCCTGTCGACCGCAGTTAGCGCTTTAGCGCTTACTGCGGTCCCATGCTGAGGTTGGCTGGAGTTAGCGCTTCAGCGCTTACTCCAGGCCCTAAGCGAATAATCGCGCGCTCAGACGACGCGTACGCTGAAGTCATCAAGACCGTCGATCCCGCCCTTCATCAAGTCACCCTTGATGACCGGCCCGACACCTTCAGGCGTCCCCGTGAAAATCAGGTCGCCAGATTTCAGCTCGAACAGCGTCGACAGATACGCAACCGTCTCCGCCGTCGACCAGATGAGCTGCGACACATCGGAGCGCTGCTTCTCCTCGCCGTTGACGGTGAGCCATATCGCGCCACGATCGATGTGCCCGACCTTCGACACCGGATGAATCGGACCGAGCGGCGCCGAATGATCAAACCCCTTCGCGGTATCCCACGGGCGTCCGAGCTTTTTCGCTTCGGCCTGCAGGTCGCGGCGCGTCATGTCGATACCGAGCGCATAGCCGTAGACGTGCTCGAGCGCCCGCTCGACGGGGATATCCCTGCCCGCCTTGCCGATCGCCGCGACGAGCTCCATCTCGTAGTGGACGTTCTTCGATCGCGGCGGATACGGAAACTCGCCGGTCGCGCCGGGCGCGACATACAGCACTGCATCGGCCGGCTTGCCGAAGAAGAATGGCGGTTCGCGATCGGGATCGTGTCCCATCTCGCGCGCGTGCGCCTCGTAGTTGCGGCCGACACAGTAGATGCGGCGCACCGGGAACCGATTGCCGGACCCGGCCGACCCGGCAATAGGCACCGCGACGATCGGCGCGGGCTCGAACACGTAGCTGCTCATCCTGTTCTCCGTCTTTGCTCTTTTTTCAATCGATGACTGCCGCACGAACCATTACGGCGAAAGAGCAAGTGTATAGCGCAACGCCACCCGCGCGTTGCTCGTGCCCGACCAGGCCTCCCGGCACGCCCTTGGACCGACGGATATCATCTCGGCCACCGCAGCCCCACGCTGCCCGAAGCTTGCGCGATCCGGTCAAATGCGGTACTCAATGGACTTCCCGCACAATGCCAAAACGCTGCGGTCGATCACATGCACCACTTCGGCCGCGCCCACCGCCTCTCAACCCATGAACGACACCGCTCTCGCCTCCTCCCCATTCCCGTGCGCCCGCTTCATCAAGGAAATAGGCCGCGGACCGAACGGAGCCCGGGCGCTGTCCGCCGAAGATACGTTTGCGCTCTATAGCGCGATGCTCGATGGCCGCGTGAACGATCTCGAGCTCGGCGCGATCCTGCTCGCCTATCGCGTGAAGGGCGAGACCGCCGACGAGCTGGCCGCGATGCTGGCCGCCGCGCATGCGTCGTTCGATCCGGTGCACGTGAACGACAGCGCGCATTGCGCGGTCTCGATCCCGAGCTACAACGGCGCGCGCAAACAGCCAAACCTCGTGCCGCTGCTCGCGCTCCTTCTCGCGCGCGAGGGCGTGCCGGTGCTCGTACACGGCATCACCGCCGACCCTGGGCGCGTGACGAGCGCCGAGATCTTCGCGCAGCTCGGCATCGAGCCCGCCCGCTCGCACGGCGAAATCGAAGGCGCGCTCGCCCGCCGCCGCATCGCGTTTGCGCCGATCGGCACGCTCGCGCCGAAGCTCTCTCGTTTGCTCGCGCTGCGGCAGATCATGGGCGTTCGCAATTCGACTCACACACTCGTCAAGATCCTCCAGCCCTTCGCACCAGCGGGCCTGCGGCTCGTGAACTACACGCATCCGCCGTATCGCGAAAGCCTGACGAAGCTGTTCAGCGACCACCCGGACGCAGCCGCGGGCGGCGCACTGCTCGCGCGCGGCACGGAAGGTGAAGCAGTCGCCGACACGCGCCGCCAGGTGCAGATCGACTGGCTGCACGATAGCGTTTGCGAAGTGCTCGTCGCCCCTGAGCGATCGTCGCCCGACGCCCCTGTCGTCGACCTGCCCGAAGCGCGCGATGCCGCGACGACGGCGGCCTGGATCGAATCAGTGCTGCGCAGCGAAACGCCGGTTCCGGCAGCCGTCGCCAAGCAGATCGAGGTGATCACCGGCATCTCGAAACGCCCAATCTGAACAGGCCCCGATTCGACCGGAGATTTTTTCGAGACGAATCAAACGGTTGACACACTGCAGCACGCTGACATAAAGTGCGCTTCATGTGTTCCTTCCCGAACTCCCTCCGAATTACTTCCGGCCGCCTAGCGCGGTCGCTATCGCTACGTCTAGCGTAAGCAAGGCGTAGCGCCGCGCACCTCCTGCGCGGTCCTCCCAGCAGTTTCTCCGCGGTTTCCGTTTCACCCCAAACGCAGTCCCTTTACAACCTGTAGTCGTCAGCATTCGGCCGAATACCGTTCGGACGATTCGCGAGAGCCGCCGCTACGCAACCTTGTTGCGATGCACCGGCAGAGTCGGCCAGCCGCCGGCCCTCCGCCTCCCGCAGACGACCTGATGAACGAGGCTCACAATGCTCCGCAACCCTGCCGAAAAATACCGTCCGTTCCCGTCTGTGCGTTTGACCGGCCGAAAATGGCCAAGCCGAACGATCGAGCGCGCGCCCATCTGGATGAGCACCGATTTGCGCGACGGCAATCAATCCCTGATCGAACCGATGACCATCGCGCAGAAGCTCGAATTCTTCGAGATGCTCGTCGCGATTGGCTTTAAGGAAATCGAGGTTGGGTTCCCCTCCGCATCGCAGACCGACTTCGATTTCGTGCGCAAGCTGATCGAGGAAAACCGCATTCCCGAGGACGTCACGATCGAAGTGCTCGTCCAGTCGCGCGCGGACCTGATCGCGCGCACGTTCGAGGCGCTCGAAGGCGTGCCGCGCGCGATCGTCCACCTCTACAACGCGATTTGCCCGTCGTTCCGGCGCATCGTGTTCGACGCATCGAAGGACGAAGTCAAGGCGCTCGCCGTCGAAGGCACGCGGCTCATCAAGGAGCACGCGGCAAAGCGCCCCGGCACCCATTGGACCTACCAGTACTCGCCCGAGACGTTCAGCATGACCGAGCTGCCGTTCGCGCGCGAAGTCTGCGACGCCGTCGCGCAAGTCTGGCGGCCCACGCGCGATCACAAGATGATCGTCAACCTCCCGGCGACCGTCGAAGCCGCGACGCCAAACGTGTTCGCCGACCAAATCGAATGGATGGACCGCAACCTCGGCTATCGCGACAGCATCGTGCTGTCGGTGCATCCGCACAACGATCGCGGCACAGCCGTAGCCGCCGCCGAGCTCGCGCTGCTCGCGGGCGCGGATCGCATCGAGGGGTGCCTGTTCGGCAACGGCGAGCGCACCGGCAACGTCGACCTCGTCACGCTCGCGATGAATCTCTACACGCAGGGCATCGACCCGGGCCTCGACTTCTCGGACATCGACGCCGTGCGCCGCGTCGTCGAGCGCTGCAACCAGATTCCGGTCCATCCGCGTCACCCGTATGCGGGCGACCTCGTCTTCACGGCATTCTCGGGCTCGCATCAGGACGCCATCCGCAAAGGCTTCGCGCAGCAAAAAAGCGACGCGATCTGGGAAGTGCCCTATCTCCCGATCGACCCCGCCGATCTCGGCCGCAGCTATGACGCGGTGATTCGCGTGAACAGCCAGTCGGGCAAGGGCGGCTCGACCTACTTGCTCGAGCGCGGCTTGGGCTTCACGCCGCCGCGCCGCGTGCAGATCGAGTTCAGCCATGCGGTGCAGGAGATCGCCGATCAGTCCGGCGAAGAGGTGACGGGCGAGGCGATCTGCACCCTCTTCGCGCGCGAATATTTCGAAACGCGCGGCCCGGCTGCGCGCGTTGGCACGACGGCGGTGCATTGGCAGCACCGCGAGGTCGCGAGCGCGGCCCCTGGCGCAGGAAACGTAGACGGTGAAGCGCGCGCCCATGCCATCGCGAGCGCGTTCACAGGGGCTGCGGGCCAGTCCGTGGAGGTGTCGTCGTTCGAGAGCGCGCGGGCGGAGGATGGGCGCACGGCAGTGTTCGTCGGGTGCCGCGTCGGCCAGCAGACGCTGCGCTACGGCGTCGGCGTGCACGAAGACGCGACGATTGCGGTAGTAGACGCCGTCATTAGCGCGGTGAATCGCGCCGACTGGAGCGCCGGCAACGAGCGGGCCGCGGCGTAGTCACACGGCAATCAGGTGGTTCCAGGCAATACAGGCGGCAGGCGGTGCGATCTGCCCGCCGGCGCAACATGCCGGCGGGCGGGTAACGGATCAGGGACGCGCAACACGCCCCATGCAGCAATAGCGATCCAAAAAGCAACGCGGTCCAGAAGACCGCTTTCCGAGCGAGCGCACACCCCGAGCTACTCGACAGCGCACCGCGTCGCCTGCCACGCGACGAGCCGCCACTGCCCGTCCTGCTGCGTCTGGATCGACGTGTAGGCAATCGGAAACAGCAGCGCGCCGTTGTTCGCCTCCATTTCGATCAGGACGCGCCCCGTCACGACGCACGTCTCGCGCCCGATGAGCACGATGTCCTGCGATTGGATCTCGATTTGCCGATAGCGGCGGCGGCCCGCCGTGATGGCGTCGATGAACTGCTGCTTCGTCTCGCGCTTGCCGTTCGTATGAACGAAGCTCACATTCTCGGAGAGCAACTCTTCGAGTATCTGACCATTGCCATCGACCATCGCGCGAAACCGGTCGCGCTCCAGCACGCGAATCGCCTCGATCACTTTTGCCGCCATCGCTCAGCTCCCATACATCGAGGCGCCGCACCGCGGCCACGCTCGTCAGAAGTTGTATTGCAGATATAGCTGGCTGAAATTTATACCAGGATTTGGCCGTTTGATATCAGCGTTCGACAGATGCTGGAAGCGGAACCCGGTCACATACTGCTGGCGGCTGCCGAACTGCGCTCCGATGCCGACCATGTCGGCGAACTGGAACGCGGTGGAGAGCGTATAGGTGCTCGAGATGGTCGGGTGCGAGAGGAGCCGAACGCCGACACCCGCTTCGAAGAACGGCCGGATCGCACCGGAATCCTTGATGAAGCGGAACACCGGCGTGGCCCCCACTTCGTAGATGTTGCTATGGATGTTGGCGTTGGACGCGTGCCAATAGGCAAGATGCGCTTCGCCGACCACCGTGAAGTGGAAACCGCCGATGTACCACCAGGTGAGGTTCGGATCCCAGACAAATCCGAGGTCGGCTTTTTTCACGTCGTGGTCGGCGATTCCGCCGCCGACCTGCACGCCGAACTGGTCGGCCGACGCCGAGGCTCCCACGCCGCCAAGGGCCAGAAGCAGTGTCCCCTTGAGAGCCCATCCGCTCCGCCAAGGCTTTTTATTGTTCATCGAATACTCCAACTAATTAATCAGTCGAACATTCGTGCCGACGGTTGCCGCGGCGACGGTTTCCAATGGAAATCGATCTTATGTTAAAGGAAATTTCAAAATTGCGTCATTTTAGGAAATTACTTCCTTTCGATGTCGAAAAAGTCAGCAGCCTTTGCCAACTGCCGGCCCATGCCTCCCCAATTTGCCCGGTGCACCGATCGCCGCAATCCGGTGTAACATCAGCTATCAGATTTCGAATTTTGATAGGAACTCCAGAACCCCTACTCCATCTAAGTATTAGCACTCGGTGACCTGGAGTGCTAACATCCAGCGTGGAGTCTTTTCTGAGTAAGCATTTGTCTGATTCCAAAGGAGTTTCGTCCGTGAGCAATGCCATGACCCTTCCGAACGCACTGAGCCCGGCGCCCGCTAAGGCCGCGTCGGCAGGTGCGCTGACGCTCGCACAATCCTCGATGCTGCCCGGCCAGCTCGGCAACATCGACGCCTATATCCAGGCCGTCAACCGGATTCCGATGCTGAGCGCCGCGGAAGAACGTCAGTTCGCCACCGAATTCCGCGAGCAGAACAACCTCGAGTCCGCGCGCAAGCTAGTCTTGTCGCATCTGCGGCTCGTCGTGTCGATCGCCCGCAACTACCTCGGCTACGGCCTGCCGCACGCCGACCTGATCCAGGAAGGCAACATCGGGCTCATGAAGGCGGTAAAGCGCTTCGATCCCGAACAGAATGTGCGCCTCGTCTCGTACGCCATTCACTGGATCAAGGCCGAGATCCACGAGTACATTCTGCGCAACTGGCGCATGGTGAAAGTCGCCACGACCAAGGCTCAGCGCAAGCTGTTCTTCAACCTGCGCAGCCACAAGCAGGGCCTGCAGTCGCTCACGCCGGAAGAAATCGACGGCCTCGCCAAAGAGCTGAATGTGAAGCGCGAGGAAGTGACGGAGATGGAAACGCGCCTCTCAGGCGGCGACATCGCGCTCGAAGGCCAAGTCGACGACGGCGAGGAATCGTTCGCGCCGATCGCCTATCTCGCCGACTCGCACAATGAGCCGACGTCCGTGCTCGCGTCGCGTCACCGCGACAAGCTGCAGACCGATGGCATCGCCCAGGCGCTCGACTCGCTCGACGCCCGCAGCCGCCGCATCATCGAGGCACGCTGGCTGAACGTCGAGGACGACGGTTCGGGCGGCTCGACGCTGCACGAGCTCGCGGACGAATTTGGCGTGTCGGCCGAGCGCATTCGTCAGATCGAAGCGAGCGCGATGAAAAAGATGCGCACCGCACTGACTGCGTATTCATAAGAAGCTGCCGCCCTGCGCCTGAACAGGTGCATTACCGGACGATAGAGAGCCCGCCCTCGAAAGACGGCGGGCTCTTTTTCGTGTCGACCCGAGTTAGCGCTTTAGCGTGTCGGCTGGAGTTAGTGCTTCAGCACTTACTCCGGCCCCATGCAGAGCCTTACCCGGATCCCATGCAAAGCCCCGCTTTCCAAGCGTTGGACCAAACGAGTCATTGCGCTGCGACAACGTTATCGAAAAAACAGCAATAACTCCGAAAGTGTCGCGACGGTTTGTCGCATCCACGTCTTAAGGGTTATCCTCCGCCTATCGTAATATTCCTAACGGTTTAGCCGTATCTGTCAGTAAACATATCTTGCGCGGTTTAAATAATTGCGAGCGGCATTTGGCAATTTCGATTGCAAAGGCAGTGCAACATCGTCCCCAAACAATCATGACCACCACCTTCGTCAAGAAAAATACGCCGCCTAAAGGGCCTCCGGGGCGTCGTGGCATCAAGGCGCGTATCTCCACCTGGGTGCATGGCCCGACGCTCGCACGCGACATCGCCGTCGTACTGGCGATCAAGTTCGTGCTCCTGATCGCGCTCAAATACGCTTTCTTCAACCACCCGCAGGCGGAAGGGATGTCCATGCCTCCCGCCGAAGTCGCACGGGCGCTGCTCGCCGTGCCGGCGCCCCAATCGTCCCAAGGAGCCCAACATGCTCAGCAGTGAAGTCGTCGACCTCTCGCGGCTGCAGTTCGCCGTCACGGCGCTGTATCACTTTCTGTTCGTGCCGTTGACGCTCGGCCTGTCGTGGCTGCTCGTCATCATGGAAGCGGTCTACGTGATGACCGGCAAGCAGGTCTACAAGGACATGACCCAGTTCTGGGGCAAGCTCTTCGGGATCAACTTCGCGATGGGCGTGGTCACCGGCCTCACGCTCGAGTTCCAGTTCGGCACGAACTGGTCGTACTACTCGCATTACGTGGGCGACATCTTCGGCGTGCCGCTCGCCGTCGAAGGGCTGATGGCCTTCTTCCTCGAATCGACCTTCGTCGGCCTGTTCTTCTTCGGATGGAACCGGCTGTCGCGGGTTCAGCACTTGATCGTCACGTTCCTCGTCGCGCTCGGCTCCAACCTGTCGGCGCTGTGGATTCTCGTCGCCAACGGCTGGATGAACAATCCGGTCGGCGCCGAATTCAACTACGAAACGATGCGCATGGAGCTGACGAGCCTGTTCCAGGTCGTCTTCAATCCGGTCGCGCAGGTGAAGTTCGTGCACACGGTGTCGGCGGGCTATGTGACAGCGTCGATGTTCGTGCTCGGCATCTCGTCGTGGTACCTGCTCAAGAGGCGCGACACGCAGTTCGCGCTGCGCTCGTTCGCGATCGCCGCGGGCTTCGGCCTCGCCTCGACGCTCTGCGTGATCGTGCTCGGCGACGAATCCGGCTACAACACGGGCGAAGTGCAGAAGGTCAAGCTGGCTGCGATCGAATCCGAATGGGAGACGGCGCCCGCACCCGCGCCGTTCACGCTGATCGGCATCCCGAACCAGGAAGCGCAGCGCACTGACTACGCCATCCGCATCCCCTACGCGCTCGGAATCATCGCGACGCGTTCGATCGACGAGCAGGTGATGGGGCTCAAGGACCTGATCGCGGAGAACGAAGGCCGCATCAAGAACGGCATGATCGCGTACGGCGCGCTGCAGAAGATCAAGGAAGGCGACACGAGCGACGCCACGCGAGCCACCTTCGACAAGTACAAGGACGATCTCGGTTTCGGCCTGATGCTCAAGCAGTTCACGCCGAAGGTGATGGACGCCACGCCGGGCCAGATCCAGGAAGCGGCGAAAGCGACGATTCCGCCGGTCGCGCCGGTGTTCTTCTCGTTCCGCTTGATGGTCTGCCTCGGCGTCCTGCTCCTCGGGACGTTCCTCATGGCGTTCTGGTTCTGCGCGCGGCGCACGCTCCTGCAGCCGAACCGCCGCTGGTTCCTGCGCTGGGCCGTGTGGGCGATTCCGCTGCCCTGGGTCGCCGCGGAATTCGGCTGGATTGTTGCCGAGCTCGGCCGCCAGCCGTGGACGATCGCGGGCATCCTGCCAACCCATCTCTCCGCATCGAGCCTTTCCGCTTCGGACCTGTACCTGAGCATCGCCGGCTTCGTGGTGTTCTACACGGCGCTCTTCGTCATCGAGATTACGCTGATGTTCAAGTACGCGCGCCTTGGTCCGTCGTCGTTGCATACGGGCCGCTACCACCATGAGTTGAGCGAACAGGAGCGCGCCGCGCTGTCGGGCCGCACGACGGCCTGACGCAGATCCTCGACTGAAGGAACACGCGAACCCGCGACTCTAACCAAGGGAAAGAATCATCATGGATTACGCAACCCTCAAGCTCATCTGGTGGGTGTTGATCGGCGTGCTGCTGATCGGCTTCGCGCTCACCGACGGTTTCGACATGGGCGCCGCGATACTGCTGCCCTTCATCGGCAAGACCGACGAGGAGCGCCGCATTGTCGTGAACACGGTCGGCGCGACCTGGGAAGGCAACCAGGTGTGGCTCATCACCGCGGGCGGAGCGATGTTCGCCGCCTGGCCGCTCGTCTATGCGGCGTCGTTCTCGGGCTTCTACTTCGCGATGCTGCTCGTGCTGTTCACACTGTTCTTCCGGCCGGTCGGCTTCGACTACCGCAGCAAGCGCGCCGATCCGCGCTGGCGCAACGCGTGGGACTGGGCGCTCTTCGTTGGCGGTTTCGTGCCGGCGCTCGTGTTCGGCGTCGCGTTCGGCAACCTGCTCGAAGGCGTGCCGTTCTCGTTCGACAGCGAGTTGCGCGTCACCTATCACGGCGGCTTCTTCGCGCTGCTCAATCCGTTCGCGGTGCTGTGCGGGCTCGTCTCCGTCGCGATGCTGGCGGCGCACGGCGCGGCGTTCGTCAAGATGAAGACCGACGGCGCGATCGCGCGCCGGGCGTCCATCGCGTTGCGCATCGCGTCGCTCGCGGCGGTCGTGTGCTTCGTGATCGCGGGCATGCTGGTGGCGACGGTGATCGGCGGCTATCTGATCACGAACCCGGCACCGCTCGACGCCGTCGCGAACCCGCTGCTCAAGAACGCCGAAGCCGGCGCAGGCATGTGGCTCGCGAACTACACGCTCTACCCATGGATGATCGCGGCGCCTGTCGCCGGCATCCTGGGTGGCCTGCTGGCGCTCTTGCTGGCCGGCTCGCGGCACGAGAAGACCGCGTTTGTCTCGACCGGGCTGATGATTGTCGGCGTGATCCTGACCGCGGGCTTCTCGATGTTCCCGTTCATCATGCCGTCGTCGCTCGATCCGAAGAGCAGCCTCACGGTGTGGGATTCCACTTCGAGCCGCCTGACGCTGGAGATCATGCTCGGCGCGGTGATCGTGTTCCTGCCGATCGTGCTGCTCTACACCGGCTGGGCGTATCGCGTGATGCGCGGCAAGGTCACGCATCAGGCGCTCGAGCAGAACAAGCACTCGATGTATTGAAGCGGCGGCGCGCAGCCCGGTTGCTGCGCGCGCGCCAGGATCAGATGGGGCCAGAGTAAGCGCTAAAGCGCTAACTCTGGCCGACACAGGAGTCGACCATGTGGTACTTCAGCTGGATTCTCGGCATCGGCGTCGCGCTCGCGTTCGGCGTCATCAACGTGATGTGGCTCGAGTCGGAGTACGAATCCGACACGGCCAAGCGCAAAACGAAATGAACGATGGCAAGGCGTTGAAATGGTCTTACCAATAAAAAGACCCTCGTTAAATGCGAGGGCCTCTTTACTTACTTATCAAAATTTTTGACGGCGAGCCTGAAACAATCAGGCAAATTAATTCAGCGATCGAAATTCATTGCGATTCGATAAATCCCATAATGCGGCGATTTCGTTAATCGCGCTGCGCCGGATAATCATCGATATCAAGGCGTTCCGCCCGGCAGCCGCCACGCAGAACGCCTCTTTTCACCGCCCCGCCGCCTCTTGGCGCCTGGGGCGGATCACATCATGCCGGCTGAGGCGCTGCGCCGCCGCCCGCCGACGGCAAGCGCGCCGACAGTTGCTCCTCATAGCGCTTGGCCGCCTGGCCGCAGACGATGTGGAACGTCTCCGCCGACACCCAAGCGACGTCGAGCGACGCGAGGCGCGGACGATCCACCGCCGACGGATCGCGCACCACGACTCGCAGACGAGTCGCCGCCACGGCGTCGAGCGATACGACGTTGGTGCCGCCGCCGAACACGGCGAGCCAGCGCGCCGGCTCCGGATCGAGCGGGCCCGCTTCTGACGCTGCCACAGGCGCTACCGCTGCAGCGGTCGCCGCCGCCTTGGCGCCACCCGCGGAGGTCGCAGCCGCTCCCGCGTCGCCGCTTGCGAGCGCCGTGCGAATCTCGTCGGCGATGATGTCCGCTTCCGGTCCGATGATCACCTGCACCGCGCCCGCACCACGCTTGAGCACGCCGCGCGCGCCGATCGTCTTCAGATCGGCCTCCGACACCTTGGCCGAATCCGCCACCGTCAGGCGCAGACGCGTCGTGCAGGCATCGACGAGCGTCAGGTTCGCGGCGCCGCCGAGCGCCGCGATATAGCGCTGGGCGCGCGGCACGGCCGCGCTGGCGGACGGCGCGACAAAGCCGCCCGACGCGAACGACTCGGCCTGCGCTTCGGCCGCGGCCGGCTCGCGGCCCGGCGTCGCCATGTTGAACTTGCGAATGAAGAAGCGGAACAGGCCGTAGTAGGCGACCGCATAGGCCAACCCGATCGGAATCGCGAGCCAGCCCTTGGTCGACAGGCCGTAGTTCAGCACATAGTCGATCGCGCCGGCCGAGAACGTGAAGCCGAGGTGAACGCCGAGCACCCAGCAGATCGCGAGCGACAGCCCCGTCAGCACCGCGTGAATCGCGTAGAGCACCGGCGCGAGGAACATGAAGCTGAATTCGATCGGCTCGGTCACGCCGGTCAGGAACGACGTCAGCGCCATCGAGAACAACAGGCCGCCAACCATCGCACGGCGCTCCTTCGGCGCTTCATGCAGCATCGCGAGACAGGCCGCCGGCAGGCCGAACATCATGATCGGGAAGAAGCCCGTCATGAAGCCGCCCGCGGCCGGGTCGCCCGCGAAGAAGCGATGCAGGTCGCCCGTCACCGCCGCGCCGCCGCCCGCCGGCGTGAACGTGCCGAACACGAACCACGCGAGCGAGTTGAGGATGTGGTGCAGCCCCGTGACGAGCAACAGCCGGTTCAGCACGCCGAACACGAACACGCCGATCGCGCCCGCCGTGGTGAGCCAGTGGCCGGCCGAGTCGATCGCTGCCTGCACGGGCTGCCAGACGTAGCCGAACACGATGCCGAGCACGACGCAGACGAGCCCCGTGACGATCGGCACGAAGCGTTTCCCGCCGAAAAAGGCGAGATAGTCGGGCAATTTGATGTCTTTGTACTTGTTGTAGAGCATCCCCGCGACGACGCCCGCGATGATCCCCGACAGCACGCCCATGTTGAGCTTGTCGTTGATGTCCTTCATCACCGCGATTTCGACGAGGTAGCCGATCGCCCCCGCCAGCGCCGCCACGCCGTTGTTGTCCTTCGCGAAACCCACCGCCACGCCGATTGCGAACAGCAATGGCAGATTGTCGAAGATCGCGCCACCCGCATCCGCGATCATCTTGATGTTCAAAACGTCAGACTGGCCGAGCCGCAGCAGAATGCCTGCGACCGGCAGCACCGCAATCGGCAGCATCAGCGCGCGCCCTAGGCGCTGCACTTTCAAAAATGGATTCGCGTCCATTGATTCCTCCAATCCTATGTGGGTCTCGTCGTTGAATCGTTGAGTCGTCTGCTCTACTTGGATCGTGCGATTTCCGGCCGGACCAACCCCGATCGCGGGCAAACACCGGCCCTGCCCCAAGGCTTCTCACGGCCTTGGGGAGCACGGCGCGATGCGCGCCCGGTTCAGGAAACGCTCAGTCGAGCGGCCAGATTTCGCGGCTTGCTGCTCTTACCGCCTGTGCCGAGTCGAGCGCCAGGGCATCCTGGGCGCGCTGGCGGCACAGTTGATAATCGAGACGGCGCACACGCGCCTTGATGCCCGGCACGGAGACCGGGTCCACCGACAATTCGGTCACGCCGAGGCCGACGAGCAGCGGCACCGCGAGCGGATCGCCCGCGAGCGCACCGCACACGCCGACCCACTTGCCGTGCTTCGCCGCGCCCTTCACCGCGGCGTCGACAAGGCGCAGGACCGCCGGGTGCAGGCCGTCCGCCTGGGCGGCGAGATCGGGCTGGCAGCGGTCCATCGCGAGCGTGTATTGCGTGAGGTCGTTGGTGCCGATCGAGAGGAAGTCCGCATGCTGCGCGAGCTGGTCGGCGAGCAGCGCTGCCGACGGCACTTCGATCATCACGCCCACCTCGATCGGATCGGTTCGGCCGGCGGTGCGCGCGAGCTCGCCGATGCGCTTTCTCAGCCGCACGAGTTCGCCCGAATCGGTCACCATCGGCAGCAGGATGCGCACGGCGCCATGCGGCTGGACCGCGATGAGGCCGCGCAGCTGATCGTCGAGCAGATCGGGGCGGACTTGCGCGAGGCGGATGCCGCGCAGGCCGAGCGCCGGGTTCGGCTCGGGCGGCAGCGTCAGGTAGTCGACTTCCTTGTCCGCGCCGACGTCGAGCGTGCGGATGATCGCCGTGCGCCCGGCGAGCGCATCGACGATCGACTGATAGCTTTGGCGATGCTCGTCGACGGTCGGGGCCGCCTGACGGTGGATGAAGAGCAACTCGGTGCGCAGCAGGCCGACGGCGTCAGCGCCGTTTTCGACGGCGGTCTTCGCATCGTCGAGCGTCGCGATGTTGGCGGCGACTTCGATCGCGCGGCCATCGCACGTCACGGCAGCTTCCTGCGAGGTGCGGCGGTTCGCTTCGCGCACGCCGGCCAGGCGCTGGCGCTCGTGGCGCGCACGCTCGATGTCGAGCTCGGTCGGCGCGTATTCGAGGCGCCCTGCGCTCGCATCGACGACCACCTGCGTGCCTTCGGGCACCGCATGCAGCGCATCGCCGATCGCGACCAGCGCCGGAATCCCGATCTGCCGCGCGATGATCGCCGCATGCGAGGTCGCGCCGCCACCCGCCATCAAGAGCGCCGTCACGCGCGTGCGGCCCAGCGAAGAGAGATCCGACGGCGTGAATTCCTGCGCGGCCAGCACCGTTTCATCGGGCAGCGTGCGCACCGTCGTGCTCGAGTAGCCGAGCGCGCGCAGCACGCGCTTTTCGATGTCGCGCAGATCGGCCGCACGCTCGGCGAGCAGCATGTCCTCGACTTTCATGAGAAGCGCGATCTGCGCACGGATCGCTTCACGCCACGCGAAGCCCGCGCTCTTGCCGAGGCTGATGAGGTCGCGCGCGGCGTCGACGAGCGTCGGGTCTTCGAGCAGCACGCGGTGCACGGCGAAGATGCCCGCTTCGCCGACCGCGCCGCGTTGCGACGCATCGCGCACTGTCGTGTTCAATTCCGCGTCGACGGTGGCGAGCGCCTTGTCGAGCAGGCGGCTTTCCGACGCCGGCGTGCCGCTCGCGGCTTCGGGCGGCGCCAGCTCGGCGTCGTCCCAGCGCACGAGCTTGCCGACCGCGATGCCGGGTGCGGCGCATACGCCCGCCAGCGTGTTCGGGTCCAGAGGCGCGCCCGTCTGGCGCACGGCCTGGACCGGCGCAGGCGAACCCGCGCGCGCCGGCTTCTCTTCGAGTTCGCCATGCACCTCGCGCAGCAGCTCGCGCGCGACCGCATCGAGCGCCTGCACGGCTTGCGGACCGACGGCGAGGATCTCGACCGTCGCGCCCTCTCCGGCGCCGAGGCCGAGCAAGCCGACGACGCTCTCGATCAGCGCGCGCTTGCCGTCATAGCGCACCTCGACGCGTGCATCGAGCCCGCGTGCCGCTTCGCGCGCCCGCGCCGCCGGCCGTGCATGCAGGCCGCCAGCCTGCGAGAGCGTGATCTGACGGCGCGCTTCGTCTTGGACGATCGAGGCGGCGTCGATGGCATGCGTCTCGACTCCGGCCTTCGCGCGCAGCACGAGCAGCCGGGTCTCGCCCGCCTTCGCGAGCCCGCTGCCCGCGCGCTCGACGACATCGAACTTGTCCGAATTCGCGATTGCCACCACCGACACGAGGCTATGCGCCGATTGCGCGATGAGGTCCTGGTCGAACTCGATCAGCACGTCGCCGGCGCGCACCTGCGCGCCTTGCTCGACCATCGGCGAGAAGCCCTTGCCGTTCAGCTCGACCGTATCGATGCCGATGTGCAGCAGCACCTCGGCACCCTCGCGCGTCGCGATGGTCGCCGCGTGGCCGGTGCGGGCGAGATGCATGACCACACCGTCGCAGGGCGCGACGAGCTTGCCTTCGAGCGGATCGATCCCGATCCCGTCGCCGAACATGCCGCCCGAGAACACCGGGTCCGGCACGTCCGCAAGCGGCACGACCGGACCGGTCAGCGGCGCCAGCAAGACGATCTGGTCTTGGGAATGGCTCATCAAACGGGACTCCTCGACACGTTCCATCCGGCTTCTCGCTTCAGTGGGTTTCGGTGACTTTGTTCAGATGGCGCGGCGCATCGGGATTGCGCCCGCGAGCGGCGGCAAGGCCGGCGGCCATCACGTAGAACGACAGAATCGCGGCGACCGGATCGAGCGCCGCGTGGTTCGCGGACACGAGCGGCAAGGTCGCCTCGGGCACATCGGAGGGCGCGGCGAGCAGCACGCGCGCGCCGCGTGCGCGCATGTCGCGCGCGAGCTGGACGAGTCCCGCCTGCTCCGGACCGCGCGGCGCAAACACGAAGAGCGGGTAGTCGCGGTCGATCAGCTCCATCGGACCGTGGCGCACCTCGGCGCTCGAAAACGCCTCGGCCTGGATGCCGGAGGTCTCCTTGAGCTTCAGCGCGGCCTCTTGCGCGATCGCAAGACCGAGCCCGCGGCCGATCACGATCATCCGCTCGATATCGCGCAGTTCGCCGACAGCGGTCGACCAGTCGAGCGCGCCCGCGTGGCGCAGGGTATCGGGCAGCGAGCGCAACGCATCGAGCAACTCCGGATCGCGCTGCCAGAACGCGACGAGCTGCGCGGACAGCGACAGCATCGCGACATAGCTTTTCGTCGCGGCGACGGAGAGCTCGGGACCGGCTAACAGAGGCAGATGCCATTCGCAGGCGTCCGCGAGCGGCGAGACCGGAGCGTTCACCGCGGCGACAGTCAGCGCGCCCGCCTGACGCAGCGCGGTCATCGTCCCGACGAGGTCCGGGCTCTTGCCCGACTGCGAAAACGCGAGCGCCAACTGGCCTTGCACGCGCAGCGGCGCTTGCTGGAGCGTCGCGACCGACATCGGCAGCGACGCCACCGGCACGCCGATGCGGCTCATCACGAGGCTCGCGAAATAGCTCGCGGCGTGGTCCGAGCTGCCGCGCGCGACCGTCAGCGCAACGTGGCGCGGCTCGGCGGCAAGCGTCTGCGCGAGCGCCTCGACGCGCGAGGTGTCGGCTAACTGCGCGGCGACCGCCTCGGGACAGGCCAACGCCTCGTTAAGCATATTCGACAATCGATTCTCCTTCGACATAGGTTGCGGTCAGCGCGAGCTCGCGATCGAACACGACGAGGTCCGCCCACGCGCCGCGTGCGATGCGGCCGCGGTCCTCGATGCCGAGATAGTCGGCGGCGTGGCGCGACATGCGGTTCGATACGTCGGCGATCGGCAGGCCGAGCGACACGAGATTGCGCAGCGCCTGATCCATCGTCAGCGTGCTGCCGGCAAGCGTGCCGTCGGCGAGGCGCACGCCGCCGAGGCACTTCGTCACATGCTGGCTGCCGAGACGGTATTCGCCGTCGGGCATGCCGGTGGCCGAAGTGCTGTCGGTGACGACATAAAGGCGCGGGATCGCGCGCAGCGCGGCGCGGATCGCACCCGGATGGACGTGCAGCAGATCGGGGATGATCTCGGCGAACTCGGCATGCGCGAGGGCCGCGCCGACGAGGCCCGGATTGCGGTGATGCATCGGCGACATCGCGTTGAACAAGTGCGTGAAGCCGCAGGCGCCGCGCTTCATGGCAGCGACCGCGTCGTCGTAGGTCGCGAGCGAGTGGCCGAGCTGCACGCGCACGCCGCGCGCGGCCATCTCCGAGATGATGTCGAGGTGCCCGGCGATCTCGGGCGCGAGCGTGACCACGCGGATCGGCGCGATCGACAGGTACTTCAGCACTTCGTCGAGCACGGCCGACACCGCCGCGTCCGGCTGAGCGCCGAGCTTGCCGGGATTGATGTACGGCCCCTCGAGATGGACGCCGAGCACGCGCGCGCCGCCCTGCGTACGCTGCCGCGTGACTTCGCCGAGCGCGGCGACGACGCTCATCAGCTCGTCGCGCGGCGCGGTCATGGTGGTCGCGAGCAGGCTCGTCGTGCCGTAGCGCGCATGGGTGCGGGCGATCGTTTCGATCGCATCGCCGCCTTCCATCACGTCGGAGCCGCCGCCGCCGTGGACGTGCAGGTCGATAAAGCCAGGCAGGATGTACGGCGCATCGTTGGTCGACGGATCGACACGCGCGCCGTCGAGCGCCTTGATACGCCCGCTTTCGAATTCGAGCGTGCCGTGGATCCAGCCGTCGGGGGTCAGTATGTTTCCAGTCAGCATGACATTCTCTGATGAGGCGTAGTGCGGGTTAGAGCCAGCAAGCGTTCGGCATGGCGCGCAGTTCGCCGGAAGCCGGGGGAAGGCAACGCGTCGCAAATATCGCGCATGCCATCCATCAGGTTAGGCGAGCGGAGACGAAATATTCGTGAATCCAGTGGATTGGATGGGCTTGCTTGGACTACCGCGTCGGAGCCCATTATATAACCATAATAGTACCAGTCAATTTACCAGCCCAGGCTCCGGACAAACTGCCGCGAAGCCTTTGCCGGCGCGCCTCACAACGCACCTACCGGCTTGATTCAAAGGGTTTTTCCGGATCGGGATTTACCCGTATCCGCCCCCGGTTTCGATGCGGAATGAGCTCCAGTGGTATGCACGCTTGCCGGGAAATATCCCAATATTCGATACCTGTTTAGCACCACTTCCGTACGCATTCGAAACATGACCCATTTGTCATTGAGGGTCGATCTCCGATCTAATAGAGCTACTTAGTTCATTAATATTCTGAGAGATCCTCGGGGAGTGCGCTCTTTGACAGACTCGACCCTGCTCAAACGCGCGGAGGCCGTCCGCCATTTCAACCGCTTCTATACGAAGCACATCGGGGTGCTGCACGAAAGCCTGCAGAACACCCCATTCTCGTTGACCGAAGTGCGGGTGCTGCGCGAGCTGACGCGCGGGACGGCGTCGACGGCATCTGAAGTCGCGCGCAACCTCGGGCTCGACAGCGGCTACCTGAGCCGCCTGCTGACGAGCTTCGAGCGCCACGGGCTGATCACGCGCCGCCAGTCCGACGCCGACGCCCGCCAGTCGCTGCTTACGCTGACGGAGAACGGCCACGCCGCCTATGAACCGCTCGACGCGGCTGCCGTGAGAGAGGTCTGCGCGGTGCTCGACCGCTTGAGCGACGCGAGGCAGGAGCAATTGATCGCAGCGATGCAGGCAATCGAACAGTTGATCGGCGGCGACTCGCACGTGAGCAGCATCGTCACGCTGCGCCTGCCCGCCGCGGGCGACTACGGATGGATCGTGCACCGGCAGGCGCAGCTGTTCGGCCTCGCGTACGGTGCGGACCCGGCATTCGAGGCGTTCGTGGCGCAGGAGGTCGCCGACTTCGCGCGGCAGCACAATCCGCAGCGCGAGATCTGCTGGATTGCGTCACGCGCGCGAGCGATCGTCGGCGCCGCATTCGTCGCCGCCCAGTCGGAGGCGATCGCACAGTTGCGCCTACTCTTTGTCGAGCCCGAGGCGCGGCGGCTGGGGATCGGCACCCAGCTCGTCGATGAAGCGCTGCACTTCGCGCGCCAGGCCGGCTATTCGAGGCTCGCTCTATCGACCAACGGCGTCCTGAACGGCGCGCGGCGGCTCTTCGAGAGGGCGGGCTTTGCATGCGTGGCCGAATCGCCCGAGCGGCGCTTCGGCCGCAATCTCGTCACGCAGACCTGGGAGTGCCGGCTGTAGCGGACACTGCCTGACAGACGGCCACAAAAAAGGCGTCCCGGCTTGCCCGGGACGCCTTTTTGCGGAGCGTTGAGCTCGAGCCCTGGCCGCATCTGCGCGACGAGGGCGCGGCTCGATCATCAGAACGACGGCACGACCGAACCCTTGAACTGCGTCTTGATGAACTGACGCACGTCCTCCGACTGGTACGCCGCAACCAGCTTCTTGACCCACGGCTTGTCCTTGTCCTGCGCGCGCACGGCGATCAGGTTCGCGTACGGGCTATGGATGTCCTCGAGCGCGATCGCGTCCTTGGTGGGCTGCATGCCGGCGGCGAGCGCGTAGTTGGTGTTGATCGCGGCGGCGTCGACATCGCCGAGCGCGCGCGGCAACTGCGCGGCGTCCAGCTCGACGAGCTTGATCTTCTTCGAGTTCTCGGCGATATCGAGCGTCGTCGCGTTGTTGCCGCTCGCGCCCGCACCGGCCTTCAGCTTGATGAGGCCTTGCGTTTGCAACAACAGCAGCGCGCGGTTCTCGTTCGACGGATCGTTCGGCACGGCGACCTTCGCGCCCGGCTGCAGATCATTCACGGACTTCAGCTTCTTCGAGTAGATGCCGAGCGGCGAAATATAGGTGAGGCCGGCGCTGACGATCTTGTAGCCGCGCTGCTTCACCTGGCTGTCGAGATAAGGCTGATGCTGGAAGCTGTTGGCGTCGAGGTCGCCTGCGTCGAGCGCCGCGTTCGGCTGCACGTAGTCGTTGAACTCGACGACCTTCACCTCGAGCCCTTCGCGCTTGGCCACCTTGGTCACGACCGACCAGATCTGCGCATCCGGGCCGCTGATCGTGCCGACCTTGATGACCTTGTCGTCGGCGTGTGCGCCGGCGCTGGTCATGAGGGCCGCAGCGGCGGCGACGGTGGAAAGGGCTTTCAGAAGGGTTCTACGCTGCATGGGGTACTCGCTTTCTTGCTAAGGCGGAGGATTCGACGCGGGGGCGGCTCTGAAGCGCTCCCCACGGTCAGGGGACGCAATGGTGTCATATCGCCGAGCTTATAGGAAATACCCTAATGGCATATTGATATGCACCAAGCGCGAGCGCGCGATGCACCAGATGACGCCATGCCGTCATCTGGTCCCTGATTCGAATGGTGTGGATTTTTCTGGCGCCGTGCGTCGAAGATGACAAGCGAGCGGGATCAGAAAGTCGTCCAATCGTCGTCGGAGGCCGTGACGGGCTCGCGACGGATCGACGGTGTCGCTGCGGGCGCGGAAGTTGAAGCCGGCGGCGCCGCCGCGGCCGGCGCGGATGCGCCCTTTGGCCCGCTGTGGCCGGCTGCTGGCGCCGGCTTGCGCGCCGCCTCGGCACGCGACGCCCGAGCAGGCGCGCCGGCCGATGCCTGTTTCGCCCCTGCCGATGCCGCCGGCTTCACTGCCGGGCGCGGCGTGGCAACGGCAGCCGGCTTCGCCGTCACCTGGCCGGACTCGCTCACACGGAACGCAGCGATCGAATCCCGCAGCCGCGCCGCCTGATCCTGCAGCGAGGCCGCCGCCGCCGCAGCCTGCTCGACGAGCGCCGCGTTCTGCTGCGTCACCTCATCCATCTGCGTCACCGCGCGCCCCACCTGCGTGATCCCGCTCGCCTGCTCTTCGGACGCCGCTGCAATCTCGCCCATGATGTCCGTCACGCGCCGCACGGCCTGCAGAATTTCAGCCATCGTCGTGCCCGCCTGACTGACCAGCGCGGTGCCGTTGTTCACGCGCTCGACCGAATCGCCGATCAGCGCCTTGATCTCCTTGGCCGCCCCAGCCGACCGCTGCGCGAGATTGCGCACCTCGCCGGCCACGACCGCGAAGCCGCGCCCTTCCTCGCCGGCGCGCGCCGCCTCGACCGCAGCGTTCAGCGCAAGAATGTTGGTCTGGAACGCGATCCCTTCGATCACGCCGATAATGTCGGCGATCTTCTGCGAACTATCGTTGATTTCACCCATCGTGCCGATCACACGATGGACCACCTCGTTGCCCTTCGTGGCGATCTCCGACGCGTTGTTCGCGAGGCCGCTCGCCTGGCGCGCGTTGTCGGCGTTCTGCTTGACCGTGGCGGTGAGCTCTTCCATGCTCGCCGCCGTCTCCTGGAGCGACGCCGCCTGCTGCTCGGTGCGCTGCGACAGGTCGCCGTTGCCCGAGGCGATCTGCTGAGTCGCCGACGCGATCGATTCCGACGACTGGCGGATCTCGCCGATGGTCCGCGCGAGGCGCGTCTGCATGCGATGCATGGCGGCCATCATGCTCGCGGAGTCGTCGGTGCGCAGCACCACGGCGTGCGTCAGGTCGCCCTCGGCGATGCCCGCCGCCAGCTCGGCCGCCTGCTCCGGCTCGCCGCCCAGGCTCTTGCGCACGCTGCGGATGATCTGGAGCATCGCCAGCGTGATCACAATGCCGATCGCGAACACCACGCCGAGATGGATGAGCAGCATGGCGTAGTAAGCGGCGTCGATATCCTTGATGAACACGCCGGTCGCGATCGTCCAGTCCCAGGGCTCGAAACGCGTGGCATAGGTGATCTTGGGGGCTCTCTCCTGACTGTGCAGCAGGCGCCCCTGGTATTGCGCGAAGCCATGCCCGGTCGCCTTGGTGGCATCGAGGATCGATGCAAACACGAGCTTGCCGTCGGGGTCCTTGAAGTCGCCCATGTTCTTGCCGACGAGATCGGACTGGGTCGGATGCATCAGCACCACAGGCCGCGAATCCGACACGAACACATAGCCGCCGTCGCCGCTGTAGCGCATCGCCGCCAGACGGGCGAGCGCTTCGCGCTGCGCGTCGGCCTCGCTCATCTTGCCCGACTGCGAAAGCGCGTAATAGCTTTTCACGACGCCTTGTGCCGCGTCGCCAAGCCCCGCTAGCGCCGCTTTGCGGTCGTCGAGCATGGTGTTGCGCGTTTCGATCGCGCTCCACAGGCCGACGCCCAGCAAGCCCAGCCAGACGAGGAGAACGGCGAGCCACAGCTTGCGGTTCAGAGTCATCGTGTTCATTGCGTGCCTTCCGTAGGGTTGTCCCACTCGTCATGCAACCTTGCGGCGCATTGAGTTGCGTCATGCATAACGGCACGGATGAGCGGCAGCTTGAGGCCTGAAACCAGCGGTCGGGGTCAACGCTGGTCAGACGAATGGCACATATCGAGGCCCGTGCTGGACGGCTGGCCCGCTATGGGGTGACGGAGTTCAAGGCGACGCGGCTCGCGCCGCTATAGGGAAGTGTGCTGCTCTTAGCCAAGCAGTAATTTGAGGTCGTGGACCCAGGGCGTGACGCCCTGGCCGTCGCGCACGAAAAGACGCAGCTTGCCGGTGGTATCGAAGACGTAGCTGGCCGCAGTGTGATCCATCGTGTAGCTGTCGGGCGTCTTGCCCGGCACCTTCGCGTAATACACGCGGAAATCCTTGGCGACCTTGGCGAGCTGCGCGTCGTCGGCGGGACGCAGGCCGACGAACGACGGGTTGAACGCCGGCACGTACTGCGCCAGCAAGGCGGGCGTATCGCGCGCCGGATCGACCGTCACGAACAGCACCTGCACGCGTTGCGCATCGGGGCCGAGCTGCTGCATCGCCTGCGACAGCTCGGCCATCGTCGTCGGACAGACATCCGGGCAATGCGTATAGCCGAAGAACAGCACAACGGCCTTGCCCTTGTAGTCGGCGAGCGTATGCACCTTGCCGCTCGTATCGGGCAGCGAGAAATCGCTGCCGAACTGGGTATTGCCGGTGATGTCGAGATTCTGGAACGCTGGCTGGTCCTTGCCGCATGCGGACAGCAGGAGCGCGCCGCCGAGCGCGCAAAGGGCCACCGCGATGCGCGCCATGCGCGCGACTGTGTTCGTCAGCATCGGGATCTCAGGCGCCGATCAGGGCGCGCGCGTAATGGTCGACCAGGAGCGCCGCGAAGAGCAGCGACAGGTAAACGATCGAGTAGCGGAAGGTTTTACGCGCGAGCGCGTCGGAATATTCCCGGTAAATCTTCCACGCGTACGCGAGGAACACGGCGCCGAGCAGCACCGCCGACGCCAGGTAGAAAACGCCGCTCATGCCCGAGATGAACGGCATCAGCGAGACCGCCAGCAGGATCACCGAGTAGAGGAAGATGTGCAGCCGCGTGAATTGCTCGCCGTGCGTGTTCGGCAGCATCGGCAGGCCGGCGTTTTCGTAGTCCTTGCGGCGGTAAAGCGCGAGCGACCAGAAATGCGGCGGCGTCCAGACGAAGATGATCAGAACGAGAATCCAGGCGTCGCCGGGCACGTGGCCGGTGACAGCGGCCCAGCCGAGCGCCGGCGGCATCGCACCCGACGCGCCGCCGATCACGATGTTCTGCGGCGTCGCGGGCTTAAGCAGCAGCGTGTAGATCACCGCGTAGCCGACGAAGGTGGCGAGCGTGAGCCACATCGTCAGCGCGTTGGTGAACGTGTAGAGCGTCCACATGCCGAGGCCGCCCAATACCGCCGAGAAGAGCAGGATCTGCACCGTCGTGATCTCGCCGCGCGCGGACGGGCGCCATGCGGTGCGGCGCATCAGCGCATCGACCTTCTGCTCGACGAGGCAGTTGATTGCGAACGCAGCGCCCGCCAGCAGCCAGATGCCCGCGGTGCCCCCGATCAGCACCTTCCACGGCACCATGCCCGGCGTCGACAGGAACATGCCGATCACCGCACAGAAAACGGCCAGCTGCGTCACGCGCGGCTTCGTGAGTGCGAGGTATTGGGAGATCCGGGAGCCGGGGGATTGGGAGAGTGTGCTGTCCATGAGGGTCACGCTGGCGCGGCATCGCGTGCAGCGGGTTTGTCAGACACCACAGCGCGGCCGGGACGGCTATAAGCGGTTCGAAAGTTTAGCATAACAGCGAGCAGCAGCAGGACCGCGGCGCCCCCGTTGTGGGCGACCGCGATCGGCAGCGGCCATTGCAGCACGATGTTCGACAGGCCCGTGACGAACTGGATCGCGACCACGAGCAGCACACCGTTCGCGGGCCGCCGCAGCGACTCGAAGCGCCGCAGCTTCAGCGCGAGCCACGCCAGGTACGCGACGACGATGACCGCGAAAGTGCGGTGCGTCCAGTGGATCGCGACGAGCGCGTCCTGCGTGATGACGTCGCCGTCGCTCGTCATGCCGAGTGCGCGCCAGAGGTGGAAGCCGTGCGCGAAGTCCATCGGCGGAATCCACTGGCCGTTGCAAGTCGGGAAATCGGTGCAGGCGAGCACCGCGTAGTTGGTGCTGACCCAGCCGCCGAGCGCGATCTGCGCGATCAGGAGAATCAGGCCCGCCAGCGCCGCGGCCCGGAATCGCGCGGCTTCGGGCTCGTAGGCAGGAACCGGCGTCTGGCGCGCGGCCAGCCAGCCGAGCGCGCCGAGCAAGGCCAGGCCGAGCAGCAGGTGCGTCGTGACGATCACCGGCTGGAGCTTCATCGTCACGGTCCACGCGCCGAACGCGCCTTGCACGCAGATCAGGAGCAATAGCGACGTCGGCCACCACGGCGACACGCGCAGAGGACGCCGCTTGACGCGCGCGACCCAGGCGATCAGCGTCTGCGCGATGATCAGCACGCCGATCGCCGTCGCGAAGTAGCGATGGATCATCTCGATCCAGGCCTTTGTCATGCTGACCGGGCCGGTCGGCATCGCGGCATGGGCGGCCGCGATCTGCGCATGCGCGATGAACGGCGACGACGTGCCGTAGCAGCCGGGCCAGTCGGGGCAGCCTAGCCCGGAGTCGGTGAGGCGCGTGAAGCCGCCGAACATCACCAGGTCGAGCGTCAGGAAGGTCGTGACCCACACGAGCTTGCGGAATTTGCTGTCGTCCGCCTTCACCCACACGTAGGAGAGCGGCAGCAACGCGATGCACAAGCCGATCAGGCCGATCTGCAGTACAAACATCTCAAAATCTCTTCTCGCGATAAATCGGGCACGCGAACCATACCATTGGTCAGCCGATGCTCGACCATTTCAAGAGCCTGGTTACATCACTCTTGATCTTGCTCGGGTCCGGGTTCTTCGGGAACAGCATCATCAGGTTGCCGTTCGGGTCGACAAGGTAGATGTGGTCGGCGTCCGACGTGCCAGCGTCGGCGGGCAGCCAAGCCGCGATCGCCGCGGGATCGGCGGCGAATTTGCGCGTATCCGGGTACGCGCGCGCGATCGCGTCGGGCACCGCACCCGCATCGGTGCGCAGCCAGACGGTCAACACGCGCTCGCGCTCGGCACCTTGCGTCGCGCGCACCTGGCGCATGAAGTACAGCTTGGTCGCGCAGGCGTCGTCGCAAGCGCTGTGATCGACGGTGACCATCAGCCATTTGCCCCGCAGCGAGGCGAGCGGCACGGTCTTGCCGTTCTCGTCGGTGACGGCGAGCGCATCGGGAATCGGCCGTTGCGGATCGATCAGCGCGCCGTAGTTGGTCTTGCCGCCAGCCGGCTTGATGACGTAGTACGTCAGGTACGACACCACGATGGGCGCCGCGCACACCGCCGCGAGCAGCAGCAGCATCCAGCGGCCGCGGTGCCACGAACCGCGCGGCGCGCCTTGAGCAGCGGGACGTGCGCTCGATTCGGCGCGCGGCGAACGGGGAGATTGCGTCGACAAAACGTTGGACCTCTTCAAATGATGCGCGGTGTCCAGGCGCCGCGCCGCCTTGGCCTTGCGGATACGGCTAGCGGGGTTGCGCGCGGCCGGATTGTCCGCCGGACGACGCTGCCTCCGCATTCGCCGCCTGCTCTTTCTTGGCCGCGCGACGCGCGGCATACAGGCCGAAGCCCAGCGCCGCTGCGGCCATGCCCCACCATTGGAGCATGTAGCCGTAGTTGGTTTCGACGCCGAGCGTCGGCGCGGGCCAATCGCGCACGAGCTTGTCGCCGTCGCCGTTCGTCTGCTGAATCACGAACGGCTGCAGCGACAGGCCGGTTTCGGCGGCGTACGCCTTCACGTCGAGGTTCTGCCGGATCTTCTGATGCGGCGCGGAGCCTCCCTGCCCCAGCTCGAACGCGCGCGATGCATCCGCGCGCGCAATGCCTTCTATCTCGACCTCGCCCGGCGGCGTCGCGTAGGGCTCGATCGCCGTGCGGTCGTTGAAATCGCGCGGCAGCCAGCCCCGGTTGACGAGCACATAGCCGCCATCGGACAGTTTAAACGGCATCACCACGTAAAAGCCCGGCTGGTCGTTATACGGACGATTGTCGAGATAGACCGCGAGCTCCGGCACGAACCGACCGACCGCGCGCACGCGATGGTATTCGATCGCTTTCAGCGCGACAGGCGCAGCGGTGACATTCCGAGCCGGAGCGCTTTCATAGCGCGTGATGCTCGCTTCGAGCGCCTCCTTCTGGTGGGCGCGATCGCGCTGCCAGAAACCCAGCCGTATCGTCACGGCCATGACGACCAGGATCAGCAGCGCGGGGAACACTCGAATCTTCATGCTGCGCATCCAGTGATTGCCCGGCCGGGAACGCGCGATGCGATAATCTCAGTCATCCCTTCGTGCTCTTGAGTGTCAACAGGTTCCATGTTTCACGTTCTCGTCGTCATCGCCTTCGTCCTGATCATCGCCAGCCTGGTCTCGGCGCTCTACTTCATGATGCACGACCAAGGCAAAACCAAGCGGATGGTCTGGTCGCTCGCGACCCGTGTCGGCCTCTCGATCTCGCTGTTCGTTTTGCTGTGGCTCGCCCACTGGATGGGCTGGATTCAGTATTCGAACGTGCCGCTCGGCCGCTGAGCGGCACGCGCTTGAAACGACCCGCACGTCCCAAGTAAAAACGCCGCCCGGACGAGGTCTAGGGCGGCGTGCGGGTATTGCATCATTTCCTGCACAGAGCGCTTCGCCGCTAAGCGCGAAGCGCTGCGGCCCGCAGCCCGGAGGCAGCGGGCCTCAATTCCGTTACAGCCAGTAGACCACGACGTACAGACCCAGCCACACGACGTCAACGAAGTGCCAGTACCAAGCCGCGCCTTCGAACGCGAAATGATGTTCCGCCGTGAAATGGCCGCGGATCATCCGCACCATCACCACCGTCAGCATCGTGCCGCCGAGGAACACGTGGAAGCCGTGGAAACCGGTTAGCAGGAAGAACGTCGAGCCGTACACGCCCGAAGCCAGCGTCAGGTTCAGCTCGTTGTACGCGTGGAAGTACTCGAAGCCCTGCATGAACAGGAAGCAGACGCCCAGCACGACGGTGGCGGCGAGCCACGCGATCGCCTTGTTGCGGTGGTTGTCGCGCAGCGCGTGGTGCGAGATGGTCAGCGTCGCGCCCGACGACAGCAGCAGCGCCGTGTTCAGCGTCGGCACCGGCCACGGCGTCATCGACTTGAAATGGCCGACGAGCGCCGCCGGACCGTTGTTCGGCCACACCGCGGAGAAGTCCGGCCAGATCAGCTTGTAGTCGAGGCTGCCCAATTGGTTCAGCGCGATTTCGCGGGCATAGAACAGCGCGCCGAAGAACGCGCCGAAGAACATGACTTCGGAGAAGATGAACCAGCTCATGCTCCAGCGGTAGGACACGTCGACACGCTTGCCGTACATGCCGCCCTCGGACTCGGCGATCGCATCGCCGAACCAGTGCCAGAGCGTGTAGAGGAGCCACAACAAGCCGAGCAGCGCCGTGAAGGGCGCCCACGATTCCTCGTTGATCCACAGCGCGACCGATCCGAGCATGACCAGAAGGCCCACGGCCGCGCTAATCGGGTGCCGCGACGGATGCGGCACGAAGTAGTACGGGCTCTCGTTTTGACCGCTCATTCTTGATTCTCCACTTCAGTCCAGTTGTTCCGGTTTCCCCGGCTGTATCTTCGGCGGCGCGTCGATACCGCACCGCTCTCTCTTGCTTCAGGACCGCGCTTTCAACGAAGCACGCCCTTTCTCAACACGCGCTTTACTTGCCCACCACCGCATGCACGACCAGGATCAGCACGCCAATGAAGATCGCAGCCCCCAGCAGCGCGGCGATGATCACGTGCACCGGATTGAGCTGCGTCGCGTCTGCCTCCAGGTCGCGGCGCTTGCGCACGCCGAAAAACGACCACATCACCGCCTTCATCGTCTTGACGAAGCTGCTCTTGTTGCCGCTACCGCTGCTGCTCATGCCCCCTCCTGCCGCGTACCTGCTCCAGCGGGATTGGCCGGCGCGTTCGCCGCGTCTCCCGCCGTCCCGCGCGTCGCAGGCGCCGGCGTGTTCAATTCGAAGAAGGTGTACGACAGCGTGATCGTCTTCACCTCCTTCGGCAACTTCGGATCGACGACAAACACCACCGGCATCCGCTTCGTCTCATGCGCAGCGAGCGTCTGCTGCGTAAAGCAAAAACATTCAATCTTCTTGAAGTACTCGGTCGCCTGCATCGGCGCGTAGCTCGGAATCGCTTGCGCATGCACCGTCCGGCCCTGCTCGTTCGTCACGCGGTACATCACCGTGGTGACTTCGCCAGGGTGCACGTCGATGTTCGACTGCTCCGGCTTGAAGCCCAGCGGGCCGCGCGCGTTCGCGTCGAATTCGATCGAGATCGTGCGCGACATGTCCACCTGCGTGTTCTTCGCCTCACGCGCCGTGGCGTCGCGCTGCACCAGGTTGTTGATGCCGGTCACCTGGCAGATCGCGCGATACATCGGGATCAGCGCAAAGCCGAAGCCGAACATCAGGAACGCGACGACCACAAGCTTGAGCCGCATCGAGCGGTTAAAGGATCGATCGGCCTCTGGCCGCCGTTGCGTCGACATCGAACTACCTCAACGAACCTGCAAAACTGAACCGGCAAGCGGATCAGGCGAAATAACACTGCTTGATGAAGATACCCACAAAAAAAACGGCGGCGATGGCCAGCAGGATCAAACCTAGCCGGACGCTGCTGGCCCGAATCTGCTCGGGGGTACGCCTTTCTTGTGGATTCCGGGTCATGCTGAATTCTGGTTGCTGGGCTCTTGCGTAAGCGCTTCGCGGGCTTCCGGCCCGGCTCTCGCCGGGACCGGAAACGCCACACTCGACAGCCGGTTATTCGACCGTCGGCGGGTTTTCGAACGTGTGGAACGGAGCCGGGCTCGGCACGGTCCACTCGAGGCCCGTCGCGCCATCCCATGGCTTGTCGCTGGCCTTCTCGAGCTCGCCGCCGCCACGGTAGGCCGGCAGCACCACCGCGAACAGGAAGTAGACCTGGGTCAGACCGAAGCCAAACGCGCCGATCGTGATGACCTGGTTCCAGTCGGTGAACTGCGCCGGATAGTCAGCGTAACGACGCGGCATGCCTGCGAGCCCCACGAAGTGCATCGGCAGGAACGCGAGGTTGAAGAAGATCATCGAGCCCCAGAAGTGGATCTTGCCGCGCGTCTCGTTGTACATCCAGCCCGTCCACTTCGGCGCCCAGTAGTACCACCCGGAGAACAGCGCGAAGAGCGACCCCGCCACCAGCACGTAGTGGAAGTGCGCCACCACGAAGTAAGTGCCGTGGTACTGAATGTCGAGCGGCGCCATCGCCAGCATCAGGCCCGACAGGCCGCCGAACGTGAACACGATCAGGAAGCCGACCGCGAACAGCATCGGGGTTTCGAAGGAGAGCGAGCCGCGCCACATCGTCGCGACCCAGTTGAAGACCTTCACGCCCGTCGGCACGGCGATCAGCATCGTCGCGTACATGAAGAACAACTGGCCCGTCACCGGCATGCCGGTCGCGAACATGTGGTGCGCCCAGACCATGAACGACAGGATCGCGATCGACGCCGTCGCGTACACCATCGAGCTATAGCCGAACAGCGGCTTGCGCGAGAACGCCGGGATCACCTGCGACACGATCCCGAACGCCGGCAAGATCATGATGTACACCTCGGGGTGCCCGAAGAACCAGAAGATGTGCTGGTACATGACCGGGTCGCCGCCGCCCGCCGCGTTGAAGAACGACGTGCCGAAGTGGCGGTCGAACAGCACCATCGTGATCGCGCCGGCGAGCACCGGCATCACGGCGATCAGCAGGTAGGCGGTGATGAGCCACGTCCACACGAACATCGGCATCTTCATCAGCGTGAGGCCGGGTGCGCGCAGGTTCAGGATCGTCACGACGATGTTGATGCCGCCCATGATCGACGAGGCGCCCATCAAGTGGACCGCGAAGATCGCGAAGTCCATGCCCGGGCCCATCTGGGTGGACAGCGGCGCGTAGAGCGTCCAGCCCGCGGCCGTCGCGCCGCCCGGCGCGAAGAACGAGCCGACGAGCAGCACGGCCGCGACCGGCAACAGCCAGAAGCTGAAGTTGTTCATCCGCGCAAACGCCATGTCGGAGGCGCCGATCTGCAGCGGAATCATCCAGTTCGCGAAGCCGACGAACGCCGGCATGATCGCGCCGAACACCATGATGAGGCCGTGCATGGTGGTCAGCTGGTTGAAGAACTCGGGACGCATGATCTGCAGACCCGGCTCGAACAGCTCGGCACGGATCATCAGCGCCATCACGCCCCCGGACAGGAACATGACGAACGAGAAGATCAGGTACAGCGTACCGATGTCCTTGTGGTTGGTGGCGAAAAGCCACCGGCGCCAGCCGTGCGGCGTTTCATGCGCATGATCGCCATGCACATGCTGGTGGCCCGCGGCTACATCGTGTCCGATGCTAGACGACATGAGAATCTCCTAAAGCGAATACTGCAGCACTCGACTGTGATGAACACAGCGACACGTTAAGCACCGGACGCCGGCGCCGCGGCCGAAGCCGCCTCTGCGCCGCTTGCCGCGGTTGCGCCAGTCAGGTGGTCGCCGCCCTCCGGCAGCTTGCCGTTGCGGGCGTCGACGACCTGACGCGGCTGGAGAATATCGCCCGTGTGGTTGCCCCACGAGTTGCGCTCGAAGGTGATGACCGACGCGATCTCGACGTCGTTCAGCGTCGGCGCCCACGACGGCATCGCGTTCTTGCCGTGCAGCACGAGGCCCACGTGCTCGGCGATCGGGCCGTTGGCGATCTTGCTGCCGTCGAGCGCCGGGAATGCGCCCGCGCCCTTGCCGGTCGGCTGGTGGCAGACCGCGCAGTTCGACGTGTAGACCTGCTGGCCGCGCGCCATCAGCTCGGCGAGCGTGTAGGTCTTGTTCGGATCGTCGGAGGCGGCGGCCATTTTCTTCTTCTGGTCGTCGACCCACTTCGCGTAGTCGTCGGCCGACAGCACTTCGACCACGACCGGCATGAACGCGTGCTCCTTGCCGCACAGCTCCGTGCAGAAGCCGCGGTAGGTGCCGACCTTCTCGGCCTTGAACCACGTGTCGCGCACGAAGCCGGGGATCGCGTCCTGCTTCACGCCGAACGCGGGCACGTACCACGAGTGCACGACGTCGTTGGCGGTGGTGATGATGCGGATCTTCTTGTCGACGGGCACCACGAGCGGGTTGTCGACTTCCTGCAGATAGGTATCGGTCTTCGGCGCCGAGCCGTCGACTTCGCTGCGCGGCGTCGTAAGGGTCGACAGGAAGCTGATGCCCTCGCCCGGGCCCTTCACGTAGTCGTAGCCCCACTTCCACTGGTAGCCGGTCACCTTGATCGTGACATCGGCGTTGGACGTGTCCTTCATCGCGACCACGGTCTTCGTGGCCGGCAGCGCCATCAGGACGACGATGATGAACGGCACGATCGTCCAGATGATTTCGACGGTAGTGCTTTCGTGGAAATTCGCGGCTTTGTGCCCCTTCGACTTGCGGTGCGCAAACATCGAATAGAACATCACGCCGAACACGCCGATGAAGATCACCGTACAGAGGATCAGCATGAACGTGTGGAGGTGATAAAGCTCCTCAGCGATCTTCGTCACGGGCGGCTGGAGATTGATCTCGTTGACGGCCGGACCGCCGGGACTGTCGCCGACCGCCAAGGCGGCGTGGGCGCTGAGCAGCCCGCTGCACGCCAGCACGCCCATGAGGGCTCGCTTGATTGTTTTCATAGCTTCCTTACCCAAAATTTCCATTCAAACCCTCGCCTCCCGCATGCTGGCGCCCGCGCTCCGGCCGCTGCCCCGTACAGGCGGGAACGGAACGCGCCGCATGGCATCTAACCGCAGCGCATCAGCGACATGCGCAATTCGCTCGCAAACTGCTTGCGCCGGTATTGCGCGAGATGCTGCCCGATCATGACAGTCTGCCCGCGCGACACGAGCTTGATCGGGTCGCGCAGCGATTCCCCCGGCTCGACTCGCACCCAACGCGGGTTGAACTCGAACTGCGTCAGCTGCTCGGCGCTCATTTGCTCGACGACGAGCCGGTTCGGAAAAAGCAGGATCCGCTCGTAATCGACCGCATGGCGCGCATGTACGACAAACGCCGCCCCCACCACCAGCAACTCGATCCCGGTAAACGGCAACACCAGCCAGGCGCCGCGAAACACCAGCAACAACGCGATCGCCAACGAGAACAGCGCAAGCGATGCATAAAAGCAGACGAACTGACGCGGCGATACCGAGCAGTTGCGCTTCATCAGCCAATCATTGAGGACCGGCTCTTCCGCATCCATCGGCAGATCTGCTGCGTTCATCGCTGCCTCCCCGCGAGGGCTGTCTCGCGCGCCGCGCATCGGGCTTGCCGCGCCGTTTTATGGGGACCGCCGGGCGACAAACTGACGCATTATAGGCGCGTTCAATGGCATCCACAAGCAAAGGACTATCGGCCGACAACCCAGGCACGACAAGCCTTTGCGCGCTTTTGACACAGATTTTTGATGCTGTTTGAAGCGGTAATTTCAGACATAAGGGATGCCATCTTTACCACGTCAAAGATTCCTTGGCCGCCCCCTTCCGATGTCCTCGAGACGCACGATTCCGTGACCTTCGGGCGTCGTGCGCGGCACCGCCTTCCATGCGTGGCCGTAGATCACCTCGAAGGTGAGCGCAATGGTGCCATCGGCGCGCCGCCTGGCTTCCAGCGCCGCCAGCAGCGCCGCGTGAAGGCGCCGCGCCGAGGCTTGGCCGCGCCGGTCGCCGTCCGCGGCGCGCTCGAAGGGGTAGGCGCCCCAGCGACGCACATCGGCGAGCAGCGACTCGGGCGAGCGGTAGGTGATCGTGAGCGTCTCCTGATCCATGACCGGTATCTCGAAACCGCTTTCGACAAGCATGTCGCCCAGGTCGTGCATATCGACGAAGTCGATCACATGCGGACGGGTCGCCACACCGTGCGCTGCCTCGACCTCCGCGTAGGCGCCGCGCAACTCGCGCAGCGTGTCGGGGCCGAGCGTGCTGAACATCAAAAGGCCATTCACCTTCAGCACGCGCTGCCACTCGGGAAACACGAGATCGGGACGCGAATGCCAGTGCAGCGAGAGATTGGACCAGATGAGATCGAATGCGCCCGCCGCAAACGGCAGCGCGGAGAAATCGGCCTGCGCGAGACGCGGGCCGCGCGCGCCGAGCGCCTTGCCGAGAGTAGCGGGCAGGAAACGGCGCCAGCTCGTGTCGGCGGCGTCGTTGCTCTTGGCGCGCATGAGCATGGCGCGCGACAGATCGGCGCCGAAAACCGGCGCCTCGGGAAAGCGTTCGCGCAGGACCGGAAGGTCGTCGCCAGCGCCGCAGCCCGCATCGAGCACGTTCGCCGGGCTCACCTTGATGTAGTCGAGACGCTCGCGCATGCGCTGCGCGATCTCGCGCGGCAGAAACGCGACGTCGCCGAACCCGGTGGCGCGGCGGTCGAAAATCTGCCGCAAGCGCCGGGCATCGTAGGCCGGACGGCTAGACTTTGCGGGAGTTGGGGACATGGCGGTCGAACTGGCGAAGAGCCCGAAGTATACTCGCTCGCTCCGATCCCTTCAGCGGAGGAGGTCCGGCGTGAGGCGCGCGATGAAATCGCAGTTGTTAACGGCATGTGCGTCGCGGCCCGGACGTTATCTCGAAAAGGCCGCTCGCGCATGGGTTGCAGGAGCGCCAGCGCTCGCCGGCCGGCTCGCGCAGGTCGTCCTGCCCAATCTATGCGTCTTGTGTGGCAATTTGTCGCAGCGGACGATTTGCGCCGGCTGCGACGAAGCCTATTGGAACGAAGCGCGTCTGCGGTGCGTGGCTTGCGCGCTGCCTTTGTCGTCGCTGGGCCGCAGACGGGAGCCGAAAGGAGCAGCGTGCTATCGGTGCAGCGATTGCGCAAGCTCGCGTCCGCCGTTCGACGCGACGCTGGCGCTTGCGGACTATCGCGCGCCGCTCGACAGCCTCGCGCTCGGTCTCAAGTTTCGCGCGCGCCTTGCGCTCGGACGCGAGTTCGCGGCCCGTCTCGCGCAACTCGCCGACGACCGGCTCGCCCCCGGCGAGTGGCCCGACGTGATCGCGCCCGTGCCGCTCGCGAGCCGCCGGCTGGTCGAGCGCGGCTTCAACCAGGCGTGGCAAATCGCGAAGCCGCTTGGGCGTGCACTGCGCGTTCCGGCCGATGCGACGCTGGTCGAGCGCACCGCCTATACGGCGCCGCAATCGCGGCTCGACCTCGAGGCGCGGCGGCACAACGTCGGCACGGCGTTCCGAGTCGAAAAGCCGGTGCGCGGCCTGCACGTGGCAATCGTCGACGACGTGATGACCTCCGGCGCGACGCTCGAAGCGCTCGCGCGTACGCTGAAGGCAGCCGGCGCGCGGCGCGTGACGAACTTCGTTGCGCTGCGCACCCCGAAAAACTAGCCTTGCATTGATCGAATCATGTTCAACGTCGTTCTCGTCGAACCCGAAATTCCGCCGAACACCGGCAACGTCATCCGGCTGTGCGCGAACACGGGCGCGCGCCTGCATCTGATCGAACCGCTTGGCTTCCCGCTCGACGATGCGAAGATGCGCCGCGCCGGCCTCGACTATCACGAATATGCGCGGATGCAGGTGCATCGCGATTGGGACGCGCTCGTCGCGGCCGAAGCCCCCGATCCGACGCGCATGTTCGCTTTCACGACACGCGGCTCGGGACGCTTTCACGACCACGCATTCCTGCCTGGCGACTGGTTCGTATTCGGCGCGGAAACGCGCGGCCTGCCGGCTGCCGTGCTCGACCGCTTTCCGAGCGAGCAGCGCGTGAGGCTGCCGATGCGGCCGGGCAATCGCAGCCTGAATCTGTCGAATACGGTGGCGGTCGTGGTGTTCGAGGCCTGGCGTCAGGCGGGCTTCGAAGGCGGCGCCTAGTCAAGGCCGGCGCGCCAGCTCGGCTTCGTAGAGTGCGAGCATGTCGGCGCCGAAGCAAGCGAAGACGACCCGCTCGATCGACGCAACAGAAGGCAAGGTTTCGATGACCGTGCCGACCGCGATCCGCACGGCCTCTTCAGCAGGAAAGCGATAGACGCCGCAGCTGATGGCAGGAAACGCGATGCTCCCGCAACGGGCGTCGCGCGCGAGTTCGAGGGAGCGCCGATAGCAGGACGCAAGCTTTCCCGCTTCACCACGCCCGCCTCCGCCCCATACCGGCCCCACCGCGTGAATCACGTGCTTGGCGCGCAAGTCATGGCCACGCGTGATTTTTGCGTCGCCAGTCGCGCAGCCGCCGAGCGTTTCGCACTCGCGCAACAGGCCCGGCCCCGCGGCCCGGTGAATCGCGCCATCGACGCCGCCACCGCCCAGCAGCGACGTATTCGCCGCATTGACGATCGCGTCGACCGCGAGCGTAGTGATGTCGACGGCCTGTGCCTCGAGCGTGCATTGACCGATGGTGAGCATGGCGGCCTCCGTGAACCTCGACGTCGCATCATTGTGCGCCCACGCGGTCACGGCGAAGTTTTCATCGATTCGCCGACCGAGACTTCGACGGACGGCCCGGCGCGCTCACTCCGCGCGCGCATCCCGCCGCAGCAACGCGCTGACGGCATCGCGCGGCGCCACACCGTCGAACAACACAGCGCAGACAGCTTGCGTAATCGGCATCTCGATCGCGTGCGCGCGCGCGATCGCGAGCACGGCTTGCGCGCAGCGTACGCCTTCCGCGACATGGCCGAGAGCGGCGAGGATATCGTCGAGCGTGCGCCCGTCGGCGAGCTGCAAACCGACGGTGCGATTGCGCGACAGATCCCCCGTCGCGGTCAGGATCAGATCGCCGAGCCCGGTCAGCCCGGTGAACGTTTCGGCCCGGCCACCGAGCGTCACGCCAAGGCGCGACATTTCGGCGAGACCCCGTGTGATGAGAGCCGCGCGCGCGTTGAGCCCAAGCCCGAGCCCGTCGGCAATACCGGTGGCGATCGCCAGCACGTTCTTCACCGCGCCGCCGACTTCGACGCCGACGACGTCGTCGCCGGTGTAAATCCGCATGGCCCCGTGATGGAACGCCGCCAGCGTCCGCTCGCGGCACGCTTGCGACGCGCTCGCCACGGTCAACGCGACCGGCAGGCCAAGGCTGACTTCGCGCGCGAAGCTCGGCCCGGAGAGCACACCGTTGCTCGGATGACCGGCCAGCTCGGCAGCGATCACCTGATGCGGGAGCAACTGCGTATCGGCTTCGAAGCCCTTGCAGACCCAGACGATATGCGCGGGTACTTGCTGCGCATCGCGCATGGCGCGGCACAGCGCACGCAAGCCCGCGACTGGCGTGGCGACGACGCACAGCGCGTCATCGCCTGCCGCATGAGCGAGCGCCACGCCCAGATCGGCCTCATAGCGAAGCGCGTCCGGCAGCGCGACGCCGCGCAGGTAGTGCGTGTTTTCGTGCGTGGAGGAGAGTTCGGCGACGAGCGAGCTGTCGCGCGCCCACAGCACCGCATCGTCATGGGTGGCCAGATGGCCGGCCAGTGCGGTGCCCCATGCACCCGCGCCGAAAACGGCGACCTTCATACCCGGCACCGCTCGCAAGCCTTAGTGCTGCGTCGCGCCGTTCTGCGCGTTGCCCGACTGGCCAGCATTGATCTGCGCGAGACGCTGCTCGTAGAGCGCCTGGAAGTTGATCTCGGCCAGATGGATCGGCGGGAAGCCCGCGCGGGTGATCGCATCGGCGATGTTCGAGCGCAGGTACGGGAACAGGATCGTCGGGCACGCGATGCCGACGAGCGGATCGATCTGCTCGGCCGGAATGTTGCGGATGTCGAAGATGCCCGCTTGCTTGGCTTCGATCAGGAACGCGATCTTCTCGGAGACCTTGGCCGTGACGGTGCCGGTGACCAGGATTTCAAACACGCTTTCAGCGAGGCGCTCGGCCTTGACGTCGACTTCCACTTCGACCGACGGCATCTCCTGCTCGAGGAAGATCGCCGGCGAGTTCGGCTGCTCGAGCGACAGATCCTTCAGGTAGATGCGCTGAATGTTGAAAAACGGCTGGTTGTTCTGGTCCGACATGGTGACTCCCTAGATAGATTCGATGTGGCCGGACGCAATCCGTCCACTAAGTGTGTATTCCGGTCGCCCGGCGGAACGCGCGCCCTGCACGCTTCGCTTGACGCCCGGACACCGGGCGCGCGCGGATACAGCAGGGGCCGCTACATAGCTGACAAAGTGACAAAGGCGACCGCGGCGGCGCGGCCCTTAAAAACCGAGGCCCACCCCGAGCACGACAGCCGCCTCAGGCCGCCTCGAGCAGCGGCAGCAAACCGCCCGCGCGATCGAGCGCGGACAGATCGTCGTAGCCGCCGACATGCGTATCGCCGATGAACACTTGCGGCACGGTGCGGCGGCCGGTGCGCGTCATCATCTCCTCGCGCCGCGCAGGGTCCTTGTCGATCAGCACTTTTTCGACGTGCTGAACGCCGCGCGACTTTAAAAGACGCTCGGCCATCTGGCAATACGGGCACACCTGCGTGCTGTACATGACGACGTTGTTCACTTCGCAACTCCTTGCTTGACGACCGGCATGCCGGCCTGCTGCCAAGCGTTGACGCCGCCTTGCAGCACATGGACCTCGGTGTAGCCCGCCTCTTCGGCAATCCGCACCGCCTTGTGCGACTGCTGACCGGTCTGGCAGACGAGCAACACCGGCGTACCCTTATTCTTGGCGATCTGGCCAATTTTCGCTTGAAGCTCCGCGAACTCAACCTGACGGGCCTGCGGCAGGTGGCCGGCCGCGTAATCGGCGGCGGGCCGCAGGTCGACGACCACGGCGTTGCGCCGGTTGATCAACTGCGTCGCCTCCGCGGCGGACAACCCTCCGCGGCCGCGCCGGGCAATGGTCGGCCACAACAGCAACCCTCCCGATATGAGGAGGATCGCGATCAATACAAGGTTCGTGTAATCGGTGAAAAACTTCACGAAAGAATCCGCCGGAAAAAGAGAAATCGAAAATGACAATCCCGCCATTATAAAATAACCGTTTGACCCGATGGCGACGGCCCGCTCGACGGCCGCCTCAGCCCATCGCACTCAAGCGGCTTCCTCACTACCGACCGGCATCTCTCATGCACAAGCTCGTCCTCATCCGCCACGGCGAATCGACGTGGAACAAGGAAAACCGATTCACCGGCTGGGTCGACGTCGACCTCACCGAACAAGGCAACCGCGAAGCGCAGCAGGCAGGCCGCCTCCTCAAGGAAGCGGGCTTTACGTTCGACATCGCCTACACGTCGGTGCTCAAGCGCGCAATCCGCACGCTCTGGCACGTGCAGGACCAGATGGACCTGATGTATCTGCCGGTCGTCCACTCGTGGCGCCTGAACGAGCGCCATTACGGCGCGCTCTCCGGCCTGAACAAGGCGGAAACCGCCGCGAAATACGGAGACGAGCAGGTCCTGGTCTGGCGGCGCAGCTACGACACGCCGCCGCCCGCGCTCGACCCGAGCGACGAGCGCACCTCCTACGCCGACCCGCGCTACGCAAAGGTGTCGCGCGAGGAGCTGCCGCTCACCGAATGCCTGAAGGACACCGTCGCGCGCGTACTGCCGATCTGGAACGAATCGATCGCGCCGGCCATCAAGGCGGGAAAGAAGGTGGTGATCGCCGCGCACGGCAACTCGCTGCGCGCGCTGATCAAGTACCTCGACGGCATCTCGGACGAGGAAATCGTTGGCCTGAACATTCCGAACGGCGTGCCGCTCGTCTACGAGCTCGACGCCGACCTCAAGCCGATCCGCCACGAATACCTGGGGGACCCCGAAGCGATCGCCAAGGCACAGGCCGCCGTCGCGAAGCAAGGCAAGGCGGGCTGACAATCCGCCTTCGGGGCGGCACCGTGGCCAATCGGCCGCCGTGCCGCTCCGAAGCGGCGCGGTGCTTGCCGGCGCCTTCGCTCGGCACCCAGTCCCGGCTCATTCGCGCCACACAATATTCACCGCCCGAAACGCCGGATTGCTGCGTGCCGCGCAGGCCGGCGAACCTGCTCGAGCGTTCGCTGTCGAACGGCGATTACCGTCTCGAATCCACCGCACGCAAGGCTTGCAGTTATACTTGCTCGACTCCGCTACAGGCGCACCCACACGCTCCCGACCGCAACAGACTCTATGCGAACGAAACTCAAGAACATCGGCCTGATTGCCGCGGGCCTGGCTACCGGCGTTTTCGCGACGCTGCAACTGTCGGCCTCCGCCCAGCAGGCCGTCTCAGCCCCGCTGCCGCTCGACCAGCTGCGCCTCTTCGCCGAGGTGTTCGGGCAGATCAAGCACGATTACGTCGAACCGGTCGACGACAAGAAGCTCCTCACTGCGGCGATCAAGGGCATGGTGTCGAGCCTCGACCCGCACTCGTCGTATCTCGACAAAACCGACTACGAAGAGCTTCAGGAGCAGACCAAGGGGCGCTTCGCCGGCCTCGGCATCGAGATTTCGCAGGAAGACGGCCTGATCAAGGTCATCTCGCCGATCGAAGACACGCCGGCCTTCCGCGCGGGCATCCGTCCGGGCGACCTCATCACCCGCATCAACGACAAGCCTGTGCGCGGCATGACGCTCGACCAGGCGGTCAAGCAGATGCGCGGCGACCCGGGCACGAAGGTCACGCTGACCATCTTCCGCAAGAGCGACGACCGCACGTTCCCGATCACGGTGACGCGCGCGATCATCAAGGTCCAGAGCGTGAAGATGAAGATCCTCGCGCCGGGCTACGCCTACATCCGCATCACGAGCTTCCAGGAGCGCACGGTGCCGGATCTGGCCGCCAGAATGCAAGACATCGCGCGTCAGCAGCCAGGCCTGAAGGGCCTCGTCATCGACCTGCGCAACAACGGCGGCGGCCTGCTGCAAAGCGCGGTCGGCGTCGCGGGCGCGTTCTTGCCGCCGGATTCGGTCGTCGTGTCGACCAATGGCCAGATCCCCGATTCGAAGGAGGTCTACCGCGATACGTACGATAACTACCGTCTGCCGTCGTTCGATTCGGACCCGTTGAAGGGCCTGCCGCCGATCTTCAGGACCGTGCCGATGATCGTGCTGACCAACGCCTATTCGGCGTCGGCGTCGGAGATCGTCTCGGGCGCGCTGCAGGATCAGCATCGCGCGCTGATCATGGGCAAGACGACGTTCGGCAAGGGCTCGGTGCAAACCGTGCGCCCGCTGACGGCCGACACGGCGCTGCGCCTGACGACCGCCTACTACTACACGCCGACCGGCCGTTCGATCCAGAACAAGGGCATCCGTCCCGACATCGCCGTCGACCAATACGCCGACGGCGATCCGGACGACGCGCTCGTGACGCGCGAAGTCGACTACTCGAACCACCTCGCGAACCTGCAGGATCCGAACGAGAAGAAGGAAGAGGAAGAGCGTGAGCAGCGCCGGCTGCAGCAACTGCAGCAGCTCGAGGAGCAGAACGACAAGAAGACGCCGGAGCAGCGCCAGAAGGACCGCGACCGCAAGCCGGTCGAGTTCGGCTCGACGGACGACTTCATGCTCCAGCAGGCACTGAACAAGCTCGAAGGCAAGGCCGTGGTCGAATCGAAGTCGATCGTCGAGCGCCAGCTCGCCGAGAACAAGCCGGAGCGTTCGGCTTCGGCGCCGGTCGCGGTGAAACCGGCGTTGCCGGTGACGCCGGGCTCGGACTCGGCGCCGGCCTCCGCGCCTCAGCCTGCTGCTTCGCAGAGCAAGTAACGCCCGCTCAAGCTCGTGTGTCTTCGCAGCCTCGCCGCTGCGAAGACACCGCCTCCCGCGCGACTAGAATAAAGACAACGACCTTTCGCGCAGCACGCATTCCCGGCCTTGTCCGCGTGCCCCGCGCACAATGACGCGCCCAATGAACGACGATCAGCTCCTTCGCTACTCCCGCCACATCCTCGTCGACGAAATCGGCATCGAGGCCCAGCAGCGCTTTCTCGACGCGCATGCGATCGTGATCGGCGCGGGCGGACTGGGTTCGCCAGCGGCGATGTATCTGGCGGCCTCTGGCGTCGGCACGCTGACGCTCGTCGATGCCGACACCGTCGATCTCACGAACCTGCAGCGGCAAATCCTGCATGTCACCGCCTCGATCGGGCGCAAGAAGGTCGACTCGGGACGCGATGCGATCGCGCAGCTCAATCCAGGCGTGACCGTGCACGCGGTCGCCGAACGCGTCGACGACGCGTGGCTCGATGAGGCCGTGCCACGCGCGACCGTCGTGCTCGACTGCACCGACAACTTCGCCACCCGCCACGCGATCAATCGCGCGTGTGTCACGCATCGCGTGCCGCTCGTGTCGGGCGCGGCGCTGCGTTTCGACGGCCAGATCAGCACCTTCGATTTCCGCAACGACGCTTCGCCGTGCTACGCGTGCGTGTTTCCCGAGGATCAGCCGTTCGAGGAAGTCGCCTGCGCGACGATGGGCGTGTTCGCGCCGACGGTGGGCATCATCGGCGCGATGCAAGCGGCCGAGGCGCTGCGCGTGATCGGAGGCATCGGAACGACGCTGACTGGCCGGCTGATGATGCTCGATTCGCTGCGGATGGAATGGAACACGATGAAGATCGCGCGCCAACCGGACTGTCCGGTCTGCGCCGACGCGCACGCGCATTGAGGCGCGGCGGTCCGGTCCTGAGTTGCTGAAAATGCAAAGGGCGGCGGGTTCGAAGAACCGCCGCCCTTTATCGTCCGGCGAGGCCGCACCCAGTGCTCAAGCCTCTGTCACGCGCTTGAGCGCCGCTTGCACCTCCTCCGGCTCAAACGACGCCAGCACGTCCGCGACAGGCTTCTCCAGGGTCTTCAAATGCGAGCGCAGGATCTCCTGCTTCACGACGAGCAGCTGGCTCGGATGCATCGAGAACTCGGTGAGGCCCATGCCGAGCAAGAGGCGCGTGAGCTGCGGATCACCCGCCATCTCCCCGCAGATCGACACCGGCACACCCGCGCGCTTCGCCTCGCGCAACGTGAACGCGATCAGGTGCAGCACCGCCGGATGCAGCGGATCGTAGAGATGCGCAACCGAGTTGTCGGCGCGGTCGATCGCAAGCGTGTACTGGATCAGGTCGTTCGTGCCGATCGACAGGAAATCGAGCCGCTTGAGAAAAAGCGGCAGCGCGATCGCCGCGGCGGGAATTTCGATCATCGCGCCGATGCGCACGTTCGGGTCGTACGGCAAGCCGGCGTCGTCGAGCTGGCGCTTGGCCTCGCGGATCAAATCTAGCGTCTGGTCGATCTCCTGCGCATGCGCGAGCATCGGGACCAGGATCTTCACCTGCCCGAACGCCGACGCCCGCAGGATCGCCCGCAATTGCGTGAGGAACATGTGCGGCTCGGACAGGCTCCAGCGGATCGCCCGCAGCCCCAGCGCCGGATTGGGCGCCGTTTCGTAGCCTTCGCTGCCGATCGAATCGAGCGGCTTGTCGGCGCCGACGTCGATGGTGCGGATCGTCACCGGCAGGCCGTTCATCAGCTCGACGGCCCGCTTGTACGCGGCGAACTGCTCCTCCTCTTCCGGCAGCCGGTCGCGATGATTCATGAACAGGAACTCGGTGCGGAACAGGCCGACGCCGACCGCCCCCGACTCGACCGCCGCCTGTGCGTCGTCGGGCAGCTCGATGTTCGCGCAAAGGTCGATCTTGGTGCCGCACAAGGTCTGCGTCGGCGTGAACTTGAGGCGCTGCAGCTTGCGCTGCTCGAGCGCCTTCTCGCTTTGCCGGTACGTGTACTCCTCGAGCACGATCGGCGCCGGATCGACGATCACGATGCCCTGGTCGCCGTCGACGATGATCAGATCGTCCTGGCGGATCAGCGTGCTCGCCTGCTGCACGCCCACCGCGGCCGGAATGCCGAGGCTGCGCGCGACGATCGCCGTATGCGAGGTGCGCCCGCCGAGATCGGTGACGAAACCCTGAAACGTTTGCGTCTTGAACTGCATCATGTCGGCGGGCGAGATGTCGTGCGCGACCACGATCATTTCGTCGCTCGCATGCGGATGCACGCCGTTGCTGAGCAGCGCGGCCGCCGACGGCGCGCCCGCCAGCGCCTTCAGCACGCGCTCGACCACCTGGTGGATATCGGCCTTGCGCTCGCGCAGGTACTCGTCTTCGATGTCGTCGAAATGGCGGGACAGGCGCTCGAGCTGCTCGGTCAGCGCCCACTCGACGTTGTAGCGGCGCGTGCGCACGAGATCCATCGTTTCCTGGACGAGCATGGCGTCGTTCAGGATCATCGTATGGACGCTGATGAAGGCGCCGACTTCGCTCGGCGCATCGGCGGCGAGATCCTCGCGCAGCAGTTCGAGCTCGTTGTGCACGGCCTTCAAAGCCGCGCGGAAACGCTCAAGCTCGCCTTCGATCTGCGGATGCTCGATCAGGTAATGGTCGACGTCGAGCGCGGCCGGCGCAATCAGATAGGCTCGCCCGATGGCGATGCCGCGTGACACGGGAATTCCATGCAGCGTGAATGACACGCGCACCTCCTCTAGTTGTGTGTGATGCCGCGAAAAGCCGCCGCAATGGGTTTGTGACCCTAGACACCGATTATAAATTCCGCACTCGATGCCTGACTGCGTGCGCCGCAGCATCTTCCGCGGTTACGGCGGCTTGCGCGGATACGCCGGATGCCCAGCCGGCGCACTGCCACATCGATTTTCATTCGCCAAAAAAGAACGCCGCGGATGACCGCGGCGCTCGTATGGTGACCGAGATCTCAGTGGCCATTGTCGCTCACTGACCTTCGCCGAACTTGTCCGCGATCAGCTTCAGCAGCGCCTGCATTGCGTCCGTTTCGTCGGGCCCTTCGGTCTCGATCACCACGGTGCTGCCGATCCCCGCCGCCAGCATCATGACGCCCATGATGCTCTTGGCGTTGATGCGCCGGCCGTTGCGGCTCATCCAGATTTCCGACTGAAAGTTGCCGGCGAGCTGGGTCAGCTTGGCCGATGCGCGTGCGTGCAGGCCCAGTTTGTTCACGATAGTTGTTTCTTGTTGCAGCATGATGTTCCGAGGCGCGAATAGGAATAGGGTCTGAGGAATGGCCGTTCGGTCAGGAGCCGGCCGGGTTGGGATTGGGCGCCGAGGCGCAGCCGGTAATCCCGGCCGTCGAGGCGCATGGGGCGGTTCCCGTCGCCGTCGCGGGCAGGCAGCCGTCATCCGCGCCGGTCGCCGCGGGCGGCGTTGCCGGTCCGATCGCCTGCACGCCCTTGGCCGCGCCATCGAGCGCCTTGGCGACGAGCGTGTCGAGCGGCGTCGCGCGGTAGCAGACGGCGCGCACGAGCATCGGCAGGTTCACGCCCGCCAGCACGCGCACCGACGGCAGCGACGCGAGCCGGCTCGCGATGTTCGCTGGCGTCGCGCCGAACATGTCGGTCAAGACGAGCGCGCCGTTCTCTTCGCGCAAGCGGTCCAGCTCGGACTGCGCGAAATCGATGACCTGAGTGGGATCGCAGTCGGGCATCACGTCGATCGCGCCGATGCGCGCAGGAAGCCCGCCGTAAATGTGAGCGATGCACTCGCGTAGCGCGGTGGCGAACGGAGCGTGCGCAATGATCAAAATGCCTGCCATGTCAGCCTTGCAACGAAAAGCGGCTCGGGTCGCGAGACCGGATGACGGCCCGCGCCCGGCACATGCCCCGCCATGCTGGTCCGAGCGAACGGCCGGCCGCCATTGGGGCTGTGGCGCCGGTCGCCGGGCGCAGCCTGCCGGATCGGTTCCGGATCAGGCGCGGCGCCCGGCTCGAGGTCCGCTCGCCGGACGCGCCGGCCATCACGGGGCCGGTCGTCCTTTCTGAAAGAGCGGGCATTGTATCAGGCCATTTTCGCGCTTTTTGGCGGTGCACCATGCCAATCGCCTACGGGCCGCTTGCGTCGTCCCGACGTCAGCCTGCGGCGCGCTCAAGCGCGCCGATGAACATCGCGGCGACGTCGAAGCCGGTCTGGTCCATGATTTCGCGGAAGCAAGTCGGGCTCGTGACGTTCACTTCCGTCAGCCAATCGCCGATCGCGTCGAGCCCGACGAGCAGCAGACCGCGCGCGGCCAGCACCGGAGCGAGCGTTTCGGCGATCTCGCGGTCGCGCGCCGTGAGCGGCTGCGCAACGCCGACGCCGCCGGCGGCCAGGTTGCCGCGCACCTCGTTGCCTTGCGGAATGCGAGCGAGGGAGTACGGCACCGGCTCGCCGCCGATCAGCAGAATCCGCTTGTCGCCCGCCTTGATCTCGGGGATGAACTTCTGCGCCATCACCGAGCGCGCGCCGTCGTGGCTCAGCATCTCGACGATCGAGCCGAGGTTCATGCCGTCGGCCTTCACGCGGAACACGCCCATGCCGCCCATGCCGTCGAGCGGCTTCAGGATCACGTCGCCGTGCTCGGCGTGAAACGCACGCAGGCGCGCGGCGTCGCGCGTCACCAGCGTAGGCGCGACGAATTGCGCGAACTCGCCGATCGCGAGTTTTTCCGAGTGGTCGCGAATCGCCTGCGGCTTGTTGAAGATGCGGGCGCCGGCGCGTTCCGCCAGTTCCAGCAGCCACGTCGACGTCACGTACTCCATGTCGAACGGCGGATCCTTGCGCATCAGCGCCGCGCCGAACGACGGCAGCATGCGCGTCTCGTGCGGGGCGGCCTCGTACCACGGATGACGATGGAGATCCGCGCCATCGCCGACGAGCGTCACGCGCCGCACGGCCGCTTCGACCGCGCTGCCGGTCCAGGCCAGATGCTGCGGCTCGCACGCGTAGATCGCGTGGCCGCGGCGCGCTGCCTCGGCCATCATCGCGTAGGTCGAATCCTTGTAAATCTTGAAGCGATCGAGCGGGTCGGCGATAAAAAGAATGTCCATGGAGTCCCTGATGCCCGGTGCGGGCTTTGTCTTGTTCGTCATTGGCGCCCGGGAGGCCGGGCGGCAGCAGCCGTCCCCGGCGGCGGCCCGGCGTCAGACCTGGATCGCTTCGGGATCGGTCTTCTCGAGCTCCACCGAAGCCGCGAGCAGGCCCAGGCGAGCCACCACGCCATACATGTAGAAGCGGTTCGGCGGCGCTGCGCCCGGCTTCGCGTGCGCGTCCGGGAGCGCGGTGTGCTCGAAGCCGAGCGGCACGAAGTGCATGCCCGGCGCGTTCAGGTTCTGGTCGCGCTCGCGGCTGCCGTGCACGCGATAGAAGCCGCCCACCACATAGCGATCGATCATGTAGACGACCGGCTCGGCCACTTCGTCGCCGACGCGCTCGAACGTGTAGACGCCCTCCTGCACGATCACGTCGTGCACTTCGAGACCATCCTTGGTCACGGTCATCCGCTCGCGCTCGCGCTTCGTGAGGCTCGCGACCTCGGCTGCGTCGTGCACCGTCATCACGCCGCGCCCGTCGGTGCCGGCATCGGACTTGATGACGACGTACGGCCGCTCGCTGATGCCGTACTCGCGGTACTTGCGGGCGATTTTCTTGAGCACGCCGTCGATCGCGTCGGCCAGCGCCTCCTCACCGGTACGCGCCGGGAAGTCGACGCCTTCGACATGCGCGAAGTAGGGATTCACCATCCACGGGTCGATCTCGACCATCTTCGCGAACTTCTTCGCGACGTCGTCGTAGCAGGAGAAATGCGTCGACTTGCGGCGCACCGCCCAGCCGGCGTGCAGGGGCGGCAGCAGATACTGCTCGTGCAGGTTCTCGAGCACGGGCGGGATGCCCGCCGACAAATCGTTGTTCAGGAGAATCGAGCACGGATCGAAGTTCTTGAGGCCGAGACGCCGCGGCGTGCGCTCGAGCGGCTCCAGCACGATCTTCTGGCCGTCGGCGAGCGCGATCGTCACCGGGCCCTGGATGCTTTCGTCGAGCGTGCCGAAGCGCACGTTCAGCCCGGCCTGGCGCATGATGGTCGCGAGCCGCGCGACATTCTCCAGATAAAACGCGTTGCGCGTGTGGCGCTCGGGGATGATCAGCAGATTCTTCGCGTCGGGGCAGATCTTTTCGATCGAGGCCATCGCCGCCTGCACCGCGAGCGGCAGCACTTCCAGCGGCAAGTTATTGAATCCGCCGGGAAAAAGGTTCGTGTCGACCGGCGCGAGCTTGAAGCCCGCGTTGCGCAGATCCACCGAACAATAGAACGGCGGCGTATGCTCCTGCCATTCGAGGCGGAACCAGCGCTCGATGGCGGGCGTGGCGTCGAGGATCTTCCGCTCGAGGTCAAGCAGAGGGCCGTTTAACGCCGTAACTAGGTGCGGAACCATTGATCACTCGCAGATGGAGAAGAAAGATTGTAGAGCAAATACCCCGCTGATTTGGGGATGCTTTCTCCATTCGCAAGCGGCGTCCGGATCCGATTTTGCTATAGACCCGATTGCCGGCAAGGTCAAATCACGGCTGGCCGCCCAGGCGGCTTTGCATGGGACCCGAGTAAGCGCTGAAGCGCCAACTCGGGTCGGCATAAAAAAGCCCGCCGTGAAGGCGGGCCAAAGTCGCTGCGCTTAACTCTCCAATATTCGTCGCTGCGATACCAGACTTATTCGACGTGCTCGCCGTGCAGCACCACGTCGAGGCCTTCGCGCTCTTCTTCTTCGGCCACGCGCAGGCCCATCACCATATCGATCACCTTCAGCAGGATGAAGCTCAGCACGCCGCTGTAGATCACCGTCGTCAGCACGCCCTTCGCCTGCAGGACGATGCTGCCGTCCGCGCCGCCGATGTCCTTCACCGCGAACACGCCGGTCAGGATCGCGCCGACGATACCGCCGATGCCGTGCACGCCGAACGCGTCGAGCGAATCGTCATAGCCGAGCTTGCCCTTCAACCACGTTGCCGACCAGAAGCAGATCACGCCGGCTGCGATGCCGATCACGATCGCGCCCGTCACGCCGACGAAGCCCGAAGCCGGCGTGATCGCCACGAGACCGGCCACGGCGCCCGATGCGATGCCCAGCGCCGACGGCTTGCCCTTGGCAATCCACTCCGCGAACATCCAGGCGAGCGCTGCGATGGCGGTCGCGACTTGCGTCGTCAGCATCGCGAAGCCCGCACGGCCGTCCGCCACCACGGCGGAACCGGCGTTGAAGCCGAACCAGCCCACCCACAGCATGGCCGCGCCCATCAGCGTCAGCACGAGGTTGTGCGGCGCCATCGCTTCCTTGCCGTAGCCGACGCGCTTGCCGAGCACCAGGCAGCACACGAGGCCTGCGATACCGGCGTTGATGTGCACGACCGTGCCGCCTGCGAAGTCGAGGATGCCCGCGGTAGCCAGCCAGCCGGTCGGTTCCCACACCATGTGCGCGATCGGCGAGTAGACGATGATCGACCACAGCGTCATGAACACCAGCATCGACGAGAACTTCATGCGGTCGGCGAATGCACCGGTGATCAGCGCCGGCGTGATGATCGCGAACGTCATCTGGTAGACGAAGTAGACCGTCTCCGGGATGGTCGGCGCGAGGTGGCTCACGGTCAGCGTGGTCGCCTTGTCGCCGTGGATGTAGTTCATCCCCGCGAGGAAGATGCGCGAGAAGCCGCCGATGAACGAGTTGCCCGGCGTGAACGCGAGGCTGTAGCCGATCACCGTCCAGACCACCGTCACGACACAGGTGATCGCGAAGCTCTGCATGACGGTCGCGAGCACGTTCTTCTTGCGGACCATGCCGCCGTAGAAGAGCGCGAGGCCCGGGATCGTCATGAACAGCACGAGCGCGGTGGAGGTCAGCATCCACGCGGTGTCGCCCGAGTTGATCTTCGACGAATCGAGCGAGAACGGCGCGGTCGGCGCGGCGGGTGCGGCGGCGGCCGAAGCGGCCGATGCATCAGGCGCGGCGGCGGCGCTCGCGGCCGGTGCGGCCGAAGCTTCCGCGGCAGGCGCCGATGCCGGGGCGGCGGCGCTGGCGCTCGTGTCCGAAGCGGCCGGTGCCGAGGCTGCGGGCGCCGAAGCGGCGGCGGGTGCGGACGCGTCGTCCGCCAGGGCTGCACCGACGCCGCCGGCCAGGAGCGACCCGGCCATCAGCAAGGACATCATCAATTTGCGCATCTTTCGTTTCCTCTGTCGCTGTCTAATTATTTACAGGGCGTCCGCGCCGGTCTCCCCGGTGCGGATGCGAATCACTTGCTCGATCGGCGTGACGAAGATCTTGCCGTCGCCGATCTTTCCGGTGCGCGCCGCGCGCTCGAGCGCTTCGATCGCCTGCTCGACGAGGTCGTCGGTAACGGCGGCCTCGATCTTCACTTTCGGCAGGAAATCGACCACATACTCGGCCCCGCGATACAGCTCGGTGTGCCCTTTCTGACGACCGAAACCCTTGACCTCGGTCACCGTGATGCCCGAGACGCCGATGGCCGACAAGGCTTCGCGCGCCTCATCGAGCTTGAACGGCTTGATGATTGCGGTAATGAGCTTCATAGATTCCTCGCTTTAGTGTGCGTAACCTTTATTGCGTAACCCCTGCGGATGCCTTGTGCATCGGTCGCAGCCGTACCGGCCGGCTACGCCGATTCGCGTGGCGCCGCTACAATGCGCGCCAGCGAGTGCCGGCCTACAACAGCAACTCGCGTGCCATGTGACGCGTTGTCCCAGGACAAGCGCGCAAATCGGGGCGGAGGAACGCGGCATCGGCCTTATAGCTAACGCCGGGCCGATGCGCTGGCGAGGTGTCGGGATCGTTGCTAGAGTGTTCAGACACCTGACACGCCGAAGCCCGCACCAAACGCGCTCACGCGCGTGGCAACGGAAGCCCGCTACGCACCAAATTCGATCATTCGTGCATCGAATGCGCAGCGGGAACGACAGATGCACATTTTTCGTGCACCCAAGGGGAACCTATGAAGCAACCGAACGACGTCTTTAACGACTTTCAGGCCCGCATGAGCGAGCTGCTCAAGAACTCGCCGGCCAAGGATGTCGAGCACAACGTGAAAGCCATGCTCTCACAAGGCTTTTCGAAGCTCGATCTGGTCACGCGCGAGGAGTTCGATACGCAGACGCAGGTGCTCGTACGCACCCGCGCGCGGCTCGAAGAGCTCGAGCGGCGCGTCGCCGAGCTCGAGCAGAAGCTGTCGTCCTCGCAAGACTCCTGATCGTCGTCCGTCGAGCCTCTTCGGCAAGCGAGCCGTGAAGTCGTAGCAATGGAGAGGCGGCGCCCGCAAGGGCACGCCGCTCGAGCAGGGAGAACAACATGTCGCTTGCCGTGGTGCGCTCGCGCGCGCCGGCTGCCGGCCGTGCGCCTGAAGTCACCGTAGAAGTCCATCTCGCCAACGGGCTGCCGTCGTTTTCGATCGTCGGCCTGCCTGATCTCGAAGTCCGCGAAAGCCGCGAACGCGTGCGCGCCGCGCTGCAGAACTGTGGTTTCGATTTCCCCGTGCGGCGCATCACCGTCAACCTGGCGCCCGCCGACCTTCCCAAGGAATCCGGCCGCTTCGACTTGCCGATTGCGCTCGGCATCCTCGCCGCCAGCGGCCAGATCCCGTCCGAAGCGCTCGCGCATCGCGAGTTCGCCGGCGAGCTGTCGCTGACCGGCGCACTGCGGCCGATGCGCGGCGCGTTCGCGATGGCTTCCGGCACGGCGCGCGGGAATGGGCGCCGCGATCCCCAAGGTGCCCCCGCACGGACGCCGGAACTCTATTTGCCGATCGACAGCGCGCGCGAAGCGGCGCTCGTGCCGGGCGTCGACGTCTACGGCGCAGCGGATCTGCCCTCGCTCTGCGCGCACCTGGCCGGCGCCGAAGACGGGCGGCTGCGGCCGGTCGCAGTCCTCGCGATGGATGGCGCACCACCCGCCGCACAACCCGACATGGCCGACGTGATCGGCCAGGGCGGCGCGCGAAGGGCGCTGGAAGTCGCCGCGGCCGGCGGCCATCACGTGCTGATGGTTGGGCCGCCCGGCGCCGGCAAGTCGATGCTCGCCGCGCGCCTGCCAAGCCTGTTGCCGCCGATGAGCGACGACGAAGCGCTCACCTCCGCCGCGCTGCTGTCGGCGAGCATGCTCGGGTTCTCGCCCGCCCAATGGCGGCGGCGGCCGTTTCGTGCGCCTCATCATTCGTCGAGCGCGGCGGCCCTGGTCGGCGGGCGCAACCCGCCGCAGCCGGGCGAGATCACCCTTGCTCATCTCGGCGTGCTGTTTCTGGACGAACTCCCCGAATTTGATCGCCACGTGCTCGAGACGCTGCGCGAGCCGCTGGAAGCGGGCCGCATCTCCATCTCTCGAGCCGGGCTGCAGGCGGATTTTCCCGCAGCCTGTCAATTGATCGCCGCGATGAATCCGTGCCCATGCGGCTGGCGGGGTGACCCGAATGGCCGCTGCCGCTGCACGCCGGAGAATGCCGCGCGCTATCTGCGCAAGCTGTCGGGCCCACTGCTGGATCGGATCGACATCCAGATCGAAATCCCTGCTCTGACGCCTGCGGAGCTCGCGGCGCGCTCGGCGGCGGCTGGGGAATCGAGTGCGTCGATCGCGGCGCGGGTCGCGGCAGCGCGCGAGCGTCAGCTCGCCCGGCAGAGAAAGATGAACCGCGAGCTGAGCGGACGCGAGGTGGACGAAGTCTGCCGCCCGGACGCCGCGGGCGAGGCGCTGTTGCGCGAGGCGGGGGAGCGCTTTGGCTGGTCGGCGCGCGCTTACTACCGCGTGCTGAAAGTGGTGCGCTCGATTGCCGACCTCGCTGGAAACGAGACGCCGAACGCCGCGCAGATAGCCGAGGCCGTGCAATACCGGCGCGTTTTCTCTCCGGCATAAGCCTTGAGCGACGGCTGGGATGTCAGCAAATTCCGCCTGTCAAGACTTGACTTATGCACAATTCCAAGCATGACCGCCTCAAATACCTGTTTGAAGGCATTGCCCGAAAGGTCCGAGACAGCCCATTGATTTAATTGGCTTTTTCGCGTTGCCGAGATTCAGGGCAATTTAAGCAAAGGCCCGCAGGACGGGGATCTGGGGCCACCACGGCGGAGTTTTCAACAAAGTTATCCACAACAGCTGTGGATAGACGAAAAACCGTCGCAAAATCCGGCAATTAGCGACATATCCTATGAAGGAACTTTCACTTTGAGGCGCGATCTTAGGCGCCCGTTTCGTCCGTCGGATGGCCCGCAGATCAGTAGAGCTTGAACGATTGGAAGAACTGGTCGACCTGCTCCTGGGGCAGCGCTTTGTCGGCGATGATCGTCGCCTGGTAGACGTGCCGCCCCCGGGCAACGAGCCGCACCTCGATCGTCTTGTGCTCGCGCTTTTCGCCGGCGTCTCCGCTGACGCTCATCTCCACGCCCGGCACGTCGCCGCCGGCCGCCAGCGGCACCTGCGTCGCGCGCGCATCGGGAGCCGCGCCCAGATTGCGCGCCAGCCCCGTGCGCAGATAGTCGAGCACCGATTGCCGCAATTGCGGGTCGTCGTCCGGCAGGATCACCGTGCCGACAGCGAACACGGCCCCCTCGGCATGCGCCGACTGCATCTTCATCTTCATCGGCCTGCCGCCGATGTCGACGTCGCGCTCGTCGGACATCGGTTTTGCCGGCAGGTCAATCGTATAGCCGTCGGCGTTGTTCGTGACCGTGCGCCAATCGTAGTCGGGCGAGCACGCGGCGAGCGTGCAGCCCAGGACGGCGACGCCGGCCGCCGTGCGCAGAATGTCGCCAAGGGCGCCCGCGCGGCAGGCAGCGCTCGCGGAAGAACCCGTGACGAAATGGACAGAAGAACGCACAACCCGGCGCGTGGCCAGGCCCAACGAAGCAAAAACACTCAGGGCTGAACGGGACATGAGACGCGAAAACCGAGATAGCTCGAAAAAGCGGAATTGACGGGGCCATATCTTACGGGACGATCCGGCGCAAAGGCGTCGCACCCGACCTCGTCGAGCCGACAGCCGCCCCCGTGGCGCTGTAACAGACACGTCAGACCTCTAACACATTTTTACAGACCACTTTCACCCCCACTTGCTAGACTGGCGCCCGCTATCTCAAAACCACAGGGGAAACCAAATGCTTAAAAAGATTGCGGGACTCGCGACCATCGCCGCCATTACAGTTGCCGTGCCGTTGTCAGCAGTGGCGGGCGACTTGAACAACGCCCTCGGCGGCGCGCTGGGCGGCGTGGCCGGCGCAGCGGTCGGCAACGCGGTCGGCGGCAGCACCGGCGCGGTGATCGGCGGCGCTGTGGGCGGCGGCGCGGGTGGCGCCGTCACCTCGAACAGGCGCGAACGCACGGGCGCCATCATCGGCGGCGCGCTCGGCGGCGGCGCCGGCACTGCGGCCGGCAACGCCATGGGCGGCACCACCGGCGGCCTCGTCGGCGCGGCGCTCGGCGGAGGCGCCGGAGCCGCGTTGGGCGGCAATGTCTCCCGCAACAATTCGTACGCGGACGAACGCGGGCATGACTACAGCCGGTCGTCGTACAAGCATCACAAGCATCACGAGAAGCACTGGGATTGAGCGCAGTCGGCGCGGAGCGCGGAAACGGCGCGAAAGGTCGCCGGAGCACCGGCGGCAAGAGGATGAAGCACAAAAATAGCGATTGTTGATAACGATGAGCGGCGTCCGGGTCGGCCGCCGCTCATATCGAAGTTCAGCGCCCCGGCAGCGCCGCCACCCATGCGGGATCGGCGGCGCGACGGTACAATACGCGCCAGTTTGCCGCGCTTTTGCGCCCCCGAGGTTCGATCCATGAGTCAGACTCCCGCTTCCACGCCCCGCCGCGCCAGTCCCGTCCGCTATATCGCGATGGCGATCGTGGCCGCGGCCATCGCCGTCGCCGGTTATTTCGCCTTCGGCGGCCAGCAACAGGCGCCCGACGCCACGTTCACCCTACTGTCCGGGCAGAAGATCTCGACGGCCGATCTCAAGGGCAAGGTCTATCTCGTCAACTTCTGGGCGACGAGTTGCGAGACCTGCATGAAGGAAATGCCGCAGATGGTCGACACATACAACCGTTTCAAGGGCAAGGGCCTCGAATTCGTGGCGGTGGCGATGAACTACGACGCGCCGATGTACGTGGTGAACTATGCGCAAACGCGCCAGCTGCCGTTCAAGATCGCCATGGATGACGGCAGCGCCGCCAAGCAGTTCGGCAACGTCCAGCTGACGCCGACGACGTTCGTCATCGACAAGAACGGCAAGATCCTGAAGCGCTATGTCGGGGAGCCGCAGTTCGCGGAGCTCGATCAACTGCTGACCGAGGCGCTGAGCACCTGACCCTGCGGCAGACTCACCATAACGGGCGTGCCGCGGCGCGCCCGTTTCGTTTCCGGCCAGCTTCCTCTAGGGCCTGTTCACGCTAATAACAGGCTTGCGCCGGCCTCCCCTCCTCAGTTCCCATCCTTCTCGACATCCTTGCCGCCTTCGCTACGCTCCGAAAGGCCGTACCGCTTGATCTTCTCGTAGAGCGTCGCCTTGCCGAGCTGCAAGCGGTCAGCTGCCGTGGCGACGGAGCCGCCCGCCTGCTCCAGCGCCTGGGCGATCGCCGCCCGCTCGAATTGCTCGACCTGCTCCTTGAGCGACCTCGCTGGCGCGGCGTCTGACGCCGCCCCGTGCGCCGCGTCGCCCAAGCCGTCGGCGATGCCTAGCACGAAGCGGTCCGCGGCGTTCCTCAGCTCGCGCACATTGCCGGGCCAGTCGCGCCGCACAAGCGCCGCGCGTTGCCCGTCCGTCAGGATCGGCGCCGGACGCCCGTAGCGCACCGCGGCATCGAGCAGGAAGTGCTCGAAGAGCGGCACGATGTCTTCGCGGCGCTCGTTGAGCGGCGGCAGCGCGATCGTCACGACGTTCAGCCGGTAGAGCAGGTCTTGCCGAAAGATGCCCGCCGCGACGTGCTCGGCCATATCGCCCTTGGCTGCGGCGATCACGCGGCAATTCACGCGGATCGGCTGGTTCGAACCGAGCCGTTCGAGCACGCCGTCCTGCAGCACGCGCAGCAGCTTCACCTGGAGCGAGAGCGGCATGCTTTCGATTTCGTCGAGGAACAGCGTGCCGCCCGAGGCATGCTCGAGCTTGCCGATGCGGCGTTTTGCCGCACCCGTAAACGCGCCAGGCTCGTAGCCGAACATCTCCGACTCGAACATCGGCTCCGGCAGCGCGCCGCAATTGACCGCGATGAACGGTTTCGCGCGGCGCGGCGACATTTCGTGCAGGCTGCGTGCGATCAACTCCTTCCCCGCGCCCGTATCGCCGTTGATGAGCACGGAAGCATCGGTCGGCGCGACGTTCGCGATCAGGCGCCGCACCTGCTCGATCGCCGGGCTGCGGCCGATGATGTGCGGCGCGACCGCGTTCTGGCCGGCCAGTTCGCGCCGCAGCGCGAGGTTTTCGAGCACGAGCATGCGGCGCTCGAGCGCGCGGCGCACGGTCTCGATCAGGCGTTCGGACGCAAACGGCTTCTCGATGAAGTCGTACGCGCCGTCGCGCATCGCCTGGACGGCCATCGAGATGTCGCCGTGGCCGGTGACGAGGATCACCGGCACGTCCGGCGCGCGCTCGCGGCACTGCGCGAGCAATTCGAGGCCGCTTGCGCCCGGCAGGCGGATGTCGCTGACGATGACGCCCGGGAAGTCGCCGTCGATCGAGCCGGACGCCGCAGCGGAGCCGATCGCCCGCAGCGCCGCTTCCGCCGACGCGTAGCCGCTCACCTCGAAGCCGGCCAGTTGCAGGCTTTGCACGCTGGCGCGGCGCACCAGTTCGTCGTCCTCGATATAGATAACTTGCAGGCCGTTCGCCATCGCTTGTCGCGGGTTGCTTGAGAGGGTGGAATTCACGGGATCACGAAGGAAGCGTGTCCGGACTATGCGTGCGCACCCGGCGCAGCGTCAAGACGAAGACCGCCCCCCCTTCGGGGGCGTTGCGCGCCGTGAGCGAGCCGCCGCAATCGCGCGCGATCGACGATGAGATCGCGAGACCCAGACCAAGCCCCTGCCCCATTTCCTTCGTCGTGAAGAACGGTTCGAAGAGGCGCGGGAGCGCGTCGGCGGCGATGCCCGGGCCGTTGTCGCGCACGGTGACGACAAGCGCCGGGCCGCTCGCTTCGATGTCGACGGCGACGCGCGGTTCGGCCATCCCCGCCACCGCATCGAGGGCGTTGCCGAGCAGATTGATGAGCACTTGCTCGAGACGCAGGTCGTCGCAACGCGCGACGAGCTCCGGGTGCTCGGCGTTCACGTCGAACGGAACGGAGCGCTCGGCGCCCGTGTCCACCTCCGCCAAGGAGACCTCCAGCGCGACGCCCTGCAGGCGCTTCTGCAGCAACTGCAGCGCATTGCGCAAGGCACGCGCCACCGGCGCTCGCTCGTTGCGCGGCCGCGCCCGCCCGACGAACAGCTTCAATTGGTTCGTGATCTTGCCCATGCGCTCGGTGAGCGCCGCGATCGCTTCGAGATTCTCGCGGGCGGCCGCCTGGTCGCCACGTTCGAGCAGCACCCGCGTGTTGTCCGAAAAGCCGCGCAGCGCCGCGAGCGGCTGGTTCAGCTCGTGCGTGATGCCCGCCGCCATCTGACCGAGCGCGGCGAGCTTGCTCGCCTGGACGAGCTCGTCGTGAGCCGCGCGCAACTCCTGCTCGGCGCGCGTGCGCTCGCCGACCTCCTTCTGCAGCTGCTCGTTCGCCGCCGACAAATCGGCCGTCCGCTCGGCCACGCGCTGATTGAGCTCCGCATACGCCTTCTGCAGCAGCGCGCGGCTCCTCATCACCTCGCGCACGCGCGCGCGGCGCATCCGCCAATAGAAACCGAGCAGGCACAGCGACACGAAGCCGAAGCCGGTGACGACGGTCGCATTGCGCGCGTCCGTATCGACGGAATCGACCGACGCCATCGTGATCAGATGCCAGTCCGGCACGCCGACCGAGCGGCGCGTCGCGAGATAGCGCGGCGCAAGCCGCCCGCCGCCGATCCGCACGATCCGCGCGTCGTCTTCGAGCTGCCCCTCGACCGTCATCGGCAGCGGCGCGATGGTCTGCTGCGCGTACTGGCGAGTCTCGAAGATCGACGTCGCCACCGGCCCCGGCAACGGCCGCACGGTGTGGTATTTCCAGGCGGGCACCGACGACAGGAAGATCACGCCGTGGTCGTCGGTGACGACGAGCGGCTCGAAGGCGTCGGTGCCGGGAAACCATTCGAGATTGAGCTTGACGACCGCGACGCCGACGATCTTGCCGTCGCGGTAGACAGGCTGCGAAATGAAATAGCCAGGATCGTGCGAGATCGTGCCGATCCCGAAGAAGCGGCCGACGCCGCCTTTCACGGCGTCGACGAAGTAAGGGCGGAAGCGGTATTCGACGCCGACGAAGCTGTCCGGCTGCCCCCAGTTGCTGGCCGCGACGCACAAGCCGTCGGCGCCGATGATGTAGGTTTGCGTGGCGCGCGCGTGGCGGTTCACGTCTTGCAGATAGCGGTTCGCGCGCGCCACGCCGTCCGGCGTGGGATTCGCGAGCACGTCCTGCACGAGCGGATGCGCCGCGAGCAGGTAGGGCAGCGATTCGTAGCGCTCGAGCGTGCTCTTGAGCGCGTTGGTCGTGCGGTCGGCGCGCACCGCCGCGTTGCGCCGCAGTTCCGCCGCTCCGCGCTGCCAGGTGACGTTCCAGGTCAGCGCGCAGGCGGCCGCGAGCATCGCGAGAAGCGCGAGGACGACGATCAGGCGGCGCGTCACGGTGGCGGATTCCAGTCGATAGGGATCGACTATTTTGGCATAACGTGCCGCGCCGCTCGGCTCGTCGCCCCAGTGTTCGCCTGTCGCGTTCATCTATTCGTCCCGCACCAGGCGCAACCGATTCAATGCGGGACGGCAGCGCATCGCGCGCCGCCGTCCGGCCCAAGCGTCGATCAGACTGCGGCCTTCTCGTCGACGGCCACCTCACGGCGCAAGGCGCGCGCGAGCTGGGCGCGGTCGAGCTCCTTCTCCCACGCCGAGACCACCACCGTCGCCACGCCGTTGCCGACGATGTTCGTCAGCGCGCGGCATTCGCTCATGAAGCGGTCGATGCCGAGGATCAGCACCATGCCCGAGAGCGGAATCGTCGGCACCACGGCGAGCGTCGCGGCCAGCGTGATGAAGCCCGCGCCCGTGACGCCGCTCGCGCCCTTCGAGGTGATCATCGTCACGACGAGCAGCGTCAGCTGCTGCGTGAGCGTGAGATCGGTGTTGGTCGCCTGCGCGATGAAGAGCACCGCCATCGTCATGTAGATGTTGGTGCCGTCGAGGTTGAACGAGTAGCCGGTCGGCACGACGAGGCCCACGACCGAGCGCGAGCAGCCGAGCTTCTCGAGCTTTTCCATCAGCTGCGGCAGCGCGGCTTCCGACGAGCTCGTGCCGAGCACGATCAGCAGTTCTTCCTTGATGTAGCTGACGAAGCGGAAGATGTTGAAGCCGACCATGCGCGCGATGATGCCGAGCACGACGACCACGAACACGACCGAGGTCAGGTAGAACGTGCCGATCAACTTGAGCAGCGGCAGCAGCGAGCCCACGCCGTACTTGCCGATGGTGAACGCCATCGCGCCGAACGCGCCGATCGGCGCGAGCTTCGTGATGATGCGCACCACGCCGAAGAACACGTGCGAGATGCTTTCGATGAAGTCGGTGACGACCTTGCCGCGCTCGCCGAGCTGCGCGAGCACGCTGCCCATCAGCATCGCGACGAGCAGGATCTGCAGGATCTCGCCTTGCGCGAACGCGTCGACGATCGTGTTCGGAATGATGTGCATCAGGAAGTCGACCGTGGTCTGGCCGTGCGCCTTCGCGGCGTAGCTCGCCACTTCCTTGCCGTTGAGCGTGGCGACGTCGACGTTGAAGCCGACACCGGGCTTGAGCACGTGCGTGGCGATAAGGCCGAGCAAGAGCGCGAACGTCGAGACGACTTCGAAGTAGAGCAGCGCCTTGCCGCCGACGCGGCCGACCTTCTTCATGTCCTGCATGCCGGCGATGCCGGTCACGACCGTGCAGAAAATGATCGGGCCGATCACCATCTTGATGAGCTTGATGAAGGCGTCGCCGAGCGGCTTCATGTCGACCGCGAGATCGGGCGAGTAGTGGCCGAAGACGATGCCGACGATGATCGCTGCGATCACCTGGACATAGAGGACTTTATAGAACGGTTTCTTCACGGTGGTTCCAGACTGAGTGGGCCGGCCGATGGGCCGTGGGGCCTGTACGATCCCCCGCGCGGCGCGAACGGCAAAGGCCGGCCGCCGGGCGAAGGCGCGACGTTTCGCGGTGACGCGACGGGTTCAGGACTTGCGGGGCTGAGTGGCGAGGGAATCGATCATCGGCTGTCTCCTTGCTTTAGTAGGTAGGCGGGCCTTTGCGGCCACGGGCGCTTTGATTGCAAGGTCGATGCCAGCCGCATGATCCGAGCCGGCGTCTTGATTTTTAAGGATTTTTTGAGAGCAAGTGCGACGCGGATTTCCAGCATTCCGGAAAACCGGACAGGCGGGCGTCCGGCATTCCGGATTCCGCCTCGGCCTGGCGGGCGAAGCGGGCGTCTCGCCTACCCCCGCCCCTTCCACGGCACGAGCCGCCGCTCCAGCGCGCGCATCGCCAGATCGAAGAGCCACGCGATCGCGCCGATCAGCACGATGCCCATCACCACGACATCCGTGCGCAGAAAGCTCGATGCATTGAGCACCATCTGCCCGAGCCCAGCCGTGGCGGCCACCATTTCGGCCGCGACGAGCGTCGTCCAGCCGAAGCCGACGGCGATGCGCAAGCCGGTCAGGATCTCGGGCAAGGCGGCCGGCAGCACCACGAAGCGCACGACCTGGAAGAACGTGCCGCCAAGCGAATACGCAGCGTTGATCTGCTCGACGCTGGCGCTCTTCACGCCCGCGCGGGCCGCCATCGCGATCGGCGCGAAGCACGCGAGGTAGATCACGACGAGCTTCGCGGTTTCGTCGATGCCGAACCAGATCACGACGAGCGGCAGGTAGGCGAGCGGCGGCAGCGGCCGGTAGAACTCGAGCGGCGGATCGAGCAGGCCGCGCGCGACGCGGCTCACGCCCATCAGGATGCCGGCCGGCACGGCCGTCAGCGCCGCGAGGAAAAATGCGCCGAACACGCGCAGCGCACTCCACGCGAGATGCTCGGGCAGCGGCAGCCCGCCTTGGATCCGGCCGCGCCATGCGTCGGCGAATGCGCTCCAGACAGATTCGGGCGACGGCAAAAAAAGCGGCGCGATCCAGTGCAGATGCGTCGCGAGCCACCAGAGCGCAATCAGGAAGGCGACCGATGCCGCGCTCAAGGCGGCCGTCGATCCCTCGCCGGGCAGCCGATAGGTCTGCGAGCGCGTCGCATGCCTCAGGCGCCGACGCGGCACCGCATCGCTTCTCGCCCCGCCCACGGACGCTTCGGCCAACGATTCCTGGCTGCTCATGCCGCGACCCCGTCCTCTACCCGGCGATGCAGCAGCGCCACCAGCCGCTCGCGCCACGCGATGAAATCCGGCGACGACTTCACCGCGCGCGCATCGCGCGTCTCCAGAAAGCGCCTCGCAAACGGCAGCTCGAAGGTCTCGGCGATGCGGCCCGGGCTCGGCGACATCACCACGAGGCGCGTCGCGAGAAACAGCGCCTCCTCGACGCTGTGCGTAATGAAGAACGCCGTCTTGCGCGTCTGGCCCCAGACGTCGAGCACGAGCTCCTGCATCGACTCGCGCGTCATCGCATCGAGCGCGCCCATCGGCTCGTCCATCAGCAGCACCTGCGGATCGCTCGCCAGCGCGCGTGCGATGCCCACCCGCTGCTGCATCCCGCCCGACAGCTCGTAGACCCGCGCATGCGCGTGCCGCTCGAGCCCGACGAGCGCGAGCGTTTCGCGCGCGACGCGCTCGCGCTCGCGCTTGCCAACGCCCTTGAAGCGCAAGCCGAGTGCGACGTTGCCGAGCACGTCGAGCCACGGCATCAGCGCGTACTTCTGAAACACGACGCCGCGCTCGGCGCCCGGGCCGGCGACTTCCTGCCCGTTCATGCGCACCTCGCCTTCGGTCGGCCGGATGAAACCGGCGATGCAGTTGAGCAGCGTGGTCTTGCCGCATCCCGAAGCGCCGAGCGCCACGACGAATTCGCCCGCCTCGATGCGCAGGTTCACGCCGGCAAGCGCCACGCTGCGCGCGCGGCCCCGCGCTCCCTCGTACGCCACGCCAAGCTGTCGAATCTCGATGACGCTCATCCCGGCACCCGGGTATGTCGAAGTCCGAATCTCATATCGACTGCGCGGGCTCAGCGCAAAGCCCGTTGCACGAACTGCGGATCGACGCCCGTTGCGTAATCGGGCAGCACGTTCTGAATCGTGCCCTGCGTCTTCAGGAACGCCGCCGTCGCCGCCAGCGACTTCGCCGCCCCCGATTGCGCGCCGCCGCCGAGCCATGCCGGCGACGCCTGCTCGGAGAGCGTCGGAAACGCGTAGAGCGCGAGGCTCGCGGGCACGTCCTCGGCGTTCGCGCCCGACTCCTGCGCCACGGCCGCGGCCTGCGGCGAACCCGCGTTCCAGGCCGCCTTGTGATCGCGATAGCTCGCGTCGGCGGCCGCCATGATCTTCACGAAACGCGCGACGAACTCGGGGTTCTCGCGCGCGAACTTGCGATCGACGGCGAAGCCGTCGAACGTCGCCTTGCCCGTCGCTTTCGCGATCTCGCCCGACGTGATCAGCACGCGGCCGTTTTTCTTCACTTTCGCGAGCACCGGGTCCCAGATGTAAGTCGCGTCGATGTCGCCGCGATCCCAGGCCGCCGCGACGTCGGCGGGCCGCAGGTTGACGATCTTCACGTCGGACGGATTCACGCCCGCGCTCTGCAGCGCGACGAGCGTGTGAAAGTGCGACGTCGACACGTACGGCACGCCGATCTTGCGCCCCTTCAAGCCGGCGACGCTCGTCACGCCGGAGCCGTCGCGGGCGACGAGCGCCTCGGCGTCGTTGATGTTGTCGAGAATCCAGAAGAGCGAAATGTCGACGCCCTGCGAAAGCCCCGCCGCGATCGGGCTCGAGCCGGCCTCGCCGAGCTGCACCGAGCCGGACGCGAGCGCGCGCACGACGTCGGCGCCGCTCGCGAGCTTGCGATAGGTGACTTTGTACCCGGTGGCCTTCTCGACTTCACCGGTCGCCTGCGCGTAGCGCCACGGCACGACCATGTCCTGATAGGCGATCACGACTTCGCGCGTGTCGGCGCGAGCGCCGGATGCAACCAGCGTGGACAGCGCAACGAGCGCCGCGGCAAGAGTGCGTAAGGATCGTTTCATGCGAAAGCCCCGTCGATGGACGTTGTTGTCTGGAAGGCTTCCGACTATAGGGATTTTGGGCGCGCGCCGTTCTAACGAATTGTCGATTGCTATTCACGAAGAACCGGCAATCCTTTCCATTTCCGGGCCGAGGCGCACTTAAAGTCCCCATCCTCTCGTGCCGATAACCCATGGGTGAATTCTCCCGGCAGACCCGGCACCCACCCGTCACATCACTCAAAACGGACAGCTCAATGTTTTCATCGATTCGCACGCGGATTCTGGCGACCTGTGTCGCTATCGTCGTCACCGCGCTCGCGGTAACCGGGGGTCTCGTCTACTACGTCGTGAAGCAGGACAACGAGCAGACGATCGACGAAAACCTGAAAGCCGTCTCGACCGGCCACGCGCTCGCGATCGAGGAATGGATCGCCGGCAAGGCGCGCATCGCGCAGGCGCTGGCCGACACGATCGTCATCGGGCAAGGCGACCCGAGCACGGAGCTCACGCTGCTCGCCAAGTCCGGCGATTTCACGGTGACGACGCTCGGCCTGCCCGACAAGACCGCGTTCACCTTCGGCACGACGCTGCCGCCCGGCTACGACCCCACGGCGCGACCTTGGTACAAGCAGGCCGTCGAGGCCGGCCATCTGACCGTGACCAAGCCGTTCGCCGACGCCTCGACCGGCAAGTACGCCATCTCGTTCGCGGTGCCCATCATGCGCGACGGCGCGCTCAAGGGCGTGATCGCGGCGAGCGTGTTCCTCGACGGGGTGAGCTCGGTCGTCACTTCCGCGCACCCGACGCCGTCGAGCTTCGCCTTCCTCGTCGACCAGAGCGGGAAGCTGCTCGTCGCGCCCAAGAGCGAGCAGGTCATGAAGCCGGCGACGGACCTCTCGCCCGACCTGACGAGCGATGCGCTCGGCTCGCTCGCGAACGCCACCGCGCCGATCCCGGTCGCGGTCGACGGCGCGACGAAGCTGTTGCAGGCGCAGCCGATCGCCGGCACCGACTGGCGCTTCGTGCTCGCGCTCGACAAGTCCGAAGTGACCGCCGGCATGCGCGCAGTGGCGACCACGACGCTGATCGCGATCGTCGTGGTCGCGCTGATCGCGGCGGCGCTCGTCGGCGCGCTGACGAACGCCGCGTTCCGGCGCGTGCTGCAGGTGCGCGACGCGCTCGCCGACGTGAGCTCGGGCAGCGGCGACCTCACGCGCCGCCTGCCCGCGACGGGCGACGACGAAGCCGCGCAGATCGCGCGCGCGTTCAACCTGTTCGCCGAAAAGATCAGCGACCTGCTGCTGCAGATCCGCACGATCAGCGAATCGGTGAACGTCGCCAGCGCCGAGATCGCGCAAGGCAACCAGGACCTGTCGAGCCGCACCGAACACGCGGCGTCGAGCCTGCAGGAAACGGCGGCGGCGCTCGAGGAGATCGCCGGCACCGCACGCAACTCGGCCGACTCCGCCAATCAGGTGAGCCGGCTCGCCGAATCGGCCTCGACGGTGGCGATGCGCGGCGGCGCCGTGGTGACCGAGGTCGTCGCGACGATGAACGAGATCACGCAGGCCTCGGCGCAGATCGCGAACATCATCGGCGTGATCGACGGCATCGCGTTCCAGACCAACATCCTCGCGCTCAACGCAGCCGTCGAAGCGGCGCGCGCGAGCGAGCACGGCCGCGGCTTCGCGGTCGTCGCCGGCGAAGTGCGCGCGCTCGCGCAGCGCAGCGCCCAGGCAGCCAAGGAGATCAAGGAGCTGATCAACTCGTCGGTGGAGAAGATCGAAGCGGGTTCGGGGCTCGTGCAGACGGCCGGCACGACGATGAACGAGATCGTCGACGGCGTGCGCAGCATCGCGAGCGTGATCGGCGAGATCAGCGTCGCGACCTCCGAGCAGAGCACGGGGCTCGGGCAGGTGAACCAGGCGCTCTCGCAGCTCGACAACGTGACGCAGCAAAACGCTGCGCTCGTCGAGCAATCGGCCGCCGCGGCGAGCCAGCTGCGCGAGCAGGCGGCAACGCTCGCGCAAAGCGTCGGCGCGTTCAAGCTCGCGAAGAGCGGCTCGATGGCGGCCCTTTGAGGACCGGCAAGCAAGAAGGGACGTGATCCGCGCACGTCATCTCGTGCGCGCCAAAAGAATCGGGCGGCCTGAGCCGCCCGATTCTATTTCTACGGTGCTGCGGCGCTTTACACCACGCCCGCTCCGTGCGCCTGCAGATCGGCGTGATAGCTCGAACGCACCATCGCGCCGACCGCCGCATGCGTGAAGCCCATCTTGTAGGCCTCTTCCTCGTACATTTTGAACGTGTCGGGATGCACGTACGCGCGCACCGGCAGGTGATGCTCGGACGGCTGCAGGTACTGGCCAATCGTCAGCATGTCGACGTCGTGCGCACGCAAATCGCGCATCACTTGCAGGATCTCTTCCTCGGTCTCGCCGAGACCCACCATCAGGCCCGACTTCGTCGCGACATCGGGATGCAGCGCCTTGAAGTCCTTCAGGAGCTTCAGCGAATGCGCGTAGTCCGAGCCCGGGCGCGCTTCCTTGTAGAGACGCGGCACCGTTTCGAGATTGTGGTTCATCACGTCGGGCGGCGCGGCGTTCAGGATCGTCAGCGCGCGGTCGAGGCGGCCGCGGAAGTCCGGCGTGAGGATCTCGATGCGCGTCTCGGGCGACTGCTCGCGCACTTGGCGAATGCATTCGACGAAGTGGCCCGCGCCGCCGTCGCGCAAATCGTCGCGGTCGACGCTCGTGATCACCACGTACTTGAGCTTGAGCGCCGCGATCGTGCGCGCGAGATTGGCCGGCTCGTTTTCGTCGAGCGGATCGGGACGGCCGTGGCCGACGTCGCAGAACGGGCAGCGGCGCGTGCACTTGTCGCCCATGATCATGAAGGTCGCCGTGCCCTTGCCGAAGCACTCGCCGATGTTCGGGCAGCTCGCCTCTTCGCACACCGTGTGCAGGTTGTGCTCGCGCAGGATCTGCTTGATCTCGGAGAAGCGCGAGCTGCCGGTCGCGGCTTTCACGCGAATCCACTCGGGCTTCTTCAGCCTTTCGATCGGGACGATCTTGATCGGAATGCGCGCCGTCTTGGCCTGCGCCTTTTGCTTGGCGGTGGCGTCGTAGGCAGCCGGCGCGGCGTCGGAGGCGGAGTCGGCGGGGTTCGCGGTAACGTCAGTCATTCGATTGATCCATTCGGACGGCGGCAGTGCCGGCCTGCGGTTGAGAGAGCCCCCAGACCTGGCGCTGCGCGCCAGGCCCCCCGAGGGGGGTCAAGAAATCTTGGGGCGGCCCGGCGCTTTCTTGAGCGCGGTGCGCGGGAGCGCCGTCGAGGTTGGCGGCAAGGCGGGCCGCGAGGGTACTGGCCACGTCGTCCCAGCCGGCGGCGACGCCAAGCGTCGCCATGTCGACCGTTTCGAGTCCCGCGTAGCCACAGGGATTGATCGCGAGGAACGGCTGCAAATCCATCTCCACGTTCAGGCTCACGCCGTGATAGCTGCAGCCGTTGCGGATCTTGAGGCCGAGCGCCGCGATCTTCGCCCCCTCGTGCGTCCCGGCATGCGGCCCCGGGGCCACGTAGATGCCGGGCGCGCCCGCCTTGCGAGCGCCCGCGAGATTATACGCCGCGAGGGTTTCGATCACGGCCTCCTCGATCTTCGCGACCAGCTCGCGCACCATCAGCTTGCGGCGGCGCAAGTCCAGCAGCAGATAGGCGACGACCTGGCCCGGGCCGTGGTAGGTGATCTGGCCGCCGCGGTCGACCTTGACGAGCGGGATGGCGGGATCGGCTGCGAGCAGGTGTGCCGGGTCACCGGCCTGGCCCAACGTGAAGACGGGGGGATGCTCGACGAGCCAAATCTCGTCGGGGGTGTCGGCAGCGCGTGCGTCGGTGAACGCGCGCATCGCGTCGAAGCTCGTTTCGTAGGATTCGGTTCCGCGCCAGCGCAGGAGGATGGGCGGCGCTTCGGAAGCGGAGGAACTGGAAAGCAGGGAAACCGGCGTGGCACACATGATCGCAGTAGTTTACCGAAATCGCGCGCGCCCCGCCGGCCCCAATCATCAGCCGAATTCGCCGGCAGCCGCATCAGACCGTCCGCCAGCCGGACCTCATGCGCAGCCCGAGCCGCTCGCCGACTCTCGCCAGCGAGTCGAGCCATCCGTCCTGCCGCCGCGGCGCGACCCAGAACGCGACGGTTGCCGGCCGGCCGCCCTCGGCGCTGAGCCAGAGCCGCTCGCCGCGGCGCAGCCGCAGGCAATCGCCGGGCTCCAGCCAATAGTCCTCGGTATCGTTGCTGCGCGTCACCCACATCGCCGTACCCTGCACCGTGAGCCGGGTGCTCTTCGTGACCATCATCGGCACCGTCTCGCCGGGCTGGATTTCGAACGTGATGCTTGAGGAAATTTCTTGCATGATCGACTCCGTCAGGTAGCTGCTTCGTGACTAGAATCGTAGATGCATCAAGGGATTACCCAAAACGATCAATTTTCACGTCGTTGTGAGAAAAATTAGCAATGGACCTTCGACAACTTCCCGCGCTCAACGCACTCAAGGCGTTCGAGGCGGCCGCGCGCCACGAAAGCTTTTCGCGTGCGGCCGACGAAATGTTCGTCACGCACGGCGCCGTCAGCCATCAGATCCGCGCGCTCGAAGCCGAGCTCAACATCGCCCTTTTCGAACGCGACGGCAAGCGCGTGCGGCTCACGGAAGCCGGCGGCCGCTATGCGAAGGAGGTGCGCGCGGCGCTGATGGCGCTCGCCGAGGCGACGCGCGCGGTGCGCGCCGGCGACCGCGAGCGGCGGCTCGTGGTGTCGATCCTGACGTCGTTCGCGGCGCGCTGGGTGACGCCTCGCATCGGGCGCTTCATCGAGCAGTACCCAGAAATCGACCTCGAATTGCTGTCGACCAACGGGCTGGCCGATTTCGCGCGCGACGACGTCGACGCGGCCATCCGCTTCGGCTTCGGCAAATATGAAGGACTGCACGTCGAGCCGCTGCTCGACGAGGTGTTCTTTCCGGTGTGCTCGCCGACGCTCAATGGCGGACGCTTGCCGCAGACGCCGGCCGACCTGCCGCAGTACCCGCTGCTGCGCTCGGACGACGAGCTATGGCGCCCGTGGTTTCACGCGGCGGGGCTCATGAGCGCCTCGGAGCCCAAGCGCGGCGTGCTGTACCAGGATTCGTCGAACCTGCTGCAGGCGGCGATCGACGGCCAGGGCATCGGGCTCGTGCGGCGCTCGATCGCGATGCACGAGATCGCCTCGGGGCGGCTCGTGCGCTTGTTCGATATCGACGGTCCGAGCCCCTGGGCCTACTACTTCGTCTGCCCGCCTCGGTTGCTGGAAACCGTGCGCGTGCGGGCGTTCCGGGACTGGATTTTCGAGGAGGTCGAGCGGTTTCAGGCGCTCTATGGCCGCGCCTGCGCGGCGGGAAGGGATGGGGCGGCGGAGGTGCTGAGGACGGCGGGGCAGTAGCCGCCGCCATCGCCGCCTCTTCTTACAACACCACCTTGACCATCGGATGCCCGGTCAGCGCCCGATAGATATCGTCGAGATGCTCGCGGCTCAGCGCCCGCACTGTCACGGTCAGGCCGATGTAGTTGCCGCCCGAGGACGGCCGCGTCTCGATGCGCGCGGCATCGAACCCGCTATCGAACTGGCGGATCACCGCCGCGATCGTGTCGGCGAAATCGGGGTGCGACTTCCCCATCACCTTGATGGGGAAGTCGCAAGGAAACTCGAACAGGGATTCGTTGACCGGGCTCATCTTTCTCTCCGTGCAGGCAAGCAGCCTATATAGGGCCTATTTACGGAAATAACAGGCCCCTGCACTTCATTCAGATCCGCGCCTCGCGCGCCTTCGCGCGCTGATACGCTGAATACAGGGCCGCGTACACCGGGCCCGGCTTGCCGCTGCCGACGGGCGCGCCATCGAGGTCGGTCACGGGCAGCACTTCCTTGGTCGCCGAGCTGATCAGGATCTCGTCGGCCGCGCGCAGCTCCGCTTCGGGCACGTCGCGCGCGCTGAAACGGATGCCGCATTCGCGCGCCAGCTCCTCGATCAGCCCGTAGCGGATGCCTTCGAGGATCTTGTGATCGCGCAGCGGCGCAACGAGCTCGCCGCCCTTCACCACCCATACGTTCGCCGACGACGCCTCGGTCAGCATCCCGTCGCGGAACTGGATCGTCTCGAAGGCATCGTTCTTCGCCGCATGCTCGGCCATCAGCACGTTGCCGAGCAGCGACACCGACTTGATGTCGCAATGAAGCCAGCGCCGGTCCTCCGCGCTCACGCAGCGCACGCCGCGCTCGCGCACTGCGTCGTCAGGCAGGCGCAGCGGGTTGAGCATCATGAGCACCGTCGGCCGGATGTCTGCCGGAAACGCGTGGCCGCGCTTGGCGACGCCGCGCGTGACTTGAATATAGGCAAGCCAATGGCCGCCCGCATGGGCGCCCTCGCCGGCATTCGCCTCGACCACGCGCGCGAGCAGTGCACGCCAGCCGTCGTCGTCGAACGGATTCTCGATGCCGACCTTGGCGAGGCTGCGCGACAAGCGCGCGAGGTGCTCCTTGAAACGAAACGGCGTAAGGCCGTGCTCGCCCGCATAGAGCGGCACGACTTCGTAAATGCCGTCGCCGAAGATGAAGCCGCGGTCGAGCACCGGAATGCTCGCCTCGGATAACGGCACCAGTTCACCGTTCAGATAAACGACGAGGTCCAGCGTCTGTTCCGTCATGATCCTGAAAGGCTTTACGACTTCTTCTTGTTGATCATCAAGAGCAGCGAATCCCAGATGCGGCCGAACACGCCCGCCTGCGGCACCGCCTGGAGCGCGACGACCGGGAATTGCGCGAGCGACTTGCCGTCGGCGACGAGCTGCACGGTGCCGACCTGCTGGCCGTTCGCGACCGGCGCGATGAGCGGCTCGTTGAGCGTGACCTGCGGCTTGACCTTGTCGCCCATGCCGCGCGGCAGCGTGATGTACTGGTCGCCCTTCACGCCGACCTGCACCGTATCGGCGGCGCCCTTGTAGACGCGCGGCGTCTGCACGACCTGGTTGGCCTTGTAGAGGTGCACGATGTCGTAGGCGCTGTAGCCGTAGTTCAGCATCTTCATGCTGTCCTGCACGCGGTCGTGCTCCTTCTGCTCGCCCATCATCACGGTCACGAGGCGGCGCGTCGCATCGGGAGAGCCCGGCAGCGGACGCTTGGCCGTCGCGATCAGGCAGTAGCCGGCGGCTTGCGTGTGGCCCGTCTTCAGGCCGTCGACGGTCGGGTCGATCCACAGCAGGCGATTGCGGTTCGGCTGCTTGATCTTGTTGTACGTGAATTCCTTGACCGAGAAGATGTTGTAGTAGTCGGGGAAGTCGCGGATCAGGTGCGTCGAGAGCGTCGCGAGGTCGCCTGCCGTCGTGTAGTGGTTCGCGTCGGGCATGCCGTTCACGTCGGCGAAGTGCGTGCCCTTCATGCCGAGGCGCTGCGCCTCGGTGTTCATCATGCTGACGAACTGCGCCTCGCTGCCGCCGACGAGCTCCGCGAGCGCGATCGCCGCATCGTTGCCCGACTGGATGATCATCCCGTAGACGAGGTCGTGCACCGTCACCGGCTTGTTCGCTTCGATGAACATGCGCGACTCGTCGGTGCCGACGCGGCGCACGGCTTCGCTCGGCGTCACGACCTGGTCCATCGAGATCTTTTTCGTCTGCAGCGCTTCGAAGACGATATAGGCCGTCATCAGCTTCGTGAGCGAGGCCGGCTCGACGCGCTCATCGGGATTGCCCGAGGCGAGCACCTGATTGCTGGTCGCATCGACGAGCACCCAAGAGCGCGCATTCACGCCCGGCGGCGGCACCTGCGCGAACGCGGTGCTGGCCGCGAGCGTAGCGGGCAGCAGGAGGCCGAGAGAGACGGCACGGCTGACGGATTGCGGAATGAAAGACGGAGCGGCGGACGAGAGGCCGGAGGAGGAAAAACGCATAGGATCGATTCGGGCGGTAGTGAGCAATGCACGCGAAGCGCGTGCGCCGTTTTGGAAGAGCCGGTCACGAGCGCTTCTTCACCGCTGAGAGGGACTTAAGCGGCGAGCCGTTGGACTTCCGGCGGCGCGATCGGTTCGCGCCCGGACTACGCACTGCGCCGCTCGCGACGCATCTCGAGGAAAAGCCCGTTCGGCACGCACTCAGGGTCAAATCAAGCGGCGGCACTCGCGCAAAAAATTGCGCCCATTATACGCGCCGCGCTGTGGCGATTTTGCGTTTTATGCGGACCTGTGTGCGTGAAAATGCAAACCGGTCCGCGCGTTCATGAGCATCAGTGCCACGCATCGAGGACGACGCGCTTCAGGATGTGCAGCTTGCGATGGAGAAAATGCTCCGCGCCCGGAATCACGACGATGGGCAGCTCCTGCGGCCGCGCCCAATCGTAGACGGAGGCGATCGGTACGGTGTCGTCGGTCTCGCCGTGGATCACGAGCGTGTTCTCGGGCACCGTCGCGACTTCCCAGCGGCTCGCCGCGGTGCCGACGAACACCATCCGCTCGATCTCCTTGCCCGCGTCCGCGAGCGCCTTCGCGACGTGCGAAAGCACGAACGTGCCGAACGAAAAGCCCGCGAGCACGAGCGGCAGATCGGCCTGCCCCGGCTGCGCGCGCATGTAATCGAGGACGGCGAGCAGATCGTCGCGCTCGCCGTGGCCGTTGTCGTGCGCGCCTTCGGTCTGGCCGACGCCGCGGAAGTTCGAGCGGTAGGTCACGTAGTTGAGCTGCACGAGCGTGCGCGCGAGCGTCTGTGCGACCTTGTTGTCCATCGAGCCGCCGAAGAGCGGATGCGGATGCGCGACGAGCGCGATGCCGCGCGGCGCAGCGCCCGCCTCGCGCATGGCGTCGGGGACGTCGAGCGCGACTTCGATCTTGCCGACGGGCCCGTCGATCAGGAATTTCTGCGTATGGATGTTCATTGCGTTGCGCGGCGGGTGAATCGAGAGGAGCCGATCAGCGGATCACCGGTCGATCTTCAGGCGCTCGACGACCTTGCCGTTGGCGAGATGCGACTCGACGATCTCGTCGATGTCGGTTTCGTCGACGTAGGTGTACCAGGTGCCCTCGGGATACACGACGATGGTCGGCCCTTCCTCGCAACGATCGAGGCAGCCCGCCTTGTTGATGCGGACCTGCCCGGGACCGGCGAGGCCCAGCTGCTTCACGCGCTTCTTCGCATGCTCCTGCATCGCCTGCGCATTGCAGTTCGCGCAGCTCGGCCGCTCGGCGCCCGGCTCGCGCTGGTTCAGGCAAAAGAACACGTGGTATTTGTAAAAGGAATCCATGGTGTCGGAAAGGTGAGGACGTCGATGAGGCCATGCGCATGGCCTCGATGCATCGTCGAGACATCGAGGCCAGCCGGGGCGATTATAGCGAGCGCGGCGAACGGTCGCTGCGCACCAGGGCCGGGCCTCCGCCCCCACCCGTCATTGCTGCGCGACGACCGGCGTCATGCCGAGCCACGCGACGAGCTGCGAGACGAAGTCGTCGCTCGCCGCCGCGAGCGCACGCGCGCCGCCGGCGGCATCGGCCGTGCTGGCGGGCGCGCGCGCGATGAACGTCTGCTGGCCGAGCACCTTGCCGTCGAGCATCAACGTCGCGCGTGCGGTAAGCGCGCCGTGGCTTTCCGACTGGCCGTCGAAGACCTGCTCGAACTGCTCGAGATCCACCTTCAGCACCGGCGCATGCACGCCGTCGCCGCCCGTGAGCACCGTGCCGTGCGACGACAGCGCCGCGCGCAGACGCTGCGTGAGCAGCTGCGCGGGCGGCATCGTCCAGTGGCTGTTCGCGTAGGTCGCGGTGCGCTGGTTGTCGGCGTAGCTCAGGCGATAGATGACGCCGTCGCTGTTGAGCACCTGCGGCGCGCTGACGTCGAGCACCTTGTACGGCGGGAGCGGCCCGGGCGACGCGGCCGGGGCCGCGGGGCCGAGATCGTAGCGGATGTCGGCGACGGCGGCAGGCGTCCCCAGCGTGCAGCCGGCGAGCACGCCAAGCGCGAGCAGGAGCGCCGCGAACGCGCCCGCAAGCGGCGGGTGGAAAGAAAAGGGGCGGTCAGTCGGGCGTGACATTGGCAAGGTTCCTGACTTGGATGCTCAAATTCGTTCAATGCGAGGCAGCGGACTGCGGCCAGTTGAAACCTGGCTCGCCGGGGCCGGGCGTCGGGGCGGGCGCGCCGAACAGCACGCTCCTCGGGCTCGTGCTGAACAGGTCCGCCGCGCGATCCACCGAGCGCACGGCGCTGCCGACCTCGGAGGTCAGCGCGTCCACGCGCGGCAGCGTCTCGTAGTTCACGCGCGAGGCCGTGTCCTGCAGCGACGCGTTCATCGTCGTGAGCGCCGCGCTCGCGCGATCGGCCGCATCGCCGATCTTGTTCAGGTTCGTCACGAGCGGCCCGTTCTGGCCGTTCACGTGCGAGATCAGCGCATTGGTCGAGGCGAGCGTGCTGCTCAGCTGATCGAGCGTGCCCGGCAGCTTCGACATCGCGGGCGACGCCTGCTTGGCGATCACCGACACGTTGTCGGCCGCCCCTTGCAGGCTCGCGAGCGTCGCCTTCAATTGGTCGCGCATGTCGTCGGACATCATGTTGTCGGCATGCTTGGCGACGCTTTCGAGCTCGCGCATCAGCACGTCGCCGCGCTCCTGCAGCTGGTCGAGCAGGCCCGGGCGCATCGGGATCTGCGCGACCTGCTTCGCCGACGACGGGAACGGCGTCAGATTGCGCCCGGTATCCTCGAGCTGCACGAACGCGATGCCCGTCACGCCCTGGAAGCCGAGGCTGCCATACGTGGAGTGCGTGATCGGCGCGGTCTTGTCGACGAGGATCCGGATCACGATCTGCCCGGGGTGCTGCCGATCGAAATGGATCGACTGCACCTTGCCGACGTCGAGCCCGCGATAGCGCACGGCGGCGTCGGTGAACAGCCCCGTCACGTTGGTGCGCGCGATCAGGTCGTACGGGATACGCACCGAGCGGTCGACGTTGAACCAGAACACGGTGAGCGCAATCGCGATCGCCAATCCGATCGTGAAGAGCCCAGCCCAGAACGCATGTGATTTGTTTTCCATTCGCGGGTTCCTTCCCTTGCAGGCGGCGGTGGCTTTCTTGCCCCGCTTGCCTGCCCAGTTGCGGTTACGGCTTGTCCGGCTGTCGATTCGCCATCGCGCCGGTCACAGCGGCACCTCGGCCGACGCGGGCTCGAGCGCGGCCGGCGGCAGCTTCGCGCGCCGCTCCGGCGGCAGCGCCTGCAGCGCCCGCCGGCCGCGCAGTCCGAGAAAATATTCCTTGATGAACGGATGATCGACGTTGGCCGCCTCCTCCACCGGCGCGGCCACCAGCACCTTGCGGTCGGCGATCACGGCGACGCGCGTCGAGAGCGCGACCATCGTGTCGAGATCGTGCGTCACCATCACGACAGTGAGGCCCAGCGCGCGATGCAGCGTCGCGATCAGCTCGACGAATTCGTCGGACGCGCGCGGATCGAGCCCGGCCGTCGGCTCGTCGAGGAACAGCAGCTCCGGCTCGAGCGCAAGCGCGCGCGCAATGCCGACGCGCTTCACCATCCCGCCCGAGAGCGCCGCCGGCATCTTCGACGCGTGCTTGCACGGCAGGCCGACCATCTCGAGCTTGAGCATCACGATGTCGCGCAGAAGCCCGGCGGGCACGCGGCCGAGCTCGCGGATCGGCTGCGCGATGTTATCGAACACCGACAGCGACGAGAACAGCGCGCCTTGCTGGAACAGCATGCCGGAGCGGCTGCGCATGATGTGCGCGGACTCGGGGTCGATCTTCGCGGTGTCCTCGCCGAACACCCTGATCGTGCCCGAGGTCGGCCGCTCGAGGCCGAGGATCTGCCGCACGAGCGTCGTCTTGCCCGACCCCGAGCCGCCGACGATCGACACGATCTCACCGCGCCTCACATCGAAGTTCAGGTTCTCGTGAATCACGTTGCGGCCGTAGCGCTTGGTCAGGTCGCGCACCTCGATCACCGGCTCGGCGATCTCGGGCGGCGGCTGGTTGCGCACAGCCGGTGCGAGCGGCGCGGTCATCCGAGCCCCACGTTCTGAAAGAGGATCGCGAACACGGCGTCGGCGAGGATCACGATCGTGATCGACGAGACGACCGAGGTCGTCGTGCCTTCGCCCAGGCTCTGCGAATTCGCCTTGATCCGGAAGCCGAAATGGCACGCGGCGATCGCGATCAGCATGCCGAACGCGACGCCCTTGCCGAGGCCGATCCACAGATTCGCGATCGGCACCACGCCCGGCAGCGCGCGGGCGAAATACCACATGTCGATGCCGAGCACGAGCTTGGCGGCGAGCGCGCCGCCCAGGAGCGCGACGATATTGGTCCACATGACGAGCAGCGGCATCGACACGCCGAGCGCCATCACGCGCGGCAGGATGATGCGCAGGCCGTGCGGGATGCCCATCACGCGCATCGCGTCGAGCTCTTCGGTCACGCGCATCACGCCGATCTGCGCGGTGATCGCCGAGCCCGAGCGCCCGGCCACGAGAATCGCCGACAGCACCGGCCCCAGCTCGCGGATCACCGACAGCCCGAGGATGTTGACGATGTACTGGTTCGCGCCGAACAGGCGCAGCTGCTGCGCCGACAGATACGACAGCACGATGCCGATCAGGAACGCGACGAGCGCGGTGATCGGCAGCGCCTGCGCGCCGGTGCTGTAGACGTTCGCCGAGATCTCGGTCCACGGCATGGTCTTGGGCTTCTTCGCCACCGAGATCAGATCGAGCACGACGCGGCCGAACATCGCGACGCCGCCCTGCAGGTGATCGAAGAACGAGAAGATCGAGAGGCCCAGGCGCGTGACCGGATCGATGCGCTCGACGGGCTCGGCCTCCTCGCGCTGGCTGTCGAGCAGCGCGATGCGCTCGAAGATGTCGCGCTGCGTGTCGGTGAGCTCGATCCGCTCGGGCAGCTTGCGGCCCCAGACGCGCCAGAGCGCCTGTCCGCCGACGTGATCCATGCGCTCGATCGCCGACAGGTCCCATTGGCCGTGTTGCGGATCGCGCTGCGCGCGCAGGCGCGCCATCGCGCCGGTGCGGCGGTCGCGGTCGCGCGCGAGCGCCAGCGCTGTCCACTGCCCGGACAGCCGGATGACCTTGCCTGCACCGGCGGCCTCGATTCGCAGGCCGGGGGGAGTATCGAAGTTCAAGGATCGGGAATCGACGCGAAAAAGGACAGCGGCCATTGTAGCGAAGCCTCCGGTCTAGGACCGTCGGGACGGACCCCTCTCGCTACAATACGCCTCATGAATAACAATTCTTCCTTTTCTGTCGATGGCAGCGGGCCTGCGGGCGACGCCTGGCGCATCGACCCGGTTCGCGCCAGGGAGCGCTTCACGCCCGCGGTGCGCCGCTGGACGATCGAGATCGTCGACGAAACCGGCTCGACCAACGCCGACCTGATGACGGCGTTCAAGGGCCGTTCGCGCGACCCGGGGGCGCTCGCCATGCCCGCCGTGCGCGTCGCCTACCGCCAGAGCGCCGGACGCGGACGCCAGGGACGCACGTGGTTCGGCGAGCCAGGCAACGCGCTGATGCTCTCGCTCGGCTGCGTGCTGCCGCGGCCGCTCGAAGGGCTTGCGGGGTTGAGTCTCGCGGCCGGCACGGCGCTCGTCGAAGGCCTGCGAACGCTGCCGCTTGCCGACGGCGCGCAGGTCGCGCTGAAATGGCCGAACGACGTTTTGCTCGACGGCGGCAAGCTGGCCGGCATCCTGATCGAAACGGCATGGAGCACGCCTGAAGCCAGCGCTGTCGTGATCGGCGCGGGCATCAACGTGCACGGCGCCCGGGCGCTGGCCGAGCAGGTCGGCGCGCAGCAGGCCGGCGTCGCCGCGCAAGCGCGCGCAACGCAGCCCGCAGCACTCTCCGAGGCGCTGCCGGACGCCAATCTCACCGATACCTTCGTCGCGGTGCTGAATGCGCTCGCCGGCGCGCTCACGCTGTTTTCATCAGACGGATTCGCGCCGTTCGCGGCGCGCTGGTCCGCGCATCACGCGTATGCAGGCCGCGAGGTGGTGCTGCTCGAGCAAGGCGCCGAAGTGGCGCGCGGCGTCGCGCTCGGTGTCGACGCGCTGGGCCAGCTGCTGCTCGAAACCTCGCAAGGCGTGCGGCCGATCGCGACCGGCGACGTGTCGCTGCGCCTCGCGGAGCGCATGTAGATGAGCGGCGCACCGTTCCTGCTGATCGATGCGGGCAACAGCCGGGTCAAATGGGCCTTGGCCGATGCAAACGGCGCGCTGCTGCAAAGCGGCGCCTTTTCGCACGCACCGGCTTCGTCCGAAGCGGCTTTGGCCGGCGAGCCCGCGTGGCTGTCGCTGCCCACGCCCCGGGGCGCCTGGATCTCGAACGTCGCCGGCGACGCAGTCGCCGAGCGCATCGCGACGCTCCTCGACCGGCATTGGCCGCAACTGCCGCGCACGACCATCCGCGCAGCCAGACAGCAATGCGGCGTGACGAACAGCTATCCGCAACCCGAGCGTCTCGGCAGCGACCGCTGGGCGGGGATGATCGGCGCGCATGCGGCGTTTCCGGGGGAGCACCTGCTGATCGCGACGCTCGGCACCGCGACCACGCTCGAAGCACTACGCGCCGACGGCCTCTTCACGGGCGGCCTGATCGCGCCGGGCTGGTCGCTGATGATGCATTCGCTTGGCGAGCACACGGCGCAATTGCCGACGCTCACGGCCGCCTCGGCGAAGAGCCTGATCGGCGGCAAGCGCGAGCGCGACTGGTTCGCGACCGATACGCCGAGCGCGTTGTCGGCGGGGTGCCTGCTCGCGCAGACGGGGTTGATCGAGCGCGCATGGCGCGAATTGAGCGGCGCCTGGGGCGCGCCGGTGCGGCTCGTGCTGGGCGGCGGCGCGGCGGACGAAATCGCGCCGGCGCTGGCCGTGCCGCACACGCGGCACGATGGGCTCGTGCTGTCGGGGCTCGCGCTGATCGCGGCGGCAAGCGACAATGCGGACCATGCGCAAACCCGCACCGAGCCGCCTCGCGCATGACGCGCCGGCCGATGCAAGTCCCACTTATTTGACGGAGAGCCCCACGATGTTGCGCTGGCTGGTCGCCATTCTCTTTCTCGCCAACCTGCTCGCGTTCGCACTCGCGAGCGGCTTGTTCGGCGTGCTGCCGGCATCGGGCGAGCGCGAGCCGAGTCACCTGAACCGGCAGCTTCATCCCGACTGGCTGACGGTCAAACCGATCTCAGCCGCCGATGCCGCCGATCAGCCCGTGGTCGGCGGCCCAGCGCCCGTGGCGCCGGTCCAGGCGTCGACGTTGACGCAGTAGCGGCGTCGAGCGCCAGGCCGAGGCGTCGTTCGCGGCCCCGGTTCGCCGACTGCCAAATCAGCACGGCGCTAAGCGCCGAACGCCCGCACTTTCTTGAGCAACGCTGTCGTCGAGCGCTCGTGCTCGAACGGAATCGCCAGAGCCTTGCCGCCCCAGCCGCGCACGAGCGCGGATTCCGGCAGCGCATCCATGTCGTAGTCGCCGCCCTTCACGAGAATGTCCGGGCGCACCGCCTCGATCAGCTCGACGGGCGTCTTCTCGTCGAAGCGCACCACCCAATCGACGCTCTCCAGCGCCGCCAGCAGCGCCATGCGGTCGTCTTCGCGGTTGATCGGGCGATCGTCGCCTTTGCCCAGCATGCGCACCGACGCGTCGCTGTTCACGCCGACGATGAGGCTCGCCCCGAGCGCCCTGGCGTCCGCGAGATAGGTGACGTGCCCGCGATGCAGGATGTCGAAGACGCCGTTGGTGAAGACGACGGGGCCCGCGAGCGTGGGGCGGAGCGCGGCGAGCGCCTCACGGGTAATGAGCTTGCGTTCGAAACTGGCGGCCATGGCGGGTCCGGAGGGAGAGGGAGAAGCGCCGCAAAGCCAGGCAGCGCGCAGAAAAAAAGCCCGCCGGATCGAACCGGCGGGCTTTTCACCTTGAAACGTCAGGCCGGCTGCTGCTGCGCCGAACCTTGGTCGGCCTGCAGGCGCGCCGCGACTTCCTTGCGATAGCGGTTCAACTCCTGCGCCGTCGTGAACGTGCGCTCGAACAGCAACGACAGGTTGTGCAGAATACGCTCGACCACCTTCTTCTCCCAGCCGTCGTCGAAGCGGATTTGCTCGTCGAGCCAGCGCTCGAGCCATTCGGGATCGGGCAGGCGCGACTGGATCGTATCGCGCGGGAACAGCGCCTGGTTCACGTGCAGGTTGGTCGGGTGCAGCGGCTTTTCGGTGCGGCGCGCCGACGCCATCAGCACGCCGATCTTCGCGAACGCCGCGCGCGCGACGTCGCCGAAATTGCCCATCGCCTTCTTCATGTAGCGCAGATACGCGCCGCCATGGCGCGCCTCGTCGCGCGAGATCGTTTCGTAGATGTGCTTGATGACCGGCTCGGTGTGCCACTCGGCGGCGCGGCGATACCAGTGATTGAGGCGGATCTCGCCGCAGAAGTGCAGCATCAGCGTCTCGAGCGGCGGGGCGGGATCGAACTCGAAGCGGACTGCGTGCAGCTCGGCCTCGGTGGGCACGAGTTCCGGCTTGAAACGGCGCAGGTACTCCATCAGCACGAGCGAATGCTTCTGCTCCTCGAAGAACCACACGCTCATGAACGCGGAAAAATCGCTGTCGTGATGATTGTCGCGCAGGAACATTTCCGTCGCGGGCAGCGCGGACCACTCGGTGATCGCGTTCATCTTGATGGTCTGCGCCTGCTCGTCGGTCAGGAGCGACGCGTCGAACTTGTCCCAGGGAATGTCCTTCTCCATGTCCCATCGGACGGATTCGAGCGATCTGTAAAGTTCCGGATAAAGCATGGTGTTCATCGTCCCACCCCTGTTCTGCACATTGCGTCTGTTCTTAACTGTTGCGGCAAACGTGGCAAATCGCTCGCCATCGCAGCCAAGATTTCAATTTTACGCGGTAATCGAGTCGCCGGACGGATGATTGTCCGTAGAAGCCCCTGCGGCTCTTTGCCCCGTTGCAAGAAGCGAACACTTCCTGCAGGCGGGCCAAATCGCGATGAGGAATGCCTTGTAGTTGTGATAGCGCCAGCCTTTGGGTTGCCGGCTGCGTACTTGTGGGAGCCGTGCGGCGACCGTTGACCGGCGGCGCAAGCGGCTGCCGGAAGTGGTTGGGTTCAATTCACGCCAACGGGCCAAGAGCTGTTGCAATCATAGCACGCCGGCCCTGCTCCAAAAGGCGCTCAGCCTTACGCCGCCTGCCTTCAGGCGCTCAAGTCAGTGCTCGCTCCGGCCCTTGCCGCCAACCGGCCTCGCGCCCGCCACGCCGCCGTTTCCACCCGCCGCGCGGTCATTTCCACCCGCCGAATGCGCCGCGTCGATCCACTCCGAGAGCCGCTCCCGGCTGGCGAGCGTGTCCCGGTAGCCGAGCTCGATCAGCTCGCTCGCGAATTCCGCCTCGAACAGCAGATAGCTCGCAAACGCCGCGCCCGCCGCCCGGTTGCCGCCGACCGCCCCCAACAGGCCACGCACCGTCAGCGGCAATCGCTTCAGATGCCGCGCCGCGATCAGCTCGATCCGCTCGGAGGGCGCGATCGCGAGCACGTCGACGTGGCGCCAGCCGCTTTCCGGCTCCACGTGGTGCGGCAGATGCCGGAGCATGCCGTTGATGTGCTCGATGCGCTCGATATCGGCGCCGATCGAGTCGAGAAAGACGCTCGCCAGCACCTGCTGGCCGATCTGCGCGAGCGACGGGTAGCCGCTCGCGAGCCCCGATGCCGCCGGCACCTCAGGACGCGGCGCCGCTGCGCCGAGCACGACGATGCGGTCCGCGCCGAAGTGGATCGCGGGCGAAAGCGGCGCGATCTGACGGATCGAACCGTCGCCGAAGTACTCGGTCTGCCCGTCGACTTCGAGCGGCACGGCCGGAAACAGGTACGGAATCGCCGACGATGCCAGCAGATGCGACGCATCGAGCGCGACCATGCGCGCCGTGCGCTGCGCGCGCCGCCACGCCTGGATCGGCTCGCCGGCCTGATAGAAGGTCAGGTGCCGGCCGCTCGAATAGCTGAGCGCGGTAATCGAGAGCGCGTGCAGCGCGCGCGTGTCGAGCATCTGCTCGATGCGATGGAGGCTGAGCGCGCCGTGCAGCAGATGCGCGAGCGGCGCGTTGTCGAAGAGCGCGCGCGGCGAACGGCGCACGGCCCAGCCGAAGCTCATCGCGGCGAGCCAGCGCGCGCCCGCGGCGGCGACGCCCGGCCAATCGGTCCGATACACCTGGCGCGCGCGGATGGTCGACCAGAATTCGGTCAGCCGTTCCGCGCCGTCCATGAAATCGTCGGCATGACTGGCGATCGAGGTCGCGTTGATCGCCCCCGCCGACGTGCCGCAGATAATGGTGAACGGGTTCGCGCGGCGCGCCGGATCGACGGCGCCGGCGATTTCGGCCAGCGCCTTGAGCGCGCCGGCTTGATAGGCGGCGCGCGCGCCGCCGCCCATCAGGACGAGCGCGAGCCGCACGACGCCAAGCGCAATGAAAAGGCAGCGCCGGTGCGCATCATGGGCAAGCGCCTGGCGCCTACTTCTCGTCGTGCGGCGCGCCCGCCGCCTTGGAGGCGGACTTGGCCGCGGCGCGTTTGGCCGCCGGCCGCTTGGCCGCGGGCGCCGGCTTGCCGGGTTCGTCCGCCGTCTTGGCGGCGGCCTTTGCGGCAGCGCGCGCTTCCTCCTCGGCTTCCTTGGCGAACTCGGCGACGTCCGAGGACTCCGCATGCTCGGCGCCCGGCGCCGCACCAGGCTGAGCCATCGCGAACTGCGCGAGCTGGTTGAACTGCGATTGCAGGAGATTCCACCAGCCGGACGGATCGAACGGCGCAGCATTCGGCGCATTGGCCGCTGCGGGCTCCTCGTTCGCCTGGGCCGCGCTGCTCGCGGACGCCTCGGCCTGGGCGTTCGAAGCCGCATCCGCCGCAGCCGGCCGCGCCCACGACGCCGCCTCGGCGCCGGACTCAGCCGCCGCCTTCGACGCGGACGCCGCCCCCTGAGCCGCCTGCGCCATCGACGCCTGCGCGAACGAGCCGAACGCGCGCAGCGTCGCGAGCGTCGCGCGCTGCACCTCGAGCGCCTGGATGGCCGATTGCAGCATGTTCAGGTTGAGCTTGAGCCACTGCTCGACCGCGCGCATGTCCGTGATGCGCTTGTCGAGCTCTTCGACGCTCATGAGCGGCGCCATCATGTCGGACACAGCGGAGAACCCGGGCGCGCTGCCCGCCTGCATGCCAGGGAACGCCGAGCCGAAGGGGGTGAGACGCATCATGTCCCACATCTTGTCGAGCATCTCGGCGGGCGGGAAACCCGGGAAGCCGGGAAAGGGCGGCATGGCGCCGGTGGTGTCGGTCATTGGCTATCTCCCATGGACTCAATCTGAACCGTTCGATCGATCATACCTTGCGAGCCGCGCCTCAGAACGGATCGCCGCCCGGAAAGTCCGGCGCGCGCCGCTCGCGCAGAGACTGCACGCCCTCGTGCACGTCCGGCCCGGAGAAGCCCATGAATTCGAGCGCGAGCGACGTATCGAACGACGGCCCCGCCATGCGCAGCCAGTTGTTCAGCGCGTACTTGGTCCAGCGGATCGCCGTCTGCGAGCCATTCGCGAGCCGGGTCGCGACTTCGAATGCCTTCGGCAGCAGGTCGTTGTCGTCGACGGCGAGCGAGACGAGGCCGATGCGCTCCGCCTCCTCGCCGCTCACCGGCTCGCACAGCATCAGGTAGTACTTCGCCTTCGCCATCCCGCACAGGAGCGGCCAGACGATCGCGGCGTGGTCGCCGGCCGCGACGCCCAGGCGCGTATGTCCGTCGATGATGCGCGCGCTCTTCGCCGCGATCGAGATGTCGGCGAGCAGCCCCGCGACGAGCCCCGCGCCCACCGCCGGCCCGTGCATCGCCGAGACGATCGGCTTGCCGCAGTTGATCACGTTGTAGACGAGGTCGCGCGCCTCGCGCCAGACGCGCGCACGCACGTCGAAGTGCGTCGCCATCTGCTCGACGAGATTGAGGTCGCCGCCCGCCGAGAAGCCCTTGCCCTCGCCGCGGATCACCGCGACGCGCGTCTCGGGATCGCGGTCGATGTCGCGCCAGATGTCGGCGAGCTCGCGGTGCATCTGCTCGTCGGCGGTGGCGAGGTTGCTCTTGTTGGCGCCCTCGCCGCTCATCACGATTTCGAGGATGCCGTGCGGATGGCGCCGCAAGCGCAACGACTTGTAGCGCGCGTAGAAAGCGAGGTCGTTCATGGGCGTGTCCTTCCGGTCGCTGCGACCGGTGTCGATGGGAGTTGGCGCTTCAGCGCCTACTGCCATCCCATGCTGTGGTTGCCTGGAGTTAGCGCTTCAGCGCTTACTCCAGGCCCACAGCGGTCGATGAATCCATGGTAGGCGGTATTCGAATGTCGATGCGGTTGCGGCGCGCGTGACACTCAGCGCGCCTGGTAAACCCATTTCCCGTTGACGATCTCCACCATCACGCGGGCGCGCTGATCGAGCCCGAGATGATCGGTCGCGCTCATGTTGACGACACCGTTCGTATCGGCAAGCCCATGCGTCGCTTCGAGCGCGTCGCGCAGCGCCTGGCGGAACGCCGGCGTGCCGGGCGCCGCCTGCTTGAGCGCCACGGGAACCGCGTCGGCGAGCAGCATCCCGGCGTCCCACGCATAGGCGCCGAACGCCGACACGCTGCCCGCGCCGTGCTGCGCTTCGAAGCGCGCGATATAGGCGAGCGCAACGCGCCTGGCCGGATGGTCGGCTGGCAATTGCGCGGCGACCAGCACCGGGCTCGCGGGCAGAAACGTGCCGTTGCAGTCGGCGCCGCAGACGCGCAGGAAGTCGTTATTGCCGACGCCGTGATTGTGATAGATCCGGCCCTTGTAGCCGCGCTCGACGAGCGTCTTCGGCGGCAGCGCCGCAGGCGTCCCGGCCGCCCCGACCACCACTGCATCGGGCTTCGCCGCCATGATCTTGAGCACCTGCCCCGTGACGCTCGGATCGGTGCGGTTGAAGCGCTCGTTCGCGACGATCTCGATGTGATGCAGCTGCGCGAACTTCGCGACTTCGGCGTAGAAGGTCTCGCCGAGCGCGTCAGCCTGCCCGATGTAGGCGATCGTCTTCACGCCGTGGTTGCCCGCGTGCTCGGCGATCGCCGAGGCCATCATCGCGTCGGTCTGCGGGGTCTTGAACATCCAGTGGCGCTTCGCATCGACAGGCTCGATGATCTTCGCCGACGACGCGAGCGAGATCGCAGGCGTTTCGCCGGCGGCGACGGTGTCGAGCATCGCGAGCGTGTTGGGGGTCGTCGACGAGCCGATGATCGCGTCGACGTGCTGCTCGGCGATCAGCTTCTGGGTGTCCTGCACGGCCTGAGTCGTGTCGGAGGCATCGTCGAGCACGATGTATTCGACCTTTTGGCCGGCGATCTCGCGCGGCAGCATCAGGGCGGTGTCGCGCGCGGGAATGCCGAGCGATGCGGCCGGGCCCGTCAGCGACAGCACCAGGCCGATCTTGACCTGGGCGAGCGCGAGCGTGGGAACGAGCGCCGCGGCTGCGGGCGCGGATCGAATGCTCAAGCGTGAAAGACGAAGCACAACCGAGGGAAATCGCGGCATCCCAGTCTCCGTTTCATCGTTGTTATCGCGTGGAACGTCTTGGAAAAGCGCGGAACCGCGAAGGGCACCCAAGTGTAGCCAAGCGCGCCCGAGGCGGCATCGGGCGAAACCCGGCGCGCAGTGCGATTCGCCGCCGACCGGCACGGCCGCTGCATCGGCGGCGGCGCGCGGTCAACGGCGAGCGCGCCGCTTTAGCGCTCGCCTTCGAGCGGCGCCACCGATTGCTCGATCGAGCCGAAGATCGACTTGCCCGCCTCGTCGAATATTTCGATCTTCACGGTATCGCCGTACTTCATGAACTCGGTCTGCGGCGCGCCGTGCTCGATCGTCTCGAGGCAGCGCTTCTCGGCGATGCAGCAATAGCCGCGCTTCGCGTCCTTGTTCGAGACGGTGCCCGAGCCGACGATCGAACCGGCCCGCACATTGCGCGTCTTCGCCGCGTGCGCGATCAGCTGGCCGAAATGGAACACCATGTCGACGCCCGCGTCGGGCTGGCCGACCTTCCTGTCGTTCCAGTGGACGATCATCGGCCGGTGCACGCGGCCTTCGCGCCAAGATTCGCCAAGCTCGTCGGGCGTCACGGCGACGGGCGAGAAAGACGTCGCCGGCTTGCTCTGGAAAAAGCCGAAGCCCTTCGCGAGCTCGGCCGGAATCAGGTTGCGCAGCGACACGTCGTTGGCGAGCATCAGCAAACGCACGCCCTTTAACGCCTGCTCGGGCGTCGCGCCCATCGGCACGTCGGCGGTGATCACCGCCACCTCCGCCTCGAAATCGATGCCGAACGCCTCGGACGCGCAGACGATGTCGTCCTTCGGCCCCAGAAAATCGTCGCTGCCGCCCTGGTACATGAGCGGGTCGGTCCAGAACTCGGGCGGCATCTCGGCGCCGCGCGCGCGCCGCACGAGCTCGACGTGGTTCACGTACGCCGAGCCGTCGGCCCACTGGAACGCGCGCGGCAGCGGCGCCATGCAGTCCTTGCCGTCGAACGCGAACGTGTGGCGCGCGCGGCCCTGGTTCAGCGCATCGTAGAGCTCGCGCAGCTGCGGCGCGTAGAACGGCCAGTCGTCGAGCGCGCGCTGCAGCGTCGGCGCGATCGCGTCGGCAACGGCGGCGGTGCGCAGGTCGCGGGACACGACGATCAGCTGGCCGTCGCGCGAGCCGTCCTTCAGCGTGGCAAGTTTCATAGGAGGATTCGGGCGGTTGTAGTGACGATGGAGGGAATCTATTTTACGATGGTGAATCCACTTTCGAGCCCGCGCGCCTCGCTCATGTCCGCATCCGCCCGTTCCGGCACCGCCGAACCCTTTTCCGCGCAATCGTCCGCAGACCCCGCAGACGACGATCTCATCGAATCCGCCGACGATACTGCCGAAGAAAAAGTCCGCTCCGGCATTCAATCGATCGAAGTCGGCTTCCGCCTGCTCGACGTGCTCACGAGCGAGCCGCGCGCGATGATGCTGCGCGACCTCGCCCAGCGTGCCGGGATGAGCCCGGCAAAAGCGCACCGGTATCTCGTGAGCTTCCAGCGGCTCGGCGTGGTCGCGCAGGATCCGGTGTCGGGGCGCTATGAGCTGGGCGGCTTCGCCTTGCAGATGGGGCTTGCGCGGCTCGCGCGCGTCGACGGCGTCAAGCTCGCGCGCCTCGCGCTCGGCGAGCTGCGCGACCGGCTCGACCAGACACTCGGCATCGCGGTCTGGGGCAACCAGGGGCCGACCGTCGTCCATTGGGCGGAATCGAGCCATCCGGCCAAGGCGTCGCTGAAGCTCGGCGACGTGATGCCGCTGCTCGGCTCCGCAACCGGGCTGCTGTTCGCCGCCTATCTGCCGCGCGGCAAGACCCAGGCGCTGATCGACCGCGAGCTCGCCGATTCGCGGCGCTCGGCGTACAGCAGCGGCCCGCGCACGGCCGAGGAGGTCGAACGCGTGCTGGCCGAGGTGCGCGCGCAGGAAGGGGTGCGCGTCGAAGGCATGCTGCTGCCGACGATCCACGCGTTCTGCGTACCCGTCTTCGATGCCGCGGGTGAGCTTGCGCTGGGGCTCATCGCGCTCGGGCACGAGGGTGTCTTCGATATCCGCTGGGAAGGCGAGATCGGGGTTGAGCTACGCGCATGCGCGAAAAAGCTGTCTTACGAACTCGGGTATAGTCGAACGCCGAGGTAGGCGGCGCGATCTTGCCGCGATCTTGAACGGCAACAGCCGCGGCCTGCTCCGGCGCCTTGTCCGGGTCCGGGTTTTGCGCGGAACATCGTCGCCAGGCGTGAAGTCGAAACCGTTCGCGGTCCTTCCCCGATCGAAGCACCCGCGCGCCACGCAACCGAACCCACGCTTCAATCGATTCCTCAGTAGAAACTGCCGGTCTTCATGTCGTCCACTCTCGCCAAGCACGATCCCGTCACCCTGCCCCGAGCGCGCGAGCCGCGCGGCTGGCGCTGGGCCGCGGTGCTCGTCGCGGTCCTGGCGTTGCACTGGGTCGCCGGGGAGTGGTTCGAGCGCCATCGCGACACGCTCGCGCCCGATAGCACTACGCGCGCGCCCGTCCAAGTCGCGCTCCTCACGCCGCAGCGCATCGAGCGCAAGCCGGCAAGCGAGGCGCAGCGCCCGGCGCCCGCCACCCGCGCGAGCAAGCCGCACGCGGCGGCCGAGCATGTGCTGAGCGCGATCCGTCCCGACGCGGCGCCGAAACCAGCCCAAACCACGGCAGCGGCAGTGCCCGCCTCCGGCGCCGCCGCGGCGAACGCCCCCGCCGCCAGCGACGCTCACGCGGGCAACGCGCAAGCCGCCGAACGCAGCGCCGGCGCCAAGTTCTCGGTGCCGCCCTCGGGCGAGTTGAACTACGACACGTTCTACAACGGCGTGCAGAACCAGCCGGGCACGATCCACTGGTCGAGCGACGGCCAGACTTACGAGATGGTGGTGGCGGTGCCGCTGCCCTTCGTCGGCACGTTCTCGTACTCGAGCCACGGGCGCATCGACGCGTTCGGTCTCGCGCCCGAGCAGTACATCGAGAAACGCGGCCGCCGTCCCGAAGACGTGACGATCTTCAACCACGCAACGAAGCAGATCGCGTTCACGCGGACCCCGGCCACGCTGGCGCTTCCCGACGCCGCGCAGGACCGCTTCAGCGTCGTGATGCAGTTGGCGAGCCTCGTGCGCGGCGACCCGGACACCTACCGCCCCGGCGTCACCCGCCAGTTCTACGTGGCGGACAACGACAGCGGACAGGTCTGGCCGATCGAGACGATCGGAGACGAAACGGTCCGCACGCGCGGCGGCTTCGTGACGGCGCGCCACTTCATGCGCCTGCCGCGCAGCGACGGCGACAAGCGGCGCATCGACGTGTGGCTCGCGCCGTCGCTCGGCTGGCTGCCGGTGCGCATCCTGCAGACGGAGCCGAACGGCACGCAGTTCGAGCTGCTGTGGCGCGGCAAGCTCGCGGAGCCTGGAACCGCCGACGCGCAAGATGTGCAGGGCACGGAAGATGCGAACAGTACAGTCGGCCCGGAAAACTCGGCGAACAGCCCGGTGGAATTCACTCACGAGAAACCTTGAGCGCACGCCCACCTACTCCCGCCGCCTTGCAAGGCAAGCGAAAAACGTGGTTCGAGCTCTTTTGGCGCACGGCACGAACGTTTCGCATCACCTCGGTCTAACCTGCAGGCCCGGAAAAAATTGCAAGACTCGCGAAGTCACGCCGGGCCCACCCCTTGAAATTCCACACTATCCGCTCCATGTAGGCGGCAGAAAGGCCAGGAGCCAACAGGAATAAGGAGTGTCGCCATGCAAATGATCTACAACAGCCCAAACTACTGCGTCGTCGAATTTCCGCCGCAGGACAACCATCTCGCCATGAAGGCGGGCGGCTACGAGATCGTCGACAAGAACACCCAGCGGGAAATTTTCATCGACGGCGCGATGGCGACTCGCTTTCGCGAGCATGTCCAGCGTTTGATCGAGGAAGAGCCGTCGCTCGATGAAGTCGACGAGTTTCTGGGGCAGTTCGACAGCCTGATGAATCAACCCGTGGTGCTTCACTGAGTTACGTCGCGCAAGTATCGCGACGCCTCCAACCACGCGGCCTAGCATGGCGGCCGCACCCGAAACCCCGTTCGCAGCCGTTCGGGGTTTTCTTTTCGGGATGGCGCACGGCGCAGCCGGGCGCCGAAGCTCCCGCGCCAGCCGCCCCATGCGGCAACCGTTACAATGGCAGTCTTCTCGAATCTGCCGGCGCGAGCCGTCGCCTGACATGAACCAGCCTGCCTCCACCGCCGCTGCGGCGCGCTACACGCGCGGCGCGGCGCTGCCCGCGCTGCTCGAATCGCGCATCCTGATTCTCGACGGCGCGATGGGCACGATGATCCAGCGCTACAAGCTCGACGAAGCCCGCTATCGCGGCGAGCGCTTCAAGGACTATCGGCGCGACATCAAGGGCAACAACGAGCTGCTGTCGCTCACGCAGCCGCAGATCATCAGCGAGATCCACGAGCAATATCTCGCGGCAGGCGCCGACATCATCGAGACCAACACCTTCGGCGCGACGACCGTCGCTCAAGACGACTACGGAATGGGTTCGCTCGCGGCGGAGATGAACGTCGAATCGGCGAAGCTCGCGCGCGCAGCCTGCGACAAGTACACGACGCCGACCAAGCCGCGCTTCGTCGCGGGCGCGATCGGCCCGACGCCGAAGACCGCGAGCATCTCGCCCGACGTCAACGATCCCGGCGCGCGCAACGTCACCTTCGACGAATTGCGCGCGGCGTACTACGAACAGGCGAAGGCGCTGCTCGACGGCGGCGCCGACCTGTTCCTCGTCGAGACGATCTTCGACACGCTCAACGCCAAGGCCGCGCTCTTTGCGCTGGACGAGCTTTTCGAGGACACGGGCGAATGCCTGCCGATCATGATCTCGGGCACCGTCACCGACGCGTCGGGGCGCATCCTCTCCGGGCAGACGGTCGAGGCGTTCTGGAACTCGCTGCGTCACGCGAAGCCGCTCACCTTCGGCCTGAACTGCGCGCTCGGCGCCGCGCTGATGCGGCCGTACATCGCGGAGCTGTCGAAGCTGTGCGACGCGTACGTATCGTGCTACCCGAACGCAGGTCTGCCGAACCCGATGAGCGACACCGGCTTCGACGAAACGCCCGGCGTCACCTCCGGCTTGCTGAAGGAATTCGCGCAGGCGGGCCTCGTGAACGTGGCGGGCGGCTGCTGCGGCACGACGCCGGACCACATCGCCGCGATCGCCAAGGCGCTCGCCGAAGTGAAGCCGCGCAAGTGGCCGAGCCAGTATCGCGACGCGGCCGACGCCAGCCGCACCGCCTGAGCCGCTCACCAACCGAAGCCGAACCCGTACCGCCCGGCGCCACACGAAACTCATTGACCACGCCCTCGCCATGACCGATCACACGATGCGCCTGTCCGGCCTCGAGCCGTTCAACGTCACTTCCGGAACGCTCTTCATCAACGTCGGCGAACGCACGAACGTGACCGGCTCGAAGGCGTTTGCGCGGATGATCCTCAACGGCCAGTTCGACGAGGCGCTCGCCGTCGCGCGCCAGCAGGTCGAGAACGGCGCGCAGGTCATCGACGTCAACATGGACGAGGCGATGCTCGACTCGAAGGCGGCGATGGTGCGCTTCATGAACCTGATCGCGTCGGAGCCGGACATCGCGCGCGTGCCGATCATGATCGACTCGTCGAAATGGGAGGTGATCGAAGCGGGCCTGAAGTGCGTGCAGGGCAAGGCGATCGTCAACTCGATCTCGCTCAAGGAAGGCGAAGAGGCGTTTCGGCATCATGCGCGGCTGATCCGCCGCTACGGCGCGGCGGCCGTCGTGATGGCGTTCGACGAGCACGGCCAGGCCGACACGTTCGCGCGCAAGACCGAAATCTGCAAGCGCTCGTACGACTTCCTCGTGAACGAAGTGGGCTTCCCGCCCGAGGACATCGTCTTCGATCCGAACATCTTCGCGGTCGCGACCGGCATCGAAGAGCACAACAACTACGCGGTCGACTTCATCGAAGCGACGCGCTGGATCAAGCAGAACCTGCCGTACGCGAAGGTGAGCGGCGGCGTGTCGAACGTGTCGTTCTCGTTTCGCGGCAACGACCCGGTGCGCGAAGCGATCCACACCGTGTTCCTCTACCACGCGATCCAGGCGGGGATGGACATGGGCATCGTCAACGCGGGGCAGCTCGGCGTGTACGCGGAGCTCGATCCCGAGCTGCGCGAGCGCGTCGAGGATGTGATCCTGAACCGCCGCGACGATGCGACCGACCGTCTGCTCGAAATCGCCGACAAGTTCAAGACCGGCGCCGCGAAGAAAGAAGAAAACCTCGAGTGGCGCAACCAGCCGGTCGAGAAGCGCCTCGCGCATGCGCTCGTGCACGGCATCACGAACTTCATCGTCGACGATACCGAGGAGGCGCGTGCGAAGATCGCAGCCGAAGGCGGCCGGCCGATCAACGTGATCGAAGGCCCGCTGATGGACGGCATGAACATCGTCGGCGACCTGTTCGGGCAGGGCAAGATGTTCCTGCCGCAAGTGGTGAAATCGGCGCGCGTGATGAAGCAGGCGGTCGCGCACCTGATCCCGTTCATCGAGGAAGAGAAAAAGCAGCTCGCCGCGGCGGGCGGCGACGTGCGCGCGAAGGGCAAGATCGTCATCGCCACCGTGAAGGGCGACGTGCACGACATCGGCAAGAACATCGTGTCGGTGGTGCTCCAGTGCAACAACTTCGAAGTGGTCAACATGGGCGTGATGGTGCCGTGCAACGAGATCCTCGCGAAGGCGAAGGTCGAAGGCGCGGACATCATCGGCTTGTCGGGCCTCATCACGCCGAGCCTCGAGGAGATGGCCTACGTCGCCGCCGAAATGCAGCGCGATGACTACTTCCGCGTCAAGAAGATTCCGCTTTTGATCGGCGGCGCGACGACCTCGCGCGTGCATACGGCCGTCAAGATCGCGCCGAACTACGAAGGCCCGGTGGTGTACGTGCCGGATGCGTCGCGCTCGGTGTCGGTCGCGTCGAGCCTGCTGTCGGACCAGGGCGCGGCCAAGTACCTCGAAGAGCTCGCGGCCGATTACAACCGCATCCGCGACCAGCACGCGAACAAGAAGGCGCAGCCGATGGTCACGCTTGCCGAGGCGCGCGCGAACAAGACCAAGATCGATTGGGCGAACTACCAGCCGGTGAAGCCGAAGTTCACCGGCCGCCGCGTGTTCAAGAACTACGACTTGAACGAGCTCGCGAACTACATCGACTGGGGCCCGTTCTTCCAGACCTGGGATCTCGCCGGCCCCTACCCGGCGATCCTCAACGACGAGATCGTCGGCGAATCGGCGCGGCGTGTGTTCTCCGACGCGAAGTCGATGCTCGCGCGGCTGATCCAGGGCCGCTGGCTCACGGCGAACGGCGTGATCGCGCTCCTGCCGGCCAACACGGTCAACGGCGACGACATCGAGATCTACACCGACGAGACTCGCTCCCAGGTTGCGCTCACGTGGCGCAACCTGCGCCAGCAAAGCGTGCGTCCGGTGGTGGACGGCGTGATGCGGCCGAACCGGTCGCTCGCCGACTTCATCGCGCCGAAGGAATCGGGCGTCGCCGACTACATCGGCATGTTCGCGGTGACGGCCGGCATCGGTGTCGATGTGAAGGAAAAGCAGTTCGAGGCGGACCACGACGACTACAGCGCGATCATGCTGAAGGCGCTCGCCGACCGCTTCGCCGAGGCGTTCGCCGAAGCGCTGCACGCGCGCGTGCGGCGCGACCTGTGGGGCTACGCCGCCGCCGAAACGCTCGACAACGACGCGCTGATCGCCGAAAAGTACGCCGGCATCCGCCCGGCGCCGGGCTACCCCGCCTGCCCGGACCATCTCGTGAAGCGCGACATGTTCACCGTGCTGCAAGCGGATGAGATCGGCATGAGCGTGACCGAGTCGCTCGCGATGCTGCCGGCGGCGAGCGTGTCGGGTTTTTACCTCGCGCATCCGGACAGCACGTATTTCTCGGTGGGCAAGATCGGCCGCGACCAGCTCGAAGACTTCGCACAGCGGATGTCGCTCAGCGCGGCCGACGCTGAGCGGGCGCTCGCGCCGTTGCTCTGACGAGCGCGACGCGCCACCCGCACCGCAAGCCCGCCAAAAAACCCGTGGCTATGCGTCAACGCCCAGGTTTTGTTATTACGAAGATTTTCGGCGAGCTTTTTTTCAGCTTTCTACACTAATGCGCGGTAGCACCTGAAGCCGGGAGCGCCGCGTCGATCGGCGCCGTCCGGCCTGTCCTTCAATCGTTGCGGAGAAAATCGTATGAAGAAGCTGACGTTGCTGTGCGTTGCGCTGTCGCTGGTGGGAGGATCGTCGGTCGTTTGGGCTCAGGGCGGCGCGTCCGAGGCGAGCGCAACGAACTCCTACTCGGCCCCGAAGGAAGAGCATCACAAGAAGCCGAAAAAGGCGAAGAAGACAAAGGGCGCCAGCTCGGAGACGGCTGCACCGGCAGGCGCCAGCCAGTAACAGGCCGGTCGAGGCGCCGGAACGCGAAAGTGCGCCGGCACGGCCTGGCCTCGAAAACGAAAGAGCCCGCTTCAAGCGGGCTCCTCTCATTCGATGGCCGATCGGACAAGGCTCGGGCAACCGCCCAAGGCGGCCACTCAATCCATCCGCCCAATGGCCGCGGGCCGCGTCAGACTCCCCACAGCACGTCTACGTTTTCCTTCTTCGCCGCGCGCAGCATGTCGAGGAACGGGAACGAACGTTGCGCGAGGCCGATCGGCAATTCGTGATGCTCGTGGCCGTCCTCGCCCTCGTGATAATGGCCTTCGTGCTCGGCGCGGTCCTTCTTGTCGGTAACGATAGCCGCTTCGAGCTTCGAGATGGCCACGTCCATTTCGTCGTGCGTAATCACCCCGCGCTTGCCCAGTTGCTTGCCGACGATGCCGACGAGGTACTGCGCCAGATTCTCGAGCATCACCACATCCGGTGCGGCATGGCACTTGAAGGTAACCAACATGATCGACTCCCCTTTTTGCTTTTGATCGATTTGACTGAAACCGGCCCGCCGAAGCCTCCTCGACACGCTCCGGGCCGGGCGCGCGCGGGTACCGAAAGGTTCGGCCGCGGCGCTATTTGGACATATTAGCACCTGCTAAAATCTGCCTAGCTCGAAAAAAGCGCGCGACCGCCCGCAGCCGTGGGCCGGTATTCCAGGACGCCGGGTTCGACGCCCGGATTCAGCGCTCGACAAGACATGGCGCCGGCTCATCGTGCGGTGGAAAAACCGCCCAGTCCGGCTCCGCCGCACCCAGGCCCGTCCAGCCGGGCCTCCTCACTCGACTCAAACTGACCAGCATGCTGCCCGCTCATAAACACACTCTCGAAACCCTGCTCGCCGACAGCGTGAAGCAGGTCGCCACCCAATCGCAGGGCGCCACGGAGGCCGCGTTCGCCGCTCCCGCGATCACCCTCGAGCGCCCGAAAGCGGCCGCCCACGGCGACGTCGCCTGCAACGTCGCGATGCAGCTCGCCAAGCCGCTGCAGACCAATCCACGCCAGCTCGCGCAGCGGATCGTCGAGGCGCTCCTCGCGCAACCGGGCGCGAAAGACGTGATCGACGCGGCCGAGATCGCCGGCCCCGGCTTCATCAACCTGCGTCTCACGTCCGCCGCGAAGCAGGCGGTGGTCGGCGCCGTGTTCGCCGAGGGGAGCACGTTCGGCCGCTCCACGCGCGACGCCGGCAAGCACGTGCTGCTCGAGTTCGTGTCGGCGAACCCGACCGGGCCGCTGCATCTCGGCCACGGCCGCCAGGCCGTGCTCGGCGATTCGCTCGCCAACGTGATTGAAACCCAGGGCTGCGACGTCCACCGCGAGTTCTACTACAACGACGCCGGCGTGCAGATCGGCAACCTGGCCGTGTCGACGCAGGCGCGCGCCCGGGGCCTGAAGCCCGGCGACGCCGACTGGCCCGAGGCCGCCTACAACGGCGACTACATCGCCGACATCGCGCGCGACTACCTGAACGGCGAAACGGTCTCCGCGAAGGACGGCGAGCCGGTCACCGGCGCGCGCGACCCCGAGAACCTCGACGCGATCCGCCAGTTCGCGGTCGCCTACCTGCGCCGCGAGCAGGACATGGACCTGCAAGCACTCGGCGTGCGCTTCGACCGGTACTACCTCGAATCGTCGCTGTACACGGAAGGCCGCGTCGAGAAAACGGTGGAGTCGCTGATCGCCTCCGGCAAGACCTTCGAGCAGGACGGCGCGCTTTGGCTGCGCACCACCGACGACGGCGACGACAAGGACCGCGTGATGCGCAAGTCCGACGGCAGCTACACGTACTTCCTGCCGGACGTCGCCTACCACGTGACGAAGTGGGAGCGCGGCTTCACCAAGGTCATCAACATCCAGGGCTCGGACCACCACGGCACGATCGCGCGCGTGCGCGCGGGCCTGCAGGCGGTCGGCATCGGCATTCCGAAGGGCTATCCCGACTACGTGCTGCACAAGATGGTCACCGTGATGCGCGACGGCCAGGAAGTGAAAATCAGCAAGCGCGCGGGCAGCTATGTGACGGTGCGCGACCTGATCGAATGGTCGGGCGGCACCGCGCCGGGCACGGAGACGACGCCCGACCTGATCGACGAAGCGACGATCACACGCGGCCGCGACGCCGTGCGCTTCTTCTTGATCTCGCGCAAAGCCGACACCGAGTTCGTGTTCGACATCGACCTCGCCTTGAAGCAGAACGACGAGAACCCCGTGTACTACGTGCAGTACGCGCATGCGCGGATCTGCTCGGTGCTCGCCGAGGCGAAGTCGCGCTACGGCGACGACGAAGCCGCGCTGCCAAAAATCGACGTGTCGCCGCTCACGAGCGAGCGCGCCATGGCGCTGATGCAGAAGCTCGCCGAATATCCGGACACCCTCACGCACGCGGCCGCCGAGCTCGCGCCGCACGCGATCGCGTTCTACCTGCGCGACCTCGCGGGCGAGTTTCACTCGTTCTACAATGCCGAGCGCGTTCTCGTCGACGCTGCGGCCGAGCGTTTCGCGCGCCTCGCGCTGCTCGCCGCCACGCGTCAGGTGCTGGCGAACGGTCTTGCGACAATCGGCGTGTCCGCGCCCGCCAAGATGTGATCTCCCTCGCCATACTCCGTGATGGACCGTCGCTATAATCGGCGGTCGTCCCGATTTCTTTTTGCAGGTGATTCATACGATGGCAAAACCCAGCCGCAGTTCGTCAAGCCGCAGCACGTCAAAGCAGTCGAAGCAGTCCGGGGGCACGTTTCTCGGCATTGTGCTGGGCCTGATCGTCGGTCTCGCGATTGCGGTGGTCGTCGCGCTCTACATCACGCGCGCGCCGACGCCGTTCGTCGCGAAGGTCGCCCCGCCCGCTTCCGATACCGGCGCGGCCAGCGGAGCCCAATACGATCCGAACCGCGCGCTGCAGGGCAAGTCGCCGGGCCAGCCGGTGCCGCAGGCCACCCAGCCCGCGCCGCCCAATACCGCGCCGGGCCAGTCGAGCAACCAGACGCAATCGTCGGGCATGCTCCAGGAGCCGGAGATCATCCAGGTGCCGCCGGCGAACAACGGCGTCGCCGTCGCGCCGCAACCGTCCACGGGCGGCAGCAACGCCACGGCGCAGGCGAAGAAGCCGCAGGCGACGAGCGCACCCAACGCGCCGGCCGCCACCGCGCGCGCCACCCCGCCCGCCGCGCCACAAGGCGCAGGGCCGACGGCGCCGGGCACAAAGCCCGCTTCGCCCGCCACGGCCACCGCGAACAACGATGCGAACACCGGCTACTTCCTGCAAGTGGGCGCCTACAAGACCGAGGCGGACGCCGAGCAGCAGCGCGCGCGCCTCGCGTTCCAGGGGTTCGAGTCGAAGGTGTCGCAGCGCGACGCCGGCGGCATCACGTATTTCCGCGTCCGCATCGGGCCGTTCTCGAAATTCGAGGACATGAATTCGGCCCGCCAGCGGCTCTCCGATGCCGGCGTCGATACCGCCGTCATCCGTTTCACGAAGCAGTAACCCGAAGGCTTGCCCGCCGCGCGCCGCTGAACCAATGGCGCGCGGCGCAAGTCTGACCTTGACAGCCGCCTGGAGCCAAATCTGGCTGCCTTGGCCGCCGACCGGGCGCGACAGGCATTCGGCAGTTCACGATCACTCGCATTTACGGACCGACATGAAAAAACTGATCAGTATCCTTTTCCTTTCCCTGGGCCTTGCCGCCGGCGTCGTGCAGGCGTCGCCCTCCGCGCCGGTCGTCGGCAAGGATTACACGAAGCTCGCCGCGGCCCAGCCGGTCAGCGTGCCGGCAGGCAAGATCGAAGTCACCGAGTTCTTCTGGTACGGCTGCCCGCACTGCAACGAATTCGACCCTTACCTCGAAGCGTGGGTCAAGAAGCAGGCCCCCGACGTCGTCTTCAAGCGCATACCGGTAGCCTTCCGCGACGACTTCATCCCCCACTCGAAGCTCTATTACGCGCTCGATTCGCTCGGCCTCGCGCAGCAGTTGACGCCCGACGTGTTCAAGGAAATCCACGTCAACAAGAACTACCTGCTGACGCCGCAGGACCAAGCCAAGTTCCTCGCGACGAAGGGCGTCGACACGCAGAAGTTCCTCGCCGCCTATAACTCGTTCTCGACCGAGAGCGCGTTGAAGCGCGACCAGCAACTGCTCACCGACTACAAGATCGACGGCGTCCCGACGATCGCCGTCCAGGGCAAGTACGAGACCGGCCCGGCCGAAACCAACAGCCTGCCCGGCACGATCCAGGTGCTTGACTATCTCGTCTCGCAAGTCCGCGCGAAGAAGATGTAGTCGCCCCGAGGCCGCCGGCATGAATCCGCCCCTGAAGGTTTTCATCACCGGCGCCTCGAGCGGCATCGGTCTCGCGCTCGCCGCCGAATATGCGCGGCGCGGCGCGATTCTCGGCTTGGTTGCGCGGCGCGGCGACTTGCTCGCCGAATTCGCGCAACGCTTCCCCCAGCATTCCATTTCGATCTATCCCGCCGACGTGCGCGACGCCGCGGCGCTCGCCGACGCGGCCGCACAGTTCATCGCCCGGCATGGCTTGCCCGACGTCGTGATCGCCAATGCGGGGATCAGCAAGGGCGCCGTCACCGGGCACGGCGACCTCGACGCGTTCCGCGAAGTGATGGACGTCAACTACTTCGGCACGGTCGCCACGTTCGAGCCGTTCGCTCAAGCGCTGCGCGTCGCGCGGCGCGGCACGCTCGTCGGCATCGCGAGCGTCGCGGGCGTGCGCGGGCTGCCCGGGTCGGGCGCGTACAGCGCGTCGAAGGCGGCGGCGCTCAAGTATCTCGAGTCGCTGCGCGTCGAGATGCGTCCGCACGGCGTGGCGGTCGTCACGATCGCGCCCGGCTATATCCGCACGCCGATGACCGCGCACAATCCGTATCCGATGCCGTTCCTGATGGACGCCGGCCGCTTCGCCGAGAAGACCGCCGATGCGATCGCGCGCAAGACGCGCTTCGCCGTCTTTCCGTGGCCGATGCGCGTGGTCGCGATGCTGCTGCACGTGCTGCCGCGCTGGCTCTACGACTTCGCGTTCGAAAAGGCGCCGCGCAAGCCGCGCGCCTCGGACGCCAAGGCCACGGAGTAGCGCGATGCGTGCTGCGCCTGCCGTCGATGCCGCCGGAGTCGCACACGCCCCAGCAGGCGCGAACGCACGGATCGTGTCGCTCGTGCCGAGCATCACCGAGCTGCTGTTCGCGCTCGGGCTCGAGCGGCAGATCGTCGGACGCACCGGGTTCTGCATTCATCCGCGCGAGCACGTGCGCGCCGTGCCCAAGGTCGGCGGCACGAAAGCGGTGAAAATCGATGCTGTCCGCGCGCTGAAGCCGACGCACGCGATCGTCAACATCGACGAAAACGAAGCGCCCACGGTCGAGAAATTGCGCGCATTCGTGCCTGATATCGTCGTCACCCATCCGCTCGTGCCGCGCGACAACCTAGCGCTCTATGCGCTCCTCGGCGCGATCTTCGATCGCCAGGACGCCGCCGCGCGCCTTGCCGGCTCGCTCGAAGCGAAGCTGCGCGCGCTCGCCGTGGAGGCCTGGCCCGAGCAGCGCGTGCTTTACGTGATCTGGCGCGAGCCGTGGATGACGGTCGCGCGCGACACCTACATCTCGGCGATGCTCAGGCTCGTCAACTGGCACACCTGGCCCGCGGTGCGCGGCGGCTCCGCCGGCGCGGCGCGCTACCCGCCGTTCGATTTCGACGCGCCGTGGCTCGCGAACGTGGAGCGCGTGCTGCTGTCGAGCGAGCCGTATCGCTTCACCGCCGCGCACCGCGACGCGCTGGCCGCCGATGCGAGTCTTTCCGGCAAGACGGTGCAGTTGATCGACGGGGAAATGGTGTCGTGGTACGGATCGCGGGCCATCGCCGGGATCGACTATCTGATGCGGCTGGCGCGCGCCGCGGGCTGACGCGCTACCGGCCCGGCCGCATAACGATATTCCGATTGTTTTGTTGGCCTTGCTACGCGCTTTCGATAAAGTGCCCCGGCACGAAGCCGATCCGCACCGCAAGCCATGCGCCGCGGCTCAAAACAGATCAGAATAAGGCGGCCAGCATGCCGCATCGCTCGTTCGGGCACCCGGCTACCCGGGTTTGGACGGCACACCAAATCAGAATTTCAACGAACCGCGTCACCACGCTTGCCATGGGAGATCACATGCGCTTCAGCTTCAAACTGCGCCCCGCACTGCTTGCCGCCACGCTCGGCGCAGCGCTTGCCACATCGCCGCTCACAGTGCTCGCCAAGCCGCTCACCGTCTGCACGGAAGCCAGCCCGGACGGCTTCGACGTCGTCCAGTACAACTCGCTCGTCACGACCAACGCGTCGGCCGATGTGATCTTCAACGCGCTCGTCGCCTACGACGAGCAGCAGAAAAAAGTGGTGCCCGCGCTCGCCGCGAGCTGGGACGCGAGCGCCGATGGCCTGATCTACACGTTCCACCTGCGCCCGAACGTGCAGTTCCAGACCACCGACTACTTCAAGCCGACGCGCCCCTTCAACGCCGACGACGTCGTCTTCACCTTCAGCCGCATGCTCGACGACAGCAACCCGTGGCACAAGATCGCGGGCCCGGGCGGCTTTCCGCATGCGCAGTCGATGGGGCTTGCGAAGCTGATCAAGTCGGTCGTGAAAGTCGACGACAACACCGTGAAGTTCGTGCTCAACGAACCGAACGCGACCTTCGTGCCGATCCTGACGATGGGCTTCGCGTCGATCTACTCGGCCGAGTACGCCGATCAGCTGCTCAAGGCCGGCCAGCAGGCCGACCTGAACGCCAAGCCCATCGGCACGGGCCCGTTCGTGCTCAAGAGCTACACGAAGGACGCGATCATCCGCTACGACGCGAACCCCGCGTACTGGAGCGCCAAGCCGAAGATCGACCGGCTGATCTACGCGATCACGCCGGACCCGGCCGTGCGCGAGCAGAAGGTGAAGGCGGGCGAATGCCAGATCGCGCTGTCGCCCAAGCCCCAGGACGTCGCCGACGCGAAGAACGACAAGTCGCTGAAGATCGTGACGACACCCGCCTTCATGACTGCGTTCGTCGCGCTGAACACGCAGAAGAAGCCGCTCGACAACCCGAAGGTGCGCCAGGCGCTGAACCTCGCGTTCGACCGCAGCACCTACCTGAAGGTCGTGTTCGACAACACCGCGCTGCCCGCGAACAACCCGTATCCGCCGAACACGTGGAGCTACGCCAAGTCGATTGCCGCGTATCCGTACGACCCGGCCAAGGCGAAGAAGCTGCTCGCCGACGCAGGCTACCCGAACGGCTTCGCGACGACGATCTGGGTGCGCCCGAACGGCAGCGTGCTGAACCCGAGCCCGAAGGCGGGCGCGGAGCTGCTGCAGGCGGATCTCGCGAAGATCGGGGTGAAGGCCGAGGTGAAGGTGGTGGAATGGGGAGAGCTGATCAAGCAGGCGAAGCTGGGCCAGCACGACCTGCTCTTCATGGGCTGGGCGGGCGACAACGGCGACCCGGACAACTACCTGTCGCCGCTTTTCAGCTGCAATGCGGTGAAGTCGGGGATCAACTTCGCGCGCTATTGCGACGCGCAGCTCGACAAGCTGATTGCCGACGGCAAGGCGACGCCCGATCAAGGGAAGCGCGTGAAGTCGTATGAGGACGCGCAGCAGATCATCCACGACCAGGCGCTGTGGATTCCGCTCGGCTACCCAACCGCGGCGGCGATCACGCGCACCAATGTGAGCGGGTATCAGGTGAGCCCGTTTGGGCGGCAGAACTTTACGGCCGTAGCGGTGCAGTAAGGCTACGCAAGTCCCGCCGGGCCCGTGATATGGCAGGCTCGACGGGACTTGCGATTTACCTCGGAGCGTCGAGCGCGGCGCGCACCTGCGCGATCACCGGCGCCCAATCGCCGCGCACGGATTGACGGAACAGCCGCGCGCCCGGATACCACGGGCTGTCGGCGCGTCCCAACTGCCAGCGCCAATCCGGCGTGTACGGCAGCAGGATCCACACCGGCTTGCCCAGCGCCCCGGCCAGATGCGCGACCGCCGTGTCGACGCAAATCACCAGATCGAGTTCGGCGATCAACGCAGCGGTGTCGGCAAACGTCTCGAGCGAAGCCGAAACGTCCCTCACCGCACTCGACTGACGCAACGTTTCGCGATCCGCCTCGCGCACATCCTTCACTAGCGACACGAAGCTCGCCGCGGCGTCGAAAAGCGGCGTCCACTGTAGAAGACGCATCGAACGATTGCGATCGTTCACGTGGGTCGTGCTGCCGCTCCACGCCACGCCGATGCGAGGCCCGCGCTCGCCGGCGAGCCGCTCCCGCCACTGCGCGCGGCGCGCCGGATCGGCGTGCAGGTACGGTATCGCGGCCGGAATCGGCGCCGTGTGCGCCTTCAGCGCATGCGGCAGGCCCAACAGCGGGCAGTGGTAGTCGAACGGCGGAACGCCGTCCCTCTCGCCGATGACGCGGTCCACGCCCGGAAAATCCGAGAGGAGCGGCAACAGCGCATCCTGCACGCGCAGCACGATGCGCGCGCCCTGCCCCGCGAATCGATCGATATAGCGGACGAATTGCAGCGTATCGCCGAAGCCCTGCTCGCTGTGCAGCAGCAAGGTCTTGCCGGCGAGCGGCGCATCGCCGAGCCACACGCGCTCGCCGAAATCGTGCCGCTGACTGCCGTCGCGCCAGCGCCACTCGTATTCACGCCAGCCATGCTCGAACTGGCCGAGCAGCAGGTTCGTCTGCGCCCGGTTCGTGCGGGCGCCGGCATCGTTCGGATCAAGCTGCACGGCCTTCCTGAACACACGCAGCGCCTCATCGAAACGGTGCAGGTCGCGCAGCGCGACGCCAAGGTTCACATACGCCGCGACGCAATCGGGCTTCAGCTCGATCGCGCGGCGATAGGCGGCCATCTCGTCGTCGTAGCGCCCGAGCAGGCCGAGCGCCCGGCCCATGTTGTAGTGGACTTGCCACAGGCCCGGATTCACCTCGCGGGCGCGCACGAGCATCTGCAGCGCGCGCTCGTGCGCGCCTAGCTCGGAGAGCGACATCGCGGCAGCGTTGAGCGTCGGCAGATCGCGCGGCGTGAACTGCAGGCAGGACTCGAGCAGCTCGACGGCACGCGCATGCCGCCCCGCCGCCTGATTGGCCGTGCCCGCGTCGCGCAAGCGCTCGGCGCTCGCGGGCAGGTGCGCGAGCGCGCGATCGAAGTAGTCGGCCGCAAGCGCGGCGTCGCGCTGGCTGGCGGCGATGTAGGCGAGGCCTTCGAGTGCGTCGCCGTTGGCTGGATCGGCGTCGGCGGCCTCGCGCAGCAGTTGCGCCGCCTCGTCGAGACGGCCGGCGTGAAAGTGTTGTTGTGCCGCTTCGAGTTTGGCGGCGATCGACAGGCTCATCGGCGAATCGCTATCAGTCGGGTTGAACGCGGCTCGCGTTGCACGGCGTCGTGCTGCGGGCCGGTGTGCGCATGCGCGCACGACTGAGCGAAGTTTATCGGAAGTGCCCGGGGCCGCCTCGGGCGGCGCCGGCTTACTTATGCCACAGGCTCTGCGCGCCGGCGATGGCCAGTCCGCCGATGGCCGCCCCCGCCGCGAAGGTCTCCGCGTTCGTCGCGCAACCCTGCAAGCCCAGCGCGAGCGCGACAACGATCAGGATCTTGTACATGATGTTCCCCGTCAGGTAGTGAGATGCCTGCTCTAACGGCACCCATCGGGGCCGCTTGAGAAATGTCCGCAGAGGCACGCCTCACCAACACTTTCTCGATCAGATATGGGATCCTGACTTTATGCCGGAAGACAAGCCGCCTCGATGGCCAGCCCGCTCCCGCGCGCTCAATTCTTCGAGCGCTTGTTCACCGTGGACAGGTCCTCGGTAAGGCTCGCGCGCAGCGTAGCGATCGCGTCGTCGGCGTGCGCGGGCTTCAACTGGACGCGAGCCAGCGAGTCGTACACGTAGTTGCGGATCGCCGGATCCTGCGTCTCCTTCAGCACGTCGTGATAAACGCCGACGATGTCGTCTTCGCGTCCCGTGATCGCATAGAGGCGATGCAATTGCTCGAGGTCGTTGATGACCATGGAGCGCGGAAACGTCAGCGGCGCGGCGCTCGCGTCGTACCGCAGCACGGCGTGCTCGCCACCTGGCGGCGGCATGCCGGGCAGGTCCTCTGCGAGAGCGAGCGAAGCGGACGTCGCCAGGACGGCGATCGTCGATGCGGTGAGGAAAAGCTTTTTCATGGCGGGGTCCTTTCGTCGATGGCAGCCGGCGCAAACGCGCCAATGGCGACAGACGATAGCGCTTGCGCGCGCGTCAGGCGACCACCGGGTTCTCACGACGTCTTACACGCGGCGGCCGCCAATCCCCACAGGGAAATAATCGGTAAGCAACCCAAAGAGTCGGTGAGCAATTGCGAACCGGACGCCTTGTTTGCCCCATTGAAACCGCCGGACGTGAATCAGGATGATGGTGCCAGCTTGCGAAAAGCCGGCACGCAGCCCCACTTTCCACTACCGGATGCCGCACATGCCAATCGATCCGCGCGCACGCCACGCCGCCAGGCGCCTGGCGCAATTTCACCTTGTCCAGATCTCCCAGCTCGCCCGCGCCGCCGCCGCGTGCGCGGCCGCCGCGTTCGCCTTCACGGCGGCGCATGCGGGCGAAACGGCCGAGCCGCCCGATATCTGCCCCGCGCTGAAGACGATCGTCGCGTCGTCCGACTATGCGCACCTGCGTTCGGAGCCCGCCGCGAAGCTGCCGGGCGTCGACGCAGCCGACGACTGCCACACGAGCGCCCACGTGCTCGATTGCCGCTGGCACGCGCACTGGAAGGCCGACGGCTTCGTCAACGATCCGCTCGAGGAACTGGGCGCCGACGTCGCCGCCTGCCTGCCGAACGTCGTGCACGACGTCAACACGCCGACGCGCCAGCACTTCATCGTCAAGGCCGCCGACCGGCGCGTGAACGTCACCGCGAGCGTGGTCGGGCAGGACGAGCTGCGCCTGCGCGTGACGCGCTGACACGCGGCCCCCGCCGGACACCCCTCGCATGCGAACGCCAACGCGCATGAGATTGCTTCGCGGCTCGGCTCCGCGCACGAAGCGCACGCAGCGTCCGCTCGCGTGCGGCCTGCGGCTCGCCTGCGCCGCCGCCGCGGCGCTCGCGCTCAACGGCTGCGCATGGACGCTGATCACCGCCGTCGACGCCGCAGGCTCCGTGGTCCAGGCGGGGTTCGCCGTCTCGTCGCACTACTCGTCGCCGACGTTCGTCAACGGCGATCCGGTGGCGCTGCGCCATGTCTGCATCGAATGGAACCAGAACGTGTCGGTCGGCGACTTCGTGCCGTCGCTGCAGCTCGCACTCTCCCGCCGCGGCGTGCGCTCGGACGTCTACAACCCGGGCGCCTCGCCGCCCGGCTGCGAGGCGCGGCTCGTCTACAGCGCGGCGATCGACTACGGCCGCCCGTCATTCAGCGACGCGTCCACGGCCTACCTCTCGGAGATCGATCTGACGCTGATTCAGAACGGCCGGATCGCCGTGTCCGCGCGCTACGAGACGCAAGGCCTGAACAGCGACCGCTTCTCGAGCTCGTCGACGAAGCTGCGCGGGCTGATCGACCGGATGGTGGCCGAACAACCGTCGCACGATTTGAGCCTGTTCGCGAAGAGCTCGACGAGCAATTGAGGCTGGCAGCACGCGCATTCGCGGCGGCCGTGCCGGTGCGCGGAAAGAAACCGCAAGACTCCGGCAATACGGATCAAATTTACGACTTTTAGAATTGATGGCATGACACACCATATCCTGATCGTAGAAGACGACCCCGTAGTGCGCGATCTGGTGCGCGAGTTCCTGCAGTCGCAGGGCTATGCCGTGTCCGTCCTGCACAGCGGCAAGGGCTTGAAGCGCCGTCTGCAGATCGAGCGTCCCACGCTCGTCATACTCGACATCATGATGCCGGAGAAGGATGGCATCACCGCGCTCAAGGAATTGCGCGTGGCGGGCGACGACATCCCCGTGATCCTGCTGACCGCGCGCGCCGACGTGATCGACCGCGTGGTCGGCCTCGAGCTCGGCGCGGACGACTACGTCGCCAAGCCGTTCGATCCGCGCGAGCTGCTCGCGCGCATCCGCAACGTGCTGCGCCGCCACGGCGCGATCGTGCCGGGCGCGCCGGAGAACCTGCCGCCGTACCGCTTCGGGCGCTTCGAGGTGAATTTCTCGTCGCGCGAGCTGAGCCGCGACGGCGAGCGCATCACGCTGCGCTCGGGCGAATTCGCCACGCTCAAGATCTTCGTCAAGAACGCGATGACGGTCTTGACGCGCGCGCAGCTCAACGAGAAGCTGCGCGGGCACGGCGTCAGCTATCGCGACCGCAGCCTCGACGTGTCGATCTGGCGTCTGCGGCGGCTCCTGGAGAACGACCCTTCCGAGCCGCGCTACGTGCAGACCGTGTGGGGCCAAGGCTATATCTTCGTGCCGCACGGCGAGCTCGGCGCGGCCGAGCGGTTCATGCAAGAGCAATCTGTGCAGACGGTGCAGACAGTGCAAACGGCGCAGGCGCACTGAAAAGAAATAAGGCGGCGCGGCATGCGCCGCTCGCCTCGCTGCCCGGCCTCCCTCGCACTGGTTGGGGCCTGTTCACACTAATAACAGGCCCTAGTACGTCAGCACGCTGAGAAACATATGCTGCAGCCAGCCCAACGTCGTCGCATCGTTCAGCATGCCGACGCCCGCCTGCTCGATGCGCGCATTCGCGACCTTGCTCGAAGGGACGTAGTTGTTGATGCCGATGTCCTTGGGATTGACGACGCCCGACAGCCGCATCCGCTCGTGCTGCCCGCGCGTCGCGATCACCTTCTCGCCCGAGACCAGCAGGTTGCCCGACGGCAGCGTGCCGATCACCGTGACGGCCAGCTCGCCGGTCATGCCGCTCGTGTTCGAGATGTTGCCGTGGCCCTTGAATTCCGTCGACGCCGAGCCGATGTTGAAGAGCTTCGCGAGCGACGAGGCCGCTTTCGTCGACTTGTCCGCGGCATCGGCGGTGATGTCGCTCGATCGGTTCGCGGCGGCATCGGTCACGTCGCTGTCCGTGTAGCTCTCCGAGAGCTGGATCGTGAGCACGTCGCCGATATGCTGCGCGCGCGGCGTCTCGTACATCAGCAGCGCGGTGCTCGTCTGGTAGATCGAGCCCTCCGTGTTGACGTTGAGCGGCGCGCTTTGCAGCGGCGGATACATCGGCGTTTCGACGATCGACTGCTGCGGGCTGGAGCACGCGGCGAGGCTTGCCGTTGCGGCAGCCAGTGCGGCCCTGACGGCCGCGCGTGAAGTGATCATGTTTTCCCTCGCGCCAAAAGCGATAGACGGGGATGGGAGAGAGCAGCGCGCGTCAGCCGGTATCGGCGGAGCTCGTCTGCCATTGCCGCTCGACCGACCTCACCTGCGCGTCGGCGTGCTTGAGCAGATAGGTCAGCGTGGCGCTGCGCGTGCCCGGCAGGAAGCACAGCGTGATCGAGCTCACCGCGTTCTCCCAGACATAGACCGGCGTCGCGCTGCTCGCGGTTCGCTCCATGCCGGCGTCGAGGCGCGCCTTGCCGTATTTCTTGTCCAGCGCGTTCAGAAGATCGCTGCCCGTCGCCTCGTCGATCACGAACGACATCTCGTAGAGCCGCAGCGGACCCTGCCCGTCCGGGCTCGCGAAGCGCAGCACGTGATCGATCGCAGGCACGCCGTCGACCACCGCCTGCGACGCCTGCCAGGCGTCGTGCTCCTGGTGCCCCCAGCGGCACGCGATCGTCAGGCTGTCGGCGGTCTTGAAACGCATGCCGAGGGCGGCGGCCACCGTGTCCGTCTCGCAGATCGCGACGCTGCCGGCGGGAATCGCGCGCGCGGCCTCGAGGGAGCGGAACGCGTCGAGCGTCTCGCCGAGCACGATGCCGCGGAAGCTGAAGGGCTCGTCGGCGGCCGCGGGCTTGGCCGCCGCGCCGGCGCCCGAAGCCTTCGCCTTCACGGCGTGCCGCGCGCGATGCGCCGCCGGCGCGGGATCGGCGCGCAGATCCGTCGCAACGCTTGTGAAGACGACGCAAGCGACGGCCAATGCACAAGCGGACGGAGTGATCTTCATTGTCTTAATCGATTGCCTTGGCGCAGGCGTCGAACGGTGTCGCCGCGGCATGACCGACGCCGGGCACGATATCCACCACCGCCGAGGTCAGCCGGCACGGAAAAGCGAGCAACCCGCAGCCAGCGAGTTGCGAAAGCGTGACGCCGAGCGCGAGCCACGCGGCCGCGCGCAAGGAGCGCCTGATGAGTTTGGAATTGCGCACTACGGCTCCCGGCGCTTACGCGGTCGTGTTGATGTTGTTGCCGATCAGGCCGCCCGGCGCGGCGGGCTGTGCCGGCGTCGTTGCGGGCAGCGCGGGAAGCGTGTCGGTGCTGTTGCGCTGCCCCGGCGGCTTGGGCCAGTTGTGCGTGGTGGTCGCTTCGGTAGCCGGGCTGATGTTGCCGTTGATGTTCATCGGAGCTCTCGCTTGGGATTGCGGTTGGGACAGAATGAATGATCCCGCCGCGCGCACGCGCACGATGGCGCAAGAAACGAGCGCTTTTCGACAGCTCTTACGAGGTGTTACCGGAATGCACGAAGTCTTTCCGCAAGCGGCGGAAACCGCGCGATGCGCGCCGCGAACGGCACGCGGCGCAGGCCGATGGCAGAGGCCGCGCTCGTGCACTATCCTGAGACGGTTCCGCCGGCGCCTGGCGTAAGGTGCCGCCGCCCACCCGACCGGAGACGTCATGTCCTACTTGCTGCTGATCGTCGAGCCCGCAGACCAGCGCGCCCAACGCCCTCTCGAAGACGGGCGCGCCGCCTACGACGCGATGGTGCGTTTCGCGGAAAGCCTCAAGGCGCGCGGCGTGCTGCGCGCGGTCGAATCGCTCGCGTCGACCGACAAAGCCGTGCGCGTGCAGGTGCGCGGCGGCGAGCCCCGGCTCGTCGATGGGCCGTTCGCCGAGGCCAAGGAGATGGTCGGCGGCTTTTTCCTGCTCGACTGCAAGAGCCTCGACGAAGCCATCGCGATCGCGGCGGAATGCCCGGCCGCGAAGTGGTGCACCATCGAAGTCCGCAAGGTCGCGCCTTGCTACGAATGAAGGGATGGGGCGAGGCCCGCGCGGGCTGCGCACGACACAGGGGTTTACCCTGACTCGCATGCGCAAATGTCGATCCGCGCGCGCATGGTTCGTCGTACAGGCAGAAGCGCGATCCCGCCCTTCTCACCCGCTTTTATTCAAAGGAGAACTGCAATGCGATTCATGATCATGGTGAAGGCCACGCCGACGAGCGAATCCGGCGCGATGCCGGAAGAATCGCTGATCGCCGCGATGGCGGCCTATCACGAGGAACTGGCCAAGGCCGGCGTGCTGCTCGACGCCACGGGCCTGCAGCCGAGCTCGAAGGGCTGGCGCATCCGCTATTCGGGCGGCAAGCGCACCGTCGTCGACGGCCCGTTCACCGAAACGAAGGAGCTGATCGCCGGCTATACGCTGATCCAGGTGCGCTCGCGCGAAGAAGCGCTGGAATGGACGCGGCGCTTCCCGGCGCCGTTCGGCGAGATGGCCGATGGCGAGATCGAGGTGCGGCAGCTCTTCGAGCTCGAAGACTTCGAGCCGAACGATGCGGTCGAGCGCTTCCGCGATCTCGAAGCGTCGCGCCGCGACGCATGACGCACCGGAGTTCACCGTGACGCTGGCGTCGACGCAAAAAGCGATCGAAGCGGTCTGGCGGATCGAATCGTCGCGCGTGATCGCGCACGTGGCGCGCGTGGTGCGCGACGTGGGCCTCGCCGAAGAGATCGCGCAGGACGCGTTCGTCGCCGCGCTCGAGCATTGGCCGCAAGAAGGCGTGCCGGACAACCCGGGCGCCTGGCTGATGTCGACGGCCAAGAACCGCGCGCTCGACAAGCTGCGGCTCGACGCGCTGCATGCGCGCAAGCATGAAGAGCTCGGCCGCGAGCTCGACGCGCTCGAGACGCACATCGTGCCCGACTTCGTCGACTCGCTCGACGCGGCGCGCGCCGACGACATCGGTGACGACCTGCTGCGGCTCATCTTCACCGCCTGCCACCCGGTGCTTTCGACCGATGCGCGCGTGGCGCTCACGCTGCGCCTCATCGGCGGCCTGACGACGGACGAGATCGCACGCGCGTTCCTGGTGCCCGAGCCGACCATCGCGCAGCGGATCGTGCGCGCGAAGCGCACGCTGCGCGCGGCGGGCGTGCCGTTCGAGGTGCCGCAGAAAGACGCGCGTGCGGCGCGGCTCGCGTCGGTGCTCGAGGTGATCTACCTGGTCTTCAACGAAGGCTACGCGGCCACCGCCGGCGACGACTGGATGCGCCCCGCGCTCTGCGACGAGGCGCTGCGCGTCGGCCGCATCCTCGCCGGGCTCACGCCCGGCGAGAGCGAAGTGCATGGCCTCGTTGCGCTGATGGAGATCCAGGCGTCGCGCACGCATGCGCGCGTCGACGCCAACGGCCAGCCCGTGCTGCTCGCCGACCAGGACCGCTCGCGCTGGGACTGGCTGCTGATCCGCCGCGGGCTCGCCGCGCTCGAACGCGCGCGCACGCTCGGCGGAGCGCTCGGGCCATACGCATTGCAAGCGGCGCTCGCGGCCTGCCACGCGCGCGCCCGCAGCGCCGAGGAAACCGATTGGGTGCAGATCGTCGCGCTCTACGACGCGCTCGCGCAGATCAGCCCGTCGCCCGTCGTCGAGCTGAACCGGGCCGTCGCGCTCGGCATGGCGTTCGGTCCCGAGGCAGGGCTCGAAGTCGTCGATGCGCTCACCGCCGAGCCGACGCTCGCGAACTATCACTGGCTGCCGAGCGTGCGCGGCGACCTGCTCGCGAAGCTCGGACGGACCGGCGAGGCCCGAGCCGAGTTCGAGCGCGCCGCCGCGATGACGCGCAATACGAGAGAGCGCGAGCTGCTGCTCGCGCGGGCGCGGCAGGCGGCGAGTAAGTAGCCGCGGCGCCCAGGGCCTGTTCACACTAATAACAGGCCCTAGAACGCCGCGTACTCCGCCATCCAGTTCCCGGCGGCGGCAAAGAGCAGCCGCACCAATGCCGGATTGAGCGGCGCCAGCTCGCCGCAGGCATGCGCGAGCTCGGCTTCGTCCTCGGGCGTCTCGATCGCCTGCGCGCAACGCAGCAATGCCTGCAGCTCGCCCGGGCCTCCCTGCAGCGCCTCGGCCACCGGCTGCGCGACGTGCAGCTCGTCGGCGAGATCGGCCACGCTGCGCTCGAGCACGAAGTGCAGCAGCGAGAACATGCCCGTCATGAACGCCGCGTCCGAGAAATCGTCGTCGCCCGGACGCATGCGCTTGGCCGCGAGCTCCATGAAGCGCGCCCGCGTGCCGACCAGTTGCACGAGCGCGTTCGACGCACGCGAGGTCGTGCCGCCGTCCGCATAGAGCGTGAGCAGCGCCCAGCGGTTGAGCCACGACATGCCGACGATGGCGATCGCCTCGCGCACCGAAGCGATGGGGGTCGTCCTCCCGAGCGACGCCGAGTTCACGAAGCGCAGCAAGTGCATCGTGAGCGTCGGATTGCGCTTGACCTCCTCTTCGAGGTCCGCGAGCGACGGCTCCATGTTCAGCATCATCATCAGCTTCACGAGACTTTGCCGCTGCGGCGGAATCTTGCGCGTGGCGAGCACCTGCGGATGCGCGAAATAGAAGCCCTGGAAGTAGTCGCAGCCCGCCTGGAAAGTCGTGAAGTACTGCGCGGGCGTCTCGACCTTCTCCGCGACGACGCGCTTGCCCGCGCAGTGCATCGCCGTCACGAAACGCACGAGCGCGTTCGGCTCCCAGAGCTGCACGTCGACCTTGATGAAGTCCGCGTCCTCGAAAACGCCGCCGCGCCATTGCGTGTCTTCGCCGACGTCGTCGACCGCAAAGCGATAGCCGGCCTCCTTCAGCGCGCCGACGCGCTCGGCCAGACGCTCGTCGAACTCGACCGTCTCGAGGATCTCGATCACGAACTGCCTGGGCGGCAGGACATTGAGCATGTCGCTCATCAGCCAGTCGCGCCCGGCATTGACGAACCCGACGTGGCCGCCAAGCGCGCGATCGACGCCCTGCTCGCAGAGCGCGCCGATCACGACGTCGGCGGTTGCGCGCGTCGGATCGACGTCGCGCACCTCCTTCTCCGAGAGCGAGCGGAACAGCAGCTCGTAGGCGACAAGCGATCCTTGTCGATTCAGGATGGGCTGACGGCCGAGATAGGAGGTCAGGGCGATCAAAGACAACGCTGCGGGGTCGTTCATGGTGCTCGGGGTGAGAATGTCCTGACACGATTACGGATAAGGTGCACGATCCCTTGAGCAAAAAGTCCTTGCTGAGCCTTACGGCGTTATATGCTCGACTACCTGGCCGATGAAAATTGTCACTCGACGTCACGAAACCGAAAGGAGCCGGCATGCAGATCAACAACGCGAGCACTGCATACTACCCTGCGCTGGATCACACCGCCGGGGGCGCGAAGGGCAACGCCGCCCAGCCGGCGGCGGCGGATCGCGGCACCGGCGTTCGGATCGCGCAGCAGCAGCCCGCCGATACGCCAGCACCGACCGAGAGCACGCGCGTGAGCTTGTCGCCGAAGGGGGTGGCGGCGGCGTCGGCCGATGCGGTGGCGGGCGCGGCGGCCACGGCCCAGTCCGGCGGCGCGAACACCGGCGCCGGCAGCGATCCGGGCTCCAACGCCAATACGAGCACGAACACCAGCGCCGATTCCAACGGCGGGGACAGGCCCGACAGCGCGAGCGGCAACGCCGACGCCAGCAATACCGGCGACTCGGCGTCGCCCATCAAGTCGTTCGTCTACGGCACGCTCGGGCTCGAACATCCGAATCAGCAGGCGCATGACTCGGATGGGTTTTATAGCGCGGGGAAATGGCTGGGGGCGGTGTTGACGGTGGGGGGGCTGATTTCGATCCTTGCTTGAGGTGCGCTGAGCGTCTCATTCAAAGCGCCGCAAGCAATAACACGTCAACGCAAGCCGGACGACAGTTGCCCCGGGAGATACCCGCCCGCGAACCCGGACAGGTTCGGAGCGCTGGCCGGCTTATCGAGCGCGGCCGGCGCCGCATCGCTGGCCGGAACGCTCAGGCCAGGCGCCAGGTAAATGAACTTCCACTTCCCGTATGTCTCCTCTCCCTCGAAATCCGCGTATTGCCGCGGAAATCCCGCGCGCTTGACGGTGGCCTGATCCGAACTGCTGTAGACGCCATAAAAACGATCGCCCAGCCAAAGGGAGATCCAATCGTTTTGTCCGGTAAGCGGATCCGGATACACGCGACGCAAATGATGCATCGGCTTGGGAAAGCGGGTGTCGTCCAGCAGATCGTCGACGGATTCCGGATAGGCGCGAGCCAGGCCGTAGTACCGCACGATCGCCCGCCGGTACTGGTCGCCGGCGAACAGCAGTTGCTTTTCCTCCTCGCGCCGCCGTTGCAGCGACCAGACGTCCAGCGCGCCGGCCAGCGCGATCGACATCAGCATCAGCGCGATCAACAGCGCCAGCAGGACGAGCCCGCTCTGGCGCTTCGCACGCGAGCGGCGCCGCATCGCGCGCGCGTTCGCGTGCACGACGCCGCACGCCGCGCAATCGGGATGGCTCATCTGGCCGCTCCCGCCCGGTTCGGCGGCGCACCCTGCGGACTGCTCGCCGGCGCCACGTCGTAGACGCCCGGCTTGCTCTCGTCAGGCGAGGCGATCACCGCCCATTTGTCGTCGCCGTTCACCGGATCGAGCGGGACCGCGCGCAAGTAATGCTTCGCGACCAGTTCGTCGAGCGTCTCGGGATACTGACCGTTGTCGCCGTAATATTGATCGATCGCGTTGCGCATCACCGCGACGTTCTGCTGCCGGACCTGCTCCTTCCCGCGTTCGATGCTGTGCATGTAACGCGGCACCGCCAGCGACAAAAGCAGGCCGATGATGGCCATCACGACCACGAGTTCGATCAGCGTGAATCCGCGAAACCTGCGCATGCGAGCGGTTTTCATGATGCACCGTCACCATTGTTTGTACGGAATGCCATTGATGCCGACGCGATCGGATTTCGACGACACGTCGAACACGTCCTTGCCGACGTCCCCGCTCCAGGACGACCCGCCGGCCGCCTGTTCCGGCGGCGTGCCGTACGCCCGCGCGTTCCAGGTCTCCTCGGCAGGCGTATCCGGGTCGCCCGCGAAGAACGGATCGCGCGGCACGCGGCGCAGGAACATCAACAGGCCGCCCTTGGGATCCCTGGCGTTCTTCACGCCCGTCACGAGCACGGTCAGCGACGGCGGATAGCCGGACGCCTCCGCCTCCTTTTCGATCTGCCCCGCATCGCTCGCGTCCTTGTACGCGTCGAGCGCGATGCGGATCTCGCGCAACGCGGCGCTCAGCTCCTGCTCCTTCTGACGCTGCACGATCAGTTCGGAAAACGGCATGATCGCGAGCGCGAGTATGCCCACGAGCGCAAGCGTGATCACCATCTCGATCAGCGTGAAACCACGCTGACCGAGCCGGCCTGTGCCGCCGATACGCATCGTGTTCATCCTGGCAGCCACGTTTCAGTACCCGTTCTGAATCGAGTGCAGCGGGTTTTCGCTCGGGATGTCGCCCGCGGGCATCTGGAGCGTAGCGGGCGGCGGTGCGGCCGCAGCCGGCGCCTCGGCCGGCGCGGCCGGCTGCGGCGGCGCGGTGGCGCCCAGGCCCGGCTGCGCTTCGTTGCCTGTCTGTTCCGCCGCCTGCGGCGCGCCGCCCGCGGGCGCCGCACCCTGGGCCGGCGCCGCCCCCTCTGCGGGTGCGGGCAGCGCCGGCTGCTGTCTCGAGAAACGCCCGCCGTACGGTTCAGGCGGCGGCGTCGTGCGAGGCGCGGCGGGCATCTGCCCGAACGCGCCGTTCTCCGGCGACGGCTGCGCGCGGCTCGCCGCCGCGCCCAATGCTGGCGACGCGCCGCCGCCCGTCGTGCCGCCGCCCACGAGGCCGGGAACCGGTTTCACCTTGGGCGTCGCGGCCTCGGCCGGTGCTCCGGGAGCTTCCGCGTTCAGCGCCACCGGATCGAGCCGCAGCTGGTCGGCGTGCACGTTGACGTCGGTGCCTGACCACACTTCCTGCGTATCCGCATCCGCCGCGATCTGCGGACGAACGATGTGCGGCGTGATCTGCAGCACGATCTCGGTCTTCGTGTGGTCGCCTCCGTGATCCGAGAACAGGCGGCCGAGCAGCGGCAACTGTCCGAGGCCCGGCACCTTGTTCGCGTTCTGGCGGTCCTGGTCCGAGATCAGCCCGCCGAGGATCTGTGTTTCGCCGTCTCGCAGGCGCAGGTTCGTCGACGCGCTGCGCGTGCCGATCTGATAGGCGAGCGAGCTCAGGCCCTGCGAATTGCTGCTCGAGATCGTATTGGTGATGTTGCTGACCTCGAGATTCAGCTTGATGCCGACGTCGCCGTCGCGATAGACCTGCGGCTCCACCTCGAGCTTGATGCCGACGTCGAGGTACTGGATCATCTGCGTGAACGACGGGCCGCTCGTGCTCGGCGTGCTCGAGCTCGAAATCACCGGCACCTTGTCGCCGATCATGATGCGCGCCTTCTCCTTGTTGCGGGTGCGGATGCGCGGGCTCGCGAGCAGGTTCGCATCGGTATCCGTGAGCTTGAAGTCCGCGGTCGCGGACAGGTTGCTGACATTCAGCGCATTGACCGGCAAATGGTGCAGCGCGCCCCACGTATCGGCCGTGCTCGGCGTCGACACCGTGAACGAGTTGGGCCAGTCGATGCCGAGCTGCGTCATCCGCTCGTGCGACACCTCCAGCACCTGGACTTCGAGCATCACTTCCGGCTCCGGCAGGTCCTGCGCGGCGATCATTTCTTCGGCAACCTTGATGGTGTCCGGCGTGCCGCGGATGGTCACGGTGTTCGCGCGCTCGTCGATCACGACTTCCTTCACTTTCAGCAGGCTCTTCAGCAGCGACTGGACCTGCTTCGCGTCGACGTTCGACAACTGGAACGTGCGCACCTTGAGCTCCTGGTATTCGAGCTCCTTCGCGGGGGTCGCCGGGTAGATGAACAGCGTGTTCGCGTTCATCTGCTTCTTGTCGAGCTGGTTCTGCATCAGGATCATGTCGACCGTGTCCTGCAGCGACGCATTCTGCACGAAGATCGTCGTCTTCAGGTCGGCGCGCACGTCCCGGTCGAAAATGACGTTCAGTCCCGACGTGCGCGACAGCGCTTCGAACACCATCCGCACGTTCGCGTCGCGGAACTGCAGCGACACCGGCGTGCGCATGATCGACGAGGCGGCGAGCTTGTCGTCCCGTTCCGTGTGCTGCAGGCGGCGCTTTTCGTCGAGCTCCTTCTGCATCCGCAACGCCATCGCATTGGCCGGGTCCTCGACCAGCACGCGGTGCACGCGATCGGCCGCCTGCGCATACGAGCCGCGCTTCATCATTCGATCGGCTTCCTGCAGGATCGCCAGATGCTTGCGGTCCTGCTCGATCATCGCGCCGATCCTGCGTGCGCGCTCGCTGGCCGGATCGAGCTCGGTCGCCATGTAGACGGATCGGGCCGCGTCGTCGAACTGGTTGTCCTGACGAAGCTTGTCGGCGCTATCGAGGAGCTGGTTGACTTGGGCGTCGCGGTCGTGCATCGCGTCGATCTTCACCTGCGCATTGGTCGGATCGTCGTGAAGGTTCGGCACGTGCGCGCAGCCGCCGCACGCGAGCACCGCCGCGGCGATCGCCAGCGCGCGTTTCGTCGTGATCCGGCTTGCCGGCGGGCGGCAGGGATCGAACGGGATGACAGGCGAGAGGCGTGTCGATGGGCCGCTATCCCCGTTGCGGCGCGCACCCCGTGTGCGTGAGGTTTTCATCTACTTTCCTTCCCTTGGAATGGATACCACCTGCATCTGGTTCAGCGGCAGATAGGTGAGCACCACGTCCGACTCCGAAACGGACTCGACACGATATTGGCTATCGATCACGTCGCCCGGCGAAACGATCAGCAACTGATCGCCGTTGCTGAGAAACACCTGCGGCTTCTCCGCCTTGGCGTCCAGTTCGCCGACGTAGGCGAAAGGCACCGGAGGCGCCGCTGGCGGAGCCGCACGCTTTTCGGGCGGCGGCGGCTCGACGGGCGGCGGCGGCAGCCATGACGACGCGGTGAACGGATCGTTCGCCGCTTCGACGGACACCGGCGCGCGCAACGCTGCGAGCCTCGCGCGCGGCGTCGCCGCTGCTGCCGTGCTGGCCGACGCAGGCGCAGCGTGCGCGACCGCCTGCGACGGCAGCGCGCGATGCGCGGCGGCCGGCTTCGCACGCGCGCTGTCGCGATGCAGGCCGTCGAACGCCGCGACCGGCGCCGGCTCCCGTGTCGCCGCAATCAGCATGCGATACCCGACACCGGCGACGACGATGCAACACAACGCCAGCGCGACGCGCCTGAGCGGAGCAAGTTTGATGGCGGCGGCATTCATGGCTGGGCGCTCCGATAGATGAGCTCGAATCGCACGCGCGCGTCGAGGATGTTGCTGCCCACTGCGGGACGCTCGACGTGGATCTCCTGCAGCGCCGCGTTCGGCACGCTGTTGAGCACCGACGCGAGAAAATGCCGGATTGCGCCGTACTGATCCTTGACGGGCAGCATCACCTGATAGCGCGCGAAGCGCGCGCCCGATTCGGTCGTCACCGCGTACTCGGCCGACCCGAGCGTCAGATTGCTGTCGCGCGCCCGCGCGAAGATCGACGCGATGTCGTCGGCGCTTTGCGAGAAGCGCGGGAACAGGTCGGGCAACGCCTCGAGCGCCACCGCGTCCGCCGCCGCGCTGCGCTCGTCGACCGGACGGTGGCTGCGCATCGCCCGCAAGAGCCCCGCGGGATCCTGCATCGCGCGGGTATCGGATTCCACGCTGGAGATCGTGGCAACCATGATTGCCGCCGCGCCGATCATCAGCATGCCGACGAGTCCCGGCAGACCGAACGAGCGCTGCAACTCGAATCTCAGCGTGAGCAGCAGGTCCCGTAGCCGATCCGCTTTCATGACTTCCTCCAGACGGCCGTGATCAGGAAACGCACCGGTTTTCCCGGCACGTTGTTCTCGACGAGGTGAGCGTTGAGCACCGCTTCGCGCAGCAGCACGCTCGACTGCAAATACTTCAGGTACGCGATCATCTCGTCGAGATTCTTCGCTTCGGCCGTGATGCGAATCTGGCCCTGTGCCGGGTTCTGGTCGATGCCGATCAGCGCGACGTCATGGTCCGGATAGTCCTCGACGATCGAAAAGAGGTCCTGCCACGGCACGGTCAGTTCGCGCAGGATCGACTGGCTCTGCTTTTCCGCGAGCCTGGCGGCCGGGGTCGGCGGCGGCTTCACGGCGTGCCGCTGCGCGAGCGTCCGATGCTGGACGGCCTCCGCTTGCGCCTGCGCGCGATCGTTCTCCGCGTATGCATGCCACAGCCGCCCGCCGCATGCGATCAGCAGCAGCGCGGCGGCGCACAGCAGGATCATGCCGCTCGTCTCGGTGCGAACACGGCGCCGGCAGAAGTCGATATCGGGGATCTGCATCATTGCGCATACTCCATCAACCGATGCGCGGGCGAACCGTCGATCGCCGGCTGCGCCGGCCCTACCGGACGTATCGCGGCCGCGAAACGCGCTTCGAACGGCGCGGGGTCGGTGTCGATCCCGTACAGATAGATCTTGCAGTCCTCGCGCTTGACGCCCGAGCGCGTCGCCGAACGTTCGAACAGATGCTCGGCGAATTCGGCAAGCCGCGACGCGTCGCCTGCATCGCCGGGAAAGAGGCGCTGCGCGTCGTAAGCAGCCCAGCCGCTGCCCTCGATCATGACCGCCTGCATCAACTCGTCGGCGACGAACAGCAGCAGCGCATCGCCGTCGGTCTCCGGCGCAATGCGATTCAGCATCTCCGGAAGACACAGTCTCAAGCTGCGGATGCGGACATCGCCGGATGCGCTCACGTCATGCATGCCTTGACACAGCGTGCGCGACATCGCGCTCGCAAAGAGCGCGCGGCCGCCATGCTGCACGCAATAGCGCACGGCCAGCGATTCGCCGGCGATCCCGTACATGTCCGAGAAATGGGCAAGCGCGATCTCTTCGAGTTCGCGCATGCGCAGCGTGCGGAAGTCGCCGCGCAATATCGCGTGGTTGCACCAGAAATCGCCGAGCACGATGTGCGCGCTGCGCTTCGACGGCGTCCTCCCCCTCTCTTGCGCTTCGGCGGCATCGGCGCCGGGCGTGGCGGCAAGCGCGGCGCGCAGCGCATCGAGCACGCCCGGCTCGGTGCCGAACTGCTCAGCGGGAATGGCGACGCTGACCGGATCGGCGGCGGGCAAGTGCTTGCGCGGACGCCACAGCGCGGGCGCGCGGATCCCGACGACGATCTCGCTCGCACCGACTCCGATCGCAACCGGGCTATTCGACCATCGTGACACGATTGATCTCCTCGAGTGTCGTCTCGCCGCGCCGGACCAGCTCGATCGCCGCCGAGCGCAGCGTCTTCATCCCATAGCGCATCGCCGCCTCCTTGATGTGCCCGAGCGGCGCGCGCTCCGACAGCAGCTGCCTCAGCTCGTCGTTCATGCGCAACGCCTCCGCGATCGCACGCCGTCCGCGATATCCGCTGCCGCGGCACGTCGCACAGCCGGCGCCGCGGCGAAACAGATAGCTGCCGGCCGTGTCCGGGTCGATGCCCGAGCGGACGAGCGCATCCGCGTCGACCTTGTCCTCGATCAGGCAATCCGTGCAGCACTGACGCAGCAGCCGTTGCGCGACCACGCCGTTGAGCGCGGAAACGAAGCTGTAGGGATCGACCTCCATGTTCGTGAAGCGGCCGATCACGTCGAACACGTTGTTCGCGTGGACGGTCGTGAACACCTGGTGACCGGTCAGCGCGGCCTGTACGGCGATCTGTGCGGTTTCCGGATCGCGGATCTCGCCGACCATGATCTTGTCCGGGTCGTGCCGCAGAATCGACCGCAGTCCGCGCGCAAACGTCAGGCCCTTCGCTTCGTTGACCGGAATCTGCAGGATTTCGCCCAGTTGATACTCGACCGGATCCTCGATCGTCACGATCTTCTCCAGGCCGTTGTTGATTTCGGTGAGAATCGCGTAAAGCGTCGTGGTCTTGCCGCTGCCGGTCGGACCCGTCACGAGCAGCATCCCGTACGGCATCGACGCGATCGAGCGCATGAAGCGCGTATCGCCCGGCTGGAATCCCAGCGCCTCGAGCGTCAGGCCGCCCGCGGCCTGAGAAAGCTGATAGCGGTCGAGAATCCGCAGCACCGCGTCCTCGCCGAACTGGTTCGGCATGATCGACACGCGGAAATCGATCTCGCGCCCCGCGTAAAGCGCCTTGAAGCGCCCGTCCTGCGGCACGCGGCGCTCCGCGATATCGAGCTCGGAGATCACCTTCACGCGCGACAGCACCTGGTCCGCGACGTCACGCCCTTCGACGCGGCCCACCACGGCGAGCACGCCGTCGACACGGCACTTGATCATCAACCCGTTCGCCCGGCATTCGAGATGGATGTCGCTCGCGAGCATCTTGAGCGCATCGTAGATCGTCGAATTGAGCAGCCGCACCACCGGACTGTCGTCACTGCTGATGCCCTGCAGCGTCAGCGCGAGCGACGCAGGATCGGCCGTGCTCTGGATCGGATCGTCGAACGCGAGCGAGTCCATCGCGCGGACGTCCTTCTCGCGCACGGTCAGGTAGGCGTTGAGGTCCCCTGCGCTCGCAAGCGCCCAGCCGTACGGCACCGTGGGCCGCGAACGCATCCGATGCTCGACCCAGCCGCGCGTGCGTGCATCGAGTGGATCGGCGATCGCGAACAGCAGCGCGTTGCCGCCGTCGGGATCGCGAAAACACACGCACAGGCGCGTCGTGGCCTCGACGAACGACACCACGTCGAAATCCGGTTCGAGCCGGTTCAGCTCGCGCATCCCGATCGGCTTCATCCGGAATTGCGCGGCGAGCTGCGAGCGCATCTCGTCCGCACCGAGCGACGTCTGCGCCATCAGCTCCTCGAGCGCGCGAATGCCGGAACCGTGCCGCTCGCCGAGCGCGCGCAGGACGTCGCGAAGTTCGGCGCGCGCGTCGGGGAGGTTTTCCGGTGTTGTGGTGACGGTATCCACGCGCTTCCCCAAGACGGTTTACTGAATGCTCGACGCGATTTCGAAGATCGGCATGTACATCAGCACGACGATTCCGCCGATCACCACGCCGATCACGATCATCATCGCGGGCTCGATCAGCCGCGAGATCAGGTCGATCGTGCGCGACACCTGTGCTTCCTGGAACGCGGCGATCCGATCGAGCACGGGCCCCAGACCGCCGGTCTTCTCGGCGACCGTCAGCAAGCGATATGCAATCGCATTCGCAAGTCCGGCCTGCTGGAACGCATCGGAGATCCGCGCGCCGTTGCGCACCTGCTGCAGCGCGCTCGCGAGCGCGATGCGGTCCGCGCCGCCGACCAGGCCGCGTGCGAGATCGAATGCGCGAACGGCCGGAATGCCGCCATCGACCAGCATCGCGGCCGTGCGATAGAACTGCGACTGGCGGAACACGCGGAAGTGTTGTCCGATGCCGGGCAATGCCAGCAGGCGATCGGCGATCCAGATCCGCAGCGCCGGACGGCGCAACGCGATGCCGGTCGACACGGCCAGCACCGCGAGGCCGATGCACAGCTCGCCGCCGTGCGCGTGCACCATGCCGCCCCACGCCATCAGCATTCGCGACATCAGCGGCAGTTCGCGTCCGCTGTGTTCGAGGAGCGTCGCGAACCTCGGCACGACGAAACCGAGCAGGAACAGCACGACGGCCGCGCCGACGAACAGCAGGACCGTCGGATAGATCGCCGCCGACACCACGCGCCCGCGCAGCTCGTGGAGCGTCGCGCTATTGCGCGAGTAGCGGGTCAGGCTATCGGCGAGACCGCCGGTCTGCTCGCTCGCTTTCACGCACGCCACCAGCACCGGCGGAAAGATGTGGCTCGCGTGCTCGAGCGCCGCGGACAGCGACTGCCCCTCTTCCAGTTGCCGCAGCAGATCGCGATACACCTGCGCGGAGGCTTCGCGCCGCTCGTTGCCGCCGAGCGTGCGCAGCGCGTCGACGACGCCCACGCCCGCATCGAGCAGCGCCGCGAGCTCGCGCGCGAAAAGCTCGACGTTGAACCGCGCGCCCGGCATCCCGATCCGGCTCGCGCCGCGCCGCTGCCGCCGGGCGTCCGCGGTCACCGACACGACGCGAAGGCCGCGCGAGCGCGCGAGCGCTGCCGCAGTCGCCGACGAATCGCTGTCGATGCAAAGCGTCTGGACCGAGCCATTCGTATCGAAGACACGCAGCATGAACTTCACGTCGACTCTCCTTGCAGACCACTCACCCCAGGCGCGGCCGCCGCGCCACACGTCCCTACCACGACGAGATCGTCACGTTCTCGCCGGTGCCGCCGCCGCGACCGTCCTTGCCGAGGGTATAGAGGTCGTAGTCGCCGTGCTCGCCCGGCGAGCGATACTGATACGGACGGTCCCACGGATCCACGGGAACCGCCTTCTGCAGGTAGGGGCCGCTCCAGTGCGGCTCGTTCTGCGGCTTGTTCACGAGTGCATCCAGACCTTCTTCGCTCGTCGGATAGGCACCGACATCGAGCCGGTATTGATCGAGCGCCTGGCCGAGCGACACGATCTGCGCACGCGCGATCTTCACGTTCGACTTGCCGACCTGATCGAAATACCGAGGCGCGACGAGACCCGCCAGCAGCCCGATGATGACCATCACGACGAGCAGCTCGAGCAACGTGAAGCCGCGGCTTGCGCGCGCGCGGGAAACGAGCCCGGCACAACACCGCGGATGTCCCGGCATGCCGGGCTGGATCGAGGACGATTCGTCGCGCACGGCCCCCTCCTTCTGTCGACCTACCGCTTCAGCGCCGCTGAAGCCCTTGAATGCATTCTTGTTCAGGTCGATACGAGCCGGAAGTAGGGAGCGCCGTCCATTGACATGGGTAAAGCCCCCCCAGTTGCGCGGTCCGTTTATGGAGGGTTTTCACACACGGTCGTTGTCGCTCAGCGCGAGCACGCCGATGTCGATCGCGAAGTGCACGAGGCCGGTCAGATTGTTGATGCCGAGCTTGCGCATCAGGTTCGCGCGATGCTTTTCAATCGTTTTCGGGCTGAGCTTCAGGCACTCGCCGACCTGCCGGCTCGTGTGCCCTTCGACGACGAGACGCAGCACCGTACGTTCGCGGCTCGTCAGCGCATTCCATAGCCGCGCCTTGTGCGCGCTCTCCTCGCGCAGCCCGCGCAGGCCCGCGCGGGCCCGGTACGCGTCGAGACCGACCACGCACTTGCCCTGCATCACGAAACGCATCTCGCGGACCAGGTCGGCGAACGACGAGTCCTTGACCACGTATCCGTCCGCACCGGAGGCGAACGACTCCCTCACGTGGTCTTCGCTGCGGTGAACGGTGAGGACGATGATCCGCGTATGCGGCGCACCGCGCTTGATTGCTGTGATCGCCTCGAAGCCGCTGCCGCCCGGCATCGACAGATCCATCAGGACCAGGTCGGGCAGCGTCTGTGCGGCGAGGCGGCAGGCATCGATCCCACCGCTCGCCTCTCCGGCGATGCAGTAGTCGTCCAGCTCGGAAACCATGCGGCAAAGGCCCATGCGCAACAGATGCTGGTCCTCGACGATCAGTACGCGATACTTCTTGTCCAATTTCGCCGCTCCTTGCCGGAGGTCTTGCGTCTAGTTGGAAACGACGACGTCGTGATAAGCGGCGAGCAGCTCCGACGGCGTCGCGAAGCCGTCGATGCGCATCCACGGCTTGCCGGGCGCGGCACGCAGGAACGTCACCGGCGTGTGATTCATCTTGTCGCCGCGATAGGCATTGAACGCGCGCTGCGCTGCGATGCTCGCCTCGACCGTGCCGGTGTAGTGCTGCCACTCGGGACCGGGTTCGAACTTCGCCGCGTAGGCTTTGAGCCGTGCGGGCGTGTCCTCTTCCGGATCGATCGAGATCGACACGATGTGCACCTTGTCGCGGTCCGGGCCCAGCTCGCTTTGCAGCCGCTCGAGCGTCTGGCTGATCATCGGGCAGATGGTCGTGCAGGTGGTGTAGATGAATGTCAGGATCACCGGCCGGCCGTCGTCCACCTCACTGACCAGCGACACCGTCTTGCCGTCGTCCCGCACGAGTTCGACCGGCGGCAGCGTGTACTCGACCATCGAGTGCGTCGTGCCCGGCATGACATGGTGATGCATGTGCATGTCGGCGTCTTTGGTGGCGTTCTCGGTGGCGTTCTCCGTGGCGTTCCCGGTAGCGCTCTCGGTGGCGCTTTCGACAGGCGCGCACCACACGGCAGTCGTCGCCAGCGCGGCTCCCGCGAGCACGAATGCACCCATCGTCGATTTGGCAATCCCTTTCATATCGGTCTCCCTGGCGACAAGCGAAGCCGCGACGGTCTCTGCGCCTCGCACTTGCAGTGTCTTGAATTTGTCCGCGAGCGTCATCGGATGACGCCCCCCAAAGGCCGGTAGGGTATGTCCGCTCGATGGGATACCCGCAGTGTGCTGCGGGGAAGTCCCCACACTACGACCCCGCACTCCCCCGGTTGCGGCGTGCGTTGATCGCGGCCTAAAATGGCAGCGACCTTACGGTTTCCTGAAGACCACGCATCGGGGGCTCCCATGATTGAACGCCAGCCAGGAGGGCCGCAGATAAGGCTGATCGATCTGATCGATGCGATGCGCAAGCTGCGCGGCGCGGTCCATCCGAGCGATCGCGGCGCCGGCATCGTCACCGATGCGCGCGGAGCAGCACTTGCCGTCCTCACACTCGACGGAACCTTCGTATCGGCGAATCGCAGTGCCGCGGCGCTGTTGGGATATTCGAGCGCCGATCTCGTCGGCAAGCATCTCACCGACATGGCGCCCGACGACGCTCACGCAGAGTTGGCAGACGAATTGTCCAGAAGCGCCGCCAGTCAGCTTCATTCGTTCAGCGCGATGCTCAGCGGGCGGACGGGGCATCCCGCGCAGCTCGTGCTGCATCAGCAATCGCTTCCCGCCAGGCAAACGGGCGTCAGCCTATTGCTGACGCTGTTCGAAGAACCGCTGGTCTTCGAGCCCGGACCGCGCGACGCGGCCGAGGCGCTCGACGCGAGCGAGCGCACGTGCCAGACCTACCTGATGATGGGTCAGCAGAAGGAGCGTCATCGGCTTGCCGCGGAACTGCACGATGGTCTCGGCCAGGCATTGACGCTCATCAAGCTGATGAACGAGGACGCACTCATGCGCATTCGTCGCGGCGAGATCGACGAAGCGGCGAATCTGCTCGATGCAACCGTTTTCCGAATCCGCGAAACGATCGGCGACGTGCGGCAGATATGCGGTGAACTGCGGCCGCCGATGCTCGACAAGCTCGGCCTGCCCGCGGCATTGGCTTCGCTGTGCCGGCGCATCGAGCGCGACATGGATACGCTGTCGGTCGAGTTCAATTGCGACGTCGACGACGACGACGTGCCGGAGCATCTGAAGGCGGACATGTTCAGGGTCGCGCAGGAGGCGTTCAACAACGTCGTCAAGCATGCGCAGGCCACCGAAATCCGGCTCGGCTTGCGACACGGCGCGGACGGCCTGCTGCTGACGATCCAGGACAACGGCATCGGCTACGAGAACCGCCCGCTCACGACGGAAGACGCGCACACGACCGGGCTCGGCCTGATCGGCATGCAGCACCGCGTCGAGTCGCATGGCGGCACGTTTTCGATCCAGTCGTCGGCCACGGCGGGCACGCTCGTCTCGGCAACCTGGTCGCTCTGACGCGCGCGACCGCTCTCAGCCCTTCGCCTCGCCGAGCGGATATTCGTGCAATTGCGCACGCACGCCGGCGGTTACCGCCTGATCGCCGTTGTTGACCGAGTGCGTGGGCACGGCGTCCGCATTCGGCTCCGCGCATTTCGCCGCGAGCGTGGTCAACAGGCCCATGTTCATCGCGACGAGCACCAGCTCCGTCAGGTTCGCGATATGGAGCTTGTGCATCATGCTCGCACGATATTTCTCGATCGTCTTCGGGCTCAGATTCAGGTATTGACCCACCTGCCTGTTGGTGCGCCCTTCGGCAATCAGCTTCAACACGCTGCGCTCGCGAGCCGTCAGGATGTCCCAGGCCTTCCTCGGCGCAGGCATTTCGCGGCCGGTCACGAACGAGTCGACCATGTACCCGTACACGTCTGCGCTCAGATGCTTCTTCCCCTGCATGACCGTTCGCATCGCGAGCAGGAGCTCGTCGAACGAGACGTCCTTGAGCACGTAGCCGTCGACGCCCGCACGCAGCGCTTCCCGCACATACTCCTCGCTTTGATGAACCGTGAGCGCAACGATCCGCACGTTCGGCGATCGCCGCTTGATCGTTGCGCTCGCATCGATGCCGTTCATGCCGCGCATCGACAGATCCATCAGCATCAGATCGGGGGTGAGCGTCATCGCATGGTGACACGCCTCCTTGCCATCCTTCGCTTCGCCGACGACCTCGTAATCCCCTTGCGCGCACAGCATCGACCGCAGACCATTTCTGAGCAGATCATGGTCCTCCGCAATTACAACGCGATATTTGGTATTCACGACTTCCACTCCCGGTTGCCAACCCCCCGGTCGCGGCGATGCGTTCCGTGTGGATACGTCATTTCCGCAGTTCCGGAAACTCTCGCTGGGTGTTTTCCCAGTCCAGATTAATAAATTCAATTTCCAGACAACCGACTGCTATGCGGTTCGCTTCTGCAAGGTTCGCGCCACTGCCCCGAAAGCCAACAGCGTCCAGCATGTGGGCTCGGCACGACCGCCCGGAATCGACCGGGTCCGTCCGGAATGTTTCAGAATTGAATCGGGGTGGCCTTCCCCGGTGCGTCAGTGCGACTACGGATAGCGGGAATACTTCCCTTCTTTCAGGAGGGATGGAAATGATTTGGCTGCGGCGACGCCATAATTAGAAGAAACCAACGACGCGTCGCGCGCATCGCGAATCCATATCGTTTACAGCCCATTACGGCCCGCAACGAATGTAACGTTTTTGGACACCACGTCGAAGCGGACGTTTCGCGCGTCAAAGTGTAGGGGGGTGCCCCATTGCCGATCCGATTTCTCATCGACAACAATCCAGGTGCAGGAGACCTGGAAGATGCACCAACGCCCTTCATCCCGATTGGGAAACGCAATCGTTGCCGCATGCGTGGGGCTTGGCTCGGCGTGGCCGTGCGTCGCGAGCGCGCAAATATTCGGCACAGTTGCGAGCAATGGCGTAATCGTCCTGACGAACGAGCCCGGCAAGGCCGGCTTGAAAGTGATCGTCGCAGGCGATGCGCCCGCCGGGGCCGGCACGAAGCGCACCGCTTCGACGGCGGCCGGCGACACCATGCTGTCCTCGTTCGCGGACGTGATCGACGAAGCGAGCCGCGCGTTTCGCGTTCGGCCTGAACTCCTTCGCGCGGTGATCGACGTCGAATCGGGATACAACCCGAAGGCGGTGTCGGACAAAGGCGCGCTCGGACTCATGCAGTTGATGCCTGACACCGCGCGGCGCTTTTCGCGCGGAGACATGCTCAATCCACGCGACAACGTGCTGGCCGGCGCGCAGTATCTGCGATTCCTTCTCGACCTGTTCAAGGAGAACGTCGAGCTGACGCTTGCCGCGTATAACGCCGGTGAAAACGCCGTGATTCGCGCCGGCTATCGCATTCCGTCGTTTCCGCAGACGCGCCAGTACGTCCCGCGCGTCCTGGCGCGTTACAAGCAGCTCCTCGCTGCGAGTTGACGATTCACCCTGTCCACCACGCGTCGCGACGCGGCGGACGCCGCGCACGAAAGCGTTGCCGCGCGTCACGAAGAGGTGACGCTCGGCAACGCGTAACGATCCGTTCCGGCCGTCTGACGGCTCAAGGAAATGCGGGAATGGTCGGATCCTCCCCTTCGAGGTGCGCCTCCGCATGGTGAAGCTTGATCAGGTCCTCGATCTCGTGGACGCGGTCCTTCGGAATATCGATCATCATCAGCAGCTCGCCGCGTCCGATCCCTTCTTCGAAACGCTTCAAGCGCGTATTCGGCACGTCGACGCCGATCATCGACGCCGCCCACGCGCCCATGCCGGCGCCGGACAACGTGATCGTCACGACGGCGCCGCCGGCGATCGGCAGGCCTTCCGGCGGAAAGACCAGCGCGATCAGCCCCATCAGCATCCCGGTCGCGCAACCGACCGCCGTGCCTCGAGCAAGTGACGGAAGCAGATCGCTCCGCTGCGCAAGCGTCGCCGCCGGCAAGCCATCGAGCACAACGTTGTGGTTCGCCACGACATGGATATGCCGCCACTCGATTCGTTGCAACAGAAGCTCGGTCACGATCGACTGCGCGCATTGCGGCGTCGGCAACAGAAAATATACGCGTCTCATGGCTACCACCCCTACCGTGCGTCAGGAATGCATCGATGTCGTTGATGACATTCTTCTCCAGCGCGCAACCCGCTTGAAGTAGGAACACTCGCCGAAGTGCATGGGTAGAAAACGGTAGATAACCATGCGTTCGCCTCAAAGTTTCCCGTAGCTGTGCAGCCCGGACAGGAACATGTTGACGCCGAGGAACGCGAAGGTCGTCACCAGCAACCCCGTCAGCGCCCACCACGCGGCGACCGCGCCGCGCAGCCCCTTCATCAGGCGCATGTGCAGCCACGCTGCGTAGTTCAGCCAGACGATCAGCGCCCAGGTCTCCTTCGGGTCCCAGCTCCAGTAGCCGCCCCAGGCCTCGGCCGCCCACAGCGCGCCGAGAATCGTCGCGATCGTGAAGAAGGCGAAGCCGACCGCGATCGACTTGTACATCACGTCGTCGAGCACGTCGAGCCCGGGCAGGCGATCCGCCAGCACGCCCCGCTCCTTCATCAGGTACGCCACCCCGACCATCGCCGACAGCGCGAAGCTGCCGTAGCCGATGAAGTTCGCCGGCACGTGGATCTTCATCCACCAGCTTTGCAGCGCCGGCACGAGCGGCTGGATCTGCTGCGCGTCGCGCGAGATCGAATACCACATCAGGAAGCCGACCGCCGCGCTGATGATCAGCAGCACGAATGCGCCGAGCGCGCGCGTGTTGTAGTGCTGCTCGTAGTACAGATAGAAGAGCGCCGTGATGAGGCTGAACAGCACGAACACTTCGTAGAGGTTCGAGATGGGGATATGCCCGACGTCCGCGCCGATCAGGTAAGACTCGTACCAGCGCACCATCAGGCCCGTGAAGCCCATCAGCACCGCCGCCCAGGTGAGCTTGGAGCCGATCGCGCCGCCCGACGGCGAACGCGACAGCGTGCCGATCCAGTAGAACAGCGTGGCGAGCACGAACAGCGCGCTCATCCAGAGAATGGCCGACTGGCTCGAGAGGAAATACTTCAGGAAGAAGGCCGAATCGGCGCGCGACAGATCGCCTTGATAGATCTGGATCGCGAACAGCGACAGCACCGCGATGCCCGCAATCAGCAGGCGCGCCGGCTTCCAGCGCCATCCGAGCACCACGAACGCGGGCACCGAGCACACCAGCACCAGCTTGTCGTAGTAGTTCATGAAGCCGTGGTAGCGCGACAGCGCAAACCCCGCACCGGCGACCATCGCGAGCGCGAACAGCCAGTCGAATGCGTCGAGACGCAGCGGGAACGGGCGCTCGTCGTCCGGTGCGCATACGCGATCCGCGCGCGGCGCGGCCCGTCGCCGATGCAGTGGCCTGACCGCAGGCGCCGCGCCGTCATGAGAGGATTGAATGACTTTCATGATCTTCACCGAGATGGAACCGCGTACGGCCGGAATAAAAAACAGTGCCCCGCCCCGGGGGAGACGGAACACCGAAAGATCGTCGCCTGCGCCGGTCCGCCCGCGCGGCCTGCGGCACATGCGGCAGGCCGCGCCCGGTCATTGCCGCCTGGTCATTGATCGACCGGCGGGCTGGCCGATGCCTCGGCCTCCTGCGGAAACGCTTCAACGTATGCCGCGACGGCGCGCATGTCCTGCTCCGACATGTTCGCGCACACTGCCTTCATGACCGCACCGCGGGGCCGTGAGTCGGTTTCGCGGAAGACCTCGAGCTGCTTCATCACGTAGTCCGCATGCTGACCGGCGAGGCGAGGAAACTGGCTCAACCCCTCGCCATGCTGGCCGTGACACCCGATGCACGCCGCGACGCCCTTGTCCGGCAGGCCCGACATGAAAATCGCCTTGCCCGCGTTGATGAGCGCGAGATCGTCGGGGTCGCCGAGGACCACTTGCTGACTTGAAAAATACGTTGCGAGCTCGTCGATCTGCGCATCGGTCAGATGCGTGAAGCCCCACATGAACCGCTTCGCATTCGGATCGGAACGCGCGTGATTCTTGAAGTCCGTCAGTTGATCGACGAGGTACTCCTTGCGCTGTCCGGCCAGCTTCGGAAACGTCGGCGACACCGAAACGCCGGTCGCGCCATGGCAGTTCGAGCACACCTGCAACGCGATGGTCTTGCCCGACACGGCCGGGTTGTCGACTTGCCGCGACCGCTCCAGGTCGTGACAAGCCGACCCGGCCAGCAACATCGCAAGCGAGACGATATGGGCCACTTTGTTCATGTCACGAACCTCCTTGCCGCAATTTTTTCCACACCCTGAATCGATTCCGTCCGGCGACGGTGCGCATTCGCATCGACACGCGACGCGATATGCGCGACAGCCTCCCGTTACGCGTGTTCCAGCCTCCCAGGCGAACGGGAAACGCCCGACGGGACGTCACCATGAGGCGACCCATAGATAAAGAAACAGCGTGTCGTTGTCCCTCGCGTTGCGCCCGTTGCCGTCGTAGTTGGTCGACGCGCCGAGGAACTTGGTGAAGAACGTGTACTGGATGCCGACGCGAACGCGCTGGTCCGGCATCCAGAATATTTCGGGCATCCAGCCCTGGGTATTCGGATGGAAGTTCGCGCTGGCCGAGTAGTGCACGCTGTCCGGAGTGCCCGTCGTATTGAAGAACGAGAAGCTGACGCCGTACTTGTTCTGGTACACGTACGACGCCTTCAGGCGTAGTGAGTTGAGATCCGCGTCTGTGTTGTCGCCCAGCACGAAATTGTTCGGATCATGGATGTTTTCCCGCACATAGCGCGCTTGCGCGGTGATCGTGTGCGGTTCCAGCAGGTACTCGTACTGCGCGTCGAGGCCGTAATCGCGATAGCGCGTCGCCCCCGTGCCGAAGATCGGAAAATTGCTCGAGTCGTTCGGATAGAGATTGACGTTGAACCCGAACGCGCCAACCATCACGCTATGAGGTCCCCAGTCGTGCGTCAAGGCGACGCGTGCATACGGGTTGTAGCCGCGCAGATAGATCTGCGGGTGGACCGGATTCCCCTCCGTATTCCCGTGGCTCAGGAACGACCAGATGCCGTCGGCCGTACTGTATGCGGTCAGCTCCGCGTACACCAGCTTGTTCCAGTACAGGTAGGCGCCCGTGCCGACGGCCTGCGTCGCGAGGCTCCCGCCTTCGATGAGCGGCAGGTTCGGGATCTTGGCAACCGGGCTGATCGTCGACGAAATGTACGGGTAGCCCCATGCCGGCGCGGTGTTGAAGACGTCCTGCACGGTCGGATTGTTGTGCACCGTCGCGCCCACGATGAGATCGTTCGCGTCGGTCATGATCCGGTCGACGAAGCGGAAGTCGGTATTGTCCGACGTCCAGTGGCCTTTCCATCGGCCGTCGGGGTCCTGGTGATCGTAGTTGATGTAGGTGAACTGCGCGAAGCCGCCGATCTTGTCGGTAATCTTTCCGGCGAGGAAGATGCTCGCAAAGTCGAACATCGGAAGGCCATCCTTGGTATTGATGGGATTGCCGTTGGCGTCGCTGTTGAACCTCGTCTTGCTCAGATCGCCGATCGCCATCGCGGCGATCGGAACCGTGCGTTCACCGAGCGTATAGCCGTTCAGCTTGAACATCCGCCCATACGGCGTGAGTTCCGGGAATTGCCCGCCCGCGTGACACGCCACGCAGCTTTGTCCGGTCTGCCGCGCGAAGATCGGCAGCGCCTGCGCGACCGACACCTGCAGCAATGCCAGCGTCGCTAGCGCGACCGTCCAGCCGCGACGAAGCCAGTCATGACGTTTGCCATGGCCGACAAGGATGTTTGTCATGGCTGTTTCCCCTTACGCCGTATGCCGCCACTTTGCGACGCGACATTCGAACGTCGCGCGATGACTTCATTGTGTAGAGGGCCGATCGGAACCGGCATGGGGCACTCCCCTCTTATCGCGGTCTGATCTCTACCCGATCTCTACACCGGTCGTTCTGGCTTTTCTGGCTTTTCTGGCTTTTCTGGTTTTCGTAAAACCTGTTTTCGCGCCGGTCCGTATAGTCCGTCCCTCCCCGGGACCGGGGTCACTTTGGTCTTGCCCAAAGTAACCAAAGGCGTGTCTTAGGCAGACGGCCTGGCCCGGAGGCACTCAGTGCTATAGGGGATAGCGTTCTGTGGGCGCCTGTTACCGCGCGCCGTACGTCCCGTCAGCACGCGGCACGGAATCAAGCCCATACGAATCAAATCAGTGTCAGCGGTTAGGAAAGGCCGAAGAGGCTTGTCATCTGCGCCATAGGGCGCCGCCAAATCGACGCCTTCTTTTTGTTTCGGCGCAGCGTCATTCCGTGCCTCTTGCTAACGGGACGAACGGCGGGCGACAACGGTAGCCCTCAGACCGCTACCGCCAACAGGACTGAGTGCTTCCGGGCCAGGCCGTCCGCCTAGGACACGCCTTTGGTTACTTTGGGCAAGACCAAAGTGACCCCGGTCCCGGGGAGGGACGGACTATACGGACCGCCGCGAAAACAAGTTCCACGAAAGCCGAATGCTAAAAGCCTCAAGGGACAATCCAGTCCCCGTCGGCAACGAGCTTCATGCGATCCGGCCCGGCGAACCGGACGATATAGCCGCCCTTCGACGCGAAGCGCTGCCCGGGCGCCAGCGTCAGGCGCGGATAGTAGCCGGTCAGGATGCGGCGTTCGAGCATGTCCTGAATGCGCTCGACGAGGTATTCGCGCACGAATGCGTCGACCAGGTGGCTGAGCGTTTCGGCGAGCAGGCCGCACGCGAGATACGTGTCCGCCTGGACCTGCGGCGCGACCATCGGAATCTGCCGGATCGTGAACCAGCCGAACGCATAGTCGACGCGCACGCGCCGCCCCTCTGGCAAGTCGAACGGATAGGCGATTCGCGTGACGCCGCGCCAGCTCGCCGGCAACGGCGTGTTGTCGAGCCCGCCGAGGAGCCCCGACATGAAGACCGTGTCCGAAGCCGGCGGCGCATGGCCGAGCGCCGCGATGTCGGGCGCACGCAGCCACAGCACGAGCACATCCTCGCGCGGCATCCGATGCAATACGTGAGCGATGCCGTCACCGGGTGCGAGCGCATGATTCGACACCGCGATGCCATGCCCTTTCAGCGCGGCAGCGAGCGCCTGTGCGCCCCGCTCGCCGTTGTCGCCCGTGCGATAGACCTGCCAGACCCTTTTCACCGCTTTCGGCGCCGTCCTCGCACCGGCTTCGTCGAGAATGCGCTTCGCGATCAGATCCGACTCGAGCAACACGCCCTTCGAGAAGTACACCGAATAGAAATCGTGATCCGTTTCGACCGGAACCTCGACGTTCGGAAAGAGACACGGCACGGCCTCCTCTTCACAGAAATCGTGCACGGGCGCCCAGTTCCTGCCGCCCAGTCCCGACACCACGGCCAGCACCGGCTGCCGCGCCAGATACTGCCTCAGCTGCTCATGCCATGTGTCGGGCGCCCCCTTGAGTTCCCACACATGCAGTTCCCAGCGGCGATTGACCATGAACATCATCTTTCGCGTCGAGCGCAGCGGCGGGGTCGCGCCGAGCGGAAACGCATTCTTGTCCGCGAAGTAGTGCTGCAGAACGTCGAGCATGCCGGCCCGCTTCACCGGGTCCGCATCCGGCGTGATGATCGTCGCGAAATGCAGCACCGTGTCCGTCACGCCCGACGGCTTGCGCTGATCGAGGCGCTGCAGATAGCCGATCAGCGCGGTCATATCGGCATCGTTGAGCGCGTACTGCGGCATCAGGCTGCTGAGCGGCTGGCCTTCGGAGTTGACTCCTTCGCGCACGGCTCGCGCGAGTGTTTCCTCCGTGTACGGTTCGCGATCGGTGTGCATGCCGGGAACGTAGGGTATGTCGAGATCCTCGGCGGTTTGCGCGCGTGGATGGACCAGGTAGCGCCACGTGATCGGCGGGATGGTGCTATTGCCTTCCTTCGAGCCCAGACCGCTGTGCCGATGGCAATTGATGCACGCGGCGCCGGCGCCTTGCAGGCGCACGCCGCCTTCATGCACCGCCACGAGCGGTTCGCCCGAACCCAGGATGCCGCGCTGGTAGATCGCCGCGCCCGCGTCCGCCGGCGTGACGGACGCCCCCGCGCTCCCCTCCCCGCAGCTCGCCTCGCCGGCAGGCACGATCAGCGCGGCCAGCAGCATGCACCGCACGAACATGCGTGCCGCAGGCGAGCGTGCTCCCGCGAGGGCTCGCAGCCGCTCCCGGTTGGCGTTCATGGCTGTGGCGTCGGCGGGCTTGCGGCCGGCTGCGCCGGGAACGCATCGGCATCGATCGCAACCGAACGGCGCCGCCCCGGCGATGCGGGCCTGGCGAAGATCGCATCGTCGAGCGGCGGATTCAGCGACACCTTCTCGATGATCAGCGTGTCCTTCTTCGGCGACGCCGCCGCACCGCTTTCGATCTTGAGCGGTATCTGCAGTCCGTCGATGCTCTTGTAGTCGCTATAGATCACCTCCACGGTGACCGGGCCGCGCGGCCCATGCACCTCGCGGTCGTACTTCACGTCCAGAAACGTTCGACCGTCGATCCACACATGGCGGATCGCGCCGGAAGGCAGCTTGAGCGTGAGCCGGTAGGCGTCGTGTCCGCCCACCTGTTCGACGCCGTCCAGCGTCACGCCGACGCCCTTTGCCTCATGGTCGATCAGCGGCCCGTCGATCACCTGCTCGTCGCGCGCGGACGTCAGCTCGTCCCCCGAGTACGGCCGCAGGCTCGGGCTGCCCGCCCCGCTCCCGCCCAGCCTCCAGCCTTCGTGGCCGTCGAATACGCGCAGCGCCTTCTGGTTGAACACGGTGATCTCGAAGCGCGTCTTGTTCGGGCGTTTCATCGCGAGGATGAACGGCATATCCCGCACAGGGGCGTTCGCACTATCCACATGGCCGGACCAGACCATCGTCTGGATCTTGCGCCATGCGTCGAGCCCGCCCCTCGCCGCGGTGTTCTTCTCGATGATCTGGTCCGCGCTCAGACTCTGCCCCGGTAGTTGCTGGCACGCGCACAAGGCCGCCATCACGCAGCCGGCGAGCACCCACGATCGGATTCGTTCCATGGCCTTCGCCCCCACACGAATGTCCGGCTAGTGGCTCGTCACCTTGGCGATGCTGAGCGGCGGCTTGCCGAACATCGCATCGTCGGCCGGCTCGTTCACCGCGACGTGATCGATCGCAATCTTGCGCGTCGGCTTGACGCCGCTCACGACGGTCTCGAGCGTATGCGGGATGACAAGGCCGTTCTCCTTCTTGTAATCGCGATAGAAGACGGCGACGCTGTGCGTCCTGCCGTCGAGCACGCGCTGCTCGCCGTCGATTTTCAGTTCGAGAAAGCTCGACGCATCGACCCATAGGCGGCGCTCCGAGCCATCCTTCGCCGTCAGCTTCAGCACGTACGCGCGGTGTCCTTCCACCATCTCGGTGCCGAGCGCCTGGACCGTCGTGCCCTTGTTCGCGTAGTCGATCAGCGGGCCGTCGAGCTCGGCCGACGCCGCGGCGGACTTGAGCTGCGCCGGCGTATACGGGTCGACTTCATTGCGTCCGAGGTACGGCCTGACGGTCCAGCCTTGCGAGCCGTCGTACACCTGCAGCGCAGTCTGCTGCTCGAATTGAATCTCGAGCCGGCTCTTGTGCGGACGCTTCAGCGTCAGCGTGAACGGCAGCCTGACATTCTTCGTGCCGCCTGCATCGAGCTCTCCCGTCATCTTCATCGACGAGACCGCTCGCCACGCCTGCAGCCCCCCGCGGGCCGCGACATTGCGCTCGACGATCTGCGCCGCGCTCAGATGCGATGCCGACGGCGCTTGAGCATTCCCCGCCGCCGATGCCGCGAACGCGGTCTGGCCGCACGCCAGAAAGGCGGCGGCGCAGGCCGCCGCAATCGACTTGAAAAGAAACCGGTTCATGACTTGACTCCCCGTTGAAAGGCCGCCTGTCGCCAACGTGCGGCCGGATGCGCCAGTGAGCGATTACTCGACCACCAGCCCGTCGATATGGAGCGAATCGATCTGGATGCTGACCCGTTCGCCGCGCTTGATCGGCTCGCCCTTGTTGGAAAACACCATCCAGTACTCCTGTCCCGCCTCCAGGTGACCGGTCTGCCGCAGCGCGCCGATCTGGTCCATCACCGGAATCACGAGCACCGCGTGGCTGGATTGCCCGTACAGATACGCGGGCGCCTTCGTGTCGGCGAGCGGTCGCGCCCGCTGCGGATCGGTCACCCGGTAGCTGAAGCGAATCAGGTTGCCCGACGCGGTGCTGCGCACGTGCAGGTCGCTGATGCCTTTCGCCGACTGGTAATAGGCCTTCGCGTGCCGCGGCAGGCTCACGGGCTGGTACGGCGAGTGAGCCTGAGCGGCCGGCGCGGCCTGCCCGGCCGCGGCCGGCTGAGGCCGGACCGCGACGAGGCAGGCACTGCCCGCGAGCAGCAGCGCCGATGCTGTACGAGACGTCGAACGTTTCATGGCAGCGCCCCCGTGATCGGCGCGGGCGTCACCGGTGCCGGGTTCGGCGTCTGCACCGGGGCCTGCAACAGCACGCCTGCCGGCAACTGCGCCCCGCCACCGAGCAAGCCCGCGAATCCGCGGAGGTTCTGCGGAAGGAGGCCGGCGAGACCGGACGGCTGGCTCCCCAACGCGAGCGGGTCGATCTGAGCGCTGCCGAACAAACCGGGCAAGCCGGGCTGCACGAACTGGACCGCGCCGATGTCGAATCCTCTGGCTTGCGGCCGCGGCGTGCCGAAGATGTCGTGATTCGGCGCACCGTTCCCCGTGGCCGCGCCGATCGCCGGCGACCCGCTCGTGATCGAGTAGTTGCCCATCATCACGTTGTAGCCAGGCTGGCCTGACGCAAGCGCCGCGTTGAACAGCGACAGCGGTCCGTACGACATGTTGATCCACTGGTTGCCTTCGTCGGGGGTCGCCGTCGGCAGCAGGCCGAACAGCGGGTTCGGGATGACCGCATCGGCGATTCCGGGCGGCACGGCAAAGCCGTTTCCGCCGGCTTCCGGCGGCACGCGCGAGCCGTTGCAGTACTGGCCGACCGTCCGCGGGTTCGCCGCGAGGTTGGTCGCGCTATAGCCCGTGGTGCTGGTCATGATCGAGTGCGTCGGGTTCATCTTCATCCCCGCTTGCGGACTGGCAGGCCCGGTGTCGCCGTACGCGCCGATGTCCCAGTAGACCGGCGGATTCTGGCCGCCCGTCGCGCAGAAGCCAGTCGGGTGCCCCTTCTGGTTCAGGTCCGGGTTCAACGTCACCGCGTTCTGCACGCCGGGTATGTTCGGATTCGGCTGCGAACTCACCGAGATGTAGAACGAGCGGTTTTGCCAGAACACGTTGTTGGTCAGCACCGGGTTCGAGAACTTCATGCAGTTCGGCTCGCCCACCGGACACGTGATTTGCCCGTGGAAGTTCGCAGGCGGCGTGAACGCGTTCATGAGGTTCTGCGAATGGGTCGCAGTCTCCAAGCCGGCCGGCTGATTCGTCGAGGTCGCGATGTAGCCGGTGCACGTCGTTTCCGCGCTGTTCGGGCTGCTCGTGCATCCCGGCGGCAGGACGTTCGACTGCGAAGCCGCCGGCGTATTGAACAGCACGCCTGCGGAAGCCGTCGCATCGTTCGCGATCACCGTGTTGTTGATGAACTTCACCCGCACCGCATCCTGCAGCGACACGCCGCCGCCCGACCAGCCGGCCACGTTGTCCGCGATGATGTTGTTGATCACGCGAACCTGATACCACTTCTCCGGGTTGGTGAGGTTGCGCTGCACGTCCGTGCCGTTGACGTTCTGCAGCCGCAGACCGCCGCCCTTCCCGCTTTCCGCGGTGTTGCCGATGATCAGGTTGCCGTCGATCACGAGATCCGGGCCGACGCCGTCGGAAAGCTGAGGCGCGCAATCGACGTCGACAGTCGAGTTCTCGCAGTACGTGCCGTCAGGAGGCACCCCCTGGGCGATGATGCCGCCGCCGTACGTCGGCAGCGTCGGGTTATTGCTCTGGTTGAACAACACCACGTTGTGCGACAGGTCGCCGTTGTAGCTGAACCCGAAGTGCGCGACGCCTCCGCCGTCGCCGCCGCTGAAGTTGCCGCACACCCAGTTGTAGTTGAAGCGGTAGTAGTCGGCGCCCGAGCAGAAGGTCACGCCGCCGGACGACGCTGGCGTGGTCGAATTGATTTCGTCGCCATACGACGCGTTGGCCGTGACCGCGTTGTTATGGATGTTGACGTACGTGTTGTACAGGAACGGCAGCTGCGTCACGCCGTCCGCGGCGATGGTCCCGTCCGGAACCTCCACCTGGCCGACCGTGATGCCGCCCGTGAGCGTGCCGGCGTTACCCGTCACCCGGTTGTTCGACACCTCCGTGTAATGGTTCCAGCCGTGCAGGAAGACTCCACCGCCGCCTTGCGAGCTGTTGGTGAACGTGATCCCGTCGACGCGCGACGGATTGCACAGGAAGTTGCTGTAGTTCGGGTTGTTCGGGTCCGTCGTGCAATCCTTGTTGGTGAGCAGCGTGCAGACGCCGTTCGCGGTGCAGTTCGTGCTCGGCTGCACGCCCTTGGCGAGAACCGTAATGCCCGCGCCTTCATACGCGCCCAGCAGCGAGGGCTCCATCAGCAATTCGCCGAGGTTGCCGTTCTGGTTGCTGTCCCAACCGACAGTCGGCTCGAACGGTATCGGATCCGCGTGACCCAGCATCGTCGCCGGGCACTGATAGGTGCCGGACGGATCGTACGGGTTGTTGGTCGGCGAGATCGGCTTCGTCGGGTCGTAAGTGGGCGAAACTGCTCCGCCGTCCAGCGAAGTGCCGAACAGGCACGAAACCAGCCTGCGCCACGGATCGAGCTTGCCCGACGGATGCGTGTTCGCGTTGACCGTCACCGACGGCGCGCCGACGCCTTGCAGCCGGACCGGCTTCCACATCACCAGCATTTCGGTGTACATTCCCGGCCCGACGACGATCAGGTCGCCCGCCTTCGCGTTGTCGATCGCGCTCTGGATCGCGTTGTTCGCGCCGTTCTCGCCATTCACGTAGGCCGGCGGATTGCCGCCGATCGTGACGGTGACCGTGTCGATCGACCGCTTGCCGTTGCCGGACGTGATCACGAGCTCGCCGCACTGCGTCGCGGGTGCGCCCATCTGCTTGATCGTGCAGGTCGAGGGCACCGTCAGCGACGGCAGCGTCGGGATGCTCAGGTCGGGCGCGGTGACGACGATCTTCTGGTCGCTCCAGGACACGACGTGCGCATTGACGCCCGCGATCGTCACCGATCCCGTTCCCTGCTGAGCGCCGAAGCCATAGTGGCGCGTAATGAACTTCTGGTTGAACGGCGCCGTGCTCTGGCTCGGTCCCGTGTACGCGTTGTTCGAGACCTGCTGGTCGCCGAGCGCGTTGATCGTCAGCTGCTTGCCGGGCGCGCTGACCCACGGGCCCGCACCCGTGCCGATCGCATCGCCGGTCACGCTCGAGATCGCGGGCGTCGCGTCCGGATACGCGCAGTCGGGCTGGTTGTACCCGTCGGCGAATGCCTGCACCGGCACCACCGGCGTGTCCATGTATTGCGTCTGTCCAGGCATGAACGGAATCTCGTAACAGAACTGGCTATACGCCGGGTTGTAAAGTGGATCGTTCATCGTCTTGCCGGGGTTCTTCGGATCGGGAATCGGACCCGGGTCGTTCATGCACGCGACCATCATCGTCGGCGCATAGCCGGTCGGGTTCGGAGGATTGACCTGCCATGTCGAGAAAGTCAGCCCGTTGTAGATGCCCCATTGATCCGAATACGTGCGCGAGATTTCGTTGCCGGTGTAATCCTTGAACGAAACCGGCACGTTCGGCACCGCGAACTTCTCGCCGAATTGCGGCGAATACGGATCGAACTCCGACGAGAAGTCGTCGAGCATGAAGCCCGTGTAGTGCGCGGCGACGTGCGTCGAGCTGTAGATCCAGAACTTCGCGAGCACCGAATCCTGGTCCGTGAGCTGCACCTCCTTGCGGTCGCACAGATGGCGCGACGCGCCCGCGAACGGTGCGACCTCCTTCGATCCGGGGAAGATGCTCATGTAGTCCGGCACGATGCGCAGTTCGCCGGCGCACGGCCAGAACCGCTCGACGCTGCCGGTGTCGCCTTCGGCGTGCGGCGAGGAGCCGAGGTCCGTGGTCATGTTCTGCGCGTTGTTCGCGTTGTAGCTCGAGTTCACCGCAGCCTGGTCGGGAATGATGAAGACGTTGCCGATCCCGCCGAACTGCTGCGTCACGGGCGCGATGTAGTTGTCGCCGATCAGGATGTTCTTGTCCTCCTCCTTCACCAGCTCGTAGCCCGGCGGCACGATGATCTCGACCACGTACTTGCCGGGGGGCAGCATCGGCGTGCCGTCGACGGGATTCTTCCCGACGCAGATCGTGCAGTTCGACGCGACCGGCTTGCCGCTCGTATCCGTCGCCGTCACGCTCGGGAACTTGTACATCCCGTCGTAAGGCGCGGGCTGGATCTGGTTGAACGAGTGCATGCCGTCGTAGCACTTGAACTGGGCGTTCGCAGGCAGCTGACGATGCGTCGGATCGAGCCAGTTCGTGCTGTTCTTCAGCGTGAAGAAGTACGGGTCGTTCGGATCCTGTCCCGGACAGTTCATGTTCGGCGTCGCGCCGTCGGCACGGAAGCCCTGCGCCCAGTCGTCCCAGCTCGACGTCTTGGTCGTGTCCACGAGCGTCAGGTTCGTGGTGCCGTCCATGGCCGTGCCTTCCTGATACAGGTTCACCGTGACGTTCGGCACGTCAGGCGTCCACTTCGTATGGATGAGCAGCGTCGGGTCGTCGAACGGCCGCGTCGATGCGTAGATGACCTCGCCGCGGATCCCGCCGTTCTCGCCCGTCGCAAACGGCGTCTTGCCGAATTCGATGAACGAGTTCTGACCGGAAAAGCCCTGCCACGCCTCCGAAGTCACCCAGGGCGGGTCGACTCTGCCGGTCGAACCGCTGCCCGTCGACGTGCAGTCCGCATCCGCGCAATACCGCGCACCCGGCACCTGCAGGTTCGAAGGAAGCGGCACGGTTTCGGCCGTGTTGGCGAAGTACTTGGCAATGGTCGAATTCCCGCTGCCCGGCGCGCCGGTGCCGTCGACCGGGCCGCCCGCGTCATAGACCACGTGCGTGCCGGTCGGCTTGAAGCGCGTCATGTCGTCGTCCACCACATACCAGTTGAACAGCGGGAACACTTCGTTGTACGGCGCATAGCCGTTCCCGTCCGTGGCGTTGAAGTTCGAGTAGCTCCCGTCGCGGAACCGCATGTTGACCGACGCCAGCGCGATGCCCGGGTCGTCCGGATGCGAGACGCCGTCACCGTGAAGGTCGATGAAGGTCCGCGTATAGAGATTCGTCTGCCACTGGAGCACCGAAATCTCTCCGACGTCGACCATCGTGTTTCCCTTGGCATCCGGAAGCTGGACCGCCTTCGCGAGCCCATCGACGATCTGGTCGTTCCATTGATCGAAGATCGTGATGCGCGTCGTGCCGCTGGGCAGGCCGTCGATTTCGAAGTTGCCCTTGTTGTCGCACTTGGTAAAGCCGTAATCCTCTCCGTCCGGGTCGCCGACGCTCACGTAGCATTGCGTGAAGGCCAGCGAATCGCGCGTCCCGCTGCTATACAGGTTCTCGTTGGGCGGACGGCTGTAGTGCAGGTTCGTCACGTGGCCCTTGACCGAGTTCGCGCACGGACCCGTGTCGCACAGCCCCGTCTTGCTGGCATTGGTCCTGCGCGCATTGATGATCGCCGGATTCGCGAAGCCGATCGAAACGTGATAGCCCGCCGGTCCGAATTCCTGGAAGTACGCCGGCCCGCCGGCCTTGATGAACGCATCGTGGCCCTTCTCGCCGTCGAGCGTGTTGGTCTGCAGCCATTCCTCCCCACGTCCGATTCTGTCGGCTGCCGGCGTCGCGACCACGCCGTACCGGCCCGGCATCAGGTTGGCAATCACGGCCTGACCGACGAGCGGCGACAGCGTCTTGCCGTCCGACTCGTATTTCGGGCAGGTCGGAATCATGCCGATCAGGCCGTCGGTCGACGCCGAGATCGGGCAGGCATTGAGCCCCGAGATCGGGTCGATGGTTCCCTGCAGCGAATTCGACAGCGGCATGTTGAACATGTCGTAGGTCATCTGCCCGGTCGCATCGCCCGTGCCGCCGGCATCGTCCCAGAGCTTGATCTCGAAGCCGCCGAGGCCGGGCTCGCGCGCCGTGCCGAAACCGTCGGATCCGCCGCTGACATCCACTTCGCCGTTGAGCGGCGCATCGTCCTCGAAGACGAACACCGAGAGCTTCGCGGTCGGATACGGCGTTTCCGTCAGCAGCACGTTGACCTGCCCCGCTTGTCCGGCAGCGGTCTGTCCTGCCTGCGCGGCCGCGATCTGCGCGGGCGTGATCGGCGCGCCGCCCATCGTGTGCCCGCACAAGCCGGTGCCCGGCGCGAAATCCTTGCCGCTCGGACCCGACGGGCAGTCGAGCGCGATGCTGAACTGGCGATTCGCGCCGCTGGGCGCATTGCCGCCGCCGTTCGAGAACGTGTTGCCGGCGTCGCCTGGCAGGATCGAGATGTAGTAGTGCTTGGTCGGATCGAGCGCCACGTACTTCGGATCGACCGGAGCCTGTTGCGACACGTTCGTACCCGTGCGGCACGCGCCGTTGCCGACGTCGCAGACGGTCGGCAGGTGCGAGTTGGTCGCCGGGTCGTACACGGTCTGCCCGGATTCGCACGCGACGACCCCCACGCAGCCCGAGGCGACCACCGGCATGTAGCTCGTATGGAAGTTCGTGCCGAGCGTCGGGACCGGCAGCGGCGGGCAGGTCGCCGGCCGCGACGTCGCCGAGTTCACCTGGCAGGCCACATCGATCTGCATCGTGCGGTCTTCCTCGATGATCCAGCGATAGTCGGTGAGCTGAACGTTCTTGTTGGGCGCCGTGGCGTCCGGCGCCATGCTCGGCGCATCCATCACGTTGATCTGGAGGCCGCTGCCGGGATTGAAGGTCACGGTCACGGTGCCGGGCTTGCTCGTCTGGTTCTGCGTATTGGTGACGGTGTACTGGAACGTCATCGACTGCGCAGCCTGACCGCTCGTGGCGAGCGGCGGAGTCGCCGGCGACGCGGTGAACGAGCCGTCCGGATTCAGCGTCACGGTCCCGTTCGCCGCGCTCGACGCAACGATTTGCGCAGTGAGCGGCAGCCCGGCAGGATCGTTGGCGCTCGCGAGCACGCCGGGCGCGCCGATCTGCACGCGCGACGCAATGTTGCTCGCGAAGCTGGCACTACCCGCGGTCGGCGTCGACAGGCATTTGTTGCTCGTCGTGCACGCGGTCAGCGTCACCGTCGCGGTCACCGGCGGAGCGCCGTTCGTCGACTGATAGACGAAGCTGTCGTTCGTCCCGCTGCTCGACAGATACGTGAACGTGCCGTCCGTGTTCAGCGTGAGCGTGCCGTTGGCAGGGTTCGTCTGGACCTTCACGCCGTATACGCCCGAGGTGTTCGCGATCACGCCCTTGGCCGGGTCCGACACGGTCAAGGTCGTGCCCGGCACGAAGTAGTAGTTCGCGCCCGCGGCCGTCGGCGTTTCGCCGATGCCGGCGGTCGCCGACGGCTGTGCATTGTTGACCGCGATGTAGCCTTGCATCCCGCCGTCGCGCTGGTTGTTGGTCGACAGGCTCAGCTGGCGGTCGTACACGGGCAAAGCCCCGGCGGCCGGCGCGTTCACCATCACGTCGTACGTCTTGCCGGCGGCCATGAACACGGAGTTCTGGATGCGCGGGTTGCCGGGCAGCGCGTTGCCGTCCTCGGCGACGAGCGAGAACCCGGGAACCGACGGATTGCCCGTTTGCGCGCCGACCACCGCGGGAATATGCATGCGCAGGCCGGCGTTCACGAGGCGCACGAGGACCTGTCCGGTCGACGCCGGCACGTTCGCGCTCGGCGGGAATGCCGACGCGTTCGGGTTCGTGCGATCGAAGGCGACGCCGTTGATCAGGTAATAGCGCGGATCGTAGTTCACCACCGGCGGATAGCAGGTGCCGAACGATAGGGACTTCGAATTGCCACACCCGCCCGGCTGACCCGACCACGCCGCGGTTTCGCTGAAGCCTTTGGTCGCGACGGCCGCGGCGACCGCCGCGTTCTGCACGGGATCGATCTCGCCCATCACGAGCGGCACGTCGGCGTCATAGCAGGTTGCCGTACCCGGATAGGCCTGATTCGTCGACGCGCAGGTCGAGCTGGGCACGCTCGGGCTCTTCACGACCAGCACGCCGTAGAGACCCATCGGCCCCTGGATCGACGGGTGCGTGCCCGACTCGAGCAGATAGGTGCCGGGCTTGAGGTTCGGCCAGGTGAGCGTCGTATGCGACGTCGGATCGGTGCTCGGCGCCACCTCGGTCCCGAACGACTGGATGCGCGGCCCTTGCGCGGGCGGCGTGAATGCCGCGGGCGGCGACGAGTACGCCGTCCCGGTGGCCGTGGAAGACGAGACAATCGGCCAGGTCGTGGCGGTTTGCGTCGGGTGCGGCGGACTCGCCACGGTCGTCGGCGCGCTCCCCAGCCCACCACCCAGCTGCCCCACGATGACGAGCGAAGTCGGCACCGGGGCCGGCAGGTTGTTCGTCAGGTTGATCTGCAGCTGCCCCGCCGGCGCGGTAATCACCACCGGCGACCAGTTCGCGCCGGCCCCCGGATTCGCCGCCGCACAGGTGGCGTTCGCGGCCGGCACCGTCGCGACGGCAGCCGGCGTGCAGGTGTAGCCCCACATCGGCACGGACTGTCCGTCCGGCAACATCGCCGTGGAGGCCTTCGCCGTCAGATTGACGACCGCCTGAGCAAAACATGCCTCGCCGGCCGTCAGCAACATGGATGCTGCGACCCCCGCCTTGAACAGACCAAGGAACGTCGCTGTGAGCTTGGTGGATCTCATCGCGTTTCTCCCCACCTCTAATTGGATTCGTCGATCGGAAATACCGGGGGATCGACGAGCATCATCATCATCATTCCGCCAGGGAAGATGTTGTTCGTCGTAATCTCGCGCTCGTTATGCGAGTGCCACATGAACGCGAAGCCTGCTTCGGTTGCCGCCGGGTTCAGGTTCGTGCTGGTCGGCGGCGACGTTCCCGTCGGGGACGTGGCTCGCGTCGTCGCATCCGGTCCGAGATACGGACTGCCGCCATACCAGGAGCCGTTCGTCAGGACGTGCGAATCCGGCAGCGTGACCGGTCCGCCACTGGCGACCTTGCCGAACGGCGCCTTCTCGAGCGCCTTGCCGTGGTCCTGGCACCACTCGTAGTAGTTCGGCGCATTGCGCGGGGCCGGAGGATTCGAGGCCGTCGTGTAGTAGCCGTTCGCATCCGGGACGCAGACGCTGCCGTCGCCCGGGTAGTGTGCGTAGACGTCCCAGTTCAAGCCCCTGCCGGTCCAGTAGAAGATCCCGTCCATCGTGAGGCCCGGCGTCGTGGTCGTCGTGAACAGCAGCGGACCGGCCGGCAACTGCGGCTTCGCCGGGTTCGCCGGGTCCACCGGGCTCAGCAGCAAGTTGCCGTCGCGCGCGAGCACACGCACGTGATTGCCGTGCTCGTGGAACGGATGCTGCCAGCGGCCCGTGCCGATGATCCGCAACAGCACCAGTTCGCCGGGATGCATGTGCGGGTTGCCGTTATACGGCTGGTGCGGGTACTGCGGCGCGTAGTTCGGATCCATGTCGTCCGGCATCGAGCGGCCGTTGACCATGAAATACGCCGGGTGATAAGGCTCGGTCTCGACGGTCATGCAGCCGTTCGGCTTCGTGCACGACGTATTCGCCCCGACCTGTTGCTCCGCCTGCTGATGGATGCGCGGATCCATTTCGGAAAACTGAAATAGATACTCACGATCGTAACAGGCCGCGCTGTTGTCGAAGGCCGCCGGCGCGTTGCGGAAATCGTGCTGGCCGAAGGGCCGGCCCGAATCCGGGAGCGCCATGCAGCCCGCCGTGTTGACCGACGTATTCGGCAGCACGATGATCGCGCCGTAGAGCCCCATCTCGATCTGCAGATCGCCCTGCGTGCCGCTGTAGTACGTGTGCGTGCCCGGCGTCGATGCGACGAACGTGTACGTGACCGTCCCGCCGTGCGGCGCCTCCTGCACCAGCAGTCCCGGCACGCCATTGCTGGCGGATGCGGTGCAGGTCTTTCCGTCCGTGCTCAACGTCCCGTTGCACACGGTGAATCCCGGAAACAGGATCGACGTGTTGCCGGCTGCCGCGGGCAGATTGTTGGTCAGCGTCACGGTGATGATGTCGCCCTGCCTGACGATCAGCGTCGGACCGGGAATCTGCATCGTCGGACAGGTCGCGCCGACGATCGTCGACGGCGAGAAGACCAACGGCGTCGCGTTGGTCGCCGCGCAACCGTAGCCCCAGGAATAGACGCTCGATCCGTCGGGCTGGGTGATGCGAGCCTCCTCTGCGTTCAGGTTGAAAACCTTGCCGGTGATGCCCGGCGCAGCGGCCTGTGCGTGCAGCGAGAGCAACGCGGCAAGCGTCGCGACGCCGATGCGTGCGAGCTGTCGAAGGTGCGCGAGAGTCGCGGTCCACGCGCGGTGAGTGATGTGTCCCACGGTTTTTTCTCCTCAGTGCAGGACTTCCCCGTCGGGTCCGCCCACTGGCGCAGGCGGACCTGGATCGTCAGAGTTTGCAAATCTTCGTGCTCGGATCCACCGAACTGCAGATGTGAACCTCGGTCATCAAGCCGCCGAAGTTCTCCTGATCGTTCGACAGGTGATCGAGGTTCGGCGTGTACAGGTAGAAAATCTGGCCTGAGTGGTATTTCGTCTTGTCGCTGGCATCGAGAATCAGGTCGAGCGACTCGCCGCCGCCGAGCGTGATCGAGTTCGTGTCATACGCCATGTTGTTGCCGGCCATATCGCGCAGCATGCGGGCATTGATCGCGATCACATGCATCGGAATGCCGAGCGATGCCAGCGTCTGATACTCGGTGACGTCGAGATCCGAGATCCGCAGCAGCGCCCTGCCGCCGGCCGGAATGTTGACGAGCGTCGGCAGCGGTTGCGAGGGATGCATCGCGGCATCCGACGACGGCGTCGACATCGCCCCTTGAGTCACCGTGTCCGGATAGCTGCGGCCGTTCAACAGGAAGAACTTGTCCTTCATGTCGGTGAACGGCTCCGGATTGAACGTCATGCCGACGAAGTGGAAGTTCGGATCGAAACCGTGTATCTGGATCGGATACTCGACGTCGTATGCGGTCGAACCGTCGCCGTCGTTGTACGCGTAGAGCGACAGCGTCTCCGGCGTAGTCGGCGGGATGTTGGGGTTCGCTGCGCGCACGAGCCCGTTGTTCAGCGGCGGCAGCGGCGTCGAGCACAGAATGTCGTTTCCGCAGCGGGTGCGCAGGTCGGACTGCTGGGTGACCAGCGATTCGTAAAGCGAAACGCCTTTGGGCACCCGGTCCTGGCGCGGCCGCACGTAGATCTGGCCCACCATGCCCATCTGCAGGTGCTCAGGCGGCGTGATGTGGCAGTGCCAGAAATAGGTGCCCGCATCCGGCGCGAGGTAGTAGTACGTGAAGCTCGCGCCGATGTTGATCGCGACCGATGCATCCGGCACGCCGTCATAGAACGACGACGCGTTCGGATAGCCGTGGAAGTGCACCGTGTGCTTTTCGAACAGGTCGGGGCGCATGATCATCCCGACGTTCGTGAGCGTGAGGAAGAACTCATCGTCTTCGTCGATCGCCATCATCGGCGCCGGCTCGTTGCCGTTCATCACGCCGATATCCATGATCGGGCGCGGATCGACGTGGCCGTCCAGCGCGCCGCCGGCATCCGGATCGGGAGCGAGGCCGACCGCGCCGTTGTAGGTCGGATCCGTTCTGGGATCGCCGACGGTGTTGAACACCGAGGCGAACTGCGTGCCGGGCAGGCCGGCCTTGATGTCCGCGAGCCCGGACAGCGGACCGAAAGCGAACAAGTAGGTCTGCACGCCGTTGGCCATCGTTGCGTAACCGTCGCCGCCCGAGATCTGCTGACACTTGATCGCGCCGTTGACGGTGCCGGTCGACGTGGAGCTCTGTCCTGTGTAGGTCGGCTGCGTGTAGGCGGGCTCGCTTGCGCCGAGCGGCAGCGCCGTCGGATGAGACGGCGTGGTGGGCGGGCATTGGACACGGAACGATTGCGCGAACGACGGAACGGCAAACAGCAGGAACAGCAATGCCGCCACACTGCTGCGATACATGCGGGTACTGAACATATGACCTCCGTCCTTGGGGTCAACCAGCGATACGTGCTGGGCGTCACGCTGTGCTGCAAACGCGGGCCGGCCATGTCTTCAAGGCTGCCCGTATCTGGATTCTGGACAAAGGCGACGTCGCTTGGGATGGGGCACCCTCCTACTCTTGCGTAGGGCTAACCTCGCGAGTTTTCCGGATTGATTTTTCCGAACCGGAACGAGAGCTGTGACGGCGGCCTCCAGCAACCATTCGGTCAGGAGTCAGGCCCAGACTGGTACATCCGGCCCGGCGCATTTCATTCAACCGGGCGTCGCCCGAATGCCGCGCCAAGCCGGATCGTTGGATGGGTACACCCTCATTGCCCGGCGGGGAGCATTCAGGCGCTATTCGAGGGTAGGCATTTCCAGAGAGGGATCGCGGCCTTGTGCGTGCATGGGCGGACGACGGCCGGCTTCGATCGGGTCTTTACCCATGCCATTTGGAGTGGATGCCGACTTCCTTTCATGTCTGACCGGCGATCATGGTCGCGAAGAGCGGGCGGAACTTCTCGGTGTACCCGGGCGCCGTGAACATCGGACCCAACGTCGCCGTCCACGCGGAGACGTTGCGCTCGGCATTAGTCTTTCTAAATCAAGCACTATGCAGTCCGCATAATCAAATTCGGAATCATCCGATTTAATCGCGCCCCGTCAAACTCTAGTCTCCTGTGTCTCAAATGGGGGACGCGAGCCGATGTCGGAGAATCAAGCATTACAGATGATGGCGCAGTTGTTCTGGAATAGTTTTCTCATCGCAGGGCCCGTCCTTGCCGCGACGCTCGTCGTCGGCCTCCTTGTCAGCGTCTTTCAAGTCGTCACGCAGCTCCAGGAAATGAGCTTGAGCTATGTGCCGAAGCTCGCCGTCGCGGGCATCGTCATCGTCCTGCTCGCGCCCTGGATGCTGTCTCGCCTGACCGGCTTCGCCGCCTCCCTGTTCAACAGCATTCCGAATCTCGGCTGACGCATGGCGATCGAGGTCGGAACGGCGTGGGCCATGGCCGCGCTGCTGCTTTCGTTGCGCATCGGGCCCGTGCTGGTGCTCGCGCCCCCCTTCACCCAGGTTCGCGTGCCCATGCGGGTCCGCGTCTGCCTGGCCCTGGCGCTTGCCGCCTGTTTCGCGGCGCACGCATCCCAAGGCATGCCTCGTCTCGGGTACGACGGCGGCGCGGCACTGCTTGCTTGCGCAGCGTCGGAGCTCTTCCTGGGCCTCGCGATCGCATTCGCCTTCCAGGCCGCGTTCGCATCCCTCTCGTTCGCCGGACGCATGCTCGACGTGCAAGCCGGCTTCGGCCTCGCCATGGTCATCGATCCCGGTTCGCGCAGCCAGGCGCCATTGTTCGGCACCGTCCTCACGCTCGTGGCAGGCGTCATATTCTTCGCCGCCGGCGGCCACCACGAGCTGCTTCGCCTGATTGCCGCATCGATCGAATCGATGCCGGTCGGCCAGGCGCAACTCGTCGGCAATCCGCAGGCGTTCATTGCGTACTTCGGCGTCATCATGGGCCTGGGACTCTCGGCAGTCGCCGCCGTGACGATAGCGCTGTTCCTGATCGATCTGACCATTGCCTTCCTGTCGCGCACGCTCCCGCAAATGAATGCGCTGATGCTCGGCTTGCAGGTCAAGGCGATTGCCGCCCTCGTCGTCACGTCGCTGTCAGCCGGTCTGCTGGCGCCGGTCGCTCTGCGCTTGATGCGCATGGCGCTCGAATTCGTGCCCGCATTGGATTGAACCCGTGTCCGACAGCGAACAGAACAAGTCCGAGCAAGCGACCGAATACAAGCTTGCGCAAGCGCGCAAGAAGGGCATGCTCGCGCGCAGCCAGGAACTCGGCATCGTGATCAGCATTGCGGCTTTTGCCGGCTATCTGTGGGCGCGCGGCGAGCAGACCGCCGCGCGCTTCGCGGCGCTCGGCGAGCGCGCGCTCGGCGAAGCCGGGACGCTCGCTAGCGGCAGCCATGCGGTGCTGGTCTGGCTCGGCACGCTGATGTCGCGAGCGCTGGAAATTCTTCTGCCGCTGATCGGCGTCGCGGTCGGTGGCGCACTCGTTGCGGCACTGGCCCAGACCGGGTTCCTCTTCGCGCCGGGCGCATTCAAGGCGGACTTCTCGCGGCTCAATCCCGCGCAAGGACTGAAGCGCCTCTTCTCGCTGCAGGTCCTGATCGAGGCAGCGAAGGCATGCGTGAAGATGTCAGTCTATTGCGCGATTGCCTGGCTGACCATCTTCGATACGGTACGCACCGCAGCCCATTCGGCGCTACAAAGCCGCAGTCTGCCCCAGGCGCTCGGCGACAGCGGTCTTCACTTGATTGCCAACCTGCTCATCGCCGCCGCGATCTTCGCGGCGCTCGATCAAATCATCGTGCGGCGCCTGTTTGCCCGGCAAATGCGCATGAGCCGCCACGAAGTCAAACAGGAATTCAAGCAGCGCGAAGGCGATCCGCGCATCAAGCAGCGCCGCAAGCAATTGCAGCGCGAGCTGCTCAAGCGCTCCCAAAGCATGCGCGGCATGCGCGGCGCCGACGTGCTCGTGACCAATCCCACTCACTACGCGGTTGGCCTCAAATACGAGCCCGAAAGCATGAGCGCCCCAACCGTGGTCGCGCGCGGCGCCGGCAACTTCGCGCTGCGCCTGAGGAAGCTCGCGTTCATCTATGGCGTGCCCGTGATCGAGTCGCCCGCCTTGGCGCGGCAGCTGTTCCACAAGGCAGCGCTCGAGCGCGAGATTCCCGCACACCTGTTCCGCGACGCCGCCGCCGTCTACCTGCGCGCGCGGCGCGCACCGTCGCAAACGAGAACCCCATGACCACGCTCACCTCCCGCTTGCGCAATCACTCCGACCTCGCGCTCGTGTTCGCCGTGGTCGTCATCCTGCTGATCCTGTTCACGCCGATACCGGCGGCGGCGCTCGATTTTTTCATTCTCGTCAACTTCACGTTCGCCTTCACGATCCTGCTGTTGACGTTCTATGTGGCGCGCCCGGTCGAATTCTCGACGTTTCCGTCGCTGCTCCTTATCGCCACGCTGTTCAGGCTCTCGCTGAACATCGCGGCGACGCGGCTGATCCTGTCCGGCGGCGAAGCCGGGCGCGTGATCGGAGCGATCGGCGAGTTCGCCGTGCAAGGCAACTTCGTCATCGGGCTGATCGTCTTTTTTATCCTGATCGTCGTGCAATACGTCGTCGTGACCAACGGCGCGCAGCGCGTGTCCGAAGTCGCCGCGCGCTTCGTGCTCGACGCGATGCCTGGCCAGCAGATGAGCATCGACGCAGATCTCAACATGGGCCTCATCGACCAGGACGAGGCCAAGGCGCGGCGCAAGGCGCTCGAAAAGGAAGCTGGCTTCTACGGCTCGATGGACGGCGCGAGCAAGTTCGTCAAGGGCGACGCGATCGCCGGCATCGTGATCCTGCTGATCGACATTCTCGGCGGCTGGGCGGTCGGCGTCGCGCAGATGGGCATGCCGTTCGGCGAAGCGATGCGCACCTTCACGCTGCTCACGATCGGCGACGGCATCGTGACGCAAGTGCCCGCGCTGATCATTTCGGTCGCGACCGGCATCATCGTCACGCGCTCTTCGGCCGACGGCGAGTTGAGCCACGAAGCGCTGCGCCAGCTCCTCCAATTTCCCAAGATCCAGTGGCTCGCGATGGCGGCGCTCGCGGCGCTGCTCGCGCTGCCGGGCATGCCGAAGTGGCCGATCGCGCTCATCGCCTTGATGGCGGCCGGCGCGTGGCTTGCGGCACGCGGCCGGCGCGCGGCGAGCGCTACCGCTGCCGACGGCCCGGCTGGGGCGGCGCAAAGCCAAGGCCCGAATAAGAGCGCAGCCGCGAGCGGCGGCCTGGAAGCGCTTCCCGCCATCGAAGTGGCGTTCGGCCCCGCGCTCGGCGCGGCCTGGACGCCGACGCAAAGCGTCCTCGCCGAGCGCATCGCCGCATTCCGTGAGCAGTACGCGAACGAGATGGGCCTCGTCGTGCCCGCCGTCGTGTTCCGCGATCAGCCTCAGCTCCCGCCGAACGACTATCGCGTGCTGCTGTTCGGCAACCGGTTCGGCCAAGCCTCCTTGTTCCCGGACAAGACCCTGGCGATTCACGCCTCGGACAAGAGCGAGCCACTGCCCGGCCTCGCCACGCGCGATCCGGCCTTCGGCCTGCCCGCCGTCTGGATCGAAGCCGGCCAGCAGAGTCAAGCGCAGGCGCTCGGCTACACGTGCGTCGATCCCGTCACGGTACTCATCACCCACGTCACCGAGATCGTCAAGGCGAACGCGCCGATGCTGCTCTCGCGCGCCGAAATCGTGACGCTGCTCGAAGGCGTGCGCGCCCGCCAGCCCGGCCTCGTCGAGGAGCTGGTGCCGAACGTGCTGGCCGTCAGCGACATCCAGCACGTGCTCCAAGGGCTGCTCGCCGAGCACGTGTCGATCCGCAACGTCGATCTCATCGTCCAGGTGCTCGCCGATCACGGACGCCACGAGAAAGACCCGGCCGCACTCGGTGAAGCCGTGCGGCAGCGGCTCGGGCATGCGATCTGCCAGGGCGTCCAGGGCGAGCACGAAGCGCTGGCCGTGCTGACGCTGGAGCCGTCGCTCGAGGCCGGCATCGTCCAGAACCTGAGCGGCGCCGACGGCCGCGGCATGTTCGTGCTCGACCCGCGGCTTGCCGAAGGCTTCCTCGCACGCCTGTTAGCCCAGGCCGAGGCGATGATGCGGCAGAACCTCAATCCGGTGCTGCTGTGCCGTCCGGAAATCCGGCGGCATCTCAAGACATTCACGCGGCGCGTCGTGCCGCGGCTCGCCGTGCTGTCGATGAACGAGGTCCCGCATTCGATCCATCTGCGCTCGTTCGCGATGGTCGGGGTGGATGCACCGCCTGCCGCGGCCGCACCGGCTCGCGCTCATCAAACGGCGCAAACCGCGCAGGCCGCCTGAATCCCGCACGGCACCACATGGAGACCACGCAGATGGATGACCTGATGACCCTGGCGACGCGCCTGATCTCGCTCGAGACCCAGCGCGTGGAATCGGCCGGGCGCAACATTGCCAACACCGCGACGCCCGGCTACAAGCGCGAGATCGCGTTTGCCGAGACGCTCGCCGAAGCCACGGGCGGCGGCGCGGCGCCCGTCGCGGCCGCCAGCCCCGTGCTGCGGACCGCCACCGACTTTTCGGCCGGCAAGCTCGTGCATACGGGCAACCCGCTCGACCTGTCGATCACGGGTCCCGGCTTCTTCGAAGTCGCCACGGCCGACGGCCCCGCCTACACGCGCCTCGGCTCTTTTCAGCGCGACGCCGACGGCCGCCTCGTGACCACGCAAGGCTGGCCGCTGCAAGGCGCGAACGGCGACGTGATCGTCAGCAGCGGCGACTGGCGCGTCGAGCGCGACGGCACCGTGATCGACGGCGGAAACACGGTCTCGGTCATCCGCATCGCGAACTTCGACGATCCGGCCAAGCTCGTGCGCCTCGGCGACGGCCTCTATGCCGCCGACGGCTCGCGCGCGATGGATGTCGAAGACCCGCACATCGCACAGGGGTTCGCCGAAGGGTCGAACGCCGTCGCGGCCAGCGACATGATCCAGCTCATGGAAGCGATGCGCCGCGTCGAATCGGGACAAAAGCTCGTCCATGCCTATGACGACATGGTCGGTAACGTATTGCAACGCCTCGGAGACATGTAAGTCGTGAACAACGTTTTCTATATCGGCGCGACGGGACTGAACGCGCAGCAGGCGGCCGTCGACGTGACAGCCAACAACGTCGCCAATTTGAACACGCCGGCTTTCAAGCGCGGCGCGGTGTCGTTTGCCGAATTGCTGGTGCCGGGCACGGAGCCGGCGCGGCGGCAGTCGCTCGCAGCGGGAACGGTGACCGCAGTGGGCGCGGGGGTGGCCGTCGCGCCGCAGCTTCACGTCTTCACGGCGGGCGAATTGCGGCAGACCGGCAACGCGCTCGACATCGCCATCCGCGGCGAGGGCTTCATTGAACTGGCGTCCGAAACGCGTGGCAGCGATGCGGTGATCTGGCGCGGCGGCTCGCTCCACGTCGACACCGACGGCTACCTCGCCGCGCCAAACGGCATGCCGCTCAAGGCAATGATCTCCGTGCCGCGCGACTCGACGGGCCTCACGATCGAGGCCAGCGGACAGGTCTTCGCGACAGTGCCGAATCAGCCGGAGCCGCTCGAGATCGGTCAGATCGAGCTCGTGCTGCCGACGGACACGCGCGCGCTGCAATCCACGGGCGACGGCGCGTACCGCGTTCGCGACGACGGCATTGCGCTGACCCGCGCGCGTCCCGGAGAAGACAACGCAGGGGCGCTGGCGCAAGGGTTCAGCGAGGCATCGAACGTGTCGCTGTCGGACGAACTCGTCAGCTTGATGATCTATCAGCGCTCGTATGCGGCCAACGCGCGGCTCGTCCAGGTCGGCGACGAGCTGATGGCGATTGCGAACGGGTTGAAGCGGTAAGCGATGCGCCACGTTCTCTTCCTTCCTGCGCTGTGCGCCGCCGCGCTCCTGGCAACGGCCTTGCCACATTCGCGCACGCACGCCGAAAACCTCTACCGGCCCGACACCTACCAGTCGCTGACCGCCGACCGCCGCGCCTCGCAACCGGGCGACATCGTCACGATCCTCGTCTACGAGAACTCGAGCGCGAGCAACACCGCCGACACCTCGACGAACACGAACTTCAACGTGAACGGCAGCGTCTCGACGCTCTACGCGGGCAACAACCGCGCGCAAGTCGGCGCGGGCGACACCTACGGCGGCAAAGGGCAGATCCAGCGCACCGGCCGCCTGCTCGCGCAGCTCTCCGCGACCGTCGTCGAAGCGCTGCCGAACGGCGACCTGATCGTCGCGGGCGAGCAGAAGATCGACGTCAACGGCGAGAAGACCGGCATCCGCCTCAAGGGTCGCGTGCGTCCCATCGACATCGCGCAGAACAACACCGTGCTCTCGACCCGGCTCGCCGACGCGCAGATCGACTACACCGGCGACGGCTTCATCACCGACCGCACCCGCCCCGGTCTCATCCCTCGTTTCTTCGCATGGCTCGGCTTATGGTGAAGCGCACTTATCCCTCTTTCGTGCGGGCGCTGCTGTGCCTGATGCTGGCATGGCCCGCCGCTTCATTTGCCGCCAATGCCGAAGTGCGCCTCAAGGATCTCGGCCGCTTTCTCGGCTGGCGCGAGAACATGCTCGTGGGCTACGGCATCGTCTCGGGCCTCGCCGGCTCGGGCGACACGCCGCGCAATCAAGCGACGCGCCAGGCGCTCTCGAACATGCTTTCGCAGTTCGATCTCAACGTCACGCACGACCAGATCCAGAGCCGCAACGCCGCGATGGTGATGGTCACGGCCTCGCTGCCGCCCGCGGCGAACGTCGGCGACACGCTCGACATCAACGTGACCTCGATGGGCGACGCGCGCAGCCTCGCGGGCGGCACGCTCATCATGACCTCGCTGCGCGGCCCCGACCGCAAGGTCTATGCGCTCGCGCAAGGACCGGTGTCGGTCGGCGGCTATCGCTACGACGCGAACGGCAATCTCAAGCAGAAGAACCATCCGACCGTCGGCATCGTGCCGCGCGGCGCGACGGTGGAGGTGGCCGTACGCGCCGATCTCGTCGCGCAGGACGGCCACCTGAAGTTCGTGCTGACGGATGCCGACGCCACCACCGCGCGGCGCATCGAGCAGCGCGTCAATCAGGCGCTGGGCGTTGGCGCGGCGCGCGCACTCGACGCCGACACCATCGAAATCCGCACGCCCGCCGACGGCGTCGCGCTCACGCACTACGTGGCGCGTATCGAAGCGCTCGAAGTCACGCCGGACCAGAGCTCGCGCGTCGTCGTCAACGAGCGCACGGGAACGGTGGTGGCAGGCGGCGATACGCGCATCGCGCCGATCACGATCTCGCACGGCGATATTCGCGTAACGGTCACGACGCAATACTCGGCATCGCAGCCCAATCTCGTCAGCTTCACCGGCCCCGGCGTGCGCAGCCTCGTCGTCGGCAACAGCGAATTGTCGGTCGAGGAGCCGGGGCAGACCGTCGCCGCCTCGTTTCCGCACGGCACCGTCGGCGACCTCGTCGCGGCGCTCGCCAAGACTCGCGTCAGCACGCGCGACGTGATCGCGATCCTGCAAGCCATCAAGGCCGCCGGCGCGCTGCACGCGGACATCATCATTCAATAAGGGGATCTCACTCATGTCGATCGACCTCGTCGCCGCCATCGCCGCCAAGGCGCTGGACGGACTCTTCGAACGCCAAGCCGCCATCGCGCACAACGTCGCGAACGCGAACTCGGACTCGTTCACGCCGGTTCGCGTCTCGTTCGAGGATGCGCTGCGGCAAGCCGCCGAGCCGCGCGCGGGCGATACGTCCTCATCGATTCTCGAACGCATCGGCAACGTCGCGCCGCGCATCGAAACGCCACCGCTTGCCGACGTGTTCGACGGCGTGAAGCTCGATCGCGAGATCACCGCAGCTTCGGAGACCGCCGCACGCTACGCGATGCTCACCGGCATGCTCGACCGCACGCTGCAAATCAAGATGCTCGCGATCAAGGGAGCGTGACCGCGATGTCCGAAGGAATCTTTGCCATCGCGCGTTCCGGGCTCGACGTCGAGCGCCAGCGCATGGAAGTCATCGCGCAGAACCTCGCCAACGCGGGCACCACGCGCACGGCCACAGGCGAGCCTTATCAGCCAATGCGGCTCATTTCCGCGCCGCGTGTCGAGACGGAGACAGTGTTCGCGCGTGAGCTGAACGGCTCCGCCGTTGCGCAGGCTTCGTCGTCAACGCTCGCCGCCGGCGGCCTGACAGGCGCGCAAGCCCTCGCTGTCGAACCGACGAATGCGCCGCCGCGCGTCGTTCACGACCCGTCGCATCCGCAAGCCGACGCGCACGGCATGGTGCGCTACCCCGGCATCGACCACGCGGGCGAGATGTCGCTGATGGTGCAGACGCTGCGCGTCTACGAAGCGAACGTCGTCATGTTTAACGCTGCGCGCTCGATGTACATGCGCGCGCTCGAAATCGGGAACAAGGGATGAGCATCGAAGCCATCAACGCCGTGCAACCTGGCTTTCTCCCGCCAACTTGGGCGTCCGGCCTGGCGCAGCACACACCGGAGAGCTTCGGCTCGATGCTGGTCTCCGGCTGGCAGAGCGCCGACCGCGCGTTGCAGTCCGCTGACACTGCCGTCGCGGACTTCACGCTCGGCAAGGACCTGCCCCCGCACCAAGTCATGCTCGCGCTCGAAGAAGCGCGCATGCAGATGCAGTTCGCGCTGCAAGTGCGTTCGCGGCTCGTCGAGGGCTATCAGGAACTGATGCGGATGCAGCTCTGAGATGAACTCGATCATGTCACGCTTGAACGCGTACTTCACTTCCGGGCCTCGCTCGCGGCAATTCGCGGTGGCCGCCGTGCTGGCGGCACTCGTCCTTTGCGCGGCGCTGGCGGTCTGGCTCACCATGCGCCCGGCTTATCAGGTCCTGTTCCGCGATCTCAAGCGCCAGGATGCCGCGGCAATCGCCGCCCAACTGGAAAAGGAGAAAGTGCCGTTCCGCTTCGACGAGCGCACCTCGGCGATTCTCGTTCCCGAAGGCGACACGCGGGCCATCCGGCTGCGGCTCATGAGCTCGGAGCTGCGCCTGCAGGGCGCAGTCGGCTTCGAGCTTTTCAACAACTCCGATCTCGGCCTCACCGAGTTCACCCAGAAGGTGAACTACCAGCGCGCGCTGCAAGGCGAGCTCGAGCGCACGATCGCCACGCTCGACGAGATCGACATGGCCCGCGTACACCTCGCGTTGCCGGAGTCGTCGCTGTTTCGCCGGGATCGCGCGAAGCCGAAGGCGTCCGTTGCGCTCTTCATGCGCGACGGACAAACGCTCGGGGCGGAAACGATCAAGGGCATCCAGCGGCTCGTGGCGGCCGCGGTGCCCGAGATGTCTCCGTCGGACGTGGCGGTGCTCGATCAGCGCGGCGCACCCGCCGATGCGGCCGGCGACGGCGATGTCGACGACCCGCAATACGCGCTGAAGGCGTCCATCGAGCGGCGCTACGAGCGCAAGATTCTGGCGCAGATCGGGACTGTCGCCGGCGCGGGACGGGTATCGGTCAGTGTCGACGCGTCGATCGACTTCGATCAGGTTCGCACGACGCGCGAATCGGATGTCACGCGTCCGATTGCGAACGACGGCGGCAGCACCGTGCCGAGTCTTCCGAAGCTCGCGGCATCGGCCAGCGCCATGTCGAAGTTCGATTTGCCGGCCGCGGGCTTGCCGCCGCTTCCGGGCGCGCCCGCAGCCGAAGGGTCGCGCACGGATCGCACGATCGAGCAGATCGTCAAGAGTCCCGGCGCGATTCGCAGGCTGTCGGTCGGCATCGTGCTCGATCGGCCGCTCAGCGCCGACGAGCTCGCGCAGTTGAACGCTGTCGTGTCGGCTTCGATTGGTCTTGATTCGAAGCGCGGTGATGTGCTGTCGATGTTCGTGCGCGACGAGGCCGGGGTTCGGGCGGCGAGTGACACTACCGCCACCGGACAATCCGCAGGCAACGGTGAAGCCGCCGAGGCGCTCGACGAAACCACGGTCTCCCGTTCGGCTCCGTCAGAAAAAACGCCGCCGCGTCCGTCGCAGGAGGATGGCATCGGGCAACGGCTGGCGTCGCTCGGCATCGACGGCGTGTCGGCCAGCGCGGTGATCGCGACGCTCTTGGGGGCGCTGGCGGCAACCATCGCCGCCAGCGTGTGGCTCGTGACGCAGAGAAACACCCGCCGCCAGCCATCGCGACAGCTGACCGACGCGCAGCGCGCCGAACACGTCACCCGCCTGCGCGCGCTGCTCGCCGGGCAAGGACACGCAGAAGGCAACGCGCATGGCAACCGTTGAGCACAAGCGGCAGTTGCGCCGCGCAGTCGCCGATCTTGCGCAGTGCTCGATCGAAGACATCGAATCGGTCTGGTCGGCGCTCACGCCTGCCGAACGCGAGCAGTTGCGGCCGTTGCTCGACGAGGCGTCGCGCGCGGCATCCGGGCAGGCGATCGCTTTGGCAACCGCTGACGCTCCGCCCGCCGCGCCGCCGGGCGGCGACGAAACGCACCGCGCCGCTTGCTCGCACCTCGCCCGCGCAGCCGCTTCGCTTCCGGACGAGCTGGCAACGCGCCTGCTCTCGTGCGTGACGGCGCCGGAGCTCGCGGACGTGCTGGCGAGCCTGCCGGACGAGCGGCGCGCCGAGCTCGAAGCGCGCGCCAAGCCGCTCCGGATCTCGGAGAAAGCTCGCGCCGCCTTGCGCGAGGCCGCGCTCGCGGCAGCCCCCGCGCTCGCGGACGAACGGCCCGCGTTGTCAGCCCCGCCGACGCTGCGCGCGGCGCTGCGCCGCTGGATCGGGAGGCGCGGATGACGCTGCTGCTCAAGGCGGGCGAGGTCCGCGTAGGCGACGGCCGCCGGGCGCTCGGCGCGCTGCCCGGCGATGCGGCATCCGCAGCGCTCATGCCTGCGGGGCCTCGGACGCCCTCCGCCGAAACGACGCATTCCGCTCCGGCTGCCGCGGCCCAATCACAAGCCGACGCGCAAGCCGAAGCACTGACCACGCGTCTCGCCGAAATCGAGCAAGCCTACGCGCTACTCGAAAAGACCACCCATGCAGAGAAGGAAGCGGCCTACCGGCAAGGCATGAGCGAAGGCATTGCGATCGGCGAGGCTCAGGCTCAGAAGGATCACGCGGCGCAACTCGACATGCTCGCCAAAGGCGTCGGCGCCGCGCTGCAAGCGTTCGACGCGCAGCTCGCCGCGCTCGAGACGCTGTCGCTCGACATCGCCCGCGCCGCGCTCGACACGATCTTCGGCGACCCCGATCTTCATTCAGACCTCGTCGTGAAAACCGCGCAGCACCATCTCTCGCGAATCAAGAACGAGTCCGCGCTGACCATCGAAGTGTCGCCGGCCGACTTCCCCGAACCACAGGCGTTGCACGACGCCTTCGCCGCACTCGCCGCGGCGCCGGGGCTCGGCTTCAGCGCCAATCCCCGGCTGGCGCGCGGCGCGTGCCTGATCGGGCTGTCCCTCGGCAAGCTCGACGCGAGCCTCCCCCAGCAGCATTCGCGCATCGCCGCCGCCCTCGCGGAGTTGAATCCTCATGACGAACAGCCGGCGTCCTGACCATCCGTTCGTCGCGGCGATCCGCAACGTCGATCCGGTGCGCCGCATCGGCGCCGTCACACGCGTGATGCCGACGTTCATCGAAGCCGACGGCCCCGGCGCGCCCCTCGGCTCGCTCTGCTCGATCGGCCGCGACAACGAGGCGCCTGTGCTGGCCGAGATCGTCAACGTCGAGCTCGGCCGCGTCACGCTCGCGCCTTATGCGCCGGTCGCGTCGACGCGCGTCGGCGACGAGGTCCGCGCGCTGCGGCTCGGCGCCAACGTGCCGGTCGGGCCGGCCTATCTCGGCCGCGTCATCGATCCGCTCGGCCGTCCGCTCGACGGCGGCGCCCCGTTCGGCGCGCCCGCGGCCCACTGGCCGCTGGCCGGCGCCGCCACGGCGCCGCTCGACCGCGTCTCGCCCGGCACGCCGCTCGCGACCGGCATCCGCGCGCTCGACGCGCTGCTCACGCTCGGCGTAGGCCAGCGCGCCGGCATCTTCGCGGGCAGCGGCGTCGGCAAGACCACGCTGCTCGGCAGCCTCGCGCGCCACATCGAAGCGGACGTCTGCGTGCTGTGCCTCGTCGGCGAGCGCGGACGCGAAGCCGAAGAGTTCTGGAGCCGCACGCTCAGCGACGCCGCGCGTGCGCGCTCGACGATGGTCGTCGCCACCTCGGACCAGCCCGCCGTGATGCGCGCGCGCAGCGTGCTTGTCGCGCTGTCGATCGCCGAGTACTTCCGCGCGCAAGGCCAGCACGTGCTGCTGATGCTGGACTCCGTGACGCGCTATGCGCTCGCGCTGCGCGAGATCGGCCTCGCGGCCGGCGAGCCGCCGACCGTGCGCGCCTATACGCCGAGCGTATTCGCCGCGCTGCCGAAGATCGTCGAGCGCTGCGGTGCGCTCAAGCCGGGCGGCGCGATCACGGCGCTCATGACGGTGCTGACCGAGACCGACGAGATCGACGACCCGATGGCCGAGACGATGCGCGCACTGCTCGACGGCCACATCGTGCTCACGCGCGAGCTGGCCGAGCGCGGGCACTTCCCCGCGATCCAGGTGCCGAGGAGCGTCAGCCGCGTGTTCCAGCACGTCGCGAACGCCGAGCAGCGCGCGCTCGCCGCCGACGCCGTCGCGCAGCTTGCCTTGTACGAGTCGTCGAAGACGCTGGTCGAGTCGGGCTTGTATGCCGCCGGCAGCAATCCCGAGCTGGACCGCGCCTTGCGGCTGCGGCCGGAGCTCATCGCTTTTCTGCGGCAGGACACCGAGACCGCCGTGCCGCGCGAGGAGGCCATCGCCAGGCTGGGCGCGCTGCTGAAGGAGCGTCGATGAAAAAACGCACTCAACTCGACGCCGTGCGCGAAATCGCGCATATCCGCGCGCTTCAGTTGGAGCGCGCGCGTGTCGAGGCTCAGAAGCTTGCCGGCAATCTCGGCGCAGCACAGGCGCGCGATCACTTAGCGGAGCAAGAACTGGAAGCGCACATGCAGGGATTGCGCGGCGCCTTGGAACATCCGGAAACGCTCTCTCCCGAACTCGTGCAGAACTGGGCCTGCGCAACCGCCGCCGCGCGCGACGCTCACACGCTCGCCGCCGGGCAATTGCAAGCGGCGGCCGAGCAAGTCGAAGCGTTTCGGCCCGTGCTCGGTCAACACCAACGCCAAGTCGATCTCGCCCGGGATCTCGTCGATCACGCACGCCGCCGTTACGAGCAAGCGCGCGACAACGCGAATGCGTCGGTGATCGAAGACTTGTTTCTATCGCGCGGAGTACGCCGATGAAGATCGCAACGCAAAGCGTCGTGCAGCCGCAAACGTCGCAGCCCGGCTACGCGCCGGTTTCGAATGGCGGCACGCCTGCCGCCTTCTCGCAGACGCTGCGCAGCCTGGAAAAGGAGATGTGGCCTGCGGCGGCGGCGGGACGAATGGACACGATGAAACTGCCCACGCGCGGCAGCGGCTCGCACAACGGCGAAGCGTGCGCGAAAACGGATGCGTTCTCCGCGCCAGCCGAGACGACTAGCGTATCCGGCCGCGCATTGCAGCCTTACGAGGGCGCTGCGTCGACTGGCGCATCGAAATGGCTCGACTCAACGACAACGGCAAGCGTCGCCGTCGCGTTCCGAGTGCCCGACTCCACGTTGGCCGGCCACGTGCCATCGGTTCATCCGCTCGCGCCCGCGCCTGCCGCCGAGGACACCACGCCTGTCGGCGCAGCGCCGTCCGAGCGCACATCCGCCCGAGCCGCCACACCAACCGAACAGTCCGCGCCGGACGCCACCGCACCTTTCCGCGTGAGCCTGCTAGCGGGCGCGCAAGGCCCGACAGTGGCCCTGCGCCTCAACAGCCTCGCCGGCACCGGCACCACCGCCCTCTCGCAACGCGTCTACGCCGAGCTACGCCGCCAAGGCATCCACGCTGCCCGCGTCGTCATCAACGGCGTGGCCGCCCACCCGATTCATCTGCAAGGAGAACCGCATGGCGATTAGCCCTATCAACTCGACAAACACCCAAAGCCAAAGCGCCAGCCTGGCTTCCATGGGCCTCGACATGCAGTCGCTGCTCCAGATCATCCTGACCCAGCTGACCTATCAGGACCCGCTCAAGCCCGTCGACAACTTCGAGTTCGTCTCGCAGCTCGCGCAGTTCACGTCGCTTGAGCAAACGCGCCAGTTGACGGAAAAAATGGACAGCCTGCTCTCGGTCCAATCGGCGACGCAGACGCTGGGCCTGCTCGGCCGCACCGTCGACATCAAGACCGACTCGGGACAGCTCACCGGCATCGTCAAAGGCATTTCGTTCAAGGAGAACGAACCGAAGCTGACGCTCGAGACCTCGGGCGGGCAGTTCGTGGCCGACGCCACGCTGTCGCAGGTCATCACCGTTCGCTAAAGGAGACATCGCATGCTCGGCAGCATCTACATCGGAATGAGCGGCCTTACCGCGTACTCGCAAGGCCTGCACACCATCAGCAACAACGTCGCGAACCTGAATACGGCCGGCTTCAAGGCATCGACGCCGCGCTTCGCGGATCTCTACTACGGACGCCAATTCGCTCAGAGCGGCCCCGGATATGGCAATGCGATGCAAACCGGCAGCGGCGTCGAATACGGATACGCCTCGCTCAACTTCAGCCAGGGCGACCTGCGCAGCAGCTCCGGTCAGTTGGATCTCGCGATTCAGGGCAACGGCTTCATCACCCTGCTCGACGGCAATACGCCACGCTACGCGCGCACGGGGCAATTCGCGCCCGGCCGACGACGGCTTCATTACCGACAAGGCGACCGGCCTGAAGCTGGCCGCCCTGACCACATCGGGAACGCTCGCGCCGCTGTCCATCGCCGGAAAGCAAACGAGCCCGCCCAAGGCCACAACCTCGGTCCGTTTCACGGACAACCTCTCCCCCGGCTCGACCAATTTCTCGGTGTCCAACGTCGACGTCTACGACGCCAACGGCGGAAAGCACACGCTGAAAGTTGCTTTCGCAACCGATTCGGCCGTCATCCAGGGACGGTGGAAGGTAACGATCACCGACGAGAACGGCAGCAAGCTCCAGGAAAGCCCGCTTCAGTTCAACGGCGGCATTCCCGAGCCCGGCGTGGACAAGATCTCGCTGACCGTCAGCTCGTCTCCGCGGCTCGCGGTCACGCTCGATTTCTCCGGTACGACGGCCTTTTCGGCGGGCACGACGTCCACGCTGCGCGTCTCCTCGCAGGACGGCTATGGATTCGGCACGCTCGCATCGATGAATGTCGACACGGATGGCCAGCTGCTTCTCAAGTATTCGAACGGCCAGACGGCGAAAGCCGGCGCCGTCGCGCTCGCCAGCTTTTCGGACCCGCAGCGTCTGCTGCAATTGGGCAACGGGCTGTTCGATGCATCGCAGGCGCCGCCTCCGAACTTTGCGCGCAGCAAAGGAGCCGGCGTGGGTGAGCTCCATTCCGGCGCGACGGAAGCATCAAACGTCGATCTGTCGACGGAGTTCGGCCAAATGATCCTGATTCAGCGCGGGTTTCAGGCATCGTCGCAGGTCATCAGCACGGCCAACGAGATGATCATGCAGCTCTTTCAGATGCGGGGACAGGGATGAGCGCCGTCGAAGCGATCCGCTGGCGCCCGCCCGGCGCGGACGAGCTTGCCGATCTTTCAGATGCGAGGGCGCTCGTCGAAGCGGCCATCGCGCCCTGGCTGGGCGAATGGCTCGACGGCGCCGCGTTGAAGCTCGAAGCCGTGGAACCGATTGCGCGGCAGTCCGAATACGCGTTCCCGGCAGGCGCGCAAGTCTGGTCGAGCGGACCTCACCTCTGGTGGGCCGCGCCCCCCCGCGCCTTGGCGCGTCTCGTCAACCGCGCGCTCGATCTCTACGACAGCTTCATGATGACGGGCCCCGCGAAGCGCCCGGAAGCGCTGATGTTGTTCGAGCAAAAGCTGACTGGCGCGCTGTTCGACGCGCTGTCGGCGGCGAGCGGCGAACCTGCCGACGGGCCGCAGCGAGAAACAAGCCGCGCAGGCGCCGCGAACACCGCACGCGCGCCGCTGCGCCTTCCATACGGCGGCGCTCAGTTGCGGCTTCGCGACGAACGCTCCGGCGAAACCCTGCTGACGGTCGTCTGCGCCACGCCGCTGCTGTGGGAACGCCGAGCGCAAACGGCGAAACAGACGGGCGCACCACTCGCCGCCCGCGCCGCTGCCATCGACGCCGTGAAGGTATCGGTTTCGGCGCGGCTCGCGCAGGCCGAGCTTTCGGTCGCCCAGCTCCTCGGCCTCGCGCCCGGAGACGTCATCGCCATCGAGCGTTCACTCGACGCACCCATCTCCCTCGTCGTCGACGCGCCCGATGGCGGCCGGCCGGCCGCCGTCGGCACAGGCCGCATCGGCCGCACCGGCGAGCAGTTTTCCATTCAATTGACTTCGATCTCGCAACGCAATCCATGACTCTTCATACCGCAACCACTCGGCCGCTCGTCATGCGCGTCGACCTTCCCGAACAGACGCCGTCCGAGCAAGACCACGACAACCCGCCCGCGCAGCGCAGCCTCGACCTGGTCAGCGACGTCAAAGTCACACTCGACATTCGCCTCGGCTCGACCGAAATGACGATCAAGGATCTGATGGCGTTGCAGAACGGCGCCGTCGTCAAGCTCGACCGCCACATCGGCGAGAGCATCGACGTGCAGTTGAACCAGCGGACCATCGCGCGCGCCGAAATCGTCGCGATCGACGAGCAGTTCGGCATCCGTATCACCGAAATCCTCGCAGACCGCTAAATGACCGCTTCCATGTACGCCTCCATGACGTCGGGGGCCTCGGCGGCGGCAGGTGGCGCATCGCCCGCCGCCGCGCTCACGCTTTCCGGAACGCTCGCGGCGGGCGGCATCGATCCCGTGCGCGTCGGACTGTCGTTCGCCGTGTGCATCGCGTTGGGCATCGCGGCCATTCTGCTGCTGCGCCGGCGGCTGCTCGGGCGGCAAGGCATCGGGCTGCTTCAAGGCGTGCGGTCGGCATCGGCGGGCAAACGCCTGACCGTGGCCGAAACGGCGCGGCTCGACGCACGCACGACGCTCTATCTCGTCGACTGCGACGGGCGCACCGTGCTGCTCGCCGCCGACGCGACGGGCGTCAAGCAACTGGACGCCCGGACGCGCGCCGCTTCGGAGCCGGCAGCATGACGGCCACTCACTCGTTGTTGCATCGATGGCGCTCGCGTCGGCCGCGTCTTCCATGCCTGCTGCTCGGTGCGTTCATCGTCCTCACGGGACACGCTGCGTTGGCGAATGCCGCCGACGTCACGACATTCTCGCTTTCGGCATACGACGGCAAGGGCGCGTCCGAGGCCGTGCGCGTCGCCACGCTGCTGACGATGCTCAGCATCGGACCGGCGCTGATCGTCTCGATGACGGCGTTCATCCGCATCGTGATCGTGCTGTCGATGATCCGCCACGCGTTCGGCATGCCCGAGACGCCGCCGACGCCGGTGCTCATCAGCCTCGCGCTCTTCCTGACCGCGTTCGCGATGACGCCGACGCTCGAGACGATCAACCACGACGCGCTGCAGCCGTTCCTGAGCGGACGGATCGAAGTCGGCCGCGCGCTGGAGCTGAGCGCGGCGCCGATCCGCGACTTCATGCTGCGGCAAGTCCACGAGGACGAGCTGCGGCTCATGTACGAGCTGTCGCACAAGCCCGTGCCCGATACGCCTGCTGATGTGAGCCTGCTGCAACTCACGCCCGCGTTTATCCTGAACGAGCTGCGCGTCGCGTTCCAGATCGGCTTCGTCGTGCTGCTGCCGTTTCTGCTGATCGATCTGGTGGTGTCGAGCGTGCTGCTTTCGCTCGGGATGCTGATGGTGCCGCCAGCGACGATTTCGCTTCCGCTGAAAGTGCTGATGTTCGTGCTGATCGACGGATGGGGACTGGTGCTGCGCGGTGTGCTGGGCAGTTTTCGATGACGACGGCGCGGCCCTGGGCGGACCTCGGCGCTGCGCCCGATGCGAGCCAAAGTCTTTCCGCCGGGGAAAGCGAGATGTGGCGCGCGCTTCGGGAAGCGCGCGACCCTGATTTGCGCGAGGCGGTGTTCGTCCGCTATCTGCCCTACGCGCGCGCGGTCGCGGCGCAGCTGTACGCCGGACGGCATCGCGACGACGTCGAGTTCAAGGACTTCCAGCAGCTTTCCTGCATCGGCTTGCTGGAATCGATCGACCGCTTCGATCCCGACCGTGGCGTAGCGTTCGAGACGTTCTGCACGCAGCGGCTGAAGGGCAGCATTCTCAGCGGCGTGAAAAAACTGACGGACGGGCAGGAGCAGATCTCGTTCACGCGCCGGGTGCGGCGGGAACGAATTGCGTCGCTGAAGCTCTCTCCCGAAGAGGGCGAGGACAAGCGGCGTGATGCGCTCAAGAGCGGCGGAACCGACACGCTCCAGATGCTCGGCGCCTTGGCGGCGGGGCTTGCGATCGGCTTCATGCTCGACGACACGGGAATGGTGGCGAGCCCCGACGAATCGCCGGCGCCTTACGGCACGGCGTATCACGGCGTCGCGTGGCGGCAGACCAAGGAACGGCTGATCGCCGCCGTGGGCCTGCTGCCGGAGCGGACGAGGAAGATCATCCACTACCATTACTTTCATGGCCTCTGCTTCGAGCAGATCGGCGACATTCTCGGCATCAGCAAGGGCCGGATTTCGCAACTGCACCGCGCGGCGCTTGCCGAGCTGCGCGAGCGGCTCGGCGACTCGCAGCAGATGCACCTTATCGGATAACTTGGATAACGAACGATGACGACTGAACCGTTGCACCAACCTATGCACTGCGACGACGACGTGATGGCGGCGATCATGGCCGCGATGAACGGGCCTGACGAGCACGCGCTGGCGCTGATCAGCGAAGTGCTTGCGCGGTGGCCGCAAGATCACCGGCTGTGGTTTCTGCGCGCGTCGATTTACGCGGGGCAACAGCGGCGTGCGGAGGCGCGTGTGGATTTTGGGCAGACGCTCGCGCTGGCGCCGGAGTTCGACGTGGCGAGATTCATGCTGGGGTTTCTCGAGCTGATGGATCAGCGTGTGGAGGCGGCGGCTGCCGCTTGGGCGCCGCTCGATCGCCTGGCGGAAACAGACGCGCTGCGGGTGTTCAAAACGGGGTTGCTCGATTTGGGCGAGGACCGGTTTGCATCGGCGCTCGAACGGCTGAAGAACGGGTTGGCGCTGAACGATCGGCATCCGGAGGTGAATGGGTATATCGAAGCGGTCGTTGCGCGGATCGAAGCGATGCCTGCTTCCGAACGCGGGGTCTCATCTCTTTCCGGAGACGCGTTGGACAATCATCTGCTGCTGTCCGGCTATCAGATCTCCCCGACACGTCATTAACATCGGAGCTGCTTCATGGACCCTATTTCCACGCTCAATCAGGCAATGGCCGTGTTGCGCCAACAGCTTGCGCAGCAGGCTCGGCGGGGGGAGCGTTCTGCTTCTTCGGGCGATAAGGCCGCGCGGGATGGGGGGGCGGTGGCTTCGTCGTCAGCCTCTGCTAATGCCGACGTGGGGGCGTCGATACGAGCGCGAGTTTCGGAATTGCGGGCGGCTGGGGTCGAGGATGAAGCGCAGTTGTCGCGGGTCGTGGTTGAGATGCTGCTGCGCCGTGAGTTCGGGTCCGCGATGGTCAACGATTCGGAATTTCAGCGAATGGTGACGTGGGTACAGCAGGGGGTGGAGGAGGATGAGGGAGGGAAAGTGCTGCTGCGAAACGTTGTGGGGATGTGAATGCGCGGGGTGATAGAGGCGGCCTATCCGTCGAGCGCGCTCTTCTTCACTCTGCACTCACCGCACGAGCACGCCGCGCAGCACTCACGAGCCGCCTCAACCTTCTCGCGCAAATACGCGTCGTACTCGCGCGCTTCCGTGCGTCCCAGTTCCGCAAACAGGTTCGCTCCCGGCTTCGTTACGTGCCGAATTCGCGTATCGATCTTGCTCATTTCTGCCCTTCACTTTGCGGGTGTGCTGATCACGGTGACCATGCGTGCGCAGAGCTTTTCGTCAACATAGGCGTCGCACGTGAACCTGTACCGCTGTTCGTCGGCAATGCCGTTGTATGCGGTTGAGAATACGACGGGCGCGGCAGCGGGAATAAGTTCAAGTGCGTCCAGGCTACCGCTATCCATGATCCATTGAACGGGGGACTGCAGAACGTGATGGAGCATCCGCTCAACCGTCCTCAGCATGCACGCTGCAATGATCGCTACAGGCCATGCCGGGTAGCCTCTAAAGTGTCCTGCACACTGGTAAGGAGTCAATCCATGACTTCGTGCAACAAGCGAATTACCATTCGGCGCTGACCATGAGAGGGAAATCGGGTTCGTATAAGGGGATTCTATTCCGGTGTGATCTTCGGCCACCGCGAAATGGGAAAATAGTCGAGCGAACAAAGGTTCGCTCAATATCTTGTACTGCACCAACAGTGAGACAAAGGGAGCGTTCTCACCAACTTGCATGGTTGTTCGCGCGAACAGCATGCGAGCGGTACGCTCAACAACGGTCGCGGAAGCCCGATATTTTTCACCGTCCGGAAAATTACTCTGCGCAAATCCGCTTCTACGAAATTCTGCATGCGTTGCCAGATAGTACAAGCGGTCGTCATTGTCGACGGTCGCGGCCGCCGCACACGAACCGAGGATTGCAAGGTGTCGACCGATTTCGGCAGCGCCGAGTGGCCCATATTCGTGGCTTAAGGGATGTTCGCGCTGGACTTCTCCGACAACCGTACCATTAATATCTATGGACAAGTCTCCGAACGCGAAGTACGGTCGCTCCACGGCGGTTCGGCGGCATATGTCCGCCATATTCAAGACTGTGTTCATGTGCTGAGCAGTTGATGCTGATATGGGTAAGTGCTGGCTCAACGAGGTGGAGGAATGCCCGCCAATGCGCGACGAATCTGACATATATCTACAGTGCTCCTCTACTCTATGCAAAGCCATATAAGTTGATATGGTGGAAGTTTCTCAGCCGTCGGACTGCCTCTGACGCGACAATAAGATCGAAAATGCGAAGCGAGTTGGCATATACCTGAAGGCTCAGGGGCGGTAACGCCCTGCGTGCACCCGCTCATCAGCGTCGGCGCCTTCTGCATGTGCTGGATATGCGCTGCGGCGTATTCGAGCAGGCGTTCCCGTTGTCGCGGATAGGAGCGCAGCGTCGCCACGTCGTGTCTCGGACGGAAGGTCGATCGCAGCAGCCCGTAGGAGTGCAGCTTCTGGAGCCATTGCGCATCGTCTACATCGATCTTGCGTCTCGCCCCGCTCTTCGCGTCACGGGCATTGACGAGGATTACCTCGAAACCGCGCGCCTCCAGGATCTCGAACACCGGAATCCAATAGACGCCTGTCGACTCCAGCGCCGTGACCGTTTAGCAGTCACGCAGATATCAGCCCTTGGCATCCCCAGGGTACCACCGCAAAGCACCGCCGCTTTATCCGTGGCTCAAGCTCGCCGGTCGATGGATCGAACACGCAGGCTTCCAACCCTACCAGCGCGTGCGCGTCACAGTCGAACAGGGCAGGCTCATCATCACCGCCGCGTAAAAGCACCGAGGGCCGCTTTCGCGGCCCTCGATCTATTGATTAATCCCAGCCCCACTCAAACTATCTTGCGAGTCCAAAGTCCATATCGCCTTCCATAGTCAAGCATATGCACCATGAGCATCCAGGGCCAACAATGTAATGGTGCTGTGGAACACTGAGCAATTCGGGAAGAATCTTTCTGATTGTGGCAATCGATCCCCCTAGTGCAAAGTCCGTTGCACTGTCCCCAACGTAAATTACGTCACCTGACAAGGCAAATTTAGCAGCCATTTCATCGAAGAATTCTGCAAACTTTTCGGCTTGAAGATCATCTTGCTCCTCAACACGTCCAACTGATCCCGGGACCCGAGTCCAATCGATCTTTGAGCCACCTGCTGGATACACACCCGCCAGCTTCTTAAAAACGGCTGATGACTCTCCGATTACCCTTAATCCACCAGAATTGAAGAACTCCTTTAAAGCCTCTCGAAGCTCGGATTCATAGAAATTCGTATTCATCGTCATTTCCCGTATTGCCTTACGATCTGATCAACCGTTGATTGATTGCCCTCGAAGGTAAAGTGCGGCCCCTTTTCCTTGCCAGCGAAGACGTTAATATGAGCACCACTTCTCTCATCATATTCAACACGGAATTCGACTCGACCGTCAGAGGATTTCATCCCAATCGGCTTACCAGCGTTATCACCAAACTTTGCAAGGGTCGGTTGTTCAGCTTTGAAACCTCGAGCACCCAACCATTCCATTGCCGCCTTTTGGGCCTGATTGAACTCCTTGAATTCGGCTTTCGTGCTGCTTGAAACGGAAGACGGACGATCTTCGTTACCACTATTAAAAATCGCATTACTCGGCATCAAGCCCGTTACAGCCTTCGCCAAACCCATTGCAGTGGATCCAACCAGCGCCAGTCCCGGAGTTGCCGGTGGGGGCATGCCACCGCCCCATGAGATACCGCTCAGACCATTTGCAATCCCCTGCGCCATCAGGGCCGCCGGCGACTGCGTCCACCAGCCACCACTACTACTATTTGCACCCGTCAACTCATCTTCAACCGTACGCGCACGCGCCCCGCCCGTCGGCAAGAAACTACCCGACCGATCCGCCACCAGCACACCCGGTTGAGGCGGATCGAACTGAGCCTGGAATGGCTTGCCAGCAAGCGGGGTCGGCGCCGCTTGGGCTCCCATCCCGAGTCCGTACAACAGCGAAGCACCGCTATACGGCGTCTCCGGTGGCGGCACAAACCCGCTGTTGACGCCACCCCACCCGCCGGGCAGCACCTGCGCGTTCATGTTCTCGATGGCTTGCTTCGTGTAGTCCGTCTTGCCGATGCTGCTGGCCTGCACCTGCGTGATCACCATATTGCCCACGGTTGAGGCAAACGAGTCGGCAGCAATAGCACCCACATTACGTCCCAAGCTCCCGCCGCGCGCCAACGTGCTCGCCGTGCCAGCCGCCATGCCCGCGCTCAGACTACTCCCGAACTTCGTTGCCCCTTCGCTCCAGCCCAGGCTCGCACCCGCGCTCGTCGTCATCGACCCGACCTTGGCACCCACCCCCGACGCAATCGCACTCGCAGCCACGCCCTTCCAATCAAAGCGATCCTGCAAGCCCGTTGCCACGCCGATGCCTTGCGTCACCACCGAGCGCGCCGCGCCCTGCGCCATCGCACTACCAAAGCTTGTCGAACCGGCGCTGCCCGCCGCTCCCATCGCACTCGCCGCACTGCCCACGCCAGCGCTAGCACCAGCCGCCACCGCCCCCAGCGCCACGCCCGTCCAATTAAACCCGCTCTGCTGGCCGCCAGCGATCAGCACGCCTTGCCCAGCCGCAGCACCCACCGCTCCACCAACGGCCGCGGCACCCATGCCCGCCATCCCCATGCCGCCGCCCAACGCGGTCGCACCCGCCGACATGATCGTCCCAAACGAGGCCCCCGCAGGCGCAGTCATCGTCCCGGCCGTGTACACCGTCACTACCACGACCACCACGATCGCAATGATTTGGATGAGGAAACCACCACACCCACCACCCTTACTCGGCGGCGGCGGCGGATCCGGCAGCGTCGGCTGCGTATTACCGATGGCTTGACCCGGGTCATACGGCTTGAACGTACTCGCCGTATTGTGAACGTTTGTGACGACGTCCACCCCGACGCGACATCCTCCTCCGATGCCCGCGAAGCCTTATAGCACAAGGCTTTGCGCACCCTCTATAAGGCTTCGCCTATTTTTACCCTAGACGCGCTTTTTAGCCCTCCAGACCCTCGCGCACGCCTTCGTTCACCTCGCCCATCCGCGCAGGGTGCGTAGCCGCGTGAACCTCCTTGAGCTTGCCAATGACCACCCGCGTGTAAATCTGCGTCGTCGACAGCGTCGCGTACCCCAACAGCGCCTGAATGAACCGGATATCCGCCCCGTTCTCCAGCATGTGCGTCGCGCACGCGTGCCGCAGCGCATGGCACGAGCCCTCAGCGCAACCGGCCAGCGCCATATACCGGCGCACGATATAACCCAGACGATTGGACCGGTACGGCTGCCCGTAATCGGTCAGAAACAGCGCCCATTCATCCGCTCGCGTCGCCAACAGCGGGCGCACTTCGGCCTGATAGCGCTGCACCCAATACGCCGCTCGCGCACCCAGCGGAATGAATCGATCTTTGCGGCCCTTGCCCTGCCGTATCCACACCGTGCCTTGTTCGAGATCCACATCGGCCAGGCTCAAGCCGCACAGCTCCATCGCCCGCATGCCCGTGCTGTACAGCACCTCCAGAATCGCCCGATCGCGCGCGCCGGTCACCTCGCTCAAGTCCGCCTGCGCCATCATCCGCTCGATCTGCGCCACGCTCGGCACGAACTTGGGTAAGGTCTTGGGCTCGCGCGGTAAGATCAAGTCGGCCGCCGCGTTGTGCTCGATGATCCGCTCGCGCGCCAGCCACGCGCACCAACCCCGCACGGCCCGTAGGCGCAGCAACTGCGAGCCGGTCGACAGCGCCTCGCCGTCGGCCTTGCGCGTCAGAAACAGATAGCGCTGATACGTCTCCAGCACCGAGCGCGTGAACTCGCGCGGTTCACTGATGCCGCGCACCGCGCACCAGTCCACGAACATCGTCAACAATTGATCGATCGAGCTCGCCGTGCGCGAGCTCGCCCCGGTCACCCGGCGCCACTCCAAGTAACGCAGCACGTACTCCATCAACGGATGCGCCTCGCGCGGCGTGGCCTTACGCCCTCGATCCCACCATTGATGCAAGCCGTGCTTGCGATGCCTCGCCGGACGCCTCGCCTTCTTAGCCGCGGCTGCGGCCCCTTGCTTCTCGCTCATCTTTTTTATTCCTCCCTGGTTGATCACTCACTTCTTCGCCGCTGGCTCGCCGGGGTTGACGCGCGCAGCGCGGCAACCCCGGCGCAATACGGCGCACGCATACCGCCGCGTTACTCAGTAACGCAGCCTTCCTCTCTCAATGAGGTGCCCTGTGGGTTACGTTTAACGTTCCCCGTGGGTTACGTTTGCCACCACGCCCGAACCCGTCAAGGCCGCGCAACGCGCGCCCGTAGGGCTTGGCCTTGACGGCGATGGGGTTCACACGCTCGGGTGTGCGGTGCAAGACGACATGGCGGCTTGCACCGCATACCAAACCGCGCCTTTGCGTAGCTTTTGCTTTCGCCGCAGCGCGGCGCTGAATGGGGAGCCCCTTGGGGGCGGACGGGAGAGACAGGCAGACGGGCCGGGTAGGAGCGACGCAACGCGGCGCGACCCCGGACCGGCTGACTGGCTCGGGGCGGGCGGGGCTCAACCCTTTGCGCGCAGCGCACTGACTTCGCTTTACTTCGTGCTCCACGCCTTGGCCGCGCATGCGGCCCTGGAATACGCTTGCGCCTTGGCGCCACACTTGGGCCGGGGGCGCCAGACATAACGCCAATTAGCACCGGTTTGCGGGCCGGCCGCGGCAACCCTTATGAACCGCTGGGCGACCCGCAAACCGGTGCTAATTGCCACGCGTTATGTTAAATCGGCTGACGGTCGACGCCCGCCAGGGCGGCGGCCGGCAGACGATTTACCCCCGGCCCCTCCAGCTCCTCGGCCGCAGGCCGCTGGACTTTCCTTATCCCTCGGGCCACAGGCCCGCTCTTCTTCTCTCTGCGCCTCGCCACACGTTGCCCCGTCGAAGGCCGCCAAGAGAGAAGACCACCGCCTTACCCGCTATCGCGAACAGCACCACATCACACCACACCAACCAGTACCATTTTGTAGTACCATCTCCCCATGAAACGAGCCCACCTCAAGACCCTGGAACTCATCTTTGCGCGACCCGTCTCCGCCAACATCCGATGGGCCGACATCGAAGCGCTCTTTATCGCGCTCGGCGCCGAGATCTCCGAGCGCGAGGGCTCCCGAATCGCGGTCGTCCTATTCGAGCAGGTGCAGGTCTTCCACCGCCCGCATACCCGACCGACCACCGATAAAGGCGCCGTCGCCAGCATCCGCAGATGGCTCGAATCCAACGGAGTAAAACCATGAACATCAACATCCTGACCATCGCCAACTATCGCGCCGTCGTCACCTACGATCCCGAGACCGATATGCTGCGCGGCGAATTCCTCGGCCTGAACGGCGGCGCCAACTTCTACGCCAGCGACATCCCCACCCTCAAGGCCGAAGGCGCGCGCTCCCTGGCGACCTTCCTCGAAGTCTGCGAGGAGAACGGCATCGATCCTGTCCGCCATTTCTCCGGCAGGTTCAACGCGCGCATCAATCCCGAGCTTCATGCGCGCGCCGTCGAAGCCGCCGCAGCCGAAGGCATCAGCCTTAACCAACTCATCGAGCGCGCCATCGAGCATGAGGTCATGGCCTGATCGCAATATCAGTACGACGCACGATCCCCGGTTTGTACCGAGACGTGCGTTCTCGCACTCGCTCCCACCCTATTCGCGCTTGCCCTTGCCCGCGCTCGATCAGCGGGATTTGCCTCGGGGAGCGTTGAGGGAGTTTTGGCCGAGCGTTGGCCGAGCGAACCGGGGGCGAACTCGCCATTCGAGGGGAGCGAACTCGCAATCGTAGTCACATCCAGCAGCCCCGACAGGTGCCCCTCTCCCGTCCCATTGCCGTCATAGATCAACTCGTATTCGAAGCTCTGCCCGCGTTGTCCTCGATGCATCAGCAGATATTCGAGCTCGACCAAGCGCTCCAAGTGTTTGCGCAACGGCGTATCTCCCTGCCCCGTCCACTCGCGCACCTCGCGGCGGCTGAAGCGCACCGACTCGCGCGGCACGGGCTTCGCCTTCACCGCCGCAACGATCGCTTCCAGCACGCGGCGCGTCACCGGCGGCAACTCGTCCAGGCTGCGCCCCAGCACCTCATGCACCAACCGGTTCGCGCTTTCGATGTCGCTCGCCGTCGCCTCGATGTACGTCAACTCCCCGCCCGCGTGCGCAACCGTCTTCACTTCCCGCTGGTACTGGTGCAGCAAAGCAATCGTGTCGATGAGGGTGAGGTACTTTTCATGGTCGCGCCGCATGCGCGTCTTGTCCGATAGAAACGTCAACTGGTCCGCGTAGGGATTCACCACCGCCAGCGGTTTTAACAGCCGCTGCGCGTTGCGATGCAGGCCCAGCACGCTCTGCTTCTGTTGCTTCAACTTCAAGCCCTCCAGCGTGCGTTTCTGGCGCTGCAAACGGTGAATCGCCTCGGTCTGCTCGCGCCCTTCGTCCACCGTCAGAATCAGGCACCGGTTCAACAGCTCCTCATCGATCTCGATCGCCGTCGTCGTCAGCATGATCGACACCGGCCCTTCTACCCGGTATTCCTGCGTCACCAGATTGCCCGTCGTCGCGTCCTTGCCCGTGCTCGCAATGGTCAACTCATCATCGCTTTGCAACAGCTTCAAGGCATACGCCGCGCGGCTCGCGCCTTCCTCTTCGCAGATCGCCAGCACCTTGTGCTTGAGGTTCGTCTCGCCCATGTAGAACAAGCTCTGGCCCGTCATCGCGCTGTACTTGATCCGCTCCTCTTCCGGCACGAACGCCAGCACCGCATCCATCAGGGAGCTCTTGCCCGCCGCGCTCGAACTCTGAATCACCACCGCCAACGGTGTATCGAGTTTTCTGGAGACGGCCGCCAGATACCCCACCAGCTTGTTGGTCTCCTCCCCCACCACGCCGCACGCCGCGAAGTCGACCACGATCCGCGCGAGCAAGTCCGGTTCACGCAGCAGCGCGAGCGCCTGCTCGCGCTCGAATTCCGTCATCGCTGCCGTCTCAGTCGGCGCAGCCGCTTGCGCCTGCAACATCTCCAGCTTCAGCAGCATGCGGCCCATGTCCGCCTTCACCGCGTCCTCTGTGAGCCGCAGCTCGGCCGCGGCCCGCGCGATGTAAGACGCCCGCGCCTTCGCGTGGTACAGGTCCAGCGTGTCGACGTGGAACCGCTCGCCACTTGTGGCCAGCACGTTCACCTTCAACGCCCCTTGCGCCTTCGCATCGAACCCGCGTACGCGATAGCGCACTGCGCCCAGCGTGAACACCACCTCCGTTTCACTCACTTCACACGGGATATCCAGCGCCGGCGCCACGCTTGCCGCTGCGGCCGGCGTCGGCTCGGGTTCCGGCTCTTTTTTAGCGGCTAAAGAGGAGGCAGTTTTCGGCGACATCGGTAGTTCGCGCGCCGGCGCTGCGCCTTGGCCCATCCACGCCGAGCTTCTCACCAAGTGCGCGAGGCTCTTCGCCGCCGGCGTCACCTTCAGCGCGTATTCGTTCACATCGAGCCCGTGCGGCAACGTCATCCGATAGCAGCCGATGCCTTCGGCCATCAGCCGTTCGGCCAGCTTCACAGCCGCCCCATCGCCCGCCTCGTCTCGGTCATAAGCAATCACCACACGCTCAACGCCTTCATCCTTCGAGAGCGTCAGGTGATCGTCCGTGAATCCTTCCACCCCATACGCCGCCGTCACGTTCGTGAGCCCCGCACACCAGAACGTCAATGCGTCGATGAGCGCCTCGCACACGATCACTTCCGTCTGACCGCGCAAGCCTTCCGCGTTGAACACGCCACGCCTCGGACCCGGCAAGTACAGGTGCTTCGGCAGGTTCTTTGCCTGGTTCTCCACGATCTTGCGGCCGTACAGGCCCGCTACACAGCCCGCCTCATCGAACCACGGGAACACCACGCACCCGTTCAAGTGCTCATGCCCGCTCTCACGAATCACGCCCACCGCTTGCAAGCGCGTGCGGATCGCCGCGCCCGCCTCGCGGTTCTTTTCTGGCAGACGCAAACCCAACGTCCGGTTCGCGTAGCCCAGCTTGAAGTGATCGACAGCCGCCGCAATCCCGCGTCGCTCCAGGTACGTCAGCGCCTCGGGCGAAGCCTTCAAGGTCTGGTGGTAGTAATCGACCACCTGCGCCAACAGCGCCGCGTCATCCGCGCTCATCGATACCGGCGACTCCAACGCCCGCACCGTGGTCCGTGACGCCCCGGCTTTAGCCGCTAAAGAGGGAATGCCCTCCCGCAGCAACTCCACCGCGTGCCGGAACGAGATCCCGTTGGCCTTCATCGCCCAATCCACCGGGCCACCGCTCACCCCGCAGCCGAAGCAGTGCCACAGGTTTTTCGACGGCGTCACCACCAGCGACGGCGTCGAATCCTCATGAAACGGACACCGCCCGCGCCAGTCCTTGCCCGACTTCACCAGATCGATGCCGTGTGATCGCACCAGCTGCTCGACCGACACTTCGGCCTTCAAGCGCTCCAGCTCCGACTCAGGAATGCGACCCATCTATCCGTCCTTTGGCTAAAAACCTGTCAATAGACATTGTAGTAGCACATATTGTTAACTACAATATAGCCATCAAGCACTCAGCTTCCATGCGGTTCTTACAATGACCGCATCCCTTCATTCCTGGTTATGCGAGAACAACATGGAAGAGTTCGCCGCTCGTCTACGTGCCTCACGCGAAGCACGGCAGATGACACAGGCTCGTTTAGCTGAACTGCTATCTGTTGATAGACGCGTCTATAACCGCTGGGAGCGCGGCGCATCGCTGCCGCAACTCGATGCGGTGGTCCGCATCGCGCAGGTACTGCAAACCAGTGTCGATGCGCTGGTTGGGCTCGAACCACTCGCTGAGCCGCGCATCCACAATCCGCAGTTGCACGCGCTTTATGAACAAATGGATTTGCTTTCGGACGAAGACCAGCAAGCACTGATCGTCCTGATGGACAGTCTCGTCAAACGCTCGCAAATGGCGAAGCTGATGGCGAGATGACAGGGAAGTAAAAGCGCGGGCCATGAGTGCTACCAACACTTACGGCCCGCTGACCACCACCAGTTCAACGGAGGAACTGACCATGGCTAACACCAATGTTAAAGCAGGTTCGCCGCTCGCCGAGCGATTCGTGACCGTTCAGCAATCACGGCGATATCGACCGCTCACAACCGCGCCACGCCGCACAACACCGCCGACCTTCCCCTGGCTCAAGCTCGCCGGACGGTGGATCGAGCAAGCAGGGTTCAAACCTCATCAACGGGTGCGCGTCACCGTTGAACACGGGCGGCTCATCATCACCGCCGCATAAAAGCACCAGGGGCCGCTCACGCGGCCCCTCTTTCCATATACGCACATGCTCAGTCAGGAACTACCAACCGTAACGCCGCCACTCCGTCAAATTCGCGCCATGTACGACGACAGAACGATCCGCGTCTACCAGGCTTACTCAAACGAAATCGCCGATGCCGCACTGGCGCGCGGAACGTTCGCTTCACCACCGTTCAAGATGGAGCGAATGACGTGGATTAAACCGTCATTCCTGTGGATGATGTACCGCTCCGGCTGGGGGCTCAAAGACGCCGGGCAAGCCCGCATCCTGGCAATCGATATTTCGCACGAAGGCTTCGAGTGGGCATTGGCCCATAGCTGTCCGAGCCATCCAGGCGAGTCGATGAGCCAGGAAGAATGGCAGCGTGTGAAGGAGAATGCGCCCGTGCGCATTCAGTGGGACCCTGAACGAGATCTGCTGCTACAGCCGCAAACGCATCGTGCAATTCAAATTGGTCTGAGCAAACAGGCCGTCGATCTCTACGTGAATGAATGGATACAGCACATAACAGATGTGACGCCACTAGCGCATGACATTCATGCGCTAGTCAACGTCAACAGGTTTGAAGAAGCTCGGCGGATGCTACCCCAGGAAGAGCAATACCAATCGAGTATTTATCATCCGTAGGGTCACACACGCGTCAAACAATTAAACGGCTTTAAGTATAAGAACCGAATGGGCCATACACCACCGCATCGCTCTTAATCGCCTCTTCGAACGCCGCCTGATCGGGCAAGGAGTCAGCCTGATCCCTCCATACCTCACTCACATGCCGTGCCCAGTCTTCCAATTTCATTTCATGGATAGGCTGGAGAACCTCTAGCGGATTCAGGCCATCCGCCACGAGCTTCTTCAAACACTTCTCCGTAGCCTCAGCATAGTCCCGGCCAGAGGCATAGCAGCTTACGTATGCCCCCGCAAGGCTCGGAGGCATTATCGACGACTCCATCCGCGTAATATGAAACGGCACAATAAATATCTTTTCCACATCATCCCCCTTGTTTCGTCAAGTCTTTATGGTTTATCACCCTGACCGTATCTGGCTTGATGGCATCCCTAAGCCACTGGATTTGCTCTGGAGTTCGTAGCCCAAACTGATCCGCAGCCTTATTTATATCTACTTTCAAAGGCGCGTTCGGATTCAACGTTGCAGCCCCGCTCTTGTCATAAACAGCGGCGGCTCTCAGCTTCTCCAGGAGCGACGCATCGACCTCTACCGCAGTCACAGTGGCGTTTCCACCCCGATTCACCAATGCAAACTCCTGTGCTCTTTGCGGCTGTCCAAAGTTGACAAACAAAGCACGCTCATTGCCTGAACGGGTCGTCACTACTGGAATTGTGCCGTCGCTTGAGATACGCGGTGCAAAACCGATGTCATCTACTCTATACACCGTGACTGTCTCGCTTGCCGAAGTCCTCGCAGCCTGCCCCGTCAATACAGCATCAAACGCGCCCCCTGCTTTCATCGCGAGTTGCTCGGGAATCTGCCCAAACATCGTCAATGCAAACCCAGCCGCGTTACCCGATCTCGCAGCAAAGCCGCCATCGGTTTGGAAGTAGGGAATCTGCGGGGTCTTACCACCGCCCGCCCCAGGCGGAAACACTCCAACCGCCTCCAGCCCCTTCACCGCCGAATGACCCAACTCAAATGCGCCGTTCACGAACTGAATCTGCGAGTTCGCCAACCCCTTCGCGAAGTTCACGTTATCCGACGCAATTTTTTTCGCCGTTTGCCATGACAGCAACGTGTTATCCGGGTCGCCGCCTGCATCAGCCAGCATGATCGGCCGCTGACGATCTTGCAGCCCCATCGATGGACCAAACAGCGCGGATGACGCGCTATACGACGTTTGTGGAGCAACGAGCCCGTTGTTCATGCCGAACAATGTGGCCGTGCCCATCTCGCCGGCCATGTTCTCAATCGCCTGCTGCATGCGCAGTTGCGTGCTATCGGTCGCGCCCTTTTTCCCAATCGAGCCCACCTGAACTTGGTCCACCACCATATTGCCCAAGGGCCGCGTGATGAGCGGCCCTTGGCTTCCATTACAGCTTAATTAAGCGGCCCACCTATCGTGTAGAGGCCCGAATCCCGGGGATCGCTAATAACGTAAATACAAGTGCAAGCAGCCCCCCTTTAACAAAGATACCTTTGATACTTACCGCCCCGAGCACCCCCACAATCCCCAACGTTTGGTAGCAACCAGACACGAATAAGCAGCTCAGGTACACCCCGACAATGCTAATCACAGCCATACCCGGAACACAGATCAAGAGTGATTTTCCCAATACAGAAAGCAATTTCCTGATCATTTCTTGCTCCCAAACTGGGACTGCATTTGCAAGTAGATCGCATTGGTAATTTCTTGGCTGGACGCACCACCGAACGATCCGGCGACAACTGGAGCACGATTCGGATTTAGCAAATTCCATCCTGCCCCCGACCACACTCCAGTTGCAGCCCAATCATTCGATGTCAGCGATGGCCGTATAGACGATGCTATCGCTCTTTCGCCAAGCTTGCCGATCCCATAACCGAAACTAGACAAGGCACCAGTAGTAACGCCGGCTCCAACAATAGAGTCTTCTTTCTTATAAACGTAATTATTAGTCGCAGTTCCAATCATCCCGCCGAATGCATTTACGCCCATATTCCAGCGCAAACCGCCAAAGCTGCCAGCCGTCCCGGTTCCGAAGATCACCGCAACATCGACAGGATTGATATCTCCAGTCAGTAGATACTGCGCTCCAGCATTAATCCCCGCGCTAATCGCCCCCGTTCCGACGGACGACGCCCACATGCGTGAGCCTAGCAAACCACCAGAACTAAAGATCGGAGAGCCTCCACCTAAAGCCTCGCTGGCAAGCACCGCTTTCCCGCCATTAACCAGCGCATTCAAGCCCGATTTCAGCGTCGCAGCATTGCCAAATGTAAACACTGTTGTAGCCGCTTCTGCAAACGACTGCGCGCCCTTCGCGATTGCTGTGCCGTAATTCCCCGCACTCCAATTCGCGCGTGCCGCATCCATGCTCGTCGCACCGGCCATGTCGTAAGCAAACTGCTTCGTGGCGCTCCAACCTTGCGAGCCATACTGCTTCGCACGATCCCACGCATACAACAATGCTTCTGAATTGCCACCGCTATCGGCTAGTGCAATGGCATGCGAATCCTTTTGTGAAGCCGCCACACCGGAAGACGGACCAAACAACGCAGCCGCCCCGCTGTAGGGCGTCTGGCTGTTATTCACCAACCCGCCATACGTACCGAACAACGCCGCGTTGCTGCTGTACGCCGTCTCAGGCGCAACGAACCCGCTGTTCACACCACCCAACCCAGCGGGCAGCACCTGCGCGTTCATGTTCTCGATCGCTTGCTGCGTGCGGTCCGTCTTGCCGATGCTGTTGGCCTGAACACTATCCACGACCATATTGCCCACAGTCGATGATGCGAACGCAGTGGCCGCAATCACGCCCACGTCGCGCCCCAGGCTTCCGCCGCGCGCCAACGTGCCAGCCGTACCACCCGCCACCCCAGCGCTCACGCCGCTCACGAACTTCGTGGTCCCCGCGCTCCAACCGGCGCTCATGCCGGCTTTGCCCACCTGCGCGCCAACCTGCGACCCCACCCCCGCCGCGATCCCGCTTGCCGCCACGCTCTTCCAATCAAACCGGTTCTGCAAGCCCGTCGCCACACCAATGCCCTGCGTCACCGCCGAGCTCGCCGCACCCACCGCAGCCGCCGACGCAAAGCCACTGGCTGATGATGCAGCAGCACCCATGCCCGCCGTCGTAGCTGACGCCACCGCGCTCATGCCCACCTGCTTCCAGTTGAAGCCCTTCTGCTCACCTCCGAGGATCATGATCCCTTGGCTCGCCACCGAACCCGCCGCGCCGATCAGCGCCGCACCAAGCAGGCTGCCCGCCCCAACCGACACGACCGAGGCCACCACCGCCACTACAACAGCAATGATCTTGATGAACCCACCACACCCCCCACCCTTACTCGGCGGCGGTGGCGGATCCGGCAGCGTCGGCTGCGTATTGCCGATGGCTTGGCCCGGGTCATACGGCTTGAACGTCGTCGCCGTATTGTGAACGTTTGTCACCTTGTTGGGCACCTGCAGCAACTGCCCGGCCCTTAGCTCGTCCGTGCTCTTCAGCCCGTTCGCCTCGGCCAGCAGATACCACAAGGTCTCATCGCCCCACAGCGTCGAGGCGATCGATCGGAGCGTGTCCCCGTCTCTGACCGTCCACGTCCCCGGGCTGATCCCCGGATACGTCCCGTTGATCGCCATGTAGTTTTCATCGAAATCCGCCGTGCTGATCGGCGTGAACACCTTGAACTGGCTCTCGCTGCCCTTGCCCAGCTTCCCCGCCAGCTCCTGCACGTAGTCCACCTTCTCCACCCCGTCGTTGCCGACGTTGCCCACCCGGTGTCCGTTCAGGTAGTAATAGTTATGCTTGCGGTCCCCCATCGCCCCGGTGATCGTGCCGTCCGCCGCCACCGTCACGCCCACCAGCTCGTCGCGGCGCTGCACCTGGCCCTGCAGGTCCGTCCAGTACGTGAACGCGCGCGCCTTGCCCTGCTGGCCGCCGCCGTCGTCGTACGTCGACTTCAGGTTGCCGTTCACGTCGTAGTTGAAGTAGCTCGACGCCGGCTTCCACCCCGGCGCGTTCGGGTTCGTGCCCTGCGAGGTCACCCGCTTCTGCTTCGCCCCGTCCCACCATTCGTATTCGTACGTGCTCGTCGTGCTCGTGCCGCTGCTGCTATCCGGCTTGCGCTCCACCTTCGAGAGCGTGCCATCGGCCATGCGCGTGTACGTCGTGGTCGCGCCCCCCAGCAGATCCCGCTCCGATCTCTGCAGCCCGTCCGCGTCGTACTCGCGCGTCACCGCCTCCGTGCGGCTCGCCCGGTCCGCCGTGTAGGCGCTGTAGGCCGTCACCCGCCCCAGCAGGTCGGTCTTGCGCTCGCGCACCACCACCCCGTTGATCGACTGGTTCGTCAGGTAGCCGTTCGCGTCGTACTCGTAGCGCTCGGTGCGCTCGTCCGACGCGTACGACGCCAGCACCCGCTCGCCCGCCCCGTTGTACGCCAGCTGCACGCCCTCGCCGCCCTTCGCACCCTTCACGATCCGTCCGTCCTGCAACACCCCCATCGTCACCGTGAAGCGATTCAGCGCGTCGTACTCGTACCAGTAGTCCTGCGTCTTCTTGTGATACCCCACCAGGTCCGTGTACTCCGCCCGCATCCGCCGGCGGTTGCCCACCGCGTCGTATTCGTAATACACCTGGTACGCGTCGTCCTTGATCGCCGTGACACGGTTGGCCGCGTCGTACGTCACCCGCGACTGCGCGAACAGGTACTTCGCCCCGAACGAGCGGAAGAACTCCGCCGTGCGGTTGCCGTCGCCGTCGTACTCGTAGAACGATTCGGTCTGCGTGCCGTAATCCTTGATCGAACGCACCAAGCCGTTCGAGTAGTACTCGTACTCCACGTGCTGGCCGCTCGTGCCCGTCTGCTTCGTGACCTGCCCCGCCCAGTTGTACTCGTAGCTGAACACGTGCCCGCCCAGGTCGGTGCGCTTGGTCACCCGCCCGAACAGGTCCAGCTCGTCGACCATCGACATCCCGTTCGCGTTCGTCGTGGTCTTGCGCCAGCCGCCGCTTTGCGCCGTGCCGAGCGTGGCGATCTCGCTTGCCCATTCGTACGTGTATTGCACCGCGCGCCCCGCCGCGCTCACCGTGCGCACGATCCGGCCTTCGTTGTCGTAGTAGGTCGTCTCGCGCCCGCCCAGCGCGCCGGTGTGCGCGATGCGGTTGCCCGCGCTGTCGTACTCGTAGCGGTCCGTTGCGCGGCGGCCCGCGTTCGCGCCGCTTGCGATCGACGGGCGCTCGATCTGGATCAGCCGGTTCTCCGCGTCGTAGGTGTAGTCGGTGCGCCGCCCCAGCTCGTCGGTCTGCGCGCGCAGGTTGCCGTGCGCGTCGTAGCCGAACGTCTTGCTGTAGCCGAGCGCGTCCCACGACTTCGACACCGCGGGCTGTTCCAGCCCGTGGTTCCACTGCTGCGTCGACAGATGCCCGTTCGCATCCTTCATGCCGACCAGATTGCCCAGCAGATCGTAGTAGAAGCGCGTTTCCGGCGCGACTTCCGTCTTCGTCCCGTCCGACAGCGTCACGCTGATCTTCGGCTCGCGCTTTAGGACCAGCTTGCCCATCACGTTGTATGACAGATAGGTCCAGTTGCCGCGGCCGTCCCGCTCGGCCGACACCTCGCCGAACGCGTTGTAGCGCTGGTGGCGGTCGATCGTCATGTCCTTCGCCGTTTCCGTGATCATCCCGATCACGTCCACGTTCGTCACCGGGTTGTTGCGCGTGCCGGTCAGGAAGTAGCTCTCTCGCTCGGCGATCGCCTTGCCGTCCTTGTCGAACGCCACGTAGCGGTATTCGTATTCCGTCTTCGTCGGCAGCTCGGTCGCGTCGAACAGGAAGCGTCCCGCCGCGTTGCGCTTGATGACGATCGTCTGGAATGGGGCGTCGTAGTCCTTCTGTGTCTTCGGGGCGGGGCGGTAGTACAGCGTGAGGCTGTCCGCTTCCGTCAGCGGCTGGCCATGGTCGTCCGTCGGGCTGAATTCGAAGATCGTCGGGCGGCTGCTGCCGGTGAGCGTCTGCGTGGTGTCGCCCGTGCCGGCGGAGACCGTGATGCTGCCCTGGCCCATTGACAGCGGCACGCCGAAGGCATCGTAGGCGGTGAACTTGATCGGGTACGTGTACGAAAGCCCTTCGCGGCGCGCGCGCCACGGGTCGGGGATCAGGCCGTCTTTGAGCGTGTCCCAGACGAATGTGTCACCTTCCTTCGGCACCTTGGTGTAGTGGGTCTCGCCGTCCTGTTCCCAGGACACGATCAGATAGTCGGTGTCGGCGGGCTGCGCGGAGAATTCGACCGACGATTTGGCGTTGCTCACGTAGTCGAATGAGAAGCTTGGCGCCTGGTTGCCACCGCGCAGATAGACGTCGCCGCGCAACTGGTCGAAACGATTGCCGTTGGCGTCGAGCAGGTCGATCTCGACTTCGTAGTCGCCCGCGCCGAAGTCCGACATCGCCAGCGACATCGCGCCCGTGCCGCCATCGCGATAGAGCGTGCGCGTCACCCAGTCGTTCTCGCCCTGGCCGAAGCGGCGCACGCGCACTTGCACGTGGTCGGCTAGCGCGCCGGTGCTGCTGCGCAGCGCGTACATGTTTAGGGTCTGCGGAGCAGTCCAGACGTAGTTGCCCGTGGCGTCGGCGGTGAAGGACGACCAGAACGTTTGCTGGTCGTAGGAGATCTTGCCCGTCTCTACGCTCGAACTGCCCGAGTGCGAGATGTGCGTGCGCAAGCCGTCGCGGCGCAGCAGCGTGCCGTCGGGCTTGACTGCGATGAAGATCATGTCGTAGTCGCCGTCGGGCAGGCCGCTGGTGTCGACCATGTAGGACTTCGGCTGGCTGTTCGCGCTCTTTGGGAGCAGCTGGAAGTTTTCGTTCGAGCCGGCGCGGCGGTAGTACAGCATGCCTTGGGCGTCGTCGGGCAAGGTGCCGCGGGCTACGCTCAGGGTGTTGGTGGCCAGGGCGAGAGACGTGTCGGCGGTAGGGGCGCCGAGGTCGGCGCGTCCCCACGCATAAATGGGAGAACCCCATCGATCCGTACGGCCTGTTGGCAGCACTCCTACCAATAATGCTGTTTTATTAATCGTCCCAATTAATTGCGAAGCACCACCTGCTCCACTCAATGGAGTCAAAAAAATCTCAGCTGTATAGCTTAGCGATAACTCGGATTGATCATTAGCGAGAGAGATTACATAGAACTCAGTCGGTACTGTGAAATTTGTAGGATTATTCAGGGCATAGCCAGTGCTTTTTGTAACAGATTCATTAACTCGAACTTCTATCAACTCCTGCTCGGGACCGTTCAGCGCAAAAATTGTGCCCGTCAGTGCAGAGCTAACCCGAACTTCAATACCATACGCACCATATGTTTGGCTCAGATCCGGAAGCGAAATCGAAATTGACTCCACCCGTAGGATGTATTGCCCCCCCGCCGCAATAGTCGACCAATCAACCGACGCCTTCGCGACCCCATCGCCTCCAATAATGCCCACATCCCCAGCGTGAAGAGGCAGCTCCGGCGCCACCACCGTCGTGCTCTTCTGCACCCACCCACCAACCTTCAACTGCGTTTCGGCAAACACCCCCCCATCGATATCGATATCCACCGGCGCAAAGCTCACCCTCGGCGCCCCCGCCGACGTCTTCGGCTGCTGAATCCGCACCACCTGATTGCGCGAGTCGTACAGCGTGTACGTCTGCATCATGTCCTTCTCTTTGAGCAGATCGAGCAGATCCTGCCCCGTCTCGAGCGTCCTGCCGCGCAGGTCGGAGGACATCGACTCCACCTTCAGCGTCGCATTGCCGTTGCGGTCGTGCATGTAGAGGTGCGAGATGCCGTCACCAAAGTTCGTGCGCACCACCCAGCCCGCGTTGTTGTAGTCCGCGTACTCCTGCCACTGCCCGTTCGCCCCGCCCCCGCCCGTGCGGCGCGCCACGATCTCGCCGAACGCGTTGTACTGCTGCTCGCGCAGCGCTCCGCTCGCCAGCGCCGCGCCACTGCCCACATCGTGCGAGCGCGTGATGCGCGACACCTCGCGGCTGGCCGCGTCGTAGACGATCGTCGTCTTCTCCTGCACCTGCTGGCCGTGCACGTCACCGCGCAGGTAGCCCACCAGCGTCGTGTTGCCCGCCGCGTCGTAACCAAAGCCCGTCACGACGCCAAGCGCGTTCGTCTTAGACAGCAGCCGCCCGCCCTCCCCGTACGCATACGCGGTGACCTGGTCCTGCCCGTCGCCGCCCTTCGTCTCCCTCACGACGTTGTTCAAGCCGTCGTACTCGTACGACGTGCTCGCGCGCACGTTCCGGTTCAGGTAATCGAAGAACTGCGGCAGGATCTGACCCGTCTGGCGGCCCAGCGCGTCGTAGGTAAAGTCGTGCTGGTTGCCCAACGCATCGGTCTTGCGCACGAGGTGGCCTTCGCCGTCGTAGGCGTAGCGCGTTTTCGCCACACCGGCGCCTTCTGTCAGCTTGCCGTTGGCGTCCACACGCGCCCCAGGCACATAGTCGCGGTAGTACTTGCCACCCCACTCCTCATAGCGCACGCCCGTGGTATGCGTCTCGCCCACCAGGCGGCCGTTGCGATCCCATTCATAAAGCGTCACCCGGTCCTCAGCACTGCGCGGCCAGTTCGTCCGCAACGCGTAGTTGTACGACATCGAACTCGTCGTGATCGGGTCCTTGTATGTGGTCGCAAAGCGCACCTCCTCCGTCACGTTGCCGTTCGCATCGCGCGTCCACGACGTGCCGTACCACTCGATCTTGCCGTTCGGCTGCAGCGTCTCCACCGCCTCGAAGATCTTGTTGCCCACCCTGTCGTAGAACGAATACGTATGAAAGCCCCGCGGATCGGTCTTCGAGATCACCCGGCCAGCGCCGTCGTATTCGTACTTCGTCACCAGATCGCTGCTGATGTAGCGTTCGGATGCGTCGCCCTCAACGGAACGGCTACCGTTGATAATGTATTCGCCCTTCTGATCTGCTCCCGCGTCCGGCTTGAAATCCCCCGTCGCCACGCTCATCACGCGCGACTCGATCATCTGGTTCAGCAGGTTGTACTTGTAACGCGTCTCACGCAGCTGGTTGGTTTCGCGGGCCTGATCGAGGTTGGCCACGAGCGCAGCGGGCGGCGTCGAGCCCTCCACCGACTCGACCGGTTTGGCAAACACCTGCTGCGTCACGACATTGCCCGCCGCGTCATACGCCCACAGCGTGAGCGTGCCCGTCGCGCTGACCTGCCCGGTCTTGCGATTGGCCGCGTCGTAATACGAGGTCGCCGTGCTGCCGTTCGCGTCGATCTGCTTGATCACGTTCCCGCGCGCGTCATAGACGAAGCGTTCCACCGGCGTCACCGTTTTCGTGGTGCCATCGGCCTGTGTCACCGTGACGGGCACGCCTGTCTTGCTGATCTGACGGTCGAGTGCGTCGTACGCGTAGCGCGTGATGCGCTGCTCGGCGAGCCCCGTCGCTTCGGTCGTCGCCACCAGGTTGCCGCGCGCGTCGTACTCGAAGCGGTTGACCACCGAGTTGCCGCGTGAGGTAACCGGCAGAGTCTCGGAAAGCTTCAGCCCACGACGGTCATACGTATAGGTGAATGTCCCGCCGAGCTTGTTTTTGTAGTTCGTGCGATTGCCCAGCGCGTCATAGGCATAGGTCTCGAAGTACCCTTCGGCATCGGTCGACTTGACGAGCCGGTCGAGCCGGTCGTATTCGAGCTGGGTTACGGCGTCTTTGCCGGGTGTTTCGGAGATCGCGTAATACAGCGTCTGCGTGCCCGGCGACCAATTGAAAATCGGCTGCACGTACTGCGTGATGCGCACCGGCTGCCCCGAGGCGCCGTACTCCGTGCGCGTCGCTCCGCCCGCATCGTTCACCGCCAGGATCACACGGTCGAGCTTGTCGAAGAAGAAGGTCCCCGCTGAGGCCCCATTCTCGCTTCTCGTCACGGCATTGCCGAACGCATCGTAGCTGGCTCTGAAGATATAGTTGAAGCCGCCCGCCCCCACTTTCACGCCGTTCTGGCGGCCCAGCTTGTCATACGAGTAAAACGTCCCGTACTTGAGCCATACCGTGCGTTTTTGCTCGGCCGTAAGCGCCGCAGCCCGGAGTACCTCACCCTTGGCATCCACCAGCCCCAGCGCACGGCGCTCGGCCAGTGCCCACTCGGTGTCCTGCTCCATTGCCTCCACGCCGCGCGGACCGACCATAAAGTCGAGCAGACCCGACCAGCCGTAGTTATAGAGCGTCGTGGTTTGCGCCGCCGTGCCGTAAGCCCGTGTCTCACGCGTCATATTGCCGGCCGCATCGAACTCACGGCGCGTCACCGACGCCTCTTTCGTGCCATACGCCACTTCCGTTTCGCTCGCACGCCCAGCCGCATCGAGCGTGTGACGCGTGACGATGCCCGCCGCGTTGACCGTTTCGGTCAGCCCGCCCGCCGCGTCGTAGCGGCTTTCCATCATCGCCGCATCGGCCGGCAGCGTCGCCGGCAGTCGTGCCGCCAGTTGCGCCAGCGTCGCCGTGCGCGCGCCCTCGTATTGACCCGCGTAACGAATCGTCTTCAACACGCGGCCCGCGAAGTCGTAACGCTTCTCCGTGACGTACCCCTCGGCGTCGATCAGGTAAACCTGCCGGCCCGCGCTGTCGTAGAGCCACGTCGTCGTGCGGTCCCCCGCCGCGTCGGGCACGTTCGGACTTGCCAGCCACTTTTGCAAGTCGGCTTGCGTCGGCGTGCCTTCGCCGCCATATGGCGTCCGATAGGCCACCCGCTCTAGCAGGTTCCCGTTCGCGTCGTAGCGGTTCTGCGTCACGTAGCCCATTGCGTTGACGCTGAAGAGCAAGCGGTTCGCCGCGTCGAAGACGTTGCGCGTGACGCGGTCCGATGCGTGAGTTGTCGCATCTTGCGCCTTGAGCGCCGCGGCGACCGAGGCCGCGCTCGGCTCGCCCGTCACGCTGATCGCGCCGGCGTAGGCGATTGTCGAGACCACGTTGCCCGCCGCGTCGTACACACGCTCGGTCACGTAGTTCAGCGCGTTCACCTCGTAGCGCAGGCGACTCGCGCCGTCGTACACGTAGGAAGTCGTGCGGTCGCGCTCGGGCCATGCTTTGACGAGCGAGGCGATCTCGCTTTCGCCAAAGTTGGCGGGCAACTGCTCGTAGTAGCCGAACCACAACGTGTTCGCAAAGGCCTGCCGCGTCACGAGCCGGCCCGCGCCATCATAGACATTGCGGGTGATCGCGCCCTCCGCATCGATGGCCCAGGTCTGCCGGCCTGCCGCGTCGTAAGCGTATGAGTTCACACCCCCGAGCGCGGTCCTGCGGGCGGCCGTCAAGAGATTGCCGTTCGCGTCGTAGGTGTACTTCATGCCCGCCTTCACCCCGTCCGGATCGACGATCGTCTCGATCAGACGATTCGCGGCGTCGTACGTCTTCGTGACGTATTCGGCCACCGTCGGCTTGGCCCCCTGCGCACCCAACGCACTCGCGATTCCCGCAAGCGTGCGCGCCTGGCTCACATCGAGCGCGCGCGCATAGGTGCGCGTGGCCGTGACGTTGCCGCTCGCGTCGCAGGTTTGTTCGGTCACGTAGCCCAACGCATTCACCGTGTAGCGCAGTCGGCCGTCCTTGTCGTAGGCATAGGCCGTACTCTGGTCGCGCTCGGGCATGAGCGTCAGTCGTCCCTCGATGTCGCTTTCACCAAGCGGCGTCGGCAAACCCGTCAGACTGATCGGTTGAGCATGGGCCAGCTGCAGCATCACCCGGCCTTCCGGGTCGTACATCGTGCGCGTGACCGCGCCGGTAGCATCGACCGACCACGTGCGACGTCCCTCCTTGTCGTAGACGTAGCGCGTGACGTTGCCCCCCGGGTCCGTCACTGCCACGACATTGCCGTTGCGGTCGTACGTGTACGTGGTTTTGAGTTTCAAACCGTCGGGATCGGCGATCGATTCCGTGAGACGCCCCAAGCCGTCGTAGACCTTCTTCGTCGTGCGCGGCGCGTTAGTGCCGCGTCCTTCGATCACCGTCACGACGTTGCCGGTTTGGTCGTACACGAACTGCGTCACGAGCTTCAGCCCGCCCTCGCCCGCATCCACCGTCACGGACGCCGTGCGGCCCGCCACGTCATACGCCGTCTCGGTCACCGCGCCCGACGGATCGGTCACGCGAACGACTTGTCCTTTCGCGTCGTATTCGTAGCGCGTGACGAGATTCAATCCCGTCGGGTCGACCACGCGCGTCAGCACCCGGCCCGCCGCGTCGTAGGTATAGCGCGTGCGCGTGCCGCGTCCATCGACCGTTTCGATCAACTGGCCCGCATGGTCGAAGGCCTGGGTAGTCGTGCCTTGCGGCGCTTTCGTCTCGACGAGCTTGCCGTCGAGGTCATAGCGATATGTCGTGGTGTTGCCGCGGCCATCGGTGAGCGCGACCACCTGGCCGAATTCGTCGTACGTCGTGACCGTGGAGATCCCCTCAGGCGTGGTCACGCGCACTTGGCGCTTTGCCCCGTCGTACGCGTACTGCGTCGTGTTGCCCGTGCGGTCGGTGCGCGTGAGCGCGTTGCCGAACGCGTCGTAGGTGAGCTTCGTCTGGCCAGACTCCGCATCGGCGATGACGATCACGTTGCCGTTGCGGTCGTATGACTGCCGGCGTACGCCACCATTGGCGTCAACCCAAGTGATGGGCCTGCCGAACGCGTCGTAGTCGGTCTTCGTTTGCGACAGGTTGGTGCTGTTATTGCCCTTGTCGTAAAAATCGGTCCGCGAAATCCGATTGCCGCGCTTGTCGTAGTCGAACGAAGTCTCCAACCTCTCACCGGCCGCGATTTGCGTGGTTTGTCGCAACACATCACCGAATGCGTTGTAGCGATACCCCACGTCCGATGCGAAATCCGTGCGCCGCGTCAACTGGCCCAGCTGGTCGTATTCGAACAGCGTCGTCAAATTGTCGCCGCCGGACACGGCGTTGATGGCCTGCCAGAGCGCATCCGTAGCCTGACCGCCCGTGAGCGTCGCCAATGTCTGCTGCGACAGGCGCTGGCCATAAACGGTCGTGATGGTCCGGTCGCTCTCGCTCGAACTCCGCGCGCCCGTTTGGTACCGCGTCACTTCGCCAAGCGCATTGATCACCAATGTGAGGCGGTTGGCCTTGCCGTAGTAGTAATAGGTGACGTTGCCGTTCGCGTCGGTCATCGAGATCCGGTTGCCGTTGGCGTCGTACGCATAGCGCACGCCCCACGACTGCCAGACGGCGTCGATTTGCGCTTGCGTCGCCTCGCTGCCCAATGCCGCGAGCGCCTCGCTGCCTTTGCCGTTCAATTGCCCGATCAAGCGCCCTTGCTCGTCGTAGCGCCAAGCCGACGTGCGGTTGCCCGTCGTCTCGCGAATCAAGTTGCCTTGGCTGTCGTAGGTATAACGCGAGGTCGCGCTGCCCGTGACCGAGTAGGTCGAGCGCTCCTGCAAGCGCCCCATCGCGTCGTACACGTAGACCGTGCGTTCGAGCGCTCCCGGCGTGCTCGCCTGCGCGAGCGCGACTTGCGCGGCTTCGAGCGTGTAACGCTCGCCCGCGGCCGCGATGGACTTCGTCTCCGCGACGAACGCCAGTCCGCCGAACGTCGCGCGCCGCACCTCCACCGGCTTGCCGCCCGCGCTGCGCAATTCAATCGTGTGATTCGAGATCGGCACGATGTTCGACGCCGTCAGCGAATAAGACGCGTACCCTGCCTGCGTGAGCACCACCGAGCCGGCCTTCACACCGTCGATCCACGCCTCGACGCTCTCGCCGGGTGTACCGCTCGCCTCGATCGTCAACGGCACCTGCTGCGGCGAACGAACCTCTTCGACCGTCAGCTTCCGGCCGCGCACACGCTCGGACACGTTGCCGAACGCATCGTATTGGTAGCTCGTGACGTAGCCTTCGCCATCGATCTCGGCGCGCAGGAACCCGCGGGCATCGTAGAGGTTGGTGTGCAAGATCGTCGGCGCACCCGTGCCGCGGCTAAATTTCAGCAGCGATGCGAGATCGGTCACAGCCGAGCCCGCCGCACCCGCGTGCCGGATCGTCTCCGTACGCTGCCCCGCGCTGTTGTAACGGTGCTGAACCAGGTAGGAGTCGGCGTCGATTTCGGCCAGCAGCAATCCGTCCAGATCGTAGATGTAGCGCGTCGTGCGGTCGGTCGAAGCGTTGGCCGTCACTTTGGAGGGATCGGGGCGCGGCACCGTCGAAACGCTGTTACCGTATGCCGTGCGCGACAGCAAGCGCCCGCTGCTGTCGTACTGGTAGCGAACGACATAGCCGTACGCATCGACCGTGTACTCCAGCAAGCCGTTGCGGTAGTAGGTCCACTGAACCTGGTCAGCGACGCCCGTGCTCGGGGAGATGCCCGCCGCGGCAAGCGACGCGGCGTCGACGGGCCGCCCGTTCGCCTGCACGAGCTTGCCCAATTGCGCTGCCGTCAGGCGCTGCGAGTAAGTGATCGTCTTCGCGAGAAAACCGGCGCTGTCGTACTCGAACGTCCTCGCCGTGCCGTCCGGGCCGACTTCCGCGGTGCGCCGGTCGTAGCGGTCGTAAAGGTAGTGCGTAGTCCCGCCGTTCGCATCGATCGTCATGCGCAATCGGCCCTTCGCATCGTAGCGGTTCTCGACGTGCGAGAGCAGCGCGTGCGCGGCCGAGGACTCGTCCACGGCGATCAGCTCGCCCGCCCCGTTGTAAGTCGAGACACGCGTCAGGCCGTTCGCGAAGGTGACCGATACCGTGTTGCTGTCGCCCACACGCTGATACTGCGTCACCGTGCCGTCAAAGTGCACGGCCGTGAGCAGCCGACCCAGGCCGTCGTAGGTGAACTGTTCGACCTGCTCGCTGCCCGGCGCGCCCGCGAAGCGCTGCAACAGCCGGCCGAACGCGTCGTACACGTAGCGCACCTGCGTGATCTCGCCCGCGTCTGCGTCGCCCTCGCCGTCCGCGCGCAGCTTGCCGTAGCGCGTCACCAGCGCGACGTTGCCGCGATAGTCGTAGGCCATATCGACGCGCGCGGCCGCGCTCTTGTCCGCCAGAGCGGCGACCCAAGTCTCCAACTGCGCTTCGGTCGGCGCGGACGTGCTCGCGGCGAAGGATGAGCCGCTGTAGTGAAGCTCCGAGACCGCCTGGCCCGCCGCGTTATAGCGGAATTCCGTCACGCGGCCTTCCGCGCTGATGGCGAAACGCCGGTGCCCGTTCTTGTCGTAGACGTAGCGCGTGGTGGCGAACTGGCTCGTCGCCGTATTGAAGTCCTGGCCGACCTTCTCCGAGAGCAACTCGTTGTTCGCACCATAGGTGCGGTAGATCACCCCCTCCGAGCCCCACTGCTGGACGACGTTGTTCGCCGCGTCGTACGTGAATTTCACCCAGCGCCCGTCGCTGCCGTTAATCGCCGTGACGTTGCCGTACACATCGTAGGTGAACGTCTGCCGCCGATCTATCGCGCTGCCCGAAGACATATCCGCCAGCTCCAGCAGCCGCCCCTTGTTGTCGTAGGTCAGCTGTTGCTGCTGGCCCAGCGGGTCGGTGATCGTGGTTCTGCGGGAAAACGTGTCGTAGCTGAGCGTCGTCACGCGCGCGGGCTCGCCCTGGCCGGCGATCTGCTCGATGCGCGACACACGCATGTCGCCGCCGCTGAACGGCTCCAGCCAGTTGAACACCCATTCGTAGCTGAACTTGATGAGCGAGCCGTCCGATTGTGCGATCGAAGCGATCCGGTTGCTCGTGCCGTCGTACGTGTAGGTCGTCGTGAACACGCGGCCGTCGGCGACGCTGTTGTCCTCTGGGCTCAAGTCGACGGTCACCCGCGACAGGCGCCCCTGGCTGTCGTAAGCGTAGCGCACGGCCGTCGCAGTCACGAGCTGGCTCGCCGTGTCGCGGTAGACCGTGCGCAGCGCTGCGAGCTTGCCCGCGGCGTCATAGTCAAGATACGTCGAATCGCCGCTCTGGGTCTTGACCTGGGAGAGCGCGCCCGCGCTGTTGTAGGTGTAGAAGACGGTGTTGCCGTCGCGATCGCGGCAGGTGCTCAGGCGGCCCGTCGCTCCGTCGTAGGTTTCGATCAGCGTGTTGTCGCCGCTGCGCCAGATCCACGTGTTCAATGCGGCATCGAAGGTCAGCGTCGCCCGCGCGCCCGTGCTCGTAACTTGCGCCACCCCCGCGCCCGTGGACACGTCCGCGCCGACGCCCACGGTCGTCACGTAGAGCTTGCGGCTTACGTCGTAGGTGTAGACGACCTGCGAGCCGTCCCAGCCGGTGAGCGTCACCTGGCTGAACTGGGCATTCACCCGGCCGTCCAGGCCGCCTACGCGCTTCGCGCCGCCGGCCAGCCAGTTGCCGTTGGCGCCGCCGAGACTGCCGCTGCTGTTGTACGCCCGGTAGATGTTGCTGTTCACGCCCTGGCCCAGCAGCATCTGGTCGAGGTCCTGAATCGCCAAGTTGCCGGTGGCCGCGTTCACATAGATCCGTTCGCCGTTCTGCCCGAACGACGCGCTGCCGATCTGCCCGCGTGCGCCGAGCCCCAAGCCCGACGAATATTGCATCCCCAAACCATAGCCCGTAACGATCGCTACCATGCGTTGCCTCGATCCTGTTCGTGATTGTTCGTGCGCGCCGCGTCAATGCCACAGCGCCTGTCATGACCGAGTTATCCGCACGGTTGGCGAGTCGTTTAGCGTTTTGGGAATTTTTTTATTTCAGGATGGCGGGCGCATTGCTGTAGAACGATCGAGGCATTGCCTGAGAAGGGTTTACGAGTCGCAGCCGGACTTGCGTCGTAGCCCGAGGAATGTGAACAAACGTCAACAAACACGTTTCTTCATCAGCTCGAGAGGCGATCTCGATATTTAGCGAGCAATCCTCCCTAATCCGGAAAATCAGCGGGGCACGACTGCCGCGCTCGTCACGCGCACGAGCCGCTGATATGCTTTAAAAAGCACGGGCGACCGAACCTCGTCACGCGTTCAACGCAACTGATTCAATCTTTTCCGATGACTTCCTATTCCCGCCAAACGCCGCACGTTGCCGATGCACACGCGCGGCTTACCCGTTTTCTGGCATACCTCGAAGCGGATCCGGACAATCCGAACCTGCTGGCCGATGCCGCCGCGTCCGCATTCGACGCGCAGCAATTCGCAACGTGCGACGAGCTGCTGACGCGCTACTCGGCACGCCACGAACTGCCTGCCGCGCTCGTCAATTTGCAGGGGCTCGCGGCACTGGCGCAAGGAAATTTCACAGCTGCCCTGGCGGCTTTCCAGTCGCTCGACGAGGCGCACGCCGAACCCGCGGTGCGCTACAACATCGCCTATGCGAATGCGATGCTCGGGCGTTTCGACGAGGCAGTCGCCGAACTCGAGGATAGGGTTCTCGACGCGTTGCCCTGCGCCGCGACGCTCAAGCTGCGCGCCTTGCATCACCTGGGACGCATCGATGAAGCGATCGCTCTCGGCGAGCACTACGCCCAGAGCCCGGATTGCGATCCGGAACTCCACGCCGCGCTCGCCACCGCATTATTCGATACGGAAAATCTCGATGGCGCACGTGTTCACGCAGCACGTGCGCCCGAAACGCCCGATGGCTTCACGGTTCGCGGTCTGCTCGCTCTCGATGAAGGCTCGGCCGGCACCGCCCATGACCTGTTCGAGCGAGCCTTGGCGCTGAACGCGAACAGCGGCCGCGCGATGCTGGGCGCGGGCCTTGCATTGCTGTCCCAACAACGCTTCGCCGCCGCAGCGCCGACGCTCGATCGCGCCGCCGAGCTGTTGAAGTCACATGCGGGCTCATGGGTTTCGGCTGGCTGGGCGCACCTGTTCAATGGCGAGTTGGCAACCGCGCGAGTACGGTTCGAACATGCCGCGCAAATCGACCGCGGATTTGCGGAGGCGCCGGGCGGTCTCGCCGTGGTGGACTTCCATGAGGGCCGCTTCGATGAAGCGGAGCGCAACGCTAGGATTGCGTTGCGTCTGGATGGCGCGTGCCTGTCTGCGGCGCTTGCGCAAAGTCTGCTCGCAGAGCACGCGGGACTGGAACAGACCGCGGCGGACATTCGGCAAGCGGCGCTGAACCGGCCTATCGGGGCCGACGGCCAAACCCTCGCGCGCGCGCTGGCGCGGCGGAGCAGCCGACTCAATCACGATAACGGAGCGGGGCTCGACTAAAAGAAGACCGGCGACGGCCGGCTTCGGCAAACCCTGGCGTATGCGCCGAAGCCGGCAAGGCTTGCGGGAGGGAGCCCCGTCACCTAAGAACCTTCTGCACCCTCACGCCAACTCCGGCTCCACGGAGCTGCGACGCGCTTCGATCCCCGGCTCGCCCCGCTTCGACGTCGGCATTCAGCGCGAGGATGTTGGTTTGGAACGCGATGCCTTCGATGAGCGTCGTGATCTCCGCGATGCGCGAAGAGTTCTCGCTGATGCGACCCATCGTCTCCACCATCGATTCGACGACCTGATGCGCGTCCTCCGCGACCTCGGATGCGCTGCCCGCAAGCGAACTCGCGGCCTTCGGAACGCTTGCGGCTTGCCTGCGTCAGAACGGCTCTAGAACTTACTCGCCACCGCAAACCTCACCACCCCGTCCGCCTCAATCTCGCGCCTGAACTCCCCCGCAAGCCAAAGCAGATGCAAATGCGCAAGCGCCTCGCCCATCGCAAACGTCATCTGGTGAATGTCGAGTTGCCGCTTGAACATGAGCGGCACGATATCGGCCGCGCTTTGCGGTTTCTCCGCGCACGCCGTGCGCACCTCATCGAGCCGCGCGTCATGATGCTCGCGCAACTGCTTGATCCGCGTATGCAGGCCGCGAAACGGCTTGCCATGCGAGGGCAAAACAAGCGTGTCCGAAGGCATCGTCTCATACCGCCCAAGCGACTCCAGATACAGCGCAAGCGGATTGCCTTCCGGCTCGATATCGAACACGGATACATTCGTCGAGATCCGCGGCAGCACCATATCGCCGGAAATCAGCACGCCGTCCGCCTCGCAATGCAGCGCGCAATGCTCAGGCGAATGACCGAACCCCGTCACGACGCGCCATGCTTTGCCGCCGATCGTCACCGCGTCGCCTTCGCGCATGCGCCGATATCTCGCCGGCATCGACGGCACGAGGTTCGAGTAGTAGCTGCGGCGATTCCTCAGCTTCTCGATCGCATCCTGATCCGCGAGACCGTGCCGAGCGAAATGCCGAGCCGCGCCCTCGCCGCCGGCATTCGATCCATCGCCCGCCGCCATCACGCGCCCGAGCATGTACTCGCCGAGCGTCATCCACAGCCGCACGCTCCAGCGCTCGCGGTCCCCGCCTTCGCAAATCCAGTTGGCGAGCCCCAGATGATCGGGATGGCAATGCGTGACGATCACCCGCAGCACCGGCAGCCCTTCGAGCCGCGTCTCGAACACATGCTCCCAGTGCTTCTTGATCGTCTCGTCCGAAATCCCGCAATCGACGACCGTCCAGCCCTTTTGCCCGTCGATTTCATCGCGCAGCAACCAGAGGTTGATATGGTCCAGCACGAACGGCAGCGGCATGCGCAGCCAGAAGACGCCCGGCGCAACCTCCCGCGTGTGGCCCGCTTCGGGCAGCGTATCGGCAAACGGATAGTCGAGTTGGTGTTCGAGCGCATTCATCGGGGGATCTCGTTGGGATGGCGCGCACTGGCTGCCAGTTGCGCTTTATTCAAGTTGACGATAACGTAAACGTCGATTCTATCTCCAAACCGTATCCGCGCACGGCCGATGTCGTCGATCCGATCCGGCCGCGCACACCGCACAAGCGAACGTCAGCCCTGTCATGACTCAGCAGCAATACACGATCACGGAACTCGCCCGCGAATTCGACGTGACGCCCCGCGCCATCCGCTTCTACGAAGACCAGGGCCTGCTCGCGCCGAGCCGCGAAGGCTCGAGCGGGCTGCGGCGCGTCTATTCGAGCCGCGACCGCACGCGCTTGAAGCTCACGCTGCGCGGCAAGCGGCTCGGCTTCACGCTGTCTGAGATTCGCGATCTGCTGAACCTGTACGAGTCGCCGACCGATACCGTCCCCCAGCTCCATGCCTTCCTCACGACGATCGCCGAGCATCGCGAAGTGCTCGAGCGCCAGCTGGAAGACCTGAACGCGACGCTCGAAGACCTGGCGCAATACGAAACGCAGTGCCGTGCGATGCTGGAGGAGAACAGCGCGGCGGCGTCCGGGCAAACGCCAGCCAAGCGCGCCAAGGCATGACGCAGCACGGCGCTTAGCAGCACCATCAAGCGAAAAAAATATTTCGCAGCAGGATCGAGCACATAACCGCAGCATTGCAAGGAGATGGTCCGAACGTCGCGGAACGCGCGCCAACGCATCGCACGGCAAAGCCTGCCTATAAGGCGCAAGCGCGCTTGAAGGGCGCATGCGGGCGATAAAATGGCAAGCGCTATCACGACTCCGGACGAATGCACGGCAGCCATGAACCACTTTCCGAAACTGCTCTCGTCGCAAATCGGCTTCGACGTCGCGCAGACGATGCTCGAAGGGTTCGACCGTCACTACCGGATCTTCCGCGAGGCGGCGATCCGCGCGAAGGCCTTGTTCGAAGCCGGCGACTGGCACGGCATCCAGAAGCTCGCTCGCGACCGCATCGCGTCGTACGACGATCGCGTGGCGGAATGCGTGGTCCTGCTCGAAGACGAGTTCGACGCCGAGAACATCGACGACGAGGTCTGGCAGCAGATCAAGCTGCACTACATCGGGCTCTTGACCACGCACCACCAGCCCGAATGCGCGGAGACGTTCTTCAACTCGGTCTGCTGCAAGATCCTGCACCGCTCGTATTTCAGCAACGACTTCATTTTCGTGCGGCCGGCCATTTCGACCGAATATCTCGAAAACGACGAGCCCGCCGCCAAGCCGACCTACCGCGCCTATTACCCGGGCAAGGAAGGACTCGCCGCGACGCTCGAGCGCGTCGTCACGAACTTCCAGCTGGAGCCGCCGTTCGAGGACCTGACGCGCGACGTCGAGTGCGCGATCCGGGCGATCCGCGAATCGTTCGGCACGTTCACCGAGGCGGCCAACTTCCAGGTGCACGTGCTCTCGTCGCTGTTCTTCCGCAACAAGGCCGCGTACATCGTCGGGCGCATCATCAACGGCGAGCTCGTGCTGCCGTTCGCGCTGCCGATCCGTCACACGAAACCCGGCGTGCTCGCGGTCGATACGGTCCTGCTCAAGCGCGAGCAGCTTCTCATCATCTTCAGCTTCTCGCACTCGTACTTTCTCGTCGACATGGAAGTGCCGTCGGCCTGCGTGTCGTTTCTCGAGACGATCATGCCGGGCAAGCCGCGCGCCGAAATCTATACGTCGCTGGGGCTGCAGAAGCAGGGAAAGAATCTTTTCTATCGCGACTTGCTGCATCACCTCTCGCATTCGAGCGACCGCTTCATCATCGCGCCCGGCATCAAGGGGCTCGTGATGATCGTCTTCACGCTGCCGTCGTTCCCGTACGTGTTCAAGCTGATCAAGGACGCCTTCCCGCCGCCGAAAGAAACGACGCGCGAGAAGATCCAGGAGAAGTACCTGCTCGTCAAACGGCACGATCGCTTGGGCCGCATGGCCGACACGCTCGAATATTCGAGCGTCGCGCTGCCGGTCTCGCGGCTCGACGATGCGCTCGTCCGCGAGCTCGAGAAAGAAGCGCCGTCGATGATCGAGTACGAAGGCGACAACCTCGTGATCCGCCACGTGTACATCGAGCGGCGCATGGTGCCGCTCAACCTGTACCTGCAAAACGGCAGCGAAGCCGACGTCGAGCACGCAATCAAGGAATACGGCGACGCCGTCAAGGAGCTGATGCAAGCGAACATCTTCCCCGGCGACATGCTCTACAAGAACTTCGGCGTGACGCGTCACGGCCGCGTCGTGTTCTACGACTACGATGAAATCGAATACCTGACCGACTGCAACGTGCGGCAGGTGCCGGCGCCGCGCAACGAGGAAGACGAGATGTCGGCCGAGCCCTGGTACACGGTCGGGCCGCACGACATTTTCCCGGAGACGTACGGCACTTTTCTGCTCGGCGACCCGTCGGTGCGCAAGCACTTCATGCGCCATCACGCGGATTTCTTCGATCCGGCGTTATGGCAAAGGCACAAGGATCATCTGCTCAAGGGCGAACTGCCCGATTTCTTTCCCTACGACCGCAGCGTGCGGTTTTGCGTGCGCTATCCCGAGCGCTTTGCCGATTCAAGCGAAGCAAAAGGCAACACGAACAGCGCACGCGCCGCGTGAGCGGCAAGCACGCAACCGGTCCAACACCTCAACATCGCCAGACATCGACACGCACCATGAGCACCCGAAACCATCCACTCGCCCATCTGTTCGAGAACAACGAGACCTGGGTCGGGCGCAAGCTCGCCGAAGACCCGCAGTACTTCTCGCGCCTCGTCGACCAGCAGTCGCCCGAATACCTGTGGATCGGCTGCTCCGATTCGCGCGTGCCCGCCAACGAGATCATCGGCCTGCCGCCGGGCGAAGTCTTCGTCCATCGCAACATCGCGAACGTGGTCGTGCATAGCGACTTGAACTGCCTGTCGGTGGTCCAGTTCGCCGTCGACCTGCTGAAGGTGAAGCACATCATGGTGGTCGGCCACTACGGCTGCTCCGGCGTCGGCGCGGCGCTGTTCGACCGGCGCGTGGGCCTCGCGGACAACTGGCTCCATCACATCCACGACGTGCGCGCGAAGCACGCCGCGCTGCTCGACGAATGGCCGATCGGCGAAGCGCGCCATCGCCGCCTCGTCGAGCTGAACGCGATCGAGCAGGTCCTGAACGTGTGCCGCACGACGATCATCACCGACGCGTGGGCGAGGAGCCAGCCGCTCACCGTTCACGGCTGGGTCTACGGGCTGCACGACGGCCGCGTGCGCGACCTCGGCATGACGATTTCCGAGCCGGGCATGCTCGAATCGACCTACAGGCGCTGCGTCGCCGCGCTGTCGACGAACGGCGCGCGCTCGGCGCAAAACGACGTGGTCGCCGCGGACGCCGCCCAACTCGGCGACGTCCCGGCAATCGTGAAAGGTGTAATCAAGGAGCTGAAACATGAGTGAGACAACCCGTGATCCGATCGTCATCGCAGCAGTGGCGCGCACGCCGATGGCCGCATTCCAAGGCGAATTCGCCGCGCTCACCGCGCCGCAGCTGGGCGCGGTCGCCATCAAAGCCGCGCTCGAGCGCTCAGGCCTGAAGCCGGAGCAGATCGACGAAGTGCTGATGGGCTGCGTGCTGCCCGCCGGCCTCGGCCAGGCGCCCGCGCGGCAGGCCTCGCTCGGCGCGGGCCTGCCGCTTGCCGCCGGCTGCACGACGGTCAACAAGATGTGCGGCTCGGGCATGCGCGCGGCGATGTTCGCGCACGACATGCTGACGGCGGGCAGCGTCGAGGTGGCGGTCGCGGGCGGCATGGAGAGCATGACGAACGCGCCCTACCTGCTGCCGAAGGCGCGCGGCGGGATGCGCATGGGCCACAGCCAGGTGATCGACCACATGTTCTACGACGGCTTGGAAGACGCCTACATGAAGGACGAGAAAGGCGGAGGCCGCCTGATGGGCACCTTCGCCGAGGAATGCGCGGCGTCGTTCGACTTCACGCGCGCGGCGCAAGACGCCTTCGCGATCGAATCGCTGGTGCGCGCCAAGCGCGCGAACGAAGACGGTTCGTTCGCTTGGGAGATCGCGCCGGTGAAAGTCGAGAGCCGCAAGGGCGAGGTCACGATCGAGCGCGACGAGCAGCCGTTCAAGGCGAACCTCGACAAGATCCCGACGCTCAAGCCCGCGTTCAGCAAGACCGGCACCGTGACGGCGGCGAACTCGTCGTCGATCTCCGACGGCGCCGCCGCGCTCGTGATGATGCGCGAGTCGACGGCTGCGCGCCTCGGCGCGACGCCGCTCGCGCGCGTGGCCGGCCATTCGACCTTCGCGCAGGAGCCGGCGAAGTTCACGACGGCCCCGGTCGGCGCGATCAAGAAGCTGTTCGACAAGAACGGCTGGCGCGCCGCCGACGTCGATCTCTACGAGATCAACGAAGCGTTCGCCGTTGTCACGATGGCCGCGATGAAGGAGCACGGCCTGCCGCACGAGAAGGTCAACGTGAACGGCGGCGCGTGCGCGCTCGGTCATCCGATCGGCGCCTCGGGCGCGCGCATCCTCGTCACGCTGATTGGCGCGCTGCGCTCGCGCGGCGGCAAACGCGGCGTCGCGAGCCTGTGCATCGGCGGCGGTGAGGCCACTGCGATGGGCATCGAGCTCATCTGACGGCGCGCTTTCACGCAATCGTCGTACGATTCGCCCCTTGGTCATTGCCCGGCGAGGAGGGAAGCGGATGAAAACAGCACTGATCGTAGGCGCGTCGCGCGGACTCGGACGCGAGTTCGCGCGTCAATACCAGCGCGCCGGCTGGCGCGTGCTCGCCACCGCGCGCGACGACGACTCGCTCGATTCGCTCGCCGCGCTCGGCTGCGAGACGTTCTCGCTCGATATCGCCGAGCCGGAGGAAATCGCCGCGCTCGGCTGGAAGCTCAACGGCGAGCGGCTCGATGCGGCGGTCATCGTGTCGGGCGTGTACGGCCCGCGCACCGAGGGCGTCGAGACCATCACGGTCGAGGATTTCGACTACGTGATGACGACCAACGTCCGCGGTCCGATGCAGCTGATGCCGATCCTGCTGCCGCTCGTCGAGGACGCGCAGGGCGTGCTCGCGGTGCTGTCGAGCAAGATGGGCAGCATCGGCGAGGCGACCGGCACCACCGGCTGGCTTTATCGCGCGAGCAAGGCGGCGTTGAACGACGCGCTGAAGATCGCCTCGCTGCAGACGCGCCGCGCCACCTGCGTCGCGCTGCATCCGGGCTGGGTGCGCACCGACATGGGCGGTTCGGCGGCGGCGATCGATCCGGAGCGCAGCGTCGCGGGCATGCGCGACGTGCTTGCGCAAGCCGCTGCCTCGCATGCTTCGTTCAACGGCCGCTTCTTTCAATACGACGGCACGGCCATCGACTGGTAATCATAGGGCCTGTTCACACTAATGACAGGCCCTATGGTAAGGAGACACGAACGCCATGGTGCTCGATCAGGACCACCAGATGATCCGCGACGCGGTGCGCACCTTCGTGCGCGAGGCGGTGACGCCGAACGCCGCGCAGTGGGATCGCGACCGCACGTTCCCGAAGGACGTGCACCGCCAGCTCGCTGCGCTCGGCGCCTACGGCGTGCTCGTGCCCGAGGCCTGCGGCGGCGCGGGCCTCGATGCGCTCGCGCTCGCCGTGATACTCGAAGAGATCGCGGCCGGCGACGGCGGCACGTCGACGGCGATCTCGGTCAACAACTGCCCCGTCTGCAGCATCCTGCTCGCCTACGGCAACGACGCGCAAAAGCGCGACTGGCTCACGCCGCTCGCGCGCGGCGAGATGCTCGGCGCGTTCTGCCTGACCGAGCCGCAAGCGGGGTCGGACGCCTCGGCGCTGCGCACCACCGCGACGCGCGACGGCGGCGCGTACGTGCTCAACGGCGTCAAGCAGTTCATCACGAGCGGCAAGAACGGCGACGTCGCGATCGTGATGGCCGTCACCGACAAGGCCGCGGGCAAGCGCGGCATCAGCGCGTTCATCGTGCCGACGAGCGCGCCCGGCTATATCGTCGCGCGCATCGAGGACAAGCTCGGCCAGCACTCGTCCGACACTGCGCAGATCGTGTTCGAGGATTGCCGCGTGCCGGCGGCGAACCTGATCGGCGCGGAAGGTGAAGGCTACAAGATCGCGTTGTCGGGGCTCGAAGGCGGGCGCATCGGCATCGCGGCGCAGAGCGTCGGCATGGCGCGCGCGGCGCTCGAAGCGGCGCTCGCCTATGCGAAGGAGCGCGAGAGCTTCGGTCAGCCGATCTTCGCGCATCAAGCCGTGCAGTTCCGCTTCGCCGAGATGGCGACGCAGCTCGAAGCCGCCCGCCAGCTCATCTGGCACGCGGCGTCGCTGAAGGACGCGGGCCTGCCCTGCCTCACCGAAGCGGCGATGGCGAAGCTGTTCGCGTCGGAAGCGGCGGAACGCATCTGCTCGGCCGCGCTGCAGACGCTCGGCGGCTACGGCTATCTGAGCGACTTCCCCATCGAGCGCATCTATCGCGACGTGCGCGTCTGCCAGATCTACGAAGGCACGAGCGACATCCAGAAGATCCTGATCGCACGCGGTCTCAACTGACGAATCCTTACGCGCATGACGAATTCCGCATCGGCCACGCCCGCGCACCCTCGCCCGCTCGAATGTCCCTGCGGCGGCACGGCGCCGGGCAAGGCCGCAACCGCCAAGACGCCGCGCTTCGCCGTCTGCTGCGGACGCTTCATCGACGGCGGCGAGACCGCGCCGACGGCGCTCGAACTGATGCGCTCGCGCTATAGCGCCTACGTTCTCGGCGATAGCGATTACTTACGTGCAACCTGGGATTCGGCGACCTGCCCCGCCGATCTCGACCTCGACCCTCAATCCCCCGACGCCCCCCGCTGGATCGGCCTGCAAGTCAAACGCTTCGAAGCCGCCGACGCGACTCACGCGATCGTCGAATTCGTCGCCCGCTACAAAGTCGGCGGACGCGCGCAACGGCTGCACGAGGTGAGCCGCTTCGTGCGCGGCGCCGACGCGCGCTGGCGCTATGTCGACGGCGATGTAAGCGAGCGCTGAGTACGCTGCGGACAGCGCTTTGTTGGCTGTCCGCAACATTCGCCCCAAAGCGGCAACGCCCGGGCCTAGCACACCTGTCCCACCCTTACTGTTCGCCTCACCCCGAAAAGATCGGGTTCTCCTGCATTGCACAACGAAAAATTGTCGGGCTACGATGAGCTCTGGTTTTGCTGCATCACGTTTTGCCGCGAAATGTGATGCGCCAGCATCGCCTTCCTTGCAGTGCACTTTCTAAAGCCGCTCTATCAGGCTTCGCCCCGGGTGTCCTTTTTGTCCGGCGCGTCGGAAAGAAGTGCGCTATTCAGGAATTACTTCATAGCAGGCAGGGTAGCGAATGAGTTTGAAGAACATCTTGATCGGATGCACGGCCGTGTGCGCGCTGTCAGTCGCCAAGGCCGAGCCACTCGCACTCGCGAACCTCGCCGCCGCCGGGCCGCTCGCCAAGGCCCAAGTACCGAACCTCGAATACCACGACGCCTACCAGCCCAAGGTCGGCGCCGATCTCAACGAGCAGATCCTTCGAATTCCCGTCGATGCCTCGGGCTCCGTCACGCTCGAGACGACGATCTTCAAGCCGGACGGCCCCGGCCCGTTCCCGATGGTCGTGTTCAATCACGGCAAGATCCAGGGCGATCCTCGCGAGCAGGCGCGCAGCCGGCCGATCGCGTTCGCGCGCGAGTTCGTGCGGCGCGGCTATGTCGTCGTCGCGCCGAACCGCGAGGGCTTCGCGGGCTCGGGCGGCACCTATCAGCAGGAGGGGTGCGACGTCGAGCGCAACGGCATCGCCCAGGCCGACGACGTCGCAGCGGCCATCGACTATATGTCGAAGCAGGCTTATGTCGACGCCCGGCATATCGTCGTCGCCGGCTCGTCGCACGGCGGCCTGACCACGATGGCCTACGGCGTGAACGCCGCGCCCGGCGTGCACGGCCTCATCAACTTCTCGGGCGGCCTGCGGCAGGATGCCTGCACCGGCTGGCAGCGCAACCTCACACAAGCTTTCGAGACCTACGGCGAGCACACGCAGGCGCCTTCGCTATGGCTCTACGGCGACAACGATTCGGTGTGGTCGCCCGCGCTCTCCGCGCAGATGTACGCGGCCTACGCCGCGCACGGCGCGCGCGCGCAGATGGTCGATTTCGGCGCCTACAAGAACGACGCGCACCGGCTCGTCGTCGACCGCGACGGCGTGCCCATCTGGTGGCCGGCCGTCGAGGCCTTCCTCGCGCGCATCGGCATGCCGACGAGTGTCCAGTATCGCGTCGACGAGCCGTCGATGCCAAAGGCGTCGGGCTATGCCGCGCTCGATGCGGTGAACGCCGTGCCGTTTCTCGATGCATCGGGCCGCGCCGGCTACGAGAACTTTCTGAAGCAATATCCGACGCGCGCGTTCGCCGTGTCCGACTCGGGCGCGTGGTCGTGGGCGGAAGGCGGCGACAACCCGATGGCGCTCGCGATCCAGAACTGCGAGAAGGAAGGCGCCGGAGCGTGCCACCTGTATGCGGTCAACGACAAGGTGGTCTGGAACGGCGGGCATGGCGTCGCGCAAGCGTCGGCCGACGCGCCCGCCACCGGCGGCGACGGCGACGGCGACGGCACGAGCCACGAGCTCGCGAGCCGCTGATTCGATCGCTGCTCACCTCCGCTGTTTACCCGCTGCTTACCTCAATACGCAGACGAAAACGCCCCGCAATCCGCCCGCCGAGGCTGAATTTCGTCCGGTGAGCCGCACGGCTTTGCCGTCGTCAACGGCGCCGAATTTTCCCGATCTGATGCGAAACGCCGCGAGCTGCGCTCAACGGCCGCTTAGATCGCTCACGCCATGGGCAATCGCGTGCTGAAGCGCCTAGTGCATCGGCGCACGGAACGCGTTACTCTCATTGCCGTTTTTCCGATTCGGCGCGAACCGCCGCGTCATCGCAGCATTGCGCATGACCGGCTCGCAAATCGCAATCGGACTACCTGTCATGTGTTTTTGCATGAACATGCCTCGCCGCCATGAGCGGCGCGCGCAACGAACGTTCATGCTATGGAGTGGTTTTGAAAGCACCAGCAACGGAAGACTGGGTCGCACGCAGCCTCAAGGCCGTGTGGCATCCATGCACGCAGATGAAGCACCATGAGCGCCTGCCGCTCATCCCCGTGGCGCGCGGCAGCGGCGCCTGGCTCTACGACCGCGCGGGCCGTCGCTATCTCGATGCGATCAGCTCGTGGTGGGTCAACCTGTTCGGCCACGCGAATCCGCGCATCAACGAAGCCCTCAAAGCCCAGCTCGATACGCTCGAGCATGCGATGCTCGCGGGCTGCACGCACGAACCTGCGGTCGAGCTCGCGGAGCGGCTCTCGCATCTCACCGGCGGCACGCTCGGCCACGCGTTCTTCGCCTCGGACGGCGCATCGGCCGTCGAGATCGCTCTGAAGATGAGCTTCCACTATTGGCGCAATCACGGCAAAAGCGAAAAGCGCGAATTCGTCTGCGTGCAGAACAGCTATCACGGCGAGACGATCGGCGCGCTTGGCGTCACCGATGTCGCGCTGTTCAAGGACGCGTACGATCCGCTGATCCGGCATGCGCATGTCGTCGCGTCGCCCGATGTGCGCCAGGCGCTTGCGGACGAAACCGCGGCCGATGTCGCACGCCGCGCGCTCGAAAGCGTGCGAGCGCTCTTCGAAGCGCGCGCCGCGCAGATCGCCGCGGTGATCGTCGAGCCGCTCATCCAATGCGCAACCGGGATGGCGATGCACGACGTGTCGTATGTCGCGGGCTTGCGCACGCTGTGCGATCAGTACGGCGTGCACCTGATCGCCGACGAGATCGCCGTCGGCTGCGGACGCACCGGCACGTTCTTCGCGAGCGAGCAGGCGGACGTGTGGCCCGATTTCCTGTGCTTGTCGAAGGGCATCAGCGGCGGGTATCTGCCGCTGTCGATCGTGCTGTCGCGCGACGAAATCTTCGCGGCGTTCTACGACGACGACACGACGCGCGGCTTCCTCCATTCGCACTCGTACACCGGCAATCCGCTCGCATGCCGCGCCGCGCTCGCGACGCTCGGCCTGTTCGCGAGCGACGATGTGCTCGCCGGAAACGCGAGGAAATCGGCGCTGCTGCGCGAGGCGCTGACGCCGCTCGCGACGCACGAATCGGTGCGCCATTTCCGTCAATGCGGAACGATCTTCGCATTCGACGCCGTGCTCGAAGGCCCTGTCGCGAAGACCTTCTCGCGCCGCTTCTTCGAAAAGGCGCTCGCCAAGGAACTGCTGCTGCGCCCGATCGGCGCGACGGTCTACCTGATGCCGCCATACATTCTGGATGCCGAAGAAATCGCGCTGCTCGCTGAACGCACGCGCGAGACGTTCGAAGCCACGTTGCAGGAGGCATGCTGATGTTCCTCCTCGACACGCTGGAGCAAGGGCTCGCCGATCTCGACGCGCGCGGCCTGCGCCGCCGCCGGCGCATCGCCGAAACGCCGTGCGATGCGCATATGAATGTCGACGGGCGCGAGATCCTGGGCTTCGCGAGCAACGACTATCTGGGTCTCGCCGCGCACCCGGCGCTCGCCGCCGCCATGGCTGACGGTGCGGCGCGTTATGGCGCGGGCAGCGGCGGCTCGCATCTGCTCGGCGGTCATTCGCGCGCGCACGTGCAGCTCGAGGACGATCTCGCCGAGTTCGCAGGCGGCTTCGTCGATGCGCCGCGCGCGCTGTCGTTTTCCACCGGCTACATGGCGAACCTCGCGACGATCACCGCGCTCGCGGGCCGTGGCACGACGCTCTTTTCCGACGCGCTCAACCACGCGTCGCTGATTGACGGCGCGCGCCTGTCGCGCGCCGACGTGCAGATCTATCCGCATGCCGGCACGAACGCGCTGGCCGCGATGCTCGAAGCATCCGACGCCGCCGTGAAAGTGATCGTCACCGACACCGTCTTCAGCATGGACGGCGACGTCGCCCCGCTCGCCGCGCTTCTCGCGCTCGCGGAGCGGCACGGCGCGTGGCTCGTCGTCGACGACGCCCACGGCTTCGGCGTGCTCGGCCCGCAAGGGCGCGGCGCGCTGGCCGCCGCCGCGCTGCGATCTCCTCATCTCGTCTATATCTGCACGCTCGGCAAGGCCGCGGGCGTGGCAGGCGCGTGCGTGATCGCGCACGAGACGGTGATCGAATGGCTGCTGCAGCGCGCGCGGCCGTACATCTTCACGACGGCGTCACCACCCGCGGTCGCGCATGCGGTATCGGCAAGCATCAAGATCATCGCGGGCGAGGAAGGCGACGCGCGGCGCGCGCATCTCGCGACGCTCATCGAGCGCACGCGCGCGATGCTCAGGCAAACGCGCTGGCAGCCGGTCGACTCGCATACGGCCGTGCAGCCGCTCATCATCGGCTCGAACGAGGCGGCGCTGGCGGTCGCCGCGCGGCTCGACGAGGCTGGCTTGTGGGTGCCGGCGATTCGTCCGCCGACCGTGCCTGTGGGCACGTCGCGCTTGCGAATCTCGCTGTCGGCGGCGCATTCGCATGACGATCTCGCCCGCCTTGAAACCGCGCTCCGGCAACTCGGCGAAATCGAGGTGCCCGCATGAGCATGAGCGCGCCGCTTTCACTCTTCGTCACCGGCACCGACACCGAAATCGGCAAGACGCTCGTTTCCTGCGCGCTGCTGCGCGGCTTCACTCGCGCGGGCTTGCGCGCCGCCGCGATGAAGCCGGTCGCCGCCGGCGCCTTCGAGCGCGACGGCGCATGGCACAACGAAGACGCCGATCAGCTCGACGCCGCCGCCAGCGTGCTGCTGCCGCCCGGAATCCGCACGCCGTACCTTCTGAAAGCGCCCGCCGCGCCGCATATCGTCGCGGCTCGCGAAGGCGTCACACTCGATATCGAGCGTATTGTCGAATGCCATGCGCAAGCGCAAAAGCAAGCGGACATCGTCGTCGTCGAGGGCGTCGGCGGTTTTCGCGTGCCGCTCGACGATGCGCACGACACCGCCGATCTCGCGCTCGCGCTGAACCTGCCCGTCGTGCTCGTGGTCGGCATGCGGCTCGGCTGCATCAGCCACGCGCTGCTCACGGCCGAAGCGATCTCGTCGCGCGGCCTGCGCATCGCGGGCTGGGTCGCCAATCGAGTCGACCCGGCGATGCGCTTCGCCGGCGAAAACATCGACACCCTCCGCCACTGGCTGGAGCGCGAGCATCGCGCGCCGCTCGTCGGCGTCGTGCCGCATCTTGCCGCGGCCGCGCCCGGCGCGATTGCCGACGCCGCCGCCGATTGCCTCGACACCGCCGCCATATTGGAAACGCTGCGCACCCTGCAGCGCTGAACCCCTTTCGACTCTTTGCCTACAAGGATTGACGACATGACCCAACACCAAGCCGAGACCGCGACGAACGCTGCCGCAGGCGCCGCGAATGCCGCCGGCGCGCCGGCACGCTGGCGCGTGGCGGACGTCGCCGCGCTCTACGACCTGCCGTTCAACGACCTGTTGTTCCGCGCGCAGCAAGTGCATCGCGAACATTTCGACGCGAACGCCGTCCAGCTCTCCACGCTCTTGTCGATCAAGACCGGCGGCTGCGAAGAAGACTGCGGCTACTGCTCGCAATCGGCGCATCACGACACGGGCCTGAAGGCCGAAAAACTGATGGACGTCGACACGGTGCTGGAAGCGGCACGCGCCGCGAAGGCCAACGGCGCGACACGCTTCTGCATGGGCGCGGCATGGCGCAATCCGAAGGAGCGCCACATGGAGCCGCTGACCGCGATGGTGCGCGGCGTGAAGGAGATGGGCCTCGAGACCTGCATGACGCTCGGCATGCTCGAAGATGCGCAAGCGAAGGAACTGGCCGGCGCCGGGCTCGACTACTACAACCACAACCTCGACACGTCGCCCGAGTTCTACGGCCAGATCATCTCGACGCGCACCTACCAGGATCGCCTCGACACGCTCGAGCGCGTGCGCGACGCGGGCATCAACGTCTGCTGCGGCGGCATCATCGGCATGGGCGAATCGCGCCGCGAGCGAGCGGGCCTGATCGCGCAGCTCGCGAACATGAACCCGTATCCGGAATCGGTGCCGATCAACAACCTCGTGGCGATCGAAGGCACGCCGCTCGAAAAGACCGAGCCGCTCGATCCGCTCGAATTCGTGCGCACGATCGCGGTGGCGCGCATCACGATGCCGAAGGCGGTGGTGCGGCTATCGGCGGGACGCCAGCAGCTCGACGACGGGATGCAGGCGCTGTGCTTCCTGGCCGGCGCGAATTCGATTTTCTACGGCGATCAGCTGCTGACGACGAGCAACCCGCAGGCTCAGAAGGATCGCACGCTGCTGGCGCGGCTCGGCATTCGCGCCGAGGCTGCGCAGCAGATGCCGGTGGAAACGGCGCAGACGTGCGAGCGGGCGAAGACGGCGAACTGAGCGCCGCTTGAAGTGGTTGGTCTAACGCTTCCCGGCCCGCCTAGCGCACAGCCGTAACATTGTTTGACTTTTGTCCGACGAAGACTCGTGCCTTTGGCAGCGAGTCTGACTCATCGGACGGCCATTCTGCGGACGGCCTGCCAATAATCGTTGCAAACACAACGGACCACGGCGAGGCTCCCGAGAATGATTTATCTTGGACCGTACTGCGACAGCGACTACGAGAACCGAAAGCACACCCATCTCTTCTGGCGAAGCGTTCAGATACCGATCTACGTGAGCGTGCGGAATCCGCGCATGTTCGACCCGGCCCGATGCTATTGCTTTGGGACTCACAGGCACTTCGCTGAAGTCTCCTCCGGCGAAGTCGAGGACATTACCCGGGCAATGAAGGTGGCCCGGATGGCATTCCTTCGAAGCAGTCTGAGCACCTCCGATACGTGTTTTGACCACGATGTGCGGGCCTTGCTCGCCCGCCTCGACGACCATCCTCCGATCTGGCAGATGGATACGCGCCAAGTCGCCCAAGCCGTGCTCGACGCGGTGAAGCGCGGCGATCTGATCTTCGAACCCGATCATGCCGACCTGCGAGCCTGCGTCAAGGCCATACAGGAGAGCCGGAAAGAGCGGGAAGTGCCAGCGGCCCCGCCACGGCAATCCGACACGCCATCGCCTGCGCAGGTGCTGTACGGCAACGCACCGCGCGTTCCCCAGAACCTTGATACGCCGTCATACTCTCCCAAAACAGGAACGCCGCTTGGTGACGCGCAACCGTTCCAGTACAGCGAATCCGTGCCGGGTGGCGATGTGCAAGACTTGGCTGCACGCAGCGTGAGCGAGGCAGATGAGGCGGAGTGCTTTGCTCAGTACGAGCGTGATCTGGACTTGTGCAATGCACTTGGCGGCCCGATGGGCGGTGCGCGCGGCAGCGCGCTATGCAAACAGCAGGCATTTCAGAACTATCAACAGTGCAGAGGTTATTGATGGCAGCTCATCCGCCGTATTCCGTGGTTTTAACTTACGCAGAAGACCGCCAGAGACTCACGGTGCAAACCGTCGACCCCGCCAAGTTGGCCCCACTCGTCGCCGGAAAGATCGAAATCCCGATTCTTCTCGACGAGTACGATTTCAAGCTCGACGACGAATTCGCGCGACGGCTCGGGGTTGCGATGCTCAACCTGATTGCACTCGGCCAGCCGGACATCAAGCAGTACATGTCCGTCACACAAGAACCGATCAATAAGCCTTCGTCTCGATAGCGCATTGTCCGTTGCACAAAAAAGCCGACCCTCGCGAGTCGGCTTGTGTGCCCGTCTTTCCGCACTGCCGGTTCGTGCTGCGAACGCGCGAGTATCCGAATGACAAAACGCTCCCGAGCCACCGCGATTTTTATAGCGAAGACAGCCACGAGGAGTCGCCTAAAAACCAGCCCCACCGTAAGCCAATCGTCATCACATCCCCGCCGCAAACGTTTCACATAATTTTCTTACCGTCTCTTCACACTTAGCCGTCCGCCGACGAGCCGGCGCATTCCCGACGTCAGCCGCCGCTCGCAGCAACGCCGCAATGCCCCCCGAAATGTGGAGAGACAACGCATGCGCCTTCGAACGACGGTCACGCTTTCCATCGCCGTGCTCTCGAGCATCGGCCTCTGGGGCTGCGGCCCTGACGACTCGGCTTCCCCGCTCGCCACGCCAGCCGCCAACGCGCAGCAATCGGCTCCGAACGTCAGCCAGAACGCGAGCGCCGATACCGGCACGGCAGCCAGCGCCGCAGCCAATTCCGGCACCACCAACGTCGCCTCCGCTCAGTCCAGCGCATTTCCGGCCGAACCCGCCCCGGTCGCCCCAGTCGTGCACTACGCACCGGAGTCCAGCGCCAACTGACAGAACCCAGCCGCCCAGCAAGCCGCCTCCTTGCGAAGCGAATCTCCCGCAGCAGCAGACCCAGCAGAAGGTGAACCCCAAATGACCTCGAATAGCCGACGCCGTTTTCTGCAAACCGTAGCCCAGTCCGCGGGCGCCGCCGCCGCGATGACCGTGTTCCCCGAATCGATCCGCCGCGCGCTCGCCGTGCCGGCGGCATCGGGCACGGGCACGATCCGCGATGTCGAGCACATCGTCGTGTTCATGCAGGAGAACCGCTCGTTCGACCACTACCTCGGCCATCTGCCCGGCGTGCGCGGCTACAACGACCGCTTCCCGATCCCGCTGCCGAACGGTCAGCCGGTGTGGAATCAGCCGTCGAAGGAAAACCCGGCGCAGCCGGTAGTGCCGTTTCACCTGAACACGCAGACGACGAGCGCGCAGTGCGTCGGCGACCTCGACCACTCCTGGTACAAGACACAAGCCACCATCAACGGCGGCCGCTACGACCAGTGGCCCGCCAACAAGACGGACCTGACGATGGGCTACTACCTGCGCTCGGACATCCCGTTCCATTACGCGCTCGCCGACGCGTTCACGGTCTGCGACAACTATTTCTGCTCGCTGCCCGGCCCGACGCACCCGAACCGCTCGTACCTGATGACGGGGATGGTCGACCCGACCGGCACGCAAGGCGGCCCGCTGCTCGACAACGCCGACTATGTCGACGGCGACGGGCCGCCGAAGTACGCGCTGCTCTCGTGGACCACGTATCCGGAGCGGCTCGATGCGGCCGGCATCTCGTGGCAGGTCTACCAGCAGGGCCTGACGGGCGCCGATCCGCTGAACGGCAACTACGGCACCAACGTGCTGATGAACTTCCAGCAGTACATCAATGCGCCGGTGGGCTCGTCGCTCTACAACCGCGCGATGACGGTGCGCACGATCGACCAGCTCAAGGCCGATGTGCAGGCGAACAACCTGCCGCAGGTCTCGTGGCTCCTGCCGCCGGCCGCGTATTCGGAGCATCCGCAGTACACGCCCGCCTACGGCGCGGAATACCTGTCGACGATCCTCGATGCGCTCACGTCGAATCCCGACGTCTGGAGCAAGACCGTGCTGCTCGTGATGTACGACGAGAACGACGGCTACTTCGACCACATCGTCCCGCCGCAGCCCGCGACGACGCGCGCGCAGGGCCTCTCGACGGTCACCGTCGAAGGCGAGATCCACAACGTCGTGAACCCGCTGCGCGGCGGCAGCTACACTGCCGACGGCTTCCCGTACGGCCTCGGCCCGCGCGTGCCGATGACGATCGTCTCGCCGTGGACCAAGGGCGGCTTCGTCTGCTCGCAGGTGTTCGATCACACGTCGGTGATCCGCTTCATCGAGGCGCGCTTCGGCGTGAACGAGCCGAACATCACGCCGTGGCGCCGCGCCGTGTGCGGCAACCTCGTTTCAGCGTTCGATTTCCGCACGCCCGACGCGACGATGCCGCCGCTGCCCGACACGAGCAACTACAAGTCGATCGCCGACAACCAGTGCGCGAACAACCCGAAGCCGGCAGTGCCGGCAACGCCGGGCGCGGTCGATCCGCAGGAGCCGGGCACCCGCTATGCGCGAGCGCTGCCGTACGAGCTGCACGTGAACGCGCACGTGAAGGCCGAGGACGGCAAGTTCAACCTCACGTTCGCCAACACCGGCGAGCACGGCGCGCACTTCTACGTCTACGCGACGAACCGCACCGACGGCCCGTGGCGCTATACGGTCGAAGCACACAAGTCGCTGCACGATGCGTTCGACCTGTCGGCGACGTCGGGCGCCTATGCGTTCACGGTCTACGGTCCGAACGGCTTCGTGCGCCAGTTCACGGGCACGGTGGCGCAGAACGCCCAGAACGAGCAGGGCAACGCCCACGGTCACGTCGCGCGTCCCGAAGTCGAAGCGGGCTATGACATCGCGAACGGCAACCTGTACCTGCGCATCGTGAATCGCGGCAAGGCGCCGATCCAGCTGACCGCTGTGGACAACGCCTACGGCGCCCAAACGCGCAGCTTCAACCTCGCGCCCGAAAGCCAGACCGAAGCGCGCTGGGACCTGCGCGGCAGCCATCACTGGTACGACCTGACGATCTCGGACGGATCGAACGGCACGTTCCTGCGCCGCCTCGCCGGTCACATCGAGACCGGCCGCCCGAGCTTCACGGACCCGGCCGCCGTCGCGCCGGTGACGACGCTCGGCAGCCTCGGGTAACGACGTCGGAAAATGCAGACAGCCCCCGCTAGAAACGGGAGCTCGATGACGGTCCCGCCGCGCTCAAGCTCCGGCGAGCGCGTGCGGGGCCAACTCGACCGGCTCGTCGCCGTGAAAGCGCAGCGGCGCGGCGCAATGCACGAGCGTGTCGATGAAATACTTCGCGCGCGGCCACGGCCCGAAGCCTGCCGCGACATTGATATGCCCCGCGTCGCCGAGATTCACGAACGCGCTCCCGAGACGCCGCGCCAGCTCGCGCGCATCGGCGAGCGGCATCCACGGATCGGTTTCGCTGCCGATCACGATCGAGGGCACGCCTAGCCGCCGCGCCTCGAACTGCCCCGCAAACGCAAATTTCTTCGGACTCGCAGGCGCGACGAACAGCACGCCGGCGACATTCGCCGCATGCGTCCCCTGCGCGAACGCGTGCGCGGCCGCCAGGCACCCGAAGCTGTGCGCGGCGAGCACGACCGGCCCCTTCTCGCGCGCGAGAAGGTCGCGCACAGCCTGCGACCACGTCGCGAGATGCGGCGCATCCCAATCGGCCTGCTCGACGCGCAGCGAGCGTGCGAATTGCCGCTCGAGCCAGGTCTGCCAGTGCGCGCCCTCGCTGCCGTGAAGGCCCGGTACGGTCACGAGGCGCGGCGGCCATGTCGATTTGCTGCATGCAAGCATGTGCGCCTCCCGGCGAGGAATCCGAGTGGGCATTCTCGCGCCCGCGTCTTGCTTGCCGAACCAATTTTTTGTGCTTTGGTTATCGGCAAACAGGGACCGCCGAGCGCCCCGGCGCCGCACGCCGCGCGCGGCCTCTCCCGAAAAAGTAGAATGAAGCCTGTTCTTAACGGAGTGGCTTCATGCCGGCACCCTCCTCGTCCGCCTCGCACAGCGCGCGATCACTCGAAACGATATGAAGATTCTGTTCTACACGCCGCATGGCGACGCGTCCGCCTGGCTGCGCGACCTGGCCCAGGCGCTGCCGCGCGCCGAGCTGCGCGAATGGCAGCCGGGCGACTCCGCGAACGCCGATTACGCGATCGTCTGGCGTCCGCCGCGCGAGCTGTTCACCGCGCGGCCCGGCCTGCGCGCGGTGTTCAATCTCGGCGCCGGCGCCGATGCGATTCTGGCGCTCGAAGCGGCGCATCCGGGCACGCTGCCGCGCGACGCGGTGCTCGTGCGGCTCGAAGACACGGGCATGGCCGCGCAAATGGCCGAATACGTGACGCATGCGGTGCTGCGCTACCTGCGCCGCTTCGACGAATACGAGCGCCTGCAGGCCGAGCGCCGCTGGCACGTGCTCGAGCCGCATCCGCGCCGCACCTTCACCGTCGGCGTGCTCGGGCTCGGCGCGCTCGGCGCGCATGTCGCGAAGACGCTCGCGTCGTTCGGCCTGCCGGTGCGCGGCTACAGCCGCGGCGAAAAGCGCATCGACGGCGTGACGGCCTACGCAGGCGCCGATCGGCTCGACGCGTTTCTCGACGGCGTGAAGGTGCTCGTGAACCTGCTGCCGAGCACCCCCGACACGCACGACGTGCTGAACCGCCGCACCTTCTCGAAGCTCGCGCGCGGCGCGTATCTCGTGAACGTGGCGCGCGGCGCGCATCTCGTCGAAGAAGACCTGCTCGACGCGCTGAAGGACGGACAGATCGCCGCCGCCACGCTCGACGTCTTCCGCAACGAGCCGCTCGATCCGGAGCATCCGTTCTGGCGCGAGCCGCGCATCACGATCACGCCGCACAGCTCGGCCGAAACGCTGCGCGAAGAAAGCGTGCAGCAAGTGGCGCAAAAGATTGCGGCGCTCGAACGCGGCGAAGCGATCAGCGGCGTCGTCGATCTGGCGCGCGGCTACTGACACATCACGCATCGCACTCACCTTCCAAGCATCCAGGAGACAAAAACCATGTCGATCCCCAGCGCAGTGAAGATCGTTGAAGTCGGCCCGCGCGACGGGCTGCAGAACGAGAAGGAATTCGTGTCGACGGCCGTCAAGATCGAGCTCGTCAACCGGCTTGCGGCAGCGGGCTTCAGGAACGTCGAGTCGGCCTCGTTCGTGTCGCCGAAATGGGTGCCGCAGATGGCCGACGGCGCCGAGGTCATGAACGGCATCGAACGCCGCGCGGGCACGATCTATTCGGTGCTGACGCCGAACCTGAAGGGCTTCGAAGGCGCGCTCGCCGCGCGTGCCGGCGAGATCGTCATTTTCGGCGCGGCCAGCGAGGCCTTCTCGCAGAAGAACATCAATTGCAGCATCGCGGAGAGCATCGCGCGCTTCGAGCCGGTCGTCGCCGCTGCTAAGGAGCACGGCCTGCGCGTGCGCGGCAGCGTGTCGTGCTCGCTCGGGTGCCCGTATCAAGGCGAGGTGCCGGTGGCGTCGGTGGTCGATGTCGTCGAGCGTTTCGCGGCGCTTGGCTGCGACGAGATCGATATCGCCGACACGATCGGCGTCGGCACCCCGAAACGCACGCGCGAAGTGTTCTCCGCAGTCACGCAGGCATTCCCGCGCGAGCGGCTTTCCGGGCACTTCCACGATACCTACGGCCAAGCGCTCGCGAACATCTACGCCGCGCTCCTCGAAGGCATCGAGATCTTCCACGCCTCCGTTGCGGGGCTCGGCGGCTGCCCGTATGCGAAGGGCGCGACCGGCAACGTCGCGACCGAAGACGTGCTGTACCTGATGAACGGCCTCGGCATCGAGACGGGCATCGATCTCGACCAGGTGGTCGCGATCGGCGATTTCATCTCGACCTCGATCGGCCGGCCCAACGTGTCGCGCGCAGGCAAGGCGTTGCTCGCGAAGGCGCGCAGCCAGCCCGCGTGCTCGTGAGCGTGCTGCCTGCGGCTCACTCATCCATTCAACGATACGAACGATCGCTCCATGTCCGGCATAGCCATTTCCCCATCGAGCGGCGACGACGCCCTCCCTGATAGCGCCCGCCGCGTCGCGCAATTGCTGCGCGAGCGCGGGCACGCCAAGTCCGTCGTGATGCTGCCGGAGACCGGCAAGACTTCGGCCGAAGCCGCCGCGGGCCTCGGCTGCTCGGTCGCGCAGATCGCGAAGTCGATCCTGTTCCGGCGCCGCGAAGACGATGCGCCCGTGCTGGTGGTCGCGAGCGGCGCGAATCGCGTCGACGAGAAGAAAGTCGCGCAGCAAGTCGGCGAGATCGCGCGCGCCGACGCGAAGTTCGTCCGCGAGAAGACGGGCTATGCGATCGGCGGCGTCTGCCCGATCGGGCACGCCACACCGCCCGTCACGCTGATCGACGCCGACTTGCTCGAGCTCGACAGCCTGTGGGCCGCGGCGGGCCATCCGCACGCGGTGTTCAACCTGTCGCCGCAAGAGCTCGTCGCACTGACGGGCGCGCCGGTGGCCGACGTGGCGTTGCGCGACGCATGACGAATTCCGCCGAAGCCAATCAAGCCGAGACCGCACTGCAAACACCGCCGGCGCCGGCCGTGCCGTCGCCGTGCATCAACGTGTGCCGGATCAACCCGGAAACGCAATGGTGCGACGGGTGCCTGCGCACGATCGACGAGATCCGCGCCTGGTCGCAAAGCGACGACGACGCGAAGCGCGCGATCCTGGCGCAGACCGATCTGCGCCACGCATCGCTGATGGACAAACGGCGGGTGAATGCGCCATGAACGAGCCGTCCCGCGTGGTGCAGATCGGCGAGACGTGCAGCAGCACGCTGACGCTGCCGCTCGAATCGATCAAGTCGTTCGCGACGCTCGTCAACGACCTGAACCCGCTGCATCACGACGAAGCCTACGCCGCACAAAGCCGGTTCGGCGGGATCATCGCGTCGGGCACGCAGCCGGTTGCGCATTTTATGGCGCTGCTTGCCACGCACTTCACGAAGTACGCGCAGTCCCTCGGACTCGAGTTCGATTTCAAGCTGAAGAAAGCCGTGCACGCGGGCGATACGCTCACGCTGAGTTGGCGTGTCGTCGATGCCTATTGGAAAGAGAGCCTGAACGGCGATCTCGTGACGCTCGAAGGCAGTGCAGTCAACCAGCGCGGCGAAACCGCGCTGCTCGGCGCGGCCACGATTCTCGTGATGCCTGAAGAAGCCAAGCGGCCAGAAGATTGAGCGTCCGCCCGGCGCGCCGCGAGAACGCCGCGAAAAACGCCGCACAGCTTTGCATGGGACCAGAGTAACGCGCTAAAGCGCGAACTCCGGTCGACAAAAAAGAAAGCCGCGCGCCTGAAATGGCGTGCGGCGGAATTTTTGACGTGATCAGCGTCCATATCGATAATACCGGCCACCCCACCTGGAACGCATCGGTAATTTCCCTACAGACTGCTGACGTTTTGCCTCGAAGCGTCTTTTGCCTGGCTTGCGCTGGCGCTATTTCACCAGCGCTCGAATTGACGAAGCGCCCTGTACGGATGCCACGCTCCGGCAAATTGCTTCGAAATCCAGAACAATTCTTACGGCCCCTTACGTCGACGATAACCGCCGCTGCGGCACGATGCGCCAGCCGAGATTCACGCCCGCTGCCGCAAGCAGGATCAACGCCGCTCCCGCGACTTGAATCCAAGCGAGGGACTGCCCGAACGCGATGCGGTCGACGACGATCGCAACGATCGGATAGATGAACGACAGCGCGCCCGTCATCGCCGTCGGCAGCTTCTGGATCGCGCCATACAGCAGCACGTAGATGAGGCCGGTATGGACGACGCCGAGCGTCGCGAGCTGGAACCAGTGCACGCTCGCCGTGGGCAGCGCGTCGAAGCCCACGAGCGGCGCAAGCATCAACGCGCCGAGCACGGTCTGGATCAGCGCGATCAGATGCGGCGGCGTGCCCTTGAGCCGCTTGGTGATGATCGACGAGATCGCGTAGAGGAAGGCCGCGCCGAGCGCGAGCGCAACGCCTTCGAGGTACTCGCCCGGTATCGCCAGCACGGCAGGCTCCACGCGCACGACGAACACCAGCCCGATGAACGCCACGACGAGCCATGCGATCATCGATGGCGTCACGCGCTCGCGGAACACAATCGCGCCGAGCGCGACGAGCATGAACGGCTGGGTGTTGTAGACGGCGGTCGCCATCGAGATCGACGCGCGCGAGTAGGCGGCGAACAGCAGCAGCCAGTTGCCGACGATCGCGGCGCCGGCGAGCGCGACGAGCCCGAGCATGCGCCACGAGACAAGCTCGCGGCGGATCAGACCGAGCGCGAGACAGATGACGAAGAGCGTGGCCGCGCCGAACACGCAGCGGAAGAACACGACGTTGACGGACGATTGCTGCGACGAGACGACCAGCCAGCCGATCGTCCCCGACATCAGCATGGCGGCGCTCATTTCGGCGGCGCCGCGGCGGATTTCCTGGGTAGCCATGACGGACTCTCTTTTCCGGTTGCCCGGTTTTCACTCGATGTCACCGAGTGTAGAGATTTCGATCGCCGCAATACATGGCTAAACTAAGGCAACGACGCAACGTCAGCTAATAATCGAAGGTGAAAATGCCAAAACGCCTTTATTCCGCCGCCGCGCTCGACGAAACGGACCGCGCGCTGTTGTCCGCGCTCGCCGAAGACTCGCGCATGGCGGTGAGCGAATTGGCCCGCCAGGTCGGGCTGTCCGCGCCGAGCACGGCCGAGCGGCTGCGGCGGCTCGAAACGCAAGGCGTGATCGAGCGCTACACGGTGCAGATCGACCCGCGCGCGCTCGGCTACACGCTGCAGGCGATCGTGCGCGTGAAGCCGCTGCCCGGGCAACTGCACCTGGTCGAGGAGGTGCTCCGCCGCATTCCCGAGTTCGTCGAATGCGACAAGGTGACGGGCGACGATTGCTTCGTCTGCCGCCTGGTGCTGCGCTCGATCGAGCAGCTCGACGAGATCCTGTCGAAAGTCACCGAGCGCGCCGAAACGAGCACGGCGATCGTCAAGTCGACGCCGGTCCCGCGCCGCCTGCCGCCGCTCGCGCCGCCGGAACTCGAAGAAGAGGCGCGTCCGGCGGCAGCAGGCGCGAAAACGGCATCGGCCGCCGCGGCATCGGCTGCTGCGCCTTCGCCCGCCGCGCGCTCGCGCACCAAGCGCTAGTCAGCTTTCCGCCGGCTCGTTCGCCTCGAAGAACGACAACATCTCGGCAACGAGTTCGCCGGGCGCCTCTTCCGGAATGTAATGCCCGCACGGCAGCGCCCGCCCGCTCGCGTCGCGCGCCACCCGCCGCCACTCGGCGAGCGGATCGAAGCACAGCTCGATCACGCCCTCCTCGCCCCACAGCACGCGCAGCGGACAGCCGATCTTGTGACCGCACTCCTCGTCGGCGCGGTCGTGCTCGAGATCGATCGTCGCCGACGCGCGGTAGTCCTCGCACATCGCATGCACCGCGCCCGGCTGTCTGAGCGCGTCGCGATAGGCCTCGAGCGCGTGCGGTGCGAACGGCGCGAGCCCCGCGTGGCGGCTGCCCATCACGCGCTCGACGTAGACATCGGGATCCGCGCCGATCAGCTTTTCCGGCAGCGGCTCGGGCTGGATCAGGAAAAACCAGTGGAAGTATTTCGTCGCGAAGGTGCGGTCGGTGCCTTCGTACATCGCGAGCGTCGGCGCGATGTCGAGCAGCATCAGGCGCTCGACGGCCTCCGGATGATCGAGCGCCATCCGGTGCGCAACGCGCGCGCCGCGGTCGTGCGCGCAGACGAGAAACTGCTCGAAGCCGAAATGGCGCATCACGGCGACCTGGTCGGCGGCCATCGCGCGCTTCGAGTACGGCGCGTGCGTGGCGTCGCTCTCCGGCTTGCCCGACGCGCCGTAGCCGCGCAGATCGGTCGCGATCACCGTGAAGTGCTGCGCGAGCTGCGGCGCGCAACGATGCCAGATCATGTGCGTCTGGGGATGACCGTGCAGCAGCAAGAGCGGCGGCCCCGAACCGCCCTTGACTCCGAAGATGTCGACACCCGCAACATCGACGCGAAACGGCGTGAAATCCGGAAAGCCCATGATGTTCCCTTTTTTGTCGTAATCGGCCTTCGCATTTTAGGAGCGGATCGTGACGCCGCGCCGTTCGACTGGGCACGAAAGCGTAGAACCAGAGCACTCCCTCCAGGTCGCTACCGCTCTGCACATCAGCCGAATTCCCCTATAATCGAACGACCGTTCATTTTGAATGCGCTGCAGCGGAAATGCTCAGACGGATTACGTCCCAGGCCTTTCGGCCGGCTGCATCGTCCGCCACGCATCGCTACACTCATATCGCCGAGCATGTCCGCGCACCTGCCGGCAGCCTATCAAAGGAGACAGCGTCATGGCCTTGCCCGCCGCCTTGCAAAATCTTGCACTGCCCGTCGTCGCTTCACCGATGTTCATCGTCAGCTATCCGGAACTCGTGCTTGCGCAGTGCAAGGCGGGGATCGTCGGCTCGTTCCCGGCGCTGAACGCCCGGCCGTCCGAATTGCTGGACGAATGGCTCACGCAGATCCAGGAAGCGCTCGCCGCGCACCAGGCGGCGAACCCGGGCGCGACCGTCGGCCCGATCGCGGTGAACCAGATCGTGCATCAGTCGAATGCGCGGCTCGAGCACGACGTACGCGTGTGCGTCGAGCACAAGGTGCCGATCTTCATCACGAGCCTGCGCGCGCCGGCCAAGGAGATCATCGACGCCGTGCACAGCTACGGCGGCATCGTGCTGCACGACGTGATCAACCTGCGCCATGCGAGCAAGGCGCTCGAAGCGGGCGTCGACGGCCTGATCCTCGTCGCCGCGGGCGCGGGCGGGCACGCGGGCACGACCTCGCCGTTCGCGCTCGTCGGCGAAGTGCGGCGCATCTTCGACGGCCCGATCGTGCTGTCGGGCGCGATCGCCAACGGCGGGTCGATCCTCGCCGCGCAGGCGATGGGCGCCGATCTCGCCTACATGGGCACGCGCTTCATCGCAACGCGCGAAGCCCACGCGGTCGAGGGCTACAAGCAGGCGATCATCAACTCGAACGCGGCCGACATCATCTACACGAATCTCTTCACCGGCGTGCACGGCAACTACATCCGCGAGAGCATCGTGAGCGCGGGGCTCGACCCGGACGCGCTGCCCGAGTCGGACAAGTCGAAGATGAACTTCGGCGGCGACAAGGCCAAGGCGTGGAAGGACATCTGGGGCGCGGGGCAAGGGGTCGGGTTGATGAACGACGTGCCGAGCGTCGACGAGCTCGTGGCGCGCTTGAAGAGCGAGTACGAGGAAGCGAAGACGCGGCTCGCGATCGGGCGCTAAGCGCCGAACGAACGCCGCCGGGCTTCGGGCGTCAGCCGCCCGAAGCCGCGGCCGGCCCGCTCACATATTCCGCCGATACTGCCCGCCCACCTCGAACAGCGCGTGCGTGATCTGCCCTAGCGAGCAGACGCGCACCGCGTCCATCAGCACCGCAAACACGTTCTCGTCGTCGATCACAGCGCGTTGCAGACGTAGCAGCATCGCTGCCGATTCGCCTTCGTGCCGCGCCTGGAATGCTCGCAGGCGCGCGAGCTGGCTCTGCTTCTCCGCCTGCGTCGAGCGCTGCAGCTCGACCGGCGGCGGCGCCTCGTGCGGATGCCCCGACAGGAACGTATTCACGCCGACGATCGGATACGAGCCGTCATGCTTGCGATGCTCGTAGAGCATCGATTCATCCTGGATGCGTCCGCGCTGATAGCCCGTCTCCATCGCGCCGAGCACCCCGCCGCGCTCGGTCAGCCGGTCGAACTCGTCGAGCACCGCCGCTTCGACGAGATCCGTCAGCTCCTCTACGACGAAGCTCCCCTGATTAGGGTTCTGGTTCTTCGCAAGCCCCCATTCGCGATTGATGATGAACTGGATCGCCATCGCACGGCGCACCGAGTCTTCAGTCGGCGTCGTGATCGCCTCGTCGAACGCGTTCGTGTGCAACGAGTTGCAGTTGTCGTAGATCGCGATCAGCGCCTGAAGCGTCGTGCGGATGTCGTTGAAGTCGATCTCCTGCGCGTGGAGGCTGCGGCCCGACGTCTGCACGTGGTACTTGAGCTTCTGGCTGCGCTCGTTCGCGCCGTATTTATCGCGCATCGCCACCGCCCAGATGCGGCGCGCCACGCGGCCGAGCACGGTGTATTCCGGCTCCATGCCGTTCGAGAAGAAGAACGAGAGATTCGGCGCGAAGCCGTCGATGTTCATGCCGCGCGCCAAATAGGCTTCGACGTAGGTGAAGCCGTTGGCAAGCGTGTAGGCGAGCTGTGAGATCGGGTTCGCGCCGGCCTCGGCGATGTGGTAGCCCGAGATCGACACCGAATAGAAATTGCGCACGCCATGCTCGACGAAGTAGGCCTGGATGTCGCCCATCACCTTCAGGCTGAACTCGGTCGAGAAGATGCAGGTGTTCTGCCCCTGGTCTTCCTTGAGGATGTCCGCCTGCACGGTGCCGCGCACGTTTTGCAACGCGCGGGCGCGGGCCGCTTCGATTTCGGCGGCACTCGGCGCGCGGCCTTCGGCCTCGCAGCGTTTCGCGAGCGAGTCGAGCTGCTGGTCGATCGCCGCGTTGAAGAACATCGCGAGGATCGTCGGCGCGGGGCCGTTGATCGTCATCGATACCGACGTCTCGGGCGAGCAGAGATCGAAGCCGTCGTAAAGCGTCTTCAGGTCGTCGAGCGTGGCCACCGAGACGCCCGAGTTCCCGATCTTGCCGTAGATGTCGGGGCGCTCGTGCGGCTCCTCGCCGTAGAGCGTGACCGAATCGAAGGCCGTCGACAGGCGCTTCGCAGGCATCCCTTCCGACAGCAGCTTGAAGCGCCGATTGGTGCGCAGCGGGTCGCCTTCGCCCGCGAACATCCGCGTCGGGTCCTCGTTCTCGCGCTTGAACGGGAACACGCCCGCGGTGAACGGGAAGCAGCCCGGCAGGTTCTCCAGCGAAAGCCAGCGCAGCAACTCGCCCGGGTCGGCGAACTTGGGCAGCGACACCTTGCGGATCGAGGTGCCCGAGAGCGTCGTGACCGTGAGCGCGGTGCGAATCTCGTGGTCGCGGATCTTCACGACGTGCTCGTCGCCGGAATAAGCTTCGACGGTCTTCGGCCAGCCGGCGAGCAGCGCTTTTTCGCGCTCGCCGAGTTGGGCGTCGCGCGCGGCGATCAGGGTGTCGAGGGCATCGGCGGTTGCATCGCCTGCTTCGCGCAGCATCCGCTGCGACTCGCTCAACTGCCAACGCTCGCGCGCCGTCCACGCCTGCGCTTCGGTCCGCTTGCGATACGCCCGCACCGTCTCCGCCACCTCCGACAGATAGCGCACGCGCGCCGGCGGCACGATCGCGTGACGCTCGCTCGAACAGCGCACGCTCGTCGTCGGCAGCCGCCCGCCGCCGTCGCGCAAACCGTGCGCGGCCAGCGACGCCGCAACATGCTGATACAACGCCGTCACGCCGTCGTCGTTGAAGTGCGACGCGATCGTGCCGAACACCGGCAGCGCCTGAGGCGGCGTGCTCCACGCCTCGCGATTGCGCTGGACCTGCTTGGCGACGTCGCGCAGCGCATCGGCGGCGCCCTTGCGGTCGAACTTGTTGATCGCGACGCAATCGGCGAAGTCGAGCATGTCGATCTTCTCGAGCTGGCTCGCGGCGCCGAACTCGGGCGTCATCACGTAGAGCGACTGGTCCGCGTAGGGCACGATGCCCGCATCGCCCTGCCCGATGCCCGAGGTCTCGACGACGATCAGGTCCACGCCCGCCGCCTTGCAGGCGGCGATCGCGTCGGGCAGCGCTTCCGGGATCTCGGCCGCCGCGCCGCGCGTCGCGAACGAGCGCATGAACACGCGCGGCCCGCGGCCCCAGTCGCCGATCGCGTTCATGCGGATGCGGTCGCCGAGCAGCGCGCCGCCGGACTTGCGGCGCGAGGGGTCGATCGCGAGCACGGCGATCGTCAGCATGTCGTCGTAGTCGAGGCGAAAGCGCCGCACGAGCTCGTCGGTCAGCGACGACTTGCCGGCGCCTCCGGTCCCCGTCACGCCGAGCACCGGCACGCGCGAAGCCAGTCCGGCGGCTCGCTCGGCGAGCGCCGCGCGCGCGGCGGCGTCGGCGTGGCCGCTTTCGAGCGCGGTGATGAGCTGGGCGAGCTGGGGGAATCCGTCGGCGCCGCCGCGCGCGAGGTGCGCCAGCGCGTCCGCGCTAGGCGCCGCGCGCGGCGGCTTCGACACGCGCGCGATCATGTCGTCGATCATCCCTTGCAGGCCGAGCCGCTGGCCGTCCTGCGGCGAGTAGATGCGCTCGACGCCGTAGCGCTGCAGCTCGTCGATCTCGTCGGCAACGATCACCCCGCCGCCCCCGCCAAACACCTTGATCCGCTCGCCGCCGCGCTCGCGCAGCATGTCGACGAGGTAGCGGAAATACTCGACGTGCCCACCCTGGTAGCTCGACACGGCGACGCCGTCGGCATCCTCCTCGAGCGCGGCGTTCGCGACGTCGGCGACCGAGCGGTTGTGACCGAGGTGGATCACCTCGACGCCGCTCGCCTGGAGAATGCGGCGCATGATGTTGATCGACGCGTCGTGGCCGTCGAACAGCGCGGCGGCCGTGACGAAGCGCAGGCGCTGCGCGGACGGCGGCTTGTGGCCACTCGTGCGCTGCGGCATCGAAAGATCGGTCATGTCTCCCCCGGGATCGGCAGCTCTGCATGGGACCCGAGTCAGTGCTGAAGCAGTAACTCGGGTCGACAGCTCGTGCGGGCGTTTCTCGCAGTATAGGCAAACCGCGAGGGAGGTTTACGTGCGCGTCAAGACGCGGCCCCGGACGTCGCCGGGGCCCCTTCAGCGCGCCGCCGCCAGGATCTCATCGAACGACGGCCACAGCGAGCCGCCCGAAAAACGCTCGGCGATGAAATCGACGAACGAGCGCACTTTGGCCGACACATGACGCCGGCTCGCATAAACAGCGTGAATCGGCAGCTCGCGCGGCGGCACCGCGTCGACGAGAATCGGCACGATGCGCCCCTCGGCGATGTCTTCGCCGATCACCTCCGTGCCGAGCCGCGCGATGCCCGAGCCGGAAAGCACGACGACGCGCTGCGCCTCGAGGTGACCGACCACCAGGTTGCCGGCCAGCGCGACGCGCGGCGCGCCGGGGCCGCCCGGCAGCCAATCGAGGGACTGGGTGTTCGTGTACTGGACGAAGTTGTGCTTCGCGAGGTCTTCGACGGTTCGCGGCGTGCCGTGGCGGCGCAGATAGTCTGGCGAGGCGCACAGCACGATATGCGCGGTCGCGATCTGCCGCGCGATCAGCGACGACGACTTCAGGCCGAACGGCGACGCGCGGATCGCCACATCGAAGCCCTCCTCTATCAGCTCGACGACACGATCGGACAGCTCGACCTCGGTCGTCACCTGCGGATACTTCGCGCCGTAGTCGGAGACCGCGGCCATCACGTAGCGCAGGCCGAACGCCGACAGGCAGGACACCCGCAGCCGCCCCTGCGGCACGATGCTCGCCGCGCTGACGGCCTGCTCGGCCTCGTCGAGCTCGGCGAGCACCTGCGCGAGCCGCTCGTGATACTCGCGACCGGCCTCGGTGGGCGCGACGCGCCGCGTGGTCCGGTTCAGGAGCCGCGCGCCGAGCTGCTGCTCGAGATGCATCACGTGCTTGCTCGCCATCGCCGCGGACATCTCCATGCGCTCGGCCGCGCCGACGAAGCTGCCCACCTCGACGACATAGCGAAACACTTTCATGCTGACGAGGGTGTCCATGGCAATCGCTCGCAATAAGAATGAATCGTCCAGATTGCCGGGACTTTATCAAAACCCCATAGATAAAGAAAAACGGCGCCGAAGCGCCGTTTCCTCGAGAACCAACGAGTCGCGAGCGATCAAAACTTCGCGCGAATGCCAGCTCCGAAGGTGTTGCCGTCCGACAAGCCGCTCAGGCGGTCGTTCATATAGGCCGCGTAGACATCGGTGCGCTTGGACAGCGGGTAGTCGTAGCCGAGCGCCCAGGTCTTGCGCGTCTGGTCGAGGCCGCCCGCGTCGCGCGAGTAGGCGAACGAGGCCATCACCGTGCCCGGACCCACCGGCACCGTGACGCCGCCCTGGCCGGTGTTGACGTGCCAGCTGCCGACAGTCTCGTCGTTATGCGTGTACATGTACTGGCCGTAGAACTTCACGAACTTGAGGTCGTAGCTCGCGCCGACCTGGCCGACATACTGGCTCTTGAACGGCACCACGCTGCCGCCGAACGACACCGACGGCGGGCTCAGCAAGTCGCCCGGCGAATTGTTGAAGTTCACATACTGGAACACGCCGGTCGCCGCGAACGGACCATGGAAGTACAGGAACTGGGCGCTCCACTTCTTCGCGCCGTTTTGGCCGGCGGTATTGCCGAGCCCATACATCACGCTGCCCGAGAGGCCGTTGAAGTCCGGGCTCTGATACTGCACCGCGTTGTTCCAGCCCGAATCGCCGACCACGCCCGTATCCGTCGTATAGGTCGCGCCGCTCGGAATCGCCGTGTTGCCGAGGAAGGTGTGCCACACCATCGGCGAGAACTCGTACGAATCGATGAACGGGTTGAACAGGATCGTCGAAATGAAGAGCTGCGTCGTCAGGCGGCCCGCGGTGACGGTGCCGTAAGGCGACTCGATGCCGACGTATGCGTTGCGGGAGAAGAACGTGTCGCCGGTGAAGCGGCCGTAACTGCCGTTCTGCGGCAGGAAGAAGTCTTCCAGCGTGAAGATCGCCTTATAGCCGCCGCCCAGGTCTTCCGAGCCCTTCAAGCCCCAGTACGAAGTCGACATGCCGCCACCGGACACCTGCCAAGCGTTCTGCTGGCCAGGAAATTTCTGGTTGCCAACCCAGGTATCGACTTGGCCGTACAGCTGCACGCTCGATTGCGCGTGCGCCGCGGCGCCTGCGGCAAGCAAGCCGGCCACGGCTGCGCATTTGGCGCTTGTTTTCAGCGTACGGCTGACGATTGCTTTCATATGATCTCCTGTCTTTGTCAAAAGGTAAGCGTTGACGGGCGCGGGGGGCGGTTCGCGCGAACTGTCTGGTTGGCCGTTCGATCTGTCGATCCAGAGTTAGCGCTTCAGCTGTCGACCGGAGTTAGCGCTTCAGCACTTACTCCGGTCCCATGCAGCGCTGTCGATCCGGTTGTGGGCAAGGATCATCTTTACGGACCATTTTTCTGGACAAAAATAGGCTGGCTTATTGCGGGTATAGCTATCGCGTTAATTGCATTGGAATTTGTTTTGCATATCGAGGGCCGCACCCTCGACGCATCACGGGCATCTGCCCGCTATGCCGCGCCGGCTGCCGATCCAGCCGATTCGCGGGTACGGCGATATCGTCGCCGAAAGCGGCGGGGTCGCAATATTATTTTGAGAAACAGGGAGAGATCGACGCCGTTAGACGGGCTGCACGGCTAAAAAGTGTGGCGCGGTTGCGTCACTTTGACGGCCGCGGTGAAAGCGGCGCGACGCCCGTCAGTTGCGGTAGGGGGAAGGCGCGGGAGGACGCGGAACGTCGTTGGGAGGGCGCGGCACGAAGCGGTTCGAATCGCGTTCTTCGTTGTAGCGGGCGACGTCGGCGCGAATCGAGCCGGATCGCACGTAGGGCGGATTGGGATCCTGACGCTGGAACGGGCGGGGCACTTCCTCGCTGACCGGCCGGATCGGCGTGCCGTAGACAGGATCACGTCCCGCCGGCCCACCCGATCGCCCGCTCCACGGCGCGCCGCCATTGGCCGCGCGCCGGGCCTGGGCAGGGTTGCCGGCGCGGCGCTCGGCCGCATAGCTGCGCGCCTGCCCGCCGTAGCCGCGCGCACCGCCTCCGTAATACCCGTCATGCCCCATCCGCGGCGGCTGGGCATGAGCGAACGACAGCATGGCCACGCACAGCGCGCCAACCGCCCAACGCCCAAAGTTTCGAATACCCAATTCCGCCATGATCGATTCGTCAGCCAACCTTCCCAGAACGCCTGCACAAGCCCGGTGCGCAGCGTCATCCTGACCCGAATGCTCACACGACTGCGCTTTAGAGAGCCTGTCAGCAGTAATTTATGGGGGGCTCGAATGGGTGTCGAGGTAAAAAGTGTTAGACCTGGGGCATCGTTGTAACGCCTTGTTACTGCGCTGAATTTGCAGTGTTTTCCCTATATCGGCATGCCTTTTGCGCGCTCGGTTCGCGTACTGCGAAGGTCCTTTTTATCGCGGGCGACCAGGGAGGTTGGCGTGGTCATGCTTGTTGCATGCAGGCGACGCGCGAACGGATACGGGTCCCACGAAAATGGGCGCCAATTGGTGCATTCGCCGCTTTTCCTGTTGTTTGCACCCCATGCAATTCATTCATCAATCGACAATTTAAATGAATTTGTATTTTCAATAGCCTGACCGGACAATAGCGCCAATGCATCCGGGGCGAGGCAAGCACCCGCGGCGCAACCCTTTCCGGCAACACCCGCTTCGAGAATCAATCATGGCCCGCCCCAAATTCCTCCCCGACAACTTCACGCTGATGCTCGTCAGCACGGTCATCATCGCGAGCGTGCTGCCGTGCAAAGGCGAGGCGGCGGTCGCGTTCAACTGGATCACCAACATCGCGATCGGTCTGCTCTTCTTCCTCCATGGCGCGAAGCTGTCGCGAGAAGCGATCGTGGCGGGCGCGACGCATTGGCGCCTCCATGCGGTCGTGCTCATCAGCACGTTCGTCGCGTTTCCGCTGCTCGGCTTCGCGCTCAAGCCGCTGCTTTCGCCCCTTGTCACGCCCGCGCTCTATACCGGCGTGCTGTTCCTCTGCACGTTGCCGTCGACCGTCCAGTCGTCGATCGCGTTCACCTCGATGGCCAAGGGCAACGTGCCCGCCGCCGTTTGCAGCGCGTCTGCGTCGAGCCTGCTCGGCATTTTCATCACGCCTGCGCTCGTCAGCCTGACCATCGCCAATCAGGCGGCGGGCTCGGGCTCGGGGTGGCATACGGTCGGCAACATCGTGCTGCAGCTGCTGGTGCCGTTCGTCGCCGGGCAACTGCTGCGGCCCGTGATCGGCAAGTGGCTCGACCGCAACCGCGGCGTGCTCAAGATCGTCGACCAGGGCTCGATCCTGCTCGTGGTCTACTCCGCGTTCAGCGAAGCGGTCAACGAGGGGCTCTGGCACCACATTCCGCCGCTGGCGCTCGGCGGCCTCGTGATCGTCAACGCGGTGCTGCTGGCCGTGCTCCTCGGCATCACGGCGTTCGCCAGCAAGCGCCTGGGCTTCAACCGCGAAGACCAGATCACGATCATTTTCTGCGGCTCGAAGAAGAGCCTCGCCGCAGGCATTCCGATGGCGAAGGTCATCTTCGCTTCGCAGGTGGGCGCGGTGGTGCTGCCGCTGATGCTGTTCCACCAGATCCAGCTGATGGTGTGCGCCGCGCTCGCGCAACGCTGGGGCGCGCGCGACCTGAGCCGCGAACGCCAAGCCGCCGCGCGCGGCGCCGCTGCGCCTGCCCCGGCGCGCCGCTGATTCGTGCGGCGGTGCAAAGGACCGAGCCACGATATTTCCTCCATGCCTGTCAAACCAAGGACGCCGCCTCGCGGCGTTTTTTGTCATTTGACGCGAGCCGCGCGACGGCGTCGCGTCGGCCGGAAGTCATAGGGCGGCAGGCGCGGATCGCCATCGCCCGGATTGAATCGAGCCGGCGCTCGATCCGCCGCTTCGTAACCATTCGAAATAAATAGCCGCCATTCGTACGATTAATTCTCATGATTGGGGAGACTCAACTCATTACCGTTGCTTCACTCGGGCAAAATCAATAAACCCCGCCAGCAAACGTTTGCAAATCGGCGAATGTTTCCAAATCGAGGTATCTGGCCGCAATGGCTACGCCGTTTGCCGAGCAGACTTACGCACGGTGCATTCACATCCCGGAGGTCTATGCCAGAAATGCACCGCAGCCGCGGCGCCGCCCCTCTCGCATAAACCCCAAATCTCTTTAAAATGCGCCTGCGGCATTTAGCGCCACTAGGAATAGCACCTAGAATAGGCGCCACGGATTGAGAGGCCGTGTTTCAGGTGTACACCGAATTTGCACGCCAACGAGAGAATAAGAATGAGCAGCCAAGACCGGTCCCGCGAGGACCGTCATGAGGTAGCGGACATCCGTCGGTCGAAAAGGCGTTCGCGGGGGCGCCGCACTAGGACTACCGACGCGTCCGAAGACAATCTGTCGTTCGAGGATTACGCGGCCGAGCGCCTGTGGTCGTTTCTCTGCGCTCAGCTCGCCACCGCGCTCGCCGCCTATGTCGTCATGTGCGCCGGCGGCGCCTGGCTGCACGGCGAGCTGTTCACGCACTACGCGCTCGCCTGCGCGGCGCCGGTGCTGCCGATGGGCGCAGCGCTGGCGCTCGCTTGGCTCAATCACCACGGCGAGCGCTCGAGCACGGCCGCGCTCGTGTTCATCGCGGTGCTCGAAACCGGCCTCGTCATCAACGGCCTGCATTGGCAGCACGGCGCGCTCATCGTCCTGCCTGCCTTCGTGCTGGTCCCGCTCATGTTCAGCCCAGTCCTGCAGCGCGGCTGGGATTTCCCGCTTGCCGCGGCGCTCGCCGTCGCCGGCCCGCTCGCGCTGATGGGGCTGCACAGCCTGCCGGCGGATATGCGGTTCGGCATCGCGCTCTCGATGTTCGTCGCGCTCTCGGCCAGCATCGTCACGAACGTCTTCGCGCGGCGCGCGAACAAGAAGAGCTACCGGCTCGAGCACCAGCTGCGCGCGTTCGCCGACATCGACGACCTCACGCAGTTGCCGCGCCGCCGCCGCGTGTTCGAGCTCGGCCGCCGCATCCTGCAGCGCTCGGAGCGCCAGGGCCAGCCGTTTTCGGTGCTCTACATCGACGCCGACCACTTCAAGTCGGTCAACGACCGGTTCGGCCACGACGCCGGCGACCGCGCCTTGCGGCTGATCGCCCATCACATCCAGGAAAGCATGCGCTCGAGCGACGTGGCCGGGCGCTTCGGCGGCGAGGAGTTCGTGGCGCTGTTGCCCAACACTGACCAGATCGATGCGGCACGCGTCGCCGAGCGGCTGCGCAAGCGGATCGAGGACATCCGCCAGTTCGAAGTGACGCTGACGATCAGCGTCGGCGTCGCGCAGCACGTGCGCGGCGAGCAGATCGACCGCGTGATCCGCCGCGCCGACGGCGCGCTGCTCGACGCGAAGGGCGGCGGCCGCAACCGCGTGGTCATCGCCGGCCGCCCCGCCGGCGAGGAGGCCGGAGCCGCCCCCGCGGCGCCGGCAAGCCACGGCACAAGCGGTTCGCACGAGCCGCGCGACGCGGGTGACGAGCCGCTTCCAAGCGAGTGGATCGCGGACTAAGCCAGAGGCTGCCCAGCAACCGATTGCACCACTTCGGTGCAATGCATCACAAAAACTTCATTCAACTCTGCAGGCCAAACGTCGATAACCCGAACGTCCAACCAAACGTCGGCTAGTCGGCCGTTCAGTCATGTCATTTCGCTCACCATCGGCAGCCCCGCTACCCGGTGTCGCCGATCTGATCGCACAGCATGCGCTGTCCGCGGTCTTCCAGCCGATCGTCGATTTCGACGGCGGCGCGATTCTCGGCTACGAGGGGCTGATCCGCGGCCCGGCCGGCTCGCCGCTCGAAGCACCGGCTGCGCTCTTCGCACACGCGGCGCACGAGGGCCTCTCGACCGAGCTCGAGCACGCCGCCGCGCGCACCTGCATCCACGCGTTCGCGAAGCTGAACTGCGAAGGCAAGCTGTTCCTCAATTTCAGCGCGGAAGCGATCCTCAAGCTCGGAGAGACGCGCGACGACACGCTCGCCTGGCTCCTGCGCCTCGGCGTGCCGGCCGAGCGCCTGGTCGTGGAGCTGACCGAGCAATGCGCGATCTCCGACATCGCCGGCTTCGTGCAGATGGTCGCCGCCGTGCGCGAGACCGGCGCGCAGTTCGCGCTCGACGACTACGGCACGGCCAACGCGAGCATGAACCTGTGGGTGCGGCTGCAGCCCGACATCGTCAAGATCGATCGCTTCTTCATCCACGAGATCGCGAGCGATCCGCTCAAGTTCGAAGCCGTGCGCGCGATGCAGCATTTCGCGAACTCGAGCGGCGCGCGGCTCGTCGCCGAGGGGATTGAGAACGAGGCGGACCTGATCGTCATCCGCGACATGGGCATCGGCTGCGGACAGGGCTATTTCTTCGGCCGCCCGGACGCCGTGCCGCTCACGCGCATCGCCGACGAAGCGAAGCAGGCAATCCGCGCCGAGCACATCGCCGTGTTTCCGGGCCAGACGCGCAGCGTCGCGGCCTCGCCCTCGGGCGGCATGGCGGCGGCGAAGATGCTGGTGGCCGCGCCCGCGCTGCCGCGCCAGGCAGCCAACAACGACGTCCTCGATCTCTTCAACCGGATGCCGAACCTGCACGCGGTCGCCATCGTCGAGAACGACGAGCCGATCGCGCTGCTCAACCGGCGCGCCTTCATGGACCGCTACGCGCTGCCGTATCACCGCGAGCTGTTCGGCAAGCGTCCGTGCCTGCAGTTCGCGAACGCGTCGCCCGTCGTCATCGAGAAGTCGATGACGGTCGAGCAGATGGCCAAGCTCCTCGCGAGCGACGACCAGCGCTATCTCGCCGACGGCTTCGTGATCACCGACGGCGGCAAGTACCTCGGCCTCGGCACCGGCGAGAGCCTGGTGCGCGCGGTGACAGAGGTGCGCATCGAGGCGGCGCGCTACGCGAACCCGCTCACCTTCCTGCCGGGCAACATCCCGATCAGCTCGCACATCGCGCGCCTGCTCGGCAACCACGCCGAGTTCTACGCGTGCTATGTCGACTTGAACCACTTCAAGCCGTTCAACGACCAGTACGGCTACTGGCAAGGCGACGAAGTGCTGAAATTCGCGGCCGTCGTGCTCGCCGACATCTGCGACCCGACGCGCGACTTTCTCGGCCACGTGGGCGGCGACGACTTCCTGATCCTGTTCCAGAGCGAGGACTGGCAGGCGCGCGCGCAGAAGGCCATCGCGAACTTCAACGCCGGCGCACAGCGCTTCTATGCGGATGCCGACCGCGCCGCGGGCGGCATCCACGGCGAGGACCGGCGCGGCAACCCGACCTTCTTCGGCTTCGTGACGATGGCGATCGGCTGCGTGCGCGTGCGGCCGCAGCCGGACCAGCGCAACGTCTACAGCAGCGAGATGATCGCGTCGGCGGCGGCGCTCGCGAAGCGCCGCGCGAAGCACGAAGCGGCGGGCTTCTTCCTGATCGACGTCGAGGAAGGCGAAGCGCTGATGCACATGGCGACCGCGACGCCGCATGCGGTCGAGGAAAGCGAGGCGCGGACCGTCAATTGAAACCGCAGGCGCGCCCCGCACCTTTCACTCACGAATAGAACCTTCATCATCGTGTCGCGAACGCAAAGGCACACTGCCGCGTTCGCGACACGCGCCACAGATCCCGCATCACGCATGAACACCACCCGCTTCACCGTCAAAGGCCGGCTTTACGCCTTGCTGGCCGTCGTCGTCCTCGTTCTCGCCGCCGTGGGCGGCATCGGCCTCTACGGCGTCGCGCGCACCGACGCCGCGCTGCACCAGGTGTTCGAAGGCCGCGCGAAAGCGCTGCAGCGGATCTCGACGATCGACGAGCTCGTCGCTCAAAGCCACTTCGCGATCAGCGACGCCGTGCTCGATCCGTCGGCCGCGAAAACCGATGCCGTGGTCACGGCGACGCAAGCCAACCTCGCGACGATCGACCGCCTGCTCGCCGAATACCGCGCCTACCCGCTCGACGCGGACGAACGCCAGCTCGCCGACCGCTTCGCCGCCGATTGGACGACGCTGCGCGACAAGGGCCTCAAGCCGACCATGGACGACCTGAAGGCGAACAACCTCTCCGAAGCGCAATGGGTCGTCACGCAGACGCTCGAGCCGAAGGCGAAGCTCGTCAAGAGCGAGACCTCGCAGCTGCGCGCGCTGCAGGTCGAATCGGCGCAGCGCGAATACGATCACGCGCAGACAGTCGCCGATACCGTGAAGGCGCTCGTCGCCGCCTGCATCGTGACGGGCATCGCGGTGGTCGGCGCGCTGTGCTGGGCGATGGCGCGCGCGCTCTTCAGCCAGCTCGGCGGCGAGCCAGCCTACGCGGCCGCCATCGCCAACGCGATCGCCGAAGGCAACCTCGCGATCGAAGTGCGCGTCGCGCGCAACGACGAGCACAGCGTGCTGCATGCGATGCAATCGATGCGCGACCGTCTCGCGACGATGATCGGCTCGATCCAGGAAGCGGCGGCCATCATCTCGCAAGCGACGAGCGAGATCGCGAACGGCAACGCGGACCTGTCGAACCGCACCGAAGAGCACGCCTCCGGCATCCAGCAGACTGCGAGCAGCATGGAGCAGCTCGCGGCGACGGTGCGCGCGAACGCCGATCACGCACGGCAGGCGAACGTGCTCGCGCTGCAGGCGTCGGCGAAGGCCGAGCACGGCAACGACGCCGCCGTCGACGCGATGGCGCGCATGCAGTCGCTCTCCGACCGCTCGCAGAAGATCCGCAGCATCACCTCCGTGATCGAAGGCATCGCGTTCCAGACCAACCTGCTCGCGCTCAACGCGGCCGTCGAAGCAGCGCGCGCGGGCCAATCGGGACGCGGCTTCGCCGTGGTCGCGCAGGAAGTGCGCGCGCTCGCGCATCGCAGCTCGCAGGCGGCCAAGGAGATCTCCGGCCTCATCAGCGACGTGACCGGCGAAGTCGACGGCGGCGCCGACACGGTGAAGAAAGCCGGCAACACGATCGTCGACATGCTGGAGTCGGTGAAGAACGTCGCGACGCTCGTCGACGAAATCTCGAACGCGTCCGACGAGCAGCGCTCGGGCATCGAGCAGATCAACCGCGCGGTCGCGCAGATGGACCAGATGACACAGCACAACGCTGCGCTCGTGCAAAAGGCCGCCTCAGCCGCCAATGCACTCTCGCACGAGGCGACGGCGCTGCGCGAGGTGGTGTCGATCTTCCGGGTGGCGGCGTAGCCGATAGCCGCGGACACATCGGCGGCGCGCGATCTTGCCGTTGCCTTCCTGCGGCTTACGCGCCGCTAACGCCCAGTAATTTCCCTTAACCGGCGCACTCGCCCGGTAAGGCGCGCCGCAGAACTCCGCCGCCCGTCCCAGTCTAAACTTCACACGGCGCCGCCCCGGCACCGATCGATTCGCGCCACACGCGCGCCAACGAGGACTCGGATGTTTGGGTTGTACGACAGCAGCGTGCGGCTGATGCGCCGCATCTTCGACAGTCGCATCGACGACGCCCCCGTGCTCGATGCGACCCGCCACTTTCCCGATGCGGCCCGCTTCGTCGCGAACTGGCAGGCGATTCGCGCCGAAGCGCTCGACGTCGCCACGAACCTGCGCAACATCCCCCGCTTTCACGACATCATGCGCGAGCAGGCCGACATCTCGGCCAACGACGCGCGCGACTGGCGCATGTACATCATGAAGGCCTACGGCGTGGCCTTCGAGCGCAACCTCGCGCGCTGCCCGACGCTCGCCTCGATCGTCGCGCAAGCGCCGGACGTGCTGTCGGCGTCGTTCTCGTTTCTCGCGCCGGGCAAGCACATTCCGCCGCATCACGGGCCGTTTCGCGGCATCCTGCGCGGCTATCTGGTGCTCTCGATGCCGCTCGACGCGAACGGCAACCCCGCCGCCACGCTCACCGTCGACGGCCACGCCTACGGCCTGCACGACGGCGAATTCATGCTGTGGGACGACACCTTCGAGCACGAAGTGCTGAACGCGAGCGGCCAGGTCCGCATCGTGCTGCTGCTCGACATCCGCCGCCGCAAGATGCCTTTCGACATGCGGCTCTTGTCGAACGCGGTGATTTCGATTGTGCGGCTCGGCATCCGCCTGCGCGGCGAGAAGATCGCTGTTTAGCATGCTTTACTAAACAAACAGATGTTCGTTTCTCGTTGATTCTGCGGGTATTTCCACGTATTCATACGCGCCATTCAGGGTGGTTTCCGGCCGTTTTTACTATACAATCGCCCGAACCTGAATCGACAGAATCGGAGAGATGGGTACAACCATTCGCGACGTCGCCCAGGCGGCGGGCGTATCGATCGGCACCGTATCGCGGGCGCTGAAAAACCAGCCGGGCCTCTCGGAGACGACGCGCCTGCGCGTCGTCGAAGCCGCGCGCCGCTTGGGCTACGACCAGGCGCAGCTGCGTCCGCGCATCCGGCGGCTCACCTTCCTGCTGCATCGCCAGCACAACAACGTCGCCGCCAGCCCGTTCTTTTCGCACGTGCTGCACGGCGTCGAGCACGCCTGCCGCGAGCGCGGCATCGTGCCGTCGCTGCTCACGGCGGGGCCGACCGAGGACGTCGTCGAGCAGCTGCGCCTGCATGCGCCCGATGCGATCGCCGTGGCCGGCTTCGTCGAGCCCGAGACGCTCGCGGCGCTCGTCGCGCTGCAGCGCCCGCTCGTGCTGATCGACCTGTGGGCGCCTAACCTGCGCTCGGTGAATCTCGACAACGCCGCGGGCGCCGCGCTCGCGATGAAGCATCTGTTCGAGTTGAAGCGCACGCGCGTGGCCTTCATCGGCGGCTCGCTTGCGCACTACAGCATCGCCCAGCGCGCGCTCGGCTACCGGCGCGCGTTCTTCGAGGCGGGCCTGCTGTTCGATCCGTCGCTCGAAGTCACGATCGACGCCGGGCTCGACCCCGACACCGGCGCCGCGCGTGCGATGCAGCGCATCCTCGACGCGAGCGGCCCCTTGCCCGACGCCGTGTTCGCCTACAACGACGCCGCCGCGCTCGCCGCGATGCGCGTCGCGCTCGCGCGCGGCCTGCGCGTGCCGCACGACATCGCCATCGTCGGCTTCGACGACATTCCCGCCGCCGCGCATTCCGCGCCGACGCTCACGACGATCTCCGTCGACAAGGAAGCGCTCGGCGCACGCGGCGTCGAGCTGCTGCTCGAAGAATCGCCCGCGCAACTCGAAGTGCGGTTGCCCGTGCAGCTCGTTGCGCGCGCCAGCACCGCCGTCCCGCCCGACACCTCGAGCACGTTCAGCTCCACCGCCAGCACCCTCCTGGGAATCACGCCATGACGAAGCTGCCCAACCAATCCAAATCGCAAGCCCGCGCCGTTCTCGCCACCGTGCACACGAACGCGGCGGTGCCGCCCATCGATGACTTCCGCGACCGCGCGTTCCTGCTTTCGCACGTCGAGGACACCCTGCGCTTCTACGCGCCGACGGTGTTCGACCCGTCCGGCGGCTTTCACCACTTCTTCAAGGATGACGGCTCGATCTACAACCGCACGACGCGCCACCTCGTGAGCAGCTGCCGCTTCGTCTTCAACTACGCGATGGCGTACCGCCAATTCGGCAACGCCAAGCATCTCGAGTACGCGCGCCACGGCCTGAAATTCCTGCGCGACGCGCACTGGGATGCCGAGCACCGCGGCTACGACTGGGAGATCGAATGGCGCGACGGCAAGAAGCGCACGTTCGACGGCACGCGCCACTGCTACGGCCTCGCGTTCGTGCTGCTCGCGGCGGCGCACGCGCTGATGGCGGGCATCGAGGAAGCGCGTCCGCTTATCGCCGAGACCTTCGAGCTGATGGAGCACCGCTTCTGGGACCGCGCCGCCGGCCTCTACGCCGACGAGGCGACGCCCGACTGGCACGTATCCGGCTACCGCGGCCAGAACGCGAACATGCACACGACGGAAGCGCTGCTCGCCGCATACGAAGCGACGCATCACCTCGTCTACCTCGATCGCGCGGAACGCGTCGCGGCCAACATCACGATGCGCCAGGCGCAGCTCTCGCACGGCCTCGTCTGGGAGCATTTCCACGCGGACTGGTCGGTCGACTGGCACTACAACGAAGAGGACAGCTCGAACATCTTCCGTCCCTGGGGCTTCCAGCCCGGGCACCAGACCGAATGGGCGAAGCTGCTCTTGATCCTCGAGCGCCACCGCCCGCTACCGTGGCTGCTGCCGCGCGCCATCGAATTGTTCGACGCGGCGCTCACGCACGCCTGGGACGACGACCACGGCGGCCTCTGCTACGGCTTCGGCCCGGACGGCACCGTGTGCGACCACGACAAGTATTTCTGGGTGCAGGCCGAGACCTTCGCCGCCGCGGCGCTGTTGGCCCAGCGCACCGGCAGCGAGCGCTTCTGGGATTGGTACGAAGAGATCTGGCGCTACAGCTGGGCGCATTTCGTCGACCATCGCCACGGCGCCTGGTACCGCATCCTCACCTGCGACAACCGCAAATACAGCGACGAAAAGAGCCCCGCCGGCAAGACCGACTATCACACGATGGGCGCCTGCTACGAGGTGCTCAACGCGCTCGAACCCGACAACCCCAGCCATAGCAACCGCACGCCGCGAGACGCCTCATGACCGCCACCACCGATTTCCCGCTCTTCATCTCCGCCGGCGACATCCTCACCGATCTCGTGCGCACCGGCGATTCACACTGGCTCTCGCGCCCCGGCGGCGCGGGCTGGAACGTCGCGCGCGCGGTCGCACGGCTCGGCATCCCGACCGCCTGCGCGGGCTCGCTCGGCACCGACTTCTTCTCCGACGAGCTTTGGAACGCGAGTGTCGCCGCCGGCCTCGACATGCGCTTCATGCAGCGCGTCGAGCGGCCGCCGCTGCTCGCGATCGTCCACGAGACGCATCCGCCGACCTACTTCTTCATGGGCGAAAACGGCGCGGACCTCGCGTTCGACCCCGAGCTGCTGCCGGAAGGCTGGATGAAGGCGGCGCAGTGGGCGCACTTCGGCTGCATCAGCCTCGTGCGCCAGCCGCTCGGCGCGACGCTCGCGACGCTCGCCGCCGACCTGCGCGCGCGCGGCGTGAAGATCAGCTTCGACCCGAACTACCGCAACCTGATGGAGACGGGCTACCTTCCGACGCTCGAGACGATGGCCGCGCTCGCCGACCTCATCAAGGTCTCCGACGAAGACCTCGGCCTCCTCTTCAAGACCGGCGAAGCCGACGCGCTCGCGCAGCTGCGCGCGATGAACCCGTCGGCGATGGTGCTCGTCACGCGCGGCTCCGGCACCGCGACGCTCTACGCCGACGGCCAGACGTTCGAGGCGCGGCCGCCGCGCGTCGAAGTGGCCGATACGGTGGGCGCCGGCGACGCTTCGATCGGCGGCCTGCTCTTCAGCCTGATGCAATCGCCGCAGCGCGGCTACGCCGAGCACCTCGCGTTCGCACTGGCGGCGGGCGCGGCGGCCTGCCGGCACTCGGGGGCACATTCGCCGACGCTCGACGAGGTGGTCGCGCTGCTGGCGGACTAGGGCCGCCTCCAACCATCTCTAGCCGCCCGATCGAGCGCTCCGGGCACGCGCGGAACGACACGGTAAGTTCGCAAAGCGCGTGCTAGGATGAATTCATCCCTCTCAAGCGGAGCGGCATCATGGACGACGTCACCTACACCAAGGGAATCTACACGGCCACCGCAACGGCACGGCCGCTGGACGACGGGCGATTCCAGGGCGTCGTCTCGCTCGCGCGCGACGACGCCGAAGAGCCTGAAACGACGGTCTACGAAGTCGAGACGACGAGCGCGAGCGAATTGGAAGCGCTCGACGAAGCGAAGGCGCTCGCGCACCGCATCCTCGGCGAAATCGAACTGTAGCCCTGCGGCATCGCTCTAAAAAGCATCCGCGGGCAACAGCCCGATCGGCGGCGGCGTTGCATGGGGCCCGCTCTGCATGGGACCCGAGTAAATGCTGAAGCGCTAACTCAGGCCGACAGGAGACGAACATGGCCGAGCAACTTTTTCTCTACGGGGTGTATTCGATCCACGTGCGCCCGCTGGAATTGCAGGGCGCGCGCTGGGACGCCGAATACGAAATCCGTCATCGCGACCATCCGGTGCAGAAGTGGACGACGGTCGGCGGCGACAGCGGCTACGCCGACGAAACCGCAGCGGTAGAAGCGGCGCATCGGCAGGCGCTCGCCGATATCGATCACGGCGCGGGCGTGCCCAAGCCTCGCTCGTTTCCCTGAGTGGGGGCGGGGCGGGAGCCGTGCTACGCTGCGGGCGATAGCAACCCGCGTGCCCCGCCGATGCCTACCGAGCCCTCAGATCCAGAGACAAAAGACGTCCGCCCCCAGCGCGAGCGGCACATCCCTCGCGGCCGCAAGATCACCACCTCGTCGGGCAGCGTCATCGCGCACGGCATGCCGTCGCGCGCCTGGTTCGATCTCTACCACCGCGCGCTGAAACTGAACTGGCCGTGCTTCTTCGGCGCGCTCGCCGCGATGTTCCTGATCCTGAACACCGTGTTCGCAAGCCTCTACATGCTCGGCACGAAGCCGATCGCGAACCAGCTGCCGGAAGGCTTCGCGGGCGCGTTCTTCTTCAGTGTCGAAACGCTCGCGACAGTCGGCTACGGCGACATGCATCCGCAGACCGTCTACGCGCACGTCGTCGCCACGCTGGAAATCTTTACCGGGATGTCGGGGATCGCGCTTGCCACCGGCCTCGTGTTCGCGCGCTTCTCGCGGCCGCGCGCCAAGATCATCTTCGCGCGCCACGCCGTGGTGCGGCCGTACGACGGCCGCCAGACGCTGATGGTCCGCGCCGCCAACGCACGGCAGAACGTGATCGCCGAGGCGCACGCGAAGCTGCGCCTCATGCGCCGCGAGACGACGCCGGAAGGCGACATCCTGTGGCGCATCCGCGATCTCGACCTCGTGCGCGACCAGCACCCGATCTTCCTGCTCGGCTGGCTGCTCGTGCACGTGATCGACGAGACGAGCCCCCTGTTCGGCGAGACGGCGGAAACGCTCGCGGCCTGCGAAGCGTCGCTGATGGTGATGATCGAAGGCTCCGACGAAACTACCGCCCAGACCATGCTCGCGCGCAACGAATGGTCGCATGAGGACATCCGCTGGCAGCATCGCTTCGCCGATCTGCTGCACGACGACAAGGACGGCATCACGCACATCGACTACACGAAGTTCGACAAGGTGATGCCAATGGAGCCGGCCGACGAGCAGTCGGCCGAAGCGGCTTAGCGACGGGACTCAGTGCGGCGCTTTGCCAAGAGCCGCGAGTTCGCGCTCTTCGATCGCCAGAGCCCGCGCAGCGGGTCGCCGATGGGCGCGCCGAACTGCGCTTGCGGATATTTGCCGGCGAGGTAGAGAAGCACCGCGCCCGATTCGGCGACGCGCACGCCGTCGTCGTCGAGCGCCGGCAGCTTCGTCATCGGGTTGACGCCGCGAAAGTCGCTCAAGGTCTGCTCGCCTGCCCGGATGTTCACGCGCGCGAGCTCGTAGGGCACGCCGATTTCTTCGAGCATCCACAGCGCGCGGAACGCGCGCGTCTTCGGCCAGTAGTAGAGCTTCATGAGCGGCTCCGAATGGGTATTCGAAGCCCGTAGCGTAGCGCATGCGCCGGGCCGTGGCTCAAGTCGGATTTGAAATCGCTCCGCTCGGAAATCCGGCTGGCGTTGACAATAATCACATCGGGCGCGCTATATTTTCTCTTACGACCATAAAACAAAAAACCAACCGCTAATATTCAAAACAAACGTACCATATAAAGTAAATTCGCATTTCGAATATTCGAGACTCTTGATAATCGCTTGCATCCATCCCATGAAGCAGAATGGCATTTTCTCCACACTCAAGTGGAGACCGGCTTTGGCAAATGACATGGCCGGCTTTCGAATTCATCGCACAAATGGCAATGACACGCCTTCCACATAAGCCTGAGCAACCCTGAATTTCCCTGAATCGACATCCCGGCGGGCCTTCCGGGAGGCCACCGCACAACCCGGGCACCGGCCCGCCAGCCTTATCTCGAAAGCCCTCCAACCCACCTCACATTAATTCCGATTCGTTAATAACTATTGCATGGCGAACCACCCGGACGGCGACCATAATTCACCTCGAAAACAGAGTTGTTTTGAGAAAGCGAACCGAAACAGCCCAGGCAGACGAATCAGAGGTTTCTACCATGAACACGAATTCGATTATCGCCCTGAAGATCAAGGCCGTTGACAGCGTGGCGACCGTACTGGAAGACGTCAAGGCCGGCGACGCCATCACCGTGAAGGACAAGGCCGGCGCCACTTCCGACCTGAAGGCCCTCGAGGCCATCCCGTTCGGCCACAAGATCGCGACGCGCCAAATTGAACAAGGCGAAGAGATTCTGAAGTACGGCGAAAGCCTGGGCATTGCGACCTGCGTTATCCCGGCTGGCTCCTGGGTGCATATCCAGAACATCGAAAGCCAATACGGCCGAAGGCCCTGCTCCACCACTGCGGCTGCTGCCAGCTGATGCCGGACCTCGAGCTCGTCACCGATACGCTCTCGCAACTCGGCTCGCACCCGAACGTCGGCGCGGCGCTCGTCATCAGCCTCGGCTGCGAAGGCTCCAACGCCGACGAGATCGCCACGCGCATCGCCGCCACGGGCCGCCCGGTCGAAAAGATCGTCATGCAAGAACTCGGCGGCACGAGCGCCACGATCCACGCCGGCATCGACATCGTGCAAAAGATGGCGATCGCGATCTCCGCGCAGCAACGCAGCGAAGCGAGCCTCGACGAAGTCGTCATGGGCATCAAGTGCGGTTCGTCCGATACGACCTCGGGCCTGTCGTCGAACATGGTGATCGGCCAGATGACGGACCAGATCGTCGACGCGCCCGGCACCGTGATCTTCGGCGAAACGACCGAATTCATGGGCGCGGAACACATCCTCGCCCGCGGCGGCCGCACGCCGGAAGTCGGCCAGCGCATCTATGAAATCGTCGATGCGATGGAAAAGCGCGCGATGGCGATCGGCGTCGACATGCGCAACGGCCAGCCGACCGCGGGCAACATCAAGGGCGGCCTCTCGACGATCGAGGAAAAGTCGCTCGGCGCGATCAACAAGTCGGGCTCGCGCACGATCGAAGGCGTGATCGAATATCAGGACGTCGTGCCGGGCAAGGGCCTGTGGATCAAGGACTCCCCGGGCTTCGAGCCGGAAATCCTGACGGGCATCGCGGCCTCGGGCGCGCAAGCCATGGTCTTCTCGACGGGCCGCGGCGCACCGCAAGGCTTCCCGATCATGCCGGTCATCAAGATCTGCGGCAACCCGCGCACCTATCAGAACCTGTCGCACGAGATGGACGTCGACGCCGGCCAGATCATCCTCGGCAACAAGTCGCTCGACCAGGTCACGGAACAATGCCTGCAGAAGCTGATGCGCGTGCTGTCCGGCGAGCTGACGAAGTCGGAAGCGATCAACTACAACCGCACGATGGACATCCATACGCGCGGCCCGAAGATCTGATTCGTTGTCTCTCCTCTCCTTGCTTTAGCGACCTTTGAGCCCCGAGCGATCGGGGCTTTTTTTCGCATCCCAAGCCAATCCGAGGATAAATTGCTCCAGAAAAGCGCCGCAGTAACGAGATAGCAAAAATCTTCCCTTATTGCCGCTGAAAAATAGAGTCTCCACTGACGCCGCTTTTCGCGTCCGCCCCATCCGCCCGCGCCTCACGGCCTATGCGCGGATGGCACAAGAACCGGAGACATCCCCCCATGACCGCCCGCCCGCCGTTGCCCGACACGCCAGCCCTGTCGGACTACCGCCTCACCGACAACCTCACCGCCACGCGCGGACGCATCTTCCTCACCGGCACCCAGGCCCTCGTGCGCCTGATGCTCACGCAGCGCGCGCTCGACAAAAGGCGCGGCCTGAACACGGCCGGCTTCGTGTCGGGCTATCGCGGCTCACCGCTCGGCATGGTCGACCAGCAGATGTGGAAGGCGAAGAAGCTGCTCGATGCGAGCGACGTGCGCTTCCTGCCTGCGATCAACGAGGAGCTCGGCGGCACGGCCGTGCTCGGCACGCAGCGCGTCGAAGCCGATAGCGAGAAAACCGTCGATGGCGTCTTCGCAATGTGGTACGGCAAGGGCCCGGGCGTGGACCGCGCCGGCGACGCGCTCAAGCACGGCAACGCCTACGGCTCGTCGCCGCACGGCGGCGTGCTCGTGGTGGCGGGCGACGATCACGGCTGCGTGTCGTCGTCGATGCCGCACCAGAGCGACTTCACGATGATGTCGTGGCACATGCCCGTGGTGAATCCGTCGAACGTCGCCGACATGCTCGAGTTCGGCTGCTACGGCTGGGCGCTGTCGCGCTTCTCGGGCGCGTGGGTCGGCTTCAAGGCGATCTCGGAGACGGTCGAGTCGGGCTCGACGGTCGATCTCGATGCGCTCAAGACGGACTGGATCGATCCCGACGACTTCCAGGCGCCCGCGGGCGGCCTGCACAACCGCTGGCCCGACCTGCCGAGCCTCACGATCGAATCGCGTCTCTCCGCGAAGCTCGACGCCGTGCGCCGCTTCGCGCGCACCAACAGCATCGACAAATGGATCGCGCCGAGTCCGCAGGCGAACGTCGGCATCGTCACTTGCGGCAAGGCGCATCTCGACCTGATGGAAGCGCTGCGGCGGCTCGACTTGAGCGTCGCCGATCTCGACGCGGCCGGCGTGCGGATCTACAAGGTCGGGCTGTCGTTTCCTTTGGAGATGACGCGCATCGATACCTTCGTCGAGGGCCTCTCCGAAGTGCTCGTGATCGAAGAGAAAGGCCCCGTCATCGAGCAGCACATCAAGGACTACCTCTACAACCGCAGCACCGGCGCGCGCCCCGCCGTGATCGGCAAGCACGACGGCAACGGCGCACCGCTTCTCTCGGACCTCGGCGAGCTGCGTCCGTCGCGCATCCTGCCCGTGTTCGCGAACTGGCTCGCGCGCCACAAGCCCGCGCTCGACCGGCGCGAGCGCGTCGTCGATCTCGTCGCGCCGCAGATCCTCTCGAACGCCGCCGACGCCGTGAAGCGCACGCCCTACTTCTGCTCGGGCTGCCCGCACAACACCTCGACCAAGGTGCCCGAGGGCTCGATCGCGCAGGCGGGCATCGGCTGCCACTTCATGGCGTCGTGGATGGAGCGCGATACGACGGGGCTGATCCAGATGGGCGGCGAAGGCGTCGACTGGGCCGCGCACTCGATGTTCACGAAAACGCGCCACGTCTTCCAGAACCTCGGCGACGGCACCTACTTCCACTCGGGCATCCTCGCGATCCGCCAGGCGGTCGCCGTGGGCGCGAACATCACCTACAAGATCCTCTACAACGACGCGGTCGCGATGACGGGCGGGCAGCCCGTCGACGGCAGCATTTCGGTGCCGCAGATCGCGCGGCAGGTCGAGGCCGAAGGCGTGTCGCGCTTCGTGGTGGTGAGCGACGAGCCCGAGAAGTACGACGGCCATCACGGTCTCTTCCCGAAGGGCACGACGTTCCACCATCGCAGCGAGCTCGACGCCGTGCAGCGCGAGCTGCGCGAGATCGAAGGCGTCACGGTGCTGATCTACGACCAGACCTGCGCCGCCGAGAAGCGCCGCCGCCGCAAGAAAGGCGAGTTCCCCGATCCGGACAAGCGCCTCTTCATCAACGAAGAGGTCTGCGAAGGCTGCGGCGATTGCGGCGTGCAGTCGAACTGCCTGTCGGTGGAGCCGGTCGAGACGCCGCTCGGCCGCAAGCGCCGCATCGATCAATCGTCGTGCAACAAGGACTTTTCGTGCGTGAACGGCTTCTGCCCGAGCTTCGTGACGATCGAAGGCGGCAAGCTCAAGAAGGCGGTGGGCGCCGCATTCGATGAAGCGGCACTCGCTGCGCGCGTCGATGCGCTGCCGATCCCGGCCACGCATCTCGACGCCGCGCCGTACGACATCCTCGTCACCGGCGTCGGCGGCACGGGCGTCGTGACGGTCGGCGCGCTGATCAGCATGGCGGCGCATCTCGAGGGCAAGAGCGCCTCCGTGCTCGACTTCATGGGCTTCGCGCAGAAGGGTGGCTCGGTGCTCTCGTTCGTGCGCTTCGCCGCGCGCGACGAATGGCTGAACCAGGTGCGCATCGATACGCAGCAGGCCGACGTGCTGCTCGCCTGCGACATGGTGGTCGGCGCGAGCGCCGAGGCGCTGCAATCGGTGCGGCACGGGCGCACGCGGATCGTCGTCAACACGCATGCGATTCCGAACGCGTCGTTCGTGCAGAACCCCGATGCGAGCCTGCACGCCGACGCGCTCATCGACAAGATGCGCCACGCCGCTGGCGAGGACTTCATGTCGGCCTGCGACGCGCAGAAGCTCGCGACCAAGTTCCTCGGCGACACGATCGGCGCGAACATCCTGATGCTCGGCTTCGCGTGGCAGCTTGGGCTCGTGCCGGTGTCGCACGCGGCGATGATGCGGGCGATCGAGCTGAACAATGTCGCGGTGCCGATGAATCAGCTGGCGTTCGCGGTGGGGCGGCTTGCGGCGGGCGATCCGGACGGGCTCGATGCGCTGTGGGCTTCGCGCCATGCCGCGAAGCCCGCGACGGCGGCTACGGGCGACACGCTCGACGCGCTGGTCGCCGATCGTGAGGCACGCCTCGCCGCATACGGCGGCGCGCGCTACGTCACGCGTTATCGCGCGCTCGTCGATGCGGCGCGACGCGCGGAAGCTGGCGTCGGCGGCGAGCGCGTAGCACGCGGCGTCGCTATGACGTTCTATCGGCTGCTCGCGGTGAAGGATGAATACGAAGTCGCGCGCCTGCACACGGACGCCGCGTTCCGCGAAGCGCTCGAAGCGCAATTCGAAGGCACGGCGGGCAAGGACTTCACGGTGAAGTTCAACCTCGCGCCGCCGACCATCGCCAAGCCCGAGCGCGGCAGCGTGCCGCGCAAGAGGGTCTTCGGCCAGTGGTTCTGGCCGGTGCTCGGCACGCTCGCAAAATGGCGCAGCCTGCGCGGCACGGCGCTCGATCCGTTCGGCCGCACGGTCGAGCGGCGCATGGAGCGGGCGCTGGCCGACGATTACGAGGCGACGATGGGGCGTGCGTTCGCGGTGTTGAGCGCTAGCAATATCGACGAGATCGCGAAGCTCGCTGAGCTGCATGCGCGCGTTCGCGGATACGGGCACGTGAAGCTGGCGAACCTTGCCGGCGTGAAGCGCAGCGAGCGCGAGCTGGCCGTGAGGCTCGCGCTTGAAGCGGCAACGAGCCGCGACGTGCAAAAGGCGCTTGATGAGGCGAAAGGCGCGGGGACGTTGCGGGGGATACCGGTGGTGGTGTCGAAGTAAAAACGGAGGCTTGCCCGTGGCGGCAAGTCAACCGCTTCGTGCTGCGGGTTGCCATCCTGTCTCGATCCGCTTTACCCGCCACCGTGTGCGAGCGATCTCAGAAGCGAATCGCCGTGTTCACCCAGACCTGTCCGCTGGGCCGCTGCCCTAGGTCGGTATGACCATTCGGGCGCGCGAAGCTGACGTTAAGGATTGCACGCTTGTTGATGGTGTAGCTGGCGCCCACCCCATAGCCGCTCATTTCCACATGCGTGGATCGCGCATTGAACTTCGCCACGTCCGCCTGAGCGATGTCGTAAAAGGCCTGCAGCGTAAGCCCAGGCACCTGCGGGACCACCACGTTGAGCGTGGCCGATGCGACCACGCCTTGGTCCGCGCCGACGGTATCGTTGCTGTACGCACGCACCGCATTCGGGCCGCCGAGCGTCATCTTTTCGGCCGAATCGAGGTTGCGGCTCGTCTGCTGGGCGTTGGCCGCAAGCTCGACGTACACCCCCGAGCGAATGGCCTGCGTAAGTTTGACGCTCTGCGTCAGCTTCACGAAGCGACCATCGGTGCGAAAGCCGTAGAAGCGGTCGGGATTGTGCAAGCGGCCATACGCGATGCCGCCTTGATACTGCACCGCAGACGGCATGCCCCATAGCGCGCCGCGCGCATCGCCCGAGAGATCCACGCCGAGCTGCTGCTCAGAGCGCTTATTCTTATCGTCAAGAAACGTATCGCGCATTTCCTTTTGATCGAGTGACACACTCAGATTCAGGTTGCGCGTGTTCGAACGCACCAGCGGATGGCTGGCATAGAGGCTAAACACATTCGCGTGGCCGCGCCCGTCGTCTCGGTATGGCTCGCCGAGGGTGTAGTCCACGCGAGAGGCCGCGACCCCCACTCGCGTACCCATCCCGTTGACGGGCAGATCGTACGAGACCCGCCCGATCGTGGTGTTGCCGCCATCGCCGTCGTGGTTGTACTGAAGCGCGTCGGCGGAGACGTAGGCTACCGCCTGAAAGCGATCGCCGAATCCAAGCGGGCTGTTTGCGCTGACCTGCATGCCGAGCCGGTTGCGCCCGGTCGCGCTCGACCCGGAATTGTCGGCCGCCAGCACCACGTCGGCGCGCGAAGCTGGCTGCGTGTCGATGGTCATGGCCGTGCCGCCCGGCGTTTGTCCAGCCGACAGCACCGGCACGATGGCGCCCACGCCAGGCAGATCGCCAAGCAGCAGCAACCGGTCCTGCAGCGCGGACATATCATCCATCGATTTGCCGGCTTGGCGGAGATACGCTTGCAGCGTCTTGTCTCTGACGTGCGACGTATTCTGGCCCAGCGTCAGGGATTCCAGGTGCCCCTGGATCACGCGCAGCTTGACGATGCCGTCGGTAATCTTTTGCGGCGGGATTGAGACGTAGCTCAACATCTGGCCCTGTTCATCGAGCGCTTGCGTGACCTTCGCTGCGACCTCGCGCAGTTGCGCCAGCGTGAGGCGTTGGCCGGCATACGGCGCCACCACGGCATCGACGGCCGGCCGTGCCGCTTCGGGCACGTCTTCCACCTCGATCCGGCGAACTTCGATCGCCGGGCCGGACGCCTGTTCCGCGCTCGCGCCATCGGCACGAGGCGCCACGGCTTGCGTGCCGGCATCGTTGCGAGGGGCGTCGGGCGCGGTCAATTTGGGGTTATCGCGCAGCAGCGCTCCGCTCGATGGCGGTGCAAACTGAGGCAGCCCGGGCGCCTGCTGGGCACGAGCTGTCTTCATCAAGCCTGCCGTGCCAATCACGCCGGACATCAGCATGCACGATGCCAGCCATAGGGAATTCGGTTTCATGAAATGACGAGGACGGCTACGGCCAGCCTCGCGGGACAAACGAATGAGAGACGCGCGCGATAGCCGCGGTGTCGTTATCTCAATCAAAGTGGGGGAAAAGCCCCCGCGCACGGTAAGGTGTGCGGGGGTAGGAAAAACCCGCCGCGCGCGGGGTGGCGCGCGGGGGCTACGTCACACTACGTTGTGTTACCACCAGAACCACTCCGGGTGGATCTCGCGAATCACAGCATCCGATTTGCGTCGCGCCTCGGCGATCGCGTTGTCCCTGGCTTGGGCGGCCGCGTTCACAGCCTCGTTATAGCGTTGCTGTAGCCGCATGTACGATTGGTAGTCCGTCGGTCCTTGCTTCAGCGCCTCCGCCATTTCCCGGTTGACCGCATTCATGGCCTCCTGGTAGGTGCGATTCGCTTGCTCAATGGCAGCATTGAGGGCGTCGGACGCAGCCTTCATGCGCTCGTCGGGGCTAAGCTGCTTGCCGCCATCGGCACCCTTGTCGCCATCGGCACCCTTGTCGCCCTTGTCACCATCAGCGTCCTTCGAGCGCGAATCGACGATCTTGCCGCCAACCTCCGGCGTCAGCGCCCGACCATCTTCATAAGCCACCGTGCTGGTGTCCGATACGTCGTACGTCAGATCCCCGCCCACCTTGATTCGGCCGCCATCGCCATAACCGTACGGATCTCGAGCCTTGGTGATATTGCCCGCGGTTTTCAGGAGCAGGTTGCGGTCCACTCTCACATCGCCCCGGCCGAAGGCAATGCCTTCTTGACCTGCGCTCACGCTTGCGTCACCCGAGGCGTTCAACTTCCCGAGGGATACCTTGCCACCGCTATTCACATTGACATTCCGGCCGTTGATGCCGGCCAGATCCACACCCGCCGTCGTCGTCACGTTGACGTTGCCGCCTGCCGAAAGACTGCCCCACCCGCTATAGCGTCCGGTGGCGCTCTTTGCCTTGACGTCGATGTCGTTGGAGGCATCAACGCCGCCAACCTTAACTCCCTCGGCAGCTTGCAGCTTGACGTTGCGGCCCCGCAGATCGTCAAGGTTGACCGAGCCTTCGTCCGACGTCACCTCGACATCGCCGTCCGTCGAGATGCGGCCGCTATTCACGTCGCCCGTACCCGTGATGTTCGTACGGTCCTTCGCGGTGATCTGCGACGTCTTCACTGTTTTCCCAGCCAGCGTGACGTTATTGCCGCTCACCTGCGACAAGCTGACATCGCCCGTCGCGTTGACTTTGAGGTCCTTGCCTGCACTGAGGTTTCCGCTGTCGTAGCCGTCATCGACTCGCGTGACGTTCGTTGCCTGGACATCGACATTGCCGTTCGCGTTCACGCGGCCGAGCTTGGCATTTTCAGTCGCCAGCAGCTGAGCATTGCCGTTCGCCCGCAACGACTTCGCCGTGAGGTTCTTGGCGCTCAGCGAAGCGTTGCCGCCGGTCTGCAGATCATTGACGCTGAGCGTGCCCTGCTCCGACGTGATGTCGACACCGCGTTTCGCATAGACATAGTCGCTAATCACATCGCCCGTACCCTTAATGCTCGTACGGCCATTCGAGCTGACGCTCGACGCCTTGACGGATTGCCCGGCCAGCGTGACGTTCTCGGCCGACAGCTTGCTTACATCAATGTTGCCCGTAGCGTTGACGTTGATGTCTTTACCGGCCTTCAGCTCGCCCGCCTTGTCCGAGGAGGCAGCCCGCCAATCCCGGGGCTGGGTATTGGGATCGGCAACGGCGCGCACGTTCTTCGCATCAATGTTGATGTTACGGCCCGCGCTAACCGACTTGCCGATCTCAACGTCGTTCTGCGCGCTCAGCGAAACGTCGCCGTTTTCCGACTGAGCACGCGCAAGCGAAATGCCGCCTTGCGCCGAGCGAGCGTTGACGCCGTTTTGACCCGCCAGATGATCGGTGACCTTGATGTCGCCCGTGGCGTTAAGGCTAGCGACATTGCGCGCGTCCACCGAACTCGCGGTGATGCGCTCGCCAGACAGCGCCACGTTATCGGCCGACAGCGTGCCTACATCAATGTCGCTGGTGGCGTTGATGTTGATGTCTTTGCCAGCCTGCAGCTCGCTTGCATCAACGTCGCCGGTGGCGTTGATGTTGATGTCTTTGCCGGCCTTCAGCTTGTTTGTCCTGTACCATTCAGCCGGATCGACAGAGGCCCGCACGTTCTTCGCGCCAATGTCGATGTTGCGGCCCGCGCGAACCCCATCCGAAATCTTGACGTCTTCCTGGGCGTTCAGCGAAACGTCACCGTTTTCCGAATAGACACCCCCAAACGACGCGCCGCCCTGCTTCGACTTTGCCTCGACCCCGTCTCGCCCCCCCAAGCTACGAACGTCGATGTCGCCATCGGCCTCGAGGTCGGCGACTTTCCGTGCGTCCACCGAGCCCGCTGTGATGCGCTGGCCAGCCAGCGTCACGTCATCGCCTCTCACCCACGACAAGCGGACATCGCCCTTCGCGTTGACGTTGACGTTGCGGCCTGCGCTAACCCAATTGCCGCTCTCAACGTCTTTCTGCGCGCTCAGCGAAACGTCGCCGTTTTCCGACTGAGCACGCGCAAGCGAAATGCCGCCTTGCGCCGAGCGGGCATTGACGCCGTTTTGACCCGACAGACGATCGGTGACCTTGATGTCGCCCGTGGCGTTAAGGCTGGCGACATTGCGCGCGTCCACCGAATCCGCGGTGATGCGCTTGCCAGACAGCGTCACGTTATTGCCGGACAGTCGCGACAAGTCGACATCGTCCGATGCGTCGATGTTGATATCCTCGGACGTGCCGATGACGCCTTGGTCAGCCTTGTCACTGGCTTTCTTGACGTTCCTCGCCGCGATGTCGATGCCATTCCACGAGGAAATACGGCCAACCGCCACGTCTTCGTCGGCCCGCAACGAAATGTTGCGGGCGTTCGCGTCCGTCACCATGAGATTCCGGCCAGTCAGCGCCAACGCGCCCGACAGCGACGCGGATTCGACATGGGTGTCGCCTTCGACGCGAATTCGGGAGGACGCGCCTTTCAACGTCATCCGGTCGATCGTGTTATGGCCCTGCGTCAAGTCCAGATTGCCGCCGGCCTGACGCAGATTGCCTGCGGCGATGTTCGACTGCGCGCCTTGCGTGACAGTGCCGTCCGTGGTCAGCTCGTCAGCCGCAATATCGCCGTCGAGCTGCACATTGCCGCCCGTGTACGACACCGACTTACCCTCGGTCTTGAGGCCCTGCGCCATGGTGATAGTCGCGCCCTTCAAGCTCACCGAGCCGCCCTTGATATTGGCTCGCTGCACCACGGCGTTGCGAGCGTCCAGGGAAACACCAGTCGTGACGTCGATGTCGGCGCCCTGCGCCTGCTCAACGCTACCGCCCGCGCGCGCGGAGAAGCTATTGCCCTTCACCTTGGAGTTCAGGTAGACGTTGCCTTCCGCCGAGCTCAAACCAAGGTTGCCCACATCGAGTCCGTCGACGTCGAAGGTGATATCGCCCTTCTGCGTACCGACGCCCAGGCGGCCACCCGCTTCAGCCACCGATTTGATCAAATCGGCACTGATCGTTCCCTTGCCGTCTTGCGCGTTGTCTGCGTCGAATTGGGCGTCGCTGAAGCGGAAGCTTTGGTCTTCCGACTGCGACTGGACGGCGACGGCGCCAGCGCGCTTGAACACGGGGCCCTGTGCGCCTTTCCCAGTCGCAACGTTGTCGGCCGTGATCCGCACCTGGCTCGCGTCCAGCGTTGCCCGGTCGAGTTGGACATAGCCGTTGCGGGCGTTAGCCCTCAGGTTGATGTTTCCGGAGGAATCATAGCCCTCGACGCCTGCGCTCAGAGAAGCGCCATCGTGCACGTGGACGGAATCTCCCGACGCCGTAATGCCAGTGCCAAAACTGACACCCTTACTTTGGAGGCTGCCTCCAACGTCGACCATGCCGCTGCCGTGGCTCTCCAGCGTGATGCCGCCATCGCTGCTATAGCGCAGCGCGTTAGCTTCGATGGTGCCGGTGTTATTGATGACGCTGCGCTTGAGCGAGTCGATGGCCCATGCAGTCAGCTTGACGGCGCCATCGGTCGTGACGATCAGCCCGCCGTTCTTGACCAGCGCGTTCAGGCTGCCCTTGTTGAGCCTGACGATCGCGCCGTTGGTGCCGAACACCAGCGTCACGTCGCTGCCCGAAGCCAAAGTCACGTCGCCTGCCTTCGCTTTGATCGTGCCCAGGTTGGCGACCTCTGCCCCGCCCTGCAGCACGACCGAGCCATCGGCGTTGATCGTGCCTTCGTTGACCACGCGGCCGGTGCCATTTCCTTTGAAATTGAAGCGCCCTGCCATGAAGTCGCTATTCGAGATGTCCAGCGACGATGCCACGAGGCTACCCACGTTGACGGTCGCGCCGTTACCGATCAGCACGCCGTTCGGGTTGACCACGAATACGCTGCCGTTGGCCTTGAGGGCGCCCAGAATTTGGGTGGGATCGTTGGAGTGAACGCGGTTCAGGACCTGCGAAGAGGCGTTTCCTTGCTTGAAATTCAGCGTTTCGCTCTTCAGGACATCCATGTTGTCCCAGTCCACAATCATCCTGCTGCTGGACTGGTTTACGGTGGTCGTGTTGCCATTCTTTTCAATGGACCCGTTACCCCCGTTGATGGCGCCGTTCCCCACAGCAAACGCCTGGCCCGTTACCAGCAGCGATGCCGCAAGCGCAATAGGGCGGAGTGCAATAGTTTTTTTCATAGTGCCTTTGATTGAAAGCAGCCTGAAAGTAGGCTGCTGCGACTCTATGAACTATTCCGCATAGTGCCTATCGGAATACTCCTAAACTAGCCGCGGTCCTAATCAAAAGCATGGTTCGTACTAGCGCCCTCCCTCGCCGACCCCTGCACTCCCCCCCAAATACGCCGCTCTCACCCGGCTATCCTGCGCCAGCTCCTGCGACGGCCCGGATAGCGCGATCTTTCCGCTCTCCAATACATAAGCCCGCGAAGCAATCCTGAGCGCCTGCCTCGCGTTCTGCTCGACCACAAGGATCGCAGTCCCCTCGCTTTGAATCTTCGCGATCATCGCGAAGATCGCGCGCACGAGCTTCGGCGCGAGCCCCATCGACGGCTCGTCGAGCACCACGAGCCGCGGCTTCACCATCAGCGCGCGCGCAATCGCGAGCATCTGCTGCTCGCCGCCGCTCAACGTCCCCGCCAGCTGGCTGCGCCGCTCGCCGAGCCGCGGAAACGTCTCGAACAGCTGCGCCATCCGCGCATCGATCGACCCCGCCTCGCGCCGGATCAAATACCCGCCGAGCCGCAAATTCTCCTCGACCGTCAGCGCGCCGAACATGCGCCGCCCTTCCGGCACGTGTCCGAGCCCCAGCGCGACGATCCGATGCGCCGGCATGTCGTTCAGCACGTGCCCGTCCATCGCGATCTGCCCCGCGCGCGGACGAACCAGCCCGGAAATCGCGCGCAGCGTCGTGGTCTTGCCCGCGCCGTTGCTGCCCAGCAGCGCGACGATCTCCCCCGTGCCCACTTCGAGCGAGATGCCGTGCAGCACCTCGACCTTGCCGTAGCTCACGTGCAGGTCGCGGATCTCTAGGAGTCCCACAGCGATGCCTCCCCGGCCTTGCCGTCGTCGGCCGCCTCGTCTTTTTCCGCAGTGCCGAGGTAGGCATCGATCACGCGCGGGTCGGCCTGGATCTGCGCCGGCGGCCCCTCAGCGATGATCACGCCGTGATCCATCACGATGATCCGGTCGGAGACGCCCATCACCAGCATCATGTCGTGCTCGATCAGGAGCACCGTCACGCCGTAGTCGCGAATCCGGCGGATCAGCTCCATCAGCGCCTGCTTCTCGGTCGGGTTCATCCCCGCCGCCGGTTCGTCGAGCAGCAAGAGGCGCGGACGGCTCGCCAGCGCGCGGGCGATCTCGAGCCGCCGCTGATCGCCGTACGGCAGGTCCGCCGCGCGCTCGCCGGCACGCGCGCGCAGGCCGACGAAGTCGAGCCAGCGCAGCCCGTCGGCGGCATGGTCGGACGCTTCGTGGCGCGCGAACGGCAGCGCGGCCAGCTCGGCGACGATCGGCGCCTTGAAGCGATGATCCATGCCGACCAGCACGTTCTCGAACGCGGTCATGTTGCCGAACAGGCGTATGCCCTGGAACGTGCGCGCGATGCCGCGGTGAACGATGCGGTGCGGCGCGCCCCCCGCGAGCGGCGCGCCGCGCCAGATCACCTGGCCGCTCGTGAGACGCGTTACGCCCGTCAGGCAATTGAACACCGTCGTCTTTCCCGCGCCGTTCGGTCCGATGATGCTGAGGATCTCGCCGCCCTTCACAGTGAAGCTCACGCCGCCCACCGCCAGCACGCCGCCGAAGCGCCGCGTCATGTCGCGCGCTTCGAGCAGCGTCTCGCCGGCGGCGACCTCGCGCGGCGTCGGCGCGGGCGCCGCCTCGCCGAGCGCGGCCGGCTTCGGCGGCGCGACGCGCCGCAAGGCGGCCGGCCAGAGCCCCTGCGGCCGCAGCAGCATCAGGATCACGAGCCCGATCGCGAAGCCGAAGATCCGCCACAGCGAGAGGAAGCGCAGCATCTCGGGCAGCCCGGCCACGATCACCGCGCCGAGCAGCACGCCCGGGATGCTGCCGCGCCCGCCCAGCACGACGATGATGAGGATCGTGACGGACTGCAGATAGGTGAAGCCGGTCGGATCGATGGTGCCGAAGCGCGCGGCAAAGAGGCTGCCGCCGAGGCCGCCGATCAGCGCGCCCATCACGTAGGCGAGCAGCTTCGTGCGCAGCGTCGGCACGCCGACGGCCTCGGCCGCCGCTTCATCCTCGCGGATGCTGGTCCACGCGCGCCCGAGCCGCGATGCCCCAAGCCGGATCGCGAACACGAGCACGCACGCGACGAACACGATCCCGAGCTCGTAGACTGCGCGCGGCGACGCGATCTCGTAGCCGAACAAGTTCGGGCTCTCGATCCCGTAGATGCCGTTCGGGCCGCCGGTGATGTCGAGGTTGGTCGCGATGATGCGCACGATCTCGCCGAAACCCAGCGTGACGATGGCGAGATAGTCGCTGCGCAGGCGCAGCGTCGGATAGCCGATGACGATCCCCGACGCGCCCGCGAACACGATGGAGAACGGCAGCGTCTCCCAGAACGAGAAATGCAGCAGCGTCTCCATGAGCGCGGTCGTATAGGCGCCGATCGCGAAGAACGCCGCGTAGCCCAAGTCGAGCAGCCCCGCGTAGCCGACGACGATGTTCAGCCCGAGCCCGAGGATCGAATACGTGAGGATCGTGAGCCCGACATCGATGATGTAGTTGCTCGCGAACGCGGGCAGCGCCGCCGCCGCCGCGAACAGCGCAAGGCCCGTGGCGCGGCGGGCGAGCGCATGATTCGCGCCGGAAGGGGGGGCCGCGCCGCTCATGGCCTACATCCTCTCGACGACGCGCTCGCCGAACAGTCCCGTCGGCTTGACGACGAGCACGGCGATCAGCACGCCGAACACGAACACGTCGGTCCATTGCGACGACACGTAGCCCGCGCCGAACGCTTCGAGCAAGCCGATCAGAATGCCGCCCGCCATCGCGCCCGGGATGTTGCCGATGCCGCCGAGCACCGCGGCCGTGAACGCGCGCAGGCCCAGGACGAAGCCCATGAAGAAGTTGATCTGCGTGTAGTAGAGCCCTTCCATCACGCCGGCCACCGCGGCGAGCACCGAGCCCAGGAAGAACGTCAACTGGATCAGGCGTTCGACGTCGATGCCCATCAGGCGCGCCGCGTCCTGGTCGATCGCGAGCGCGCGCATCGCCGTGCCGATGAAGGTGTGGTGAACGAAGAAATAGAGCGCCAGCATCAGCGCGAAGCTGCACGCGACGATACCGACCTGCGCGTAGGTGATCTGCACGCCGTCGATGGAGAAGCCGGTATGCGTGAGCAGGTGCGGATAGGTCTTGAAGCCCGCGCCGTACAAGAGCAGCACGCCGTTCTCGAGCGCGAGCGACACGCCGAGCGCCGTGATGAGAATCGACAGCCGCGGCGCGCGCAGCAGCGGCTGGTACGCGAGCCGCTCGATCGCGAGCCCGAGCAGGCCCGTCACGAGCATCGCGGCGAGCAAGGCCACGACGAGCGCCAGCAGCCACGGCAGATGCGCGGAGGCGAGCGCCGCGAGCGCGGTCCAGCCGACGAACGCCCCCACCATGAACAAGTCGCCGTGAGCGAAGTTGATCAGACGGATGATGCCGTAGACCATCGTGTAGCCGAGGGCGACGAGCGCGTAGAACGAGCCGATCGTCAGCCCCTCGACGACGTATTGGAAGAAGGTGCTCACGCTGCCCTACTTCATCGCCATCCACTTCCCACCCGAGCTGAGTTCCTGGTACGGCTTGAACTCGTCGCCGTGCACGATCACCGTGACGTAGACCGCGCGGCTGCGATCGCCTTTCGGGTTGAAGCCGATCGAGCCGGTCACGCCCTTGTAATCGGTGATCTTGTGCAACGCAGCGACGATCGCTTCAGGCTTCGTCGATTTCGCGTCGGCGATCGCCTTCGCCGTCACGCCGACCGCGTCGTACTCATAGACCGAGTAAGGTCCGGGCGCCTGCCCGTAGGCCTTCGTGTAGTCGTCGACGTAGCCGTGCGCGGTCGAGAGAAACTGCGCGAGCGGCGCGGTGGTGATAATCATGCCCTCGGCCGCCGGCCCGGCCGTCTTGAACAGCGTCGGGTCGTTGTTGGCGTCTCCGCCCATGAAGGTCGCCTTGTAGCCGAGCTGGCGCGCCTCCTTCACCATCAGCCCGCCTTCCGCGAAGTAGCCCGTGTAGTAGATGACGTCGGGGTTCAGCGAGTTGACCTTGGTGAGCGTCGGCGAGTAGTCCATCTGGCCCGGCGTGATCGAGTTCGCGTAGACGACGTCGACCCCCTGGCTCTTCAACGCCGACACCGTGTTCTGCGCGAGGCCCTTGGAGTAGGTCGTGTTGTCGTCGATCACGGCGACGTGCTTCGCGTGCAGGAAATTCTTCATGAAGCCGGCGGCGAACGGACCTTGCTCGTCGTCGCGGCCGATCGTGCGGAACACGTTGTTCCAACCCATCTCGGTCAACTGGGGATTGGTCGATGCATCGAGCACATAGGGAATTCCCGCACGATGGAGCGCGGTCAGCTCGGGCAGCGCGGCGCTCGAGCAATAGCCGCCCGCCACCGCCACGACGCCCGCGTCGATCAGCTTCTGCGCCGCCTGCACGGCCGTCTGCGCGTCGCAGGCATCGTCTTCGGGCACGAGCTCGATCTGCTTGCCGAGCACGCCGCCCGCCGCGTTGATCTTGGCGGCCGCGAGCTTGGCGCCGTCGACGATATCCTGGCCGGCATTCGCGGAGCTGCCCGAGAGCGGCACCGGCACGCCGATCTTGATCGTGTCGCCCTGACTTTGCGCGAGCCCCGGCGCAAGACCGGCCGCGACGGCCAAGGCGGCGAGCGGCGCGAGCGCCAGCGGCCGCAGCATGAGTTTCTTCGCGCGAGGCGCACCAACGTTTCCAGTGGACATTTCGTTTCTCCTTGTTTTAGGAAGAATCGGCGCGTTTCGGGCGAGGGGTGTCAGGAGGGCCCGCCATGAACGGGATGCTGCCGTGTCGCGAATGGATGCGGCGGCCCGGCTATCGGGTAGATCGGATTGCAGCCCCGAAAGCGCTCGCTTCATGATAGGTCTCGTTCCCCCTGATATGAAGGAAGTGGAAACACGTACAGGGCCCACGTCAGACAATATGCGTCTGAACGCCATGGCTTTCCGTACTATTCTGGAATCAGGCCGGCTCTACCGATCAGAGGCCATCCATGAAGACGATCGTGCTGGGCGGCGGCATTGTCGGGGTCACGTCGGCGTACTTCCTCGCGAAGGCGGGCGACGAAGTCGTCGTCGTCGAGCGCCGCGCGGGCGTCGCGCTCGAGACGAGCTTCGCCAACGCGGGCCTCGTCGCGCCCGGACATTCGTACACCTGGGCATCGCCGCGCGCGCCGAAGATCCTGCTGAAGTCGCTGTTCGACGAGCGTCAGGCGCTGCGCCTGAGACTCAAGGCCGACTGGCGCATGTGGGCCTGGTGCTGGCTGTTTCTGCAGAACTGCACCGAGGAGCGCTCGCGCCTGAACACCTCGCGCAAGGTCCGGCTGTGCCGCTATTCGCAAGCGCAGCTGCATGCGCTTACCGCCGCCGAACAGCTCGCTTACGAACGCATCGGCCGCGGCTTGCTCTACCTCTACCGCGACGAAGCGGCCTTCGCGAGCGGTGTCGCGCATATGTCGATCCTCACCGAGAACGGCCTGCCGCTCGAGACGCTCACGCCGCAGGACGCGATCCTGAAGGAACCCGCGCTCGCCGCCGCCCGCGACGAGCTGGCCGGCGCGATCTACTGCCCGACCGACGAAAGCGGCGACGCATACCTGTTCACGCGCGCGCTCTACGAACGGTGCGTGGCGCTCGGCGTCACATTCCAGTTCGACACTGACATCCGCGGCGCGGACGCCAGCGCCGAGCGCATCGACCAGATCGAGACCTCGCGCGGCCCGATAAAGGGCGACCGCTACGTGCTCGCGCTCGGCTCCTACTCGCCATTCCTCGGACGCAAGCTCGGCTACCGGATACCGGTGTATCCGGTGAAGGGCTACTCGGTGACGCTGCCCGTCGAAACCGGCCACACGCCGCCCGCGATCGGCGGCGTCGACGAAAAGAACCTCGTCGCGTGGGCGCGCTTCGGCAACCGGCTGCGCTTCACGGCGACGGCGGAGTTCGCGGGCTACGACACGCGGCACACGCCCGCCGACTTCACGCACATGCTCGCCGCCGCGCGCGGCCTCTTCCCCAACGGCGCGGACTACAGCCGCCCGTCGTACTGGGCGGGCCTGCGGCCGATGACGCCCGAGGGCACGCCGATCATCGGCGCGACCCGCCACCGCAACCTCTTCATCAACACCGGCCACGGACACATGGGCTGGACGATGTCGTGCGGCACCGCGCGCGTGCTCGCCGACATCATGCAAGGCCGCGCACCGGAACTGGACATCACCGGATTGACGATGAAATGACTGCCGACGCTTCCGCAGACGACTACCTGCGCCTGCCCTTCACGCTGGACGAAGGCACGGCGCGCCGCGCGTCGATCGGCTTGATCGTGCTGGCCACCGACAACACGATCGAGCACGAGTGGCGCAAGCTGCTCGCGCTCGACGGCGTCGCGCTCTATGAGAGCCGCGTCGCGAGCCCGGCGCAGATCACGCCGGAGACGCTCCTCGACATGGATGGACGCATCGCCCCCGGCGCCGCGGTGATCCGGCCCGGCGAACGGCTCGACGTGGTGGCGTTCGGCTGCACGTCGGCGTCGATGGTGCTCGGCGAGGAAACCGTGTTCGCGAGAATCCGCGAGGCGCGGCCCGGCGTGGCGTGCACGACGCCGATCACGGCGGCGCGCGCCGGGTTCGAGAAGCTCGGCATGCGCCGCATCGCGCTGCTTACGCCGTACGTGCGGCGCATCAACGACGCGATGCGCGACTATCTCCAGGCGCGCGGCCTGAACGTCGTGCGGATGGGATCGTTCGAGCACAGCGACGACAACGAAGTCGCGCGCATCGACGCCGCCTCGATCCGCCGCGCGGTGCTCGCGCTCGGCGAACGCGCCGATGTCGAAGCGGTGTTCGTCTCCTGCACGAGCCTGCGGCTCGCGGATACCGTCACCGAAATCGAGTCCGAACTCGGCAAGCCCGTGACGTCGAGCAATCACGCGATGGCTTGGCATGCGCTGCGGCTCGCGGGCGTCGCCGATGCTCTGCCGCAGTTCGGAAGGCTGTTCGCGGTCTAGGGCGTGTTCGCGCTAATTACAGGCACGGTGCGTTTCCGTGCAAAGGGTTTGGTTTGGTTTGGTTTGGTTCGTTTACGGTTGGTTGTCGTTGTCGTGCAACTTTGATTTCGCAGCGTTCCGTACAGTCCGTCCCTCCCCGGGACCGGGGTCACTTTTGTCCTTGCCAAAAGTAACCAAAAGCGCGTCCTCGGCGGACGGCCTCGGCCGAAGCGCACTCAGTCCTGTTGGCGATAGCGTTCTGGGGGCATCTGTTACCGCTCGCTGTGCGTCCCGTTAGCACGTGGCACCGAATGGCCTTGCGACGAAACAAATGGAAGACATCGGTCTGGCTGCGCCCCACGTTGCCTGCGATTGGATGTGAGCACGAGCGCATGCGCCGCATCGCGAGACATGGCTCTTCGGGCCTTTGCTGACTATCGGCATTGATTTGATTCGACTCTGCGTAATTCAGTGCCGCGTGCTAACGGGACCTGCGGCGAGCGACAACGGTAGCCCCCTGAACGCTACCGCCAACAGGACTGAGTGCCTCCGGGCCAAGGCCGTCCGCCCAGGACGCGCTTTTGGTTACTTTTGGCAAGGACAAAAGTGACCCCGGTCCCGGGGAGGGACGGACTATACGGAACGCTGCGAATTCAAAGTTTTCACGTAAGCCTTGGGAAACAACACAACATCAGCGCCCCGCAAGATACGCTCTAGGACCCGGCCCCGCCCCCAGCTGCAACAGCAAACTCTTCCAGCTATAACCCGGCGCATCGCCCTTGCGCCGGCGTTCCTCCATCCACGCCAGCACCCTCTTCCATCGCTGCTCCATTTCTGCGCCCGGACCCGGCCGCGACGATGTTCGCCACGTATCGCCCGCTTGCGGCGTACGTGCCGATTCATCTCTCTTCTTCTCACCAGGATCCGACATGACCAAGCTCGTTGCACAAGTCAGTGCCGAAGGCGCCAGCGAATGGTGGAGCACCTTCGTCGTCTCCGGCATCAAGAACGCGGATGGGAGCAGCCTCGTCGCGCAGCAGTACCTCTTCCTGAACTTCAAGTCTCCGGCGGAAGTCACCCAGGGCAGCGTCAACGCCGACCCGTGGCTCGACGCCGCCGTCGACGTCGTCAACGCGCCCATCGCCGAAAAGCTCTATGACGTGACGCTCAAGATCTTCCTCAAAGCGCCGCGCTATGCGCCGGGACGCGCGGTCACGCTGCACATCGGCGTCGGCGGCGACCTGCGCGGCGAGGCGGCGCAGCAGTACTTCGATTCGTTCGTGCTCAGCACCGACGAAGAACCCGACGTCGGCGGCACGGTCAAGGCCGACGTCGCGGCCTGCCCCGATCCGGCGCTCGCGGACGTGAGCCCCGTGGTGCGCTTCCAGTACGGCACGATCGTCGAGGATGTCTCGCTGACCTATGGCGCCGTTCAGGACGTCACGCTGCCCGCCGGCACCTACGCGGTCAGCGCCGCGCCGGTCGCCACCGGAGGCGGCACCGTCAGCGCGCCGGTGGTGCCGTCGGCGGCCTCGATCACCGTGACCGCCGGGCAAAGCGTGTCGCTGCGCGTGACGTTCGGGCGCGTCGTCAAGCACGGGGCGCTCGATGTCACCGTGTCGCAGGACCTCTTCGACGAACTGGGCACGGAAACGCTCGCCGTCGACATCGTCGAAACCGCAACAGGCGCCGTGCTCGCGAGCTTCGACAGCGCCGTCGGCCACACGACGCCGGTCAGCGGCCTGCCGGCGCAAGGCAGCGTCGAAGTCCGCACGCGGACGATACGCCTCAACAACTACGAGTACACCTTCGAGCCGCTCGGCTTCACGCTCGGCACGGCGCTGATCGGCGTGAAGATCGACTGGTCCTCCGTCGAGCGCAGGAAGCTAGACACGACCGGGTACATCTCGCAGCCGGTCGCGGTCGAGACCGATACGCCGCTGCCGAACACGTTCCTGCTGCGCCTCGCCCGCGCCGATGCCGATTACGCCGCGCGCCTCTCCCTGCAGAACGGCACGACGGCGTTCCCGTCGCTGCTCGAGCCTGGCAGCTATACGGCGCAGGTGAGCGATTTCATCGACAACGGCGTGATCTATACGGTCGAGGCGCAGCCGGCCGAGTTCGATGCGTCGGCGGGCACGCCGCTTTCGGTCCGCATCAAGCGCTCGGCGAACCTCGTCGTGCCGGGCTTCCCCGGGTTCCTGAGCTTCGGCGCGTGCGCGCAGCTCACGCCGACCAACCAGGACGATTTCGCGGCGGCGCGGGCCTCGGCGATCTTCAAGTACGCGGGCAACGACGGCGCCGGCGACGACAACACCTATCTCGACCGCGACTACGCGACCGAGCGGACGATCCAGCTCGCGCGCGGCATCGAAGCCCAGGTGGGCGGCGGCCACCGCGTGCTGCCGATCATGATCTCGTACACCTGCAACCTGTCGCTCGGCGACACGAAGTCGATCCTGAAGAGCGCCGAACGGCACAAGTACGCCTACGCGAATTACATCCTCACGTTGTCGCTGCTGCGCGATGCCGCCGACGCCGATCATCCCGTGGCGGGAGCCGTCATCGTCAATCCCGACTTCCTCGGCGCCTGCCAGCAGGAGAACCTGCCCGTCACCGGTCCGATCGACGGCGGCACGGTGCCGGTGCGCGCGCCGCTGCAGGAGGCGATCGCCGAATCCGTGCGGCGCGGCCGGCTGCCGGCGGCGCTCGTCATCCCCGACGACATCACGGAAGACCTCCGCGGCTACGTGCGCAGCGTCAACTGGCTCACGCGCGCCGTGGCGGGCGGCAAGGTCTCGCTGGGCTGGCAGAGCAACCTGTGGGGCGTGGGCGGATCGACGTGGGTCTACGGCGACGCGGACGTGAAGGCCTATGCGGAAAGCACCGGCGAATACGCCTTGAAGGCCGGGGTATTCGACGGCGACTACGGCGCCGATTTCCACGCGGTCGACCGCTACGAAGCCGACGACCTGACCCTGCGTTCGTACTGGAACAGCTACTGCTACGGCGCTCCGCACGAATGGCCGCGCTTCTTCGACTTCGTGAAGTGGCTGAGCCGGCGCCTGAAGAAGCCCGTCATGCCGTGGCAGTATCCGGCGAGCCGTCTGCCGGACGCGTCGGACGCCGTCGCCGATCCGTTCGATTCGCAGAACTGGGGCACGGGCGGCAGCTATCTGTTCGGGCAGCCGGAAATCGGCGCCGACGCCGATAACATCAACGCCACCGTGCGCAACTTCCGCTTGCCGGCCCACTTCCCGGCGCCTTATACGAACGAGCCGGTCGGCAAGCTGTTCACGCGCGGGCCGTTCGACCTCGGCCAGCCCGCCTACGGCGACTTCCCGCTGCGCGGCATCTTCTCGGTGCAGCTCGGCGGGGGCGCGACGACCGGCATCGTCCGCGATATCGGCAGGACCGGCCCGTGGACCGGCGCAAAGATCGCAGCGTACATGGACGGTCCGATCTCGCTGCGCACCGGGAACTGACGGGGCGATCGCGCTCATTTTTCCGGCGGCGGTACGTTCGCGTATCGCCGCTTTTTTTGTTCGAATGCCGCGACAGCGCGCGGCATGGCGCTCAAACCGCCCGCTACGGGTAGAAAGCGAGTTTGAGCCGATGACGCCCGAACACCTTCGCGGGTGGTTCGGGATCCCCCGCATCGTCGCCAGTGCCCCGCGGCAGCGAGCGAAAGCAGTAGCCGACCTTGGGAATCGCGATGACGCGGTCGTCCAGCCCGAGCGGGTGCAGCGACCGGCGCAGGCGCGACGCGAGCTGCGTCAGGCAGTTTTCGTCGACGCCGTCCGCCTCGCTCCAGATACAGGCGATCAGTTCCCGCTTCGGCAACACGGCGTCCGGCCGCGCGGTGAAGGCCGCGAGAAGCCGCTGCTCGAGCCGCGTGAGCTTGGCCGTGGCGCCGCGATAGCTCGCGACGCCGGCATCGGCGTCGATGAGCAGGGCGTCGCGCTCGAACGGCAGCGCGGCCGGCGAGCGCGGCGGCCCGGAGACGGCCAGGCCGAGCCGGGCGAGCAGGCCGGAGATGCCGCGCGTGCGCCGCAAGCCCTGCCCGGCGGAGGCGCCGTGCTCGTCCGCGCCGCCCGGCGCCTCGGCAAGCGGCACGGGAACGAAGCGATACCCGACATGCGGCACGGTCACGATGTGCGCGCCCAGGCCCACGGCACGCAGCGACTTGCGCAAGCGATAGATCAGCTGGGTCAGATACAGCTCGTCCACGAAAGGGGCTCGCCGCCCCCACACTGCATTGAGCAGGTCGTCTTTCGTCTTTACCGATTCGCCCCCATCCACAAATAGACGAAGCAGCATTTTTTCCTGACCCGATATTTTTATTTCAATGCTTCCCCGCACCACGCGATCCCCGTCCCAGTCAAAGTAAAACCCATCCACGACGCGGTTCATAGGACATCCCTCTTGGTGGTTGAAAAGGGAGCCCAGCGTAGCGGGATAAAATCGGCCAACCTATGGAAAAGGCCTCCACCGAATTAGCGCCAGCCATATATGCAGAATGGGTATATCCAATAAAATAAATCGATAAAATTCAGAACAGTTTGTATATATAGATATTCCTATACTGCGGGGCCTTTAAAATCCCCCACGAGTTCTTGCGCCTGCCCCTTCGGCTCAACCGTGCCCGGCCAGCCGCGCTCCTGCGCGAATCCCAGGCGGCGCCGCGCGGAAATTGGAAAGAGAAAAGCGCATTCGCCGGCCGCTCTTCTATGGCACTGCATAACCCGCCGACATCACCATGCGCTATCGCGCCGATACCCGAGCGCGAGAAGCCGCGAATAGCGCCATCACATTCGATTAATTCAGCAAAGCGGGAGACAGTTATGTCGACGCAAGGAATCGGCAACGAAGATGTGTTTTATCTCCAGCGGACGCTTCTATTAAGGGACGGCCCACTGGAGCTGGATGGAGTATTTGGCGAAAAGACCAAGTCCGCATTGGAATCGTTTCAGCGGCGCCACGGCATTGCCGATACCGGCGTGATCTGCAGCCGCACGCGCGAAATGCTCGAGCAGCAGGCTCGCACTTTCCATCTGCTGGGGAAGGCCGATCTTGCCGACGCGGCCGCAACGCTCGGCGTGCCCCGCAGCACCCTCTACGCGGTGATGAGCGTCGAGACGGCGGGCCTCGGCTTTCTGCTCGACGGGCGGCCGAAGATCCTGTTCGAGCGGCACATCATGTACCGGCGCCTGCTCTGCGCCGGCCTGGATGCGAACGCCTGCGCCGCGCGCGACCCGGAGATCGTGAACACGCGGCCCGGCGGCTACGCGGGCGGCGCGGCCGAATACGAACGCCTTGCCCGTGCGATCACCATATCGCGAACCGCCGCGCTCGAGTCGTGCAGCTGGGGGCTCTTTCAGGTCATGGGCTTTCACTGGCAGCTGCTCGGCTATGCGAGCGTGCAGCGCTTCGTCGAGGCGATGGAAGAGAGCGAGCGGCGCCAGCTCGACGCGTTCGCCGCCTTCATCCATGGCAATCCGGCGCTGCACCGCGCCTTGCAGGCGCGGAACTGGGCGAATTTCGCCGAGGGCTACAACGGCCGCAACTACCGCGCGAACGCCTACGACGTGCGCCTGGCGGAAGCCTATGCGCATTTCGACGCGCTGGTTTCCCCGCGCGCGGCGTGAAGCGCCGCCGGAAACGGCGGCGTCCGATCGCGCCCCTTCGCCCCCGCCGCGCTGACATCGCGTCTTCCATCGATCCTCCATGTTGCGCGCCGCCGCGTTCCCGGACGATTTCTCCGTCGCCCCGGCATCGAGGCTTGGCCGGTCATCGGCGACATCCCATCCTTTTCAGCGAGGTTTTCTCATGACGCAATCGAACAACGACGGCAAGGGCGGCGCAGGCGACAGCGCGCCGGTCTTTCGCAGCAAGCCGGGCGACCCCGTCGGCACGGCGCCGGCGCTCTCGGGCAAATGGCGCCCGAAGGTGAAGGGCGGCCGGCAAAGCAGCAAGCTCGTCTATCCGAGCGATCCCGGCAACACGGACTATCCGCTTTCCGTGGGCGGGACGGAGAAAAAGTACAGCCAGAACGGCTACGATCCGGCCAAGGAGGCCGAGAAGCTTTCCTACACGTCCGGCCGGGTCGCCAGACGCGTCTACAACACCTATGAGAAGAACGCGTACAAGGTGTTCGGCTACTACACCGACTGGTCCCAGTACGACGGACGCTACGAAGGCAGCTACGGCGATAGCCAGTGCGGACGCGGCGTCGATCTCATGCTGCTCGACGCCAAGGCCTACGACCGGATCGTGATCGGCTTCGCCGGCATCGTCGGCGATCAGGGCGAGAAGAAGGACATCATCGCGCAGGCCGCCGTCGATTTCGGCCGCAGCACCAACCAGGCGACCTTCGTCGACGCGTGGGGCGACGTCGCCTCGTATCGCAACTGCGGCTTCACGGGCTGGGTCAGCAACGACTATCAGGCGCTGTTCGAGCAAAGCAAGGCGCAAGGCGTGCTGGGCGGGCTGCGTCTGCTGAAGCAGAAGAATCCCAGCCTGGAGCTCGCGTTCAGCCTGGGCGGCTGGACCATGAGCGAAGCGTTCCACGCGCTGGCCGCGGATCCGGCGCGGCGCGCCACGCTGGTCGCCAGCATCGCCTACGTCCTCACCCGCTTCCCGATGTTCACGGCCGTCGACCTGGACTGGGAATACCCGGGCATGCCCGGCAACGGCAACCCGCATGGTCCTGAAGACGCCGGCAACTTCCAACTGCTCGTGCGCGAATTGAAGGCCGCGCTGCCGAGCGTCGAAGTCAGCATCGCGGTGGGCGCGTCGCTCGAATCGCTCGCGCTCGCGGACATTCCGGGGATGCTGTCGGCGGGCGTCACGGGCATCAACCTGATGACCTACGATTTCGTCGGCACGCCGTGGGCGCCCAAGGTCGCGCATCACACGAACCTGTACCGCTCCAACCCGGACGACGAGACCGAGCACAGCATCGACACGGCGGTCCAGTACCTGAAAAAGAGCGGCGTCCAGTCGAAGAAGATCTACATCGGCTACGCAGCCTACAGCCGCAGCCTGCGCAACGCGAACATCTCGAGCTGGTCGCCGCTCGCCGGCACCTACGACCCGGGCACGGGCACGACGACCGGCACGTTCGAATCGGGCGTGAGCGAGTATTACGACATCCTCTACAACTTCCTCGACCTGGAGAAGCAGAGCGGCATGAACGGCTTCAACGTCTACACGGACTTGCAAGCCAACGCCGACTACCTCTACAGCCCGGCGCTCCAGCTGTACCTGTCGATCGACACGCCGCGCTCGGTGAAGGAGAAAGGCGCGTACGTGCAGAAGGAAGGGCTCGGCGGCCTGTTCACCTGGACCATCGAGATGGACAACGGCGTGCTCGCCAACGCTGCGCGCGAAGGGCTCGGCAACACGCTCAGCAAGCAGGCGATCGACATGTCGCCGTTCTATTTCTACGGCATCAACGTGGACGCGCAGGCGCCCGTCGCCGTGATCGACGGCCCGCAGGAGGTGTACGTGGGCGACACGGTCGAGCTGACCGGACTGCGCTCGGTCGGCACCGGCCTGACCTATGCGTGGAGCAGCGTGCCGTCGTTGAGCTTCGTCGACGGCAAGACGACGGCGATCGTCTCCGGCACGGCCCCCGCGGAGGCCGGCTCGTTCTCAATCACGCTCACGGTGAAGGACAACCAGGGCCGCACGAGCTCGACCTCGCAAACGCTGGTCGTCAAGACGCGCAGCGACGCGCCGCCCGTCGCGCGGATCACGCTGGAGCTCGAATCGGGCGACGGCTTCACGCTGGCCGCCGACCAATCGTTCGACCCCGACGGCAACGCGCTGACCTACCTGTGGGATGCGACGGGCTTCCCGTTCCACGGTTCGACCGACGCCGTGGTGAGCGGCATCGCCCCGACCGTGGCCGTCGACACCTACTACTGGGTCAAGCTCACGGTGTCGAACGGCTCGCGAATCGACCAGAGCGCGATCTACCTCCACGTGAGCCCGACGAGCGGCGGCACGGTGGTCGCGTCGATCACGGGCAAGACGCGGGTCGAAAGCGGCTCGCCGATCAGCCTGAGCGGCCTCGGCTCCACCGGCCCGGCGCAGCTGCTCTACAAGTGGTCCGCGAGGGGGCTGGACTTCGACGGCTCCGACACCGCCACGGCGTCCGCGACGGCGCCGAGCGTCAGCGTCGACACGGACTACGCGATCTCGCTGACGGTCACGGGCAGCGGCGGCGCGGGCGACAAGGACGTCGCCTCGGTGACGCTGACCGTGCTCGCGAAGGGCAGCGGCGGCGGCGGCACCTGGAAACCGCAGGGGTACTCCGCCGGCTCGGAAGTGACCAACGGCTACCAGGGCGGTGCGCTGCACAAGTACCGCGCCAAGTGGTGGGCCAATGCGAACGAGGAGCCTGGCAATCCGGACTACACCAGCACGCAGGCGTCCGGCGACAGCAAGGTCTGGCTGGATCTCGGCCTTGCCTGATGCGGGCTCGCCGCTGAGGTAGGCAGGCAGGCGTGCCGCGGAACATTGCGGCACGCCGCGCCTTGCCCCGTTCGCACCGATACCGAACCGATACCGATCATGCCGATTGCTCCCGACTCCTCCATCCAGGATGCCGGCACCGGCCCGGCGCACGACATCACCTTCATCACGCTGCACATGCCGGCCGACGTCGCGATCGCGCTCGGGGTCGCGTGCGGCGCGCTCGTCTACCTCACGCGCTCGCATGAGCCCACGCGCTGGCGCAAGTGCGTGTACTTCGTCGTGTCGCTCGTGGGCGGCTACTTTTTGGCGAAATGGATCGTGTCCCGCTATCCGCACGTCGACTCGTGGTTCGCGGGATTCGCCGCGAGCGCGGCGCTCGTGAGCTTCGCGGTGCTTGCGCTCGACTGGGGCGAACGTCATGTCGGACCGGCGCTCGACCTGCTCTACGCGTGGCTCGTCGACAAACTTCCCAAAGGATGAAGCGATGCGGCTCTTTCCTTATTTCGCGGCGCACGGCTGGCTCGACCTGTCTCTCGTGCTCGCCGACGGCGTGATCGCGACGCTGATCGTGCTGCGGCTGCTCTTTCCGGCGATCGCGGCGGGCACGCCGGTTTCGTGGCCCGCGCGCGCGCTGCGGCTCGGCATCGCGCTCGTCTATACGACGATCGCGGTGCGGGTCTGGAGCGGCTGGTATTGGCTGCCTGTCGATCCGTCCGAGCTGCTGCCGCACGCACTGACGCTCGCTCTCGTGCTGGCGACGCGCGGTGATATGCGGTCGCTGTGGAGGGCGCTGAAGGCTTCGCGGATGGGCGGTTAGGGCGTGGCTAGGGCGTGTCCATGCTTGGCGTGCAACTTTGATTTCGTGGCGGTTCGTTCGGGTTGGGTTGGTCCGCTACCGTTATCGTCCAACTTTGATTTCGCAGCGTTCCGTACAGTCCGTCCCTCCCCGGGACCGGGGTCACTTTTGTCCTTGCCAAAAGTAACCAAAAGCGCGTCCTCGGCGGACGGCCTCGGCCGAAGCGCACTCAGTCCTGTTCGGGGTAGCGGTCTTGGGGGCTACCGTCTCCGCTCGCCGTACGTCCCGTTCGCACGCGGCACGGAATTACGCCGAGTCGAATCAAATTAGCGCTGACTGTCGGCAGAGGCCTGACGAGCCTTGTCTTGCGATACGGCGCATGCGGAGGAAACGGCCCAGTAATTGATCGTTCAATGCGCAATGCGTGAACGAGGCCGCTCCGGCGGCTGATGCGGTTCAGGGGCGACAAGGGCGGACCTTGTCGCCCCACCCCGCGCGCGACAAACGGCCCGCACGTCTTTACTGGTGGAGCTCGGAATTAGTGAGACTGCGACCCACCAGGAATCACTGGCTTAACCATCATTTCGTCGCATTGCGCTCGGGTCTTGACGCGGAAATCGTGAGAGTGGCCGGCTTGGCGCCACGAAATCGTGAGACTGACGTAGGTGGGAGCCGTATCAGTTCGGCCAATAGCTGTCAGTGGAGAACGACCCGCTTCAGGTGATTTCGGAGCAGCTAAGACGGTGCTCCCTCCGGCCCCACTGCGTCTCCCTGCGGCGTAGATGGTTTCTGTAAGCCCGGCGTCCACGTTAGCTGATTGAGTTCCACCTTTCCCGCCATGTCGGCATTGAAAACGGCGCGGCAGATTTCAGCCATGATGGGCATGAACCTCTCTAGTTCTCGCCGTGCCTTCGGATGGAGCGCAGTCACGCCGAGCCGCCGCTTATTGCCCTTCCCCGATTTGATGTGAGCACAGCTGTCTCGTAAATGCTCGAGTTCACCCCGAAGATCTCGGTCGAGTTTCAGAGCTGCAAACTGTTCTAGCTGTGGCGCGCATGCCGCCTCTAGGGCGTCCCAGTCCCAATGGTCCTTGTCGTTGCGATATCGAATCTCAAGGAATTTGTAGAGCGAAAGATACCGATATTGAGCCGGGATGCCGGGGTCTAGCGAATCGGTGATCAGCCTCAGGGACTGCCTTGCCTCCATCGTGTGGACGAAGAGCGACCGAGCCGCGTCACAAGCAAACACCCTTTCACCCATATCCTGCAGCAGCATGGACGCGCCCGTACCATCTTCAGCTTCCTGACAGAAAAAACTCAGCGGGACGTAGGCGGTTCGCTCGCTCCATGTCACCTTCAACACGGATAGCATATGTTCTGCGAGGACCGACACGTGGTCTAGAAAACGAGCGGTGTCGTAGATGTCAACAGCGTCGAATGCCCTCACTCGAACGAAGTGGGGGTGCGCGTGCTCGTCGAGATAGACGGCAACGTCAAGGTGCGATCCGTCATGGAACGTTACGTCCTGCGTCAGTCCTGCATTCCGACCCGTGTCGTTAAGGCCGCCCCTGTGCGGCTCTACGAGCCAATACCAAAGCAAGTTCACCCGGCCTCCGACGCACCTGATGTTAGAAATGGACATCGAACCTGGGAAGGTCGCCCCCCAGGTATAGAGGTTGAAGGGCCGCTTTCGGGGAGCCTAATCAATCTCGCGAAGGACCGCAACGGGTCGATTATTGCCCTTCGGTCTTGTCCACACGCTTAACCCGGGCCAGTCCCAGCAATTCGGTAATTGCAGTTCCACAGCCCTGGTCGCAGTCTCACTAATTCCGATTCCCCGCATTTACCCCTCGGCCGAACGGATAGGTTGATCGGATAACTGATTATCCATACAGTGATTCGATGACTTCCGCCAAACCCAACCGCTTGCACAGGAGGCACACACGCATCTGATGCCGTAAACGCAGCGCGGGCCGCAAGTGCTACCAACACTCACGACCCGCTGACCACAGCCAACTCACCACAGGAGTCAACCGTGGCTGACGCCAATGTTACCCCACGTCCCGCTCTTCCCGAGCGACATGTCACGATTCAGCAATCGTGGCGCTACCGCCGTTGGAAGTTGCACGGCTATCGCACCGATCCGCCTCTCTACCCCTGGTTCAAGGTCTCCGGCTGTTGGCTTGGGCACGCCGGCTTCAAGCCTGGGCAGCGTCTCAAGATCGAAGTCCAACACGAGCGGCTTGTGATCACGCCTGCTTAAGCGACCACGCAGGCAGTGAACCCGGTTCAAAACCGGGTTCCTGTCGCCAGCGGGGGCCGCCCTCTACGTTTGAACACCGGTCACCGCATCCAGCGCCGCGCGCACTTGAACGACGCGCGCCTCATCGACCGCGCCCAATCCGCTGCCGCCGATCCGAACCCCGCTGCCGAAGTGCACCGCATCGACACCGGTATCGCGCACGAAGCCCGCCACCGCGCCGATCGTCAGCCCCGCGCCTGCCAGCACCGTGCACCGCGTGCCGCGCGATCGCCGCACGAGTTCGGCGACCGTCTCCCGCGCGTCGAGCGCCGATGGCTTTCCGCCCGAAGTCAGCACGGTCGTCACCGCATCGAACCCGAGCAGCACGTCGAACGCCTCGGCGAGATCGCGCGTCTCATCGAAGGCGCGATGAAACGTGACAGCCACGCCGGCCTCGCTCGCGATATCGCTCAAGCGCCGCAACCCCTCGCGGTCGATCTCGCCCGATGCCGTCAGCATGCCGGTCACGACCCCGTTCGCCCCGGCCATCGCCGCCGCGCGCACGTCGCGCGCCATGGCCGCGAAGTCGTCGGCATCGAACACGAACGAGCGGCTGTGCGGCCTCACGATCACGTTGACCGGAATCGTCACCGCGCCGACCACCGCTTCGATCAGGCCGACGCTCGGCGTCAAGCCCCCCTCGCCCATCGCGGTGACGAGTTCGAGCCGGTCGGCGCCGGCACGCTCGGCGGCTTTCGCATCGGCGGCAGTCGTCGCGATGACTTCGAGCAAAATCGGTTGTGCGCGCATCTTCCCTGTCCGCCAACGAAAATGCGCCAATCGTACGCGATGGAGATCGCTACGCCCTCAAGCCGGCGCCTCCTCGACCCAGTCGATATCGCCGCACAGCACGCACAGCTGCGAGCCCACGCGCGTCGCCACCGACAGCGTCACGCACGGCATCGCCTCGTTGATCGACAGATAGGGCCGTGTGACGTGCACGCGTTCCGGCGCCTCGATGGCGGCGCGGAAATACGGCCGCCGCAGCCAGTTGGCGCCCTGCGCGTCGGCAAGCGGCGAAAAGCGCGTCTCGCGCGCGGCGCGGTCGGCGCGCAGCACGATGTTGCTGCCGGCCTGCCGCCCGTTCGCATCGAGCAGGAAGCAGCGCGCCGCGTGATCGAGCCCGAGGAAGTTCCAGCAGACCTCGTCGAGCGGCTCGCCCGCCGCCAGCCGCTCCGCGGCCCGCTCGAACGCCCGCACATAAGGCGCGAGACGGCTCGCGTTGCGCCGCTCTCGCGCCTCGGTCTGCACGCGGTAGCGCTCGGTGAGCTCGCCGATACAGGCGGACGCCTGCGTGCCGTCCGCGAGCCCCGGGTTCGGGCGGCCGAAGAAATAGCCCTGCACGAAGTCCGCATCGCAGGCGAGCGCGAGCTGCGCCTCGTGCTCGGTCTCGATCCCCTCGATCAGCACGAGCTTGCCGGCCTCGTGCAGCAGCGAGACGAGGCCCGGGAGGATCGTTGCCATCTCCGTGCGGTGCGCCGCGTGCGAAAGCACGATGCGGTCGAGCTTGACGATGTCCGGGTTCAACTGCCAGATCCGCTCGATGTTCGAATGGCCCGCGCCGAAATCGTCGAGCGCGATCAGGAAGCCCTCCTCGCGGAACTGGCGCACGCCCTCGGCGAGCTTGTCGAGGTCCTCGGCGCGCTGCTCGAGCACTTCGAGCACGATGCGGCGCGGCGAAAGCGCGAGGCGCTTCAGGTTCGCGAACAGCACCGCCGCGTGATACGGATCGGTCAACGCGCCGGGATGCACGTTCAGGAACAGCCACTCGCGCTCGGCGCCGAGCATCTTGAAGTTCTCCAGATGCAGCGCCTGGGCGAGCCGGTCGAGATGGTGCAATTCGCCGTGGCGCGCCGCCTCGCCGAACACGTCGAGTGCCGGCACCGGGCGGTCGAGCGCGTCGTGCGCGCGCAGCAGGCCTTCGTAGCCCACCGCGCGCATGTGCGACACGCTGAAGATCGGCTGGAACGCACTCGTCAGCGCGAACTCGTTGAACTGCACGGCGTAGCGCTGCAGCCCCGAAGTCACGCTGAGTTCGAATCCGGCGGGGGGCGGCGCCGGAATCGCGGATGTCTCCTGCAGCGCAGTCACCATGTCGGCCTCGGCGCGTTGGTCAAGCAAAAACGAAAGACGGGTGTCGTCATCGGACGGCCTCTGATTCTTCACAATGTAGTCACCGGACGGGTGAAAGCAAGGTCCATGCGCGCTGCGGCGCACGCCTTCGCGGCAGCGGCTCATGCGGCTTGCATCAGATGCAAGGTCGAAGGCGGTACGCACCGGCCCGGCGGCACCAAAGCGGTGCGCAACGCCCGCGCCGCCGCGCCATCGCAGTGCACCGCCGGCTGCGTCATTCGAGACGGCCTCTCACAGCCCCGCGCTACACTGCGCCGGTGTTCGTCTTCGCCCGTTCGCCGCGCCGATGGAAATCGTCTTCACCGTCCTGATCCTGCTGCTCGCCGTCGCCGTTTCCGGCATCCTGCCGCGCGTGCTGCCGGTCCCGCTCCCCTTGCCCCTGACGCAAATCGCGCTCGGCGCCGTGCTCGCCTGGCCCAGGTTCGGCCTGCACGTCACCTTCGATCCCGAAATCTTCATGCTGCTCTTCATTCCGCCGCTCCTGTTCGCGGACGGCTGGCGGATCCCGAAGCGCGAGTTCGTCATGCAGCGGCGCGCGATCCTGATGCTCGCGTTCGGGCTCGTCTTCGCGACCGTGCTGATCGTCGGCTACTGCGCGCACCTGCTGATCCCGGGCCTGCCGCTGCCGGTCGCCTTCGCGCTGGCGGCGGTCCTCTCGCCGACCGACGCCGTCGCGCTCTCGGGCATCGCCGGCAAGAACCGGATTCCGTCGAACCTGATGCATATTCTCGAAGGCGAGGCGCTGATGAACGACGCCTCCGGCCTCGTCGCGCTGAAGTTCGCGATCGCAGCCGCGCTCACCGGCGTGTTCTCGCTGCGCGAGGCGTCGCTGAGCTTCGTCGTCATCGCCGCGGGCGGCCTCGCGACCGGCGTCGCCGTGAGCGGCGTCTTCTCGTTCGTCTCGGCGCGCCTGCCGTCCCTCGTCGAAGACAACGACCCCGCCCCCAACATCGTGCTGACGCTCCTGATCCCGTTCGCGTCCTACCTGTTCGCCGAGCATTTCGGCGTATCGGGCGTGCTCGCCGCCGTGGCCGCGGGCATGACGATGCCGTTCGTGACCTCGAAGCGCATGAATACCGTGTCCTCGCGCGTGCGCGGCGCCAGCACCTGGACGATGATCGAATTCGTCTTCAACGGGATGGTGTTCATCCTGCTCGGGCTGCAGCTGCCGCACATCATCGGCAGCGCGCTCCTGAGCGCGCATCGCGAAAGCGACGCGCTCGTCCTCAGGCTGATCGGCTATGTCGCGGCGACGCTCGTCTTGCTCTACGCGATGCGCTTCGCCTGGGTCTGGCTGCTGCGCTGGTTCGCGAGCCGCAGCGCCGCCAAGCAGGGCGTCGCGAACGCGGTGCCGGGGCTGCGCACGGCAGCCGTGACGACGATCGGCGGCGTGCGCGGCGCGATCACGCTGGCGGGCGTGCTGTCGCTGCCGGAGGTGCTGCCGAACGGCACGCCGCTGCCGGGGCGCGACACGGCGATCTTCATCGCCTCGGGCGTGATCCTCGGCTCGCTCGTGATCGCGGTCGTCGGGCTGCCGCTTCTGCTGCGCGGCATGCGCGGCGGACGCGACCCGCATGCCGCCGAGGAGCGCAACGCGCGCATCCTCGCCGCCCAGGCGGCGATCCGCGCGCTCGAGGAGGCGCACGACAGGCTCGCCGCCGATCTCGACGAATCGGCGGCGGCCTCGTTCGCGGACGTGACCGCGCGCGTGATGGACAACTACCGGCGGCGCCTCACGGCGCTCGGCAGCGATGGCGAGACGCCGAGCGATGTGGCGCGACGCATGGAGGGGCTGGAGCAGAAGATGCGGATCGCCGCGATGCGCGCCGAGCGCGCGGCGCTGATGCGGCTCGTCGCGAAGGGGGCGATCAACGACGAGACGCTGAACAAGCTGATGCGGGAAGTGGACTTGTCGGAGACGGCGGTAGTGACGCGGGGGAAGAACGCGCCGTCGATGTAAGGCGGGGCGGCATTCGTATCCGCCTCCGCATGCGAGTGCGCGCCCCGCGCCGCAGGGCCTGCCGAACCGATAACCGCCGTGCCCGCTACACCACCGGCCCGCGCACCGCTTCGCGCCGGAGAATCGCGTAGAGGATGATCGCGCCGAAGGTGGCTGTCCCGATCCCGCCGAGCGCGAAGCCGCCGAGCTTCAGCGAGAAGTCACCCGCGCCGACCACGAGCGTCACCGCCGCGACGATCAGATTGCGGTTGTCCGAGAAATCGACCTTGTTGACCACCCAGATCCGCGCGCCGGTCACGGCGATCAGCCCGAACACGACGATCGACACGCCCCCGAGCACCGGCCCCGGAATCGTCTGGATCACCGCGCCGAACTTCGGCGAGAACCCGAGCAGGATCGCGATCGCCGCCGCCACGACGAACACCAGCGTCGAGTAGATCTTGGTGACGGCCATCACGCCGATGTTCTCGGCATAGGTCGTCACGCCGGTGCCGCCGGCGAAGCCCGAGACGACGGTCGCGAGCCCGTCGCCGATGAAGGCCCGGCCGATGTACGGATCGAGGTTCTGCCCCGTCATCGCGCTCACCGCCTTGATATGCCCGAGATTCTCGGCGACGAGGATCACCGCGATCGGCGCGAGGAGCGCCATTGCATGCGGGTCGAACACCGGGGCCATGAAATGCGGCATCCCGAACCACGCGGCATTGGCGACGATCGAGAAGTCGACCGGCTTGCCGAGCCCCATCCCGTTCGTGACGATCGCGTAGATCACATAGGCGATCAACAGACCGACCAGGATCAGGAGCCGCTGCAGCATGCCGCGCGCGAACACCGCGACGCCGCCGACGCACAGCACCGTCACGAGCGCCATCCACGAATCGAAGGTCGACCCGCTCACGCCCTTGACCGCGATCGGCGCGAGATTCAGGCCGATCACGGCGACGATCGAGCCGGTCACGGCGGGCGGCATCAGCGCCTCGATCCACTTCGTGCCGACCGCCGACACGATGAGCCCGATGATCGCGTACACCACGCCGCAGGCGATGATGCCGCCGAGCGCGGCGGGAATGTTCGGGTTCGGGCCGTGTCCGGCGTAGGCGGTCACCGCGATGACGAGCCCGATGAACGAGAAGCTCGAGCCGAGATAGCTGGGCACGCGGCCGCCGACCAGCACGAAGAAGAGCAGCGTCCCGATCCCCGACATGAAGATGCAGAGGTTCGGATCGAAGCCCATCAGGAGCGGCGCGAGCACGGTCGAGCCGAACATCGCGACGACGTGCTGCACGCCCATCGCGAGCATCTGCGGCCCGGGCAGGCGCTCGTCGGTATTGACGACCCGGCCTTCGACGGCGCGCGGCTGCTTGTTCCAGCGCGGGAAATAGGAATCGGCCATTGCGGGGGTTCTCCTCTTGCTCTAGGCGCTTGATGCGGCGCGGGTATTGGAATCACGCGCGAGTTTAAGGAGCGCCACCTGCGCTGACAAGCGAATCAGAATTACCCCGCCCCGAGCGCCTCCGCGGCGCGCCGGTCCCGCCCGCCGAGATCGAACACGGCGACTGCCGCCTTGAGCCGCCGCGCCTGGTCGGCCATCGATCCCGCCGCAGCCGCCTGCTCGACGAGCGCCGCGTTCTGCTGCGTCGCCTGATCCATCTGCGCGACCGCGCGGCTCACCTGGTCGATGCCCGTACTCTGCTCGGCCGAGGCCGCCGAGATCTCGCTCATGATGCCGGTCACGCGCCGCCTGCGTGACCTCGGCCATCGTTTCCCCAGCGCGCTCGGCGAGCGCCGCGCCGCCGCCGACGCGAGCCGTCGAGCTCTCGATCAGCTCAGCTTGCGTTTACGGCACGGGTTACCCGCTCTTGATATGCCGGATATTGAGCATAAGGCTCGGCGAATAATGGTCAGAACAAAACGATCGGGTCCGTCATTTTTCGGCAACGCTTGTTTGTTGTTTGATAAATTCAGCAGAGATATCGAAGCCATCGACCGATGAAGGCCTAAAACATCTCGAAATCAAAAACGGGGAGAAAGGCGATTTTTAGGCGTTATCTCATTCTTATGGATGCTTGAACTGTCTACACTCGATGCCTGCATGTCTTTTCAAGCCATGCAGCTAGTGTTGCAATTCTCCGTTGCCGCTCAAGCCGCCAGCTTGGGCGGCTTTTTTGTCAGGTCGCCTTGAGCGCTTCCGACACGCCATAGAGCTCGTAGTCCGAACGAATGCCGAGCTTGCGAAACGCCGCGTGCTTTTGCGCGCTGATCGTCTTCGGGCTGCGCGAGAACTTGCTCGCGATGTCCGAGATCGTCATGCCAGCGAGGCAGCAGCGCAGCACCTCGTATTCGCGCGGGCTCAGCGGGAGCTTGGCGCGCGGCGGCGCGCGGCTCAGCTCGGCGCTCGAATCGCCGTGCTCCGTGCGTGCGCTCGACGACGCTCCAGGCCGGCTCGCCGGCATCGGGGCAGCTAGGGCCACGTCCGCCCCCAATGGGCAATTGAAGTAGGTCCCGCCCGCGTGCACCTTGCGAATCGCGCGGACCAGATCGCGCAGGCTCTCGTCCTTGCCGAAAAAGCCGCGCGCGCCGGCGCGAGCCGTCAGGGCGACGGTCATCGGCGCATTGAAGGCCGAGGAAACGAGAATCCGGCAATCCGCAAAACGCGACCGGATCATCTGGATGAGGTTCAGGCCATCGATTTCGTCCGGGCCGAGCGAGTAATCGAGCACGAGCACGTCGACCGGATTCTTTTTCAGCCATTGAAGAAGCTCGCGCGAATGCGCGAAGCTGGCGACCACCGCAATATCGTGCTGCTCGGCAAGATGAGCCTTGATGCCATGCCTGACGACGGCATGGTCGTCCAGAATGGCGACGCGTATCGGCGTCTGTCGTTCGTTCAATTTGCACTCCAACCTTTGCGCGCCGGCCGCAGCGCTCCGCACCGATATCCGCTCAGCTGGATTCGATGCGGGTCAAGCACAAAGACTCGTTCTGTCGGACCGGACCTTCGCAACCGGCATGGTCCAACGCTCGACCGGAACTGCACCACGCGCGGCGGTTACCGCGTGTTGCGCAATATGCATCTGACGGCTGAATGACGGAAAGCCTCCCCAGTGCGATCGTTTGCCACAACGATCGATCCCTCCGGCGTAGTGATTTCCAGCGCGCGGCCGGCGCGGCGCCCCTCATCGGGCACGGCTCCGGCCGCGTATCGCTTATTGCTCCGCGCGGAACACCAGCGCGGCCGCGGGCGCTGCCGACTCGTCGGCGACATCGATCGACACCCGCTTGAACGACAGCTTCGACGACATCGCATCGAGCCACAGCGCCGCGAGCCGCGGCAGGACGTGCTGCTCGATGAAGCCGATCAGCACGCGTGCGCCCGTCTCCTGCACGAGGCAGCGGCCGACGATGTAGTCGACGGCGCGGCTGTCGTACGTAAGCTCGACGTCTTGCTGCTCCGCCATGCGCTTGACGACGCGGTCGAGATGCAGGCGCACGATCCGCGCCAGCGACTGCTGCGCGAGCGGCAGATACGGCACGACCGAGACGCGTCCGAGGAACGCCGCCGGAAAGGCCTTCAGCAACTCGGGCGTAAGCGCAGTGCGCAGGCCCTCGAGATCCGGCGCCAGCTCTTCGTCTGCGCACAGGCTCGCGGTCAGATCCGAGCCGACGTTGCTAGTCAGCAGGATGGTCGTGTTGCGGAAGTCGATATAGCGGCCGTCGCCGTCTTCCATATAGCCCTTGTCGAAGACCTGGAAGAACATTTCGTGGACGTCGCGGTGCGCCTTCTCGACCTCGTCGAGCAGCACCACCGAATACGGACGCCGGCGCACCGCTTCGGTGAGCACGCCGCCTTCGCCATAACCGACGTATCCCGGCGGCGCGCCCTTGAGACCCGACACCGTATGCGCCTCCTGATACTCGCTCATGTTGATCGTGATCAGGTTCTGCTCGCCGCCGTACAGCGCCTCGGCCAGCGCCAGCGCCGTCTCGGTCTTGCCGACGCCCGACGGACCGGCCAGCAGGAACACGCCGAGCGGCTTCTTCGGATCCGTCAGGCCGGCCCGCGCGGTCTGCACGCGCTCGCAAATCTGCTGGATCGCGTCGGACTGGCCGATCACGCGCGCTTCCAGCGTCGCCGGCAGCGAACGGACCGCGAGCACTTCGTCGGTCACCATCCGGCCGACCGGAATGCCGGTCCAGTCAGAGACGATTTCCGCGACGATCGCTTCGCCCACCTCCGGGAACACCAGCGGCGCGTCGCCTTGCAGGTCCGCGAGTGCGCGCTCGAGCTCTCGCAGCGAGTCGATGGACGGTTGCGCCGGGGTTTCGCCGTTCTCCTCCTCTTCGGCGCAAGCAGCCTCGCGAGCGTTCAGAAGCGCCTGTGCCGCTTCGGCCTGCGCACGCCAGCGGGCTTCGATCGCGTGCTCTTCGGTCTCGAGCACATCGATGCGGGCGCGAACCGACGCGAGCGTCTTGTCGGCGTCGAGGCCGATGCGCGCCTCCTTCTCGAGCAGATCCAGTTCGACACGGGCGGACTGCAAACGCTGCCGCACATCCTGCAGCTCGCGCGGCGGCGCGAATTGAGACAACGCAACGCGCGCACATGCGGTGTCGAGCAGGCTGATCGCCTTGTCCGGCAACTGGCGCGACGGGATGTAGCGATGCGAGAGCGTCACCGCGGCGCGGATCGCCTCATCCAGCACGACGACGCCATGGTGTTTCGAGAAAGTCTTCGTGAGACCACGGACCATGTCGATGGCGGCCGCCTCCTCCGGCTCGCCCACTTGCAGAACCTGGAAGCGGCGCGTGAGCGCGGGATCTTTCTCGATATGGCGCTTGTACTCGGCCCAGGTCGTCGCACCGACGGTGCGGATCGTGCCGCGCGCCAACGCCGGCTTGAGCAGGTTGGCCGCGTCGCCGGTGCCGGCCTGGCCGCCCGCGCCGATCAGCGTATGGATTTCATCGACGAACAGGATGACGGGAACCGGCGACTTCGCAGCCGCTTCCAGCACGGACTTCAGGCGCGCCTCGAACTCGCCCTTCATGCTTGCGCCAGCGAGCAGGCCGCCGACGTCGAGGCTCAGCAGCCGCACGTCGGCCAGCTTCGGCGGCACGTCGCCGCTCGCGATCGCGAGCGCCAGCCCCTCGACCACCGCGGTCTTGCCGACGCCGGCCTCGCCGGTCAGGAGCGGATTGTTCTGGCGGCGGCGCAGCAGGACGTCGATCATCGTCCGGATCTCGAGCTCGCGGCCGACCACCGGGTCGATCTCTCCGGCGCGTGCGCGCGCCGTCAGGTCCGCGCAGAACTGCTCGAGCGCGGAGCCGCCCTTGACCGGCGCGGCAATCGCATTGGACGCCTCGCCCGGCATCGCCGATCCGAAGTCGCTGTGATCATAGGGCGCGTCCTCGGCCTCGGGCGAACCGCCGATCCATGCCGGCAGTGTCTCGTGCAGGCCGTCGACCGGAATCTTTCCGAACGCAACCGAGATGGACAGCAGCACGCGGCGCAGCTCGGGCGTTTCCACGAGTGCGGCAACGAGCCACGCGCTACGAATGCAACCGTCGTTGAAGGTGAGCGTCGCGAGCACCCAGGCACGCTCGATCGCCGTCTCGATATGGTGAGAGAAATCGCTGATGGAACTGGCCCCGGCCGGCAACGCGGCGAGCGCGCGGGTCATGTCTCGATCTAGCTCCGCGCGATCGATTCCGCAATGCCGGACAATGCGATGCAGATCGCTGTCGGGAAGCTGCATCAATTGGTGCAGCCAATGAACGAGCTCGACATACGGGTTGCCGCGCAGTTTCGAGAATGTCGTGGCCGACTCGATGCTCTTGAAGAGCGTGGCTCCGAGCTTGCCGAACAGGGCCTGGCGTGAAATGGTCATAGGATGCTCGATAAACAATTTATTTTGCTTGACTCATCGACTCATCGCACGAATTGCCAAGCAATTTATAAGAAAGCGAAAAGACGCAAAGAAATAAGATGAACTCCAATTCAAAAGGCAACCAATTTGAATGAAGCTTGCGTTTCCGGGAAGACTCCGCAGCCAACTGGATAACTTTCGCCATCAAAGCTGGACGTGGCTCGCTTGCCAATTTCAACAAGCTCGCTTCAATCCGGTTTTCGTGATGCGTATGGCTGGGAATTTGTCGACTCCAGCGTGTGCGGAATTGCGATGTAATTCCCGTGATTCATCTCCCAACCCCACAAAACTCGATAACGATAGCGCAGCGGTACTGCCCCAGCTTTAGGACAATTCCGATATCTCCGCGTCCCACTGAGAAGTAGCATCCCATCGAGACGTACTCTGGCGCGTGCACTTCCTGCTTGGCTAGCTTCGTCACGCGCATTCCCGCAGGCAGCGTCGCCGGCATACCCCCTTTCTCAAAATCTTCAAGAGCGTTGTCGAACCATGACTGGCTACTATGCGCGGTGGGATATCGCCCCTAATGAAGCAAGCAGACTCGAGATGTTCGTCGGGCCGGTTCATTTCGACGGTCAGCTCCTGCCGGACTCCGAACGGAATCCGGTCAGCGACGGCATCTCCACTTTTGATGTTTCGGATACCATTTTTTCTACTTCTGACGCAGGCATCACGGCAAGCGGCAGCGCGTCGCTCGCGTCTGAACCGTCCGCCGATGCAGTCTCGCCTGCAATCGACAATCTCGATGCAAAACACGGCGTACACGCGGAAGAAATCGAGACTCTCGACGCGAGCCCGGCCGCGTCCCACGACGAACCGGGCATCGTCGCTGCTGCACATGCCGAGCATCTGGGCCACGCGGCAGCCGAAAACGCCGTCGCGCCGGCAAGCGAGACAACCACCTCGCCCACCGCGCATGGCGACACTCCTGTCAACTCTGCCGTGCATTCGGCCTTTGAGCCGTTTATCGAGCCCTCCTTCGCATGGCCGGTGGAGAATCCGCTCACCGGATTGGCACGCGAGCCCGCTCACGAACCGTCGCAGAGCCTGCTTGTGAACGCCGCGCCCGATGCGGATCGGGAACCGTCTTTGAAGACTGCGTCGGCGTGGTCGCTGGAGCCGTCTTCCGAACCCGCGCCGGAACCAACGTTCAAGTCGCTTCCGGAAGCGGATTCGTCCTTCGTGTGGCTATCCGAATCGTCTATCGAGCCAACGTGGACAGCGCGCTCGGAAGCCTCCGCGGGGCCGGAGCAATCGCCTGCGCTCGCGGCTCCGGCCTCATACCCGAACGACGAACCCGACGAACTCGACGTGGCCGGCACAGTCGCCGCGCTCGCCCATCCATCGAACGAGCAGACTGCCGAGTCTCGTGACCCGGACGACCAGCCCGCCCCCCAATCCCACGCCGACGCAGCTTGGGCGGACGTATTCGATACGCCGCCGGAATCCGCTCACACGCCCAAACACGCAAGCCCTGCGGCATCCGGGACAAATGCATCGGAGGATGCCTCGTCCACCGCCATCATTCCGCTCGCGCAACCTACCGACTTCAGCGATCTGATCGCGCTGGCGGGACCGACCATGCTCGACGATCGCTATCACGATCATCCATCGGGCGGGCACGCGTCGCTTCCGGTCCTCGGTCACGGATCGAATGGCAGCGGCATGCCGCTGATGCTCGACGACGAAGAAGAGGCGGACCCGCTCGCTGCGCTCACCGCGGAATACAAGCAAACGCTTTTGCATCGCACTCGCGGCTCCTCGCATGAATTGAAGAACGTGTCGACCGAAAATGCGCCGATCGCCGCGCCGCCCAACGACCCGTTCATGGACATGCTGGAACGCCACGGCGAGGGTTCGCTGCTCGAAGACCTGCTCGGCAGCAACCGCAACATCGACGCCGTGCTCGAAAGCCTCGACAAGTTCGGCGCCGAGCAAATCTTCGAGGCGGACGAGCGTCATGAAATTCTGTCGCTGCTCGCCCCCGGCAACGCGCCCAGCCAGCTGTTCCCGCAACCAGCCATGCTGGCCCGACAAGAGCATCACCTGATTAGCGTGGACAGCCATATTCCGATGGTCGACTCCACCCAATATGACGAAGAGGAATCCAACCAAGATGAAACTCAACGCTGAGTTGCCCGCATCGGGCATGCCGAAGCTGCACGACCTGCTGCAGACGCAAACCTACGACGACCTCAAGGCCCGCACGACGGAAACCGTCCGCAAGCAGCCGGCCAATGCTCGCGAGCGCTGGCTGCTGTTCCAGTTGCTGTGCATCGACGGCGATTGGGAGCGCGCGCTCAAGCAGTTGCAAACGTGGGCGTCGCTCGAGCCGCAAGGCGAAGCCCGTGCCCAGCTGCATCGCGGGCTGATCCAGAGCGAAATGTTCCGCGCGGAAGTCTTCGCGGGAATACGCACGCCTGGCGCCATCGATCCGCATCCCGCCTGGGTCGATACGCTGCTGCAAGCCAATGCGAAGCTCGGCGAAGGCAAGCTGGCCGAAGCCGACGCACTGCGCGAAGCGGCGCTGAACAACGCGCCGGCGACGCGAGGCGAAAGCACGCAAATGGGCGCATTCGAATGGCTCACCGAGAGCGACACCCGGCTCGGCCCGATTTGCGAAATGGCCGTCGCGGGCGGCTACCGCTGGATTCCGTTCGACGAAATGAAGTCGCTCACGCTGACGCCGGCCGCGACGCTGACCGATCTGGTCTGGCGCCCGGTCACGGCGATCCTGCGCAACGCGACGGTTCTGCGCGGCTATCTGCCGACGCGCTACCCCGGCTCCGAACTCGGCCCGATGCCGGTCAAGCTCGCGCGCGAAACGACTTGGACCGACGTCGGCAACACTGGCGTGATCGCCCTGGGCCAGAAGACCTGGTCCACGGATCAAGGTGACTTCGGCCTCCTCGAAATCGGCGACTGCCGGTTCATCCACGAGGACGAGGAAACACAGGAAACCGAGAACGGCGATGCGGCAGCCTGAGACCTGGCAAAAGCAAGCGTACTTGCCGTCGCTGCTCGACCGCCTGATGGACGATGAGCCGCAGCGAAAGAGCGAGCGCCCGGACGCGTATGCCCCCGATCACGAAGGCATGCGCCGCATCGTCCAGCGCGACCTGAGCCTGCTGCTCAATACGACCAATCTCGACGACGAGATCGACATGTCGAGCTATCCGGCGGCAGCGGCTTCGGCCGTCAACTACGGCATTCCTGCGCTGTCGGGCAGTTATCTCACCGATCGCAACTGGGAATCGATCGAGAAGCTGATCCGTCTCGCGATCACGCGCTTCGAGCCTCGGCTGATTCCCGAATCGCTTCGGATTCGTCCGATCAACAGCAAGGAGCCGATGCGGTACAACAAGCTGATGTTCGAGATTCAGGGGCTGATGCAATGGTCGCCCTACCCGCTCGAGTTCCGCATCCAGAGCCTGTTCGATGTCGAAATGAACAAGGTCACGCTCGATACGGGCTCACGCAAGCAGGCTTGAAACAAAACAACCCCACCGCTCTCTTCGTTCGCCGCCCCAAGAGGGCAGTACATCGAGGGCGGCCCGGCACGTACTGACATGGATCCCAAGTTCCTCGATTACTACAGTCGCGAGTTGACCTACATGCGGGAGATGGCCGGCGAATTCGCCGAGCAGCACCCGAAGATCGCGCGCCGCCTGGGCATGCAAGGCATCGAAGTGGCCGACCCGTACGTCGAGCGGCTGATCGAGGCGTTCTGCTTCATGTCGGCGCGAACCCAGCTCAAGCTCGACGCCGAGTTTCCGCGCTTCACCGAGCGGCTGCTCGAGGTCGTCTACCCGAACTACGTCGCGCCTACTCCATCGATCGCCGTGGCGCAACTGCGGCCGAGCCTGCGCGAAGGCGACTTCAGCAAAGGCTTCGAGGTGCCGCGCCACAGCATGCTGCGCTCCGCGATTCCCGCGGGCGAGCAGACCGCCTGCGAGTTCCGCAGCGGCCAGGAAGTGACGCTGTGGCCGATCGAGATCGTCGAAGCCAAGCTGACGGCCGTCCCGCCCGATATTCCCGATACCGAACGCTATCTGTTGCCGCACATGCAGATGCGCGGCGCGCTGCGGCTGCGCCTGCGCACGGTCGGAGAGGTGAAGTTCAACCAGATGACCGGATTCGAGCGCCTGCCGATCTACATCGGCGGCGACGAGCGCATCGCCTCGCATCTGTTCGAGCTGATCCACGCGGGCAGCGTGGCGTCGGTGGTGCGCGCCTACGGCGCGGCGCGCGGCGAAGGGCATGTGGTCGCCAAGACGCCCGTCGAATTCGAAGGCTTACAGTCCGATCAGGGCCTGCTGCCGCTGCCGTGGAACTCGTTCCATGGCCACAACCTGCTGCAAGAATATTTCGCCTGCCGGCAGCGCTTCTACTTCTTTGCGCTGACGCAGCTCGCACCCGGACTTTCGCGCATCGACGGCAAGGAAGCGGAAATCGTACTGCTCCTGAACCGCCTGCCGGAAGAACTCAGCACGCACGTCGACGCCTCGCGTTTCCTGCTGTTCTGCACGCCGATCATCAACCTGTTCCCGAAGCGGACGGACCGCGTCGAAGTCAATCGCGCGCTGACCGAGTTCCACCTGCTCGCCGATCGCACCCGGCCGCTCGACTACGAGATTTTCTCGGTCTCGCGCGTGTTCGGCCAGAAAGCCGAGACGTCGTCGGAAATCACCTTCAATCCGCTCTACCAGACCTTGCATAGCGACGTCGGCAACCACGGCCGCTACTTCTCGATCCGGCGCGAGCAGCGCGCGCTGTCGGCCAACGCGCGCAAATACGGCACCCGCACGCCGTACATCGGCACCGAAGTGTACGTGTCGCTCGTCGATCAGGCAGAAGCGCCTTACTCCGACGATATCCGCTACCTGTCCGTCGAAGCCTGGGTGACCAACCGCGACCTGCCGCGCCTGATTCCGCGCAACGGCATGAACGATCTGATCATGTCGGATTCGGTGCCGATCGAGGGCGTACGGCTCGTGCATCCGCCGAGCGCGCCGCGCCCGCCGTACGCATCCGGCGAAACTGCATGGCGGCTGATCCGCCAGCTGAGCTTCAACTACATGCCGCTTGCCGAGCTCGATCACGGCGACGGCGGCCAGGCGCTGCGCAACATGCTGCGTCTGTTCGTCTCGTCGGGCGAGCGCGAGCAGACCGCGCAGATCGATGCGCTCGTCGGCGCGCGGACCGAACCCGTCGTGCGGCGTCTGCCCGGCCACGGACTGCTCGTCTACGGGCGCGGCGTGCGCTGCGAGCTGACCGTCGACGAAACCGGCTTCTCCGGCATCAGCCCCTATCCGTTCGGCCTCGTGCTCGAGCACTATCTGGCTCGCCACGTTTCCATCAACGTGTTTACCGAGACCGAGCTTCATTCCATGCAGCGCGGCCTCATCACACGTTGGCAGCCGCGCATGGGCGGACGCGGGGCCTTATAAGCATGGACGCACCAATCACGACAGCGTTTGGGCACAGCACGCACCTTCGTCCTGAAGCGCTGGAAGCATGGTTCGACCAGCGCACGCCGTGGCAGGCGGGCTTCCTGAGCCTGTTGCGCGCCATCACCGCGCGCGACCCGCAAATGCCTCCGCCCGGCACCGCACGTTTGCCGCGGCAAGAACCGTTCCGTATCGGCCAGCAGCCGACCATGGCGTTCGCGCCGCGCGAGATCGCCTCGCTCGCGACGCACAACGGCCGCCTGGACATCAAGCTGTTCGGGCTGGGGCTTTGGGGCCCGCAAGGGCCGCTGCCGTTGCACATGACCGAGGTTGCCTACAGCCGCACGGAAGGCCAGGACCACACGCTCGTCCACTTCAGCGATCTCTTTCACCATCGCGCGCTGTCGCTGTTCTACCGCGCGTGGGCGTCGTCGCAAGCGACGGCGTCGCTCGACCGCGCGAACGACGAGAAATTCTCGTTCTACGTCGCGAGCCTGATAGGCACCGACTCGCGCGAAGCCCGGCATTCACCGCTGCCTACGCATGCGCGTTTCGGCGCGGCCGCGCATCTCGTGCGTGAAGCGCGCAACCCGGATGGTCTTGCCGCTGCATTGTCCCAGTACTTCGGCGTGCCGATGACCGTCGAAGAGTTCGTCTTTCACTGGATTCCGGTCGAGCAGTCGGAGCATACGAAGATCGGCATGCCCGGACCGCCCGCCATCATGGGCGAAGGCGCGCTGCTCGGAGAAATGATTCCGGATAAGCAGCACAAGTTCCAACTGGTCGTCGGGCCGCTCGATCTCGACCAATACCTGCGCCTCACGCCTCATGGAGAAGACCTGCCCACCTTCGTGGAGTGGGTGCGTGCCTTCGTCGGCCACGAGTACGACTGGGAAGTGAAGCTGCTCATCAAGCCGCGCGCGGCGCCGCCGGCGCGCGCCGATGACTCTCAGCGGCTCGGCTATTCCACCTGGCTCGGCGAATCGATGACCGACGATCCGATGGTCGGCATGGTCTTCGAGCCCGAACAGTACCGCAACTGATTTCAACGCTTTTGCATATGAACGCGAAAACTCCTAACGACATGCTGCGCTACGCGGACTTGCTCGAGCCGATTTCGGCCGATGAGCCGTGCGGTTCCGATCTCGAATACGACTCGGCCTTCGTCATGCTGCAAGCGGCGGTTGCGCCAAGGTCCGATGCGCAGTATGGCGACTTTGTCGATGTCCCGCAGGCGGCCAATTGGGCCGAGATCGAGCGTGATTGCCGTGCGCTTTTGTTGCGCACGAAGGATATCCGGCTTGCCGTGATTTTGCTGCGATGCCGGACCCGGCAGAGCGGCGCGGCGGGTTTGCGTGACGGTCTTGCGTTCCTCAAGGCCATGCTGGAGCGCTACGGCGAGGCGCTGTATCCGCTTCCGGTGTTCGAGGGCGAGCGCGATCCGGTCATGTATTCCAATGCGATCGCGGCGCTGGCCGATCCGGATGGCGCGCTCGCCGACGTGCGTGATATCGCGATGCCGAAAACCTCCGGCGTGCAATTGCAACTGCGCGATATCGAGAAGTCGTTCGCTTTGCCTCGGCAGAAGGATGCGCTGGCGCCGGAATCGGTTAGCCGCTTGCTAAAGGAACTGTGGGGGCGGCGCGATGCGGTGACGGTTGCGCTGGTGGAGGCACAGCGGGTTCTCAAGGACATGGGTGCGTGGTGCGAACAGACGCTCGGTGCGGATGCGCCGGATCTTGACATGCTGGTCAAGCTGCTGCAGCCGTTTGGGCAGGTTCACGTGGATGGCGCGGGCATGCCTGCGGCACCTGTGGCCGCGTCACCGGCAATGGAGATCGCAGGGGATGCGCCGCCAGCGGTTGCGGCTGCATCGTCCGACAGCGCGCCGGTTTCTGCACCGGCCACGTCACACGAGGTATATAGCGCTCCAGCGCAACCGATCGCCCCCGAGCCCGAGCGCATGGATCGCTGGAGCGCGCTCGCAAAAATTCAGGAGACGCGCATGTGGTTCGAGCAAAACGAACCGAGCAGCCCGGTCATCGTCCTGCTGCGACAATCGGAACGGATGGTCGGGAAGCGATTTTCAGAAATCGCTCATATCATTCCGGCCGATTTGCTTGCTAAATGGGATGAAGTCGATGTGTAAGCGCGGCCTGCAACGATTGATGCTAGCGCCAACTCGTTCTCTCCAACTCGGATATTTCTCAGCCACATGATCAAAAGCTTTGCCATGCTGAAACGGTTCACCTCGTGTGCCCTTTTCGTTTGTGTTGCGCTCTCGCATAACGCCTTCGCCGTCACCGGATGCAATCAACTGAGCACGACGCAAGTATCCGCACTCATAGCGGGGACAATATCGACACTATTTCCGGCTGGGTCCGCTGCACAAACATATGGATTTGCCATAACCATGCCGACTTCCGTGTCTATCGATCCGGACCTGGCAATCGGCTCGGTCATTGCCGAAGCCGACTCGCCACCGGCGGTCGCCACATACATTGCAGACTGCGGCATAGGCGGGAAAATGTCTTGGAGCTATTTCAATGCAACGGCATCTTCGATATCCGGCGTCTATAACACAAACGTTCCCGGAGTCGGCTTTAAAATGCTTTACGTTAGTTCGAGCGGAACCCTCACTTCACCGCCGTTTGACTCCAATTCCAATGCCACCGTCGCTAATCCGGAGTCCTTTCCTCAAATAGGCGCAGGAAGAAGAGCTCGAATCCAATTGATCAAGACTGGAGATATCTCCAGCAATGTCTTGGTTACCCTGGGTACCGTCGTGCGCTCCATTACAGATGGCGACGGGGCCACGGTAGTAACAGTAACCGGCTCCGGCACGACCATCAAGGTTCTGCCCCGTTGCACAGTCAATGCAAGCACGCTGAACATCGATTTCGGTACCTTCGGCCCGCGCGAAGTCTCGACTACGAGCGGCCCAACTCAACCCGTCAACTTCAGCTTGACTTGCTCGGGCCCAACCCCGCCGGCGTCGATTACGGCCACTCTGAGCGCTACACCAGACACGACCAATCCGAATCTGATTGCCAACTCCACGACTGGCGCTCAATACTTGGGAATCCAATTGAAAGAGACGTCGTCGGGAACTGTCCTTATCCCCAACAACACTAGCAGCTCGATCGTGCACTCACCAGGCGGCACGATGCAAGATGCCTTCGCACTTCAAGCGACGGTCTTGCGCACGGGCGCAGCCACGCCCACAGTGGGAAAAATCGACGCTACGGCAACAGTCACTTTATCAATCCTTTAAGCACCGCCAATGCGAATCCCCCGTGAGCTCGGCGTCTAAAAAGAACAATGGATGATTCGATTTTTATCCAGATCGCCAGCTACCGCGACGTTCAGCTAGTTCCCACCCTTGTTGATCTGATTCAAAAATCGACTAGGCCGGAAATGCTGCGCATCGTCGTTTGCTGGCAGCATGCTCGACAAGAGACACTCGCCGAGTTCTGGCGTCGAGGATTTTCCTCCTGGCGCTTCGAGACCCCTGGGGATTGGCAGATTCACTCAATGAATCATGGTGGCGCGACGCTCGAATTGATCGATGTGCCTCATTTGAAATCTCAGGGAGTTTGCTGGGCACGCAATCTGATCCAACAGCAGTACAAAGGTGAACGCTATACGCTTCAGCTTGATTCGCACCATCGCTTTGTCCTTGGATGGGACCGGCTGCTGATCGATATGTTGAACTCTTTGCGCACAGAGAGTCCTAACCCCATACTCACCACGTACCTCCCACCGTTCGATCCGGAGAACGACCCCGACGCGCGAAAAACTGTCCCGACCATCATGAGGTTCTATCGTTTCGACGAAGCGGGTGCGGTAATTTGCCGATCGGGTCCAGTTCCGAATTTCGAAAAATGTGAACGCCCTGTCCCTGCCAGGTTCTATAGCGCGCACTTTGCATTTGCCGATGGACACTTTGTCGAAGAAATACCTCACGATCCTAGCTTCTTCTTCCACGGCGAGGAAATTTCCATAGCAGCACGTGCATTTACTCGCGGCTACGATTTATATCATCCGCATCGTCTAGTCGCGTGGCACGAGTACAAACGCAAAAATTGCCCGAAAATGTGGAATGACCACACTCCCGAAGCCAAAGAGCGAGGGGAAATCCCCCAAGATTGGATAGCGCTAAATGATCGAGCCAATCAGCGCAATCGCGCATTACTCGGGATGAATGTCAACATCGAAGCAGAAACAGAGCTCGGCAAGTACGATCTCGGCTCCGTGCGAACGTTAGCTCAATATGAACGCTATGCAGGCGTCAGCTTTGCGTACCGCGGTGTACAAAGATGCCTTCTGGACGAAGAAGTACCGCCCCTACCGACGACTTCTCCTGTCGATTCGGAAGCCGACTGGAAAGCGTCCCTGCTGCGCTCTCACGATGTCCGTGTATGTGTATATCTGCCTTCGCTTGACCAGAACGAACCAAAGTCAAACGCGCTCGGCATACCACAATCTACCGCAGCGGCTCGGGCCACCGTATGCGACAAAAGCGACACGGCGCTGAACTCCAAGACTCTGGATGCCGAGGCCCTGGCCAAGCAGGTGCGCGGTAATTGGCTGGACTTTCGGTTGATTTTCGAAGGCCCACTCGAGAAAATCCCGGCGTACTACGTTCTGGAACTACTCGATGCAGAGGGCAAAGTGCTGACCCGGACGAAAAGCCAGGTGCCTAATCTACCGTAACCGTCCGGGCAAGATAATGTGCGAACTTGCGCCAACGACCAGCTTCTTCATAAATACAATGGCCTACCAAACCGTAGATAACCTAATTATCTACACATAGCCAGAAATCGGATTCAGCCCAGCGCCCCACCGAATGCAAACGACTAAAAATATGGAAATCAGTACCATCTTTGTTCAAATCGCCAGTTATCGCGATTCGCAGCTGATCCAGACTATTTTTAATTTGATCAAGCATTCGGATCAACCTGATCGATTGCGCATCGTCGTCTGCTGGCAGCATGCGCCCGACGAAATGCTCGGCGAGTTTTGGAAAAAAGGCTTCACCAAGTGGCGATTTGAGACCATCGATGGCTGGACCGTCCATATCATGGAATACAACGGCGCAAGAATCGATCTGATTGATGTGCCCCATTTTAAGTCGCAAGGCGCCTGCTGGGCGCGTAACCTAATCCAGCAGCATTATCGGGGAGAACACTACACGCTGCAGATCGACGCACATCACCGCTTCGTCGACGGATGGGACACGCTGTTGATCGAGATGTTGGAGTCACTGCGGGATGAAAGCCCCAAGCCTGTGCTAACCGCCTATCTTCCTGGTTACGATCCGGATCTCCCCACACCCCAGTCTAGCGAACCGCATTCCATTCAGTTCAATAGATTCAACTCGGAAGGCGTGCTGATGGTTATAGGAAGTGTCCTTCCCAATTGGAAAACCATCGATCGTCCAGTACGCGCTCGCTTTTATTGTGCGGCATTCGCGTTTGCCGATGGACGCTTTGCGGCAACGGTCCGGCACGACCCTGAGTATTTCTTCTACGGAGAGGAGATTTCCATCGCTGCGCGGGCGTTCACTCACGGCTACGACCTCTATCACCCGCATCGCGTGATCACCTGGCACGACTACACGCGCAAGCATAATCCCAGAATATGGAGTGACCATACCAATGAGGCGAAAAAGAATGGCGACGTCTCCAAAACTTGGTGGGATCGGGATTCTCATTCATTTCAACGCAATCGCGAACTGTTCGGCATGGCTGAACCTGTTTTGACGAACGGCGAATTCGGCAAATATGGATTCGGCACCGAACGCACATTGGCCGACTATGAAGCCTATGCCGGAATCTGCTTTCGTTTCCGCGGCGTACAGCGGACTACGCTTGACAATGCCCCGCCCGTACCGGGAGCAACGCGTCCCGATTCGAATGCAGAGTGGATGGCGTCCCTCGTGCGTTCCAACGAGATTAGCGTTTGCCTGCACGAGCACGCCTTTCAAAATGACGAGCAGAGACAGGATAGTCGAGCGATATTGTTGTCCGCGGCCCAAGGACATCTCGTTGTGTACGACAGCAACGAGACCGCCTTGCACAGCCAAGATCTGGAAGCAGATGTTCTTACGAAGCTGAAGGAAAGCAGTTGGCTGGAGTTTCGCGCGGTCTTTCTATCCGATATCGAACGCATTCCGGCCTGCTACACCGTCGAGCTCTTCAATGACGCCGGCGACTTGCTGGCCCGGATCAAGCAAGCAATCGAAACCTGACGGAACCACACTAACGCTTGCGAAGCGCACCGGGATTGCGCTTCCAAGCGGATTGCTCCACGTCAGCGGATTCGACGCGTATCGATATGGACTTACACCGCCCAGGCTCATACGGTCCGGACTGAGGTAGCGGCCGGCATCCGGGTCGTAAAACCGCCTGCCGTTGTAATGGAGCGCCGTTTCCTCGTCGAAATACTGCCCCGCAAACCGAAGCGGTTGAGAAATCTGCCTGGCGCCGCCCCACTCCTGAGCAAAGAGATTTCCCCAAGCCTGATAGCGCCCGCGCCACACCAGCTTGCCGGCGTCGTCGATCAGCGCTACGGCGGTACCTGCGGCGTCCGTATGAAAGTGAAAGACCCGTGTGTCGTCGTCCAACTCGCCGCTGTCGAGAAGCGCCTGATCCATGCAGGCCAGCGGCGCATAGCCAATCACCCCATTCTCGGTCGGCTGATACAAGTAAGTACGCACCGCTTTCGGACGCAGCTCCTGCAGCAAACGGCTGCCTTGCCAGACATACCGCGTACTGTCAGCCTGCGTGCTCGCGAGCTGTCCGTGCACCGATGACGATTCGAGGCGCTTTTCTATGCGCCGCCCCAAGGCGTCGTACCGGAAACGTACGGTGCGCCCTTTCCGGCGCACGACGATGAGGTGCCCCTCCGCATCCCAATCGAGCGACAGGGCATGGTCGCGACCGCTCTTCTGGACGACCTGTCCCCAGGCATCGTATTCGTAGCGAGACCCGCGGCACTCCCGTATCCGATGATTGGAATAAACGGCCGGGAACCAGTTTCCGCCAGGGGTATCGAGCAGGTTGCTCGCGGCGTCCCACGTGAAGTACTCAATGCCCAACTGGTCCGAAACACGGCGCAGCAGACAGCCGCGTTTGTCGTAATCGTAATAGTTCTTGTCGGAAGCCTGGCCGTCGGACTGAACGATGGCGTCGGAAGCGCTATAGCTGACGGACCGCCATAACTGCTTGTCATAGTCGGTCGGCTTACCCGCGCCGGACTCGTCGAACTCTGAAGTGGAACGCCACCACACGGGCCAGCCCAGTTCCGTGTAGTCGGTACGAGTATGCAACACACCTTGCGTGCGCCCAACTTCGCGACGCATGGCGTCATACCAGAATTGCGCGATAGAACGCTCGCGTATCTCGATCAGCCCGATCGCTCCACTGTCGTAGCGCCGCATCCGCACGACCTGCCCCTGCGGCAGCGTCATCGCAGCCAGACTGCCCCCATCGTCATAGGTATAGCTCAACTCGCCATTGATACCATGCTCCGCGAGCAGGCGATCGCCGAGATCGTATTCGAAGCGGATTTCGTCGGGCGTGATGCCGAGCAGCTCGCCGTCCTTCGTGGGCGTCCGGTTGACATGCTCCAGCATGCCCCGAGGCGTATAGCGATAGACGTAGTGATTGTGCGGCGTATCACGCCTGACCAGGCGGCCCATCACGTCGTACGCAAACGTCTCGTGGCGTTCGAGCGCGTCGGCCTTGGTCGTCATGCGACGAATCTGCGCCGAATCCGTGTAGTCGAACGCGCGGATCACGCCGTCCGCGTCCGTTATGGACAAACAGCCCATTGCGCCCCATTCGAGCGTCTGCACGGCGCCGTTCGCGCTTTCGATACGAATCGGCCGGCCGTGCGCGTCGTATTGGTAGGACGTAACGTGCCCCTCTTCGTCGATGGCGCGCATGACCTTTCCACGCCGATCCCGGTGCCAATGCCGGCTTTGGCCGCTTGCACCGACGAACGACGTTCTCTGCCCGACCGCATTCCAGACATGGCGCTCATGCCGGCCGTCCGGCCGCGTTACCGTCAGCGGCCGCCCGAATGCATCGCGCTCGATTCGGGTGACCGCTCCCAGCGGATCGCTGACGGCGGCGAGATGCCTGTTGCAGTCGTAATCGTACTGCGTGGCATTCCCCTCTGCATCGATACGCCGGGTTAGTTGGCCCCAGGCGTTGTGCTCGAGCGTGGTCACTGCGCCGCCGGCGTCGGTGCGCCGTGCGGGCATGCCGTCTTCCCCATACTCGACGTTCGTGACTTCCCCCCACGGGGTCTGGCATTTCACGGGATCGAGCGCGTCGTTGCGCTGCCAGATCCACGTGCGCTTGTCCGCCCGCGTGACGACCACAGGCCGGCTCGACGCGTGCGCATACACCGTCGTGGTGATCTGGCCCATCGGATCGGTTTCTTGCTGGAGACGCCCCAGCGAATCGTAGGCGAGGCGAACCACGCCTTCACTAGGCAACCAGAGCGTAGTCGGCGCCCCCGTCTCGTCGTAGTCGAACTTGTAGCGCCGCCCGTCGAAATCGGCGTAGGCCACGACATGGCCATGCGCATCGTACTGCCAATACGCCGAATTGCCAAAGACGTCGGTCGCTTGGCTCGTACGGTTCTCGATGCTGCACGAGCATCGCTCCCGCGCGCCCTCGGAATTGAATCGCTCGATGACGCGCGCGACTCCCCCCACCACCTGCCACACGTAGCGCGTGGCCATGCCGAGCGGGCCTGCCTCTTCGACGATTCGTCCATCGCGGTAGGCAAAGCGGCGCACGGTTTCGCCAAGCCGGTTGCGGACCTCGGCGAGCTCACCGTTCTCGTTGTAGCCGTATTCGGCAAGCGTGCCCGTCGGCCCGCCGTCGACGCATTCGACAGAGCTAAGGCGCGTGCCTGTCGCGGAATCGTAGTGCATCCGGAGCTCGTGCCCGCACGTGCCGCGCATGCGCAACAAGCGGCCTTCCGCATCCCAGATGCATCCGATGCGTTGTCGGTGCAGATCCTCGATGTATTTCAACCTGGCGAGACCGTTGGGATCGAACTCACCGAATACGCGATACCGTGGCGTCCGATCGCCGACGACCATGCGGCCGTCCGGTAGACACGCGATGTGCAACTGCTCGGACAAAACGATGACTTGGGAGCCCGGCTCGGGCAACGGCACGGTAATCGGTCGACCGTGTTCGTCCGTATAGGTGAGCTGGCCACCGGACTTGCGCAGCGAGACCTCCCAATTCGTGCGCCACCCCGGGCCGAGTGCGCCGGCCGCGCGCATCGCGCTGGAGTAGGTGCGCGACCACTCGATCGGCAGACGGCCGCGCAATGCGAAATCGGCTTCATGGGAGGGCAAACAAATTTTGCTGCCGTCGATCATGTCGACCGAGCCGCACAGCACACCGGATAGTGCACGGCGCACGCCATAGCGCTCCGCAATGTCACCCAAGCGCCGGCCGCCGTCGACGGGCCGCGCGGTATCCACCGACGGCAACACCATCACCGGCAACTTGACCAGAACGCCGCCCAATCCACCGATTCCACTCACGTCATCGTCCTCGCAATCAGCCTTCGATGCTTACGTCCGGCGATCCGTTGGAGACGGCTGCCCCACACCCCGTCGAACCTCCGACGATGGCCGCCGGATTCCCGTTGATGAATACGGAGCCCGCACCGGAACTCACCGATCCGCCGCCGTGGATAGAGCAAGCCGTGGAGCTACCGCCGACGTAACCGGCCGATATCCCGTTGATAAAGACATCTCCTGAACCACTGGTAATGGACCCACCGTGTGCGATCGGATCGCCGAGTCTTCCTGCTGCTGGCATGGCGAATGCCCTCCTTTTGAAGAGAACAACATTTGCATACAGCGGGGCGCACTAGGCGCCCCGGATGTTCCGCGCTAAAGCCTTGGCTTTACCATTCCGTCGTGGTCGGTTCCGGCGTCGGCGGTGGCGGTGGCGGTGGCGGCGTTGGCGTTGGCGTTGGCGTTGGCGTTGGCGTTGGCGTCGGCGTCGGCGTCGGCGTCGGCGTCGGCGTCGGCGTCGGCGTCGGCGTCGGCGTCGGCGTTGGCGTTGGCGTCGGCGTCGGCGTCGGCGTTGGCGTTGGCGTTGGCGTTGGCGTTGGCGTTGGCGTTGGCGTCGGCTCCGGCGGCGGATTCGGTGACGGCGGCTCCGACGGCGGCGGCGGCGGTGGTGGCGGCTTCGGGGTGCTGCCCAATCTCGCGCTGATCATCGGGAATGCTCCTCCCCCGGCACCGCCCCCTCCGCCACCGTCATCCGAATCCCCAGGATTCAGATCCAGCGGCGAGCCCTGGACGATGACCTGATCGCTACCCTCCACTTTGACCTGCTTGCCGATCAGCTTGATGATGCCGTCGGAAGTCATCGTCAGCGAAGACTTGCCGCACACGATTGAGATGGCCCCGCCCACGGCCAGCGAATAAGCTCCGCCGACCACTTCGCCCAACGCCCCTCCTACGGCAAGCGATTGCGCACCGCCGACGGTATAGGCGGCCGCGCCCCCGACGTTGCAGGCAAGCGCGCCGCCAACGTTGATACCGTAGGCCAGCCCCACGCCCAGCGAGAAGTCGATGCCGACAGTGTGTGACTCGCAATGCTTCGTCAGGCGGTTCATGTCCTTCTCTGCCTGGATCATGAACTCTTCCTGGCCCGTCTTGTCCTCGAAACGGAAGCCGTTGTAGTTCTCGCGGCCGCCGGTAATCGTGCGGCTCAGAAAACCACTTTGCGTTGCGTTCGCGGGCAGATCCCACGGAGGCATCGTCGCGCTGTTGTAAAGGCTGCCAGTAATCAGCGGACGATCCGGATCGCCCCCCCAGAAGTTGATGATGACTTCCTGGCCAATCCGCGGAATGTAGATACCGCCGAAGTTGGTGCCGGCCCAGGCCTGGCTCACGCGTACCCAGCAGGAGGCCGTTTCGTCATCCTTCGCATAGCGATCCCACAGGAAGCGAACCTTCACGCGCCCGAACTCGTCGGTCCACAATTCTTTCCCAGCGGGCCCGACCACGATGGCGGATTGCGGCCCATTGACGAGCGGCTTGGGCATCTCGCGCGGCGGCCGGAACACTTCGCTCGTCGGCTGCACGCGGAAGTTGTTCTCGCAGTTGTACTGATAGCCGCTGCCGGACTCCTGCGCAATCTCGGTCAAACTAAGGTTCGACGAGATCATGAGATATTCGCGATTGGCGTCGGTATGGTCGTATTTGCTCAGGACGAACGTCTGCCCGCAGGCGAGCCCGCGTACGTTCCCTGTGCCACGGCCACGCGTTCCCGGCGCACGCAGTTCTTCCATGCGCGTGCGGGCAAACTGCTCACCGTTCTTGGTGTCCGTATAGTCGCCCGGCCATTCGAAGCGCTCTTGCAAATTCCAGGCCGTATCACGCGGCTGTTTGTTTATGGCGGCCAAATCGGCGCCGAAACGCGTGAAATCGTAATCGTTCGTCAGATAGCGGCCAGTACGAATTTCCTCGAACGTATAGAAGCTGCCGATGTATTCAGCATCGGTCTTGCCGCCCTGCTGCTGATAGGCGATCGTCTGATACGCCTCGCTGTCCGACCTGCGGTGCGCGCCGATGTGGTCGCACAGCACCAGCCGGTGCTTGCCGCCGGAATGTTCGAAGAACCAATAGATTCCCCACTCTTCCATCAAGCGCTGGATGAACTTGAAATCCGTTTCGCCGTACTGCACCTGGAACGCACGCGGCTCGTTGCGTGCGCTTTCTCCCTTCACGGTGTATTTGGCGATATCCAGGCGCTTTTCCACCGGGAACGGATAATCCTTCAGCACTTCATCGATGATCTCGATGACGGTCTTGTCCTGGAAGATCTTGTAGTCGGTGGTGAGCGAAGCCAGCCAAAGCCACGGCCGCAACTCGACGCTATAGACGCTGTAGCGCGCTTCCTTGCGCAGGTAACTCGCCTTCGTAACGACACCGCTGATCTCGCGCGTGCCGGCGCCCACGCCGCCGGTCACGCCCTCGCCCATGCCTTCGAGCTGGATCGTGACGGTCATTTCCTTGCCGAGCAGCGCCTTCAGATCCAGATTGGCGCTGGAGGCAAGCGCAATGTTGGGGTCGTCCGGTGTATGCAGCTCCAGAACGTACGAATAGAGCTTGCTCAGATGCTCTTCGCCATGCATCGACAAAAACTGAAGTGCAGGCTTCCCGAGCAATTGCGGCATCGCCGCGCTCGATACCGTAACGGTGCGGTCCGTTGAAAATATGCTTAAAGAATTATCTGACATGCACTCCTCTCGATCCTACACATCACAAACCATTTTCTTTTACCGAGCGTTCCCGCACCGGCCCTTGCATCAGTGACGCGCGCGCTCCACCATGCCGGCGGCCCCACCCCTCCCCATAGGCAGAAACTGCTGATCGCGCCACTGATCTTTCCGATCGGGGAAATTCAAAAGCTGCGCATCATCACCTCGGCACAGCGCCGATCCCGCCGGACTCCGATTAGGCGTCTTGGCCGCTGTCGGCCGCGGGCTTGACTCGCTTGAGCAATAAATCCATCAGCACGCTCACTCCGGTAAGCTTGGCCACATCGATCAAGTCTCCCGCAGCCATCATCAGGTCATCGTAATCGCGTGCATCGACGACGCCTCGCGCGAAAGCCCCGAGCCTGCGCACGCAGTTGGCTGCGTCCGTATCGGAAATGGAAGACGCCGTCGCCGACCGGATAGCGCTCAAAACCTGCTCCATCGACTTGGTCTCCATGGTCAGCCATTCGGCCAGCATGGCGGCAATCGTCCGAAAATTGCGAGGTGAGCTCAGCAGCGACACATCGTCGTCTTCCGTGCTGATAAGCCGGCCGGCCGCGTACTGCAACGCCAGCGCGAGCTTCTTCACGTTTGGCATACGACGAAACTCGACCGCTTCCCAAAATTCGAGAAGATGTGCCCGCATGGCTTGGTCAGTCGAAGCGATCGCCCGCTCCAACGTGCGGGTCTCGTCTTCATGCCGGCTTCGCAGGCGGTCGAACACGTAAACCTGGACGTCATGCACGCCTACTCTCCAAACAAAAAGCACCACTAAAAATCGAGCCTGCTGCTTGCTCCGCCGATGCGCCGTTGCTGCGCGACACGCGCTCGGCCACGATCGGACGAAGCGCCAACGCGCCGAGCCTCAGCCCCCCGCCACGCTGCCAGGGCAACGGAAACCCCTGAAAAGGCTGCTCGACAGCGGATTGGCCTGGCCGCTGGACACGAGCTCGAGCACGGCGTGACGGTCGTCGAAATTGAAATCCACCGCCACGCGGCTCGACGACGCCGTGCCCGTCACCCGGCCGCGGTCCATCAAGCGGAACAGCGCCCACGGCCCTTCGGCCATGAGCGTCGACGTATCGGGCCGGACGCGCGGGCTGGCCGTGATGCCCGCCATCGCCCCGCCGCGCGGACCGGGCCACGTCACCGGGAACACCGTCACCGGGCCGTGTACGTATCGCATGCCCTGCCCGTCGATATCGAGCGCCAGCTCCGTGATTTCCGGGTCCAACGACACCACCTTCAGGCCCATCTTCCAGGCCATCCGATTACCGCCGGCATCGCGGAAGAAGGCCTGACGTATCGCCGCGGCACGCTCGAACGGCTCCAGGCTCGGGCCATTGATCGGCGGCATTCCCGGGCTCACCGACTTGTAGCGCCATGGCCGAATGCTCGTGTCGACGTGGCTTGAGAGCGTCTTCTGGAAGAAGTCGTCGAGCAGGCCGCCGGCGGCAAATACGCGATCGAAGTCGTCGATATCAACCTCTTGCGTGCTGTTGGCGAACGGATACTTGCCCTCGATCGCCCGGCGGCATTGATCGCCGACGCTCGAATCCACCTGCACCGCCAGCAGCGACCCAACGCCTTGATCGACCTTCTGCATCGATTGCGTCGCGATGCCGGACAACACGGCCCGGAACGGCACCGGCAGTTTTTCCGCTTCCATTTGCAGCGTCGTACCGACGTCCGCCGTGGGCGGCATGCTGTTGGTCGACAGTGCGTTGCCGGCCACCATCAAGCGGGCGTACTGTTCGTTGATGAGACCGATGATGGCGTCGAGCTGCATGGCGCCGCCGCTCGCGGACCCCGCCTTGTTCAGCGCTGGGCCGCGCCCCGTGTCGGCCTGGCCGGTCACGACTTCGCGCAGCGCGGCAAAGCGGTTGTCGACGAGTTCCTTCTCCATCTTTTGCTGAGCGAGCTGCCCGATCGTCGCGGTGGCCGCGTTGACCGAGCTGGCCGCACGAGCCAGCTGCGAGCGCCTGGTCGCGGCCTTCATCGCTACGTCGCCGAGGGTTGGGTCATCAGCTTCGACGGTCGAAAGCGATGTCTCGTGAACCGCCGTACGCGCAAGCCGAGCAAGCGGCGAATCCGGCGCGGCCAGCGTGCGCAACGTCTGCAAGTCAAGCGCGAGCGTGCTGTCGGAGCCGCTGGCAACCGGGCGGATGTCCGCCAGGAACTGCTGCCAATAGTTGCCGTAGTCAGTCAGGTATTGGCGTCGGATCTCGTTGGCGAGTTGCTCCTTGCTCGTGCGAAACACACCGCCCTGCACCGCCCCGCCGACCTTCGCGGCCAAGTCGGTCCGGCCCATCACCCATGCATCCTGGCTTTGCGCCTGCGCGAGGAACTCGGGCAGGCGCTTATTAAAAACCTCGTGGTACCCCTCGTACGTATAGAGACCGGGGACGCCGCTCTCGAGCGATGAGCCGTTCGCCAGGGCGAACACCGCGCCCGCCTGCGGCCCAGCTGCTCGCACGAGCGTGACGTTCTCCGGCGCGTCCTTCGCCATCTCCGCGGTGGCGCGCTCGTAGAGCCGCCCCGACACCGGATTGCGGCCCAGGAAGTCACGCGCCTGCTGCACCAGATCCGCGTTCTGAGACACTCGCGGCGTGACGGGCTCGCCGTCCACGAACAGCGTATCCAGCTGGGATGCCATCACATTACGGTCCCCCATCGAGGCGGCACTATCGGACTTTTCCCAATCTTGCAGCACCCAGGACTTGATCGCCTTCGCGTCGTAGTGCGCCTTGTCGAAGACCATCAGGTAGATCGACAGCGTGCGATAGACGCTATCCGCATCCCCCGTATTCAATTGCGCGCCCAATACCGCTTCGAGACGGCTCACGATCTGCGGCAGCAACATCTGGTTCAGCAAGTTGTTGTAGGTCGTGGTCGATGCATCCACGATGCCGGGTGCCGTGTACAAACCGTAGCGATAGTCGCCGCCCGGGCTGTCCAGACTCACGTGCTGGAACTGCGGCAGATCGTGCGACGCCGAAAGCACCGCCGCCATGGCGCCGGTTTGCGGCGTCTTGCGGAACGTCTTCACTTGCGAATCGAGCGCATCGGTCTTCTTGCTGATCGCGCTCAGGTACTCCCGGTTGTTGTCGAAACTCACCATCAGGGAGCCAATCAGCCACACGGCGATCGCGATCGACAGCAAATGCCCGACGATGCGCAGCGTCCGGAAGCGGAATTCCCAGCGCAGATTCGGCCGCACCAGGTGCCCCTCGGCAAGAATGACGCGCTGGAACAGATTACGCAGGAAGTACCCGCGATATCCCGTCGGCGCGTTGCTCGACGCCGTATCGGCAGAGGCTGCCGCATCGCCGGTCAATCCGGCCAGACCGCGCCGCAGGCGCTGGAGCAGCGTGGTCTTGTCGGCCGGAACGACGCCGTGCGTTTGCGCCGCGCTGGTGAAGTACACGCCGCGCAGCGTGTTCTTCAACCGCGTGTCGTCGTACTTGGAATCGAGGAAGACCAGACCGATCAGCTCGACCAGCGGCGACGCAAGGCCGCGGAACTCGCCCGGCAATGCGTAAAGCTTCTTGCGGCGATCCGCCTCGTACTCCTCTTGCAGACGAACGTTGATGCCGTCCTCGAGCCGTTGCTCGAGCAGCTTCATTTCGCCCGCGCAGTTCTGGCGCAAATCCCGACGGTCGTTCTGATCGCGATCGTCCTGGTACGGCAACGTGAAGCCCAGAATCTGCACGCGGCCTTCCGCGGTCAGCGACTGGAAATACTCCGGGAAGCCGGGCAGCAAATCGAGCTTGGTGACGAGCACATACACCGGGAACCGAATGCCGAACTGCTGCCGCAACTCGCCAAGGCGGCCTCGCATCGCGGCTGCGAGCGCCGTGCGCTCGGACGGCGACTTGCGCAGCACTTCCTCGACGGAGACGGTCAGCAACGCGCCATTGATCGGCGCACGCGGACGGTGCTTGCGCAGCGAGGCCAGGAACCCCTGCCATTCGGCCGCATTCACCTTGGCGAACTCGTCGTCCTTTTTGATGTCAGCCGTTTCGACATCCTGCACGGTGTAGCGGCCGGCCGTGTCGATCAGAACCGCTTCATTGGTGAACCACCAGTCGCAATTGGCCGTTTCGACGCGCGTCTTGACGGACGCCGCGCTCATCTGATCGGCTTCGGGAAAATTCAGCCCCGAGTTCAGGATCATCGTCGTCTTGCCCGCGCCCGACGAGCCGATAACCATGTACCAAGGCAGTTCGTACAAGTAGCGCTGGCTTTGCAGCAGACGGCGCAACATGGTCGTGCCGTTGTGCATCCGCTTGAGCTTGTCGACGGCCTTCGTGACCACCGAATTGACGGCACGGATTTCGCTGCGTGCGACGACCTCGGGCTTGGCCTTGCTGGCGAACGGATTGAGGATGCGTTGCAGGATCACGTCGTTGCTGCGCATCGCTTGCCACAGACGATAGAGCCCGTAAGCGGCATAGCAGCCGACCAGCACCGCAATCAACAGCACGCGCGTCCAGATCGGTCCGAACGGGCGGGATTCACCGAATGCCAGCAGTGGGCTGAGGTACCAGAACGCCAGCGCCGCCACGGCGACCCACACCGGACTCAGCGGCAATCTCAGCAGCCACAGCAGCAGCAGCGCCAGCAGCACGACGATCACGATCACGCGCGAGGACACGCTCTCCATCGGGTAGTACTCACCGAACGCCAGTAGCGGGCCGATGAACCAGACGGCTGCGGCGGTCAGGATGATCGCCACGAACATCAGCGTCTGCCGCGAAAAAATAAATCTGAAAAAACGATTCACATAAGACATGTCTGGGCTTCCCGTTACTGCGTGACCAGAATTTCCACGCGTCGATTGCGGGAGCGGTCTTCTGCCGTGGTGTTACCGGCGACAGGCTGCGTATCGCCCTTGCCGGTCGACTGGATGCGCTCGGCCGGCGTTCCATACTGCTTCAACACCTCTGCGACAAACGCCGCGCGCTTTTCGGACAGCACCTGATTGTTCGGAAACTCCTTCGTGCGAATCGGCTGGTTGTCCGTATGGCCGGTCACAGTGACTTTGCCGCCGACACGCGCGACTTCCTGCGCGACCTTCGCCAGGATCGGGTCCATTTCCGGACGCACGCGCGCCTGCCCCGGCACGAACATGGAGTCGCCCTTGAAAACGACGCTGCTATGGCGATCGTCTTCGTCGACGGTAACCAGACCGCGCGCGATTTCGTTCTTCAAGAGAACGGACAAGCGCAGGCGCTGAACTGGCGGCGGAGGCGGAGGCGGAGGCGCAAGCTTGCTGATCGCCAGAATCCGCGCTTCGAGCACATTGCTTTGCGCCAGCAGGTGGTACTTGTCCCAGGCAAACATCGCGAAGACGGCCAGCGCGGCTACGCTGGCCGTCACCCATCCGGGCAGGCTGTGGAGCAGGCGCATCTTGCCCGGCTCGACGCCGCGCCAATGCGGCGACAGCTCGAGCTGCACCGTATCGCGCGCGCCGCTGATGAGCGTCAGGAGTCGCTGACGGATCTGTTCGAGATGGCGCCGGCCATCCACCACGACGCTATAACGCCCTTCGAAACCCAGGCCGAGGATGCGATACATGACTTCGAGCACGTCGACATACTCTTGCGGATCGGTGGCCATGCGGCCGATCAACAGGAAGAACTTCTCGCCGCCGTCGACTTCTCCTTCGAACGTGATCAGCAAACTCTTGACGGCCCACACGCCGCCACCGCCCCAACGCGTGCGGTTCGCCGCCTCGTCGAGCGCGGTGCACAGGCTGTAGCGCACGGCCGCCATGTGCTTCCACGGCAAGTTCGCCTTGTCGCACAGCTTCTGAAACGCGACGACCTCGCGCACGAGCAGCACGCGCAAGCTGGCGATCGCCGCTTGCGAGTCGAGCGAGGCCGGCATATCGGCCAGCATCCGCAAGAGCGGCTGCGCCGCTTCCTGCATAGGGTTCTGAGCAGCCTGCACTTTCTCGAGCCGAGTCTGAAAGTCCTCGGGCGGATCGAAGGCGCCGAGGTCGACGACCGGTTCCCGCTCGAAACCGCCTCCGGCCTGGCTTCGCCCCGGCTGGAACGCCGCTGCGCCGCCACGGTTCATGCCCGGCTCATCGGAACCGTTCAGGAAATCGAAGGCGCGATCGTCGAACGCGTTGGTACTCATTTCTGCCGCACTCCCCACAGTTCAAGCTTGAGCTCGGGGAAGTGGCCCGCGATGTGCATGGCCAGGCCGCCTTGCTGCGCGATCTGCTCCCAGAACGGCCCCGTGCGCGACAGTTCGAAATAGATGAATCCCGAGTTGAACGGAATCTGCCGCGGCGGCACGGGCAACGGCGTCATCGTGAGACCCGGCAGGTGCGAGCGGATCAGTTCCGGCAACCGCTGCGGCTGGCTGATCTTGGTCTGCGCGGCAAACTGCTGCTGCAGCGCGTCCGGCGACATCTGCGCGCCCACGGCGAGCACGAGGCTCGAGTAGCCCGCGAGCTCGGTCGGCAGCATGCTGGCAGTGCGAATGCCGTGCGCCTGCTCCGTGAGCGGAATCGGCTGCGCGCCGCGGATCAGCACCTGATTGAGCAGGAAGTGAATCTCTTCGACGAGCGGCTTGATGCTGGCGTACAGCTGCGCGTGGTCGTACCCCGGCGCGGCGAGCGGGCGGCGGGTTTGCGGACGCACGAACGTCGACAGCTCGCCGGCCAGCATCGCCAATTCGCGATACAGGTCCACCGGCGCGGTTTCGTTGATGCTGCAAATATGGTCGAGCAGCGGCTCATACCGGTTCAGCACTTGCAGCAGCAGATAATCGGCAACTTCAGCGGCGGCGCCAGCCTTGCCGTCGCTGCCGGACAGGCGTGCCGCCAACGCGTCGGCGCGCAGCTTGGAAAGACCGTGCAATTGCAATGCCCATTCGCGCAGCAGCGGATTCGCGCCGTAGCTGGTGACGGGCGGAATATGGTCCGAGCCATGCAGCGACACAGCGCCGTCCGCATGAAGCGACTTCACGCGCGTCAACGCGATGCCGATCCATGACTGCGTCAGCTCCTTTTCCGGCATCAAGCGCAGACGCAGATTCGACAGCTGTACAGGCTTCGGCCCTTGGCCGATAGCATTGCTGTCGCGCAGCTCTTCGTCGAAAGCCATATAGCGGGCAAGCGAGCCGCTTTGCTCGACGAACGCGGTTTCCTCCGTGTTCGGGAGACGCAGCGGCACGGCCAGATAGATCACCTGATCCTGGTGCTCGGGCGCGATCGTCAGCGGCTGCGGCGGCGGGGTATGCCCGGGGACATCGAACGGCGTGCCGTCCGGAAAGACTCCGGAGCCGCCCTTGAACACGAGCTTGCCGAACGAAAGCGACTCCTGATCGATTTCGTATTGGCTGAAGCCCCAGAAGAAAGGGCTGAGGGCGGCACTGCGCTTATGCGCGAAGTACTCGAAGTATCGCTCCTGCTGCTGAAATAACTGCGGGCGCAGGAACAGCCCCTCACTCCAAACGACCTTGTTATACCAACTCATTGCAATTACTCCGACTCTGTAATTGAAACAGTTCGCTGATCGAGACGAATCACCAGCTTCTGCTTCTTATCTGGAATAGCGGCCCTGTACCACGAGGCATCCGGTGCCGTTGGCAGGCGGTAAACATCTCGCCAGACCGACTTGCCAAGATCCCGGTAGCCCGCCAGAACGCCGATGGCCGCGCTGGCCTGATTCGACTTGCGACGAATTTCGCGCTTGTCTCCAGGACGTAAAATGAATTCGTCGACGGCGAGAACGTCATCGCCCAGCGCTTTCTTGCTATCGTTTTGCAGCGTGAAGAAGTCAGCACTCTCGAATGCCGTAGCCGACTTCAATTCGTACACGCGCACCATGATCGGCGCGGCTCGCCCCCAATCGTCCGGATTGACGTTTACGCTCGCGGCAACCTGCACCTGAAGATCGGTTTGCTCCTTGACCGTCGGCCCACCGCTGCTGCACGCGGCCAGGCACAGGCACAATCCGCCGATGGCAAGCCATTCGGAGAAACTGCGCCGCGCTGCGAATTGCGAAAGAAAGTTCAGAACCATCGGATTGAGTCAGGGTTGTCGCGATCATCGTGGTCCGGCGCCATGCTGGCCACATTGCCCCTTGGCATGTGAGGCACTCTGGTCAGCAGCCCAGGAAACCTCGCCGAAAACTTCGGCGAGGTCACGATCTAGGAAGACCGGTTATGCAACTTAGGCCGTGTTCTTCTTGATGTCGAACGTTGCCGTGATCGCGCCGCCGCTACCGCCCTGTGCGTTCTGGACCACATATTCCTGCTTCATGCGGGAGAACGACAGGTGGACGATTTCGCTCGGACGCGATTCGCTGTTGCTGACGCCGGACGGCGAAACTTGCGTCACCAGCACGTCATTCATCGTGAACTTGATGTATTCGAGCGGGTTGCCGCCAGCCTTACGAACCACCAGCTTGCACTCGTCGATGTGCTTACCCGTCAGACAGTACTGCGTCAGATTCGGGGTCGCGCGATCGATGTAGTGAACGAACTCCAGATCGTCGACGGTCGCACGGCCAGCACCACCGCCGGAACCAGCGTGCATGTTCGACTGCTGCGAAATGTTCCACTTCCAGCTCAGAACTTCGATTTCGCTCTTGTGCGTAGCGTCTTCCGACTCACCGTCAATGCCGTTGATCTTGAGGAAGATGTCTTGCGCCATGGAATAACTCCTTAGTGCGTAGTTAGATTTAGGTTGCTTCTACAAAAGTCAGGAATATTTAGCGAGCGCCTGACCGTCGCTCATCCGGACAAAAACACCGGCATTTCGACGCCCACGGCAAAACCTGGCTCGACCCAAATCAGGTCGAGCGTTACCAACCCACGTCCGCGAGAAACTCCGGACAAAGTGGGACTGGCAGGCTATGAACCAGAGACGATGGTGGTCCGGAGGCACCTCGAAGCGATGCTTCTGCAGATGCCTCCTGTTTCACATGGTGTGTCGCGCAGCGGTTAGGCGGCTTCCTTCACCGATGGCAGCTTGGCGACGAGACGCAACGACACCGTCAGGCCTTCGAGCTGGAAGTGCGGGCGCAGGAAGAACTTCGCCTGGTAGTAGCCGGGGTTGCCTTCGACATCCTCGACGACCACTTCAGCTGCAGCCAGCGGACGGCGTGCCTTCGTTTCTTGCGACGAGTTCGCCGGATCGGCGTCGACGTAGTTCATGACCCATTCGTTGAGCCATTGCTGCATTTCTTCGCGTTCCTTGAACGAACCGACCTTGTCGCGCACGATGCACTTCAGATAGTGAGCGAAGCGCGAGCATGCGAAGAGGTACGGCAGGCGCGCCGAAAGGTTGGCGTTGGCCGTAGCGTCCGCGTCGTAGTATTCGGTCGGCTTCTGCAGCGACTGCGCGCCGATAAAGGCTGCATAGTCTGTGTTCTTGCGGTGGATCAGCGGAATGAAGCCGTTCTTCGAGAGTTCCGCTTCGCGACGATCCGAAATGGCGATTTCCGTCGGGCACTTCATGTCGACGCCGCCATCATCGGTCGGGAACGTGTGGCACGGCAAGTTTTCGACCACACCGCCGCTTTCCACGCCGCGAATCAGCGTGCACCAACCGTAGTGCTTGAACGAACGGTTGATGTTCACAGCCATCGCGTACGCCGCGTTCGACCAGACGTACTTGCGGTGATCCGCGCCGTCCGTCGCTTCTTCGAAGTTGAACTCGTCGACCGGGTTGGTCTTCACGCCATACGGCAGACGCGACAGGAAGCGCGGCATCGCCAGACCGATGTAGCGTGCATCTTCCGAGTTGCGCAGCGAGTTCCACGGCGCGTATTCGAGGTTTTGCGTGAAGATCTTGGTCAGGTCGCGCGGGTTCGCGAGTTCTTGCCACGAATCCATTTGCAGCACCGACGGCGCCGCACCGGTGATGAACGGTGCGTGTGCAGCCGCGGCGACCTTGGCGATCGAGCCGAGCAGATCGACATCGGGCGGGGTGTGATCGAAATAGTAGTCTGCAACGAGGCAGCCGTACGGCTCGCCGCCCAACTGGCCATATTCTTCTTCATAGATCTGCTTGAAGAACGGGCTTTGATCCCAGGCCACGCCCTTGTAGCGCTTCATCGTGCGGCGGAGATCATCCTTCGACACGTCCATGAAGCGGATCTTCAGCTTCTCGTCCGTTTCGGTGTTCGTGACGAGGTGATGCAAGCCGCGCCACGCGCTTTCCAGCTGCTGGAACTCCTCATGATGCAGGATCAGGTTGATCTGCTCGGACAGCTTGCGGTCGATTTCGCCAATAATGGCTTCGATATTCTTATACGCGTCGTCGGACACCGTGACCGAAGTCATGAGAGCCTGCTCGGCAAGCGTCTTGACGGCGCTTTCCACCGCTTCGCGTGCGCGCTCGGTTTTCGGCTTGAATTCGCGCGACAGCAGCGCGTTGAAATCGGATTGTGTAGCTACGCCCGCCGCCTCTTGAGCGCGAGCCTGTGATGAACGTTCAGCCATCTTTTCCCCAACAATATTAGGCAATATTTTGTTTTCGCTTTAATTCGCGAAATTCACTCGTTGCTGGCCGATTCATCGACCGGCTTAGCTTGCTCAGGCTTCGGCGCCTTGGCGAGCGCGTTCAGCAACGCCGGGTCCTTCAAGACTTTGCTGACGAGACTTTCCGCACCGGACTTGCCGTCCATGTACGTCTGGAGGTTCGCAAGCTGCGTGCGCGCGTCCAGCAATTGCGCGAGCGCGTCGACCTTCTTCGCGATTGCCGCGGGCGAGAAGTCGTCCATGCTTTCGAAGGTGATGTCGACCATCAGCTGACCTTCGTTCGTCAGCGTATTGGGCACCGAGAAAGCGACACGCGGCTTCATTGCCTTCATGCGCTCATCGAAGTTATCGATGTCGATGTTGAAGAACTTACGATCGCCGACGGAAGGAAGCGGCTCGAGCGGCTTACCCGAGAGATCCGCCAAAACGCCCATCACAAAAGGCAGCTCTACCTTTTTTTCCGAGCCGTAGATTTCGACGTCGTATTCGATTTGTACGCGAGGGGCGCGATTACGTGCAATGAATTTCTGCGAACTATTGGATACTGACATGTGTACTCCGACATGATGTCGTGCGAAAGAGAATTGACAAATGGCGCTTCAAGACAGCTGCATAAAAACAGAGTCGCAACCGGTGGGATCGTACGTCGCAAAGTTTTGGCGGAACATAGGATTATTCCTAAACACCAATAAATTCGCCATCCTTATTATTCACTTCAGTTAATGCGACTCGCAAATCCCTTCTTCCTAGACGCCAGATTGACCTCTGGCGCCATGAGACATCGGAGCATCAGTGGGATTTCACATCCGGCACCAAGGTGATTTCGACACGCCGGTTGCGCGCACGTCCTGCGGCATCCCGGTTACTGGCAAGCGGACGCGTATCGCCGTACCCCTGGATTGCGAAAAGCGTGACCGGCAATGACGATTCCGCGACAAACCAATCACGAATTGCCTTCGCGCGCGCCTCGGACAGCTTCAAATTGGCATCACTCGAACCGATATTGTCTGTATGGCCCGCGATCAGAATTCGCTTATCCGGGTTAGACAGTATCAGCTTGAGTGCGTCCTGTAATTTCTGGGATGCGCCGGCCTTGAGCGAGGTCTTTCCGCTATCGAAAAGCGACAGACTATCCAGCGTCAGGACGACCGGAGGTGGCCGATATGCCGCGATCGCGCGCTCGAGCGCGGACTGCAATTCACCGCCTTTGTAGAGCCCCCAGCCGAGACCCACTGGTACCCCGCCTTTCGCGTATTGCTGCACCTCCGCATATTCGCCGCGGAGTACGCCTAGCAACTCGCGTTTCGCATTGAACTGCTCGTCGGGTGTGTCCCAGTAGGTCTTCAAGTCACTTGCGATGCGCTCGACCATCTGGCTGTTTTTCCAGCCGGAAGCAAAAAACGAGGCGGCCAGCACGACGGCCATAGCCGCAACGGCGTGTTGCGTTGCATGGCGCGACGCAATCCGGCGATACTCCTTGGTCTGCGCGACCCGCATGGGAATAACCTCGGGTAGCGGCAAAGGCTCGGAAACGATGGATGTGGCAGGCGGTTGCAGCCCGGTCTTACGGACCAGCCAGCGCGTCCATGAACCGGCACGCGTCGGGGTGTATCCGATGTCCGCCAATAGAAGCCCGTGCAGCGCGAACGGTGCGGTATTGGCCAACGGAGCAATCGATGACAACAGCGCGGTATCCTCGAGCCAATCGAGCACCGACTGCCCCAATGCGTCCCGCGTAAGGCGTCCCGGCTGCGAGGACGTCAGCGATGACTGATCCAGTTGCCGCCGTATCATTTGCAAGCGCTGCCGCGCGTTGTCCATGCTCGGTGTGACGATCGACATGTCGATCACATCACCGAACCACGACGACTTATCCGAACCGCTATCACGTGCGCCCAGGCACGCGTATATCGCGGGATAGCAAGGCAGCACGCACGCGCGATTGCGGGACGTTTCCTCGAGTGCCCGCCGCCATTGCGTGAACTCGCGGCGCATGACCGCGTCGTCCGGGTTGCCTTCCGCGAGGACCGGCATCAGTGCGGCATCGGGAAAGCGGCCGTGCGACTCTTTGACCATGCTCATGGTCGCAGCCAGTTCCTCCGGCGTTTTGACGAGCAGCCAGACCGCATGCCCTTCCCGGCGCAATACCCCATCTTGGGCGCTGCGCGGGAACGCTGCGGCGGCGTAAGGCCCCACAATCAGAACGACCGGCAATTCCCGCATCGCGCTGAGCTGAACGTCCGTCGACAGTCGGCGCAGCCGCCGTTGCCGATGGACTGACAGACCAATGATGCCAAGCCCGATCGCAAGTACGGCGCCGAAGACGAGAATCCAATACGGCTGCATCGCAAGCGGCAGGAACAGCCAGATCAGGCCCGCAGCGAGGATGGTGATCCATATCAGCGGTGCGCGAAGATGGTTTGGGATATTCATGAACGCCCTTGCGAGAAAGAACTCATGTGCTCGGGCATCGGCTCAGGCAAGCGGGAGACAGAGCGATCCAAATAAGCATTGAGCAGCAGCCACAACACAACTGCGCCCACCACGGAGAAAGATGCGCCCCAAGTTGGCCAGCGCCGCCGAGGCTCGTCCTGGCTTGACGCGATAACGGCCGTCTCGGCCAAGGTCCGTATCGGGGGCTGGGGCTCCTCCTTGCTCACCATCTTGCTCAGGGCTGCGGACACGCGCTGACGATAGGAATCGCGCTCGGCAGGCCCGCCTCGAAAGCCGAGTTCGAGCACCAGCCGATAGAGTTCCAGAGATCCCGGCGTCAAATGCTCGCCGAGCAGCAGCGCATCGATGCGCTCGCAGACGATCTCGGCACCATCTTGCGTGTCGTGAAAACGAACCTGTAGCGATTCACGCGACCAGTCTCCGCGCTGTGCCGCGGACAGTGCGCGCAACGTGACGTCGTCGAGCAGCGTGCATTGCGCCAAGCCGGTTTCATCGATTTCCGCGTCGAGATAGCCGGCGTCACGCATGGATTGCCGAAGTTCTTCAACAAGAGTGACGCAGCGGGCGCGCCAGGAATGGGTGGCGGATATTTGCGCGCCGCCGGTAAGCAGCGCCACGTGCAAGGCCGTATTTCGTAACAGCGTACGCAGCGAGGTGACAGAAGAGTCGAGCATCATTTGCAAATGGGATCTGGTAGCACGCCATCGCGCTTACGGCATTTCAAGGACATACGTCACGTAGGTTTGAACAACGCCGGCGGTGCTAGCACCCGTTGCGTAGTAACGCGCGATAAACGAGATCGGCATCGAGTCAGTCGTGTTCACGGTGACGATCTTCATCGTCGATCTATCGCCAACTTTGATCAACGTGCCGTCGACATTTTGCAACTGGACCTGCACGCCGCCCGCCGAAACCTTTCCGGATACGCTCGTCAGATTCAAATTGCCCGTAGTGGCGGCGGTCGTGGCGCCGCTTTCGAAGTACACGCGCACGTACGGCACGCCGCTATCGCACTTGACCGGGATAGTGAACATTGTGGAGCCAGCCGTCTGGCCGGCCGCGTTCAGCGACTGTGTCGATATGGTCGGCAAGGTTACAAGTTGGTTGGCATCGCCAGCCACCGTGCAGCTTGCCGCCACATAGTTTCCGGTGAAGTTGATTTGGACACTTGGCGACGTCGCGGCTTGTGCACTCGAACCGAACAAGACGACGGCACCGGCTACCAGACACAACATCTGGCCGACAGACCGACGGCAATTCGCAACGTTTTTCATCTCACGCCCTCAACGCTTTGGGGAGCCAGCTCAATCATGATGTTCATAAACATTCCACCGCGTGGCTTGGCCACGGCCAATGGGTCAGCGAGGTAGATTAGCCCGACCTGCGCCAAGCTCCTGCGTTGAAGCCTGTTGCGGCGGGGGCGCCCAAATCAGCGACGGGTCGCAACTCAATTTCACGTGAGCCACGACGCTCGAATGGCCATCGCTCATTCTTTCCTCTTTCGGAATGTCGTATGGCATCACGCACTGATCGCGAGGGCCTGCGCCCCACTTGGCCAACAGTTTTCCCTGGCCTTCCAGGCCACGCAGATAGGACATCCCGCCTTGGCCGACAATACCCGCGGAGCTGCCCGTTTCGTCGAACAACTCCGCTCCCATCGGCAGCGCCTTGCCATGCAAATCCTCGACTTCGGCAAACGTCGGCCGCCCTTGCACGGTCTTCATTCTCACCAGCACCAAAGAATTTGCGCGGGGAACGACCTCCTCACTCGTGCTAGCCAACTCGACATCGAGAGGAATCTTGCTCGGATCGAGCGCCACCATGTTGACGCGATACGGCATGAGGGACGGGATCACCGCATAGCCATTGCTGTCGATCGCCGCACCTTGGCCGTTGATGATCGTGCCTCCCTTCGCGCCCTTTGCCTCGACCAGCGCGAACGCCTGACCGAGTGGCGGGCTCAGCGTAACGCCTCCCGAGTGCAGCACGACCGCACCATCTGCATTGAACGATGCTTGACGCGTCTGATTGCCGATAGATGCGTTGCCTGTGTACGTACCGATCGGCGAGCGGTACATCGCGCCACCACCAAGAGAGACCGTCTCGTTATCGCCAGTAACCAGGCGTGACGCGCTAACGTTGTAGTTGATCGGAGTGACGTTATCGGTCATGCCGTTAGCGGTCGCCTGGATCGTGCTGTCCCCGCCCGAACTACGCGACATGTTAGTAGTCAGGAAATCGAATGCCTTATGTTTGTACGAGTCAGCGCGCCCCAACGGAATCGAGAGGTTCACCCCAACCTGTGTATTGATGCCGGAGTTTTGCATGCGCGTTCGCTGCGCGTAGAGCGTGTACGAAACCCGTTTGAACACGCTGCTCAGCCCGACCTGATATTGCAGATCGTAGCTTCGGGCGCTTCCCCAGTAGTCTTGCGAACTACCCGAGACATAGAGCGAGCTCGTATCGCCAAGCGGCTGAGTGATATTCAGTTGAAGACGGTTACGAGCACGGTAATCGTACGTGCTGCTCTGCCCCCCCCACTGATCGCGTGCATAGATTGCGTCGCGCAAGCTGTAGAAACGCGAGGTGGAGTAGCGATAAGCCGCGACGGCGAAGTTCGTCCTGACACCCGGAACCACTTTACTGTAGGTGACTCGCCCGCTATAACCCGTGCCGCCGCCACTTTGGAGACTCGTGTTCGCAACCGTTACGTCAAGCGCAAAAGCGCCCGCTGCAGTGTTCAGTGCTACCCCGAACAATCCGGCGCCGTAACCTGCGGATACCTGCCCGCCCGTATAGACGGTCAGCAAATCTGTGAGGCCGCGCTGATAAACGCCCTGTATGACTCCAGGCTGCGAGTTCAGAACCGAATCGCGATACATGCCGGCCGTCACGTTAAAGCGCTGCACGCCGGGCCGCAGCAACTGCGGCACCGAAGCAAACGGCACGGCATAGCGCCGCACACGCCCGTCGGCTTCCGTCACGGTCACATCGAGATCGCCACCATATCCGGTTGGCGGAACGTCGCTGAGTTCGAACGGACCGGGAGACACGGTAGTCTCGTAGAGGATGATGCCGTTCTGGCGCACCGTCACACGCGCATTGGTGTCGGCCACGCCGCGCACGACAGGCGCGTATGAGCGCACGGAGTCGGGCAACATGCGATCGTCGCTGGAAAGCTGCACACCGCGCACATTGAAGGAATCGAAAACATCCCCAGTTGTGGAGCTGTCGCCGATCGTCACTTGCCCCTTCAGGGCAGTGATATCGTGCTGCGCATACAGCGCAATACTCTGCCAGCGCGTGCCGGCTCCGCGACTCTGCCAGTTTGCAGAAGACCACTGGCGCAAACGCCAACCGCCCACGTTGATCCCGCTTTGCAAGCTGAGAAAGGCGCTGTTTAAATCCGCCCCTTGGGCATGGCTTGCATATGTAGCAAGGCTGTACTGAAGCATCGCCGCGTTGATGCCTTCGTCCCAGCGAGAAGGATCAACGTACCCGCTTGCGAACTTCTGCATCTCGAGCTGCGGAATCGTCAAGTCCAGCTGGAAGTCAGCGGTATTGAACGATGCGGTCGAGCCTGGCACGGCCTCTGCCAACGGACGGCAAACAGACGAAGACAGCGTGGCTTCGGCTTCCTTGCCCGAATCCTTGAGGCGCTTGATCAAACGCTCGACGTCGATACCCAAACGGTCCATCGTGGCAAGCGTAAAGCAAGGTGCGGCAATATCCGAACCCGGCACCGCCTGGAACTTGACGTCATACCGCCCGCGCCCCTTGCCATTGATGGACACATCAACCGGATAGGTGCCTGGCGAAACAGGATTGCCGCGCGTGAAGCGCGATAAATCGGCCACATTGCCGGTGAAGAACGCCGGGTTGAATTCCACCTCCTGAGGAGGCGCCGACTGCACCACGTTCTGCGCGCCGCTGTCTGGCGCACGCGTTGCGGTCACAGGAGATGTTTCGGTATTCGCTGCGCCTACGGCAGACGACGAATGCACGTCGCCCGCAGGCTGCGCGATCTGAGCAAGCTCAGTGCAGTCCCCAGCAACACTCTCGCGAGAGGTGGCCGGCCCGCATTCGGCGGCCCATGCATCAGCACTTAACGCCCAGCCACCGGAAGCCATGACTGCGGCCCATGCAAGAGGATGGTAGCGCAAAGGCTTGTATGCGCCACGTTGCCGCCTTGCCCATTTCTTGTTACTTACCACTCCATGCACCCCGTAACCTGCTTAGTGAGTCTGCTTGACTGCTCCAGCGTCGCGAATCTGGGCGAAATGCTTTTACTTACCGCGGGCGGAACCCATTACTTCTGTGCCGCCACATCGCCGTTTTGAGCCGCGTCCTTTGCGTCTACTGCCTTCCCCACCTGGGCCACGTCATTTACGCTCGCTTGTGCGTTGTCAGTCCCACCTGGGCTCTTTGCGTCCGAACGTGCCCCCCCTTCCTGGACGGGGTTATTCATGCTCGGCGACACCTTGCCAGCCTCGGCAGCGCTCTTTGCCGCCGCGCCGCCTTCGCCAATCTGGACCGTTCCCTTGGCCAGCGCGCCGTAGTCATTCACGAGCGCATAAGAGACCGTAACCGGAGTCTTAACATCGAGATTTCCCTTTGCAGGAAAGAGGTCTATATGGCCGAACGGCGGCGCCATATCTGGAGTCAGGTCGATTTTTTTATTGCCGGAAGACACCGAGGCTTCGCCAACCGAAACGTAGTAGGGCGAGGGATTCTCGACGCGCAATGATCGCTCGCCCTTGTCGTTCGAGACGAGTTCCCACCTAAGCTGCTCGCGCACCGAAGTCGGATCATCGGTCAGGACCTGCGGGCGGTAAAACAGCTTGATCCGAGTGCGAAACGCGAGCTGAATCATGTTCCGCTGGTCAGCATCCGAAGGCTTGGGCGGGATTTCCAGCACGTTGAGCCAGTACACGGACTCGCGATCCTTCGGCATATCGGCGCCGGTAAACATGACTCGCAGCGATTGCCCCTTGTGCGGCTCTACTCGAAACACCGATGGCAACAGCATGAACGGCACCTTGATTTCGTTAGGTGCGGCCGCCGGGTTGCCGTCGTCAATCCATGCCTGCACCAAAACAGGCCGGTCGTCAACGTTATTCAAGCGCACGTTGACCTCCCGGCTTTGCGCCGGGTAGATCACACGCGTACCGGTAATGACGATGGCCGCATGCGCTGCGAACGCCGTCACACTGCAAACGACCGCAGCAAACGCAAGAACATAGGGCTTCCACGAACGCATGACGTACATCTCCGATTTGACGGATATCCGGACAGCCCTATCGAGATAGGAACTGCCCTGCAATATCCAGATTGAGAACTGCTTAGTTGTAAGCCAGCGTGTAGCTCACGACCGCCTGCACCTTACCGGCCGTGGTCTTGCCGTTAGCGTAATAGCGACCGCCGTAGTACATCGTTGCGGCCGAGTCGGTCACGGGCACCGCAGTACCCTTGGTGCCAAGGTTGAGTACAGTCGTGCCGTCGCTGTCAAGCATTTGGACAGCGACGAAAGTTGCTGCGGGGTCTGTGCTGGTGCCGGCGTACAGGTTCTTCGCACCGCGGCTAGCCTGGTCCAGGTTGGTGGTTTCGAAGTGGGCCGCGACCTGCGTTACGTCCGCAGAGCAACCGGAGACCGAGATGCTGAACATCGTCGCACCCGCGGTTTGCCCCGCCGCGGTCAAGCTCGACGTCGAAACCGTCGGCAGCGTGACGACCTTGTCGACGTCACCAGCATCGATCGTGCAGGTGTTCGAAGTCAGTTCGCCATTGAACGTGACCGTGCCCCTGCCGTCGGTAGCGGTTGCGAACGCCGCCGGCGCAGCAAATGCGCCCATCAACGCGACCAGCGAAACTTTTTTAAGATTTGCTTTCATTGCAATCTCCCTTGGTATTAAACAGACGTGACTTGAGGTTGTCGCACTCGACTTAACCTGCTGGCAGTCGATTGTCGGCAGCAAAGCTGTACATGGCCTTGACTTCAAGCAACATGCGCACAACGCCGCAACTTCAGCAGGACCTGTACGAGCGTGAGACGAGGATGGCCAGCGCTTGGGTGCACCGCCATCGAAGGGCTACGGCTGCCTTGGACGCAGGTTTCGTAGCCTGGAAAGCAGGTTACCGAGTGAGGAATGCGGGTGAAATAAGAATTTGCTTAAACTAAGATGAACTATTTAATTCGACCGCCCTATATTTATTGATTTGCGGCGCTTCGGTCATCTTAAAAACGGCGAGATGAGTTTCTCACAACTCCTACGACATCTTTACATCGCCGCATATAAAGCAGGATTCCTATCAAATAAGCACAAAAATAGACAGCAATCTGCTTGACAAGCAAGAATGGATTGTTGCCCGCGTCCAGACAGCCAACCCGCCCCTACCGCCCCCGCCGGTAATGCACATGCGCCGGCACCAGCATCGACTCCGGCTTGCCGCCCACCCCTTCGAGCATGTCGATCACACGCTGCAAGCTTTGCGCCGCGAGTTGCTGGCTGTCCTGCACGATGGCATCGATGGAAAGCGGCAGGCAGTCGAGCAACTGGTGATCGTCGAAGGTCATCAGCCGGCCGGGCGCCTGGCCGAGCCTGTGCGCTTGATTGATGTACGCGAGCACGCCTTCGAGCAGCGTGATCGAGCCCGCGAACAGCACTTCGGGATAGCGTCCGTGCGAGGCGAACCACGCCTCCATCAGCGCATGCCCCGACTCGCGCTGGTAGTCGCGCTGGAACACCCAGTCGTCGCGCTCGGCCACGCCGTGCGCCGCCAATGCCTGGCGATAGCCTGCCAGCCGGTCGCGGCTCGCGGACAATTCCGGCTGGCCGCCGAAATACACGACCTCGCGCGCGCCCTGCGCGAGCGCGTCGCCGATCAGCGTCGCGACGGTCTCGGTGGCGTCGGTCACCACGTAGGGAATGTCGCTGTCTTCGACGCGGCGGTCGGCGAACACGAGCGGCAGCCGCTTGACCCACTTCTGATAGCGGTTCGCCTCGGCCGTGCATGGCACGACGATCATGCCGTCCACCTGGTGGGACACCAGATGCGCGATGCCTTCGGTTTCCCGCGCCGGGTCTTCATCGCTCGTGACGACGACCAGCTGATAGCCGTATTCGTCCCGGCACAGCGTTTCCATCGCCTGCGCGAGCGCCGCGTGCGCGGAGTTGGTGAGATCGGGGATGACGAGGCCGATGGTGTTGCTGCGCCGCGAGCGCAGCGCGCGGGCCGATTGCGACGGTGTGAAGTGGTGCTCCTTCGCCACCTGCAGCACGCGTTCGACCGTGGCCGCGGAGATCCGGTAGCGTTCGGCGTAGCCGTTGAGCACCATGCTCGCCGTCGTGCGCGAGACGTTCGCGAGGCGGGCAATGTCGTCGATGGTCAAGCGCTCGAACTGGGTCACGCTGGCGTTTCCTCTAGGCGAACAGGCGATTTCAGGGCCCGATAGTACTACGCCAGCGTGACGCGCAAAATAGCCGCGCGGAAGCCTTACTGCTTGTAGAGGTTGAGCGGAACCGGGATGAACTTGCCGACCGGCTGGCCGCCGACGAGCTTCTTCGCCGTCTGCACGCCGTATTGGCCGATCAGCTCGGGCTGCTGCTGCACGGTCGCCGCCATGTTGCCGGCCTTGACCGCGGCGACAGCGTCGTCAGTGGCGTCGAAGCCGACCACGATCACGTTCTTCAGCCCCGCCGCCTGGATCGCCTTGACCGCGCCCAGCGCCATCTCGTCGTTCTGCGCGAACACGCCCTGGACATCCTTGTTGCCCTGGATGATGTTTTCCATCACCGACAAACCCTTCGCGCGATCGAAGTCCGCCGGCTGCTTCGTCACGACCTTCACGCCATTGCCCGCCGCGATCGCCGTGTCGAAGCCCGCGCCGCGCTCGCGCGCCGCCGACGAGCCGGGAATCCCCTGCAGCTCGACGACGTTGCCCTTGCCGCCCAGCTTCTCGAGCATGAAGTCGGCGGCCATCTTGCCGCCGGCGGTATTGTCCGAGGCGATGTGCGAGCTGACGTCGGCGCCGTTCACGCTGCGATCGAGCGACACCACCTTGATGCCCTTGCCGGTCGCTTCCTTCACGACGTTGGCGACGGCCGACGAATCGGTCGGATTGATCAGGATGACGCTGACGTTCTTCTGGATCAGGTCTTCGACGCTCGCCTGCTGCTTGGCGGGGTCGTTCTGCGCGTCGACGGTGATGAGCGTGATGCCTTCCTTCTTCGCTTCGTCCTCGGCGCCCTTCTTGAGCGACACGAAGAACGGATTGTTCAGCGTCGAGATCGACAGGCCCACCGTCACCGCGCCGCCAGCCGCGCTGCCCGAGGCCGGCGCGTTGGCCGAGGCGGCCGTGCTGTCCGGACCTTGTTTCGAGCACGCGGCGATGCCGAGCACCAGGAGGCTCGCGAAGAGCGGCGAAATGATTCGTTTCATGTGTGATCTCCTATGTCCTGTCGATGGTTGGAGTAATGAGTGAACGCGCTTGTTGCTGCGCGGGTTACTTCTTGTTCGCCCGATCGATCAGCACGGCCAGCAGGATCACGCCGCCCTTGACGACTTGCTGATAGAACGACGAGACGTCGAGCAGATTCAGGCCGTTGTTCAACACGCCGATCAGGAGCGCGCCGACGAGCGTGCCGAAGATCCAGCCGCGTCCGCCCGTCAGGCTCGTGCCGCCGAGCACGACGGCGGCGATCGCATCGAGCTCGTAGCCGGTGCCCGCCGTGGGCTGCGCCGAGTTCAGCCGCGACGTGAGCACCACGCCCGCGAGCGCCGCCATCACGCCGGAAATCGAGTAGACCCAAAGCTGCACGCGGTCGACCTTCACGCCCGAAAGCCGCGCCGACTCGGCGTTGCCGCCCGTCGCGCAGACATGGCGGCCGAACACGGTCTTCTTCAGCACGAACCAGAACACGCCGAACATGATCAGCATCAGCACGACCGGAATCGGAATCAGTCGCGCCACGTAGCCGCCACCGAGCATCGAGAAGACATCGCTGTTGAAGTTGCTGATCGGGCTGCCGTCCGAGACCACGAGCGCGAGGCCGCGCAGCACGGTCATCGAGCCGAGCGTCGCGATGAACGGCGCCACCTTGCCCTTGCTGATCACGAGGCCGTTGACCAAGCCCATCAAGCCGCCTGCGACGATGCCGAGCAGCGTCGCGAGCATCGGCGGCATGCCGGTCTGCATCAGGCTCGCGATCATCACCGACGACAGCGCGAGAATCGAGCCCACCGACAAGTCGATGCCGCCGAGCAGGATCACGAGCGTCATGCCGAAGCCGATCAGCGCGTTGATCGACGCCTGGCGCATCACGTTGAGCAAGTTGCCGACGGTGAGGAAATCGGGGCTCGTCAGCGACAGGCCGACCGCCACGATCACGAGCGCGATGAACGGCCCGAGCTTTTGCAGCGTGGCCTTGTGGGTGGGTGTCAGGATGGATTGCACGGTCTCGGTACTCGGTGTCGGCGGCGGGTGCCGTCTTCGGGGTGAACTTGGGTGAACGATGGCGAAGCGCTTCGAGCGCGTTGCATCAAGCGACGGCCGCAGCCGCGTCGGCATGGGCCGGCGCGCCGCCCGTGGCTGCCGTCATGATCGACTCCTGCGTGGAGTCGGCCGCCGGGAAGATGCCGTTCTGCCGGCCTTGATGCATGACGAGGATGCGGTCGCTCATCGCCAGCACCTCGGGCAGCTCCGACGACACCATCACGATCGCCACGCCCAGCGCCGCGAGCTGATTGATGATGGTGTAGATCTCCGCCTTGCCGCCGACATCGACGCCGCGCGTCGGCTCGTCGAGCAGCAGGACCTTGGGCGGCTCGGCGAGCCACTTCGCGAACACCACCTTCTGCTGGTTGCCGCCGGACAGCGCCTTGACGTCGAGTTCGGCGTCGCGCGTGCGAATGCGCAGCTGCTGGATCAGCCCGGCCACGGCCTTGCGCTCGGCCGCGTCGCTCACGACGCCAAGCCGCGCGTAGCGGCTCAGGTGCACCAGCGTGGCGTTCTCGCGCACCGACATGCCGAGCACCAGGCCCTGGGTCTTGCGGTCTTCGGTGACAAAACCGATCCCGGCGCCGATTGCGCCGGATGGGTCGCGGATGTCGAGCGGACGTCCGTCGAGCGTGATCTGCCCTGCCGTCTTGCGGCTCGCGCCGAAAATCGCCTTGAGAATTTCACTGCGCCCCGCGCCCATCAGCCCGGCGATGCCCAGCACTTCTCCCGCGCGGACGTCGAACGAAATGCCGGAGATATGGCCGTCGTCGGCCAGGTCCTCGACCTTGAAGCGCACCTCGCCCGGCTGGCTCTCGCGCTTCGGAAAGCGCTCGCCGATCTCGCGTCCGACCATCAGCCGCACCACGTCCTCGAAATGCGTCTGCCCGATGGCCCGCTCGCCGGCGAACCGGCCGTCGCGCAGCACGCTGAGCTTGTCGCAGACTTGGAAGATCTCCTCGATCCGGTGCGACACGTAGACGATCGCCACATCGCGCGCCTTCAGCTCGCGCATGATCTTGAAGAGCGTTTCGATCTCGCGGTCGGTGAGCGCGGCGGTCGGCTCGTCCATGACGAGCACGTGCGCGTCGAGCGACAGCGCCTTCGCGATCTCGACCATCTGCTGCTGCCCGATCGAGAGCCGCCCCGCTTCGGTCTGCGGATCGATACGCGCGGCGCCCAGCACGTCGAGCCACTTCCGCGCCTCGCGGCGCATCGCGCCGGTATCGACGACGCCGAAGCGGCGCGGCTCGCGGCCGAGGAACATGTTCTCCATCACCGAGAGCTGCGGAATCAGGTTCAGCTCCTGATGGATGATCGCGATGCCGAGGCGCTCCGCGTCGACCGTATCGCGGATCTGCACGGCGCGACCGTCGATCAGGATCTCGCCCGCATCGGCCTGGTAGACGCCGGAGAGGATCTTCATCAGCGTCGACTTGCCGGCGCCGTTCTCGCCCATCAGCGCGTGGATCTCGCCCGCGCGGACGTTGAAATCGACGCCGTCGAGCACGCGCACCGGGCCGAACGCCTTGCTGATCCCGCGCAGGGTGACTTGCATCGCGCGCTCCTCTTTCTTGACTTAGAAAATCACGCCCGAATACAGCAGCACGTTCGCGTACGGGCTGCATTCGCCGGTGCGGATCACGGCCTTGGCGTTCTTCGTCAAGCGCTTGAAGTCCTCGTGTGCGACGTACTCGACACCGACGCCCGTCTTCGCGAAGCTCGCCGCGCGGCCCGCGACCTCGGAGTTCTGCGTCAGGCTCTCGCTCGCGAACACCGCGCGCTCCACCTTGAAATCGGCCAGCACGGTGTCGAGCACGTCGAAGAAGCCCGGCGTGCCGATCTTCAGCGAGACGTCGATGCATTCGACGCCGTCCGGGATCGGCAGGCCGCAATCGGCGATCACGAGGCTGTCGGTGTGTCCCATGCCGGCCAGGACGCGAGCGATATCGCGGTTCAGGTGCCCGAGTTTCTTCATTGCATTGATCAGTGGGACGTCAGGAATTGTTCGAGCTCGGCGAGCGTCGGCATGCCGCCCTGCGCCCCCGCGCGCGTGACCGACAGCGCGCCGGCCGCATTCGCGCGCCGCATCGCTTCGGCCATGCCCAGGTGCCAGAACGCCGCGAGCGCGCCGTTGAAGGTGTCGCCGGCGCCGGTCGTATCGACCGCCTGCACGCTGAAGCCGGGCTGGTGCTTCAGCTCGCCGTCTTCCGTCGTGTAGTAGGCGCCGTCCTTGCCGTGCGTCATCGCGATGCGGCCCGGCCTGCGGCGCAGCACGTCCTGCCAGGCAGCGCCGTGCGTCTGCAGCGCGGCGGCGAGCTCGTGCTCGTTCGGCGTGAGCAGCGTGGTCAGCTCGAGCAGCTCCTCGGGCAGCGCCACGGCGGGCGCCGGATTCAGGAAGAACGGCTTGCCGTAGGCGTGTGCGACGCGCGCCGCATGGCGCACGGTCGCGAGCGGCACTTCGAGTTGCGCGAGCACGACGTCGGCAGCGTGGAACGCCGCTTCGGCGCGGTCGATGTCGGCCGGCGACAGCTCGTAGTTCGCGCCCGACACGACGACTATCGCGTTGTCGCCCCCTGACAGCGTGATTTGCGCGATCCCCGTGGCCTCGCGTCCGGTCGCGATCCAGCGCGTATCGACGCCCTCGCGCGCGAGCACCGTCTTCATCTGCGCGCCGAGCGCGTCGTCGCCGACGCAGCCGATCAGCGTGACCTCGGCGCCGAGACGCGCCGCCGCCACCGCCTGATTCGCGCCCTTGCCGCCCGGGTACTGCGCAAAGCGCTTGCCGAACAGCGTCTCGCCGAGCCGCGGAAACGTATCGGTTTCCGTGACGAGGTCCATGTTGATGCTGCCCACCACCACCACGCGTGCCATCGCGGCCTCCTCGAGCGCTTCGCTGCCGCCATCAGCGCGGCATCGTTATTTCTTCGGCTAAAACGTAATCAGCTTGCTTGGGGCGGATTTATACCAGAGCCCGCTGGCGGTGGGAAGTGGCTCTAGGGAATTACCTAGGCTCACCGGCCAAGCCGAGATTTCAGCCACGCCGACGGACTAATTCTGAGATTTAAGCCGGCACGCCCTCGGACGCTCGCGGGCGCCGCTCAAAAAAACCAATCAAATCAATGCCGCGCGCGATGCGATGACGCCGGGCGCCACCTGGCATGCCCATTGCATTCACTCCGCCGACAAACCCATCCGGCCGGAACGCCTCGTTCCCTCCGGCATGGCATGAACGACTCGCGGCGCGCCACGCCGCTCAACGGAGACAGGAGACCTGACGTGCATAGCACTTCGTCCACTACCCCACCGCCCGCCCAACCGGCGCAGCCGCTCACCGCTCAAACGAAATTCTGGCCCGAAGGCTGGTGGCGGCTCATGGAATACCGGATCGGCATCATTCCGCTGCCGGTCTACGTGATCCTGCTCGCGCTGATCGCCGGCTTCGCGGTCTCCGGCAAGGTGCCGGGCGAGATCTCGATGGCGATCGCCGTGCTCGCCTTCTTCGGCTTCACCTGCGCCGAGCTCGGCAAGCGTCTGCCGATCGTCCGCCACATCGGCGCGGCGGCGATCTTCGCCACCTTCATCCCGTCGGCGCTCAACTACTACCACCTGCTGCCGAAGCCGATCCTCTCGCTGACGACGGAGTTCACGAAGCAGACCAACTTCCTCTACCTGTTCATCGCGTCGATCATCGTCGGCAGCATTCTCGGCATGGACCGCCGCGTGCTGATCCGCGGCTTCATCAAGATCTTCGTGCCGCTCGCGGCGGGCACGATCGCCGCGATGATCGTCGGCACGCTCGTCGGCACCGCGCTCGGCCTCGGCATGGGCCACACGTTCCTCTACGTCGTCGTGCCGATCATGGCGGGCGGCGTCGGCGAAGGCGCGATTCCGCTGTCGGTCGGGTACTCGGAAATCCTCCATCTGCCGCAAGGCGAGATGTTCGCGCAGGTGCTGCCGCCCGTGATGCTCGGCAGCCTCACGGCGATCGTGCTGTCCGGCGCGCTCGACATGCTCGGCAAGCGCTTGCCGCATCTCACCGGCAAAGGCCGGCTGCAAGTGGGCGAAGCGGACGAGCTCGACACGGTGAGCGAAGAGATCACCGGCCACGTCGACGTCACGCACATCGCCGCCGCCGGCATCACCGCGATCACGCTGTACCTGCTCGGCCTCATGTGCCGCAATCTGTTCGGCCTGCCGGCGCCGGTCGCGATGCTGTTCATCGCGGTGCTCGTGAAGCTCGCGCGCGCCGTGTCGCCGCCGCTGCAGGAAGGCGCGTTCGTCGTCTACAAGTTCTTCTCGACCGCGGTGACCTACCCGCTGCTGTTCGCGATCGGCGTCGCGATGACGCCGTGGGACAAGCTCGTCGCCTCGTTCACGTTCGCCAACGTGATCACGATCGTCGTCACCGTGGCGACGCTGATGGGCACAGGCTTCATCGTCGGCCGCCTGCTGAAGATGTATCCGATCGACACCGCGATCGTGAACGCCTGCCACAGCGGCCAGGGCGGCACCGGCGACGTGGCGATCCTGACCGCCGCGAACCGCATGCAGCTGATGCCGTTCGCGCAGATCGCCACGCGCATCGGCGGCGCGATCGTCGTCACGCTGACGCTGATCGGGCTCGCGCACTTCGGATGACCGGCGAGCGCCGCGCCGGACGCCTCTCGAGCGCCCAGCGCCGGCTCGCCAAGCTGTACGCCACAGCGGCGATTTGCCACAATGAGCCGACGTTTTTCGCCGGCGGGGCATCGATGAGGTCGTTCGCGCGCATCAAAGTGCGGGGCATTCCACTGTGGGGATGGGCAGCGGCGGCCGTGCTGTATGTCGTAGCGGCAGCCTCCGCCGCTGCGTTTGCGTGGCAGCGGTCGATCGAGTCGATCGCCGAGGTCGGCAGCCACCGGCTCGATCTATACGCGGCCGCGCTCAGGAGCGAACTGGGGCGCTACGAGACGGTGCCCGGCATCGTCGCCCGGCAGGACAGCGTGCGCGCCCTGCTGCACGCCGAACCCGGCGCCGCGCGCGCGGCGCTGCTGCCCGAAGTCAACCGCTACCTCGAAGCCGTGAACGGTGACACCGGAGGCCTCGCCGTCGACGTGATCGACCGGCAAGGCGAGGTGATCGCCGCCAGCAACTGGAACCAGGCGCTCTCCTTCATCGGCACCAACGTTTCTTATCGGCCTTACTTCCTCGACGCGCTCGCGCGCGGCTCGGGGCGCTTCTTCGGCATCGGCACGAACACGGGCGTGCCGGGCCTCTACTTCGCGAGCGCCGTGCTCGACGCCGGCAAGCCCGCGGGCGCGGTGGCGGTGAAGGTCAGCGTCGATGCGTTCGAATCGGCGTGGCGCTCGCCGGGCGAGGCGGCGATGGTGGTCGACGGCAACGGCGTGATCGTGATCTCGACCGTGCCCGCGTGGAAGTTCGCCGCGCTCACGCCGATCACGCCGGAGCGGCAGCGGCAGATCGAGGCGTCGAAGCAATACGCGGGGCGCGCCGTGGCGCTGCTGCCGCATCAAAAGCTCGACCGCTGGAGCGCGTCGGCGCGCTTTGCCCGCTATCCCGACTGGACCCGCCCCGGCCACGACAAGCGTTTTCTCGAACTCTCGCGGCCGGCGCCGCAGGCGGGCGACTCGCTCATGGTGCTGCTCGACGTCGAGCCCGCCATGCGCCAGTTGCGCACGGCGTTCGCATTCGTCACCGCGCTCTTCATGATCGCCGGGCTCTACGCGCTCTACGCAACCCAGCGCCGCCGCGCCATCGCCGAAAAGCTGAAGGGACAAGACGCGCTGCGCGAGGCGAACGACCACCTTGAAGCGACCGTGGCCGAGCGCACCGCCGAACTCACGGCGGCCAACGCGGCGATGCAGCGCGAGATCGCCGAGCGCGCGCGCACCGAGCAGGAGCTCGTGCACGCGGGCAAGCTCGCGGTGCTCGGGCAGATGGCGGCGGGCCTCACGCACGAGCTGAACCAGCCGCTCGGCGCGATCCGCACGCTGTCGGACAACGCGCGCTCGTTCCTCGAACGCAACCAGCAGCCGCTCGCGATCGCCAACCTCGAGCGGATCTCGAAGCTCGTCGACGGAATGGCCGTGCTGACCGGCGAGCTGAAGACGTTCGCGCGCAAATCCGACGTTCAGCCCGTCGCGGTGTCGCTCGACGATGCGGTCGCGCACGCGCTCCTGATCTACGAAGCGCGCCTGCGCGACAAGGACGTGCAGCTCGACGTGCGCATCCCGGCGGGCACGACCGTCTGGGCCGAGCCGAGCCAGCTGCAGCAGGTGCTCGTGAACCTGCTCGGCAACGCGCTCGACGCCGTCGCCGACGAGCCGCAGCGCTCGATCGCGATCGAGGCGCACGACGCCGACCAGCCCGGCCGCGTGCTGTTCTCGATCGCCGACAGCGGCACGGGCATCGCGCCCGAGGTGCTCCCGCACCTGTTCGAGCCGTTCGTCACGACCAAGCCGCGCGGGCGCGGCCTCGGGCTCGGCCTCGCGATCACGTCGCGGCTCGTGCTCGGCTTCGGCGCGCGGATCTTCGCGTCGAACCGGCCCGACGGCGGCGCGCAATTCACGATCGAATTCATGAGCATGACCGAAACAGGGGTAGTCGATGGATGACGAAATCAGCGTAGTGGTGGTCGAGGACGACGAGAACGTGCGGGTCGGCGTCGAGCAGGCGATCGCGCTCGCGGGCTTTCCGGTGCGCGCGTACGGCTCGGCGGCCGCGGCGCTCGCCGAAGCCGCGCCGGGCGCGCCCGTGGTGTTCGTCTCCGATGTGCGGATGCCGGAAATCGACGGCCTGCAATTGCTTTCGCGCGTGCTCGCGGCAGATTCGCAGATCCCCGTCGTGCTGATCAGCGGGCATGCGGATATTTCGACGGCGGTCGGCGCGATGCACGTCGGCGCGTACGATTTCATCGAGAAGCCGTTCTCGTCGGAGCACATCGCGAGCCGCGTCGCGCGCGCGGTCGAGAAGCGGCGGCTCACGCTCGAAGTCCAGGGACTGCGCGACGCGCTCAACAACTGGCGCGGCATCGAGGCGATGGTGCTCGGCAAGTCGCCCGCGATGGCCGACGTGCGCAAGAAGATCCTGAGGCTCGCGGATACCGCCGTGTCGGTGCTGATCACCGGCGAAACCGGCACCGGCAAGGAGCTGATCGCGCGCGGACTGCACGAGTTCGGCAACCGGCGCGGTCATCATTTCGTCGCGCTCAATTGCGGCGGGCTGCCGGAGCCGCTGTTCGAGAGCGAGCTTTTCGGGCATGAGCCGGGAGCGTTTACGGGGGCGGCGAAGAGCCGGGTCGGCAAGGTCGAATGGGCGCATCGCGGCACGCTCTTTCTCGACGAGATCGAGACCATGCCGGTGCCGCTGCAGGTCAAGCTGCTGCGCGTGCTGCAGGAGCGGCAGATCGAGCGGCTCGGGGCGAACGAGCCGATTTCGGTGGATTGCCGCGTGGTGGCGGCGTCGAAGGCGGATCTGGGCGAGCTTGCGAAGGATGGGCGTTTCCGGGCCGATTTGCTCTATCGGCTGAACGTCGCGCAGATCGAGTTGCCGCCGCTGCGCGAGCGGCGCGAGGATGTGCCGCTGCTGTTCGAGCATTTCGTGCTGGCCGCCGCGCAGCGCTTCGGGACGGCTGCCCCGCTCGTGTCCGCCGCGCAGGTCTCAGAGCTGATGGCGCATCAGTGGCCGGGTAACGTGCGGGAACTGCAGAACGTCGCGGACCGCTTCGTGCTCGGCCTCTCCGGCGACACGCTCGTGCCCGACGAAGGCCGCGCCGCGCCGGCCGGCACGCTCGCCGAGCAGCTCGCGCATTTCGAGTTCGTGCTGATCGAGGAGATGCTGCGCCGCCATCACGGCAATGTCGGCGATGCGAGCGCCGCGCTGGGGATGCCGCGCAAGACGCTCTATCACAAGATGCGGCAGTTCAAGATGGCGGCGGCGGAAGGGGCCGGCGGGGATTGATTGGCGGCGGGCGGCTTTGCGCGCGCTCAGCCGCCACTCGAATCCCCGCCCCGGTATTGCGGCAGCCCATCCGACAGATTCACCCACGGCAGCTTCTGCGCCGTCCAGGTGTGATGCCGCGGCGGGACGCGTTCGGGCGCGTCGAGGCTGCACGTCGAGATATCGATCTCGTCAGGGAAATCGGCGCTCTGATAGGTCAGATGCGTCCCGCACGCCGGACAGAAAGCGCGCACAACCTTCGCGCTCGAAGCAAGCATCCTCGGCTCACCACGGACGAACCGAAACCCCGCGCGCTCGACCGTGAACCACGGCACAAACGCCGCGCCCGCTACACGGCGGCAGTCGACGCAATGGCAAACCGTCGAGTCGGCAACCGGAGCCGACACCTCATAGCGAACCTGTCCGCAAAAGCAGCCGCCTGTGAGCATCGCACTCTCCGTGAATCACCCCGAGTGCAGCGATCATAGCGCCGAAAAAACCGCCTCAATACATCGCATAGACGAATTGCGAAACGGTCTCGCTCTCTTCGGCCGGCGCACGCAGCGCCTTCGCCATCTTGCGCAGCTCCGGCTCGAGCGCCGCCAGCGCATCGAGCCCCTCTGAGCGCCAGATCGCGATCAGCGCCTCGATCATGTCTTCCTCGACGACGATCGGCTTCGGCTCGAAGACATCGAGGAAATACGAAGCGCACGCGGGATCGGTCTTCGCCCGCACGAACGGCTCGACCTGCGGCTTCGTGCCCGCCAGCTTCGAGCGGAAGAATTTTCCAAGGTCAGCGTCAGTCAAGTTGATACTCCTTCTTCCAAGAGTCGTCGGCTTCGACGCTCGCCTGCTCGTCGCGATAGAGGATGTAGTTGCCCATCACGAGCGCGTCGATTTCGGTGCGCATGAAGCAGCGATAGGCGTCCTCGGGCGTGCAGACGATCGGCTCGCCGCGCACGTTGAACGACGTGTTGACGAGCAGCGGACATCCCGTCAGCGCCTCGAACGCCTTCAGCACCGAGAACATGCGCGGGTTCACGTCCGCCTCCACCGTCTGGATGCGCGCGCTGTAGTCGACGTGCGTGATTGCAGGCACCGTGCTGCGCACCGCGTTGACGATCTGCAGCATGTCCTCGGGATCGGACGACGCCTCCGGCACGCGCCGGTGCGCCTCCCTGACGGGCGCGACGATCAGCATGTAGGGGCTGTCCGAGCCGAGCTCGAAATAGTCCGCGGCCCGGCTCTTCAACACGATCGGCGCGAACGGCCGGAACGATTCGCGGAACTTGATCTTGAGGTTCATGCGCGACTGCGTCGTCGCCGCGCGCGGATCGCCGAGTATCGAGCGACCGCCGAGCGCGCGCGGACCGAACTCCATGCGTCCCGCGAACATGCCGACGATCTTTTGCCCGGCGAGCAGGCCCGCGATCTTCGCGGCGCCCGCATCGGCGTAGTCCAGCGGGTGATACACGGCGCCCGATCGGGAGAGGAACGTGACGATCTCATCGTCGCTGTACTCGGGGCCGACGAAGCTCCCCTGCTGCGAATCCCTGGCGCCGTCGAGCGCGGGCCGCGCGCCGCCGAGCATGTTGAAGTCGGCGAGATAGGCCGCGCCGATCGCGCCGCCCGCGTCGCCGGCGGCCGGCTGGATCCAGATGTCGTCGAAGATGCCCGCGCGCAGGATCTTCCCGTTGGCCACGCAATTCAACGCGACGCCCCCCGCGAGACACAGGTTCGCCGCACCGGTCAGGTCGCGCAGCGTGCGCGAGATCTTCAGCATCACCTCTTCGGTCACGGCTTGAATGGAAGCTGCGAGGTCCATCTCGCGCTGCGTGATGCGCGACTCGGGCACGCGCGGCGGTCCGTCGAAGAGCCGATGGAAACGCTCGTTGGTGAGCGTGAGCCCCTGGTGAAAATCGAAGAAGTCGAGATTCAGCCGGAACGAGCCGTCGCTCTTGATATCGATCAGGTGCTCCTTGATCCTCCCCGCGTAGATGGGCTTGCCATAAGGTGCGAGGCCCATCAGCTTGTACTCGCCGCTATTGACCTTGAAGCCGCAGAAGAACGTGAACGCGCTGTAGAGCAGACCGAGCGAATGCGGATAGCGAATTTCCTTGAGGATCTCGATTTCGCTCGCGCGGCCGATGCCGAGGCTCGTCGTCGACCACTCGCCGACGCCGTCGACGCACAGCACCGCCGCCTCTTCGAACGGCGATGGAAAGAACGCCGATGCCGCGTGCGAATAGTGATGCCTCGCGAAGTAGATCGGCACCTCGCAGTTCAGCATCTCCTCGATCAGCTCCTTGAAATAGGGCTTCACGCCGAAGAACGAGCGGACCGCGCGCGTGAAGAACGGCTCCGCCCCGGGCGCAAACGCAATCGACGAGCGGATGATGCGATCGGCTGTCAGCGCGGGATCGTCATAGAACGCGATTCCCGCGAGGTCGCTGCCGTCGATCTCCGCTTCTTCGAGACAGTAGTTGATCGCGCCGCGCGGAAAACGCGGGTCGTGTTTCTTTCGGCTGAACCGCTCTTCCTGCGCGGCGGCGACGATCTTGCCGTCTCTCAGCACCGCCGCGGCCGAGTCGTGATAGAAGGCCGAGACGCCTAGCACATACCTGGACATGGTTCTCCCCCATCGACGATGACAATCGGCTCGCCGTGTTGTCGTGAATTCGCTTGCCGAATCGGCGCCGCGCTTCATTGTCGGCACGTTCCTCGGGCAAGAATGTGCGCCATGGCACGATGGATTTGCGCCATCGCTTACGCTTGCTCCCGCTCGCGCACGACAGCGCCATCTAGCACCAGCGGCGCGCCGTCGATCAGCACATCGCGCGGCTTGCTACGTGCTAGCAGCTTGATGAAGTCGCGGCTGTCGCCGTTCTCCGCGAGATCGTCCGGCCGGTCGAACAGGCACAGATCGGCCTTCATGTCCGCTGCGATCGCGCCGATGTTCGCGATGCCGAGCGCCAGCGCCGCCGAACACGTCAACGCATCGACTACCACGTCGCACGTGGCCGCGGCATCGCCCGATTGATGGATCAACGCCGTCGACAAGACCACGAGCGACTCGTAGCGATCCGCGCGCGACACCGCATGACGGCTGAGCGCGAATCCCAAAGCGCGATCCTTCAGCGACAAGCGCGCAAAGTGCTCCTCCAGCAACAGCTCGCTGACTGCCCCCGGCGCGCACACCACGTTCGCGGACGATTCGTTCACCATCGCCACATCGCGGCGCGTCAGTTGCGAGAGGTTGAAGATCGTCGCCTGCGACAGCAGCGACAGGTAGGACAGCAGCCCCACCTCCGTGAAATAGCGCGTTTCCTTATAGCGCTTCGCGTCGCCGGTCGTCGAACTGAGGCGCACGCACAGCCGCCGGCCCAGCCGCTCGGCGATCGACGCGGCGGCGAGCAGCGTCGCCGAAGACCAGATCTCGCTTGGCGCCACGGCGGGAAACACTTCGCAGCGCGCGAGCTTGAGCGAATTCACCACGCGAACGAAGCTTTCCAGCGCGCGCTGGCTCGCTGCCGGGCTGTCGCCTTTTTCTTCCAGTTCGACATAGAGGAGCCGGCGCACGCTTTCGGGCCCGCAGCACTCAGCGCATTCGGCTAGGCTCCCGCAAAACACGCCCGCCGTCGTGACTCCGTGCACGGCGAGTTCCTGCGAATAACGGCTCCAGTCCTCGTGGCCCGGGCCTGCATCCGAATCGATCAGGCCGGGCAGACACACCGTCGTATCGCCCGCCAGCTTGGAGGCGCAGCGCGAGGTGCGCGGCGGCAAGACCCGCGCGATGCGCGAGCCTTCGATCTCGATGTCGCCGCGCACAAAGCGATGCCGCGACGAATCGAAGTACAGCGTATCGACGATCGCCCATCCAGCTGTTCCGCAAGCGCCGGTTTCGAGAACGTCCATATGCCCCTCATGTGCTTGACGCCTAGCCTGCCTGCCGCTGCAATCCCCTGCTTCCCGGTATCGCCCGCTCGCCTCACCTGCCGTGCATCGCGATCGCGGCGGCCGTGGGACTTGGCGCCGCCGCATTCGCATCGACAGAAGTGCTCGCGTCCAGCAACGGCGCTACGACCTTCGCCAGCGCCTGGCCCACGAGCTTGTGCGCGATCGGCGTGAAATGGCAGTCGTTACGGAAACGCAACTGCCTTCTCATGTCGGCGGGGTGACGCAGCAAGTCGTCGACGACGTGATGGACCGGCACGTCGATCGACTGCGCGAGCTCGTCGAAACGCTTCCTGATGCCGCCGTAGCTGGCCGTTTCCTCGACGTACTGATAGACCGGCATGACCGCGATCACCGCCGGCACCTCGAGCTCGGACACCCACTTTTCGAGGATGGCCCGCATGAGCTTCCAGCCCTCGTTGCTCGGGGAGCCGTACTCCGGGAGCGGCTGGAACTTTGTGAGCCGCTGGCAGAGGTCCTTGAAATCGGGGCCGAGCTTGTTGACCATCTTGCGGACGCTCGAGCGCAGCGCGCCTAGGCCGCCTGGCGCTCGCGGCTCGGACGATACGTCCGCCTTGTAAGGCTGCGGGACCGGCACGCCGTTCAGGGCCAGCCCGCCGCCGGCGGTGAACTCGAACCAGGGCTTGGGCACGCGGATGGCTTCGCCGGCGCGATCTGCCCAGCCGCGATCCTTCAGGACATTGCGCTGGATGTTTTCGACGAGCACGCTGATGACGACGGCGTCATAGTCGATTTGCCCGGCGTATTGCTGGAAGATCAGGTACTGCTGGTCGGTGCCGCTGCCGCTCAGGCCGAAGTTGAGTACCTCGGTGTTGGGCAGCTGCTGCTCTAGAACGTCGGAGTAGCGCTTGCCGTTGCTGACGCCGTCGCCCGCTGTGTAGGAATCGCCGAAGACCAGTACGCGATGCGGGCGATTTTTGCGGGGCGTCACCTGGTGATCGCAGCGGAAGCCGTCGCGGTTGGTTTTCACGAGGTAGCCGCCGCCTTCGTGCGGGATGCGGACCTTGAGGCCAGGGGCGAAGCGGTAGCCGATGAGCGGGTCGTATTGCATCAGACGGCGGTGCAGACCAGGCGCTTCTGGGGCCTGTGTGCGCGCATTCATGGTTTTCTTGGTCTCCTGGGTTGTTGGTATTTGATGTTGTTTTTGTCACATGAATTAGTGAGTGACCTTTGTAGTCATCCTGATTGACGAGTTAGGCGGCCTTCGTTTCAAGGTTGCGCGCACGCGTCGCGCAGGCCGCCTGACAGGCGGCCTGCGCTGTAAGTAAACGAGAAGGTACGCCTGCGGCTTCGCTGTGAGACGCCATCACCTAGTCGATTTCCGCACGCGTGCGTGCGGTGAGTATCGTGGTTTGGCGCCAAAGGGTGGGGAGAGTGGCGGGAATGGCGGGGCGGCGGGCTGTCGATTCCGCAGGGCTTCATTCGTCGTATAGGATCAGAGGGACCTTCCTCTGCTTTCTTCGGAGATGACCATGTCTGCAAATACTGTTCGGCTGCATCGTGTGATTCGTACTACGCCTGAGCGGGTTTATCGGGCGTTTTTGGAGGCTGACGCGCTTGCGAAGTGGCTTCCGCCGTATGGGTTCACCTGCACGGTCCATCAACTGGACGCCAAGGTAGGCGGCGGATTTCGGATGTCGTTCAGGAATTTCACTACGGGCAATGGACACTCTTTTGGCGGGGAGTATCTCGAGCTGGTGACGAATGAGCGTATTCGGTACACGGATAAGTTCGATGATCCGAACTTGCCGGGGGTGATGCAGACGACGGTGTCGCTGCGGAAGGTGGTTGTTGGGACGGAGTTGAATGTCGTCCAGGAAGGGATACCGGAGGCTATTCCTGCGGAAGCTTGTTATCTGGGGTGGCAGGAGTCGTTGGCGCAGCTTGCATTGTTGGTGGGGACGGAAATTCCGGGGTGAAGGTTAGGGCCGGCACGGATTGGGACCCGAACCCGTGTCCCACAGATTTACGTGAATCGCACGATTTGGCCCCGCTTGCTCAAAGTTGCACCCTAGCGCATAATGTCATCATTTTGATGATATAGTTCTCATCTAAATGAGCAAGATTGAAGTCGGTTTTGGTCCCGTTTGCGGCAGTTGAGGAGCGCTTGGCCATGCACCCTCAGCGCGTCGAATGCTTAAGTCACGCCCAACGCGAGCGGTTAGCCTACATCGACTTCCGGCTCTACTTCTTGGGAGAAATCGGCCGTCCCGATCTGACCAGTCGATTTGGCGTGGCACCTGCAGGTGCGACAAGAGACTTGGCGTTGTACCGAGAGGTTGCCCCAAAGAACATTGAGTTCGACGGCAGCAACAAGATCTACCGAATCGGTAAAGAGTTCGCCCCGTTGTTTGAGCACGGATCGCAGCGCGTGCTGTCGGCGCTCGCCCTAGGGTTTGGTGATGGGGTGAATGGCGAGTCACGGTCAATGCTCCCCTGCGAGTCGCCTGCTGCTTTAGGCGGCCCCCGAATGGACGTACTGGCTCCGATTTGCCGAGCCATTCATGCTAAGCGTCCGGTCGCCATCCGCTACCACTCAATGAGCAACGGAGAGTCCGAGCGAGTCATCGTTCCCTTCGCGCTAGTTGACACCGGCCTACGCTGGCACGTTCGCGCGTTTGATCGCAAGAGCGGCGAGTTCCGCGATTTCGCTGTTACGCGAATCGAAGCACCAACCTTGGTCGACGAAAATCCCAAGGCCAACGAGCGCCCTGACAGCGATATTCAGTGGACGCGGATCGTCGAGTTGGAGTTGGTGCCGCACCCGCGCCTCGCCCGCCCCGAGATCATCAGGATGGACTACGGCATGACCGACGACTCGATCCGAATGCGTGTGCGCGCGGCAGTCGCGGGCTACATGCTCCTGCGCTGGAGCGTCGATGCGTCGCCCGATCACAGTCTTAAAGAAGAACAGTACCGCCTTTGGCTGAGCGACCCGTTGGCCTTGTACGGGGTAGAGAACGCAAAGCTCGCGCCGGGGTATCAACCACCGGTCAGCGCTGTGAAGAAATAGCAATCGACAAATTTAGACAGTATTTAGAAACCTCATGCAAAGCGCACAACACCAAAACCTAGTCGGGTTCATCTGGAATATTGCCAATAAGCTGCGCGGCCCCTACCGTCCACCGCAGTACCGCCGCGTCATGCTGCCGCTGATTGTTCTGCGCCGCTTCGATCTGGTGCTGGCCGAGAACAAGCAGAAGGTACTGGACGAAAAAAAGCGTCTGGAGCACAAAGGCATCACTGGGCCCGCGCTGGAAAAGGCTCTTTCGCGCATTGCTGCCACCGACCGCAAGCAAGAGCTGTTTAACACTAGCGGCTTCACGTTTGAAAAGCTGCTGGGCGATGCACCCAACATCGCGGGCAACCTGATCGCCTACATTCAGGGATTCTCCCTGCGCGCCCGCGACATCTTCGATAAGTTCGAATTTGAAACCGAAATCGCAAAGCTGGATGAAGCCAACCGCCTCTACCTGATCATCAAAGAGTTCTGCTCGGCAGATATCAATCTCTCGCCCAAGGTCATCAGCAATTTGCAGATGGGTTACCAGAGCCTTCGAACGAGCCGTAGCGCGCGCACGAAAGCTCTACCTTGACGAGTGCAAAGAGGCCGGAAGACGAGCTGATGCGAAGTTCCTGACGGACCTCCGATTCCATGATCTGCGGCACGAAGCTACTTCCCGGCTAGCGTCGATCTTTCCGATGCACGAGCTGACGAAGATTACCGGCCATAAAGACCCGCGGATGCTCATGCGGTACTACCATCCCCGTGCCGAGGATCTAGCCAAACGCCTCCTGTAGAGCTCGATCTTGACAGACCGCCTCAATCCCGAGCAACGCCGACACCTCATGCAGCAGGTCAAAGGCAAGGACACGAAGCCAGAGATGATTGTCCGCTCTCTGCTGCATCGCCTTGGATATCGTTTTCGGCTGCATCGCAAGGACTTGCCCGGCACGCCCGATGTCGTATTCCCGAGCCGCCGTCTTGCGCTATTTGTACACGGCTGCTTCTGGCATGGACACGGTTGCCGCATCGGCCAATTGCCCAAATCGCGCCTCGATTACTGGGGACCGAAAATTGCCGCTAACCGTAGCCGTGACGCACGCAAGGAGGCCGCGCTGGAGCAGGCTGGCTGGCGCGTGGCCGTCGTTTGGCAATGCGAGCTGGTCGATCTCGACGCTCTGACTGCGCGCTTGAGAGCACTGCTCGATACGGAGTGAAATTTGCGATCGACAAAGCGATCGTTTTCGCGTAAACTCGCGGGCAACGAATTGCAACCAATAACAGGGATCATCACCTATGACTCGCCCTATCGGGATCGACCTTTTCGCGGGAGCCGGCGGCCTGAGCCTCGGCTTCGAACAAGCCGGTTTCGACATCGTAGCCGCGGTGGACATAGACCCCATTCACTCCGCCGCTCACAAGTTCAACTTCCCCAATTGCGCCACCATTTGCAAGAGCGTCATACAAGTGACCGGCGACGAACTGCGAAGCCGCGCGGGCATTGGCAAGCGCGATATCGACGTTGTGGTTGGCGGCGCACCATGCCAAGGTTTTTCGCTTATTGGCAAGCGGGCTCTCGACGACTCGCGCAATCAGCTCGTGCATCATTACGTCCGAGTAGTCTTGGAGCTTAAGCCCAAATACTTCGTCTTCGAGAACGTGAAGGGGCTGACAATCGGGAAGCATCGACAATTTCTACAGGAGATTATCGAAGCTTTCCAAGAGGGCGGCTACGACGTCGAGACGAACTACAAGGTGCTTAATGCTGCCGATTTCGGTGTGCCCCAAGATAGGCGACGGCTGATCCTTATGGGTGCACGCAAAGGTCTAGCCCTGCCGACCTACCCCCAACCCACTGGGCACACGACTGTTGCCGAAGCGATCGGCGACATACCGGACGCCGAGACCCTTCCCGCGTTGTGGGAGCGGGATTGGACAAAGGCCAAGTACGGCAAACCCTCGGCCTATGCGGCGTACCTGCGCGGCAAAAAAGACGACCCCACTGACTTTAGCTATCGGCGACAGTTCGATGCTTCCCTGTTGACTGCCTCCTTGTTAACCGAGCATACGGAGCTTTCTAGAAGCCGATTCGCGGCCACCGCCCCCGGCGACGTGGAACCCGTCAGTCGCTTCAAGAAGTTGGCCCTCGATGGCGTCTGCAACACACTCCGTGCCGGCACTGCAAGTGACCGGGGTGCTTTTACGTCGCCGCGACCGATCCATCCTACTGCGCACCGCGTCATCACGGTACGCGAAGCCGCACGGTTGCACTCCTATCCCGACTGGTTCCGTTTCCATGCGACCAAATGGCACGGGTTCAGGCAGATCGGCAACAGCGTACCTCCTATGCTTGGACGTGCTGTCGGCGCTCAGATTATGAAGGCCTTGAAAAAGAAGCCTGAAAAACCCACCGAAACCCTAGCGTTGGGCGAGGAAAGTCTGATTGGGATTTCGATGAGCGATGCGGCCGCCATGTTCGGCGTGCCTAGCACCGTCATCGGCCGGCGCCAACGTCCTGCTGAACGTCTCAACGAGGACGAAACGGAAGCGGTGGAGGCATGAACAACAAAGTCAAAGGTCCCACACGCTATCACCAGCTCATCGAAAAAATTTTTTTTGATGGATACAGCAAAGGCGCTACCGAGATTCCTTTCGAGCGCAAGGCGCTCAAAGATGCTGCCGAGGAGCTTGACATCGTCCTGCCCGACAACTTGGGCGACGTAATCTATGCTATGCGATTTCGCGTCCCCATGCCGGCGAAGGTCATCGCCACGCAACCGAAGGAACGCGAATGGATTATCGAGTTGGTAGGACGTTCGAAGTACCGCTTTCGGCTAGCGACCGCCAATCGCATCGTGCCGAATCCGAATCTCGCTGTTATTCGTATCCCTGATAGCACGCCGGAAATCATCGCGGCCTACGCGCTCGACGATGAGCAGGCACTGCTCGCCAAGGTGCGTTACAACCGGCTCATCGACATTTTCCTTGGCCTTACTACGTTCTCGCTTCAAAACCATTTGCGCACCAGCGTCAAGGGTATGGGGCAAATCGAGATCGACGAACTTTACGTCGGTCTCGACAAGTATGGTTGCCACTATGTAATCCCCGTACAAGCAAAGGGGGGCAACGACCAAATTTCGACGGTGCAAACCGCGCAGGATACGGCTTGGTGCGTACAAAAGTATCCGACGTTGCGATGCCGACCAATCTCAGCTCAATTCATCAGTAGCGATCAAATTGCGTTGTTCGAGCTAAAAATCGAGGGCGATCGGCTCAAGGTCGTCGAAGAGCGGCATTACAAGCTGGTGCCGGCGGGAGATCTCGATCAAGGCGAGATCGTCGCTTACCGGACGTAGCTCGCGGCCGCCGCAGCCGTTACGCGACCAGCCACTCTCCGAGTGGCTCAGATCCATCGACGTAGTTGTAGGGCGAGACGTATTTCGAGCAATTTAAGGCGTTAGGAAACTGCTAATTCGGTGAACCACATTCGTCGGGGGGCTTTGTGAAACTCGCTGCTGTAATTCTTGAAAATTTCCGTGGATACGCCCAAAGCGTCCGGATCGAGGTCGACGATCTGACCGCCTTCATTGGCAAGAACGACGCGGGCAAATCAACGATCCTGGAAGCACTCGAAATCTTCTTTAACGATGGCAAACCGGAACGCGGCGACGCATGCGTGCACGGGACCGGCACGACGATCCGCATCGGCTGCGCCTTCACAAGCCTGCCTATCGACATCGTCCTCGACGCCGCTGCCCACACGTCCCTCGCTGCCGAGCATCTGCTGAACGAAAAAGGCGAGCTGGAAATCATTAAGGAGTGGGACTGTTCGAGCAAAACCCCGAAAGAAGCGGTTTTCGCGGCTGCTCTGCATCCGACTAATGCCGATGCCGCCGATCTGCTCACGCTCAAAAACAGCGACCTGAAAACCAGAATCAAAAAGCTGGGCATCGACGAGTCGACCGTGAACTTGGCGATAAACGGGAGCATGCGGCAAGCGATCCGTATTGCCTGTCAACCGCTAGTGCCAGAGCGCCGGCTGCTACCGCTCGACAAGGAGGATGCCAAGAAGGTTTGGGATCAGCTCAGGCCGCAGCTTCCTATGTACGCGCTATTCCGCTCGGACCGACCGAGTCAGGACGGCGACGAGGAGGTTCAAAGCCCACTCAAATTCGCGATCACACAAGCGTTGAAGGAGATGGCGGACGATCTGAAGAAGATCGAAGATGCGGTCAGACTTCGGGCAGAGGATGTCGCGAAGCGGACGTTGGGAAAATTGAACGAGATGGATGCTCGGCTGGCGAGCGAGCTTAAACCATTTTTCAAGACCGACCCGAAATGGGATGTCTTCAAATTTGGCCTTGTTGGCGACAATGACATACCCATCAATAAGCGCGGGAGCGGTGTTCGCCGCCTCATTCTCCTGAACTTCTTCCGGGCCGAAGCAGAGAGACGACGGACAGAGAAAGGCGCATTGAGCGTCATCTACGCGATCGAGGAGCCGGAAACGTCGCAACACCCCGACAACCAGCGCTTGCTGGTCCAGGCGCTTAAGGAACTCGCCGTAGACGAGAACACACAAGTTCTGGTCACTTCCCACACGCCGGGGCTAGCCGGGCTTCTGCCAAGCGATAGCTTGCGGTGTGTGCGAAAACAGGCCGACGGTACGGCGACCGTCGTTCATTGCACTGACGACGATTTGGCCACCATTGCAAACGAACTCGGCGTCCTGCCTGATCGGCGGGTCCAAGCACTGGTCTTCGTCGAAGGAACTAACGATATCGAATTCCTTGAGCGTATCAGTTCCATGCTGAAACCAAGTATGGTTGATGTCGTTGACTTTACCAACGATAACCGCGTCGCACTTGTCCCTCTCGGCGGAGGCTCGCTCAAACAATGGGTTGCGAAACACTATCTGCGAAACCTGAAACTTCCAGAAATTCATATCTATGATCGTGACGACGCTATCCCGCCGAAGTATCAAGCGGAATGCAATACGGTCAACGCACGCACCGACGGATCTTGGGCTGTCATAACAGCGAAACGAGAACTCGAAAACTATTTGCACGCGGGCGCCATCGCGGAAGGCATGAACGGTATCGTGGTCGCCTATACCGATACCTGCGATGTTCCGTTGATCGTGGCGAAGTCTGTTCACGAGTCGTCCGGTAGCGCGAAGCCATGGGCGGACGTATTGTCTGACGCCAAGGAGTTGGGCGACAAGGTCAATCGGGTCAAAAAGCGCCTCAACCGCGACGCCGCCGCCAAAATGAGCCCCGCCAGACTTGCGGAGATAGATGCGGCCGGCGAGGTATCGGGCTGGCTCAAAAGGATCCACGCGATGCTCGTCTAGCGGATGGAGATCGCGGACTTACTGATCGACCGCACTGACGCTTCACGTTGTCGCCTGTTGTTAACGAACTCGGCGGAGCCAGACCGTGGATTCGGATTTTCTAATCGCAGGCGAGTCCACGCCTAGTATTCCTCGTCCTTGCGAGCTAACGCCTGGGCTACAGTTTCGCCGGGGCGTAGACCGAATAGTTCGCGGGCGTTGGCCTTCGTAATGAACAGAGGAACATCGAGGTCGGGGCCGTCATCGTCTAGGAAGGTTGGCTGTGGCACATCAGACGAGGCGGAACGGCTTGCGATGGCATCCTGCTCGCTCCAAGCATCCTCGATCAACGTGCCGGCCGCGTTCGCAGCCTTGTCGCTCGGTTCCGAAGTGACGTTGGGGCTCGACTGCCCTCCGTTGCTGCTTTCAGTCATGGTCGCTCCGGCTCGGTTCGATGTAATGGGCCCCATTGCGGTAGTCGATAAGAAGAATATTCCTTATTCATTCTTATCGACGATGGATATTACGCGTCGGTTAAACGGCCGGCCCTGGCTCGAATGTCATCGGGCGTAGCTCTCGGCAACAAGATACGAACCAAATCGCAATGCGGGCTGGGCGCGCAAATTAGACAAAGAATGAGGGCTTCCGCCGAGACTCACGGCTTTGCACGCCCCCCTAAACACGACTCCGATGTTAAGGTTTATATAGAGTTAAATCGCGCGCGCGTTACGGTTCTTGAAGCCCTTGCGGTGCAAGGCTCATGGGGATGTTCTCATCCCTAAAAGCACGAAGTGGCTCATCCCTAAAGGCACGTGTAATCCACTTGGCTGCATCCCTAAAGGCACGTGGTAATTCACAGGCGAGAGCAGGTTATCCACAACTGCCGGCACGCGATTTCAGCATCATTTGAGTCCACCGAGCTTACGAGCATGCGCCTTCTCGCGAGCCTTGGCCGGGGTGTGAGGCAAGCCCTTCATCATGTCTGCGATCTCGGCCCGATAGCCCTTTGGGCCGTTGGCATAGAACGTCACGTGGTCGGACTTAGGATCGTAGGCCATGCGATAGTCGGGTAACTCACCGGACAGCGCTAGGGCCTTGACGGCTGCCCGGAACTTGAAAAGCTTGTCGGCGCTGCCGCTCTTTTCGTGCAACGTGGCAATACTAGATTTCCAAGTTGGTTGATCGCCGCAGTGCTTGCGGGCCAGCTCGTAGATGCGCCGGTCCAATGGCTTGCGCAAACGGAAGTAGTTTTGCGAAAGGGTCTTCACCTGCATGGCGTCCACGCTGCGAAACAGCCAATCTGGCAAGGTTACTTCCACGGCTACCATGCGGTCGCCTCCGCCGCGTTCGATGACCTTGGCGGAATCGATCAATCCGAAGAACCCACGTTCGCGTTTGCCCGCCGTCTCGAAGTTGGTTTCGATGCGTGTGCCGGTGAGTCGTGCAAGCATCTCTCCCATGCGAATATAGGCACGGCCACTGGTGTCGCGATTTGTCGAATGCAGGAAATCGTAAGCCGTGAAGCGCACCGTGCGAGTGATATCGCGACCACGGTTCTTCGCCGCGACCAACTGACTAATGCAGTAGATCCATAGATCTTTGTCGTGGATCGTCGCACAACCATCAACTCCAGGCTTTACCGTTATCCTTGTCTCTTTTCGTTCGTACACACGTATGCGTCGGTCGCCAGCGCGCAAGGCGAAAAGCGGGTGCTCCATGCTTGCCAGGTCGTCCTTTGGCAAAGCATCGAGAATGTCCGCGACGAAGAAATCGCATTGTCGGTGCCTGAGTGGTGCAAGGCGTGAATACGTCGATGCAGACGCATCGCAAACCTCGCCCGGCGACGCCAGCGGCGTCGCTTCGACGATGAAAGCTTGCATCGATCACACCTCGGCCGTAGCTTCGATGGAATAGACGCTGGCTCGCTTGCGATGCAGGGTCCGCTGCCGCGCAACCTGCTCGGCTTTGGTAGGGCGGCCTCGGCGTGGTTGCGGTTCATCGGAAAAAACCGAGACCGCTGGGCGAGACAGACCCTCGACATGAGCCGCCAACCATTGCTCGACGTCTTCCAGACGCCAAAGCAACCGCTTGGTGCCCGGCAGGCGGCAAATCGGTGGAAGGGACTGGGGATTGCGCGTCGCGTCGCTACGAATGCTTGCGACGGATTTATGCAGATACTGCGATAGTTGTTCTACTGTCAGGAGCGATTTCATGGGCGAACGCCTCCGATCCCGACTGGTCAATGACCAGCCAAGTCGGATGAGGTCCGCGGAACCGAGTCTTGGCCTAGACGACCTTGCGTTGCTCGATTGAGCTGCAGAGGGCCGACATCGCATCGGTCTCAAAACTTCGGCGGGGTTGTCCCCCTCGTTCGCTTGCCCGCTCTCCTGGTGCGTATCAACCTTTTGTTGAAACCGTCCTCATCCGGACCGGCGGGATACGCTCCTGGCGATTGCCCAATAGGGCATCCTTTCTTGCTCTCCCACCAATTCCGCTTATGGTGGGTGCTGCTGAATAGTCCGTGGCTCCACGCTTCTTAGATGCGAGCGGCGCTACCCGCATCCATCCTTTGCTTTTGTCTCGTAGCCGTTCTGTACGTCTTCAGCGCGCGGCAAACCCAAATTTCTCGGGCAATGAGAGTCTACCAGCAGTGTGCGGCAGTGTCATGCAGATGGGAAGGCATGCGGCGGGATAGCGATGGCACAAATTTGGCACACACAATGTGCCAAAATCTGCATCCAAATGCAAAACAACGCACTACATCGCAAGACGTAGTGCGTTGTTTTTAAACGAATTCTTGGTGGAGCGGAGGAGGATCGAACTCCCGACCTTCGCATTGCGAACGCGACGCTCTCCCAGCTTCCAGACCGTGCAAACGATCTTATGATTCAAGGGGTTAGCATTAGATGCCCCCATTCGTCGAACTGGCTTGTCACCCTGCTGTCACCCTTGGAGAAGTGATGGCAACCATACGACAACGTGCCGACCGCTGGCAGGCGATCATCAAACGAAAAGGCTACCCGGTCCAATCGAAAACGTTCACCCTGAAGAAAGATGCGGAGAAGTGGGCGAGACAGCAGGAACGTCTCATCGATGCCGGGCAGTGGATCGACAGCCCCCAAGATCGCCAAACGACCTTGGGCGAACTTCTCGACCGATACGCGAAGGAAGTCAGCAGTGGCAAGCGTGGAACCCGCGCCGAATCGTACAGAATCGAAAGTTTCAAGAAACTCAGCCTTGCGAAGCACGCACTGTCCTTAATAACGCCGCAGATGGTCGCGGCGTGGCGGGATGCCCGACTTGGAGAAGTTTCGTCCGGCACCGCACTGCGGGAGCTTCAGCTTCTCGGACACGTTTTCAGCGTCGCGATCCGCGAGTGGGGCGTTCAGCTTCCCAGCAATCCCGTTAGCCTTATCAGGAAGCCACGATCCGGGAAGGCCCGTGACCGCGTGCTGACCGCATCCGAAAGGACCGCGCTCATATCGGCTTGCGGTCAGTGCCGCAACCCGTGGATCAAGCCTGTCGTCATCTTTGCGCTCGAAACTGCTGCACGACGCGGCGAAATCCTTGCACTGAGATGGCAATACGTTGACTTGGCACATCGGACGGCAACCCTACAGGTAACAAAGGCCGGGCAGCCGCGAAGGATTCCGCTATCCACAACGTGCGTCACCATGCTTGAAGCACTACCCCACAGCCTTGACGGACGGGTCTTCCCTGTATCCATGGAGACGGTTAAACAGGCATACGAACGAGCGGTTGTGCGGGCCGGTATCGCCAACTTCACATTCCACGATCTCCGACATGACGCGCTGACAAGATTGGCAAAGCAGGGACTCTCGATTCTGGAACTTCGCGCCATATCCGGTCACACAACCGCCAACATGCTTCAACGGTACGTCTCGATTGATGCTGGCGAATTGGCAATGAAGCTCGGCTAACCGTAGCTGAAACAGCATTGGTTATCGGTCCATCGCCCGCGCCGCGCGGTGGATCGATCAGTGTCCGCTCAACCCTTACGTTTCTTCATCGGGCGGGCGTGTCGTGAAATCAATACTGGTGATCAACGCGGACCGCCGAAATGGAACCGTGAACGCGACGTGGCACCACTCCAAGCGACCGGACGCGGCCAGCGTTAACAATTCCTGAAAGCGACTCTCCGTCATGTCAACGACGCCCTGTAACTCCGGTTTGAGCGAGATGAACGCGCCAATGTTAGGCACATCGGCATTGCCAATACCCAGTTGGTCAGTCGGGGAGACTTGAATCAAGAACTGGGTCACATCGCGCACCGGTTCGGTGAACTCCCCTTGCAACAGAATCGATGCACGACTTTCGCGCTCGGGTGGATAACCGCGTGGGCGGTCCACGCGCTCCGTTAGACTCGCGTCCCACCTTGTGATTCGCCCGAATCGACTCAGCAGTTCGCGTCGGCGGTGTGGATGCTTCCGGCTAACCATGACGCGGGTCTCTGAATCGCTGTTTGAACTAGGACTGCTCAGCCGTTCTGACGTTCCGTCGTCGCAACAGCACCAAGTATGTTCGTGATTCTCGACATATCATCCGCCCACCTAGAAACTGACTAGAAGGGAACGCTGTCGTCCATGTCTTCGAAGCCGCCCTTCTTCGCGCTCGCTGAGTGAAACGTAAACTTGTCTTCGTTTGTTTCAATCCACTGCCACCCCTGATCAGTCACTTGAATACCGGGGTATGGTTCACCGCGCTCGTCTTCAATTTCTACCGTTTCAACAAACTTCTTGACCTTCAATCGCCGCAACCCAAGGTTGAAGCCAAGGTTGTTCAGTCCCGCGCGTTCACAGTCATTCCTAACCGACCATACGGACGTGGCGTGGTCGTCTTGGGCGACGCTATTGGCTGTTACAGCAAGCACGCTCAGTTCCTGAGAAGAAAGACCGTCAACGCTGGCGACGCTCGACTGCTCTGCCATCTCTTCCAGCACTTCGCCCTGTTCAAGCATGGACTTTAGTCTTTCGGTCAGGTTGTCGTTGAACGCCTGAAAGTCGCGTGGAGATTCGGTCTTGTAAGTGACGATGGCCCGGTGCTGGATGTCGAATGGAAATCGCTTCCCGGCCTTTTGCCGTTCATCCGAACAGGCCATGACGACTGGCCGTCCGGCTGCGTATGCAAACCCAAGTTCGTACCAGACGTTCGGGTTGTCTTCCGTGATGTCCGCAAGGCACACTGCTGCCCGCTTGATGTTCTTCTCGATTGCTTCGACTAGCACGGTCGCCGAAGAGTCCTGATCGACACGATAGGCCGTCATCCCCGCTGCTTCAATAGCTGGCTTGTACAGATCGTCGTATCGCTTGTTGTAGGTGTCGGTGAAGGGCTGAATTACGAAGCAAATCGGCATTGGACGCTCTCACTTGACGCGAAGGAACTGACGCAAGATTTTACTCCCAGCCAGTCCCGCAATCGTCAAGCGTCCCCCATCAGTGCAGCAGTTCGCCGCTGGTCGGTGCTGATCCCGCGTCAACCACGGCGGGCACCGTTGTCGGCGCACCGAAATCGATCAGGCCATCGCTGTTGTACGTTTCCACCACGAATTCCAGCAGCGACGCGAACCTGTTCACGATGGACATGAAGTTTCCAGCGATGAGTCCGCCGCCACCAAAGGGCAAGACGTAGGAGACAGCAAGGTCCCCGTCGAAGTCGATGGTGAAGACCGGCAGGAACACGTCTTCGTTCAGCCGCCGCGCCAGTTCATGTTTCTGTTCGACGGGCGCTTGCCGGTTCAGGGGAAGGTATGTGGCGAACCTGATGAATTTCCGGTCCGGGATCAAGAACACACGGTAGGCGATGCCTTGCTCGGTGCGCAAGCGGATGACATCAGGCTGTACGTCGTAGGGCACCACGCCGCTATCGCGGAGATGGGCGTCAAGAGTTTCGATGGTAACTGCGGATTCAGTGAAGGTTTTCGTCAATAGGCTCTCCCGATAGGAAGTAAGGCCCGGCTGTTGAGCCGTGACCCCGCAAGAAAAACCGCCGATGAACGGCGGTTACTGGTTCTCTGCATACGTCGCTAACCGCGCAAGCTACATGGCCGCAAGCTTCTGAATCCGGGCTTCGGTCACACTCAGCAGACACGCCGCATCGGAACAGGCATCACGCTCGCCCTTCATCCAGTTCCGCTGATCCGCCTTCAGGGCAGCCGGGTCACTCGACTTGGTGCGGGCGGCTGAGTACGCCGAAGCAAGGCGTAGGTCCGCATCAGCGGTTTGCGGCGTCGAGCAGATCAGATGTTCGATGGGCGAAGACGCCTTCGCGCAGTCAAAGCTGGCATGAACATCCGTCGCGCCATTTGCATCCTGCTTCGGGGTCGTCGTCGATGCCAACTGCGGTACTGCACTGGCTGTCGGTGCCGACGATGCGAGCGATGCGTTGACTGCCTTCCCTAGTTCCATCGGTTGCTGCGCTGTTTGCGTTGCATTGTCTGATGACGCCTGTACCGGGGCCGCCGAAGTCGCGTCATCACTACCTGCCGACTGACCATCGGCGACCGCTTGCGCTTCAGTGCCCGTCGTGGCGCTGGCGACCGCTTGTGCGTCTGCTGCACCACTCCCCGATGACGACTTCGCTTCCGACGACGCAGCGACCTGAGTCCCCGGTCCGAAGACGATGCGATCAAGCGGCACAAGGAAGTAAAGGCCGGTCAGAAGAACAATGAACAGCGCACCAGTCAAGAAGACCCGCGCACCGTACTCATAGAAAAAGCGTTGCTTCGCCAACTCACCCGCACTGCTGGCAATGATGATGTCGGGCTGCCCCGCATTCCGAGCGAGAAACCCTACGTGCCATGCCTTTGGGGCCAAGAACAGGAAGACGAGTCCGAATCCAACGCAGATCGCTATGTCCATGTACAGCCCTTCCGTGTACGCGCCGAAAGCAAGCAAGCCAAAGATTGCGGCACCAACTACGGCCCAGAACTTCCCAAACCCGTTGCTGTACGACTTCTCGAATTTTGCTTCCTTAGCGTTTGCTACGGCGGCGGCAATGTCGCCACCGCAGTGCTTGCATCGGATCGCGGAGTCCTGAATCTCTTCTGCGCAGAAAAGGCATTTTTTCATTGTGAATCCCCCGTAATTTTCCGGTCCCGCCGCAAAGGGGACCATGGTCCGTCGAACTGGGCGATGTTACCCCACACGATGACGGGATGCCAATTAGCACCCGTCAAAGCAAAGACCCATCCTTAATCGCGCTCGGTGAAGCGATTCGCCGCCACCGCGAAGCCAAAGAACTATCGCAAGAGCAGTTGGCGTTGCTCGCTGACGTTGATCGAAGCTATGTCGGTCGTGTTGAACGCGGCACCAACAATGCCGCCACGTTGACGCTCAAAAGACTGGCGAACGCACTCGACATAACGCTGGCCGAGTTGATAGCCGAAGCCGGGTTATGAGATAGCCGTCGATTGCTCGATTGCCGGTTCCCGCACCCGCATACTGGCCTTATGGCTAATGTTCATGCGCCGCGCGACTTGCGACGATCCGACCAGTCGATCAGTGCGCACGGTACGCCATCGGGTCCCATGCCCGTCAAATCGTTCGACTCTTCCTTGATCTGACGCGAGAGCCGCGAAAGCGTAGACCGGGAACACTTGGTTGCCGCGATGATCGTGTTCCAGCTATCGCCCCGACGTAGCATCTGCATGATCCCCGCGTTTCGCTGGTCGTCAGGCTTGCGACCGGGATAGCCGCCCACTTCCTTCAACTTCTCGATCCCTTGCTGCTGTCGGCGACGCCGGTCTTCGTAGTCCTTGCGGGCGATTGCAGCCAGCATGTCCAACATCATCGAATTCAGGGCATCCATCATGCGCCCGGTGATGTCATCCGTTGCAGTGGTCATCATCCACGATGTAGGCAGGTCCAGCGCGACAACCCGAACCCGACGCGACTGAAGTTCGGTCTTCAGCTTGGACCAATCATCAGCGTTCAGGCGCGAGAGACGATCCACTTGTTCGATCAGGCAAACGTCCCCTTCGTGACAGTCGGACAGCAGCCGGAACAGTTCCGGGCGCTGAAGTGATGCGCCTGATTCGTTCTCAACATAGAACGCGGCGATCTGAAGCCCACGCTCCCGCGCAAACTCGATCAGGTCATTCTTGGCGCGACTGGCATCTTGTCCTTTAGTCGAAGCGCGAAGGTAGGCACGAACAAACATGAATCACCCCGACTGGTCTTATTAGGATGGTTCGCATATTATCAGTTCGATATGGGTTCCGTCAAGCCATTTAGAGAACCAGTTTTGAAACGGTTCTGCTAAGGCATACCCGTCTGGAACCAGCGCATGCCCGACCGAATCAGCTAATCTTCAGACAACACGCATCAAGGAACGGAGACCGCCATGACTAGCGCGAAGGAAGAACAACCACAATCTGGGGACGAGTGCACATTGCCGACCGATCCGAAGATCGACAAATTGCGTGAAACAGTATTAGGGCGGTCGGAACGCGAAGAAAAGGAGATCATTGACTACTTCGAATGGCAAGCGAACAAAGGTCGCGATGATGACGACAGGATCACGGTGCGTCATTTGGAAAAGATGAAGACCGAAGTCGTGTTCGGGCGGAAGTACGCGGTCTGGGATGTCCACGCCACAGACGGGAGATGGTGGGTCGTCACCAACCCGACAAACCTATACTCCCAAGCACAATTTCCGGGCCTTGACTACCTGCTGTCCTTCCACATCGGCCTGATGTCCCGCGTGGCATCGCGTGATGCCCGCAAGGCCGGAACGCCCAATCAGGATCGATTCGCCGCAGCATGGCGGCGATGGGAACAAGCGGCATCGGCAATTGACAATGCGTCAGAAGCAGAAGACTTTCAGGCGGTCGGAATGAAGTGCCGCGAGTGTCTGTTGACGTTTGTCGCTAGTGCGCCCGAGTACGTCGAACTGCCGGACGGTGCCACGCTTCCAAAGCGCGGGAACTTCACGGAATGGGCGGAACTGATCGCGGACTGGTCGGCACCGGGTAAGCACTCGAAAGACATACGTGCGTATCTGAAGCAGATGTCAGGTTCGGCATGGGGCTTGGTGAACTGGCTTACGCACACGTCCAACGCGGTCGCCATCGATGCGGAACTGGCGATGGACGCGACGCATCATGTGCTTGAAGTGTTCTCTGCTGCCGTCGTGAGAAAAGAATCTGCGCGACCCGACCGGTGTCCCCGTTGTTCATCCTATCAACTCGCCAGCTTCTATGCACCCGAGCTTGAACCGGACCCACCGTATGTAACGGTATGTCGCGCGTGCGAATGGGAATCGGTCGGTCCACCAGACGACGTAGAGACCGAATGAGAACGCAGCCGGAAGCCACAGGATAGGTTTCGATACATCAGTACCGGTAGACGTGCGGATTCCGTCCGGTCATCTATCGAACCAGCGCGAAGCCGGTTTTCAATCGGCGCACCCGTTTTTGAATCAAATTTGATCGACGTTGGAACGTGACAGATAATGACGCAATGGCGGGTAATTGCCAGTGACACGTGATTGCCGCTGACGGGTGATTACCAGTGACAGGTGATTACCAATGGCAGGTGATTGCCAGTGACACGTGGCTGCCAATGACAGGTGATTGCCAATGGCGGGTGATTACCAGTGACACGTGACTGGCAGTGACACGTGACTGCCAGTGACACGTGACTGCCAGTGACACGTGACTGCCAGTGACACGTGACCGCCAGTGACAGGTGATTACCAATGGCAGGTGATTGCCAGTGACACGTGACTGCCAGTGACGGGTGATTGCCAATGGCGGGTGATTACCAGTGACAGGTGATTACCAATGGCGGGGGATTGCCGCTGACGGGTGATTACCGGTGACAGGTGATTACCAATGGCGGGTGATTGCCAGTGACACGTGACTGCCAATGACAGGTGATTGCCAATGGCGGGTGATTACCAATGGCGGGTGATTGCCAGTGACAGGTGATTACCAATGGCAGGTGATTGCCAATGGCTGGTGATTGCCAGTGACACGTGACTGCCAGTGACAGGTGATTACCAATGGCAGGTGATTACCAGTGACAGGTGATTACCAGTGACAGGTGATTACCAGTGACAGGTGATTACCAGTGACAGGTGATTACCAGTGACAGGTGATTACCAGTGACAGGTGATTGCCAGTGACTGGTGATTGCCAGTGACAGGTGATTACCAATGGCGGGTGATTGCCAGTGACAGACGATGAACTGGCAATGAATGACGGATTAGGGGTGAATTGAAGGCAACAAGTCCAGATGATGTTCAATAACTGGGACTTATCACATGTCCAATTCAACACCTATGGCGATCTCGCGAAGCGAGATGCGCGAAGCGCAGATCAGTTACCAATTGATGATGTGACTTGTGGCGCTTCTGGATTTCACTCAGAACACAAGTTCTTTGCCGAGTTGTTTTTCTTCTTGTTCCTACATGTCATTCAACTAGTTGTTTCTTCATTTCTGCCCTTCGGGCACTTCGCTTCGCTCAGAACACAAGTTCTTTGCCGAGTTGTTTTTCTTCTTGTTCCTACATGTCATTCAACTAGTTGTTTCTTCATTTCTGCCCTTCGGGCACTTCGCTTCGCTCAGAACACAAGTTCTTTATCGACTTTTTTTCTTCTTGTTCCCTACTTATCACTTCAACTAGTTGCTTCTTCATTTCTGCCCTTCGGGCACTTCGCTTCGCTCAGAACACAAGTTCTTTACTGACTTGTTTTTCTTCTTGTTCCTACTTGTCAGTTCAACTAGTTCGTTCACATCTTTAAAACCCTTAATATTTAGTCACGTAAGGTTTGTGAAAGCGGTGGTTTGGAGCCGAAAAGCGGGGGTTTTGGAGCCGAAAAGCGTACTTTCTGCTCAAAAATTCACAGAAAAAAGCCAAGAAATCGTTTCGATACAATGACTTACAGAAACCCCTGAAAATAGAGTAAATACTCTACAAATAAATTGTAACAGAACGACCTTAGTAAGCATTTGCTTACAAATTGCTCAATTTTTAGGCAGATTCACACGATTTGTACGGCGACGACCGCACCACCGCCCCGAGTCTCCGGCCAAGGTTGCCGTCTGCAATCACGAATCCCGGCCATTTCGGCCCCGTCAGGGGTATTCTGCGGTTCTTACTTTGCCTTGCTTCTCGCGGTCGTCTGCCTGAGAAACATACTGATCGGCCACAAGCCACATGCCGTCGTTCGACGGCGCTTCTGGGAAATTCAGCGACTGTAGCGGCCAAAGGTCCAGTGCCATACGAGATGTAGCTGAGATGAACGGAGATGAGTCGTTCATTTGTCGCAAGGCGAACTGCCGACTTCGGCCACCGTCTTCATTCCATACGAACCAGAACCCGAACGGGAAGAACTTGAAGACGTGTCCGTAGTTGGTCGCGCCATTGCCACCAAAGAACCCCATCGCCGAATGCTTCATGACGACACGGCGTCGGTGCGGATAGAACCAGTAGTAGACGCACAACTCTTCGGGAAGACATCGCGCCGGGTCCAGCACGTACTCCCGCAACGCAACGTCCAGTGGCGCAACTCGATCATTTGATACAACGTCGGGGACACCATTTGCGGCCAACAGATGTCCGGCCACGGCACGTAGAAACCTGTTCGGCTGGTAATCGAACAATCGCGTTCGTGGCAACGACAGACGGCTGCTTGACGCCAGCTTGAAGTACGTCTCGATCTGATGAACTACATCGCGCAGTGCAGGATCGTACTCGGTCCCAAGTACCGTGTTGTTGCAATACCCACAGATCGTCCTGAAATGTGACCCGCCCTGAGACATAACCGGCTTGCGCGGCCTTTCAGGACTTGGACCGTAGACATCGGTGAATATCGAGTCGTTGATGTTGCCGCAGTTCTTTGGCGGCACGTGATCTGCCGTAAGCGGGCCGTGCGTTCGGCAAATCGCACAGTAACCTAACTTCGGACCACGGTTCGAAAACCGTTCTGCGAGATTCTTTGAATAGTCAGCCATGACACAATGGACGGTAGCACGCCTTTGACATCATTTCCCCAAAAATTTCTGGCTAACTGCTGTAACGATGGCCCCGATTATGGCCCCCGCGATCAGATTTACGATTTTTTCTCCATATCGATCCCAGAGACTAAGCACTTCGTGCTCCTTTTGGAGATACACGCCACCGCTACTCTTGACGTAATACAAAGACATAGCCCATAGCCATGTAGGCACGATGAGTGTACCGATGCGAGCAAATTCGTTGCTTGGCAGAATGTTGAACTTAGTTCCAAATACAGCAATGCAGAAAACAATGGCAAGCCAAAGTGTGGGCTTCATGAATCGTGCATGAAACGGCACACGCCGCTCGATGGCAGATTTAATGTCGTGCCACGCCAGCACAAGCGCATCATCCTTTGAACTGCGTAATGTGATGCCGCCGCTTCCTATTTTCAGGCTGATCGACGAAAAGGCCGTCTTTCCTGAGAATGAAACGGCTAGCTCTTTCACTCGATTTCCACGATTTTCCTGCACATCGTCGAGATCATCGAATTCGGCGGTGCTGTCCGAGATGTTGACTTTTAGTTCCCGACTTGTGCCGATTTGAATTATTTGCTCAATATCCGTCCGATACAGGGGGGTAGGCGGGAAGCTACAACTGAGATTATCGAAAAGCGTGGATTTTTCTTTGGGCTTCATCTCGTACACTGCATCCTGATGATTAGAAATAAGTGCAATGCCCGGTTCCGACTGATCGCGGCGCTGTCGTCATGACATGCTTGGCGACCGTCACTTGATGCCGTAATAGCTGCCAAGCGCAACGGCCAATAAGTTTCCAGCAGCGCCGATCCCGATACTCCACGCGCCGTCGATTGCCTTCGCGGACATTCTTCCCATCCAAGCCTTCACCCTTGGTCCGAATTGCTTCGTCTCGGCTACGGCCTTTGGGTCATCATCGTCCACGGCGGCTTTCAGTTCGTCTACGTCAGTCTCGCTGACGCCCGTTGCCTTGAACGCTTTCGCCAGCGCAGTGAAGTCGCCCTTCGTGACGGTGTTCGTAATCGTGGTTTCGTTGCTGCTCCCGATCACAACCGTCGCATTGTCGCCAAACACCGCTGATGCGAACATCCCAGCCGCATCAATGCCTTTCGCTGCTTCCTTCATATTGTCTTCCGCCACGTCACCCAATTCGCCTTGTAGATTGAGTGCGAAGTCCAGTAATCGGGAGCGGACTTCGATAAGCACGTTCATTACCTGAGTTGATGCCATCTGGGTCCATGCACTTTCAACCCAGACGCCGTCCAAGGCTTCCGATAACTTCCCGTAGAATTCCGGCGCAAGTCGATGAATCAAGTGGCCGGTCGGATTCGATGCGTATTCTTCCAGCACACGTATTGATTCGCGTAGCTCGTTCTGCGTCAGATACTTCCGTTCCTTGTCAGACAGATGTCCTGTCGGCAACGTTTGATCTTGGTAGTACCACGCTATGTTGCGCAGGTTGCCAGCCAAACGAACGGGAATGACACGGTAAGCGGGCACCGGTGTGCCGTCTGCATAGCCGTTCAGTTCGTCATTCACCCATCCGGCAAGCTCCTTGTGCCCGATACGGTGCATCAGCACCTTGGTCTTCAGAAGTGCATCCGTCAGCGAACCGTCCTTGTCGCTCAACAACGTTACGATGTCTTTTAGCAGTTGCATCTCGACCTTGCGTCCGAAGGGATGGTCAATTCTAACGGAATCAAAGGCATGAGAATCGACCAGCGTTGGGCTTGTTCACTTGCGCCACATGTCTCTTCTCGGGTCGTCACTCCGCGTTCGGATCGATGGTGAAGGTGAGCGTTTCACCTTCTGCGGTCAGCAGAGAGATCGACCGTCGCTGCTTCTGTGTCACCCGCGCCGGTAGATCGCCGACCGTCGCGAGATCAGTCTGGGTCCAGATGTATATTCGAGCTTCGGTATAGCCCGGACACGAAAGCGTGTAGGCCAATGGCTTGGTTGGCGCAACACCCGTCGTTCCGAACGTCGCATGACATGGACCGCCGTACAGTAGCTGGCCGGTGCGAGACATCCAACGCACCTGTGACGTGAAGTCGGAGATCGTTGATGCAAAGGCTATCGACGGTACGACGATGGCAAGGAGAAGGGTTCTTTTCATATTGGTATATCCAAGCTGCTGCCCCCTATGGGCGATCACGCAGTCAGTGCGCCAGAAGCGCCCGCCGATTCGACCAGTTGTCCGTCAGCCGATCCGGGCGACTGAACATCAAGACGCGGAAGCGACCGAACGATCTTCATCGTTTCGAGACTGACCGTAACGACCCGCTGGAACAGTTCGAGCGAGTAGCGCGGATTGTTCATCGTCTCGACGGCGTAATCGTTCGCGTCGTTGACAATGCCGCTGTCCTTGTCGGTCTTGACGCACTGTCGTTCGACGACCCAATCAAGTGCCGACTTACCGTTGACCACATATTCGTAGGCTTCCAGCGGAATGCCCTTTACCGTGATCTTGTCGTTGTAGATCAGCGTCGTAAGGTCTTTGTCCTTGCCGTTCTTGCCGTACCGCATTTTCTCGACCCGGTAGTCGGCATCGGTCAGTAGCAGTCCGCCGCCTTCGATCTGCAACGGGTACGTCTCGACCGTCTCGTAGTTGACGTGCAGATCGGCCAGCTTCCGGCCAGCCGTCGAGAACGCCCAGAAGTCGGCAGCAGTCTTCACGCACGGAATTCGCGGCAGTTCCTTCCGAAGCGTATCTCCATATCGTTCGCGATACTCCGGCGAATGCAGCAAGCCGTAGACGTAATGGAAAACGTCGTCCTTGCCGATGTGCTCGCCCGGATACGCCGCTTGAAAGTGCATCAGACCTATGTCGGTCAGCGCATCTCGACGTTCGCGCTGCGCCGTGGCTGCGCTCGGCGCTTCGAAAAGGTCGGCGTTCGGTGACGCGTCGGCGATTTCACCAGCAGGTTCGTCATACAGGTACAACGGGAAGCATTGTGAACCGTCGATGTCTGCCATGTGGAGACTAGGGCTGACGTTCACCATTAGCGCGGTGAAAGCGGTCCGACCGCCCGTGCCCGATGTCACAATTACCAGATTATCAGCATTAGCATCTGGGAAAATTCGCGGCATTTGGGCCACACGCTGCACAAACATCGGATCAAAATACAGATTCTGCTTTTCAAACGGGCGATAAACGCTTGGAACGATCTTAGTCTTATCGAAATGCCCCATCCTGCCGGACATTGCCTTCGGAATAATGCCACTGTGCCATTTTATTTTTGTCATATCCATCGTGACAAAGTCTTGGAATCGCACTTTCTTGTCCGAGACAGCATAGCGAGCGACTTCAGTGTTATACGTTTCCACAAATACTTGCATGCTCCGCATCAATTCAACGATGCCCGCGTTGTACATCCATGCATCCGCGTTTGTCTTTACACCATTGGAGTAGCAGTCAAACAACCCCAAGCCACTTCTATCTCCCATCGCGATGTAATCAGAAAAGCCATCATCACGTTGTTTTAACCAGTCACCGTGCTCGTTCGGGATTATCGGTTGCCATGCATTTGCCGAAGCGATCCCTGCAATGCCACCAAGACCACTGATCTTGGCTAGTTTCTCTTCCCGACTCAGGTAGTCGCCGATGTCGTGAAAGTAAATCTGACCGTGCTGCGCAGCATGTGGGTTCTTGACCAGCACCGAAATCGCAATCGGCGCACGGCTGCCACCACCAAAAATCTTGCCGCCTTCCCTGCGAGACACTTCGCCGGAAGTTCTCTGATTTCCCCGCAGATGGAACACGTGAATGCTGCTGAACTCGTCAGCCAGACACTTCCGCAAGCCATCGGCAGTGTTTGCTTCCAGAAACCCTGCGTTTGTCACAAAGCCGATCACACCGCTCTTGCCGATTCGGTCGCTGGCCCACCGGATCGCACGAATGTAGCTGTCGTACAGCGCGTTCTTGTTCGTGGCGCTGGACCGCTCGGCATAAGTGTTTCGGATGCGGCTGTCGAGATGCGGGTACGCCACATTCTGGTTGTTGTCGTTCGCGCTGTCCTGACCGGCTGAATAGGGCGGGTTGCCGATGATTACCCGGATGTCGAGCTTCTTCTGGCGCTTGCGGCGGGCACTGTTGCTTGCCTGAACCGCGTCCACCAAGTCTTCCTTCTCGTAAAGTTGAAAGGTATCAGCAAGGCAAATGCCTTCGAACGGCTGGTAGCTGCCGCCGACGATGCCGTGATAGACCGACTCGATATTGATACAAGAAATGTAATACGCCAACAGCACGATCTCGTTGGCGTGGATTTCGTGTTTGTACTTGTGGGGCAGTTCTTCCGGCTTGATAAGACCGCTTTGCAGCAAACGCGTCACGAACGTGCCTGTCCCGACGAAGGGATCGATGATGTGGACGCCCTTGCTACCCAAGGTCTGGCCGAACTCGGACTGCAACACATGCCCGACGCTATGAATGATGAAGTCCACGACTTCGACCGGCGTGTAGACGATCCCCAGACGTTCGGTCATCTTCGGGAAAGCGTTGCGGAAGAACTTATCGTAAAGTTCGACGACGATCTTCTGCTTGCCCGCCGCGTTGTCGATACCTTCCGCCCGCAGTTTCACGCTCTCATAGAAGCGTTCCAGCGTGTCGGCTTCTTTATCCAACCGGTGTTCGTGCAGTACATCCAGCACGCTCTGCATCGCCAGCGACATAGGGTTGTGCTTCGCGAAGCTGTAGTCGGCAAACAGGGCGTCGAATACCGGCTTGGTGATGAGATGCTGCGCCAGCATCTCGATGATTTCGCCGTCCGTGATGCTGCCGTTCAGGTCGTCGCGCAGTTCGGCGGCGAATGAATCGAACGCGTCCCGTTCCTTCGTGTTCGCGGGGTTCTCGATGATGCCGGTAATGCGGTCGATGTGGGTCCGGGCAATCTTCGCGATGTCGTTCGCCCAATCTTCCCAATGGTGACGGTTGCCGACCTTCTGGACCAGCTTGGCATAGATGGCCTTCTCGATCTCGCCGATCTCGAATTGCAGTTCGTGCTGTTCCTGCGGAGTGCGCTTCTTGACCGCTTCGCCAATGGTGAAGCCGCCCTTACCAGCGTCCTTGTTCTTCGTCCCGTTGGTTTTCTGCTGCTTCTTCTGAATCTTGTCAGTGATCGCGATGACTTCCATCTTGCTGGTGTCCTTCCCGATCAAGTCGAGCTTGTTCACCATTGCATCGAAGCGGTCGTCGTGGGAGCGCAGTGCTTGCAGAACCTGCCAGACCACGGCATAGGTCTTGTTGTCGTTCAGGGCTTCGTGCGCTTCGACGCCAGCCGGAATGACCACCGGCAGCACCACATAGCCGCGCTTCTTGCCCGGTGCATTGCGCATGACGCGACCGACCGACTGCACCACGTCAACCTGAGAGTTACGCGGTGTCAGGAACAGCACGGCATCCAGTGCCGGAACGTCCACACCTTCGGACAAGCAACGGACATTGCTGAGAATGCGACAGGTGTTCTCGGGCATCTCGGCTTTCAGCCACGCCAGCTTCGCTTCCTTCTCACTGGCGTTCATGCCGCCATCAACGTGTTCGGCTTCGCAGTGAAGTCGGGCCGCCTGTTCAAATTCTTCCGTCTCTTCAGATTCCTGATAGGCTTCGACGACCGCTTGGAACATTCCAGCGATCTGTTTCGAACTGACCTTGTGCGTCTTGGCACCTTTCGAGACTTCGATGACCTGACAGAAGGCCACCGCACGATTCATGGGATCGCCGTCGCCAACCAAGTCTTCGGTCAATCCCTGCTTCGACAGGGCCTTCCAGCAGCCGACAATCTTGGCAGCGTCGTCCACCTTCAACTGGTTGTTCTCGTCTCGCAGCAGGTCTTGCAGACGCCGGTTGACGTGCGCTTCTTCGACCGCCAGCACGATCACCTTGTAATCGACGAGCAACCCGCGCTTGACGGCTTCCGAGAACGTGATGACGAACAGTTCGTCACCATACAGGGCTTTGTCGTCCATCGAACAAAGCGCCACGTTGTCGCGTTCAGCAGTGGCCTTGGCCGAATCCCCATAGATACGTGGCGTCGCCGTCATGTACATCCGCTTGGCGGCGCGAATGTAGTTGGCATCGTGAACCCGGACGAAGGCGCTTTCGTCATCGTCGCCGAACGTCGCGCCGGTCGTGCGGTGCGCTTCATCGCAGACGATCAGGTCGAAGTCCGCCAGTCCGAACTGCTTCTGCGCACGGCTGATGACATCAATCGAGTGATAGGTCGAGAAAACGACGCTCATGTGCGACGCGTCGTGCCGCGTCGCCATCTCTGCCGCCAGTCGGGCCGAATCCGTGGTGGCCGGATAGCGCAGTTCATGGACGAAGGTCTGAACCATGTCGTCTTCTTTCTTGCGCTTCTTGCCAACGTCGCTGTCGGAACAGACCGCGAAGCTATGCAGCGGCGTCTCACTCTCCTGCGTCCATTCGGTCAGGGACTGCGATAGCAGCGACAAACTTGGGACGAGAAAAAGTACGCGCTTGCCAGCACCCGCAAGTGTCTCCGCGATCTTCAAGCTGGTGAACGTCTTCCCAGTACCGCAAGCCATAATCAGCTTGCCACGGTCGGCATCCGCCAGACCATGAACAACGGCATTCAGTGCATTGGTCTGGTGCGGGCGCAGTTCCTTCTTTGCCTTGATGACCGGTGCCGCCTTCGGCTGGTACTGGCCCCAATCGATCTGGCTCTCTTCAAGGGCCGTCAGGTCGATCTTACTGACAGGTGGCTGCTGATCCAGCAAGGCGTTTTCGGCGTGTTCGCTCCAATGGTTCGTCGTGGCGACGATGATCCGGCGCGTGAAAGGCTTCTTGCCCGATGCCGTGAAGAAGCTGTCAATGTCGCTCTTCTGGACCTTGTGGCCCGGCGCAAACAGCTTGCACTGGATGGCGTGGAATTCATCCGTGCCGCGCGTCTTCGCCACAAGGTCGATACCGGTGTCCCGCTTGTCCAACCCTTGCAGGTCAGCCCATTCCGCATAGGTCCAGACATCACTGTACAGATCGCGGTACGTGGCTTCGTTCCGCAAATAGGTGACGATCAACTCTTCGAAGTAGGTTCCTTTCTCTCGTTCCGTGACGGCGGCATGGCGGAAGGTATCGAGCAGGTTTTCGAGAGCGGTCATGTTCTTCGTATTTCAGGAATCAGGCCAAGCTGGCCGCAAGGACGACATTATGCCGCCCCGGTCCGGTACATCGGCTTCTTTTCGGCTTTCCACAATGCAGGAAATACCCGCAGAATGCCGGTTGACTCGATTCAGATCGAAACTAGCCATGGCGACAATGAATGAACACGGGCACGTCTTTGCGAACTGCCCGACTTGCAGTGGTGCGCTGACTTCCTTCCTGATCGGCGACCCGCAACGCGGCGGCCCATACGGGCAAATTTATCGACAAATCGACCCGAGTCAGACCGAGATATACAGGCTGGCTCGATGCACGGGCTGCGGCGCGGGTGCGTTGATTACTCTGTTGGCGACCAACGCGAACGGCGGCGGTCAGGCGGAATTGACCGACTTTTACCCGGAAGCCGAAATTCGCCATGTCTTGCCCGAAGCGGTTCCCGAAGGAATCGTCAAGGAATTCCGGGAAGGCGAAGAGTGCGCGGAAGCCGGGTGCTACCGGGCGGCTGCCGCATTGTTTCGGTCCGTGCTGGACAAGACGCTTCGCGCCAACGGGTACAAACTGAAGAAGGGTACGTCGCTCGAACAGCAGATTGATCTGGCTGCCGCAGATGGCGTTATCACTGCGTCACGACGGAAACGCACCCATGACGAGATTCGCACCTTGGGAAACTACGTGCTGCACGAAGAATGGCGACAAGTCACGCCGCCAGAAGTGAAGGTAGCCAAGGAATACGCGGCCTATCTGTTGCACGACTTCTACGATGATCGTGAAACGGTGCTGGCATTGCTTCGAGAGAAGAACCGCATCGCTGACGAAGACCGCACATCAGACGATGAGTAATGACGGGCAAGCTCGGTCGCGAGCGGTCACGCCCTGTCGTGACTGTTGACCTTGTATCGGAGCGCGTGCCATCCTTCCGCCAGACAGGCAACTGTCTGTCACCCTGATGTCACCCTGCGGGGTGTCGAGCCAACGACGACGGAAGCAACGCACAAAGAAAAAATCAGCCTAAGTGGCTGATTTTAAAGGAATTTCTTGGTGGAGCGGAGGAGGATCGAACTCCCGACCTTCGCATTGCGAACGCGACGCTCTCCCAGCTGAGCTACCGCCCCAACGAAGCGCTAATTCTAGCACAGCGCTCTGGCGGTTTGACAAGCGCCCAAACCGCCACCAGCAAGCCTCACTTGGCGGAAGCCGAGGAAGGCGCCCCGGCCAGCACCCAGGCCACCACCGTGCGGATATCGGCATCGCTCATCCGCGGATGCGCCGGCATCGGAATCGCGCCCCAAACTCCCGCCCCGCCGTCCTTCACCTTCAGCGCCAGCTTGGCCGGCGCCTGCACGTCGCCCTTGTACTTGCCCGCGATCTGCAGGAACGACGGCCCGACGAGCTTGCGATCGACCGCATGGCACCCCATGCACGCATTGCTCTTCGCGATCGCGAGCCCGTCCGGCCCATCGGCGGCCAGAGCAGGCGCAGCCCCCGCCGCCGCGCCGAGCATCACCACCGCCCCCGCCACAACCATGCGCCCCCGCGTCAAAATCACAAACCTCATTGCACCGCCTTCGAATTACCCGGAACCCCGCTCGAACTCGTCACCGGCGCAGGCGACTGCTTTCCGAGCGGCTGCGATGTGACCGGCGCCGACTGCACCGCCCCGACCGTCGGCTCGTTCGAAGTCGCCGCCGGCACAGACGCGGCCCCCGGCGCACTGGCAGCCGCCGCCGCTGACGCCTCGAGCGCCCGCGCTTCCTGCGGCTGGATGTACTGGAACACCTTCACGACCTTCATCACACCCGGCACGGTGCTCGCGGCAGCGCCGCCGGCGTTGCCTTCATCGCTGGTAACGAGCCCCATCAGGTAGACGTTGCCGCGTTCGCAAACCACCTTGAAGTCATTCGCCGAGATGCCCTTCTCCGCGATCAGCGCAGTCTTCACGCGGCCTTCGAGGTACGAGTCGTTCGCGCGCGACGAAAAATCGCTCTTCGGCTGGATCGCCAGCTCGTTCACGATCAGGTTGACGTTATTGAGGTTGCGCACGATCTGTTCGACCTGCTGCTTGTACTGCTCGCTCGGCACTTCGCCCGTCAGCAGCACGCGCCGGTTGAACACGGTCACGTTCACGTGCGCGGCATCGGGCAGATCGTTGGCGATCTGCGTCGAGGCCTTCACCTGGATCTCGCGATCCTCGGTCTGCGCGCCCAGCGTGCGCCGGTCGGTCGCGATCAGCGCGCCGCCTCCAGCCGCGCCGGCCAGCGCCAGCACGCACCCCTGCAACGTGGCGGCAAGCCCCGCCGTCAGGCCGACCACGAGCGTGGTCCTCACAAGCGTCTTCTTGACGCGGTTTCCGCTCATCAACGCGCTCCCTATCGTGGTCAATTAGGTGGTCAATCCGGTAATCAATCTTCGCCGAGCAGCATCGCGTCGATGCCGTCGCACAGGCAATGAATCGTCAGCATGTGGACTTCCCGCACGCGCGCGAGGCGCTCCGACGGCACGCAGATGTGGATGTCCATGTCGCTGAGCGCCTCGTTCATCTTGCCGCCGCCGTGGCCCGTCAGCGCGATCACGACCATCTCGCGCTCGTGCGCTTCGGCCACCGCCGCGAGGACGTTGGCGGAGTTGCCGGTGGTCGTCAGCACGAGCAGCACGTCGCCTGTGTGGCCGAGTGCGCGGACTTGCTTGGCGTAGAGTTCGTCGAACGCGTAGTCGTCGCCGAGCGCGGTCAGGACGGCGGAATCGGCAGTCAGCGCGATGGCAGGCAAGCCGGGCCGCTCGCGCTCGAAGCGGCCGATCAGCTCGGCCGCGAGGCGTTGCGCGTCGGCCGCCGAGCCGCCGTTGCCGCACGCAAGAATCTTGTTGCCGTTCGCCAGCGCGGCGAACAGGGTGTCGACCGCCACGGCGATCGGCATCGACAGGGTTTCCAGGGCTTCGAGCTTGACGGCCGCGCTGTCGCGGAAGTGCTGTTGAATGCGTTCGACTGACATCGATCTCTAACTCATGGCGAGGCTGGGGCGCAACCTCAAGGCGGCATTGCGGCGGTACGGCATTGCGTTTGCGCGCAAGTTTACCGCACTCGGCATGCGCCGAAACACCGCTCAGACGTCGTCCGCGCGAAAAGCGTCGCGCAGCCACTCGAGGCGGGTGCCGTCGAACGCGACGACGTCGAAGCGGCACGCGCTTGCGGCGGCGCCTTTCGCAACCAGAAAGTACTGAGCCGCTCTCACGAGACGCTGGCGCTTCTGCCAGCCGACGCTCGCCGCGGCTCCGCCATAGCGCCGATCGGCTCGCGCGCGCACTTCGACGAACACCAGCGCGCCATCGCAATCGCGCATCACGAGGTCGATCTCGCCGCCGCGGCAGCTCACGTTGCGCGCGACGAGGCGCATGCGCTGGCGCCGCAGGAACTCGAGCGCACGCGCCTCGAACGCCGTTCCTACACGCTTCGATCCGGCGCGGCCGGGAAAGTTGTGGTCCGCCGCGTGGCACAATGTCGGCCTTGTTCCGCTCGTCCGCGTTTTCTGCGTCATGACTGATCTCCTCGAACTCGCGCAAGGGCAGCAGTACCCCGCCGGCGCCCTCTATGTTGTGGCGACGCCCATCGGCAACATCGCCGACATCACGCTGCGCGCGCTCCATGTGCTCGGAATCGTCGACCGCATCGCGGCCGAAGACACGCGCAACAGCGGCCAGCTCCTCGCCCGCTACGGCATTTCCAAGCCGCTCGTCGCCGTGCACGAGCACAACGAGCGCGCCGCCGCCGTGCGCGTGATCGAGCATCTGCGGGCCGGCGAGCGCATTGCCTATGTCTCGGACGCCGGCACGCCCGGCATCTCGGACCCGGGCGCGAAGCTCGTCGACGCCGTACGCGACGCCGGCCTGGCCGTCGTTCCGCTGCCCGGCGCCAGCGCGCTCGCGACCGCGCTCAGCGTGGCCGGCGACTGGACCGCCACGTTCTCGTTTCTTGGCTTCCTGCCGACCAAGGCCAAGCAGCGCGCAGCCCAGCTTCAGCAATTGGCGGGACATCCGCATGCGCTCGTGTTCTACGAAGCGCCGCATCGCATCGTCGAGACCGTGCAGGCGCTCGCCGACACATTCGGCGGCGCGCGGCGCTTGCTGATCGCGCGAGAGTTGACCAAGTTACATGAGGCGCTGCATGGCTGCACCCTGGCCGAAGGGCCAGCGTGGCTCGCCGCCGATGCGAACCGGCAGCGCGGCGAGTTCGTGCTGGTGGTCGAAGGCGCGCCGCAAGCGGAGCCGGGCGCCGACGATCACGACGCACTCCTGACTATCCTGCTCGAAGAATTGCCCGTGAGCGGCGCGGTGAAAGTCGCCGCGGCGATCACCGGTGCGCCGCGCAACACGCTGTACGCGCGCGCGCTCGAGCTCAAGAAAGACTGAAGGGCCGCGCGAGGCAGCCCTTCAGGGTTCGAATCGAATCGGAGAAGCGTTGCCTCAGCGATTGTCGGCCAGCGTTTCCGCTTGGGCGGTCTGCTCGGCCTTCGCTTCCTGCTGCGACAGCCCTTCCATCTTCACGCGCGCCGTTCCAGCCTTGCTCAGCCCAAGCAGCCGGGCCGCCGCGTAGGACACGTCGAGCACGCGGCCACGAATGTAAGGCCCGCGATCGTTGATCTTCACGACGACCGACTTGTTGTTGGTCATGTTCGTCACCCGCACGAACGCCCCGAGCGGAAGCGTCTTGTGCGCGGCCGTCAGCGCGTTCATGTTGTAGCGCTCGCCGCTGGCCGTCTTGCGGCCGTGGAACTTGGTGCCGTACCAGGAGGCGCGGCCGGTCTGGTGGAAATCGGAGACGTCGGGGCCGGCATCCAGCGGCTTCGCGTCCGCGAGGCTCGGTTTCGGGGCGGCAGCGGGGATCGACGTGAGCGCGTCGCCGTAGCCGAGCGGCGCGCCCGCCTGCGTGCGCATCGCCGCGGCGTTGGCCTGATCGGCCGACCCCTGGGGAACCGCACAGCCCGTTAGCGCCAAAAAGGCAAAAAGGCCCCCCAGTCGAAGCAATCGAGAATTCATATGACGTAACTCAGCAGTGTCGAGCCGCCGCACGCAAATCTTGCGTAAAGCTTGCAGCTCGGGGCGACCGAGGCGCGACGTGACTCCGCTCGCTGTTTGCGAGTCGTGCACAGGCACTCGGGTGCGGCGTCTCGCCGCTTTCCGCCCGGTTAGCTTTCACGTCTGGCGCAACCTGTCCCCGGCAGCCTGACCAGACCCCACATGCCGCCATCGAACGTAATTTCACGCTCTGTGTACGTCTTACGACGTACAGGAACAGCGGCGTAGGCCCCACCCAGCGTCACGGCAGCAAGGCCGTGGCAGGCGCGCGGCGCCTGGCTGGGCAAGACGTGTGCATCGAATAACCTATCCGACGCAAGGTTCGTGCCGTCGCAACCGACGGCCCTTCACTTGACGGCGATCCGGTGTTTTTCGCCTAAGGGCGAGTCCGGATCGTCAATTGGCAGCGTGGATGCTCCACGCACAATGGGGCGCATTATAGCAAAACCATTTTCAAAGCACCTGACAACGCTCATAGGCACGATTGATTCTCACTATGAGCGTAACAATCGGGATTTGTTAGGACCGTTCGGTTGGGTGCTTGACCATCCGGCCAGCCTGCGGCGGCCTCGCTCGGCCGGTACAATCGAAGCTTTTCGCCGTCTGCGTCTAGTCTCCGATGAAAGTCTCGATCATCCCCGTCACGCCGTTTCAGCAAAACAGCTCGCTGCTCGTCTGCGAGGCGACTGGCCGCGCCGCCGTTGTCGATCCGGGCGGCGATCTCGAGCGGATCCAGGCCGCGGTCGCCAAGCTGGGCGTGAGCGTCGAGAAGGTGCTGCTGACCCACGGGCATATCGACCACTGCGCCGGCGCGAAGACGCTCGCCGCACACTACGGGGTGCCGATCGAAGGGCCGCATCAGGACGAGCGTTTCTGGCTCGACCAATTGCCGCAGCAAAGCCAGCGCTTCGGTTTTCCCGCCGCGGAAGCGTTCGAGCCCGACCGCTGGCTCGCCGATGGCGACACCGTGCAGTTCGGCGAGGAAACGCTCGACGTCTACCACTGTCCGGGCCACACGCCGGGGCACGTCGTATTCGTGAGCGGCACGCACCGGCTCGCGTTGGTCGGCGACGTGCTGTTCGCCGGCTCGATCGGCCGCACCGATTTTCCTCGCGGCAATCACGCCGACCTGATCGCATCGATCCGCGGCAAGCTGTGGCCGCTCGGCGACGACATCACCTTCGTCCCGGGGCACGGCCCCGCCTCGACATTCGGCGAGGAGCGGCGCACCAACCCCTATGTCGCGGACGGAGCCGCCGCATGACGGACGAGATCTACGTCAGCACCGACGTTGAAGCCGACGGCCCGATTCCCGGCCCGCACTCGATGCTCAGCTTCGCGTCCGCTGCCTACACCGCCGACAAGAAGCTGATCGCCACCTTCTCCGCCAACCTGGAAACGCTGCCCGGCGCCGAGGCGCATCCGATCCAGGCAGCCTGGTGGAAGACGCAGAAGGAGGCCTGGGCGGCGTGCCGCGCGGATCTACAAAAGCCGGAGACGGCGCTGGTCGCCTACGTCGAGTGGGTCGAATCGCTGCCGGGCAAGCCGGTGTTCGTCGCCATGCCGGCCGGCTTCGATTTCACCTTCATGTTCTGGTACATGATGCGCTTTGCGGGGCGCTGCCCCTTCTCGTGGTCCGCGCTCGACATCAAGACACTCGCCTTCGCGATGACCGGCCTGCCGTACCGGAAGTGCATCAAGCCGCGCATGCCGAAGCACTGGTTCGACGACCATCCTCACACCCACGTCGCGCTCGACGACGCCATCGAGCAAGGTGCGCTTTTTTGCAACATGCTCGCCGAATTGCGCAACCAGCAAGCGGCCCTCGCCGCCATCTCGAATTCGCCCGCGCGCGATGCGGCTACCGGAGACGACACAGGGCAAAACGCCGCGAGCAACCCGGCAAATTAGGTAAATCCCCTCAGTCCACGGGCATCGCATTGCCTTTCTTTTCCGCCGCCTCTAACATTCAAAAAAGTTGCGGCCGAACTGGGAGGCGCGCGTGACCCTCGATACGTTTTCTCAAAAAATTCTGCGCCTGCTGCAGCTCGATGCGCGCCGATCGGTCCAGGAGATCTCGGATCAAGTCGGCTTGTCCAGCACGCCGTGCTGGCGTCGCATCAAGGATATGGAGCAATCGGGCGTGATCCAGCGCTACACGGCGCTGCTCGATCGCGAAAAACTGGGGCTGCATGTCTGCGCGCTCGCCCATATTCATCTGACGCGGCACACCGAAGGCGGCGTCGAGCAATTCGAGCGGGAAATCGCCACCTGCCCGGAAGTCACCGAGTGCTACAGCACCACCGGCGAAGCCGACTACATCCTGAAAATCGTCGCCCCCGATATCAAGGCGTACGACTCGTTCCTGCACGAGCGCATCTTCAAGATCCCCGCCGTGGCGCAAGTTCGCACCAGCGTGGTGCTGCGCGAAATCAAATTCGATACTCAGTTGCCGCTGTAGGGGCGGCCCGATCCGGCGGCATGCGCCGGTGCCCGGGTGGTTAGAGAACGCGTGTAGCCGTCTTGTCGGCTGCCAGTGGTTTGGCATCGAGCGAGCGCATCAGCGTAACCTTGCGCGCTCCGAGCCGAGCGGCCAGTTCCTCCAGATCCACACGGCTCGCGAGTTGCATATCCTGCGCGGGCGTGGCGGCCGCGTCGGCGGCAAGCGTCACCTCGATGTCCAGGCCGGTGCTGAGGTAGTGGAGATTAAGGCTCACGGCGCTCAATCCGCGCTTCGCCAGCTCGGCGCCGAGCGCCGCGACGACCGCATCGCGCGGCGGCAGGTTGGCTGCGGGATGTCGCAGCGCGTCGTTCTCGGGATCGACGTGGATCAGCGCGTCGAGCACGCGCTTGTCGGTCAGCACGCGCGAACGCGCAGACTCGGCAATGTAGTGCCCCTCCGACACCGAAATCAGCGGATCGACCAGGATATGCGCATCGACGAGCGCGAAGTCGCCCATCTTGCGCGTGCGCAGCTCATGCACGTCGCGCACGCCGGGCGTCGCCATCAGGAGCGTGCGGACATCGGCGGCGGCGGTCTCGTCGAGCGCGCGATCCGACAGGTCCTGTAGCGCATCCCAACCAAAGGTCCAGCCCATGCGCGCCACCATGAAACCGACGATCGCCGCCGCGATCGGGTCGAGTAGCCGCACGCCCAGGAGACTGCCGACGATGCCGATCGCCACGACCAGCGATGACGCCGCATCCGAGCGCGCATGCCACGCGTTCGCGATCAGGAGCGCCGAGCGCACGCGCTGCGCCTCGCGCAGCATGTAGCGAAAGAGCGCTTCCTTCGATACGAGCACCAGCACCGCGACGACGAGCGCGCCGGCATGCACGGCCGGGATCTCGCCGAGGTTGGCGAGGCGTTTGCCCGCGCCCCACAGCATGCCGACGCCGACCGCAATCAGCAGCCCGCCCAAAAACAGCGACGCGACCGTTTCATAGCGGCTGTGACCGTAGTTGTGATCGGCATCCGGCTTGGCGCCGCTCGCCTTGTTGGCAATCAGGACGATGAAATCCGACACGAGATCGGCAAGCGAATGCACGCCATCGGCGATAAGCGCTTGAGAATGGGCAAAGACGCCGACGATGATTTGAAGCGTCGTCAGCGCGAGGTTCAGCACGATGCTGACGAACGTGGTCTTGCGGGCGACCGCTTGTTTTTCCGTGGATTCGGCGTCGAAATTTTCGAAGCTTTGCGACATTAGGAAACCCGAGCATTGATTGTTTTGAATGCCCGAATTCTAGCAGCGCAACTATGACAAGTCGCCGCAAACTCCCAAGTTCTCTTTTTAAATCATATGCTTATACAAACGCGACGTATTCGTATTTCGATATCCTCACAACGGGCGCAAGAAAGCGTAAGCAGAATTGCTTGACATTGGACGCTACGCGCCGCCCTTGTCTTTCCGCAGACAATAAAAAACCGCGCACGTTTAGCGGTGCGCGGTTTTTCGCTTCGGCGGTTGCAGCAAAAGCAAGCCTTAAGTCAACCTTAAGGCAACTGCTGTACAGCGCCGATTACTTCTGAATCAGGAATTGATCGCGATCTTGGCCGGCAATCCATTTCGGCGGTTTGCCGCGGCCCGACCAGGTGCTGCCGGATTCGGGGTCGCGATATTTCGGCGCAACGCCGGCGCGCGGACGCCCGACTTTCGCATGTTTGCCGCGGCCGCCGACGCCGAGTTCGGCGAGCGTAATGCCGTAGTCGGCCATTTTCTGTTTGATCTCGTTAAGCACTTCCGCGTATTCACGCGCCTTCGCCTCTTCGATCTGCTTCTCCAGCTTTTCTCGTTGGGCGAGAAGTTCCTTGTAAGAAGACATACTTTCCCTTGTGGTTTCGATAAATGACGCAGGTCTGAAGCCGGCTTGCCATTTCACTACGTTGTGCCTCGGATATTTCGGAGCGAGATTAGCACAAATTCGAAAGCGAAGAAAAGCGTGAAAGGCAAAAAAATGAAAATCTCCGATTTCAATTCGCAGATCTCGTGCGCATCATGCACGATCATCGCCGGCATTTAACTTTCTGTTACACATCTCAAAATATTGTGTGTTGGACTAGCCCAATGTGCATAGCTCCCAAAATATGAAACTCATATCATCCATCTCATTAAAACCTCTCATGCGATGAAAGGATAGGAATTTATGACCGATGATATGAGTGTTGATCTTTACTAAAATCGCACCCATCAGCGTTTTCCCGATCAGGATAAACACGAGACTAATTCGACGCGCGATGCGCAATGCAATCGGCCAGTGCCACCTCGATTTCCAGGATGTTCTGTTTGGGTTCATTGAAAGCATGGCGTTCGAACATTCCGCCGAACTTCAGGTCCGCGCCATAACGGTCCACACCCGCTAATTCGAGGCGCGCCGGGCGTTGCGGATACTGCTCGAAAAACGCGGCCAGCGCGATTTCATCTTCGTCCGGCAGCGGCGCGAGCGGGTCGAGATCGGCGGCATCGAGCCAGCCCATTTGGCCAAAGCCGCCGATATAGCGCAGCCGCTCGATCGCCATCGCCCAGAAGGAGAAATCCCCAAGCGCCAGGTAGCGCTCGGCATCGGGGTGATAGCGCAAATAGCGCGTCACAAAGGCGGCGGACGGGTCCAGCGGCTCGAACCGGCCGACCAGCGTGACCCGCTCCCCGCTCAGCGGATCGCCGCCCGGCGCATGCGCGACCAGAAACCCGGCGCGCGGGTCGGCCTGCAAATTGCGCGCGTGCTCGGCAAGCCGGCTGACGAGCACGACCGGCCGATGCCGCGCATCGGTCGCGAACGGCAGCACCGTCGGGTACGGGAAACCTTGCGGCTCGCGCGAATGCGTCGCGAGCGTGCCGGCGCCGGTCCGGTGCAGCAGGTGAAGCGGAGCGTGAGCGGGAATCTTCAACGGATAGTCCTCGGATAAGGGGGCTTGCGGGCGCCAAAAAGCGGGCGGTGCGCAAACATCTTAGATCAGCACGCAAGCAAGGCGGCAAGCGCTCCGATAGAATCGTTCGGGCCGAGTTGACAGGCCGGGCCGCGGCTACGCGCCGCATCGTGGCCCAATCTCTTTTATCCGCCGCCTTTCTCTCCCCCATCCGCTGTTTGACGAGCCAACCCGTGTCCGACCACTCCCCCGAACTCGCCTCCCTGCCAGCCGCGCATCGCAACCTGCCGGCATCGGCGCGCAACCGCGCACGTAATGCCACGATGGCGCTCTTTTTCATCGCCGGCATGGTGTACGCGTCGTGGGGCGTGCACGTGCCGACTGTGCGCGACAAGTTCCATCTGAGTCCGGCGCTGCTGTCGATTGCGCTGCTCGCCGTCGCGGGCGGCTCGATCGCCGCGATGGCGACCAACGCAAAATGGATCGCCCGCGTCGGCACGCGGCGCGCCTGTCTTGTTGGCGGTCTCACGATGTCGGTGTGCGCGGCGCTGATTCTCGTCGTGCCGTTCTATTGGCTGCTGCTGCCGGTGCTCGCGGTCTTCGGCATCGGGATGGCCACGCTCGACGTCGCGATCAATGCCGAGGCGAGCGCGGTCGAAGCAGCGCTCGCGAAGCCGATCATGTCGTCGCTGCACGGCATGTTCAGCATGGGCGGGATGGCCGGCGCGGCAGCCGGCGGCGCGCTGCTCTCGCGCGGGATGGCGCCCGCGCTGCATCTCGGACTTGCCGCGGCGGCCGCTGCGCTGGTCTTGCTCGCGGCATGCCCGGCCGTGCTGCCACACGTCCCGCATGCGGACGATCCGCGCCACGGCGGCTCACGCGCCAACCGCTGGCGCTCGCCGGTGCTGTGGGCGCTCGGCGCCGTGGCGCTGATCGCGCTGATCGCCGAAGGCGCGATGTACGACTGGGCGACGGTTTATATGCGCGATGTCGTCGTTGCGACGCCCGCGCTCGCGAGCGCAGCGTACGCGGCGTTCTCCGGCGGCATGGCGGCCGGCCGCTTCGCAGGCGACGCCGTGCGCGCCCGCTTCGGCGCGCCGCAGCTGGTGCGCGCGAGCGCTTCGCTCGCCTGCGCCGGGATGGTCGGCGCACTGCTGCTGCCGTATTCGTTTGCCGCGCTGACAGGCTTCGCGCTGATGGGGCTCGGCCTCGCGAACATGATGCCGGTGCTGTTCGCGGCGGCGGCGCGTGTCAAGGGCATCCATGCGGCCGAAGGCCTCGCGCACGTGGCCGGCCTCGCCTACTTCGGGCTGCTGTTCGGGCCGGTCGTGATCGGCGGCGTCACGCAGGTGACGAATCTGTCGATCGGTCTGTCGATCGTCGCGCTGTGCGCCGGACTGGTGGCGTTCGTCGGACCCAAGGTGCTCGGGCGGCTCGGGATTTGACGCATCCTCGCGCCGCACAACGTGAACGATGACAACACAAAAGCCCATACGAAAAAGCGCGCATGCTGGCAAAGCATGCGCGCTTTTCGTCGCTGCCAGAGGCTGTGACGGCCCCTGAAGCCGACGGAGCAAATTACATCTTCACTTCGCTGAGCAACGACTTCTTGCCTGCCTTGTAGTTGTAGAGCGAAATCACGCCGTGCTGCAGGTCACCCTTCGAATCGAACGTCGTTTCGCCGATCACGCCCTTGTAGTCGGTGGTCGGCATGGCGGCGACGATCTTCGCCGGATCGGTGGAGCCCGCGCGCTTCATCGCGTCGACGATGATGTACACGGCGTCATACGTGAACGGCGCGTAGATCTGGATCGGCTGGCCGAAGCGCTTCTGGAACTTCGTCTGGAACTCCTCGCCAGCCTTGCCCATCTTCTCGAGCGACCTGCCTGCTTCCGAGCAGACGACGTTGTCGGTTGCTTCGCCGGCCAGGTCGGCCAGCTTGTCGGTACAGACGCCGTCACCCGCGAGCACCTTCGCACGCAGGCCCAGTTGCTTCGCTTGCTTCGCGAACGGGCCGCCGGTGGCGTCCATGCCGCCGTACATGATCGCATCCGGGTTTTCACCCTTGATCTTCGTCAGAATCGCGCGGAAGTCCACGGCCTTGTCGTTCGTCGCGTCATGCGACACCACGTTCATGCCGAGCGACTTGGCGGTCTTCTCAAACTCGTTCGCGAGACCTTGGCCGTAAGCGGTCGAGTCGTCGACGATCGCGACGCTCTTGAGCTTCAATTCCTTCGCCGCGTAGTTGGCGAGTGCCGGGCCCTGCTGCGCGTCAGTCGCAACCACGCGGTAGGTCGTCTTGAAACCTTGCTGTGTAAAGGCCGGATTCGTTGCCGACGGCGTGATCTGCACGATGCCCGCATCGCTGTAGATCTTCGAAGCCGGGATCGAGGTACCGGAGTTCAGGTGGCCCACCACCGCGACGACCTTGTCGTCGACGAGCTTCTGCGCCACTTGGGTAGCCGTACGCGGGTCGGCCGCGTCGTCTTGGGCGTCGAGTTCGAGCGTGATCTTCTGGCCGCCGATCGTCAGCCCCTTGGCATTGATTTCTTCGACAGCGAGACGCGCGCCGTTTTCATTGTCCTTGCCAAGGTGGGCGATTTGCCCAGTCAGCGGTGCGACGTGGCCGATCTTGATTACTTGATCCGCCGCGGCGCCCGTTGCCATCGTCGCAAACAGCATGGCTGCAGCGCTGATCGGCAACAGCTTTTGCATCTTGATATTCATGTAAGTCTCCAGTTTCGGTCCCAAAAACAACGTAATCGCCTATGCCCCGCTTCCGTCTTATCCGTCTAAATCCGGTGGACGATTACGCCGGATGCATCGGTCATGCACTTGGCCAAGCACGCGAGCCAGCAAGTTTTTGGCAGGTGGCGTCCCGTACTTGCGCGCAAGTGTATGGCATCAAATTAATTTAGGGGATTTTTTTGAGAAAGTGGGACGACTACCAATAGCGCGATTGTTCGCAACTCAATCCGCAGACTTGAAGACTCCCCGAGAATGGCCGTCCCATAAGGGTTTCCGCGACACCAGGGTTTTTGCCGATGGGCGCAATGTGACCGTATGAAGACACGCTGGGACCATTGGCCACGATCAATATGACGGCCTGCAGCAGTCTTGGATTGGTGGCACACTGGCTGCCCGATTTTTCTCCCCTGGCTCTTCCAATAGGAGATCGACGTGACTGTCACATCCCGCTGGATCGATATTCCCACCGACAGCGCCCCCATGCCCGGCTACCTGGCGCTGCCCAAAGCCGGCAAAGGTCCGGCCGTCATCATCATTCAGGAAATCTTTGGCGTGAACAGCCATATCCGCTCGGTCGCGGATCAATATGCGCTAGACGGCTACGTGGCGCTCGCACCGGACATCTTCTGGCGCACGCAGCCGCGCGTCGAGCTCGGCTACGAAGGCGCGGATCGCGACAAGGGCATCGAGATCATGCAGAAGACCAACGTCGATCTCGCGGTGGCCGACATCGGCGCGGCCGCAGAGGTGTTGCGCGCGATGCCCGAAGCGTCGGGCAAGGTCGCGGCGATCGGCTATTGCTTCGGCGGACGGCTTGCTTATCTGGCAGCGGCGCAGGGCTCGGTCGACGTCGCGGTGCCCTACTACGGCGGCGGCATCCAGAACCAGCTCGACGCAGCGGCGAAGATCAAGGTGCCGGTGCAATTCCACTATGCCGAGGAGGATGCGGGCATTCCGCCCGAGGCCGTCGATCAGGTGAAGGCGAGCTTCGCCGGCCGCGACGACGTCGAATTCCATCTGTACGCGAACGCGCATCACGGCTTCAATTGCACGGATCGCGCCGCCTACAATCAGCACGCCTCGGCGCTCGCGCACGGCCGCACGCTGACGTTCCTTAGCAAGTATCTGTAGACCTGCCGCGGGCGCTTGCGCGTTGTGCGCAAGCGCCGCAACAGTGATCAGTGATTCGACAGGCGGCCGCTCAACGCCGCCGCCAGAGAGGCAGACCGTGAAGTATCAGGCCTTCTTGTTATAGGCGCTGCACCAGCCCTTCGACGAGACCTGCTTGCCGCCGAACATCGGGCACGGGGCCCAGGCGTCGCCCGCCTTGCCCTGATAGAAGCTGCAGTTGCCGCAGTCCTGGCCGGCGGCGTACTTCGCCCATTTGGCCTTGTCGACTTTGGCCGCGTCTTCCTTGTAGCCGAGCGCCTGCGCGGTGGGATCGGCTTCGGTAACCTTCGGCGCATCGGCGAAAGCGGCCTGGCGCGACAACGCAAGCGTCGATGCGACGCCGATACTCGTGATCAAGAACGTCCGACGAGATGATTTCATTGGGGACTCACTCCACGTTCGTTATATATATGGGGACGCTGCTCTCACGGCAGCAGTGACAAAGCATAGCAACGAAGCGGCGCCGTGTGACGCCCGAAATGATAGAGATAAGCGATCGAATAGCCGGCGCATCAGGGCGAGCCGAGACGCGAGGCGCCCTACAGGCGCTGCCGGCTCAGGCGCGCCCCGCCACCTCGCACACCCGCTGCGCGATCGCGAGCGACGCCGTCAAGCCAGGCGACTCGATCCCGAACAGGTTCACGAGACCGCGCACGCCATGCGCCGCCGGCCCTTGAATGACGAAATCGGCCGCCGGCTCGCCCGGCCCCGAGAGCTTCGGACGAATGCCCGCATACGCGGGCTGCAGCGCGCCGTCAGGCAGCGCGGGCCAATACTCGCGAATCGCCGCGTAGAAGGAATCGGCGCGATGCGGATCGACGTCGTAGTTGATCGCCTCGATCCATTCGACATCGGGACCGAAGCGCGCTTGGCCGCCGAGATCGATCGTCAGATGCACGCCGAGGCCGGCCTCGTTCGGCATCGGGTAGACGAGCCGCGAGAACGGCGCACGCCCGGACACGGTGAAGTAGTTGCCGCGCGCGAGATAAAGCGGCGGCACGTGGCGCGGATCGAGACCGTGGATCTTGCGCGCGATCGCGTTCGCCTGAAGCCCCGCGCTGTTGATGACGCAAGCGGCGCTGATCGTGGTCGGCGACGCGCCGCCGACGCTCACGATGAAGCGCCCGTTGCGGCAATCGATCGACTCGACGGGCGCATGGAACACACAGATCGCGCCGTCGTTCTCGGCATCGCCTTGCAGCGCGAGCAGCAGCTGATGGCTGTCGACGATACCCGTCTGCGGCGAGAACACCGCGGCGACGCATGAGAGCGCGGGCTCGAGCTCATGCGCCTCGTCGCCGCTCATGCGGATCAAGTCGAGCACGCCGTTTTCCTTGCCGCGCGTCTCGATCGCTTGCAACTGCGGAACCTGGTTGCGCGCCGTCGCGACCAGGAGCTTGCCGCAGCGCTCGTGCGGCACGCCGCGCGCCGCGCAATACTCGTAGAGCATTTCGCGGCCGCGCACGCAGAGCGTCGCCTTCAGCGAGCCGCGCGGATAGTAAAGCCCCGCGTGGATGACTTCGCTATTGCGGGAGCTCGTGCCGGTACCGATGGCTTCGGTCGCCTCGAGCACGATCACTTCGCGTCCGCGCGCCGCCAGCGCGCGCGCCACTGCAAGACCGACCACCCCTGCGCCGATCACTACGCATTCGATCTGATCCATTTTGTGCTTGTCCCTTGCGGCGCATGAACCGCGCCTCTCCACCCGCGTTGGACACAGGATGCGCCGGCTTTGCGCCGCACACCGTTCGCTTTCGCGCTTCAGGCAAATTGTACGACTTGGCGCAACGCGCAAACCTCCGTATCCGTACAACTACTGCGGCTGGCGTGACAAGAGCGTGACAGCGGCGCGGGGGGCCCTCAAAAGCCGATCGGCTTGCGGCGCGTGCCGTATTCGAGGCGGATGTCGCCGGGCTGCACCTGATCGCGTCCGGCCACGCGCGCGGTGCCGAAGCCGTTCAGGATCGCGCGGCGCATGTCGCGCGGCGACGCGTTGGCCAGCGTATCGAGCGTGTCGTCGGCGAGCTGCGCGGGAAAGCGCTGGCCCCAGCCGTGCGCCGAGCGGATCTCGTCGTAGATCGACTGCGCGATGCGCCGCGCGCCGTCGCGATCGGGCGCCGCGATCTCGTAGACGCTCATGCGGTCGAGGATCGGCTCAGGGATAGCGCGCGCGTCGTTGGCGGTGGCGATCCAGATCACGTGCCCCGCGTTGATCGGGATCTCGGCGAACTCGTCGATGAAAGCGCGCGCCGTCTCCTGCTCGAGCAGCGCATAGAGCGCTCCGAGCGGATCGTATTGCGAATCGCCGCTCGCCTTGTCGATCTCGTCGATCGCGATCACGGGGTTCGCATAGCTGCCGTGCACCAGCGCATCGAACACCTTGCCGGGCTTCGCGTTCTTCCATTGCGACGACGCGCCCGACAAAATCCATCCCGCCGTCAGCGAGCTCATCGCGACGTATTGATACGACGTGCCGAGCAAGCGCGCGAGCTGCTTGGCGAAATGCGTCTTGCCGATGCCGGGGTCGCCGAGCAGGAGGATCGGCATCAGCTCGAGACGGTCGTCGGTCTCGAGGCACAGCGCGACTTGCTTGCGTATGTCGTCGAGCGGCTCGGCGAAATTGGGCAGCGCACCGATCAGGTCGTCGATCGAAGGCATCCGGTTCGGCTTCACGCAAAAACGCAGATTGCCGACTTTCAGCATCTTCTCGTAGGTGGTGCGCAGCGCCTCGTTTGCGCCTTCCCCGAGTTCATTCAGCGCGGTCTCGACTTGATCGAGGTCGTAGACCTTGCTGAAGGACGCCAGCGCGATTTCTTGTTTGACCATGGCTGTTGTCATCGCTCACCTCGCCTTGTTGCTATGCGGCTCATTGCCGATCGCGAGACCGGTTGTGCGCCCAAGTGTGTGCCCGCCTCGCCGCGCATGACGCGGGCATCGCGCACATTTCGCTCCCCATCGATTTCAGTGTAACGGCGCAATATTCGCGCGCAAGCGAGCAGCCGATGCGCAGTGCTGCTAACACGGCATCGGCTAAACCCGGTGCGCCGATGCGCAGTCTGAAAACCGTATCTTCCAGAGAGCGTAAGATGGGCGCCTATGCTTTTTCGGGCGCCTGGGAGAATCGCTGCATGTGGAAAAACAGTGTCGTCCTGCTGTCAGCCGCCTTGTTCGCCGCATCGAACGCCGCGCACGCGCAAAGCGCGACGGCGCCGGTGCACTGGCAGCTGCAAGTCGTCCGCGACGGCCAGCAGATCGACGCCTTCGAAGCCACCACGGCAGTCGGCCAGGCGTACACCACGACGCATCATCACGAGGTCGTGCACGACGTCGGCTGCAAGGACCGGCCGGCGGGCAACATCGACCTGGCGCGTACGCTGACGGTGTCGCCGACGCAGGCCTCGCCCGCGAGCGTGACGCTCGCCATCGACGCGCAGGAAACGCTCGAAGGCGACACCGCGCAGCAAACCCCCGAGGGCTGCAAGCTGCCGCCGCAGCCGCGCCAGGTCACGGCGAGCCACCCCGGGCTCACGGTGCCCGGCGGCCAATGGGTGACCTGGACGATCGTCGACAAGAATCCGACGCTGGCATATCGCGTGCGCGCCAGCGCTCCGCCAGTGCAAACGAATTGAAGTGGGACCATGCGGCATGCGAAACCCTGAAGAACTGACACGCGAGAGTCCGCGGAGAAAAGACTTCATCGCGGTGAGCTGGAACCTGCACAAGGGCCGCTCGCCGCTCGGCTTCACGGCCTGGAACGCGATGCAGCGCTGGGTGGAATCCACTCACGCCGATGCCTACTTCCTCCAGGAAGCGATGGCGCGGCGCATGCCGGGCCCAGTGCTCGCGACGAGCTTCGGCTCACCCGTCGTTCACGATCCGCTCGAAGACGTCTGGCATTGCCAGGCCACCGAAATCGCCCGCTCGCTCGAGCTCGATATCGCGCTCGGGCCGAACGTGTTCAAGCCGTCGTGGCGGCACGGCAATGCGATCCTCTCGCCGCATCCGCTCGACCTCGGCGGACGCTGGGACATCTCGGCGCACCGCTTCGAGCGCCGCGGCCTGCTCGTCGCGCGCGCGGCCTTCGCCGGGCACTCGGTCACGCTCCTGTGCGCGCATCTCGCGCTCACGCGCGCCGCCCGTCTGCGCCAGATGAACTGGATCGCGCACTGGATCGCGCGCGAGGCGCCGGACGGCCCGCTCGTGCTCGCGGGCGACTTCAACGACTGGCGCAACGATTCGGTGCCGCTCTTTCGCGAGATCGGCCTGCAGGAGGTGGCGACGTGGCTCGGCGAACCGGGCCGCACGTTTCCGGCGTTCTCGCCGGCGCTCGCGCTCGACAAGATGTTCGTGCGCGGCATGCGGCCCGTCGAATGGATCCCGCCGGATCAGGAAACGGCGTGGCTGTCGGACCATCTGCCGTACATGGCGCGGCTGCGGGTCGACTGACGGCTGCCCGGCAGCCAGCGGCCGGTGACGACGCCCGGATAGCGGATTTGCGGGGATTTGCCGGACGAAAAGCGCGGCGAAGGGGTAGAGTAGCCGCTTTCCGCCACCGCCCAAGGCCAGGTTCGCCATGCTCCACTACTTGCCGATCCTGCTGCAGATCGCCGTCGTCTACCTGATCGCCGCCATCAGCCCCGGGCCGAACTTCTTCATGATCACGCAGCTCTCGCTCGCCGGCCGGCGCGGCTTGGGCGCCGCCTCCGCGCTCGGCGTGGGCACGGCCTCGGTGACTTGGGCGACGCTCGCGATGCTCGGCCTCGCCGCCGTCCTGCAGAAAATCGAGTGGCTGTATACGGGCATCCGGATCGCCGGCGCGCTGTACCTCGTCTACTTCGGCCTCAAGCTGCTGCGCGCGAGCGCCAAGGCCGAACCGGCCGCCGACGCCGACGCCGACGCCGACCCCGCCGATCCGCAGACGCACGACGCCACCGCCTACTGGCGCGCCTATCGCTCGGGCCTCCTGACCTGCCTCACCAATCCCAAGTCGTGCGTGTTCTGGACCAGCGTGTTCGCGGCGATGTTTCCCGCGCATCCTCCGCTCTGGTTCTACGGCGTGGTGCTGGCGCTGATCGGCACGCTGTCGGCGGGCCGGTATGGCGGCGTCGCCCTGATGTTCGCCGCCGAACGCACTCAGCGCGGCTACCGCAAGCTGCGCCGGCCGATCGACGGCCTGTGCGGCGCGGCGCTCGTCGGGCTCGGCGCGAAGCTGGTCGCGGAGCGCTGATTGAAACGCTCCCTTATGCGCTCACGTTATTTCGATATGTAAGGGGTGTCGAAGACGCCCGGGGCGCGCCGCGCTAAAATGCGCGTTTTCGCGTCTCCAAGAAGCCATGAGCAACCTGAATTCTCAAACCGTTCTTTCCGTTCATCACTGGACCGACACGCTTTTCAGCTTCACCTGCACGCGCGACGCCTCGTTCCGCTTCGAAAACGGCCAATTCACGATGGTGGGCCTCGAAGTCGAGGGCAAGCCGCTGATCCGCGCGTACAGCATGGCGAGCGCCAACTACGAAGAAAACCTCGAGTTCCTGAGCATCAAGGTGCAGGACGGCCCGCTGACGTCGCGCCTGCAGCACCTGAAGGTGGGCGACCAGGTGCTGATCGGCAAGAAGCCGACCGGCACGCTGATGTGCGACAACCTGCTGCCGGGCAAGACGCTGTGGCTGCTGTCGACGGGCACGGGCCTCGCGCCGTTCATGTCGATCATCAAGGATCCGGACGTGTACGAGCGCTACGAGAAGGTCGTGTTGACGCACACCTGCCGCTTCGTCGACGAGCTCGCGTACAAGGAATACATCACCGACCACCTGCCGGCGCACGAGCACATCGGCGAGCTGGTGCGCGAGAAGCTGGTCTACTACCCGACCGTCACGCGCGAATCGTTCCAGAACCGCGGCCGGATCACCGAGCTGATCGACACCAGGAAGCTGTTCGAAGACCTCGGCGTGGAGCCGTTCTCGCTCGCAAACGACCGCGTCATGCTCTGCGGCAGCCCGCACATGCTGCGCGACACGCGCGAGCTGCTCGACAGCCTGGGCTTCCAGGAAGGCAGCAACAATGCGCCGGGCCACTACGTCGTCGAAAAGGCGTTCGTCGGCTGATTTCGCCCGGCCATTCTCCTCGAAAACCGGAGCCTCGCGCTCCGGTTTTTTTATGGCCGGGCGAGCGCGCAACAGCGCCATCGGAGCGCTGTCGAGCTCACAGCCGCGCTTTTGCAACGTTCTCATCGGACGTTACATTTCAGCTCCTTACCGCCACTTTCCATGTCGGTGTTTTTCCTACACGAAAACGTGCCAGGAGTGTGAATCTTTGATGGCAAACAACACGCAAACCCTTGTCATAGCGACTTGTTAAATTTTTTTGAGATATCATCGCGACGCAGCGACACCACTTTGAAATAATCATAGGGTTAGCTCCGATTTGTTACCAGATGTAAAAATCGTTACGCTGCGCCGTTACCTTTTGTCTGTCGCGACTTGTCTGTTTGACCGCATTGCCGGTGACTTTCGAGACGCGCCGGAAGTGTGCTCGTGTCACCCGCAGGGAAAGCCATGGATACGTCGATCGTCGTACCAATTCATGTGATCGCCTCGCATGCGCCGTCATGCGAGGCGATCCGCCAGCATGACGTCGACCCGCTCCCCCCTGCCGGGCATCTCGAGGCCCGTCTCGCCACCGAGCGTGAGGCCGCAGCGCTGCGCAAGCGCGTGCGCGAGCTCGCCGCCGAGCTGACCACGGCCCAGGAGACCGCTCGCGCCTATCTGGCGCAGGAACTGCACGACAGCGTCGGCGCCGAGCTGACCGCCGCCCGCTTTGCGCTCGCGAACGCCGAGCACCGCCTGCCCGCCGACGCGGACGCGCAATGCGCCGAAGCCATCGCCGTCGCCCAGCAGGCGCTCGACGCCGCGAGCGAGGCGAGCCGGCGCATCGTCGACCATCTGCACGCGCGTCCGCTCGACGCCGGCATCGTCAGCGCGCTGTCGCAGTGGGCCGAAGGCTTCGCCGCCCGCACGCGGCTGCGCACGAGCTTCGTGTGCGCAGCCGATGTGCGCCTGACCCAGTTGCCCTACGGCGCCGCGCTCGCGATCTACCGCGTCGCCCAGGAAGCGCTCTCCAACGTCGCCAAGCATGCGGGCGCATCGTGCGCCGATGTGCGCATCGAGACCGACCGCCGCCACCTGACGGTGATCATCGAGGACGATGGCCGCGGCATCGGCCGGCGCGCCCGCAAGGACACGAGCGGCTTCGGCCTTGCCGGAATGCGCGCGCGCTGCGACGCGTTCGGCGGCAAGCTGCGGGTCATTTCGCACGGACAGCACGGGTCGTGCGACAAGCAAGGAAGGCAGTCCGCGAAGCAGGCGCCCAGCGGCACGACGGTGCGCGCGCGCTTCGCGTGGGAATCGATGCTGGCCGCCGCCGACACGCCGCGCCGCAGCGCGTCGCTTTCGTGAGGCGCGCCCGATGACGCTGCGCATCCTCCTCGTCGACGACCACGCCATCGTGCGCCAGGGCGTGCGGCAGCTGCTGCTCGATCGCGGCGTCGCGCGCGAGGTCGTCGAAGCCGAGAGCGGCGCGCAGGCGCTCGCGAGCATCGACAAGACCGTGTTCGACGTGATCCTGCTGGACATCTCCCTGCCGGACGTGAACGGCGTCGAGGTGCTCAAGCGCATGAAGCGCAAGGTGCCGCGCGTGCCGGTGATGATGTTCTCGATGTACCGCGAAGACCAGTACGCGGTGCGCGCGCTGAAGGCCGGTGCGTCCGGCTACCTGTCGAAGACGGTCAACGCGGCGCAAATGATCGAGGCGATCCAGCAGGTCGCCGCGGGCCGCAAATACGTGAGCCCGGCGATGGCCGAGGCGCTCGCCGACTACGTGTCGTTCGACGGCGAGCAGCTGCCGCACGAAAAGCTCTCGGACCGCGAGTACCAGACACTGTGCATGCTCGCGTCGGGCAAACGCCTGACCGATATCGCGAACGCGCTGTCGCTGTCGGTGAAGACAGTCAGCGTGTACCGCTCGCGGCTTCTGGAAAAGATGAAGCTCAGCAACAACGCCGAACTGACGTTCTACGTGATGAGCAATCGTCTCGTGGACCTGAACCCGGCGATGACCGCCTGATCGACCGCTCATTTCATCCCATGCATTTGACCGGCTAATCGCCACGGGGGCGACAACAAGACGCTGGCAAGCAGCGCATCGACCAAAAAGCGTTCTTCCCGCACGGCTCCCGCGCTCAAGCGCCGGGGGCCGTTTTTTTTAGTCTTCGCTCATGTCGCCGCCCTCTTTGATAAGAGGATTGGCTATATTCTTTCCGCAGCCTTACACCCGCACTTGTCTATCCCCATCCTGGCAGGGCGGGCTGCGAGATCCGCTAAAATTACGGGTTTTCCACTAAATCCGGCGCCGGTCGCGGCGACCCCGCTTCACGCGCCTTCCAGGAGACTGCGTTCCAAATGTCCCTTTTCCGCAAGAAAAACGTCGAACACATGATCGCCGGCGCGCAGAGCGCCGGCTTGAAAAAGGCGCTGGGCGCCCTCGACCTGACGTTCCTCGGCATCGGCGCCATCATCGGCACCGGCATCTTCGTGCTGACCGGCACGGGTGCCGTGCAGGCCGGTCCGGCGCTGATGATCTCGTTCGTGCTGGCCGCCATCGCGTGCTGTCTGGCGGCGCTCTCGTACGCCGAATTCGCGTCGACGATTCCCGTCGCCGGCTCCATCTACACCTACTCGTACGCGACGCTCGGCGAGCTGGTCGCATGGGTGATCGGCTGGGACCTGATGCTCGAGTACGGGCTGGCGTCGTCGGCGGTGTCGGTGGGCTGGTCGGGCTACCTGCAGTCGCTGCTGCAGGGCTTCGGCATCACGCTGCCGGTGGCGCTGACGGCGGCTCCGGGCGCGCTGCCCGGCGTCGCGACGCTCTTCAACCTGCCCGCATTCCTCGTGATGCTCGTGATCACGGCGCTGCTGTCGGTGGGCGTGCGCGAATCGACGCGCGTGAACAACCTCATGGTCGCGATCAAGGTGACGGTGGTGCTGCTCGTGATCGTGGTCGGCGTGTTCCACGTGACGCCCGCGAACTGGCATCCGTTCATGCCGAACGGCCTGAACGGCGTATTCGGCGCGGCGGCGGTGATGTTCTTCGCGTTCATCGGCTTCGACGCGGTGTCGTCGGCGGCCGAGGAAGTGAGCAACCCGAAGCGCGACCTGCCGATCGGGATCATTGCCTCGCTGGCCGTGTGCGCGGTCCTGTACGTGGCGGTGGCGGCGGTGGTGACGGGCATCGTGCCGGCCGCGCAGTTCGCGAACGTTTCGCACCCGGTGTCGTACGCGCTGCAGGTGGCGGGGCAGAAGTGGGTGGCGGGCTTCATCGACCTCGGCGCCGTGCTCGGCATGCTGACTGTCATTCTCGTGATGAGCTATGGGCAGACGCGGATCATCTTCGCGATGTCGCGGGATGGGCTGCTGCCGAAGGCGCTGTCGCGCGTGCATCCGCGGTTTTCCACGCCGTTTCTCACGACTTGGATCGTCGGCCTGTTCTTTGGGCTGATCGGCGCCCTGGTGCCGTTGAATGTGCTCGCCGAGCTGATCAATATCGGCACGCTGGCCGCGTTTTCGATGGTGTCGATTGCGGTTCTGGTGCTGCGGCGCACGCATCCCGAACTCCCCCGCGCGTTCCGCTGTCCCGGCGTGCCGGTTGTGCCTGTTCTTGCTGTCGCTTCTTGTCTCTTTCTGATGGTGCATCTTCAGGCGATCACGTGGATCGCGTTTCTCGTATGGCTTGTGATCGGGATGGTGGTGTATTTCGGGTATTCGCGGCGTCACTCCAAGCTCGCGCATGCGGAGCACTGATCCTTGGTTTTGCGCCCGGCGCGGGTAGGAGTTGATTGCGCTGGGTTGCTTCTCGGAGCCTATGGCGGCATTTCTCGGCGTTTTCGGGGGTGCCGTTTTTTTTTGTCTTTTCGGCGGTTGGTTTCTTTCGCCTGTTTTTTCGAGAAAACTTTGATTTCGCGCCGGTCCGTATAGTCCGTCCCTCCCCGGGACCGGGGTCACTTTTGTCCTTGCTTGCCAAAAGTAACCAAAAGCGCGTCCTGGGCGGACGGCCTTGGCCGAAGCGCACTCAGTTCTGTTCGGGGTAGCGGTCTTTGGGTTCCAGCCTCACCGCTCGCCGAACCGCCGAAGCGCACGCGGCTCGTGGTCGCCCAGCTTCGAAACAAATTGACGTGAATGTCCGAGCCTCGCGCATGAACCTCAAAACCCAACTGAACGGAAGGCCACGCCCAAGAGGGCGGATTTAGGTTTCGTAGGGCATGCGTTGCAAGACGAGCCTTTTCAGGCCCTTCCCGACCGCCGACATGGGTTTGATTCGAAGCCGAGGCGACCACGAGCCGCGTGCGCTTCGGCCGTTCGGCGAGCGGAGACGCTGGAACCCAAAGACCGCTACCCCGAACAGAACTGAGTGCGCTTCGGCCAAGGCCGTCCGCCCAGGACGCGCTTTTGGTTACTTTTGGCAAGGACAAAAGTGACCCCGGTCCCGGGGAGGGACGGACTATACGCACCGCCGCGATATCAAAGTTTTCTGGAAAAAACAGGCGAAAGAAACCTAAAAGGCACCCAGCGCCAGCGCCTAATATGTGCTTTACTTTTCAGAGAACCAGAAGAAAAAACAGCATCAAAAACCGGGCCAAACGGCCCAAAAAAGAGCACAAAGGAGACAGTTCATGGCAATCAGCATCAGTCTGACGGTCAACGGCTCTCCCGTGACCGCCGAGGTCGAACCCCACATCCTGCTCGTCCAGTTCCTCCGCGATCATCTCCGCCTGACGGGCACCCATGTCGGCTGCGACACCGCCCAGTGCGGCGCCTGCACCGTCCACCTCAACGGCCGCGCGGTAAAAGCCTGCAACCTCCTAGCCGTCCAGGCCGAAGGCACCGAGGTCACCACCATCGAAGGCCTGTCGAAAGACGGAACACTCCACCCGATGCAAGCGGCCTTCCGCGAATGCCACGGTCTCCAGTGCGGCTTCTGCACGCCCGGCATGGTGATGAGCGCCGCCGCCCTCGTCGCGCAGCAGCCCGATCTCACCGAAGACGACGTGCGCCGTCAGCTCGACGGCAACCTCTGCCGATGCACCGGCTATCACAACATCGTCAAGGCCGTCCTCGCCGGCGCCGCCGCGATGAAGGAAGCGGCAGCCGTGACCGCCGGCTAAAGCGCCAGACCAGGAAAGGAGCCACGCGATGAACGCACCCGAAGAGCACCGCTTGATCGGCGCGGCCGTCAAGCGCAAGGAGGACTTTCGCTTCCTGACCGGCAACGGCCAGTACACCGACGATGTCGTCCTCCCGCAGCAAGCCTATGCAGTGTTCGTGCGCTCGCCGCACGCTCATGCCCGTATCAACCACGTCGATGCCGAGGCGGCCAGGCGCTCGCCCGGCGTCGTCGCCGTGTTCACCGGCGCGGATCTCGCCGCCGGCAACGTCGGCGGCCTGCCCTGCGGCTGGCTCATCCACAGCATCGACGGCTCGCCGATGCACGAGCCGCCCCATCCGCCGATCGCGCGCGACAAGGTCCGCCACGTCGGCGACCAGGTGGCGCTCGTCGTCGCCGAGTCGGTCAAGGAGGCGAAGGACGCGGCCGAGCTGATCGAAGTCGACTACGACATGCTGCCGGCCATCGCCGATACGGCCCATGCGGCCGACGCGGGCCAGCCCGCGGTCCACGACGGCGTGCCCGCCAACACCTGCTACACCTGGGGCCACGGCGACAAGGCCGCTACCGACGCCGCTTTCGCCCAGGCCGCCCACGTCACGACGCTCGAGATCGTCAACAACCGCCTCGTGCCGAACGCAATCGAGCCGCGCGCCGTCAACGCGAGCTACTCGAAGCAGGACGACAGCTACACGGTCTACGTCGCGAACCAGAACCCGCACGTCGAGCGGCTCTTGATGGGCGCGTTCGTGCTGTCGCTGCCGGAATCGAAGCTGCGCATCATTGCGCCCGACGTCGGCGGCGGCTTCGGCTCGAAGATCTTCCTCTACGCCGAGGACGTCGCGCTCACCTGGGCCGCGAAGAAGGTCGGCCGGCCCGTCAAGTGGACCTGCGAGCGCTCGGAGTCGTTCGTCTCCGACTGCCACGGCCGCGATCATGTGACGAAAGCCGAGCTCGCGCTCGACGCCAACGGCAAGTTCCTCGCGATGCGCGTCCATACGATCGCGAACATGGGCGCGTACCTGTCGACGTTCGCCTCCAGCGTGCCGACCATCCTCTACGCGACACTGCTCGCCGGCCAGTACACGACGCCCGCGATCTACGCCGAGGTCAAAGCCGTGTTCACGAACACGGTGCCCGTCGATGCCTATCGCGGCGCGGGGCGGCCCGAGGCGACCTACGTCGTCGAGCGTCTTGTCGAAACGGCCGCGCGCGAGATGAACATCGATCCCGCCGAGATCCGCCGCCGCAACTTCATCCGCCAGTTCCCGTACGCGACGCCGGTCGGCCTCACCTATGACACCGGCGACTACGAGCCCTGCCTCGACCGCGCGATCGCGCTCGCCGACGTCGAGGGCTTCGCCGCGCGCCGCGACGCCTCGAAGCAGAACGGCAAGCTGCGCGGCCTCGGCTACTCGTGCTACATCGAGGCGTGCGGACTCGCGCCGTCGAACATCGCAGGCGCGCTCGGCGCGCGGGCGGGCCTGTTCGAAGCGGGCGAGGTGCGCGTGCATCCCACGGGCACCGTGACTGTCTTCACCGGCTCGCACAGCCACGGCCAGGGCCATGAGACGACCTTCGCGCAAGTCGTCGCCGACCGGCTCGGCGTGCCCATCGAAAACGTCGAGATCGTGCACGGCGACACGGGCCGCATCCCGTTCGGCATGGGCACCTACGGCTCGCGCTCGATCGCGGTGGGCGGCTCGGCGATCATGAAGGCGCTCGACAAGATCGAAGCCAAGGCCAAGCAGATCGCGGCGCACCTGCTCGAAGCGTCGGCCGACGACATCGAGTTCAGGAACGGCGTGTTCCGCGTGGCCGGCACCGACCGCACCAAGACCTTCGCCGATGTGTCGCTCGCGGCCTACGTCCCGCACAACTATCCGCTCGACAAGCTCGAGCCGGGCCTCGACGAAAACGCCTTCTACGACCCGAGCAACTTCACCTACCCGGCGGGCGCGTACATCTGTGAGCTCGAAGTCGATCCGGAGACCGGCGAAACGCGCATCGACCGCTTCACCGCAGTCGACGATTTCGGCAACGTGATCAATCCGATGATCGTCGAAGGCCAGGTGCATGGCGGGCTCGGCCAGGGCATCGGGCAAGCGATGCTCGAGCAGTGCGTCTACGACAAGGACACCGGGCAGCTCCTCTCGGGCTCGTACATGGATTACGCGATGCCGCGCGCGTCCGACCTGCCGAGCTTCACCGTCGAAACCGCGAAGGGCACGCCGTGCACGCACAATCCGCTCGGCGTGAAAGGCTGCGGCGAAGCGGGCGCGATCGGCTCGCCGCCAGCGGTCATCAACGCGATCCTCGATGCGCTCGCCCCGCTCGGCGTGAAGGACCTGCAGATGCCGGCCTCGCCGCATCGGGTCTGGAGCGCGATCCAGGCCGCTGCCCAGAACCAGAAGAGTTGAGCGGAGGAAGCCGACATGCACTCGTATTCATTCGACTACCGGCGCGCCGCCGATCCGAAGTCCGCCGTGGCCGCGCTCTCGGCGAACGGCGACGCCAAGTTCCTGGCCGGCGGCCAGAGCCTGCTGCCGACGATGCGCCTGCGTCTCGCGCAGCCCGCGCAACTGATCGACGTGACGCGCATTCCCGAGCTCAAGAAGATCGCCGTCGACGGCAACACGGTGACGATCGGCGCGGCCGTCTGTCACGCCGACGTCGCCGAGCACGCGGAGATCCGCCGTGCGCTGCCGGCGCTCGCCATGCTTGCCGGGCAGATCGGCGACAGGCAGGTGCGCGCGCTCGGCACCCTCGGCGGCTCGATCGCCAACGACGACCCGGCAGCCGACTATCCGGCCGCGCTGCTCGCGCTCGGCGCGACGGTGGTGACGGACCGCCGCCGCATCGCCGCCGACGACTTCTTCGTCGGCATGTACGAGACGGCGCTCGCGCCCGACGAGCTGATCGTCGCGGTCGAGTTTCCCGTGCCCGAAAAAGCCGCGTACGAGAAGTTTCCGAACCCGGCGTCGCATTTCGCGCTGGCCGGGGTGTTCGTCGCCAAGCGCGCCGATGGCGTGCGGGTCGCGGTGACGGGCGCGGGGCCGTCGGTGTTTCGCGCGAAGGCGCTGGAGGCGGCGTTGTCGGCGAATTTCACGTCGGCGGCAGCGCGCGGCGTCACGATCGCGCCGGACGATCTCAGCACCGACCTGCATGCGAGCGCCACCTATCGCGCACATTTGATTCCGGTGCTGGCGGGGCGTGCTGTCGAACGGGCTTAGTTCGATAGCGCTTTTGCAGCGCTACGCCGTGCCATATCGATGCGTTTGCGCCGCCCCGCCCAGGGGCGGCGCAAACGCGTCGCTCATCCAAGTCCGATGGTTTGCAGCCACCTCGCGCCATGCCGCCCGCTTCGATCGACGAAACCCTCGCCCAACTCACCGCGCACGGCTACTTCGCGAGCCGCGAACTCGCGACCGCGCTGTTCCTCGCGCTCGCGATGGAGCGGCCGCTCTTTCTCGAAGGCGAGCCGGGCGTCGGCAAGACCGAGCTGGCGAAAGCCGCCGCCGGGATGCTCGGCACCACGCTCCTGCGCCTGCAATGCTACGAAGGCCTCGACACCGCGAGCGCGCTCTACGAATGGGACTATCCGCGCCAGATCATGGCGCTGCGGCTCGCCGAAGCCGCGGGCGAGCGCCCCGCCAACGACACGCTCTACCGCAGCGAATTCCTGCTCAAGCGCCCGCTGCTGCAGGCGCTGATGCCCGACGAGCATCATCCGGGCGCGCAGCGCGTGCTCCTGATCGACGAGATCGACCGCGCCGACGAGCCGTTCGAGGCGTTCCTGCTCGAGCTGCTGTCGGACTTCCAGGTGACGATCCCCGAATACGGCACCGTGCGCGCGGCGCGCGCGCCGCTCGTCGTGATGACGTCGAACCGCACGCGCGAAGTTCACGATGCGCTCAAGCGCCGCTGTCTCTATCAATGGATCGGCTACCCCGAGCGCGACCGCGAGCTCGCGATCGTCGCGGCGCGCGCGCCCGAGGCCGCAGCGGATCTGCAGCGGCGCGCCGTCGATTTCGTCCACCAGCTGCGCACGATGGATCTCTTCAAGGCGCCGGGCATCGCCGAGACGATCGACTGGTGCCGAGCGCTCGCGGCGCTCTCGGTGGCGGAGCTCGATCCGCAGTCGGTGCAGGACACGCTCGGCGTGCTGCTCAAGTACCAGGACGATCTCGCGCGCCTCGACGCCGCGCGGATCGCGCAGTGCCTCGCCGCCGCGCCGGAGTGACGGCATGGCGACGCTCGCGCCTTCGTCGACAGCCTCGCGCGACGCCCAGCCGATGCTCGCGCGCAACGTCGTGCACTTCGTGCGCCTGTTGCGCGGCGCGGGGCTGCCGATGTCGCCGGCGCACGCGGTCGATGCGCTCGCCGCGCTGCGCCTGACCGGCATCGAGCGCCGCGACGACGTGCGCGCGGCGCTGGCGGCGCTCGTCGTCACCGCGCCGGACGAGCGCGAGGTGTTCGACGCCGCCTTCGACCTCTTCTGGCGCGACCCCGACTGGGAAGGCAAACTGCGCACGCTCCTGCTGCCAAAGGTGAAGAGCGGCATGCCGCCGCCGGTGCGCAACAATCGTCTCGCCGACGCGCTCGCGGCGCGGCGCGATCAGCAAAGGCAGGAGCAGCGGCCCGAGCGCGCGCCACGGGAGCTCGTCGCGCGCGTCACGTTCAGCTCGGAAGAGCACCTGCGCCATCGCGACTTCGACACCCTCACCGCCGACGAATGGCGCGCGCTGCGCCACCTGATCCGCGGCCAGCGCGTCTCGCTCGCGACCGAGCCAACGCGGCGCCTCAAAGCCGCCTCGCACGGCACGCACGCAGACCTGCGCGCGAGCGCGCGCCACGCGGTGCGCGCGGGCGGCGACTGGACTGTCTGGAAGTACCGCGCCGCCGTCAGGCGCAAGCCGCCGCTCGTCCTACTGCTCGACATCTCCGGCTCGATGAGCAGCTACTCGCGCGCGGTGCTCTACTTCTGCCACGCCCTGCTGCAATCGCGCGAGCGCCTGCAGGTGTTCCTGTTCGGCACGCGCCTGACGAACGCGACGCGCGCGCTGCGCGAACGCGATCCCGACGTGGCGATCGCGGCGCTCGCCGAACAAGTCGTCGACTGGTCGGGCGGCACGCGCATCGGCGCCGCGCTCGCCGAGTTCAATAGGCGCTGGGCGCGCCGCGTGCTGTCGGGCCGCGCCACGGTGCTGCTCGTCACCGACGGCCTCGACCACGAGGCGATCGACGTGCTCGACGCCGAAATGGCGCGCCTCGCGCGCTTCGCGCACCGCCTCGTGTGGCTCAACCCGCTCTTGCGGTTCGCGGAGTTCTCGCCGCGCGCCCGCGGCGTGCAGGCGATCCTGCCCCATGTCGATGCACACCGTCCGGTTCATAATCTGGAAAGCCTCGCCGCGTTCGGCCGGGACTTCGCCCACCTGACGCGCGCCCCTCGCGGCCGCGCCGGCCTCATTCACGAAGGAGCGATGAGATGGAATTGACGGAAAGCTATACGCTGCCCGTGCCGCAACGGCGCACGTGGGAAGCGTTGAACGACACCACGATCCTGCAGGCGTCGATTCCCGGTTGCGAAACCATCGAGGCGGATGGCGAAAACGCTTACGCGGTGTCGCTGAGCGCCTCGGTCGGCCCGGTGAAAGCGCGTTTCAAAGGCCGTATGCTGCTCACCGACATCGACGCGCCAAACACCTACACGATCGTCTTCGAAGGACAAGGCGGCGCGGCCGGCTTCGGCAAAGGCAGCGCGCACGTGACGCTCGAGCCCGAAGGCAACGAATCGACGAAGCTCACCTACACCGCGCACGCGCAGATCGGCGGCAAGCTCGCGCAGATCGGCTCGCGGCTCGTCGACGGCGCGGCGCGCAAGATCGCGGGCGAGTTCTTCAAGCGCTTTTCGGCGCAGGTGACGGGTGAGACTCCGGCAAACGGCGAAGCGCTCGAAGCCGCGGGCGAAGCGGAAGAAGACGAAGACGAAAGCGAAGACACTTCGCGCGCAAACAGCGCAGAGGACGCCGCGGAATCGGCGCACACGGGAAAGGGAAGCAAGTCATGGAAAGCGTGGATCTCGAAGTTTTGAAGTCGAGCGCGCGATGGCTCGACGAAGGGCATCGCGCGTTGCTGGTCACGGTGGTGAAGACCTGGGGCTCGTCGCCGCGTCCCGAGGGCGCGATGCTCGCGGTGCGCGACGACGGGCTCGTGATCGGCTCGGTCTCGGGCGGCTGCATCGAAGACGACCTGATCGACCGGGTGCGCCGGCTCGGCATCGAGCAGCAGCGGCCGGAAGCGGTGAAGTACGGCATCACGGCCGAGGAGGCGCATCGCTTCGGCCTGCCCTGCGGCGGCACGATCCAGCTCGTGCTCGAGCCGCTGACGAAGGCGAGCGGCATTCGCGGGCTGCTCGACGCCGTGCAGGCGGGCAGGCTCGTCGCGCGCACGCTCGACATGGCGACGGGCGCAGCCAGCCTCGGCCCCGCGCAGGCGACCGACGGCGTCGACTTCGACGAGAAGCGCCTCTTGACGATCCACGGCCCGCGCTACCGGATGCTCGTGATCGGCGCGGGGCAGCTCTCGCGCTACCTGTGCAACATCGCGGTCGGCCTCGACTACCAGGTGACCGTCTGCGACCCGCGCGAGGAATACACCGAGGAGTGGGACCTGCGCGGCACGACGATCGTGCGCACGATGCCCGACGACACCGTGCTCGACATGAAGCTCGACGAGCGCTGCGCCGTGATCGCGCTCACGCACGACCCGAAGCTCGACGATCTCGCGCTGATGGAGGCGCTGAAGACGCCGGCCTTCTACGTCGGCGCGCTGGGCTCGCGGCGCAACAACGCGGCGCGGCGCGAGCGGCTCAAGGAGTTCGACTTGAGCGAGGCGGAGCTCGCGCGGCTGCACGGGCCGGTCGGCATCTACATCGGCAGCCGCACGCCGCCGGAGATCGCGGTGTCGATCCTCGCGGAAGTGACCGCCGCGAAGAACGGCGTATCGCTGCCGATGATCCTGCAGGTGGAAGGCGCCAAGGCCGCACGGGAGATGGCTGCGGGCGGCGGGTCGGCGTGCGAGGTTTGAGGCGTCTTCAGACGCCTATGTTCAGATCAACCCCGCCAGCAACGCCGCCCCGACCGACCCCGCCACCAGCACGACGCCCACCGTGCGCCGCTTGTTCAGCTCGGTCCACAGCAGCACGCCGGTCAGCGACAGCAGGATGATCGCGCCCGCGAGCGTATCGATGAGCAGCACCCAGCCGACGCTCAAGCCGGTGCCCTTGTGCAGGTTGTTGAGCGTGGCGAAAAACGAGTTCTGCGAGCGCTTGACCGACACGAAGCCGTTGCCCACCCAATACTCGGCTTGAACGCCGTTCTTCGGCCCGGAAATGTTGAATTGCCAGAACTCGGGCTGAACCGTCTGGCGGTCGCCCCAAGCGACGGGGTGCGCGGGCTCTTTCTTCACCTTGCCGACGCGGCCGTCGGATTGCAACTCGCCCTTGAGCCAGTCAGCCATCGCGTCGGGCGAGGAAGGCGCCGGCTGCGGCAAGGCAATCTGCAACTGCTCGACCTGCGGCTTGCCCGGCGAGATCTGCAACGGCCCGGCGCGGTGATTCAGCAAAAAGCCCGTGGTGCCGAACAGGAGCCCCAGCGCAGCGCCCCACAGGCCGACCCAGCCATGCACCTTGCGCAGCCATTTGATAAAGGTCGCCCGGCGCGAGCGGCGCTGGCGCTCGGCCTGCTGGGCGTGGTCGATATGCGATGCGGCCGAGGCGAGAGGGGTTTCGCCGCGCGCGGCGGGTTTCAGGCCGAGGGTTTCGGGTGCGTTCAACGGGAGGCTCCATGCGCAGGTCTGCGATGGACCGGCGCGCGGCCGCTCAAGCAGCCCACCCTACCCATCAGACCATTACAAAACGAAAGGTTGAATCATTGCACAACCTTGCGCATGGCTCAATCGAACTGTTTCCGGGATAGCGGACCCAGCGCGCCTCTCAGCGCGCCTCGCCGCTTTCCTGAGGCGCCGCCTCGGCCACCACCACGGCCGCCTCCGGCGCCGCATCCCCGGCCCCGCTCTCGAGCCGGTACAGCCACGCCAGCAGCTCCGCGACCGCCTTGTAAAGGTCGGGCGGAATCCGCGAATCGAGATCCACCTGCATCAGCAGCGACACCATCTCAGGCGCCGTATGCACGTAGAGCCCCGCCTCCTGCGCGCGCTGCACGATCATCTCGGCGACGAGGCCATAGCCCTTCGCGATCACGCGCGGCGCAGCGTCGCCGTTTTTCGTGTCGTAGACGAGCGCCGCTGCGCTCTTGCGCGGCATCGGGCTCATGCGCCGCCCCATTCGAACGGATCGTGGAAGAGGCGATCGAGCGGACTCGTGCTCGCCGGCTTGGCGGGCGCGGCCGGCGCCGGGGGCATGCCCGCCGGCTTGTCGATCACCTCGGCGTCGATCACGTCGTGCGCATCGACGCTCGCCGCCGCCGAGCGCGCGTAGGCAAACGCCGCCGCAGCCGGACTCGCGCCGCTCGCCGGGCTCGTCCCGCCGATCTCGCGGATCGACAGGCCGGCGAGTTCGATGCCGGCCGCCTGCAGCCGCAGCCGGAACGCGTCGCCTTGCGCGGCGAGGCGCGCGGCGCCGCCCGGGCTCGCCTGCACGCGCGCGACGAGCCGCGTGCCCGTCAGCGTCAGTTCCGCATCGACGGTGCCGAGCGTCGGCAGCGCCAGCGTGAGGCGCGTGCGCCACGCGGGCTGGTCGTCGAGCGAGTCGGCGCGGCGGTGGCCGCCGTCGGGCTCGATGGTCCAGTCGAGCTTGGTGCCGGGCCAGACTTCGCCGGTCCAGCGGAATTGGTCGGTCGCTAGCAAGTCGAGCTGCTGGCGCACGAGCGGGATCGTCGCCGGATGGATCGACGCCGCGATCGAGGACGGCGCGGTCGCCCCGGCATTGCCCGCCTGCTGCGCCGAAGCAGCCTGCGCCGAATGGCCAGCCGCGCCGCCGCCCGAACTGGGGCCCGCGCCGAACAGGGTGTCCTGGGCGAACGCCATTGCCGGACGCGCCGCCGCCTGCGCGTATCCCGCGAACGGCGCATTCTGCTGCGCGGCCGGGCCGTTCTGCGCGGCATGCGCCGCCGCGCCTTGGGCCGCGTCCGGTGCATTGCCCGAGCCGAAGAACGACGAGGCATGCCCGTCGAGCCACGAGCTCAGCGTCGCGTCGTCGGCCTGTGCGGCCGGCGTGCCCCCCCATGGCAGCGGCAGTTGGCCCTGGCCGGCGGCGAGGCGCGTCTGCGGCTCGCTCGCAAGCGAGTCGACCATGCGCAAGCCGGACAGCCACTGCGCGAGATGGGATTCGTAGAACAGACCGCTGTCGGAAACGGTCTGCGCGAGCGCGGATGCGAGCGCGCTGACCGGCACGGTCGAGACGCTGAGTGACGCGCCTTGCGTCTGCTGCGCGGCGGCCGTCGAAAAAGCCCCCGCCCCGTCGGCGGCGCCCGCCCCTGCGGACGCCGACGCCCCGGCATCGGACGGAAACAGATCCGCACTCGCCCCCGCCGACACGTTGATCGCGGGCGGCGCGGGCCAGATCGGCGCCTCGCCGACCACGGCGGGGGTCGCCTCGCCGCCGAAGCGCGAGATCGCATCGAGGGTCAGCGCGACTTCGGACAAGACGGTCTGCGCGGAAGCCTGCGGGTCGGGAATCGCGCCGGTGAGGCCGGCGAGCGCGTTGGTCGTATCGGCGGCGAGCGCGGAGGCGCCGGTCTGCGCGGTCGTGGTGTTGGAAAACGAGCCGACGCCGTTGGTCAGCAAGCTATCGATGCGGCTCGCAAGGACAGACGCGATGGCAGTGTCGATTCCGGTCATGCCAAGTCCTTTCGCGCCGGGCAGACGTGCTGCCTACAAGGTTGAGGTGAATGCGGTTCGAGGCAGGGTGTTGCGTGGACGCTTGCATGATGCCAAAGCAAAATGCCGGCGCAAAAAACAAAATTCTCAGCGCGCGCCGTACAGCTCCTTCAGCACGCGCACCGGCCGCTCGGCGAACAGCGCCGACAGGCGAGCGACGCTCGGGCTCGCCAGGTCGCGGATCGCGGCATCGTCGGCGAGGATCTGGCGGATCAAGTCGAACTTGCGCGCCCGCTCCCGTTCATTGAGCGTCACGTTCGCTTCGGCGTCCTTCAGTCCGTCGACGAGCATGAGGTATTCCTCCTGCAGACCGATCAGCTCGTTCCACAGCGCGCGGCGCGCAGCGGCGAGCATGCGGTGCGACACCGCCGCGATCGCTTCGTATCGCGCGAAATATTCTGCGTTCTGGTTCATCTATTGCTTTCCGGAGATGGCTGTGCCGCCATCTTCGCGATTTCTGGGGCAATTCCGATCCAGGCTTCTTCGAGCGTCGCGAGCAGCCGGTCGACCTCGACCAGCATCGCTTCGCTTTGCATCACGTTCGCCTCGAGAAGCCGCTTGGTCATGTAGCTGTAGAGAGCGTCGAGCCGCGCGGCGACCTCGCCGCCCGCTTCCAGATTGAGAGAGGCCTTCAGGCCGCTGTCGACGATCCGGATCGCCTTGCCGATCGCCTCGCCGCGCGGGCCGACGTTGTTCTGCTGGAAATGCATGCGCGCCTGCGCGATGGCCTGCCGCGCGCCTTGATAGAGCATGGCGATCAGACGGTGCGGATTTGCGCCCATGACCCCGGTCTCGACGCCGACGCGCGCATACGCGCTCGCTCCAGAGTGTCCTGGGGAATACATCGGCGCTCCTCCTGTGGTCTGCTGTTGGTGGCCGGCATCGCGATCGCGAGCCTCGTATCGAGGTTATCGGATCGCGCTGCGAAAGCTTTAGGCCCTTCCGAGCAAGGTATCCCCGCGCTTGTGCAGCAGCCCGCACGGAGCCGGCCGCCGGCCGGTTACACCGGCATCTGCGAGATCTCGTTGTAGGCCGACACGAGCTTGTTGCGCACCTGCAGCCCGAACTGGAAGCCGATGTTGGCTTTCTGCATGTCGACCATCACGTCGTTCAGCGACACGTTCGGCGCGCCCAGCTCGAACGCCTGCGATTCGCCGGCGGCTTTCTGCTGAGCCTCGCTGATCTTGTCGAGCGACGCCTTGAGCGTCGCCGAAAACGTGCCGGCCGTCGCCGCGCCCGAGCTTTGCGCCTGCACCGGCCCTTCGAAGCTGTCCGCGGCCTGGGTGGCCATCGTCTGGATCGCCTGCAGCGCCGAGTTCATCGCATTGACAGTCATGGTTGCTCCACGGTTGGGGAGCCGGCGCCGCGCCGCTCGCGTAAATCGTTTGTAAGCAAGGCGTGCGGGACGCGCCGGTCCAGTAAAAAACCTGACAGCGAGCATAGCAGCGGCCACTTTGCCAAAGCCGTGAAAGTAGAGGGAAAACCCGGCTCTATTCAACCAATGAAGTTGCGCGCCCCTGCGGATAATCCCCTTCGTGAAAGTGTCCGTAAGCGTGGGCGCCGCAGGCGCTTCGCAGCCAGGACCGACCCGCATTCCGGAGAACCCAGACGCATGGATTCGCAGGCCAACTCTTTGATCAACCCCGACACCCGCGTGGGCCTGACGGGCGCGCAGCCTGCCGCCGCGGGCGCCGCCGCGCTGCCGGCCGGCGCCGGCGGAGCGGCGGACCTCGGCGGCGGCTTCAGTTCGCGCCTGTCGTCGATCTCGCAGATGCGCGGCAACCCGCGCGCGCCGCTGATCATCGCCGTGGCGGTGCTCGTCGCCGTGGTCGCCGCGCTCTACCTGTGGTCGCGCGCGCCGGACTACAAGGTGCTGTTCAGCAACCTCTCCGACCGCGACGGCGGCGCAATCATCACCGCGCTCCAGCAGGCCAACGTCCCGTACAAGTTCGCCGAGGGCGGCGGCGCCATCCTCGTGCCGTCCGACCAGGTTCACGAGATGCGCCTGCGGCTCGCCGCGCAGGGCCTGCCCAAGGGCGGCTCGGTCGGCTTCGAATTGATGGACAACCAGAAGTTCGGCATCAGCCAGTTCGCCGAGCAGATCAACTACCAGCGCGCGCTCGAAGGCGAGCTCGAGAAGACCGTCGAGTCGATCTCGACCGTGCGCGAGGCGCGCGTGCATCTCGCGATCCCGAAGCCGTCCGTGTTCGTGCGCGACAAGGAGGCGCCCTCCGCCTCGGTGCTCGTCAACCTGTATCCGGGCCGCGCGCTCGACGAAGGCCAGGTGGTCGCGGTCACGCACATGGTGGCCTCCGCCGTGCCCGACATGCCGGTCAAGAACGTGACGATCGTCGACCAGGACGGCAACCTGCTCACGCAGTCGTCGTCGAGCGCCGGGCTCGATCCGACCCAGCTCAAGTACCAGCGCCAGATCGAGCACGACACGCAGCAGCGCATCGACGCGATCCTCGGGCCGCTGTTCGGCGCCGGCAACGCGCACTCGCAGGTGAGCGCCGACCTCGACTTCTCGCACGTCGAGCAGACCGCCGAGTCGTACGGCCCGAACGGCAACCCGCAGCAGGCTTCGATCCGCAGCCAGCAGACGAGCGCCTCGACGGAATCGTCGACGGGCGCGGCGCAGGGCGTGCCGGGCGCGCTCTCGAACACGCCGCCGCAGCCGGCTTCCGCGCCGATCGACGCGCCCGCGAGCGGCGCGAGCACGACGGCCTCGACGCCGACGAGCCAGCGCAAGGATGCGACGACCAACTACGAGCTCGACAAGACGGTCCGCCACGTCGAGCAGCCGATCGGCAGCATCAAGCGCCTGTCGGTCGCGGTGGTGATCAACAACATGCCGATCACGGACGCCCGTGGCCACGTCACGATGCAGCCCGTGCCGGCCGACCTGCTCGCCAAGGTCGACCAGCTCGTGAAGGACGCGATGGGCTACGACGCGCAGCGCGGCGACTCGGTAAACGTCGTCAACAGCGCCTTCACGAAGATCGACGATCCGCTCGCGAACATCCCGTGGTGGCGCACGCCCGACATGCTCGCGCTCTACAAGCAGATCGCGACCTGGCTCGGCATCGGCGCGGTGGCCCTGTTCCTCTACTTCGCGATGGTGAGGCCGGCGCTGCGCCGCGCCTTCCCGCCGCCGCCCCAGCCGGCCGAGCCGATGTCGTCGGCCGTCGCGATCGGCTCGGCGGGCGAGCCGATCCTGCTGGACGGCGTCCCGGCCGCCAACGGCGAGAAGGCGGCCGGCATCGACGACGACGGCGTGAGCGTGGACCTGCTGTCGTTCGAGAACCACAAGCAGAAATTCGAGCGGAACCTGGAGTACGCGCGCACGATCGCCCGCCAGGACCCGAAGATCGTGGCGACGGTCGTGAAAAACTGGGTGTCTGAATGAACTACCCCCACGCTCACTATTGTTCGCTGCCCCCCGAGGGGGCGGATGCCTCCCTCGGGGCGGCCCAGCGGGAGGCATCATGAGCACGGAAGGTGTAACCAAAAGCGCGCTCCTGCTGATGTCGATCGGCGAGGAAGAGGCCGCGGAAGTCTTCAAGTTCCTCGGGCCGCGCGAAGTGCAGAAGATCGGCAGCGCGATGGCCGCGCTCCAGAACGTGACGCGCGAGCAGGTCGAGGACGTGCTGCAGGACTTCGTCTCGGAAGCGGAGAAGCACACGGCGCTCTCGCTCGATTCGAGCGACTACATCCGCTCGGTGCTCACCAAGGCGCTCGGCGAGGACAAGGCCGGCGTGCTGATCGACCGCATCCTGCAGGGCAGCGACACGAGCGGCATCGAAGGCCTCAAGTGGATGGATTCGGCGGCGGTGGCCGAGCTCATCAAGAACGAGCACCCGCAGATCATCGCGACGATCCTGGTGCACCTCGACCGCGACCAGGCGTCCGAGATCACCGAGTGCTTCACCGAGCGCCTGCGCAACGACGTGCTGCTGCGGATCGCGACGCTCGACGGCATCCAGCCGGCCGCACTGCGCGAGCTCGACGACGTGCTCACCGGCCTCTTGTCCGGCAGCGACAACCTGAAGCGCAGCCCGATGGGCGGCATCCGCACCGCGGCGGAGATTCTCAACTACATGTCGAGCACGTTCGAGGAATCGGTGCTCGAGAACGTCCGCCAGTACGACGCGGACCTCGCGCAAAAGATCATCGACCAGATGTTCGTGTTCGAGAACCTGCTCGACCTCGAAGACCGCGCGATCCAGCTGCTGCTCAAGGAAGTGGAGTCGGAGGCGCTCATCATCTCGCTCAAGGGCGCGCCGCCCGCGCTGCGCCAGAAGTTCCTCTCGAACATGTCGCAGCGCGCGGCCGAGCTGCTGGCCGAAGATCTCGATTCGCGCGGACCGGTGCGCGTGTCGGAAGTCGAGACGCAGCAGCGCCGCATCCTGCAGATCGTTCGCAACCTCGCCGAGAGCGGCCAGATAGTCCTCGGCGGCAAGGCAGAAGATGCATATGTCTGACAGGAGAGAGCCCCCGAGCTCACGCCGTGAGCTGCCCCCCAAGGGGGCGGCCGGTGTGCTTGGGGGCGGCCCGGCGCACACCGGCGAGCCGCCCCCCGAGGGGGCGGCCAGTGCGCCTGGGGGCGGCCCGGCGCGCACTGGCCCCGGGTCCGGACGCTCGAAGGAGACGCTTTCGGCGTATCAGCGCTGGGAGATGGCCTCGTTCGATCCGGCACCGCCCTCCAACGAGGAGCCGTTCGACGACGGCGCCTTCGAGGCCGAGCTGCAGCGGCTGCGCGACGCCGCGCATTCGCAGGGCGTGGCGTCGGGGCATGTCGCGGGCCAGGCGCTCGGCTATCAGGCCGGCTTCGAGCAAGGCTATGCGCAAGGCTTCGAGAAAGGCCAGGCCGAGGCGCTCCTCGCCGCCGAGCGGCTGGCCGCCATCGCCGAGGCGTTCAAGTCGGCGCTCGTCGGCGTCGAGGCCCATCTCGCAGAAAACCTGGTCGAGCTCGCGCTCGACATCGCGCAGCAGGCCGTGCGCCACCATGTGACGCACGACCCGGCGGCGCTGCTCGACGCGGCGCGCGAAGTGCTCGCCGCCGAGCCCGCGCTCACGGGCGCGCCGACCTTGATCGTGAATCCGGCCGACATGCCCGTCGTCGAGGCCTACCTCCAGGAAGAGCTCAAGCGCGGCGGCTGGCACGTGCGCACCGATGCGAGCATCGAGCGCGGCGGCTGCCGCGCGCAGGCCGCGAGCGGCGAAGTGGACGCGACGATGAAGACGCGCTGGGAGCGCGTCGCCGCCGCCCTCGGCAAGGTGAACACATGGTGAAGCCGACCGTCGAAGAGATCCTTTCGAGCGGCCTCACGCCGCTCGAGCGGGAATTGGCGCTGGCTTCGTTCGGGACGCTGCCTCCAGAGCTGTCGGATCAGTTTCCTGCTCAGTTTCCTGATGAGCCGCCTGCTTTATCGAACGACCTGGCCGCGCCCTCGCTCGACGCCGATCCGCTGGCTCCGCCCCGCTTCGATTTCGACGCAGCGCCGCCGCAGCCGCCGGCGTTCGACGACGCCCCGCCGGATTTGCCTGCGCTCGGAGCCAGCGAACTGCCCGAGCCCCCCGCGTTCGACGATGCGCCGCTGACGACGCGCGCTTTCGACAGCGCGCCGCCACGAAGCGCGGACGCTATCGACCTCCCGCCGCTCGATATCCCGGCGTTCGACATCGACTTGCCGGAGGCGCCGCTTGTCGACGCCGCAATCCCGCACGCGCTCGCCGTCGACGACAGCGATGCCGACGCCCGCCAAGCCGCTGCGCCTTCGCAAGCCGCCCCCGACAACCCCCACCTGAACGTCTGGCGCGCGCGGCTGCACGCCGCGCGCAGCCGCAACACGCTCGCGAGACCGCTGCGCGCCTGCGGCCGACTCACGCGCGCGGCCGGCCTCGTGCTGGAAGCGGTCGGCCTGCGCCTGTCGGTCGGCGCCGAGGTGATGATCGAGCTGCCCGCGGGCAGCACGCGCGAGATGGCCGAAGCCGAAGTGGTCGGCTTCTCGGGCGAACGCCTGTTCCTGATGCCGACGACCGAAGTCGCGGGCCTCCTGCCCGGCGCGCGCGTCTACCCGCTCGAAAACGCGCCGATCGCCGACCCGCTTGCGGGCGCGAAGCGCCTGCCGGTCGGCTGGGAGATGCTGGGCCGCGTGGTCGACGCCTCGGGCCGCCCGCTCGACGGGCTCGGCCCGCTCGGCAATGCGGCCGATGCGCCGCTGTCGGCCCCATCGATCAACCCGCTGAACCGCGAGCCGATCCACAAGGTGCTCGACGTCGGCGTACGCGCGATCAACGCCTTGCTGACCGTCGGACGCGGCCAGCGCATGGGCCTGTTCGCGGGCTCGGGCGTCGGCAAGTCGATGCTGCTCGGCACGATGGCGCGTTTTACGAGCGCCGAGGTGATCGTGATCGGCCTGATCGGCGAACGGGGCCGCGAAGTGAAGGAGTTCATCGAGCAGATCCTGGGCGAGGACGGCATCGCGCGCTCGGTGGTGGTCGCGGCTCCCGCCGACGTCTCGCCGCTGTTGCGGATGCAGGGCGCCGCCTACGCGACCTCGCTCGCCGAATTCTTCCGGGACCAGGGCAAGCACGTGCTGCTCTTGATGGATTCGCTCACGCGCTACGCGATGGCGCAGCGCGAGATCGCGCTCGCGATCGGCGAGCCGCCCGCGACCAAAGGCTACCCGCCGTCGGTGTTCGCGAAGCTGCCCGCGCTCGTCGAGCGCACCGGCAACGGGCCGGAAGGCGGCGGCTCGATCACCGCGTTCTACACGGTGCTGACCGAAGGCGACGATCAGCAGGACCCGATCGCCGATTCGGCGCGCGCGATCCTGGACGGGCACATCGTGCTGTCGCGCTCGCTCGCGGAAAGCGGCCACTACCCGGCGATCGACATCGAAGCGTCGATCAGCCGCGCGATGACCGCGCTGATCAACGACCGCCACCTCGACCGGGTGCGCCTGTTCAAGCAAATGCTGTCGCGCTACCAGCGCAACCGCGACCTCATCAACGTCGGCGCCTATTCGAGCGGGCGCGACGCATTGCTCGACCGCGCGATCGCGCTGTACCCGCGCATCGAAGCGTTTCTGCAACAGCATTTCCGCGAGTGCGCGGAGTTCGAGCCGAGCGTCGCGTCGCTCGACGCGCTACTGCAATAGGGAGGCTGACTGACCATGTCGAAGCACTTTCCGATTCAAACGCTGATCGATCTCGCGCAAGACGACCTCGACGCCGCGACCAAGCACCTGGGCCACGTGCAGCGCGAGCGCAGCGACGTCGAAGCGCAGCTCAACTCGCTCTTGCAATACCGCGACGAGTACCACGCGCGTTTCACGCGGACCGCGCAGTCGGGCATGCCGGCCGGCAACTGGCGCAATTTCCAGGCCTTCATCGACACGCTCGACACCGCGATCGACCAGCAGCGGCGCCTGCTCGATGCCGCGACGGCGCGCCTCGAAGCGGCGAAGCCCGAATGGCAGCGCCACAAGCGCAAGCTCGGCTCCTACGAAATCCTGCAGGCGCGCGGCGAGGCCGCGCTGGCGCTGAAAACGGCGCGCAGCGAACAGCGCGAGGCCGACGAACACGCGGCGAAGGTGCTGCGCATGCGCGCGGACAACAGCGTCGAGTGACGCAGCGAAGCACACACGAACCGCAATTGGACGTTCAACCATCCGACCGACCCTAAGAAGAGGCATCGCATGACGTCTCCCCTTTCTTTCCTGAGCTCGCTGTTCGGCACGACGGGCACGTCGACCGACGCATCGAGCGCCTCGTCGCTGCTGCAATCGTCGCAGCCGTCGACGCCGTTCTCGCAGACCCTCGCCCAAGCACAGCAGCAACAAGCCAGCCCGCCGAGCCCCGCCCCGAGCCCCGCGCCCAGCACGCAGACGAACGCACAGTCGAACGCGGCGCAAAGCGCGAGCCAGACGCCGCCGCAATCGTCGAGCAGCGCATCGAGCGACGCGGCGAACGGCACGAACAGCACGAGCGACACGAGCGCGAACGCAGCGAGCAACGACGGATCGCAGACCCAGCCGACGCAGCAGACATCATCGAGCGGCGACGCCTGCGGCACGGGTAGCGCGAGCAGCAGCACGGCTTCGAGCGGCAAGACGGACAAGACGAGCGACACGACGTCGAGCACCAACGCGAACGCGGCGGCGAACAACGCCGCGGCGCAGGCGGCGGCGGTTGCCGCGGCGGTGCAGGCGCAATTGCAAGCCCAGGCACAGGCGAACGCCTCCACCGCGAACGCGGCGGCCACGACGGCGGACGCCACGACCGACGGTCTGCCAACGACGGGCGCGGGCGGCACGACGACGACGGGCACGACAGACTCGGCGAAAGCGAAATCGCTGCAACAGGCCTTGCAGGCAGCGATTGCGCAGGTCACGGGCCAGAGCGACCCGGCAGCAGGCGCGGCGGCTGCCGCCGCCGCAGCCGCGCAGGGCCAGGCCGCAAGCACGAACGCAACGGACGCCACGACGGGCACCGACACGGGCCTGAACGGCGCGCTGACGCCGAAGACGCTGGCGAACTCGGTCTTGCTGAACCAGGGCAAATTCGCTGCCGGCGCGGCGGCGCACGCGACGGCTCAGACTGGCGGCGAAACGGCGACCTCGCTTGTCGATTCGCTGGCGGCGAACAGCCTGGCGGGCGCCGGCACGCAGGACGCCACCTCGACCCTGCAGGCGACGGCAAACCAGACCAACGCAACGCAGGCGACGCAGCAAGCCGCACAGGCGGCCCAAGCCGCGGCGCTGACTCCGGCCGCGACGGCGCTGAACGCGAGCGCGGCGGGCGCCACGGCGGCGGCGGCATCGCTCTCGCCGCAGGTGGGCACCTCGGACTGGGAAGACGCCTTGAGCCAGAAGGTGGTGTTCTTGTCGAACGCGCACCAGCAGACGGCGGAACTGACGCTGAACCCGCCGGACCTGGGTCCGCTGCAGGTGGTGCTGCAAGTGGCGGACAACCACGCGCACGCGCTGTTCGTCTCACAGCACCAGCAAGTGCTCGACGCAGTGCAAGCGGCCCTGCCGAAGCTGCGCGAGGCGATGGAATCGAACGGGATCGGCCTGGGCAGCACGACGGTGAGCAACGGCTTTGCGAACCAGGCGCAACAGCAGGCGTATCAGCAGAACGCGGGCGGCTCGGGCCGGGGAAGCGGCAGTGGCGGCGACGCGAGCGACGCGGGCACCCAGATATCCGCGACGCAAGTCACGGGCACGGTACAACGCAAGGTGGGATTGGTCGATACGTTTGTGTGAGGCGCGGCCACTGGCCTTTCACGATCGTCAGCGTGGGTTTGATTCGTCGCGGAGCAACCACGAGCCGCGTGCGAACGGGCCGTACGGCGAGCGGAGACGGTAGCCCCCAGAACGCTATTGCGAATAGGACTGAGTGCCTCCGGGCCCAGGCCGTCCGCCCAGGACGCGCTTTTGGTTACTTTTGGCAAGACAAAAGTAACCCCGGTCCCGGGGAGGGACGGACCATACGGAACGGCGCGAAATCAAAGTTTTCGCGAAAACCCTGGCGAAAGATACAGGCCCACCTCCCCGCCACATCGAAAAAGAGAGACTCGGTAAGCAAAGAGCGCGTCGCAGACAAAAGAAAGGCTCTTCAGCAAACGCATGAGATAACCCAAAATCCCCCTTCTTTTCGGCCCATAGCAAAGGCCGCCGATCCAGAACAATGCAGACTACGGAATAAAAGCAGGCACCCCGAATGGCAACGACGACCGCAGCACCGCAGCAGCAGACCGCCCCGGCCGCGAAAGGCAAAGTGAAGCGCATCATCGTGATCGCGACGATCATCGTGATCGCGGCCTTGGGCGCTGCGGCCGGCACCTACTTCTTCCTGCTGAAGGACGGCCTGCCGCACAGCGAAGCGAAGCCCGCGCCGCCGCCCGCGCCGATCTTCTTCGCGCTCGAGCCGATGACGGTGAACCTCCAGTCCGACGACGGCAACATGCACTATCTGCGAGTCGGCCTGTCGCTGAAGCTCATCGACCCGAAGGTCCAGGAGCAGCTCACGCAGCACATGCCGGAAATCCGCAGCCGCATCCTGCTCGCGCTGTCGAACAAGAAGCCGGACGACCTCGCGACGCTCGACGGCAAGCGCGCGCTCGCCGCCGAACTGAAGGCGCTGGTCGAGAAGCCGACCGATGCCGGCGGCACGCCTGCGCATGTGCAGGACGTGCTGTTCACCGAATTCGTAGTCCAGTGACGCGGGCAAGTCCACCCGCGCCGATGACCGTTATCCGATAGCGAGAACCAGGAAATGGGCCACGAAGAGTTCATGTCCCAGGAGGAGGTCGATGCCCTCCTGAAAGGCGTAACCGGCGAGACCGACTCGGTTGCCGACGACAGCAGCCGCGCGGGCGTGCGCCCGTACAACATCGCCACGCAAGAGCGGATCGTGCGCGGCCGGATGCCCGGCCTCGAAATCATCAACGACCGCTTCGCGCGCCTGTTGCGCGTGGGCATCTTCAACTTCATGAGGCGCACCGCGGAAATCTCGGTCGGCCCCGTGAAGGTCCAGAAGTACAGCGAGTTCACGCGCAACCTGCCGATCCCGACCAACCTGAACCTCGTGCACGTGAAGCCGCTGCGCGGCACGTCGCTCTTCGTGTTCGACCCGAATCTCGTGTTCTTCGTCGTCGACAACCTGTTCGGCGGCGACGGGCGCTTCCATACGCGCGTCGAGGGCCGCGACTTCACGCAGACCGAGCAGCGCATCATCGGCAAGCTGCTCAACCTCGTGTTCGAGCACTACACGACGTCGTGGAAGAGCGTGCGTCCGCTGCAGTTCGAATTCGTGCGCTCCGAGATGCACACGCAGTTCGCCAACGTCGCGACGCCCAACGAAATCGTGATCGTCACGCAGTTCTCGATCGAGTTCGGGCCGACCGGCGGCACGCTGCACATCTGCATGCCGTACTCGATGATCGAGCCGATCCGCGACATCCTGTCCTCGCCGATCCAGGGCGAAGCGCTCGAAGTGGATCGCCGCTGGGTGCGCGTGCTGTCGCAGCAGGTGCAGGCCGCGGAAGTGGAGCTGACGGCGAATCTCGTCGAGATCCCCGTCACGTTCGAGCAGATTCTCAACATGCGGGTCAACGACGTGCTGCCGATCAACATCCCCGAGCACATCACCGCGAAGGTCGACGGCGTGCCGGTGATGGAGTGCGGCTACGGCATTTTCAATGGTCAATACGCGCTGCGGGTCCAGAAGATGATCAGCGCCGCAGAATCGATGAAGGAAGGTGGATATGACTGAGCTGAACCCGACGCCGGAAACCAGCGGCACGGCAGATCTCGAAGCGCAAATGGTGGCCGCCATGGGCGAAGCAGCCGACGCGGCCGAAGCGGATTCGGGCATGGACGACTGGGCGAGCGCGCTTGCCGAGCAGAACAACAACAACGAAGTGAACCCGGCCACGGCCGGCGTGTTCCAGCCGCTGTCGAAGGTCGAGTCCGCGTCGACGCGCAACGACATCGACATGATTCTCGACATCCCGGTCCAGATGACCGTGGAGCTCGGGCGCACCAAGATCGCGATCCGCAACCTGCTGCAGCTCGCGCAAGGCTCGGTCGTCGAGCTCGACGGCCTCGCCGGCGAACCGATGGACGTGCTCGTGAACGGCTGCCTGATCGCGCAGGGCGAAGTCGTCGTCGTGAACGACAAGTTCGGGATTCGCCTGACCGACATCATTACGCCGTCCGAGCGCATCCGGAAGCTCAATCGATGAAACGCCGCGCCGCGTCCGGCGGATCGCTGGCATCGATCGCGGCCTTGACGGCGTGGGTTGCGTCGGCGCCGCGCCTCGCGCTGGCCGCCGACATGAACGCCGTCAATAACGCCGCGCAAATCGCTTCCGGCGTGAACGCGGGCACGGCCGTGCCGTCGCTCGGTGTCGGCGCGGTGCTGCAGACGATCGTCGCCCTCATCGTCGTGATCGGCCTCGTGTTCGCCTGCGCCTGGCTCGCGCGCCGCTTCGGCTTGCAGCCTTCGAGCCGCGGGGGGCTAGTCAAGGTCGTCGCGGGCGCCTCGCTCGGCGGCAAGGAGCGCGTGGCCGTCGTCGAGATCGGCGAGACCTGGCTCGTGCTGGGCGCCTCGCCAGGCAACGTGCGGCTCCTGCATTCGATGCCGGCCGGCTCGGCTAGCGTCGAAAGCGCCACGGGCGCGGATTCTGCCGCCTACGGCGTGCAAGCGCCGCCGCCGGGCAGCTTCGGACAACGCTTTCGCACCGCCTTGAAGGACGAAGCGAGCAAACGTTTTCAGCGCCGCGAGAGCGGAGACAAGTAAATGCCGTCAAGCCGCACCCTCACTCGCGACGCGCACGCCGCCTCGCGAACCGATCCCCTTTCGCCACGCTTCGGGCAGCTGATCAAGGCCGCGCGCCGCGCGCTGCCGTGGCTGCTGCCGCTCGCGATCGGCGCGCTGCCGGCGCTCTCGTTCGCGCAAGCCGCGGGCCTGCCCGCCTTCAACACGAGCCCCGGACCGAACGGCGGCACGACCTACTCGCTGAGCGTGCAGACGATGCTGCTGCTCACGATGCTGTCGTTCCTGCCGGCGATGGTGCTGATGATGACGAGCTTCACGCGCATCATCATCGTGCTGTCGCTGCTGCGCCAGGCGATGGGGCTGTCGACGACGCCGCCGAACCAGGTGCTGGTCGGCATCGCGATGTTCCTTACGCTGTTCGTGATGTCGCCCGTGCTCGACAAGGCGTACAACGACGGCTACAAGCCCTTCTCCGAAGGCACGATGCCGATGGATACCGCGGTCTCGCGCGGTCTCGCGCCGTTCAAGACCTTCATGCTGCGCCAGACGCGCGAATCCGATCTCGCGCTGTTCGCGAAGATCTCGCACGCCGGGGCAATGCAGGGACCCGAAGACGTGCCGCTGTCGCTGCTCGTGCCGTCGTTCGTGACGAGCGAATTGAAGACGGGCTTCCAGATCGGCTTCACGATCTTCATTCCGTTCCTGATCATCGACATGGTGGTGGCGAGCGTGCTGATGTCGATGGGGATGATGATGGTGTCGCCCGCGACGCTCTCGCTGCCGTTCAAGCTGATGCTGTTCGTGCTGGTCGACGGCTGGCAGCTCTTGATCGGCTCGCTTGCGCAGAGCTTTACTTGATTGACGTAGCGCGCCGGCCCGGCGCCGATTCCGTTACGTGTGATCCCACTTTGAAGCAGACTTGAACATGACGCCCGAATCCGTAATGACGCTTGCGCACCAGGCGATGTACGTTGCGCTTGTGCTTGCCGCCCCGCTCTTGCTGGTGGCGCTCGTAGTGGGCCTCGTGGTGAGCCTGTTCCAGGCGGCCACGCAGATCAACGAGACCACGCTGTCCTTCATTCCGAAGCTGCTCGCGGTTGCGGTGACGCTCGTGATCGCGGGGCCGTGGATGCTGACGACGATGCTCGACTACCTTCGGCACATGCTCACGATCGCGCCGCAAGTCGCTGGCTGACGCGGCGGCGCCCGCTTCGTTCCTTCTCTCCCCGCGATGTTTTCCGTCACCTATGCGCAGCTGAACACCTGGCTCACGGCGTTCCTGTGGCCGTTCGTGCGCATTCTTGCGCTAGTGACGACGGCGCCGGTGATTGGCCATTCGTTGGTGCCGGCGCGCGTGAAGATCGGGCTGGCCGCTCTCATTGCGATCATCGTCGCGCCGACGCTCGGGCCGCTGCCGCCGCCTACAGTGTTTTCGGCGGCGGGCATCTGGATCATCGTGAACCAGTTCCTGATCGGCGCGGCGCTCGGGCTCACGATGCAGATCGTGTTCGGCGCCGTCGAGACGACCGGCGGGATCATCGGGATGCAGATGGGGCTTGGGTTTGCGACCTTTTTCGAACCGGGCTCGAGCAATTCCAGCGATGTGCTTTCGCGCTATCTGAACACGATTGCGATGCTGGCTTTCCTGGCGTTCGACGGACACTTGCAGGTGATTGGGGCGCTCGTCGCGACGTTTCAGACTGTGCCGATCTCGGCGAATCTGCTCAATGCGCCTGGCTGGCGCACGCTTGTCGAGTGGGGTGGGACGTTGTTTTCGGCGGGGTTGTTGTTGTCGTTGCCGGTGGTGGCGGCGCTTGTGATCGCCAACCTGGCGCTGGGGGTTTTGAATCGCGCGGCGCCGCAGATCGGTATCTTTCAGATCGGATTTCCTGTGACGATGCTCGTCGGCTTGCTGCTCGTGCAGTTGATGTTGCCGAATATGATTCCGTTTTTCTCGCGGATGTTCGATCTCGGTGTTGATGCGATTGGGCGCGTGGCTGCTGGGCTTAAGTAGTTGCTTTTGCCTTTCGGCGGTTCTTTTGCTAAGGCTTTCGTAAGAATTTTGCTAAGGCTTTCGTAAAAACTTTGCTAAGGCTTTCGTAAAAACTTTGATTTCGCGCCGCTCCGTATAGTCCGTCCCTCCCCGGGACCGGGGTCACTTTTGTCCTTGCCAAAAGTAACCAAAAGCGCGTCCTGGGCGGACGGCCTGTCCCGGAGGCACGCAGTGCTGTTGGCGATAGCGTTCTGGGGGCTACTGCTATCGCCCGCCGAACGTCCCGTTCGCACGCGGCACGGAACGGCCCCGCGACGAAACAAATGGAAGACATCGGTTTGGCCGCGCCCTGTGTCACCCATGATTGAAAGTCAGCAGGAGCGCATGAAGCAGCATCGCAAGACAAGGGTCTTCTGGCCTGGCCTGACCATCAGTATTGATTTGATTCGACTTTGCGCAATTCCGTGCCGCGTGCTAACGGGCCGTACGGCGGGCGATAGCGGTAGCCCATTGACCGCTACCGCTGACAGGACTGAGTGCTAACGGGCCAAGGCCGTCCGCCCAGGACACGCCTTTGGTTACTTTGGGCAAGACCAAAGTGACCCCCGCCCCGGGGAGGGGCAAAGCGTGCTCACCGTCGCGATATGAACTTTTAAAAGAAAACCTTGGCGAAAGAAACCAAGCGCCGAAAGGCAAAAACAACAACCGCCAGCAGCAAAAACCAAAACCGCTGGCGCCCAAAGCCAGCCTCAGTTGGTGATGTACTGAAACAACGACATCCCCTGAATCTGCACAAAGCTCTTCTGCGCAGCCGAAAGCGCGTTCTGCACCTCTTCATACTGGCTGATGGTGGACACCATATTCGCGCTAGTGATATCAGCCAGATTACTCTGCATCTGCGTCGACTCATTCGTAGTCGACGTCTGCAGTGCAGTCAACTCCTGCGAGCGCCCCCCGACCGAAGCCTGCACCATCGAGATGTTCGTCAGCGAATTCTGAAACGCCGTCGTGCCTGCAGTGAGTGCATTCTGCTGCGTCGCGTAGGCCGTCGGGTTGCTGCTCACCGGCACCTGCAGCGCGGCAATGATCGAGTCGAGTGTCGTGAACAAGTTGCTGTTCGACGTCGCCGTGCCCGGCGTCACCGAGAACGAATCGCCAACCGCCGGCGTCCCCGAAATCGACGCCGTCATGCCGGTGCCGAGGCCGATCGTCAGCGGCGTCGTGCCCGCCGTGTAGGACGTCGTCGTGGCGCTGGACGCGCCGATCGTGTTGTCCGTCACCGTGTAGGTCGGCGCAGCCGCCGTGCCGCCGAACGTGATCGAGTAGCTGTCGGTGTTCGTCGTCACCGCCGGGTTGGTGATCGTCACCGCGCCGCTCCTGCCCGTGCCGGTGTTCGACGACGAACCCGCCAGCACCGGTGACGAACCGATCGCCGCCACGCTCATGAACACGCTCGCACCGTTGTCGTTCGTGACGATCTGCCGCGTGCCCGACACCTGCACCAGGCGCTCGCCGGTGTCCCCGTGGTACGTGACGCCGCCGCCCGCGTTGCTCGTGAACGGCTGAGTCGCCGATTGGAATCCCGAGAAGATGTAGTTGCCCGTCCCATCGGTCGTGTTCGCGAGCGTCAGGAGCTGGTTGCGGTCGCCCTGCAGCTCGGTGGCGATCGAGCTGCGGTTGCTGTCGGAAAGCGAGTGGTCGTTCGCCTGCACCATCAGCGAAGTGATGCTCTGCATCACGTTCGTCACGCTCGAGAGCGTCGTGGACTCGAGCTGCAGCGACGAAAGCGCCGAGTTCTGGTTCGTCGTGTACTGCGCGAGCGTCGAGGTCTGCATCGTCAGCGTGACGGCCTGCGCCGCGCCGAGCGGATTGTCGGCCGGCGTGGACAGCGCGTTGCCGCTCGACAGCTCCTGTTGCAGTTGACTGAGCTGAGCCTGCTGGTTGTCCATCGTCTGGACGTTCGAGCTGTAGTACTGCGAAGTCGAGATACGCATCGCTTACCGCCTCAATTGAAGATGCCGAGCAGGGTCTGGAACAGCGAATTCGCCGTCTGGATCACCTTGCTGTTCGCCTGATAGAGCTGCTGGTACTGCAGCAAATGGGACGCCTCTTCGTCGAGGTTCACGCCGGAAACCGATTGCTGCGCGGACGTGATCTGGGTGACGAGCGCGGTCTGCGTCTTGCTCGCCGACTGCAGCGTGCTCGCCGCGTTGCCGATGTTGTCCACGTAGTTCGCGTACGCGCCCGTTAGCGTGGCCGTGCCGTTCGACAGCACCGAGTTCGACACGAGGTTCGAGATCGCGAGCGCGTTGCTGCCGTCGCTCGTGCCGCCCGTGTTCGGGGCGATCGTGAAGGTGTCGCCGTTGGCCGGCGTGCCGCTGATCGTGAAGGACACGCCATTGATCGAGATCGAGTTGCCCGACGTGTAGGCCACCGAACCCGTGGTGTTCGTCGTCGCCGCCCCCCCATTGAGCGACACGGACGAGCCGACCGGAACGCCGCTCAGCGTGCCGGTCGCCGAGTTGTAGGTCAGCGTGATCGTGCTCGCGAGCGAATAGCCGGACGACACCGTGGCCGCCGTGATCTTCCCCGTGCCCGTGTTCGAGGTCGTCGCCGACGCCAGCGCCGGCGACGCCGCCGCGATCGCGGAGGCGCTCGTCGTCGCGAGCGCGAAGCTGTTCAAGGCGCCCGAGGTCGGCTGGATCGTGAACGAATCGCCGGCCGTCATCGCGCCCGACAACGTGAGCGTCATGCCCGCGACGGTGGTCGGAGCGGTGGTCGTCGAGCTGACCACGGTGTTCGTCGACGTGTCTGTCACCGTGTAGTTGGTGCCGTTGAACGCGAGCGAGTAGTTGTCGGTCGGCGGAGCGGACGGGTTCGTCAGCGTCACCGACAACGTTTCCGTGCCCGTGTTGTTCTTGTTCGCGTAGACGGTCGGCCCTGCCACCGTGAACAGGTTGCCGCCGGTCGTGCCCGACAGCGTCAGGCCCAGCGAGTTCTGCGCGTTCACCTGCGAGGCGAAGCTCGTCGCGATCGCGCCGAGCTGCGCTTCGGCCGGGTCGAGCGTCTGGCTCACGAACGACGTCAGGCCGCCCAGCGTGCCGCCCGTCAGCGCGGTGCTCGGCAGATAGTCGGTCGATGAGCTCGAGCCCGCGATGCCGTTGTACGCGATCGCCGTCTCGCTCGGGTTGCTCGGCGAGGTGACGGCCGCGAGCTGGAAGCTCTGGTTGGCGACCACGAGCGGTTGGCCATCGCCGAGGAACAGGCTATAGCCACTGCTGTTCTGCACGACCGAGACACCCACCAGCTGCGACAGGTTCGACACCACCTGGTCGCGCTGGTCCATCAGCTGATTCGGCGGCTGGCCTTGCGCGCTCGCAGCCTGGATCTGGCTGTTCAGCTGCGCGATCTGCGTCGAGTAGGTGTTGATCTGGGTGACGGTCGTGGAGAGCTGTTGATTCACGCTCTGGCGCAGCGAGTCGTATTGCTGGCCGGCCGTGTTGATCTGGTCGGCGAGCGATTGCGCGTCGCTGATCGCGGTCTGCCGCGTAGCAAGGCTGCTCGGATTGTTCGAGACGCTCTGCAGTCCCGTGAAATAGGTGGTGATTGCCGCCGAGATACCGCCCGTCGGGCTGCCCACCAGGTTGTTCAATTGCGAGGCCATCGTGTTGTTGGCCGTCAGCGAGCTGTTGGTCGCCTGTGCGTTGTTCAGCTGCGTCGTGAGGTACTGGCTATACGCGCGCTGGGTGGTCGCGGTGCTCACGCCGCCGCCCATGTAGCCCGAGCCCGTGTACTGCCCGTTCGCTTCCGCAAGAACGGGGCTCTCGACGTCATAGCCGGGCGTCGACGCATTGCTGATGTTCTGGCTCGTCGTCGTCATGCCCCACTGGGCGGCCTGAAGTCCGCTAAGACCAATGCTGAAGATATTGTTGGACATGCGTCATCCTAAATGGGCGGGCATAGCATCCGTCCGCCGCGTTGCGTGAACAGGCTGTATAACGGCGCCGGGCGGAAAAAATTGAGGGAGAAACGGTAAGGCGGCGCGGCTCCACACTGCATTATCGGCAGCGCGAAGCGCGGGCAAAGCGCGGATAAGCGTGTGAATCGATCGCCAATTCTCCACCCGCTCGAGCGAGCAGGCGGAGAAGGCGTGGCGGATCGGGAGGACGTCAGGCGCGCACGAGCGAGCGGCGCTTCATTTCGAGCTGGGTGATGAGGCGCTGCAGCGTGTTCTCGGCGCTGCCCGGCAGCGACATGAAGCGGAAGCCGAGCTGGTAGCGGCGCATGCCGTTGGGCATGTCCGACGAGCGATGCGAGACGAGCTGCAGGTCGAGCGAGAGCGTGCCGTGCGTGTTCAACAGCACCTCGACGCCCTCGATCAGCGTGCCCATCGGCATCTCGGCGACGCGCTCGTCGGTGGTGCGCACTCCGATGCCGCCGAGCGACAGGTCATGGACTTCGAAGCGGAAGGTGTCGCCGTCGGGCAGGCGGCCTTTGCAGACGTACGGGTCCAGGATCGGCGCATCGACGCGGAAATACTCGCGCCGCTGCACGTAATAGAGCACTTCGGGAAACGACGCCTCGAACGCAGGCAGGCCTTCGAAACGGGTCTCGCGCGGCGTGCCGGTGGTGAACTCGACGCGCACGCCTTCGGGCGATGCATGGAACATGCAGCGCTGCGCGGCCAGCATCCCTTTGTTCTGCTCCGCGAGCGCGCCCCAGTCGAACACGAACACGCGCTCGCGCGCGTCGACGTCGAGAATGCGCGTGACGAGCTGCCCGCCGTTGTACTGGACGGTCAGGAAATCGCCGCGGTTGAGGAGGTTGCGCAACTGCACGCCGATTTCCAGCGGATTGCGACGGCCGAAATCCGGACCGGAATCCGCGGATTCCTCCGGCGTCTGTTGCGACTGATTGATTTCCATGGGCTTGCCGGTATTCCGTTCTCTCGCGGGCACGCCGTGGGGCTTGGTGGCGCGCATATAGGCCGGACTCGTGCGGAATCCGACACTTGGTCTCTCTGATTAGCGGCAGCTAACCGGCGAAGTTTATAGCAAATATTGAAAATTTTTGGCTGATGCGGGTGCCGGGAACGGTCCGGCTGGCTGGGCTTCAGCAAATGGGCGCGGCGGCCCGAGACATATTTGGATCGCTCGCGGCGCCAAATCGCGCTTAGATCCTGACTATAACCTTTCATCGCTGGGCGATTTTGCCTGCGGCTCTTGGTTTCTTTTGCTAAGGTTTTCGCGAAAACTTTGATTTCGCGCCGGTGCGTATAGTCCGTCCCTCCCCGGGACCGGGGTCACTTTTGTCCTTGCCAAAAGTAACCAAAAGCGCGTCCTCGGCGGACGGCCTTGGCCCGTTAGCACTCAGTCCTGTCAGCGGTAGCGGTCAATGGGCTACCGCTATCGCTCGCCGTACGTCCCGTTAGCACGCGGCACGGAACGGCCCCGCGACGAAGCAGATGGAAGGCATCGGTTTGGCCGCGCCCTATGTCACCCACGATTGAAAGTCAGCAGGAGCGCATGAAGCATGCATCGCAAGACAAGCGCCTTCGGACCTTGCCTGACCATCAGTATTGGTTTGATTCGACTCTGCGCACTTCAGTGCCGCGTGCTAACGGGACGTACGGCGGGCGGTAACGGTAGCCCCCAGAACGCTACCGCCAACAGCACTGCGTGCCTCCGAGACAGGCCGTCCGCCCAGGACGCGCTTTTGGTTACTTTTGGCAAGGACAAAAGTGACCCCGGTCCCGGGGAGGGACGGACTATACGCACCGCCGCGAATTCAAAGTTTTCGCGAAAAAACAGGCGAAAGAAACCAACCGCCGTATGACAAACCCTCAAACCATCTGCTGCATGATCGAAATAAGCTTCTTCGCGTAGTGCGGATCGGTCGCATAGCCCGCGCGCTGCATTCCGTGCGCGAAGCTCTCCGCGTCGTGCGACGAATTCATCACCGACGCATAGCGCGGGTTGTTCTTCAGCACCTTCGCGTAGTCCGTCATCGCGTCCTGGTACGAGTCGTAGGCGCGGAACTTCTCGATCACGCGATGCGGCTTGCCGTTCACGTACTCGGTCGTCAGCGTCGACACCGTCTTGCCGGTCCAGTCCTTGGTCGCCTTGATGCCGAAGATGTTGTGGCTCGTCGTGCCGTCGGCCTTCTTGATCTCGCTCTTGCCCCAGCCAGATTCGAGCGCCGCCTGGCCGATGATGAAGCGCGCCGGAATGCCGGTCGCCGCGCTCGCCGCCTGCGCGGGCTCGGCCAGCTTGTCGACGAACGAATCCACCTTCGGCGAAGCGCCGTTGCCGCGCAGCGGCGGCGTCAGCGCGCTGTTGGCCGAGTAGCCCTTGCCGGACGCGAGCGAGCCGTTCGCCTGCGCATTCGCAAACGCCTTCGAGAGCGCGTTCAAGGCGGTGTTGCTCCCTTCGTTGCCCGCGCCGGCCTGCATGCCCGAGTTGCGCATCAATTGCTTGAGCATCATGTCGGCCACGCCGATGCCCTTCGACGACATCTGCTGCGAGAGCTGCTGGTCCATCATCGACGTGAACTGCGCGGTGTCGTTCGAATCGAGCGGGCTGTCCTGCGGCGTCGCATCGCGCATGCTCTTCAGCATCATCTGCGTGAACACGGCGTCGAACTGCTGGGCAGCCATCTTCAGGCCGGCCTGGGGCGACGCGTTGGCCTGCGCGCGCAATGCGTCGAAGCCTTGCGTGTCGAGCGCGAAGCGCTGCGACAGGTCGAGTGCGGCATTGTTTGCGTTCGAGTTATCCATCATCCGTCCTTCTTGGTTCTTTGCTGCTTACAGCTGCTTAGATGATCTCGAGGTCAGCCTGTAATGCGCCGGCGGCCTTCATCGCCTGCAGGATCGACATCAGGTCGGCCGGCGTCGCGCCGAGCGCGTTGAGCGCCTTCACCACTTCGGCGAGATTCGCGCCGGCGGTCAGGAGCTTGAGCGCGCCGTTGTCCTGCTTTAGTTGGATCTGCGATTGCTTCGCGGACACCGTCGTGCCGTTCGAGAACGCGCCGGGCTGGCTCACCACGGTCTGCGTGTTCACGACCACCGACAGGTTGCCGTGCGCGACCGCGCAGCTTTGCAGCGTCACCATCTGGTTCATCACGATCGAGCCCGTGCGCGCGTTCAGGATCACCTTCGCGGCCGCGAGCGCCGGCTTCACATCGAGGTTCTCGAGCTGCGCCATGAACGCGACCTGCTGCGCCGGATCGGCCGGCGCGCGCAGCTGGATCGTGCGGCCGTCGAGCGGCGTCGCCGTGCCCTGGCCGAACGCGTTGTTGACCGCGGCCACGACGCGCTGCGCGGTGTCGTAGTCGGTGTCGTTGAGCTCCATCTGCATCATGCCGCCGGCGTCCATCACGCGCGTCTGCACGGCGCGCTCGACGATTGCGCCGTCGGTGATGCGGCCCGCAGCCAATTGATTGACCTGGACCCTGCTGCCGTTCGCGCTCGCGCCCGCGCCGCCCACCGCGACGTTGCCCTGCGCGAGCGCGTAGACCTGGCCGTCCGCGCCCTTCATGGGCGTCAGCAGCAGCGTGCCGCCGCGGATGCTCTTGGCGTTGCCGAGCGACGAGACGGTCACGTCGATCGCCTGCCCCGGCCGTGCGAACGGCGGCAGCGTGGCCGTCACCATCACCGCGGCGACGTTCTTCAGCTGCATGTTGTTGAGCGTCGAGCTGCTGCCGCTGGTGCCGCCGATCTGCTGGTTGTTGATCGAGATGCCGAGGTTCGCGAGCATGTTCGCGAGCGTCTGCGTCGTGAACGGCGTCTGCGTGGTCTGGTCGCCCGTGCCGTCGAGGCCGACGACGAGGCCATAGCCGATCAGCGGGTTGTCGCGCACGCCCTGGATCTGCGCGAGGTCTTTCAGGCGCTCGGCATGCGCGTCGGCAGCGAAGAACGCGGCGCCGAAGAGCGCGGCGCAGCCCAGCACGAACATCAGGAAGGCTGCGCCGAAGGCGCGCATCCGCCGCGCCGCGCGAGAAATGGAATTCGAGCTCATCACGGTCACCATGGCGCAATGTTCAGGAAGAAGCGCTGCAGCCATCCCATGGTCTCGGCTTCGTCTATGTAGCCCTTCGCGGAGTACTCGATCTTCGCGTCGGCCACCTGGTTCGAGAACACGCTGTTGTCGCCCGCGACCGTGTTCGGGTTCACGACCCCGGAAAAGCGCACGAACTCGTTGCCCTGGTTGATGAGCATCTGCTTCTCGCCGCTCACCACGAGGTTGCCGTTGGGCAGCACGTTCGTGACGGTGACGGTGATCACGCCGTTGAACGTGTTCGACGCGTTCGCGCCGCCCGAGCCCGAGAACGTGTTCGCCCCCGACGCGTTGAGGTTCACGTGGTTGAAGAGGCCGCTCAGGAAGCCGGCGGTCGGCACAGAGATGTTGGTCGTGCCGTTGCGCCCCGCGAGCGCGGCCGACGACTTGGTCGCGTTGATGTTTTCCGCGATGACGATGGTCAGGATGTCGCCGACGTTGCGCGGACGCTGGTCCTCGAACAGCGGGTGCCCGGCATAGCCCGGGTTGTAGATCGAGCCGGGCGGGTTCATCTGCGGCGGCATCGGCGGGGTGGCTGTCATCGGCTGCTGCGTGATCGGCTCCTTCTTGAGCTGCGCGCAGCCGCCGAGCACGCCTGCCGCCACTACACCGGCGAACGCGAGCATCGAGGCTGCGCGCAACGCGCGCAGGGGAACCGGAATACGAGAGAGCTGCGACATCTTGATTACCACCGCCTTATTCATTGCCTAAATCGCGAAACCCGCCGTCAAACCCGCGTCAGACCTGCATCTGGCTCAAGGTCTGCAGCATCTGGTCCGACGTCGTGACGGCCTTGCTGTTGATCTCGTACGCGCGCTGCGTCTGGATCATGTTGACGAGCTCCTGCACGACGTTCACGTTCGACGCTTCCACGTAACCCTGGCTGAGCGTGCCCGAGCCGTTCGAGCCCGGCGCGGAGACGGTCGGCGCGCCCGACGAAGCCGTTTCCGACAGCAGGTTCTCGCCTTTCGACTCCAGGCCGGTCGGGTTGATGAAGGTGGCGAGCTGCAGCGTGCCGACCGTCGTGTTGTTGCTCGAGCCGGGCGTCGTCACGGTCACGACGCCGTCGCTCGCGATCGTGAGCGAGGTCGCGTTCGCGGGAATCGTGATCGCCGGGATCACCTGATAGCCGCTCGAGGTCACGAGCTGGCCCTGCGAGTTGGTCTGGAACGAGCCGTCGCGCGTGTAGGCGGTCGTGCCGTCCGGCATCTGCACCTGGAAGAAGCCGTTGCCGTTGATCGCGACGTCCTTCGAGTTGCCGGTCTGCTGCAGGTTGCCCTGCGTGTGGAGACGCTCGGTCGCGACCTGCTGCACGCCGGTGCCGACCTGGCTGCCGGAGGGCAGCTCGGTCTGCTGCGTCGAGTTCGCGCCCGGCTGGCGCAGCGTCTGGTACATCAGGTCCTCGAACACCGCGCGCGAGCCCTTGAAGCCGTTCGTGCTCACGTTGGCGAGGTTGTTCGAGATCACGTCCATCTGCGCCTGCTGCGCATTCATGCCGGTGGCGGCGATGTAGAGGGAACGGTTCATTTGGGTTGTTCTCCTGTGTCGATCAGGTGAAGCTCAACAGCTGGTTCGCCGACTGGTCGTTCTGGTCGGCGTTCTGCAGCATCTTGGTTTGCATCTGGAACTGCCGCGCGTTGGTGATCATCGACACCATCGCCGCGACCGGATTCACGTTGCTGCCTTCGAGCGACTTGGGTGCGAGCGCGACGGTCTGGTCCGCGTCGGCGGGATTGCCGTCCGCCGTGTGGAACATGCCGTCGTTGCCGCGCTGGAGCGTGGCCGGATCGGGATTGACGAGCTTGATCTGGTCGACCACCACGATCGCGTTCGGCGCACTGCCCGCCAGCAGCGCCGACACCGTGCCGTCCTTGCCGATCGTGACGTCCGAGCCCGGCGGCACCGAGATCGGGCCGCCGCCGCCGACCACCGGCTGGTTGGTCGCCGTCATCAGCTGGCCGCTCGGGTCGACGTGCAGGTTGCCGGCGCGCGTGTAGGCCTCGTTGCCGTCGGCCGTCTGCACGGCGATCCAGCCCTGGCCCTGCACCGCGATGTCGAGCGGGTTGCCGGTCTGCGAAATCGGGCCCGGCGTGTAGTCGGCGCCCGGCGTCGCGGACAGCACGAACGTGCGGGTCGTGCTGTCGTTGACCGTGGTGCCGTCGCCGAACGACATCGGCGCGGAACGGAAATTCGCGAGCTGCGCCTTGAAGCCCGTGGTGGACGTGTTCGCCAGGTTGTTGGCGACGACGTCCTGCTGGGCAAGCGCCTGGCTCGCGCCCGTCATTGCGGTGTAGATCAGTCGATCCATGACTCGCTCGTTCTCGTGCGTGGTTCTCGGTGAATCGGTTCGCCGGCTAGATCGCGCTTACAGGTTGATCAGCGTCTGGTCGACGGTCTGCTGCGTCTTGATCGTCTGCGCGTTCGCCTGGTAGTTGCGCTGCGCGGTGATCAGGTCGACGAGCTGCGTGGTCAGGTCGACGTTCGACGCTTCGATCGCGCCGCCCGTCAGCGTCCCGTGGTTCGTGCTGCCCGGCGCGGAGATCTGCGGCACGCCCGACGCGGTGGTCTGGGCGAACTCGTTGCCGCCGAGATCCGTCAGGCCGTTCGGGTTGTTGAAGTTGGCGAGCACGATCTGGCCGAGCGCCTGGGTCTGGCCGTTCGAATAGTTGCCGGTCAACGTGCCGTTCGAGCCGATCGAGAAGTTCGTCAGCTGGCCGCTCGCGAAGCCGTCCTGCGCGAGGTTGTTCACGCCGTCGGCGCTGCCGTACATGGTCGTGCCCGTGAGGTTCAGCGTGAGCGACTGCGGCGTGGTGCTGCCGTCGGTCGTCGGGATCGTGAAGGTGAACTCGCCGGTGGCCGGGCTCGTCACGCCGGCGCCCGTCGCCGTGGTGCCGGTCAGCGTGCCCGACGAGTTGAACGTCATGGTGCCGAGCGCACTGATCGTGCCGCTCGACTTGCCGCCGTACACAGTCCAGGTGCCGCCGCCGTTGTTGACGAAATACATGTTGACCTGGTTCGTGCCGCCGAGCGAGTCGTAGGTCTGGATCGAGGTCGAGTAGTTGTAGGTCTGCGAGTTGGTTGCCGAGAACGGTGTGACCGTCGGCGTCGTGTCCTGCGAGTCGAGGTTCAGCTGCGCGGTGATGTTGCTCGTGGCGGTCGGCGCGACGTTGGTGGTCGGCACTTGCAGCGGCACGGTGGAGGCCGTGTTGATCACGCCGCTCGAGTTCGCCGTGTAGCCCATCAGCTTCAGGCCCTCGGCGTTGGTGATGTTGCCGTTCTTGTCGAGCTGGAACACGCCGTTGCGCGAGTACGTCAGCGTGCCGTTGTTGTTCATCTGGAAGAAGCCGGTGCCGTTGATCGCCACGTTCAGCGCCTGACCAGTCGTCGTGATCGTGCCTTGCGAGAAGTCCTGCTGCACGGCGGCGAGCTGCGTGCCGATGCCGATCTGGTTGTTCACTGAGGTGGCGATCGAATTCGCGTAGACGTCCGCGAATTGCGCCGCGCTCTGCTTGAAGCCGACGGTGTTGGCGTTCGAGATGTTGTTGCCGATCACGTCGAGATCGTTCGTCGCCGCGGCCAGACCGCTCAATCCGGTGTTGTAACCCATGACCGTTTTCCCTTAAAAAATCCGTGGTGAATTAGAGAATCCCAGCGACGCTGGACAAGTTGACCGTATTGCCGTTCGACAGCACGAGGTTCGGGGTGCCGGTCGTCTGCGGCAGAACGCCCTCGATCGTCGAGCCCGTGACCGTGGACGGCGTGGCCTGGGCGCCCGCGATCGTGGCGGTCGCGGAAATGGTGTAGGTGCCGTTGGCGAGCGTGTTGCCCGACGCATCGACCGGCTTCCAGGTGACAGGCACCGTGCCCGCCGATTCCTTGCCGAGATTGATCGTGTTGACGAGCTGGCCCGCCGAGTTCGTGACGGTGACCTTCACATCGGTCGCCGCGCCCGAGAGCGTCACGCCGAACGGCGTGATCGAGCCGCTCGACACCGACACCGAGGTGCCCGGCGTGAGCACGGTCGCGCCGATCAGGTTGGCCGACTGCGTCTGCTGCTGCGCCGTCAGCTGCGAGGCGAGCGAGGTCAGCGTCGAGTTCAGTTGGCTGATGCCCGACACCGTGTTGATCTGGGCGAGCTGGGAGGTCAGCTGCGAGCTGTCCGTCGGGTTGGTCGGGTCCTGATTCTTCAACTGCGTGATGAGCAGCTGCAGGAAGGTGCTCTGCAGGCTCGACGCGGAGCTCGAGTTCGAGGTCGAACTCGAGCTCGTGGAACTGTCCGACGTGCCGTTCACCGTGTTGATCAGGTTCTGCAAGGTGGCGCTGGTGCTGCCGATAGACGTGTTGGTGGTCACGGGCCTTCTCTCCTCAGGTACCGATCGTGAGTGTTTTCAGCATCAGGTTCTTGGCGGTGTTCAGCGTCTCGACGTTGGCCTGGTACGAGCGCGACGCCGAGATCATGTTCACCATTTCCTGCACCGGGTCGACGTTCGGCATCGTCACGTAGCCGTCCGAATTCGCCGCCGGATTGCTCGGGTCGTAGGTGGTCTTCATCGGCGTGGGGTCGTCGACGACGCCGGTCACCCGCACGCCGCCCACCTGCTGGCCGGAGGCCGTGCGCGAGCCGCCGAGCGGATCGACCGCGAACACGACCTGCTTGGCCTTGTAGGGCTGGCCGTCGGGGCCTGTCGTGCTGTCCGCGTTGGCGAGATTCGACGCGGTGACGTTCAGTCGCTGCGATTGCGCGGACATCGCCGAGCCCGCAACGTCGAAAATGTTCATCAAGGATGGCATGGCGTTCGTTGACCTCTCTTTAGTCCCCGTTGCGTGCGGTGGTGAATGGCGTTCGTTTGGTGACTCGTTCAGCTGCCCGACGTGATCGCCGCGAGCATCGACTTGATGTCGCCCGTTATCGCGGTCATCTGCGATTCGTAGTGCAGCGAGTTGTCGGCGAACTGGACGCGCTCGCTGTCGAGATCGACCGTGTTGCCGTCGAGCGCGGGCTGCTGCGGAATCCGATAGGCGAGCTGGCCGTAGTTGTCCGACGGGCCGCCCGTCGGGATCAGCTTGGCGTTGCCGGCCATATGGCCCGCTTGCGTCGTCGCCATCGACATGCCGCTCGTCACGCCCGCGGGCTGCGCGAGCGCGAGCGGCGCGGCGTTGCCGGTTGCCTGGCCGGTCGCGCCGGAAGCGCCGCTCTGCTTGAGCGCGCTCGAGAGCGCCGAGGAGAAATCGACGTCGCGCGCCTTGTAGCCGGGCGTATCGGCGTTCGCGATGTTCGACGACAGCAGCTCCTGCCGGTAGGCGCGCACGTCGAGCGACTGGCGGCCAAAGGCGAATTCCTTGTCGAGTTGGTCCAGCATCGGCGTTTCTCCGTCGAAAGCGTTTCGCAGGCGTTTCGTAGGGCCCGGCCGGATGCGCCGGCAAGAGGGCCTTTTGACATGAACTGCATCTTAGGAGCGCGGCGCAAGAGGCAATCGAACGAATAACCGGGGAAGCGCCCCTCTATTCAACGTTTGCGCGTGAGGCCCGGTCTCTAGAATGCGAGGCGTACCGATGTATTCCGATGGAGATTCGCGATGTTCTGGCCTGCAACTGACGTCACGCGCCGTGACCGCACCCGAGGTGCGGACCCGCGCCGTGCGCGGGCCGGCGCGGCGCGGACCCTGCGGCGCTGGGCGCTCGTGAGCGCCTGCCTCGCGGCATGCGGCGGCTTGCCCGCGCTTGCCGCCGCGCAGACCGAGGCGCAGGCAGGCAGCGGACCGATCGTGATCCCCGGCCCCGGCGAGACCAACCCCGCCGCCTTGCAGGCGATGGCGCAGAGCGCCGGCATGACGGCTTCGGCGCCGGCGCCCGTGCCCCCAGCGCCGCCCGTCACGCCCGTGACACGCAGCGCCTCGCGCGGTGACGATTTCGCGAACGCCGCCGCCGCAAGCGGCGCGATCGTCATTCCCGGCCCCGGCGAGCGCGGCGCGCAAGGCGCCGCTGCGAACAGCTACGCGAACAACGTGCCGGCAGTCACGATTCCCGCTCCCGTCGAACGCCCGGCCGCAAGCACGCCCGCCATCAACAACGCGATGCCGCGCGAGAGCGCCGCCGTCACCCCGCGCCAGATGATTCCGGTAATCGTGGCGTCGGCGCCGTACGCCGCGCGGCAAGCGGCGCAGCCCGTCGCGATGAGCGCGCCCGCCGACGCAGTGTCGATCGATCCGCTTTCCGCACGCGGCGAGCCGCCCGAGATCGCGTCCGGCGCGAACCCGCACTATGTTGTGCGCACCGCGCGCCCGGCCAATGCAGCCTCGGCTGCGCCTGCGCAAACCACGATGGCTGCGGCGGCGGCCCCCGCCTCACCGGCGGCGCCTGCCGCCGTCGCGCGCGCAGCGGCGCAGCAGCCTGCCCGCCCCGCGCAGCAGATCGCCGCCCCGGCCCCCGCCGGCCAGCAAGACGGCGAATCGATCCGCCAGACCGCCATCGCGTTCCTGCAGCAGCAGGCGCAGGGCCTGCCCGGCCGCGTCGCCATCCAGGTCAACCAGGTCTTCCCGCGCGGCCTCGCCGCCTGCGCCTCGCTCGAACCATTCATGCCGATGGGCTCGCGCATGTGGGGCCGCACGATGGTCGGCGTGCGCTGCGTCGGCGACCATCCGTGGACGCTCTACCTGCAGGCGCGCGTCGCGGTGCAGGGCACCTACTACCTCGCCGCCCGGCCGCTCTCGCCCGGCGACGTGCTCTCGGCCGCCGACCTCGTCGTGCGCGACGGCGACCTGACCGCGCTGCCGCAGGCCGTCATCACCGATCCGTCGCAGGCCGTGGGCGCGACGGCGCTCGTGCGCATCTCGGAAGGGCTGCCGCTGCGTCAGGACATCCTGAAGGGCGCGTCAGCGGTGACGGTCGGACAGACGGTGCGGATCGTCGCAGTCGGGCAAGGGTTCTCGATTTCGGCGGAAGGCAGCGCGATGAACAACGCCTCGCCCGGGCAGACCGTGCGCGTGAAGACCGTGGCGGGCCAGATCATCCAGGGCGTGGTGAAGGACGGAGGAACGGTCGAGATTCAGCTCTGACGTGGAAGGAAAAGGGCCGAATCCCGCGGTTTGGCGGGGCCGGATCGGCGGAAAAGGGAATCGACGATTGCGCTAAAGTTTGATTCGGGTGTGCCGTTATCACACTCAAATCATTCGGGAAGCCAATCGTGAAAATCGATTCCACCACCAATTCGAGCCTGCCGGCGTTGAAAGACGGTGCGCAGCGCACGCAGCAGGGCGACAGCGCCACGGCTGCAGCATCGAGCGCGCCGAAAGCACCGGCGCAAGGCGCGAGCGGTGCCGCGGGCGATGCGAACGTGAACTTGTCGGGTTTGTCGTCGTCGCTGCGCAGCCTCGCCGCGTCAGGCTCGGCCGATATCGACACGGCCCAAGTCGAGTCGATCAAGCAAGCCATCAAGGACGGCACGCTGAAGATCGACACGAGCAAGATTGCAGACGGCGTGCTGGAAACGGCGCGCGGCTTGTTGCAGAAGAACCCGTCGACCGGCGGCTGAGCCATGCACTGATCGCAGCAGCTGTCGGGCGGCATGCCAGCGCCGGGGTTCGCGTGCAGCACGCGAACCCCTTTTGTTTTTGTCGACCAGAGTCAGTGCTTCAGCACTGACTCGGTCCCATGCAAAGCTGAAGCTAGGACGCAAAGCGAGTTGCCATGAGAGATGCCCTGCTTGCCACTGTGATCGACGAACACGCGACGGTCGAGGCGTTCGCCTCGCTGCTCGCGTATGAAGAGAAGGCGCTCGCGGCCGTTTCGCCGCTCGAGATGCTGCCTGCCATCATCGAAAAGAAGAACGAGCTGACCGGCCAGCTCGCGTCGCTCGAAAAAGCGCGCGACGCGCAGTTGCGCGAGCTCGGCTTTCCGCCGGGCTGGAAAGGCATGGAGCTGGCCGCCGCCAACGACGAGCGGCTCGCCGGACACTGGAAGCTCCTGCAGGCCGTCGTGCAGCGCGCGCGCCGCGCCAACACCAACAACGGCCTGATGATCCGCGTGCGGATGAACTACAACCAGAGTGCGCTCGCGATCCTGCGCGGGGCTGCCAACAAGGCATCCGTGTACGGGCCGGATGGGCGCATGGCGGGCGTCTAGCCCCGCCGCTTTCCGCTGAGCCGCGGCGGCGCCCGTTCGCCGCGAACGTGCGCCGCCGTTACTTGTACGACACCACGAAGGTCGCGATGCCGTTGGCCTTGCCGGGCTTCACGGCGGACGCGGTCTGGTAGTAGCGCGCCGTCATCGGGATCGAGAGCGTCGTGTTCGCCGTCGCCACACCCGCGCTCAGCGCGGTATTGAAGCTCACCGGCGTGCCGTTCATCAGTAGCTGGATGCCCACGCCGCTTGCCGAGTTCGCGTCCGACGTGAGCGCGAGCACGCCCGGCGCGTGCGAGCTGTCCGCCGTGGCGTTGAAGGTGAGCGCCACGTTGTACGTGCCGGACGGCTGCGTGCAGTTCAAGTTGATGTGGAACGTCTTGTCCGGGGAGGTCGTGCCGATACCGGTGAACTTGTCCTCGCGCATGTCGCCGAGCGGCACGCTGATGCTGCGCGAGCCGGTGTCGATGTCGCAGGTGTAGGAAGTGAAGCTGATGTTGCTCAAGCCGCGTATGTAGTGCGGGGCTTTGCCGTTGTCGGTAGTGCCATCGATTGTGAACGCGTAAAGATCCCCCGAGGTGACCGTGCCGCTAGAGGGCGTCGCCCCCGTCTTGCGCAGCGTCAGATCCACCGTTCCGCTGACAACCGTGCCGTCGCTGATGTAAGTGCCCATATCGATCTGTGCCGCACCGCTTCCTGAATTGCCTTTGTAGGTCAGGACGAACTCAAGGCCATACGCCGACAGAACCAGGCTACGCCGCCACACGTATCCTTCGCCGGGCCAGGAAAGCAGGTTGGTCGTGCAGTTGGCTGAAAACGGTATCGACTGCTTGCTCCACAATGTCGCGCCGACAGGCGCGTCGGCGGCAATCTTGAGCGTCGGCATAGTGATCAGCGTGCTGTTCGACGCCGTGCAGTCCATCGCGTACGCGCAAGGCGTCACGGCGGCCAGCGCCAATGGCAGCAAGCACCGCTGCAACACCCGCGCGAGCCCGCCGAATATCCTTCGTTTTTCCCTCAATAAGCGCATCGCATGCCTCATTCGTTTGATGTAGTTCAACGTGCCTGCTTCCACGTCCCGCACGCCGGGCGAGATCGCAGCGTGCTTCGCCACTAGGGCTGACACGTCCCTTCGATCTGCGGATAAGCGTCGCCATTCGACTTGACCGGCGGCAGAGAATAAGTGATGTGGCATGCGTGCTCACGTTCGGCGCCCCAATGGACTACCACCTGCCCCGTCAACGCCGGCAGCCCGCTGACGAACGCCGCGCCATCCATGCCGACCACGCCAAGCTCCTGCCCCTCGTCGTTTTCGACCATCGCCCCCATCGGCACCGGCTTGCCGTCCGGTCCCTTGAGCATCAACATCGCCTGATGCCCGACCTTCGACTCGAACGTCCCCGCCGCCACCGCGCCACGCGTCGGCACGATTTCCAGCACCGGGTTGTCGAGGCTGACGTCCTCGGGCAGGCCGCGCGTCCTCACGGTGACGCGATTGATCCGATACGGATTCAGATAAGGAATCACCGCGTAGCCCGCACCATCGGTGGCGACGCCCGGATTCGTCTCGAAGCGCACGCCGCGCACGCCCGGCACCTCGACCAAGCCGACCGTCTCGCCCAGCGGCTGCGAGAACGTCACGCCGCCGCCGTGCACGACGACGCCGCCCGCCGCGGTCACGGCCGCCTGCGTATAGCCGCTGCCGCTCGCCACCGACAGGTCGTAGCGCCCGAACGGCGCGAGGTAGCTCGCCGTGGCCGTGCCGCTCGCCGACGATTCGTTCGAGTGCGCCGCGCTCAGGCTGTAGTTGAACTGCTGGTTATCGCCTGCGGTGCCCGACAGCGTCGCCTGCTGGTTGAGGCGGTTCTCGTTGTCGCGGCTCGCGAAGTACGTGACGCCCTGGCTGTTGCCGCCGCCCGGCAGGTTGCCGCGGCCGAACAGCACGTCGAGCGGCACCGACAGCGAGAGCGACACGTTCCAGCTCGTCGGCACGCCGTTGCCCTTGTTGTACGTGCCGTAGACGCCGTAGGACACGCGAGCGGCCTGCCCCGTATAGCCCACCTGGAACAGCTCGCTCGTGCCGCCGCCGTTCCAGTAGCTCTGCGTGCCGATGGTCGCGTACACCGAGCCGAAACCGCCGAGACGCTGATTGATCGTGCCTTCCACGCGCGCGCGCTTCGCGCCGAGCGCGAGCGATTCGGTGCCGTCGCGCAGCTGCACGGCATCGGCGAAGCTGCGGTAGCCGGAGGTCGAATAGCGGTAGCCCAGCACGCGCACGTCCGTACCGCTGCCGGCGAACGTCTTCGCGTAGAGGAAGCGGAACGAGTTGCCGGTGACCACGTTCGTATCGGCGAGATTGGTCTCGCTGCGCGCGTGCGTCACGTCGAACGACACCGCGCCGAAGCGCCCCAGGTTCTTGCCGATGCCCGCGAGCGCGGCCTGGTACATGTCGGTGCCGATCACGCCGCCGTACAGCGAAAACTCGCCGGGCAGGCCGTGCGCGAGCGTCGCCATGCCGAACGTGGGATGCGTGTTGGCGATGCCGTCGCGGTACTGGCCCGCGGTCACGTTGTAGCGCCATGAGCCGGCGCGCAGCAGCAGCGGCACGGCTGCGTACGGCTGGATGAACTTGGTGACGCGGCCGTCGGCCTCCGTGATCGTCACCTCCATGTCGCCCGACGACGAGGTCGGGTAGAGGTCGTCGATCGTGAACGGCCCCGGCGGCACGAACGTGTTGTAGATCACGTAGCCGTTCTGCCGCACCGTCACCTGCGCGTTGGTCTGCGCGACGCCGTGGATCGTCGGCGCATAGCCTTGCAGGCTGTCGGGCAGCATGCTCTCGTCGGTGCCGAGCTGCACGCCGCGGAACTGGAAGCCGTCGAAGATGCTCGATGGCGTCGTGCCGTCGCCGACCGTCAGGCGGCTGTTCCAGCTCACGATGTCGCGCGTGAGGTAGGTGTCGATCAGCTCGAACTGGCTCGCGCCGTTCAGCCCGCGCAGGAACGACGACTCGTACGCGAGGCGCCAGGGGCCGAAGTTGACGCCGCCGCGCAGGCCCGCGTAGAGCGAAGTGCGCGACGGCGAGTTGCTATAGTTGCTGCCGGCGTACTGCGCGGCGTTCAGCTGGTAGTCGAGCAGCGCAGCGGGAATGCCCTGATCCCATTTCGACGGGTCGACCCAGCCGCGCGCGCGGCGCTTCATCGCCGCCTGCGGCACGCTCACCTGGAGCAATTGCCGATAGCTGTCGAACGCGACTTTCGCATCGGGAATCGTGCGCGCAATCTCGACGCATTCGTCCGCAGGCGCTTGCGCCAGCTCGGGGAACGCCGCGACATTGACGCCCCACTCGGCGAGCATGTCGCGCGTGAGGCAAGGCACGGCGTCGTGCGCCGTCGCGTCCGGCTCGTCGGAGATGAAGGCGATCTCGCGCTTGTCGGCAAGCTCGCCGTTGACTTCGACATCGACGAGGTAGCGGCCCGGCAGCAGGCGGTTGCCGGTGGCGAACATCGACAGGTCCGCTGCGCCCTGCCCGCCACCCAGCTCCAGAAAGGCCGGGTCGAAGTCGAGCTTCTGCTGCGCCTGCGCGCCGAGCGAATACGCGAAAAACGCGACCGCCAAAGCGATGTCGCGTATTCGGAAGGAGCCGTCGGCCGCACCGCGAGGCCGACGGCCTGTCGCGGCGCGCCGGGGCACGAGAGACCTACTGCGATGCGGCCCGCGCGGCCGAAGGCGATGCCGTCACCTGCGTAGCTGGCGTCACGGCGCCGTAGTCGTTGATGGTCGTGTAGCTGAACTTGACGGGCCCCACCTTCGACACCGCGCGCTCCGGAATCGGAATCAGCAGATCGCTTTGCGGCTCGACCATGTCGGCGTTGATGCTTTCCTTCTGCGCGCCGTCTACTTCGATCGTCGAGAACGTGACGTGGTAAGGCGTCGGGTTGCTGACCTTGAGCGCGGCGCCGCGGCCGTTCTGGCCAGGCACCGCCGACCATTTCAGCTGCGCGGGCGCGTCGGCGGCGTTGCCCGTGAGCCCGGCCGGACGGTAGAAGAGCTTGACGCGCGTGAGCACGGCGATTTTCAGGGCGCTGGCGTCCTTCTGCAGGCTCCGGTCGGTCGGCGGGATTTCCTTCACGTCGACCCAGAAGACGGACTCGCGGTCGGACGGCAGCTGCGTCTTGCCCTCGACGCGGCGAATCATCAGCAGCTGCTCCTTGCCGCCTTCGAGGCGGACCAGCGGCGGCGTCACGGTGAACGGCATGTTCTTCGTGTCGCCCGCGCCGTCGTCGATGAAGGCCTGGACCACGTAAGGCGTATCGCCTTTGTTACGCACGGCGAGCGTGGTTTCGCGCTTGTCGCTCTTGGCGTCGAAAATGACGCGGGTGCCGCCCACCTGGATGCCGGCCTGGGCGCCGAGGCTGGAAAGCGCGATCGTTGCGGCCACGGCCGCTTGTGCGATTCTGGAAAAACGCATGAAACATCTCCCGAGGTTTCACGCGGCATACGCCGCGTGCTTGGCGGCGGCCGGCCTGGCCCGCCAGCCCGGTTATTTGTAGGTGAGGGCGAAGAGCGCGGTCGCGTTGGCGTTGCCGCTGCCGATCGTGGCGTTCGTCGCGATGTAGCGGGCGGCAAAGTTGAACGTGTTGCTGCCCTCGCTGATCGTGTAGGTCTTCGACGCCGAGCCGACGCTGACCGGCGTACCGCTGTCGTCGACGAGCTGCAGTGCGACGCCCGTCGCGCCGCCGCTGGTTTTCAAGGCGGTGGCGTTGTCCGAATCGGCAGTGCCCGTGAACGTGACGGTGGCGCCGTTGGTGGCCGTACCGCAATTCTTCAGCGCGATCTTGAAGCTGGTGGTGCCGGCCGTGGAGCCGACTGCCGTAAAGTCGTTGGCGAAGACTTTCGCCATGGTGACCGTGCCGGACGTGGCAGCAGTATCGATTTCGCACGGCACCGCAGTCACGCTGCCGGTGAAATTGATCGTGCCGGTCGTGGCGGTTTGCGCGCACGCCAGCCCGGAAACGAATGCGCCAGACAGCAGCGCGACGGCGCACGAACGGCGCACGAATGATTTAAGCATTTTGAATACCCTCAGTATCGCGATTATCGGAAATGCAAAGCGACCGTAATTTAGCATCGCCCTAATCCCAAAAACAGAAATTTATGCACAGTCAGTTTTTTGATATGCCGACACGGGAATAGCGATCGACTTAAGTCGATACAGATCAAAAAAGTAGGCAATTCCAACGATATCTAAATTCGCTGTCCATTGGCAATAGACAAACCTTTCCGCACGCGGGCACGCTTGGCGAAAATGCCATTTACCAAAAGGCTCATTTAGAGATAAGGTATCCGGCGCGCGAATAAAACAAAGAGCGCAGCCATTTGCCGCGCTTCTCGTTTTCCATGCTTGTTGGGGATTTATCCTGCTCCGGCGCACCGGGCATCGACGTTGCATCGACCCCGCTGCGGCACGCCGTCGAATCAGTTTTCCGCGCTAGCCCACGCCATTTCGCGCAGCCGCGTGCGCAGGCGCGCCACGGCCTGGCTGTGCAGCTGGCATACGCGCGATTCGCTCACTTCCATCACCGCGCCGATCTCGCGCAGGTTCATGCCGCGCTCGTAGTAGAGCGACATCAGGAGCTTCTCGCGTTCGGGCAGGCGATCGATCGCTTCGATCAGCGCCGAGCGCAGGCTCTCGTCGAGCAGCGCCGAGAGCGGATCGGAATGGTCGACGCAATAGCGGTCGAGGAACGGCTCGTCGTCGGCGGAGCGGTCGAAGTCTTCGTAGTAGATGAGCTGGCTGCCGTGCAGGTCCTGCAGCATCGACTGATACGCATCGAGCGGCATCTTCAATTGCTGCGCGACCTCGGTCTCGCTCGCCGAGCGGCCCAGCTGCTGCTCGACCTGGTGCACCGCGTACTCCACTTCGCGCGAGGTCTTGCGCAGGCTGCGCGGCAGCCAGTCGTTGCTGCGCAGCTCGTCGAGCATCGCGCCGCGGATGCGCTGGCTCGCGTAGGTCTCGAACTGCGCGCCCTGGTCTTCCTTGTAGCGGCTCGCCGCGTCGAGCAGGCCGATCATCCCGGCCTGGATCAGGTCGTCCAGGTCCACGCTCGCCGGCATCTTCGCCACGAGCTGCAAGCCGAGCCGGCGCACCAGAGGCGCGTACTGCGTCAGCACGTCCTCCTGGGACATCTTGCCTTGAGCGTTGTACATCGTGTTCTCCTGTCGATCGGCGTTGGCGCTTCAGCGCCTACTCCGATCCCATGCCGAGGTTGTCTGGAGTTAGTGCAGAGCACTTACTCCAGGCCCTCGGCGGGCTTCGTCCCTTCGTCTCACGCGTGCTGCGCGGACGGCTTGTCCGCGTGCCGCGCCTGCGGCAGGCCCGCGGGCACCGCCGTCGCCGCCGGCTGCGTTGCCGCATCGTGCGGCGCGCGCGAGAACGTCACCGCGCGCATCGGCCAATAGAGCATCTCGGCGGCGAGATGCCGGTAGTCGCGCGCCGCGGGCGTCGACGGAAACGCGTCGACCACGCAGCGCGACAGCTCGAACGAGCGCTCCATCAGCGGATCGGACGACACAAAGCCCGCGTCCGTGATCTGCACCGTGAGATACCGCCCCGCGACGTCGGCGAGGTTCTCGAACGCGGTGTGCGCGTCCGCGACGCTCGATACGTGATTCAGCAGCACGCGGAACTGCCCGATCGCGTGCGCGTAGTGCAGCCGTTTCATGCACGCATACGCCTCGGTGATCGCGAGCGCCGCCACGCGCGTGACGATCAGCACGTCGTGCGCGCGCATCGCAAGCGCCGACAGCGCGCCGTGCCGGTCGAGCTGCGCATCGATCAGCACGACGTCGGCCGGTCCGTCGAGCACCGCGCCGAACTGCTCGGGCGCGCAGCCCTCGCTGAGGTGGCGCGCCGCCGCCAGCACCGAGAAGCCGAGCGGATGCCGCGCCGCCGCCTCTTCGATCGGCATCTCGCCGCGCATCACGGCGTTGAAACCGCCCGCGCCTCTCGCGCTCGAAACGCCGCCCAGCATCGCCGACACCGAGTTCTCGCCGAGGCACTCGTCGATGACGAGCACGTCCTTGCCCTGCGCCGCAAGCGCCGCGGCGAGATTCACGACCGTCGACGTACGCCCGACGTGGCTCGATCCGCCCGTGACCGCCACCACGCGCGAACCGCTCCTGCTCAACAACCGCCTCAGTCCTTCTGCCTGGTCGATCATGACCTTATCCAAATCGAACCTCGTGGAGCTCGGCCGTCGAGCGCGCGGACAGCGCCGACAGCAGTGCGGGGACATCGTCGTCTTCCGGCACGAACGGCGAACCGTCGCGCGGAATGCAGAACGCGCTCTTGATCAGGAATTTCTTGGTGGCGACGTAGAGGTTCTCCGGCACCTTCTGGCCCGTCGACACGTAATGCACCGGCAGCTTGTAGCGGATCACGGTGTCGAGCACGCTGCCGAGGTTGGTCGCCTCGTCGAGCTTGGTGAGGATGCAGCCAGCGAGCTCCGGCTGGCCCGGCGCGCTCTGGTAGGCCTGCACGACCTCGTTGAGCGTGTCGCCGTGGCTCGTCGCGTTCAGCAGCAGGAGGCGATGCACCGGCTGGCCCGCGCCGCACAGCATCGCGATGTGGTCTGAGACCATGCGGTCGCGCTGGCTCATGCCGATCGTGTCGATCAGCACGATGTGCTTGTTGCGCAGCTCGGCGAGCGCGAGCTGCAGGTCGGCCGCGTCCTTCACCGCGTGCACGGAGACGCCGAGGATCTTGCCGAAGATGCGCAGCTGCTCGTGGCCGCCGATCCGGTAGCTGTCGGTCGTGAGGAGCGCCACCTTGCTCGCGCCGAAGCGCATCACGCAGCGCGCTGCGAGCTTGGCGGTGGTCGTCGTCTTGCCGACGCCCGTCGGGCCCATCAGCGCGAACACGCCGCCGCGCTCCATCAGCGCATCTTCGTTCTCGAGCACGGGCAGGTTGTTGGCGAGCACCGTGTTGACCCAGTCCATGCCGGCGTCCATGTCCGCGACCTCCGGCATCTTGTCGACCACCATCTGCACGAGCTGCGCGGAGAAGCCCGCTGCGAACAAGTGCTTGGTGAGCGCGCCGTGCGTCGGACTGCGGCGCTGGCGGTCGCCCCACAGCAGGCCGGCAAAGTGCTCTTCCATCATGCCGCGCATCGACGACAGCTCGTTCATCACGGTCTCGTTGACCATCTGCTCGACGCGCGCGCGGATCGTCTCGGCCATCGAGCTCGTGGCGCCGTCGATTTCGCCGGCCGGCGTGACCACCGCCGACCGCGGCAGGCCGAGGCGCGCGGCGGCGCGGCGCGCGGCCGATTGCGTCGCTTCGCGAGCCCAGTCGGGCTGCGCGGCGGCGGCCAGCTCTTCGGTGGTGAGGACCTTGCCCGGCGCGCCGAGGCCCTTCGCGGCGGCGGCGGCCGGCGTCATCGCGTGCGGCTTCGAGGCTTGCGCGGCATTGCCTTGCGTCTTCTGCGCGGCGATGCGGCGCGCGTGATCGATCAGCCAGGGATTCGATTCGGCCATCGTGCGCGGCATTTCGGGCGCGCGCGTGACGAGCGGCTCGGCGGCCGCCGCGCGGGCCGGGGCCTTCGGGGCTTTCGGGGCCGGGCCGGCGTGGGTGTCCAGGCGCGGCGCGATGTCGTCGGCGCGCGCTTCCTGGTTCTGCTCGCCGCGCGAGCCGGCGCGCGGCTCGAACGATGCCGGCGCTTGCCAGTCGCGATCGGCGTCCGCCGCATCGGTGCTTTCCGGCGAAGCGGCCGGCTTGGCGGCGTCCAAAACCGCAGCGCCCTGCGCGACGTCCGCCCCGACTTCCGGGCTCGCGCCGAACACGGCGGAAAACACATCGGGCATCCCGCTCGCGTAGGGATTCGATTGCGCGAACGACGAGGATCGTGCGGCGGGCAGCGCGGGCATGCCGGACGCGGCGCCGGCCTTCGGCGCGATCGAGGCGAGGTCGCTGTCGGCGAGCGCGACGATCTCCACGCTGCCGTCGTCCATCGTGCGGTTGGACAGCACGACCGCATCGGCGCCCAGGGCCTCGCGCACGAGGCGCAGTGCGTCGCGGCTCGTCGCACCGATGAATTTACGAATGTTCAAGCTAGACCCCCGATGAGGTTGACGACTTTTATCGTGCTCGTATCTGGCATGACGGCTTCCGACAGCGCGGCTCGTCCGGTCTTGCCGAGCCGCCGCTGCCTGCCACGGGACGCCTCGATACGGGCGCGGTGACAGACCGTTTCCCACTGACATCGATTATTCCCGCCGAGGTCAATCGACGATCGGCGGATAAAGGCAGAGAAAGGGGTGTATTTCGAGCGATGGCGGGGGAGGAGCGGCTGCGGCGGGCAGGCGGCGGGTTCGGGCGGCGGGAGCCCCCTTGACGCAGGAGGCGGTTCGCCTGCGGCCGGCAGTCCTGGCTCATTTGCCGTTGGGCAGCGTCGTTTTATGCTTACGGAGACCTATCACGCGCCGGACCAGACGCCGACGGGCACGACGCTCAGCCTCGGTGGGATTTCCATAACGACTGCTATTGCTGAAGATGGGCGCCTGTTGCCTCGGTTTTCAGGGCAACAGGCGCCACCTGGGGCGGGCTAGCCAACCGATGGAACCGGCCTAGCCGCCGCGCAGAGTGTCAATCCGTACCGTACTTGGGCGAACGCGGACCGTAGAGAATGCCGCCCGGCTTCCCGGCCGACAGCAGGCGAGCGCTTGTCACGCCGGCCATGTTGTAGCCCTGGTCGGTCGCGCTGTTGATGATCTGCTTGACGGCGGCCACCACCAGCATGCCGATCAAGCCGCCGCCNGTTATTGCCTTCGTTGCTCGAGGCGCTGGCATGGCCGGTCCACAGCGTCTGGCCGCCCACCAGGTCCACGAGCTTGGCATCGGCCGCGACGACGGTGGCGCTGTCGAGCACCATGTACTTGGTGCCATATTTGGTGATGGTGATGTACAGCGCGGCATCGGCGCCAAAGATGTCCCTGAGCTTGGCAGCCGGTACGCCATGGATGTCGCCGGCGACGGTCAGGCCGTTCTGGCGGAAGGTCTCGTCCACCAGCGCAACCGGCAGCACGTAGTAGCCGGCCTCGGCGAGCGGCACGGTCACCTGCGACAGCATGCCGTAGGTCGCATTGACGTCCGGCGATTCGTTGAGCGGCGGCAACACCAGGATTGAACGCGGCTTGCTGGCCTTGAAGGCCGAGTAATCCACGTTCCTGACCGGCGCCGTGCAACCGGCCATCAAGGCAACCAGGCCAGCGGCGGCAAACAGTTTCAGAAAGCGCTTGGCCATCAGTTGGACTCCTTTTTGACGTTTTTCATCAGGAAGTCGATATACGCCCCCGCTTCCGGAAACAGCGCCTTCTCGGTCTGGAATTCCTGGACCATTTGGTCGTCCTTGCCCAGGCTCGAATAAAGCAGGCCCAATTGGGCGTGATAGCCCGGCGGCGCCGCGCCGTTGTCAGACTTGATCTTCTCCAGGCCTTTCTCGAGTTCCGCAACCTGCGCTTCTTTCGATTCACCCTTGAAATATTTGTAGACCTGGGGCTGATAGCCCTCCCACTGGTACAGCGGCTTGCTCGGCGCAGCGCAACCGGCCAGCAGCGCCCCGCCGACGGCAGCGACTGCCACCGTTCTCGACATTGCAAACGTCTTGCTCATGATTGTTGTTATCCCCGTTGATTTCTCGTGGTTCCGTCTTATTGCGCACCCGGCTTCCACGCGCCGCTGTCGATAGCCCTGACCAGATTGTTTATGGCTTCCCGCATCGCCAGGTCCAGCACCTTGCCGTTGAGCGTCGAGTCATAGCTGGCGGTGCCGCCAAAGCCGATGATTTCGCGGTTCGACAACGCGTATTCACCCGCGCCGCCAACCGAGTACACGACTTCCGACGTGGAGATGTTGACCACGTTCAGGTTGACTTTGGCGTAGGCGACCTGCTCCTTGCCGCGACCGAGGATGCCGAACAACTGTTGGTCGCCGGTCTCCTTGCGGCCGAATTCGGTCACGTCGCCTGTGATCACGTAGTCGGCGCCCTTGAGCTTTTGCGCGGTGTTCTTGATGACGGCTTCCTGCTTGATTTCGGCCATGTTGTCGCGATCGAGCACGTTGAAGCGGTTGGTCTGCTGGAGGTGCGTGATCAGAATGGTCTTGGCCTGACCGCCGAGGCGATCGACACCGTCCGAAAACACGCCGCGCATGTAGGCCGAACGATTGTCGAACTTGCCCACTGCGATGGGCGTGCGCACGCCGGTGTAGGGAAGGCTCGCGCTTTCTACTTTCTGCACCGGCAGTGCTTGCGAGGTTTCGGTTGCGCAACCGGCGAGCAGGGCGGCCAGCAGAGCCGTCCCGGCGAATGCCATGGCTGTGGTCATTTTTAAAAGCGCTTTCATCAAACTCCTCTTCTTTGAAAAACGTGTTTTCTGGTGCTTCGAGCGAGAGCCAACTCGACTGATCGGAGGCTGCTGATTGGCTGTCGATCCTGCCGCGGTCTTCGTCTACGACGAAAGACGGCTTCACCCATCACAGCGCCGCTGCCGCAGCTCAACCTCGATCCGCGGCAGCCGCTTCGAAACGGTCAGCGCCGTCAGTTGACCTGCAGGTTGCCGCCGTTGCCGAGCCCGCCCTTGACGCTTTGCGCCTTGTACTGCTTGACCGAGCCGATCAGATTGTTGAGGGAGTCGGTGAAGGCCGCGACGATGACCTTGCCTTGGGCGGTATTCGTGTACGCACCGCCGGCGGCGCCACCCGCCGCGCCACCGCCGAACGCGGCCAAGCCTGCAAGCATGCCGTAGTCGACGTTCTTCGCAGAGCCTTCCGCGGCAGCCAGCTGCACGCTGCTGCGATTGTCGACGAGCGTCAGCAGCGTCGAGGCTTCCTGCGTCTTCATCGTGCCCGCTACGCCGGCGAGCGCGCCGCCGACAACCGGAACGAAGGCAAGCAGGCCTGCCGCGCCGCCGCCCGCATTGTTGTTGCTGAAGGTGATGCTCGGGCTGATCGTGTAGTCGGCGGCGACCATCTGTCCTTTATGCATCTTGGACGTTTTCCGCAGTTCGCCCGACGAGTTCAGCGCGCGCTCCTGCATCGCGGCGTCGAGCGCGCGGCCACGGTCGACGATGACGAAGCAGTTCGACTGCTGCACCAGCAGCTTGAGAACAGGAACTGTGCTGCCCAACTGGTATTGGCCCGTCAGCAAGCCGTACCACGGCGCCGACGTGTCTTCGACGATCGAAACCGTACCCAGCGGCGCCGGGCAATGCTGCAATCCGACGTTGGCGTTCTGAGACGTCGCGCCGCCGGCCGACCCCGTTGCAGTGGTTTTGGCCGACTGCGCGCCCATTTGCATGTCGGAACAAGCCGACAGCGAGAGAAAGGCCATTGAAAGACAGCTAACCCCGATTAATTTCTTTTTCACGATTCCTCGCTTCTTGGTCTGTTGTTTGTGGATTTTGTGACGAGGATCGGCGCAACTCGCATGCTGGATGGAATTGCCGCTTTTTTTTTGAATCCCCGCCGCCGCTCGGCTAACAGGTATACGGCAGCGAGATAAAAAACTTGATTGGCATTCCATGCAAGGACTCTCCCGATGTGGCCATCAGGATTGCCTCACCATGCCGGGCAGATGCGCACAAACGATTCAAAAGGTCATTTGCGGCGAAAATTCGCGTGAAATGGAGAGCAGCTGGAAAAACAGCTCCCTCACCCATTCCCCCCAATCAAATTCGCGACCTTGATCGTGCGCGTATCCGGCACTTCCGCATAGGACAGCACCTTCAGCTGCGGCAAGCTGCGCCGCAGGAACCGCGCGAGCATCGCGCGCAGCGCATGCTGCACGAGCAGCACCGGCGGCAGCCCCGTGTTCTGCTGCCGCATCATCGCCTTCTGCGTCTCGGTGAGCAGCGTATGCGCGAGGCCCGGCTCGAGCCCCGGGTTCGCGCTCGTGGAAAGCGCCTGCGACAGCACGCGCTCGAGCCCCGAGTCGAGGCCCATCACCTGCATGTCGCCATTGCCCGGATACCACTGCTGCGTAATCGCGCGGCCGAGCGCGAGGCGCACCGCGGCGGTGAGGTCGTGCGCATCGGTGATCTTGACCGCGTGCTCCGACAGCGATTCGAGAATCGTGCGCATGTCGCGGATCGGCACGCCTTCCTCGAGCAGGTTCTGCAGCACCTTCTGCAGCGTCGTGAGCGAGAGCGTCTTCGGCACGAGGTCTTCGACGAGCGACGGCGCATCCTTGCCGGTGCGCGCGATCAGCGCCTGTACTTCCTGGCGGCCCAGCAGCTCGGCCGCATGCTGCACGACGAGGTGGTTCAAATGCGTCGCCACCACCGTGCTCGAATCGACGACCGTATAGCCGTACACCTGCGCCTGCTCGCGCAGGTTCGTATCGATCCAGACCGCCGGCAGCCCGAACGCCGGATCCTGCGTGGGCGTGCCCGGAATCGCGGCGGTGACCTGTCCCGGGTTGATCGCGAGCCACTGGCCCGGATACGCCTCGCCCGTACCCACTTCCACGCCCTTCAGCGCGATCCGGTAAGCGTTCGGCCGCAGCTCGAGGTTGTCGCGGATATGAATGACGGGCGGCAGAAAGCCGATTTCCTGCGCGAACTTCTTGCGGATGCTCTTGATCCGCTTGAGCAGTTCGCCGTCGGCGTTCTTGTCGACGAGCGGAATCAGCCGGTAGCCGACTTCGAGGCCGAGCGCGTCGATCAGCGTCACGTCGTCCCAGCTCGCCTCGTTGCTTTCCACAGGCGTGGCCGCCGCCGGCGCGACGTCGACGAGCGCCGAGCTCGTCTTCTTCGCCTCTTCGCGCTTCTTCATCACGCGCGCGAGCTGGATCGCGCCGCCGCCGAGCAGCAGGAACGCGAAGTGCGGCATGCTCGGGATCAGGCCCATCAGCACGATGATCGAGCCGGTGATCATCAGCACGCGCGGGTTCGTGAAAAGCTGGCTGGTGAGCTGGGTGCCGATGTCTTCGTCGGTCGCCACGCGCGAGACGATCACGCCGGCCGCCGTCGAGATCACGAGCGACGGGATCTGCGCAACGAGGCCATCGCCGATCGTGAGCAGCGTGTAGTTCTTGCCGGCCGCGGCGAAGCTCATGTCGTGCTGCACCACGCCGACGATCAGCCCGCCGATGATGTTGATCACCATGATGATCAGGCCGGCGATCGCGTCGCCGCGCACGAACTTCGACGCGCCGTCCATCGACCCGTAGAACTCGGCTTCCTGCGCGACCTGCGTGCGGCGCTTGCGGGCCTGCTCCTCGTTGATGAGGCCGGCGTTCAGGTCGGCGTCGATCGCCATCTGCTTGCCGGGCATCGCATCGAGCGTGAAGCGCGCGGACACTTCGGCGATCCGCCCCGCGCCCTTCGTGATCACCATGAAGTTGATGATCATCAGAATCACGAACACGACGATGCCGACCGCGAAGTTGCCGCCGACGAGGAAATGCCCGAACGACTCGATCACCTGGCCGGCCGCGTCGGGGCCGGTGTGGCCTTCGAGCAGCACGATCCGCGTCGAGGCGACGTTCAGCGAGAGCCGCAGGAGCGTCGAGAACAGCAGCACGCTCGGGAACGCCGCGAAGTCGAGCGGCTTCATCGTGTACATGCTGACGAGCAGCACCATCACGGAAAGTGCGATGTTGAACGTGAACAGCAGATCCAGCAGGAACGGCGGCAGCGGCAGGATCATCATGCCGAGGATCATGCAGATCAGCACCGGCCCTGCGAGCGCGCGCAGGTTGTTGCCTGCGAGCATCTGCGGCCGCTTGCCGAGCAAGGCGCCTACGCGTGCGTTCATGACGCCACCCGCCGGGCCGCCCCAAGGGAGGCGTCAGCCCCCTCGGGGGGCAGCGAACGTGTCGATCCGGAGTTAGCGCTTTTAGCGCTTGCTCCGGTCCCATGCAGAGCATAGTGAGCGTGGGGGTAATTCAAGCCGAGGCTCCTTTATCCGTGCCCTTTGCTGATTTCCTGCTGGATGCGCCCTCGTTGAGCGCCTCTTCGGCTTCCTCGTCGGCGTCCTCGTCCGAGACCGGTCCCTGGTCCAGATCGGCCGGGACTTCGAATTCGGTCGGCGTCGCCGGAATGTCGCCGCCTTCCGCCTTGAAGCGGCGCAGCTGGTAGACCCACGCGAGCACCTGCGCGACCGCGTTGTAGAGCGAGCCCGGGATCTCGCGGTTCAAATCGACGTTGTGATAGAGCGCGCGAGCAAGCGGCGGCGCTTCGAGCAGCGGCACGTTGTGCTCGGCCGCGATCTCGCGGATGCGCGCGGCGACGAGGTTCACGCCCTTGGCGACGACCTTCGGCGCGCGCATCTCGCCGTCGGTGTACTGGAGCGCGACCGCGAAGTGCGTCGGATTGGTGACGACCACGTCGGCCTTGGGCACCGCCGACATCATCCGGCGCCGCGCCATCGCGCGCTGCTGCTGGCGGATGCGGTTCTTCACGTGCGGATCGCCTTCGTTCTCGCGGTTCTCGCGCTTCACTTCTTCCTTCGTCATGCGCAACTTCTTGTGGTACGTCCAGAGCTGATACGGCACGTCGAGCGCGGCGACGACGAACATGCCCGCCACCGTCATCCCGCAGCACACGGCGATCAGGTGCATCGCGCTGGCGATCGCTTCGTTGAGCGGCAGCGTCGCGAGCGCGACGATGTCATCCTTGTGATTCCAGATGGCCGTCCCGCCAATGACGCCGACGACGATCGTCTTCACGAGCGAGAGCCCGAGCTGGACCGGCCCGTTGAGCGAGAATATCCGGCCGAGGCCGTTGAGCGGATTCAGGCGATCGAATTTCGGCTGCAACGACTTCGTCGAGAGCAGCCAGCCGCCGAGCGCCATCGGCGCGAGCAGGGCGGCGGCGCCCGTGAGCGCGAGGATCGGCAGGATGGCGTAGAAGCCTTCCATGCTCGCGCTGCCCGCGCCGATCAGCATCTTGCTGGTGTCGAGCACGGCGGCGTGATTGAAGGTGAAAGCGCTGCGCATCATCGCCTGCAGATGGCCGCCGATCGGCCCGGCCATGCTCCAGGCGCCATAGAACCCCGCCGACAGCAGCGCAAACGTCGCCAGCTCCCGCGACCGCGCGACCTGCCCTTCCTCCCGCGCCCTCTCGAGGCGCCTGGGGGTGGCTGATTCGGTCTTTTCGAGGTCGCTGTCCTCTGCCACGAACGAAGCTCTCCAAACGGGTAACGGCGGGGCACGGCGACATGCCGCTTTCCCACTGGCAGCGATTATTCCGGCAGACGTCAAGCCGCGATCGGCGGATAAGGGCGGGGAAAGGGGTGTATTTCGAGTGATGGGGCGGGAGGGGCGTGCTGCGCGTGCGCGGAGGCGCGGCGGAGATCCTGGATTTCATCAAGGTCCGAATTTTTAAATTTCCCTGGATATTTTTTCTGCAACTCCCGCAATCGACAAAGCCAAAATGGATTCGGACCAAGATATTTGAAGCCGACGTAACAAAAGCATGGTGCAAACCCAGCCCTCATTCGCTGGCCGCGCCGGCGAAAAGGAAAATCCCGCCTCAAATCGGCGCTTCACGCGCCATTCGCCGCCTGAAGCCGTGCATGACCCACGCAGCCGGAAGGTGCCTAAGCACACCGGGCACGCAGCGGTAGAGCCTCGGCGCATAGCGGACGAACCACGCCCAGCGCCGCGCGTCGCGCGCCGTCCACGGCAGGCCGAAGGCGCGGCGCAGCTCGGCGGGCAGGAGCGCGCGCGTCACAAAGCGCTGCAGCGGCATCAGCGCGCGGATCCACCATGGCGCGCCCTTCGCGCCCAGCAGCGCGTGCACGTAGCGCCGCACTTCGTCGTTCACGGTGAAGCCGGCGAGCTGCCGGGTCCAGTAGGCGTCGAAAGCGGCGAGATCGGCCGGCCAGCTCTCGGCGGGCATCTGCAGCGTCGTGCCGTAGACGGCCGCCTCGCGGCACAGCGCGTCGGCGTCGGTGCGCGCAAGCGGCCGGTCGAACAGCTCGCACAGCGTAAGCGCGCCCTTGAACAGCGTCGCCGCGACCCAGCGCTGCAAGTCCGGGTCGAACGCGCTGTACGCGTCGGAGCCCACCGGGGCGTGGGCCTGGTTGACGTGACGGGCGACGTACTCGCGCTCGGCGGGTGTACCGAGCGTCACGGCGTAGATGTAGGTCATCGTCGTGCGCAACCTGTCGACCTGACGCCGCAGCGTCTCGCTATGCTCGACGACGCCCTGCCCGACGCCCGGATGCGCGAGCTGCAGCACGACGGTCGCACCCGCGCCGAGGTAGATATAGGCTTCCCGGGTGATGTCGGCGAGATGGATCGGGGCGGCGAACCGGCAACGAGGCGCGGTGGAGGGGTCGGCGGGCACGGATGGCGGCGGCAAAGCGCGGATTCGACGATGCGTCCGAGCACCGGATGCGTGCGAAACGCATCCGGCGCTCGTGCTTTAGAACGCGACGTATGGCGTTTGGGTGCCAGGCGAGCTCAGCGCGGTCTGGTCGATGCCGAAGTAGAGCGTGCGTCCGTAGAAGAACGGCAAGCCGAGGTCGAGCGCGCTTGCGCCGAACGGGCCGCCCAGGTCGTTGTAGGCGAAGTTGCCGCCGCTATTGTTGGAGAACAGCGTGCTGGCGCTCTCGATGCTCATCGACAGGCTGACCGAGCTGCCGGTGCCGCCGTAGTTCTGCACGGTCGCCGGGACGCTCGTCGTACTGGACGGGCAATAGAAGCCGGAGGCATTGCTGGTGCTGGAGCATTGCGTCAGCGAGCTGTCGTCGAAGAAGAGGCCGTTCGAGCCCGAATCGAAGAACGCGATGGACACCGCGGTGCCGTTCACGGTCCCGGCCACGTCGCCGGACGAATTGGTCGTGAACTTGTTCGACGCGCCATAGGTGTTGTTCGACTGCGTTCCTATGCCGAAAGTGAGCGTGCCCGTCGCCGAAGACTGCCCGCTCGACGAAATCGACGGCATCGTGAGAATCACGCCATTGTTGTCGGACGAGAACTTCCACACCGGGTTGGGCACCTGCTGCGCAAGCGGCACCGTCGTGACCGAGCAGCTCGAGCCGCTGCACCCGTAGTAGAACGCCGTGCTCGCGGTCGTCACGCAGGACGCTCCGCAATCGTAGGGCTTGACGCCGATGCCGAGAATGCCGTTCGCGCCGAGCGCGCTGGCGGTATTCACTGCGCTCCCGCCGCCGCTCGAGCACCCCGACGGCACGGACGTCGAGCCCACGTCGCCGATGACCTGGATCGGCAGGCTGCTCGCCTTCTCGCCCCCGATCGTGACGTCAGCCGTGCGGACCGAGCCCCAGGTGTAGCTGCTGACGAACTGCAGGCACTCGTACAGGCTCGAGCCGCTGACCGTCGTCTGCGTGAGACTGCTGAGCACGTTCGAGATCGCGCTGTTGACGATGCGCAGCCCGAACGATCCGGTATCGACCTGGATGTTGTTGACGGTCTGGCAGTTCGTCGTGCTGCCGGCCGCGCAGACGGTCACGCTGACCGTCGGGATGTTCGGAAAGTTGGAGACACCGGAGCTCACCGTCATGGCCACCTGGTTCGAGGTGGACGAGGACGACGACGAGGATGACGACGACGAGCTGCTGCTACTACTGCTGCTGCCTCCCCCGCCCCCGCAGCCCGCCAGCAATGAAATCGCGGCGGCGAAACCCAGCACGCCGAGCGTCTGGATGAGTCTTGTCGTGATTCGCAAGGTTCTTCTCCGTTCGTCGGTGGGATTATTTGATGTCAGAGCTGCTCACGCCCGACGGCAGCGCCGACGGCACGTAAGCCTGGCCGAAGAACGAGCCCATGTGGCCGGCCGAGTGGACAACGAGGCCGCTCGCCTCGACGGACGCCGGGCCTCTCACGCCTGCGGTGTGCGACGCCGCTACGCCCGAAGCGAACTGCGGGAAATAGCCGCCGAGCAAGTCGGAGAGGTTCGGTATCTGCGGGCCGCTCCAGGCGATACCGAACACGGTGCCCGACGTGGTCACGTACTCGCGGACCACGGTGCCGGTCTCCAGCGTGGTCTCGATCACGGAATAAGACGAGCTGGACGACGTGGACGAGCCCGTCGCGGCAGCACGCGCCACCGAGGACGAGGTCGTGGCAGTGGCGCCCGAGGGCGTCTGCATGGGGCTGCCGCCAAGAACGGCGTAGGCGGGAAGGACAGCGAACAGCGAACTGGGCACAGCGATCGACGCATGCAAAACAGCGCGTCTGAAGCGACTCGGCATCACGAAAGCCTCCCTTGCGATCGGTTTCCCACGCTTGGTCGGCGTATCTGCCGCCAGCGCTTGGGGTAAGGGCGCGTCCGGCGGCCTGACCACGTGCGCACCGGCGTGCATGCTTCGTAGTATGCCTGTTGTTCATGACGGTGCGAACGCTCGACAGGACGCAAACGCGGCGCAAGCGAGCATGGACGAACGCCGAAGTCCGCCAGGGAAGGCTTTGGAAGGAACGCCGGGTAAGGCCCGGTAAGGAAGACGTCGGGCGGCGGTGGTCAAGCCCGCCGCCCGGCTGCTGCATAGGGAACGCGCCGCCGGGAACCGGCGGCGAAAGATCGGCAGATCAGGCTGTCAGAAGCCGAGGCTCGCCAGCAGGTCGTCGACCTGCTCCTGGCCCTGCACGACGTCCGACTTGCTTCCCGGATCGATCTGCGGGCCGTTCATGAGACCGTCCGGATCGTGAGCGGAGAGCGTCGGCGCCGCAGCCGCGAACTGCTCGCGCCGCTCCGGCGCGATGTTCTCGACGAGCACCGCGAGCAGTTGCCGCTCGATCACATGGATCACCTCGATGATCTTCTTGATGACCTGGCCCGTCAGATCCTGGAAGTCCTGCGCCATCATGATGTCGAGCAGCTTCGAGTTGGTCGTTGCCGACACCTCCGCGACGCTCGCGAAAAACGCGCGCGTATCGGTAAGCAGCGTGCCGACCGCATTACGCTCCAGCGGCGCCTCGTACCACTGCGCCCAGAGCGAGTCGAGCCGCTTCGCCTCGTTCTGGATCTGCTCCTGCATCGGCTTCGTGATGTCGATGGCCGTCAGCACGCGCTCGGCGGCCTGCTCGGAGAGCGTCGCGACATACCGCAAGCGGTCGCGCGCGTCCGGCGCGGCTTTCACCGCCTCCTCGATCTGCTTGTCGAGACCAAGCTCGTGCATCGTGTCGTGCAGCGCGCGCGTGAGCTGCGCGATGCGGGCGAGGATGCGGTCGGCCGTCATGTCGACATCCTCGATGCCCTCTGCGGGCGCATTGATTGGCTGGTCCACGGTCAGCTCCCGGTTTTCACCATCTTCTCAAGGATCTTGTTGAGCTTCTCGTCCAGCGTCGCGGCCGTGAACGGCTTCACTATGTAGCCGCTCGCGCCAGCCTGCGCCGCCGCGATGATGTTCTCCTTCTTCGACTCGGCCGTCACCATCAGCACCGGCAGGTGCGTCAGCGACGCGTCGGCGCGGATTTCCTTGAGCATCGAGAGACCGTCGAGGTTGGGCATGTTCCAGTCCGACACCACGAAATCGTAGCCGCCAGCGCGCAGACGCGCCAAGCCCGCCGCGCCATCCTCGGCCTCGTCCACATTCCCGTAGCCGAGCTCCTTCAGCAGGTTTCGGACGATCCGGCGCATCGTCGGAAAGTCGTCCACCACCAAAATCTTCATTCCCTTGTCCAAAGCCATCTTGATTCCCTCTATCCCAAAATTGCAGCGCAAAAACCGTGGATCTATTTCGGCTACACGCGCTGCACGCGGTCGCCCATTGCCGCGAGGCGTACCATCACCCGCCGGCTCATTTCCGATAAAGACGCCACTTCGTCGGCACCGCCCATCGCGATCGCCTCGCGCGGCATGCCGAACACGACACAGCTCGCCTCGTCCTGCGCGAGAGTGTATGCGCCAGAATTTCTCATGTCTAACAGTCCCGCCGCGCCGTCCTTGCCCATGCCGGTCAGGATCACGCCGACGGCGTTCTTGCCCGCATGCTGGGCCGCCGAGCGGAACAGCACGTCGACCGACGGACGGTGCCGGTTCACCGGCGGATCGTCCGACAGGTGCGCGATGTAGTTCGCGCCGCTGCGGGCGAGCAGCAGGTGGGCGTGGCCGGGCGCGATGTACGCGTGCCCCGGCAGCACCCGCTCGCCGTGCTCCGCTTCCTTCACGCTGATCCGGCACAGGCCGTTCAGGCGCTGCGCGAAGGACTTCGTAAACCCGGGCGGCATGTGCTGGGCGATCAGGACGGCGGGCGCATCGGGCGGCAGCGGCACGAGCACTTCGCGGATCGCCTCGGTGCCGCCCGTCGACGCGCCGATGATGATCAGCTTTTCCGTACTGACGAGCGGATTGTTGAGCATCGGCGCATGCACCGGCGCGGCCGCAGCGCCCGCACCCGCCGCCGCTTGCGGCGCGGAAGCCGCCTGCCGCACGCGGGCGCGCGCCGCGGCGCGCACCTTGTCGGCAAGTTTTTCCGCGTAGTCGAGCATGCCGTCGCGAATGCCGACCTTCGGCTTGGTCACGAAATCGACCGCGCCCAATTCGAGTGCGCGCAGCGTGATTTCCGAGCCGCGCTCGGTCAGCGACGATACCATGACGACCGGCATCGGACGCAAGCGCATCAATTTTTCGAGGAAGTCGAGGCCGTCCATGCGCGGCATTTCGACGTCGAGCGTCAACACATCGGGGTTGTGCTGCTTGATCAGGTCGCGCGCGACGAGCGGATCCGGCGCCGTGGCGACGACCGTCATGTCCGGCTGGCTGTTGATGATTTCGGTCATCAGGCTGCGGATCAGCGCTGAATCGTCGACACACAATACTTTGATTTTCTGCACGGCTACTACGCCTCCTCTACTGACCTGGCGCTGTTCTGATTGGTGGGGCGCGGGCTTGCGTTTGAATTCGCATTCGCACTCGCGCCGAACAGCTCGATACGCGGCTTGGCCGTGGCGGCGGCGCCGGGCTTTGCCGCCGCGCCTCCCGCCGCCTGGCCGCCGCTGAATGATTCGGTGCGCGGCTTGCTCGCCGGCGCCGCAAAGAGCTCGACGTGCTCCTTGGCGCGCGCGTGGCGCGCCGCGCGCAATTCCGCCGCCTGCCTGGCGAGCGCCTGCTCGCGTTCCGCGACGCTCGGCTCCTGCTGCAGGCGCAGCTTCTTCACCGCCGCCTGGCCTGTCTTCGGCATGAACGCGACCTTGCGCGGATGCTGGCCCTGCAAGTCCTCGGCGACGATGCGGATCTTCTCGAGCCCGAGGTAGCGGCGCACGAACTCCGAGTTGCGGTCGCCGATGTTGATGGTCGTCATGCCCGCGAGCACCGCCGCGCCGCCGAACACCTTCGCCTCGAAACGCTCGCGCCGGCCGCCCATCTTGATGAGTTCGTTGATGAGCACTTCCATCGCGTAGGCGCCGTAGCGCATCGAATCCGAGGCGGCCTGGGCGGGCTCCGTGCCGTCGTCGGGCAGCATGAAGTGATTCATGCCGCCGATGCCCGCGGTGCGGTCGTGGATGCACGCGGCCACGCACGAGCCGAGCACGGTGACGAGCACCATGTCGTCGCCGGTCGTGTAGAACTCGTTCGGCAGCAGCTTCACGCCCTGGCGGCCGAAGTGGTTGTCGTAATAGAGATTGGTGGCGATCGGGAGGCCGCTCATGATGCCTCCCGCCGGGCCGCCCCAAGGGAGGCATCCGCCCCCTCGGGGGGTGCTTTGCATGGGACCGGAGTAACCGCTAAAGCGCTAACTCCGGTCGACAGCGAACGATAGTGAGCGTGGGGGCTGTTCATATCACCGCCTCGCGGCGCCCAGCCGCTCCCGCTGTCTTCGCCGAGCCGCGCGCGTTCGCGCCGGCATCGCGCGTCAGCTCATAGACGGTCTGTCCGCGCAGCCGGAACGCCTGCGTCACATAGGTGAAGTTCTCCGAATGCCCCGCGAACAGCAGCCCGCCCGGCTTCACGAGCGGCTCGAAGCGCGACAGCACCTGCGATTGCGTCGGCTTGTCGAAGTAGATCATCACGTTGCGGCAGAAGATCGCGTCGAACGGCGAGGTGAGCCGGTAGTCCGCATCGGTCAGGTTCAGCTGCTCGAAGCGGATCATCGCGCGCACTTCCGGACGCACCTTCACGTAGCCCGCATGCGAGCCCGTCCCCTTCAGGAAGAAGCGCTTCAGGCGCTCGGGGCTCAGCTGCTTGACCTGGTCCAGCGAGTACACGCCGGCTTCGCCCTTGGCGAGCACCTGCGTGTCGAGATCGGTCGCGAGCACGCTCGCCTGGCGCGCCGCCGAGTCGCCGAGCGATTCGATCAGCGTCATCGCGATCGAGTACGGCTCCTCGCCCGTCGAGGCCGCCGAGCACCACACCGACACCGGCGGCTGACGGCGCTTCACGAGCTCCGCGAGGATCGGAAAGTGATGCGACTCGCGGAAGAACGCAGTCAGGTTGGTCGTCAGCGAGTTCGTGAAGGCTTCCCACTCGGCCGGGTCCTGCTCGGATTCGAGCAGGTCGAGATAGTGGCGGAAGCTGTCGAGCCCGCGCGCGCGCAGACGCCGCGCCAAGCGGCTGTACGCCATGTCGCGCTTGTGGTCGGACAGTGAGATGCCCGCGCGCCGGTGAATCAGCTCGCGAATGCGCGCGAAATCGGCCGACGTGAATTCGAAGTCGCGCTCCATCTCGCCGGTTCTCGGCACGGGCTCGAGCTTCTGTTGTGCACGCGCTGTCGTCATGATGCCTCCCGTCCCCCAAGAGGACTTCCTTCGGGCGCCGGTTCCGCCCCAAGGGAGGCATCCGCCCCCTCGGGGGGAGCTTTGCATGGGACCGGAGTAACCGCTAAAGCGCTAACTCCGGTCGACAGCGAATGAATATGAGCGTGGGGGCCGTTCATCAAGTCTCGCTGGTTCGATGCGTTGACTGTCGTGCTTGCGTGCGATTGCCATGCGGCACCGCGCGCGCGGGCATCGCGCGCTGCAGTGAGCCGCCCGGTCGCGGGCGAGGTGCCGAAGGGTCGCATGTTCGTCGGTTCCGTGCTGCGGTCAAGAAAGGGTTAGAAAGTTTCCCAGTCGTCGTCGGAGGATTTGCTCGCGGCCACCGGCGCGGGAGCCGGAACACGCGGCGCAGGTGCGGCGGCTGCCGCAGAGCGCGTGGCGACTGCGGGTTTCGCGGCGGCAGGCGCGGGCGCGGCGGCCTGTGCGCCAGCCGTCGCGTGTGCCGGCGCGGCCGGAGCCGCTTGCGGCGCAGGCGCCATCAGTTGCGGCTCGCGCGGCGCAGGCGGCGTCAGCTTCGCGGGCGCGGCAGGCTGTGCGCGCTTGGGCGCCGACAGCGCACCCTTGCTCGCCGCACTGCCCGTGCCGCGTGCCGAAGCGCTGCTGCGCATGCGCGCCGCCGGCTGCATCGCGTGGCCCACATCGCCCGTGACGCGCCACGTGCTCACCACCGCCTTCAGCTTGCGCGTCTGCTCTTCGAGCGACGCCGCCGCGGCAGCCGCCTCTTCGACGAGCGCCGCGTTCTGCTGGGTCACGTCGTCCATCTGCGTGACCGCGCGATTGACCTGTTCGATGCCGCTCGACTGCTCCTCCGACGCCGCGCTGATCTCGCCCATGATGTCCGTCACGCGGCGCACCGCCTGCACGATCTCTTCCATCGTCGTGCCCGCGCGGCCGACCAGCTCCGAGCCGTTCTGCACCTTGTCGGCCGAATCGCCGATCAGCGTCTTGATCTCCTTGGCCGCCGCCGCGCTGCGCTGCGCCAGCGAGCGCACCTCGCCCGCGACCACCGCGAAGCCGCGGCCCTGCTCGCCCGCGCGCGCCGCCTCGACGGCCGCGTTCAGCGCCAGGATGTTGGTCTGGAACGCGATCCCTTCGATCACCCCGATGATGTCGACGACCTTGTTCGAGCTCGTCGCGATCGCGTCCATCGTATCGACGACCTGGCTCACCACCTCGCCGCCGCGCATCGCGATCTCCGATGCGTTCACGGCCAGCTGGCTCGCCTGCCGCGCGTTCTCGGCGTTCTGGCGCACAGTGCCCGTCAGCTGCTCCATGCTCGCGGCGGTTTCCTGCAGCGACGCGGCCTGCTGCTCGGTGCGCTGCGACAGGTCCGTGTTGCCGACCGCGATCTCGCGCGCGCCGACATCGATCGATTCCGTGCCCGCGTGCACCGCCTTCACCATGCCGGTGACGCCGTCCTGCATCCGCTTGATGCCGCCGAACAGCTGGCCGATCTCGTTCTTGCTGAACACCTGCACCGGCTGCGTGAGATCGCCCGACGCGACGCGGTCAAAATGCGCGACCGCATCGGCGAGCGGCTGCACGATCAGCCCGCGCATCGTGAAGCGGATCATCACCACGAGCACGAGCGCGAGCGCCGTCACCGCGACGATCAGCATGCTCATCAGCGAGATGTGCGACTGCGACGCGGCCTGCAGCGCCTCCGCGTGATCCTGGCGGCCCTTGATGACTTGCGCGGCGGCCGCGTCGAAGGCGACGAACATCGGGCTGATCTTGGTGTCGGCGATCGCGTGATAGCCGGCCAGGTCGCCCGCGCGCGCGGCATTGAACTCGGGCTCGACGCCGTCGTGCACCATCGTGGCGTGCTTGGCGTTCAGGTCGTCGAGGAGCGCGCTGTCGAGCTCGGCCTTTGGCGCGTCCTGGAACGCCTGCCATGCCTGGTTCGACTTCGCGAGCAGCTCCTGCGCGCGGTCGAGCACCTTCTTCGCCTCGTCGGCGTTGTTCGCCTCCGTGAGCGCGCGGAAGCGGTCGAGAGCGAGACGAGAGCGCAGCAGGTAGGAACTGGCATCGTCGAGCGAGTGGATCGCGGGCAGGTCGCCGCGCGCGAGCGTGTCGAGCGAGTGGCTCGCGCCGTTGAGCGCCGACAGACCGAGCGCGCCGACCGCGACAGTCAGCGCGAGGAGCACGACGGCTATCGCCGTCAGCGTCGTGCGGATCGACCAGTTGTGCAGCATTGTGAATCTCCGTGTGCCTGGAACGGGCTGAATGCCGGGTAAGCCGCGCCGGTCAGTGCGCGAAGTTCTCGATCAGCGCCATTTCCTTGCTGGCCATCAGCTTCTCGATGTCCATCAGGATCAGCATGCGGCCGTCGACGGTGCCGAGGCCGGTCAGGTACTCGGCCGTCAGCGTCGCGCCGAATTCCGGCGCGGGCATGATCTGGTCGACGGAGAGCGTCAGCACGTCCGACACGCCGTCCACCACCATCCCCACCACGCGATGCGCGACGTTCAGGATGATGACCACGGTCTGGTGGTCGTACTCGACGCGGCCCAGGTGGAACTTGATGCGCATGTCGACGATCGGCACGATGATGCCGCGCAGGTTGATCACGCCCTTGATGAAGTCGGGCGCGTTGGCGATGCGCGTCACGCTGTCGTAGCCGCGGATCTCCTGCACCTTGAGGATGTCGATGCCGTACTCTTCCGCGCCGAGCGTGAAGATGAGGAATTCTTGCCCGGCCGCGTCGCCTTGCAGCGCGTCGCGGCGGCCGCCGGCCACGCCGCTTGAATGGTTGGTTTGCAGTTCTGCCACGTTAGCCCCCAGACGGTTGGGAATTACGAAAAGTTCAGAGCGCCGTGCGAAGCACGGGACTCACGGTAGAGTGCCGCCACGTCCACGATCAACGCGACGCTGCCGTCGCCGAGAATGGTCGCGGCCGAAATGCCATGCACCTTGCGGTAGTTCGTTTCCAGGTTCTTCACGACCACTTGCTGCTGGCCGACGAGCTCGTCGATCAGCATCGCGAAGCGCCGGCCCTCGGTCTGCATGATGGTGACGATGCCCTGCGTCGGCTCGGTGCGCGCGTCCTCGACCGAGAACACCTCGTGCAGCGCGACGAGCGGCAGGTATTCGCCGCGCACGCGCACCACGCGCTCGCCGTTGGCGACCGTATAGATGTCTTCGGAGCCGGGCTGCAGCGACTCCATCACGAAGTTCAGCGGCAGGATGAAGATCTCGCTGCCCACCTTCACCGACATGCCGTCGAGAATCGCGAGCGTGAGCGGCAGGACGATGCGCGTGGTGCTGCCCTTGCCGGCTTGCGACTGAATCTCGACGTGGCCGCCCATCGCCTGGATGTTGCGCTTGACGACATCCATGCCGACGCCGCGGCCCGATACGTCGGTCACCTGCTCGGCGGTCGAGAAGCCCGGCAGGAAGATCAGGTTCCAGACTTCCTCGTCGGTCATCGACTCGCTGACCTGCATGCCCTGCTTCATTGCCTTGGCGAGGATCTTGTCGCGGCGCAGGCCCGCGCCGTCGTCGCTGACCTCGATCACGATGTTGCCGCCGTGGTGCGCAGCGGAGAGCACCAGCTGACCCGTCGAATCCTTGCCCGCCGCGCGGCGCGCCTCGACGGTCTCGATGCCGTGGTCGAGGCTGTTGCGCACGAGGTGGGTGAGCGGGTCGATGATGCGCTCGATGAGGCTCTTGTCGAGCTCGGTCGCCTGACCGAACGTGACGAGCTCGACTTCCTTGCCGAGCTTCGCCGCCAAGTCGCGCACGAGGCGCGGGAAGCGGCTGAACACGTAGTCCATCGGCATCATGCGGATCGACATCACCGCTTCCTGCAGGTCGCGCGCGTTGCGCTCGAGCTGCGCCATGCCGTTGTAGAGGCGGTCGTGCAGGGCCGGGTCGAAGGTGCTCGTGGTTTCCGCGAGCATCGCCTGCGTGATGACGAGCTCGCCGACCAGGTTGATCAGCTGGTCGACTTTTTCGACGCCGACGCGGATCGAGCTGCCTTCGCCCGTCGCGGCTGCGGCGGCGGGACGGCTCTTCTTGTCCTCGCCGGCGGATGCGGCCGCCGCCGGGGCGGCGGGCTTCGGCTCGGCCGGCTTGGCCGGGACCGGAGCCGGGGCAGGCGCAGCGGCGGCGGGCTGCGCCGGCGCGGGTGCGCTGGCCGCGGGCGCCGCGGCGGGCGGCGGCGCGGCTTGGGCCGGCGCGGCGCTTTGCACCGCAGGCGCGGCCGGCGCCTCGCTGACGGGCGCAGCCGCCTCTTCCGGCTGCGCCTCGCCGCTCGGCGGCGCGGTGCCGCGGCCGATCGCGATCTGGCTGTCGTCGATCACGAAGCAGCACACGGCGGTGATGTCGTCGGACGACACGTCGGTCTCGAGATACAGCGTCAGGTCGCTGCCGCTCTTCACCGTGCCGACGATCTGCCCCAGGTTGCCCAACTCTTCGGTCAGGAGCTCCTGGTCCTTCTCCCCCACCCCCCGTAGCGTAATTTTCAGGTGAGGTTCAGCATCGGCCCCGGCAGCTGCCGGCGCAGCGCTGGCAGCCGAGCCGTGTCCGATTTCCTGCTCGGCCTGCGAAACGACATGTTCCGGCGGCGTGGAGCCCGTTTCCGCGACAGCCGGCGCCGGTGCGGGCGCAGGCGCTGCGGCCGGAGCCGCCGCAGGCGGCGTGTCGCCGCTTTCGGCATTGAACCGCTCGAGCTTCGCGCACACGGCGGCGGCCGCGGCCGCATCGGGCTCGGCGCTCGCGCGGTAGGCGGTGAGCTGATCGGCGAGCACGTCCTTGGTCTCGAGGAACGTGTCGATCATCTCCTTGCGCAGCGTGAGCTCGTTGTTGCGCGCGCGGTCCAGCAACGACTCGAGGATGTGCGTCGTCTCCGTCAGCGCGGTGAAGCCGAACGTCGCCGCGCCGCCCTTGATCGAGTGCGCCGCGCGGAAAATCGCAGCGAGGTCCTCGGGGTCCGGCGCGTCGATATCCAGGTTGAGCAGCAACTGCTCCATTTGCGCGAGCAGTTCGTCCGCTTCGTCGAAGAACGTCTGGTAGAACTGTGTGATGTCGAGAGTCATGCTGGGTCACCGCGAGAAGTCGCGTTGCAAATCTGCTTGTTCAAATTTCGCGCGTCTACGCGCGGGTTTACCTTCGCTTGCTTCCGGTCCTGCCTGGCGCGCCGCCGCTACGCACCGAGCGACGCCACGATCTCGGTCAGCGTGTCCGGATCGAACGGCTTCTCGATCCAGCCCGTCGCCCCCGCCGCGCGCGCCGCGTCCTTGAACGCTTCGCCGTCTTCGGTCGTGAGCACGAGGATCGGAGTCTCAGCGTAGGCCGCGCTCCTGCGCAGCTCCGCGATCACGTCGAGCCCGCTGCGCTGGGGCATGTACTGGTCCGTCAGCACGAGATCGAACGTTTGCGACCGCGCGCTCGCGAGACCGGCGTCGCCGTCGGCGGCGAGCGTCACGCTGTAGCCCGCCGCCGTCAGCGTAGCCGACAGGATCTCGCGCATGGCGGCCGAATCGTCGATCGCCAGAATGTTCCTGATCATGAATTCCTCACTGCGTCTTGCTTTCGCTTGGCGCGCACGGCTTCCGCGTCTGGCTGCTCATGGCTTGCTGCCCGTCACTGTCACGGGTTGAGGAGCCACGGCGGGCGGCGGCGCGATCCGGTCGCTGAGCGCCTTGGCGCCCGCGGCATCGTCCGACAGCGTCGTCGTGGTGGTGTCGTCGCGCGTCAGCGCGTCCTCCGATTTCTTGTTCAGCACGATGATGCTGATGCGCCGGTTCTCCGGGGCGAGCGGATCGGCTTTGTTCAGGTTCTGCGCCGACGCGAGACCGATCACGCGCAGCACCTTGTCCTCGTCCATGCCGCCCGCGATCAGCTCGCGGCGCGACGCGTTCGCGCGGTCGGAAGACAGCTCCCAATTGCTGTAGCCCTTCTCGCCGCCCGCATACGGCACGGCGTCGGTGTGGCCCTGCACGACGAGGCGGTTGGGCACGTCGTTCAACGTCTTGCCGATCTCGCGCAGGATGTCGCGCATATACGGCTCGACATCGTCGCTCGCGGTGGCGAACATCGGCCGCTTCTGGGTGTCGACGATCTCGATGCGCAGGCCGGTCAGCGTCGAGTCGACGCGGATCTGCTGCTTGAACTGGCGCAGCACCGGGTTGGCCTCGATCGCGGCCATCAGCTTGATCTGCAGGTCGTGCAGGCGCACCTGTTCGCGGCGCTCGAGCGAGCCCTGCTGCTGGTTCCGCGCTTCCTCGTCGCTCTTCGCGGCGGTGTGCGTCGCCTTCGAGGTCTCGCCGTCGGTGCGGCGCGTGACGCCGTCCTTGTCGGTCGAGATGTCGCGGCCGCCGCCCTTGACGATGCTCGAATCCTCGGCGCTGCGGTCGCCGCCGAAGAGCGCCGCCTTCAGCGGCTGCTGGAAGTATTCGGCGATGCCCTTCAACTGCACCGGCGTGACGGCGCTCAAGAGCCACATCAGCAGGAAGAACGCCATCATCGCGGTCATGAAGTCCGCGTAGGCGAGCTTCCACGCGCCGCCGTGATGTCCTTTCTTCGCCGGCGCGACGCGCTTGACGATGATGGCGCGATCTTTTCCTTTGCTCATGACGCCTCCCGCCGGGCCGCCCCAAGGGCGGCGTCCGCCCCCTCGGGGGGAGCTTTGCATGGGACCGGAGTAACCGCTAAAGCGCTAACTCCGGTCGACAGCGAACAAAAGTGAGCGTGGGGGTAGTTCATCGACATTCTCTCCTTCCCGTCGCCGCTTACTTCGCCTTCACGCGGCGCACGTGCTCTTCGAGCTCGGCGAACGACGGGCGCTCGGTCGAAAACAGCACCTTGCGGCCGAACTCGACTGCGATCGCCGGCGCGTAGCCATTCAGGCTCGCGAGGATCGTCACCTTGATGCACTGGAACATCTTGGTCGACTCGGCGACGCGCTGCTCGGCGAGGCTCGAGAGCGGGCCGATCAGGCCGTAGGAAAGCAAAATGCCGAGGAAGGTGCCGACCAGCGCCTCGGCGATCATCGCGCCCAGCACGGCGGGCGGCTTGTCGGCCGAGGCCATCGTGTGCACGACGCCCATCACCGCGGCGACGATGCCGAACGCCGGCATCGCGTCGCCGACGCGCGAGAGCGCATGGGCCGGGCCTTCGCCTTCGGTGTGATGCGTCTCGATCTCCTCGTCCATGAGGCTTTCGATCTCGAAAGCGTTCATGTTGCCGCCCACCATCAGCCGCAAATAGTCGGTAAGGAATTCGACGATGTGGTGATCGGCGAGGATCTTCGGATACTGCGTGAAGATCGGGCTCTTCTCGGGATCGTCGATGTCGGCTTCGAGCGTCAGCGTGCCTTCCTTGCGGGCCTTGGCAAGCAGGACGTAGAGGAGCGCCATCAGCTCCATGTAGACGTCCTTGTTGTACTTCGAGCCCTTGAACAAGGTCGGCAGCACGCGCACGGTCGCCTTGATGTTCTTGATCCCGTTGCCCAGGATGAACGCGCCCACGCCGGCGCCGCCGATCATCAGGATTTCGGTCGGCTGGATCAGCGCACCCAAGTGGCCGCCTGCCAGCGCATAACCGCCGAAGACGGACAACAGTGTTACGAGTGTTCCAACGAAAATCAGCACAGCCGGGCCCTCACAATGAGCGACGGGGAGACCGCCGTTAATTGGTTTACGGCAAGCAGGGCGAAAACTTTGGGGGAAATAAGGGAGTGGAAGGCCGTGTAAACCACGAGCCTGCAAGCGAGGCCGAGGCCAGGCGCCGCGCGGGGGAGCGGGCGCCCGCCGGGGTCCGGCCGGAACCCGGCCGGTTATGCGGCCAGTTCGGCCAACTCGGGCCGCGAGGACTTCTTCGTCTTGCCCGCCCGCGACGGCGGCTGGCACAAGCCGCAGACGAAGCCATGCTGCGGGTCGTGCGCATGTGCGACAAAATGCCCGCCGCAGCGCGTGCAGGGGGTCATCTGCAGCATGCCCGAGTCGAAGAAACGCACCAATGTCCAGGCGCGCGTGAGACTCAGGAGCGGCTCGTCGCCGTGCAGGTGGACGTGCTCGAGATAGAGCCGGTAGCTCTTCACGATGGACTGGATCGTCTCGCAGCCGCCGTGCTCGACCATGAACCGGTACGTGTTGTAAAACAGGGACGAGTGGATGTTCGGCTGCCAGGTCATGAACCAGTCCGTCGAGAACGGCAGCATGCCTTTCGGCGGCGAAACGCCTTTCAGTTCCTTGTACAGCTTGATTAGCCGGTCGCGCGAAAGGCTCGTTTCTGCTTCGAGCAATTGCAAACGAGCGCCAAGCTCGATCAACTCGATCGCCAAGGTGATTTCCTTGACTTCGAGCACCACGCTCTTTGTAGCCATGGCGATGTGTCCTGCCTTCTTGACTGCTTGTTTTGCCCCGTAACGGCTCGCCCCGCAGCAGCACCGCCGCCGGACGGCATGTTCGCTTGACGGCAACGGCGCCGGATCAGCCGATGGCTTCGGCCCGCTGGCTCGCCATCAGGATGGCGGAATGCGCCTGCGCAACGGCGTTGGTCTTGCCTTTGTCGGCAAGCGCGGACAGGACGGCATGGTCGTCGAAGCGGAAACGGCACAGCATCTGGTTCGATGCGGCGAGCTTGACGGTTTGCGCCAGCGAGAGATTGGCGATCACGTCGGCCAACTGCTCGTTGACGCCCATGCGGAACATGCCCATCGCCTTGTCTTCGCGCAGCAGCCGCTGCGCGAGCAATAGATAGGACAGGTTCACTTCTTTGATCTCGCTGAGCATTTCGCTTGTGGCGCTCATGATTCCCCCGGGTCTTGCTTACTTAGCTGGTCAGGCTTACGGAAACGTTTGCCCGTTCGCACGAAAAAAAGACGCACGAAGAGCCCGCTTATGGTCCTGTCTGCATTGTCTCGAAACGTGCAAGCGGCGGAAATCAGATAGACACCCCGCCCAATTGACGGAAATGTCTATAAAACGTGTAGGAATTTTTCTGACACGGACGACGCCCTGGAGTGGAAGCGTGTCGTTTTGGACGGCCTTGTAATGGCCCGAAAGAAGAGGACGTGATGCGCCTTGCGAAATTATAGTGAGATTTCACGGTGCCGCAATAAAAGTCCCGTCGGCATTGCTTCCCGCTCCTTTCCTTATTAGGTCTGGCGAGCTTCTCCCGCGCGTTTACCAGATGCGGCCCGATTTTTGCGACGCCATGCGGGCGCAGCGGCTCCGAAAGGAGGCAGCCATCACCAATCGCAGGCTTTATCCGCCAGCGGCAAGAAACGCGCCGGTGTTTCGGCCTGTAACAAGCGGCAAGCGATTGAAAAACCTCTCGAATCCCTGCGCTCGATCTCGATAATGACAACCACCATGCGGCCAAACCCATTGCGGGCATCGTTGGCCGCTCTTCGCCGGGTTGCCTCATCCAAGGCAATCCGGCTAGCCGGGCCGAGCCCCCGCCGCCGCAAGCAGCCAGGGCCCGGCCCGCGAAGTTCTTGAACGCCCTGCATGGGATCAGAGGAGATTTACGCATGCGAATCGCCCAAATTGCGCCGCTTTATGAGGCCGTCCCGCCGAAGCTCTATGGCGGCACCGAGCGCGTCGTGTCCTACCTGACCGAAGCGCTCGTCGACCTCGGCCATGACGTCACGCTGTTCGCAAGCGGCGACTCCGTCACCTGCGCGAACCTCGAAGCCGCGTGGCCGCGCGCACTGCGCCTCGATCCGACGATCCGCGACCCGCTCGCGCCGCACATGCTGCTGCTCGAAAAAGTGCGCCGCGTCGCGCACGAGTTCGACGTGCTGCACTTTCATCTCGACTACCTGCCGTTTCCGCTCTTTTCCGGCCTCGACACGCCGTTCGTCACCACGCTGCACGGACGCCTCGACCTGCCCGAGCTGCAGCCGATGTTCGACACGTTTACCGACGCGCCCGTCGTCTCGATCTCCGACTCGCAGCGCCAGCCCCTCTCGCAAGCCAACTGGATCAATACGATCTACCACGGCCTGCCCGATGCGCTCCTGACGCCGCAGCCGCACCGCAAGCCCGAATACCTCGCGTTCCTGGGACGGATCTGTCCGGAAAAACGCGTCGATACAGCCATCAAGATCGCTGCCATGAGCGGTCTGCCGCTGAAGATCGCCGCCAAGGTGGACAAGGTCGACCAGGATTATTTCAAGGCCGAGATCGAGCCGCTGCTCTCGCAGGCGAACGTCGAATTCATCGGTGAAATCAACGAGGCGCAAAAGCCCGAATTCCTCTCCGGCGCGAAGGCGCTGCTCTTTCCGATCGACTGGTGCGAGCCATTCGGCCTCGTCATGATCGAAGCGATGGCGTGCGGGACGCCCGTGATCGCGTTCAATCGCGGCTCGGTGCCCGAGGTGATCGACCACGGCGTGACGGGCTACATCGTGGAAGACGCCAAGGGCGCCGTCGCCGCGCTGCAGCGGCTCGACGAACTGTCGCGCAGCGAAATCCGCGCGCAGTTCGAGCGGCGCTTCAGCTCGAAGACGATGGCGCAGAACTACGTGGACAGCTACACGGCGCTCCTGCAGCGCGCGCGGCGCCCAGTCCTGCGACGCGTGGCGGCGGGCTGAAGGATCTGCTGAAGAATCGGAACAGCTGGCGGCGCTTCAAACCAGAAGCGCCGCCAGCGGCTTTTCAAGGGGACTGGATGACAGATCACCCCCGATAAAGCCGCTGGCAGGCTCGCGAGCGCGAGCGCGGATATCCGCAATTCATTCGCCGGCTGCGTTGCATGGGTCCCGAGTAACCACTGAAGCGCCAACAGCTCTGCATGGGACCGGACTAAGCGCTAAAGCGCCAAGTCCGGATCGACATCGGGCCGACAAAAAATTGCCGAAAAATGCCTATTTTCTTGCCGGCGCGCATAGCCCCGATGCGCCAGCCGATTTAGGTATTCGCTTAGACGATCCGCCTACCTTCAATTCGCTTTCGAGCCAGCCGATTCCTACTGCTGAATCAGGAAACGATCCCGGTTCTTTCCGACAATCCATTTCGGCGGCTTACCGCGCCCACTCCAGGTATTCCCTGATTTGGGGTCCTGGTATTTGGGCGGCAGCGGCGCCTTCTTCGGCGGACGGCCGCGGCGAACGGCCTCCGCAAAGCCGAGATCGTGCGCCGAAAGACCATATTCGGCGATCTTCAGGCGAATCTCCGTGATCACATTTCCGAGTTCGGTGCGCCGGGCCTCATCAGCCTGGGCTTGCAGCTTGGCGATTTGCGCCTTCAGTTCCGCGTATTGAGACATGTTGGCCTCCCTGTTATGTACACGTTTGCCCCGAGATTAGTCGTAAAGAACACAATTAGCAATGCGCAATTCACCCAGTCTAACCGCAAATCATCTGATAATTATTAAATTTGCTTACACCGCGAGCAATTGCCCTTTATTGGGAAATTATCAGATCGATCTCGTGATTATTTAACAATTTCTGAGTATTGACCGCTCGAATGCGCGATAACGAACGGCCAATGCGGAATGGCGAATGTTCCTTTTCCCATTGGTCTGCATCGCTTGCTGATTAGGATACCGTATCGCTGCCGATTTTCGGCGCGGGCGATTCGATGGCTGGCTGGCCGCGCTGCTAGAATCTCCCGACTTTGCATAGCCAGCCAAGGTGATTCGATATGACTCTCCCGCATGGACACATCAAGCGCTTTCTATGCGCCGGCATCGCGCTGTGCGTCGGCATGCTCGCGCCGCCGGTGCGCGCCGCCGACGACAACGTCGAAACACTGATCTTCGTGCGGCATGGAGAAAAGCCGGCGCAAGGCTACGGACAGCTCGACTGCCAGGGCCTGAACCGCGCGCTCGCCTTGCCCGCGGTGATCGCCGCCAAATTCGGCAAGCCGGACGCGATCTACGCGCCGGACCCCAGCGAGCAGAAGAAGGACAGCGGCCACCTGTATTACTACGTCCGTCCGCTCGCGACCATCGAGCCCACGGCGATTCAATTCGGCCTGCCCGTTCAGACGCCGTATGGCCTTTCCCAGATCGACAAGCTGCAACGCACACTCGTCGCGCCCGCGTATCGCGGCAAGCTGGTGGTGATCGCGTGGGAGCACAAGCTGATCGAGGAACTCGTGCGCGACATGCTGACGGCCAACGGCGGCAATGCAAGCGACGTCCCGCATTGGCAGAGCAGCGATTTCGACAGCATCTATATCGTGAAGCTCGACTGGCAAGGCGGCGCGCCGCGCGCGAGCTTCAAGCGCGAAGCGCAAGGCCTCAATGGACGCCCGGCCGACTGCCCATGCGCGGCGCTGCCGGCCGCGGTCTCGGCGGCTTCAGGCGCGGCTGCGCACGCCGCGTCGCAGTAACGCCGGCAATCCGCGTCGCGTGCGTTAGCGTAAGCTACTGCGCGATCTCGTCGCGCATCGCGAACAGCTTGCGCAGCTGATGCGCAACGCCGGCTTCGAAGTTGTTGCCGATGCGCGGCACTTGCGGCAAGCGCGCGATCAAATCCGGATTCGCGTTGTTCATCATGAACGGATGGCCTGCGGTCTCGAGCAGATCGATGTCGTTCATGTTGTCGCCGAAGGCCACGCACTTCGACGCATCCGCGCCCAACTGCTCGAGTACGAACTGCAGAGCGCGCCCCTTCGACACGCTCGCGGTCATCACCTCGAGGCAGTCGGGCAGCGAATAGGTGACGTAGAGCGCATCGCCGAACTCGCGCGCCAGATTCTCCGCCACTTGAGCGAGGTCATCGGGCTCGCCGATATAGAGCACCTTGGCGATGTCGGCGCCGTCGTGCGACAGCGTATCGATCACTTCGTAGCAAAAGCCCGAATCCTGATGGAATGCCAGCAGCTCCGGCGCGTCGCGATCGATCAGCCACGCCTTGTCGGCGAACAGATTGACGATGACGCGGCCATGCCCGCCGACCACGTCCGGCTGAACGAGCCGCCGCACCGTGGCGGGCGGCAGGTCGCGCGCGTGGATCATCGTGTCGTCGGGTGCGTGCACGCGCGCGCCGTTCGACGTGATCAGATACGGGCGAATGCCGAGCACGTCGCGAATGCCTGCGACATCGCGGTGGTGGCGCCCCGTGGCGATAACGAATTGCACGCCGTCGTCCGCGAGCTTGCGAACCGTCGCCACCGTGAACGGATCGAGCTGGTGATCGCTGTTGAGCAAGGTTCCGTCGAGATCGGTGGCGATGACTTGGTACATGGCGAGGCTGGGCGAGGGCAGTTGCGGGAAAACGCCTATTTTATCGCCGCTGGCTGTAACCGCCCGATGACAACCGCGGAGTGCGCGCCGGGGGTACCGTCTGCACGCTCCCAGCCCGGCCTCTCACGCGGCGCGGGCGGCTTCGCGTTGTGCAAGCCGCAGCGCGCCATGCGCCGAATCCGACAATGGCGCACGCAGCCGCGCGCGGTGCGAAGGCGGCACGAACGGCGTCAGCGGTTCGGCCAGGCCGCCGCACAGCGCGACGGGCAATTGCGCGGCTGGGTCGAGCGCATCGATCAGGCTGACGATGTCCGCCCCCGCTTGGGCGAGCAGACCGGCCGCGAACGGATGCGCCCGGTGCTCGAGCACGAGCGGCGCAAGGCTCGCATAGGCCGTCTGGTTTGCCGCACAGAGCCAGACGACGAGGCTGTCATGGTCGCTCGCTCCGGTGCGGGCCAGCAGCGCCTGCGAGAACGCATCGGGCTTGACGCGGCCGTCGAGCGAGCGCTGGGCGTGGACGACGGCGCGCAGTCCCAGCCACGCGCCGCTCGCCTCGTCGCCCGACGGAAACCCGTAGCCGCCGGCGATGCGGCAGGCCCCCTCGGCGTCGAGCGCCGCGGCGATACTGCCGGTGCCGAGCGCGACGATCACGCCCGGCGCGCCGTCGTGCGCACCGAGCAGCGTCGTATAGGCATCGCTTTCCACGGCCAGCGCCGCGACCCGCGGCGCCTGCGCGACGAAGGCCGCGAGCCAGTCGCGGTTGTTCACGCCGGCGAGGCCGCAGCCCAGCGCGCAGCGCGACCAGTCGAACGCGATGCGCGCGCGCTCGAACGCCTGCGCGCACGCCGCCTCGATCGATTGCCACGCGCGCTCGACGCCGAGCCCGAGCCCCGACGAGCCGCCCGTGCCCTGCGCCAATTCGACGCCGCGCGTGTCGGCCAGCACGACGCGCGTGCCGGTGCCGCCGCCGTCGATGCCGATCAGGAAATCATGTTTGTCCATCGTCCATCCGCTTGTATCGAGTGACTTGACCGCGAGGTTATCCGCTTCGGCTGCGCGCGCCAATCGGCCAAACGGCCTAGTTTCCGTGCGAGGCCGATACGCTATCCTCTTGCGGAAGTATCGCGGCGCCAATCAAAGCCCAGCGAAACAGAAAACACGCGGAAAACAAAACGAGGCGAGCACATGACAGAGCAGATACACCGCTGCCACTGGGCAAAGACCGAAGCGGACCAGCACTATCACGACACCGAATGGGGCGTGCCGTCCCGCGACGACCGGCACCTCTTCGAGATGCTCGTGCTGGAAGGCGCGCAGGCCGGGCTGTCGTGGTCGACGATACTCAACAAGCGCGAAGGGTATCGCCGCGCGTTTGCCGATTTCGACGTCGACGCCGTCGCCCGCTTCGCGTCGAAGAAGATCGAGGCACTCATGCAGGACACGAGCATCGTGCGCAACCGGGCCAAGATCGAATCGGCCATCCTCAACGCGCGCGCTGTGCAGCAGATTCGGACCGAGCATGGCTCGCTTGCGAACTTCGTCTGGTCGTTCGTCGGCGGCGTGCCGATCCAGAACCGCCATGCCTCGTACAGGGATGCGCCAGCCTCGACCGAGATCTCCGACGCGCTCAGCACGGCGCTCAAGAACTATGGCTGCAAGTTCGTCGGCTCGACGATCTGCTACGCGTTCATGCAGGCGGTGGGAATGGTGAACGACCACGAAGTCGGCTGCTTCCGCCACGACCCCTGTGCGGCGCTCGGCAAGAAGGGGCACAAGGGCGCTACTGCGTAATTGCGTTTTCGCAACATTGGCCGCGACGCGCGCCATCGCTAGGGGAAAGTCCCGAAACGCCGCCGCACGACTTGGCGCAAGGCGGCGGCGAGCCTTGTCCGGTAAGGTTCGGCGGACTTTCAATGCAACCGGGCGTGCAATCGGTTACGGTCAAAATTGCGAACTGGTATGAAAAATGTCCGCATTTTTACCGATCGAAGCGTTATAGCTGCACGTATAAGACAACGAACGGCCGAAGCATTTCAGCTCGAGCCGCCGAAACCATGAAAAATCTCAATTTCCTAACGCATCAAGCGCTGTTCGACCACGCCGTCGACCATCTTTTCGGCCAAGGGCGCGCCGCCTTGCTGCCGCGCGGGGGTGGCGCCTATCGGGGCTATTGCGGCGGCTGCCCGGTCGGCAGCCTGATCCAGCCGCGCGATTACGTGACCGCGATGGAAGGCGTGCCGGTGCGCTACATCGGCAAGCGCCCCGACGAAGTGCCCACGTATATGGACGCCGGCGTCGCCGCGCTCAAGCGGGCGCTGCTCAGGGCGCGCGTCAACATCTACGATCCGACGGCCATCAACCTGCTGAGCTGCCTGCAGAACGTCCACGATGCGTTCGGCACTTGGGAATGGGCCGAGCGGCTGACCTCGATCGCGCGTGAATTCGGCCTGTCGGCGGAACACCTCAAGAAGCAGGCGGCCTGAAGCCGACCGAAGCGCAGCCGTCAGCCGGCTGCACGCCGCGGTCAGGCGCCGCGCTCCAGCCCCAAGAACAACGGCGGCGTGGCTTCTTTCGAAGCACACACCGCCGTTTTTTTACTGCTTTCGACGCGGCTGCGAGCCGCGTCGCCGAGGAAGCTCTTAGTGGAGCTTCTTCGGCAGCATCTGGCTGCGCAGACGCTTGTGCAGGCGCTTCACAGCCGCAGCCTTCTTGCGCTTGCGAGCCGTTGTCGGCTTTTCGTAAGACTGGCGCTCACGCAGTTCGGCGATGAGGCCATTTTTTTCGATTGCGCGGCGGAAGCGGCGGATCGCCACTTCGAACGGCTCGTTTTCCTTCAGAAGAATCGTCGTCATGTAATTCCTAAGTCGCTTGATACGGTCAAAATGCGTGGCAGCTGCCCACTCATGGCAGTCCGCCTCGCGCCGGCCCTCCCGACGCTTGCCGCAAGCAGCAAAACGAGAGGCAATCGGCCCCGGGGGCCGGGGAAATTGGTGCGGAGTCCACCGCGAACCAGCGATCTTAACAGGTAAACGCCGCGTCGACCACCATTTTGACATTTGCGTTCAAGCACTTGCGTTGTCGAGCGGCCGAACGCCCTCGCCTCGGGGCTGCCAATGCGCTATCACCAATTTCGCATCCCTTCCCTAAAGTTTTCTCCGCCCCCCGCCGACAACCAGGAAAGGCGGTCAGCGCCACTCGCGATAAGCGCGTCGCCGAACCTTGAAATAGCCGATCTCTGAGGCGTTTTCCAAACGAGGAAAGAAATGCTGAACATCAATACCAACATCATGTCGCTCGAGGCCCAGACGAATCTCTCGGGCTCGCAGAACGCTCTGTCGCAAGCAATCAACCGCCTGTCGTCGGGCAAGCGCATCAACTCCGCAGCTGACGACGCAGCCGGCCTCGCGATCTCGACGACGATGACGGCCTCGATCAACGCGCTGAACCAAGGCGTATCGAACGCGAACGACGGCATCTCGATGCTGCAAACGGCTGGCGGCGCGATCTCGTCGACGGTTGCCAACCTGCAGCGTATCCGCCAGCTGGCGGTCGAGTCGGGCGACGGCTCGCTGAGCACGGCAGCACAAGCCAACCTGCAGTCGGAAGTGTCGACGCGTCTGGCTGAAATCGACCGCGTTGCCACGCAAACGACGTTCAACGGCCAAACCGTTCTTGGCGGCGCGCTCGGCACGAGCGGCAGCGTGACCTTCCAGATCGGCGCTTCGGCCAACCAGAACCTGACGGCCAACTTCGGCACGACGAACTGGAACTCGGCCGGCATGAACCTGACGGGTCTCACCGTTGCGACGACCTCGGGTGCGCAAAACGCGATCACGGCGATCGATGCCGCACTCACGCAAGTGAACAACTTCCAAGCCCAGCTCGGTGCTGCGCAGAACACGTTCTCGTCGGCCATCACCAACACCGAGACGCAATCGACCAACACGAGCTCGGCCATGTCGCAAATCACCGACGCGAACTTCGCGTCGGAAACGGCGAACCTGAGCAAGGCGCAAGTGCTGCAGCAAGCCGGTATCTCGGTGCTCGCGCAAGCGAACTCGCTGCCGCAGCAAGTGCTGAAGCTCCTGCAGTAAGCGTGACCGGCGCACAGCGAGTCGCAAGACACGCTGTGCTGCGCGGGGCCGCCAGCGACGCCGGATAGCGCGACACGCGGCGGCCCCGGTAAAGCAGCGCAACTCAAGCAACACTACAGGGAGGTATTCCTCCCTGTAGTCATTGGCGGTACTTGCCCATCGGGCCAAACACCTCTGCCAGTCTGCACTGGACCGAAACTCGCAATAACGAACGAAACGAACGGAGCTACCCATGTCGACCACGGCAACGTCCTCCACCAGCGCAAGCGCCGCGCTGGCGCAAGCAGCCCAGTCCGTCATCAGTGGATCGACCAAGTCGAGCCTCGACGTCAACTCGCTCGTCACGGCCCTCGTTAACGCGAAAACCGCCGGCCAGCAGGCCACGATCACCAACCAGCAGACGTCCGACAACACCATGGTGTCGGCGATCGGCTCGCTGCAATCGGCAATGGCGTCGCTGCAGACCTCGCTGTCGGGTCTCACGGACGGCAGCGCGCTCCAGCAGTTGAGCGCCACAACGAGCGGCAGCGGCATCACGGCGACGGTCGCGACCGGCTCGGGCGCCGTTGCGGGTACATATTCGGTCAACGTGACGCAGATCGCCCAGTCGAACGTGATTTCCTCGGGTGCGTATTCAAGCAGTGCCACGCTCGGCACCGGCAACCTGACGGTCGGCGTCGGCAGCAGCTCGATGACGATCGCGCTGAACTCGTCGAACAACACGCTCGCCGGCGTCGCGGCGGCCATCAACGGCGCGTCGAACAACCCCGGCGTGTCGGCCACCGTCATCACCGCGTCCGACGGCCAGCACCTCGTGCTCACCTCGACCTCGACCGGCGCGGCGAACACGGTGTCGATCTCCGCCGGCACCGGCGTGGACTCCGGCCTGAACACGGCCAGCTTCACGCAGGTCACGGCCGGCCAGGATGCAAAGCTCTCGATCGCCGGCAACACGGTCACGAGCGCAAGCAACACCGTAACCGGCGCGCTCACCGGCGTGACGCTCAACCTCACGAGCGCCGCGGTCGGCACCACGCAAACGCTCACCGTGGCCGCGGACACGACCTCCGAGACCACCGCAATCAACAGTTTCGTCACGGCGTACAACTCGTGGGTCACGACCGCGAGCGGGCTGTCGACCTACACCGCCGCGAGCGGCTCGACGAGTGCGACGGCCGGACCGCTCTTGGGCGACGCCATGCTCAACACGGCCACGAACGACATGGCCTCGATGGTCAGTAACGGCATCACCGTGGGCGGCAAGACGTACAGCTTGTCCTCGATCGGCCTGAACCTGCAGCCGGACGGCACGATCAAGGTCGACAGCACGGCGCTGCAAACGGCGCTCACCACGAACTCAAGCGCTGTGTCGGCCATCTTCAACAGCACGAACGGAATCGGCGAGCAGCTCAATGCGTACACCCTGACGTACACGGAGTCCGGCGGCCAATTCGCCCAGCGCACCCAGGCGCTCAACTCGGACCTCCAGAGCCTGACGCAGCAACAGGCCACCCTGACTGCCTATGCGGCCACGCTGACGAGCCAGTACAACTCGGAGTTCACCGCGCTGAACAACCTGATGACGCAGATGCAGAACAACACGACGTACCTGAACCAGCTGTTCGGCGGCAACGGCAGCTCGGGCACGCTGAACAAGACGTCCTGACGCTTGAGCTTCCGCTGACCAAGGATCGAGAACGATGACGCAAGAATCGCTGTCCCGCGCATACGAACTGACAAAGACGATCGCCGCCGCCGTCGAGGCAGGCGACTGGCTGTTCGCGTCCGATCTGGCCGACGAGCGCTCCCCTCTTCTCATGACGCTCGGCCAGACGCAGACGCCTGAAGCGATCGCCACGATCCGCGCGATCCAGGAGATCGACGCGACGATCACGCGCAAGACGCAGGACGAGCGCGAGGCGATGATCTGCCGGCAAAGCGAAGCGATGAAGCGGGTCGCCGCCACGAGCCTCTACAACACGACGGGGAAGCTCTGACGACGGCCTCGAGGCCGGAACCTGGATAACGAATAACAACCGCATGCCGTCAATGCGGAATTGGATTCACTCTCGAAGCCGCAGCGATGCGGCTTTTTTGTCGGTACACATCTTGGCGAACTCGTCCTCGAGCATGCGCGCAAAGCGCGGCGCGTCGCACAGCGAGGACGCCAGCACTCGCTCGCGCAGTTCCCCGCGCAGCGCCGAAAGCCGCTCGCGGTCGCGGGCGAATGCGACGGCTCGCGCGACGTAGTCGTCGTCATCCGATGCAATCCAGTCGGCGAGGCCCGCGCCACGCAGCACGCTCTCGCACAAATGCGCGAGGAAGCGGTCGCCGCGGCGGCACAGCACCGGCACCCCCATCCACAGGCTTTCGGCCGTCGTCGTGCCGCCCGGATAAGGAAACGGACTCAGCGTGATGTCCACGCGGTTGTGCGAGGCGAGGTACGCCGCGTGCGGCGAGGGGCCTTCCATCACGAGCCGTTGCGCGCCGATGCCGTGCGCCGCAAAGCGTGCAAGCGTCGTGCTGCGCGCCGCCGGATCGGCCAACTGTTTCGCCTTCAGGAAAAGACGCGAACCCGGCACCGCATGGAGGATGCGCGACCACACCGCCGCCACGCGGTCGTTCATCTTCACCAGATCGCTGAAGCAGCCGAACGTGAGCGGCCGGTCGGCCGACAGCGGTTCGGCCTCGATCGGCACAGCCGGCTCGGGGGGCGTGAAGCACAGGTAGCTTTGCGGCAGACGCCACGGCCGTTCGACAAAGTGATGCGCTTCGCCGGCCGGCAGCACGCAATCGTCGCCGAGCACGTAATCGATGGCCGCAAGCCCCGTCGACGCGAAATAGCCGATCCAGCTCACCTGCACCGGCGCCGGCTTCCAGGCGAATACGGGCAGCCGGTTGCCGTCGGTGTGCCCGGCCATGTCGAACAGGATATGGATGCCGTCGTCGCGAATCGCGCGCGCGGCGGCCTCGTCGTTCATGTCGACGATGCTGCGCCAGGCCGCAAAGCGCGGCTTGACGCGGGCAGTGAGCTCGTCTTCTTGAGGCCGGGTGGTGTACGCGAAGAGGCGGATGCGCGCGGGGTCGAACTGCGCGAGGACGCTTTCCAGAAAGAACCCGACGGGGTGAGCCCTGAGATCGCCGGACACGAAGCCGATTCGCAACGGGGCGCCCGCCGCCGTATCAGTGAGCCAGTCCGTGTAAGGGCGAACCTCGGCGCCGACGCGCCGCCCGAACTCGGCCGCCTCGGCGAGATAGTCGGCCGGCGTGACGCCGGGCGCGAAGCTCAGGCTGAACAACAGGTTGCTCCATGCGTGCGCCCACGACGGCCGCAACGCTATGGCCTGCCTGAAGCACGCGATGGCCGCATCGTGACGCCCTTCTTCGCGCCGGACGATGCCAAGATTGAGCGGGATCTGCGGCTCGTGCGGCGACAGGGCCAGCGCGTGCTCGTAGCACTGCGCCGCTTCGGTCAGCTTGCCCTGGTTCTTGAACGCGTTGCCGAGATTGTTGTGCGCCTCGCCGAGCGCGGGATTGATCGCCAGAGCCCTGCGGCAGTGCTCGACGGCTCCGTCGAGATCGCCCAGCTCGCGCAGCGCGTTGCCGAGATTGCAGTGGGCGTCGGCAAAATCGGGCTTGAGCGCCGTGGCCGTGCGAAAGCTCATGGCAGCGGCCGCGAAGAGACGCATCTGCTGCAGCACGAAGCCAAGGTTGTTGTGCGCATTGACATTGGCGGCATCGAGCGCAATCGCCTGGCTGTAGCTCTCCGCAGCCGCGGCCAGCTTGCCCCAGCCGCGCATCACCGAGCCGAGATTGTCGTAGTAGATCGATTGCGGGCTGATCTCGATGGCGCGCGCGATCAGGTCGAGCGCATCGGCATACCGGCCCTGCTGCATGGCGACCACACCGAGCAGATGCAGCGCGTCCGAATTGCGCGGCACGAGTTGCAGCGCGTGCTGGTAGAGCGCCTGCGCTTGCCCGAATCGCCCTGCCTGATGATGGACGAGGCCAGCTTCGACGGCCTGCTGCGAGATCGCTTCCGGTGCGATTGCGTTCATGGGTTGTCTCCTCGAGGAAACGCCGGGCGGCCCCAAGTTTCCTCGGCCCCCTCGGGGGGCCTGGCGCGAAGCGACAGGTTTGGGGGCACTCCGTCAATCGCCGCAAGCCTGCGCTGCCACATTTGCGCGAAGGCGGCTTCGAGATTTCGGGCGAAGCGCGGCGCATCGCAGAGCGGCGAGGCAATCACGCGCTCGCGCAAGCCGGCGCGCAGCGCCGCGAGGCCCGGCAGGTCGGCGGCGTACGCTGCGGCGCGCGCGACGTAGTCGTCATCGTCGCCGGCGATCCACTCTGGCAAGCCGGCCGTTTGCAGCACCATCTCGCCGAGGCGGGACAGGAACCGGTTGCCGCGGCGGCTCAAGACCGGCACGCCCATCCAGAGCCCTTCGACGCTCGTCGTGCCGCCTGGATAGGGGAACGGGTCCAGCGCGAGATCGACGCGCTGGTAGGCGGCGAAATACTCGTCGCGCGACGACGGTCCCTCGAGCACGAGCCGCTCGCTGCCGACGCCGTGCGCGGCGAAGCGCGCGAGCGTATCGCGCCGCATGATCGGCTCGCCAAGCTGGAAGTTCTTCAACATCAGACGCGAATTCGGCACCGCATGCAGCACGCGCGACCAGACCGCGACGACCGCATCGTTGAGCTTTTTGTGATTGTTGAAGCACCCGAAGGTCACATGGCCGGCTTGCAGCGCGGGCAACGGGCCGACCGGCACCTGCCGCGCCGGCAGCGTGAAGCACAAGTAGCTGTCCGGCAGGCGCCACGCGCGTTCGACATATTGAGCCTCGTCTTCCGCGGGCAGCACGTGCGGGTCGCCGAGCACGTAGTCGATCGCGTCGAGCCCCGTCGTCGCGAAGTAGCCGAGCCAGCTCACCTGCAGCGGAGCCGGCCGCCAGGCGAACAGCGGCAGCCGGTTGCGCGCGGTATGGCCCGACAGGTCGACGAGGATGTCGATGCGATCCTCGTGGATCATGCGCGCCGCCGCTTCGTCGCTCATGCCGGCGATGTGGCGCCACGCCGCGAAGCGCGGCTTCAGACGCGCCGTGACGTCGTCATGTTGCAAGCCGTTCGAATACGCGATCGCCTCGATCTTCGCGCGGTCGAGATGGGCGAGCGCGCTTTCCAGGAAATAGCCGGTGGGATGCGCGCGGAAATCGGCCGTCACGAAGCCGACCCTGAGCGCACGCGTCGCGCGCGACGCATCCGCCAGCGCGGGCCATTGCGTGTAGGGCGACGCCAGCGCGGCCATGCGCTGGCCGAAGTAGCGCGCATCGGCGAGGTGAGCGCCGGCCGACCATCCGGCGGCATAGGCCTGGCCGAACAGCACGGCGGTATGCGATTCCGCGAGATCGGGATCGAGCGCGAGCGCCTTGCGGTAGCGCTCGAGCGCGGCGTCGAACTGGTTCAGGTCGGCGAGGATCATGCCGAGGTTGTTGTGGAACGACGGCGCATCATTGCGTAGCTCCACGGCGCGCCGCGCGAAGCCGAGCGCCTGCTCGGCGCGCCCCAGGCGTTTCAGCGCGTTGGCGAGATTGTGATGCGCATCGGCGAGATCGGGCTGCAAGGCAAGCGCGCGCTCGTAGCAGGCTACCGATTCGCCGGCTCGGCCGGCGCCGTTCAGCGCGTTGCCGAGGGCATTGTGCGCAGCGGCCTGTTCAGGCTGCAGCTCGGCCGCGCGCCGGTAGCTCTCGATGGCCGCATCGACGTCGCCGCGATCCATCAGCGCGCCGGCAAGCGCATCGTGCGCCGCGGCGAGGTTCGGCGCGAGCGCGATGCCGGCTCGATGGGATTCGACCGCTGCATCGGCATGCCCTTGCTCCCTGAGCACATTGCCGAGATTGATGTGAGCAAGCGCGAAGTCGCTTCTTGCGGCAATCGCCTTGTTGTACGCGAGCAAGGCCGCGTCGATTTGGCCGAGATCCTTCAGCGCGTTGCCGAGATTGTTATAGCCCTCGGCGTAGCCGGGAAGCAATTCGACTGCCCGAGCGCAGCTTTGCAGCGACGCGGCCGCGTCGCCGGCCTCGCGCAGCGCATTGCCGAGATTGTTGTGGGCTTCGGCGTAGTCGCTCTTGAGCACGATCGCGCGGCGATATTCAGCGATGGCGTCGGCCAGCAAGCCGTGGTCGCGCAACGCATTGCCAAGGTTGTTGTAGTAGATCGGGCTCGGATTGACGGCGATCGATTCGCGCATCAGCGCGATGCCCGCGTCATGCTGCGCGATCTGGCATGCGAGCAGCCCGAGAAAATGCAGCGCGTCCGAATGCCGTGGCTGTGCGTGCAGGATCTGTCGATAGAGGGTCCGCGCATCCGCGAGACGGCCCGCCTGATGATGCGCCAGCGCGGCGTTCAACGTCTCTCGAATGTCTTGCATGGATAGTCCGTGGATGAGGAAACGGCAGCGGCGCGAGGCGTGTCCAGGCGATCGCGCCGCCGCGCTCAGGGCGCGGGATCTCGTGGCGGCGCACCCAGTTGCGCAACGCGCTCGCGCCAGATGCCTTCGAACGCCGCTTCGAGATTGCGCGCATAGCGTGCGGCGTCGCACAGCGGCGAGGCGAGCAGCGTCGCGCGCAAGGAGCCGCGCAGCGCGGCGAGCCGCTCGGGGTCGCGCGCAAACGCGACGGCTTTCGCGACGTAGTCGTCGTCGTCGGCCGCGATCCACTCCTCGAGTCCGGCCGAGTGCAGCAGGCTCGTGCAGATGTTCGCGAGAAACCGGTCGCCGCGGCGGCACAGGACGGGCACGCCCATCCAGAGTCCTTCGACGCTCGTCGTGCCGCCCGGATAAGGGAACGGGCTCAGCGCGATATCGACGCGGTTGTACGCCTCGAAGTATTCATGGCGCGGCGAGCGGCCCTCGAGAATCAGCCGTTCGGCGCCGATGCCCACGGCGGCGAAGCGCCTGAGCGTCTCGTTGCGCGTGGCCGCGTCGTCGAGCTGCTTGGCCTTCAGGAAGAGACGCGAGCCGGGCACCGCGTGGAGGATGCGCGCCCACACGGCGACCACCGTGTCGTTCATCTTCATCAGGTGGTTGAAGCAGCCGAACGTCACGTGCCGCTCTCCCGCGAGCGGCAGCGGGCCGACTGCCACGTTCTCCTCGGGCGGCGTGAAGCAGAGATAGCTGTCGGGCAGGCGCCAGAGCCGCTCGGAAAACTGGCTCTCGCTGGCGGCCGGCAGCACGTGCGGGTCACCGATCACGTAGTCGATCGCGGGCAGCCCCGTGCTCGCGAAGTAGCCGAGCCAGCTCGCCTGCACCGGCGCCGGCCGCCATGCGAACAGCGGCAGGCGGTTGTGGTTCATGTGGCCGGACAGGTCGACGAGAACGTCGATCCTGTCGTCCCGAATCCGGCGGGCGGCCGCCTCGTCGGTAAGCGACGTGAGATTCGTCCACGCCGCGAAACGCGGCTTGATGCGCGCAGTCAGCTCATCCTCGATCCGCTGCGTCGGATACGCGACGAGCTCGATCCGTCTCGTGTCGACGTGCGCGAGGATGCTCTCGAGAAAAATGCCGGTCGGATGGACCTTGAGGTCGCCGGAAACGAGGCCGACGCGCAACGGCCCGTCACGCCGGCTTGCCAGCGGCACATGCCACTCGGACCACGGTCGCGCCTGGGCCGTCGCCGCGCGGCCGAAGTCGAGCGCCTGCGCCAGGTAGTCGGACGACGCGAGGCTTTCGCGGTAGCTGAGGATGAACAGCAGATTGCTGCGCGTCGTGAGCAGGTCCGGCCGCAGCGCGATCGCCTTTTGGTAGGCGTCGATCGCGGCGTCAAGGCCGCCGAGATCGACCAGCACGTTGGCCAGGTTGTTGTACGCCTCGGCATGATCGGGCTTCAGCGCGATGACGGTCTTGAAGCTCTGCACGGCCGCGTCGAACTGGCCGCACTCGCGCAGCATGTTGCCGAGGTTGTTGTGGGCGTGTATGTAGTCGGGCTTGATCGCGATGGCGCAACGAAAGCACTCGGCAGCCGCCGCGTGCTTGCTGAGCGCGGCAAACGCATTGCCGAGGTTGCCGTAATAGATCTCGCTCTCGCGGTGGCTCAGCGCGCTCATGATGAGATCGGCCGACGCCCCGTAGTTGCCTTCGAGATACGCGACGAGCCCGAGCAGATGCAGCGCGTCGGGATGATTCGGCTGGACGGCGAGAATTTGCTTGTAGACGGCCGCCGCCTCGGCGAGGCGCCCGGCCTGCTGATGCGCGAGGCCGACTTCGATCGGCTGGGGAAGCCGGCCCGCCGCCGGCATCGGTTTACTCGCCATATTTGCGCAGATAACGCTCGTAGGCCGCGCGCCACGACGGCGAGCCGAACGCACCGCCGCTTTCGTGGACGACGCTGATCGGCCAAGTGCCCATCGTCAGGCCCTTCAGCTCCGCCTGGCGGCAGAAGTCCAGGTCGTAGAAATGGAAATCGAACTGCTCGTCGAAGCGCACGCCGCTTTCGATGAGCCGCTCGCTGTCGGCAACGAGCATGAGGCCGTCGAGCAGCTTGCACGCTTGGCCCGACGGGCCGAAGCGCGAAACGACGTCGCACGGAAAGCCTTTGCCGTGCCCGACGACGCCGCTCAGGAATTCACGGCGGTCCCATTGCATCTCGGGCGTGAACGCCCAGGACGGCTGGCGCGGCATGCGGCGCGTGTTGCCGGCGAGGCCCACGATGTCGAACTGCTTGACGGCTTCGTGGATCCGCTCGACCCAGAAGAAGTCGCAAATCGAGATGTCGTCATGGATGAAGACGAGAATCGCGGGGTTCTCCCGGGCGTGCTCGATCGCGCGGTTGTAGATCGTCGACAGGCCTTTGCTGTTGTTGTCGAACAGCACCAGCTGCTGCTGCGGCTGGTGGTCATAGAGCTTCAGCGAGCGGCCGAGCGCGGATTGCGCGGCAAAGGCCGTGTCGGAATGCCGGGTGCCACATACGAGTCGGATCGGCTTCATTGGGGGAGATCGGAAATCAATTCGGGCTGATACAGCGCGTTCACGCCGCATCTGACAATAGACCGCAGCATAGCCTTGCCGTACGTTCTTCAATCGCAGGAAAAGCACGTCGTTTCCCGTTCATTTTCAGAACTGCACCGCGCCACCGGCACCCTGGCTGGCGAGAGGCCGACTTTCGTTTATTCGAACATCGTGAATTGAGCCTGAAACCACGCCTTGTTCGATCGATACAACCTGAAGCCCAACCATCAAACTCTCGCCATCCTGCGGCTTCTCACGCGCGGCGCTTGCTGCACATGAGAATCGCCCAATCACCGGAGGCAATCCCTTGCTTGAACTTTCGAAGCCATCGTCCGGCGGACGGTCGGTCGAAATTCGCCAGATCTACTACTCCGACGAAACGCGCCTTCAACTCGATCCGGGCTTCATCCCGCTCGACAATCGCGGAGAGCGGCCCGACTGGCGCGAATACTGGCCCATCCGCAAGTTCCTGCTCGGGCATGCGCTCGATGAAAACACGCTCTACGGCTTCTTCTCACCAAAGTTCGGCCAAAAGACCACGCTCCACTCGACCGCCGTCAACGCATTCATCGCAAGCGTGCAAAGCGGCGCCGACGTCATCGCGTTCTCGCCGTTTTTCGACCAGAGCGCCGTATATCTGAACACTTTCGAGCAGGCGGCGACAAATCAGCCTGGCATTTGGCCAATCTTCGAGCAGAGCGTCGCGCTCATCGCGCCGGGCGTCGATCCGCACGCGCTACCAATGGATTCGCGCCACAGCATCTTTTGCAATTACTTTGTGGCCACACCCGCGTTTTGGCGGCGTTGGCTCGAAAAGTGCGAAATGCTCTTTGCGATCGCGGAAACCGGCAACAGCGCGCTCAGCGGCCAACTGAACGCGCCGGCCGTCTATGGACGCGGCTTCGTTCCGTCGAAGGTGTTCATCATCGAGCGCGTCGTGTCGCTGCTCCTCGCCGCCGAGCCCCATTGGCGCGTGAAGCAATATGACCCGATTCAGCTGCCGATGTCGGGGTCGATGGTCAGTCCCTACCCTGTCGATCTGTCGGTGCTCGACGCATTGAAGACTGCAGCGATCGAAACGGGCCGCGCAAGCTACTTGCAGATATTCCTGCAAATTCGCGAGACGCTCATTCAGACCGCGCGAAGAGCGCGCAATGCGGCAGCGCCCCAAGCCTGAGCGGCCACGAAGCTTCGGAATTGCCGCGGAATTGGGGCTCTTTTTGCGCCATTGAATAGTCACTAGCGAAGCTAAAGTGCGGGTCGAACGATGAAAAAGGGGGCCTCACATGGCTTTGGTCAGCATTTTGATTCCCGCCTATAAAGCCGGGCACCTGCGCGAGGCAATCGTCAGCGCCCTGCGCCAGACGCTGCAGGACTTCGAGATCCTCATCGGCGATGACACGCCGGAGGCTCATCTGGAAGCCCTCGTCAAAAGCTTCGACGATCCGCGAATCCGCTACTTCCATCATGGTTTCCAGAGGGGCACGCTCAACTTCCAGGCCCTCTGGAAGCGAGCGAGCGGCAAGTACGTCAAATGGCTGTGCGACGACGACCTTTTGATGCCGGCTTCGATCGAAGTGCTGTCGGCAGCGCTCACCGCAAACCCCAATTCGGCCCTTGCATTTCACGACCGGGTGGTGATCGACGGTGACGGCAATGTGCTCGGCACCCCGCAGCCGCTGCTACAGGTGGGACAAACAGCACTCGTCGACCGCGCCTATCTCGTACAACAGATGGTCGCCGGACTCAATAACTTCATCGGCGAGCCGAGTAACGTGATGGTTGATCGCGAGCGGATCGACGTCGAACGCATCGTCGACTATCGAGGCTTGCAACTCGACTTTCTTGGCAGCGACGTCGCAATGTTCCTCAACATAGCCGAGCAGGCGCCGCTCGTCGCAGTAGGCGGCTACCTGAGCGCCTTTCGGCGACATGCGGGCCAGTTGTCGACCGTCATGAGCTGGAATTTCAGCGCGGGTCTCTATGAATGGGAACTGCTGGTGCGCAGCGAGGCCGCCGCCGGCAACCTTCATGGGGCGTTGCTCGAAGGTGCGAAGCACCGTTTGCATGCCTTGTACGCCAACTTCGCCGGAGTGCTGCCGGAGATCGCGCGCCTTTCCGCCAATCTTGAAGAACTGACGGCAAGGCCACCGGCGGAGCTTCTCTCGTCGGAACGCTTCCAGGCCGACTTCGCATTTGCACGCGCCAACGTGGCTCAACGTGTCGCTCAGCGAAAGGAAGCGGCTGCACGTGCCCGACTCGCGTCCGTACAACCGTCCGTCCAATAGCCGCTCGACTTACCTCGCAAAGCCATGAACCATCCCAATCCGAGTGCGCCGCGCAACTATCCGACCGTCGATTACGACGAGCATGCGAGAACTTGCGCCCCCGACGACTTTTGGGCGCAAGTCAAACGCACCGTGGGCGGCAAGGTCGTGTCCGAGGAACACGTCGATATGATCATGCAAGCGATCCGCCAGCATCTCGCGATCGAGCCCAAAGATATCGTGCTCGACCTCGCGTGCGGTAACGGGGCGCTGTCCGCGCGACTCTTCCGTGCCTGCTCGTCGCTCGTCGGCGTGGACATCTCGTCATACATGATCGACATCGCGAATCAGCATTTCGCCGTGCCGCCGCAATTCACCTTCGCGGCCAGCGGTGCTGCCGAGTATGTTTGCGCCGAAGCCATGCCCGAGCGCTTCACTAAAGTCATGTGCTACGCGAGCTTCTCGTACCTTTCCGAGCAAGAGGCGCAAACGACATTGCAAACGCTGCACAGCCGATTCGTCAACGTCGACCGCGTCTTCCTCGGTAATGTGCCCGACGGCGAACGCGCCGCGGCATTTTACGCACCACGCATCCCTGAGCCGGGTGAGCTCACCGACCCTCGCGCGCGGATCGGCATCTGGCGCACGCGAGCCGAATTTGCTGCGCTAGCTGCCAGCACCGGCTGGGATACCGAATTCGGAACAATGCCGGAGGGCTACTTCTCCGGGTATTACCGTTACGACGCCGTGCTTCACCGCCGGTCGGCGCCCAACGCATCGCGCGAGCAAGTCAACCCAGGACCCGTGCAATGATGCAGAAGTCGAGCGCCGCCGACCTAGCGTTGTTCGGCGCTAAGCCCCTGTTTTCTGTCCCGAAGTCGACCTCGAACCTCGTACGGCCGGATTTCGATCGCTTCCTCGAGTATTCGCGCGACGCTTATGGTCAAGCGGGCACGGCGCCGGGTGCGGTGACGATGCAGCTCGAAGCGCGCCTCGCAAAGTTTCACCAAACGGCACATTGTGTGAGCTTTTGCAGTGGCTTCTGGGCACTGGCGACAACCATGACCGCGCTCGCCCGGCCAGGCAAGCGTGAAGTCGTCATGCCGTCGCTCACCTATCGACGCATGGCCGACGTGGTCGCCTGGACGGGTCTGTTGCCGCGCTTTTGCGAAGTCGACCCGAAAACGCTCGCGATTAGCGCGGCTACCACGAGCGCATGTATCGGTGACGACACGGCACTTTTGCTTGGCGTCCATCCGATCGTCAATTGTTGCGACGTAGAAGGGCTAGTCGAGCTCGCCACGCGGCACCGCATCCCGTTGATGTTCGATTCCGTCGAATCCGTCTACGAGGAATGTGCGGCCGGCCGAGTGGGTGGCTTCGGAAACGCCGAATGCTTTTCGCTGCACGCGAGCAAACTCCTTAACGGCTTCGAGGGCGGCTACGTCACGACGAACGACGCAGAGCTCGCCGCCGAACTTGCGACGTTGCGCGACGGCAGCACAGTGCAACCTGGCTCCCTCGACGCACGGCTCGCCGACGTTCATGCGGCGATGGCGCTTGCGAACCTCGACGAACTCGATGTGCAAGTCCTGCGCAACCGTGAACGTTACGAGCGATATCGCACGACGTTACCGAGCGTACCGGGCGTGCGCCTCATCGAGTTCGATGAATCGCACCGCACGAGCTACAAGAACATCGTGGTCGAATTGCTCGACGATTGGCCTCTGCCACGATCACTGACGATCGAGATTCTGAATGCCGAAAACGTGCTCGCTCGCGCTTACTACTCTCCGCCGCTGCACGCCAAACCGATGGCCTATCCGCACGTTCCGGCCGAATTGCCGCAGACCGATCGCCTCGCGCAGCGCTGCGCGCTGCTGCCGTGCGGCGAGTTCGTGACGATGGATGACATTGACGAAGTGATCATGCTGCTTTCGTTCGTAGAGGCGCATGCCGGCGAAATCCACGCGCGCGCCGAAACCCGCGAGGTCGCCCGGTGAAAACCACGATGCCCATCGACGCCCCATCGGCCATGCGCGATCGCGGCTCCCCCGCTTTCGCCCAGTTGCTCGCCGTCGGCCAACGCAATGCGCCCGGATGGGAGCGCTATGAGGCCGCGATGCGCGGCATCTTCGAGCGGCGTTACTACACGAACCAAGGCCCGCTCGCACGGGAGCTCGAACAACGCTTGCAGGACTTCCTCGGCGTCAAACATGCTGTCTGCGTCACCAACGCGACCATCGGCTTGATGATGGCGAGCGAAGCGCTCGCCATCTCCGGACACGCGCTGGTGCCGGGGGTTTGCGATCGCGCCGTCGAACACGCACTCGCATGGTGCGGCGTCGAAGCGGTGGCTTGCGACGTCGACCCCGCCACCGGCCAGATCTGCCTTGACAGCGCGGTCACGACAATCGACGGGGCCTCCGTTGACGCGGCCGTCAGTGCGATCATCGGCGCGAATCTGTGGGGGGGCGCATGCGACGCCGAGGCGCTTGCCAGCCTCGCGCGGGATCGCGGCTTGCCGGTGTTGTTCGATTCGACGCATGCATTCGGCTGCACGGTGAGGGGCGGTCGCGCAGGCCGCTTCGGCGCGCTCGAAGTCTTCTCGTTCAGCGAATCCAATGTCCTGAACGCTGCGGGCGGGGCATGCGTCGCCACGGATGACGACGAACTCGCGGCGCGGCTGCGCAACATTCGCAGTAGCTATGGCGCAGGTCGCCCTGTGCCCGTAGTGAAAACGTCGAATGGGCGAATGTCCGAAGGGCAGGCTGCGATCGGTCTCCTGAGTCTCGACGACTACGCGGCCAACCAAGTGCACAACCAGTCTTTGACCAACCTGTACCGGGCGCGCCTTTCGTCCATTGCCGGACTGCGCGTCGTCGAACCCGGCGGCGTGGACGCTTCGAATCATCAGGCGCTCCTAGTCGAGTTGGACGAGCGCGTCTTCGGCAGGTCGCGCGACGCGCTGGTCGAACGGCTTGCCTTCGATAACGTGGAAGCGCGCGCCGTCTCGCGTGCGAGCGTCGTTGCGCGGCAAACCGCTGCGCTGCCCGTGACCGCACGTCTCTGCTCGTCCTGGCTCGAGTTGCCCGTCGGCGCACATGTACGCGAAGCGATGGTAGAAACCGTGTGCGAGATCATCGCGCGGGCCCATCAGGAGGAAACCGCGGCATGAGGCTCGGTATCATGCAGCCTTACTTCTTTCCCTATCTCGGGCACTTCGCGTTAATCGCCGCCGTCGACGAATGGATCGTTTTCGACGTCACACAATACACGCCGAAAACCTGGATGAATCGCAACCGCATTTTGCATCCCAAGGAAGGCTGGCAGTACGTGACAGTCCCACTGTCGAATTCGTCGATCACGATCAAGACCCACGAAGCGCGCGTGCTGAACGTCGCCGATACGAAGACGAGCCTGCACGGCAAACTGTCCGCGTTCCGCCGCCAGGCACCGTTCTTCGCGCAGGTGGACGATCTCGTGTGCGCTGCATTCGATCGCACCTCGAGCGACTCGCTGTGCGAACTGAACGTCAATACGCTAAAGGCGGTTTGCGAGTACCTGGGCGTGCCCTTTTCGTACCGTGTCTGCTCGGAATTGAGCCTCGATTTTCCGTCGCAGATGGGTGCTGGCGACTGGGCGCCTCTTGTCTGCCAGCAACTCGGCGCTACGGAGTACGTCAATCCTGCGGGCGGGCGGGCGCTGTTCGACCCAGCGACGTTCAAGCGCGCCGGCGTCACACTCAAGTTCGCGGAGTTCGACGAGTTCAGCTACGATCCAGCGCCCTACCGTTACGAACCGCATCTATCGATCATCGACGTGCTGCTTTGGAACGCGCCGGAGACCGTAGCGCAAGCGTTGCGCAGCCATACGAGGTGCGTCGCCTGACTGACGCCTTCGCTTAACGGCTCTTGATCGCTTCGCACAGCATTGCCACGACGAAGTCGATTTCTTCGTCGCCGTAGCGTTGATCACACGGAAGAGCGAGGCACTCAGTGGCGAGGCGGTATTCGAGGTCGGCCGGAGTCCCGGTCTCGCCTCGTACGTGCGGCCAATACTTGGCGACGTAGACACGTTGAGCGGCAAGCCGCGCGTGAAGGTCCGCGCGATAATTCCAGAAGGGATAGCAAAGCGGCGCGTACTGCGGGGCTTCCGGCAACGGCAGCGCATTGTCGGCGCCGAGCAGGCGCTGATAGCGCGCGTAATTGCGATTGCGGCGCGCGATCGCCGCCGGGTAGTCGATATGCGCGAGCAAACGCCGAGTCAGTTCCGACATGCGCTTCGGCGACTGACCGCGCAACGTCGTGCGCGCCGCGACCATGCTCTGGTATCCGGCTTCCGCCCCGTGATCGAGGCGCATTAGAAGCGGCTCGAAACGCTCGATCGAACCTGTGTCCTGCTCATCGGGCAGCGGCATGTCACGTTCCGTGACCAGATAGCCGCCGTCCGGAATGCCGAAGAATTTACGCGGAGAATAAATGGTTGCGAGGCAATCCACAGGCGGAGAGAACAGCGCTTGCGAATTGTCGATCACGGTCTGTTGACGCGGAAAGCGGGCGAAGAGCCGCTCCACCCGCGCGTCACAAACCCCGAAATAGTTGACGTACAGCAGCCAGTCGTTTTCACCCAGCGCGATGTCGCTCGCGATCTCGAAGTGTTCATCGATCTGGTAGCGCTGGACTTGCACCCCCGTCATCGCGTGCGCTTCGAGCATCGATTCGCAGATGTACCAGGGCATCCAGACGCGCTGTGGCCGGCCAGCCGTGAGCAGCGCGAGGAACGCCGCGCGTGCGGATTGAAAGCGCAGCGCATTGGGATAGAGCTCGCCGTGAGCGGGCGGCAACTCCAGTTCGAAGTATCCGCCGATCGCATCGCGTCGCGTCGATAGACGTTCGACCGCATCCCTTGCCGCCGGCGCGAACGTCACGAGCGGCCTCGCGCAACGATGCCCGCAATCCGTTCAACTTGCTCCTCGGACAGTGCTGGGTAAATCGGCAGGCAGAGCACCTTCAGAGCAGCTTCGGTCGCCACGGGCAGATTGTCGCGGCTTGCCGAAGGCAGCCCGCGGTACATCGGGAAATCGGAAATGAGCGGATAGAAGTAGCGTCGCGCGACGATGTCGTGCGAGCGCAGCAACTCGAACAGCGCATCGCGGCTCATCGGGTAGTCGCTCTCTACGAGAATCGGGAAGTAGGCGCAGTTCGCCACCGTCTCGCCCGCATCTTCCAGACAGCGAATACCCTTCACGTCGCGCAATTGCTCGCGGTACATCGCATCGATTCGCTTGCGCCTGGCGATCGCCTCGTCGATGTGCTTCAACTGCAGCAGGCCGAACGCCGCGTTGATCTCGCTCATCTTCGCGTTGATGCCGGGCGCCACCACGGTGACTTCATCGACGTAGCCGAAGTTCTTGAGGTGGTCGATGCGCTGCTTGGTCTTCGCATCCGGACAGATGATCGCGCCGCCTTCGAATGTGTTGAAAACCTTTGTCGCATGAAAGCTCAGCGCCGATAGATCGCCGTGCTGCAGGACGCTGCCGCTGTCGGTCTGTACACCGAACGCGTGTGCGGCGTCGTAAATGACCTTCAAGTTGTAATTGTCGGCGATCCGGCGAATCGCCTCGACGTCGCACGGATGCCCATAGCAGTGAACGGGCATGATGGCAGTCGTTTGCGGCGTAATGGCTGCCTCGATTTTGCGCGGATCGAGATTGAGCGTATTGGGATCGATGTCGACGAATACGGGTTTGATGCCGTTCCACAACAACGAATGCGCGGTGGCGACGAACGAATACGGCGTGGTGATGACCTCGCCAGTGATGCGCAGCGCCTGCAGCGCGGTGACAAGCGCCAGTGTCCCGTTGGCAAAGAGCGCCAAGTGTTCAACGCCGAGATATTCGCACAGCGCGTCTTCGAGCTGCCGATGGAACGGGCCGCGGTTCGTCAGTACCTTGCTCTCCCATATCTTTTCCAAATAGGGGATAAATTCGTCCAGCGGCGCCATATGCGGCTGCGTGACGAAGATGCGATCGTCTGGTTCCGGAGATATCACGCGAACGGGGGCGGCAGCACTCATGGTTGTCTCAAGCCGGTGGTTACTGGATTGGCTGCGAAGACGCATAAGCCGGGAACCCTGGCGCGGCCCCTTTCGCGAAGAAGAAGAAAGGCTCCCGTCCGTTGCAGCCGTAGGTGTCCGGATCGAGCTCGCCAAGAACCGTCGTATGCGGATACAGGTCGCCCTTGAACCCTGCGTTGCGGAAGTGATCGACAAGGTCGGCGCCGAACATGCGGACGTGGTCGTTTTGCCCGAAGTAGTTCGTCGCGAAGGCTTCATCGACGGGCTTGGTCAATTCGAACGTATTGCGCAGCACAGGCGAGTACGGCGTCTGCGCGACCAAGTGGCCGCCGGGCGCAAGGCACCGGTTGAACTCAGCGAGCGCCGCGGCCGGGTTGTCCACATGCTCGAGCACGTGGTTGCAGATGATCAGGTCGAAGTAGCCGTCGGGGAAGTCGAGCTTTTCGACGTTGATTTCGCAGTGATGCGCGAGGCGCGGCGAGAGATCGCCGACGATGTATTCGCGCGGCTGGAGCCTGCGGATGCGCGGCTCGAGCCCGGCTTCCGGCGCGACGTGGAGAATGCGCTTCGCGCTCGCGTCTTCGAGAATGCGCGAAAAGGCGACATAGAGCCACAGATGGCGCTCGCGGTCGTTGCAGCCGCACTTCGGGCACGAGTGGTTCTGGAGCGTCGAACCCACCGATTCGATTTGCCGCATGAAGGTCTTGCCGGGGTTGCCGTTCTCAGGGTGCGGCAGCCAGCCGGGTACGGGCTGCTCGCAGACGACGCAGAACTTTTGCTGCGGCGCCCGCGGCCCTTTACTGCTCACACCTACGCGCGCAGCAACGGCCGCGCGGGCATTCGCGAGATCCGCTTGGAAACGCTCGGACGCGTAGAGCTCATGTGCGGGCCGGCGCTCGAATTCGTCGAGGTTGGCAAGCAAGCGGGCGATTTCGGGCAGCGTCGCGGACCAGTTGGCGTAGAGCCGGCGCAGCGCGCGCCGCGCATTCCGGAGGGCGTCTCCCGTGAGATTGCCGGCCGCCGCTTCGCCGCGCACCATCAGTTCCCACTCGTAGAGCCCCGCACTGAAGTTCGCGTTGCCGGTTTCCGGCGCCTGGGCCGAATGCCGGCGGGACGCGCTCAGATAGCCGCCCACTGCGAGCAGCGGCGCCTTTTCGGCACAGTTCAGATAGGCCGCCACGTCGCCGGTGAAGTCGAGCACCGACGAGCGGTAGTCCCAGACGGTCGAAATGTCGACGCGATCGCGCACGAGCATGATGTTGCTCGGCTCGCCGACAAAGTTGTTCAGCCCGGCGACCATGTGCTCGATCAGGAACGGACGGTCGATGAGGGCGGTCTTGCCTAGCGCGAGCAGCGGACCCGGCGTGGCGACGACGTTGTCCGTCTCGTCGACGATCACGCGCTCGTGGAACGCGAGGACCACCTCCGGGTTGGCGCGCAGCTCGTCGACGAGCGTCTGAACCGAGGTCGGCATCAGCATGTCGTCGCCAGACAGGAACTTCACGTACTGGCCGCGCGCGTGCTCCCACAATGCTTGCGAATTGCGCGTGCCGTTTTGAAAACCGTGGTGGAAGTAGCGGATGCGGGGATCGTCGAACGTTCTGACGACTTCCTGCAGCGCGGCATCGGGCGTGTCGTCGCCGACGAGGATTTCGATGTCCTCGAAAGTCTGGCGTTGCGCGCTGAGGATCGCCCGGCCGAGGTATTCGGCCTTGCAGGCGGGGATCAGAATGCTGACAGTGGGCATTGAAGCGGTCCTTCCGTGGGAGCAGGCGGCGCTTGGCGGCGTTCGCGCCCAGGGGGCGAGTTGGCCGGCGCAACGCGCGCGGTCTTGGCGATGGTGGAAGGTTAGCGGCGGGCGATGCCGTTCGATCGGGCAAACAGACCGGGGTTTCGGCGCTATTTTGATTTTGGCGCCGAGCGGAACAGGTCTGGAGATGTGGCGTAAGGCACGGCTCCATGCCCGTGGCAGGTCACCGAGCCGAGCCGAGCCGAGGCCCGGCTGGCTTCGGCGACCGGCGTCTGGCTTTGGGAAAACCTGATAGACGTGGGCAAACCGGACGATGGAAGAATTCGAAGCGTCAGCGAGCAGAGGCTTCAATTCGCCGATCGACGAACGCCCGGACCATATCCGCAATTTCCGCCGGCGCTTCGAGCGGCGAGAGGTGGCCGGTCTTCGGCAGCACATGCAGCACCGCGTGCGCAATCCGCGGCAGCAGTTCGCGGCGCAAGGTGTCGGGCGTCTCCACCTGGTCGCGTTCCCCAGCGATCACGAGCGTCGGCACGTCGATCGACGCCACCTCGCGCGTGATGTCCTCCAGCATCCCTACTGTCGGCCACGCCGCCTTGGCCTGCGCCGCGCCGCGCAGGCTGTCCTCCACGACCTGTTCCTGAAGCGCGGCGCTCAACGGCCGCGCGGTGAGCACGTGATCGCGCGCGGCTGCGATCGATTCGCGTGACTCGTAGACGTGCCGTATCGCGTCGCGCTGCTCGGCGGGTATCGCCATCGGGGCAGGCGGCGACGGCGCGACGAGCACCAGCCCCGCGAGCCCTTGGGGACGCCGCGACGCCAGCAGCTGCGCGGCCTTGCCGCCCATCGAATGCCCGACGAGCACGTAGCGCGTGAGACCAAGCGCGCCGATCACGCCGGCGGCGTCGTCGGCGTGATCGGCGATGCGGTAGCCGTCGGCGGGCGCGTCGGATCGGCCCCAGCCGCGCTGATCGAGCGCAACGGTCCGGTAGCGCCCGTTCAGATGCGCCATGACCGGCGCCCAGGTGCGCGACGAGCCGCCCCAGTAATGCAGGAAGACGAGCGCGGGCGTGCCGCTGCCCTCGTCCTCTACGTGGATGTGGATACCGTTTGCCGTGATCTTCATGACGTGACTCCTGATAGTCGGGTTGCTGTTGACGTCATCGTAGAGTCGAGCGTCACGATTGATAATCCGCCTCCACCGACATACAGTCGATAGCCGCAATATCGAATCGAGGTGCCGCACATGGACCGGCTGACCAGCATGGCGGTGTTCGCCGCCGCCGTGGACGAAGGAAGCCTCGCCGCCGCGGCGCGGCGCTTCGGCCTCTCGCCGGCGATGGCCGGCAAGCATGTGAGCGCGATCGAGGCCGACCTGCAGGCGCGGCTGCTCCAGCGCACGACGCGCCGCCTCGCCTTGACCGAGGCCGGCGCCGCCTACTACGCGCGCTGCCGACGCATCCTCGAAGAGTTCGACGACGCCCGGCGCGAAGCCGCCGATGCGCAGCACACGCCGCGCGGCACGTTGCGCATCGCGGCGCCGGTCACGTTCGGCGCGCTGCATCTGGGCGGCGTGATCGCGCGCTATGTCGAGCGCAATCCCGAGGTGAACCTCGAAATCGTGCTCAGCGACGGCTTCGCCAACCTGCTCGAGGAGGCCATCGACGTGGCGATCCGCATCGGCCGCCTGCCGGATTCCGAGCTCGTCGCGCGCCGGCTCGCGCGCTGCCGGATGGTGGCGTGCGCAGCGCCGGCCTACCTCGCGCGCCGCGGCGCGCCGAAGACGCCCGAGGCGCTGCGCGAGCACCCGCGGCTCGCATTCAGCGACGCGGTATCGGCAGGCGACTGGACGTTCTTCGATCGCGACGGCGCCGCGCATCGCGTCGACGGCCGCGTATCCATCGCCGCCAACAACATGCAGATGCTGCTCGCGGCGGCAGTCGCCGGGGCGGGCGTCGCGTTCGGCCCGAGCTTCGTGTTCGGCGATGCGTTGCGCAAGGGCGAGCTCGTCGCCCTGCTGCCCGACTACGGCACGGCGGACCTGACGATCCAGGCCGTCTTCCCGAGCGCGCGCCACCTGCCGCTCAAGGTGCGGCGCTTCGTCGATGCGCTGGCCGAGGAGTGGGGCAACGAGCCGCCGTGGGACCAGATGGAATAGCGCTCGGGGTTCGGCAACCTGACAGCATTGTCATCTTCGGGTCAGGATTGGGACATGGTGCGCTCTTTACAATCGCTTACATGAGTTGATGCCGTGTGAGAGCGCCGAATCACAATGCTTGGGCACGCGGCTGTTGCGACAGCGTTGCATGGAATCATGGGGTGCCATCATGGATCATTTGCAGTCGGTGCGGATATTCGTCAAGGTGGCGGATGTCGGCAGCTTTGTCGGCGCGGCCAATGCGCTCGACATTTCCAATGCGGTCGTGACGCGCCACGTCGCCGACCTCGAAAGCCGGCTCAGCACGCGGCTCCTCCATCGCACGACGCGCAGCCTCTCGCTGACCGAATCCGGTCAGGTCTACCTCGAACGCGCGCGCCAGATTCTCGACGACCTCGAAGACGTCGAGCAGATGGTGACCGCGCGCAATCACGAACCCGTCGGCACGCTGCGCATCGTCGCACCGGTCGTGTTCGGGCTGCATACGCTCGCGCCGGTGCTGCAGAGCTATTCGCAAAGCTATCCGAAGGTCGTGCCCGACGTGACGCTCGTGGATCGCCATGTCGACTTCGTCGAAGAAGGCTACGACGTGGGCATCGTGATCGCGCGGCAGATGCGCACCGGCAGCATCGTGACGCGGCGCCTGACGAACGATTGCATGACCGTCTGCGCGACGCCGGCTTATTTGAACGAGCACGGCACGCCAACGCGGCCCGAGCACTTGATGGACCATCCTTGCTTGAACCCGCCCTCGGAGTACTGGGGCGAGGAGCACGTGTTCAGCGGCGAGCACGGCGACGTGCGCGTGCGGCCGGCGAATGTGATCACGGCCAACAACACGGAAATGCTGCGGCAGTTCGCGCTGCTCGGGATGGGGGTGGCGATTCTGCCGAGTTATCTGATCAGCAAGGATGTGGCGCAGGGGCGGCTGGTGAGGCTGCTGCCGGAGTACCGGTTGCCGCAGGTCGAGATCAATGTCGCGTATCCGAGCCGGAGGCATTTGCCGGTCAAGGTGAGGACGTTCATCGATCACCTCGTGGAGTACTTCGCTCGCAAGGCGGAGCAGGTGGCGGCGTTTCCCGACGGGGCCGGGAAGGGCGCCGTCCCGATGCGGAAAATGGCGGGGATGGAGGCGGTCGCGGCGCTTTGATGCCGTGGCGTCCATCAGATCCTGAACATACCCACCGTCTCGGTCACGGTGTGGGCATTGCCCGCGAGCGTATTGGCCGAGAGCGCGAGGTGATTGACGAGCGACGTATTCTGCTGAGTCAGATCCTCGATGAGATCGAGCGCCTGCTTGATCTGCGAAATGCCGATGCTCTGTTCCGCAGCAGCGGTGTTGATCTCGCCGATCAGCGCGCTGACATCACGAACCGCCTGAACGGCTTGCTGCATCTTGTCTCGCGCGGTCTCCGTGAGCTTGCTGCCCGCTTCGACTTTCTGCGTCGAATCGGCGATCAGCGCCGTGATTTCCTTCGCCGCCGCGGCCGCCCGGCCGGCCAGGTTGCGAACTTCGCCGGCGACGACCGCGAAGCCGCGTCCGTGCTCGCCGGCCCGCGCCGCCTCGACGGCCGCGTTGAGCGCGAGGATGTTGGTCTGAAAGGAGATCCCGTCGATCACCTGGATGATTTCGCCGATCTTCCGCGATGCTTCGGTGATGCCCTGCATCGTCTGCGTCATGGCCTGCACGGCGGCGCCGCTATCCTCTGTGATGCCGGAAGCGTGTCCTGCATTCAACGCGGCGCGGCGCGCCACCTCGGCGGTCTGCTGCACGTTGTTGGCTATTTGCTCCATCGACGCCGCGGACTGCTCGAGGCTCGCCGCCTGCGATTCGGTGCGGGCCGACAGCTTCTGGCTGCCCTCGCTCACGGTCGCCGTCGCCTGCGCCATTCTCACCATCTGGTCGCGCGCATCCGCGACGATCACGCGCGTATTGAGGCTCACCTGATTGACGCACTGCTCGAGCTTCCCGACCACGCCGGTCGGCTTCCAGCTGTTCTCGAGCGTCTGCGTCAGGTCGCCCATTGCGATCCGCGTCACGAAGCCCAGCAAACGGCGTAGCGGGTAGATGAACATGAACCGCATGCGGTATTCCGCCAGTATCCCCAGCACGATGCAGGCCGCGAACGCCACGGCCGCACGCGGCCACGTGAGCGCCGACACGCCGCCGTTCAGGAGCGCGCCCGCCACCATCCCGAGCGTCGCGAGGCCGATCGTCAGCAGATAGGTTTGCCGCTTCATGGTCGGATGCAGGAAGCGATCGAGGCGTCCGGCCAGATCCGTGCGCACGATCGCGCCGCTATCGAGGCGGTGCGCCTGCCGGCCCCGCGTCTGCTCGTCCCGCAGCTTCGCGTAGATCGCCTCGGCGGTCTGGATCTGTTCGCGCGAAGCCTGCGTCTGCACGGCCCGGTATGCGACCACCTCCTTCCCTTCGACGATCGGCATGACGCCCACCTGAACCCAGAAGTGGCGGCCGTCCTTGACGCGATTCTTCAGCACGCCGATCCACGGCTGCTGCTTCTTGAGGGTGGCCCACATGTCCCGATACGCCTCGGCGGGCATGTCCGGATGCCGGATGACGCTGTGAGGCTGGCCAAGGAGTTCGTCGCGCGAAAAGCCGCTGGTCTCTATGAAGACGTCGTTGCAGTACGTGATGAGCCCGGTGGTATCGGTCGTCGAGACAAGCATTTTTCCCGCGGGGAAAGGGACTTCGCCCTGCGCGATCGGCGTTAAGGTGTGCACTCCCGGTCTCCTCTTTGTGTCGTTGTCGCCTGCCTCGGTATGCCACGCAGCGGCGTGTGCGAGCGGCTACGTTACGTGCGTCCGGTGTGGCTGGCTATGGGCGGCCGTCATGGCGTCGCCTACGGACAGCTTTATCGGCTTTCGATACCTGACTTGTAGGGCCGGGGCGGGACGGACGGCGGCCGGTAGCGCGGCGGAATTGACGCGATCGGCGGTGACGCAGAGGGCGCCTTGCCGTTGCCGGGGCCTCGTATCACCCGCCGGAGCCCCGCCGGGCGGCATTTCGCCCGCCGGCGGGTTCGCGGCTGCGCATCCAGTGCAGGGAGTCTTTAGGCTGCCGGCCGATAAGTATTTCGCAAGGCATTCGCGACAAACTTGAATAGCTGGCTTTGCCGATGCGGCCAGTATTCGACGCATATTTTGCGGCGAATAACGTGCGAGCGCGTTGATTGCCCTCCTTCATCTCCGCATGAAAAGCGGAGATTGGACATACATCTGGCAAGCCCCGCGTTTTGATACGATGCACGCATTTCCAGCCGACCCCGTGCCCGCGTGAGCCGCCGATTCGTTTCCCTTGTCCGTAGCCATCTTGCGACCTGGCTCGCCCGCATCAAGCCCGCTATCGCAAGCGGATCGGCGCGGCTAGAGCCGCTCGCCGCAACCGGCTGCGCGCTCCTCAAGCGCGCGCAGGCCGCGGCGCTGTTCCATCTGCGCCACCCCACGCGACGCAGCGTGGCGCTCGCCGTCGCCACCGTGCCCGCAGCCTTCGTCCTTTACGCGCTGCTCCTGATTCCGTTCACGCCGAGCATCGGGGACATCCGCAAGGCGCGCGTCGACGAGCCCGCGCAGATCATGTCGGCCGACGGCAAGCTGCTCGGCGAATTCAAGCCGAGCAACCGCGAATGGGTGACACTCGCGGAAATCTCGCCGCATATGGTGGATGCGCTGATCTCGACCGAGGACCACCGCTTCTACGAGCACCACGGCATCGACTTGCGCCGCACCGCATCGGCGGCGCTGCATACGTTCTCGGGTGATCGCCAGGGCGGCTCGACCATCACGCAGCAGCTTGCCCGCAATCTGTATCCCGACGAGATCGGCCGCGCCCCTACCCTCACCCGCAAGCTCAAGGAAGCGATCACCGCGTTCAAGATCGAAGCGGTGTACAGCAAGCAGCAGATTCTCGAAACGTACCTGAACACGGTGCCGTTTCTCTACAACGCGTACGGCGTCGAGATGGCCGCGCGCACCTATTTCGGCAAATCGGCCGACCAGCTCGACATACTCGAAAGCGCGACGCTCACCGGCATGCTCAAGGGCAACAGCTACTACAACCCGGTGTTGAATCCCGAACGCGCGTTGCAGCGGCGCAATACCGTGCTCGCGCAAATGGTCAAGTACGGCAAGCTCACACCTGCCGCGTATGCATCGCTGCAAAAGAAGCCGCTGCGCCTCGATTTCGAGCGGCAGATCGAGCCGCCCGGCCCTGCGCCGCACTTCGCGCAGCAACTGCGCAAGTGGCTGATCGCGTGGGCCGACCGCAACGACTACAACATCTACTCCGACGGTCTCGTGGTGCGCACCACCATCGACTCGCGCCTGCAGGCGATGGCGACCCAGGCGGTCAGCTGGCAAGGCAACCAGCTGCAATCGATCGCCAACGGCGCGTGGAATTCGCGTACCGGCTGCGCGCCAGGCAGCGATCTGTTCAAGACGTTCATGCGCGAAACGCCCGAATATCGCGCAGCGAAAGACGCGGGACAAAGCGACGGCGAGGCACTCAAGCACCTGAGCGCCGACAGCGGCTTCATGCGCAAGCTGTGCAAGAACAAGAACGACGTGCAGGCGGGCTTCATCGCCATCGATCCGCGCAATGGACAGATCAAGGCGTGGGTCGGCAGCCGCGACTTCGGCGACGAGCCCTACGATCACGTGCAACAGGCACGCCGCCAACCTGGCTCGACTTTCAAGCCGTTCGTCTACGGCGCCGCCTTCGCGGAGGGCGCCAAACCGGACGACACCTTCATCGATCAACCGGTGGCGATCACGCTGACGGGAGGCGAAATCTGGCGTCCTAGCGACGACGTGCCGCCAAGCGGCCGCCCGATGACGCTGCGTGATGCGCTCACGTTCTCGCGCAACCGCATCACGGCGCAATTGATGGAAAGCGTCGGGCCGGCCAAGGTCGTCCGCGTCGCGCGCGCCATGGGCGTGCGCGACAGCGAGCTCAACCCCGTGCCGTCGCTCGCGCTGGGCACGAGCCCGGTCACGCTCAAGGAAATGGTCTCGGGGTATGCCACCATCGCGAACGACGGCGCCTATCTCGAGCCGCGCATGGTCACCCGTATCGAAGATCACAACGGCAACGTGCTGGCCGAGTTCCAGCCTGCGCCGCCGGAACAGGCGCTGCCGGTGGCCGCGACGCAAACGCTCATCGACGTCATGCGAGGCGTCGTCGATCGCGGCACCGGCTCGGCCATCCGCACGCGGTTCGGCATCCGCGCGGACGTCGCGGGCAAGACCGGCACGACGCAAGACAATGCGGACGGGTGGTTCATCCTGATGGACCCGCAACTGGTCGCCGGCGCCTGGGTCGGCTTCGACGACGGCCGCGTGACGCTCGGCAGCGACTACTGGGGGCAAGGCGCGCATAGCGCGTTGCCGATCGTCGGCGATTTCTTCCAACGAGCGCTGCGCGCACGGATCGTCGATCCGCGCGCGAAGTTCATGACCGAGCAGCAGCCGGGCGCATTCGATCAGTTCCGCGACAAGCTGCGAGCCTGGATCGACAACCTGTTCGACTCCAAGCCGAAGCCGGAAGCGCCGCCCGTCCGGCGTTCGCCTCAGCGGACGAATCCCGCGCCCGTCGTGGCCGAAACCGCCGAGCCTGCCTCGGTTCCGGCTTCGGGTGTGGCGGCTTCGGCTCAGCCCGCCGAGATGCCGCCGATTCTTCCGTCTCCGTCTGCGGCGGCCAGCGCCGTTCAAGCGCCTGGTGCGTTACCCGTTGAAGAGCCGGGATCGACGCCTACGCCGACGCCCGATACGCCCGAAAACACATCAGGCTCGATGACGAGCGAATCCTCGCAAAACCCGGCCGGGGGAGATCCACAGGGCCATTAGGATGCCGGGGCGGGCAGCTCAGAGGACAGAGGATACGGCTGTATAACCCGGACTACCATGCATCGAGTTGGCGGTTATCTTACGGGAATCACGTGCATCAAAGACAGGAAACACAACCAAAGCACCCAATGCTTTACCGTTGTTGTCCAACAGCCAGTCTGAGAATGACTTGGGCAGGGTTCATCCCGATTCCGTCTCCGCGGCACGGATCAGTACCCGTCCTCTTCTAGCCCATTTATAAACGAGCGTATTCCATCGGTAAGATGGCGCTTCGCGTGACGCGCGTTTTCTTCGAAACCAACTTCTGCGCGCCATGCATCGACTACATAGAAATAAACACCGTCGCGGTCCAGGCAGAAGTAGTTCCCTCCGTGGTCAATCGCGAACGGAATGAGATTCGGCGAGAGGAACGCTTTCTGCAACCCGAGGGCGTATGTTTCCTCGATCGGCCTGCCTCGCCCGAGTGAATCTTTGAGCGAAAGAAAGCGCTTCACCCAAAGATATTCTCCCCCATCAATCGGCCAATAGGCCTTGCTGGGAACACCACCGTTGGCAAATAACAAATAGTCCTTGAAGTCTTGCGGCAGCTGGACGCCCATGTCGGCTTCAGCGTGTTGAAGGTCGTCCATAGAAACCTGTGGACCGCCATTTGCAAATTCATTCTCGTACATTGCTGCACTTCATGGTTAGCCGCACTTTGGCTTTCGTCCTCGTAGCCACCTTCATGCCGCCTGCCACCTCTTTGATCTCTGTGGCAAGACCCTAACACCTAATCTGCCGGAGTGTGCATACATGAATACGCACGGACGACTTTACCGTCGCTGGGGTAGTTACGTTCATTACGAACCGATGTACTTGTACCTCAGATCGAGTCCGTTACCCGTTTCGATCAGTTCTACATGCAAAATAGGCTCTTCTGCCCTCCCATCTACCCAAAGTACGCATTCTGCCCCCCAGGATCGGCCGTCGTTCATCTCGAAGAGATCAATATACGGTCTCGATCCTCTCTTGCCTGAGAACGCTACATCAACCGGTGCCAGGCTGACACTGGGTTTTCTTCCAAAGTAATCGTCGAGGCACTCGCATATCTCCTCGAGAATTGGTCCGGTAACGCCAAACCTCGACTCTAGTGCCACTTCATCCATGGAGTTAAGCATACTAAGGAATTCAGAAATCACCTTGTAGGCCTGGTCATTCAAGGATGGGTTCATCTCGACCTCAATCGTTTCGATGGTCCCGGTTATACCCGTTCCCCGTCTCGGGGTGCGTTTGATACCAGAGATGCGTTGAATAAGTGGTGTTTCGCTCCCATATATCGTCCACCGAGTAGACCGAAACTCCGCTGTCCAGCAAGGCGCCGTCCGAATAGCGCATTAGCTCGCGATAGGACGCGGGCAGCGCGATCAATATCGTTGGGCACATCTCGCAGCTTCATAAATGGTCGCCGCTATCCGTCAACCATGCTCATAAAAACATCGGCCTCAGCAACTGGCAATGTTTGATCAATGCGCTGCCTGAGTTCGGCCAAGAAGTCAGGTCGAATAGCGAACGTATCGTCATAAATATCTTTCGAATACTGTTGAACGAATAGGTCACACCAAGTCAACAAGACCGTCGCAAACGGCTCCATGGAGCTCGAGGCAACTTTCGCCTGCCACTTCCCAGCGCCATGCCGAGCAAAAAGGATGGCGCAGCCGTTCTCGCTGACTTCTCCGATAATCGGGTCACCGCTTATCGCTCCAAGTACCAGCCATTCATCCGGCCAATCTGGTAGCCGGCGCCCCGCCCTGTCTAAGCGATATCCAATCTGCCCGTCGTTCAAACTCTCTTTGCTCCCATGCAGTCGCAATTCTTCTGCGGACCAGGGAATCAACAGATCGCATCCCTTTAGCGCAGCAAGCCACTTGGAAATCTCCTGATTCGCAGGCAATCCTGCCGCTACCGTTGCAATGACGCTACCTGTACTGCTAGAGCACACACCAAGCATTTGGCGAATTTCATCAAAAATACTATCGACATCTCGCATTTTCACTCTCTCTTTGGTGCTGAGTGATCATGGCCGACCGATCGATCAATCGACCAGATGTAGGGTTTTGGTAATTGCCGCGGTGACCTTGCAAACTGTTCAAATGGTCGCCACCGTTCGGCCCATTCGACAAAAATACGATATTGCGCGGATCCCCGGCCCAAGCAGGGTTACTTTCGACATTGTTAATGTGATGCCCCGTGAATCCAGACACCTTCCCTGTACTTTCCAACTCATCCATCTGTGCAGGCGTCCAGTCCACGGTTCCCGAACCCGTAGTTCGGACTAAGTCCTGTTCACCCCTCCACGCGCGGTTTATGCCGGTTTGACGAGATCCCGCTTGCGGCGTTATATCATCCCGGATCTTGTAACGGACGAGATTGCAGGGTGCCAACCCAAATGGGTCGATCCACGTTACTGGGTTCGAGGCGTATTGATAGACGTTTATACCACCCGCGAGCCTGATCGGATCTTGAGCGATGAAGCGACCGTGCTGCGAGTCATAGTACCGATACCGGTTATACGAATACCCCGTCTCCTCATCCCACTGCTGCCCCTGAAACCGAATCGGATTCCTTGGTTCAACCTGCGCGGCCTTCGACACCCGCGCGATAACTTCCTTCGCTTCACCCCACGCCTTGTACTTCGCTTCCCAGACCACCTCACCGAGCTCATCGGTGAGCAGCTGCGGCGTGCCGATCTGATCACAATGATAGTAAAAGACATGCGCAGATGAAGCCGGCTCCGGCGTACGCTGCAACGGATCATCCTCCGGCGCATACCGATCCGTCGTCTTCCACTCCGGCGTCGCGACACCCTCCACCGCCCCCGCCACATACTGCGCGAGCGGCACGAACGAGCCAACTTCATACACATAGTGCGTGCTGCGCTCACCCACACTTTCAAACGCAAGCGTATCCCCATCCCACCCGAACACAGTTCGAGCGCCATCGACCTCCTTCCCGATCCGCCGCCCAAACGCATCATAGAAATACCGCGCTCGATGCCGTCGATTCACCTCTTCGACATCGGCCGCCTTCATCCGATTGAAGGCATCCCACTCATACCGCTGCACGCCCTGCGGCGACTGCTTCGCAAGCAAATTCCCGCGCGCGTCGTATTCGAAGTGCGTGCCCGCATATTCCTTCAGCAAATTCCCAAGCACCTTGGGCGTTTGCGGTGGCAGCGTATTCTCGTGCCGCAAGCCACCGTCCTCGGTACGCGCCCGCTCCGGACTCCCCGCATCGACGATATTGCTGGCCGGATCGAACGCAAACCGTTCCTTCGCCACCGGACTGATCGCTTCGAGCAACCGCCCGACCGGATCGTACTGATACGTCGTCACGCCCTGGCGAATATCGTCGATCTGCTTGAGCTGCCCCGCAGCGTCATAGCGATACTCTCTCGCCGCAAACGGAGCAGGCGCGCCAGCGCGTTTCAGCGACTGCTCCAACACACGCCCGGCAGGATCGTACTGCGTGCTCTGCGCAATGCGGCTCGATAGCGTGCGTTGCGTCTCGCGATGCAAATCGTCGCGCTCGAACTGGATCAGCTCGCGGCCATCGAGCATCATCCCGTGCACGTGGCCGGAGCCGTACGTCAGCCAATCGACGATATGTCCATCGGGGCGAATCGTCTTGACCCGTGTGCCGATCTCGTCATACTCGTGACGCCAAACATAGCTGCGACGCTCGCCGAACACGTTGTACGCGTGATGTTCACGCACCAGATTGCCGACCGGATCGAAGAAACGCTGCACGCGGCTAAAGCCGTTTTGCGCATCGATCAAACGGCCGCTGCCGTCGTAGGCGAACCGCTCTTCGCTCTCGCCAGCCGCTCGGCGCGAGAGCCGGCCGTTGCCGTCGTATTCGAGCTCGGTGCTCTGCCCGCCTTCTTCGACAGACAGCAATCGCCCGCTTGCAGCGTCATACGCATAGCGCGTCTCTTTACCGTCGAAGCCGATTTCTTCCAGCAACCGGCCGGCCGGGTCATAGCTGAACGAATAGGTCGCGTGATTGGGATCGGTGAGCCCGGAGAGCCGCCCGATCCGGTCATAGCGGTAAGCGAGCACCTGGCTCATCGCATCGCGACGGCTCGCGATCCGGCCCGCCGCGTCGTAGGAGAAATGCGTCGTTCGGTTCAGCGCATCGGTATGCGACAGGAGCCGGCCTTCGGCATCGTGCTCGAGCTTTTCCGTTCCGGCAGGCGTGATCACCGCGCTGGGCTGTCCATTGGCGCCATAGCGATACGTAGCGCTTCCGCCCGCGGCGTCTTTCGTTTCCAGCAAGCGCCCTTCGGCGTCGTATTGCCACTTCGTCGTCTTGCCCGAGCAATCCGTATAGCTCGTCGGCTGGCCTGAAGCGTCGTAGGCCAGCACCTTGGCGCCGCCTTTTGCGTCGACGATTTCCGTAGGCAAGCCCTGCTTGTTATAGCTGTATTTCGTCTCGTTCCCGAGCGGATCGGTTTGCGACGTGACGAGCCCCGCGTCGTCGTACTCGCGCAGCCAGCGATGGCCTTCCGAATCGGTGATCTCCGTCACCTGGTCCTTGTTGTCGTAAGCGAGCTTCACGACGCTGCCGTCGCGGCGACGCTGTTCGATCAGATTGCCGCGATCGTCGTAGCTGAAGCGCTCGACGCTTCCATCCGGATAGATGTGCTGTGTCAGGTTGTGGTTCGCGTCGCGATAGAACCATTCCTCGAGGCCGTCGGGATGGATGATCCGGTAGGTGTAGCCGTCGATGTCGTAGTAGTGGCGGCTGACATTGCCGAGCGCATCCGTCGCGGACACGAGGCGGATGTCGGGATGCCACGCGAGTTTCGTTTCCTTGCTGCCGTCGTCGGCGTATTCGCGAATGCACTTCGCCTTGGGGCCGATGCCGTCCCACTCGAGATTCATGCCGCGACCCGTGCGATCCGTGTAGCGCGTCACGAGGTGATGCTGGTACTCGTAGTCGCGCTTGTTGCCGTAGCGGTCGGCGGCCGAGATCAAATCGCCGTTGCTGTCATACGTATAGCTCGCCAGCCTGCCGACGCGTTCGCCCTCGGCATCGAACTGGATCGCTTCGAGCACGTGCCCCGCGCCGTCGTGCATGAACGCAACGATCGCCTGCGGCGTGATCAAGCGGCTCAGCCGCTGCTGCTCGTCGTAATCGAGCGTGACCTGGTTGCCCGAGCGGTCCTTGATGAAGGCAAGACGGAACGCGTCTCCGCGCTTCTCGTATGCCTCGAGCAATTCGTGGCCGCGCGTGAGCGTCAGCCACGCTTCGTCAAGGCGCGCGAGCGTGATGCCTTCGCCCAAGTCGTCGTGCGTGGCGCCGGCGGGAAGCAGTGGATAGTCGATGCTGCGCCCGCTCGGATCGTGATAGACGAGCTTCGCTTCGTGGATATCGAAGCGCGTGGTGTACGGCGTGATCCAACGCGCGCCGAGTTCGCCTTCGTCATAGGCGGCGAGAAACGATCGATACGTGCGTTCCCACACGATAGGCAGCGCGCCTGGCAGCACGAAATCCGCGTGGTCGATACGTTCGTCGCCGAGCGCGTAGCCGATCGAGTTTGGCGTGCTGCTGACTTTCGGGCAGTTCTTGCAATCGTTCGGCCCGGGTTGCTTGGCAGGGGCTTGCTTGCCCACCGTCTCCAGCTCGCCCTCCGCGCGGTGCAGCTGAGCTTCGGTTTTCCCCGCTTCCTTGATGCCGACGCTCTGCCCCTCATGCAGGCGTTTCGCCCGCCATTTGCCGACCGCCTGCATCAGCGCGTTCAACAGCCACATCAAGCCGCCGACGTCCGAGCTGTTCAAGCCTTTGATTTTCCCGGTCACGAACGGAATGGCCTTGCGCGTCTCCTCGGCCATGTTCTTGAGACGCTGATTCGTCTCGGGCGAGATTTCGTTTGCGGCCCATGTCACGAGATTGGCGGAGTCCTTGGCGAACGCCTTGGCGCCGTCCTCGAGGTACTCCCAGAGGTTGCCCACGACCTTCCTGGCGTCATGCGCGACAAACCCGTCGCCCACGTTCTGCAAATGCGTGCTCGCCGCCCGCACATTGCCGGTCTTGTCGAACAAGGTTCCCGCCGCCGCGCGCTCGAAAATCTGCGCCAGCCCTTCGAGGATCTGGCGTGCATGCTCGGCGCAGGCATTCAGCAACTCGGCGAGTTTCGCCTGCACTTCCTGCACGAAGGCCTCGATCTCGCCCGCGAACTTGGTGCTCAAATGTGCGACCAGCGCGCCGATGACTGCATCCGAGATCGCTTGGACGGTGGCCCCGGCAACCGCCTCGCCGCTCTTGATCAGCTCCTCGCGCGCGAGCTTCAGGAGCGGCCGCGCGCCCATGCGGAATTCGCCCATCACGGGAGGCACGGGGATCACGCCGATCAGGTCGATGCCGAGATTGAGGTAGTCGAAGAAGTCCCTCGATTCGGCTTCGATCAAGCGGGCGATATCCATCACGACGTCGATGGCCGACAGAATGTTGGCCACCACGGGAATCGCATTGGCCACCGACTTGACGCGATCGAACGTGATATAGCCATCGCTCACGCTCTTGAGCCATGCGTCGAACTGATCGACCGCCGAGGCTGCGTCCTCCTTGACGATTTGAACGAGCGGCGCAATGGCGACTTGGGTCGGTTGGACGGCAGGGGTTTGGGCTGCGGGTGAGCTCATGGCGAATCGGGTGCGTTGTGTCGTTGTTTGCGAGGCGTCTTGTGCGCGGGCGTCGGCTTGGGGCGCTGAACCTGCGCTTTCTCAGACAAGACCTTTGAGCGCCGGCAAGCCGCTGCGCGCGGATTGCGCAATCGAACTGACCGCCTTGGCGGCACCGCTCAACTGGTTCGCTTGCGAAAGCGCATTGCCGGCGGCGGACGGCAACGCTTTCATGAGCGCGCCTTGAGCGAGCGATTCCGCTTGCCCCGACGCGGCGGATGCCAGCGCGCCGCCGCCTTGCGTCGCCGCTTTGGCGAGGCCGGCGAGTTGCGATGCGTTTCCGGCTACGCCTCCGAGCGCACTCGCGGCGCCCGCGGCGCTGCCGGCATTGCCCGCAGCGGGCAAGAGCGACGCCATCTGCGAAGCCGCCGCCGCATCGCCGCTCGAAGGCGTCGACGGGTCGGCAGGCCACTTCATGCTCTTGAAGTAGTTGGCAGGCTGCGACGGGTCGCGCGGATCGACGTCGAACTTCACCTGCGCGACGCCCGGCGGCAGGCCGCTCACCGTCGTGCGCCCGCTCGCATCGAGAGCGCCTTGCCGCAGCACGCCGCCGTTGGCATCGAGCACGGAGAACTTCCCGCCCTTCACCGCTTCGCCGTTCGCATACTGATGGAGCAGATCGAGCTGCCCCGGCTGGTCGGGACGCGCGGCCGGCAGCGGATAGCCTTGGCTCGCCGGCCCCGCGAAGCTGTGCTGCGCGCCTTTGATGTCGATATTGCCCGGCGCGTGGATCTCGATGTTGCCGCCCGAGATGCGGATATAGGCGCCGCCCGAGGTGAGCAGGATGCCCTGGTCGGCGGCGGCTTCGATGTTGTCGGTCGCGGAGAGGAGCTTGATCGTCTTCTGCGCGGTGACCTCGAGGTTGTCCGACTGCGCGGTGACCTCGACCTTGCCCTTCGCCGCGAAGAGCTTCATCCCCGCGTTCTGCACGAAGAGGCTGATCTTGTCGCCGACGCTCGCGATCAGCGATTTGCCGGCTGCGAGATGCGTGCTCTGTCCGCTCACCAGGTTGATATGTTCGGTCGCGGCGACATGCACGGACTGCTGTGTCGACAACGCGATGCCGGCAGGACTTCCCATCGCGATCACCGGCTGCTTGAATGCGTTTGCGTTGCCGGTGCCACCGCCTGCCGTGTTACCGCCGCTCGCGGCGGCGCCCGATACGCTGTTCTGCGTCGCATCGGTGAATGACTTCAGCGCATCGTGCCCAGGCGTCAAATCCTCCGCCTGGTGCGCGACGCTCGCCTGCGACATCGCCTCGATCACGCTCTCCGCGTTCACGAGCTGCGATTGCGTTTCGCTGACATCGAGCTGCTGGCTCGCCGCCGATTTCGCGTAGGTCGAGACGTACAGCCCTTGTCCGGCCCGCACCGCGCCATACGCATCGGACTTCAAGTCGAACCCGCTGCCGAGATACGCGCCGCGCGAGTTGCCGTCCTGCGCGATCAGGTAGCCCAGATGCAGCGCCGCATTCGAGCTGCTGCTGTAGAGCTGCACGCGGTTCTGCCCGGTCGCATCGTCCATCACCATCTGGTTGTAGCCGCTGCCCTGATGCTCCTTCGACCGATACCCCGACAGCAGCCCGTTCGAATGCCACTGCGGGCTCGTCGAGCCGTTGTAGGCGCGGCCGGTGACGATCGGACGATCGCAGTCGCCGTCGAGCCAGTCGACCATCACCTCCTCGCCCACGCGCGGCACATGCACGCCGCCGTAACCGCCGCCCGTATCGGACATCGCGACGCGCACCCAGCACGATGCTTTCTCGTCGCCGGCGTTCAGGCGGTCCCAATGGAATCGCACCTTGATCCGGTTCAGCGAGTCCGTATGGACCTCTTCGTTCTCGGGCCCGACGACGATCGCCGTCTGCATCCGCATCTTCGGCTTGTGATGTTCGAGCGGACTGCGATACGCCACGGCCTTGCGCTGCGCCTCGATCTCGACCAGGAAGAAACCTTCGCTTCCGTCCGTGTGCGGCGCCGTGAGCACATCCGATGCATGAGCATGCGCGGCCCTCACCGACGCGAGCTGCGCTTGAAGGCTGTGCGGAAAGAGCGGCTGCTGCGCCGAGACGGGCAGGTTGTTTTCGATGAACCACGCGGCCTCGATGATCGCGAACTGGCGGTTCTGCGCGCTGTCCTGGTCGTGCTCGGGATGATCGGCCAGTTCGAACCAGCGGCCCGCGTCCGCGCCGCGCAGGGCGCCGGCGCCATGAAAGCGCTTGGCGCGCGACTCCCACTCCTCCATGCGGATCTGCGTGAGATGGTCGCCGCGCTGCTGATCGTTGTACGAGTACGCGCCCGTGTATTCGTAGACCTCGGCCTGCTGCGGGAGATCGCCCTGGGTCGCGAGCGTCGGCACCGACGTGCCCTTCGGATTGCCGGCGGCCGACGGCGCCTTGTAGTCGAAGGTGCGCGTGGTGAGCGTCGTGCTCTGCAGCGTGCGCGTGCCGGACCACTGCACGAGCGCGTCGGTCTCGCTGCCGGTGCCCGCTCGATAGAACTGCACCGACTGCGGCGAGAGCGCGTTCAGCGACGAGAGGTTGTCGGTCACGACGAGCGTATGCGACTTGCCGTCCTGCGCCTGCTCGAACCAACCGTAAAGGCCTTCGCTTTCCATCAGCCGCAGGCAGAAATTCCAATCGTCCTCGTATTGCACGCAGAACGAGCGCGACGGCAGGGGGTTTTGCAGCGCGAAGCGGAATGCGCCTTGCGCTTGCGGGTGCTGGTTGAAGACATCGGCAAGGATGGCGTCGGCGGATTTATCCTGCCAAATGCGAGCGTCCTTGCGGAACTTCAGAAAATGCATCCACGACGCGAACGCGAATTGATATGTCGTCAGGCCGCTATCCGAACCGAGACGGCGCGCGGTGTGGACATAACCGTGATGCGGCAAATAGGTTTTATCGGACTGCTGCATCCAGAGCGTGATGGGCTGCGCAATCAGCTTCTTGAGTTCAATGGCATCGGACGTTGAAACGGCGTCGAGCGTGAATTCGAAGTGACGGCCGAGCCGCGCATGGCCGACTACGCGTTGCGGCAGCAGGACGTTCTCGCCGAGAGGCGTGTCGAGCTTCAGGAGGCGCTCGCGCTGGATCGGGCCGCCGTTAATCACTCCGATTATGTCCTGCGCTCCCATATTCACCTCTTTTACCGCCGGATTTAACTCGCGGGATAATACAGAGGAATCAAGGGTTTTCGCAATCGGGACGTTAAAAGGAAGTGTTAAATCGGAACAAATTGCATGCCGGAGGCGCCGGAATTGAATGTGTCAGCAGAAAATACCGGCGCCTTTAATTTACCTCGCTCGACTATATCGCCAGCGATTCAGTCAAAATCGCACAATGGCGAAATCAATCGAGGGATGGCGCCGGGAAACCTCGATTCCCGGCCAGCCGGATTCGAAATGCGCACTGTCAAGGCTTGACGACATGCCACATGCCCTTGAAGCCGTCGCCGTGCATCTCGCCGGGCTTTGTGTCCTTGGCGAAGCGATAGAGCGGATGCCCTTTGAAGGCCCACTGGTTTTTCCCGTCGGCGGTGGGAATGAAGCTCAAGTCGCCGCTCGCCTTGTCGTACGAATCGGCCGTCGCGGCGGGCCACATCGTCGTGCAGCCGCCAGTGCAGGCGCTTTTTCCGGGCACGGTGTCCTTGTCGAACATGTAGAGCGTCATGCCGTCGTCGTCGACCATCATGCCGTTCGCCATCTTTGGCGGCTCGGCGAACGAGACGGCAGGGATCGAGCAGATGGCGACGCAAAGCAAGGTCTTGATCATGATTTCCGTCCTCCTCGAGATGCGGCGGCGGTACGCGGTGCGTGCCGCCGTGACGAGTAAACGGCCGGCAGGGCGCAATATTCCGTGCAACGTTATTGGCGTTTGCTATCCGCACAGGTCTAAACCTCCGTGCTGACAATCAACCATCGAGCCATGACCACGTTGCTAGCCAACATCGTTCTGATCGTCCACGCGCTGCTCGCGCTTTTTATTGTGTGCGCGCTGCCGGTGATCTGGGCCGGTGCGATGCTTCAATGGGAATGGGTTCGTAACCGCGGCTTCCGATTCACGCATGTGTTCGCGATCTGCGTAGTCGCGCTGTTATCGGTGCTTGGCATTGCTTGCCCGTTGACAGTGCTGGAAGACTGGCTGAGACATGGCTCGGTCGGAAGCCAGGGTTTCATCCAGCACTGGGTAAGCCGCCTGCTTTTCTACGACTTGCCTACGTGGGTGTTTACGCTGGCTTATGTGATCTTCGCCTTGCTTGTCATGCTGACGTGGCGCTGGATCCCACCAAAGCAACACAGGTAGTAGGTCATCCCTTCACACAAACCACCTGCCGCAGCGTATGCACGACTTCAACGAGACTGCGCTGCGCGGCCATCACGGCGTCGATGTCCTTGTACGCCATCGGGATTTCATCGACGACGCCCGCATCCTTGCGACACTCGACGTGCGCCGTCGCCTTGATCTGATCCGCCACGGTGAAGCGCCGCTTCGCTTCCGTGCGGCTCATCGCGCGTCCCGCGCCGTGACTGCACGAGCAAAAGCTCTCTTCGTTGCCGAGGCCGCGCACGATGAAGCTCTTCGCGCCCATCGAGCCCGGAATGATGCCGAGCTGCCCCTTCTGCGCCGACACGGCGCCCTTGCGAGTGACGAACACATCCGCACCAAAGTGACGTTCCTTCTGCACGTAGTTGTGGTGGCAGTTCACCGCGTGCTCGTCGATCTCGAACGGCTTGCCGATCGCCGTGCGCACAGCCTCGATGACGGCATCCATCATCGTTTGACGGTTCAGGCGCGCGAAGTCTTGCGCCCAGCCGACCGCTTCCACGTAATCGTCGAAGTGCTTGCTGCCTTCCTCGAAGTAGGCGAGGTTGCGGTCCGGCAGGTTCGCGATGTGCTGACGCATGTCCGCCTGCGCCAGTTCGATGAACAGATTGCCGATCGCATTGCCCACGCCGCGCGAGCCGCTGTGCAGCATGAACCACACGCTTTCGTTTTCGTCGAGGCAGACCTCGATGAAGTGATTGCCGGTTCCCAGCGTGCCGAGATGCATATGGTTGTTGGTCCGCGCGAGTGCCGGATACTTGTCGAGGATGCGCTGAAAGCGGGGTTGCAGCGCTTTCCACGCCTGATCGACGGCCTCGGGCGGACGGCTCCATGCACCCGGATCGCGCCGTCCCGGCGTGCGTCCGTGCGGCACGGCGCGCTCGATCGCGCCGCGCACGCCCGACAGCGAATCCGGCAGGTCATCGGCGGTGAGCGTCGTGCGCACGGCCATCATCCCGCAGCCGATGTCGACGCCGACCGCCGCCGGAATGATCGCGCCCAGCGTCGGAATCACGCTGCCGATCGTCGAGCCCTTGCCGACGTGCACATCGGGCATCACGGCGAGGTGCTTGAACACGAACGGCATGCTGGCCGTGTTCCGCAGTTGCTCGCGCGCATCGCTCTCCACGGGAACGCCTTGCGTCCACATCTTCACGGCGCGGCCGTTGGCCACTTCCATCAGTTGATAGTCCACTTCACTCATCTCTTTCATTCCCCCTGCTCCCGCCCCTCGCCCGCATCCAGCAGCCGCGCCGCCTCCTGCTTCGCCTGCGCCGCTTCCCGCGGCCTTTGCAACTGTCCATACAACCGGCTCAGATTATCCAGCGTGCGCGCCTCGTCCTGCCGATACGCGACAGGATCGACGCGCGACAGTCCCTTGTAGAGCCCCAGCGCATGCCGGTACGCCCGCTCCGCCTGGCGCGGCCGGTTCGTCCGGCTGAACAGGACGCCGAGGTTGTTGAACGTGCGCGCCTCGTCGGGCTGGTACGCGACCGGGTCGCCGCGCGCCAGCGACTGATAGATCCGCAATGCCTTCAAATAGGCGCGCCGCGCCTCCCGCGGGCGCTCTTCGATGCGATACAGCACGCCGAGATTGCTGAGCGTGCGCGCCAGGTCGGGCCGGTATTGCGCGGGCGTCTCGCGCGCGAGCTGCTGGCGGATCGTCAGCGCCTCCTGGTAGGACTGCTCGGCTTCGGGCAAGCGCTGCATGCCGCTATAGAGATTGCCGAGGTTGTTCAGTGTGCGCGCAAGCGCCGGTCGATACGCGGCCGGATTTTCCTCCACGAGCTGGCGCTGCATCTCCAGCGCCTCGCGATAGGCGTGCTCGGCTTCGTTGGCGCGCTGCGTCGCGTTGTAGAGGATGCCCAGGTCGTTCAGCGTCTTGGCGACGTCGGGGCGGTACGCCGCGGGATCGCGCTCGGCCAGCGCGCGATCGAGCTTCAACGCCTCGCCATAGGCATCCGCCGCGTTCTTCAAGTGCTGGCTGTCGCGGTACAGGGTGCCGAGATTGTCGAACGTCTCGGCGACCGCCGGCCCATACGTCACCGGGTCCGCGTGCGCGAGGGTCCAATACGCTTCGAGCGCGTGCAGGTAGGCGCCCTCCGCCTGCGCCGGTTCCCTCAGGTCGACGTACAGGTAGCCCAGCTTGTCGAGCGTGCGGGCGATCTGCGGCTGCCATTCGGACGCGTCGCCTTCCGCGAGCGCTTGCTGGCGAAGCAGCAGCGCCCGGCACACGGTCTCGGCGAGCTCGAACTGCCGCAACTCGCGCAGCGTATCGCCGTAGGCGCCCATGATCTCCGTATCGTCGGGTTGCAGCACGTACCCCAATTGCAGATATTTCAGCGCGTTCTGCGGGGCGAAGCGGAGCAGTTCGATCGCGGCCGCTGCGTACAGACGATTGGCCTGCAGCTCGAGGGAGCCCTGCCGGTCGCCAAGCAGCGAATCGAGCAAGCTCGATGCGCCCGCGAGATCGAGGCGTTCGATGGCGGCGTCGATCTGCAGTTCGCGCGGGTCCGCGCTGCGCGTGATCGAGGTCTTGCGCAGCAGCGCCCAGTAGCGTTCGTCCCATTGCCGGGCAACGGCGACGAGATCGGTCTCGAAGTGCGGCTTGCTTTGCGCGGCGAGGCTTTCGATCAGCGGCTCGATGTTATCGAAGATCGCATCGGCCACTTGCGCGTTGCGGCCCGCTTGCGCCGCTGCGGAGCGCAGCATCTCGTTGACCGCTTTCGCGAGCGACACCCGCTGAGCGCTCGACAGGCCGGCGCCCGCTGCGGCCCGGTTCAGCGCCGGCACGAGGCGCTTGAACATGCGGGCCGGCGCGCCGCAACCGGCTTCGACCGCGAAGCCGCGCGCGACGCTCACCTCGGACAGCGTTGGCGAGCACACGTCCGGCGCCGTGGCGGCGAGACATCCGCCCCACACCCATGCGCTTGCCACGCCCGCCAGGGCAGCGGCCACGACCCGCGTCTTCATGTTCCCGCACAACGAAGTCCTTAGGACACTGTACAGATTACCGCTTCCATCGGCGACACGTTGCCCGCCTGCCATTCGTATGTTCAGTAACGAACTTACGCGGCCGGCCTTTCGTTGATGTTTCCTCAGAAGTGACACATATTGAACCGGACGAATATCCTGGCCCGACTGCGCCCATTGCGCGTCCGATTCTGAATACCAATGACGGACGCCGGCGCCGCTTCGGATCGAGACACATGAAGTCGCCGGCGCGCGTTCTCGCAGCGTGCCGCGAGTGGGGCTCCGACGATGCCGACAGAAGCGCCGTCTCACACCGCGATTCCCATGCCTTGCAGTCACTGCGGCGCGGCATTGGCCGAGCACGTGGCCGTCTGTCCGCAATGCGGGGCGAAGGTATTGCTCGAAGTGCTGCCGGCCGCGGAGCGGGTCCCGCCACCGGCGCTGTTGCCAGCCCGCATCCTGACGCCCGATCCTCGGGCAATCGCGCAGGCAAGAACCGTTCTGGCGGCGCGGCGGCGCGCGAGGCCCGCGGACCTGAACGGCGCGCGGCGCTGGGGCATGAGCCGCAGCGCGGCGATCCTGCTGTTCGGTTTCGCCATCGCGTTCGGCACCTATGTGTCGATCACCGAGCGCGACGTGGCGCTCGTGAAGTGGCAAAAAGTCCTGTTTCACAACGAGCCGGGCCCGTTGCCGGCCGGCATCGGCAACAACCTGCCTGCGCCGCCCTCGCCGGTGCCGCTCGTCGCCTTGATGGAGCGCGAGATCGCGAAGTCGCGCGCCGAAGACGCCAAGGACGCGCAGATCGTCAGGAACGACGAGGCCAAGGCGAGCGAGGCCCAGGCCGCCGCGAAGAAATCGCAGGCTGTGCCGGCGCCGGTTGCGGCGGCGCATCCGCCGAAAGCGAAGGCTGCAGCCGTGGCGAGCGCCGCGCCGAGCCGCGAGCAACGTGTGAGCGAGCCGCGCAAGGCCGAAACGGCGCCGCCGAAGACGGTAACGGCGACGGTGGCAAAAGCGGTTCAAAAGCCGGTGGAAAAACCTGCGGTCGTCGCGGTGGAAAAACCGCCAGTCGTAACAACAGAAAAACCGGCTAGCGCCGCCTTGGAAAAAACAGCGGAAACCGCACCGATGCCAACACCGACGCCAACGCCGCGCGCGCCGCGGCAAGCCAACGCCGCGAACGGGCAGCGCGGCGACGCCATCCAGCGTGCCGCGCAAGCGTGCAACAAGGAGAATTCGACAGGCTGCATCCATCGCCAGTTGGCGAAGACGGAAAGCATCGACCGCGTCGAAAAATCAGACCAAAGCGGCGTAGCCGAGGCCGTCAATGCCGAGCCGAAGACAGCGCCCCGCGAGCGCTTGACGCGCGAGCCCGTTCGCACCGCCGCCGCTTCCGCCATCACGGCGGCGCCTGTCGAGGTCGTGCGCAAAGCGCCGCCACCGGATGCCGCACCGGTCGCGATGCGCGAAGCCTCGGGAAGCGCCGTGGTCGAGCCTGCGCCCCCAAAATCCGCGCCCTCCGTAGCGCAGCGCTTCGCCGTGAGCGAGGAGATCAACCGCCTGTATCGCGGCCACTAACGCCATGGCAATGGCGATGCCTTGCCGAGCCATACGACCGCTTACCGCAAAGGCAAGCAAATATCGGTCAGCAACTCGGAAGGCGCCGTGTTGCGCGGATTGTTCAAATACTCTTCGAACACCGGAGCATCGGCGGCCTCGCGGCCAGACTGCGGCAGCCATTCGCCGTACAGCCATTGATAAGCGGCAGCCATGTCCGCATAAGGTCCCCTGTGGCGCAGCACCGCGTATTGCCCGCCGGCGATTTCCGTCAGCGACAGCGGTGCGGTGACCCCGATCGGCGCCGCCAGCACGGCGCCCGCCTTCGAGCGCAGCGAGTCTTCCGCGACCGCGCCGGGGTCGTCGTAAAAGATCCCCACCGCGTGCTGGACCGAGGCCAGCATATCGTTCGAAGCGAGCCATCCGAACAGCGCGTCGAACGCCTTGCCGATCTGCATATACGAGCCGGTGTGATCGACCGTGACCGCCGTCATTGCAGGCACGGTCCGAATCGTGACTTCGCGCAAGGTCATGGGGTTCCCTCCTGATTTCTGTGCTTGGAAATGCCGGTGCGTGCCGTGCTTGCGGTACTGCGCCGGCGGCATGCCGAACACCGGGCCGAACGTGCGCGTGAATGCCTGCAGGCTGCCATAGCCGGCGCGCTGCGCGATCTCATGTTCGTGCAACCAACATAGTACGAGGCCATTTGACAATTCTTGCGGACTTGCAGCGCTGCCGCGAATGCTTGCAAATGGCTTTCGACGCCCTCGATAAGTTTGCCGAATTTCGATAACACCTCGATTAATGACTCTCTAGCATCGATTCGAAGCGCTTCCGCGCGCCGGCGAGGCGTGCGGAAACATCGGGCAAAAGCAAAACCGCTGTGGAGTGGAGGAGAGTCGTCGATGACAACCGAGTCGAACCATCACCGCAAGGTCACCCATCACGAGCTCAAGCAGACGCTCGGCACATGGCAACTGTGGGGGATCGCGGTCGGGCTCGTGATTTCAGGCGAGTATTTCGGCTGGAGCTACGGCTGGGCGAGCGCCGGCACGCTCGGCTTCGTCATCACCGCGCTTTTCATCGCGGCGATGTACACGACGTTCGTCTTCAGCTTCACCGAGCTCACCACCTCGATACCGCATGCGGGCGGCCCGTTCGCGTATGCGCGGCACGCATTCGGCCCCGTCGGCGGCTATCTCGCGGGCGCGGCGACGCTCGTCGAGTTCGTCTTCGCGCCGCCCGCGATCGCGCTCGCGATCGGCGTGATGGTGTTCGCGGGCGCCGCCGGCGACTGGACCAAGCTCGCCAACATCAACGACCCACTGCCGCAAGCGATGAAGTACATCGTCGGCGCGAACAGCGGCTGGATGCATATGCTCGTCTGGCTCGGCCTGTTCGGGCTCGTGGCGTCGTTCCACGGCATCATCCTCGGCTACTCCCGGCAGATCTTCGCGCTCGCTCGCGCCGGCTACCTGCCCGAGTGGCTCGCCAAAGTGCATCCGCGCTTCAAGACGCCGCATCGGGCGATTCTCGCGGGCGGCGTGGTCGGCATCGCCGCCATCTACAGCGACGAGCTGATCCAGTTCGGCGGCCAGACGCTGACGGCCAATATCGTGACGATGTCGGTGTTTGGCGCTATCGTGATGTACATCGTCAGCATGCTCGCGCTGTTCAGGCTGCGCCGCACCGAGCCGGACATGGAGCGTCCGTTCAAGGCGCCGCTGTTCCCGTATTTCCCGGCGTTCGCGCTCGTTGCGGCGGCGATCTCGCTGGCCACGATGGTGTACTACAACTTCCTCGTGGCGATCGTGTTCGCGATCTTCCTGGCGCTCGGCTACGTGTACTTCCTGATGACGCGCCGCCAGCGCGAGATCGCGCCCGCCGACGCGCTGCTCGAAGAGTGAGAGCCGCCGCCGCGCCGCGTTCACGCGGCGCTCGGCACATGGAGTTGGAAAGATGAACTATTCGGAAACGATCGGTGCGCGGACCTACCGCTTCGCCGATCTGAAGACGCTGCTCGCGAAAGCGAGCCCGCTGCGTTCCGGCGACGAGCTCGCCGGCGTCGCGGCGGCGAGCGAGGAGGAGCGCGTCGCCGCGAAGATGGCGCTGGCGCAGGTGCCGCTCGCGGCGTTCCTGAACGAAGCGCTGATCCCCTACGAGAGCGACGAGGTCACGCGCCTCATCGTCGATACGCATTCGCGCGAGGCGTTCGCGGAGATCTCGCACCTGACGGTCGGCGATTTCCGCAACTGGCTGCTCGCCGATACGACCGATACGGCGGCGCTCGAACGCATCACGGCGGGGCTCACACCGGAGATGGTCGCGGCGGTGTCGAAGCTGATGCGCAACCAGGACCTCGTGATCGCGGCGAAGAAGCGCCCGGTGGTCACGCGGTTTCGCAACACGGTCGGTTTGCCGGGGCACATGTCGGTGCGCCTGCAGCCGAATCATCCGACCGACGACGTCAAGGGCATCGCCGCGTCGATGCTCGACGGCCTCATGTACGGCTGCGGCGACGCGATGATCGGCATCAACCCCGCCACCGACAGCCTCGCCGCGATCACGACGCTGCTCACGATGGTCGACGATTTCCGCCAGCGCTACCGCGTGCCGACACAATCGTGCGTGCTCACACACGTCACCAACACGATCGCCGCGATCGAGAAGGGCGCGCCCGTGGATCTCGTGTTCCAGTCGATCGCGGGCACCGAGAAGGCGAACGCGGGCTTCGGCATCACACTCGCGCTGCTGCAGGAGGCGTACGAGGCGGCGCTGTCGCTCAAGCGCGGCACGGTCGGCGACAACGTCATGTACTTCGAGACCGGTCAGGGCAGCGCGCTGTCCGCGAACGCGCATCACGGCGTCGACCAGCAAACCTGCGAGGTGCGCGCGTACGCGGTCGCGCGGCATTACAACCCGTTCCTCACGAACACGGTGGTCGGCTTCATCGGGCCGGAGTACCTGTACGACGGCAAGCAGATCATCCGCGCGGGTCTCGAAGACCACTTCTGCGGCAAGCTGCTCGGCGTGCCGATGGGCTGCGACATCTGCTACACGAATCACGCGGAAGCCGACCAGGACGACATGGACAACCTGCTGACGATGCTCGGCGTCGCGGGCATCAACTTCATCATGGGCATTCCCGGCGCGGACGACGTCATGCTCAACTACCAGAGCACGTCGTTTCACGACGCGCTCTATGTGCGCGACGTACTGGGCCTGCGGCGCGCGCCGGAATTCGAAGACTGGCTCGAGGCGATGCAGATCGCCGATGCGCGCGGCGCGCTGCTGCCGGCGTCGGCGCGTCAGCCGTTGCTCGCGGGCGTCAACGAATGGATGGGCGTCGAATGAACTACCCCCACGCTCACTATCGTTCGCTGTCGACCGGAGTTGGCGCTTTAGCGCTTACTCCGGTCCCATGCAAAGCTCCCCCCAAGGGGGCTGATGCCTCCCTTGGGGCGGCCCGGCGGGAGGCATCATGAGCGACTTCCTCGAAAAGAACCCCTGGAATGCGCTGCGGCAGTTCACGCAGGCGCGCATCGCGCTGGGCCGCGCGGGCAACAGCCTGCCGACGGCGCCGCTGCTCGCGTTCAACTTGTCTCACGCGCAGGCGCGCGACGCCGTGCATCATCCGCTCGATGTGGACGTGCTGCATCGGCAGTTGCAGGACGCGGGCTTCAAGACGCTCGACGTGCACAGCGCCGCGCCCGATCGCGCGCATTACTTGCGACGGCCCGACCTGGGGCGGCGCTTGTCGGACGAGAGTCGCGAGACGTTGGGGCAACTGTCGCTCGAACCGCCCGAAGTGGTGTTCGTGATCGGCGACGGCTTGTCGGCGTTTGCCGCCGCGCGTCAGTCGCTGCCGCTGTTGCAGGCGGTGACGACGCGGCTCGCCGATTGGCATGCCGGACCGGTCGTCGTCGCGCGCCAGGCGCGCGTGGCGCTCGGCGACGAGATCGGCGAGATCCTGCGCGCGAAGCTCGTCGTGATGCTGATCGGCGAGCGTCCGGGGCTCAGCTCGCCCGACAGCCTCGGCATCTATCTCACCTACGCGCCGAAGGTCGGAACGAGCGACGCGCAGCGCAACTGCATTTCCAACGTGCGGCCGGAGGGCCTGAGCCATGAAGCGGCCGCCCATAAGCTGCATTACCTGCTCACGCATGCGCGCAGACTCGGTCTGACAGGCGTCGGCTTGAAGGACGACAGCGATGCGCTGCTCGACGCGCCGCAAGCGCAACCGCGTTCGATCGAAGCGGGAGACGACGACACCGCACGCTGACCCACGACCGCATCACGCCCCCGCCCGCTCGACCGGATGCGCTTCGAGCCACGCGCTTTCGGCATCGTCATAGAGCCGCGAGCGCGTGAGAAACCTGAGCCCGGTAGGGCGCTCCAGCGAGAACATGCCGCCGTTGCCGGGCACCACGTCGATGATCAGCTGTGTGTGCTGCCAGTACTCGAACTGCGACTCGCTCATATAGAACGGCACACCTCCGATCTCGCCGAGCTTCACGTCGGAAGAGCCGACCATGAACTCGCCGGCCGGAAAGCACATCGGCGCGCTGCCGTCGCAGCAGCCGCCCGACTGATGGAAGATCACCGCGCCATGCTCGGCGACGAGCCGCCCGATCAGCGCGACGGCCGCCTCTGTTGCGATCACGCGCGGCACTGCATATTCCGCTGTCATCTCTCGTCCTCCTCTCCGAAAACGAAAAAGCGCGAACGAATCGTCTGCTGCGATTCGTTCGCGCCGGTCAGGCATCGAAGGCCAATCGGAATCAGAAGAAGCCCAGCGGCTTCTCGCTATAGCTGACGAGCAGGTTCTTCGTCTGCTGGTAGTGGTCGAGCATCATCTTGTGCGTCTCGCGCCCGATGCCCGACTGCTTGTAGCCGCCGAACGCCGCGTGCGCCGGATACGCGTGATAGCAGTTGGTCCATACGCGCCCGGCCTGGATGTCGCGGCCGAAGCGGTACGCGCGGTTGCCGTCGCGCGTCCAGACGCCGGCGCCGAGGCCATAAAGCGTGTCGTTGGCGATCTCGAGCGCTTCGTCCTCGGTCTTGAACGTGGTCACCGACAGCACCGGCCCGAAGATCTCCTCCTGGAAGATGCGCATCTTGTTGTGGCCGCGGAACACGGTCGGCTTCACGTAGTAGCCGTTGGCGAGCTCGCCGCCCTGCTGGTTGCGCTCGCCGCCCGCGAGGCACTGCGCGCCTTCTTCCTTGCCGAGCTTGATGTAAGAGAGGATCTTCTCGAGCTGCTCGCTCGACGCCTGCGCGCCGATCATCGTCTTCGGATCGAGCGGATGGCCTTGCTGGATCGCGGCCACGCGCTTCAAGGCGCGCTCCATGAAGCGGTCGTAGATCTTCTCTTCGACGATCGCGCGCGACGGGCACGTGCACACCTCGCCCTGGTTCAGCGCGAACATCGTGAAGCCTTCGAGCGCCTTGTCGAAGTAGCTGTCGTCGGCATCCATGACGTCGGCGAAGAAGATGTTCGGGCTCTTGCCGCCCAGTTCGAGCGTGACCGGAATCAGGTTCTGGCTCGCGTACTGCATGATGAGGCGGCCCGTGGTGGTCTCGCCCGTGAAGGCGATCTTCGCGATGCGCTTGTTCGTCGCGAGCGGCTTGCCGGCCTCCAGCCCGAAGCCGTTCACGACGTTCAGCACGCCCGGCGGCAGCAGGTCGGCAATCAGCTCCGCCAGCACGAGAATCGACGCGGGCGTCTGCTCGGCCGGCTTCAGCACGACGCAGTTGCCGGCGGCGAGCGCGGGCGCCACCTTCCACGCGGCCATCAGGATCGGGAAGTTCCACGGAATGATCTGGCCGACGACGCCGAGCGGCTCATGGAAGTGATAGGCGACCGTATCGCCGTCGATCTCGCCGATCGAGCCTTCCTGCGCGCGGATGCAGCCCGCGAAATAGCGGAAGTGGTCGATCGCGAGCGGGATGTCGGCGGCCATCGTTTCGCGCAGCGGCTTGCCGTTGTCAATCGATTCGGCCACCGCGAGGCGCACGAGGTTCGCCTCCATGCGCTCGGCGATCTTGTTGAGGATGTTCGCGCGGTCGGTCGTGGAGGTCTTTCCCCAGCCTGCCTTCGCACGATGGGCGGCGTCGAGCGCGAGCTCGATGTCGGCCTCGCGCGAGCGCGGGATCGACGTGAACGGCTCGCCCGTGATCGGCGAGAGATTGTCGAAGTACTCATTGCCGACGGGCTTCACCCATTCGCCGCCGATGAAGTTGCCGTACTGCTTTTTGTACGGGAACTCGGTGTTCAGAAACTGCATTTCCGCGTGATTCATTTGTGTGCTCCTCACATATCGAATGGATGCCTCAGGTGCAATGTCGATGGCGACTTGCCCCGCTTTGCGGCACGTCGCTTACGCCAAAAGCGTGCCAAGCCGCGGGGCGCGCCCATTCGCCGTGCGCTGTCGCGCAATCCTGCGGATGCCGTTGTTCGAGTGCTGTTCAATGCGCAGTGCGTCCTTGTGTCGAATCGGAGCAGTCGACGACGGACTGTTCAAAAATGGAGCGGCGCCGCATGGTTGCGGATATCGATTTCATCGGCACGGGATTTGCGTTTCAGATCGATCTGGCCCGCGGTGGGCGGTTCGAGCAGCGGTATGACGATCGACATCTTTCCAAGCCGTATCGAAGGCGCGCATGACGCCGCGCGGTCGGTTCACGTGCGCACCGCGCACGATGCGGACGAGCAGGCGCGCAACCTGACCGAGTGGCGCCAGACCTACGATCAACTGATGCCGGGCCAATTCACCGGCACGCTGACCGAGCTGCCGCTCGAGCACATGCAGGTCTTTTGCGAAGCGACCAGCCACGCCTTGCGGCAAACTTGCGAGGTGCCCGAAGACGCGTTTTGGTTCGGCGTTCCGGCGGCCGGCGTTCCGGCGGCGGGCGCGCCGGCATCCACCGCAACGGCCGCGCGCATCGACGCCAGCCCGATCGCCGCCGATGCGCTCGCGTTCCGTCCCGGCGGCATCGAATTCGAGCTCGTGACGCCTGCGCGGTTCGCGATCTACGGGGTGGTCGTCAAAGGCGACGTGCTGCGCCGTTACGCGAGCGAGGTCGAGCGGCTCGACCTCGATGCGCCGCTCCACGCACTGCCGCTGCGCGAAGTCGTCACTATCGGATCGGCTCAGATCGACAGGCTGCGCGCCGCGCTCGGGCAGATGCTCGATGCGACGCAGGCGAGCCGCGCGCCGCTGTCGAGTGCCTCGCGCGACAGCTTGCAGGCCGCGGTGCTGGAGCTGCTGTCCGATCTCTGCGTGAATTCGCGCGGCCAAGCGCAGGCGGCACTGCCGGCAAGGCCTCGGCGGCAATGGATCGTCTCCCGGGCGCGCGACTACGTGCTTGCGAACCGCGCCCGCCCGGTCGGCGTGCCGGAGCTGTGCGAGCAACTGCACGTGAGCCGCCGCACGCTGCAGTACTGCTTCCAGGATGTGCTCGGGATGGCGCCCGCCACGTTCCTGCGCACGATCCGCTTGAATGGCGCGCGGCGCGATCTGTGCAGCGGCGCCTCGAGCGACGCGCGCACGGTACAGGACGTCGCGGCCGCTTGGGGCTTCTGGCATCTGAGCCAGTTCGCGACCGACTACAAGAAGCTGTTCGGGAAACGGCCGTCGGATTCGCTGCGCGAGAGGAAGGCCGCGTAGGGAAGGGGCATTCACGTCCCTTTTTTCTGCTTGTCACGCTTTGTGCCGCCCGGTGGGGGTGTCGATCGCTCTACGAGCGTGATGCTGCTCGCCCTCTCGCTCGATTTTTTCAAACTGCGTGGCGGGAAATATTAATCGGTGCGCCGTGACGCACCATTTTTTTCGCATTGCCTTGTGGCGGCGCATATTTAATTTTATTTGGACCCGAGTCGCCCTGGATTATTACGGGAGCGAGTTCTTCATTATGAGATAAACGCGTTCTTTGGGATTGATCTTATTGACTTTTTGATGTTCAGCAAGAATTTCACCTCAGAAAGATCTTGAACTCCCGATGAAATGAAACAGCTTAATCGGAAATCCCCGGAAAGCTGTATATTTGCGCGTCGCGCAATTTAAGGCATATAGCGAATTCGATCTCTGCCTATTTCGACCAGGAACCTAACAACGTGTCTCAATTCAACGATAGCCAAGGACCACGCATGTCCGGCACTGCCGTGGACAGCCGCGTCCGCAGCAGCCTGGATGGCGTCCCGAAGACGAAAGCCGTCGTCGTTTCGGGGCCCGGGGCATCCGCGAAATGGGAGTCGCCGGAACCCTTCCAGCAGCGTCTCGCGAAAGTTCGAGCCGCCCGCAATCCGCTCCGGGAGGCGTCGCGCGTCTTGCTGCGAGCGCAAGCAGATATGCCGGACGGGCTGCGCTCCCAGTCGGAAATCGCCGCGCTCGCGGCCGCGCTCGTAGAAGAACTGCACACCTTCGAATCGCTCTGCGTGGCGGCAGGCGTTCGCCGCGATCATATGCTCGGCGCCCGCTACTGCCTTTGCGCCGCGCTCGACGAAGCAGCGCTGCAAACGGACTGGGGCAAAAGCCGCGAGGGCGCAGCCGCATGGAATGCGCGGAGCCTGGCCGCCGCCTTCCGCGAAGACGGCGAGGGCGGCCAAAAAATCTACTTGCTGATCGGCTATCTGATGACCGATACGCAGACGCACCTGCACCTGCTCGAAGTCATCTACCGGCTGCTCAGTTGCGGCTTCGAGGGCCGATACCGGCTCGACGAGAACGAGCGCGCGAAGCACGAGGCGCTGCGCAAACGGCTCTACGAAGAAATCGCGGCGCGGCGCGGCAACCCTGCGCCTCTCGATCTCTTCGTGAGCGAGCCCGCCGTGGCGAACGGCGAGCGCGCGTCGCCCCTTGAGTTTCCGCTGTGGATCACGGTGGCGGTGCTGTCGGTGATCCTGCTCGGAATGTTCGGCTATTTCCGGCATGAGCTGAACGAACAGGCTGCTCGCATTCGTGACCCGTTCTCCGTCATCGAGCGTGCGAAACCCAATCCCGCCGAGCCTGCTGCGTCATGAAGCGGTATGTGTCGTTACTGGTCTCGCGCCGGGTCATCGCCGTGCTGGCGGCGATCGCTCTTGCGCTCGCGATCTGGTACCTGCTTCCCTCGCTCAGCATCGAGCGTGTCAAGCCTTTCGCGCCGGCGTCGACGCGCATCGCCGCCATGGCCATCATGTTGGCGGTGTTCGTCGCCCATGGAGCCGGCCGGCTGCGGCGAGACGCGCGGAGCGATCGGCCAATCGCGGCACGCCGGCACGACGTCGCGGTCAACGTCGCCGAAAAGAACGAAACGCCGCTTGCCGCGCCTCAGCACGAGAAGGCAAAGGTCGAGGCGGTAATCGCGGATGTGCTCAGGCAGATAGGCCGGCGAGCGCGCGGGATTCGGCGGCTGTTTCAACACAGTCGCCGCCTGTATGAGATTCCCTGGTACATCGTGCTCGGCTCGCGCGCTTCGGGGAAAACGAGCGCCGTGCTGAACGCGGGCCTTGCCATTCCGCTCGCCGAGCAGAGACTGCAGCTGCTCGCAGCGCACGGCGAGGGCGCGAATTCGCTGCAATGCTGGCTCGCCGACGATGCCGTGCTGGTCGACACGCCGGGCGACTACGTGAGCCGCGACGGCTCCGAAAGCGGCGCACGCGCAACGGCCGAATGGCGCGGCCTCCTCGATGTCCTGCGCAAGACCCGCCCGCTTGCGCCGATCAACGGCGCATTGCTAACCGTCGATATGGCCGTTTTGCTCGACGACGGCGAGGAAGCGCGCAAGACCGAGGCGGCGGCATTGCGCGTGCGTCTCGACGAACTCCGCAAGGCGTTGCGCGTGGATTTCCCGGTGTACCTGCTGGTCACGAAGATCGACCAGCTGCCGGGTTTCGAAGCGTATTTCGGCGGCTTGCCGCCGGAGACTCGTGCCCGGATGTGGGGCTTCGCGCTTGGCTTTGCCGGTAAGCAGACAAGCGCCAAGGAAAGCCTCCAGACGCATTGCGCCGCGCAGCTCGGCTTGCTCGCGGCGCGTTTGGCGGACGAGGCCGATGCCCGTCTATATGAAGAAAGCGACACGCTCACGCGGCGCAAGCTCATCGCGCTATCGACGGAGTTCGCCGCATTGGCGCCTCGTCTCGAGAAATTGATCGCAGACGTGTTCGCCGATTCGCGCGACGGCACGCACGCCGATACCGCGTTGCGCGGCGTGTATTTCACGAGCGCGGCGCAGACTGGCTGCGAGGTGGCCGCGGAGCGGCAGACGATCGTGCGGTGTTTCGCCGACCGGCATGGGTTGCACGCCGCCGCCCCCGAGCTGCTGCATGCCACCAGGAAGGGCTACTTTCTTCGCGATCTGTTCAAGCAGGTCATCTTTCCCGACGCCAGTCTCGTTCTTCCCGACGTTCGCGTGGAACGCCGCCGGCGCGTGCTGAACGCCGGCGCTCACGTATCGGTTGCGTTGCTGTTCGCAGGGATGGCCGCCGGCCTCTGGATCAGCTTCGACCATAACCGCGCCTATCTCGACGCGACCGAGCGCAAGGCCCGTCTGCTCGCGGCACGCGTCGAAGAGACGTACAAGAAGCCTGACGCGAATGCCATCCCCGCCATCCTGACCGATGCCCAAGCGCTGCCGGCCTATCCCGGCCTCGATCTGGCAGCCCCGGCGATCAGCTACCGCTTCGGCCTCTACACGCCCGGCGGTCTTGCGCCGGAAAGCCGACGCGTCTACGCCGCACTGGAAGACAAGCTGCTGCTGCCGCAAATCGTCCGCCGCCAGGAGACCGTGATTGCGCAGGCCATTGCCCAGCACGACGCAAAGACGGCCTACGATGCGCTGCGCGTCTACCTGATGCTCCACGACAAGTCGAAGTTCAACGCCGCCGACGTCAAAGCATGGGTGCTCGACGACGAGTCGGCGAACGACGACGCGGCCGAGTCCGGTGCGCGCGCTGCGATGGCCGGACATATCCAGGCGCTTTTCTCCGGCGCGCGCATCGTCCAGTCGCCGCTCGCCCGCAACGACGCGCTGATTCGGCAGGCACGCGCCTTTCTGGACGGCGGCAACGCCACGCAGCGCCTGTACGCGCGCGCGAAAGCGGCGATGCTGAAAGAGGCGCCCGGCGATTTCACGCTGCTTGGCGCGGTGGGGCCGCACGCGGGAGAAGTCTTCACACGCGCGAGCGGTGCGCCGCTTTCGAGCGGCGTGCCGGGTCTTTTCACCTACGACGGCTATCACAATCTGTTCGACAAGCGCCTGCCCGAATTCGTCCAGCTGGCGCGCGACGACGACACCTGGGTCATGGGCCATGCGCCGCCGGCCGGCAAGCAAAGCGCCAAGGCACGCGCCGACGATCCGCTGACCAACGCGATCCGCATGCAATACCTGAACGAGTACGCGCAGGCGTGGCAGGCGTTTCTTGCCGACATTCGCCCGGCGAGCGGCTCGAACCTTGCCTTCGGCCTTTCCGGGTTGCGCGATCTCGTGGCGCCGGATTCGCCGCTGGTCCGCCTCTCGCGTGCCGCGGTGCACGAAACCACGCTCACACAGCCAGCGTCCGCGCTCGCTCAGGGCGGCGGGAAAGCCGCAACCCGCTCGCCGCTCGACACCAACCACAAGGCGCGGATGGAACGCGATCTCGTCGACAGCCGCTTTACCGCGCTGCGCGAAGTCGTGACCGACAGCGCCGATGCGCCGAGCGCCAAGCGAGCCGCGGCGGCGCTGCCGGCCAAGACCGGGCTCGACGGTCTCGCGAAGCTGCTGAACGACTACTCCCTCGCGCTGACCATTGCCCAAAACGCGCTCGCGAGCAACACCATGCCGCCGCCTGACGGCGCGGCGGCGCGCCTGAAGATGACGGCCACCGCGATGCCCGCGCCGTTCAGCGCGGTCCTGCTCGATCTGGCGGCGCAGGGCTCGCACGAGATCAACCGGGGGATCGGCCGTCTGCTTTCGCAGCAGATGGCGGCGGCAGTCGGCGACAGTTGCCGGCAGATGGTCGACGGCAACTACCCGTTTGCGCCGGAAAGCTCGCGCGATATCGGCAGCGCCGACTTCACGCGCCTCTTTGCGCAGGGCGGCATCCTCGACGACTTCTTCACGAAGAAGCTCGCGCCGCTCGCCGATACGTCAGCGCGGCCCTGGCGCTACAAGACGCTGCCGGGCGCGGCCGAACCCGTGCCCGGGCCGGATCTCGAACCGTTCCAGCACGCCAAGGCAATCCGCGACGCGTTCTTCGACGAAGCGGGCCAGAAGCTGCAGACGTGGAAGGGGGAGATCCGCGTGCCCGAGCTCGATCCGAACGCGACGAGTCTTTTGATCGACATCGACGGGCAAACGATGCTCTACGAGCACGGGCCGGTCGAGCCTCTGGCGGTGAGCTGGCCGGGGCCGCGCGGCGGCGTGCATGCGCTGGTCGCAGCCAACCCGGAGATCCGGCCCAACGCCTCGACCATCGAGGCGAACGGTCCCTGGGCGTTGATGCGGCTGGTGCACAAAGGGCGCGTGATCCCTGCGGCCGCGCCGGGGCGCACGCGCGTGGTGTTCGATTTCGAAGGCAGGCCGGCGGTGCTCGACATCGCGAGCACTGGCGGCGCGAGCGCCGCCAGTGCGCTGGCGAACGACTTGCTGACGAGCTTCCGGTGTCCGGGCTCGATGCCGGCATTCGGTACGTTCAGCACGTTCAGCGTTGACGACACGGGCCCGCCGCCGGGGCTGCCGCCCGGATTGCCGCCACTGCCGGAGGCAGGCGGCTCCCGCTGACTCAGTCGGACGCGCGCTGCGCGTCCTCCGCCGGCGCATCGCCGAAATCGGCCTCCCAGTATTCGTTCTCGCGACGCGCATCACCCTGGCGCGCCGCCTCGATCTTGCGCAATTCGACGCGGCGAATCTTCCCGGAGATCGTCTTCGGCAGCTCATGGAACTCCACGCGCCGAATCCGCTTGTAGGCCGCGAGCTTTTGCGCGGCGAAGCGCAGGATATCGCCGGCTACTTCGCGCGTCGGCGCAAAGCCCGCGCGCAGCGCGACGAACGCCTTCGGCGTCGCGAGCCGCACCGGGTCCGGGCTCGGCACGACCGCCGCTTCCGCGACCGCCGGGTGCTCGATCAGCACGCTCTCCAGCTCGAACGGGCTGATGCGGTAGTCGGAAGCCTTGAAGACGTCGTCGGCGCGGCCGACGTAGGTGTAGTAGCCGTCGGCGTCGCGCTGCGCGATGTCGCCCGTGCGATAGAAGCCGCCGTGCATGACGTGCTCGGTCTTCGCCGGATCGTCGACGTAGCCGTCCATGAGCCCGAGCGGCCGCGGATCGAGCACGAGCGAAAGCTCGCCCTCGTCGGCGGGCCGGCCGTCGTGATCGATGAGCGCGATGCGGTAGCCCGGCAGCGGCCGGCCCATCGAGCCCGCCTTGAGCGGCTGCCCCGGCGAGTTGCCGACTTGCGCCGTGGTCTCGGTCTGCCCGAAGCCGTCGCGCAACGTGATCCTCCATGCCTTCTTCACGCGCTCGATGATCTCGGGGTTCAGCGGCTCGCCCGCGCCGACCGCCTCGCGCAGCTTCACGCGATACGACGCGAGGTCCTCCTGGATCAGCATGCGCCAGACCGTCGGCGGCGCGCACAGCGTCGTGATGCCGTGCGTGACGAGCGTCTCCAGCGCCGCTTTCGCGTTGAAGCGCGCGCTGTTGCTGACGAACACCGTCGCGCCCGCGTTCCACGGCGCGAACACGCTGCTCCAGGCGTGCTTGGCCCAGCCCGGCGAGCTGATGTTCCAGTGGACGTCGCCGGGCTTCAGGCCGATCCAGTACATCGTCGACAGATGCCCGACCGGGTAGCTCTGGTGACTGTGCAGCACGAGCTTCGGTGCGCTCGTCGTGCCCGACGTGAAGTAGAGCAGCATCGGGTCGGTCGCGAGCGTGCGGCCGTCGGGGGCGTAGCTGGGGCTGGCGTCGAAGGCATCCGCGTAGCGATGCCAGCCCGAGGGGGCGGCGGCGCTTCCAGGCGTGACGGCGATGCGTGTGATCGCAGCGTCGACGCCGGCAAACTTTTCCGTGGCGTTCGCCGCCGTGACGACGTGCTTGACCTCGCCGCGCGTCATGCGGTCGGCGATATCGGCGGGCGTGAGCAGGAGCGTTGCGGGGATCGTCACGGCGCCGAGCTTGATCGCCGCCAGCATCACTTCCCACAGCGCCGGTTCGTTCGGCAGCATCAGGAGCATGCGGTCGCCGCGTGCGACGCCCAAGCCGCGCAGATAGTTCGCGACCTGATTCGAGCGCGCGGACAATTCGGCAAAGGTCGGCCTCTCCTCCCGACCTTCGTCGTCGACGACCCAGAGCGCGGGTTCGTGATTGTTGTGCGCGTACAGGTCGAACCAATCGAGCGCCCAGTTGAACTCGATCAGCGCGGGCCATTTGAAGTCGCGGTACGCGACGTCGTATTCCTCGCGATGGCGCAGCAGGAATTCGCGCGCCTGCAGGAACGATTGCGAATCAGCCATGGGTCCCCCTCTTTCGTCGTCGACGTGGACCTGCCCGGTGAACCTGATCGTGAACCTTTACTACCGGCCGTCGCAGTAGGAATCGGTCCCGCGCGCCGCGACGGCTTGCTGCGCCTGCTGCCGCTTTTGCTACTGCTGCGCCGCGCGGGCCTTGCGGCCCTGCTCGCGAATCTGCTCGAGCGTGGCGCCCGGCGTGCTGACTTCCTTCGGCACGCGCAGCTCGATCAACGCGGGCAGTCCGCTCGCCATGCTGCGCTCGAGCGCGGGCAGGAAATCCGCGGTCCGCTCGACCGTCTCTCCATGCGCGCCGAACGAGCGCGCGAACGCGGCGAAATCGGGATTCGTGAGACCGGTACCGTGCACCCGCTCGGGATAGTGCCGCTCCTGATGCATGCGGATCGTTCCATAGTGCTCGTTGTTGACGACGATGAAAATCACGTTAAGCCCGTATTGCATCGCGGTCGCGAGCTCCTGGCCGGCCATCATGAAGCAGCCGTCGCCGGCGAGTGCGACCACCGCGCGCTCGGGGTACATGGCCTTTGCCGCGATGGCGGCCGGCACGCCGTAGCCCATCGCGCCGCTCGTCGGCGCGAGCTGCGAGCGGAAGTGCCGATAGGAAAAATGGCGATGGAGCCAGGTCGCGTAGTTGCCGGCGCCGTTGGTGAGGATGGCGTCGGCGGGCAGCCGCGCACGCAGCTGCGCCATGATCTCGCCGAGCTGGACATCGCCGAGCATCGGGCGCGGCTTGCGCCATTCCAGATACGCGCCGTGCGCTTCCTCCGCGCTGCCGGCCCAGGCAGGTGTGGCGCGCGGTTCGAGCGCCGCGAGCGCGGCGGCGATCTCGGGCATGCCCGAGACGATCGGCAGATCGGCCGCGTAGACGCGCCCCAGCTCTTCCGCGCCCTGATGCACGTGAACGAGCGTTTGCTTGGTCTTCGGGATGTCGAGCAGCGTGTAGCCGCCCGTCGTCGCTTCGCCGAGGCGCGGGCCGATCACGAGCAGCAGGTCCGACTCGCGGATGCGCGCGGCCAGCGCCGGATTGATGCCGAGGCCGATGTCGCCTGCGTAGTTCGAGTGCTCGTTGTCGATCGTGTCCTGGTAGCGGAACGCGCAGCCGATCGGCAGCCGCCACGCTTCGACGAAGCGGCGCAAGTCGGCGCAGGCGGCCGGCGTCCAGCCGCTGCCGCCGGCGATCACCATTGGCCGCTGGGCATGCTCGAGCAATTCGCGCAGCCGGTCGATCTGTTGAGGAGCAGGCGCGGCGGCGACGCGCTGGAATGCGGGCGCGGCGGGCATCGCCGGGCATGAGTCGGACAGCACGTCCTCGGGCAGCGCCAGCACGACCGGGCCGGGTCGTCCGGCGCACGCCGTATGAAACGCGTGACTCAGGTATTCGGGGATGCGGCGTGCGTCGTCGATTTGCGCGACCCACTTCGCCATCTGGCCGAACATGCGCCGGTAGTCGATCTCCTGGAACGCCTCTCGGTCCAGATGCTCGCGCGCGCATTGACCGATCAGGAGGATCATCGGCGTCGAATCCTGGAACGCCGTGTGTACGCCAATCGACGCATGCGTGGCGCCGGGCCCGCGCGTGACGAGCGCGACGCCGGGACGTCCCGTCAGCTTGCCGGTCGCCTCGGCCATGTTGGCCGCGGCGGCCTCGTGACGGCAAACGATGGTTTGGATGCGTTCGGTTTCGTCGTGAAGCGAATCGAGCACGGCGAGAAAGCTCTCGCCCGGCACGCAGAACACTCGGTCGACGCTGTTCGTGAGCAACGCATCGACGATGAGGCGCGCGCCCGTCACGGTGGCGGAATCGGCGGCATACGGCATTGTGCGGGGTCCTCTTGGCAGACGGTGGAGTGGCGGGGCGGATGGGATATGAAGGCTTTGACAGCTTACGCCGAGTGGGGGGAGGCGGCTACTCGGTCGGATGGACACTGTCCGGACCATGCACGTTCCTGCCGCTCAAATAAATTGGGCGGCCAACCAGACCGCCCGCTTCACCGAATGCGTTTTCTCAACACTCGACGATATTCACCGCCAACCCACCCCGCGACGTCTCCTTGTACTTCGTCTTCATATCGGCGCCGGTCTCGCGCATCGTCTTGATGACCGAATCGAGCGACACGTAGTGGCTGCCGTCGCCGCGCAGCGCCATGCGCGCCGCGTTGACGGCCTTCACCGACGCCATCGCGTTGCGCTCGATGCACGGAATCTGCACCATCCCGCCGACCGGGTCGCAGGTCAGCCCGAGGTTGTGCTCCATGCCGATTTCGGCGGCGTTTTCCACTTGGCGAGGCGTACCGCCCATCACGGCGGCGAGCGCGCCCGCCGCCATCGAGCAAGCCACGCCCACTTCGCCCTGGCAGCCCACCTCGGCCCCCGAGATCGACGCGTTCAGCTTGTAGAGGATGCCGATCGCCGCCGCCGTCAGCAGGAAGTCGATCACGCCCTGCTCGTTCGACCCCGGCATGAAGCGCGTGTAGTAGTGGAGCACCGCCGGGATGATGCCGGCCGCGCCGTTGGTCGGCGCCGTGACGACGCGCCCGCCCGCGGCGTTCTCTTCGTTGACGGCGATCGCATAGAGGTTGATCCAGTCGACCATCGACAGCGGATCGCGCAGCGCCTGTTCCGGATTGCCCGACAGCGTCCGGTAGAGCTGCGGCGCGCGGCGCTTGACCTGGAACGGGCCGGGCAGCGTGCCGTCGGCGTCGGGGTTGCCGATCCCGCAGCCGCGCGCGACGCACGACTGCATCACGCCCCAGATCTTCAGCAGTCCGGCGCGCGTCTCCTCCTCGGTATGCCAGACGCGCTCGTTTTCCCACATCAATTGCGCGATCGTCTTGCCCGTCGATTCGCAGAGCGCGAGCAGCTCGTTGCCGGTGCTGAACGCATGCGGCAGCTGGTCGGCTGCCTGCAGCACCTTGGTGTTCGGCGCGCCCGCCGTCACGACGAAACCGCCGCCCACCGACAGATACGTCGACTCGCGCAGCGTCGCGCCCGCCGCATCGAACGCGTGCAGCTTCATTCCGTTCGGGTGCTCCGGCAGCGCCTGCCGGTAGAACGAGATGTGCTCCTTCGGCACGAACGGCACGCTATGCGTGCCGCCGAGCGCGAGCGTGCGCGAGGTGCGCACTGCTTCGAGGCGCGCGGCGATCGTCTCGGGGTCGACGGTGTCGGGCGCATCGCCCATCAGGCCGAGCATCACGCCGCGGTCGGTGCCGTGGCCCTTGCCGGTCGCGCCGAGCGAGCCGTACAGATCGACCTTCACCGACGCCGTGGCGGCGAGCAGCCCGTCGCGCTCGAGCCCCTGAACGAACATCAGCGCGGCGCGCATCGGCCCGACCGTATGCGAGCTCGATGGCCCTATCCCGATTTTGAAGAGATCGAAAACGCTGACTGCCATGACTGCTCCCAGATAGGTATGAGTGGCTTAGCGCGCCGGCAGCGGCAAACATACCGCGAGCCATGCCGGCGGCGTGGGCGACAACCGCAGCGCGACCGGCGTATAGCGGCCGTTCAGCCGCGCTGCGAGATAAAAGAGTTCGGTTGCGCTCTTCGGCTCCCATTCGCCCGAGTAGCCGGGCAGGCCCGCTTCACGGCGCTTGGCGTCGAACGGGACGCTCGAATGCACGAATTCGTCGTGCGTCCTGGTGCCGAGCGCATAGGGCGTGAGCCAGTTCAGCGCGTCGGCGAGCGAGGCGCCGTTGGCCGCGCGCTCCGGCAGCCAGTTGCGGTTGTGGCGGCGCGCGGCGAGCGCGGCGGTCACGAGCGGCTGCAAGTCGTAGGTCACGTAGTGCAGCGCATCGCGCTCGGTGAAATCGAAGGTCGAGCCGTCCGGCGCGATGTTGTCGCCGATGTGCTCGATGAAGAGACGCTGCGCGGCGTTGATGAGATTGCGGTCGTCGAGCGTGAACGCACTCATCGCTATCAGTTTGACCCGATGGCTCTGCCAATTGTTGCGAAAAGTGCCGGTAAGGGGGCGCGGCTGGGCATCGATTTGGGCAACATAGCCGTTCGCAAGCTTGGCGATGAAGGCTGCCGTCACGTTGCGCGTCTTCACGGGCAGCGCGCTCGCGGTCAGGTCGTAGGCGAGGATCATCCCTTCGAAGCGCGTTTCGTCGATAGGGTTGAAGCTCGGCTGATACGTGGTGGCCCAGGCGTACAGGAAGCGATCGACGAGCTTCAGGTAGCGATCGTCGCTCGTCGCGCGCCAGGCGAGCGACGCATTGCGCATGAGTTCGAGATCGTTCAACGCCTCGGCGCTCTGATCGTAAATGCCTTCGTGCGGGAGCGTGCCTTCGACGTGCAGCCGCTCGAGCGGCTTGGGCTGGTCGTTCAGGCGTGCCTGCACGCTCTTGACGAGCGCCTGCACACCCGGGTCGGCGTTGGTGCGCTCGCTCGTCTGCAGCGCGGGCGCCGCGCAAAAGTTCATGGCCGCGTGGGCCGCGGCGAATGGCGCCGCGAGCACCGCGCAGGCCAGCAGCAAGGGCGCGAGAGACGCGCCGGTTTGTTTGTTCGACAGCGTTTGCGTTCTGTGCTTTGTCATCGTTTGCACCTTTCGCACCATGCGGAACTCCTTCGTTGGTTCGATTTCGGTGTCAGATGTTAGCCGTTTTTGAGTGCCCCCAAACCGGTCGCTTCGCGCCAGGCCCCCCCGAGGGGGCCGTCCCCCAAGGGGACTTCCTGGCGGGCCGCAAAACTTGGGGCGGCCCGGCGTTTTGCGGAGAACGCGTGCGGGAAAGACTCAAGCCGCGCGAAGCGGCCTGAGTCAACGAGTCACGACGTCGATCGAACTGGCCGCGGTTACTCGTAGTCGGCGACGGGCACGCAGGAGCAGAACAGGTTGCGGTCGCCATACGCGTTGTCCGCGCGGCCGACCGGCGGCCAGTACTTCCGGGCGATCAGCGACGGCAGCGGGTACGCCGCGGTCTCGCGCGAATACGCATGCGGCCACTCGTTGGCGACGACGGCCACCGCCGTATGCGGCGCGTGCTTGAGCGGGTTGTCCTCGCGGTCGGCGCGGCCTTCCTCGACGGCTCGGATCTCCTCGCGAATCGCGATCATCGCCTCGATGAAGCGGTCGAGCTCTTCCTTCGATTCCGATTCGGTCGGCTCGACCATCAGCGTGCCCGGCACCGGGAAGCTCATGGTCGGCGCGTGGAAGCCGTAGTCGGCGAGACGCTTGGCGACGTCGTCGACGCTGATGCCGCTCGAATCCTTGATCGGACGCAGGTCGAGAATGCACTCGTGCGCGACGAGCCCGCCCGGCCCCGAATACAGCACCGGGTAGTGCGGCGCGAGCTTCTTGGCGACGTAGTTCGCGTTGAGAATCGCGGTCTCGGTCGCGGCGGTGAGGTTCTTCGCGCCCATCATCGCGATGTACATCCACGAGATCGGCAGAATCGACGCCGAGCCGTACGGCGCCGCCGACACCGCCCCGATGCCGTTCGCTTCGCGCTTGTAGCCGGTGGAGCACTGGTTCGGCAGGAACTGCGCGAGATGCGGGCCGACCGCGACCGGGCCGACGCCCGGCCCGCCGCCGCCGTGCGGAATGCAGAACGTCTTGTGCAGGTTCAGGTGAGAGACGTCGCCGCCGAACTGGCCCGGCGCGGTGAGGCCGACCATCGCGTTCATGTTGGCGCCGTCGACGTAGACCTGGCCGCCGTGCGCGTGAACGATCTCGCAGATCTCGCGCACGTTCTGCTCGAACACGCCGTGCGTCGACGGGTAGGTGATCATGATCGCGGCGAGGTTCTGCGCGTGCTGCTCGGCCTTCGCCTTCAGATCTTCGATATCGACATTGCCCTGCGCATCGCAGGCGACGACGACGACCTTCATCCCCGCCATATGCGCCGAGGCCGGGTTGGTGCCGTGCGCCGACGCCGGGATCAGGCAGACGTCGCGATGGCCCTCGCCGCGCGACTCATGGTAAGCATGGATGATCAGCAGACCGGCGTACTCGCCCTGCGAGCCTGCGTTCGGCTGCAGCGACACGGCCGCATAGCCCGTGGCGGCGACGAGCATCTGTTCGAGCTGGTCGATCATCTCGCGGTAGCCGACGGTCTGCTCGGCGGGCGCGAACGGGTGGATCTGGCCGAACTCGGGCCAGGTGACCGGCAGCATCTCCGAGGTCGCGTTCAGCTTCATCGTGCACGAGCCGAGCGGGATCATCGAGCGGTCGAGCGCGAGGTCCTTGTCGGCGAGGCTGCGCAGGTAGCGCAGCAGCTCGGTCTCGGAGTGGTGGCGGTTGAAGACGTGGTGCGTGAGATACGCGCTCGTGCGCACGAGTTCGGCGGGCACCGAGGCGCTTGCATCGGCGCCGGCGCCCGTCAGCGCGGCGTCGAGCGAGTCGATGTGCGGCACGTCGATCGCGCCCGTGGCTTGCGCGAAAACGGCGAGCAGGCCGGCGAGATCGGCGCGCGTCGTGGTCTCGTCGACCGACACGCCCACGCGCGTCGCGCTCACGCGGCGCAGGTTGATGCGCTTCGCTTTCGCCGCGTCATGGACAGCGGCCGTGTGGGCGCCGGTTTCGATCGTGAGCGTGTCGAAGAAGGTGTCGTTGGCGAGCGCGTAGCCGAGCTGCTTGACGCCGGCCGCGAGCAGCGCGGCGATGCGGTTCACGCGCAGCGCGATCGTCTTCAGCCCATGCGGGCCGTGATAGACGGCGTACATGCTCGCCATGATCGCGAGCAGCGCCTGCGCGGTGCAGACGTTCGAAGTCGCCTTCTCGCGGCGGATGTGCTGCTCGCGCGTTTGCAGCGCGAGACGCAGCGCGGGGTTGCCTTGCGCATCGACGGTCACGCCGACGAGCCGTCCCGGCATCTGGCGCTTGAACTCGTCGCGCACGGCGAGGTAGGCCGCGTGCGGGCCGCCGAAGCCGACCGGCACGCCGAAGCGCTGCGAGTTGCCGACGGCGACGTCCGCGCCCCATTCGCCCGGCGGCGTGAGGAGCGTGAGCGCGAGCAGGTCGGCGGCGACGACCACGTGGCCGCCCGCCGTGTGGATCGCTTCGGTGAGTTCGCGATAGTCGCGCACGTCGCCGTTCACGCCCGGATATTGCAGCAGCACACCGAACGCGTTCGACGTGGCGGCTTCAGCGGCCGGGCCGACCTTCACCTCGATGCCGACCGGCTTCGCGCGCGTTTGAATCACTTCGATGGTTTGCGGCAGGACGTCGTCGGCCACGTAGAACACGTTCGACTTCGGCTTGCCGACGCGCTGCAGCAGCGTCATCGCTTCGGCTGCGGCGGTCGCTTCGTCGAGCAGCGACGCGTTCGCGATGGCGAGGCCCGTCAGGTCGATCACCATCTGCTGGAAGTTCAGGAGCGCTTCGAGGCGCCCTTGCGAGATTTCGGGCTGGTACGGCGTGTACGCGGTGTACCAGGCCGGGTTCTCGAGCACGTTGCGCAGGACCACCGCCGGCGTGTGGGCGTTGTAGTAGCCCTGGCCGATGTAGGAGCGGAACACCTGGTTCTTGTCCGCGAGCTCGCGCAATGCGGCGAGCGCTTCCGCCTCGCTTTTTGGCTGCGCGAAAGCGCCGAGCGGCAGCGGCTCGGTGCGGCGGATCGTCTGTGGGATCACGGCGTCGATCAGCGCGGCGCGCGACGCGAAGCCGAGCGCTTCGAGCATCTTGTGCTGATCGGCGGCGTCCGGGCCGATGTGCCGCTCGGCGAAGGCATCGTGCACTTCGAGTGCGGCAAGCGAGAGAGGGGTGCGGTTCATCAGACGATCCGGGTGTTCGAGCTTCATGGCGTTCCTGTGTCGGCCAGAGTCGGCGCTTCAGCACCTACTCTGGCCCCATGCTGTGGGGGAGGATTAATTGACCAGCTTTTCGTAGGCGGCCGCGTCGATCAGGCTGTCGGTCGAGGCGCCGTCCGCAAGCTTGATCTTGAAGAGCCACGTGCCGTAGGCGTCGCTGTTCACTTCTTCCGGCGTGTCGACGGCGTCCGTGTTGGCGGCGATCACCTCGCCCGACACGGGCGAGTAGATGTCCGACGCGGCTTTCACCGATTCGACGACGCCGACGGCGTCGCCCGCCTTCACCTGCTTGCCGGTTTCCGGCAGTTCGAGGAAGACGATGTCGCCGAGCGTGCTCTGCGCGTGGTCGGTGATGCCGACCGTCAGCGTGCCGTCAGCTTCGGTGCGGATCCACTCGTGTTCGTCGGTGTATTTCAGATCGGCCGGGACGTTGCTCATCGGATGCTCCTGGTTGGTATGCGTTGAATTGGGGTCGGGCGCCGCGGAATGGATAAGAGGGCAGGCTGTCAGGCCGCCAGCACTTTGCCGTTGCGCACGAATGGCAGTTTTACCACGCGCGCGGGAAGTTGCTTGTCGCGGATCTGGACCTGCACGGTGTCGCCCACGGCGACCCCGGCCGGCACGCGCGCGAACGCGATCGATTCCTGCATGGTCGGCGAGAACGTGCCGCTCGTGATTTCGCCTTCGCCCGCTTGTGTGCGCACTTTCTGGTGCGCGCGCAGCACGCCGCCCGCCTTGCCGTTTTCCTTCTGGAGGATCAAGCCGACGAACGCGGCCTTCGAGCCGGCCGCCTCGAGTGCGGCGCGACCGACGAAGTCGCGCGGCGCGGTGAGATCGACGGTCCAGGCGAGGCCGGCGTCGAGCGGCGAGACGTTGTCGTCCATGTCCTGACCGTAGAGGTTCATGCCGGCTTCGAGGCGCAGCGTGTCGCGCGCGCCGAGGCCGCAGGGGCGCACGCCCTGGCGCTGCAGCGAATCCCAGAATTCGCAGACGAAGCTGGCGGGCAGCACGATTTCGAAGCCGTCTTCGCCCGTGTAGCCGGTGCGCGCGATCATCAATTCGCCGAACGGCGTGCCTTCGACGATCGCCGCGTTGAACGGCTTGAGAAGTTCGGTGGCGGTGCGCGCCGACGGCGCGACTGCCCACACCTTGTGGCGCGCGTTCGGGCCCTGCACGGCGACGATCGCCAAGTCGCGGCGCGGCGTGATCGCAAGGCCGTAGCCGCCTTCGGCGTTGAGCTGGCCGAACCAGGCGATGTCCTTGTCGGCAGTGCCTGCGTTGACGACCAGGCGGAAGAAGTCCTCGGCGAAGTAGTAGACGATCAGGTCGTCGATCACGCCGCCGTTGGGGTTCAGGAGACACGAATAGAGCGCGCGGCCCGGCGTCTGCAGCTTGCCGACGTTGTTCGCGATCGCATGCTCGAAGAACGCGCGCACGCGCTCGCCGCGGAAATCGACGACGCACATGTGCGAGACGTCGAACATGCCGGCGTCCTGGCGCACGGCGTGGTGCTCGTCGATCTGCGAGCCGTAGTTGACGGGCATGTCCCAGCCGCCGAAGTCGACCATCCGCGCCTTGAGCGCGCAGTGGGTGGCGTGGAGCGGGGTGTGTTTCAGTTCGGTCATCGGGGCCTCGTCAGGTGTCTCGCGAAAACAAAAAAGCCACGCATGCGGCACCGCCCTCACAGCCTTCCGGCCGCAAGCGATGTTGTCATGCATGACCCCTCTGTCCTCGGTACCTGAGAGATTGCGTTGCCCGGGATCCCTCCCTTCGAACGCGCGCCCCTTCGGTGGGCAGCCTGCCTGCTTCGATGACGAAGCGAAGGCCGCTGCCGCTCTCCAGAGTGCGAAAAACCAGCGCTCGATACGTTGCCTCTTCCGGACGAAACCGGCAGCAAACCCGCGCGGCAGCGCACGAAAGCGGCGCGCAACATCGCGGATCCAAACGTTTTCAAGCGGGTTTTTCGACGCCGTCGGTCCTTTTGCCTGAGAGTTTGCGGGTGTGCCCCTTCGGCGGCGCGGCCTTGCCGGATACCCGTGGCCAGCGCGCTCTCCCGACGCGTGCGGCGAATTTACGCGAGCGTAATAGGGTTGTCAATTGAGGGTTGGCGGGCTTGGTAAACCCACAAATGAAAAGCGGCGGACATCGAGTCCGCCGCCATGCTTCCCGCGCTTCGCCCGAAACTCGAGCGACCGGTAGCTTACTGTCCGATTGCGCGCGCCGCGCCGTCGAGTTCCTCGTTCAGCACGTGCTGCTCGTCGCCGGACAGGCCGCCGCCGCGCTGGGCCGACATATCGTGCGCTTCCTGGCGGATCACGTCGAGGCGGTGATGCAGCGCGCCACCCTGCGGCGGCGGGTAGTAGCCTTGATTGACGCGAGCGTCGATGAGACGGCCCAGGTTGTCGATGCGCGTGTTCACTTCGCCGAGACGCCGCATCGCCACTTCATGCGGGCTCGGCCCAGGCGGCGGCGCGACGACCCGCGGCTGCTGCACCACGCACGCAGCCAGCGATACCACCAGCGCGCAGCAAGCGACCGCGCGAATCAAGCGTTGCATTCCATTCTCCTAGTTGTTTTGCGAGGGGAAACCGCCGCCGAAAAAACGGCCCGCAAGCGTGAAGCGATGACGCCGCGAGCGGAATAATTTGTAACGGTTCGTTCCTTTCGGAATGGCAGCCTGGCTCGCGGCGCAAGCGGTCCACGTCATTCGAAACCCACGCGCTCGAACGGCAAGCGCTTCCCCTCCTCCGCGCTTTGATTCGCCAGATCGATGATCGTCATGACGTCGATGGCATCCTGCGGTGTGACCGGGAACGGCGCGCCGTCATGAATCGCTGCCGCAAGCGTTCCGTAAAAGTCCGCGTAGTTGCCGTCGCGCGTCGGTAGCGAGCGCTCCACCTCTTGCTCGCCTTCGAGCATGCGCAGCAAGCCCGGCGGATTGCCCGCGCCGAAATCGACGTGACCTGGACGCAGCCCCGCCTTGAGCTGGTCTTCCTGCGTGTCGAGCCCGCTCTTCACGTAGCTGCCCCGCGTGCCGTGGATCGCGAAGCGCGGCGGCTCCAGCGCGGCGAGCGCGGTCGCGTGCAGGACCACTTCCTTGTCTGCGTAGCCGAGCTGCAGGTGGACGTAGTCGGGCGCGACGCCCTCGTCGCGGTGGATCTTCACCGTCGCGTTGACGGTCTCGGGCGCGCCGAACAACGCCAGCGACTGGTCGATCAGGTGCGGCCCCAGGTCGAACAGCAGGCCGCCGCCGCGCGACGCTTCCTCGCGCCAGCGCGGACGCACGAGCGGACGGAAACGGTCGAAGTGCGATTCGAAATGCGTGATGCGCCCCAGCTCGCCGCTTGCGACGAGTTCGCGCACCGTCATGAAATCGCCATCCCAGCGGCGGTTGTGGAACGGCGCGAACAGCACGCCGTATTTCTTGGCGAGGAGCGCGAGCGTGCGGGCATCGTCGGCGGAAAGCGTGACCGGCTTGTCGACGACCACATGCTTGCCCGCCTCGATTGCGCGTGCGGCGAGCTCGAAGTGCGTGTCGTTCGGCGTCGCGACGACCACGCACTCGACCGTCTCGAGCGCGACGAGCGCGTCCAGGTCCGCGACGATCTCGGCGTTCGGGTAGTCGGCGCGCGCCTGCTCGGGCTGGCTGGTGGCGATGGCGGCGACTTCGGCGTGGCCGCAGTGCGCGATCACCGGCGCATGGAAGGTCTTGCCGGCGTAGCCGTAGCCCATCAAACCGATTTTCAAGGGTGATGTCATGCGAGCATCCATCATCAAATGGCGCGCGGCGACGTGCCGCGCGCAACCGCGGTTATTTTGGCATGACGAATGCGGCGTGTCCGAGCGCGCCCGCGCGAAACAAGGCCGGCGCGCCGCGAATTCCGGCGCAACCTATCCGTGTTAACATCGCGCACTTCCTTCAAGCATCATTGGCGGCATCCCCGGATGCGCTTCCGGCCCCCGAGCCGCCAACCGTAACCCCTCCAAAGACGATGTCCGCAGGCCTGAATCCCGCCCAAAGCGAAGCGGTGCGCTATCTCGACGGTCCGTGTCTCGTGCTCGCCGGCGCGGGCAGCGGCAAAACGCGCGTGATCACCCAGAAAATCGCGCATCTGATCGAAAACAAAGGCTTCGAGCCGCGCCACATCGCAGCCGTCACGTTCACCAACAAGGCCGCCGCGGAAATGCGCGAGCGCGTCGGCAAGCTGCTCGAAGGCAAGACGCTCTCGGCGCCCGGCAAGGAAGGGCGCAAGGTGCCCGTCAATCAGCTCACCGTCTGCACGTTCCACTCGCTCGGCGTGCAGATCCTGCGCCAGGAAGCGGAGCACGTCGGCCTGAAGCCGCAGTTCTCGATCATGGATTCCGACGACTGCTTCGCGATGATCCAGGAGCAGGTCGGCACCACCGACAAGGGCTTCATCCGCAAGATCCAGACGATCATCTCGCTCTGGAAGAACGGTCTCGTCATGCCGGACGAGGCGATGGCGATCGCGTCGAACGAGGACGAGCACCAGGCCGCGATCGTCTACCGGAACTACGTGGCGACGCTGCATGCATACCAGGCGGTCGATTTCGACGACCTGATCCGCCTGCCCGCCGAGCTGTTCAAGAAGAACGAGGCGGTGCGCGACCGCTGGCAGAACAAGCTGCGCTACCTGCTGATCGACGAGTATCAGGACACCAACGCGTGCCAGTACGAGCTAGTCAAGCTGCTCGCAGGGCCGCGCGCCGCGTTCACGGCGGTCGGCGACGACGATCAGGCGATCTACGGCTGGCGCGGCGCCACGCTCGAAAACCTCGCGCAGCTCGGCAAGGATTTTCCGAAGCTGCACTTGATCAAGCTCGAGCAGAACTACCGCTCGACGGTGCGCATTCTGACCGCCGCGAACAACGTCATCGCGAACAACCCGAAGCTGTTCGAGAAGAAACTGTGGTCCGAGCACGGGATGGGTGATTCGATCACCGTCACGCCGTGCAACGACGAGGAGCACGAGGCGGAATCGGTCGTGTTTCGCCTGTCGGCCCACAAGTTCGAGCGGCGCGCCCAGTTCCGCGACTATGCGATTCTCTATCGCGGCAACTTCCAGGCGCGCATCTTCGAGCAAGTGCTGCGCCGCGAGCGCATTCCGTATGTGCTGTCGGGCGGCCAGTCGTTCTTCGACAAGGCCGAGATCAAGGACATCTGCGCCTACCTGCGGCTCGTCGCCAACGCCGACGACGACCCTGCCTTCATCCGCGCGATCACCACGCCGCGCCGCGGCGTCGGCAACACGACGCTCGAAGCGCTCGGGGCGTTTGCGGGGCAGGCGAAGGTGTCGCTGTTCGAGGCGGTTTACATGGGCGGCATCGAGGCGCGCCTGTCGGCGCGGCAGGTCGAGCCGCTGCGCGCGTTCTGCGATTTCATGCAGCGCATCACCGAGCGCGCCGACAAAGACCCCGCCACGACGCTGCTCGACGACCTGATGGAAGCGATCCACTACGAGGCCTACCTCTACGACGCGTTCGACGAACGTCAGGCGCAGTCGAAGTGGCAGAACGTGCTCGAGTTTCTCGAATGGCTGAAGCGCAAGGGGACCAAGCCCGAGCGCGAGATTTCCGACGACGGCGAAGGCGAGGCGACCGGCTATGACAACGCGGACGGTCTCGCCGACACCGGCAAGAACCTGCTCGGCCTGATCCAGACCGTCGCGCTGATGTCGATGCTCGAAGGCAAGGAGGAGGACCCGGACGCTGTGCGCCTGTCGACCGTGCATGCATCGAAAGGGCTCGAGTATCCGCACGTGTTCCTAGTGGGCGTCGAGGAAGGGATCATGCCGCACCGCGGCGGCGCCGACGACGAGCCGATCGACGATGCACGCATCGAGGAAGAGCGGCGCCTGATGTATGTGGCGATCACGCGCGCGCAGCGCAGCCTGCATCTGAACTGGTGCAAGAAGCGCAAGCGGGCGCGCGAGACCGTCGTGTGCGAGCCGTCGCGATTCATCCCCGAAATGGGCCTCGACGACGCGCCGCCGCCCGCGCCGGAAGAAGCGCCGATGACGCCGAAGGATCGGCTGGCGAGCTTGAAGGCGTTGTTGCAGAAGCCTTGATGCTTCTCGCGGCGCGCCGGATTCCTTCTTATCGACAGGCGTAAAAAATCCCTGCGGCGCGGGGCGCTCGCAGGGAGGGAAATCGGCGTCGTCGCTGGACGCCGATACGCCGTTCGCTACTTCGCCGCGCCGACCATGTAGTCGACGGCGGCCTTCACATCCGCATCCGACGCGGTCGAACCGCCCTTCGGCGGCATGTTGCCCTTGCCGTGCAGCGCGTAGTTGTAGACCACGTCCATCGGGTCTTTCAGGCGCGGCGCCCAGGCGTCCTTGTCGCCGAACTTCGGCGCGTTCAGCACGCCCGCCGCGTGACAGGCCTGACAGATCTGCTGATAGAGCGCCTTGCCTGCCTGCGCCGCGTCCGCGCTCGGCGCGGCGCCCGCGTTCGCTTGCGGCGCGCTCGACAGCGCGGCGATCGCTGCTGCGGCTTGCGCGCTGGCGGCGCTGACCGCGGCCGACGCCGACGCTTCCGAGGCAGCGCCCGCCGCCGCGCCCTGCCCCGCCGCACCGCTCGCAGCCGGCGCCGGCGGATCGGCAAACTGGGCGCCGCCGTGGTCAGCCATGTATGCGACGGCGCGGCCGATTTCGTAGTCGCTGTAGTCGTCGGGGCTCGTGCCGCCGCGCGCCGGCATCGCGTTCTTGCCGGTCAGTGCGGTGTGCCAGAGCGCATCGAAGCCTTGCGCGATGCGGGGCGCCCAGTCGCCTGCGTTGCCGAACTTCGGCGCGCCGGCGTTGCCGGTCGCGTGGCAGGCCGAGCAGACGGCCTGATAGACCTGCTCGCCGGACTTGTAGACGCGCGGCGCGTTGGCGTCGCGCAGATTGACCTGCGCGAGCGGCGCGATGCGCTGAGCGACGACGGCGTCGGACATGCCGTCGGTGCCGGCGCCGGTGCGGGTCGACTTGTTAACGTAATTGGCGAGAAGGATGATGATGACGATCGGCACGGCAAAGCCGGCGATGACCGCGGCAATGAGTTGCCCCGGTGTTTTGATCGGTGCTCCGTGGGGTGCTTCGCTCATGCTTGTCTCGTCTCCCAAGGTTTTTGTCAGGTGAGCGGTACAGCGCGACGGCAACGGCAACAGCTAGTCTTTTGTCTTCTATCAAGCACGGACGATTATAGACGCAACGTTTTGGCGTCGGCGAGCGCGGGACGGGACGCTTAAGCAGGCGTTTACCCGCAGCGGAAGGGGAATGGGCGGCGGATGAAGGCGAACGGGAGGCGGCTCGCCGGGGGCGCGGTGGACGGGGGCAGCGAAACCGGGTATTCTCTCGGTCTCCTCGTATGCACGTTGTCCCCGTTATTTCCTCTTCGGGCAGCGCGTGTCATGCCGAAGCGCCCGTAGCTCAATGGATAGAGTACTGCCCTCCGAAGGCAGGGGTTGCTGGTTCGATCCCAGCCGGGCGCGCCACTTCATGTTCAGCGGCTTGCACTTTTTGCGGTGCGACGCTCGCGACCACTCCCGTTGTTCCTATTACTACCCCTGCCGCAATTCCTGCTGCACGCAAGTTTCCCAGGGCGCGTTTCCACACTGACGCGCGGTCGGTGTCGAGCTGGCTTTCGATCTCGGCGAGTGTTTCGAGCGCTGGCAAGCCTGCCATTTCTGCAAGCATCATGATTTCCGTGGCGTCCGGCTTGTATCTCCCCGAGCGCCAGTGCGATAGCTTGGTGTAGTGGTATCCAAGCTTCTCCGCCACTGCGGTGTTCGATCCTTCCTTCCGTTTTGCTGCGTCGAGCAGTTCGGCGATATCCATAAATTTCCCTTGACCATGTGGCGTTTTCTCCATACTATTTGCATGGAGAAAACGCCATGTTTGTGGCGATAGCGAAAGTCTAGCATTTCCGGTGAGAAGGTAAACCCATTGGGTACACCGCGTTCGCATGCGAAAGGATTCAACCGCGCTGTTGCCTCCCCCTCGGATAGCGGTTGCTTTGCATGGCGGGCTTGTATAGCCGCCTGTCTTTTGAGGGCGTTGGTGCAGATACGAACGGAGAGAGGGCTTATGTCTGGTGAGCTTCGGTTGGTGACTCTGACGTGTGGGCCGGGGTTGGCGGACGTTGAGGCGTTGAGTACGGGCTATGCGGAGATTAAGGGTCTGCTGACGGTTGGTGGGTATGAGCCGTTTGCTCTTGTTGAGCGGGGCATGTACGGCGGGGCGTGGCTTCAGGTTCTTTGCAGCGGTCGTGTTTCGTGGCGGGAGTTGGCGGAACGTTGGCGCTCTGTCGCTGGTGGGGCAGTGAATGTGCACCGCGTGCGAGGTGCAGCGGTGCTCGGGTTGCTGTCGGGGTGCGATTTGCTGGGGCGTTAGTCGTCGTAGTCCCCATATACGCCCAGGAAGCTCATCCGTGTGTGGAAATTTTGGTATGAGGCCGGTACGTCGTTTCTGCTCCAGATTTCGCCGAAGTATTCGCATTGGTCGTTGCCAATAACGATGGCTACTGGGTTTTCGTGTTTTCCGAGTTCAGTTGAATAGAAGTCCCATGCTTGGTTTCCGTTGTCTGGGCCGTCTTCAAATTCTTTGATGACTGTTCCAATCGCTATTAGTGCGATGCTAGGGCGCGTCATGGTTTCTCCCTGGTTGTGGCGGAGCATTAAATATATCGCATCTGTTTTTCGGATTGCGGCATTCAACGAACGGGGTGAGCCGTGGCGATTAGCGTGGTTTGGGCGCGGATGAGCGAGGGTATGTCGGGGCTGTTCGAACCGATGGTGCCCGTGTCTCTTACGCCTATGCCGGTTGATGTTCGGTGCCGAGACGTAGGCGCGTTGCCGGGCGACGTTGTTGCTGAGTTGTGCGCATGGTGCGGTGTGGACCGTGCGGGCGGTTGCGGTGCTTGCAGCGATTTGACAGGAGGGGAATAGATGATGTGCATGTGTAAGCCGTCTTCTGATGCAAACGTGGTCATGTTGTGGCCCGGCGCTAAGGGGGCGGACGAACCGACGTTGATGCGCGGTTATGAGGCGGTCCGTCCGCAGTTGGTGGCGGCGGGTGGGGAGCCGGAATTGTGGCTTGGACGAAGTGAAGGTTTTGGCCTGTACCTGTGCGTTTTGAGCGGGGGCGGTCCGTTGGATCGTCGGGAGCTGGTGGGGGCGTGGGCTTCGGTTGTGTCGGGCGGGGTAATGGTGAAGCGAGTTGTTCGGGCTCGGGCGCTGAAGTACCTGGAGGAGTTCGAACCTTTTGTCGAGCCGCCGGTGTCTGTGCTGGTGGGCACTACAACTTTGACGCGTAGAAGCCTTGAAGCGTCAGATAGTGCTCAAAGTCGTGGATCGTTTTGAGCGAGTGATATGACGAGTAGCGATTCCAGATTTCTCCGATTGTGAATCCGTCGTTTCGCTGAATGACGACGGCGATTTCGTCCTCGCCGTGTTCTGCGATAAGTGAGTGGAGGAAATAGGACGCGTTTTTTAGGTTGTCGCTGTCGTTCGTGAAGCCGACGATTTCTTTTCCGACGGCGATGGTTTTGACGTAGAAGGGATCGGGCCGGTTCATGGTTTGTGTTGGTTCGATTGTTGTGAAGGCAGTCTAGCACGTGGGTAGTTGTGGTTCGTGTAGTGATGATGGAGTTGTAAAGCGCCAAGTGCGCGTTCTTTCCCGACATGGGTTTAATCATTGTGAGTAGTAGTACTAACCTGAAAGGATTCGATCATGAATAAGCAAAAGCTGAGCATT
>NZ_SWJE01000049.1 GCF_005144415.1 Trinickia terrae | reverse complement strand
GAAGGCGCTGCCGAGCAGGGCGAGCGGGCAACGAACCGCAAAGCTCTCGTGACCAAGGCGAAGCGGCGTAAATGCGGCGGCTGTGCGATGAAGGAGTGCGTTCTTACCTGGGGAGATCTCGCCTTGTGCCTGAAAGGGCGACGGTGATGAGCCGGAGCGAGAAGTCAGCAGAGGCCGTAGTAGCTGCCGGTTGGTGGCGAAGGGCTACTTCGACCGGCTTGGCGTACCTCGGCTCTCATGACCTCAACGGCTCGAACCGCCCGGTGCGGACCCGCACGCCGGGTGGTAATGGAATGGACGCCCCCGTCCGAAACGGCATCGCCGTGTCAAAGTGGTGAGGCTGTCGAAACACCACCTTCATCGGAGGAGGGCGTCACCATGAACGTTACTACGATCGGCATTGACCT
>NZ_SWJE01000048.1 GCF_005144415.1 Trinickia terrae | reverse complement strand
AGATCAAGCCGGGCGAGCGCTTCTCGGCCGAGAAGCTGAAGAGCACGACCAAGGCGATCGTCGACAAGCTCGGCGAATACGGCTACGCGTTTGCGACCGTGAATGCGGTGCCGCAGATCGACCAGGAGCACCACACGGTCGCGCTGACGCTGCAAGTCGATCCGAGCCGCCGCGTCTACGTGCGCCGCATCAACGTCACGGGCAACACGCGCACGCGCGACGAAGTGATTCGCCGCGAAATGCGCCAGCTCGAAAGCTCATGGTTCGATTCGAGCCGCCTCGCGCTGTCGAAGGACCGCATCAACCGGCTCGGCTACTTCACCGACGTCGACGTGACGACGGTGCCGGTCGAAGGCTCGCAGGACCAGGTGGACGTCGATGTGAAGGTCGCCGAGAAGCCGACGGGCGCGATCACGCTGGGCGCGGGCTTCTCCTCGACGGACAAGGTGGTGCTCTCGGC
>NZ_SWJE01000047.1 GCF_005144415.1 Trinickia terrae | reverse complement strand
CGTGCTCACCGTCGTGTCCTGCACGCTCGCGAGATTCAGGTTGCCGCCGATATTGGCCACCACCTGATTCGCGTTCACGTTCGCACCGACGATGTTGGTATCGCCGCCGCTCACGATCGTCACCGAGTGCTTCGCGTTGACGTGCGTGTTGTTCTGCATCGCCGCATCCGAATTGCCGTCGCCGTGCGCGTTCTGCATGGACGCCGAGATACCGAGCCCGCTCGTACCAAACGACACGCCCACGCTCGCGCTCGACGACGCATTCGCGCTGCGCGTCGAATCGGTGTTCGTCGTGTTGACCAGATTCACCTGATTCTTCGCGATCAACGCAACATCGTTCGCGTTCACATCGGAGCCGGCAATCGTCACATTGCCGCTGCCCGGCGTGCCGTCCCCGGTCGCGACGAACGTCGCGCTGCCGCCAGCCTGAACCGTCGAGCCGCGTTGCGTCGTCTGGTCTTCGGACGACTGACTGGAGC
>NZ_SWJE01000046.1 GCF_005144415.1 Trinickia terrae | reverse complement strand
AGGCGGGGGGCTTTCCGGTGGAGTTTCCGGTGTTCTCCAACGGCGAGTCGAACCTGCGGCCCACCGCGATGTTCACGCGCAATCTCGCGAGCATGGATGTCGAGGAATCGATTCGCGGCAATCCGATCGACGCGGTGGTGCTCCTGGCCGGCTGCGACAAGACCACGCCCGCGCTCCTGATGGGCGCCGCGAGCTGCGACGTGCCCGCGATCCTCGTCTCGGGCGGGCCGATGCTCAACGGCAAGCACGCGGGGCGCGACATCGGCTCGGGCACGGTGGTGTGGCAACTGAGCGAGCAGGTGAAGGCCGGCAAGATCACGCTGCACGAGTTCATGTCGGCCGAGGCGGGGATGTCGCGCTCGGCGGGCACCTGCAACACCATGGGCACCGCCTCGACCATGGCCTGCATGGCCGAGGCGCTCGGCGTCACGCTGCCGCACAACGCGGCGATTCCGGCGGTCGATGCGCGCCGCTACGTGCTGGCGCATCTGTCGGGCATGCGCATCGTCGAGATGGCGCTCGAAGATGTGCGGCTCTCGAAGCTGCTCACGCGCGCCGCGTTCGAGAACGCGATCCGCGCGAACGCGGCGATCGGCGGCTCGACCAATGCGGCGATTCATTTGAAGGCGATTGCGGGGCGCATCGGCGTCGAACTGCAGCTCGACGATTGGACGCGCATCGGCCGCGGCACGCCGACGCTCGTCGATCTGCAGCCGTCGGGGCGTTTTCTGATGGAGGAGTTCTATTACGCGGGGGGCTTGCCCGCGGTGCTGCGGCGCCTCGGCGAAGCCGGGCTCCTGCCGCATCCGGAGGCGCTGACCGCCAACGGGCGCTCGCTATGGGAGAACTGCCAGGACG
>NZ_SWJE01000045.1 GCF_005144415.1 Trinickia terrae | reverse complement strand
TCGATCGGCAGCAAGAAGCTCGCGACGACGGATGAGGAATCGAGCGTCACGAACAACGCGAGCACGATCGGCTCGCTCAACGGCAACTTGTCCATCAGTGCCGGCAATACGCTGCACGTGACGGGCAGCGACCTGCTCGCGGCGCAGAACGTGACGGGGACGGCGGCGAACGTGATCATCGATGCGGCCACGGACACGTCGCATCAGTCGCAGACGCAGCAGACGAGCTCGAGCGGGGTGACGGTCGGCTTGTCGGGGACGGTCGGGGATGCGATCAACAACGGGATCAGCGAAACGCAGGCGACTCGCAACGACGCCGGGAGCGACAACCGCGCGGCGGCGCTGCACGCGAACGCGGCGGCGGGCGATGTGGCGACGGTTGCCTCTGCGGCAGCAGGGGCGATGAAGGGCGTGACGCCGAGCATCGGGATTCAGGTCAGTGTCGGTTCGAGCCACAGCTCCAGTCAGTCGTCCGAAGACCAGACGACGCAACGCGGCTCGACGGTTCAGGCTGGCGGCAGCGCGACGTTCGTCGCGACCGGGGACGGCACGCCGGGCAGCGGCAATGTGACGATTGCCGGCTCCGA
>NZ_SWJE01000044.1 GCF_005144415.1 Trinickia terrae | reverse complement strand
GCGCTTCCTTCTGCTTTGCATCGGCATAAGCACCGATACTTTGCGCCACGACTTGCCCCGCTGCTGACGCTGCGTTCATCAAGTCCGACTGCTGCGACAGCAGGTTTTGCACATCCGGCGTCTTGGAGACTGTGCCATTGGTGTTGGCCGTGTCACGGCTCAGGCTCGCCACGTCCTGCGTCTGGTTCGCCCTGTTCGTGATGTTGATCGTGCCCACGCTGACCGCGCTGCGCGTGGTCGCGCTTTGGTCGCCGTTAGCGTCCTGCGAGATCATCGGCGTCAGACCACCCGAACCACTGACCGACGCTGGCCCCACAGCCTTCTGGCTCACGCCTACCGACGCGCCCACGCTGAATCCATTACTCGCCGCACTGTAGTGGGAGTGATCCTGGATATCGCTGTACGTCAGCGTCCCGGTCGTCAGGCTGTTCTGCGACGCATCCGCCGTACTGGCGATGATCGCCCCCTTCAGGTCGGTATTGCCCTTCACATTGATGTCGAAGCCGCCCGAACCCGCCTGAATCCCCGCCTGTTCGTTCACGCCCGCGTAGTTCGCGTCCGCGTGCCCGTTTTGCGCGCTGAAACTGGCCCCGCCCCCTGCCTCGCTGATGCTGAAGCCGCCCCCCGCGCTCGACTGGTGCGCCGTGCTCACCGTCGTGTCCTGCACGCTCGCGAGATTCAGGTTGCCGCCGATATTGGCCACCACCTGATTCGCGTTCACGTTCGCACCGACGATGTTGGTATCGCCGCCGCTCACGATCGTCACCGAGTGCATCGCGTTGACGTGCGTGTTGTTCTGCATCGCCGCATCCGAATTGCCGTCGCCGTGCGCGTTCTGCATGGACGCCGAGATACCGGGCCCGCTCGTGCCAAACGACACGCCCACGCTCGCGCTCGACGACGCATTCGCGCTGCGCGTCGAATCCGTGTTCGTCGTGTTGACCAGATTCACCTGATTCTTGGCAATCAGCGCAACATCGTTCGCGTTCACCTCGGAGCCGGCAATCGTCACATTGCCGCTGCCCGGCGTGCCGTCCCCGGTCGCGACGAACGTCGCGCTGCCGCCAGCCTGAACCGTCGAGCCGCGTTGCGTCGTCTGGTCTTCGGACGACTGACTGGAGC
>NZ_SWJE01000043.1 GCF_005144415.1 Trinickia terrae | reverse complement strand
CGAAGCCGTCCATCACCACCGAACAGCCGATCATGATCATGATCGCGATCTGGAATGCGCTCAGCGGACGGCTGTCGATCAGCGCGCTGATGTCGACGATCGAAGATTGCGCCTCTTCCACTTGCTGCGCGGTATCAGGGATCAATTTTGTACCTCGCTCCGTTTGAGCATGAAATCATCCGTCGATCCCGAACAGACGCCGCGCGTTGTCCCGTCCAATCTTCACGCGATCGGTTTCGCTGATCGCGCACGTGTCGGACCACTAGGCAGGCTCGTCATGCGTTTCGGCTGGATCGAGTACTCGACTCCACCCTGCTCCATGCGCTCCAGCCGCTGCTGCTCGATGTCCAGCAGATTCGACTTCAGCATCTCCCACACGTGAGGAGGCGCGTAGCCTTTCGATTGATCGATGGTCAGGTCGATCGCAAAATGTTCTTCAAGTGCAATCTTGTTTCTCATCGATCTGCTCCGGTTCTGCGCCATACGACATGCTCGCGTCACGAAGGGGACCCGCCATCCGAGTTCGTCCGGGTGGCATTTACTTGATTTTTCAAGTACATTGAGGTGGAGTATAGTTGATTTTTCAAGTATCAATACTCACGTAAACCCTCTCCCGACGACCATGAAAACATCCAGGCGACCGCAGCAGCTCGAGCAGGCGA
>NZ_SWJE01000042.1 GCF_005144415.1 Trinickia terrae | reverse complement strand
CGATTTCGTCGTACTTCTTCGCTTCGCCGCCGAACTTCGCCGACAGAACCGTCGCGATCGCCGCCGTCAGCGTCGTCTTACCGTGGTCAACGTGACCGATCGTGCCGACGTTCACGTGCGGCTTGGTCCGCTCAAACTTACCCTTGGCCATTTTCGACTCCTAAGAGGATTTTCCGTACGTTGCGCCGCGCGCAAACAATCACTGACTACCTGCTGGTGCCCATGGGCAGGATCGAACTGCCGACCTCTCCCTTACCAAGGGAGTGCTCTACCACTGAGCCACATGGGCATAACTTCGCGAACACTGGAGCGGGTGAAGGGAATCGAACCCTCGTCATAAGCTTGGAAGGCTTCTGCTCTACCATTGAGCTACACCCGCAAGGGCTTTCCGATTCCCCATCGCTACTACAGCCTGCATTCTGGTGGAGGAGGTTGGATTCGAACCAACGTAGGCGTAAGCCAACAGATTTACAGTCTGCCCCCTTTAGCCACTCGGGCACCCCTCCGCAGAGAACTGACGATTATGGGGGTACATCAACACAATGTCAAGCATTATATGAGCCCCAAGCTATCGTTCGCCCTCACTTATAGCCTTGCCACGTAAACGGCCACAACCCCACCTTTATGGGGTGGGGTTGTAGTTATGAGAGGAGCCTGACGATTACCTACTTTCACACGGGAATCCGCACTATCATCGGCGTGGAGTCGTTTCACGGTCCTGTTCGGGATG
>NZ_SWJE01000041.1 GCF_005144415.1 Trinickia terrae | reverse complement strand
GCCCCCCCGCTAACACTCGACGCAGTCAGCCTGGCGTGCGCCCTCAACCCGTCTGAGGCAAACAAGCATCAGACACGCCGCCAGTGCCGGCACCGCGGCCGCGAAGAACAACGCCGTGTTCGACCACTGCAGTTTGATCAGTTGCCCCGCCACCACCGGACCGATGATCGAACCCGCCCGGCCGACCCCCAGACTCCAGCCCACGCCCGTTGCCCGAAGCGCGGTCGGATAGCGTGTCGCGGTCAGCGCGTTGAGTGCAGGCTGTCCACCCACGATGCAGACCCCGCTGATCAGCACCACGGCATAGCGCAGTTGCGTCGACAGATCGGGCAAACCGACGCATGCCACCGAAAACGTCGCCGTCAGAAAGCCGATCGTGAGAACCCGATAGAAGCCGAAGCGGTCCATCAACGGGCCCATCAGCAGCGCCCCCGCGGTTCCGCCGATCTGCAATGACGTGCCGATGAGCACGGCCGTCGACACACCGTGGCCGACCCGCAGGGAGAGCATCGGAAGCCAGTTCGATAGAAAGAAGAGGTCCAGCAGATTCGCGAAGTTGACGCCCCATAGCAGCAACGTCATCGTGCCGCGGCCATGGCGAAAGAGCTCTCCAACCGAGGCCTTCGTGTGCGTCTGCCCGCGTACGGCGAAGCGCGTCTCCGGTCCCATGCGCAGATCCGGCGCGATCTTCCCCAGCCACTGCGCAATCTTTTCCGGGCTGCGCTGCTTGAGCACCAGCAGCTGGAGCGATTCCGGCAGATACCGGACCATCGCAATCGCGATGACAAGCGGCAATATCCCCCCAACGAAAAACACCGAGCGCCAGCCCATCGAAGGCAGCAGGCTTGCGCAGAGCAACCCTCCGGCGATTGCCCCGCCCGTGAAGCCGCATGAGACCCA
>NZ_SWJE01000040.1 GCF_005144415.1 Trinickia terrae | reverse complement strand
TTACTCGATGATCTTGGCGACGACACCTGCGCCGACGGTACGACCGCCTTCGCGGATTGCGAAGCGCAGACCTTCTTCCATCGCGATCGGCGCAATCAGCTTCACCGTGATCGACACGTTGTCGCCCGGCATCACCATTTCCTTGTCCTTCGGCAACTCGATCGAGCCCGTCACGTCCGTCGTACGGAAGTAGAACTGCGGGCGATAGTTGTTGAAGAACGGCGTGTGGCGGCCGCCCTCGTCCTTGCTCAGCACGTACACTTCAGCCGTGAAGTGCGTGTGCGGCGTGATCGAACCCGGCTTGGCCAGCACTTGGCCGCGCTCCACGTCTTCGCGCTTCGTGCCGCGCAGCAGAATACCGACGTTGTCGCCCGCTTGACCCTGGTCCAGCAGCTTGCGGAACATTTCCACGCCCGTGCAGGTCGTCTTCACCGTTGCGCGGATACCGACGATCTCGATTTCCTCACCGACCTTGACCACGCCACGCTCGACGCGACCCGTCACCACCGTGCCGCGGCCCGAGATCGAGAACACGTCTTCCACCGGCATCAGGAACGCGCCATCCACGGCGCGCTCCGGCGTCGGGATGTACGTGTCCAGCGCGTCGGCCAGGTTCATGATCGCCACTTCACCCAGCTCGCCCTTGTCGCCTTCCAGCGCCAGCTTCGCCGAACCCTTGATGATCGGCGTGTCGTCACCCGGGAAGTCGTACTTCGAGAGCAGCTCGCGCACTTCCATTTCCACCAGCTCGAGCAGCTCGGCGTCGTCCACCATGTCGCACTTGTTCAGGAACACGATGATGTACGGCACACCGACCTGACGCGCCAGCAGGATGTGCTCACGCGTTTGCGGCATCGGGCCGTCCGCAGCCGAGCACACCAGGATCGCGCCGTCCATCTGCGCTGCGCCCGTGATCATGTTCTTCACGTAGTCAGCGTGGCCCGGGCAGTCAACGTGTGCGTAGTGGCGGTTCGCCGTTTCGTACTCGATGTGCGCCGTGTTGATCGTAATGCCGCGCGCCTTTTCTTCCGGCGCCGCGTCGATTTCGTCGTACTTCTTCGCTTCGCCGCCGAACTTCGCCGACAGAACCGTCGCGATCGCCGCCGTCAGCGTCGTCTTACCGTGGTCAACGTGACCGATCGTGCCGACGTTCACGTGCGGCTTGGTCCG
>NZ_SWJE01000004.1 GCF_005144415.1 Trinickia terrae | reverse complement strand
TGACCGGGCGCCCGTCGAAAACGTGATCGGGAAGGCCCTGGTTCTTCATCCAGCTGCGGTACATGAAGCCGTTCTTGTCGGCCGTGCCGAACCATTGGGCGGAGCGGAGCTTGCGAGGTTTGTTGGTCATGTTGTGTGCCTGACTTCTTTGTATAGTAAGACTATTAAGTAAACCGTTGACGAGCAACCTACAGGTTCTAGCTAAACTTTTCTGGGGCTGCCTGATCGCGCCAGTCTACGATTTTGCACGAAAACCCGCTATCTGAGCGAGGTAAGTACAAGTCACGATACAGAAATAGCATGACTAATTGAGACAACAAGCTAGGGAAAACGCTAGTCGAAACCCGCGCTGGTGCTACATATAGTATGGCTATTAGCGCTTCTGCTGACCGCTTGGAAAGCACGCGTCTGAAATGGCAGTCGTTGTGAAAGTGGCGCTAGCGTTCGTCGTCACGTCGCTTAGCCGTGAATGCCGGACCCAGTTGCACCGCGCCGAAATAAACCCTAAAAAATCGGAGACGGAAATGGAACACACCAGACGCTTGGCACTTCGTGCGCTCATCGGCGGCGTACTATCGCTGGCGGCCCTCGGGGCGCACGCGCAGGAAAAGCAGATCACGCTGGGCTTCGCGCAGGTCGGCGCCGAAAGCGCCTGGCGCACGGCCAACACCGTGTCGGTCAAGCAGGCGGCCAAAGAGGCCGGCATCAACCTGAAATTCTCCGACGCGCAGCAAAAGCAGGAAAACCAGATCAAGGCGATCCGCTCGTACATCGCGCAAAAGGTCGACGTGATCGCGTTCTCGCCCGTGGTCGAATCGGGCTGGGAGCCGGTGCTGACCGAGGCGAAGAACGCTCACATTCCGGTGATCCTCACCGACCGCTCGATCGACGTGAAGGATCAGTCGCTCTATGTGACGATGATCGGCTCCGACTTCATGGAGGAAGGCCGCCGCGCCGGCCGCTGGCTTGAAGAGCACTACAAGAACGATGCGGGCCCGATCAACATCGCCGAGCTGCAAGGCACGGTCGGTTCCGCGCCCGCCAATGACCGTCATTCCGGCCTGATGGAAATCATCAAGAACGATCCGAAGTTCAAGATCATCGCGTCGCAAAGCGGCGACTTCACGCTCGCCGGCGGCAAGCAGGTGATGGAGGCGTTCGCGAAGACCTACGGCAAGCAGATCAACGTCGTCTACGCGCACAACGACGACATGGCGCTCGGCGCGATCCAGGCGATGGAGGAAGCGGGCATCAAGCCCGGCAAGGACGTGAACGTCGTCTCGTTCGACGCGACCAAGGGCGGCTTCGAAGCGATGATCGCGGGCAAGATCAATGTCGACGTCGAATGCAGCCCGCTGCTCGGGCCGCAGCTGATGACCGCGGTGAAGGACGTCGTCGCGGGCAAGCAGTTGCCCAAGCGCATCGTCACCAACGAAACCGTGTTCCCGATGAGTGTTGCGGCACAGATCCTGCCGCAACGCAAATACTGAGTGCCCCCAGACCTGTCGCTGCGCGCCAGGCCCCCCGAGGGGGTCAAGAAAACTTGGGGCGGCCCGGCGTTTTCTTGAAAGTTTTTGAGGCGCTTCTCGCGGGTTCGGCCACCCTGAAATCGTGCCGGACCCGCGACTCTTTTTTGCCAAGTCCATGAGCGAAGCCCCTATTCTCGAAGCCATCGGCATCAGCAAATCGTTTCCGGGCGTCAACGCGCTGCAAGGCGTCGACTTCCGGCTCTTTCCCGGCGAGGTCCATACGCTGATGGGCCAGAACGGCGCCGGCAAATCGACGCTCATCAACGTGCTGACCGGCGTGCATGCGCACGACGCCGGCGAGGTGCGTCTGAACGGCGAGCCCGTGCGATTCGCAGCGCCGCTCGAAGCCGAGGCGGCCGGCATCCAGACGCTATATCAGGAGATCAACCTCTGCCCCAACCTGTCGGTCGCGGAGAACGTGTTCGCGGGACGCCAGCCGAAGCGGCGCGGGATGATCGACTGGAAGACGATCCACGCACGCACCGAGGCGGCGTTGGCCGACTTGAACGTGTCGCTCGACGTGACCAAGTCGCTCGACGCCTACCCGATCGCCGTGCAGCAGATGGTGGCGATCGCGCGCGCGGTGTCGGTCGATGCGCGCGTGCTGATCCTCGACGAGCCGACCTCGAGCCTCGACGACAGCGAGGTCGCCCGCCTCTTCGACGTGCTGCGCAAGCTCAAGCGCTCGGGCATCGCGATCCTGTTCGTCACGCATTTTCTCGAGCAGACGTATGCGATCTCCGATCGCATCACCGTGATGCGCAACGGCGAGCGCGAAGGCGAATATCCGGCGAAGGACCTGCCGGTCGAGCGGCTCGTCTCGAAGATGGTCGGGCATGAGCGGATGAGCGAGCGCCTGAAGCAGGCCGCCACCGAGGCGCCGGTCTCCAAGAGCGAGGCGCCGCCGTTCGTGACGATGCGCGGCGTGGGCCGGCGCGGCCTCATGAGTCCCGTCGACATCGACGTGCAGCCGGGCCAGATCCTCGGCCTCGCGGGGCTGCTCGGCTCAGGGCGCACGGAAACCGCGCGCCTCCTGTTCGGCGCCGAGCGCGCCGATACGGGGACGGTGAGTGTCGGCGGCAAGGCGGTCAAGCTCGGCTCGCCGCACGACGCCGTGCGGCAGGGAATCGGCTATTGCCCCGAAGACCGCAAGAAGGAAGGCATCGTCGCCGAGCTGTCGATTCGCGAGAACATCATTCTTGCCCTGCAGGCGCGGCGCGGCTGGTGGCGCGCGATCAGCAAGGCCAGACAGCGCGCGATCGCCGACGATTACATCAAGCAACTCGGCATCAAGGCGAGCGACGCGGAACAGCCGATCGCGCTGCTCTCGGGCGGCAATCAGCAGAAAGTCGTGCTGGCGCGCTGGCTCGCAACGCAGCCGAAGATGCTGATCCTCGACGAGCCGACGCGCGGCATCGATGTCGCCGCCAAGTTCGAAATCATGGACCGCGTGCTCGCGCTCTGCGCGAAGGGGCTCGGCATTCTCTTCATCTCGTCCGAGGTCAGCGAGGTCGTGCGCGTGAGCCACCGGATCGCGGTGCTGCGCGACCGCCGCAAGGTGGCCGAGGTTGCGGGCAATGCGGCCTCGGAAGACCAGGTCTATCGGCTGATCGCGGGAGACAGTCAATGAATGCCCTCGTGAATCCCCTCATGAACCCGATCAAGGCGGCGCTCAAGCATTCGCTCTTCTGGCCTGCGGTCACGCTCGCGCTTCTGATCCTGCTCGATCTCGCGCACCGCTCGAATTTTCTCGCGATCTCGATCCTCGACGGCCACCTGTTCGGCGCGCCGGTCGACATCCTCAACCGTGCCGCGCCGCTCGTCATCGTGTCGCTCGGCATGACGCTCGTGATCGCGACGCGCGGCATCGACATCTCCGTGGGCGCAATCGTCGCGATTGCCGGCGCGGCGGCGGCCACCGTGCTCGCGGCCGATCCGTCGCAGGTCGGCACGGCCGTGCTGGCCGCGCTCGGCGTGGGCGTGCTCGCGGGCATCTGGAACGGCTTGCTGGTCGCCTTCGTCGGCATGCAGCCGATCATCGCGACGCTGATCCTGATGGTGGCGGGCCGCGGCGTGGCGCAATTGCTGACGGGCGGCCAGATCATCCCGATCGGCTCGCACGGCTATCTCGTGCTCGGCGACGGCTATCTCGCGGCCGTGCCCTGCTCCGTCTGGATCGCGATCGGCGCGGTGGCGATCACCTCGCTGCTCATGAACCGCACGGCGCTCGGGCTGTTCATCCGCTCGATCGGGATCAATCCGGTCGCGACGCGCCTCGTCGGCCTGCGATCGAGCGCGATCGTGTTCAGCGTCTATGTGTTCTCCGGGTTGACGGCGGCGATTGCGGGCGTCATCGCGAGCTCGAACGTGCGCAGCGCCGACGGCAACAACGCGGGCCTCCTGCTCGAGCTCGACGCGATTCTCGCGGTGACGCTCGGCGGCACGTCGCTGCTCGGCGGACGCTTCAGCCTCGCGGGCACGGTGGTCGGCGCGCTCATCATCCAGACGCTCACCTACACCACCTACTCGATCGGCGTGCCGCCCGAAGCGACGCTCGTCGTCAAGGCCGTGGTCGTGCTGCTCGTCAGCGTGATCCAGTCGGCGAGCGCCCGCGCACTTTTCGCGCGCTACTTGAAACGCGCAGCCGGATTCGCCCGGCCCCAGCCGCTGGCAGGAACCAACACGGGAACCACAAAATGAAGAACAGGCTGGGACGTCTCGTCGATCCCCGCACGCTGCCGATCGTCGTCACCGTCGCGCTCTTCGTCGCGCTGTTCGGTTTCGGCTCGGTGATGTACACGGGATTCTTCTCGCTGCAGGTGCTGTTCGGGCTACTGGTCGACAACGCGTTTCTGCTGATCGTCGCGATCGGCATGACGTTCGTGATCGTGTCGGGCGGGATCGATCTGTCGGTGGGCGCAGTCGTTGCGCTCACAACGATCTTTTGCGCCGTGCTCGCCGAGCGCTTTCATTGGCCCGTGTGGGCAATCCTGCCGCCCGTGCTGCTGTTCGGCGCGCTCTACGGCGCTTCGATGGGCGCGCTGATTCATTTCTTCCGCTTGCAGCCGTTCATCGTCACGCTCGCGGGCATGTTCCTCGCGCGCGGCGCGTGCTTCCTCATCACGACGCAATCGATCACCATCAACGAGCCGACCTTTCATGCGCTCGCGGGCTTCAGCGTGGCGCTCGGCAGCGGCTCGCTCAATACCGGCGCGCTGATCGCGCTCGCGACGCTCGCCGTCGCGATCTACGTCGCGCACTTCACGCGCTTCGGGCGCAATGTCTACGCGATCGGCGGCAACGAGCGCTCGGCGCTCTTGATGGGGCTGCCCGTCGCGCGCACGAAGATCGGCGTGTACGCGTTCTCCGGCTTCTGCTCCGCGCTCGGCGGCGTGGTGTTCACGCTCTACGTGCTGTCCGGCTACGGCCTGCAGGGCCAGGGCATGGAGCTCGATGCGATCGCGGCCACCGTGATCGGCGGCACGCTGCTCACGGGCGGCGTCGGCTATGTGATCGGCTCGGTGTTCGGCGTCGGCATACTCGGCACGATCCAGACGCTGATCACCTTCGACGGCACGCTCTCCTCGTGGTGGACCCGCATCGTGATCGGCGCGCTGCTGTGCGTGTTCTGCCTGCTGCAACGCGTGATCGAACGGCACGCGGCGCACCGCAAGTCGAATGGCACGACGGGGCTCGGCGCGGAAGCGAAGACGCATGGCGGGCCGCGCCGTCCGAATCCTGCGGGCGATCCCGCGACGGGCGACAAGGTCGATTTCGCAGCCATGGCGCCGCGCAGCTGAAGGACTCACAATGCCCTCCATGTGCAATGGAGACATCCATAACCTGACCTCACGATGAACACCAAACTCTCTATCGCGATCGTCGGCGTCGGCAAGATCGCCCGCGATCAACATCTGCCTGCGATCGCCAACGGCAACGGCTTCGAACTGGTGGCCTGCGCGAGCCGCAACGCCAAGGTCGACGGCGTGCGCAATTATCCGGACATCGATGCGCTGCTCGCCGAGGAGCCCTCGCTCGACGCCGTGTCGCTGTGCGCGACACCGCAGGTCCGCTTCGAGCAGGCGCGCGCCGCGCTCGCGGCTGGCAAGCACGTGATGCTGGAGAAGCCGCCGGGCGTGAGCCTGAACGAAGTCGAGGTGCTGCGCGCCATGGCCGCCGACGCCGGGCGCACGCTCTTCGCGACCTGGCACTCGCGTCACGCGCCCGCGGTGGAAACAGCGCGTGACTGGCTCGCCGAGCGCACGATCCGCTCGGTCGAGGTGCGCTGGAAAGAGGACGTGCGGCGCTGGCATCCGGGCCAGGCGTGGATCTGGGAGCCGGGCGGGCTGGGCGTCTTCGATCCGGGCATCAACGCGCTCTCGATCGTGACGCGCATCCTGCCGCGCGAGATCGTGCTGCGCTCGGCGCTGCTGTCGGTGCCTGCCAACGTGCAGACGCCGATCGCCGCGGACCTCGAGTTCGCCGACGAGCACGGCGTGCCGGTCCACGTGGAGTTCGACTGGCGCCACGGCCCTGTCGAGCAATGGGAAATCCAAGTCAAGACCGATGATGGGCTGCTGCACCTGTCCGAGGGCGGCAAGCGCCTGGACATCGCCGGCGCGCCGGTGAGCCTCGGAGCGGAGCGCGAATACCCGTCGCTATACGAACGGTTCCGCTGGCTGATCGACCATGGCGCGCAGGACGTCGACGTGCGCCCGTTCCGGCACGTTGCCGATGCATTCCTGCTCGGCAACCGGCGCGAGGTCGAACCGTTTGTAGGCTGAACAGTTCGCTTCATCTTGCGGCGTTCGGCAACACGAGCTGTTTCGAACGCCGCTCACTCATTTCCCACGAACCTTCGCTCTCCATACTGGCGCACCGCTCGCGCTGAAGCACAGCGCGAGCGGTCCCATCGACACCCTCGCCTCACTCGCGTCTCATCACGCCGAGTCGAGTGCTTCATCGACATTTCAAGCAAGACAGGTCCATCCTTTTCAAGCGGGCTCGCGTGCGCGCATCGGCCGGAATGCCCCGCTTTTTATCCAGGTCTTCGAACTCGGCCTGCTCGAAATCAAGGCCCATGTGGTCGATTCGCTGCCCGTCGTCGGCGGCCAGTGCGTCGAGCTCTATCCGGACAAACCGATCTACGACATTCCCGCCGTACCTGTCTGCACCGGCCAGCAGCTCGCCGACCAGCGCTTCTTCGTGCGCACGAGCAAGGGCACGGAATTCATCACGACGACGATTTTCATCGCAGCGGGCGTTGGCTCGTTCCAGCCGCGCACGCTGAAGGTATCCGGCATCGACAAGCATCACGGGCGGCAGCTCTTCTACTGCATGCGCGATCCGGAACCGTTCCGCGACAAGGACATCGTGATCTGCGGCGGCGGCGATTCCGCACTCGACTGGGCGCTCCAGCTTGGGCCGCTCGCGAACTGGGGGCTCGAAGTCGAGCGCCGGCAGATCAAGGTCAATACCGCGACGTTCGAAACCAGTATCCCCGGCATCTTCGCGGTCGGCGACATCAACACCTATCCCGGCAAGAAGAAGCTGATCCTCTCGGGCTTCCACGAGGCGGCGCTGGCGGCGTTCGGCGCGGCGCCCTACGTGTTCCCGGGCAAGAAGATCCACATGCAGTACACGACCACCAGCACGAGGCTGCATCATGTGCTCGGCGTGGAATCGCCGGTGTTCGACTGAGCGAAGGCCGGTCTTACCCGCCCCAGCGCTCGACGAAGACGCGGCACAGCGCCTCCATCCCCTTCGCATCCTCGTCGTCGAAACGGGCGAGCACGGGGCTGTCGACATCCCATACGCCGATCAGCGAGCCGTCGGCGGCGACGAGCGGCACGACGATCTCCGATTGCGATGCGGAATCGCAGGCGATGTGGCCCGCGAATTGATGCACGTCGCGCACGACCTGCGTGCTGCGCGTCTCGGCCGCCGTGCCGCAGACGCCCTTGCCGAGCGCGATGCGCACGCAGGCGGGCTTGCCCTGGAACGGGCCGACGACGAGCTCGGCGCCATCGAAGAAATAGAAGCCGGCCCAGTTGAGGCCGGGCAGCGAGTGATAGACGAGCGCAGAAAAGTTGGCCGCGTTGGCAATCCGGTCGGTTTCGCTGCCGACAAGCGCGCGGGCCTGCGCGACGAGTTCTTGATAAAGCTCGGCCTTGGGCAAGTTGGAATCGACGGAAGCGGAAAACATGGGCTGTGCGTGAGGGGAAAAGAAGAGCCGCAGTGTACGGCAGACGGCGGCGGCATGCAGACGACGCCTTCACAGCCACTTCACGACGTGCTCGGAAAGCAATGCCCGTATTCTTCGCACCCCGGACAGCCCGGCGCCGGCCCCGGCGCATTTCCCTGCGACAAGGCCAACTCCTGCGCGAGAAATTTTTTCCAGCGCAGATTGGCGACGTTGCGCGCCACGAGCGCGGGGAAATAGCGTTCTAGCATGGCGGAGACCTCGTCGCGGCCGCTCAGGCCCAAGTCGCGCCAGAGATGATCGGGGCGCAAGCAGGCGTGGGCGACGATCGACGCCAGGCACTGCGCGTCGCCGGCATTCACGTCGGCGCTTGCATGTGCCAATAGCAACGCGCGCAGCGCCGGCACGAATTCGCCATGCGCGGCATCGCTGATCGCCGCAGCAGCGCGCAAGGACGGCGCCGCCGTCCGCGCGTAGTGCCGCGCAAACAGCGCGCTCCACTGCCCCATCGAGAGCCCCAGCAGCACCTCGTCGTGCCGCGCCGCGCGCGCCGCGACGAGCTTGGCGAACAAGCGGGTATCGGTCGAATCCGGGTTTGCGGCCTGCTCCATCAGCGCAGCGAACGCTCGCGCAGCGGCATCGGGCGCGTCCTCCGGCTCCGCGTTCACGGCACGAGCACGCGCGCGACGATGCGCGCGAGCCGCTTGACATGCCGCGGCGCCGAATGCCGATCCGAACCCGAAAACAGGATCGGCGCGCCCTCTTCTGCGCCGAGCGGCTGTCCATCGCACTCGTAGGCGATCAGCACGCGCTCGCCGACCGGCGTATTGAAGAGTTCGTGCCACGAAAACGTGACGGCGTAGCCGTCGTGCGCGACCGCCATGAACACAGTCCGCTTGAAATCCGTCGGCGACTCGTTGAGCAGGCCGGCTGCGCCGATCACGTCCGTCAGGCGCGCGCCCCGGTAGCCGCCGACGCCGCGGACAAAGCGCTTGGTCTTGAAGCAGCGCAAATCGAACGGCGCGGCGACGATGCTTTCGAACGCGCGCAAGTCGTCTAGGCTCAGGGAAAGCGGCCGGCACACCTGCCCGCTTACGGCAAGGGCGTCATCGGTTGCGTGGCCGGCCAGTTCGAGCGCGGCGTTCGTCATCGTCATGGCGTTTCCTCGGGAGTCGGTTGCGGCAATCCGGGACTACCGCTGTATCGGCGCATATATTACGCTCGATGCATACGCCCGCACGCTGCCCGCCACGCCATAGGCAACATATCGAATCCCGTATTTGCTGCGGGCATCCCGCGTCAAGCCAGCGTAATATTCCGACCTTTATAACGCGAAGGAGAACAACAATGATTCGCAAGCTGCTGACCGCCGCGGCGCTCGCCGCCGGCGTGATCTCGGCATCCCCCGCCCTGGCCCAGGACGGCACGGTGAACGTCCTGTACGCGGGATCGCTCGTCAACCTGATGGAGCGCAGTGTGGGCCCGGCCTTCGAAAAGGAGACCGGCCTGAAATTCCGCGGCTACGCGGCGGGATCGAACAAGATCGCCAATGAGATCAAAGGCAAGCTGCGCCGCGGCGACGTGTTCATCAGCGCGAGCCCGAAGGTCAACACGGGCCTGATGGGCGCGGCCAACGGCGACCACGTGAGCTGGTACGTCAACTTCGCCGAGTCGCCGCTCATGATCGGCTATAACCCGAAGAGCACGTTCGCGGCGGACTTCAAGACCAAGCGCTGGGACCAGGTCCTGCAGGAGCCGGGCATCCGCATCGGCCGCACCGATCCGAAGCTCGATCCGAAGGGCGCGTTCACCGTGGAGATGGTGACCAAGGCCGCCGATCTCTACCACCAGCCGGATCTCGTCCAGAAGATCCTCGGCGATGCCGAGAACCCGGCGCAGGTCTTGCCTGAGGAAACGCTCGTCGGACGGCTGCAGTCCGGCCAGCTCGACGCGGGCTTCTTCTACTCGACCGAAACCTCGGACCTGAAGATTCCGGCGCTGCGTCCCGCGCCCGAGCTGCAAGCCAAGGCGAGCTACACGCTGACGATCCTCAACGACGCTCAAAACGCGGCCGGCGCCGCGCGCTTCGTCAACTTCCTGATGAGCGCCAAGGGCCGCGCGCTGCTCGAGGAGCATGGCGTCGATCTCGTCAAGCCCGCCGTCACCGGCAGCACCGATGCGATTCCGTCGCCGGTCCAAGCCGTGATCGATGCGGCGCGATAAGGCTGCCGTGCCTAAGTTGCCCGCTTTATCCGCATTGCCGACCAGGAACCCATGAAGCCGCTTGCCGCCCGTCCGCTCTTCTGGCTTGCCGCGCTGCTCGCCGTGTACCTTTGCGCGCCTTTCGCCGCGAGCGTGCCGCAGCTCGGCTACGCCGACTGGGCGAACGTCGACTGGCGGGCGACGTGGTCCGCGGTCGGCGTGTCGGCGGCGAGCGCGAGCGTCGCGTCGCTCGTGATCCTCGCGGGCGGCGTGCCGCTCGGGTATTTCCTCGCGCGCTCGACCTCGCGCAAGATGGCCCTGCTCGGCTTCATCGTGCAGTTGCCGCTTGCGCTGCCGCCGTTGACGAGCGGCGTGCTGCTCCTGTTCCTGCTCGGGCCCTACAGCCCGATCGGCCGCGTCACGGGCGGCATCCTCACCGATTCGTTCGCCGGCATCGTGCTCGCGGAGACGTTCGTCGCCGCGCCGTTCCTCGTCATCGCGGCCAAATCCGCGTTCGCCGCCGTCGATCCGGTGCTCGACGACGTCGCCGCGACGCTCGGTCATCACGCGGGCAGCCGCTTCCTGCGGGTCATGCTGCCGGTCGCGTGGCCCGCGATACGCGCCGGTCTCGCGCTCGCCTGGCTGCGCGCGTTCGGCGAATTCGGCGCGACCGTGATGGTTGCCTATCACCCGTATTCGCTGCCGGTTTATACCTATGTGGTGTTCGGCGGACAGGGGCTGCCCGCGATGATGCCGCTCCTGTTGCCGACGCTCGCGATCGCGATCGTCTGCGCGGCGCTGTCGATCTATAGCCGTCGGCAGCGCGTCGGCATGTTGCCGGCCGAGAGCGCCGACGACGCCGACGCGCCCGCCGGCCGCGCCACGCGTCCCGCCGCCGAAGATCTGCAGCTCACGTTCCATCTGACCCGCCATCTCGGCTCGTTCGGCCTCGATATCGCCTACACGGCCGCGACGCGCCGGCTGGCGATCATCGGTCCGTCGGGCTCGGGGAAATCGCTCGCGCTGCGCCTCATCGCGGGGCTCGAGCGCAACGAGGGCGGCGCAGTGCGGCTCGGCGCGACCGATCTCGGCGCGCTGCCGCCCGAGCGCCGCCAGATCGGCTACATGCCGCAGGACTACGGCCTGTTCCCGCACATGACGGTGGCGCAGCAGCTGGCCTTTCCGGTCGGCGCCGATGCGGCCGGCGCGCGCTATTGGGTCGAGCACCTGGGCCTGTCGACGCTTATCGCGCGTCTGCCGCACGAGCTGTCGTTCGGCCAGCGGCAGCGCGTGGCGCTCGCTCGCGCGCTCACGCGCCACAGCCGGTTGCTGCTGTTCGACGAGCCGTTCGCCGCGCTCGATACGCCGCGCCGCCGGCGCCTGCAGCAGTCGCTGCGCGCGCTGCAGCGCGAGATCGCAGCGGTGACGGTCCTCGTCACCCACGATCCCGACGAAGCCGCGCTGCTCGCCGACGAAGTGCTCGTGATCGAGCATGGCCGACTGCTGCAGGCGGGGGCGATCGAAGCCGTGTACGAGAAGCCCGCGTCGATGCGCGTGGCCGAGCTGCTTGGGCTCGGCAATGTCGGCGAAGGGATCGTATGCGCCCCGGGGCGGGTGCGGATTGGCCGCGACCTCATACTGCCGCTCGCCGGCGAATCGCTGGCAACCGGGCAGCGCGTGATGTGGCGCGTCTCCTCGCAGGCGATTGGCGCGTCGCCGAATGGCGCGCACGCGGGCACGATCGACGCCGTCGAGTTGCGCCGCGGCGAGCGCTATGTGCGAATCGAAACCGGCGGCGTGCGCCTCGACGTCGCCAGCGACGACCCGCGCTGGCAAATCGATACGCAGCAGCGCTTCAATATCGACCCGGCCGGCGTATCGGTCTGGACGATCAGTAAGTCGAATCCGCAGGACGCGCGGCTTCCGGCGCTCGCTTGAAACGCGCGGCCAACTGCTCGGCGCCGCGCGCGAGCAGCGTCGTATCGACACCCACGGCAACAAACGTCGCCCCGGCGTCCAGATAGCGGCGCGTCGCCGTCTCATCGGCTGACAGAATCCCCGCACCCTTGCCCGCCGCGCGAATCATGGTCAGCCCCACCTCGATGGCGTGCTGCACGTCGGGATGATTCGGGTTGCCCAGATGCCCGAAATCCGCTGCCAGATCGGCGGGGCCGATGAACACGCCGTCCACGCCGTCGACGGCCGCAATCTCGGCCAGGTTCGCCAGCGCCTCGCGTGTCTCGACTTGCACGAGCACCGCAATTTCCTGGTTCGCGCGATGCAGATACTCAGGCACGCGATTCCAGCGCGACGCACGCGCGAGCGCACTGCCGACACCGCGCACGCCCTGCGGCGGATAGCGCGTCGCCGCCACTGCCGCGCGCGCTTCCTCGGCGTTCTGCACCATCGGCACGAGCAGTGTCTGCGCACCGATGTCGAGCACCTGCTTGATGAGCACCGTATCGTTCCACGGCACGCGCACCACGGGCTGCGACGGATACGGCGCGATCGCCTGGAGCTGCGCGAGCATCGTCGTCAGCGTATTGGGCGCGTGCTCGCCGTCGATCAGCAGCCAGTCGAAACCGGCGCCCGCGACGACCTCCGCGCTGTACGGGTTCGCGAGCCCGAGCCACAGGCCGATGAGCGGCTCGCTGCCGCGCAGCGCCGCCTTGAAGGTATTCACCGGAAACCGCATCTGAATGGACTCCTTGTTGCTGTACCGCTTGATGCCGCTGACAAAGCATCCGTCGGCTTAGCCGAAATAACAGTGGATGGTGCCAAGCGGGCCGTAGTCGACGCTGAACGTGTCGCCTTTCCTGGCCGCGCAAGGCCGCGTGAACGATCCGCCGAGGATCACCTGCCCCGGCTCCAGCGCGACGTCGAACGGCGCGAGCTTGTTCGCGAGCCACGCGACACCATTGGCCGGATGGTTGAGCACGCCCGCCGCGACGCCGGTTTCCTCGACCACGCCGTTGCGCGACATGATCGCCGCGACCCAGCGCAAATCGACGTCGTGCGGCCGGACCGGCCGGCCGCCGAGCACGACGCCCGCATTCGCGGCGTTGTCGGCGATCGTGTCGAACACCTTGCGCGGCCGCTTTGTCTCGGGGTCGATCGAATGGCTGCGCGCATCGATGATCTCGAGCGCGGGCGTCACGTAGTCGACCGCGTCGTAGACATCGAAGATCGTGCAGTTCGGCCCCTTGAGCCGCTTGCCGAGAATGAACGCGAGCTCGACCTCGACGCGCGGCACGATGAAGCGGTCGACGGGCACGGTGCCGCCTTCGGCGAAGAACATGTCGTCGAGCAGCGCGCCGAAATCGGGTTCGTCGATCTGGGACGTGTACTGCATGGCCTTCGACGTCAGCCCGATCTTGTGCCCCTTCAGCACGCGCCCTTCGGCGATTTTCATGGCGACCCACTCGCGCTGGATCGCGTAGGCGTCGTCGATCGTGATGTCAGGGTGGTCGAGCGAGATCTGGCGAATCTGCTCGCGATTGCGCTCGGCTTGGTGGAGCTTCTTCGCCAGCAGTTCGATCGTGCTTTGGCTCAGCATGATGTGCGATTCCCCAATGGAAGTTCCGAGCGTGACGCTCAGGAGGCGCGCTTGTAGCGCGCGTGAATGTTGTTGTGCTTGTAAGTGCCGCTTTCGCTGAACTCGATCAACTCCATCGACAGCGCCAGGTAGCGCTTCGCGTACACCTCGGCGAAGTGCGCCTTGACGGCTTCGAACAGCTCGTCGCAGGTTTTCTTCTTCACTGCGTCGCTGCGCCCCGCGCCGATTTTCAGCGTGATGTGGACGAAGGCGTCGTCCTCGGCGCCGTCGGCCACGCGGTAGTCGTGCAATTCGATTGCGCGCGAGCGGATGCCGCCGATCGGGAACGCGCCGTCCTGTGCGATCAGCGTGTCGTTGATCGTCTTCAAGAGCGCGGGGATGCGGGCCTCGGCGCCGAGGTTGGCGGTGTATTCGACGGTGATGTGGGGCATGTAGAGGCTCCTTCGATGAGCGGCTTCAAGGCAACGGAAAAATCGCGTTGATCTGCCCGGTGCCCGAGCTCGCGAAGTAATCGGTGACGATCTCGACCGGCTTGTCGTACTTGTCCCAGCCGAGCAGGCCGAGCAGCATCGCCGTGTCGTGCATCCCGCCCTCGCCGAAGCAATGCGCGTTGTACTCGGGCAGCATCTTGCAGAAGGTCGCGAAGTCACCCGCCTTCCAGAGCTGGACGACGCGCTCGTCCACTTGCCGGAAAAACTCGCGGCTGATCATGTGGATCGCTTCTTCGGGGCTGCCGTTGTCGTTGAAGCGGTGCGAAAGCGAGCCGCTCGCGAGGAACGCGACGTTCGCATCGCTCGCCTCGATCGCGTCCTTGAGCGCCGCGCCGAAGCGCCGGCTCTCGTCGAGCTGGTGCCACGCGCACCAGCCCGCGATCGACACGACCTTGAAATGCTGGTCGCCGTTCATGTAGCGCATCGGCACGAGCGTGCCGTACTCGAGTTCGAGGCTGTCGATCTCGTGCGCGCGCGTGAACACGCCCTGCTCGGTCGCTCTCGCCGCGATCAAGCGCCCGAGTTCCGGGTTGCCCGGATAGTCGTACGCCATGTTCTTGATGAAGTGCGGCAGCTCGTTGCTCGTGTAGACGCCCTTGAAACGGCTGTTGCAGTTCACGTGATAGCCGGCGTTGACGAGCCAGTGCACGTCGGACACGACGATCGTATCGACGCCGAGCTCGCGGCAGCGCTCGCCGATGCGCTTGTGCCCGTCGATCGCGGCCTGCCGGCAGCCGTGATGCGGCCCTGGCAGCTCGGACAAATACATCGACGGCACGTGCGTGATCTTGGCGGCCAAGGAAAGCTTGCCCATCTCAGACTCCCCACTTCGGAATGTGATGGCTGCCCATCGAGATGCAGACGTTCTTCACTTCCGCGAACACCTCGAAGCTGTACTCGCCGCCTTCGCGGCCCGTGCCCGAGGCCTTCACGCCGCCGAACGGCTGGCGCAGGTCGCGCACGTTCTGGCTGTTGACGAACACCATGCCCGCCTCGATGCCGCGCGCGAGACGATGGACCTTGCCCACATCCTGCGTCCAGATGTACGACGAAAGGCCGTACTGCGTGTCGTTGGCGAGCCGCAGGCCGTCGTCTTCGTCGTCGAACGGAATCAGGCAGGCGACCGGGCCGAAGATCTCCTCCTGCGCGACGCGCATGCGGTTGTCGACGCCCGCGAGCACGGTCGGCCGCACGAAGTTGCCGTTCTTCAGATGCGCGGGCAGGTCCGCCGGCTTGTCCGGGCCGCCGGCCATGATCTTCGCGCCTTCCTGCTCGCCGAGGCGGATGTAGCCCGTCACCTTCTCCCAGTGGGCGCGCGTGATCATCGCGCCGAGGTTGGTCTTCTCGTCGGCCGGGTCGCCGACGATCAGGCGGTTGGCGCGCTCCGCGAACTTGCGCACGAATTCGTCGTAGATCGAGCGCTGGATGAAGATGCGCGAGCCCGCGGTGCAGCGCTCGCCGTTGATCGAGAAGATCGTGAAGAGCGAGGCGTCGAGCGCGCGCTCGAGATCCGCGTCGTCGAAGATCAGCACGGGCGACTTGCCGCCGAGCTCCATCGAGTACTTCTTCAGGCCCGCGCTTTCGAGGATCCTCTTGCCGGTCGCCGTGCCGCCGGTGAACGACACCGCGCGCACGTCGGGGTGACGCACGAGCGCGTCGCCAGCCGTCGCGCCGTAGCCCTGCACGACGTTGAACACGCCGGGCGGAATGCCCGCTTCGAGCGCCAGCATGCCGAGCTGGTCGGCCGTGAGCGGCGAGAGCTCCGACATCTTCATCACCGCCGTGTTGCCGAGCGCGAGGCACGGCGCGGTCTTCCAGGTCGCCGTCATGAACGGCACGTTCCACGGCGACACCAGCGCGCACACGCCGACCGGCTGGTAGAGCGTGTAGTTCAGCATCTGGTCGTCGACCGGATAGGTGCGGCCGTTCATCTGCACGCAGACTTCGGCGAAAAAGTTGAAGTTTTCCGATGCGCGGGGGATCAGCTGCTTCTTCGTTTGCGAGATCGGCAGGCCGGTGTCCTGCGTCTCCAGCGCGGCGAGCTGGGGCACGTTCTTGTCGATCAGCTCGCCGAGCTTGCGCATCAGCTTCGCGCGCTCCTTGGCGGGCGTGCTCGCCCACTTCGGGAAGGCGTCCTTCGCGGCCTGCACCGCGAGATCGATTTCCGGCGCGCCGCCCGAGGCGACCGCGGAGATTTCCTCGCCCGTCGCCGGGTTGTAGGTGATGAAGGTGTCGCGGCTCTCGACTTGCTTGCCGTTGATCCAGTGCTTGATGGTCATCTCGTTTGCTCCTTTGGCCGGCGCCGTTCAGCCCGCGCGGTAATAGTCGGTTTCACTGACGATCGAATTGACGAGCCGGCCGACGCCTTCGATCTCGGTCACGATCTCGTCGCCCGGCTTCGTATCGGCGAGGCCCTCCGGCGTGCCCGTGAGGATCACGTCGCCCGGCGAGAGCGTCATGAAGCTGCTCAGGTATTCGATCAGGGACGCGATGTCGAAGATCATGTCGCGCGTCGAGCCGCGCTGCGTCTCGTTGCCGTTGACGAACGTGCGCAGCGTGAGGTTCATCGGGTCCGGCACGTCGTCGCGGTCGACGAGCCACGGCCCGAGCGGCGTGCAGGTGTCGCGGTTCTTCACGCGCAGGTTCGGGCGGTAGTAGTTCTCGAGGTAGTCGCGAATCGCGTAATCGTTCGCGACCGTGTAGCCCCGCACGCAATCGTAGGCCGCCGCGCGCGGCACGTTGTGCGCGGTCTTGCCGATCACCACGGCGAGCTCGCACTCGTAGTGCATGTAGGCCGCGTCGGCCGGACGCACGGTCTGCGCACGATGGCCGACGAACGTGTTCGGGCCTTTGAGGAAGACGAGCGGCTCTTCGGGGGCCTTGAACGCGAGCTCCTTCGCGTGGTCGGCGTAGTTCAGGCCGAGCGCGAAGGCCGTGCGCGGCTCGACGGGCGGCAGCCAGCTCACGTCGCGCTCTTCGAGCACGCGGCCGGTGTCGAGGCGGATCAGGCCGACGCCCGCGGGCGTCGCGGTGTGGACCGCGCCGTTGAATACCACACGTGCCGTTTTCATCGTGCCTCCCGCCGGGCCGCCCCAAGGGAGGCATCCGCCCCCTTGGGGGGCAGCGAACGTGTCGATCCGGAGTTAGCGCCTTCGGCGCTTACTCCGGTCCCATGCAAAGCCAAGTGAGCGTGGGGGCCGTCAATCTTCTCCGTCACGAGCGTATGCGTCAGCGTTCCCACTTCGCCGATGGCGATTTCGACCTTGTCCCCTGCCCGGGCGCGCGGCGCGTTGGCCGGCACGCCGATCAGCAGCACGTCGCCGGCGTCGAGCGTCATGAAGGACGTGACGTCGGCAATCAGGCGCGCCACCGGGCGCACCAGGTCGCTCGTGCTGGTTTCGAGCCGGGTCTCGCCGTTCACGCGCACCGCGAGCGACAGGCGGTCCGGCTCGCGCACGGCGTCGCGCGCCACGACCGACGGCCCGAGCGGGCAGAAGCCGTCGCGGCACTTGAAGCGCACGGCGGGGCGGTAGTAGCTCGGATGCGGGACGCTCACGTCGCTCGCGACCGTGTAGCCGAGCACGTGATCGAGCGCGTCGTCCGCCGATACGCGCGTCGCGCGGCGGCCGAACACGACGCCGAGCGTCGCGCCGATTTCGAGCTCGCCGAAGCCGCCCGGCACGCTGACCGAGGCGCCGTCGCTAGCGTGCGTGTTGGCCGGCTTGATATAGAGAATCGGCGCTTGCGGCGGCTTGCCGTACGGCGCGGCGTTGACCGCCTCGCCCAGCGCGGCGAGCGCGCTGCGGAAATTCAGCAGCACGCCGTAGACGGTTTTCAGCTCGACTTCGCCGCGCGGCGTGCGCGTGGCCTTGTCAGTCACCAGCGGTAGTCTCATCGGCTTCTACTCCTTGCTCATGGGCAGGATGGGTTGCCGGAACATATTAATTAATATATTAACCATAGGCAAGATTTTCTGCCAATAGTTGACGGCGCTACCCTGCGCGACGCGTCCTTGCTAAGATTTTGGTTTTGCCTTCCCTTCCCGAACCATGACCCGCCCGTTCGACCACCGCAATCTCGCGATGCTGCTGCTGCAGGCGCGCGAAACGCTGATGGGAATGTTCCGTCCGATCCTCAACGAATTTTCGCTGACCGAGCAGCAATGGCGCATCATCCGCACGCTCGATGCCCAGCCGTCGCGCGAGCTCGAAGCGGGCCAGATCGCGAAGCTCTGCTGCATCCTGAGCCCGAGCCTGACCGGCGTGCTCGAGCGCATGGAGCGCGACGGCTTGATCCGGCGCATGCGCCCGCTTGCCGACCAGCGCAAGCTCGTCGTGACGCTGACGCCCAAGAGCGCGGAGCTGGTGGCGCAGATCGGCCCGCGCGTCGATGCGCAATACCAGTTGCTCGAAGAGCGTCTCGGCACGAGCGCGCTCGATGAAACGTATCAGCATCTCGACCGCCTGATTGCTGCGCTGCCGCGCAACGACGGCGAGGAAGCCGATGCGGCCGGCGAGCCGCGGCGAGCCCGCTCCCGGGCGGCGCGAACGCTGGCGTGACGGTTGTCGCGCGGCCTCCGATGCTGCGCGGCAGCACCGCACGGCACGAGGTCACGCGATGTTATTGAATATATTAATTGTGTGAAATTTCAGGAGACGATTCATGCATTACCTGCTCATGTACGATCTCGCGTCCGACTACCTCGAACGCCGCGCTCAATATCGCGCCGAACACCTCGCACTGGCCTGGGCAGCCGTGGAACGCGGCGAACTGCTGCTCGCCGGCGCGCTCGCCGACCCCGTCGACGGCGCGGTGCTGCTGTTCCAGGGGGAATCCACGGCGGCGGCCGAGGCGTTCGCCGCCAACGACCCCTATGTCCGCAACGGGCTGGTGACGAACTGGAAGATCCGGCCGTGGACGACCGTGGTCGGCGAGCACGCGGCAACGCCAGTGCGCTGAGGCGCTAACGCGCGCCGCTCAGAGCCACCCGGCTTTCCTGAAGCGCCACCAGAGCACGATATCGATCGCCACCATCACGGCGAGGCAGGTGTGATATCCGTACTTCCAGCTCAGCTCGGGAATGCTCTGAAAATACATGCCGTAGATGCCGGCGATCATCGTCGGCACGGCGAACAGCGGGTCGCCGTACTCGTCGATCTTCGGACGCTGGTGGCCGTGTTGCGCGTCTTCGATGCTGAGCTCGTGCAAGCCGAATTGCCGCTGCATCTGCTGGAGCTCGCCGGGCTCGGGGTCCTTCAGCGCGACCCAGACGAAGCATTCGGGCCGGGAAACGTAGCTGTTGATATCGGCGATGTCGATGTCGGCGAGCTTTCGGCCGTCTTGATAGACGACGCAGTTGATCAGCATGCCTTCGTTACCTTCGGTCCATCATTCGTGACAGGCGCGCTCACGCCGGCGAGCGCGGCGCCAGGCGCAGGATCAGCGCCGCATGGTCCGGGTGTGCGTCGGCAAGCGCCGCGGCGTCGGCCAGCTCGAACTCGCTGAACTCGAACCCCGGCGCGACCGTGCAGCCGACGAGCGCGAAGCCGGCCGCGATAGCCTCCGAGTCCGAGTCAAGCGCGGGACACTCCGCCGCGAACCAGCAGCCCGCCGGCACGACGGCCTGGAACACAGCGTCGTCGCGCGCCAGCGCATTGCCGAGCCGGTGCGTGACGAGCCGTCCGGCGGCGTCGAGCACATGCACGTCGAGCGGATCGCCCGCGTAGAAATGCCAGACCTCGTCGGAGCGGATGCGATGCCACGCCGAATAGGCGCCGTCACTGAGCATGTAGTAGATGCAGGTCGAGGCCGAGCGGGAAATGCCACCCGCCGCGTCGTGATTCAGCGCTGCGGGCCCAAGGAGGCGCGCGACACGCGCCGAATCGCGATGCGTCTCACGGTAATGGCCACCTTCCGGATGAGGCAGCAGTCCGAAACGCTCGATCAGGCGGTGCTTCGCGTGGCTGGCTGAGTTCATCGGGTCACACTCCTCGAAATAGGCGTTTGCACGTCAAGCGGCCGCATGTTAGCGCAATTGCGCGGCGCGCCGGGCCGAACCGCGCGCGCCGCGGCGCGTCCGGCAACGCCCGTCGCAAGGCAGCAGCCGCTTCGTCAGCCTAATGCGGCACGCGCCGCAGGCCGATGCGATGGTCCTTGTCGAACGCGACGCTCGCGACATTCGTATAGCGGGCATCGACGGTGAAACGAATCTCGACGACCGGATCGAACTGCGTCGATACCGCCAGCCGATGCACGCCCGGGCTCAGATAGAACACGACGTGCTCGCCGTTCTGCAGATCCGTGACCTGCGCGCCGTCGACGTAGACGAGCGCATCGCGAAACCGCACGATCACGTTGTCGGTGCGCTCGCGGCGCAGGTCGACGGCGACCTTGTCCGCGGCTGGCTGCGTGAGATCGGGCTTGAGAATGCGCTCGGCCGGTACTGGCCTGAACGCCACGGGTGCGGCAGGCGTGGCGGCACAGCCGCCGAAGAGCGCGCTTGCGGCGACGCACGCCGCAAGCGCGCCAGCCACCCTCGTGCGTCGCGCCGCTCTCGTCTTCTCTTCGTTGCCCATGCGCACCCCGGTCGTCGGCCTCGAATGCGCACGAGTGTAGCGGCTCGCCGTGCGCGCGTGCAGCGCGCGGCGCACACAGCGCGCCAGACCGTTCGCTCTTGCGCCGCCGGGCGTTCTTGATCATGATCGGACGTATCTCAAGGAGACCGCCATGTGGTATTTCGCCTGGATACTCGGTATCGGCGTCGCGCTCGGCTTCGGCATCATCAACGTGATGTGGCTCGACGCCAACGACACCTTCGCGCACGATTCCGCCGAAAGCGCGAAAGACGCGAAAGCACCGGCGGACAACGCAAAGGACCAGCATTCGTGACCCATCTGGTATTTCTCTGCGGCCACGCGGGCACGGGCAAGACGACGATCGCCAAGCGCCTGATCGGGCCGCTGATGCGCGCGACGGGCAACGCGTTCTGCCTGCTCGACAAGGACACCCTCTACGGGCAATACAGCGCCGCCGCGATGCAGGCTCTGACCGGCGACCCGAACGACCGCGACAGCCCCCTCTTCCTCCAGCATCTGCGCGACCCCGAGTACCGCGGCCTTATCGATACCGCGCGCGAGAATCTCGAGCTCGGCATCAGCGCCGTGGTGATCGGGCCGCTTTCGCGCGAGATTCGCGACCGGCGTCTGTTCGACCGTCAATGGCTCGGTATCGCGGACGATGTGGCGATCCGGATCGTCTGGGTGTTCACGTCTGAGGAGACTGCGCACGCGCGCATCGTCGCGCGCGGCAATCCAAACGATGCGTACAAGCTCACGCATTGGGACGAGTACAGGCAGCGCCGCTTCGTGCCGTCCGGCGCCGCGCGCGAGGGCCTGCTGATGTTCGACAACACGGCGCCAAGCGCCGCCGATTTCGATGCGCTGCTCCGCGATATCGTGCAGGCGCCGCCACGGCCGGCCACGATCCTGCCGCCGGGGCCTGTGTGAGAGCGCTATAACCGGCGCCTGAAAACGTAACGGCCACGCACTCCATGACGAGCACGTGGCCGTTTTTTCTTGTGTCGGCGGTTGCGAATCCGGCGCTTCAGCCAGGCGGCGTCCGCCCGTTTCTCTCAGATAGCGCCAGCACGTGATGCGTCAGCCTGTCCGCTCGAGCAGGCTGTCGAACACGGCCCTCCAAAGGCAGCGCTCAAACCGTCGCCATCGCGCCGAGCGTCTCGCCTTCATAGAGCTTGCCGAAGCGATTGCCGAGGAACTCGCTCAGCGACACCTGCTCCTGGCGCACGAATCCGCTTTGCGGCAGCTTCTTTTCGCGGAACAGGTCGAGCACCGCGCACATCGCGCCGGCCGTCGTGATCTGGATCGCGCTCATCGGCATGCCGCACACAGTCTTCGCGAAGATCTTGCGCGTGAACACGTCCTGCACGAGCTGGCCGTCGCGAATGCCCGTCACGGTGATGAAGACGAGCACCACGTCCTGCGCGGTCGACGGCACGGCGCGGCGCATGATCGTCTTGAGCGTGTCGCGGTCGCTCGACAGGCGCAGCTCTTCGAGCAGGAACTTGATGAGGTCGCGGTGCCCCGGATAGCGGACCGACTTGTAGTCGAGCGATTCGACGCGGCCCGACAGCGTCTCGCATAGCGTGCCGAGGCCGCCCGAGGTGTTGAACGCTTCGTATTCGATGCCGTCGAGCGAGAAGTGCTCGAGGCCTTCGAGCGGCTGGACCCATTGCGTGCGGTTGTCGCGAATCGCTTCGCACGGCTGGCAGTATTCGTTGATGAGGCCGTCGACGCTCCAGGTCAGGTTGTACTTGAGCGCATTGGTCGGAAACTCGGGCAGCGCGCCGACGCGCATCTTCACTTCGCGGATCTCCGAGAAGCGGTTCGCCAGTTCATGCGCGGCGATGCCGATGAAGCCGGGAGCCAGGCCGCACTGCGGCATGAAAGCGTGCGCCGCGCCATCCGCGAGGCTGCGGATCGCGTTGGTCGCGCGCACGTCCTCGGTGAGGTCGAAGTAGTGGACGCCCGCGGCCTTCGCTGCAGCGGCCACGTTCACGGCGAGGTAGTACGGCAGCGCGTTGACGAGCGCGTCGAACCCTTGCACGGCGCTTTGAATGGCGCTCGCATCGGCCGAATCGACGCGTTCGATGGGAATCCCCTCTTTGTCGAGCTTGGCGAGCGCGTGCGGGTCGCGGTCGAACGCAACGACTTCGTAGTCGCCGGTCTCACGAAGCATGTGGGCAATGGTGTGGCCGATCAAACCGGCACCGACGATGGCAACTTTCATGCGCTTCTCCTGATTCTTCCGTGTGTCGTGAATGGAAACTCTGCACACAGTGTAGGGAGGCGCAAAAACAGTTTATAGATGCAAAATGCTGCGCTTTGACTACGTATTTCGTCGGAATGACGATTCAAACCGTCACATTGACGAAAGCGCATAAAAATTGTGCAAACACCAGGCGACAGCGGATGGGCGGCGCCTTGACTCGCCCTACCCAATCCTCGCCGCAAGCACGAAAACAAGCGCCATCACTCCCGATGCAAGAAAGAAAGCGCAACCCGCTTCATAAGCGGCCGACTCCGCACCGCTCGACCATGCGAAGACGAGTCCGAATACCAGTGGCCCGATGATCGACGCGATACCCTGCACGCCCTGCACGACGCCTTGCAGCCGGGCCTGCTCGCTTTCCCCGAGGCGGCTCGTCATCAAGCCCTGCAACCCGGGCATGAAGAGATGGTGAAGCGCGAAAACGGGGATCGCGGCGAGATAGCCCCATCCCGCGGACGCGCAGCCAAAGCATGCATAGCCGACTGCCGCCGCCGCCGCGCCGATCAGCATCGCTCCGCGCTCTCCCATGCGCGCGACGACCGGGCCCACGAGGTTCATTTGCGTCACCGCGCCGATGAGGCCGCTTGCCATCATCACGATGCCGATCGTCGCGGGCAACCAGCCATAGCGATATCCGCCGTACAGCACGAATATCGACGGGCCGACCATCCAGGCAAACGAAAACAAGCCGCCGATCAGGGATAGCTGGAGCAGGCCGGCGCGCTGCCCCAGAAACCGCAGTGCGCCGAGCGGGCTCAGCGCGCCCCAGTCGATGTGGCTCGTCCGGCGTTCCACGGGCAACGATTCGGGCAGCACGAGCAGGCCGTACAGCGCGTTCATCGCGGTCAGCGCGCCGGCCACGAAGAACGGGACGCGCAAGCCGGCGGTCGCCAGCAGGCCGCCGAGCGCCGGTCCCGCCAGGAACCCGAGACTCAGCGCAGCGCCTATCCTGCCGAACGCCCGGGCCCGTTCATCGGGCGCCGTCACGTCGGCGATATAGGCGTTGGCGGTCGCGAAGCTCGCGGCCGTCATGCCGTTCACGATGCGGCCTGCCAGCAGCCACATGAGGTTCGGCGCGAACGCCATGATGAAGAAATCGGCCGCGAGCCCGACGAGCGAGATCAGCAGTACCGGGCGCCGCCCGATCCGGTCCGACAGCGCGCCCATCGCCGGCCCGCAGACGAACTGCATCACGCCCCAGACGACGCTGAACAGCGTGCTCCATTGCGCGGCGCGCGAGGTGTCGCCGCCGGCGAACGCTTTGATCAGGTTCGGCAGGACCGGCAGCACGATGCCGAACGAGACCGCATTCATCAACGCAGTCACGAAGACGAAGCCGAATGCCGCGCGCGAGCCGTGCCCGCCGCGAGCCTGCGCGGACGTGTTCATGCGCTGGCCGTGCCCGGCGCCGCACCCAGCACGGTCACGGCATGGAGCAATGCCGCGACGCGTTCCCGCTCGATCAAGGCGTCGTCGTGCCGTTGCGCCACCGCCCCGGCGAGCGACGCGGCGTCTTCGATCGCATGCCGTTGCGCCGTCGGCGCGCCGTCGCGCGCGAGCGCGATCGCGCCGAGCTCGCGCAGGTCGTCGGCCAGGCCGCTCAGCCGGCATCCGGCCGGACGCCGCGCGGCGCCCGGCCATGGCCCGCCGCTCCCCCATTCGTCGAATGCGGCCAGGGCCAGGATGCCCGCCGCCCACGTCCTGCCGTGATCGAGGAAGCGCTCGGCGGCCGTGACGAAATCCAGCTGCGCGGGCTCGAGAAACGACTGCTTGAACGACCGCAAGCGATCGATGGCATACAGGCTCGGCAGCGCGCGGGTCGAATTGCGCGCATCCAGAATCTGGCGCAATCCCGGCTGCCACCAGAAATTGACCGACACAGCGACGCCGGGCGCGCTGACGTGATGCCACCAGAAGGCCGGCAGGAACAGCAGTTCGCCGGCTTCCATCGTGAAGCGCATCGGGCTGGCGCGCGCGAAGTCCGGATACCGTTCGAGATCGGGCCGATCGACGTCGACATGCGACAGATGGGCGGTGGCCGTCTCGTGCGGGTACGGATAGAGGCAGTCGCTGTCGCGCGGGTCGAAGAGCGTGAACGCCTTGCTGCCGTGAAGCTGCGCGAAGAAATTGTTCGAATAGTCGAAATGCAGCTGGGTCGTCGTACGGCGTCCAAACCATAGGTTGATGGCCGGGCGTTCGGCTTCGATCCAATGCGGCACCACGAGATTGCCGAGCAGCTCCGGCAGCTTGTCCGGTATCGACTGCTGCATCACGTAGACAGGATCGCCGGCATCGGGGTCCGCGAGGCGCCGGGCGACCTCGCCGAACGCCGTTTCGCTGTTGTCGAACGCGTGCGAGCGCGCGCCGTCGTGCGACGGCTCGAACCGGTACTGGCCGTCGTTCGCGCGGCTCGACACGACGGCCCGGCTTTGCGCGACGGCGGCGAGATACGCGGGCGTCCAGCGTTCGGCGATACGCCAGTCGCCGAGCGCATCGGCGACGATCGCCGGCCGGCTCGCGTCGAAAAAGCCCTTCGAAAACTCATTGCGGGTCACTCTTGCAATCATCGCGTCTCTCCGTTGCGCCCCGGCGCACGCGGGGTCTCGTCATTCATTCGATCAGGCTCCCGATCTTCAGCAGTTCGCTGATGCGCCTGCCGAGCACATCCGCGTGCAACTTGATGATCGTTTCGTGATTGCCCGGCATGGTCAGCACTTCGATGTCAGCCGGATCCAGCACCGCGTCCCATCCAAGGAAAGCGGGCAGCGCGGGATGCCCTTCCAACGGCGTGATCGACGTGTCCGCGGCCGCGAAGACGCAGGCTTTCGTGCCGATCGGCGCGGGCCGCCATGCGTTCATCGCGAGCCCGTGCGCAACCATGCGCTCGAGGAAGCGCCGGTTCTCCTCGGCGGTGTCATAGGCGAGATGCCACAACGGGACGCCCGCCGCTCTCCTCTCTTCGATGGCCCGCACCAGCGCGGCGATCAGCGCGTCACTGCTCGCCGCGCCTTCGAAATCGATCGTTCGCGCGTCGAAGTCCGTGAAGTTGTTGAGCGCGAACGAATAGAGCGTCAGCAGCGCGGCGCGGTGCGGATCGACCGCCGCGGAACGCTCGGGCAGCGTCGTATCGAACACGCCGAGGAACTCGACTTCGGCGCCCTGCTCGATCAGCTGTGCCGCGATCTCGTAAGCGATCAGCCCGCCGAACGACCAGCCGGCAATCCGGTACGGCCCGGCCGGCTGAATGCTCCTGGCGATCGTCACGAAGCGCGCGGCGATGGCTGCGAGCGTGCGCGGCTGCGGCGTCCCGAGCGGCAGCGGCGGCAGACCGTACACGGGAATGTCGGCGTCGATGTGGGCGGCCAGATGCTCGAAGTACCACGAATAGCCCTGCAGCGTATGCGTCAGGAACAGCGGCCGCTGCGTGCCCGATACATTGAACGCGACGTAGTCCGCGCCCGGCGTGCGCGCGTCGTTGCTGCCCGGCGTCTGAATGGCCGTCGCGCCGACGCCCGGCGTAACGACGCCCGGTGCGACGACGCCCGGCGCATGGATGCCCTGCGTATCGTCGCCGGCCGCCTTCCCTTGCGCGATCAGCAACGCGAGCCGGTGCACGCTGCGCGTGTCGAAAATGCTGCGCACCGTCAGCCGCACCCTCAGCTCGTCGCCGATGCGGGCGGCGACCTTCGCCGCCATCAGCGAGTGCCCGCCCAGCGCGAAGAAGTTGTCGTGGCGGCCGATTCGCCCGGCACCCAAGGCCTCGCTCCAGATGCGCGCGATCGTTTCCTCGAGCTCGCCCTGTGGCGCTTCGCCGGCATCGGCGCTGAGCGCCGCGGCACGCACGTCGAGCGACGCCAGCGCGAGCCGGTTCAGCTTGCCGTTCGGCAACACCGGCAAGGCGTCGAGCGCGACGAAGCGGGCCGGCACCATAGGGGCGGGCAAGCGGTCCGCAAGCCACGCGTGCAAAGCGTTCGGACCGATGCGAACGTCCGGGCGCGGCACGTAGAAGCCGACCAATTGCGCGCTGCCTTCGTCGTCGCGGCCGATCGCGGCGGCGGCCGCGATGTCCGGATGCGAGGCCAGCGCGAGCTCGACCGCGGGCAGCTCGACGCGCTGGCCGCGCACCTTGATCTGGAAGTCCTCGCGTCCCAGGTGCAGCAACTGCCCGTCCGGAAGCCATCGACCGAGGTCGCCCGTGCGCAGCATGCGCGCGCCGCCCGGCTGCCGCACGAAGCGCTCCGCGCTGAGCTCGGGCCGGTTCCAGTAGCCCGGGCCGACACTCGCGCCTTCGACATAGATCGTTCCCACAGCGCCGACGGGAACGGGCATCAGCGCGTCGTCGAGCAGATGCACCCGGCAGTTGGCGATCGGGCGGCCGGCCGGCATCACGGCGGCCGTGCCGGAGAGCTCGCTGCCCGATGCGTAGCTGATGTCGTTCAGTTCGCTGCAGCCGTAGTTGTTGTGCAGCTGCACGCCCGGCAGTGCCGCGGTGAAACGCTCGGCGAGGCGCCGGCTCAATGGCTCGCCCGCCGTCGTGACATGGCGCAGCGAGCCCAGGTGATCCGCGTAGTCGAGCAGCGCGGCCAGATGCGACGGCACGAGGTTCAGGCGCGTCACGCGGTGCGCGCGCACAGCGCGCGCGAACGCGGGCGCGTCCTTGACGACGAGGTCCGGGAAGATCACCTGCGGCACGCCCGCAAGCAGCCCGGACAGCATCTCCTTGATCGACGGCACGAACGACATCGACGTCTTCTGCCCAACCACTTCATCCGCCGCGTACGGCGTGCGCTCCCACAGCGCATGCAGGCAGTTGAGCACTTGCCGGTGTTCGACCATCACCCCTTTCGGCTCGCCGGTCGAGCCGGACGTATAGGCGATGTACGCCAGATCGGCGGGCTGTGCCGCCTCCGCGGCGAACGGCGCCGGATCGCCTGGCGCGAGATCCGTATCGAGCAGCAGTTGCGCCGCCGGGTGGGCGAGCACCGCCGCCAGCGCCGGCGTCGTGACGACGATGGCAGGCTGCGCATCGGTCAGCATGCGAGCCACGTACGCGGCCGGATAAGCCGGATCCACAGGCACGTAGACGCTGTTCAGCTTGAACGACGCGAGCAGTGCGGCGAGAAAGTCGATCGAGCGCGGATGGTGGATCGCAACGCGCATGCCCGGCCCGATGCCGCGGCTGCGCAGCGCGTGGGCGATGCGGTCGGCGCGCCGGTCGAGTTCGCGGTAAGTCGCGCTCTCCTTTTCGAAGCGGCAGGCCAAGGCGTCCGGATGCCGGGCGGCCGCGCGCGCAAACAGTCCGGCAATGCCGGTGGCGTCGTACTCGCGGGCCGGGCCGTGCGTCCTCTCGATGAACCTCGCCTCGGCGGGCGTGGCGGCCCGCAACGCGGCGAGCGGCAGGTGCGGCGACTCGACGAGGCGCGCCAGGATGTCCTGCAGCGCGTCGAGCATGAAACCGACCTGGCCGGCGCGGAACAGCCGGCTGTCGAAATTGGCCACGACTTCGAGATCGCCGCCTTCCCCGAAGATTTCGAGATCGAGCGCCGACTGAGCCGGACGCTCGACGCTGTCGGGCATCAACTCGAGCGTCAGCGCCTCGCCCCAGCGCGCCGTATCGATGGGCGGCGCGCTTTGATGACGCAGCATCACCGGGACGGGCGAGCGTCCGTCGATCTGCCTGAGCCCGGGCAATTCGGCCAGCATCCGCTCGAACGGCAGCGTCTGGTGCTCGAGCGCGCCGAGCACGACGCGGCGCGCCTGATCGAGCAGCTCGGCGCCGCTGGGATCGCCCGTGAGATCGAGCCGCAGCGGCAGGATATTGATGAAGAAGCCGACCAGCGGTTCGAGCCGCGGGTCGTCGCGGCCGGCTGTGGTGGTGCCGATGCAGAGGTCGCCGCGGCCGGTCTGCCGGTGGCAGAGCACCGCGAGGCCGGCGAGAAACACCGTGAACAGGCTCATGCCGCGTTGCCGGGCGAGCTGCGCCACGCCCGCGGCGAGATCGCGCGGCAGCGGCCGGCGCACCACCGCGAGCGGCCCGTGCGCGGCGCCCGCCGGGGCGCCCGGCTCGCTCAGGTCGAGCGGCTCGCCGTAGCCCGCCAGCGTGGCGCGCCAGTAGCCGAGATCGCCTTGCAGGTCGCGCTGCCGCTGCCACCACGCGTGGTCGGCGTACTGGATCGCGAGCGGCGGCGGCTCGCCTGCCCCGCTGCCTGCCAGATGCGCGGCATAGAACGCGCGCAAGTCCGAGACGAGCACGCTCAGCGACCACCCGTCCGAAATGATGTGATGCATCACGAGCGACACGACGTGCCGCTGCTCCCCGATGCGCAGCACGCGCACCCGCAAGAGCGGCCCCCGCTGCAGATCGAAGACGACATCGGCATGGCGCGCCAGCGCGGCCTCGATGGCGTCTTGCGCGATCTCGTGGACTTCGAAGTCCGGCGGGCGGTGCGCGTCGATGAACTGCGAAGGGGTGTCCGCGCCGGGCGCGAAGCCAAAGCGCGTGCGCAGCGGCTCGTGCCGCGCCACGAGTGAATCGAATGCCGAGCGCAGCGCCGGCAGCGACAGCGGTCCGTTCAGCGCGAGCGCGCCGTGCATGTTGTACGCGCGGTCTGCATCGCGCTGCTGGATCAGCCACAGACGCTCCTGCACGTACGACAGCGGCAACGGCCCCGTGCGTGCGACCGGCGCGAGCGCGGCGCCCTGCACGCCGTCCCGGCCGGCGCCTTGGCGGCCCGCGCGCGCGGCGAAGGCGGCGAGATCCGGGGCGTCGAACAGGTCCCGCAGGCTCGCCGCTTCGCCGAACACCTGACGCAGCCGGCCGATCGCGCGCACGGCCAGCAACGAGTGACCGCCGAGCGCGAAGAAATTGTCGCGCCGCCCGACCTGCTCCATGTTCAGCAGCTCGGCCCAGACGCGCGCGGCCGTGCGCTCGGCGTCGCCGCGCGGCGCCTCGTACGCGTGGCGGCCGTAGGCAGCGGGATCCGGCGCCGGCAGCGCACGGCGGTCGAGCTTGCCGTTCGGCGTCAGCGGCAAGCTGTCGAGCGCGATGAAAGCGGCCGGCACCATGTATTCCGGAAGCCTCTCGCGCAGGAAGGTCCGCAGCGCTTCGACGTCGCGCGCGCCGCCGGTGTAATAGGCGACCAGCCGCTTCTCGCCCGGCGCGTCGGCGTGCGCGGTATCGGCGCCCCACGCATCGGCGCCCGACGCATGGGCGCCCCACCCGTCTTCGCGCGCGATCACCACGGCATCGCGCAGGCCGTACTCGGCGAGCTTCACTTCGATCTCGCCCGGTTCGACCCGGAAGCCGCGGATCTTGACCTGCGCGTCGTTGCGCCCGAGGTATTCGATATTGCCGTCGGGCAGGTAGCGGCCCAGATCGCCGGTCCGGTACATGCGCGCATCGGGCTCGGCCGCAAACGGATCGCGCACGAAGCGCTCGCTGGTCAACGCAGCGAGATTCAGATACCCCAGTGCGACGCCGGCGCCGCCTACGTGGATTTCGCCGGGCACGCCAACCGGCGCCGGCTCGCCGGCCGCGTCCAGCAAGTAGACCCGAGTGTTCGATATCGGCCGGCCGATCGGCAACACCGGCGCTGCGCCCTGCTCCGCGCGCAACGCGTACGTCGTCGCGAACGTCGTCGACTCGGTCGGCCCGTAGCAATGCACGAGGTGTTGCGGCGGGCTCTCGCGCATGATCCGCTGCACGGCGCGCACGTCGGCTGCGTCGCCGCCCGTCAGCAGATAGCGGAGCGTTCCGAACACCGGCGCGAGCGTGTCCGCGTAGGCGCTGAGCAGGCCCGCCACGAGGTGAAGAATGCTGACCCGCTGCTCGCGCAGCAACGCAGCCAGCTCGGCTGGCGCCAGCAGGACCGCGTGCGGCACCACGACGAGACAGCCGCCGTTGAGCAGCGCGCCCCATACTTCCATCGTGCTCGCGTCGAAAGCCGGGTTCGAGGTGAACGCGACGCGATCGTCCGGCGCGAAGTCCGCGTAGCCGTTGTTCAGCGCAAGGCGATTGATGCCGCGGTGCGCGACGGCCACGCCTTTCGGGCGCCCGGTCGAGCCCGAGGTGTACATGATGTAGGCCGGCGCAAGCGGGCCGCGCGGCGCGGTGTCCGGGACCTTGCCGCTGTCGCTGCCGTCGTCGTCCGCGGCGGCAAGCCATGCGTCGATATCGATGCGCTCGGCCCGCACGCCCTCCGGCAGCGCGAAACCGGCCGCCGTGAGCACGCGCGCCGCGCCGCAATCCTCGAGCATGTACGCCTGCCGCGCGGCAGGCGCGTTGCGGTCCAGCGGCACGTACGTCGCGCCGCACTTGAGCACGGCGAGCTCGGCGACGATCAGGGCGATCGACCGGTCGAGCAGCAGCCCGATCCGTTCGCCCGGCTGCGCGCCGGCGCGCGCCAGCCGCCGGGCGACGCGATCCGCCTGCCGGTTCAGCGCCGCGTAAGTGACCGGCGCGCCGTTCTCCACGACGGCCGGCGCGTCGGGCGAGCGGGCGGCCTGCGCTTCGAACAGCGCATGGACGGCGGCGGCGTCGGGGAATGGCCGGTCCGTCGCATTCCAGTCCTCGATCAATTGCCGCCGCTCGTCCGCGGGCAGCATCGAGAGACGATGGACCGGCGTGCCGGGCGCATGCTCGAGCGCGTGCGCGAGACTTTCCAGCGTCCGGTGCAGATAGCCGCAGACACGCGCCGCGTCGAAACGCGGCACGATCTGCGCGGTGAGGCCGAACGTGCTGCCGAGATCGTCGACGCTCATGGCGCACGGATAGTGGGTGCGCTCTTCGCCGTCGAGGATTTCGATGTCCTGCCAGCCGTCCGGCGCCCCGTCGCCGGACGGCCGTCGCGGCGCGCTGTGCCGGTAGTTCAGCAAGGCGCTGAACAACGGCAGCGGCGCGGCCACGCCGCTGCAACGCTGTGCGAGCGCCAGCGGCGCGTGCTCGTGGCCGAGCAGGTCCGACACGCGCCGATGGGCCTGCAGCGCCGCGTCGCGCACGCCGAGCGCGCCGACGCTCAGGCGAATCGGCAGCGTATTGATGAAGAGTCCGAGCGCGCGCTCCACGCCCGCTCCGCCCTGCCAGCGGCCCAGCAGCACCGTGCCGAACACCACGTCCTCGCGCCCCGACAGCTTGCCCACCACGTGAGCCCAGGCCAGATGGAACAGGCTCGCGACGCTGATGTGGAGACCGCGAGCCAGCGCCCGCAGGCGCTCCGACAGCCCACCGTCCACTTCGAGACGCGCCTCCGACACCGCGCCGCGCTCGTCTTCGACAGCGGCAAGCCCATAGGGCAGCGTCGGTTCGCCGACATCGGAGAGCATCTGGCGAAAGAACATCTCATGCGCGCGCTGGCTCGCGCCAAGGCGCGTCTGCGCGACGTAGTCGCGAAACGGCGGTGGCGCAGGCAAGGTTTCCCTGCGGCCGAGCAGATGGGCTTGCACCTCCTGCAGCAAGACGTCGATGCCGGTATGGTCCAGTGCGATATGGTGAAACAGCAGCACGAGCAGCCAGCGGCCATGCGCGGGATCGTGGGCGAAATGCGCCTCCAGGGGCGGCGCGCGGCGGATGTCGAGCCGATAGCGCCGCGCATCGAAGCGATGCCGCAGCTGTGCGTCCACGTCGCCCGGGCCGGCTTCGACCTCCCTCACCGGCAGGTCCGCTGCGCGGCGCACCACCTGGACCGGCTCGCGCAGTCCTTCCCAGGCGACGCCGGTGCGCAGGACATCATGGCGGGCGACGGCCGCCCGCAAGGCCGCAACGAACCGGTCGAGCTTCTCGCGGCTGTCGAATGCGATCCGGCTGCGCAGCAGATAGGCGTCGCCGTCGCGGGAAGCGAGATGGTGATACAGCACGCCTTCCTGCAGCGGCGCGAGCGGATAGATGTCCTGCACGTTCGGCGCTCCGCCCGGCACCGCGGCGACGATCGAATCGATTTCAGCCTGGGTCAGCTCGACGAGCGGCAGCATCTCCGGCGTGATGCGCCCGGCCGCCTCGGGAATCCGATTCGGCGGCACGGCGGCGTGGGCCGCGGCCTGCGCGGCTTGCGCGAGCGAGGCGAGTGTCGGCGTGCTGAACAGCGTCTGCACGTCGGCAGAGAGGCCGGCCTGGCGCATCCGCTCGACGAGCCGCACCGCGAGCAGCGAATGCCCGCCGAGCTCGAAGAAGTTGTCGTGGCGGCCCACGCGCTCGACGCCGAGCAGCCCGGCCCAGATGCGCGCCAGCGTCTCCTCGGCGGCGTTTGCGGGAGCGGCGAAGCCGGGCGGCGCATCGGCGTGCGCGCCGGGCGCCGGCAGCGCACGGCGGTCGAGCTTGCCGTTGGCCGTCATCGGCAGCGCCTCCAGCCGCACGTAGGCCGCCGGGATCATGTGCGGCGGCAGGCTGCGCGATGCGCGCTCGCGCAGGGCAACGCCGAGGTCCGCCGCCGCCGCGTAGTAGGCAACGAGGAACGCGTCGCCCTGCGGACGATCCCCGGCCTCTTCCCGGGCGATCACCGCGACGGCGCGCACCCCCTCCGTGGCCAGCAGCACGGCCTCGATTTCGCCCGGCTCGATCCGGAAGCCGCGGATCTTCAGCTGGCCGTCGCTGCGCCCGAGATACTCGATGTTGCCGTCCGGCAGCCACCGTCCGAGGTCGCCCGTGCGGTACATGCGCGCACCGGGCACGGCCGAGAACGGATCGTGCACGAACTTGCCGGCCGTCAAGGCGGGCCGGTCCAGGTAGCCGCGCGCGACCTGCTCGCCGCCGATGTGAAGCTCCCCCGCCACCCCGAGCGGCGCCGGCTGACCGACGGCATCGAGAATATAGACGCGGGCATTCGCGATCGGCTTGCCGATATGCAGCACCGCATCGTCCGGCCGCAGCCTGCCGGACGTCGCGACGACGGTCGCTTCCGTCGGGCCGTAATTGTTGACGAGGGCCTGGTGGGCGCCGAACTCGCCCGGCCAGCGCTTGAGCCGGTCTCCGCCGATCAGCACCGCGCGCGCATGCGGATTCCCGTGCCCCGTCGCATAAGCGAGCTCCGCGAGCGGCGTGACCAGGAAGCCGACGTCGAGCGCCTCGTCGCGCCACCAGCGAAGCAGCCGCTCGGGATCGGCCGCCGCCGTTGCCGGCGGCAGCGTGAGCGCCGCCCCGCCGGCGAGCGCGGGCCAGATCTCCCACGCGGCCGCGTCGAAGCCGACGCCGGCCATGGAGGCCGATCGCTCGCCAGCCTTCAGGCCGAACGTATCGAGATGCCAATGGACGAGGTTGCCGAGCTGGCGATGCTCGACCATCACGCCTTTCGGCTGGCCGGTGGAGCCCGAGGTGTAGATGACGTAGGCGAGATGGCGCGCATCGAGACCGGCCACCGCCGGGTTGTGCTTGTCCGTTGCGCCGCATGACGGCGGCGCGGCCAGCGCTGCGTCGCCGATGTCGATCTTCGCGATGCCGGGCGCCTCCAGCGCGCCCGCCGTGCGAGCGTGCACCAGCACCGCGGCCGGCGCGCTGTCGGCCAGCATGTAGCGCAGCCGCTCGGCCGGATAGCCCGGATCCAGCGGCACGTAGGCGCCCCCGGCCTTGAGGATCGCCAGCAGCCCCACCACCATCTCCAGGCTGCGCTCCACGCAGATCGCCACTCGCGCATCCGGCCGCACGCCGACGAGTGCGATCAGCCGGTGCGCGAGCCGGTTGGCGCACGCGTTCAGCTCGCCGTAGCTCAGCGAGCGTCCCTCGTGGCTGACCGCCGTCGCATCGGGCGTGCGCGCCGCCTGCGCCTCGAACAGCCCATGCACCGTCTGCCCTTGCGGATAGTCCGCCTGCGTCGCGTTGAACCTCTCCAGCACTTCGTGGCGCTCGTGCGGCGGCAGGATCGTCAAGGCCCGCATCGCCGTCTCCGGCGCGTGCTCCAGCGCATCGGCAAGGCTCTCCAGCGCCTGCAGCACGTAGCCGCCCACGCGCTGCGCGTCGATGCCTTCGGCCGCCTGCACCGTCAGTGCAAACCCCTCGCCCAGATCGTCCACCGACAGCACCAGCGGATAGTTCGTCCGTTCGACGAAATCGAGAACCTCGATGCCCTCCCAGGCCTGCTGCCCCGCGCCGGGCGCCAGGCTCGCATCGCTGTGCCGGAAATTCAGCAGCGCGCCGAACAGCGGCAGCGGCGCGGCCACTCCGCTGCACCGCTGCGCCAGCGCCAGCGTCGCATGCTCGTGCTGCAGCAGCCCGGCCAGCCGGGCGCCCGTCGCCTTGACGCAGGCGTGCGCACTCGACGCGCCCAGATCGACCCGCAGCGGCAACGTATTGATAAAGAGGCCGAGCGCTCGCGACGCGTCCGCCGCGCTCTCGAAACGGCCGAGCAGCACCGTGCCGAACACGACTTCATCGCGCCCGCCGGCAAGCGCCGACAACACGCGGCCCCACGCGACGTGCAACAGGCTCGCCGCGCTCACGCCGAGCTGCCTGGCGTTCGCGCGCAGACGCGCGGTCAGCGGCCCTGGAATCGCCTCGCTGTGCTCGGTCACGCGGCTGCCGTCGCCCTGCACGTCGCTGCGGCCGTACGGCAGCGTCGGCTCGTCGATAGCGCCCAGCATCTCGCCGAAAAATGGCTCGTGCGACTCGCGGCTCACGCCGAGCCTCGTCTGCGCCACATACGCGCGGTACGGCGCCGGCGCCGGCAGATGGGCTGCCTCGCCGGCGAGGCAGCCCTGCACCTCCTGTTGCACGACGGCCAGGGCCGCATGATCGAGCACGAGGTGATGGAACAGCAGCAGCGCCACCCAGCGGCCCTGTGAGGCGTCGTGCGCGACCGCGAGACGCAGCAGCGGCGCCTGCCGCACGTCGAGCCGCGTGCCGTGTGCATGGCAGCGCGCGCGCAACTGCTGCGCGACATCGCCGGCGCCCGCGTCCAGCGCCGCTTCGTCGATATGAAGCGCGGCATGCCGCCATACCACCTGCACCGGCTCGTCGAGTCCTTCCCACGCGAAGCTGGTGCGCAGGATGTCGTGCCGCTCGATCACGCGCCGCAGCGCATCGGCGAAGCGGTCGAACAGCGCCCGGCTTGCGAAGCCGAACATGCCGTGCAGCAGGTAGGGATCGCCGTGCGGCGCCGCCAGGTGGTGATACAGGATCCCTTCCTGCAAGGGCGCAAGCGGATAGATGTCCTGCACGTTCGCGGCGCCGCCGGGCACCGTCGCGACAATCGCATCGATCGCGGGCTGGTCGAGCTCGACCAGATTCAGCATGGCCGGCGTGATCCGGCGCGCGCCGGCCGGGATCAGGTTCGGCGGCGCCGGCACGTCGCGCTGTCCGGCCACGGCGCGGGCCGCGAGCTCGGCAAGCGTCGGCGCGGAAAACAGCAACCGGATGTCCGCACGCAGTCCAGCGCGCCGCATCCGTTCGATCAGGCCCAGCATCAGCAGCGAGTGCCCGCCCAGCTCGAAGAAATTGTCATGACGGCCGACCCGCTCGACTTTCAGCAACGCCGCCCAGATCGAAGCCAGCGTGTGTTCGACCTCCGTGCGGGGCGCTTCGTATCGTCCTCGCCGGTACGCTGCCTGCTCGGGCGCCGGCAGCGCACGGCGGTCGAGCTTGCCGTTCGGCGTCAGCGGCAGCGCCCCCAGCACGACACAGGCGGCCGGCGCCATGTAGTCGGGCAGCCGCGACAGCAGGTGCTCGCGCAGCGTGTCGATGGGAGGCACGTCCTCGCCGGTGACATAGGCGACGAGCCGTTTGCCGCCCCGCGGATGGCCGCCCTGTAGATGGCCGTCCCACCCGTCTTCGCGCGCGATCACGACCGCCTCGCGCACGCCCTCGATCTCCGCCAGCTTCGCCTCGATCTCGCCGAGTTCGATCCGGAAGCCGCGGATCTTCACTTGGTCGTCGTTACGGCCCAGGTACTCGATGTTGCCGTCCGGCAGCCAGCGCCCGAGATCGCCCGTCCGGTACATCCGTGCCTGCGGCGCGGGCGAGAACGGATCGTCGACGAATTTCTCGGCCGTCAGCTCGGGCCGGTTCAGATAACCGCGCGCAACCTGCACGCCGCCGATATGGATTTCGCCCGCGACGCCGATGGGCACCGGCTGCCCGTGCGCATCGAGGACATAGATCCGCGTGTTCGCGATCGGCCGGCCGATCGGCGGATTGTCCGGATTGTCCGGATTGCCGGCCGCAGCGCCGGAACCGCCATCGGCGACCCACGCGGTCACGTCGACCGCGGCTTCGGTCGGTCCATACAGGTTGTAGAGCGTGCTCGCCGCAAAACGCTCGCCAAAACGCCTCAGCAGATGGCCGGGCAACGCCTCGCCGCTGCACACCACCCGGGTCAGGCTCTCGCACCGCGCGGCGGGCGCGTGATCGACGAACGCCTGCAGCATGGACGGCACGAAGTGCGCCGTGGTGACCCGCTCCTGGCGGATCAAGCCGCTCAAGTAGGCCGGGTCTTTATGGCCTTCGGCGCGTGCGAGCACGAGCCGGGCGCCTGTCATCAGCGGCAGGAAGAACTCCCATACCGATACGTCGAAGCTGAACGGTGTCTTCTGCAGCACGGTGTCGTCCGCGCGCATGCCGAGCGCGTCGTGCATCCATCGAAGCCGGTTGACGACCGCGTGGTGCTCGTTCATCACGCCTTTCGGCTGGCCGGTGGAGCCCGAGGTGTAGATGACGTAGGCGAGATGGTGCGCATCGAGACCGGCCACCGCCGGGTTGGGCGTGTCCGTTGCGCCGCATGACGGCGGCGCGGCCAGCGCTGCGTCGCCGATGTCGATCTTCGCGATGCCGGGCGCCTCCAGCGCACCCGCCGTGCGAGCGTGCACCAGCACCGCGGCCGGCGCGCTGTCGGCCAGCATGTAGCGCAGCCGCTCGGCCGGATAGCCCGGATCCAGCGGCACGTAGGCGCCCCCGGCCTTGAGGATCGCCAGCAGCCCCACCACCATCTCCAGGCTGCGCTCCACGCAGATCGCCACCCGCGCATCCGGCCGCACGCCGACGAGTGCGATCAGCCGGTGCGCGAGCCGGTTGGCGCACGCGTTCAGCTCGCCGTAGCTGAGCGAGCGTCCCTCGTGGCTGACCGCCGTCGCATCGGGCGTGCGCGCCGCCTGCGCCTCGAACAGCCCATGCACCGTCTGCCCTTGCGGATAGTCCGCCTGCGTCGCGTTGAACCTCTCCAGCACTTCGTGGCGCTCGTGCGGCGGCAGGATCGTCAAGGCCCGCATCGCCGTGTGCGGCGCGTGCTCCAGCGCATCGGCAAGGCTCTCCAGCGCCTGCAGCACGTAGCCGCCCACGCGCTGCGCGTCGATGCCTTCGGCCGCCTGCACCGTCAGTGCAAACCCCTCGCCCAGATCGTCCACCGACAGCACCAGCGGATAGTTCGTCCGTTCGACGAAATCGAGAACCTCGATGCCCTCCCAGGCCTGCTGCCCCGCGCCGGGCGCCAGGCTCGCATCGCTGTGCCGGAAATTCAGCAGCGCGCCGAACAGCGGCAGCGGCGCGGCCACTCCGCTGCACCGCTGCGCCAGCGCCAGCGTCGCATGCTCGTGGGCAAGCAGCGCAGTGACGCTCGCATGCGTCGCGAGCACAGCGTCCCGCACGAGCGGCGCGCCCGCATCCACCCGCACCGGCAGGGTGTTGATGAACATGCCCATCGCGCGGTCGACGTCGCCGCCCGCGAGCAGCCGGCCCATCAGCACCGTGCCGAACACGACGTCGTCGCGCCCCGACAACGTGCCCAGCACCCGCGCCCACACAAGGTGATACAGGCTGGCGATGCTCACGCCGAGGCGCCGCGCGTGCTGCCGCACGCGCGCGCTCAACGCCGGCGCGACGCCGTGTCTCGTCTCGCGAATGCCGCGCCCGTCGCCTCGCACGTCGGCGCTGCCGTACGGCAGCGTCGGCTCGGTCACGTCGCCGAGCATCGCGCGAAAGAACGCCTCGTGCGTGTCGCCGCCGGCCCCGGCGCGCGTGCCCGCGACATAGTCGCGATAGGGAAGCGGCTCGGGTAGCCGGCCGGCCTCGCCGGCGAGGATGCGTGCGACTTCGCGGCGCAGCAGCCGCAGCGAAGTCGCATCGTCGACGAGGTGATGGAACAGGAACACCGCGAGCCAGCGGCCGTGGGCCGGATCCCGCGTGTACGCGACCTTCATCAGCGGCGCGCGCTTCAGGTCGAGACGGATGCCGCGCGGGTCGAAGCGCGCCTGCAGCCGCGCCGCGACATCCGTCGCGTCCTGGCCGAAGTCGACGGCTTCCATCTGCAGGCGCGCGGTGCGCAACACGACCTGCACCGGTTCGTCGAGCCCCTCCCAGACGAAGACGGTCCTGAACACGTCGTGGCGCGCGACCACCTGCTGCAGCGCATCGGCGAGCGCGTCCAGACGCTCGCGGCTCTCGATGCCGAACAGCACCTGCATCACGTACGGATCCCCTTCGGCCGCCGACAGGCTGTGATACAGGATGCCCTGCTGCAGCGGCGCGAGCGGATAGATGTCCTGGACGTTCGCCGCGCCGCCCGGCACCTGGGCGACGACACGGTCGATCGCGGTCTGGTCAAGCGCCAGGAGCGGCAGCAGGTCCGGTGTGATGCGCGCGCAATCGGCGGGAATGCGGTTCCCGGGAACGCCCGGCGCCCCTGCCGTTCCGACGGCGGCGGCCAGCGCCGCGAGCGTGGGCTGGCTGAACAGCACCCGCACGTCGGCGCTCATCCCGGCGCGCCGCATCTGCTCGACGAGCTTCACGGCGAGCAGCGAATGACCGCCGAGCTCGAAGAAATGGTCGTGGCGGCCCACGCGCTCGACGCCCAGCACACCGGACCAGATTTGCGCGAGCCGTTCCTCGACGGGCCCCTGCGGCGCTTCGTAGGCATCCGAGCCTAGCGCTTCGCGCCCCGGCGCCGGCAGCGCCTTGTGGTCCAGCTTGCCGTTCGGCGTCAGCGGGAAGCGGTCCAGATGCACATAGGCGCTGGGCACCATGTATTCCGGCAGGCTCGCCAGCAGCTGCGCGCGCAGCGCTCCGGCTTCGCGCAGCTCGCCGAGGTAGTACGCGACGAGCCGCCTGTCGCCCGGCGCATGGACGTCCCCCGCCTCTTGCCGCGCGACCACCACCGCCTCGCGCACACCGTCCGCGCCGGTCAGGGCCGCCTCGATCTCGCCGAGCTCGATGCGGAAGCCGCGGATTTTCACCTGGTCGTCGTTGCGGCCCAGATATTCGAGGCTGCCGTCCGGCAGCCAGCGTCCGAGGTCGCCGCTCCGATAGAGCCGCGCCGACGGATCGGCGCCGAACGGATCGGCGACGAAGCGCTCGGCCGTCAGCGCGGGACGGTTCAGATACCCGCGCGCGACGCCCGCGCCGCCGACATACAGCTCGCCCGTCACGCCGATCGGCGCGAGCCGCCGCGCTTCGTCGAGCACGTACACCCCGAGGTCGGGAATCGGCGCGCCGACCGAGTTCACCGCCTGGCGCTCGCCGTCGAGCACGTCACTGGCCGTGATCGCCCGATAGGTCACGTGGACGGTGGTCTCGGTGATCCCGTACATGTTGGCGAGCCGAGTGCGCGCATTGACCGCGCGCTCGAACCATGGCTTCAGGATCGCGAGCTCCAGCGCCTCCCCGCCGAAGATCACCTGGCGCAGCCGGTGCTCGCGCTGCGTCTCGCCCTGCGCCGCGATCAGTTGCCGGAACGCGCTCGGCGTCTGATTCAGCACCGTGACGCCGGCCTCGCACAGCAATGCGTAGCAGTCGCGCGGCGAGCGGCTCGTCAGATACGGCACGATCAAGAGCCGTGCGCCGTGCAGCAGCGCCCCCCAGATTTCCCACACCGAGAAGTCGAATGCGAACGAATGAAATAGCGCCCACACGTCGCCGGGGCCGAAGCCGAACCGGGCGTGCGTCGCCGCGAAGAGACGCACGACGTTGCGATGCTCGACCATCACGCCCTTCGGCTGGCCGGTCGAGCCCGACGTATAGATCACGTACGCGAGACGGTTCGGGTGCATGCCCTCGACGCGCGGATCGCCGGCCGCCGGATCGCCGGCCGCCTCGCCTTCGGCGCCGCCCGTGCGCCACCGCGCGTCGTCCAGATCGATCACCGGCGCGCCGGCGCCCTCGACGAGCGCGCGCGTGGACGCCTGCGCGAGTATCGCGACCGGTGCGCAATCGCCCAGCATCCATGCGAGCCGTTCCGGCGGATACGCGGGATCGAGCGGCACATAGCCGCCGCCCGCTTTCAGGACCGCCAGCAGGCCGACGATCATCCCGACACCGCGCTCGGCGCAGATCGCGACATGTCCGTCCGGACGGACGCCGTGTCCGATCAGATGACGCGCCAGCCGATTCGCGCGCGCGTTCAGCTCGCCATAGGTCAGCGATTGTCCGTCGCACAGCAGCGCTGGCGCATCCGGCGCGCGCCGCACGGCGTCCTCGAAGCACTGATGGATCGTGCGGTTCGTCTCGAAAGCCGCTCCCGGCGCGCTCCAGCGTGCCAGCAGGCGCGCTTCGTCCGCCGTCGTGAGCGTCAGCCGGCAGACCGGCTGCGCCGGGTCGCCGGCCGCCGGATAGCCGGCCTCCGGATCGCCGGCCGCCGGATCGCCGAGCACCTGCTCGATGAGGTGCAAGAGGCGCTCACCCGCCGCTTCGATCTCATCGCCGTCGAACCACGCGCGGTTGTACATGAAGTGGATCCACGCGTGGTCGTCGAAGCGGTTCTCCCGGATGTGCAGCATCAACGGTGTCTGCTCGTGGCCGTTCGACAGCATGAAAATCTGCGCCCGGCCCTCGCCGAAACGAAGGTCGTAGTCGTCGCGCTCGTACGACACCGACAGGTCGAATACCTGGGCGCGCTGCGCCTTCCACAGGTCGAGGGAGCGGTTCAGCTCGCTCAGCGGAAAGCGCTGGTGGCGGTAATCCTGCTTGAGCACGCGCGCGAGCGAGCCCAGCAGCGCATCGAACGGCAGCGAGCCGTCGAACGGCAGCCGCACCGGGCTCACGCCGGCGCACATGCCGGCGGTCTCCTTCAGCCGCGCGTTCGAACGATTCAGGATGGGCAGGCCCGCCACGAGCTCGCCGCGCTGCAGGGTGCGCGCGAAATAGATCTGCAACAGCGCGAGAATCACGTGAAACGGCGTGGACTCGCGCTCGCGTGCGAAGTCGGCGATGCGCCGGTAGAACGCACGCGGCAGGGCAAGCGTGTGATGCCCGCTTGGCGGCACGGCGTCGCCGTAGCGTTCGCGATGGCGAGGCGCGAACAGCGGATCGGGGAGCGTGCGGTATTTGTCCAGCCAGTAGGCGCGTTGCCGCTCGAACTGCGGCGACTCGCGGTATGCGCAGTCCTGTTCGGCGAACTCCGTGTATGAGGGCGCTGACAATGGCGGCTCGCTCCCGTCGGCGAGCGCGCTGTAGATCCGGCCCAGCGAATCGGCGAGCAGGCCGATCGCCCAGCCGTCGACGATCAAGTGATGGAAGTTCAATGTGAACGCATGGCGCCGCTCGCCGAGCTTCAGCAGCTCGAAGCGAAACAGCGGATCGGCGCCGCTCAGCGGGAACGGTTCGCGCAACTGCGCCTGCGCCCACGCCGTGGCGGCGGCCAGCGGGTCCTCGCTGGCGGAGAAGTCGCGCAGCGGCACGGCCACGGTCAGCGCTGCGGCGATCGCCTGTTGCGGCACGCCGCTTTCGTCGCTCGCGGGCACGAGCACCGTGCGCAGCGCGTCGTGTTTCTCGACCAGGAGATTCACCGCCCGCTCGAACAATGCCGCATCGACAGGGCCGTCGATGCATACGTAGCCGCCGATCTTGTAGACCGGCGCGTCGCCGTGCACGAGCTGGTCGAACCAGATTTCGCGCTGGGCGGTCGTCAACGGGAACACCTTGCCGAGAAAAGGGCTGCGGTTCATGCATGTGACTCCGGAAAATTGGACAGAGCGATGCGCGGCCGGCACCGGGCGGCCGTCGGCCGCGTCAGCTCGCGGATGCGGCCTGGCGCCGGCCGGCGCGCAGATGCTCGACCGCTTCGACGACGCCGCGCGCCTTGACGATCGTCTCGTCGAATTCCCCGGCGGGGTCCGACAGCGCGGTAATGGCGCCGCCCACGCCGAGACGCGCGAGACCTTCGCTGATCGTCACCGAGCGGATCACGATGCTGAAGTCGCACGCACCCGACAGGCCGAACCAGCCGAGCGCGCCGGAATAGATGCCGCGCGCCCCTTCCTCGAGCCGGTCGATGATCGTCATCGTTCGCTTCTTCGGCGCGCCCGTCATCGAGCCGCCCGGAAACGTCGCGCGGATGCAGTCGACGGCCGACACGCCGGGCTTGAGCCGGCCCCGCACGGTGGAGACCAGCTGGTGCACGTGCGAGTAGGTTTCCACGTCGAACAGTGTCGGCACGTGCACCGAGCCGATCTCGCACACCTGTCCCAGATCGTTGCGCAGCAGATCGACGATCATCAGGTTCTCCGCGCGGTCCTTTTCGCTCGCCCGCAGTTCCTCGGCCAGCGCGGCGTCTTCGGCGGCCGTGCGGCCGCGCGGACGGGTTCCCTTGATCGGTTTCGCTTCCGCGATCCGCTCCCGGTCGACGCAGAGGAACCGCTCCGGCGAGGCGCTCACGAGCGCGAAGCGTCCGCCGTTGACATAGGCCGCATGAGGCGCGGGCGTCAGCTCGCGCATGGCGCGATACAAATCGAACGGATCGTCGGCGAACGGAAAGCTGACTTCGTTCGTGAGGCAGATCTCATAGCTTTCGCCGTGGACGATTTCGTTCAACGCTTCGCGGATCTTGCCCACGTACGTGGGCCGGTCATGGCGGATCCACGCGTTCGACGCGATCCACGACTCCACCTCCGCGAGCGTCAGCCGGCGCCGCTCTGCGCGATTCGACGCCGCGAGCGCGTTCGAAGCGGGCGGCGCCGCGCCGATCGCCGCCGCCGCGCGGTCAAGCCAGCGTCGCGCGTCGACGCGCGACGCTTCGTCGGTGGCGAGGTGCAGCAGGTAGGTCTTGCGCTCGATATGGTCGAGCACCACGAGGCGCGTCGCGAACACGAAAGCCGCGTCCGCGACGGCCGAAGCATGCGGATGCGAGCCTATCGTTTCCGCCTTCACTTCGTATCCGAACACGCCTGCGTAGCCGAGATCGAAACCGAAAGGCAGGTCGACGCCGCAGCTCGCCGTGCGCTGCGCGAGATTCGCCTGCAGGAAATCGAAAATGCCGCTGACGCGCTGCGTGCGGCGCACGCCCCCTTGCTCCACCGTCGCCGTCCGCGAGCGCACGTCGTACGAGATGCGCTCGCCGTAGGGGCCGTGCGCCTCGCCCATGAACGAAAAGCGGGAAAAGCCCGGCACCACCACGCTGCTCTCCAGCAGGAACGTGCCTGGCGCGCCCCGAAACAATCGCTCGAAGACCGCGAGTGCATCGCGGCACCCGTCGAGCACCGTCACTTCGACCTTGAATGCGTTCATCGCCGATTCCTTGAAGATCCTGTTGCCGCGCTTCGAAGCCCGGAGGGTCATGCGGCCCTGAGGGCCCTGTGCGCGAGCGCGAGGTCCCGGAAATTGCGGAACAGGTCTGCGCCCGTCTCGGTGCAGATCGACTCGGGATGGAATTGCACGCCGTGCAGCGGGCGCGTCTTGTGACGGATGCCGTGAATCACGCCATCGCCGCCCCACGCGCACAGCTCGAACGGGCCCTTGACTTCCTTCACCGTCAGCGAGTGATAGCGAACGACGTGCAGGTCGGCGGGCAGACCCGCAAACACGCCGCGCCCGTCATGGCGAATCACGCTCACACGGCCGTGCATCGGCTCGGGCGCCAGCACGACTTCCATGCCGTGCTCGTGCGCCATGCATTGGTGACCGAGGCACACGCCGAGCAGCGGCAAGTGCGTGTCGCGTATGACGCTGGCGCTGATCCCCACGTCGGCGGGCTCGGCCGGCGTTCCCGGCCCGGGCGAGACGATGACGCAGTCGTAGCGGGCGAAGTCGATTTCGCCGAGCGGCGCCGTGTTCAGCACGACAGCAGGCTCGACGCCGCAAGCCTGCCCCATGAGCTGGACGATGTTGTAAGTGAACGAATCGAAGTTGTCGATGACGAGGGCTTTACACATCTGCGCGCGAACCTTTGAACGGGATTGAAGGGATTCGACGAGCCTCGAGTTCAAGGCGCTGCCACGCAGCACTTTTCGTCGACATAGCGCGCCAGGCGCGCCACCCCTGCTTCGATGTCGGCAACGCCGGCGTTGCTGAACGCGAGGCGCACCTCGCGCCGGCGCGTCGCGTCGAGGGAAAAGAACGTCATCGGCATCACGATCACACCGTGATCGCGCGCGCACTCGATGGTCTCGCGCTCCCCGAAGTCGAACGGCAACGTGACGCTGAGAAAAAAACCGCCCTCCGGACGATTCCACGCCACTTCGCCGCGCCGCTCGCCGAACGCCGTTTCGAGCGCGGAGAGGAGCGTGTCGCGGTTGCGGCGGTAATGGGCTCTCGGCGCTTCGACGAGCCGCGCGAGGCTTGCGTCCTCGTTGAGCAGCACCCCGCCCACCAGCGCCTGCGTGACCTGGCTCGTGTTCACGGTGACGAAGCTCTTGCGTTCCGACAGCTCCGCGCGAAGCCGCCCGGCCGCCGCTGCGCTGCCGAAGAGCTGCTTGGGCACGACCGCCGCGCCGACCCGCACCGCAGGACACAGCGTCTTCGAGTAGGTCGCGAGGTAGATCACGCAGCCGCTGTCGTCGAGCGTCATCATCGGCGCGGTGGGTTCGCCTTCGAAGCGGAACATCCCGTATGGGTTGTCTTCGAGCACGACGATGCGGTGCGCCGTGCAGCCGGCGATGATCGATCGCCGTTCCGCTTCGCTCAGCACGGTGCCGGTAGGATTGTCGAATTCCGGCGTCAGATAGAAACCGCGCGGCGTCTTGCCCTCCTGGCGCAGCCTGGCGGTCGTCCGCTCGAGCGCCTGCTCCCAGCTCTCGCTCGCGTGGCGCTCGACGGGCCGTATCTCGATGCCCGCGAAATCCGCCACTCCGGTAATGCCGATATAGGTGGGATTGCGCGCCAGCATGACGTCGCCGGACGCGCGGCACAGCGCAGGAACGATGAGCGCCAGCGCTTCCTGGCACCCCGCCGTCACCACGATCTGCTGCGGATCGCATTCGATGCGCTCGTCATTGCGCAATTGTTGCGCGATCAGCGCATTGACGATGCCTGCCGTGCGTCCGTATTGCGCGAGCCGCCGGCCGGCCAGCGGCAAGCTTTCGCCGGACACCTTTGCCGCATGCGCCTGGTACACCGGCACGGCGGAGAGCCAACTGTCGAGCGAGAAGAATTCCTCCGCGGGGCGGCCCGACGCGAACGAGATGGCGCCCGGGTAATCGTTCGCGGCCTCGTTCAAGAAATTCATCACCGACAGACGCGACGTTTCGACGACTGATTGATTCAACACGGCCCTGCTCCTGGTGGCATGGAGTCGCAAGGCCGGACGCGCAAATCGTCGGCGCGGGCATGCCGCGCCGTCCGAAGCCCGGGTCTTGGCCCCGGGCCTGCAACGGTTCCGGCCAACGGATCACTAATAGGAATTCGACTTTTCCAACTGGTCGAACAGCGACTGGATGTTGTCGTCCACGAAGCCGTGCTCGCCGCTGCGCTTGATGATCTCGAAGCTGAGGCCGGTGTTCGCGTCTCTTGCGGTAAACGACTGCGTCAGTCCGGGACCTTCGATGACCGAAGTGTCGAAGCGCATGCCGCGGGTGCCGAGTTCGCCGACCGTCTTGGCGACGTCGTCGACTTCGAGGGCGATGTGCGCAACGCCGGGGCCGTATTCGCTCACCAGGCGGGACACTTGCGACTCGGGTTCGGTGCCTTGGCAGAGCACGAATCTCAGGCCGCCGTGCTCGAGCTCGGCGGAATGCATGCCGGTTTTCGCGCCCCGGATATGCCGGCGACCGATCAATTTGAATCCGAGAACGGAGGTGAACAATCGAATCGCGGCTTCGAGGTCAATGACCGCCAGCGCGATATGGTCGATCGCGCGATAAACGATGCCGGATGTCTCCAGTGAATGGGTGTTTTCCATTTTTATCAGCACCTGCTCGTCAGCAACCGTCGAGTTGTGCTCGCGGCCGCCACGAATGATGAATACCGGATTTGTTTCAGTTTTATTTCAATCAACGCATTTTCTCGGGCAATCGCGACGACATGATTTCGCCGTCTTGAATGGGTCGATCAAGCGTGGGCGCAAAGATAGCACAGCTTATTCAACTCAAAAAATAAATAATTTCGCACGCTTTTTTATTTGAATTTAGGTTGCGTGGCGGGAGCTGATTTTACTGATATCTCATGATCGAGATGAGATATCAGAAATATTTCCCATCCGCATTTTAAACATGACAATCTGAAAGCACGACTGTAAAGCAATTGAATGTGCGCGGTTGAATATCAATCACCCGGTGTGCGGCCCAGCGGTTGTTTACATTTAAGAATTTGTGATTACATCCTGCCTTTTGCACAGCGAGACAGGATGGCGCGCACGTCCGTCGCACCTCGCCGCGTCGTCCGCATTGAAATTCGCTGCCGCTTGCCAATACACATTTTTCTTTGCTTATACTCACTGTCGCCTGAATGGCTCACGCCCAGGTCCCACGCTGCACGCCGACAAAAAACACGACGACAGTCGACAACACGGCACGCGATTCACGTTTCGCAACCGCAGTTCTTACATAACAGGTGGGGCCTCTCATGCTAAATCGTGCTTTTGGCGCAGTGATTTCATCGTTGCTCGTGGCCGGCGCAGCCGTTGCACCGGCCATCGCGCATGCCGACGACAGCTTCGCGCAGGACGACGGCGCGTCGCATGGCCGTCCGGTCAAGGTGATGATCGTTTCGATGTTCGGCCCGGAAGGCCAGGTGTGGCTCGATCATCTCGGACCGTGGCAGGACATCACCGTCGCGGGTCTGTCTCCTGACTACCCGGCCGTGCACTGCAATCGGCAGGACGTCTGCGTGATGACGACGGGCATGGGGCACGCGAATGCCGCCGCGTCGATCATGGCGCTGACGTTCTCGCCACGTTTCGACTTGCGTCATACGTACTTCATGGTGGCGGGCATCGCCGGTATCGATCCGCTTCAGGGGACCGTCGGTTCCGCTGCCTGGGCTAACTGGCTCGTCGACTTCGGCATTCAGTGGGAAATCGACGGACGCGAAATTCCACCGGGCTGGAACACCGGCTATCTCGGCATCAACACGACGGGCCCGGCGCAAAAGCCGCCGCTCGACTATCGCACCGAAGTGTTCCAGCTCAATCCGGCGCTTTCGAACGCGGCATTTGCGCTGTCGCGCAACGTGACGCTGACCGACGACGCACAGGCGCAGGCCGCCCGCGCCAAATACAGCTATGCGCCCGCGAACCGTCCGCCGACCGTGATCCAGTGCGACACCCTGGCGGGCGATACCTGGTGGTCGGGCACCGGCCTCGGCGAGCGAGCGCGGCAATGGACGAAGATCCTGACCGACGGCCGTGGCACCTATTGCACGACGCAGCAGGAAGACAACGCCACCTTCGAGGCGCTGACGCGCGCGGCGACCGTGCATCGCGTCGACCTGAACCGTGTCGCGGTGCTGCGCGCCGGCTCGGACTTCGACCGGCCGTACGCGGGCCAATCGAGCGCGGACAATCTGCTCAACTACGCGTCGCAGGGCGGCTTCACGATCGCGATCGACAATCTGTTCCTCGCGGGCAATCCGCTCGTGCAGGACATCGTCACGCATTGGGGCGAGTGGCGCAACGGCGTACCGCAGCGGTAGCGCGTTTGCGGCGTGATAAAGCGTACCGCGTGCCGGTCTGCCCAGCGATCGATCGTGTCCACCGTTGTCGTCAGCTGCCGCATCGCGAGCGGTGGCCACGCATACGCCAACGCAGACCGGCATAACTTTGGTCCAGTTACCACGGCTCAGCGCTGCACTTCCCGCCGCCGTACCCCGCGATCATTTCGCCCTGTTCGAAACCGAATTCGCGAACCGCTCGCCCGTGCTTCCGACAGACAGCCGCGAAATCATCCGGCTCATCCCAATACCGGCACCAGTGGGTGCATTGGTCAGTTCAGTGCCGCGCAAACTTGAGGGTTACGCTGCACGTATGTCTGGACGTCCTTGAACATCTCGTCGCACTCGGGCCTGACGTCCGCCTGCATCTTTCTGACAGGATTGAACTCTCCTTTCAGTCCCCCGCTTGTGCGCAACACGACGGCCGCGTACTCCGCGGCAAACGCTGGGCATGACTTGGTCAGCCTCTGCCAATCGGCCCCAGCCCCCGATCCAACGACATCACTGGTGGCGTCGGGACACTTTGGATTGTGGCTCTTGACGATTTTGCAAGAAAGGTTTCCTTTAAATTCATCGAGCATGCACCCATGCTGGTCCTGGCTGTAGTGTTGGAATAGCTCGTTCAGAACGTGGCTCACCCTTCGTACGCCGTACGAAGTCTGGAAAAGACCTGCTTCGGCGCTGTCGGCGTCATTGAAACACTGGCTGACATCTCGTCCCTCGCAGTAGTTTCCGGAACTCTCCATCATGCCGAGTCCGAGCAGCAGAACATAGCTATGACGGAAAGTATCAAGACCGGTTGAGTCGTTGTTAAGGTGAAGCTGCTTGAATTTCTGGTCGTAGGCTGCCAAGGCATCTGTTTTTGCCTTCGTGGTGTCGACGGCCTGTGAAACCACCGCCACGTCCGGGCGGTCGGGATGACAGAGCGATCGGGCGAAAACAAGAGCCATGCCTTCAATGTATGACTTCGGAGCAAACCCGCGATGATTCTTCCAGTAGATCGCTGCGCAAGATGACTTCGCCGCTGCATTCTTGATGGCGGCAATACCATCTGAACCCGATTCGCTACCCTGGGCATTGGCCGATCTGAAGGGCGCAAGGCCGAGCACCAGGAAAAACGATAGGCCGATTGCCGTGGTTAACAGTCGCATTTTTCCCGCCTTATGTGGGTTGTGGATTCGCCCTACACAACAATCCGTGCTGTTGTACAAAATACGCTCCTTGGAAAGACGAAAAGCGCGGTCGAATCGCTTACTGGTGGGATGGGTCATTTTTTATGTCGCCACTGGCGCTCTTTGCGATTCCCCACGACTGAAGTGCCGTGGCTGAACCAGTCACTTTGAGGCTCTTTATCAGCTTCATTTCGGTGGTATCCAGGCAATCGCTCTTCAACGCCGAAAAATCGTCATGCAATTGATATGCTGCCTGGCTGTAGATAGCCCATAGATAAGCGGTAGCATCGTAAACGTTTAGCCCCAGAGTTTGCAGCTGTGAGCGGAGAACGGAACAATAACCATTGACAACCCCAGGATCCGCGTTGAAATTCAGCTGCGCAACTTTCGATGCCGCATCGTAGGGCGATTTGTTGACCAAATCGTAAAGATAGACAGGTTGAGGCGCAGAGCTGCCTGCAGAAATTGAAATAAGTTGCTTGGTTTGGACTATTCTTGGGTCGGAATATGTCGGGGCATCATCCGATTCCTCACCTAGCAGGGTTGTCGAGTGAGTAACAGTTAGCGTAATTGTGCCAAGCGCGGTTTTAGTTTTGATCTTGCCGTCAACACCAATCTCGTCGGCCTCGACGTTCCACAATGATTTTTGAACTCTGGAAAGCGGGGCAACGTCATCGAAATCCAGTATCGGGCGCACAAGTCCAATGCTTTGGCTAAATGCATTGTTCAAGTCGGTTTCAACGTTTTTGGCGAGTGACGTGGTCGATACCGTGTCAATGGACGTCAGCACTGGTGCAGAGGCTGTCGGAACAAATAACGCCGCTAGTGCAGACGCTTCGTTTAGATATTGCAAAACTTTTTCTTCAGATTTGACGTCGTATTCGAATTTTCCGCTGATTTGCGGGTGCCCCGCCGCAGCCATCATCTGCGGCGTGACAAGAAAAAGTTGTTTGTAAGAGACTTGGCAATTGTTGCCATTTTTGCTTGCAACGTAAATGGGTAATTCAACACTGCTGTTTGGCAAAATGGCTGTCACTGCAATGTTCGTCTGTTTGGCCATGACCAAGTCCGCAACAAACGCCGTCTTGCAAACATTGACAACGTCTTGACTGCTTCCCTCATCCGCTCGCACATAAACCGAAGTGTATATCTGTGTCGATGGAAACGTGCTGGATATGGTGCCGCCATTTGGATCGGGCGAATTGTGCACATTCTGGACGTCAAGCAAATAAGTGCTGCACCCGGAAAGAAGAAATATTAATGTTATATAGGCCGACAACGTATTTACACGCATTTATACCCCCGTTGATTTGTATTCTTCTTACCATATAATCGATATCGCAGTGTTTGTCCATAGGGACTCAACAGATGTCTTAGACCGACCGCAGCGCAAACAATGAGATCGCTTGATCCGAATAACGTCACAATTGCTGGCCGAAAGGTTTCCCTGCCGGGGAGCCGGCCATGCGGGAAGTTCGACCCGGCGTCTGTTGGCGCGATTCGGGAGCCCGCGATGGTTGAAAGTTCAGGCGGAGTCGACCCACGCGGCCCCTTGGCGAGCCTCGCAACTGCCGTCCGGCCATGGGCGTGCCGTGGATACGGGCTATCCGGCGCCGTCCGAGGAGCTGCCGGACGGGGTTGCGAGCCTCAATGGCGCAAAGGTTTTATGCGTTTTGTTTAAAAACCTCATCGATCCCATTGATCGCAAACGCAATGCTGCGCCGCCGCGAGCCGGCTTGCGTATAAGCCGATGGATTTAACCGCTTAGTTACGCCAGAAAATTATTCATCTGAACTATTGCCAAGCTGAAAATGGCATGATTCAATCGCGCCCAGTCCATCTACTTAATCGAACGAAAAGAAGACTTGGTGGTTTGAAGAAACGCGACTCTTGCGTCTTAACGCTCGAGCCGAATCGAGGGCCATAGCATCACCGCGCTGAAAAACCTGAAAAGCAGCATCGCAGTGGAATATTTCAATGCTCCGGCTTGAGTCGGACCGCTGAAAGCATTGGCACGTCTCGCAGTTACGAGGCCACTGGAACTATATAAAGTCCGTGGAGCTCGTCTTAATCGGAAAGCAGTATCGAAGTGGAGAATTTCGATGCTCCGGCTTGGCCAGAGCGTTGAAGGAAATGGCACGTCTCGCGGTAACGAGGCCACTGGTCATATATGGCCGGGTGGAGCTCGTCTTAATCAACAGTTGTGACTCATTGATGTCCGCCAATATAAAAATGGCAAGAATCCACTTGATGTCTGCTGGAAGCGAGGATGTAAATCCATCCTTCGATGCCGGCGAAGCGGCGATTGAATCTCCATTTGCCGTGCAAATGCTCGGTCATTATGCGAGACCGATGCGGCGCATCGAGCCGGGCACGGAACTTCGTTCGCTCGTCCTCATCGCCGCGCTTGCCGCGATCGAGGTGAGCGCCCGGCTCGGCCGATACTTGCCCGTCAGCGTCGGCACCCGCCACTGGCGCGGCGCCGCACACACCGCGATGCATCAGGGCGCGCATTGGACGCATTTCGAGCACGATCGACTAAGCCGCGTTCCCGTGGCCGAGGCGCTTGGGATGCTCGATGCCGCGCGCGCAGCCGAGGCGCCCCGGCGCGCACTGCAAGTCGACCTCATCGACCGGCCCGTCGAGCTGAACGCCGGCCAGGCCGCCGTGCGCATCCTTTTCCGGCTCGGCGAGGACATGCTTTCGGTGATCGCCGTCTGCGCCGAGGACGATCCCTGGGCGCAAGCCTGCGACGCCGTCGCGGAACTCTATGCGGAAATCCTTCACGAGCTGCTGACCGATCCGGCGGCGACGCCCGGGCAGGCGCGCGGTCTCGGTTCGGCGTCGCGGCAGATGGTGCTCGGCTGGCTGGCCGGCGAGGCCCGCGACTACGGCCCGTGGCGCGCGATCCCGCACATGATCGAGGAGAACGCCGAGCGCCATCCCGAGCGTCCCGCTTACCGCTTCGAGGGCCGCTCCCTCAGCTATCGCGAGTTCGACGGTCTCGCCAATGCATTCGCGGCGAAACTGAGCTCACGTGGTGTCGCGAAAGGCGCGATCGTTCCCGTGCTGCTCGCCAACAGCCTCGAGATGCCCGTCGCCTATCACGCGCTCATGAAGCTCGGCGCGGCTTTCGTGCCGCTCGACCGGGCGTGGCCCGCCGAGCGCCTCGTGCAAGCGATCGAGACGCTCGCGAGCGACGTGGTCGTCTGCGCAAACGCCGGCGATCTTCCCGACGCATTCCGCCATTGCGCCCTCCCGCTCGATATCGGCGCGCTCGCGCCGCTGCCGCTGTCGTTGCCATTGCGTCCCGGCGTCGAGATCGGCCCTGACGACGCGATCTACGGCATCTTCACATCGGGCACGACGGGCCGTGCGAAATGCGCACTGAACCTTCACGGCGGCCTCGCGAACCGCTTCCGCTTCATGTCGCGCTACTTCGACCGCAACGCGGGCGAGCGGCGAATCTTGCAGAACAGCCGGCACACGTTCGACTCGTCGGTCTGGCAGCTCTTCTGGCCGCTGACCTCGGGCGCAGAGGTGGTGATTCCGAGGCAAGACGCCTTCCTCGATCTGGAAGCGACCGTCGAGACGATCGCGCGCCATCGCATCACGATGACGGACTTCGTGCCGAGCGTCTTCAACGAAGTCGTCGCGCTGGCCGAACGCGATCCTCGTGCCGCCGCGAAGCTCGCGACGCTCACCGAGCTGATCGTCGGCGGCGAGGAGATCACGCCGCCGATGGTGCACAAGCTTCGCGCGCTCCTCCCGCAATTGCGGATCACGAATGCCTATGGCCCGACCGAAACGTCGATCGGCATGGTGTTCCATCCCGTCGAGGCGGCCGACGGCATGTCGATTCCGATCGGCCGTCCGATCGACAACTGCTATGTCGTCGTCGTCGACGACGAGCTGCGGCCGCTGCCGCCCGGCGCGTGCGGCGAGCTGCTGATCGGCGGTATCTGCGTCGGCGCGGGCTACGTCAAGCAGCCGGAAGTCACGGCGCGCGCCTTCGTCGGCAATCCGTTCCCGGCTATTCCGGGCGCCCTGCTCTACCGCACGGGCGATCTCGGCTACTTCGACAGCCGCGGCAAGCTGCGCTTCGTCGGGCGCAAGGATTTCCAGGTCAAGGTGGGCGGCGTGCGGATCGAGCTCGGCGAGGTCGAGGCGGCAGCCGAGCGCTGCCCGCAGGTCCGCCATGCGAAGGCGCTCGTCGCGACGCATCGCGGGGCAAAGTCGATCGCGCTGTTCGTGACGGGCGAACCGGACCTCGACCGCACCGCGCTCGAGCGCCATTTGCGCGGCTTCCTGCCGCGCGCCAGCCTGCCCCGCCACTATTTCGTGCTCGTCTCGATGCCGCTCTCGGAGAACGGCAAGGTCGACCGCAAGCAGCTTCAGGCGCAGCTCGACGCGCATCTGGCCGAGCAGGAACGGACGGCGCCGTCATCCGGAGAAGGCGTGACCGGGCGCGTCCTGGCGGTATTCCGCAGCCTCATCGCGCGGCCCGACCTCGCGGCCGACGACGATTTCTTCGAGGCCGGCGGCGATTCGCTGCAAGCACTCGCGGCGACGGCGGAGCTCGAACGCCTGTTTCCGGTGCGCTTCAGCGTCCACGACCTGCTCGCTCACGCGAGCGCGGCGAGGGCCGGTGCGCGAATCGAACACCTGCTGGCCGGCGGCGAGACCGGCGAATCCGAGGAAGAGACGCTGGAGCGCGACGCCCGCTATGCCGGAACCGCACGCGCCGAGCTGTTCGGGACGGCGCACGGACATCTGCGCTCGCTGCCCGCGGCCTCGCATGAAGCCGCGGCGCCCGCGAGCGTGCTCCTGACCGGCGGCACCGGCTTCGTCGGCAGCTACCTCGCGAAGGCGCTGCTCGAACGCCGCGACGATCTTCAGGTCTTCGTGCTGACGCGCGCCGAAGGCGACGCGCAGCACGCCCTCGTCGACCTGTTCAAGCGCAAGCGTCTTTGGGACGACCGCTACGCGGGCCGCCTGCACGCCGTCAAGGGCGATCTCGCCACGCCGGGGCTCGGCCTCGATGCGGCCGGCCGCGACGCGCTCGCCGCGCGATGCGACGCGATTCTCCATTGCGGGGCGCTCGTCAATTTCGTCTACGACTATCGCGCCCATCGCGCGTCGAATGTGCTCGCGACACAGGAGTTGCTGCGTCTCTCGCTCACGGGACGCATGAAGCCGCTCTTCTTCATTTCGACGCTCGGCGCGCTCGAGGCGCAGGCGCTGCGCCACACCGCTTTGCTCGACGAAGCGTTCGATCCCGAGTTCGCCGAGCGCCCGAAGTCGGGCTACAGCCGCTCGAAGTGGGCCGCCGAACGGATGCTGCTCGAAGCGCGCCGCGAGGGAGCGCCCGTCACGATATTCCGGCTCGGCGAGGTGATGCCCTCCGCCGCCGAAGGCATCCCGAACGCGCGGGCGCTCACGCATTTCCTGCTGACGGCGTTTGCGCTGCTGAAGGCGCGGCCTGCCGTGGCGATGTATTCGGATTGGTCGCCCGTCGACTATGTGGCAAACCGCGTCGTCTCGGCGATCTTCGATCCCGCCGCGTGGAACGGGGCCTATCACGTCTTCCATGCGCAAAGCGTCTCTTTCGCGGGTGCGCTCGAACATGCGGGCCATGCGCTCGACACGCTCACCTGCACGCAATGGCTCGCCGCGCTCGAAGCGCGCATCGCGCAAGGCGGCCCGCGCGAGCTCGGCTATCTGCGCCGGCTGCTGCCGCGCGCGGACAGCGGCGAGGCCGCGCTCGCCGAGGCGTTCTCGAACGCGCTGACGAACAATCCGAGTCTCTTTTCCCGAAGCGCTTGCGAGGCGCTCGAACGAACTCACGGGCTCGCGGAAGCCGACCTCTCCGAGGCGATCGCCGCGTATGGCCGCCATCTCGCGCAATTTTGCTGAGATGAAACTCCCCCCACGCTCACTTCGTTCGCTGTCGACCGGAGTTGGCGCTTTAGCGCTTACTCCGGTCCCATGCAGCGCTCCCCCCGAGGGGGCGTCTCAGTACGCTTGGGGCGGCCCGGCGCGCACTGAGACATCGTTTGCATTCGTAGACCAAGGACCACAAACAAGGAGCATGCATGCAATACCGGAGAATGGGACGCCTGGGATGGCAGGTCAGCGAGATCGGCTACGGCATGTGGGGCATCGCTGGCGGCCCCGGCAATTTCACGGGCGCCGACTATGAGACGGCGCCGGACTGCCTGAACGCGGCCGTCGAGGCCGGCTGCAATTTCTTCGATACGGCATGGGTCTATGGCCGCGGCATCAGCGAGCGCATGCTCGGCGAGCTGCTGCGCGCGCATCCGGACAAGCGCCTTTATGTGGCGACGAAGATTCCGCCGAAGAACCGCGAATGGCCGCCGCGGCCCGGCGACACGCTCGAGGACGTGTTTCCCGCGGCCCACATTCGCGAATACACCGAGCGCAGTCTCGAGAACCTCGGGCTCGCGACGATCGACTTGATGCAGTTCCATGTCTGGGAAGACCGCTGGGCCGAGGACGAAACGTGGCAGCGCGCGATGAGCGACTTGCGCGCCGAGGGGCTCATCGGAGGCATCGGGATCAGCGTGAACCGCTGGGAGCCGGCGAACTGCCTGAAGGCAATCGAGACGGGCCTCATCGACGTCATCCAGGTCATCTACAACGTCTTCGACCAGGCGCCTGAAGACGTGCTCTTTCGCGTCGCGCGGGAGAAGGACATCGGCATCATCGCCCGCGTGCCGTTCGACGAAGGCGGCCTGACCGGCACGCTGACGAAAGCGGCCACCTTCCCGCCCGAGGACTGGCGCAGCACCTATTTCGGCCCGGAGAACCTCGGGCCGACCGTCGAGCGCGCCGATGCGGCGAAGCGCATCGTGCCCGCGGGCTCGACCTTGCCCGAGCTCGCCCTGCGCTTCATCCTCCACCACCCGGCCGTGTCGACGGTGATCCCGGGCATGCGCAAGCTTGCCAACGTCCACGCGAACATGGCCGTGAGCGACGGGCCGCCCTTGCCGCCCGAGCTGCTCGCCGAACTGCGCAAGCATCGCTGGGACCGCACGCCGACCGCCTGGTCGCAATGAGCATCCGGAGGCCGAACATGAACAAGATCATCGCAATGTGGGCGCATCAGCGCGCGATGTCGACGGCATTTCTGCGGATGATGATCGAGCGCGGCGACGTGACGGTCATTCACGAGCCGCTCGTCACGCTCATCGACGAGGGGCGCGTGAGCGTGCCGGACGGCAGCGGCGGCCTGCTGGAAGTCGATTCGGAGGCGGCGCTGTTCGGGCAGATGCGCGAGCTGGCGCGCACGCGCACCGTGTTCTTCAAGGACACCGTCGAGCATCGCTACGAGTACCTCTTCGCGCATCCCGAGGAGATCGCCGATTTCGAGCACACGTTCATCGTCCGCGAGCCGCATCGGACGATCAGCTCGCTCTATCACATGAAGCCGACCATCACCTGCAAGGAGGTCGGCTACGAGCATCTGTTCGAGATCTTCGAACTCGTGCGCGGGCTCAAGCCGAAGCTGCCGGCCGTGATCGACGCCGAGCGGCTCGTCGCCGATCCTCGCGCCGTCGTCGCCCGCTGGTGCGGCGAAGTGGACCTGCCGTTCGTCGAGCGCGCGCTCGCCTGGGCGCCCGAGGACCGTCCCGAATGGCGGCGCACGCAGGCGTGGCACACCGGCGTCGCGCAGAGCTCGGGCTTCTTTGCGCCGAGCCGGGACTACGAGGTGACGGCCGACAACCACCCGCTGCTCAAGCAGTACTTCGAGCACCACCAGCCCTTTTACGAAAAGCTGATCCGTCACGCGATCCGCTGATTTCCGTTCCGTTTTTTGAACGCTTGTTTTCCGCTTAGCGAGGCCACTTCATGTCAGGCAAACCCATCGCCGCCGATACCGTCGACCAGCTCTCCTCGGGCGAAGTGTTCGCTCGTGCATTCCTCGAGCACGGCCCGAACACCGAAGTCCATTTCGACTACACGATCACGGAAGCCTTCAAGCCGACCCAGGACCGGCCGCGCCTGATGGTGAGCCAGCTCTTCAAGAAACGGCGCATCGAGGAGCCGACGAGCCGCTTCTGGTCGGAGAGCCGGCCGTCGAAGGACCAGGCGTCCGGCATTTTCGAAGGCGCGCTGCGCCAGGAAGCGACGTTCCGCTTCGGCACGAGCGAGGCGTCCGTGCGGCCCATTACCGCCTGGGTGCAGATTCCCGAAGCGCTTTTCAAGGACGAACGCGCGCTCGCCGAGTTCATCGACTATCGCCTGCTCGTGCGCCTCGCCACGGCCGAAAACCAGGCGCTGACGCTCGGGCCTCACGGGCTGTTGAATTGTCCCGGCGTGACCGAGCTCAAGTACTCGGGCGGCTACGTCGACGGCGTGATGGCCGCGTGCAACGAGATCGAGCAGAACGGCGCGACCGCGCACGCGATGATCGTGAACCCCGTCGACTACTACCACCTGATGATGGGCAAAGGCACCCTGCTCGCCGATCTCAAGGGCAACGGCACGCTGATCGTGCGCACGCGGATGGTCGCGCCCGGCTGCGCGCTCGTCGGCGATTTCGCCGTGGCCGCGCGCCTGCTGCACTGGGGCAGATCGGTGATCCGCGTCGGCACACCGCCTGAGGGCACCTTCGCGTCGGACGGGCTGGCCGTCTGCGCGGAGATCTACGAAGGGCTGGCCGTGCATCTGCCGACGCACTTCTTCCACGCCATTCCGGGCTGAGCAGCGGACGGCGGATCGGGATCGACGACGCAACGAAAGCGGAGGCATCGATGGATAGAAGCGCGGCAGGGACATCGGAAGCGGGCGTGGCTCAGGCCACGGGTAGCGGGCTGCGGTTTTATCGGCCGTACCTGCCGCTTTTTCTCGGTCTCTTTTTCTGCCATTTCGGCATTGGCGCGACGCTCTCGGTCCTGCCCTTCTATGTGCGGGGCAGGATCGGCGGCGGCGATGTCGACGTGGGCACGGTCATCGCCGCGATCGCCGTGGCCGTCGTGCTGACGCGGCCCGTGGCCGGACGCCTCTCCGACCGCATCGGACACAAGGTGCTGATGCTCGCGGGCGCTCTGCTCTGCGCGCTCGCGGGCGCCGCCTACGCGCTCGCCGCGAGCGTGCCGGCGCTGATCGCGGTGCGTGCGCTGCACGGCATCGGCGAGGGCGCCGTGTTCACCGCGGGCGCGACGTGGCTCGTCGCCCTCGCCCCGGCCGAGCGCCGCGGCAAGATCGTCGGCCTCTATGGCGTGAGCATGTGGACCGGCGTGACGCTCGGCGCGCTGGCCGGCGCCACGCTTCTGAAGGCGCTCGATTTCGGCCCGGTCTGGGCGATCTGCACCGTCGTGCCGCTCGTCGGCACGCTGTTCATCGCATCGAAGGCGGCGCCGGCGCACGCGGCCCCGGCGAAGAAGAGCGCGCTCTTTCCCGCGGCGGCCATCGCACCCGGCATCGCGCTCGCGCTCGCGTCGATGGGGTACGCCGCGCTCGCCTCGTTCGTCTCGCTCCACATGGCGAAGAAAGGCATCGACAACGGCATCCTGGCGTTCAACGTGTTCGGCTTCGCGTATGTCGGCTCGCGGCTCTTTCTCGGCCATTGGCCCGACAAGCTCGGCCCCTATCGCGTCGCGTTCGGCTCGGCGCTCGTCGAAGCGCTCGGGCTTGCGCTCGTCGGCATGGCGCCGAACCTCGCCGTGGCGGTGATGGGCGGATTAGGGGTGGGGCTGGGATTGTCGCTGCTCTACCCGTCGCTCGCGCTCGCCGTGATCCGCGCCACCGATCCGTCGCACCACGGCGCCGCGCTCGGCATGTTCACGTCGTTCTGGGACCTCGGCGTGGCCGCGGGCGGCATCGCCGCGGGCTTCGTGGCGAGCCGGCTCGGCTACCCGATGATCTATGCGGCCATGCTCGCTTCGGCGCTTGCGTCGGCCGGCCTCGTGCTTGCGCTCGGCCCTCGAAGCGCAAGCCACAACAAGAGGATTTGACATGAGCGAAAACCATCTCGTCTGGCACGAACTGATAATCGACAAGGCCGCGCGCGCCGAGCAGAAAAACCAGCGGCCCTGTGCGCTCTGGTTCACGGGGCTCTCGGGCGCGGGCAAATCGACGATCGCGAATCTCGTCGATGAGCGCCTGTTCGCGCACGGGCGCCACAGCTTCGTGCTCGACGGCGACAACGTGCGCCACCGGCTCAACCGCGATCTCGGTTTTTCGGATGCCGACCGCGCCGAAAACATCCGGCGCGCCGGCGAAGTCGCGTCGCTCATGGTCGAGGCGGGTCTCATCGTGCTCGTCACCTTCATCTCGCCGTTCCGCGAGCAGCGGCTCGCCGCGCGGCGCCTCTTCGGCGAGGGCGAATTCGTCGAGATTCATGTCGATACGCCGCTCGCCGTCGCCGAGGCCCGCGATCCGAAGGGGCTCTACCGCAAGGCGCGCAGCGGCAGGCTCAAGCAGTTCACCGGCATCGATTCGCCCTACGAGGCGCCCGAGCAGCCGGAGATGCGCATCGATACGACGCGATCGACAGCCGAGGAAGCGGCCGACGAGATCGTTGCCTATCTGTTCCGCGAAGGATTGATTTGAACGTCGACGTCGTTGTCGTGGGCGGCGGCATTGCCGGCGCCGCGTGCGCATACTTCCTCGCGCAGCGCGGAAGCGTCGCCCTGCTCGAAGGCGAGGACGCCTTCGGCTATCACGCCACGGGGCGTTCGGCCGCGCTGTTCTCCGAATACTTCGGCAGCCGTCCCGTGCGCTTGCTGACGGCGGCGAGCCGCGCTTTTTTCGAAGCGCCGCCGGGCGGGTTCGCCGACGCGCCGCTGTTGTCGCCGCGCGGCGTCGTGGCGCTCGCGACCGAATCCGACGTGCAGACGGGCCGCTTCGATGCCGCGCTCGCGGCCGGGCGCGATGCGCGGATCGCGGCGTTCGAGATCACGCTCGACGACGCTCGCGCCATGTGTCCGATACTCGCGCCTCACGGCTATGCGCGGGCGCTCGCCCGGCCCGCGGTCGCGGATATCGATGTCGACGCGCTCCACCAGGGCTTCCTGCGCGGCGTGCGCGCGCGAGGCGGCAGCACGATGCGGGGGGAAGCCGTGACGGCGATCCGGCGCGAGGCCGGCGTCTGGCATGTCGTGACGGCGGGCGGCCATGCGTTCGCCACCGGCCGCCTCGTCAATGCGGCGGGGGCATGGGCCGACGACGTGGCGGCGCTGGCCGGCGCCGCGCCGATCGGGCTCATGCCGAAGCGCCGCACCGCCGTGCTCGTCGATGCCGCCGGCGATGCGCACTGGCGCGCCGCGCTGCCGACGTGGCCGATGGTGACGAACGTCGCCGACACCTTTTACTTCAAGCCGGAAAGCGGCAAGCTGATGGTGAGCCCGTCGGACGAGACGCCTGCTCCGCCTTGCGACGCGCAGCCGGAGGAGCTGGATGTGGCGATTGCCGTCGCCCGGCTCGAGGCGGTCACGACGTTGCGGGTCGCGCGCGTGACGCACAAATGGGCGGGGCTGCGCAGCGTGGTGGCCGACGAGCTTCCCGTGCTGGGAGAAGCGCCCGATGCGCCCGGATTCTTCTGGGCCGCGGCGCTGGGCGGCTTCGGCATCCAGACGGCGCCGGCCGTGGGCCGGGCCGTCGCCGCACTGGTCGCGGGCGGCGCGCTGCCGGACGATGTGGACGAAACGGCGCTGTCGCCGGCGCACGTCACGAAATACGCAAGTCACGATGACGACCAAGGAGGAATCTGAACGATGGAGATGAAACGCCTGATCCGCTGCGGCGCATGGGCCTTGATGATGTCGACGGCAAGCCACGCGGCGTTCGCCGACGGCACACGATCGAATCGCGGCAACGATCCGTTCTTTCAGATCTCGAAGGCGATCGCGGACTGCCCGGAGCCGCTCGGGCCGCTCGAGAACGAGCAGGAATGGAACGACGAGGCCCATTACCGGATCGAGCGCGGCAACAGCTGCTGGATCGAGGGGCGTTGCCGCCTGTCGAACGGCTATCTCTACGACAAGGAGATCAAGGAGGCCGTCGATCGGCGGCTGGCGAACATCAACTACGCGACGCACTGGCGCGATAACACCACGATCTGGCTCATGCTGCAGCGGCGGTTCATCTATGTGCAGGGATGCGTCGCGCCGGATTTCGACAAGCAGAAGTTCCTCTCCGAGCTCGCCAAGACGGCCGATGTCGAGCGGGTCATCGACGATACGACGACGGATCCGAAGGCATCCACGCTTCCGTACAAAACGCTGGCGGAGCCGGAGAAGCTGCCGGTGGGGGCGGGGAATTAGGCGCGGAAGCCCCTCGATACGCTGGTCGCAAGGAAGGAGCGGAGTTCCTAAGCGACAGAGCCCCCGGTAACCTCTGCTGATCCAGGAGTCCCAGTATTTATGTTCCGCCGGACGGTCATCCCCTCCCACAACGCGGCCAGCGCGGTCGCCTTCGGCTGTGCAGCCGTGATGCCGGTAGCCGCGTCAACGACGCATTTGCGCTGGGCATCGTTCAGGTCCGCCATACCGGCACCCAGTCCAGCCAGTGCCCGCCCCTTGGCAGATTCATTCTGGATACCGATGACCGCGTCAACGACGCGTTTGCGCTGCGCATCGTTCAGGTGCGCCATCCCGGCACCCAACCCGGCCAGCGCCTCTGCCTTGTACGATTCCTCGTTGATGCCGACGGCCGCGTCAACAACGCTGTCGCGCTGGTCCTTGCTCAGGTGGGCGATCCGGGCACCCAGTGTGCCCAGTGTCAGCCCCTTGGCGAATTCGTCCTGCATGGCGATGACCGCCTTGACGACGCGGTTGCTCTGGCCCTCGCTCAGGTGCGCCATCCCGGCAACCAGTCCGCGCAGTGTCCGCCCCTTGGCGGATTCATTCTCGATGCCGATGGCCGCGTCAACGACGCGGTCGCATTGGTCCTCGCCCAGGAGCGCCATTCCGGCAACCAGCCTGTCCAGTGCCATCGACTTGAACATTTCATCCGTAATGCTCTCCATGGCGCCGATGGCTGCCCCGATGACGCCGTCGTGCCGGCCCTCGCCCAGGTTCGCCATTCCGGCAGCCACCCCGACCAGTGCCCACACCTTCGACCCCGCATCCCTGATGCCGGTAGCCGCGTCAACGACGCATTTGCGCTGGGCATCGTTCAGGTCCGCCATCCGGGCACCCAGTCCGGCCAGTGCCGCCCCCTTGACGGATTCATCCTCGATGCCGATGGCCGCGCCAATGACACGGTTGCGCTGGCCCTCGTTCAGGTGGGCCATCCCGGCACCCAGTCCGGCCAGTGCCAGCCCCTTGGTAAATTTATCCTCGATGGCGATGACCGCGCCAATGACGCGGTTGCTCTGGTCCTCGCTCAGGTGGGCCATCTCGGCGCCCAGTCTGCCCAGTGCCATCCCCTTGGCGGATTCATCCTGGACGGCGATGACCGCGTTGACGACGCGGTTGCGCTGGCCCTCGCTCAGGTACGCCATCCCGGCAACCAGTCCAGCCATTGCATACCCCTTGTGATCTTCGCCCCGGATACCGATGACCGCGTCAACGACGCCATTGCGCTGGTCCTCGCTCAGGTGCGCCATCCGGTAACCCAGTCCGCCCAGTGCCCGCCCCTTGGCGGATTCATCCTGGATGGCGATGGCCGCCTTGACGACGCGGTTGCGCTGGGGCTCGCTCAGGTGCGCCATCCCGGCACCCAGCCTGAGCAGTGCATAGCTCTTATCCGTTTCATCCTGGATGCCGATGGTCGCGTCGACGAACCGTTCGCGATTGCGCGGCGACAAAATTGGCAACAGCTTCTCGGGGAGATCGCCCTGATATCCGCTTTGCAGCACTTGTTGAGTCAACGTGTGGATCGCGTTCGCGATTCCGGGCATGACGTCCAAGGGCAAAAAGACATCCCCCTTGATGGCATCCCGCCATGCGCGAGACGTCTGCGACAAGGCAGCCAAAGTGCGCGGGTCCAGGTGGAGCACATGATTGGTAACCTCCCGTTTCGTCTCCAGCGGCAACGGCGCCGTCACGTCAGGAGCGGCACGTTGCTCGCTCGACGGACCTTGTGACTTCCGCCGACTCAGCCCCGCGAGTGCGCCTGAGGCCTGCGCGGAGCGATCCGGGTTCCGGCCGGAAGCGCCGCTCGCCGGCGCCGACCGCGGCGGCGCATCGCCATGAGCCGCCGTATCCGTGCTTACCGTCGGAAAGCTAGACGAAATCGTTCGGCTCATGTTTATCTCCCGCATAACGTGAATTGCAAGCAAGCATGCGCCAATCTTTCCATGTGCGAACGGCTCGAACGAATTCCCGGCCTGTTTTGCGAATGCAGAAACGCGTGGTTGCGGTGCAATTCCGATGCGTCGGTCTGTTAGGCCTGAGCTTTTGACGGCCACGAGCCAATGAGTAAGACTCGCCAGGTGTCGGCTGAGGGTGGTAGCCCAGATCAGCGAGCCGCCTGAGCAGGCGCCGGATGGTTTTGCTGGAGTCGAGCCGGCTGAAGTAGTCGGTGCCGGGGCCCGTATAGCCGACACCGCCGGAGAGCATGTGCCACACCTCGCAAGCAAGCCCTCAGCTCGACTGCGCCTCCAGCCCCTTCAAGTAATAGCCATACAGCGTCTTGGCAAACGGGCTGATTGCACACAGCAAATCCATGGCTTGCATCCACAGATCGCTTTCCCATCGGTGCGGCGGAATATTTGCGCCGATCCTGAAGAACTCTTCGAGCGCATCGCCCATCAGCCCGCGCGCGGCTTCGGTCGCCAGGCTGCCGGTAGTGGATTGCCGGCCCTGGATGCGCAGCAGCGCAGGCCCGGTTGTTTCGCCCGCACGCATGACGTTGCTGCAGTTGTTCACGCGTCGATCCAGCGCGCTGTTGGTGATGTTGCGGTCGTCCTGGCCGTAAATGACGGTGCAGTCCGGCGCTGCGCTCACGATGGTGCCGGCGCACATATAGCAAGGCTTCAAGGTGGTATAGATGCGCGTGCCGGCAGGCAGCGGTCCGCCGTTGGTGCGCTGGTGGGTCAGGATCGCCATCGTTTCGCCGTGCAGGCTGGCCCCGACAGCGTTCAGGTTTAGCCCCCAGCCGAAGATCTTGCCGGTGCCGTCGATCATGACGCAGCCGATGTTGTGGCCGCCGAACTCCTCGGCCTGCGTGCTGTGCTCAGCGTCCTTGATGGCGCCCTCAGACCATGACACCCGCACAATCGCATACGCCAGCGCCATCAAGATTGCGTCGCTCAGCGGGGTGGGGCGATAGCCCGGCGGCGCGCCGGTAAGGTCAGGCACCTCGACCACCGTGGGCGGTGTGTATTCACGCGCCAGCCGGCCGCGCATATCGCTGACTTCGGTCGAGACCATGGGCGGATGCAGCAATTTGCCATCCAGCCGATTGGTGCGCAGCCAGCTATTGGCCATCACCACGCGGTTACTCTCGCTGGCGGTCACCCAAGGGCGGGCGTCTTCCGAATACGCCACCACGCCGGCCGTCCACGCGAATGAAGCGACGGTTGCTTTGTGGATTTGCGAGGTGGTTGCCCAGAACAGTCCGCCAGTCACCGAATTCATCTGGAACATGCCCCGATCCAGTTCCCCCGGCACATAGCTCAGGCAAATCAAACCGGTGCGCCCGCAATTGCCATTGCGCAGCAAATTCACCAGCGCCGTGCGGATCTGGTAGCCGTCTGTCGCGGTACTGATCCCGCCTGCTTTCACGCCGGTGGGTTCGATATAGACCGCGACTGGCTTGCCCGTCAGATCGGCGAGCGAATGCGCGAAGTACAGGCCTTTTTCATGCAAGGACAGGGGCATGGCGGATCCTGGATAGTGTTATGCGAACGTCAAAGCAGGCGTACTTCCGTCGGGTCGGCCAGGACGGCTCGGACCGCCAACCGACGAGCTAACCGAAAACCCGCGCCCAAACCGCACGAATGCGCCGCGCGCGGTCTTCGAAGAGATAGGAGGCGGCCAGCGCGAATAGACCTGAAACGATACCCGTCACGATGTGTTCGACAGCTGGGATGCGGTAGTGTCCCGTGTGCGAAAAAGCGTCACCTAACGCCGTCAAGCAGCCGACGACCAGCGCATTGCCAAATCGATGCGCGTAGAGTTTCGCCGCCGGCGTAAAAGTCAAAAGTACGGCCAGGATTCCAGTAAGCAGCCCCGTCTGGATTGCAATCGCCCAGTGGGCAAGGCTCATTACATTGGCCCAACTCCCCGGCATGCAAGTCATGCATGCGCTGGTAGGCTGCCAGAGACGCCGGGCAAATAGCCTGACACGGCTCTTCCAATCGATTGTCATGATGTGTTTCCGATCGATGCCACCGCCGCTGATGACAGCATGACGCCACCCCACGCGTCGTCGAGGCTGTCTCCAGGTCCATTCTTCTATCTCTTCGCCAGTTGGAATCAGCGTGGCCAGCGTTGTCATGGAACGGAGGCCCTGCGTGCCGTCGAGCCCAAATAGCAACGTAGCCGTGCCCGAATACTACACCGCGATTGGACCACCGTCGTTTCGACAAGAGCCGGAATTCGGCCACCGCGCTCATCGGCGCAGCCGTGTCCTCGCGACGCTCGCCACCGGCGCATTCGCGCAGTCCGGGGGCGCGGTCGAGTGCGGATCTCGGCGCCCTCTTTCCCATGCTGCCGGAAGCGGGCGCGATCGCCTGATGGCGCCCGCAACCCGCCTCGTAAAAACCCCCGCCCCCCGATAACTAAAGGATTCATGCCCACTGCCGATATGCAGATTCCGGTCCACTGCGTTCAATCGCCCGATTCTGCAGCGAAAGCGCCACAACATCTCGCCGTTCCGGCAAGATGCGGGAACGGCCGTCAGCGACCCGGAAATCGTCGACTACACGAAGGCGGTCAGCCGCTATTCGGTAACCGCCAGCCCGTACTATTCGGCGCTGCCTTCGAACACGCTCGAGTTGCTGCATGGATTGATGCAAGACGTGCTGCTCAAGAAAGTGACGCCCAGGGAGGCGGCGAAGCAGCTCGATGAATCGGTCAAGAACGAAGCGAAGATGCACTACAAATGAATTCAATTCCAAGGTTGCTGCGACACGCTTTCGACTACCTCTCACAGGACCTGCTTCGCCGCGTCGAGATTCGCTACCGGCTGATTGCCGCTTTCATTCTGCTGGCTCTGCTGCCGATCTTCATTTCGGGGTGCATCGCGTATGTGAAGTCGGTCGCGGCGATCAAGGAGAACGCTGAGATATTCTCGAAGGAGGTGGTCAAGCAGGTATCGAGAAACATCGAGTTGCGCATGCAGCAGATCGAGACGGAAAGCAGCCTGCTGGTGCTTTCCGATCGGGTTCAAGGCGCGCTTGCCAAGGCCGCGAGCGGTAGCGCCAAGGAACAGAGCGAGGCGCGCCTGGACATGGCGCGCCTGCTCCTCGAGCATTTCGGATCGGTCGATTACATCGACCAGAAATATCTGCTCGACAAGAACAACCGGATTCTGGACACGCAAGCATTCGCGCAATTGCCCCGGGGCGTGACGAGCCTCGTCGGGCGGGCTCAGGACCGGCATGAACGCACTTACTGGGGCAGTTACGGCAACGGCGTCGGACAACAAAACCTCGGGATGGTGCGCGCCATCGTCGACAAGAACAGCAACGAGCAGCTCGGCAATCTGGTTCTGATCGTTCGCCCGGAGTATTTCTCGACGATATTCAACGACGTTGCCACGGGCAGCGGCACGCAAATCTACATTCTCGATGCGAGCGGCAACAAGGTGATCATCCGGGCCGACGACGCATCGGCCAACACCGGCGCGATGCCCGAACCCGGCCTCATCGAAAGCATCGCGCACAACGCGGCATCGGGCGAGGCGCGAAGCTTCGCCGCGTTCGCAGGAAAGAGCGGAGAACGTTACCTGGCCGCCTACGCGAGAATCCCCGGCACGACCTGGATCGTGGTCAGCACCATTGCCGAGAAAAAACTGACGGTCGAGGCGCAGGCGGTACGAAACCAGATCGTGCTGGTCGGCATCTCGGGGCTCCTGCTGTCGATCTTCCTTGCCTACTTCATCTCGCACAGCATTTCCGCGCCTCTCAGGGAGCTGGCGCGCAAGGTGCACGATACCGGCGACGATGCAGGCGCCCAGGTGGACGACGGGGCGCCGGCGGGAACCGTGGCCGGCGCACAGGACGAATTGGGCAGGCTCGCGCAGCGCTTCGAAAGAATGCGCGAGGCGATCAGGCAGAAGATCCAGAAGATCAGCGAGATCAACGCCTCGCTCGAGCAAGCCGTCACCGAACGAATGGCGGAACTCGCCGCGCGGGAGCGGGAGTCGCGCACGCTGATCGAGAACTCGCCCGATACCATTGCGCGCTACGACCGCGAGTCTCGCCGCATTTACGCCAATCCCGCGTTCTGCGCCTTGGCGAAATGCAGCCTCGCCGAAGCGCTCGGCAAGCGGCCCTCGGAGCTCCCAGGCGGCCCCAACGCGCTCATCTACGAAAAGATCATCAGCGACGTTGTTTCAAGCGGAAAAAGCGCGCAATTCGAGCTGAGATGGGCCGGCAAGGACGGGAAGGAGCAATGCTCGCACATCCGCATCACGCCGGAGGTCGATCGTTCCGGCAATGTGACTTCCGTGTTGGCGGTGGGCCGCGATCTCTCCGACCGGATGGCGTTCGAGGCAACCATCTGGAAACAGGCCAATTTCGACGCCCTGACGGGCCTGCCGAATCGCCAGATGTTCCATGACCGTCTCGTTCAGGAGGCCGGGAAGCCGGGCCGCCCCGGGCAGCGCATGGCCTTGATGCTGATCGACCTCGACTGCTTCAAGGAGGTCAACGACACCCTGGGGCACGACATGGGGGATATTCTGCTGATCGAGGCCAGCAAGCGCATCAGTTCGTGCGTGCGCCAATCGGATACGGTCGCCCGTCTTGGCGGCGATGAGTTCACCGTCATTTTGCCCAATCTCGACGACACCGAAAGCATTGAACGGATCGCGAAGACCATCAACGGCAAGTTGGCCGAGCCGTTCCGGCTCGGCGCGGACGAGGCCTTCATTTCCGCCAGCGTCGGCGTCACGTTCTACCCCGACGACGCCAGCGATCTCGACGTGCTGTTCAAGAACGCCGATCAAGCGATGTATGCGGCCAAGAACGCCGGGCGCAATCGCTTCAGCTACTTTACGCCCGATATGCAGGTGGAGGCCGAAAGGCGCCTGCGGCTCACCAGCGATTTGCGCATCGCCCTGCCCGGCAAGCAGTTTCAGGTCTGTTACCAGCCCATCGTCGACCTCGCGACGGGCCAGATTTGCAAAGCCGAGGCGCTGATCCGCTGGCTGCACCCCGAGCGCGGCACGATCAGCCCGCTCGATTTCATTTCCCTGGCCGAAGACACGGGCCTCATCGTTCCCATCGGCGACTGGGTATTCAGGCAAGCCGTGCAACAGGCCCGGCAATGGCGCGGCCAATTCCATCCGTCTTTCCAGATCAGCGTCAACATGTCTCCGGTCCAGGTTCGTCAAGACAGCCTGCTGTGCGCGCGATGGTCCGACTACCTCGCGCGCGAAGGGATGCCGGGGCAAAGCGTTGCGGTGGAAATCACGGAAGGGCTGCTATTGCAGGCCGAATCGAAGATCGACGAGAAGCTGCTGACCTTCCGCCGCGCGGGCATCGGGATCTCGATAGACGACTTCGGGACCGGTTACTCGTCGCTCGCCTATCTCAAGCGCTTCGACATCGACTACCTGAAGATCGATCGTTCATTCGTCCAGAACCTGAGCGTCGACGAAGACAACCAGGCGCTTTGCGAGGCGATGGTCGTGCTCGCGCACAAACTGGGGCTCAAAGTCATTGCCGAGGGTGTGGAAACCGCCGAGCAACGGGATTTTCTCAAGGCTGTCGGTTGCGATTTTGCTCAGGGCTTTTTGTATTCGATGCCGGTTCCGCCGGATGAGTTCGAACTGCTGGCGTGGCCGCGGCTCGCAGAACGGGCCGCCGATGCTCAGGGGTCGATGGCAGTGAGTTCGAACGCTCAGTAGCCGATGCTCCGCTCGACGCTGCGGAAACGCCGCGCCGGCACGAATCCTATGAGGTTGGACAGGTATTCGCGCCGAAGACGGCGGGCTCGACCACTCGCTTGCTCCACAGCCATTCCAGAAGCTGTCGCGCCTTGGCCGCTTCCATCGATCTGCAGAGAAACGCGATCAGCTCGAGAGGATGCGTCGCCCTTGTCAACATGTCGAGGAGCGGAAAAAGCGCCACGCCATTCCAAAACGCGACGGGATGATCGAGACTCGGATGCTGCAAGGCGGGGTGAGCGGTGACACGGTCGCCGGTCGCGCAGGGCATCACGACAATGCCGGTAGCGCGAGCGAACCGGATCGGACTGTGCAAGGGCAACGGAGGCACAGGCTCGTTCGGCAGCGGCCGAATCGATGACGCATGCGCCAATTCGGCTCTCAGCGCGCGCGTCATGATGTCCACGCGTGCCGCGGCATCGTCGCCGAGTGAGGACATCGCAGCCGTACCGGGCGTCAATGCCGGCGTCGAACGCCGGCGCCAGAAAGGCGATTCGGCACACCATGCCTGGCCGTAGTACCCGGCGCTCCATGCGAAGTGACGCGCAGCGCTTTCGACCAGACGCGATTCGTAAAAGCGCTGCGCCAATTCCCGCTCCGAGGCATCGCTCGCCCGGCACCACGTGTTGATCGCGATTGCAGCCTGGAGCGAGAAGCGCATCGCCTTCTCGACGCCGGAAGACGAGATCGGGTCGAGCGCGAATGCCGCGTCCCCGAGCTTGATGCGTCCGTCCTGCCAGGAGAGCGTGTCGACATAGGGCGTCGATACGCACATGCGAGGCGGGCCGCACCAGGGCAAACCAGCCATGCTCTGAAACAAGGCGCTCCGCGCGCAGGCGTTGCGCAAAACGGACTCCGGTTCGCGCTCGGGCGCGTCATCGCGCGTGGATGGATCGAACGTGAACATGACCCGGTAACGGCCGCCCGGCAACGCGGCGCCCCACATCCATCCGTCACCGAGCGCCTCCACGCGAGTGGCGAAATCGGCGTGCGGAGCCAGCGGTTCCATCGCGGTTTCGGCCCACACCGTGGACAGCCGAGGCGCATGCAAGCGTTGCGGCTCGCGCCGGCTCTGCCGGCCCCGGGCGTCGAGCAGCACATGCGCCTCTGCGTTGCGCAAGCCGTCGGGCGTGACGATTTGCACACGCCAGGCACCGGGCGTTCCGTCGACTTGCGTGAGGCTCGCAGGCCGCAGCACTTCCACGCCGCGCGCCAGGACCAAACGCAGAAGAGCCGCATCGAACGCGGCACGCTCCACGACGGCGCCATCGTGCGCAACCGTCTCGACCGCTTCGCTCGCCCAGCGCACGCGCGCGGGCTTGCCTGCAAGGATGGGAACGGACTCGAGCGCCTCGTTCGCGTCGAGGTAATCGATGATATTCCGGACGCCCGGCGTCAGGGCCTCCCCGATCTGCGGACGAGGCCATCGCTGGCTTCGTTCGACTAGCAGCACATGATGCCCGAGCTGGTTCAAGCGAAGCGCCGCGCACAGACCGGCAGGGCCGGCGCCGATCACGAGCATGTCGAACGCGCGAGTCACGCGACTCCCGTGCCGTTCGACGGCGTGTCTGGCGGCCCGGCAAACCAGGCGGGTGCATAACGCGCGAGCCTTCCGTGCGCGCCGATCACATAGTGCAGCCAGCCGCGGATGTAGTCGCAGGCGCTGCGTCCACGCGCAAGGACCTCGTGGTGACAAGCCGCCAGCTCGCCATCGGCGGATACGCCGAAATATCCCGCACCCGCGCCGCACGGATACGGCCGATGCGTGCCGCGCTGAATTTCGCGCAGTGCGTTCTGCATGTTCGAGAAAGGGTAGCGCTCGCCGCGCATGACCTTTTGCTCGAACGCGAGCCCGCAGGCAATCATCCCTTGCAGCATGTCCGCCATGTCGCCGGGTCCCATTTCCGCGCGGCCGTTCGAAGCGCGCAGCAGCGGCGAAAATCCGACGCTATGGAACCCCATGCCGATGAAGGTATCGAGCGTGCTCGGCAAGTCGAGATTGAACGGCGTGACCGTGACGCGGGCCGAGACCTGCATGCGCCGCTGCTTCGCAACGGAGCGATCCCCTAGGTGACGAGCCGGCTAGCCGATCATCCCGCGGTCGATCTTGCGCGCCAGGATGATCGAGGTCGTCGTGCGCTCGACGCCGTCGAGCCCGCCGATCTGGTCGAGCAAGTCGTTGAGGCGGTCGGGAGAATCGGCGCGCAGCCAGGCGACGTAGTCGAACTCACCGCTGACCGCGCACAGGAGTTGCACTTCCGGCATCTTCGAGAGGCGCTTGAGCACGTCCGCCCCGAACTTCGGCGCCAGGATGATGCCGACGTACGCGTAGATGCTCGCATCGAGCACATCCTGGCCGAGCCGCACGCTGTAGCCGGCGATCACGTTGGTCCGTTCGAGCCGCTCGATGCGAGCGATCACGGTGGTCCGCGCGACCCCCAGCTGGCGCGCCAGATTCGCCACGCTCTCGCGGGCGTTGGCCTGGAGCAAGGCCACCAGGTTGCGGTCGAGGTCGTCGAGCTGGTCGAGGCGCGGGGGTCTCATCGATGGAAGGCCGTGCGGTTGATGGCGAGAGCCGGATTATCGCCCGGCCTTGGGCCTAAGACGAGGTGCGCGCGCGCCGCGCCTCGTAGGTCTTCACATGGTTGTAGGCGATGCGCAGGATCGATAGCCCGCCTTGCGCCTGCACGGCGCCACGCTCGCGCGCCAGCAAGTCGCCGAGCACGTGATCGCCCTCGGTGCGCAGGCCGTTCTCGATGTCGCGCATCATCGATGCCGACAGCGTCGAGTCCGGCGCGAACAACAGCCCGCGCGTGCGCTCGGAAAACGGCGGACGCATCGCGTGGCCGTTGGCCTCCGCGATCGCACCGCATTCGGCCAGGAGCGCCGCAATCGCCACGCTGCCATCGGGAGCCTTGTGGATATCGGCGACCGTCCCGCGGAACAGGCACGTGCTCGCTGCGAGCGTCGCGAGGAACACCCACTTCTCCCACATCTGCTGGACGATGGTCTCGCTCGCATCGACATCGAAGCCGCCCGCGGCGAGCGCCTTCGCGATCGCGCCCACGCGCTCGGTGCGCGTGCCGTCGAGCTCGCCGAAGGCAATCGCGTGCATCTCGTTCATATGCACGATCGCGCGGTTCGCATCGAGCGTTGCGGCGATCAAGCAGATGCCGCCCACCACGCTCGACGCGCCGAAGCGCTGCTGCAGCACGTCCAGATGGCGCATGCCGTTGAGCAGCGGAAGGATGACCGTCGACGGACCCACAGCCGCCGCAAACGACTCGATCGCGTTGTCGAGGTCGTAGGCCTTGCAACTGAGCAGCACGAGATCGAACGGCGCGTCAATGCGATCGGCGAGCACGGTCTGCACGTTGGTGAGCGTGGCGTCGCCCTTCGGGCTCTTGATGACGAGCCCCGAGCGCTCGAGCTCTTCGGCGCGCTTCTCGCGCACGAGAAACGTCACGTCCTCACCGGCTGCCGCCATGCGGCCGCCGAAATATCCGCCGGTCGCTCCGGCGCCCACTACGAGAATTCGCATCGTCTTCCTCTCTCTTCCGCTGTTGGGCACGAAGGCCACACGCTGACAGGCTGCCGTTCGCGCACCGAAAGATGATCAATGTAATATAAATCGCGCCGAGTCGCCGGATGCCTTCATGCCCCCAGCTTCTCCAGCACGAAATCGATGAAGCTCGCGAGCTTCGGCGTCGTGCGCCGGTCGCGCGGATACAGCAGATGCACGGGCGCGGCTTCGGGCAGATAGCCTTCGAGCACCGATACGAGCGCTCCGCTTTCGATTTCCTTCGCGAGCAAGGCCTCGGGCTGCAGCACGATGCCGAAGCCGCGCAGCGCGGCCATCTTGAGGGCCTGTCCGTTGTTGGCGCGAAAGCGTCCGGGCCGCGGGCGGCAAACCGACGCGTCGTCGCCGTCGCCGGGAAGCCGCCAAGTCCCCTCCTTGCCCCAATGCAGAAAGCCGAGGCATTCGTGCCCGGCGAGATCCACCGGCGTACGCGGCGTGCCGGCGCGCGCGAGATACTCGGGCGAGGCGCACGCCCGCATCCGATATGGCTTGAGCGGCCGCGCGACGAGGCTCGAATCGGCAAGCTTGCCGATTCTTACCGCAGCATCGAACCCTTCCTCGACGAGGTCGCTGATCCGGTTCGACAGATCGAGCTCCAGCGTGACCTCGGGGTGCGCGCCGAGATAATCGGTCATGAGCGGCGAGAACACCTCGACGCCGTAAGTCAGCGGCGCCGTCACCTTCAGCACGCCGCGCGGCGCGGCGGCCATCGCCTCGGCGAGCGTCTCGGCCGCCTTCACGTCGGCGAGGATCTGCCGGCACTGCTCGTAATACTGCCGGCCGATCTCGGTGAGACTCTGGCGGCGCGTCGTGCGCGTGATGAGGCGCGCGTTAAGCCGCGCCTCGAGCGAGCGGATATGCTTGCCGACCATCGCCGACGAGATGTCGAAGCGCTCGGCCGCCGCGGTCAGGCTGCCCGCCTCGACCACGGCCACGAAGACTTCCATGCTGACGAGTCGATCCACCTTCGCTGTCCTGTTTATTTCGGTTGTAATTCGTTTCGGTTGTAAGCAGATGTCGCATTGTGGACGTATTGCCGCGATATCGTGATACAAATAGCGCGACCGGCGAAGGGGCCGGTGCCCCAAGCCTCATACAACGGCAGCGCCCGCTTTCGCCTGGGACTATCACACGTCAAGTAGGAGTTTCGATGAAAAAAGCACTGGTCATCCTCGCTTCCACGTTCGCCATGAGCGGCGCGTTCGCCCAGGCCGCCTCGGCTCCGGCCGTTGCACCCGCTGCCGCATCGGCCGCAGCGGGACACGAGGCGCGCGTCGAGGAACGCATCGCCACGCTGCACTCGCAGCTCAAGATCACACCGGCTCAGGAAACGCAATGGCAGCAGTTCGCCGACGCGATGCGCCAGAACGGCGAAACGATGGGCAACCTGTACCGCCAGCGCATGGCTGGCAAGAATCTGTCGGCGCTCGACGACATGAAGCAATATACGCAGATCGCGCAGGCGCATGCGGACGGCATGAGCAAGCTCGTCGCGGCGTTCGAGCCGCTTTACAACTCGTTCTCGCCGGAACAGAAGAAGCTGGCGGACACGACGTTCCGCGAGCATGGCGGCAAGCACGAGCGCGGCGGCAAGGAGTAATCGGCGAGCTTCGCTGATTTCGTCAGTCGACGCCCGCCTTCCATGGCGGGCGTCTTCGTTTCAAGCATTCGCCGGCAGGCTCGTTCCCGCCCTGGCCTGCTAGCGCAGCACGCCGGACTTCCAGATCATCTGCACCGCCGCCGCGAGCACGAACAGCAGCACGACGCTGCGAAACGCGGCCGGCGGCAGCCTGTCGCGCAGCGGCCGCGCGAGCACGATGCCGGCAATGACCGGCACGCTCGCGAGCGCCGAGATCGCGACATCGACCCAGCTCGCATGCAGGCCGCCTCCGAACGCCACGACGAGCGTGACGATCGAGACGACCAGGATGATCGCGATCTGCTTCGTGAACACGCGGCCGGTGGCGCCCGTGGCAATCAGGTACATGGCGAGCAGCGGGCCCGGCACCGATGCAATGCTTTCCATCACGGCCGCGGCGAAACCGATCGCGAAGCCCGCGGGCTTGGCCCAGCGCGGCGCGAGCGCGAGCCTCGGCGACGCGAGCAGGAGCAGCGCGGCAACCATCAGCAGCACGCCGGCGATCGCCTGGGCGCGATGCGGCGCGAGCGAAACCAGCATCGTCACGCCGACCAGATTGCCGAGCACCGTGCCGATCAGCGGCGCGACGATCCGGCGGGCGGTGGCGACCGTCTCGCCGCCTTCCAGCGCCTGCGGAATATTGCCGAGGATGATGGGCATCGACAGCAGCAGCACGGCGTCCTTGATCGGCAGGAACTGGCTCAGGATCGGCATCGCGACGAGCGGCACGCCGATGCTGACGACGCCCTTGACCATGCCGCCGAGCACCAGCGCGACGATCACGCCAAGGAGCGCCTGCGCGCCCAGCGCCTGCAGGCTCGGGCTCAGGATGCCGGTGGAAAGATTGAGGTGGAGCATGGGTATTCGCCTTTGGAGATAGGTGGAATTTTGTCCGAAACGCGCACGCGCCGAGCTTTCGCGATAATCTCTCGCCCCGTGACTTTCCGCTTTTTTTGCTTCCGATGATTGAACTGAAAGACGTCGACTTGCGCACCGACCCCGCTGCGCAGCGCTATATCAAGGACGAAACCGTCGCGGTCGAATTTGCCGCCGGCGACGGCGAACTGATGAGCCTCGAAGGCCCGAACCGCTACCTGCGCGGCGACGCGCTGATCACGGGCTCGACAGGCGAGCGCTGGGTCGTCTCGCGCGATCGCTTCGACGCGAAGTACGTGCCTGCCGAGCCTTCGCTCGCCCATGGCGCGCCTGGGCCGTATCGCAATCGTCCCGCAATCGTGCTCGCCAAGCAGATGGACGCGCCGTTCTCGATCGCGCGCTCGGCAGCGGGCGACGTGCTGCGCGGCACGGCGGGCGATTGGGTCATGCAGTACGCACCCGGCGATTATGGCGTCGTGCAGGCGCTGCGCTTCGCGAAGGTCTATCGCCGCGCGGACTGAGCGCCGCGCGCGGCATCACGCGAACTCGTCCCCGAGCTCGACCGTCACTTCGCGCGGCACCGCCTCGCCCTTCGCGTATTGCTCTTCGAGCGAGCCGAGCATCGCTTCCACGTACGCGCGCAGCACCGCGAAACTGCGGCCCCGCGCGCGCGGCGGCGTCGCGCGATAGCGGGCGAGCACAGCGGGCGCGAAGCGCACCTCCATCGAAATGCGCTTGGCCGTCGCGCCGAAGCGCATCGCCACCCATTGGATCGACAGCGTCGGCGCCCCGTCTTCCGCGGGCTGCTCGACAAAGCGCGTCTGCTCGGGAAACAGGTCGCTGACGACGCGCGCCAGTTCCTCGATATCGCGGCTTGCGCACTCGTATTGATAGGCTTCCATCGTCGCTTTCGTGGTTAGAGCGTTAGTGTCAGGCCTGGCCGGCCGCAGCGCTCGTCCCGCCTTGCGACGGACGCCGGAAAATCCGGATCAGCACGCCGGCCACCGCAACGGCGGCGAGCGCATACGCACCATCCACCGCCATCAGCGGCAGCTTGCCCGCCTGGAACAGCGCCGCCGGCGCGTCGATCAGCGCGTGCACGGCGATCGCGAGCGGCAGGATGCCGCGCCAGCCCGCGCGCAGGCCGCGCCACATCAGCACCGACAACGCGATCTGGAACACCAGCGCCGAGGTGCGCTCAAGCGCGAAGATCAGCGCCATCGGCACCGACAGCGTCGTCAGCAGCAGGTGAATCTGCATCACCGTTTCGTCGGGCAGGTTCGTCATGCCGGGATCGAGCTTGCCATAGCTCGCGAGCAGCGCGTAGACAATCCACTGCACCTGCACCAGCACGCCGACGAGCCACGCCTCCGCCCCGCCGTGGCCGAGGCCGTAGCTGAGCGCGGGGCCGTCCGAGTCCGGCGCATTCGCCGCGCCGTTGCGCTTGATGAGCCAGCGCATGCCGAGCCAGCGCCCCCCTTCCTCGCAGACGCCGGCGATCAGCGCGCCGTAGACGACGAAGGCGGCCGGGTTCATCGCAAGCCACGTCGCGGTCGCCGGATTGCGGCCGAGCAGATACATGTTCAGTCCGCGCTCGATCACCATCGCAAAGAGCGCGAAGACAGCGACCCCGGCGATCGCGTAGCGCCGGCCGAGCGCCGTCGGTCCCCGCAGCCGCCAATAGAGCGCGACGGGCAAGGCGGCGACGAACAGCGTCGCGATCGCGAGACAGATGAGCGTGAAAGGGGCAACCATGAACGTCCTTGTTGATGTCGCCGCGCCGATCGCCCTCGCGAGCGGCGCGGCGGCCGATGAAACCTTCGATGAATAGCGCGTGCGGGCCGCGCTTGAGTGCTTGAGTCAGCGCGCCGTCGAGCCTCTGACGACGAGCTCCCCCGGCAGCATCGCTTCGCGCGTCGGCAAGAGCGCGCCGTCGATGCGCTCGTGCAGGAATTCGACGGCCCGGTAGCCGATCGCATAGGTCGGCTGGCGAATCGTCGTGACGCCGGTCAGTTCGGCCCATTCGGGATCGTCGACCGACATCAGCGCGACGCGGTCCTGCCAGCCTGGCCCGTAACGCGAATTCAGATGCCGCGCGAGCGACAGCGCGACCGGCGCGTTCGCCGCGAAGAGCGCGATGCGCTTGGCCGAGCCGCCGATGGCCGCATCGATGCGGCTATCGAGCGCGGTGTGCACGCGCATCACGGCCTCGGCGTCGGCAAGATCGAGCACCACGGTCTGCCCTCGCACAGCGGGCTCATCGCCTGCCGCAGCGCGCGCCGCCTGCTCGATCGCCGCGCGAAACGCCGCTTCGCGCACGCGCCGGGAGCTGACCCGCTCGAACGGCTGCACGACGAAGTGGATCTCGTCGAAGCCGCGCTCGAACAGGTGCTGCGTGCCGATCCTGACGGCCTCGGCATTGTCGAGCCCGACGATGTCGGCATCGAGCCCCGCCACCTTGCGATCGACGAGCACCGCCGGAATCCCGCCGCTGCCGAGCGACTGCAAGGTCTCGTCCTTCACGCCCAGGGCGTTGACGATCACGCCTTCCACGCGGTACGTCGTCAGAAGCTGCAGGTAGCGCCGCTCCATCTCGACCTCGTTCGCCGCGTGGCAGATGAGCGGCATGTAGCCTAGCGCCTGGCACGCGGCCTCGACGCCTTGCAGCACTTCGACCGTGAACGGGTTGGTCAGGTCGGCGACGAGCATGCCGATCAGGCGGTTGCGGCCGCGCTTCAGGCCGCGCGCCATCTGGTTCGGCTGGTAGTCGAGCAGCTTGATCGCCGCCTCGATCCGCTCGCGCAGATCGAGCGACAGCACGTTGGTCTCGCCGTTCAGGTAGCGCGAGACGCTGGTCTTGCCGGTGCCGGCTTCGCGGGCGACGTCGCTGATCGTCGCGCGGCGCGGCGCGCCCGCACGCAGGAGGCTCATCGCGCGTCCCCGCGAGCAGGGTAGCAACGCCCGCCGGCGCAAAAAACGCGGGCAGCGTGGCAGCCAGCAAAGAGGGGCAGAAATGCGTCAGCCAACCCAAGACTCCTCATCGTCGAAAGCGAAAGCGATATCGCAGCGGCTGCGCGAGGATCGCCCGCCGCCCGCGCCGCAATAGACAAAAGCGCGCTCAAGGCGCGCTTTCGAACTGCATCAGTGCGCGCATCATAGCGCACGCCGCCGGGCGGCACCACTGGAGGCGGCGGCTCAACGCCGCGACGGGCCCAGCGCCTCGGGGTTGACGATGTTGCGCGCGAGCGTGCCCGCCAGCGCCGCGACGAGATTCTCGGCCGCGCAGCGCGACATCGCGTGACGGGTCTCGCGCGTCGCCGAGCCGATGTGCGGCAGCGCGACGACGTTCTTCATCGCGAGCAGCGGCGAATCGGCTGGCAGCGGCTCGCGCTCGAACACGTCGAGGCCGGCCGCGAGGATCGTGCCGTCGCGCAGCGCCTCGATCAGCGCGGCCTCGTCGACGGTCGCGCCGCGCGACGCGTTGATCAGGATCGCGCTTCGCTTCATCGCCTTCAGCTCGGCGGTGCCGATCAGGTGGCGGGTCTCGGGCGTGAGCGGCACTTGCAGGCAGACGAAATCGGACTCGGCAAGCAGTTCGCCAAGCGCGACGCGCTTCGCGCCGAACGCGCGTTCGGCCGCTTCGTTCGGGCTGCGGTTCGTGTACCGCACGCGCATGCCGAAGCCGAGCGCCGCGCGCCGCGCAAGCGCGCCGCCGATGCGCCCGAGCCCGACGATGCCGAGCGTCTTGCCGTGCACGTCGACGCCGAACTGCGCCTCGCCGAGGCTCTCCCGCCACTGCCCCGCCCTCACCCAGTCCGCCAGCTCGACCACGCGCCGCGCGCTCGCGAGGATCAGCGCGAACACGGTATCGGCCGTCGATTCGGTCAGCACGTCCGGCGTGTGCGCGAGCACGATGCCGCGCCGCGTCAGGTCGTCGACGTCGAACTGGTCGAAGCCGACCGAGATCGTCGACAGCGCCTTCAGGCGCGCCGCGCCTTCGAGCATCGCCGGCGTGATCTTCATGCTCGAGCCGATCGCGCCGTCGGCCTCCTTGAACGCCGCCGCGAGCGCATCGGGCAAGCGCGCCGCGCCGGCATCGAGCGTGAGGACTTCCGCGTGCTCGCGCAGATAGGCGAGCACGTCGTCGGGCAACGTCTTATAGGCAAGGATCGTGGGTTTCATGGTGGTCAATCGTGATTATTTTCCATGCAGATGCGCGGCGAACGCATGCGACGGCGCGGCCTGCGCCTTCACGGCGAGCGTGAGGATCACCGCGACGACGAGCGCCGCGCTCATGAACGCATACGACGCCGCGGGCGAGCCGGTCGCCCCGTTCAGGTAGCCGACCACATAGGAGCCGACGAACGAGCCGAGCGCCCCCATGCTGTTGATGAGCGCCATCGCGCCGCCCGCGACGTTCTTCGGCAGCAGCTCCGGCACGATCGCGAAGAACGGCCCGTACGGCGCGTACATCGCGGCGCCCGCGATCACGAGCAGCGCATACGAGGTCCAGAAGTGCGTCGAGCCGAGCGCGCAGGATCCGGCGAACGCCGCCGCGCCGACGAGCAGGAACGGCCAGACGAAGGCCTTGCGCGCATCGAGCTTGTCGGAGGCCCAGGAGGCCGCGAGCATAGCGATCGTCGCGGCGAGATACGGCAGCGCCGAGAGCCAGCCGGTCTCGACCATGCCGAGCGTCGACCCGTTCTTGAGGATCGACGGCAGCCACAGCACGAAGCCGTACACGCCGATGCTCCAGCAGAAATACTGCGCGCAGAGCTTGACGACGGCGGGCGATTTGAACGCCTCGCGATAGTTGCGCACCGGCTTGATGGCCGCCTGCTCGGCCGCGAGCACGGCGTCGAGCGCACGCTTCTCGGAGTCCGACAGCCACGGCGCCTGCTCGGGCTTGTCCTTGACGATGAACCACCAGCACACGGCCCAGAAGACCGCCGGCACGCCTTCGGCGATGAACATGTTGCGCCAGCCGAACGCATGCACGAGATAGCCCGAGACGATCGACATCCACAGCACCGTCACCGGATTGCCGAGGATCAGGAACGTGTTCGCACGCGAGCGCTCGGACTTCGTGAACCAGTTGGAGAGGAAGATCAGCATCGCTGGCAGCACCGCTGCCTCGACGACGCCGAGCACGAAGCGGATCGCCATCAGCGACGGGATGTTGCTGACGACGCCCGTCAGCGCCGCGCACGCGCCCCACAAGATCAGGCTCACGAACACGAGCTTCTTCACGCTGCGCCGCTCGGCGTAGATCGCGCCGGGAATCTGGAAGAAGAAGTAGCCGAGGAAGAACAGCGCGCCGATCAGCGACGCGAGCCCCTTGCCGATGCCGAGATCCTGGTTGATCCCGGCGGCCGAGGCGAAGCCGAAGTTCGCGCGGTCGAGATAGGCGAGGCTGTAGGTGATGAAAACGATCGGCATGATCGCCCACCAGCGGCGTGGGGCAAGCGTGGTAGTCATGGTTGTCTCCTCTGTCTCTCGGATTCCAAATCGGCGCCCTTCGTCATGCCGTGGGCAAGGGCGCCACATCGGCGCCGTCGGACAGCTCGACTCTGTCGAGCCGCTCGAGACGCGTGAGATCCGCGCGCGTCGGCAGGCCTTCGGAGTCGCCCCGCACCTGGATCGCGAGCGCGCCGATACGGTTGCCGCGCGCGACCGCCGCCGGCAGCGTCAAGCCATCGAGCAGCGCGCTGATGACGCCGACAGCGAAGCCGTCGCCGGCGCCGACCGTGTCGACGACGTTCGCCACCGCCTGCGCCGGGATCACGCCGTCGCTGCAGGCGGTGCGATAGTACGCGCCCTGCGCGCCGAGCTTGACGATCACGCCGCGCGCGCCTGAGTCGAGGTAGAAGCTCGCGATGTCCTCGGGCTGCGCGAAGCCGGTGAGCATGCGGCCTTCGCCGATGCCGGGCAGCACCCAGTCGGCGAGCGCCGCGAGCGCATTGAGCGAGGCGACCATCGCCTCGCGCGACGGCCACAAGACCGGCCGCAGGTTCGGGTCGAACGAGATCGTCCTGCCGGCCGCGCGCATTTGCCTCGCGAGATGGAACGCGAGCTCGCGCGAGGTCGCCGAGATCGCGGGAGCCACGCCAGTCAGATGCAGATGGCGCGCGCCGAGCACGTAATCGGCGTCGTAGTCGTCGAGCGAGAGGTGGCTCGCCGCGGAGCCCTTGCGAAAATACTCGACGGCCGGGTCGCGGCCGTCGTCGTGCCGCGACTTCAATTGAAAACCGGTCGGGTAGCGCGCATCGACGGTCACATGACTTGCATCGATGCCCTCGTTGGCGAGCGTGTCGCGCACGTAGTGTCCGAACGAGTCGTGTCCCACGCGGCTCATCCAGCCGACCTTGAAGCCGAGCCGCGACAAGCCGATCGCGACGTTCAGGTCGGCGCCTGCGATGCGCTTCGTGAACCGTTCGACTCCGGCGAGCGGCCCGGCTTCGTCGGCGACGAGCATCGCCATCGCTTCGCCATAGGTGAGGACATCGAGCTGGGTGGACATGCAATCTCCTTCTTCACGCTGTGCTGCACATGTTGCGCCGGGCCGGGGACGGCGGCGGGTCAGGTCCGGCTCAAGCCCGGCTCATAACGCGGCAAGCCAGGCGACGCGACGCCTGGCGTCGGCCGCCAGGGCTTTTACATCGAACGGAAACTCGATGCCGCGCGGCGCGTGGCGCGGCAGTGTGGCAAAAAGCTCGGTACAGAGCGGGTCTCCTTCAGCAGGCGCGACAGCAAAGCGTCGTGCGCCCTCGCCCGCGACGCCCTTGCAATGGATGTATTCGACGTGCGCCGCGAGCGACTTCGCAGCCTCGCGCGGCGCTTCGTCCGTCCACTGCCAGTTGCCGATGTCGAAGGTCATGCCGAGCGCACCGGCCGCCTCCTCCCGCTCGAGCGCCGCAAACAGCGAGACGAACTGCCCGAGCGAGCCGCCCTCTCGCACCTGCCCGTTCTCGACGACGAGGCGCGCGCGGCTCCCGGCCACGCAGTTGCGAAGCCGGACCCCGTCGGCGCGGCCGCCGAACGCGCCGAGCTGCAGCTTGACGAAGCGGGCGCCGAGGGCATCGGCCTCAGCCAGCGCGGCTTTCAATGCGGCCTCACCGAGGGTTCCGTCCTCGCGGTAGAGCGACGCGGGCGTCGAATAGACGGACCACATGCCAAGCCGCGCGATCGCACGGCCCAGCAGCGCCAGCCCCTCGGGGGAGGCCTCCGCGTCCAGCCCGAACAATTCGCGGCGCACCTCGAACCCGGTTGCCCCGGCTTCAGCCGCGGCGCCGAGCCAGGCGAGATGACCGTCGCGCCGGATCGCATCGACGCCGAATGCGCTGGCGACGATGACGACTTCCGTCGCCTGGTTTTGGCCCGGGTTTCGTGCCGAACCATCGATTGGAACCGGTTCCATTTGTAGGATTTAAAAAAGCGCGGTCTGCGCTGGTGAATGGATCTTGCGCCGCCCGCGCATCGCCGCGCCATAGTGGAAATCCCTAGGGCGAATCAACCAAAACCTTCGAGGCACATCTCGAGAAACCGCTCCGCCACCCGGGACGGCGCATTCTCATGCGGCACCAGGATCGTGAAGCGCCGGGTCAACGGCTCGGGGGCGAGCGAGACCCGGCACAAAGCGTCGTCCTCGTGCCGCATCGACATCGCCGACACGAAGCCGATGCCCATTCCGGCCCGCACGGCCTCTTTCACGCCCTCGACGCCCGCGACTTCGAGCGCGACGCGCATCGGCACGCCGTGGCGCGTGAACGCGCGCTCGACGACCTGCCGCACGCCCGAGCCCTCTTCCCGCAGCACGAGCGGATAAGCGCCGAGTTCGGCGAAGGTCGCAGGCAAGACGCCGGGCGTCTGCGCTTCCGTCGACTCCCGCTGCCCCAGCGGATGCTCGCTCGGCACGATCGCGACGATCTCGTCCTCGCGCCACGCATGCACGCCGGTGCCCGGCGGCAGATCGGTCCCGACGGGACCTTCGATCATCGCGATATCGAGCGCGGTCAGCGAGCCGGCGATATCCCCGGTGTTGCCGCCCGCGGTCTGGATCGAGACCTCGGGAAAACGCCGCTGGAACTCGGCGATCAGGTACGGCAGCAGATAGCTCGCGAGCGTCGTGCTCGCGCCGACGCGCAGCGTGCCGCGCTCGAGGCCGCGCAGGGCGTCGCGATAGGCATGGGCCTGGCGGTAGGTGTCACGCAGCCGCGACGCGTACTCGGCGAGCTGCGTCCCGCTCGGCGTGAGCCGGATGCCGCGGCCGTCGCGCTGATAGAGCGGCTCGCCGAATTCCTCCTGGAGCTGGCGCAGTTGCCCCGACACCGCGGGTTGCGACAGATGCAGCGCCACGGCGGCACGGCTGATGTTGAGGTGCTCGGCGACGGCGGCGAACGTTATCAGCTGATCGGGGGTCATGGTATTGAAATATCGGCGATCTCGATATTTTACGTCGCAAATGACGATTTCTCATATCGATATACGCCAATTAGGATTAGGCCATCGAAATCAGAGACAGGACCCAAGATCATGTCCACTCCACACGTTTCCGCCCCGCTCACCGCGCATGACTCGCCGATCCGCGGCCAGCTCAACGGCATCCTGTTCGTCGCGCTGTTCGCCGCGGCCGTGACGAGCGTCGCCTCGCTGCCCGCGATCGCCGGGCTCGGCATGAGCCCGCTGATCGTCGGCATCGTCGCCGGCGCGATCTACGGCAATGCGCTGCGCGACGGCATGCCCGCCAGCTGGGCCGCGGGCGTCAACTTCTCGGCGCGCAAGCTGCTGCGCATCGCCGTCGGCTTCTTCGGGCTGCGCGTGAGCCTGCAGGAGATCGCGCAAGTCGGCCTGCCCGGCCTCACCGAATCGGTGCTGATCGTCGTGAGCACGCTCGCGATCGGCACCTGGGCCGGCATGAAGCTGATGAAGCTCGATCGCGACACCGCGATCCTCACCGCCGCCGGCAGCGCGATCTGCGGCGCGGCGGCCGTGCTCGCGTTCGAGTCGACGCTCCAATCGAAGCCGCACAAGAGCGCGATGGCGGTGGGCAGCGTCGTGCTGTTCGGCACGCTGTCGATGTTCCTCTACCCGGTGCTGTATCGTGCGGGCTGGCTGCATCTCGATACGCTCGGCGCCGGGCTCTTCTTCGGCGGCACGATCCACGAGGTGGCGCAGGTGGTCGGCGCCGCGAGCAACGTGAGCGCGCAAGCGGCGCACGTCGCGACGATCGTCAAGATGACGCGCGTGATGCTGCTCGTGCCGGTGCTGCTCGCGCTCGGGATGTGGATCAACCGCGCCAAGCCGGCGGATGCGCATGATGCGCGCAAGCACGCGGCCGGCGCCGCCGCCAAGCCGCGCAAGCTCTCGGTGCCGTGGTTCGCGATCGGCTTTCTCGCCTGCGTCGTCGTGAACTCGCTGCACGTGCTGCCGCAATCCGCCACGCATGCGATCAATCTGCTCGACACTTTCGCGCTGACGATGGCGATGACGGCGCTCGGCATCGAGACGCGCATCTCGCAGATCCGCGAAGCGGGCCCCCGCGCGCTGATGACCGGATTCATCCTGTACGTGTGGCTGGCCGTCGGCGGCCTCGCCATCACCTGGGGTGTCGAGCGCCTGTTTGCCTGATCGCGCCGCCCGCCGGTCTCCTGTGCCCCGCCTCGCGCGGGGCGTATGCGTTAGCGGCATTGGCAACCCGCGCTCATACTTCCCGTTGTTCGATGTGAACCCGCGGCGCGCGACGCCGCCGACTTCAGCGAGGACAAGACGATGGCCTACGAGCTCTATTACTGGGACGGCCTGCAAGGCCGCGGCGAATTCGTGCGGCTTGCGCTCGAAGAAGCGCAGGCGCCCTATGTCGACATCGCGCGCGAACCCGGCGGCTCGGCGCGGATGCTGGAGATCATGGACGGCGACGGCGAGCCCTGCCCGCCGTTCGCGCCGCCCTTCCTGAAGCACGGCGACCTGATCGTCCCGCACGTCGCGAACATCCTGCTCTATCTCGGGCCGAAGCTCCACCTCGCGCCCAAGGACGACGCGCGCTTTCTCGTGCACGGCGTGCAGCTGACGATCGCGGACCTCGTGACCGAAGTCCACGACACGCATCACCCGCTGTCGACTGGCCAGTATTACGAAGAGCAAAAGGAAGCGGCCAAGGTGCGCGCCACCGCGTTCATCGACGAGCGTCTGCCCAAGTTCATGCGCTACTTCGAGCGCGTGCTCGAGCAGAATCCGCACGGCGGCCGCCATCTGGTGGGCGATGCGCTGACCTATGCGGACCTGTCGATGTTCCAGGTGATCGACGGCCTGCACTACGCGTTTCCGCGCGCGACGAAGCGTTTCGGCGAGCATTACCCGCGGCTGGCCGCGCTTTGCGACGCCGTGGCGGCGCGCCCGAACATCGCCGCCTATCTGGCCTCCGAACGGCGCGGAGGGCACAACGAGTCGTGCATCTTCCGGCACTATCCGGAGCTCGACAAGACGGTTCGTTGAGAGCACCCGATGCTATCCTTGCGCTCGATCCGGAACCGCCAACGCTCAGCGCTTTCACCCGTGCTTTCATTCTTGCTTCGCCTGCGCACCCGCGCCAAAGAACTGTTCCGCCTCTCGGACGCGCACACGATGCTCGTCTGGTCGGTGATCGTCGGAGTCCTCGGCGCCTTCGCGACCATCGCGTTTCGCCAAGGCATCGACTTCTTTCAATGGCTTTTCACGGGCAAGACCGGCAGCTTCGTGCGGATGGCGCGCGAGCTGCCGTGGACCGTGCGCTTCTGGCTGCCGGCCGCCGGCGGCCTCCTGGCCGGCGGCGCGCTCGTGATGGCGCGGCGCAGCGCCGGCAAGAACGCGAACTCCGACTACATGGAGGCGATCGCGATCGGCGAAGGCGTCGTGCCGGTCGGGCAGAGCCTGTGGCGCAGCGTGTCGTCGCTCTTCACGATCGGCTTCGGCGGCTCGATCGGCCGCGAAGGCTCGATGGTGCAGCTCGCCGCGCTTGCCGCCTCGGCGGTCGGGCGCGCCGTGCACTTCGATCCGGCGCGGCTGCGCCTCCTGGTCGCCTGCGGCGCGGCGGCCGGCATCACCTCGGCCTACAGCGCGCCGATCGCGGGCGCGTTCTTCGTCACCGAGATCGTGCTCGGCTCGATCGCGATGGAAAGCTTCGGGCCGATCGTCGTGTCCTCGGTCGTCGCCAACATCACGATGCGCGAATTCACCGGCTACAAGCCGCCGTACGAGATGCCGGAGTTTCCGGCGATCACGGGCGTCGAGGTGCTGCTGTTCGTCGCGCTCGGCCTGCTGTGCGGCGCGGCCGCGCCGCAGTTTCTGCACCTGCTCGACGCCGCCAGGAAGCAGTTCAGGCGCCTGCCCGTGCCGCTGCCCGTGCGGCTCGCGGCGGGTGGCCTCGTGGTCGGCGTGATCTCGGTGTGGGTGCCCGAGGTGTGGGGCAACGGCTATAGCGTGGTGAACCACATCCTGCATTCGCCCTGGACCTGGACCGCGCTCGTCACCGTGCTCGCGTTCAAGGTGATCGCCACCGCCGCGACCGTGGGCTCGGGTGCGGTCGGCGGGGTGTTCACGCCGACGCTGTTCGTCGGCGCGGTCGTCGGCTCGCTGTTCGGCCTCGCCGCGCACGCGATCTGGCCGCACGGCACGTCGGCGGCCTATGCGTACGCGATGGTCGGCATGGGCGCGTTCCTGGCCGGCGCGACGCAGGCCCCGCTGATGGCGATCCTGATGATCTTCGAGATGACGCTCAGCTATCAGGTCGTGCTGCCGCTGATGCTGTCGTGTGTCGTCGCCTACTTCGCCGCGCGCGCGATCGGCAAGACGTCGATGTACGAGATCACGCTGCGCCGCCTCGAAGACGAGCAGGAGCGCCTGCGGCTGCGCACGCTGCTGTTGCGCGAGCTCGTCCAGCCGGCCGAGACCGTAGTGCCGCTCACGGCAAGCGTCGACGAGATGACGCGCATCTTCCTCGAGTACCCGGTGAAGTACCTGTACGTCACCGACGACAACGGCTGCTTTCGAGGCGTGGTCGCCTTGAAGGACATCACCTCCGACCTGCTGGAGAAGCGCGACACCTCCACGCGCACCGCCGCCGACTACCTGCAGCAGCAATTCGACGTGCTCACGCCGGACATGCCGATCGGCGTCGCACTGCAGCATTTCATGGCGTTCCAGGGGGAGCGGCTGCCGGTGATCGAGAGCGCCGCGGTGCCGAAGCTGGTCGGCGCGGTCTACAAGACGGCGCTGCTCGACGCCTACCGTCGGATGAATCCGGCGTTCTGACGGCCCGGGAGGGAGCGGCGCTCACGCCTCCCGCCAGGCCCGGCTCGCGCCGCATCGCGCGCCGCCAAGACCTCGCCATCCCCGCCGCGGGCGATGGCAAAGCGTGGCATATTTTCTACAATTGATTCAAAGCGCTTCCTCACGCGGCCAGTCAATCATCTCGGAGCGAAGATGAGCGAACCCTCCCTCGATGCCGTGCGCCGCGACCACGCCGGCTGGATCTTTGTCCATATCGAAGGCGAGCCCTACGACCGCGGCGAGCAGCACGGCCAACTCCTTGCCACCGAGATCCGCAACGCGATCCACACCGCCAAATATCTGGCGCGCTGGGACACGGGCGAAGACTTCGAAACCTTCACGAAAGCCGCGGTCGCGCAATTCGCGCCCAAGCTCGACACCGAATTCGCCGACGAGATACAGGGCATCGCCGACGGCGCGAAGCTGCGCTTCGACGAGGTGCTGGCCTGGAACGGCTACATGGACCTGCTGCAGAGCTGGTGGCCGAGCCAGGCCGCCGCGCGCGATCCGCGCCTCACGATCAAGCCGTGGCGCGGCCGGCGCGGGCATCACTGCAGCGCCTTCATCGCCACCGGCAGCGCGACGCGCGACGGCCGCATCGTGATGGCGCACAACTCCTGGGACCGCTACGCGGCCGGCGACGCGTTCAACGTCGTGTTCGACATCGTCCCCGAGTCGGGCCACCGCCTCCTGATGCAAGGGCTGCCCGGCTGCATCTCGAGCCTCACCGACTTCTGGATCACGTCGGCGGGCCTGATGATTACCGAAACGACGATCTCGAACTTCGCCGGCTACAACGCCGCGGGCGCGCCCGAGTTCTACCGCTCGCGCCGCGCGACGCAATACGCGAACAGCATCGGCGACTGGTGCGAGATGTTCGCGATCTCGAACAACGGCGGCTACGCGAACAGCTGGCTCCTCGGCGACTGGAAGACGGGCGAGATCGCGCGCTACGAGCTCGGTCTGCACTACTCCGGCTTCGAGAGCACGAAAGACGGTTTCTATAGCGGCTACAACACGGCGGCGGACCTCAAGATCCGCAACCAGGAATGCATCGGCGAAGGCGAGGACTACACCGACGTGCGCAAGAACGGCGCGCGGCGCCTGCGCTTCATGCAGCTCGCGGAGATGCACCACGGCAAGATCGACATCGACCTCGCCAAGGAGATGATCGCCGACCATCACGACGTCTATCTCGACCGCGCCGACAACCCTTGCTCGCGCACGATCTGCGGGCATCTCGAGCTCGACGACGCGCGCTTCGGCGGCTCGGACCAGGGGCCGTTCAACCCGTGGGGCGCGAACGACGGCAAGGTGGTCGACAGCGAGATGGCGCGCGGCCTCGCGTTCTGGGCGCGCTGGGGGCATCCCTGCGGGCGGCCGTTCGACGCGCAGGCGTTCATGAAGCGCCATCCGCAATGGAACTGGCTCAACGGATACATGCGCGACCGGCCGTCGTGGCCGTGGACGCGTTTCGAAGTGCTGCGATAAAGCGGAGCAACGCAGCGAGTGTGTCGACCAGCGTTAGTGCTTTAGCACTTAGTCTGGTCCCATGCAAAACAGGGGGGATCGAACAATAGGCGTCGGGCACGGCGCATGCTGTCCGGGATGGCACTGGCGGCGGCGCATTGAGAAGGAGGTCGAGCGATGAAAATCTCGACATTGACAGCCATGGCATTGGTCTTTCCGTCGTGCTTCGCGGCGCCGGTCCACACGACCGCGCTCGACAGCCTGACCGCGCGCTACGCCGCCCTGGCCCAACGCGCCAACGCCGCCCCCGTTGCCCCGCCCGCCCCGGGCGTGGCCGCCGTCGCGATCCGGCCGGACGGCTGGGCCCGCATCACGCTGCCGAAACCGACGGGACTCGCGCACAAGTTCGCCGCGCACGAGCGGCGGGCGCAGACTTGAATCGAGCGGACATGACGAAATCGAACATCCCGGCCGAGGCGATCGACCTGCAAATCACCGACGTCCTGCGCGCCGTCCCGTATCCGGCGAACAAGGACCAGCTCGTGGAAATCGCGCGCGACGCGGGCGCGAGCAACGAGCTGCTGTCGATTCTCGACGGCCTGCCCGAGCAGGACTACCCGGACATCGATTCGGTGACGCGGCTGATCGGCGGTAATTTCGGGCCGGGCATCAGCGTCTGAATCGGCCATCAGGCACGCTCAGTCCGGATTGCGCCCGAACACCACGCGCGCGAAGAATCCGGCCAGCACCGACTCCGTAAACTCGGCCGACACATGCTGAGGATCCGACAAGTGCAGCGATTGCAGGCCGTCGCATAGCCCCATCAAACCGATCGCAAGCACCTCGGCCGGCAGCGGCAGCGGCGTGCCGACACGCTCCGAGAATGCGCGGATGTAGAGCGTCAGTTCCTCGCGCTTCTCGTGCATGAACGCATTGAAGCGCGTACGGAACTTGGCGTCGCGGCTCGCCTGCAGCTGGGCCTCGCCCCACAGCAGATAGCACTGGTTGTCGCGAAACATGCGGCTGTAGTAGGTGAGCACGTTCGCTTCCATCTGCTCGCGCGTCGCGCCCTCCACGACGATGCCTTCCAGATCGCCCTGCATGCGCTCGTGATCCAGCCTGAGCAACTCGAGCAGAATCTCCGGCTTGCCGCGGAAATTCGAATAGAACGCACCGCGCGTATAGCCGGCCGCGGCGGCGATGTCCTCCACGCTCGCGGCGACATATCCCTTCTTCGAAAAGATGGTCAGGGCAGCATCGAGCAGGCGCTGACGCGTCTGGTCCTTGCTCTGCTCGCGGGTCAATCGTTGTCGTTTCATAGGACGGATTTTAGCATCCGGGGACGCAAAGATTCAGCTTTGCATTCAGATACAGGTATGTATTAGAATTCACTTCGCATCCTGAGGCAAGAGGCCGCGCTGCGTTTGAAACGCTTACCGCAAGCCTCTGCGACAGGCCTTCCCGGCCTGTCGATCCCGTTCGCTTTCGTAAGTCATGGTGTCAATGTGAATCGTCCTGGTCTTCACGCGTCGCCTGCGGCGCGTCTGCAATCCCGCCCGAGTCGTCATCCTCGCCTCCTCTCCGTCAGCCGCGTTCGTCAGTGCGCCATCGCCCTCGCCCTGGGCGGCGCGATGGCGCTCGCCGGGTGTCACCCGAAGGAGGCCGCGGCGCCCGCGCTGCGGCCGGTCGTCGCCGCCGCCGTGCATCCGGACGGACGTCCGGCGCTCGCGTCGCTGCCCGGCGAGGTCGATGCGCGCTACTCGACGCCGCTGTCGTTTCGCGTCGCGGGCAAGATCGTCGAGCGGACGGTGCGCCTCGGCGACACCGTGAAGGCCGGACAGATCGTCGCACGGCTCGACCCCGACGACCTGCGGAAGAACGTCGCGAGCGCGCAGGCGCAGCTCGACGCCGCGCAGCACCGGCTCGTCTACGCCAAGCAGCAGCTCGACCGCGACAGCGCACAGGCGCAGGAAAAGCTGATCGCACCCGCGCAGCTCGAGCAGACTCAGGATGCGTATGCGTCGGCCGCCGCCCAGCGCGATCAGGCGCAGCAGCAGCTCGCGCTTGCAAAAAACCAGCTGCAATACGCAACGCTCGCGGCCGATCACGCGGGCGTCATCACGGCCGAAAACGCCGACACGGGGCAGAACGTCTCGTCGGGCCAGGCCGTCTACCAGCTCGCCTGGTCGGGCGATGTCGACATCGTCTGCGACGCGCCCGAAAGCGCGCTCGCGGCACTCGCGATCGGCAAGACCGCGACGATCACCCTGCCCGCGCTGCCCGGCAAGCGCTTCACCGCGCGCGTGCGCGAAGTGTCGCCCGCGGCCGATCCGCAGAGCCGGACCTATCGCACGAAGCTCACGCTCGAAGCACCAAGCCCCGAGGTGCGCCTCGGCATGACCGCCGACGTCGCATTCGATCGGGTCGCGTCAGACCGGGTCGCGTCAGACGGCATGGCGAACGATGCGCATCCGTTCACGCTGCCCGCCACCGCGCTCTTTCACGACGGCACGGAGCCCGCGGTCTGGGTCGTGCGTCCGGGTGAAAACGCATCGACCGCCGCCGCATCGGCCGCAGCCGCGCCAGACCCCGGCACGCTCGAATTGCGCCGCGTGCAGATCGCACGCTACGACGAGCGCACGGTCTCCATCTCCGCCGGCCTGCACGACGGCGAGCGCGTCGTGCTGCAAGGCGTGCATACCGTCAGCGCCGGCGAGCACGTGCGCGTCCTCGCCCCGCTCCATCCCGAGGACTTCGCATCATGAGCACGCTCGATCGCGACGGCCCGGACGAACGGGCCCGCCCGCCCGCGTCCGCCGGCGGCGAAGAAGGCCGCTTCAATCTCTCCGCCTGGGCGCTGCGGCACCAGGCGCTCGTCATCTTCCTGATCACGCTGGCGACGCTCGCCGGCATCCTCGCCTACACGCGGCTCGCGCAATCGGAGGACCCGCCGTTCACGTTCCGCGTGATGGTGATCCAGACCTTCTGGCCCGGCGCGAGCGCGCGCCAGCTGCAGGACCAGGTCACCGACCGCATCGGCCGCAAGCTCCAGGAGACGCCGAACATCGACTTCCTGCGCAGCTACTCGCGCCCCGGCGAATCGCTGATCTTCTTCAACATGAAGGATTCGGCGCCCGCCAAGGACGTGCCCGACACCTGGTACCAGGTGCGCAAGAAAGTCGGCGACATCGCCCAGACGCTGCCTGCCGGCGTCCAGGGGCCGTTTTTCAACGACGAGTTCGGCGACGTCTATACCAACATCTACACGCTCGAAGGCGACGGCTTCTCGCCCGCGCAGCTGCACGACTACGCCGATGAACTGCGCACCGTGCTGTTGCGCGTGCCGGGTGTCGCGAAGGTCGACTACTTCGGCGACCCGAACCAGCGCATCTACGTCGAGATCTCGAATGCGCAGCTCACGCGGCTGAACATCTCGCCGCAGCAGCTCGCGCAGGCGATCAACGCGCAGAACGCGGTCGCTCCGGCCGGCACGCTCACGACCTACGACGACCGCGTCTTCGTGCGCCCGAGCGGCCAGTTCGCCGACGTCAACGCGCTCGCCGATCTGCTCATCACGATCAACGGCCGCTCGTTCCGTCTCGGCGACATCGCGGCGATCAAGCGCGGCTACGACGACCCGCTCTCGACGCAGATGCGCTTTCACGGCCAGGCGGTGCTCGGCATCGGCGTCACGATGCGGCCGGGCGGCGACGTGCTCGAGCTCGGCCACGCGCTCGACGCCAAGGCCTCGGAGCTGCGCGCGCACCTGCCCGCGGGGCTCGAGCTCGTCGAGGTGTCGAGCATGCCGCACGCGGTCTCGCATTCGGTCGACGATTTTCTCGAGGCGGTCGCCGAAGCGGTCGGGATCGTGCTGATCGTGAGCCTCGTGTCGTTGGGCGTGCGCACGGGGATGGTCGTCGTGATTTCGATTCCGGTCGTGCTCGCCGTGACGGCGCTCTGCATGTACCTGTTCGACATCGGCCTGCACAAGGTCTCGCTCGGCACGCTCGTGCTCGCGCTCGGCCTGCTCGTCGACGACGCGATCATCGCCGTCGAGATGATGGCCGTGAAGCTCGAGCAAGGCTGGAAACGCACGCACGCCGCGGCCTACGCCTATACCAGCACCGCCTTTCCGATGCTGACGGGCACGCTCGTCACCGTGTCGGGCTTCCTGCCGATCGCGCTCGCGAAGTCAAGCACCGGCGAGTACACGCGCTCGATCTTCGAGGTCTCGGCGATCGCGCTGATCGCGTCGTGGTTCGCCGCCGTCGTGCTGATTCCGCTGCTCGGCTACCACCTGCTGCCCGAGCGCAAGCGCCATGCGCACGAACCCGACGGCCACGAGCACGACATCTACGGCACGCGCTTCTACACGCGCCTGCGCGGCTGGATCGCGTGGTGCGTCGAGCGGCGCTTCGTCGTGCTGGCGATCACCGTCGCGCTCTTCATCGCCGCGCTCGCTGGCTTCACGCTCGTGCCGCAGCAGTTCTTCCCGAGTTCGGACCGGCCTGAATTGCTCGTCGACGTGCGGCTGCCCGAGGGCGCATCATTCGACGCGACGCTGCGCCAGGCCGAGCGGCTCGAAAAAACGCTCGCCGGCCGCCCCGAGATCGATCACTACGCCGACTTCGTCGGCAGCGGCGCGCCGCGCTTCTACCTGCCGCTCGACCAGCAGCTCACGCTGCCGAACTTCGCGCAGTTCGTGATCACGGCAAAATCCGTCGAGGATCGCGAGAAGCTCGCACGCTGGCTCGACGGAACCTTGCGCGAAAACTTCCCGGCGATCCGCACGCGCCTCTCGCGGCTCGAGAACGGCCCGCCGGTCGGCTATCCCGTGCAATTCCGCGTGAGCGGCGACGACATCGCGACCGTGCGCTCGATCGCCGAGAAAGTCGCGGCGACGATGCGCGCCGACCGCCGCACCACGGGCGTCCAGTTCGACTGGGACGAGCCGGCCGAGCGCTCGGTGCGCTTCGAGATCGACCAGAAGAAAGCGCGCGAAGTGGGCGTCACGTCGCAAGACGTGTCGAGCTTCCTCGCGCTGACGCTCTCGGGCTATACGGTCACGCAGTATCGCGAGCGTGACAAGCTGATCAGCGTCGACCTGCGCGCGCCCAGGACCGAGCGCGTCGATCCCTCGCGGATCGTGAACCTCGCGATGCCGACGCCGAACGGCCCCGTGCCGCTCGGCTCGCTAGGACACCTGCGCGACGACCTCGAATACGGCGTGATCTGGGAGCGCGACCGCCAGCCGACGATCACGGTGCAGTCGGATGTGCTTGGCAAAGCTCAAGGCATCGACGTGACCAAGAGCCTCGATCAGGCGCTCGCGCCGGTGCGCGCCGCGCTGCCGCTCGGCTACCGGATCGAGATCGGCGGCTCCGTCGAGGAAAGCGCCAAGGGTCAAACCTCGATCAACGCGCAGATGCCGCTGATGGTCATCGCCGTGCTGGTGCTCCTCATGATCCAGCTGCAGAGCTTCGCGCGCGTGATGATGGTGGTGCTGACCGCGCCGCTCGGGCTGATCGGCGTGGTCGGCACGCTGCTGATGTTCGGCAAGCCGTTCGGCTTCGTCGCGATGCTCGGCGTGATCGCGATGTTCGGGATCATCATGCGCAACTCGGTGATTCTGGTCGACCAGATCGAGCAGGACATCGCCGCCGGCCACAAGCGCTTCGACGCGATCGTCGGCGCGACGGTGCGGCGTTTCCGGCCGATCACGCTGACGGCGGCCGCCGCGGTGCTCGCGCTGATTCCGCTGCTGCGCTCGAACTTCTTCGGACCGATGGCGACCGCGCTGATGGGCGGCATCACGAGCGCGACCGTGCTGACGCTCTTCTATCTGCCCGCGCTCTATGCGGCGTCGTTCCGCGTGCGGGGCGACGAGCGCGATCCGCCGCCCGCATCGGCCGAGCATACGGGGAATTGATCATGGGACTCGTCAATCACACCGCCATTGCCGCAACCGCAGTTGCAACCGCGGCGCTCGCGCTTGCGGCCTGCTCGTTCGGCCCGTCTGGCGAGCCACCCGCCATGCCCTCGCCCGCGCATTACGGTGCCGCTGCGCAGCCCGCGCAGACGGTCGCCGCGCAGGGCGTCGCGCAGCGCTTCGAGACGGGCGCGCAGCCGGTGCCCGAATGGTGGCGCCTGTACCAATCCGACGCGCTCGATGCGCTCGTCGACGAAGGCCTCTCCAACAGCCCGACGCTCGCCGCCACCGACAAGCTGCTCGCCTCCGCGCACGAGCAGCTGCGCGCGCAGATCGGCAGCTTGCTCTTGCCGCAGATCGATGCCGGCGGACAGGCCACGCGCCAGCGCGCGCTCGGCATCCCCGAAGCCGGGCCGAACACGGTTCTCTACAACACGTTCGTCGGGCAGGTCCAGGCGCGCTATACGTTCGACCTGTTCGGCGCGTCGCGCCTCGCCAACGCCGCTCTCGCCTCCCGCGTGAACGAGCAGGCCTACCAGCTCGATGCCGCGCGGCGCGCGCTGGCGGCCAACATCGTGAGCGCGGCGATCAGCGCGGCAGCGCTCGATGCGCAGATCGCGACGACCGAGCGGCTGATCCAGCTCGCGAACGAACAGGCGCAGGACGCGCAGCGGCGCTACGAGCTGGGTTCGCTGTCTCACGCCGACGCGCTGAATGTCCAGCAGAGCGCGGCAACGCTCGCGGCCGGCCTGCCCGGCTTGCGCCAGCAGCAGGCGGCGACGCGGCATGCTTTGGCCGTCCTGCTCGGCCGCACGCCGGACGCCGCCCCGCCCGATCTCGACCTCGCGAGCCTGCGCTTGCCCGAGACCGTGCCCGTGGTGGTGCCGTCGGACCTGCTGCGCACGCGGCCCGACATCCAGGCCGCCGACGCGGCGCTGAAGGCGGCCGCGGCCGAGGTCGGCGTGGCGACGGCGCAGATGTTCCCGAGCTTGTCGCTGACGGCGTCGATGGGGCAAGGCGGGTTCAGCTGGCCGCTCGCGCTCTCGGGCGCGGGCGCGATATGGAGCCTCGGCGGGTCGCTCACGCAGCCGATCTTCCACGGCGGCGCGCTGGCCGCGCAGCGGCGCGCGGCCGCCGACACCTACGACGCCGCCGTGCTGCAGTACAAGCAGACGGTGCTCGCGGCCTTCCAGAACGTCGCCGATACGCTCGCCTCGCTCGAGCACGACGCGCAGGCGCTCGATGCGGCCAATGCCGCAGCGCGCGCCGCACGGCAGGCGTACGACGAAACCGCCGCGCGCTACCGGCTCGGCGCCGTGCCGGTCTCGACGGCCCGCTCGGGCGAGCAGCAATACCAGAACGCCCGGCTCGACGAGATCCGCTACATGAGCACGCGCCTCTCGGACACGGCCGCGCTGTTCCAGGCGATGGGCCAGCCGCCCGCGAGCGCTGACGACTCGGAGAAGCGCTTGGCGAAGAAGGATTGAGACGTCCGCTTACGGACCGGGAAATGACATTGCGGCTTTCGGCGCGGGAAACCGCCGGAAGCCGCAATCGAACCGCGATGTCCAACAATAGATAGGCGGATCGACCGCCTGGATCACAACACCTCGGCCATGCGCCGTTTCTCGGCGCGCAGCATGAAGTAGTTGGCGCCGATCACGCCGATCGTCACGACGAGGATGAAGAGCGTCGCGAGCGCGTTCATCTCCGGATTCAAGCCGAGGCGCACGCGCGAGAACACGACGAGCGGCAGCGTCGTCGACCCGGGCCCAGACAGGAACGCCGACAGCACCAGATCGTCGATCGACAGCGTGAACGACAGCAGCCACCCCGAGACGAGCGCCTGCGAGATCAACGGCAGCGTGATCGCGAAGAACACCTTGAACGGCGTCGCGCCGAGATCGAGCGCGGCCTCCTCGAGCGACGGGTTCAGGTCGCGCACGCGCGACTGCACGATGATCGCGACATAGGAAATGCAAAGCATCACGTGCCCGATCCAGATCGTGACGATGCCGCGGCCTTCGGGCCAGCCGAGCCACTTGCCCATTTCGATGAAGAGCAGCAGCAGCGAAATGCCCTGGATCACCTCGGGAATCACGAGCGGCGCGTTGATCATCCCCGTATAGAGCGTGAAGCCGCGAAAGCGGCCCATGCGCGCGAGCACGAAGCCGGCCCAGGTGCCGATGATCACCGACGCGAACGCCGTCATGAGCCCGATGCGCAGCGACAGCCACGCCGCGGTGATCAGCTCGTCGTCCTGCATGAGCGCCTCGTACCAGCGCGTCGAGAAGCGCGTCCAGACGGTCACGAGCTGCGACTCGTTGAACGAGTAGACGATCAGGCTCAGGATCGGGATATAGAGGAAGGCAAAGCCGATGCCGAGCGCGGTGACTTGCAGAGAGCGATTCGGTTTGATCATCGGCGCTCCTCCAACTGCTTGGCCTGGAAGTGCTGGAACATCGCCATCGGCACGAGCAGCAGCACCACCATCGCGCAGGTCACGGCCGACGCCATCGGCCAATCCGCGTTGTTGAAGAATTCATTCCACATCACACGGCCAATCATCAGCGTATTCGCGCCGCCGAGCAGCTCAGGAATCACGTACTCGCCGACCGCGGGAATGAACACCAGCAGACAGCCCGCGATGATCCCGTTCTTCGAGAGCGGCAGCGTGATCGTCAGGAACGCCTTCCACGGCTTGGCGCCGAGATCGTAGGCGGCTTCGAGCAGCGTCAGGTCCATCTTCACGAGGTGCGCATAGAGCGGCATCACGAGAAACGGCAGGTAGGAATAGACCATGCCGATATAGACCGCCGTGTTCGTGTGATAAAGCTCGATCGGCTGATGGATGATGCCAACCCAAATCAGGAAGTTGTTGAGCAGGCCGTTGTTCTTCAGGATGCCGATCCACGCATACACGCGAATCAGGAACGAGGTCCAGAACGGCAGCATCACGGCCATCATCAGAACGTTGCGCGTCGCCGGATTCGAGCGCGCGATGTAGTACGCCATCGGATAGCCGAGCAACAGGCACAGGAGCGTCGAGATCGCCGCCACCACGACCGAGTTGACGTAGGTCGCGAAGTACAGGCTGTCGCTCAGCAGGAACGCGTAGTGCGCGATGTTCAGCGAGATCTGCACCACGCCGTCCTTGAACTGAGCGAGCTCCGTATACGGCGGGATGCCGAGCTGCAGCTCGGCGAAGCTGATCTTGACGACCAGCAGGAACGGCACGAAGAAGAACAGCAGCAGCCAGATGAACGGGCCCGCCACCACGGCGGTGCCGCCCGTCAGCTTGAAGCGCCGCGCCGGCCACACGAGGAACGAAGCAAGAGCGCCTTTCATGCCGTCAGCACCACACCGGCCGATGCGCTCCAGCGCACGTAGATTTCATCGCCCCAGCTCGGCGAATCGATTTCGGTGAGCGCGAGACTCGACACGTTGGCGATCACGGTCTTGCCCGAATCGAGCTTCACGTGATAGAGCGAGTAGCCGCCCATGTAGGCGACGTTCGAGATCGTGCCGCGGCCCCAGTTGAAAGCGCCCTCGGGCGGCTTGCGCGTAAGCGCGATGCGCTCGGGGCGCACCGAGATCGTCACGGGCATGCCTAGCGGACCGGTGATGCCGTGGTTCACGTAAAGACGCGTCGACAGATCGGTGGTCTCGACGAACACGTGATCGGGCTCGTCCTCGACGACGTGGCCGTCGAACAGGTTCGTCGAGCCGATGAACTCGGCCGAGAAGCGAGTGTTCGGGAATTCGTAGACTTCGTGCGGCGTGCCGAGCTGGACGATCTGCCCCTCGCTCATGACCGCGAGGCGGCTCGCCATCGTCATCGCCTCTTCCTGGTCGTGCGTGACCATGATGCAGGTGACGCCGACCCTGTCGAGAATGTTGACGAGCTCGATCTGGGTGCGCTGGCGGATCTGCTTGTCGAGGGCCGACATCGGCTCGTCGAGCAAGAGGAGCTTGGGGCGCTTGACGAGCGAGCGCGCAAGCGCGACGCGCTGCTGCTGCCCGCCCGAAAGCTGATGCGGCTTGCGCTTGGCGAAGCGCCCCATCTGCACCAGCTCGAGCGCCGTCTGCACGCGCTCCTTGAGCTCCGCCTTCGGCACGCCTTCCTGCTTCAGGCCGAACGCGACGTTCGATTCGACCGTCATGTGCGGAAAGAGCGCGTAAGACTGGAACATCATGTTGACCGGCCGCCGGTAGGGCGGCATCTGCGCGAGGTCCTCGCCATCGATCAGGATCTTGCCCGAGGTGGCCGTCTCCAGTCCGGCGAGCATGCGCAGCAAGGTCGACTTGCCGCAGCCCGAACTGCCAAGCAGAGCGAACAGCTCGCCCTTCTTGACCGACAAATTGACGTTCTTGACGGCAGCCGTCTCGCCGAACTTCTTCACGACATCGACGATCTGCACGAAATTTTCTGCCGCCGACGCGGCGGACGAATTGGCGAAGGACGGCGTGCCGGCCCCTGCCAGCGCGCTCGACTGGTCACTCATGATCTGCTGCTTCACTCCACACGTTTGACGAACAAAGCCCCCGGCGGGCGCCGAGGGCTTCATGACTGCATGCCGGCTTTGCGGCTATCTGCTCAGTGGCCCACCATCAGCGGCCCGACTTGAACTCCGTCCACAGCCGCGTCTCGAGCCGCTGGATATCGGCCGGCAGCGGCTTCAACAGGAACAGCGTCTTGATGACGTCCGGGCTCGGATAGACCGCCGGATCGTTCGCCACGTCCTTGTCGACGTATTTGCGCGCTTCCGCGTTCACGCTCGGGTAGTAGACCGCGTTCGTGATCGCCGCGTGGACCTGCGGCGTCTCGATGTAGTTGATCCACTGCAGCGCGGCGTCCTTATGCTGGGCGTCCTTCGGGATCGCCATCACGTCGAACCAGACCGGAGCGCCACCCTTCGGAATGTAGTACTCGACCTTGTACGGCTTCTTCGCCTCGACCGCGCGGTGCTTGGCGATCACGACGTCGCCCGACCAGCCGTACGCGAAGCAGATGTCGCCGCCGACCAGGTCGTTGATATAGCCCGACGAGTTGAACTGCGTGATGTACGGACGGATTTTCTTCATCATCGCGAGCGCAGCGCGATAGTCGTCCGGGTTCGTGCTGTTCGGGTCCTTGCCGATGTAGTGCAGCGCGGCCGAGAACACCTGGTCCGGCGCATCGAGCAGCGACACGCCGCAGGTCTTCAGCTTCGAGATGTTTTCCGGCTTGAAGAGGATGTCCCAGTTGTCGAGGGCGACGTCCTTGCCGAGGATCTGCTGGGCCTTCGTCACGTTGTAGCCGAGGCCGGTCGTGCCGTACGCCCAGGGCACCGCGTACTTGTTGCCCGGGTCCGCGCCGGCGACGAGCGCCATCAGCGACGGATCGAGATACTTGAGGTTCGGCAGCTTCGACTTGTCGAGCGGCGCGAAGATGTTGGCGGCGATCTGCTTGCCCGCGTAGTTGCTGGTCGGCACGACGATGTCGTAGCCCGAGTTGCCGGTCAGGAGCTTGGCTTGCAGCGTGTCGTCGCTGTCGTAGTTGTCGTATTTGACCTTGATGCCGGTCTGTTTCTCGAAGTTCGGAATCGTGTCCTTGGCGATGTAGTCCGACCAGTTGTACACGTTCAACTGGGTATCCTTCGCGCTCGCCGTCAAGGCCGCGGTCGCGCACAACGCCATTGCCGCCAGTTGTGCCGCCATTTTTACTTTCATTCGCTTCTCCATCCCGTTCGAACCGGGTCGACGTCTACACCCTTGCCCGTGCTGCCGCAAGCCAGCTACGCGCGGCAGCCTCCCTTTGAAACATCGAAAACTACCATTAAATATCGTGCTTTTTTAAAAAAACGCCAAGGTGTCGCGCAAAGGGTACAGCGCGTGGCAGACCCTGCCGCTGGTCACGCTTGTTCCCCGCTCCTTTGCGCGGCGTCCGAGGCGAAGCCGCGCAATTTTATCGGGTTATGGCCGCCTGTCCACCGTCAAAAAAGGCGCTGGCCGAAGAATCGGCAATTTGAGGCGCTTTTGGCCGGGCGGCAGCAGGCCTCGCGCAGGCTTTGGGTGCGGCGGCGCGCCGCCGATGCCTTCGGTTTGCTTTCAGGGATGCCGGGCGAACCTGCGGATGCGTTAACATGGCGTCCTTCCCGTGTCGATGGGAGTTGGCGCTTTAGCGCTTACTCCCATCCCATGCTGTGGTTGCTTGGAGTTAGTGCTTCAGCACTTACTCCAAGCCCTCAGCGGTCGATGGGAGTTGGCGCTCTAGCGCCTACTCCCGTCCCATGCTGTGGTTGCTTGGAGTTAGTGCTTCAGCACTTACTCCAAGCCCTCAGCGGTCGATGGGAGTTGGCGCTCTAGCGCCTACTCCCGTCCCATGCTGTGGTTGCTTGGAGTTGGCGCTTCAGCGCTTACTCTGGTCCCATGCAGAGCACTTACTTCAAGCCCACGGCGCTCGATCAAAAGGTCCTCGATGCCCTCCAACCTCCACGCCCTGCCCGACAGCCCCTGCATCGGCGTCTGCTCGACGCTCTTCGACGAAGTCTGCAAAGGCTGCGGACGCACGGCCGCCGAAGTCTCGAACTGGGTCTTCATGAGCGACGACGAAAAGCGCGCGGTGTGGGAGCGCATCGAGCGCGAGGGCACGGCGATGCGCTTTCAGTACGACAAGCTCTGAAAGGCGGCGTAATAACAACAAGGCCCTGTGCGGAGACTCTCGAGAGCCTCCGCACAGGGCCTTTTCGTTGCGGGCGCGGCTGGGCTTAGAACTTCATGCCGACGCCGACACCGACGATGACCGGGTCGATATGCAGCGTGCCGAGGTTGGTGTCGCCGAGCGTAGCGTTGGTCCGCATCCAGATCTTCTTGATGTCGGCGTTGACGAACAGGTTTTTCGCGACCTGGAAGTCGACGCCCGCCTGCAAAGCCGGACCGAAGCTGCTGCGCGTCACTTGGATGCCCTGATCGCCGACGTGCAGCCCATCGTTATAGAAGTAGGTGTAGTTCAGGCCCGCGCCGAGGTACGGACGAATCTTGCCGGCATGGTTGAAGTGATATTGCAGAAGGAGCGTCGGCGGGAGCACGTTCACGCCGCCGAGATTGCCGAGCGCCGTCGACGTCAATTGATGCCGCGACGTGCCGAGAATCAGCTCGACGCCGATCGAGTCGCGAATCATGTAGGTGAAGTCGAGTTCCGGAACAATCGCGTTGTTCACTTGAACGCCCAGCGACGACAACATGTCGCTCTGCCCGATGTTCGGCTGGATGCTGATCCCGCGCAGGCGCGCGAGGATATCGCCTTGATGGATGCCGCCGCCCGACGAGGCGTCGGCATTCGCAATAGCGGGCACTGCCGCGACACAGGCTGCGCATAGCGCTGCGCGAAACCACTTGTTCATGTTTTTCTCCGTTGCCGTAGTGACTTTGGGTATTGTCCTGACAGAACGGAGAGGTCATGTTGATGCCGATCAATTACGAAACGCAGCGCTACGCATACCTTGATTTTTCTCAATCATTCGTTTAACTAATCGAGTATGCGCACCGCGTCTCGACCGCAGGACGCGCAGCTCCCGTGAGCAGCAGGTCCAGCAAGTCGCGCACGCTGCGGATCGCACGACCGAACGGCAAGGCTTCGCGTCCGCGAAAGAACAAACCGTTGTTGACGTCGCCGCGCAACGCTGCCGCGAGCCGCGTATCGATGCAGAAGTGGCCGAACTTCTCGATGCCGTCGCGCAGGCCGCAGACGGACAGGCATTCGAGCGCCGTCGGGCAGGCGTTCTTGATCGCGCCGATCTTGTTGCGAATGCGCGTCTCGTTGCGCAGATAGCGATCGAGCCAGGGCGTCCTCACGGCACGCGCCGGCAGTCCGGTCACGCTGACGAATTCGACGATGTCCTCCGGCTTGGCGTCGGCGAGCACACGCTTGAAGTTCGGGTGCGCATCGCCCTCCTCCGTCACGGCGAACGGCGTGCCCACCTGCACGCCGTTCGCACCCGCGGCCAGACACGCGCGCACGGCCTCGTGGCTGTTGATGCCGCCCGCGACGATCAGCGGAATGTTTTCGCGCACGAGGCCCAGCGCTTCGATCGTCTGCGCTGTTTCCTCGATCACGCGCGCGAAGCCGAAGCGCGCGTCGTTCATGCCGGCGAGGTCCGTCACGCCGAGATGACCGCCCGCGTGCGCGGGATGCTCGATCACGACGGCGTCGGGCAAGCGGTTCTTCTTCATCCACTTCTTGAGCACGAGCGCGATGCCGCGGCTATCCGACAGGATCGGGATCAGCGCGACATCGCAGCCTTGCGTGAGATCGGGCAGATCGAGCGGCAGGCCCGCGCCCATCACGATCGCGTCGGCGCCGTGCTCACAGGCCGTGCGCACATAGTCCGCATGCGAGCGGACGGCCTTCATCACGTTGACGGCGATCATGCCGCGCCCTTCAGAGAGCGCCTTGGCCGCACGGATCTCACGCTCGAGCGCGATCAGGTTCGCGCGCTCGAGCGTCTCGCGCTCGGGTCTCACCTTGCACATCTCGATGAGATCCGTGTGGTGATGGCGCAAATCGATGCTGGAGATCGTGCCGAGCGCGCCTTCGCGCGCGACGCTGCCCGCCAGACGATGCGCGGATACCCCGACGCCCATGCCTCCCTGCACGATGGGCAGCAGCGTACGGCCGCGGATCTTGAGCGGGGGGAACGAGGAATTGGAGATCATCGAAGGCCTCTTATTTCGGTATAGCGATGGAAAGGCCTGATGATCGGGGTTCGAGCGGGGCGCATTTTGCTCCAAATCAAAGAAAACGGCGCGTGCGAGGTATCGCACGCGCCGTATTGATTTGGATCAGGTGGTCAACAAGCTACATCTGCGCTCGCCCCATGCCGTTGACGATCGCGCAGGGGGACAACCAAAGGCCCGCAAAGGGCCTCCTGGGACGACGGTTACTGCACACCCTGACTTGCCAGGAAGTCCTCGTAATTCCCACCGAAGTCATACAGGGTGCCGTCGGTGCGCACTTCGATGATCCGGTTCGCCAACCCGCTCACGAACTCGCGGTCGTGCGACACGAAGATCAACGTGCCTTCGTACTTGTCGAGCGCGATCTGCAGCGACTCGATCGACTCCATGTCCATGTGGTTGGTCGGCTCGTCCATCAGGAGCACATTGTGGCGGCCGAGCATCAGCTTGCCCCAGATCATGCGCCCCTTCTCGCCGCCCGAGAGCACCTTCACCGATTTCTTGATGTCGTCGGCGTTGAACAGCAGCCGGCCCAGCGTGCCGCGCACCATCTGCTCGTCGTCGCCGTCCTTGCGGTAGGTGTCGATCCAGTCGGTCAGCGTGACGTCTTTCGGAAACTCTTCGTAAGTGTCTTGCGGCATGTAGCCGACGTTCGCGTTCTCGGCCCATTTGATGGTGCCGTTGTCGGCCTGCACGCCGCCTTGCAGCGTGCGCAAGAGCGTCGTCTTGCCCGCGCCGTTCTCGCCGATGATCGCGATGCGCTCGCCCGGCTGCACGCTGATGCTGAAGTTCTGGAAGATCGTGCGGTCGTACTTCTTCGTAATGCTTTCCGCGACCACCGCGATGTTGTGCAGCTTCTTCTCGTATTCGAAGCGGATGAACGGGTTCTGCCGCGACGACGGCTTGAATTCCTCGATCTTGATCTTGTCGATCATCTTCAGGCGGCTCGTGGCCTGGCGCGCCTTGGACTTGTTGGCCGAGAAGCGGCGCACGAAGTCCTGCAGGTCGGAGATCCGCTCCTTCGCCTTCGCGTTCGCGGCGGCCTGGCGCTCGCGCGCCTGCGTCGACGCGAGCATGTAGTCGTCGTAGTTGCCCGGGTAGACCTTGAGCGTGCCGTAGTCCATGTCCGCCATGTGCGTGCAGACCTGGTTCAGGAAGTGCCGGTCGTGGGAGATGATGATCATCGTCGAGTTGTACTCGTTGAGGATGTTCTCCAGCCAGCGGATCGAGTTGATGTCGAGGTTGTTGGTCGGCTCGTCGAGCAAGAGCACGTCGGGGTTCGAGAACAGCGCCTGCGCGAGCAGCACGCGCAGCTTCCAGCCCGGCGCGACGTTGCTCATCGGGCCGTTGTGGTCTTCGATCGCAATGCCGATGCCGAGCAGCAGTTCGCCCGCGCGCGCCTCGGCCGTGTAGCCGCCGTACTCGGCGAACTTCGCCTCGAGCTCGGCGGCGTGCATGTAGTCGTCGTCGGTGGCGTCGGGGTTCGCGTAGATCGCGTCGCGCTCGCTCATCGCGGCCCACATCTCGGTGTGGCCCATCATCACGACGTCGAGCACTCGCACGTCTTCGTAGGCGAATTGGTCCTGGCGCAGCTTGCCGAGGCGGACGTTCGGCTCGAGCATCACGTTGCCCGCGCTCGGTTCGAGGTCGCTGCCCAGGATCTTCATGAACGTGGACTTGCCGCAGCCGTTCGCACCGATGAGGCCATAGCGGTTGCCTCCCCCGAATTTGACCGAGATGTTCTCGAACAGGGGCTTCGGCCCGAATTGCATGGTGATGTTGGCAGTAGACAGCACGGCGCGTACCTTTGAATGATAGATCGGCGAAAAACCGGGTATTTTAGCAAGCTTTTGGCGCAAACGGGCGCCTTGGCCGCCCTGAGGGCGGCCGCGAGTCAGTCAATGTGGAGAAGGTGTGAGGCAAGCGCGTGACGAGCAAGCCGGGCCAAGTCAGCTTCCCTTGTACTCGGATGCCTCGGCCGGACTCAGCGCGTTCCTGCCTGACGCTGCCTGCGCCTTGCGCGCGCCGCTAGCCGCGCCGCCGTGGGTAGCCGCCGCGCCGGAAATCGCCAGCGGCGGCTTCGGCGCTTGCGTCTTCCCTGGCGGCGGCGCGTTCGGCGCTGTTTTCATCTGCCCGAGCAGCTCGCTGCAAGGCAGCGGCTCATTGTTGCTCGGCGCGATCAGCGGAATCAGCGCGGCGAACGGGTTGATGAGACCGAGCCCCACCATCGCGCCCGCTCGCAGCGCAAGCGCGCTGGCGCTCACGCCGACGTGCGGGTCCTTGAAGGTGCCCTTCACGTAGAGCGGCGAGCGCAGCGAGAAGACCCGGAAGCCCTTCGTGTGCGGATGGATGCCCAGATCCATCGACTCGTCGCGCAGATCGACGTGGCCGTCGATGTTGATGACGGCATCCTCGGTGTCGAGGGCGAACACGCGCGAATCGAGCACGCCGTTGGTCGCGACGAAATCGGCCGCCGCGCAGTTGATCTTCACGTCCTCGGTGCCGAACATCTTCTCGTAGACGACATTGGCGACGTTGAGCCCCGCCGCTTCCATCAGGAACCGGCTGATCGTCCCCTGCGTCACGACCGCCTTCACCTCGCCGTTGGCGCTCGCCGCGAGCGCGGCCGGCGAGTTGCCGGTGGCCGAGAGCGCCGCGTCGCCGTTGACCTCGCCGAGCGCCGACTGCATCGTCTTTTGGGTCGGGAACAGCTGCTTGAGCTTCAGGTGCCGGGCCGAGGTCGAAAAACGGCCCTTCAACGGCGCGGCGCTTCCGTCGAGATGGATGCTCGACGACAGCGTGCCGCCCGCCACGCCGAAGTTCAGCGGATCGAGCGACAGCACGCCGTCATTCATCACGACATGCGTATCGAGGTCGGTGATCGGCAGGTCTTGATCCTTGACGATGCGCTTGCCGGTGAACTTCACGTCGGCGTCGATCGCCTTCCAGCGGCCGGTCTCGAACGGCTCGACGGGCAGCGCGCGGTTGGCGGGCTGCTTCGTCGTGTCGCCGCGCTTGGCCTTGCTCGCGCTGTTGTCGGCGCCAATGATCGGGGCCAGGTCCGAGAACTGCAGCACGTTCGATACCAGCTCGCCTTGCAGGAGCGGGCGCGGCTCGCGCCCTGTGAAAGTCAGCGAGCCGTTGATGTCGCTGCCGCCGACCCGGCCCGTGAAGTTCTCGTAGGTGAAGACGTTGGCGCCGGGCTTGAGGCGGCCGACGAGGCGGCCGTCGGTCGCATAGGGCGGCGTCTGCGGCAGCGTGATGCCGGTGATCGCGTACAGATGCGAAAGGCTCGCGCCGGCGAGCCAGAGCCGCAGATCGAGCGCAGCGAGATGGGCCGGGTCGGTCAGCGTGCCGACGAGCGCGAGATGGGTATCGCCGATCCGCACGTCGGCCTGCAGCGGGAACGGCCGGTCGGAGCCCTGCAGCGCGAGCACGCTGCCGAGCTTGCCGGAGCCCTGGATCGCCGCGCCCTTGTAGCTGCCCTTCGCGGTCCAGCCGAGCGCGTAGGTCAGCGCGGGCGGCGCGGCGGCGGGCGCGCCCGAAGCAGCAGAGGCGGCCGAAGCCGCGGACGCCGCCGAGGCCACGCTCGCCTGCGCCGCGAGCTGGCTCGCGCCGCGCTTGCCGACCATCTGTGCCGACGCCGCGCGCGACGACTCCTCCTGTTGCTTCAGCACGTCGCCGAGCGGGATCGCGCCGCCGAGCGTGTCGATCCCGATCTGCATCTCGACCTGGCTCTGCGCATCCGACACCGCCACGCCGCCCTTGGCGAACGCGAGGTTGCGCAGCTGCAGCGTCCAGGTGCTCGGCCCGCCGGACGAGGCCACCTTGAAGGTCCAGTTGTCGCGCCCGTCGACGAGCCTTTCGACGTCGATCGACGGGTTCACGAGATCGATCGACGGAATCACGATCGTGTGCGCGATCAGCGGCAGCACTTCGACCTCGAAGCCGATCTCGTCGAGCGTTGCGAAGTGCGGCGACTTGGCCCAGTCCGGATTGCCGAGCGTGATGTTCTGCGCCGTGAAGCGCGGCCACGGCACCCACGAGCGCCAGCCCGTCTCGCCTTGCGGCCGCTGCCAGCCGATCTTCAGGTCGCCGTTGATCGCGAACGGCCGGCCGATCGCCTGCGTGACCTTGTCATCGATCCACGGGCGGGCGCGATTCCAGTCGAACGTCAGCGCGAAAGCCACCGTCGCCGCGATCGCCACGGCGACCACCGCCAGCAGCCACGCGGCAACCTTGCCGATGGTTCGCGGCACGCTTCGGCGCGCTTCGGCGCGCGCGCTGCCTTCTTCTTTCTGTTCTTGTGACATGAGGGGGCGGGCTCGATCGGCGCCCGGGCGAATCAGGTTGACATACAGTGCCGCAATAACCGTGCGCGGCCAAGGGCGCTTATTATGACGCACTGCCACAAGGCTTGGCCGCCGCACCGTCCACCGCCGTTGACATACCTCGCGAAGGCCCCATTCACGACGTCATGAACGCTCTCCATGCCCCCTCTCGCTACCCGGCCCCCGAACAAGCCGATGCCGCCCTCGTCGAAGCCCACGGCATCGCCCGCCGCGATGCGCAGCGCGGGCTGACGCTGCTCGCCCCCACCGGCTTCGCGCTGCGCGCGGGCGAGCGGCTTGCGATCAACGGTCCGTCGGGCTCCGGCAAGAGTGTGTTCATGCGCGCGCTGGCGCTGCTCGATCCGCTCGACGCCGGGCGCATCGCCTGGCACGGCCGGCCCATCGAGCGCGCGGCGATTCCGCGCTACCGGCGCAATGTCGCCTATATTCGCCAGCGGCCAGCCATGCTCGACGGCACCGTCGAAGACAACCTGCGCTACCCGTACACGCTTGCCGCCTATCACGACGTCCATTTCGATCGCGAACGCGCGGCGGCGCTCGCGTCGCAGGCGGGGCGCGCGAGCGATTTCCTCGACAAGCAGGCGAGCGAGCTCTCGGGGGGCGAGGCGCAGATCGCCGCGCTGATCCGCGTCCTGCAGCTCGAGCCCGAAGTGCTGCTGCTCGACGAGCCGACGGCGTCGCTCGACCCGCAAGCCGCGCGCGAGATCGAGCGGCTCGTCGCCACCTGGTTCGACGCCGCGCGCACCGAGCGCGCCTATATCTGGGTCTCGCACGATCCCGCGCAGGCCGAGCGCATGAGCGAGCGCAGTGTGTCGATGCGCGCGGGCATCCTGAGCCCCCTGCCGGAGACGGTCCGATGAACGGCGTGCTGCAAGACCTGAGTCTTTGGGACGTCGCGATCGCGGCGCTGTTGATCGTCGTGAACGGCGCGGCGTCGGTCGCGCTGTCGCTCGGCCTCGAGCGCACGCTCGCCTGGGCCGCCGCGCGCACCGTCGTCCAGCTTCTCGCGATCGGCTACGTGCTCGGCTGGGTGTTCGCCAACGCCCGCTGGTACGTGGTGCTGCCGCTGATGGCGCTGATGACCGTCATCGCCGGCTTCGCCGGTTCGCAGCGCGGCGCGCGCACCTATCGCGGGCAGCTCGCGGACAGCGTCCTGTCGATCTGGGTCAGCACCTGGCTCGTCGCGGCCGTCGGGCTCTTCGTCGTGATCCGCATCCATCCGTGGTACGAGCCGCAATACGCGATCCCGATTCTCGGCATGGTCCTCGGCAACACGCTCACGGGCGTGTCGCTCGGCATCGAGCGGATGACGGAGGAATTGACGGCGCGGCGCGACCGCGTCGACATGGCGCTGGCGCTCGGCGCGACGCGCTGGGAGGCGGCGCAGGGGCCGGCGCGCCAGGCGGTGCGCGCGGGGATGATCCCGACGCTCAACCAGATGGCCGTGGTCGGCGTCGTCAGCCTGCCGGGGATGATGACAGGCCAGGTGCTGGCCGGGCAGTCGCCGCTGCAGGCCGTGCGCTATCAGATCGTGATCATGTTCCTGATCGCCGCGTCATCCGCGCTCGGCACCGTGGGGGCGGTGCTGCTCACCTACCGGCGGCTCTTCTCGGCGGAGCACCGGTTCCTGGCTGCGCGGCTCATCGAGCGCGGCGCGCGGAGGTAGCGGGCCGCGCTCACCGCTCGTCGCCGGCTTCACCGCTTGGCGGAGACCGACACCTGCGAGCCGTCGGAGAGCGTGAGCGTCTTCACGCTGCCGTTGGTCGGCATCGTGAAGCGCAGGATCTGGCTCAGCGAGGCGCTCTTCGGACACTGGATCTGCTTGCCGCCCGCCTTGACGGGAGCCGTGCCGTGCGGCGTCTGAGCCTGGAAGCTCAGTTGCACGGTCGCCGTGCCGTCCTGCGCGACGACGGGCGCGAAGCGGATCTGCGTCTGCCGGATCATCGCGCCGTTGACATCGAGCGGCAGCGACGCGTAGTTCGGGCATTGATCGGTCGCGGCGACCGGGCCGCCCGGCGGCACGGTCTTCCAGGTGAAGTCGTCGGTCTGGCCGGAGCGGATCGTGCGCGTCTCCTGCGAATTGCCGAATTGCTTCGAGGCGACCTTCACGGTGTACTGGATCGGCCCGTCGAACGGCACCTGCGAGGTCACGGTGATCGGCGGCGCCGCGTGGGCGGCGATGGGGGACAGGCCCGCAGCCAGAGCGACGGCAGCGGCGGCGACAGCGGAACGCCAAGCGGGAACGGCAAGCGGTTTGCGGCGACGGCTCATGCTGTGACCTCCTCGTTGTACGGCCGCACGACACGCGGCGCGGGCCGCGCGAGCCGGTTGCATGATGCGCTTCCAGTCTAGCGCCAATGCAGCCGCCAGGTTGCCGCCCGCGCTCAGGTATTACCCCGCTTGCGTTCGCCTCAAAATCCGCTCAGCACCAGCTTGCCGATGGCGCGCCCCTCTTCGAGCAAACGATGCGCGTGCCGTACGTTCCCGGCATTGATCGTGCCGAGATTCTGGCCGACCGTCGTGCGCAGCGTGCCCGCGTCGACGAGCCGCGCGACTTCGGTCAGGAGCTTGTGCTGCGCGATCATGTCGGGCGTGCCGAACATCGCGCGCGTGAACATGAACTCCCAGTGAAACGCCCCGCTCTTCGTCTTCAGCAGCGCCACCTCGAGCGGCCTCGCGTTCTCGACGATCGTGCAGATGCCGCCCTGCGGGCGGATCGCCTGCGCCGCGGCGCGGAAATGCTTGTCGGTGTCGTTGAAGATCAGCACGTAATCGACCTCGGCGAACCCGGCCTGATTCAATTGCGCCGGAATGTCGCCGAAGTGATCGACGATATGATCCGCGCCCAGCTCGCGCGCCCATTTCGCCGACTCGGGGCGCGACGCCGTCGCGATCACGGTCAGCTTCGCGAGCTGTTTGGCGAGCTGAATGCCGATCGAGCCGACGCCGCCCGCGCCGCCAACGATCAGCACCGACTTGCCGGCATCCGCGCCTTGCGGCGACACGCGCAGCCGGTCGAACAGCGCCTCCCACGCGGTGATCGCGGTGAGCGGCAACGCGGCGGCCTGCGCGAAATCGAGCGACGCGGGCTTACGGCCGACGATGCGCTCGTCGACGAGGTGGTACTCGCTGTTGGCGCCGGGACGCGTGATGCTGCCCGCGTAGAAAACCGGATCGCCGACCTTGAAGAGCGTGACCTCCGGCCCGACCGCAACGACCACGCCCGCCGCATCCCAGCCGAGCACGCGCGGCGCGGACTCGACGGTGTCCTTGGGCGCGCGCACCTTGTAGTCGACCGGATTGACCGAGATCGCCTCGACTTTGACGAGCAGGTCGCGCCCGCTGGCTTGCGGCTTGGCGATTTCGACGTCGATCAGCGACTCGGGATGGTCGATCGGCAGATAACGATAAAGGCCTACGGCTTTCATGACGGCTCCTGATTACGGGTGGTTTCTGCGCGGCTGCTGCGCATGGCGAGTTGGACTGGACGCATCGTAGGGCGATCCGTAATCTCCGAAAAGCGCCATAATCACTGAAACATTTTCTTGATTTTCAGAAGAATGGAATCCCCCTCGCTTCACGGCGGCAGTAGTGGCCGTCTCGATCTGCTCGATGTCGCCCTGTTCCTGCGCGCCGCGCTGCTCGCCAACGTGTCGGCGGCGGGACGCGAGTTCGGGCTGTCGGCGGCCGTCGCGAGCGCGCGGCTCGCCGGTCTCGAACGCGTGCTGGGCGCACGCCTCCTGCACCGGACCACCCGCCGCGTGAGCCTCACTCAGGAAGGCGAGGCATTCATCAAGCACGCGCAGGCGCTGCTGGACGCGGCGGACGCCGCCCGCGCCTCGGTCGGGCCCGCGCGCGACGAGCCGCAAGGCCGGCTGCGTGTGTCGATGACGTCGTCGTTCGGGCGCCAGCACATCTCGCCGGCGATCCCCGCGTTTCTGCGGCGCTATCCGGGCGTCTCGGTCGATCTGCGGCTCTCCGACCGCGTGGTCGATCTCGTCGACGAAGGGATCGACGTCGCGATCCGGATCGGCGCGCTGAAGGACTCGTCGCTCGTCGCGCGCAAGCTCGCGGTGAACCGGCGCGTGATCTGCTGCGCGCCCGCCTACCTCGAAGCGCATGGCGTGCCGCATCACCCGGCGGAGCTCGCGCGGCACGAGTGCATCGTGCTGTCGGGGCAGCGCGACTGGTCGTTCGCGACGCCCGCGGGACAGGTGAACGTGCGCGTCGGCGGACGGCTCGCCACCGACAACGGCGAAGTGATTCGCGACGCCCTCCTCGACGGCTTCGGCATCGCGATCAAATCGACCTGGGATGTCGCCGCGCATCTCGCGAGCGGCAGGCTCGTGACCGTGCTCGACGGCTACCCGCTCGCGGAAACGGTGGCGATCTGGGCGGTCTATCCGACGCGCGCGTTCGTGCCGGCGAAGACGACGGCCTTCATCGACTTCCTCGCTGCGCATTTCGGGGATCCGCCGTATTGGGATGTCGCGAACACGGCGGCTTCCGCGTGATCGACGGCGCGCTCACCCCACCTCGCACGCCACCGACGCAAACCCGCGAAAACGCGCCCGGCCGCCCCGCACCGGCTCGCCCGCGATGTGGTACTCGGGAAACCGTGCGACGAAGCGCCCGATCGCGACACGCGCCTCGAGCCGCGCAAGCGACAACCCCGCGCATTGATGAATGCCGAACCCGAACGCCAGATGCCGGTTCGGCGCGCGGCGAATCGAGAAACGCGCGGGTTCCTCGAACTGCGCGGGATCGCGATTGGCCGCACCGATGCACAGCGTGACCGGCGTGCCGCGCGCCACCGCGACTTCGCCGATCGCCGCATCGGCAGTCGCGATCCGGTTGCCGAGCTGATTCGAGCTTTCGAAGCGCAGGCACTCTTCGACGGCCGATTCGATGAGTTCCGGCTCGCGCAGCAGCAACGCCCGCTCCTCGGGCCACTGCGCAAGCGTGACGAGCCCGTTGCCGATCAGGTTGGTGGTCGTCTCGTGTCCGGCGTTGAGAATGAAGATGCAGTTTTGCAGCAGCTCCTTTTCCGACAGGCGCGCCCCCTCTCCCTCTCCCTCTCCCTCTCCCTCTCCCTCTCCCTCTCCCTCTCCCTCTCCCGCGATGAGCCGCGTGAGCACGTCGTGCTGCGGATCGCCGGGCGAGCGGCGGCGCTGCGCGACGAGGCCCTGCAAGTACGCCACGAACTCCGTCACCGCGCGGTTGCCGCGTTCGAGCTGCGCGGCGCTCGGCGCCGGCTCCAGCGCGCCGAGTATCGCCAGCGACCAGTCGCGCAGCGGACCGCGCTCGTCGTGGGGGACAACCAGCAGGTTGCCGATGATCTCCACGGGAATCGCGGCGGCGAATTCGGTGATCAGGTCGAGGCGGCCGCGCGCCTGCGCATGGTCCAGCAAGCCGTCGACGAGCCGCACGAGATCCGGCTCCATCGCCGCGATCGCGCGCGCCGTCAGCGCGCCGGCGATCAGCTTGCGCACCCGCGTGTGCAGCGGCGGGTCATTGAAGACGAGGCTCGTCGTGTGATGCTCATAGAGTGGCGAGTCGCCGTACTTCGGCTTGAATTCGACGGTCTTGTCGGAGCTGAACGTCTTCGGATCGCGGTAGACCGCCTGGACGTCGCGATAACGCGTAAGAAAGAGCGAGCCGTCCGGCATCCGCTTGATGGGCTCGAACGTGCGCAGGGCATCGTAGACCGGATATGGGTCGGCGTAGAACGCCGGCGGCAGATGCCGCAGGTCGAAATCGCGCGCCAGTTCGCGGGCGCGTTCAGGCGGCAGCGATGAGGGCTCGGGACGCATCGGCGCTCTCCGTTTCGTCGTGGCGATGCGCCGCTGCGAGAGTCGGCGCACCGAGCCGCTACAATAGCCGGATTTTCCACGCGCCGCTCGCGCCCTCCGCTCTTAAGCGCTTCCCCATGAATCTCGTCATCCAAAGCCCCGAGCCCCTGTCCGCCGCCCACGTCAAACCGCTCGTCGCGCTCTCGCGCGGCACGGGCTCCACGCCGATCGACGCCTTCGCGATTCGCATCGAAGGCGCCGACCCGGACCAGCGCGCGGACCTCGAAGTCTATTGCGGCACGCACGCGCTCGACTATGCGTTCGTCAAACCGGGCGCGGCGCTGCGCGATTTCGGGCTGGTCGCGATGGACATGGATTCGACGCTCATCACGATCGAATGCATCGACGAAATCGCCGATTTCTGCGGTTTGAAGGCGGAAGTCGCCTCCATCACCGAGGCGTCGATGCGCGGCGAGATCAAGGATTTCAACGAGAGCCTGACGCGGCGCGTGGCGCTCCTCGCAGGGCTCGAAGCGAGCGCGCTGGAGCGGGTCTACGAGGAGCGGCTGCGGCTGTCGCCCGGCGCGGAGGCGATGCTGGCCGGCGCGAAGGAAGCGGGCTTGCGCACGCTCCTGGTGTCGGGCGGCTTCACGTTCTTCACCGAGAAGCTGAAGACGCGCTTGAACCTCGATTTCACGAATGCGAACACGCTCGAGATCGTCGACGGCAAGCTGACCGGCAAGGTGCTCGGCGAAATCGTCAACGACGGCGTGAAAGCGCGCACGCTGCGCGAAACGTGCGCGAAGCTCGGCATTCCGGGCACGCAAGCGATCGTGATGGGCGACGGGTCGAACGACCTGAAGATGATGGCGGAAGGCGGCCTGTCGGTGGCGTTCCGCGCGAAGCCCGTCGTGCGCGCCGCGGCGAGCGTCGCGTTCGATCACGTCGGGCTCGATGGGTTGCTACGACTGTTTTAAACCACTTAGCGCGCGCTCGATATCCGCGCGCAGATCCGCCTCGTCTTCCAGTCCGACATAGAAGCGCACCAGCGTGCCGCGATGCGGCCACTGCGAAGCGGTGCGCATCGCGGCGATGTCGTATGGCATCGCCAGACTATGCGCGCCGCCCCAGCTCCAACCGATCGCGAACAGCTCGAGCGCCTCGACGAACGCATCGATCTGCGCCGCGCTGTAGCGCGCATCGAACACGACCGAGAACAGCCCGCCCGCGCCCGCGAAGTCGCGCATGAACGACGCATGCCCCGGACAGTCCGGCAGCGCCGGGTGCAGCACCGCCGCGATCTCGGGGCGCGTCTTGAGCCAAAGCGCCAGCGCGAGCGCGCTGCGGTCGTGCGCCTCGAAGCGCGCCTTCATGCTCGGCAGGCTGCGCAGCACGAGCGAGCAATCGTCGACCGACACGCCGATCCCCATGTGCATACGCGCGCGCTTGAGCTTCAGGTGCAGCGCAGGGTCGACGGTGATCGTCGCGCCCATCAGCACGTCGCTGCCGCCCGACTGGTATTTGGTCAGCGCCTGCACCGAGATGTCGACGCCATGCTCGAACGGACGAAACGCGAGGCCCGCGGAATAGGTGTTGTCGATCGCCGTGACGATGTTGCGCGCGCGCGCCACGGCGGTGATCGCGGGCACGTCGGGCACCTCCATCGTCACCGAGCCCGGCGCCTCGATCCAGATGAGGCGCGTGTTCGGGCGAATCAGGTCCGCGATCCCCGCGCCGATCAGCGGATCGTAGTAGCGCGCGGTGATGCCGAAGTCGCGCGCGAGCCAGTCGCCGTGCTCGCGGTTCGGCGAATAGACGTTGTCCGGAATCAGGACGTCGTCGCCCGTCTTGACGATGCCGAAGTAGACGTTCGAGATCGCCGCCAGGCCCGACGGCTGAAGGAGCGCGTGCTCGCCGCCTTCGAGCCCGGCGAGGCGCTGCGCGAGCGCAAGCGAGGTCGGCGTGGCGTGCAGGCCGTAGCGCCATTGCGCGTCGTTGCGCCAGTCGAGCGAGCGCATCGTCGCAAGATCGGGGAACACAATCGTCGACGCACGCGCCACCGGCGTCGAGAACGACGCGAAACCGGGCGTCAGCTTGTCTTCGGGATGAACGATGCGGGTCTGCAGGGCGCGTTTGGAAGTTGACTCGGTCATGTCGTGTCGGTCGTCGATATTGATGTGGGTGTCAGGGCCTGTTCACACTCGTTACAGGCTTGCGCTGGCCCTAATCGCCCGTCGAAAGGTTGCTCACGCCGCCGACGGCGTGAGCATTCGGAGCCGGGGCTGGAGCAGGAACCGGAGCCGCTGCGGCAGGCGCGGGTTTGGCGCCAGGAGCCGCCGCCGGCGCGCCGCCAGCCAGATGCAGATCGAACGGCTGAGGATCGGAATCGTCGACGTTCATCCGGTCGCCTTCGAGCGAGCCGTCCGGCGCGAACTTGCCGACCCAGTTGCCCGTGATGTGCGTGCCGTCGTTCGACTCCTCGACCTCGAGCGTGTCGCCATCGCGGTCGCCCGCGATCAGGATGACTTCGCCCGTGTCGGCGAACTGGTATTCGCCGTGCACGCCCGACGGGTCGTCGGTTTTCGCGCCGAGCCGCAGCACGATCCGGCGCGAGCCGAGCGTGCCTGTATAGCTCGGGAACTTCGCGAACTCGCGGTTCGGCTTGAGCGGCAGCGATATGGCGGCCGGCGCGGCCAGTTCCTTCACCGGGTCGCCCACTGCCGCGCTTTGCGCCGATACCTGGGCGCATGCGCCGCAAGCGAGCAGCAGCGCCACCGCGCCGCACGAGGCGACTCGCCGCAATGCCGGTGAGCCGGCTTCGGTTCTCGCCGCACGCGGCGTCTGCGTCGCGGACGACTTCGATCCTTGCATCCGTTCCATCCTTGTCCTGCCATTCAATCGATTGCGCCGGGATGTCGCGGCGAGCGCCACGCCTGCTCCACCTGGGCGGCCCCGCCTAGGCGGTCCCACCTAGGCGGCCCCGTCAAATCCGCTCGAAAATCGCGGCGATGCCCTGCCCGCCGCCGATGCACATCGTCACGAGCGCATAGCGCCCACCGATGCGCTGCAGCTCATAAAGCGCCTTCACCGTGATGAGCGCGCCGGTCGCGCCGATCGGGTGCCCGAGCGAAATGCCCGAGCCGTTCGGATTGACCAACGCGTGATCGAGCCCCAGCTCCTTCGTCACTGCGCAGGCCTGCGCCGCGAACGCTTCGTTTGCTTCGATCACGTCGAGATCGGCCGCCGCGATGCCCGCGCGCTCCAATGCCTTGCGCGTGGCCGGCACCGGGCCGATGCCCATGTAGGCCGGGTCCACGCCCGCGTGCGCGTAGGCGACGAGCCGCGCGAGCGGCTTGGCGCCGCGCGCTTGCGCGACGCTCCGCTCCATCAGCACGACGGCCGCGGCGGCATCGTTGATCCCGGACGCGTTGCCGGCCGTCACCGTGCCGTTCTCCTTCGCGAATACCGGCTTGAGCTTGGCGAAGTCTTCGGCCGTTGCGTCCAGGCGCACATGTTCGTCGGTATCGAAGCTGATCTCGCCCTTCTTCGAGGCGATCGCGACCGGCAGGATCTGCTCCTTGAACCGGCCTTCTTGAATCGCACGCGCCGCGCGGCGGTGCGATTCGAGCGCGAGCGCATCCTGGTCGCCGCGCGTAATGCCGTATTTCCGCGCGACGTTTTCCGCCGTCACGCCCATGTGAATCGACTGAAACGGATCGTGCAGCGCGCCGAGCATCATGTCGACGATGCGGGCGTCGCCCATGCGCTGGCCGAAGCGCGCTGCGGGCGCGATATAGGGCGCGCGGCTCATGCTCTCCGCCCCGCCGCCGATCGCGATATCCGCGTCGCCGAGCAGGACGCTCTGCGCCGCCGAAACGATCGCCTGCAGCCCCGAGCCGCACAAGCGGTTGACGGTCAGCGCCGGCGCGTGCTGCGCAACCCCGCCGTCGAGCGCTGCGACGCGCGCGAGGTACATGTCCTTCGGCTCGGTCTGGATCACGTTGCCGAACACGACGTGTCCCACCTCATCGCCGCTCACCTGGGCGCGCGAGAGCGCCTCGCGCACGACGCGTGCGCCAAGATCCGTCGGCGAGAAGTCCTTGAGGCTGCCGCCGAAGTCGCCGATTGCGGTCCGCACGCCGCTTGCCACCACCACTTCACGTTGCATCGCTGTGTCTCCAGTGCAGGTTTCGGTTATGGATCGGTATCGAACAGCCCGTTGCGCCGCTGGAAACCAGCCGCTTTGCGATCGATATCGAATCGGCGAGCGGCCGATCGACCTTAGTCCGCGAGCAGCCGCTCGACATCCCCCCGCGCGGGAATCGGCGCGACAGCGCCGAAGCCTTGCGTGGACAAGGCCGCCGCCACGTTCGCATAGCGCGCGGCCGCGAACGGATCGTCGCCCGCGACGATCCGCGCGATGAACGCCCCGCCGAAGCAGTCGCCCGCGCCCGTGGCATCGACGGCATTGACCGTGCGCCCCGGCACGACGCGGCGCTCGCCGGGTGTCGCGACATAGGCGCCGTCGCGGCCAAGCTTCAGCGCGACGACACGCGGCCCGCGCGCGAGCAGGAAGTCGACGATCTCGTCGCGGCCGGTAAGGCCCGTCAGCGCCGTGACATCGTCCCAGCTCGGCAGGCAGATGTCGGTCTGCCGGAGCGCCTCGAGCATGACGGCGCGCGCCCGCGCGAGCGGCCAGAGCCTCAGGCGCAAATTGGTATCGAAGCTCACGCGCACGCCGTGGGCGCGAGCGTGCTCGATGGCGGCCAGGGCCGCATCGCAGGCATCGACGCCGATCGCGAGACTGATTCCGGACAAGTGGATGACCTTCGCCGCCGCGATCGCCTCGAGCGGCAGCGCTTGCGGCGCGTAGCGGCTCGCCGCCGACCCGGCGCGCAGGTAATCGAACCGATGCCCGAGCGCCCCGTGCGAGACGAAATAGACGCCGGTCGGCGCATGCGGATCGACGCGCACCATCGACGTATCGACGCCCTCTCGCTGCCACAGCTCGATCAGCAATTGCCCGAAATGATCGTCGCCGACGGCCGACACGAAACCGGTGCGCGCCCCCTGGCGCGCCGCGGCGATGCAGAAATTCGACGTATCGCCGCCGAAGCCTTGCAGGTAGTCGGGACGCCCCGGCGACGACTGGTTGAACTCGACCATCGCCTCGCCGAGCGCGAGGATGTCGGGCGTAGCCGAAGCGAGTGCGCTGCTCACGCTCAGACCTCGCCCCAGAGGTCGTGCCCGTCGGCGCCGGTGATCTTGACCGAGATGAAATCGCCGGCCTTGTAGCGCTTGGACGCCTTCGTCGCGGGCGCCACGTAGACGACGCCGTCGATCTCCGGCGCGTCGGCCGCGGTCCGGCCGATGCCGCCGTCGGCATTGATTTCGTCGACGAGCACCTTGAGCGTCTTGCCGACCTTGCGCGCCATGCGCTTGGCCGACACCTCCTCGGCGACTTCCATGAAGCGCGCGCGGCGCTCCTCGCGGACTTCGTCGGGCAGCGCGCCGTCGAGCTCGTTCGCGCTCGCGCCTTCGACCGGCGAGTACGCAAAGCAGCCGACGCGATCGAGCTCGGCCTCGCGGATGAAGTCGATGAGCGTCTCGAACTGCGCTTCGGTCTCGCCGGGGAAGCCGGCGATGAAGGTGCTGCGAATCGTCAGGTCCGGGCAGATCTCGCGCCACGCCTGGACGCGCTCGAGCGTCTTCTCGGCATTGGCGGGACGCTTCATGCGCTTGAGCACGTCCGGATGCGCGTGCTGGAACGGCACGTCGAGATACGGCAGCACGTGGCCCTTGAACGGCCCTTCGGCCATCATCGGAATGATCTCGTCGACGTGCGGATACGGATACACGTAGTGGAGCCGCACCCACGCGCCGTATTGCGCGGCCAGCTCGCCGAGCGCGCCGACGAGCTCGGTCATGCGCGTCTTGAGCGGGCGGCCGTTCCAGAAGCCGGTGCGGAACTTGACGTCGACGCCATAGGCGCTCGTGTCCTGCGAGATCACGAGCAGCTCCTTCACGCCGGACTTGAACAGGTTCTCGGCTTCGAGCATGACTTCCGCGACCGGACGCGAGACGAGATCGCCGCGCATCGACGGAATGATGCAGAACGTGCAGCGATGGTTGCAGCCTTCGGAAATCTTCAGGTAGGCGTAGTGACGCGGCGTGAGCTTGATGCCGGCGGGCGGCACGAGATCGACGAACGGATCGTGCGGCTTCGGCAGATGGCTGTGCACGGCCTGCATGACCTCGCCGACGGCGTGCGGCCCGGTGACGGCCAGCACCTTCGGATGCACTTCCTCGATGAGGCCCGAGCCGCTCGCGCTCTTTTTCGCGCCGAGGCAGCCGGTGACGATCACCTTGCCGTTCTCGGTCAGCGCTTCGCCAATCGCATCGAGACTTTCCTGAACCGCCTCGTCGATGAAGCCGCAGGTATTGACGACGACGAGATCCGCGCCGTCATAGGTGCCCGAGATCTCGTAGCCTTCGGCACGCAGCTGCGTGATGATCTGCTCGGAATCGACAAGGGCTTTCGGGCAGCCGAGTGAGACGAAACCGACTTTCGGCGTGTTTGAAGCGGAAGTTTGCGACATAAGGATGGTCCGGCGAGTGACGACAATCGGGCAACGCACAGGGGGAATGCCTCAGACGAACTCGGCATCGATGCGCACTGGCGCTGCAAGGGCGATGGAGGGCGCGAGGCCGCCGTCGCATCGCTCGCGACGGGGACGGAACATCGAGTTTGCGGCCCGATCCGCCATGTCGCGCGAAAACCCATTATTGTACCGCGCCAGGCCTTGATCGGCGCCGCCTCATGCGAAGGCGGCCCCGGGGAATCACCCCCTAATGGACAAGCGCCGGCCATCGGGCCGGCGCTGTCGCCTTCCATCCCAACCGCCGTTACTTCTTCTCCGGCTCGGGATTCGGCTTGAACGGGAACGTGCTGAACATGTTCTTCGCCTGGTTCTGCATCTGCTCCTGCATCTGCACGAACATGTTCTTCGACTGCTCGATGTAGCTCGTCATCATGCCCTGCATCATCGGCGCCTGCATGTTCATGAACTGCGACCAGACTTCCGGATTCAGCGTATTGCCCTCGTACAGGCTCTTCGACTGGTCTGCGAGCTTGTTCTGAATGTCGATGAACGCCTGGATGTTCTTTTCCAGGTACGTTCCCATCATTCCCTGCATCGCATGTCCGTAGAAACGGATGATCTGCGAGAGCATCGGAGAGGAGAACATCGGCACGCCGCCGCTCTCCTCTTCGAGAATGATCTGCAACAGGATGCTGCGCGTCAGGTCCTCGTTGCTCTTCGCATCGATGACCTTGAAGTCCTCCTGCTCGAGCACAAGCTGCTTCACATCGCTCAACGTGATGTAGGTGCTCGTCTCAGTGTCGTAGAGCCGACGATTCGGATATTTCTTGATCAGTCGTTCGGCTGTTTTCTTTGTAGTAGTAGTGGACATGTAACGCCTTTGAGCGCAAACGAAGCGCAATGGCGGCGCCATCGAACTCCGCGAGCGCAACGCTCGCAGGGGGGAGGCGCCCCCTAGACCCTCTGACGCGGCTGCGCCGCCCGGCGAACCGGGGCGGCGCAACACGGATCAGCCCATATGCAGCCCGCCGTTCAGCGAGAAATCGGCGCCCGTCGAGAACCCCGATTCGTCCGAAGCGAGCCACGCCACGATCGATGCGATTTCGTCCGGCGTGCCCAGGCGGCGCACCGGAATCGTCGCAACGATCTTTTCCAGCACATCGGGACGGATCGACTTCACCATGTCCGTGCCGATATAACCCGGCGACACCGTGTTGACTGTCACGCCCTTGGTCGCCACTTCCTGCGCCAGCGCCATCGTGAAGCCGTGGATGCCGGCCTTGGCCGTCGAGTAGTTGGTCTGGCCGAACTGGCCCTTCTGGCCGTTCACCGACGAAATATTGATGACCCGGCCGAAGCCGCGCTCGACCATCCCGTCGATCACCTGCTTCGTCACGTTGAAGAGGCTCGTCAGGTTCGTGTCGATCACGGCTGTCCAGTCTTCATGCGTCATCTTGCGGAACACGACGTCGCGCGTGATGCCCGCGTTGTTGACCAGCACGTCGACCTCGCCGACTTCGGCCTTGACCTTTTCGAAGGCCAGCTTCGTCGACTCCCAGTCGCCGACGTTGCCTTCCGACGCAATGAAGTCGAAGCCGAGCGCCTTCTGCTGCTCGAGCCACTTCGTCTTGCGCGGCGAATTCGGCCCGCAGCCCACGACGACCTTGAAGCCTTGCTTGAGCAGGCGCTGGCTGATGCTCGTGCCGATACCGCCCATCCCGCCAGTTACGTACGCAATACGCTGAGTCATGAATCACTCTCCATTATCGTTGTCTGGGGCGGCAAACCGCCGCCCGTTCGTTCGCGAATCAGACGCGTTCCACTGCGAGCGCCACGCCCATCCCGCCGCCGATGCACAGCGACGCGAGACCGCGCTTGGCGTCCCGCTTTTGCATTTCATGCAGCAGCGTGACGAGAATCCGGCAGCCGGACGCCCCGATCGGGTGGCCGATCGCGATCGCGCCACCGTTCACGTTGACCTTCGACGTATCCCAGCCCATCTGCTTGTGCACGGCGAGCGCCTGCGCTGCGAACGCTTCGTTGATTTCCATCAGGTCGAGATCCGACGCCGACCAGCCCGCGCGCTCCAGGCAGCGCTTGGACGCCGGCACCGGGCCCATGCCCATCACCTTCGGGTCGACGCCCGCGCTCGCGTAAGCCTTGATGCGCGCGAGCGGCGTCAGTCCCAGCGCCTCGGCCTTCTTCGCCGACATCACGACGACCGCCGCGGCGCCGTCGTTGAGGCCCGACGCGTTGGCCGCCGTCACCGTGCCTTCCTTCGTGAACGCCGGCTTCAGGCCAGCAAGCGACTCGGCCGTCACGCCGTGGCGCACGAACTCGTCGGTCGCGAAGCGCAGCGGCTCGCCTTTCCTCTGCGGAATTTCGATCGGCACGATTTCATCGTCGAAGCGCCCAGCCTTCTGCGCGGCTTCGGCCTTGTTCTGCGACAGCGCCGCGAACGCGTCCTGCTCTTCACGCGTGATGCCGTATTCCTTCGCGACGTTTTCCGCCGTGATGCCCATGTGGTACTGGTTGTAGACGTCCCACAGGCCGTCGACGATCATCGTGTCAGTCAGCTTCGCATCGCCCATGCGGAAGCCGTCGCGCGAGCCGAGCAGCACGTGCGGCGCGGCGCTCATGTTTTCCTGGCCGCCCGCGACGACGATTTCCGAATCGCCCGCGATGATCGCGTTGGCTGCCAGCATCACGGCCTTCAGGCCCGAGCCGCACACCTTGTTGATCGTCATGCCCGGCACTGCGCTCGGCAGGCCGGCCTTGATGAGCGACTGCCGCGCCGGGTTCTGCCCCGAGCCGGCCGCCAATACCTGCCCCATGATGACTTCGCTCACTTGCTCGGGCTTGATGCCGGAGCGCTCGAGCACCGCGCGGATTACCGTCGCGCCGAGTTCGGGCGCCGCGATCTTCGCGATGGAACCGCCGAATTTGCCGACCGCGGTGCGGGCAGCCGATACGATCACTACGTCAGTCATTTCCAAGTCCTCCGAGCCAAGCGGCGCGTCGCGCCGCCACTCGCACAGTTAAAAACCCATCCCTACGCGACCCGGCCTCACCGGCCGCAGCATTCAGTCGCGCTGCTGCACGTAACGCCCCGGCGCCGCCTCGATGACGGGAAATTCCGCCGATCCGAGCTTCGCCGACGGCTTCACTTTCTTGCCGCCATATTGATCGAGCCACTTGACCCACTCAGGCCACCAGCTGCCGGGTTTTTCAGTGGCGAGGCCGAACCACTCGTCCGGATTCTCTGGCAGCTGCGTCTCTTCGTTTTCGACCACCCAGTAGCTGCGCTTGTTCTTGGCCGGCGGATTGATCACGCCCGCGATATGGCCCGATGCGCCAAGCACGAAACGCTGCGGCCCGGTGAGGAGCGGCGCGGAGGCATAAGCCGTTTGCCACGGGACGATATGGTCCTCGCGTGAACCGTAGATGAAGGTGGGCACGTCGATGCGCGACAGGTCGACCGATTCGCCGCACACGGTCAGCGCGCCCGGCTCGCGCAGGCGATTCTCGAGGTACGTATGGCGCAGGTACCACGCGTACATCGGGCCGGGCAGATTGGTCGAATCGCCGTTCCAGAACAGCAGGTCGAACGGCGCGGGGGTGCGGCCCTTCAGGTAGTTGTCGACGACGTAGTTCCATACGAGGTCGTTCGGACGCAGGAACGAAAACGCATTGGCGAACTCGATGCCGCGCATCAGGCCCGGCGGCGTACCGTTCTTGCCGCCGATCGTCTGCTCGCGCATCTGCACGTGCGGCTCGTCGACGAACACGTCGAGCACGCCGGTATCCGAGAAGTCGAGCATCGCGGTGAGCAGCGTCATCGACGCCGCGGGGTGCTGGCCGCGCGCGGCCAGCACGGCGAGCGCCGTCGCGAGCATCGTGCCGCCGATGCAAAAGCCGAGCGTATTGAGCTGCTCGCGGCCGCTCACCCGCTTGACGACATCGATGGCGGCGAGCACGCCATCTTCCATGTAGTCGTCCCAGGTCTTGCTTGCCAGCGAAGCATCGGCGTTGCGCCACGAAATCAGGTACACCTGATGCCCGTTGTCGAGCGCGTGCGCGACAAGCGAACTTTCGGGCTGCAAATCGAGGATGTAGTACTTGTTGATGCAAGGCGGCACGATCAGGAACGGCCGCTCGAACACGTTCGGCGTGCGCGGCTTGTACTGGATCAGTTGGAACAGATCGTTTTCGAAGACGACGGCGCCTTCGGTCGTCGCCAGGTTCTTGCCGACCACGAAGCGCGACTCGTCGCTCTGGGAAATCTTGCCGCGCTGCAGGTCTGCGAGCAGGTTCAGGATGCCTTGCCGCAGGCTCTCGCCCTGGCTTTCGAGCAAGGTCTTCTGCGCCTCGGGATTGAGCGCGAAGAAGTTGCTGGGCGCGGCGGCCGCCGTCCATTGCTGGACCGCGAAACGAATGCGCTCGCGCGTCTTCGGGTCGGTCTCGACCGCATCGGCGAGTTCCTGCAGATAGCGGGCATTGAGCAGGTACCAGGCTGCCGTGTAGGCATAAGCCGGCGTGCTCTTCCAGGCATCCGCGCTGAAGCGCCGGTCCTTGAGCTCAGGCGTCGTGGCATTCGCTGCACTGGCGCGCTTCAGCAGTTCGAGGCAATCGCGGGAGTAATCGGACTGCAACTGCTGCAGGCGCGCCGGCGGCACAGCCGCGGTCGGCAGCTTCAAGCCGGTCAGCATTTGCGAGGCGGCCTCGCCAAAGGAAGCTCCCCCGAAATTCGGCATTCCCGGCATCGCCGGCATGGACGGCATCTGCGGCATCGCGAACGGAAACGACCCGCCATTGCCCATCGCACCCATCTGAGCGACAGCTTGCTGTCCGGCTTGCTGCCAATCGGCGGGGTTCGCAAGCGAGCGCCACGTGTTCATCCATGCGTCGAACATTTGCCGCATGTCGGTTGCGCCTGTTCCGGCTTGCTGCTGCGCGCGGCCCGAGGAGGTATCCGTGTGAGAGGAAGTCGATGATTTTTTTGATGCAGTCATACCCGCGTTTGACCTGAGAGTCTCGGAAGACTGATTGAGAGGCGGGCGTTCGCGCACGCGGGCGAATTCTCGCAACCTACGACACGCTCGCCCTTGCGAGGGGTCATTCTTGCGCCCCTAGACAAGGCGTGTCAATGCTTCATTCCGATTTTGCCGCAGTGCGATAGTTTTTTAATTATCGTTTTCCCCATGTCGATTGATAGGTGCCTGCCAGGCGTTTTTGTGCCCTTTCAGCGCCTCTCGAAGCCTGTCGCCAAGGCAATCCCGACGGGCTTCCCACATGATCGACAAAGGCTGTTGCGCAGCGAATCGGCGGGCCATGCGCGATTTGGCATCGACGTCGCGATACGCAGCGCGTCGCAGCAAAAGCCGCCGCCGTCAATCAGACTCAGACGGTTGCCTATTCTCGAGGGTTTAAGCCGGTGCGCTGCGTAAATGCGTTTTGCAGAGTCCGCAAAAATTTGGCAGCACGAAATCGTTATCAGTCGGCAAGCCAGATCATCGCGGCCATACGGCCGGTCACGCGGTCACGCCGATACGAATAGAAGCGTTCCCGGTCGGCGACCGTGCACAGATCGCCACCTGCGACGCGTGTGATGCCCAGGCGCGCAAGCCGGACGCGGGCCAATGCCGCGAGATCGGCGAGGTACTTGCCGGGCGTGTGCGGATGGTCGGCGAAGGCGCGCACGACGGCATCGCAGTCGCTCGAGTGGGCTTGCGTCATGAAGGCGTCACGCACATCCGGTCCGACTTCGAACGCAGCGGGACCGATCGCTGGCCCAAGGTAAGCGCATAGCTCGTCGAGCTTCGCGCCGGCGAGGTCGGCAACGCGCTGCGCCGTCTTCTCGACGACACCCGACGCCAGCCCGCGCCACCCCGCATGCGCCGCGCCGACCGCGCGCCCTGCCTCATCGCACAGCAGCACCGGCATGCAATCGGCCACCATCACGATGCACGCGACGCCGGGCATCGCCGTCGCGCTCGCGTCGGCGCGCACCGGCGCGGCGCCGCTTGCCGCAGCGGCGATCACGTCGCCGGCCGCCACGACATCGCTGCCGTGCACCTGCTCGAGCCACGCCGCGCGCGCGCCGGCGAGCGACAGCAAGCGCGCGCGATTGGCCTCGACGGCGACAAGATCGTCGCCCGTATGCAGGCCGAGGTTCAAGCCGCCCGGCTCATCGGCGCCCTGCTGCGTCCATCGCCCATACGGCGGCGCGCTGACTCCGCCGTTGCGTGTCGTCACGAGCGCGCGCACGCGCGGCGACACGCGCCAAGCCGGCTGCAGGCAGTCGGCCAACGTCAGGTTCGGCAAGGTCATGCGGATGGTTCCTCGTTGTTGTTGTCGTCAAAGGCCGGGCACAGGGTGTTACGCGTCCTCGGCCTCATCGTCGTCATCGTCGGAGGGGTCTTCGTATTCCGATTCATACGACACCTCCACACCGTCGAATTCGTCGTCGTAGACATCGTAGCTCTCATCGAGTTCGGACTCTCCGCCAAGACCGAGCGCCTCGGCGAGCGCGGCCATGTCCTCGGGCGGATCGGCGCGCCATTGCATCGCGCGACCCGTCCGCGGATGGATCAAGCCGAGCCGCCACGCATGCAGCGCCTGGCGCGCAAAGCCGCCCGGCAGCGGCGTGACCGAACGCTTGCCGCGGGCGCGTCCGTAGACCGGGTCGCCGAGCAGCGGATGGCCGATGTGCGCGCAATGAACGCGAATCTGATGGGTGCGGCCGGTCTCGAGATCGCAGTGAATCGCCGATACGGGCTGGCGCTCCCAGAGCGCTTCGTCGACCGTACGAAAATGCGTGCGCGCAGGCTTGCCCGCTGCGCCTGTCACCACGGCCATGCGCGTGCGCTCGCGCGGGTCGCGGCCGATCGGCGCGTCGATGGTGCCCTCGGATGGCATGTTGCCCCAGACGAGCGCCAGATAACGGCGCTTGACCGTGCGCGCCTGCAGTTGCCGCACGAGGTCGGTCTGCGCCTCGAGCGTGCGCGCGACCACCATGAGCCCCGAGGTCTCCTTGTCGAGCCGATGGACGATGCCCGCGCGCGGCAGCCCGGCAGCCGCCTCGCCATAGCGATAAAGGAGGCCGTTCAGGAGCGTGCCGCTCCAGTTGCCGGCTGCCGGGTGCACGACGAGCCCCGCAGGCTTGTTGATGACAACGAGCGTGTCGTCTTCGTAGACGACGTCGAGCGCCACAGGCTCGGGCGCGAAGGCGAGCTGCTCGGGCAGCAGGTCGGGCGTGAGCTCGATCATGGCGCCCAGCGGGACCGGCTGACGGATCTTGGCGGGCGCTCCGTCGACGAGCACGCGCTCCGCCTCGATCCAGCTTTGCAAGCGGCTGCGCGAAAACTCCGGAAAGACTTTCGCGAGCACCTTGTCGAGCCGCTCGCCGGCAAGCTCGGGCGGCACCTGCGCGAGGCGCGGCCCGGCCGACGCGTCGGCGGGGTCTGCGCTTGGGCTATAATCTTCGTCGCGATCTTTGGGGCCGGACTTGTTGTTTCGTGAATTGGCGCCTGAAGCACTTGAGCGGGTCATTTAGACTGGGTCACTGAGACTTATAGCTAGGAAATGCGAGCCCTGAACACCATCATCAAATCGGCCCTCAGCGCGGCCGTCCATGCAGCAAAGCGCGCCATCAAACCCGCGAGCACCTATCTGGCACTGGGCGCTGCTGCAGCGCTGATGGCGGCCTGTCACGGCCTGCCGCAAAAGACCGACGAGACGGCGACCTGGTCGAACAACAAATTATACTCGGAGGCCCAGGACGCCTTGACCGGCGGCGACTGGGGCAAGTGCGCGAAATACTTCGAAGCGCTGGAAGGCCGCGACCCGTTCGGCCACTTCGCACAGCAGGCGCAGATCAACGTCGCCTACTGCGACTGGAAGGATAACGAAACGGCCGCCGCAGACACCGCCATCGACCGCTTCATCCAGCTGCATCCGGATCACCCCGATATCGCCTACGCGCACTACCTGAAGGGGATGATCCACTTCAACGACGACCTCGGCCTGTTCGGACGCTTTTCCGGCCAGGACATGAGCGAGCGCGACCCGAAGTCGCTGCGCGAATCGTATGACGCGTTCAAGGTCGTCGTCGACAAATACCCGAACAGCAAGTACGCACCCGATGCGGCCGCTCGCATGCGCTATATCGTGAATGCGCTCGCTTCGCACGAGGTGCACTCCGCCGACTACTACTATCGCCGCGGCGCCTATGTGGCGGCGATCAACCGGGCGCAGCTCGCGATCAAGGAATACAAGAACGCGCCTGCGATCGAGGATGCGCTGCACATCATGATTCTGTCGTACACGGAGCTCAATGAGCCGCAGCTCGCCGAAGATACGAAGCGCGTGCTCTCCGCCACCTTCCCCGACAGCCCCTACATCACCGGCCACGCGCGCCAGGGTGCGGCGAAATCGTGGTGGCAGATCTGGTGATCTGCCTCCTCCGATATACCGCCCAATGAAAAACCCGGCCACCGAGGCCGGGTTTTTTTACGCCTGACGCGGAGTAATCCGCTTGGAGGCGCCGATCACTTCGACAATGCGCGATCGTCGAAGAACTCCCTTACCACGTCTATTTCGCGCGTCCGCTTGAACGGCGGGAGGCTCTGCCAGATGCGCCGGCCATAAGGTTTGTCGACGAGCCGCGTATCGCAGATCATCAGCACCCCGCGATCCGTCTCCGCGCGAATCAGGCGCCCCGCGCCCTGCTTGAGCGTAATCACCGCCTGCGGGAGCTGATGGACCGCAAACGGGCTCAGGCCTTTCTTCGCCAGCGCGTCGAGCCGCGCGGACAACACCGGATCGTCGGGCGGCGCAAACGGCAGCTTGTCGATCACGACGAGCGAGAGCGCATCGCCACGCACATCGACGCCTTCCCAGAAGCTCTGGCTGCCCACCAGGATCGCGTTGCCGTAGGCTCGGAATCGATCGAGCAACTCGGTGCGGCTCGCGTCGCCCTGCACGAGGAGCGGCATGTCCCAGCCGCGCGCTTCGATCGCATCGCGCAGCTTGGCGGCGATCCGGTCGACGGCGCGCAGCGTCGTGCACAGCATGAAGACGCCGCCGCCGGATGCCTCGATCGCCGGCAGCGCGGCGTCGAACACCGCATCGGTGAACATCGGAGAGGATGGCTGCGGCAGGTTGCGCGGCACGTAAAGCAAACCTTGCGTGCCGTAGTCGAACGGGCTTGGCAGCGTCATCGAACGCTTCGCGCTCAAGCCCATTTGCGCGGCATAGTGCGTGAAGTCGCCGCGCACCGAGAGCGTCGCCGACGTGAAGATCCACGCGCGCGGCACGCCGGCGCGCTGCTTCGCGAAGATCGGCGCGACCGACAGCGGCGTCTCGTGCAGTTGGACCGTGTGCGAAAACACCTCGATCCAGCGCACCTTTTCGTTTGGATCGTCGGCTTTGTCCTTCTTCGCTTCCGATTCGTTGCTCGGCGGCTCGGCATCCGGTAGCACCGTCCAGCCCTTCAGCAAATCCTGCAACTCACGCGCACGCCGCTGGCAGGCGCCGATCGATTCCGCGCGCTCAGCCTGCCCGGCCAGCGCCGCGGCGAGCGCGTCGAGCGCGGCTTCCAGGGCGTCGAGCGCGGGGAACAGCGGGTGATCGCCGGGCAACTGGCTGAGCGACAGCCGCACCGCGTCCTCCTTGAACGCGAGCCGCACATCGCGCGCCGCGCGCTCGAGCGCCGCGCCGAGCTTCACCCATTCCACCGCGTCGCGCGCGTGGCTCAAGCCTTCCGCCACCGAATCGCGGGCGAGCTCGAGGAACTGCGCGGTGGAAAGCGTTTCGCCGAAAAAAAGCGTCGCCGTCTCGGGCAACTGGTGCGCTTCGTCGAAAACGATGGTGTTCGCCGATGGCAGCAGCTCCGCCATCCCCGTATCGCGGAGCATGATGTCTGCGAAAAACAGGTGGTGGTTGACGACGACGATGTCCGCCTGCTGCGCTTCGCGGCGCGCCTGCATCACGAAGCATTCCTTATAGCGCGGGCATTCCTGGCCGAGACAGTTGTCGCGCGTCGAAGTCACCATCGACCAGACCGGCGCCGTCTCCGGCACGCTCGCGAGCTCGGCCTTGTCGCCGGTGCGCGTGATCTTGGCGAAGCGGACGATGTCCTGCAGATAAGCCGTATCCTGCCGCGACGGCAGACGGCCGTTGTCCGCGGTGCGCTGCAGGTAGTAGTGGCACAGGTAATTGGCGCGCCCTTTGAGCATCGCGACCGAAACCGGCACCGCGAGCGCGTCGCGCACGGTCGGAATGTCACGCTGGAAGAGCTGATCCTGAAGGTGCTTGGTGCCGGTCGAGACGATGACCTTGCCGCCCCACAGCATCGCCGGGACAAGGTATGCGTAGGTCTTGCCGGTGCCGGTGCCGGCCTCGACGATCAGCGTGTTGTCCCCGGTATCGTCAGCGACTTCGCGCGCGATCTCGGCGGTCCGCTCGGCGGCATCGCCGCTCTTCTGCAGACGGCGCGCCGGACGCGCCTGCGCCTCGAACATCGCCGGCTCCGGCATCGCGCGGCCCGATGCCTCCATCGCCGCAGCAACGGCGCGCGCCATTTCGATCTGCGACGCGCGCGGCCGGTAACCGTCGATCCGCTGCGCGAGGAGGCCGTCCGCAGCGAAAATCGCGTCGAGCTCGGCGCCGCGCTTGGGATTTAAAACCGGCGCCTCGCGGACGGACGGCCGCGCGCCGGACGCGCCGGCGCGCGGTTGGTCGGTAGAAGCATCGAGCGGTGAATTCAAGGCAAGCGGTTCCTGTCCTGCGAAGACCGGCGCACCCGGCGCGACACCGGCGCTTGCCAGGTCATGCTTACGCGTGCGTATCCGGTTCGAGCTGCAACTGCAGCAAGATGATGTTGTCCTTGACCTTGAGCTTGCGCTTCTTCAGGCGCCGCAGCTCGAAGTCGGTGATGTCCGGCGAGGTCGCCAACTGGCCGATCATGCGATCGAGCTCGCTATGCTCCGATTGCAACTGCAAAATGCGGTCACGAAGCACATCAGGGTTGATCGCTTGCTGCTCGCGCATGCTCGCCTCCTCGGTCGGTTAGGCGCCGCGCCGCGTTTTGCGGCCGCTGCGCCTGAGGTTGCTGTACGGCAAAAAACGCGTTACTCGCTTTCTTGTTGCTGCTTCAATTGCTCTTGCTGCTGTCGTTGTTCCTGCAACTGCTGCTGTTGCTGTTGTTGCTGCTTATCGGCAGCCTGCTTCTGGCGCGCTTCGACATCTGCCTTGTGCTGCGCGGCGTCCGTTTGCTTTTGCTGGTAGCGCTGCGCGTTCTCCGCGCGCTGCTGCGCTTTTTGCGCCGCCTGCGCGTGGGCCTCGTCGAGCTTGCGCTGGTAATCGGCCTGCTTCTGGTTGTACGTGGCCTCGTTCGCCGCGCGCTGCGGCGCTTCGGCGTTGCGCCGGGCCTGATCGAGTTCGTGCTGGCGCTGCTTGTCTTCGAATTGCTGCTGGTTGTGCGCATCGTTGGCCGTGCGCTGCGGCGCTTCGGCTTCGTCCTGCGCGCGCTTCACCGCCGCCTGCTCGTCGCGCTGCTGCGCACGCGAGGCGCGTTCCTCGTCGTTGAGCGCCAGTTGCTCCTTGCGAATCTCCGAGCGCACGTCGCGCATTTTGTCGCGGGCATTGCCCAGGCAAGCGTTCACGAAAAACTTGCTATAGCAATTGTGGGAGGCGACGCCATACTCGTAGTCGTTCTGTGCGGAACGGCGATCGAGCGCTTTCTGGCGGGCGTCGAAATCGCTGGCGGGCGCAGCGGCGGGCGCCGGGGCACTCGCCGCCGAAGCCGGCATGTCTTGAGCGAAGGCCGCTGACGGCAGCCCGAGCGGCAACGCAAACAGCGCCGCGCTGACCCACGCGGCGCGCGAAGCAAGCAAGAAACGGGAAGTTGGCAACGTCGTAGAAAGGCATCGGGACATGCGTGAAATTCTAACACCCCAAGCTTGAGGGCTCTGGCATTTATGGCAAAATGCCCCGCTTCGACAACCCCGGCTCCCGCCTCCCGCGCCGCTGACGGCCGCGGATTCCGGGCCTGGAGCCCCGATTGAGCCTAGCAGGCTAGACGTACATCACATGACGGAAACCGTAGCACTCAAGATCGTCCAGCGCATCGCCGCCGAATTGACCGTCCAGCCGCGCCAAGTCGCGGCGGCGGTGCAACTTCTCGATGAAGGCGCGACCGTTCCGTTTATCGCCCGGTACCGCAAGGAAGTGACCGGCAATCTCGACGACACCCAACTGCGCCAGCTCGAAGAGCGGCTCCTCTATCTGCGCGAGCTCGAAGACCGCCGCGCGGCGATTCTCGCGAGCATCGAGGAGCAAGGCAAGCTCACCGACGAATTGCGCACGGCGATCGAAGCTGCCGACAGCAAGCAAGTCCTCGAAGACCTGTACCTGCCCTATAAGCCGAAGCGCCGCACGCGAGCGCAGATCGCGCGCGAAGCCGGCCTGGAGCCGCTCGCGCAGGCGCTGCTCGCCAATCCGCTGCTCGATCCCCAGGCCGAAGCCGCCGCCTACGTGGATGCGGAAAAAGGCGTGGCCGACGTGAAAGCCGCGCTCGACGGCGCCCGCGACATCCTCTCGGAACAATTCGGCGAAACCGCCGAGCTGCTCGGCAGGCTGCGCGATTACCTGCATAGCCAGGGCGTCGTGTCGTCCACCGTGGTGGAAGGGAAAGAAGGCGAAGAAGGCGAGAAATTCCGCGACTACTACGATTATTCGGAGACCATCAAGACCGTTCCGTCGCATCGTGCGCTCGCCCTCTTCCGAGGCCGCAACGCCGGCGTGCTGATGGTGAAGCTCGGTCTCGGCGAAGAGCTCGACGCGCAAGTGCCGCATCCGGGCGAAGCGACGATCGCGCGCCATTTCGGCATCGCGAACCAGGGCCGTCCCGCCGACAAATGGCTCTCCGACGTCTGCCGCTGGTGCTGGCGCGTGAAGGTCCAGCCGCACCTCGAAAACGAGCTGCTGACGCAGTTGCGCGACGAAGCCGAGCATGAGGCGATTCGCGTCTTCGCGCGCAACCTGAAGGATCTGCTGCTTGCCGCGCCGGCGGGACCCAAGGCCGTGCTCGGCCTCGATCCAGGCCTGCGCACGGGTGTGAAGGTCGCCGTCGTCGATCGCACCGGCAAGCTGCTCGCCACCGACACGATCTACCCGCACGAGCCGCGCCGCGATTGGGACGGCTCGCTCGCCAAGCTCGCGCGCATCGCCGCGCAAACGCAGGCCGAGCTCATCAGCATCGGCAACGGCACGGCCTCGCGCGAAACCGACAAGCTCGCGAGCGAGCTGATTTCGCGCCATCCGGAGCTGAAATTGCAGAAGATCGTTGTGTCGGAAGCCGGCGCGTCGGTCTATTCGGCTTCCGAGCTGGCGGCCAAGGAGTTTCCGGAACTCGACGTCTCGCTGCGCGGTGCGGTGTCGATCGCACGCCGCCTGCAGGACCCGCTCGCCGAGCTCGTCAAGATCGAGCCGAAGGCGATCGGCGTCGGGCAATATCAGCACGACGTGAACCAGCGCGAACTGGCGCGCTCGCTCGACGCGGTCGTCGAGGATTGCGTGAACGCGGTCGGCGTCGATGCGAACACCGCGTCCGTCGCGCTGCTCGCCCGCGTGTCGGGCCTGAACGCGACGCTCGCGCGCAACATTGTCGACTACCGCGATGCGAACGGTCCGTTTCCGTCGCGCGAACATCTGCGCAAGGTGCCGCGTCTCGGCGACAAGACTTTCGAGCAGGCCGCGGGCTTTTTGCGCATCAACAGCGGTGAAAATCCGCTCGACCGCTCCTCGGTGCACCCAGAGGCGTATCCGGTCGTCGAACGCATGCTCGCGAAGATCAAGAAGCAGATCGGCGACGTGCTCGGCAACCGCGACGCGCTCGCGGGCCTGTCGCCGGCGGAGTTCGTCGACGACCGCTTCGGCCTGCCGACGGTGCGCGACATTCTCTCCGAGCTCGAGAAGCCGGGCCGCGACCCGCGTCCCGAGTTCAAGACGGCAACTTTCCGCGAAGGCGTCGAAAAGGTTTCCGACCTGGCGCCGGGCATGGTGCTCGAAGGCGTCGTGACGAACGTGGCGGCATTCGGTGCGTTCGTCGACATCGGCGTGCATCAGGACGGCCTAGTGCACGTGTCGGCGATGTCGACGAAGTTCATCAAGGACCCGCACGAAGTCGTGAAGGCCGGCCAGGTCGTGAAGGTGAAGGTGCTCGACGTCGACGTGAAGCGCCAGCGCATCGCGCTGACAATGCGGCTCGACGACGACGCGTCCGCTGGCCCGTCGTCGCGCGGCAACCCGCAGCAGCAGGACCGCGGCGGCCGTTCGGGCGGCGCACGTCCGCAGCGCCCGCGCGATCCGGAACCGGCAGGCGCCATTGCCGCGGCATTCGCGAAGCTCAAGCAGCGCTAAGCATCACCACAGGCCAGCAGTCGCGCACTGCCGGCCTGCCCCGCAAACAAAAGCCCACGCCGAAGCGTGGGCTTTCTGTTGTGCGCGCAACGAACGGAACCGCCGTTGCGCCCGGTCAAATCTCGATCTTGGTCCCCAGCTCGACCACGCGATTGGCAGGAATCGCAAAGAAGTCCGTCGGCTTCGCGGCGTTCTGGTGCATCCACGCAAACACCCGTTCGCGCCACACCGACATCCCCGGCAACTGCGTCGGCACAACGGTCTCACGTGCAAGGAAGAACGACGTATCCATCAGTTCGAACGTCAGGTCGTACATGCGACCGACTTCGAGCAGCGTCGCCTTCACGTCCGGCGTCTCATTGAAACCGTAGGCGGCCCTCACCACAAACAACCCGCCGCCGACGTCGCGCACCGTGACGCGCTCCTCGTCCTTCACATAGGGAATATCGCGCGTGACGAAAGTCAGGAAGATGGTCCGCTCGTGCAGCACCTTGTTGTGCTTCAGATTGTGCAGCAGGCTCACGGGAACGAGCGTGTCGCTGCCCGTCAGGTAGATCGCGGTGCCCGAGACGCGATGCGGCGGATGCGCAAGCAAGCCTTGCAGGAACGGCGCGAGCGGAATGCCGTCGGCGGCGGTGCGCTCCTTCACGATCATCCGGCCCTTGTGCCAGGTCATCAGGAGGAAGAACAGCAGTGCGCCAATGCCGAGCGGCAGCCAGCCGCCCTCTTCGACCTTCAGCAGGTTCGCACCGAAGAAGCCCAGATCGACGATCATGAATGCGCCGATGATGAACGCCACAAGCGCCTTGTTCCACTTCCAGACCTTCACCATCACGACACACGCCAGCACCGTCGTGATGACCATTGTCGCCGTCACGGCGATGCCGTACGCCGCGGCGAGGTTGTCCGAGCTCTTGAAGCCGATCACGATGCACAGGATGATGAAGAGCAGCATCCAGTTCACGACCGGCACGTAGATCTGGCCGATCGCGAGCTCCGAGGTGTGCAGCACCTTCATCCGCGGCACGTAGCCGAGCTGGATCGCCTGGGCCGTCAGCGAGTAGGCGCCCGAAATCACGGCTTGCGAAGCGATCACGGTCGCCACCGTCGACAGGACGACGAGCGGCAGCAGCGCCCAGTCGGGCGCGAGCAGGAAGAACGGGTTCTCGATGGCTTTCGGGTTCTGCATCAGCAGCGCACCCTGGCCGAAGTAGTTCAGCACGAGCGACGGCATCACGAGCACATACCAGGCCATCCGGATCGGCTTGGCGCCGAAGTGGCCCATATCCGCATAGAGCGCTTCGGCCCCGGTCAGCACCAGCACGACCGAACCGAGCACGACATAGGCCTGCAGCATGTGCGCCGACATGAACGACGCCGCGTAGTACGGATTGAGCGCGGCAATGACGCCCGGCGCACGAGCGATGTGATACACGCCCAGAATAGCGATCGTGATGAACCAGAGAATCATGATCGGCCCGAACAGCTTGCCGACGAGCGCCGTGCCGTGCCGCTGAATCCAGAAGAGCGCGATCAGGATGACGATCGTGATCGGCAGCACGAGATGCGAGAACTGCGGCGTGGCGATCTCGAGGCCTTCGACAGCCGATATCACGGAAATGGCCGGCGTAATCACCGCGTCCCCATAAAACATGCAGGAGCCGAAAATCCCCAGCGCCATTAATACGGCGGCGGCTTTGCTTCTCGAATCGAACGAACGCAGCGACAGCGCCATCAACGCGAGCACGCCGCCCTCGCCGTTATTGTCGGCGCGCATCACGAACAACACGTATTTGATGCCGACGACAATCACGATCGCCCAGAACAGCAGCGAAATGACGCCGAGAATCGAATTATTCGTGAGCGCAATGCCATGCGCCGGGCTGAATGCCTCCTTCAGCGAATAGAGCGGGCTGGTGCCGATGTCGCCGAAAACTACGCCGATTGCCGCAATGGCAAGAGAATGCAAAGGCTGCTTATGCGTATGTGCCTGGTTGTTATCTGTCATAAACGCGGGGTAAATCCGTTCTCGCAGGGGCGGAAAAAACGAGCGCTATTCTAGCGGAGCAGGCAATTGCGCTGCTTGAGGTGTTGTGCGAACGCCACCTGGCGGCAGCCCGCGAAGTGTAGCATCGCGGCGAGGCGAAGTCTGATGCTTTTTCTGCATCGCAACATGACGTCGGTCAGCATTCGTGGCGTGGCGCCGGCGCATAAAAAAAGCGGAGTCGGCAGACTCCGCTAGACCATCGGTACGTCGAGTCGCGCCCGGCGTCATTCGTTTGGCGTTGAATCGCGCGCCGTGCCGCGCTTGATCCATGCACCGAGATTGTGCGGGCGCACCGTATCCCATTCCTCGAACGGCTGGTGAATCCACGGGTTGGTCGGCAGGTATTGCACATGGTAATCGGGCTTGACTTTCGAGCAGCCCTTGTACCAAAGCACTGCGGAACGCACGGCGGTAATCGCCGGATAACGCTCCTTCAGATGCTGCTGCACGCGCGAGAGCGTCACGCCGGAATCGACCAGGTCGTCCACGAGCAAGACGTTGCCCGACAGCTCGCCGCGCGTCATCGTGATGTACTGCGCGATGTCGAGGTCGCCCTGCTGGGTGCCCGCCGCCTCGCGATACGAACTCGTCGCGAGGATGGCGAGCGGCAGATCGTAGATCCGCGAGAGCTGGTCGCCGACGCGCAGTCCGCCGCGCGCCAGGCACAGGATCTTGTCGAACTTCCAGCCCGACTCGTGCACCGCCAGCGCAAGCAGCTCGATCAGCCGATGGTACTCGTTCCAGCCCACCCAGAGGTTCTTGTCGTCGTTGCGCGGGTCCGTCATCGCAATCATCGTCATGCTCTGCGCCATCGTCAAACCTTGAACGGATGGCGAAGCAGGATCGTTTCATCGCGATCCGGGCCGGTCGAAACCATATCGATCGGCACGCCCGCCACCTCTTGCACCCGTGTCAGGTAGGCCTGCGCGTTGGCGGGCAACTGGCTCCACTGCGTGATGCCGATCGTGCTTTCCTTCCAGCCACCGAACGTTTCGTACACAGGCTCGCAGCGTGCGACTTCCGATGCGCCGCGCGGCAGGATGTCGGCATCCTTGCCGTCGACCTTGTAGCCGACGCAGAGCCTCACTTCGTCGAGGCCGTCGAGCACGTCGAGCTTCGTGATGCAAAGGCCGGAGACGCCGTTGATCTGGATCGAGCGGCGCAGCGCGGCTGCATCGAGCCAGCCCGTGCGGCGCGGACGGCCCGTGACCGAGCCGAATTCCTTGCCGACGTTTGCGAGCGTCACACCGACCTGGTCCTGGCGGTTGGGATTGTCGGCGTCGTAGAGCTCGCTCGGGAACGGGCCCGAGCCGACGCGCGTGCAGTACGCCTTGGTGATGCCGAGGATGTAATTAAGCTTCTGCGGCCCGACGCCGGCCCCCGCGGTCGCCGCACCGGCCACGCAGTTGCTCGACGTGACGAAGGGGTAGGTGCCGTGGTCGATGTCGAGCAGCGTGCCCTGCGCACCTTCGAACAGCAGGTTGCGGCCCGCGGCGTTTTCGTCGTACAGGCGGCGCGAGACATCGGTAACCATCGGTGCGAGACGCTCTGCGTAGCCGAGCATGGTATCCAGCGTTTGCTGAAAATCGACGGCGGCCGCGCCCAGGTACTGGGTCAGCACGAAGTTGTGGAAATCGAGGTTGTCGCGCAGGCGATCGGCGAATGCCTGGGGCTCGAACAAGTCTTGCACGCGCAGCGCTCGGCGGCCGACCTTGTCTTCGTACGCCGGCCCGATGCCGCGGCCAGTTGTGCCGATCTTGCCCGCGCCGCGGCGCGCTTCGCGCGCCTGATCGATCGCGATGTGATACGGCAGGATCAGCGTAGTGGCTTCGGAGATGAATAGACGCTTCTGGACATCGAGGCCGGCGGCTTCGAGCTCGCCGATTTCCTTGAAGAGCGCCTCCGGCGACAGCACGACGCCGTTGCCGATGTAGCAGGCGACGCCTGCGCGCATGATGCCCGACGGAATGAGGCGCAAGATGGTTTTCTTGCCGCCGATGATGAGCGTGTGGCCGGCGTTGTGACCGCCCTGGAAACGCACGACGCCGTGGGCGTGGTCCGTCAGCCAGTCGACGATCTTGCCTTTGCCCTCATCACCCCACTGAGTCCCGACGACAACGACGTTGCGGCCGGGGGTCACATTCACTGCACTGGCAGACATGTTGATTCGTTAGCTGGTTAAAAACGTATTCTACCCATGTTCGCCGAAGGTTCCGAATTTTTCCGTTTCGGCTCAACGGCATGGGCCATTTTCGCAACGCTCTCGCCGATGCCCGAAAGCCCGCCGCAGCGCTGCGAGGCTATCGGCGCCTAGCGGCTTTCGACGACCCACGCGCCGTTGCGCTCGACGAGCACCCGGTCGCAAGCAAATTCATCCAAGGCATGATCGTGGCCGGGCAGCGCCTGAATCACGACTTCGCCCGCATCGCGCAGCAATGCAACGCTCGCACGCAACGCATCGTCGTGCTTCCACGGGGCGAGGATCGCGCTGCTGCGAGCCTCGATCGGCGAGATGCGCGCGACTTCGCGCAGATCCAGCGAGAAGCCCGTCGCAGGACGCGCGCGGCCGTACGCCTGCCCGACGTGATCGTAACGGCCGCCTCGGGCCACTGCGTTCGGCACGCCGTCGACATAGGCTGAGAACATCACGCCGCTGTGATACGCGTAGCCGCGCAGGTCGGCCAGGTCGATCGTGACCTCGGCACCATCGACTTGGGCAGCCTGGGCGGCGAGAAACTCGAGGTCGTCGAGCGCGCTCGCGATCTCCGGCAGGTTCGGCAGGCGCTGCCGCGCGATCGCGAGCACCGACGCGTCGCCGTACAGCGCGGGCAGCACGCGCAGCGCCTCGCGCGCGACATCGCTCAAGCCCAGCGTCAGCTCGCTCAGGCGCGCAACGTCCTTGCCCGCGAGCGCCTCATAGAGCGCCTCGCCCATCGCAGCGGCGGCTGCATCCTGCGCGAAAATCGCGGACAGCACGCCCGCGTGGCACAGATCGAGACGAATCTTGGCGAGCCCGCAAAGTCGCAGAACGTCGAGCGTCAGTTGCTGGATTTCGAGGTCCGCTTCGAGGCCCGCATGGCCGTAAATCTCCGCGCCGACCTGGATCTGCTCGCGCGTCGCATACAGGCCGCGCGGACGCGTATGCAACACGTTGCCCGCATAGCACAGGCGCGTCACGCCTTGGCGGTTGAGCAGGTGCGCATCGATGCGCGCCACTTGCGGCGTCGTGTCCGCGCGCAGGCCGAGCGTGCGGCCCGAGAGCTGGTCGACGAGCTTGAACGTGCGCAGGTTCAGATCGTTGCCGCCGCTCGTCAGAAGCGACTCCAGGTATTCGAGCAGCGGCGGCATCACCATTTCGTAGCCGTATGCACGGAAACGGTCGAGCAGCGCGCGGCGCAACTCCTCGATCTTGCGCGCCTCCGACGGCAGCACGTCGGCGATATTCTCAGGAAGCAACCAGGTCGACATCGGTACAGTCCTACGGCGTTAATGAGCGGCACGCAGGGCGTGCCAAAGTATGAAGATTCGACGGGATCGCCCGCAGGGGCAGTGCGCACCCGCGCTCGCGCACCAGCGGCCCTGCGCGGCTCGCGAGCAAGGCGCTGTTACTCAGGTCAGCTCCGGTCAGCTCAGGTCGCCGCAAGCAGCAGCAACAGCCCCAGTGCCATGACGATCAGCCCGCCAATCCGAATATGGTTGGTCGGCCGCTCCGCTATTCTACGAAACGTGTCGCGCCACGCCGTGGGAAACACGAAGGGGAACATCCCTTCGATGATGAGCATCAGTGCGATCGCAAGCAGTAACGAGCCAGCCATGTCCATACGAATGCCAGCGCCGCAACTCGCGTGCGGCGCTCCTGAATCAGTGTTTGCGTGAGGCCGCTGCGGGCGCGGGAGCGCTGCCCTCGGGGCTGCGCATGAAACGGAAGAAGTCGCTGTCCGGATCGACGACGATCACGTCGTTCGGCTTGAAGATGCTCCGGTACGCCTGCAGGCTCTGGTAGAACTGATAGAACTGCGGGTCGCGGCTGAACGCCTCGGCCGCGATGACCGCCGCCTTGCCGTCGCCTTCGCCCTTGATCGATTGAGCCTGCTTGTACGCTTCCGCCAGCACCGCCTGCTGCTGCCGCCCAGCATCGGCCTTGATCTGCTCGGCTTCGGCCGCACCCTGGGCGCGCTCCTGGTCCGCCGCCTGCTCGCGGGCCGCAATCATCCGCTTGTAGACGGTATCCGTCATCGCCGCCGGGAAATCGACGCGCGTGAACTGGATATCGACGATATCGATGCCAAGCGCGCTCGCCTGCTTCCGCATCACGTCGCGCGCCTCGTCGGCGATCGCCTGCTGCTTGCCGAGCGCGTCCGGAAGCGCGTGCTTCGCGAACGCATCGCCAAGCGCATCGCCCAGTTGCGTGACGAGCTGCTCGGACACGCTTTGTGGATCGCCCTTCGTTTCCACGAAGAGCTTCAGCGGATCGGCGACTCGGAATTTCAGCACCGGGTTCACCAGCAGATCGACCTTGTCGGAGGTCGCGACACGGTCGGCATCCGCAGCGTCGAGCGTCTGGATGCGCGTATCAACCAAGGTCGCGGTCTGCAAGGGCGGCGGCAGCTTGAAGTGAAGCCCCGGGCCCTCGACAAGCGGATTCGTCCCGCCATGCGATGACACCACGGCCGTTTGCTGCTGACCGACGACATAAAGCATCGACGAACCGGCGAACAGCACCACTACGACGACCACTACGAGCGCAATGATTCGATTCATGTTCTTGCGCTCCTTATTGCGACAGTTCGTCTTCGCGGCCGCGGCTGCGGAACGCATCGCGCGAACGCAGGGCATCGCTTGCCGCCGCGGCCTGGCTTGCCGGATTCGGCGCCGATACCGCGGAAGACGGCGCAGCAGCGCCGCTCGCAGCCGTGCTCGGACCCGCCGACGCCGAAGGCGCCTGTGCGCCTGAAGCCCCATTCGCCGCTTCGCTGGCGCGCTGACGGCCTTCCTCGACGATCTTGTCGAGCGGCAGGATCACGTTGGCGCCGGTCTTGCCCCCGACATAGACCTTGGTCGCGTTCGAATAGATTTGCTGCATCGTCTCGAGATACATCCGCTGACGGATCACGGCGGGCGCCTTCGAGTACTGCGCGTAGACCTGCTCGAAGCGCTCCGCATCGCCCTGCGCTTCGGCCACGACGCGGTCCGCGTAGGACTTCGCATCGTCGATCATGCGCGCCGCGTCACCTTGCGCGCGCGGCACCAGCGCGCTGGCGTACGCCTGCGCGTCGTGCTTCGCGCGCTCACGGTCGGTACGCGCCTTGGCGGCATCGTCGAACGCGCTCTGCACCTGCGCGGGCGGCGTCATGCTCTCGATCGTGACGCCGGTGACGGCAAGACCCGTGCGATATTGGTCGAGCGTATGCTGGATTGCGTCCTGCAGCTGCTGGCGCATTGCTTCGCGATCCTGATAAAGCATTTCTTCAGTACTGCGCGCGCCAACGATCTCGCGCACCGCCGCCTGCGCGGCCTGCGTCACGCTCTGATCGGGATCGGTGGTGTGAAAAAGATAATCGGTGGGCGTCTTCACCTGATATTGGACGGCAAAGCGCACGTCGAGGATGTCGCCGTCGCGCGTCAGCATCGACGAATCCTTCACGTTCGCCCCCGCCACCGCATTATTGCGCCCGATTTCCACGGCACGCACTTGCGCGATGTTGACGATTTCCTGCGTTTCGAACGGATACGGCAGTCGCCAATGCACACCCTGCCCGACGGTTCCGCGGTACTTGCCAAATTGCAGCACGACGCCGGCTTGGCCGTCCTGCACGATGAAGATGCCGCTGCCGAGATAGATCGCGACGAGCACGCCGATCACGATGCCCACGCCGACGCGCGCAGCGCGCCCGTTATCGGGGCGGCCGCCCGGGCCCACGCCTCGCCCTTTGCCCTTGCCGCCGAACAGGCCGCTCAAGCGGCGATTGAAGTCGCGCCACATCTCGTCGAGATCGGGCGGACCGTCGCCATCGCCCTGCCCACGCTTCGGCTCGTTCGGGCGCTGCTTGTCGCCGTTGCCTTCGCTGCGTCCCCATCGAGGATCGTTGATCGAAAGCATGGCGCGCAAACGCAGCCAGGTACTCCGCTCTTTGTATTCGTTCACCTGTGTTCGTTCACTCGAGTGAGAGGGCCCCCAACCTGTCGCTACGCGACAGTCCCCCCGAGGGGGTCAAGAAAACTTGGGGCGGCCTGGCGTTTTCTTGAGAGTGCCGGTCAAAGCAAATTGGAGCGGGTCAGCGGCCCGGCTCCGGTGTCCAGCGTTACCTTGAATTCTTCGCGTTGTTCTGCCGACCGGCTTTCTTCCGGTAGTGCTAGCCCGGAGTCTGGAAGATTGTCTGAAGTCGCGATCTCTGCGATCGCGGCGCGCAACGTGTCCAATCCTTGCCCCGTGCGCGCACTCAAAAAGACGCGCGAAATATTACCATACTCATCCCTTTCGACCGCCTCGCCGCGTGCGGCCAATTCGGGCACCGCGTCGATCTTGTTGAAGACGAGAATCTGGCGGATCGAGTCGGCCCCGATCTCGCGCAACACGTCGTTCACCTGATCGATCTGGTCGAGCCGCACCGCGCTCGACGCATCGACGACGTGCAACAGCAGATCAGCGTGGATCGTCTCTTCGAGCGTCGCGCGAAACGCCGCGACGAGCTGGTGCGGCAGTTCACGGATGAAACCGACCGTGTCGGACACCACCACCTGCCCCGCTTCGTCGCCCAGGTAGACGCGGCGGGACGTGGTGTCGAGCGTCGCGAAAAGCTGGTCGGCCGCGTAGGCCTGCGCCTTCGTCAGCGCGTTGAAGAGCGTCGATTTGCCCGCGTTGGTATAGCCGACGAGCGACACCGACATCGTCCGGTTGCGCTCGCGCTGGCGCCGCTGCGTGCCGTGCTGGCGGCGCAGCTTGTCGAGCCGCGACTTCAGCATCTTGATGCGCTCGCCGATCAGCCGGCGGTCGGTTTCCAACTGCGTTTCGCCGGGGCCGCGCAGGCCGATACCGCCTTTTTGCCGTTCGAGGTGGGTCCACGCGCGAATCAGCCGCGTCGACAGGTACTGCAATTGCGCGAGCTCGACCTGCAGCTTGCCTTCGTGGCTGCGGGCGCGCTGCGCAAAGATATCGAGAATGAGGCTCGTGCGATCAACCACGCGCCTGTTAAGCGCACGCTCCAGATTGCGCTGCTGGGCAGGCGCGAGAGCGTGATTGAAGATGACGATTTCGACGTCGTTCGCCTCGCAGGCAAGGCGCAGTTCTTCGGCCTTGCCGCTGCCGACGAACATCGCGGCATCGGGGCTGGAACGTCGTCCGGTGAGCGTAACGGCGGGATGGGCGCCCGCGCTCTGCGCGAGCAGGCTGAGTTCTTCTAGACTGGCTTGGAAATCGATCTTTCCAAAGTCGATGCCGACGAGTGCAGCGTTGATCAAATTGGTGGATGTCAAAATGAAGCGACCGGCATGTATCGCCGACGGCGACGCAATGCCGGCCGCGACGATGGGTTTAGGATTGTTCGGAATCCGGGTGGAAATTGACCGGACGTGCGGGCACGACAGTCGAGATTGCGTGCTTGTACACCATCTGGGTCACGGTATTCCTGAGCAACACGACGTACTGGTCGAACGATTCGATGTTCCCCTGGAGCTTGATGCCGTTGACGAGATAGATCGACACCGGCACATGCTCTTTACGTAGCGCGTTCAAAAACGGGTCTTGTAACAATTGCCCTTTGTTGCTCATAGCAAACTCCGTCATTTTTTTGCAGGTTGATCTAGATTGAGCGGCGAAGAAAAAGAAATCCGCCGTCAATCGCTACACTATAGCCGATTTTCGTTATCGCACCAGCGGGCTGGCCATTCGGCCAAACCCTTGATGCACGCGGGTTTCAGCCTTTGTCCGCGTAAGGGTTCGTTGACGAACGAAACTCTATGCGCAATGGAGTCCCTGTCAGCGAGAAAGTTTCGCGGAAGCGGTTTTCGAGGTAGCGCTTGTAAGTTTCCGTCACCGCATCGAGCGCATTGCCGTGGATCACGATGATCGGCGGATTCTGCCCGCCCTGGTGCGCGTAGCGCAGCTTCGGACGCACCGGGCCGCGGCGCCGCGGCTGCTGGAAATCGACGGCCTCGATCAGCGCGCGCGTAAGCTTCGGCGTCGGCAGCTTCGCCATGGCGGCGGCATAGGCGTCGTCGACCGAGCGCATCAGCGCGCCGATGCCGGTCTTCTCCTTGGCCGAAACGTAGTGGAATTTCGCGAACTCGAGGAATTTGAGCTTGCGCGTCAAGTCGGATTTGGTGCGCTCGCGCACATGCGCATCGAGCCCGTCCCACTTGTTCACGCCGACCACGAGCGCGCGGCCTTGCTCGACGACGAAGCCGGCGATGTGCGCGTCCTGATCCGAAATATCCTGCTGCGCGTCGAGCAGCATGATCACGACGTTCGCATCCGCGATCGACTGCAGCGTCTTCACGACCGAGAACTTCTCGATCGCCTCGAACACCTTGCCGCGGCGGCGCAGGCCAGCCGTGTCGATCAGCGTGTACTTTTTGCCCTGCCGCTCGAAATCGACGTAGATCGAGTCGCGCGTCGTGCCGGGCATGTCGAACGCGATCACGCGATCCTCGCCGATCAGCGTATTGACGAGCGTCGATTTGCCGACGTTCGGCCGCCCGACGATCGCGATCTTCACACCGCGATGCGCCTTGTCCTCTTCGGTTTCCTCCGGCTGACCGGCGTAGGCGACGCCGAGCGCCTCGTTGATCATCTCCGTGACGCCGTCGCCGTGCGCCGCCGAAATCGCGCGCGGATCGCCCAAACCGAGCTCGTAGAAATCGGCGGCCACCGCCGTGTACTTCATCCCCTCGGACTTGTTGACGACGAGGAAGATCGGTCGGCCGGTCTTGCGCAGATAGTCGGCAATCGATTTGTCCTGCGGCGCGAGCCCGTTGCGCCCGTCGACGATGAACACGACGATGTCCGACTCCTCGACCGCCTGGCGCGTCTGGCGCGCCATCTCGTGCAGGATGCCGTCCTTCGCGACCGGCTCGAAGCCGCCCGTGTCGACGACCAGGTACGGCCGGTCGCCGACGCGCCCCTCGCCGTAGTGGCGATCGCGCGTGAGGCCCGGCAGGTCCGCGACGAGCGCGTCGCGCGAGCGCGTCAACCGGTTGAACAGAGTGGATTTCCCCACATTGGGGCGCCCGACGAGGGCAATTACGGGTTTCATCTGATGTTGTCTAAAGTGAAGCGCAGGACGTAGTCCCCTTGATGCCGCGGCGATCCCGCCCAGCAACCGACCGGCTGCGTTTGACAAAAATTATCACGTATTCGTCGCGACCCGGCACCTGCAGACCGCCGTGTCGCAAGCCGGCGATAGTTCGGCCGAAGAAGCGGCCGCGCATGGACAATGCGCGCCACGCCGTGCATTCGCACTGCCGACAAAACGCGTGCAGGCCGGCGAGAGCCGGCCTGCACGGCGAACAACGAAAGACAGTGGCGAACCGTTACGGGCAGCCCGCGCTCAGCGCGGCTTGAACCCGTACAAATCGCCGCCTTGCGTCTGCACGACGAGCGTGTCGCCCGCCATCACCGGCGCCGACGTGATCGCGCTGCCGTCCGTTTTCATCCGCGCGACGAACGAGCCGTCGTCACGCGACAGGAAATGCACGTAACCCTCATAGTCTCCGACCACAATCGACGGTCCCAGCAGGAACGGCACGCCGAGATTGCGGCTTTTCAGCCTGTCGTTGCTCCAGAGCTTCTTGCCGGTTTGCACGTCGAACGCGCTCATCACCGACCAATCGTCGGGCGCCGCGACGACCGCGTCGTCCTGCGCCACGCCGCTCGCGCTCGAGAACGACTTCTGCCAGAGCGGACGCCCCGAATTCGCGTCGAAGCAGCCAATCTGCCCCTGGAACGTCACCGCGCAGGTCTCAGCGCCGACCAGCGCCGGCGCGCCCGTCACGTCGTTGATCCGTTCGACTTCGGTGACGCCCTTCGGATACGACACGGGAGCTTCCCAATACTCGTCGCCGGTATGCAGGTTGATCGCCGCGAGACCGCCGCCAGGGAAGCCGGCGAGCACCGCCGCATCGCCCGCGAAGATCATGCCGGCCGAGACGCGCAGATTCAGCGGTACGGCGCGGTTGCGGTACACCCACTTCAGCTCGCCGGTTTGCGCATTGAACGCGCTGATTTGCCCATCGATCGTCCGCACGACAACGAGACCGTTGCCGACGAGCGGCGGCGAAATGATTTCGCCCGGCGCCGACGCCTTCCACAGCAGCTTGCCGTCCGCGCCCAGCACGTAGACGCCGCCCTTTTCCGCGCCGACGGCCGTCAGCGTGCCGTCACTGCCGACGCCGGCCGTCAGGTCCACACCCACCTTCGTGCGCCACACCTCTTGCCCGGTCTTCGCGTCGATCTTGGCCACGGAACCGTTCGCACCCGCCGCATATACCGCATCGCCGACCGCGACCGGCGAGAACAGATAGCGCCCGCCCTTGCCGACGCTCGTTTTCCAAGCCTGCTGAACGTTCAGAACGGGCTTGAAGTCGGTGAGCGGCGTCGGCACGCGGCGCTCATCTTTCGTGGATGAGCAAGCCGCCATCGCGACGACAGTCATCGCACAGACAACGGGCACAGCGTAACGTTTCAGCAGATTCATCGGTGGGCAAGCTAGGTAAGATTGATCAATGGGATGGTCCGGACGCGGCGCTCAGGGCGCTCGTCAGCTGCCCAGCGCGTCCAGCTTGAACTGGATCAGTTGGCGCGCCGAAGGATCGCCCTTCGTCAGAGATTCGAGTGCGAGCTGATAGGCTGCGCGGGCATCGTCGCGCTTGCCTTGGGCCGTCAGCAGATCGCCGCGGCGGTCCGCAACCAGGCCCTTGAACGCATCCGGAGGCGTGCCGCCTAGCAGCGCGAGGCCCTGATCGTACGCTTTCTCGTCGAGCAGCAACCCGGCCAGGCGCAGCTTGGCGATTTCCTTGTACTCGTCGTCCTTCGCGTGATCGACTGCCCATTGCAACTGCGCCTTGGCCGCCGCTTCGTCACCGGCGTCATAGAGCGCCTTCGCCGCGGCAAGTGCCGTCATTTGCCCGTAGGCGGTGCCGCCGTAGCGGTCTTCCATGTCCGCCGCGGCACGGGCTACCTTCGCCTTGTCGCCTGAGGCGACCGCCTGCTGAACTTGTTCATAGAAAACAGCGGCTTCCGCTGCCTGGCGCCGCTGCCAGAAATTCCAGCCGTTCCAGCCGGCCGCGGCGACCAGCGCGATGAGCACGATCCACGTGGTGGCGTTGCCCCACTGTGCCCACCAGGCTTTGAAACTTTCGATCGATTCTTGTTCGTCGTGGTAACTCATCGCTAAGCGATTCCTTCTTCTACGTGCCGTGTGTTTATCGAGCGACGCCCATTATTCAGTCGTCGCCCTCTTCGGCGGTTGCAACCATCGCATTGATCAGGAATTCGGTCAAGTCTTCGACCGGCACGTTATGTTGCGCGTTCTTTTCACCGCTTTGCGACAGATCACGCAACGGCTTCACGCCGATCGTGCCGTTCGCGACCTCGTCCTCGCCGAGAATCACCGCGAACGCGGCGCCACTGGCATCGGCGCGCTTCATCTGCGACTTGAAGCTCGCCGATACGCCATCCGCGCTGCAGTGCAGGATCACGTCGAGCCCGGTGTCGCGCAGACGCTCGGCGATGATGAACGCCTGTTCGCGCGCCGCGTCGCCCTGATGGACGACGTAAACGTCGCACCCGTCGTCGTCCGGCACGAGGCCGTCGTCCTTGAGCAACTCGAGAATCCGCTCGACGCCCATCGCCCAGCCGCACGCCGCCGTCGGCTTGCCGCCCAGCTGCTCGATCAGCGGATCGTAGCGCCCTCCGGCCGCGACGGTGCCCTGCGCGCCGAGCTTGTCGGTAACCCACTCGAACACGGTCAGGTTGTAGTAGTCGAGACCGCGCACGAGACGCGGATTGATCGTGAACGGAATGTTGTTCGCCTTCAGGATGCGCTGCAGCCCTTCGAAGTGCGCGCGCGATTCGTCGCCGAGAAAATCGATCAGCTTCGGCGCATTCTCGGCGATCTGCTGCAGCGCCGGATTCTTGGTATCGAGCACGCGCAGCGGATTCGTGTAGAGGCGCCGCTTGGCGTCCTCGTCCAGCGCGTCGACATGCTTCTCGAGGTACGCGATCAGCTCGACGCGGTGCGCGGCGCGCTCCTCGGCGAGGCCCAGCGAATTGAGCTCGAGACGGATGCCCGTCAGTCCCAGGTCATCCCACAGACGCTGGCACATCAGGATGATTTCCGCGTCGGCATCCGGGCCCGCAAAACCCAGCGCCTCGACGCCGACCTGGTGGAACTGCCGGTAACGGCCGCGCTGCGGACGCTCATGACGGAACATCGGCCCGACGTACCAGAGGCGCTTCGGGCCGTCGTACAGAAGATTGTGCTCGATGGCGGCGCGCACGACGGCCGCAGTGTTCTCCGGACGCATCGTCAGGTTTTCGCCATTCAGCGCGTCGGTGAAGCTGTACATTTCCTTCTCGACGATGTCGGTCACCTCGCCGATGCCACGCGTAAACAGTTGCGTATGCTCGACGATCGGCGTGCGGATGTTCTGATACCCGTACGCGCGCAGCATCGAACGCACGGTGGTCTCGAAGAATTCCCACAATCCGGCATCCTGCGGGAGGATGTCGTTCATGCCCTTTACGCCAGTCAGCTTTTCGAGCTTTCTCTTCTGTTCTGTCATCTGTGTTCGGTTGACGAATTAATTGGTGGCGCTCGCGCGGCCGTAACGGCGCTCGACGTAGTCGCTCACGATTTGCTGAAATTCTTCGGCGATGCCATCGCCGCGCAGCGTCTTGACCTTCTCGCCGTCGATGAACACCGGTGCGGCGGGGTTTTCGCCAGAGCCCGGCAGGCTGATGCCGATGTTCGCTTGCTTCGACTCGCCCGGACCGTTGACGATGCAGCCCATCACAGCAACGTGCATCTTCTCGACACCGGGGTACTGGTCGCGCCAAACGGGCATCTGCGTGCGCAGGTAAGTCTGGATCTGCGAGGCGAGTTCCTGGAACAGCGTGCTCGTCGTGCGCCCGCAGCCCGGGCATGCGATGACCATCGGAGTGAACGAGCGCAGGCCCATCGTCTGGAGGATCTCCTGGCCTACGATCACTTCTCCTGTGCGCGACGCACCCGGTTCCGGCGTGAGCGAAATGCGGATCGTGTCGCCGATACCCTCTTGCAACAGCACGCCGAGCGCCGCGGTCGACGCGACGATACCCTTCGAACCCATGCCCGCCTCGGTGAGCCCGAGGTGCAATGCGAACGAGCAGCGGCGCGCGAGCTCGCGGTAGACCGCGATCAAGTCCTGCACGCCGCTCACCTTGCACGACAGGATGATCTTGTCGCGCCCGAGGCCCAGCTCGACCGCGCGTTCGGCCGAGCCGATCGCCGACTGGATCAGCGCTTCGTACATCACGCTCTGCGCTTCCCACGGCTCGGCACGCCCGCCGTTCTCGTCCATCATCCGCGCAAGCAGGTCCTGGTCGAGACTGCCCCAGTTCACGCCGATCCGCACCGGCTTGCCGTACTTGATGGCCGCTTCGATCATCTGCGCGAACTGCGTGTCGCGCTTGGCGCCCTGGCCGACGTTGCCCGGGTTGATCCGGTACTTCGACAGCGCCTCGGCGCAAGCCGGGTGGTCGCGCAGCAGCAAGTGGCCGTTGTAGTGGAAATCGCCGACGAGCGGCACCGTCACGCCCATCCGGTCGAGCTGCTCGCGAATCGCCGGCACGGCCGCCGCCGCTTCCGGCGTGTTGACCGTGATGCGCACGAGCTCCGAACCCGCCTGCGCGAGTTCCTTGATCTGGATGGCAGTGCCGATCGCGTCAGCGGTATCGGTATTCGTCATCGACTGCACGCGCACAGGCGCGTCGCCGCCGATCGTCACGAGCTGGCCGCCCCAGCGGACGTCGACCGCGTGCGACACGCGGCGCGACGCATGTCCGCCGAAAATCGGTTCGGAGGAGCAAATCTGACTGCTGCTTTCGGAATGTGCTTCGGAGTGCATCGAAAGACCCATTGACACCGGATGCGACGCGCCCGAAGGCACGCCGCCAGAATTGAAAAAGCGCCGCGGCCGCCAGCCAGGCGCCTGCCGTCAAGGCAGCGAGAAGCGAGCGACGTTGCCCTTTGCTGCCGAATACTTCGCGGAATCGACCGGCTGACCGTCAAGCGTCATCGATTCGAGCCCCGCCTTGTTGCCGACCGTCACCTTGAACGGCGGCTCGCCGGAAATCTCCTTGGCGTCGCCAGCGTGAACGAGACCGGAGAATACCTCTTTCCCGCTCTTGTCGCGCATGCTGAACCAGCTGTCTTGCGTAACACGCAGTGTCACGATCGATTCGCCCGCCGAGGAATCGGCGGCGGACGACGCCGGATCGGCAGCCGACGCTGCCGCGGCGGCCGAGCTTGGCTTGGCCGCCGGCGCCGCCGCTTGCGGCGCACTCGCGCTCGGCACGACCACGGGAGACGGTGACGAGACCGCCGCAGGAGGCGCTGCCGACGCAGGCGCCGTCACCGGCGGAGCCGCCGGAACGGGCACCGGCACTTGCTGCACCGCGCTGCCCGCCGTCACGGCCGCATCGCTTGCGCCGTTTGCATCGCTGGCCGGCGGTGCGGCGGATGCCGCGGCGCCTGCCGATGCCTCGTTCTCACCCGACACCGCAGCCGAAGCCGCCGTCTGCCCTTCGGCCGCAGTCGCCGACGCCCCGCTCGCAGCGCCAGCCGCGCCCGCTTTCAAGCGCGCAAGCCACGCCGACGAATCGCCGCCGCCCGTATGCCACATCGCCAGCGCAATCACGGCGACGATCACCGCAGCGACGCCCCACAACCAGGAGCGATGCTTCGGACCACCGCCCAGCGAAACGGACACCTTGCCACGCGGCAGGCCCGTGCCAGCCGAAGCCGGCATCGACAAATCGGGCTCCGGCACGCCTTTTTCGCGACGCAGCGCCTGAGTAAACGGTGCCGGATCAACGCCCAGCATTTTCGCGTAGCTGCGCACGACGCCGATTGCGAACGTCGTGCCCGGGAGCTGGCTGATGTCACCCCCTTCCAGGGCGCGCATTTTTTGCGATGCCACCTTGAGCCTGGCCGAGACATCGTCGATCGACCAGCCCTTGGCCTGCCGAAGCTGCGCCAAACGCGCCCCTACCGCCGCCAGCGAGTCAAGCGCCTGCCCGCCTGCGGGCTGCGACGCCACGCCTTGCCCGGAAGCCGACGCAGCACGCTCTGCGCTCGTACCATTGTCGTGTGGCTGCGGATGCTGCGGCTCACTCATCCCAAATCCTCGCGTCGATTCTCTTTTTGACCTGTGCGTTCCGGCTTCGACCAGTCGTCAGAGCCCGGATTCGCAGACCGTTTATAACAAAATGCACGGCTCGCGTGCCGCTTCCGATCGATTTGCTGCCTGTTTTACTGCCCGCCGCCCCGTTTTCGACGGGCAATGCCTCGCCATCCACACCACTCAATGCACCTGCCGCACTTCAATGATCTTGCCCGCATGCGCTCCGGCTGTACGCTCGGCGAGACGCGTGCGGTCCTTCACCGCGCCCGCGAGTTGGCCGCACGCCGCGTCGATATCGTCACCACGAGTCTTGCGCACCGTGGTCACAACACCTGCGTCGATCAACACCTGTGCGAAACGCTTGATCTGCTCCGGCTTGGAGCGAATCAGCCCGGATTCGGGAAACGGATTGAAAGGAATTAGATTGAATTTGCACGGGACGTCGCGCGTCACCGCCAGCAGTTCGCGCGCGTGCGCCTCACTGTCGTTGACGCCGTCGAGCATGCAGTATTCGAACGTAATGAAATCGCGCGGCGCGACTTTCAGATAGCGCTCACAAGCCGCCATCAGCTCGCGCAGCGGATGCTTCTTATTGAGGGGCACCAGCACGTCGCGCAGCGCATCGTTCGGCGCATGGAGCGAGACCGCCAGCGCCACCGGCAGATCGGCGCCGAGCCGGTCCATCATCGGCACGACGCCGGACGTGGACAGCGTGACGCGCCGGCGCGACAGGCCGTAGGCGTTGTCGTCGAGCATCAGGCGCATGGCCGGCACGACCGCATCGTAATTCAGCAGCGGTTCGCCCATGCCCATCATCACGACGTTCGTGACCACGCGCTCGCCCTTGCCTTCCTCGGCGACATCGAGCCCGTTTGCCTCGCGGCGCGCGGCGCGCAGCGAGAATTCCGCCATCCGCAACTGGCCGATGATTTCGCCGGTCGTCAGATTGCGGGAGAAGCCTTGCTTGCCGGTCGAACAGAACCGGCAGTTGACCGCGCACCCCGCCTGCGACGACACGCACAGCGTGCCGCGGTTTTCCTCGGGGATGTACACGGTTTCGACCGCGTTGCCGTTGCCGACGTCAATGAGCCACTTGCGGGTGCCGTCAGTGGAAACGTGGTCGCTGACGATGCCCGGCATCGTGATCGTGGCGCGGCCCTTGAGCTTTTCGCGCAGCGACTTCGCGAGATCGGTCATGCCGTCGAAATCGGCAGCGTTGTATTGATGGATCCAGCGCTGCAATTGCTTGGCGCGAAACGGCTTCTCGCCGAGGCTGTCGCAATATGCGACGAGGCCTGCGGCGTCGAGGTCGAGAAGGTTGACGGTGGAACTGCTCGTCATGTCGAATCCTGCCATTTCAGTGCGAAAAACCGTGCGTGCCGCCGCGCCCATCAAACTGCCCTTGGACACTAGACCGCATGCACGGTGCCGTTCGCGCCAGTCTTGCGAGTTCTGCTTCTACTCTAGTACTTACGTTAGAGGATTAGCGCGAGTAAACGTTGACTTGCGGGAAGAAGAATGCGACCTCGACGGCAGCCGTTTCCGGCGCATCCGAGCCGTGCACGGCGTTGGCGTCGATGCTGTCGGCGAAATCGGCGCGGATCGTGCCCTGTTCAGCTTTCTTCGGATCGGTCGCGCCCATCAGATCGCGGTTCTTCAGGATCGCGCTCTCGCCTTCGAGCACTTGCACCATTACCGGGCCCGAGATCATGAATTCGACGAGATCCTTGAAGAACGGACGCGCAGCGTGAACCGCGTAGAACTTCTCCGCGTCGGCGCGCGACAGGTGCACCATGCGGGAAGCCACGATCTTCAGGCCAGCGTTTTCGAAACGGCTGTAGATCTGGCCGATCACGTTCTTGGCCACTGCGTCCGGCTTGATAATCGACAGGGTGCGTTCGATCGCCATAAAAACTCCAGAAAATTAAGAGGTTACAGATTCAAATGAATCCGCAATTGTACCATGATCCCATGTATTATTGCGATTGAACCCTTACTCCACCGTAAGGCTCCAAGGAAAGGATCCGGACCGCTCTTTGCAGCCCAGCGCCAGGCGTTGAAACTACAGACGGCCGCGCATATCTTAGGAAGTGGTCCGGCTCGATCCGCGCGGCGCCGCATCGTGCTGGCGCCGCGGCACAAATCACAGAGCATCACCGCGTTTGACGCAAGGAGAAACCATGAACGAGTATCCCTACAACTTTGGCCGCGGCGGCACCGTCACCACGGCTGAAACCCGCAACCGCGTGCTACGGAACACCTACTGGCTGCTCGCGCTGTCGATGGTGCCGACCGTGCTCGGCGCGTGGGTGGGCGTCGCGACCGGCTTCTCGCTGTTCGCCGCCACCAGCCCCGCGATGAGCATGCTCGCGTTCTTCGCGATCGCCTTCGGCTTCATGTTCGCGATCCAGCGCACCAAGGACAGCGGCCTAGGCGTCGTCGTGCTGCTCGGCTTCACGTTCTTCATGGGCCTGATGCTGTCGCGCATGCTGAGCTTCATCCTCGGCTTCTCGAACGGGCCATCGCTGATCATGCTCGCGTTCGGTGGCACTGGTGTGATCTTCGCGACGATGGCGACGGTCGCCACCGTCAGCAAGCGTGATTTCTCCGGCCTCGGCAAGTGGCTCTTCGTCGGCGTGATCGTGCTGCTGCTCGCGATGGTCGCGAACATGTTCCTGCAGTTGCCAGCGCTGATGCTCACGGTTTCGGTGCTCGCGATCGCGATCTTCTCCGCTTACATGCTGTTCGACGTGCAGCGCGTCGTGAACGGCGGCGAAACCAACTACATCACGGCCACGCTGGCGATCTATCTCGACCTCTATAACGTGTTCGTGAATCTGCTGGCGCTCCTGGGCATCTTTGGCGGCAATCGTAACTAGTCCCGGCTGCCGTCTGCTGCAGCGCAAAAAAACCGGCCTTCAGGCCGGTTTTTTTATGCGCGGAATCGAGCGCGCTTCAGTCCCGCTCGAACAACGCAATCGATTCCACGTGTGACGTATGCGGGAACATGTTGACGACGCCCGCCCCCTTCAACCGGTAGCCGGCCTCGTGGACGAGCAGCCCGGCGTCGCGCGCCAGCGTCGAGGGATTGCAAGACACGTAGACGATGCGCGCCGGCAGCGGCCCGTCGCCGCTCTGCGCGATCTCGGCAAGCGCCTTCGACACCGCCAGCGCCCCCTCGCGCGGCGGGTCGACGAGGAATTTGTCGAACGCTCCGAGTGCGCGCATATCGTCGGCCGTCACCTCGAACAGGTTGCGGCATGCGAACGACGTATGTCCGTCGACGCCATTCGCCTTGGCATTCGCCAGCGCGCGCGTCGTCAGCGCTTCACTGCCCTCGATCCCCACCACCTCCCGCGCGAGGCGCGCGAGCGGCAGCGTGAAGTTGCCGATGCCGCAAAAGAGATCCAGCACGCGGTCGCCGCGCGTCGGCGCAAGCAGCCGCAAGGCACGACCGACCAGCACGCGGTTGATTTGATGGTTCACCTGCGTGAAATCGGTCGGCTTGAACGGCATCCGGATATTGAACTCCGGCAGCGTGTAGTCGAGCTCGACGTCAAGCGGATAGAACGGCACGACGGTATCGGGCCCCTTCGGCTGCAGCCAGAACTGCACCTTGTGGGTATCCGCAAATTCGCGCAGCAGCGCCTCGTCGGCGGCGTTAATCGGCTCGAGCACGCGCAGAACCAGCGCGGTCACTTGCGACCCGACCGCCAACTCGATCTGCGGCATCCGATCGCGTATCGACAGCGCCTCGACGAGCCGGCGCAGCGGCACGAGCATCGCCGAAACGTGCGGCGGCAGGACTTCGCAACTCGTCATGTCAGCGACATAGCTGCTCTTGCGCTCATGGAAACCGACCAGTACGCCGCCCTTCTTCGCGACGTTGCGCACAGTCAGCCGCGCGCGATAGCGGTACCCCCACGAGGGGCCGTGAATCGGCCGGAACACCGTCTCGGCGCGCAGCTTCGCGAGGTGCTGCAGGTTATCCTCGAGCACCCGCTGCTTGACGGCGACCTGCGCCCGCACATCCAGATGCTGCATCGAACAACCGCCGCAGGTACCGAAGAAGCGGCATTGCGGCTTCGTGCGCAGCACGCTTTCACGCAGCACGTCGACGATCTGCGCCTGCTCGAAACTCGGCTTCTTCCGGTAACTCGAATAGGTGACGCGCTCGCCCGGCAACGCGCCTTCGACGAAGATCACCTTACCGGGCTCGCCGGTTTCCGTGACGAGACGGCCGACGCCGCGCGCTTCCATATCGAGCGATTCGATTTCGAGAATCGGGGCGCTAACGGGAGCGCCGGACGGCGCCGACGCGCTTTTCAGCTTGCGCACGTTACGGTTGGGAGATTCGGACACCAGCTAATTCCTGACAGAGATGAGACCCCGCGCGGGGGCGTCGATACGCCTGGGACAGCCCGGCGCACACCGACATGGACAAAGGCGAGATTGTAGACGAACGGCTAACTGCGACGGAGATTTGACGATGCGACTGATCAGTTGGAATGTCCAGTGGGGACGCGATGCGAGCGGCGATGTCGATCTGCCCCGCACGCTCGGCGAAGCAAAGCGGATTGCCGATTTCGACGTTCTCTGCCTGCAGGAAATCACGCGCGGTTTCGGCGTACTGCCGGGCGGCCCCTCGAGCGACCAGTTCGCGGAGCTGGCCGCCGCACTGCCGGGATTTACCGTGATCGAGGCGATCGGCGCCGATTTGCCGCCGCTCGCACCCAGTGCGCCGAGGCGGCAATTCGGCAATGCGATCGCAACGCGCCTGCCTGTCGCGCAAGTATTCCGTCATGCGTTGCCGTGGCCGGCGGATCCCGCCGCGCCGTCGATGCAGCGTGTGGCGCTGGAGGCGGTGCTGCAAGCGCCCGGCGGGTCTGTGCGCGTCGTGACGACGCACTTGGAGTTCTATTCGCTCGAACAGCGGCTCGCACAGGTCGATGCGTTACGCGCGTTCCATCTGGAAGCCGCCGCACATGCCGCACGCCCGGCGCCAGCGGAAAACGCGACTGGCCCGTTCGCCGCCACCGCGCGTCCGGTTAGCGCGATCGTCTGCGGCGATTTCAACAGCGAGTTCGACAGCGAAGCGTACCGTCGCTTCATCGCGCCATTGGACGACAATCCACACCACGCTCCCAGCTTCGTCGACGCTTGGACCGAGTCGCACCCTGGCAAAACGCCGCCGATGACGGCCGGGGTCTACGATACGAAACAGTGGTCGTCAGGTCCCATGGCATGCGACTTCGTGTTCGTCACCGAAGACTTGCGGCCGCGCTTGCGGCGCTGCGAAATCGACAGCGCCACGCACGCCTCGGATCATCAGCCCGTGCTGCTGGAACTCGACTAAAACGATCCCGGCAAAAAAGAGATCTCAGCTCTCGAAGGCGGCCAGATACTCGGCCCAGTGCGGCGCCGGCTCCTGCGCCAGTGTACTTTTGACCAGCGCGATCTCGTCGGCGTATTCGTCTTGCGAAAGCGCGCCGCGCATCAGCTGGAAGCGGCAGTACAGCAGGTAGGTGTTGACGACGTCCGTCTCGCAGTAGTTGCGGATTTCCTCGATGCGCCCGTCCTGGAACGCCGTCCAGACCTGGCCGCCGTCCATCCCGAGCTTGCCGGGAAAACCGCACAGTTTCGCGAGCGCGTCGAGCGGCGCGTTCGCGCGCGCCTGATACATCGCGAGCACGTCCATCAAGTCCGTGTGGCGCGAGTGATAGCGGCTGATGTAGTTGTTCCACTTGAATTCGCGATCGTCCTCGCCGAGATCCCAATAGCGCGACGCAGGGACGCCGTGGACGAGCGCCCGGTAGTGCAGCACCGGCAAATCGAACCCGCCGCCGTTCCACGAAACGAGCTGCGGCGTGTACTTCTCGATCACGCGATAGAACGACTGGATCAGCGCGGCCTCGTCGTCCTCGGGTGTGCCGAGCGAGCGCACGCGCAAGCCGGTGCGGTCGCGGAACACGCAGGAGATCGCCGCGACGCGTTGCAGGTGGTGCGGCAGGAAATCGCTGCCGGTCTTTTCCCGGCGCGCAGAGAAAGCGTATTCAGCAACTTCGGCGTCGGTCAGCGTGGCGGGAAGATCTTCGAGACGGCGAATGCCGCCGACATCGGGAATCGTCTCGATGTCGAAAACAAGAATGGGAATCATCGATTAGTCAGTGCGCGCCGGGCCGCCCCAAGCGTACTGACCGCCCCCTCGGGGGCAGCGAACGAAGAGAGCGTGGGGGCTGCTCATTAGAGAACTGCGTCCTTGCGCACACCGTTGGACGCGAAAAAGCGCTTCAAGCGCACGAGCGCTTCCTGCTGGATCTGCCGCACGCGTTCGCGCGTGAGGCCCATTTCGTCCGCGAGCTCTTCGAGCGTCGCGGGCTCGATGTGATTCAGGCCGAAGCGGCGTTCGATCACATGCCGGTGCTTGTCCGACAGACGCGACAACCACGCGCGCGTCAACGTTTCAAGCTCGCGGTGCTGCACTTCGGCGTCGGGTGACTGGCTCTGGTCGTCCGACAGCAGATCCAGAAGGCTGCTCGCCGGATCGAGGTCGAGCGGCGCATCGAGCGACGCCGTATGCTCGTTCAGCGCGAGGATATCGGTGACCTCGTCGGTCGTCTTGCCGGTCAGGTAGGCGATGTCGTCGATGCTCGCGTCGCGGCGGTCGGCGGCCTCGCTCGAATTCATCGAATTCTTTTCCAGATGGCGCTTGGCGCGAAGCACCTGGTTCAGCTCGCGAATCACATGCACCGGCAGGCGCACGGTGCGCGCCTGGTTCATGATTGCGCGCTCGATGCTCTGACGGATCCACCAAGTCGCGTAGGTCGAGAAACGGAAGCCGCGTGTCGGATCGAATTTCTCGATCGCGTGCATAAGGCCGAGGTTGCCCTCTTCGATCAGGTCCAGCAGCGGCACGCCGCGATTCAGATACCCCTTCGCGATGCTGACGACGAGCCGCAGATTGCGCTCGATCATCACCTGCCGTGCCTCGAACTCGCCCGCTTTCGCGAGCCGCGAATAGCGCTGCTCTTCCTCGACGGTGAGCAACGGCTTCACGCTGATACGGTTCAGATAGTGCTGAATCGTGTCGGCAGTCAGCTCGGCCTGAAGCAGTGCGCGGAAGTCGTCGGGATCAGGTGCGGCTTCGCCGGCCGAATCTGCCATCTCGCCCGAATCGTCCGTGCCGTTGTGATGCTCTTCGAGCTCGCGCTCGTTCTCGACGACTTCGTCATCGGGCTCGCTCGTCGAAGCGCCGGAGTCCTGCTCCAGTGCGTGCGCTACACGGCTGAGCGTTTCGGTCTCATCTTGCGGCGGGCGGCGCTTCGATTTCGGCATGATCGTTTCGCTTATTGCGGCGGCAGGTACTTCATCGGGTCGACAGGTTTGCCCTGCCGTCGAACTTCGAAATGCAACATCACGCGGTCCGAATCGCTATTGCCCATTTCGGCGATCTTCTGCCCTTTGGTCACCGCGTCCCCCTCTTTTACCATCAAAGCACGGTTGTGTGCATACGCGGTGAGATAAGTTGCGTCATGTTTGATGATAATGAGATTGCCGTAGCCGCGCAGCCCATTTCCGGCGTAGACGACGCGTCCGTCCGCCGCCGCCTGCACCGGGGTACCCGCCGGGCCGCCGATGTTGATGCCTTTGTTGTTCGCATCGTCGAACGTGCCGAGGATCGGGCCGCGCGCCGGCCACGCGAAAGCGATGTTGGCGAGCGCCGCACCGGTATCGCCGGCGCCGGGCTGCGGCGGAATCGTCGTCACGGCGGGAGCCGAACCGTAGATCGGCGGCTGGGCCGCGTTCGCGCCAGCCGCGGGAGCCGGCGCGTTGTTCGCGAGCGGCGCGCTCTGCACCGCGCCGCCGCCGATCGGCGCGGTCGCGACGCCCGGTGTCGTTGCCGCCGGATTGGAGCCCGGCGGCGCGACGCGCAGCAACTGGTCGACTTCGATCTGATTCGGATTGGCGAGATTGTTCCAGGTTGCGATGTCGCGATAATTCTGGCCGTTCTCGAGCGCGATCCGGTAAAGCGTATCGCCCGGCTTCACGCGGTAGTAGCCGGGAGGCGGCGGGCCGAGCGGGACCGGAGCGGCAGCGGCAGGCGCGGCGCCCAGCTGGCCGGTGGAGCGGTCGACGACCGGCGCATTATCGAGCCGCGTCGCGCAAGCCGTGAGCACAGAGAGCGCCACCACACAGACGGCACGCTGAGCTACGGTCAACGGCACATTCGAACTATTACTTTGCATCGCGCGCAACATACTCATCGGTGTCAAATCACTCCGGATTTTAAGGGTACAAAGAAAACGCGATCAAGCCGCGACTCGCGCCACTGGCTGGGCCCGAGACGCTCGACGAGCGTGAGCACCTGGGCCTGTCCGCTCTGCGCGCCGACCGGCGCCACGAGGCGTCCGCCGACAGCGAGCTGCTCGAGCAGCGCCTGCGGCACATCGAGCCCCGCCGCGGCGATCACGATCGCATCGAACGGCGCCGCCATCGGCAGGCCGATGCGGCCATCGCCGTAATGCAAGCGGATGTTCGGCACGCGCAGCGGACGCAAATTGGTCTTCGCGCGTTCGTAAAGCGGCTTGATGCGTTCAATCGAATACACGTCTCGCGCCACCTGGCTCAGCACGGCGGCCTGATAGCCGCAGCCGGTGCCGATCTCGAGCACGCGGTCGAGATTGCGACCCGCAGCCGCAAGCTCGATCATCCGTGCGACGACCGACGGCTTCGAAATCGTCTGGTGATGGCCGATTGGCAGCGCCGCATCTTCGTAGGCCTGAGTCGCGAGGCCTGGATCGACGAACATGTGGCGCGGCACGACCGACATCGCGTTCAGCACGCGCGGATCGGTCACGCCGTTCGCCCGAAGGCGTTCGACCATCCGCTCGCGAACCCGTTCCGATGTCAGCGCAAGCGCGCCGTTCAAAGCGACGTTCGGCGTGCTGCCCTTGTCCGCCGTCTTGGCGGCGTGGCGTTCGACGCGCGCATCATGCGTGCGCGCTGGCGCGCGAGCGGGCTCCGGCCTCGCCGCAGACACGCGCTCGCCCACGCGGCCTTGCGGCTTGCGCGGCTCGCGCTTGAGATCGGCGAGATCCAGGGGAAAACGCTTCGCGCGTTCGCTGGTCATGAAGCGTGACGGCCGGCGCGCGCCCATTCGCGCGTCGCGGACAGCATGTGCGTATGAGTGAGATCGAGTTGCAGCGGCGTGATCGACACTTGGCCGTTAGCCAGCGCGTGAAAATCGGTGCCCTCGCTCGCGTCGAGCGCGGCGCCCGAAGGACCGATCCAGTAGATCGGCTCGCCGCGCGGGTTGGTCTGGCGGATCACCGGCTGCGAAGGATGGCGTTTGCCGAGGCGCGTCACTTGCCAATCGCTCAACTGCTCATACGGCAGGTTCGGAATGTTCACGTTCAGAAGCGGATGGCCAGGCAGCGGATTGGCGAGGAAATGCCGGACGATGTCGACCGCCACGCGAGCGGCGTCTTGCAGATGCGCCCAATCTTTGTCGACGAGCGAAAACGCGATGGCCGGCACGCCGAACATCACGCCTTCCGTCGCGGCGGCGACGGTCCCCGAATACAGCGTGTCTTCGCCGACGTTCTGGCCGTTGTTGATGCCCGACACAACGAGATCGGGCTTGTCGTCAAGCATGCCGGTGAGCGCGATGTGAACGGAGTCGGTCGGCGTGCCGTTCACATAGTAGAAGCCGTTGGCCGAGCGCAGCACGGACAGCGGCCGCGACAGCGTCAGCGAGTTCGATGCGCCGCTGCAATTCTGCTCGGGCGCCATCACCGTGATATCGGCCAGCGGCTTGAGCGCCTCGTAGAGCGCGGCGAGCCCGGGCGCCAGATAACCGTCGTCGTTACTCAGTAGGATTCGCATGCGGCGATTGTAACCGAGGAAAGAAGGCACGCGAACGACAGTCCAGGGGGCGCTTGGCGGCATGCGCGGCGCGTCGGGAAACGTACGGCCGTTCGCCGTGGTTTACACTGCAGCGAGCCGAATTCCCGCCCCCCGGATTCGCCACGCTTTCGCCAAGCTGCACAGCATAGGAGACACACGATGCGCGCCATCCGCTGCAACCAGTTCGGACCGCCGGAAAGCCTGACCGTCGAGACGCTGCCCGACTTGCAACCGCAGGCAGGTCAGGTCGTGATCGACGTAAAAGCTGCCAGCGTCAACTTTCCCGATGTGCTCATCATCGAGAACAAGTACCAGCTCAAACCGGAACTGCCGTTTACGCCGGGCGCGGAAGTCGCCGGGATCGTGCGCGCGGTGGGCGACGGCGTGACGCACTTGCGGCCCGGCATGCGCGTGGCGGCCTACACCGCGCTGGGCGGCTTCGCCGAGCAAGCGCTCGCGCCGGCAGGCGCCTGCGTGCCGCTGCCCGACGAGGCCGATCTCGCGGTCGCCGCGGCGTTGACGCTGGCGTATGGCACCTCGCATCACGCGGTCGTCGATCGCGCCGCGCTGCAGGCCGGAGAAACGATGCTCGTGCTCGGTGCGGCAGGCGGCGTCGGGCTGGCCGCCGTCGAAATCGGCAAGGCGCTCGGCGCGCGCGTGATCGCTGCAGCGTCGAGCGACGAGAAGCTCGCCGTCTGCGCCGAGCACGGCTCCGATGCGACGATCAACTATGCGCGCGAAGACCTGCGCGAACGTATCAAGGCGCTGACCGGCGGCCAAGGCCCGGACGTGATCTACGACCCGGTCGGCGGCGTCTATGCTGAACCGGCGTTTCGCAGCATCGGCTGGCGCGGGCGTTATCTGATCGTCGGCTTCGCCAATGGCGAGATTCCGAAGCTGCCGCTGAATCTGGCGTTGCTCAAAGGCGCGAGCCTCGTCGGCGTATTCTGGGGAGAGTTTGCGAAACGCGAGCCGCAGCGCAACGCGGCGGCCTTCGAGCAGATGATCGGCTGGATGCGGGAAGGCAAGCTGCGCCCGCTCGTCTCGGCGCGCTATGCGCTCGAAGACACGCCGCGCGCGCTGCGCGACATGGCGGAACGGCGCGTGACCGGCAAGATTGTCATCACGCCGTAAACGCGCTCAGGCTGCGTGTCAGATGATTTTCTGCTCGCGCAACGCAGCGATACGGTCCGCGTCATAACCCAGCGACTGCAACACTTCGTCCGTGTGCTGGCCGAGTTCGGGCCCAAGCCAGCGCGTTTCGCCCGGCGTTTCCGACAGTTTCGGCGTCACGTTCGGCAGCGCGATATCGCGTCCGTCCTGCCATTTGAAATGCTGGATCATCTGCCGTGCGGCGTACTGCGGATCGGTGAACATATCGGCGACGCTGTAGATGCGCCCGACCGGCACGTCGGCCGCATTGAGCACCTCGAGCGCTTCGTCGATCGTGCGGCTCGACAGCCACGCGGCGATCGCACCGTCGATTTCCTCGGTGCGCAGCACGCGGCCGTCGTTGTGTGCAAGACCGGGTTCGTCCGCGAGATCGGCACGATCGATGGCCGTCATCAGGCGCTTGAAAATCGGATCGCTGTTGCCGCCGATCACGATGCTGCCGTCCTTGCACGGGTAGGTATTCGACGGCACGATGCCCGGCAGCGACGCGCCGGTGCGCTCGCGCACCATCCCGTATACGCCGTACTCGGGCACGACGCTCTCCATCATATTGAAGACGGCTTCATAGAGCGCGACGTCGACGACCTGCCCCTTGCCGCCGTTGACCTGCTTGTGATGCAGCGCCATCAGCGCGCCGATCACCCCATGCAGCGCGGCGATCGAATCGCCGATCGAGATGCCGATGCGCGGCGGCGGCAGATCCGGATACCCGGTGATATGACGCAGCCCGCCCATCGACTCGGCGATCGCGCCGAAGCCGGGACGATCGCGGTAGGGCCCCGTCTGCCCGTAGCCCGACAAGCGGACCATCACGAGCCCCGGGTTGTGCGCCGAAAGCACGTCGTAGCCGAGCCCGAGCTTTTCCAGAAGCCCCGGGCGGAAATTCTCGACGACGACATCCGCCTCCTTGGCGAGCCGCCGCACGATCTCCTTGCCCTCTTCCGCCTTCAGGTTGATCGTCACAGACTTCTTGTTGCGCGCCTGCACCGCCCACCACAGCGACGTGCCGCCGGCCTCCGGATAGAGCTTGCGCCATTTGCGCAGCGGATCGCCGCCGTTCGGGTCTTCGATCTTGATCACGTCGGCGCCGAATTCGCCGAGAAAGCGCGCGGCGAACGGTCCCGCGATCAGTGTGCCGAGCTCGAGGACTTTGATGCCCGCGAGCGGGCCGGTGGTGGGTGCGGTCATGGCGTTTCCTGCTAGAGCGCGCGGCGGTCGAGCATCGCGCGGGCAATCGTGCCGGCGTCGACATACTCGAGCTCGCCGCCGACCGGCACGCCGCGCGCGAGCCGCGTCACCGACAGGCCGCGCGCCTTCAGCGTCTGCCCAAGGTAGTGCGCAGTCGCCTCGCCTTCATTCGTGAAGTTGGTTGCGAGCACAACCTCCTTGACGATGCCGTCCGAGGCGCGCTTCACGAGCCGGTCGAAATGGATTTCCTTGGGGCCGATGCCGTCGAGCGGGCTCAGCCGCCCCATCAGCACGAAATAGAGCCCGCGATAGGTCAGCGTCTGTTCGAGCATGATCTGATCGGCGGGCGTTTCGACGACGCACAAGAGCGTCGGATCGCGCTCCTCGTCGCTGCAGACTTCGCAGATCTGCGCTTCGGTGAACGTGTTGCACTTCTCGCAGTGCTGCAGATGCTCGGTCGCGAACAGCAGCGCCTGGCCGAGTTTTTCGGCGCCTTCGCGATCGTGCTGCATCAGGTGGTACGCCATCCGTTGCGCGGACTTGGGTCCGACGCCGGGCAGCGCACGCAGCGCTTCGACGAGCGCCGACAAGGCGGAAGGTGGTTTCATGCGAATCGGCGCTGTCGATCAGATGCGGCTGCCGCTCAGAACGGCAGCTTGAAGCCCGGCGGCAGCGGCAGGCCTGCTGTCATGCCGCCCATCTTTTCCTGCGCTGTGGCCTCGGCCTTGCGCACGGCGTCGTTGAAGGCCGCGGCCACGAGGTCTTCGAGCATGTCCTTGTCGTCGGCGAGCAGGCTCGGGTCGATCTGCACGCGTCGCACGTCGTTCTTGCAGGTCATCGTGACCTTGACGAGACCGGCGCCCGACTGCCCTTCGACTTCGATCTGGGCAAGCTGCTCCTGCATCTTCTTCATGTTTTCCTGCATCTGCTGGGCCTGCTTCATCAGCCCGGCGAGTTGACCTTTCATCATGGACTTGCTCCTTCGTGATCGTTTGGGTTTTCATGGCGGCGCGTCATGGGCGACACCCCGCGAATGTGTGGAAACGGTGCGTTGTATCGGGTTCAGCGCGCGGCGCTGCCGGCGCCCGCCCCGGCATCCGGCAGGATCGGCCGAATCGAGCCCGGCACGATGCTCGCGCCGAAGTCGCGGATCAGCGATTGCACGAACGGATCTGCGCCGATCTCGCGCTCCGCTTCGCGCTGGCGCTCGGCGCGCGCCGCGGCATCGAGCGCCGCGGCGGTGCGGCGCGCCGGCCCGACTTCGACTTGCACATCGACCGGCTTGCCGAGCTTTTCCGCAAGCGCCGCCTTGAGCTTTGCGACCTGCGAGCTTTCCGCGTATTGCGGCACGGGCACGCTCAGCTTCAAGCAGTTGCCCGCGGCTTCGGTCAATTCGCTGTTGAACGCGAGCTGGTAGGAAATGCCTTTCAGCGGCAGGCTGGCGGCAAGCGCAGGCCAGTCGCCTTCGAAGCCGATTGCGTCTAGCGGGACAGGCGGCGGCAGGGAGCGCAAATCGACCACCGGCAATGCGGGCTGGGCGCTTTTTGCTTCCGCCCGCGCGTCGTCGCGGCCGCTGTCGAAGGCCGGGACGAAGTTGTCGTCGGGCGGCGCAAAGTAGGCGTCCTCGGCGGAAGCCGGAACGTAGTCGTCGAGCGGGATGTCGTCCCAGGGAGGCGTCGGCGAGGCGTTTGCGCCGGGGGATGACCCTGCCGGTTCCTCCCGCCGCACGGCACGCGGCGTGGGCACCGGGACCTTGACTTGCGGCGCAGCGCCCTTCGGAACGGCGGCCGGCGCCGCATTGGCGGCTCGGCCTCGCTCCGTCGACACGCGCATGCCGGCGTTGCGCAGCACATCCAGTGCTGCGCTGGCGCCGCTTGCGCGCTGGCGTGGCGCGGCGTCGGATGCGGGCGTTGGCTCAGGCGCAGGGGATGCAGTGGAGAGCGGAGCCTGCCCGGCGGGCTGGCCAGCTGCCTCCTGAGTCGCAGAAGCTTGTGTGTCAGCGATCTCCAGCACGGTCGACGTGGTCGTACCGGAAGAAATCTGCTGCTCGATCGGCACGGCAGCGGGCGTGACCGTTGCGGAATTCGCACTCGCTGCGCTCCCGGACTTCTCCGAAGGAGGCTCGGGTTCAGTGGCTTTCGGCGCGTTGCCGGCTTCCGGCTGTGTTATTGCAGACCGCGCACTGCGCATAGACCCCGCGCCCTGCTGCTCCGCAGTTGCCGATCGCGGAACTTGCGCCGCCTGTGCGGCAACCGTCGGCGCGGCAGCCGGCCTCCGGTCGGCACTACCGGCAACGCCTGGCTTCGCCGCCCGCGGCGCCGGAGTCGAGCCGCCGCCCGGCCCTGCCGGTTCGAACGCGAGCATGCGCAGCAAGGTCATCGTGAAGCCCGCATACTCATCGGGCGCGAGACCCAGCTCGCTTCGGCCAATCGTCGCGATTTGATAGAAGAGCTGCACCTGTTCGGGCGTCAGCGCATCCGCGAAACGGCGCAGGTCGCTCGCCTCGGGCCACTCGTCGAGCACCGACGACGGCGCGAACTGCGCCCACGCGATCCGGTGCAGCAAGCCCGCCAGATCCTGCAGCGCATTCGAAAACGACAGGCTGCGCAGCGACATTTCGTCCGCGACCGCCAGCACCTGCGGGCCGTCGCCGGCCACGAGCGCGTCGAGCAAGCGAATCAGGTAGCTTTGATCGAGCGCCCCGAGCATGCCGCGAACCGCGTCCTCGGTCACCTGGTTCGCCGAATAGGCAATCGCCTGATCGGTCAACGAGAGCGCATCGCGCATGCTGCCTTCGGCCGCACGTGCAAGCAGCCGCAACGCCTGCGGCTCGAACACGATCTGCTCTTCGCCGAGAATCCGCTCGAGGTGCGAGACGATATGCCCGGCCGGCATCTGCTTCAGATTGAATTGCAGGCAGCGCGACAGCACCGTCACGGGGATCTTTTGCGGATCGGTGGTCGCGAGAATGAACTTGACGTGCGGCGGCGGCTCTTCCAGCGTCTTCAGCATCGCATTGAACGCGTGGTTGGTCAGCATGTGCACTTCGTCGATCATGTAGACCTTGAAGCGCGCATCGACCGGCGCATACACCGCCCGCTCGAGCAACGCCGCCATTTCGTCGACGCCGCGGTTGCTCGCCGCATCCATCTCGACATAGTCGACAAAGCGCCCCTCGTCGATCTCGCGGCACGCACGGCACACGCCGCACGGCGTCGCGGTCACGCCGGTTTCACAATTGAGCGCCTTGGCGAAGATGCGCGAGAGCGTCGTCTTGCCTACGCCGCGGGTTCCGGTGAACAGATAGGCGTGGTGCAGACGCCCGCCGTCGAGCGCGTGCGTGAGCGCGCGCACGACGTGTTCTTGTCCGACGAGCGAAGCGAAATCCTTCGGTCGCCATTTGCGTGCGAGAACTTGATAGGTCATCCGGAAATTGTATCAGCAACGCTGTGGCGCCAAGACGATTCATGCGCGCCCGGCGCCGAGCTTCGAGCGCGACAACGAAAGACGCGACGCACCAACGCCGACGGACGACAAGTGACAGCCGATGGGGGAATTGAAAGCGGGGGAAAGGAAAAGCGGAAGGTGACGAGCCCGACCCTCGGCACTGGTGGAAAACGGCTGTGGCTGCTTCGTTCCCGACCTGACCAGGTTGACCGCCCCTCCATGCGAGGAGGCCCGTCACGGCGCATTCTATCATCGGTCGAGACACAGCGCGAATGAAATCGCGAGAATCCAGCTCGCGACGCCACTTGCATTTGCCAGCAGAGCCTCCACTTTGGAGCCGTAACCGAAGGCCCATAAAGGCTTGGTGAGGTCCGGGCGAGACGTTGCGGCGCATACAACCCTACTGTGCGAATGAGTACTATCGCCAGCGGCAACGCATAGCAATTTAAGCTAATATGACGCACGGATGACCCGCAAACTGCGGTTGCCGGTACGTCGAAAGCGCTTCGAAGCATCGCCTCGCCGCGTTTCTTCCGGTAATCATTGAGCGTTAGCGCGAACGGAACTTTCCCCAGTTTTGGTGTATCGTGGCGAGCAATTTTTCAGGCGGGCCTCGAACCAAAAGAGGTATTTCATACATGAGCGAACAAATCAAGCACATTAGCGACGCATCGTTCGAACAGGACGTCGTGAAATCCGATAAACCCGTCCTGCTCGACTTCTGGGCCGAGTGGTGCGGTCCCTGCAAAATGATCGCCCCGATCCTCGACGAAGTCGCCAAGGATTACAGCGACCGTCTGCAAATCGCGAAGATCAATGTCGACGAACATCAATCGACGCCGGTGAAGTTCGGCGTGCGCGGCATTCCCACGCTGATCCTGTTCAAGAACGGCGCGGTTGCCGCACAGAAGGTCGGCGCATTGTCGAAGTCGCAACTGACGGCGTTCCTCGACAGCAACCTTTAATCGTCATTTACCGCGCGTGTTGTGAGTGGACAACACGCGCGGCGCGCACGTCGATCCGCCGCCCGGGCGGGTTTTTGCGTGTGCTATGCTAGAATCATAAGACTTCAAGAAGACATGTAAGTCCCTGAGCGGTTCCGCTCGATTCCTCCTCCCAGATTTCATTTCGTCGCACCTTCTTTCCCCGACGGGATTTCCGTATGCATTTATCCGAGCTCAAGTCTCAGCACGTGTCGCAATTGATCGAGATGGCGAACGGCCTCGAGATCGAAAACGCGAACCGCCTGCGCAAGCAGGAACTGATGTTCGCCATTCTCAAGAAGCGCGCCAAGACCGGCGAGACCATTTTCGGCGACGGCACGCTCGAAGTGCTGCCCGACGGCTTCGGCTTCCTCCGCTCGCCGGAAATGTCGTACCTCGCGAGCACCGACGACATCTACATCAGCCCGTCGCAGATCCGCCGCTTCAACCTCCACACCGGCGACACCATCGAAGGCGAAGTCCGCACACCGAAGGACGGCGAGCGCTACTTCGCGCTGGTAAAGGTCGACAAAGTCAACGGGCAGCCGCCCGAGGCCTCGAAACACAAGATCATGTTCGAGAACCTCACGCCGCTGCACCCGAACAAGCCGCTGCTGCTCGAGCGCGAAATGCGCGGCGAAGAGAACGTCACCGGCCGCATCATCGACATGATCGCGCCGATCGGCAAAGGCCAGCGCGGCCTGCTCGTCGCATCGCCGAAATCGGGCAAGACCGTGATGCTTCAGCACATCGCGCACGCGATCAAGCAGAACCATCCCGATGTCGTCCTGTTCGTGCTGCTGATCGACGAGCGCCCCGAAGAAGTGACGGAAATGCAGCGCTCGGTGGCGGGCGAAGTGATCGCCTCGACGTTCGACGAACCGGCCACGCGTCACGTGCAGGTCGCCGAAATGGTGATCGAGAAGGCCAAGCGTCTCGTCGAGATGAAGCACGACGTCGTGATCCTGCTCGACTCGATCACGCGTCTCGCGCGCGCCTACAACACGGTGATCCCGGCCTCGGGCAAGGTGCTGACGGGCGGTGTGGACGCCAACGCGCTGCAGCGTCCGAAGCGCTTCTTCGGCGCGGCGCGCAACATCGAGGAAGGCGGCTCGCTCACCATCATCGGCACGGCGCTGATCGAAACCGGCAGCCGCATGGACGACGTGATCTACGAAGAGTTCAAGGGCACCGGCAACATGGAAGTGCACCTCGAACGGCGTCTCGCGGAAAAGCGCGTGTACCCGTCGATCAACCTGAACAAGTCGGGCACGCGCCGCGAAGAGCTGCTGATCAAGCCCGAAGTGCTGCAGAAGATCTGGGTGCTACGCAAGTTCATCCACGACATGGACGAAGTCGAGGCGATGGAATTCCTGCTCGACAAGATCCGCCAGACGAAGGGCAATTCCGAGTTCTTCGATCTGATGCGCCGCGGCGGCTGATACTCCCCGCCCCGCTCGCAACACGAAACCGTCCGCACAGCGGGCGGTTTTTTTTCGCCTGTGCGCAATGGTTCATTGTCTCGCCAAGGCATGCGCCAACCTGTACGTGAACGTTCACGTTCCGCCAAACTGCCGACACTCGTTCATATCGGCACGCCATCCATGGACAAAGAACCCGCCACGCTCCTCACGGTTCGCGACGCCGCCGAACGGCTCGGCGTCACACCTCGAACCCTCAAGTATTACGAAGAACGCGGGCTTGTCACGCCGTCTCGCAGCGAAGGACGCTACCGGCTCTACGACGAGCGCGATCTCGAACGCTTCGGGCGCATCCTGCGGCTGCGCTCGCTCGGATTTTCACTGACCGGCATCGTCGAGATGCTCAAGCGGCCGCTGGAGAGCGTCGAAGGCGGACGCAATCGCTATCCGACGCAGTCGCTGCGGCAGATCCGCGACGCCTTGGCCGAGCAAATAAAGGCGCTCTACCAGCTCGATATCGCCGCGCGCGAACGCGCCGGTGCTGACGGCATCTACGACTTTTATCTCGCCCACCACCGGCTCATGACACTTGACTTGCGCCGACTGGACACCACAACCTAATGTGTCAACGATGTCCTCGCACGTGTGTCAACCATGTCCCCGGTCTATACACAGCGTGGCAAAAGCAGATCAATTGAGTTACGTTTCGCTTCGACGATGCTATCCAAACTCACCCAGTGGTTCGGCGACCGGCGCCGCAGCCGTGCGCTTCGCGAACACGCCATTGCCGACGACATTTGGCAGGCAACGCTCGACGGCCTGCCCTTCCTCTCGCACCTCGATGCAGCCGATCTCGCGCGCCTGCGCGAACTGACGAGCCTCTTCATCGCGCAGAAGGAGTTTTCGACGGCGCACGAGCTCGAGCTGACCGACGCGATGACGGTCGCGATCGCCGTGCAGGCGTGCCTGCCGGTGCTTAACCTGAGCCTAGACTTGTATCGCGGCTGGGTCGGCGTGGTCGTGTATCCGGGCGAATTCGTCATCCGCAAGACCGTCGAGGACGAGGACGGCGTCGTGCACGAAGTCGAGCACGACGCGAGCGGCGAGGCCTGGGAAGGCGGTCCGGTGATCCTGTCGTGGGAGGACGCGCAGATGACCGACGGCCAGGACGCCTACAACGTCGTTATCCACGAGTTCGCGCACAAGATCGACATGCTGACGGGCGAGACCGACGGCCATCCTCCGCTCTTCAGACGCTGGCACGCACCGCTCGACGCCGCCGGCTGGGCCGACGTGTTCGATCACGCCTACGACCAGTTCTGCGCCCGCGTCGACGCCGTGCCCGAGCGGCGCTGGGCGCGCTTCGAGCGCGAATCGCTGATCGATCCGTACGCGACCGACCATCCGTCGGAATTCTTTGCCGTCTGCACGGAGGCGCTGTTCGTGAAGCCGCGACAGTTCGAAGCCGAATACCCCGAGCTGTACCGGCTGCTCGCGCGCTATTACCGGCAGGACCCGGCCCGCACCGGCGTGCTGGGCGCGGCGCCGGGCACGCCAGGCGGCGAAATCGGCACAGGCCCCAAAAATTCGTCAACCACCTGATTTTGTGGCATAATCGCGGTTTTTCGACCTTAGGCAAGTGGCTCGCGCGGGAACGTCACACAGGCGTCAGCGGGCTGGCTACCGCCAGACTAAAAGGAAAGACCATGAAAGAAGGCATTCACCCGAATTACCGCGAAGTCCTGTTCATCGACATGTCGAACGACTTCAAGTTCGTGACGCGCTCGACCATCGTGACCAAGGAAACGGCCGAATTCAACGGCAAGACCTACCCGCTCGCGAAGATCGAAGTGTCGTCGGAATCGCACCCGTTCTACACCGGCCAGCAAAAGATCATGGACACGGCAGGCCGCGTCGAGAAGTTCAACAAGAAGTTCGGTGCACGCGCTTCCGCCAAGGCAGCGAAGTAATACCGCAGCAGGTTCGGGCACTCGCTCACGGCAGGCCCGCTCCGGCTCGAAACAGAAAAGGGCAGCTTCGGGCTGCCCTTTTTGTCGCACATTGCAAACACAAATACGCATATCGCGCCCGGCAAGGTGCGATATCCGCAGGTTGTCCCGCTTTCCTGTTTCCGGACCTTTCCAGGCATTGCCAAACGCATCCTTTCATTGCGGGCTGTAAGGTGTGCTGCCCCAGAAGAGCCGCCCCGTCTACAATGCCGGATGCTCAAAAAAGCCCGCGCCGCACTTCAGGCGGGAAGAACCGCCTACCGATATCCGCCCGATCTGCATGAGACCCGTTGTCCGCCTCACTGCCTCCGCCACCCGCGCGCTGCCGCGCTGGCTCCTGCTCACGCTGACCATCGTCTATGCCGCATTCGGCCTCTTCGGCCGTGATCCGTGGAAGAACGAAGACGCGGCCGGCTTCGGCGTGATGTGGACGATGGCCAACGGCGGCACGCACGACTGGCTGCTGCCGAATCTCGTCGGCAAGTACATTACCGACAACGGCCCGCTCGGCTACTGGCTCGGCGCCGCGTCGATCCGCGCGCTCAGTCCGTGGGTCGATGCGAGCAACGCCTCGCGCGTCTTCACGGGCCTGCTCTTTTGCGCGGCCTGCGCGTTCGTCTGGTACACGGCCTACCTGCTCGGCCGCCGCGCGGAGGTGCAGCCGTTCAAGTACGCGTTCGGCGGCGAGCCGGAGCCGCGCGACTATGGCCGCACGCTCGCCGACGGCGCGCTCCTGATCCTGCTCGCCTGCTTCGGGCTCGCCGAGCGCGGCCACGAAACGACGCCGCAGCTCGCGCAGTTCGTCTGCATCGGGATGCTCGTCTACGGGCTCGTGCGCGGCATCGACAAGCCCCTGCAAGGCGCGCTCTGGTGGGGTGCAGCGCTTGGGCTCACCGCGCTGACGAGCAATCCGCTCGTGGTCGGCGCACTCCTCGTCGGCACGTTCGCGATGGTCGTCATCGTGCCCGAAGTACGCACCGTCTGGCGGCCACTGGTCGGCCTGCCGCTCGCGGTCGCGCTCGCGATTTCGTGGCCGATCGCCGCGCTCTCCACCTATCCCGCCGACGCCACCTGGTTCCTGAACCAATGGGTGAACGGCAGCTTCTACCGCTTCTCCGCGCCGCCCGGCTACGTGCTCGTCTACGCGCTGAAGAACCTGCCGCTCTTCACCTGGCCCGCGTGGCCGCTCGCGATCTGGACATGGTTCAGCTGGAGCGGCCTGCGCCGCAAACCGCACGTGGCGATCCCGCTGCTCGTGATCGCGCCGCTCCTCGTGCTGGTCGTGCTGCAAAGCCACCAGAGCAACCTGCTCTACATGCTGCTGCTGCCGCCTCTCGCGACGCTCGCGGCCTTCGCGCTGCCCACCTTGAAGCGCGGCGCCATCAACGCGATCGACTGGTTCGCGCTGCTCTCCTTCACGATCCTCGGCACCTTCGTCTGGCTCGTGTGGCTCGCCAGCCTGACGGGCCACCCGCAACAGCTCGCGCACAACCTCGCGCGGCTCGTGCCTGGCTACACGGGACAATTCAGCGCGATCAGCTTCGCCTGCGCCGTGGCCGTGACGCTCAGCTGGTTCGCGCTCGTGCGCTGGCGGCTGGCGCGGCATCCGAAGGTGCTATGGCGCAGCGTGGTGCTCTCGAGCGCCGGCACGACGCTGATGTGGGTGCTCCTGATGACACTGTGGCTGCCGATCGTCAACTACAGCCGGACCTATCGCGACGTCGCGCTGCAAATCGCCGCGCACCTGCCCGAGGACTACACCTGCATCTCGCCGATCCGCCTCGGCGACGCGCAAATCGCCACCTTCGCCTACTTCGGCGACATGCAGTTCTCGTTCGCCGACGATTGCGACGTGATCCTGCGCCAGGACACGCAGGATTTCAGCGCCCCGAGCCCGATGCTGAGCTACGTCTGGAAGCTCGTCTGGGAAGGCCGGCGCGCGGCCGACCGCGATGAGCGCTTCCGCCTCTACGTGCGCGTCGACCGTCCGAAGCCGCCGCCGGCGACCATCAAGCGCCGCCTCTACCGTCATCCGAAGGATTGATGCCGGCCATGCTCGCCGACGTGCGCAAGATCTCGAATCTCGCATGGCCGGTGCTGGTCGGCCAGCTTGCGATCATCGCGTTCGGCGTGATCGACACGGCGATGGTCGGCCGCTACTCCGCCATCGATCTCGCCGCGCTCGGGCTCGGCGCGTCGATCTACGTCTCGGTCTACATCGGCCTGACCGGCATCCTCGTTGCGCTGCAGCCGGTGGCCGCGCAGCTCTTCGGCGCGCGCCGCGAGGCCGAGATCGGCGAGGAAGTCCGGCAGGCGCTGTGGCTCGCCGCGGCGCTCGCCGCCGTCGGCTTCTGGATTCTCTACTCGCCCGAGCCGCTGCTGCGCATCGCGCGTGCGCCGCAAGCGCTCCACGACCGCACGGTCGCCTATCTGCGCATCCTCGCGTTCGGCCTGCCGGCCGCACTCGTGTTCCGCATCTACAACTCGCTCACGAACGCCGTCGGCAAGCCGCGGCTCGTGATGTTCCTGCAAGTCGCAGCGCTCATCGTCAAGTTTCCGCTCAATACGTGGTTCATCTTCGGCGGGCTCGGCGTGCCGGCGCTCGGCGGCCCCGGCTGCGCGCTCGCGAGCATCGCGATCAACTGGGCGCTCGCCGCGACCGGCATGGCGCTCCTCGCGCGGCTCGATGTGTTCCGGCCGTTCGCGATCTTCTCGCGCTTTTGCTGGCCGGTCTGGCGGCGCCAGGCGGAGCTTCTGAAGCTCGGCTTGCCGATGGGCCTGTCGTACCTGATCGAAGTGACGTCCTATACCTTCATGGCGCTTTTCATCGCGCGCTTCGGCACGACCACGCTCGCCGGGCACCAGATCGCCGGCAACATCGGCGCCGTGCTCTACATGATGCCGCTGTCGATCGGCATCGCCGCTTCCACACTCGTCGCGCAGGCACTCGGCGCCCGCAAGCCCGAAGCGGCGCGCACGCTCTCGCGGCACGGCATCGCGATGGCCTGCGCGATCGCCTGCTGCTTCGGTCTCGCGGTGGCGCTGCTGCGGCCGCTCATCGTCTCGGGCTATACGCCGAACGCCAACGTCGCGGAGGCGGCGATGCCGCTCGTCTTGATCGTGACCGTCTATCACCTGTTCGACGCGCTGCAGGTCAGCACCGCATTCGTGCTGCGCGCGTACAAGGTCGTGATCGTGCCGACGATCATCTATGCGGTCGCGCTATGGGGCGTCGGGCTCGGCGGCGGTTACTGGCTCGGCTTCGACATCGGCGGCGGCGTGCCGCACTGGCTCACCGGCGCGCGCGGCTTCTGGGCCGCCAACGCCGCCAGCCTCGCGGTGGCGGGCGGCGGGCTCTTTCTCTACTGGCGCCGCGTCAGCTCGCGCCACGTGCATGCCGCTCAGGCAGCATCGACAGACGCCGCCTGAGCATTGCCCACGCGGCGCGGTGCACGCATCACACCCGTTCGCGTTCGTCGCGCCGCTCGAACACCTCGTGCGCCGCGAACAACGCGTTCAGCGCCGCCGGAAAACCCGCGTAGACGGCCATCTGCATGAACACCTCGACGATCTCGTCGCGCGTGCAGCCGACGTTCAGCGCGGCTTCGATATGGATCTTCAACTGCGGCAGCGCATTGCCGAGCGCCGCGAGCGCGGCGATCGTCGCGATCTCACGCGCTTTCAAGTCGAGTTGCGGCCGGCTGTAGATGTCGCCGAACGCAAACTCGACCATGAGGCGGGCGAAATCCGGCGCGATCGGCGCGAGCGCCGCGGCGACGCGCTCGCCGGCCGCGCCGTCGATCTCCTTCAGCTTGTCCCATCCTCGTGAGTAGCGGTCGGCTTGAGCGTGTGCATTCGTGTTTTCCATGGCGAATCCTTGACGGTTTGAGGGTTGTCGTTCGTACCTGTCATGTCCGCCTCGAGCGCGGCGTAATACACGATCTTTTCGTCGATCGCCTCGAGATTGGTCCGCAACTGCTCGATCTGCGCCAGCACCGCATCGCGATGCGCGGCCAGCATCTCGCGCCGCTCGTGCACCGTCGCGTCGCCGCGGGCACGCAGTTCCGCGAAGGCCTGCATCCCCGCGATCGGCATGCCGGTCGCCTTCAGGCGCATCAGGAACAGGAGCCAGTCGCGGTCGGCGCCCGAATAGAGCCGGTGCCCCGCCTCCGTGCGTGCGACAGCCCGGATCAAGCCGGCCTGCTCGTAGTAGCGCAGCGTATGCGTCGAGACGCCGGTGGCCGCGGCCATCTGGCCGATCGTGAGTGCGTTTGACATGACAGCACCAAGGTTAGGAGTTCGAGTGCACTCTAAGTCAAGCGCCTTCGCTTGTCAGCGTGTCACTTGTCTGCCTTACAGGCGCTTACTGCGCTCAGGTAGAATCGCCCCACTCTGAAAGCCTTCAGGAGCGCGGTCGATGCGAAGCAGTCAATCAAAACAAGCATGCATGTGGGCCGTCGCGGCGGCCGCGGTCATCGGTCTCCTCGGCGCCACGGCGTGGCGCGCCGATGCAGCGCGCACCGTCAGCGTGTCGCCGCAGGGCAAGGTCACGCAAGTGCGGCAGGCCGTCGTCAAGTTCGATGAGGCGATGGTCCCGTTCGGCGCGCCTGATTTGCCGAACCCAGCGCAGCTTCATTGCAGCGACGCGGCGGCGACGAGCGGCCAGGGCCGCTGGATCGACGAGAAAACCTGGGCCTACGACTTCGCCAGCGACCTGCCGCCCGGCGTGCGCTGCACGCTCGACCTCAACGGCGGCCTGAAGTCGAGCGCCGGCAATGCCGTGACAGGCACGCGCCGCTTCATGTTCGAGACGGGCGGCCCCTTTCCTGTCGACGTGAGGCCGGGCAGCGGAGAGATCGAAGAGAACCAGGTCTTCATCCTGACGCTCAACGGCCCGGCGAACGAAGCGTCGGTGCGCGAGCATGTCTGGTGCGAATCGAACGGTCTCGGCAATCGCATTCCCGTCCAATACGCCGATGCGGCGACGCGCCGTGCGCTCATCGAGCGCTTTCGCTTGAAGAAAGAAAGCGACCGCTTGCTGACGCTCGCCTGCCAGCAAGCCCTGCCGTCGAACACGAAGATGCAGCTCGTGTACGGCAAGGGTGTCGCCAGTCCGAGCGGCATCGCGAACGATGTCGAGCGGCGCTTCGACTACACGGTGCGCGAGCCGTTTGCCGCGAGTTTTTCGTGCGAGCGCGAGAACGCGAAAGCGCCCTGCACGCCGTTGCGGCCGATCCGCCTGCAATTCAACGCGCCGATCAAGCGCGCCGACGCCGAGCAGATCCGCGTGCAAGGCCCCAACGGCGCGATCGCCCCGACCTTCGCGCCCGACGACAAGGACCCGGAAACCGCGGCGGTCGAATTCGCCGCGCCGCTGCCCGAGAGCGCGGAGCTCACCGTCGACGTCCCCAAATCGCTGCACGACGTGAGCGGCAGGCCGCTCGTCAACGCCGACCTGTTCCCGCTGAAAACGCGCACGGCGCCAATGCCGCCGCTCGCCAAGTTCTCCTCGTCGACATTCGGCATCATCGAGCGCTACGCGGAACCGCACATGCCCCCGCTCGTGCCGGTCACCTTGCGCAACGTCGAAGCGGACCTGCATGTCGCCGGCCTCAACTCGGGCGGCCTCGCGCAGTTCGCGACGCTGCAGGTCGGCGCGGACAGCGACATCCGCCGCTGGATGCAGCTCGTCGAGCGCTTCGACAGCTACGGCATGGACAAGTCGTCGATCGACAAGCTGATGCCCGGCCTGCTCGCGCGCAACAAGAACGCGGTGATCATTCCGCCGCCGCGCAACGGCGACGATGCGGAGGGCGACCAAGCCGCCAATGCCGGCGCTCGCGAAAACCGCAAGAACCCGCAGATCGACGTCCGCTCGCTGTCCTTGCTCGCCGGGCAACAAGGCGTCGAGACGCTGAGCCTGCCGAAGGCCGATCCGAAGACGCTGCGGCCATTCGAGGTCGTCGGCGTGCCGGTCGCGAAGCCGGGCTTCTACGTGATCGAGCTGGCGTCGCCCGCGTTGGGCGCGTCGCTGCTCGGCAAGCGCGTGCCGATGTACGTGCGCACCGCGGTGCTCGTCACGAACCTCGGCGTGCATTTCAAGCAAGGCCGCGAGAACAGCGTCGTCTGGGTGACGACGCTCGATAAAGGCCAGCCCGTGCCGAACGCCGACGTGCGCGTCTCCGATTGCAACGGCGACCAGGTCGCCGCGGGCAAGACCGACGCGCATGGCCTCTTGACCATCGACGGGCCGCTCGAGCCGGCCAAGCGCTGCGATGATTCACGCTTCTATGGCTTCTTCGCGTCGGCGCGCATCGACGATCCCAAGACCGGCCCCGACATGGCCTTCGTCCAATCGGACTGGAATCGAGGCATCGAATCGTGGCGCTTCAACGTGCCGACCGATTTCAGCGCCGAGCAGAGCGTGCGCGCGCATACGGTGTTCGACCGCACGCTGTTGCGCGCGGGCGAGACGGTGTCGATGAAGCACATGATCCGCGTCGAGACGCTGCATGGCTTCGCGTTTCCAAAGCAGTACCCGACGCGCGTCACGATCCGCCATCTCGGCAGCGGGCAGACCTACAGTCTGCCGCTCACGTGGGCCGCCGATCACACCGCGGATTCGACGTTCACGATTCCAGCGGCGGCCAAGCTCGGCGAATACAGCGTGTCGCTCGACGACGGCGGCGCGAAAGCAGACACGAGCGCCGGCGGCGGCCAAAGCGATAAAAACGACGACGACGACAGCAGCAACGCAGACGCCCCGCATATGAGCTACGACAGCGGCAGCTTCCGCGTCGAGGAATTCCGCCTGCCGGTGTTCAAAGGCTCGATCGCGGTGCGCAACGAGAAACCGAGCCCGCTCGTCGCCGCGAAGGAAGCGCCGGTTGCGGTGCAGATCGACTACGTCTCGGGCGGTGCGGCATCGAATCTGCCCGTGCAGGTGTCGGCGCTCGTCAAGCCCACGACGCCCGCCTTCACCGACCGCTTCCCCGATTTCAGCTTCGTCCCCTACCGCCGTCACGCGGACCAGAATGCCTCAGGCGACGAGAACGCCTCCTCCGACGAAAACAGCGACACGCAGGAGGCCGAGGAAGTCGCCAAGCTCGTCGCCGACAAGGCGCCCCTCACGCTCGATCGCAACGGCTCGGGCAGCCTCGTCTTGAAGAACCTGCCCGAGGTGGACGCGCCCAAGCGCCTCGCGCTCGAGGCCACCTTCGCCGACCCGAACGGCGAAGTGCAGACGATCGGCGGCAACGCCACGCTGTGGCCCGCGGCGGTCGTCGCCGGGATCAAGTCGGGACGCTGGGTGTCGGTCGGCAACACGGTGCCCGTCACGGCGCTCGCCGTCGACCTGCAAGGCAAGCCGCGCGCAGGCGTCGCCCTCGAAGTGCGCGGCGTCGCGCGCATCATGACGACCTCGCGCAAGCGCATGGTCGGCGGCTTCTATGCGTACGACAACCACACCGAAACGCGCGACCTCGGCACGCTGTGCAGCGGCAAGAGCGATGACCACGGCCTGCTCGCCTGCGACGCCAAGCTGCGCGAAGCCGGCAACGTCGACCTGATCGCCATCGCGAAGGACGGCGACGGACATCAGTCGACGGCGAGCACGTCGGTCTGGGTCACGCGCGAGGACGAGCTCTGGTTCGGCGGCGAGAACACCGACCGCATCGACGTCCTCCCGGAGAAGACCAGCTACGAGCCCGGCGAGACCGCGCGCTTCCAGGTGCGCATGCCGTTCCGCTTCGCGACGGCGCTCGTCGCCATCGAGCGCGAAGGCATCGTCGAGACGCACGTCGTGCAGCTCGACGGCAAGGACCCGACCGTCGAGCTCAAGGTCAACGAAGCGTGGGGGCCGAACGTGTACGTGTCGGTGCTGGCGCTGCGCGGACGCATCCACGAGGTGCCCTGGTACTCGTTCTTCACCTGGGGCTGGAAGGCGCCGCTCGAATGGGTGCGCGCGTTCTGGTACGAAGGCCGCCAATACGAGGCGCCGACGCCGCTCGTCGATCTCTCGAAGCCCGCGTTCCGCTACGGGCTCGCCGAGATCAAGGTCGGCACCGCGGCGCACCGGCTCGCGGTAACGGTCACGCCCGATGCGAAGTCCTACCCCGTGCGCGACAAGGCGCGCGTCACCGTGCGCGTGCAGCTGCCGGGCGGCAAGCCCGCGCCGGCGGGCACGCAGATCGCGGTCGCGGCGGTCGACGAAGCGCTCCTCGAGCTGATGCCGAACCAAAGCTGGGAGGTGCTCGATGCCATGCTGCAGCGGCGCGCCTATGGCGTCGAGACGTCGACCGCGCAAATGGAGATCGTCGGACGCCGCCACTTCGGCCGCAAGGCGGTGCCGGCGGGCGGCGGCGGCGGACACAGCGCAACGCGCGAGCTGTTCGACACGCTGCTCCTGTGGAATCCGCGCGTGACGCTCGATGCGAACGGCCAGGCGAGCGTCGAAGTGCCGCTCAACGACTCGCTGACGAGCTTCCGCATCGTCGCGATCGGCGCGGTCGGCACGGGCCAGTTCGGCACCGGCAGCGCATCGATCCGCAGCACGCAGGACTTGCAGCTGATCTCGGGCCTGCCGCCGCTCGTGCGCGAGGGCGACCAGTTCCGCGCGCAGTTCACGGTGCGCAATACGACCGCGCGCGCGATGAAGGTCGTCGTCACCCCGAATGCCGCGCCGCTCGCGCTCTCGCCGCAAACCGTCGAGCTCGCGCCCGATTCGGCTCAGGAAATCGCCTGGACCGTCACGGCGCCCGACGGCCTCGCCGATGCGCCGACGCCCGCGCTCGCCTGGACCGTGAACGCCGCCGAGCAAGGCGGCGCCCACGCGGCCGATGCGATGAAGCTCTCGCAACGCGTGACCGCGGCGGTCCCCGTCACGGTCCAGCAGGCGACGCTCGCGCAGGTGGACGGCACGCTGTCGATCCCGATTGCGGCCCCCGCAAACGCCGCCGCATACACAACCCCAGCGCAAGCAGGCGTGCTGCGCGGGGGCATAGCCGTCTCGCTGCAGCCGAAGCTCTCCGACGGCATGCCGGGCGTCACGCGCTGGTTCCAGCGCTATCCGTACAGCTGCCTCGAGCAGCAGACCTCGCGCGCGATCGGCCTGCGCGACGCGGCGCAATGGCAGGCGATGCTCGCGCGGATGCCCGTCTATCTCGACCGCGACGGCCTCGCCAACTACTTCCCGCCCGCCGACGACGCGGACAATCGCGGCAGCCCGGCTCTCTCCGCCTACCTGCTCGCCGTCACCGACGAGGCGTCGAAGCTCGATGCGCGCCTCGCCCTCTCCGACGACTTGCGCAGCAAGCTGGAAGCGGGCCTGACGGGCTTTGTCGAGGGCCGCATCGCGCGCAACTTCTGGGCGCCGCGCAAGGATCTAGACCTGCGCAAGCTCGCGGCGATCGAAGCGCTCTCGCGCTACGGCGCGGCCAACGCGCGCATGCTCGGCTCGATCGAAATCGCGCCGAACCAGTGGCCGACCTCGGCGGTGCTCGACTACTACCAGATCCTGTCGCGGCTGAAGAACGCGCCCGACCGTGACGCCAAGCTCGCGCAGGCCGAGCAGATCCTGCGCGCGCGGCTCACCTATCAGGGCACGCGCCTGACGTTCTCGACCGAAACGGACGACAACCTGTGGTGGCTGATGACCGACAACGAGGTCAACGCCGCGCGCATGGCGCTCGCGTTCGTCGACAACCCCGGCTGGAAGGACGAGATGCCACGGCTCGTGGCGGGCATGCTCGCGCTGCAACGCAACGGCGCATGGCAGACGACGACGGCCAACGTCTACGGATCGCTCGCGGTCGAGCGCTTCTCGCGCGCGTTCGAGAGCGCGCCGGTCACGGGGCAGACGAAGATCCAGCTCGACGGCGCGACCAGGACGATCGGCTGGGGCGCGGCCGCCGCTTCGGCGGCTTCGAGCGTCGCCGCTTCGCCCGTCACCCGTACCGTGAATGTCCGCAGCGAGCTGCTTCCGTGGCCGGCGGCGCAAAACGCCGCGACGCCGCTCACCTTGACGCAGGAAGGCACGGGCAAGCCGTGGGCGACGATCGAAAGCCTCGCCGCCGTCGCGCTGAAGGCGCCGTTCGCGGCCGGGTACCGGATCACCAAGACGGTGACGGCGCTCGAACCAGCGGTCAAGGGCGCTTACACGCGCGGCGACATCGTGCGCGTACACCTCGACATCGACGCGCAGACCGACATGACCTGGGTCGTCGTCAACGATCCGGTGCCGGCAGGCGCGACGATCCTCGGCTCGGGCCTCGGGCGCGATTCGGAGTCGGCGGCACAAGGCGAAAAGCAGCGCGGCGACACGTGGCCGGCGTTCGTCGAGCGCGGCTTCGACGGCTATCGCGCGTATTACGAGTACGTGCCGAAGGGCAAGTTCTCGGTCGAGTACACGGCGCGGCTCAACAACGTCGGCACGTTCGGCCTGCCGCCGACGCGCGTCGAGGCGCTGTATGCGCCGTCGACGTTCGGCGTGCTGCCGAATGCGCAGCTCGTCGTGCAACCGGCGCCGGCGGCGAAGTGAGACCGAAGTGTGAAGTGAGCGCGTGATGTCGAGATCGATGTTCGCTGTTGCGCAGCCGTTGCAAGACGCGCTCTCATGCGTTGCGAGGAAGCGCTTGCGCATGCCGTTGCGGTCCATGTCGCGCTGGGCTGCAACGGCCGCGCTCGCCGTGCTCCCACTTTGCGCTCACGCACTGCCCACCTTCGACACCGTCAAAAACGACTGGCGCAGCTCCGATTGGATCCTGCTCGCCCGCGACGGCGAGCCGCTTGCGCGCACGCGCGCCGATCGCAGCGAGCGGCGCGGCGACTGGGTCGCGCTCGCCGATGTATCGCCCGCGCTGCGCGAGGCGATCGTCGTCTCCGAGGACAAGCGCTTCTACGCGCACAGCGGCGTGGACTGGCGCGGCGTCGCGGGCGCGGCGTGGGGCAACCTGTGGAACACGCGCACTCGCGGCGCGTCGACGGTCACGATGCAGCTCACCGGCCTGCTCGACGACGACCCGAAACGCTCGGGACAACGATCGATCGCGCAAAAGGCCGTCCAGGCCGCGAACGCGCTTTGGCTCGAGCGAAGCTGGCGTAAGGACCAGATCCTCGAGGCGTACTTGAACCTCGTGCCGTTCCGAGGCGAGACGGTCGGTCTCGCGGCGATCTCGCAGACGCTCTTCGGCAAGGCGCCGTCCGGCCTCGACGAGCGCGAAGCGGCCATCGCCGCCGCGCTGATCCGCGCGCCGAACGCCCCTTACCGGAAAGTGGCCGAGCGCGCCTGCCGCATCCTGCGCGACATGGACTCGGCGAGCGGCTGCGCGAATCTCGACGGCTTCGTGCAGTTGGCATTCGCGCGGCCGGCGGCCTCGTTGGCGGCGTCCGCCACGTCCTCGGCAACCGATTCCGACACCCTCGCCCCCCACTTCGCACGGCGCATCGCGAACGAGCTCCACCCGGGCGCGGGCATGCGCGTGCGCTCGACGCTCGACGCGCGCCTGCAACGCTTCGCGCGCGACACGCTCACGCGCACGCTGATCGAGCTGAACGCCCCGCCGCACCGGCGCAACGTGCAGGACGGTGCGGCCATCGTCATCGACAACGTCTCGGGCGAGATCCTCGCCTATGTCGGCTCGTCAGGCGCGCTGTCGAAGGCGCGCGACGTCGACGCGGTGCTCGCGCTGCGGCAGGCCGGCTCGACGCTCAAGCCGTTCCTCTACGCCGAGGCGATCGACGAGCGGCGCGTGACGACCGCTTCGCTCCTCGACGACGCGCCGCTCGACCTCGCCGCCGGCGGCGGCCTCTACATGCCGCAGAACTACGACAAAGGCTTCAAGGGCTGGGTGAGCGTACGCACGGCGCTCGGCTCGTCGCTGAATGTGCCGGCGGTGCGCACGCTCGTGATGGTCACGCCGCACCGCTTCGCGAAGACACTCACCGCGCTCGGCCTGCCGCTGACGCAGGAAGGCGACTACTACGGCTACAGTCTCGCGCTCGGCAGCGCGGACGTGAGCCTGATCACGCTCGCCAACGCGTATCGCGCGCTCGCCAACGGCGGCGTGCCGCGGCCGACGTACGATCTGCCGCGCGGCTCGCAACCCGCGCGCGTTTCGGCAAACCAGCCGGAAACGCGCGTTTTCAGCCGCGACGCGAGCTTCATCGTCACGACCGTGCTCTCGGACAACAACGCCCGCACGCGCACCTTCGGCTTCGACAGCCCGCTCGCGACGCGCTTCTTCTCGGCCGTGAAGACCGGCACCAGCAAGGACATGCGCGACAACTGGACCGTCGGCTTCACGTCGCGCTACACGATCGGCGTGTGGGTCGGCAATGCGGACGGCACGCCGATGTGGGACGTCTCCGGCGTCTCCGGCGCGGCGCCCGTGTGGGCGGCGATCGCCGGCTATCTGCACCGGAATGCGCCGAGCATCGCGCCCGCTGCGCCGCCGGGCGTCGTGCGCACACGCGTCGTGTTCGAAAATGCGCTCGAGCCCGCGCGGGACGACTGGTTCCTCGCTGGCACGCAAATGCCGTTCGTCGGCCTTGCCGCAAATGCGGCCGATGCCAAAGGCAACGCCCAAGCCGCCGCGCCCCAAATCGCCGGCCCGACCGACGGCACGATCTTCGCGCTCGACCCGGACATCCCTGTGGAGCGCCAGCGCGTCTGGTTCGAGCGCGCACCGGGCTCGCCGGCGCGCAGCGCCTGGCGGCTCGACGGCCGCGCGCTCGGCGGCGCGGCGCGCGTCGCCTGGCTGCCGTGGCCGGGAATGCACAAGCTGGAACTGATCGATGCGCGCGGCAACGTCGCCGACACCGTGCGCTTCGAGGTGCGCGGAGCGAACGTCAAGCGAGCCGCCGCGAGCGGCGGCTCCCATGGTGCAAAAGGCGCAAAGCCGCTTGCCGGCGCATCGGCGCCGACGCCGCGCTGATGCCTCTCTAATGCCGATACGCCAGCCGAAGAAAACCTCAGGAATTGTCAGAAGATCTTTACACCGCTCATACGGCGCGGGCAAACTCTGACCGCGTCACAAAAAGGGCCCGCACTTTGTCCTATGCTTATCGGCAGCGCCTGCTGCAATGCGTCGTCCGTTCCCGGCCGTTTTTTCCGTTGCCCTCAATGGAGTCATTGCCATGCTGAAGAAGCTGTTATTGCTGTGCGTTGCTTGCTTCCTGACGATGTCCGCGGCGTTCGCGGCCTCCGTCGACGTCAACACGGCCGATCAGACCACGCTCGAAAGCCTGAAGGGCCTGGGTCCCGTCAAGTCGAAGGCGATCATCGACGAGCGCACCAAGAACGGTCCGTTCAAGGACGCCGACGACCTCGCCAACCGCGTCAAGGGTCTCGGCACGAAATCGGTGACGAAGCTCGAAGCGGAAGGTTTGACGATCGGCGGATCGTCGGCGCCGCCGACCGGCGCGGGCGCCAAGAGCACGAGCGCCACAGCTACTTCGGCGCCGGCCGCCAAAGCCGCGTCGAAGAGTGCTGCGCCGTCGGCGACGGCCGCGGCATCCAGCGCCGCCGCGAGCGCGCCGATGGCCGCATCGGGCGGCAAAGCCTCGAAGAAGAAGGGCAAGGCGGCTTCGGCCGCGTCGGCCGGCTGATCGCCCACTGCCGATAGTCGCTCGATCCCGCCGCGCCGCCCCGCGCGGCGCCTTCCACCCACCGGCATCCAACGCCACGCGCGATGCCGCTCCCCAAGAGAGTCCGTCATGAGCTTGCTCGACACCGTCTCCTCCCTGCTCGGCAACAATGCGTCGCCGGAAGGCAGCCAGAACCTGATCCAGGCCGCCCTGGAATTCGTCAACAACCAGCCCGGCGGCTTGAGCGGCCTGGTCCAGAAGTTCCACGAAAACGGCGCCGGCGAGATCGTCAGCTCGTGGATCAGCAACGGCGCGAACCAGGCCATTTCGCCGGAAACGCTGCAGAACGTGCTCGGCTCCGACGCGCTCTCCGGCATCGCGCAGAAGGCCGGGGTGTCGCCCGACCAAGTGTCGGGACTGCTCGCGCAAGTGCTGCCGCACGTCGTCAACAGCGCGACGCCGGATGGCCAAGTCCCGGAGGGCGGCCAGCTCGATGTGTCGAGCGTGCTGGGCTCGCTCGGCGGCGCCGGCGGTCTGGCTTCGCTTGCGGGCAGCCTGTTCGGCAAGAAGGACGCCTGATAGCGCCGCACTTCAGCAACGCGGCGGGCGCCCGATCGGACGCGTTCGCTGCGTGAATGGCAAACACCCCGCTCGCGCGGGGTGTTTGCTTTAAGGTCGGACGCTGACGCCAGCGGCGTTCCGCTTAGTGCACGACGCGCTCGAACACGAGCTTGCCGTCTTCCGCTTCGACCGGAATCACGTCCTTCGGACCGAACTTGCCGGAGAGGATCAGCTTCGCGACCGGATTCTCGATCTCCTGCTGGATCGCGCGCTTCAGCGGCCGCGCGCCGAACAGCGGATCGTAGCCGACCTTGGCGATCTGCTCGAGCGCCTCATCCGACACGACAAGCTGCATGTCGAGCTTCGCAAGACGGTCATGCAGTCGCTGCAACTGGATCTTCGCGATCGATTCGATGTTCGAGCGATCGAGCGAATGGAACACGACGACATCGTCGATCCGGTTCAGGAACTCGGGCCGGAACTGCTGCTTCACCTCGACCCAGACCGCTTCCTTCACCGCTTCCTGCGGCTCGCCGACCATCGCCTGGATCACTTGCGAGCCCAGGTTCGACGTCATCACGATCACCGTGTTCTTGAAGTCCACGGTGCGGCCCTGGCCATCGGTCATGCGGCCGTCGTCGAGCACTTGCAGGAGCACGTTGAACACATCCGGGTGCGCCTTCTCGACCTCGTCGAGCAGAATCACGCTGTACGGCTTGCGACGCACGGCCTCGGTCAGATAGCCGCCTTCCTCATAGCCGACGTAGCCCGGCGGCGCACCGATCAGACGCGCGACGCTGTGCTTCTCCATGAACTCGCTCATGTCGATGCGGATCAGGTGGTCCTCCGAATCGAACAGGAACGACGCCAGCGCCTTGCACAGCTCCGTCTTGCCGACGCCCGTCGGCCCGAGGAACAGGAACGAGCCATACGGGCGGTTCGGATCGGACAGCCCCGCGCGCGAACGGCGGATCGCATCGGCCACCGCGTTGATCGCCTCGTCCTGGCCGATCACGCGCTCATGCAGCTTCTCTTCGATCTGCAGCAGCTTTTCGCGCTCGCCCTGCATCATCCGCGACACCGGGATGCCTGTCGAACGCGACACGACCTCCGCGATCTCCTCGGCGCCGACCTGCGTGCGCAACAGACGCGGACGCGTCGGGTTGTTCTGCTCCTTCGCCTCGGCCTGCGTCACCTGCTTCAGGCGCGCCTCGAGCTCCGGCAGCTTGCCGTACTGCAGCTCCGCGACCTTCTCGAGCTTGCCCTCGCGCTGCAGCCGCGTGATTTCCGCGCGAATCTTGTCGATCTCTTCCTTCAACTGCGCGCTGCCCTGCACCGCCGCTTTCTCGGCGGTCCAGATTTCTTCGAGATCCGAATATTCGCGGTTCAGGCGATCGATCTCTTCCTCGATCAGCTGCAGGCGCTTCTGCGATGCTTCGTCCTTCTCCTTCTTGACGGCTTCGCGCTCGATCTTCAACTGGATCAGGCGGCGATCGAGCTTGTCCATCTCTTCCGGCTTCGAATCGATCTCCATCTTGATCTTCGACGCGGCTTCGTCGATCAGGTCGATGGCCTTGTCCGGCAGGAAGCGGTCTGTGATGTAGCGATGCGACAGCTCGGCCGCGGCGACGATCGCCGGGTCGGTGATCTCGACGCCGTGGTGCAGCTCGTACTTCTCCTGCAGGCCGCGCAGGATCGCGATCGTCGCCTCGACCGACGGCTCGTCGACGAGCACCTTCTGGAACCGGCGCTCGAGCGCCGCGTCCTTCTCGATGTACTTGCGGTACTCGTCGAGCGTGGTCGCGCCGATGCAATGCAGCTCGCCGCGCGAGAGCGCCGGCTTCAGCATGTTGCCCGCGTCCATCGCGCCTTCGGCCTTGCCAGCGCCGACCATCGTATGGATTTCGTCGATGAAGACGATGGTCTGGCCTTCGTCCTTGGCGATGTCGTGCAGCACGGCCTTCAGACGCTCCTCGAACTCGCCGCGATACTTCGCGCCGGCGAGCAGCCCCGCCATGTCGAGCGACAGCACGCGCTTGCTCTTGAGCGAATCCGGCACCTCGCCGTTGACGATCCGCTGCGCGAGCCCTTCGACGATCGCCGTCTTGCCGACGCCCGGCTCGCCGATCAGCACCGGGTTGTTCTTGGTGCGGCGCTGCAGGATCTGGATCGAGCGGCGGATCTCGTCGTCGCGGCCGATCACGGGATCGAGCTTGCCCGCGCGGGCGCGCTCGGTCAGATCGATGGTGTATTTCTTGAGCGCCTCGCGTTGGCTCTCGGCATCCTGGCTGTGCACCTGCGCGCCGCCGCGCACGGCGGCGATCGCCGCTTCCAGCGCCTTGCGAGTGAGACCGTACTGGCGCGCGAGCTTGCCCACGTCGCCTTTGTCGTCGGCCACCGCGAGCAGGAACATTTCGCTCGCGATATAGGTGTCGTTAAGCTGCTGCGCTTCCTTGTCGGCCTGGTTCAGCAAGCCGTTGAGCTCGCGGCTCAGCTGCACGTTGCCGTCGGTGCCCTGCACTTGCGGCAGGCGCGAGATCGCCTCGTTCAGCGCCGTTTGCAGCGCCTGGACGTGAACGCCGGAGCGCGAGAGCAGCGAGCGCGCGGAGCCGTCCTCTTGCGCGACGAGCGCGGCGAGCACGTGCACCGGTTCCATGTACTGATTGTTGCGGCCGACGGCCAGGCTCTGAGCGTCGGCCAGTGCCTCTTGGAATTTGGTGGTGAGTTTGTCGATTCTCATCAAGAGATCTCCAATTTTCGAATATCACCAAAATGAGGCGTTCGCCGCGTGTTTCAAGCGCTTTTTTGTCGTTTTTTCACACGGACAGGCAGCTTTTATTTAGAAGCGACACAGGCGGGAGTGAAGCCCGCTCAGCCGGACGGCGCTGCGTCGTCGACGGCGATCGGCACCACGGTCCGGATGGCGAGCAGCGCTGAGAGCGGAGCCGCCGGCTGCGCCAGCTCGGCGAGCGTGTGGCGGTCCAGCTCTGCGAGAAACGCGCCGCGCGCCTCCTGAAAAACATGCTTGAGCCGGCAGTGCGGCTCGATGACGCAGGTGCGCGACGCGACGCCCTCATCCGCGAGGCAGCCGACGAGCGCGAAATCGCTCTCGGTGGCACGCACCACTTCGCCGACACTCAATTGCAGCGACGTCTCAAACAACCGCAGACCGCCGTTGCGGCCGCGGATCGTTTCGATCCAGCCCAATTCGCCGAGCCGCTGCACGACTTTCATCAAATGATTTTTCGAAATGCCGTACGCATCCGAAATATCCTGAATGGTCGCCAGGCCGTCTTCGCGCACCGCGAGGTAGAGCATTACGCGCAACGCGTAATCGGTATAGTCGGTTAGTCTCATGAGTGCAATGGTGACTAGGCCCCCGACGTCCGCGTGCGCCCGGGTGCGCCAATGAAATCGGGCAAAAGACCGCAACGGCCTCGGGGTTGCCGACGGTCTGACTTCGCCATAACATGCATTTTATATACACGTTATCCGGAGATCCGAACGCCATTGTGCTTCAAATTTCGCCCAATCGAGCGATTAGTGTCGCAATTTAACGTTTCGAAAGCGCGAAATTCGTTTCAACGATTGTCAACACCGCTTTCACCCTTTTTACTGCGCGCGGCCGCTCACCGGATTCGCGCGATTCGCCAGATGAATTCGACGTCCATTCCGCAGCCTTCCGACCTTCCTTCGCCCGCCCGCTATGCCGAGCCCACCGAGGCCAATATCCGCGAGCTCGTGTACGCGTTCTACGGCCGCGTGCGCGCCGATGCGCTGCTGGGCCCGGTGTTCGACGCGGTCCTCGCGGGCCGCTGGGACGATCATCTGCCCAAGATGTGTATTTTCTGGGGCAGTCTCGTGCTCGGCGCGAAGCAATACCGCGGCAACGTGCAACAGGCGCATGCCCCGCTCGAAGGCGTTGAGCCGCGCCATTTCAGCCGCTGGCTGCATCTGTTTCTGGATACCGTCGAAAACCGCTATGAGCCAGCGGCGGCCGTGCGCTTCATGGAGCCCGCGCTGCGGATCGCGCAAAGCCTGCAGTTGAGCCGCTTCGGCTGGGATTACGTGGTGCCGCCGGAGCAGCAGGCGCTGCTCGACCTGATCGCGCCCAAGCGCGGCGGCAGGGACGACGCGCACGACGCGCGTCCGCGCGGCGAGCCGTTTCCCGCGAAAATCATCGGCCGTTCGGCCAACGACAGCGAGTCGTAGACTCGCCCTTCCGCCGCGATTAACTGCTGCCGCGGCTGGCGCGCCAGCGCTCTACTCGTCGTATTCGGCGCGGTCCGCGTTGCTCGGCGAAGCGCCGGCGCCCGAATTGCCCGGCTCGATACCCCAGCGCGCGAGCGCAGCATCGTCGGTCGAGCGGGCGTCGACCCAGCGCTCACCCGCATCGGTCTTTTCCTTCTTCCAGAACGGCGCCTGGGTCTTCAGGTAGTCCATCACGAACTCGCACGAGGCAAACGCATCGCCCCGATGCGCGGCCGTCGTGGCAACGAGCACGATCTGGTCGAGCGGATAGAGCTTGCCGACCCGGTGGACGATCAGGACATCCGACCCCGGCCAGCGGCGGCGCGACTCGGCGGCGATCGCTTCGAGCGCCTTTTCGGTCATGCCCGGATAGTGCTCGAGCTCCATCGCCTCGACACGCTCGCCTTCGTTCAAGTCGCGCACGGTGCCGACGAAGCAGGCGATCGCGCCGACTTTCGGATTGTCGGCGCGCAGGCCCGCCACTTCGGCGGTCAGGTCGAAATCGGCGGTTTGGACTCGGACTGTCATCGTCGGCCTCTGGTTGTTGCGCGTCAGCCGCCCGTGACGGGCGGAAAGAAAGCGACCTCGCAGCCTTCCGTGATACGGGTGCCGGCGTCGGTCATCTCGTGATTGCAGGCCATGCGCAGCGCACGGCCTTCCGCGAGCGCGTCGGCCCAGGCGCCGCCGCGCGTGCGCAGCCAGGCGCGCACGTCGCCGACGGTCGCGACGCCTTCAGGCGCCTCGGCCGACTCCTCGGCCACGCCCAGCGCCTCGCGCACGCTGGCGAAATATCTCAGTTGAATCTTCATCTCGTTCGTCAGCCCAGCAACTCGGAAAAGGGAATGAATCGCACGGTTTCGCCCGCGCTGATCGCGTGATTGGGCGGGTTGTCGATCAAGCCGTCGCCCCAGACCGTCGAGGTCAGCACCGCCGAGCTCTGATTCGGGAACAGGTCGAGGCCGCCCGCCGGGTTCACGCGCGCGCGCAGGAACTCGTTGCGGCGATCCCCCTTCGTCTGCGAAAAATCGGCGCGCAACGACAAGGCGCGCGGCGCGACGTGCTTGACACCCGCGACGCGCAGCAGGAACGGCCGCACGAACAGCAGGAACGTCACGAAGCTCGACACCGGGTTGCCGGGCAGGCCGATGAAGAACGCTTCGCCTACCCCGTCCCCGCGGCGAACCGCGCCGAAGGCAAGCGGCTTGCCCGGCTTCATCGCAATCTGCCACATCGCGAGCCGCCCTTCGGCCTCGACCGCCGGCTTCACGTGGTCTTCCTCGCCGACCGAGACGCCGCCCGAGGTCAGGATCAAATCGTGCTCACGAGCGGCTTCGCGCAGCGTCGCGCGCGTCGCCTCGCGATCGTCGGGGACGATGCCGTAGTCGGTCACCTCGCAGCCGAGCCTCTCGAGCAGGCCGCGCAGCGTGAAGCGGCTCGAGTTGTAGATCGCGCCGGGCTTGAGCGGTTCGCCCGGCATCGTCAGTTCGTCGCCAGTAAAGAACACGGCCACTTTCACGCGCCGCGTGACTGTCAATTGCGCGCAGCCGATCGACGCGGCAAGGCCCAGCGCCTGCGGCGCGAGACGCGTGCCGGCCGGCAGGATCACGGCGCCGCGCCGGATGTCGGCGCCTTGCGCGGTGATCCATTCGCCCGCTTTCGGCGTGTGCAGGATTTCGACTTCGTCGCCCGCAGCCTGGGTCTGCTCCTGCATCACCACGGCGTCGGCGCCCGGCGGCAGCGTCGCGCCCGTGAAAATGCGCGCCGCCGTGCCTGCTGCGAGCGGCTGGGGCGCATGGCCTGCCGGAATGCGCTGCGAGACGGGCAGACGCCGGTCGCCGTGCGACAGGTCCGCCGTGCGCACCGCGTAGCCGTCCATCGCACTCGTGTGCATTGGCGGGACGTCGAGCGGCGACACGACATCCACGGCGAGCACGCGATTCAAGGCATCGAGCGTGGAGACCGTTTCCGTTTCGGCGAGGGGACGGGCTGCGGCGAGGAGCGTGGCGAGCGCCTCGGCGGTCGACAGCATCGGCGCGCGCGGCGCCGGAGAGGAAGGCGTGGACATCGATCTGACGGGCAAGTCTTAAAAGAGCATTGTAGCGGCCTGCCAGACGGGCCGCGCAAGGCGCAGCTTATAGAGAAGCTGCGCCTGCGCCCGTTTTGATCGCTTCGACATGGGGATCGCCCGGGAGATCAACCCGGGGGATCAACCCGACGTTCAGCCGCGCACGTTCGCAGCGATGAACGCCTTGACCTGCCCGGCATCGCCCGGCAGGACCTCGAACCGCTGCGGCAGCGCTTCGAGCCCGGCGAACGCGGCGGGCCGCTCGGGCTCGCGCGCGAGCGCTTCGCGAATCGTTTCGCCGAACTTGAGCGGCTGCGCCGTTTCGAGCACGACCATCGGGACCCCGGCTTGCAGGTGCTCGCGCGCGACCTTGAGACCGTCGGCGGTATGCGTGTCGATCATCGTGTGATAACGCTGATAGACGTCGCGAATCACACCGACGCGGTCCGCGTGCGTGCTGCTGCCCGACACGAAGCCGAACTCGCGCACGCGCGCGAAATCGCCGCTCGCGGCCAGATCGAAGCCGCCCTTCTCCTCGACGTCGCGGAACAGCTGCAGCACGCGCGCCGGATCGCGCCCGAGCAGGTCGAACACGAAGCGCTCGAAGTTCGACGCCTTCGAGATGTCCATGCTCGGGCTGCTCGTGTGATAGGTCTCGGCCGAGCCGCGCACGCGGTAGACGCCGCTCTTGAAGAACTCGTCGAGCACGTCGTTCTCGTTGGTTGCAACAACGAGCTTTTCGATCGGCAGCCCCATCATGCGCGCGATGTGGCCCGCGCAGACGTTGCCGAAATTGCCCGACGGCACGGTGAACGACACACGCTCGTCGTTCGACTTCGTGGCCGCAAAATAGCCCTTGAAGTAGTAGACGACCTGCGCGACGACGCGTGCCCAGTTGATCGAATTGACCGTGCCGATCTTGTAGTTCGCCTTGAACGCGTGATCGTTCGAGACGGCCTTGACGATGTCCTGGCAGTCGTCGAACACGCCTTCCACGGCGATGTTGAAGATGTTCGGATCTTGCAGGCTGTACATCTGCGCGGTCTGGAACGCGCTCATCTTCTTGTGCGGAGAGAGCATGAAGACGCGAACGCCCTGCTTGCCGCGCATCGCGTATTCGGCGGCGCTGCCCGTGTCGCCGGAGGTCGCGCCGAGGATGTTGAGCGTGCGGCCCGTCTTCGCCAGCGCGTACTCGAACAGGTTGCCGAGCAGCTGCATCGCCATGTCCTTGAACGCGAGCGTGGGGCCGTTCGACAGCTCGAGCAGCGACAGCGGCGCGCCCGACTCGACGCCGAGCGGCTTGAGCGGCGTGATCTGCGCGGCGCTTTCGCCGTCGCGCACGTTGCAATAGACGTCGGCCGTGTAGGTGCGGCGCGCGAGCGCGCGCAGGTCTTCCGCCGGGATGTCGTCGCTGAACTTCGACAGCACTTCGAACGCGAGGTCCGCGTACGACAGCGTGCGCCAGCGCGCGAGCTCGTCGGCCGAAACGCGCGGATAGTCGGCGGGCAGGTACAGGCCGCCATCCTTCGCGAGACCGCCCAGAAGGATGTCGGAGAACGTATGGCGCTCGCCGATGCCGGCGCCGCGCGTGGAGATGTAGTTCATGTCGCAGACCTAGTTCAGCGCTTCCATGCGCAGCTTCGTGACCTTCGAGACGACCGTCGAGAGCGCTTCGATCTGGACGATCGACGCGTTGACGTTCTTCTCGAGCGTTTCGTGCGTGATGATGATGACGTCGGTCTCGCCGCCGTCGTCGACCTGCTCCGATTCCTTCTGCAGGAGCGCATCGATCGAGATGCCCGAATCGGCGAGGATGCGCGTGATGTCGGCGAGCACGCCGGTCACGTCGGCCACGCGCAGACGCAGGTAGTAGCCGCTCGTCACCTCTTCGATCGGGAGAATCGGCGTGTTCGACAGGCTCTCGGGCTGGAACGCGAGGTGCGGCACGCGATGCTCGGGGTCCGCCGTGTGCAGGCGCGTGACGTCGACGAGATCGGCGACCACCGCCGAAGCCGTCGGCTCCGCGCCCGCGCCCTTGCCGTAGTACAGCGTCGCGCCGACCGCGTCGCCGTGCACGACGACCGCGTTCATCGCGCCTTCGACGTTCGCAAGCAGACGCTTGGCCGGAATCAGCGTGGGATGCACGCGCAGCTCGATGCCGCGCTCGGTGCGGCGCGTGATGCCGAGGAGCTTGATGCGGTAGCCGAGGTCTTCCGCGTACTTGATGTCGATCGCGGCGAGCTTGCTGATGCCTTCGATGTAGGCGCGCTCGAACTGCACCGGCACGCCGAACGCGATCGCGCTCATGATCGTGACCTTGTGCGCGGCGTCGACGCCCTCGATGTCGAAGGTCGGATCGGCTTCCGCGTAGCCGAGCTCCTGCGCGCCCTTCAGGGCCGTCGCGAAATCGAGCCCGCGCTCGCGCATCTCGGAGAGGATGTAGTTCGTCGTGCCGTTGATGATGCCGGCGATGTACTGGATGCGATTGGCCGTCAGCCCCTCGCGCAGCGCCTTGATGATCGGGATGCCGCCAGCCACGGCCGCCTCGAACGCGACCATCACGCCCTTGGCGCGCGCCGCCTCGAAGATCTCGGTGCCGTGCACCGCGAGGAGCGCCTTGTTGGCCGTCACCACGTGCTTGCCGTTGGCGATCGCGCGCAGCACCAGTTCGCGCGCGATCGTCGTGCCGCCGATCATCTCGGCGACGATGCCGATCGACGGATCGTCGACGACAGCGGCGAAGTCATCGGTAATGAGCGGAAACAGCGCGCTATCGCCGAGCGCCGCCTGCGCCTTGGCCGGATTGCGCACCGCGATGCGCGCGACCTCGATGCCGCGGCCCGCGCGTCGTTTGATTTCTTCCTGGTTGCGGCGCAGTACCGTGAAGGTGCCGCTGCCCACCGTGCCGAAGCCCAACAGGCCAACTTTGATCGGTTCCATGCAGCGTGTGTGTTCTATGTGAGTGAAGCGTTGATGATAAGGGACCGTTGCCGGGCGAAAGCCGGAAGCCGGCGCGTCAGGTGAAATGGCGCTTGCGATAGCCGTCCAGGAAGCGCGCGATGCGGTTGATCGAATCGGCGAGATCGTCCGCGTTCGGCAGGAACACGACGCGGAAATGATCCGGCTTCGGCCAGTTGAAGCCCGTGCCCTGCACGAGCAGCACGCGCTCCTCGAGCAGCAGGTCGAGGATGAACTGCTGGTCGTTCTCGATCGGATACATCTTCGGGTCGAGACGCGGGAACATATAGAGCGCCGCCTCGGGCTTCACGCAGGTGACGCCGGGGATCGACGTGAGCATGTCGTAGGCGATCTGGCGCTGCTTGTAGAGGCGGCCCGCCGGCACGATCAGGTCGTTGATGCTCTGGTAGCCGCCGAGCGCGGTCTGGATCGCGTACTGGCCCGGCACGTTCGGGCACAGGCGCATCGACGCGAGGATGCCGAGCCCTTCGAAATAGTCCTTCGCGCGGCGGCGGTTCTCGCCCGTCAGGCCCGAGAGGAACATCCAGCCCGCGCGATAGCCGCACGAGCGGTAGCTCTTCGAGAGGCTGTTGAAGGTGACCGTGAGCACATCTTCGGAAAGCGCCGCGATCGACGTGTGCTTCTTGCCGTCGTAGACGATCTTGTCGTAGACCTCGTCGGCGAAGATCACGAGGCCGTGCCGGCGCGCGATCTCGATCAGGTCCAGCAGCAGTTCGTCGGAATAAAGGGCGCCCGTGGGGTTGTTCGGGTTGATGATGACGAGCGCGCGCGTGTTCGGCGTGATCTTCGCGCGGATGTCGTCGAGATCGGGCATCCAGCCGTTCGACTCGTCGCACAGGTAGTGCACGGGCGTGCCGCCCGACAGGCTCACGGCGGCGGTCCAGAGCGGGTAGTCGGGCGCCGGCAGCAGCACCTCGTCGCCGTCGTTGAGCAGCCCCTGGGTCGCCATCACGATCAGCTCGGACGCGCCGTTGCCGATGTAAATATCGTCGAGCTCGACGCCCTGCACGCCCTTCTGCTGCGTCTCGTGCATGATCGCCTTGCGCGCCGCGAACACGCCCTTCGAGTCCGAATAGCCCGACGACATGGGCAGGTTGCGGATCATGTCCTGGATGATCTCGTCCGGAGCGTCGAAGCCGAACGGCGCGAGGTTGCCGATGTTCAGCTTGATGATGCGGTGGCCCTCTTCCTCGAGGCGCTTGGCGTGCTCGAGCACGGGCCCGCGGATGTCGTAGCAGACGTTGAGCAGCTTGTTCGATTTCAGAATCGGTTTCACGGCGGGCACTATTCCTGGGAAAGCCTGAAGACGGGGAAGCGCTGGGTGATGCTAGGCGGTGCTGCGCGGCACTGCGAGCGGCCGGTCCGCGCACGCTCACGGTGGACTTGTCTGATGCGAAGTCGGACTTGTCTGATGGGGTTGCGCGCCGCTTATGGCGTCGCGCAAGGCAATAGCCGCAGCCAGGCGGCTAAAAAGCTATAATTTAGCGGATTTTGGCCGACTTCCGCAATGCACCAACGGCGCGCGGCAAGTGCTTTCGGCCTGCTTTTGATCTTTCCCCGGCTCGACTTCGTCCCGTACGCGGTGCTTCGCCCCCCCGGCATCCTATTGCGTGGCCCGGCCGCGCGGGTCCGGGAGACCGGCTGTCCGGCACGCGGACCCGGCGGGCGCGAGACCCATCGGCACAACGGAAAACCAATTTGAAACTACATCAGGATTCGAGCGGCGCCCTCAACACCGTGACCGGTTATGGCGCCGGCTATGTCGAAGTCAATCTGCAGCGCTACGAAGGCAGCATCATCGTGCTGCCCGAAGCCCCCGTCATCCCCTGGCCCGTGTCGTCGTTCGATGCGCTCACGTCCGAGCACTTCGAATATCTGATCGCGCCGGCCCCGGAAGTCGTCGTGTTCGGCACCGGATCGCGCCTGCGCTTTCCGCATCCGCGCCTGACCGCCGCGCTCGCCGCCAGGCGCATCGGCGTCGAGAGCATGGATTTCATGGCGGCCTGCCGGACCTACAACATCCTGATGGCCGAAGGCCGCAAGGTGGCGGCCGCGCTCTTGATCGAGGCATAAGCCACGGCTAAGCCGGCGCGTGTATCATCCGCGCCGCCGACTGACGATTGCGGCTCGCACCCGGCCCGGCGCCGGCCTCGCTGCGCCCGCCGTCCGTGGCGCCCACGCCCTGGACCTGCTCGCGCAGTACCGTGCCCACCACGCCGCCTCGCGCGGCATCGACTGACAGGCTCATACCAAAATGAACGATACGCCTAACCGGCTACCGCTCAATCGCACCACCCTGCTGCTGCTCATCCTCGCGCTCGCCGCCGTCTGGTTCGTGCCGCTCGGCTGGCGCCACCTGCTGCCGAGCGACGAAGGCCGCTACGCCGAAATGGCACGCGAGATGTTCGTCACGGGCGACTGGATCACGCCCCGCTACAACGGCTACAAGTATTTCGAAAAGCCGCCGCTGCAAACCTGGGCCAACGCGCTCACGTTCGCGTGGTTCGGCATCGGCGACTGGCAGGCGCGCCTCTATACGGCGCTCACCGGCTTTGCCGGCGTGCTGCTCGTGGGCTTCACCGGTGCGCGCGTGTTCAACGCGGCAGCGGGCCTCGCCGCGGCGGCCATCCTCGCCTGCTCGCCGTACTGGAACCTGATGGGCCACTTCAATTCGCTCGACATGGCCCTGTCGTTCTGGATGGAGCTCTCGCTCTGCTCGCTGCTGCTCGCGCAGCGGCCAGGGCTGCCGGCATCCAAGGCGCGGCTCTGGATGTGGGCCTGCTGGGCGTCGATGGCGCTCGCGGTGCTCTCCAAAGGACTGATCGGCCTGATCCTGCCGGGCGCGGTGCTCGTCCTCTATACGCTGATCGCGCGCGATTGGGCGATCTGGAGGCGTTTGTATCTCGTGAGCGGGCTCGTCGTCTTCTTCGCCATCGCGACGCCCTGGTTCCTGCTCGTGCAGGAGCGCAATCCCGAGTTCTTCAACTTCTTCTTCATCGTCCAGCAGTTCCAGCGCTACCTGACGCCCGAGCAGAACCGGCCCGGTCCGTTCTACTACTTCGCGATCGTGATCCTGGTCGGCTTCCTGCCATGGCTGTCGATCAGCTGGAAAAGCATCCGCCATGCGGTGCTGCTGCCGCGCCAGCCGAACGGCTTCGCGCCGGCGACGATGCTGCTTCTCTGGTCCGCCTTCATCTTCCTGTTCTTCAGCGCCTCGCACTCGAAGCTGATTTCGTACGTGCTGCCCGTCGCGCCCGCGCTCGCGCTGATCCTCGGCATGTACCTGCCGCTCATCGAGCGCGAGTCGCTGCGCCGCCATTGGATCGGCTACGCGGTCTTCCTCGTGATCGCCGCCTTCGGGACGATCTTCCTCGGCATGCAAGGCGACGCGCGCACGCCGAACGCGCTCTATCGCGCCTACCAGGTGTGGGTGTGGGCGGCCATCGGCGCCGCGCTCGCGCTGACGCTCGCCGCCGTCGCCATGACCCGCTGCAAGCGCGCCGGCGTGCTGCCCGCCGTCATCGTATTCGGCACGGCCTGGCTCATGCTCGGCACGATCGCCGGCACCGGCCACGACGCGTTCGGACGCCAGAGCTCGGGCGCCCTGCTCGCGCCGCCCGTCAAGGCCGCGCTCGCGAAGCTGCCGCCCGATACGCCGTTCTACTCGGTCGGCGTGCTCGACCATACGGTGCCGTTCTACGTCGGTCACACGATGATCATGGTCGAGAATGCCGACGAACTGCGCTTCGGCGTCACGGAGGAGCCGCAGAAATGGGTGCCCACGATCGCCGAATGGGAAGCGCGCTGGAAGGCCGACAAGTACGCGCTCGCGCTGATTCCGGCCAACCTCTATCCGCGATTCGCCGCCGACGGCCTGCCGATGCACGTGATCGCCCAGGACGCGCGGCGCGTGATCGTCGAAAAGCCGGCCGCCAATGCCCAGCCTTGATTCCACTTCGCCTGACGCCATCTAACCGATGAACCCGATCTCACTCATCTGCATCCTGACCGGCGTGGCCCTGAACGCCGGCGCACAACTGCTCCTGAAGGCCGGCGTGAATGCCGTTGGACACTTCGAATTCACCCGTGCGAACATTCTGCCCATCGGGTTCAGGCTCGCGACGCAATTGCCGATCATCGGCGGTCTCGCGTGCTATGTGATCAGCGTGGGCGTGTGGGTCGTCGGGCTGTCGCGGGTCGACGTGTCGATTGCGTATCCGATGCTCTCGCTCGGCTACGTCGTCAACGCCTTCGCGGCCTGGTACCTGTTCGGCGAAGTGTTGTCGATACAGCGGCTCGTCGGCATCGGCATCATCCTGATCGGCGTGTTCGTGCTGGCGCGCAGTTGATGCACGCCATTCATGCGCACGGCCGCGCGCGTGGCGCGCTCCCGGACGCGATTCGCGCGTATAAATTGAAAGGCGGCCTGGAACGCTGTTTCGGCCGCCAGTGCTTTAAGCAAATGCATAAACCGTTGCCGCGCCGCCACAAGCGGTGCGGGCATTGCTTGCCAACCCTTACACGAGCCAGGCACTCATGAGTCAGGAATCACTCCCCTTTTTGCCGTTCGTGCGGCCCGAGATCGACGAGGAAACGATTCAAGGCGTAGCCGACGTGCTGCGCTCGGGCTGGATCACGACCGGCCCGCAGAACCAGAAGTTCGAGGCGGCGCTGTCCGGGTACTTCGGCGGGCGCCCGGTGCGCGCGTTCAACTCCGGCACCGCGACGCTCGAAATCGGCTTGCGGATCGCCGGCGTCGGCCCGGGAGACGAAGTGATCACGACGCCGGCGTCGTGGGTCGCGACGAGCAACGTCATCTACGAAGTCGGGGCGACCCCCGTGTTCGCGGACATCGATCCCGTCACCCGCAACATCGACCTCGATCTCGTCGAGAAAGCGATCACGCCGCGCACGAAGGCGATCATCCCGGTCTATCTCGCAGGCCTGCCCGTCGACATGGACAGGCTCTACGAGATCGCCCGCACCCATAAGCTGCGCGTGATCGAGGACGCCGCGCAGGCGCTCGGCTCGACCTGGAAAGGCAAGCGCATCGGCGCGTTCGGCGACATCGTCTCGTTCAGCTTCCATCCGAACAAGAACCTGACTTCGATCGAAGGCGGCGCGCTCGTGCTCAACAACGAGGAAGAGGCGCTGCTCGCGGCCAAGTACCGTCTGCAAGGCATCACGCGCACCGGCTTCGACGGCATGGACTGCGACGTGCTCGGCGGCAAGTACAACCTCACTGACGTCGCGGCGCGCGTCGGACTCGGCCAGCTCGCGCACATCGAACGCTTCAACGCGCGGCGCCGGGAGCTCGCGCGCGCCTATTTCGCGCAGCTCGAAGGCGGTGCGGCGGTGAAGCTCGGCGCCGGGCTGCCGGTCGCCGACTTCGAGAACAGCAACTGGCACATGTTCCAGATCACGCTGCCGCTAGCGCGCCTCACGCTCGATCGCGCGGGCTTCATGGAGCAATTGAAACAACGCGGCATCGGCTCGGGCGTGCACTACCCGGCGATCCATCTCTTCACGCTGTACCGCGAGCGCGGCTTCAAGCCGGGCATGTTCCCGCACGCTGAGCGCTTCGGGGCAACGACGGTCACGCTGCCGCTCTTCACGCAGATGACCGAAGCCGATGTGGCGCGCGTGGCGGCCGCCGTCAATGAAATTTGCGAACGATACGGAAAATAAGCGGAAATGAGTCACACGGAACATCGCTTGGCGCCCCCCGAAGTCTCGATCGTCATCCCCGTATACAACGAGGAGGCGGGGCTTGCCGCGCTCTTCGCGCGCCTCTATCCAGCGCTCGATGCGCTCGGCACGACCTACGAGGTCATCCTCATCAACGACGGCAGCCGCGACAGATCCGCGGCGATGCTCGCCGAACAGTTCCGCGCCCGGCCGGACACGACGCGCGTGATCCTGCTGAACGGCAACTACGGCCAGCACATGGCGATCCTCGCGGGCTTCGAGCAGTCGCGCGGCAACGTCGTCATCACGCTCGACGCCGATTTGCAGAACCCGCCCGAGGAGATCGGCAAGCTCGTCGCGAAGATGCGCGAGGGCTACGACTACGTCGGCTCGATCCGCCTGCAGCGCCAGGACAGCCTGTGGCGGCGCAAGGCGTCGCGCGCGATGAACCGCCTGCGCGAGCGCATCACGCGCATCAAGATGACCGACCAGGGCTGCATGCTGCGCGCCTACAGCCGCCACATCATCGACACGATCAACCGCTGCGGCGAGATCAACACCTTCATTCCCGCGCTCGCCTACACGTTCGCGCAGAACCCGATCGAGGTCGAGGTCGCGCACGAGGAGCGTTTCGCGGGCGAGTCGAAGTACTCGCTCTACAGCCTGATCCGCCTCAATTTCGACCTTGTGACGGGCTTCTCGGTCGTGCCGCTGCAATGGCTGTCGTTCATCGGCGTGATCCTGTCGCTGGGCTCGGCGGGCCTGTTCGTGCTGCTCCTGATTCGCCGCTTCGTGATCGGCGCGGAAGTCCAGGGCGTGTTCACGCTGTTCGCCATCACATTCTTCCTGCTCGGCGTGATCATCTTCGCGCTCGGCCTGCTCGGCGAGTACATCGGACGCATCTACCAGCAAGTGCGCGCCCGTCCGCGCTATCTCGTGCAGACGATCCTCGAAGAGCGCAACGGCGAGCACGTCGCGGGGATTCCCGCGCAGACCGTCGCCGCCAACGTCGCCGATCAAGGGGTCAACCGATGAAACCGCGCGCCGTCGTCTTCGCCTATCACAACGTCGGCGTGCGCTGCCTGCAGGTGCTGCTGGCGGGCGGCGTCGACGTGGCGCTCGTCGTCACGCACGAAGACAGCGCCGCCGAGAACATCTGGTTCGGCAGCGTCGCCGCCGTGGCGGCCGAGCACGGCATCCCCACGATCACGCCCGCCGATCCAAAGAGCGCCGAGCTGCGCGAAGCCGTGAGCCGCACCCAGCCCGATTTCATCTTCTCGTTCTACTACCGGCACATGCTGCCGGCCGACCTGCTCGCGATCGCCTCGCGCGGCGCGTACAACATGCACGGCTCGCTCTTGCCGAAGTATCGCGGCCGGGTGCCGACCAACTGGGCGGTGCTCAACGGCGAAAACGAAACGGGCGCGACGCTGCACGAGATGGCCGCCAAACCCGACGCCGGCGCGATCGTCGCGCAGACGCCGGTGCCGATCCTGCCCGACGACACCGCTGCGCAAGTGTTCGACAAGGTCACGGTCGCCGCCGAGCAGACGCTCTGGCGCGTGCTGCCCGCGCTCATCAAGGGCGAAGCGCCGCATCTGCCGAACGACCTCGCGCACGGCAGCTACTTCGGCGGACGCAAGCCCGAGGACGGCCGCATCGATTGGTCACAGCCGGCGCAACGCGTCTACAACCTGATCCGCGCGGTCGCGCCGCCCTATCCCGGCGCCTTCACCGACATCGGCGGCGAGCGCTTCATCGTCGCGAGGGCGCGCCTGGAAGGTCCCGGCGTGCCGCACACGGCGAGCCTGGCGGATTTGCCGCCGGGACTGCACGTAAGCGATAATGCATTTTTCGGCGTCTGCGGCGACGGCCGGACCGTCGCCATTTCCGAACTGCGCCACCAGCGCGACGGCGATCAACCCGTCGTCACCCCTTCGCAGTTCGTCCAGCTCATTCACTCTTCCCGCACTCCATGAAAATCGAAGGTTCCGGTAAAAAAGTCCTGATTCTGGGCGTCAATGGCTTCATCGGCCACCACCTGTCCAAGCGCATTCTCGAGACCACCAACTGGGAAGTCTTCGGCATGGACATGCAGACCGATCGCCTGGGTGACCTCGCGAATCACGAGCGGATGCACTTCTTCGAAGGCGACATCACGATCAACAAGGAGTGGGTCGAGTACCACGTGCGCAAGTGCGACGTGATTCTGCCGCTCGTCGCGATCGCCACGCCCGCCACTTACGTGCAGCAGCCGCTGCGCGTGTTCGAGCTCGACTTCGAGGCGAACCTGCCGATCGTGCGCTCGGCGGTGAAATACAAGAAGCACCTCGTGTTCCCGTCGACCTCCGAGGTCTACGGCATGTGCAGCGACGAGGAGTTCGATCCTGAAGCCTCGCAGCTCACCTACGGCCCGATCAACAAGCCGCGCTGGATCTACGCCTGCTCGAAGCAGCTGATGGATCGCGTGATCTGGGGCTATGGCATGCAGGAAGGCCTGAACTTCACGCTGTTCCGCCCGTTCAACTGGATCGGCCCGGGCCTCGACTCGATCTACACGCCGAAGGAAGGCAGCTCGCGCGTGGTCACGCAGTTTCTCGGCCATATCGTGCGCGGCGAGAACATCAGCCTCGTCGACGGCGGCTCGCAAAAGCGCGCCTTCACCGACATCGACGACGGCATCAGCGCGCTGATGAAGATCATCGAGAATTCGAACGGCGTAGCCTCCGGCAAGATCTACAACATCGGCAATCCGAAGAACAACTTCTCGGTGCGCGAGCTCGCGCACAAGATGCTCGCGCTGGCGGCCGAGTACACCGAGTACGCGGATTCGGCGAAGCAGGTGAAGCTCGTCGAAACCTCGTCGGGCGCGTACTACGGCACGGGCTATCAGGACGTGCAGAACCGCGTGCCGAAGATCGACAACACGATGCAGGAATTGAACTGGGCGCCGCAAGCTACGTTCGACGACGCGTTGCGCAAGATCTTCGAAGCGTATCGCGGCCACGTCGCCGACGCCCGCGCGCTCGTCGAGCAGCAAGGATAAGGACCGCTCCTTGGCCCGCATCGTCCTGAAGATCGACGTCGACACGCTGCGCGGCACGCGCGAAGGCGTGCCGAACCTCGCGCGCCTGCTCGACCGCTTCAAGGCGCGCGCCACCTACCTCTTCAGCCTCGGGCCCGACCACACCGGCTGGGCGATGCGGCGCGCGCTGCGCCCGGGGTTCCTCAAGAAGGTGTCGCGCACCTCGGTCGTCGAGCACTACGGCGTGAAGCAGTTGATGTACGGCGTGCTGCTGCCCGGTCCCGACATCGGCATCAAGGCCGCCGCCGAAATGCGCGCGATCCACGAAGCCGGCTTCGAATGCGGCATCCATACGTGGGACCACGTCTACTGGCAGGACAACGTGCGCACGCGCTCGCCCGACTGGACTGCGCGCGAGATGCAAAAGAGCTACGAGCGCTTCACCGACATCTTCGGCGCGCCGCCCGTCACGCACGGCGCGGCCGGCTGGCAGATGAACGGCCACGCGTTCAAGCAGATCGACGCGTGGGGAATACGCTACGCGTCAGACGGCCGCGGGCATGCACCGTACTTTCCGGTCGTCGACGGCAAGACCCTGACGCACGTGCAGATGCCCACCACGCTGCCGACGCTCGACGAAGTGCTCGGCATCGACGGCGTCGACGAAACCAGCGTCGCCGCCAGCATCCTCAAGCAGACCGAGCACAATCCGCACGATCAGGTGTTCACGCTGCATGCCGAGCTCGAAGGCCAGAAGCTCGCCCCCGTGTTCGAGCAGCTGCTGGCCGGCTGGCGCGCGCAAGGTCACACATTTGCGACGATGGGCGACTATCATGCTGCGCTGGACCGCGACACCCTGCCATCGTACCCTGTCGTATGGGGCGAGATCGCGGGCCGTTCCGGCGAATTGATCGTCCAGCCCGACTGATCGCGTACCGCAGGCCTGGGTCGCCTCCTTCGCTCTCAAGAAAACGCCGGGCCGCCCCCAAGTTTTCCGCCCCGAAGGAAGTCCCCTTGTGGGATTGCCCCCTCGGGGGGCCTGGCGCGTAGCGACAGGTTTGGGGGCGCTCAAAAGCCATCGAGAGCCGGTAGCCGGCAACCCTCGCCATAACAATAGGAGAACCACGTGTCCATCGCAGTCGACCAACCCGTCCCCGATTTCACGGCCGCCGCGACAGGCGGCGAAATCACGCTGTCCGGTCTTCGGGGCAAGAAGGTGGTGCTGTATTTCTATCCCAAGGACAACACTCCCGGCTGCACGACCGAAGGCCTGCAATTCCGCGACCTCTATCCGAAGTTCAAGAAAGCCGGCGCCGAAATCATCGGCGTGTCGCGCGACAGCCTGCGCTCGCACGAGAATTTCAAGGCCAAGCTGGAGTTGCCGTTCCCGCTGATCTCGGATGCCGACGAGGCGCTCTGCGCGCTCTTCAACGTCATCAAAATGAAGAAAATGTATGGCAAAGAGGTACGTGGAATCGAACGCTCCACGTTCCTCATCGACGCCGCCGGCGTCCTTCGCCAGGAGTGGCGAGGGGTCAAGGTGCCGGGCCACGTCGACGCGGCGCTGGAGGCTGTACAAGCGCTTTGAGGCGCGTTATATTGGGTTGCAATGAGTGCCTGTCCACCCCATTTTTTTCGCTGCCGCGCCGGCCTCACGGCCAATGTAGAGGTCCTGGTCGCCAGGCGCCGCGCGATTATCGAAGTCGAGCCGCTAGCCCCGGTCACGGGGCAGCGGCTTTTTTGTCGACACGAGTTTGTGCTTCAGCACTTACCCGGGTCCCATGCAACGCGATTTGGACCGAGCCGGCCGCCCGCGCCGGCAGCACTTTTCTGTCAAGGAGCCGATCGAAAACTAGGCGAACCGGCGTTTCGAAACCCAAAGCGCGCTGCCGGTCCGAAGCGGGTGTGTCACACGATGGCGCATCCGTCGGCCGACCAAGCGGCGCCCGATATGCGACCCGATTTTTTCGAGGGAACTCATGCCTTTGCCTACCCCACCCAGCAAGCTCGGCAACCTGTTGCCACCTGACGAATTCAAGGCCAAAGCACGGCCTGGCAAGCAAGCGAAGAAACAGGACACCGTTGGGGAGCAAGCAGAAGCGGCCGACTACAGCGCGATGAGCGGCCCGGCCAGCGTCGCCGAACCGATGATGCGCGCAGCCAATACCGCCACCACCCTGCGTCCCGTCAAGACTGCCGCTCCCGCCGCAGAAGCCGCGCCGGTCGCGCGAGGCCGGAAATCGAAGCAGACGGCGGCGTTGCTGCAACCCGTGCCCGCTCCGCTGCCAGCACATACGCCCGTCGCCCGCCACGACAAACCCGCGGCTGCCACGCCTGCCGCCACCGCGCCGAAGGCCCGCGGCGCCGAGAAGACCCGCGCCCGCAAGACCGGTGAGATCGAAGTCCGCAAGCTGTTCGTGCTCGACACAAACGTGCTGATGCATGACCCGACCTGCCTCTTCCATTTCGAGGAACACGACGTCTATCTGCCGATGATGACGCTCGAGGAGCTCGACGACCACAAGAAGGGGATGTCGGAAGTCGCCCGCAACGCTCGCCAGGTCAGCCGCACGCTCGACTCGCTCGTCGCGCACGCCGGCGATATGGCCGACGGGCTGCCGCTCTCGCAGCTCGGCAGCCGCGAAGCGCTCGGGCGTCTGTACTTCCAGACCAAGCTGACGGACATCGAACCCGTCGAGGGCCTGCCGCAAGGCAAGGCCGACAACCAGATCCTCGGGGTCGTGCGTGCCCTGCAGCGCGACCGCGCCGATCGCCAGGTCGTGCTGGTGTCGAAAGACATCAACATGCGGATCAAGGCGCACGCGCTCGGCCTGCCCGCCGAAGACTACTTCAACGACCAAGTCCTCGAAGACAAGGACCTGCTCTTCTCGGGCGTGCGTGAGCTGCCGCAGGACTTCTGGACCAAGCATGCCAAAGGCATGGAGAGCTGGCAGGACACCAAGACGGGCACCACGTACTACCGCGTGACCGGACCGCTGTGCTCGTCGCTGCTCGTCAACGAGTTCGTCTACCTCGAGCCGCAGAACGGCGAGCCCGCGTTCCATGCGCTCGTACGCGAGCTGAACGGCAAGACAGCGCTCCTGCAAACGCTGCGCGACTACGGCCATCACAAGAACAACGTGTGGGGCATCACGGCGCGCAACCGCGAGCAGAATTTCGCACTCAACCTGCTGATGAACCCGGAGATCGACTTCGTCACGCTGCTCGGTCAGGCGGGCACGGGCAAGACGCTCGTTGCACTTGCGGCGGGCCTCGCGCAAGTGCTCGACGACAAACGCTACAACGAGATCATCGTCACGCGGGCGACGGTGCCTGTCGGCGAGGATATCGGCTTCCTGCCGGGCACCGAGGAGGAAAAGATGCAGCCGTGGATGGGCGCTTTCGATGACAACCTCGAAGTGCTCCAGAAAACCGACGACGCAGCCGGCGAATGGGGCCGCGCGGCGACTCAGGAGCTGATTCGCTCGCGCCTGAAAGTGAAGAGCATGAGCTTCATGCGCGGCCGGACTTTCGTCGACAAGTACCTGATCATCGACGAGGCGCAGAACCTGACGCCGAAGCAGATGAAGACGCTGGTCACGCGCGCGGGTCCAGGCACGAAGATCATCTGCCTCGGCAACATCGCGCAGATCGACACGCCTTACCTGACGGAAGGCAGCTCGGGGCTTACGTACGTCGTCGACCGCTTCAAGGGCTGGGCGCATAGCGGCCACGTGACGCTCGCTCGCGGCGAGCGGTCGCGGCTTGCCGATTACGCGTCCGACATCCTCTAACGCGCTTTTTCGCCGTTTGAAAGCCGCGCCAGGACATCCCTGGCGCGGCTTTTTTTCGTTCTTTCCACGCCCCATGCGTACTTGGCGCGCATCATTCACGCGTGCCGGAGCAGCAACACTTAGCGGAGAAAGCTCAAGTAAATTCTGAAGAACCCTTGCCGCTGGTCCGCCTGGCGGGCTACCATCGGCCCAACGTCCGTTAGTCATACGATAGGCGAGCCTCGCTCGCCTGCTCTGTCCATGCGCCGACTCTGGTTCCCGCTGCTGATCGTGCTTGTGCTTGCCGCGTGCTCGAGCGCGCCGCAAAAGGTATCGCGCAGCTCAAGCCCGCCGATCGGGGCAGGCGGCGCCTATCGGACCGAGCCGCCGCCCGGTTTCCCCAACTTCGTCGATCACAGCACAGGCCGCGAAGAGATCTCGATTCAGGCGATGGGCCTCGTGGGCGTGCCGTACCGCTGGGGCGGCAACACGCCCGACAGCGGCTTCGACTGCAGTGGGCTCGTCCGCTACGTCGTCTTGCGGTCAGCCTCCGTCAACCTGCCGCGCACGACGGCCGACATGAGCACGCGCGGCGACTCGATCGAACCCGACGAAATCGCGCCGGGCGATCTGATCTTCTTCAATACGACCGGCCGGCCTCACTCGCATGTCGGCATCTACGTCGGCAAGCTGCGCTTCGTCAACGCTCCGTCGACGGGTGGCACTGTGCGGCTCGACTATCTGACGAACCCCTATTGGGCCAAACGCTTCGACGGCATTCGCCGGGTCGCCGCGCCTTTGCCTAAATCCGTGCCGTTCGATGCGCCGACCTATCTAGCCGCGCCGCGCGAAGCGCCGGCGCCGAGTTCGCCGGTGCCCGCGCAGGCTCCGGCCGAGTCCGGCTATGCGGCGGCGGGCACGCCATCGCCGTCTGCCGCCGCGTCGTCTGAATTCAGTCCAACTGCGCTTGCGGGCAGCCGCAATCCCGCGCCGGTCGCAGCAGCGCCCGCCGCGGCGCAAGCTGGCCCCGCCGCCGATCCCTATGAACCGCCGCCGCCCGGCATGCGCGCCGCACAAGTCCAGGCGCGCGCCGCGGGCTCGGTGGCGCCGTCCAACGCGCCTGCCGTTACCGCGGCGCAAGCGCCGGCGGTCAGCGGACCGGCAGCAGCCCCGGCCAGCAGCAATGCCCCCGACGCCATCGACGCCGCCGCTGACGCGTTCGAGCCGCCGCCGCCGGCGGCTGTCGCCGCGCGTCAGGCGCAGCAAGCCCAGCAAGCGTCCGCATCGGCCTCGCCGGCGACCAACGGCGTGCAGATCATGCGGGCATCCACCGCGTCGCGCGGCGTTCCCGCCCCGACCTCGAGCGCCGACGACCCGATCGCCCGCTTCGCAAACGGCGACTGACCCGCTCCCTGCCTCGCAGGCCAGCCCCCGCCCGCCGCACGGCCTCCCCCGTTCTGCTATCGTTCCCTACGCGGCAACACGTTCAACAGCGAGGAGCAGCGATGGATCTGGGTCTCGAAGGCAAGGTGGTGTTGATCACGGGCGGCAGCAAAGGCATCGGTCTCGCTTGTGCGCGGGCATTCGCCGCGGAAGGCGCCAAGGTCGCGATCGTCTCGCGCGATCCGGCCAACCTCGCGCGAGCGCGCGAAACGCTGGCTGCGGACGGCCACCATGTCCATCTCGCCCGCGCCGATCTTCAGGAGGCGCATAGCGCAGAGGATGTCGTCGAAGAAGCGACGGCGGCGGTCGGTCCGATCGACATCCTGATCAACAGCGCCGGCGCCGCGAAGCGCTACGACCCGGCTGCGCTCGACGCCGCGGCATTCAAAGCCGCGATGGACGCCAAATATTTTCCTTACATCCACACGCAGCAAGCCGTGCTGCGCCGCATGGCCGAGCGGCTGAAAACGGACGGCGCGGCCGAACCCGGCGCGGTCGTCAACATCATCGGCATGGGCGGCAAGATCGCGAGCGACATTCATATCGCAGGCGGCGCGGCCAATGCGGCGCTGATGCTCGCCAGCGTCGGCCTCGCGCACTATTACGCGCGCCTCGGCATCCGCATCAACGCGATCAATCCGGGCTCGACGCTGACCGAGCGCGTCGAGGAGGCGTTAAAGCTCGAGGCGTCGCGGCAAGGCATCGATACCGACGAAGCCCTCGCGCGCGGCGAGGCGCAGGTGCCGCTCGGGCGCTACGCCAAGCCGGAGGAAATTGCGGATGTCGCGCTGTTTCTCGCCAGCCGCCGGGCCAGCTATGTCACGGGCGCGATCGTGCCGATGGATGGCGGTGCATCCGCGCTGATCTGACGCGCTTGGAAGCCGCGCGGCGGCAAAATGCAGCAACGCACATCGAATCATGCGAAGCGATGATGGAAATTGCGGCACTCGAGGCGCCGCAATCGAAAGGCCCGGCATCGCCGGCTAGGCAGCGCGTTGCTGCCTACCGTGATGCGATGAGGGGAATTACAAGAAGCGGTGGCCGAACCACCAGCCGATGGCCGAAAGCAGCGCGGATGCGGGAATCGTCAGCACCCAGGCCCAGACGATGTTGCCCGCGACGCCCCAGCGCACAGCGGAAAGTTTCTGCGTCGCGCCGACGCCGACAATCGCACCGGTGATCGTATGCGTAGTCGACACGGGAATGCCCAGCGCCGACGCAACGAACAGCGTGATCGCCCCGCCTGTCTCCGCACAGAAGCCGCCGACCGGCTTCAGCTTCGTGATCTTCTGCCCCATCGTGCGAACGATGCGCCAGCCGCCGAACAGCGTGCCGAGCCCCATCGACAGATAACAGGCGCCGATGACCCACATCGGCGGAGCCTCGGCCGCCGCCGACGCATAGCCGGTCGCGATCAGCAGCATCCAGATGATGCCGATGGTCTTCTGCGCGTCGTTGCCGCCGTGCCCGAGGCTATAGAGCCCGGCCGACACGAGCTGCATGCGCCGGAAGCGCCCGTCGACCTTGCTTGGCGGCGTGCGGAAGTACATCCACGACACGAGCAGCATGAAAAACGAGCCGAGCACGAAGCCGAGCAGCGGCGAAATGAAGATAAAGGCGACGGTCTTCAAGAGGCCGTCCCAGTTGAGCGCACCCCATCCCGACTTCGCGAGCGCCGCGCCGATGAGCCCGCCGATCAGCGCATGCGACGAGCTTGAAGGAATTCCGTAGCGCCAGGTCACGATGTTCCAGCCGATGGCCCCGATGAGCGCGCCGAACACGACGTAGTGATCGACGATGCCGGGATCGATGGTGCCTTTGCCTACCGTCTGCGCGACTTTCAGGTGGAAGATGAAATAGGCGATGACATTGAACGCGGCGGCAAAGGCCACCGCCTGCTGCGGCTTCAGAACCCCGGTCGACACGACGGTGGCGATCGAGTTCGCCGCGTCGTGAAAACCGTTCATGAAGTCGAATACGAGGGCGACCACGACCAGCGTCGCGAGCGCCGACAGGGCGAGTTGGATCGATTGCATCGGTCGGCGTCCCGCTTACGCGTTTTCCAGCACGATGCCTTCGATGATGTTCGCGACATCCTCGCACTTGTCCGTGATCGTCTCGAGCAGCTCGTAGATCGCCTTCAGCTTGATGAGCGTCTTCACGTCGTCTTCTTCGCGAAACAGCTTCGAGATGGCCCCGCGCAGCACGCGGTCGGCATCCGACTCCAGGCGGTCGATCTCCTCGCACGCCTTCAGGATCTGCGCCGCCTGTTTCATGTCCGACAGCAGGCCGACCGCCGCCTGCAGATGCTTGACGCTCGCCGTGCATAGATGGGCGAGTTCGCTCGCCTCCGCCGTGACGGATTGCACGTCATAGAGAGAAATGGCCGTGGCGACGTCCTCCATCAGATCGAGGATGTCGTCCATCGTGGTGATCAGCTTGTGGATTTCGTCGCGGTCGAGCGGCGTGATGAAGGTCTTGTGCAGGAGGTCGATTGCTTCGTGCGTGAGCTTGTCGGCGGCTTTCTCGTTGCCCTGCACGTTCTGCTTGTGAATCTCGGCGTCTTCGAGATTGTCGATCAGGAGTTCGAGCTCCTGGCTGGCGGCTACGATGCACTGCGCGTGCGCATTGAAGATTTCAAAGAACTTGCCCTCGGTGGGCATGAATCGACCGAACATATAAGATGAGCTCTTTCCGATATTTTCAATACAATCAGCAACTTAACGATCACACCCGCACCATCGGCGCGGGTTGTACGGCACTCGTACGAAACTCAGCGCGCGCAGCTTCCGATCGTGACGGATTTGTGACAAGCGGCATTCTATAGGAAAGCGGCGGCGCCTCGGTAAGCGCGTCACTACGCCTCGTGGCATGCAACACGTTGTCGAGCTGCGTCAAAACCTGATGCGATAGGAGCGGGCCGCACGGCGTTTCGCTTGCCATCGATGGCTATGCGGCGTTGGATCGATGCCCGCCGAGCATGCTTAGCGCGGGTTGCGCGATTTCGCGAGACTGTTCGGCGAACGGCTGAAGCCATAGGCGCGCTGGGCCATGCGCCATGAAGCGCCCAGCAGCAGCATGCCCGCAATGCCCACGAACAGTGCGATGCCGAGATTGAGCGGCCAATCTTGCGGCAGCGCCGGGGTGTTCCAGGAACGAATCGTGGCGCTCGCGTGAAGGAAGGGGTACAGGAGCATCAAGAGCGACAAGAGCAACAGCACGGGCGCACACACGCGCTCGGCCGAGCGGCGGACGCCGCTCTCAGTTCGAACGGAGACAGGTTTGCCGTTCATGGACGTTCCAATTTTTTCGCTGCTGCTCATGATTGTTTGAGGACTCGGCCCGATTCCGGCCTGTCACAGGTTTCGCCACCGTCACGAGCGCCGACGGCGCCCACCTCTAACCCCTGAACGCCATCGGCCGGATTTCTCGCGACGGCTTCGACGGCGCTGCCGTGCGCTCGCCCCCCTGCGTGCTCGCGTCCAACTTGAGGCGCACGTCGTCGGGCATCACAAACTCGACGCGCGTATTGCCATGCTCACGCCACGCTTCCAGCAAAAAACGGCCGTACACGACCATGCTTTCCGCGCTGCTCCAGTGCACCACCAAGGTGTCGTGCTCGTCACGCACCTGAAGAATGGCGGTACCAAACGGGAACGGCAGACCGGCGCTGCGGCGCGCACGATCGACGTCACCCATCGCCCAGTTCAGGCGCTGCATGCGATGCCCGCCGCTCTGGCCGTCACTCGTCGTCATCTTCAAAACGGGATCGCTCATCGCATCCTCACAACTCAATAAATCTGACTGACCGATCAATCGCCATCGTCATCGGCCTCGTCGGTTGGCGGCGAAACCGTGTGATCGATCACGAGCGGCCACTCACGTTTCGACGTGCCCGGAACGAATACCGTCATCCCCGGATGGATGGCGTCACCTGGCTTCGGCAAGATATCCAGGGCGGCGACCGGGAAGTACCCCCGTCCAGGAATGATCCTGCCGCCCTGCACCGCCACCCCATCGAACGCAATCACGCACTGGCCGTTGCGCCAATAAACGATACCGCCGTCAATCAGTCCGACGGGAACCCCGCGGCGAAGCAGCACGGCACGGATGCGTACCGAATCGAAGTCATTCCGGGACGGGACCACGAACAGCGTGCCCATGGCATTGCGCGCGGGCACGAAAAGCTGACGGTCTGCATCGAGTCGTGCGCTGTAGACGCCATCCGGGATCGGCTTCACCTCATCATGCGGGGCGGCATGCACCCATGCGGCCCACACCAGAATCGGCGCGCAGAGCGCTCGCCAGCGGAAAGATTGTTTCCTCATGCTGCCTTCAATGCATTCGCCAGGACTGCCCCTGCCGGATAGCCATGCCAACCCCTTCAATGCGCATTCGGCGTCACAGCGCTGCCGCCGCAACGAGGTCGCCCGATTTCGCCGCGGCCTTCAACACAACGCCTCGATCCGCCGGCACGACGCCACCTGCAGATCCAGCGGCACGCGCGGCAACCCCCATGCGGTAAGCAGCGAGTCGAACGACATCACGTCGCCAGGCTCGCGCTCCGCCGGCAACGGCCGCCCTGTCAGGCGATACAGCCACCGGTGGCCATCCTCCGCCTTGACACGCTCCAGCACCTGATGCCGAACCGCATAGCCGACGGCCGCCGACGCCGTCTGTGCGTCCATCAGCCCGGACGCCTTGATTTCCTTAATCCCGGCAGGAGATTTCCGCTTCCGGAACCAGCCTATCAGCGTTGCAGCATTCAATCGCGTTTGCTCACCCATACATCCTCCGCCATGGTTACGTCCCTCCCGAGTCGTCAGCCCTGTCATCCTCTCCGTAAAGGCTCGCCACTTCGCACACGCCAAGGTGCATCGCCAGCGCCATGAATTCGCTCTTCGGGATACCGCTGACTCGCGCGACATCGACCATCCTTGAATAGTCGGTCGGATGAACAGTCACCGAGACCGTCACCTTCTCAGCGCCGACGTCGTTCGAAACGCCGGTTGCCCGGTCCTCTTCCGAAGTCCCGCTCCTTGCTACCTGATCCATGGCCGCCCCGTCCTCTGAATATCGCCGGGGCTCCATCCCGGCATGAGCGCGTCACGCGCGCAGGCTCGCGAATCGTCCCTGATCATGCGGGCTGCGCCCCCGCTGCGCCCTGCGCGGCCCGCATCTCTACCTTCCTGAGTTCAATCCACAACAGCCGCGCCACCTTCGCCGCATCGACTGCCGTATGGATCTCGCGCGACCGGTCGGCGATTCCCTGCCTCACGCCGGACGTCCACAGGTCCTTTGCGTCATCCAGATCTTCCAGTGCGCGCACGCTCGCCGCCGAGCGTTCGAGCCCAGGCACGAGAGCACACTCGGCGCGGTAGTAGGCCACCACGTCGTGACCGTTCGCCAGTTCAACGATGCGCTTGCGCACATCCTGGGAGAGCGGCATCTTCAGCAGTGCGCTCATGTCGTCATCGGAAAGGCGGTACTCCCGCTCGATGGCTTCGAGCGGTACGCGGGGCTGGCAGCGCTGCGAATAGACAGTCGATCCGTCCTGGCCGACCAACGCGACTTCGAGGAAGTCTTCCCTGCCGTCGTGACGCACTCGCAGCGCCCCGAGAATCAGCGTCTTGCGCTCCCTGGCTACGGTCTTCGGGTCCACCACCATGCGGGCCTTCTCTTTCGCTTGCCGCTGGCGGTCGATCCTGGCGATCTCCTCCTCGCTGAAGCGATAGCCCTCCACCGCGTCGCACAAGCCCTTCACCGCATTACCGATTTCCGGCTTTTCGAGCGCGCGCTGCTTCTTCAGCTCGTGCACGTAGTGCCCGTAGACACCGGACACCTCCGCCCAGGCAACCGTCCGTCCGGCGTTGTTGATCACCAGCCACAAGCGCCGGTCCACGACCCGCAACCAGCGCAACTCGTTCGACGGCAGCACGCCCAGCGAGCGCGCGTCATTAAGCATGGCGTACAGAATCGTGTACACGTACGCATGTTTCCTGAAATACTTCTCGACCTTTCGGCTTCGGTAGTACTTGCGGATCGCAGCCAACCCTTCCGTGACATCGACATCGAGCGTGTCCTTCGCCGCATCGTAAGTGCGATCAGCAGACTCCCAGTAGGAGGCGACCAGCTTGTTTGTCGTTTCGAGCGCTGCCTTGTAATCCCCGTCGGACATCTCGACATCCGTTGCGGCAATACGAGGCATCAGCACGGACAGCACTGCGATCTCCCACTTCGAGAGATCACTGAAAGTACGCCACAGCTTCCCGAGCTGTTCACGAAACACCAGGGCTGCCCGATCGCTGTTCACCTGATATAGACCGTCCATACCGGTGTGATCGAGCAGCGCATGCATCATCGCGAACTGCTTTTCCGTATCCGCCATACGGTACTGCCCCTCGTCGATCGGACGAGCGGTCAGGTTGAGCTTGCGAAAGAGCCGGACATGCGGGTAATGCTTGCCCATCTCGTCGGAAAACGAGTGCAGCGTGTAGTCCACGGCACGGGCGTAGTGCAGGTGGTTCGTCGGATTGGTATGCAAGGAGCGGCGCGCCGTCCAGAAGCATAGCGGGACGATGAGGACGAGCAATGTGAACCCGTTGGCCCACATGCTCGAATCGGTCAGGTGCCCCCACTGGACCAACGACGGATCGGAACCGGCGAAGAAGTCGAACCAGCTGGCGTAGATCCCGCCGACCAGACTCGCAACGACCAAAAAGATCCCGGGAAAAACGAGCCATTTTGCAAGTCTGTTGCGCGGGTACCGCTTGCCAAGCATGTATCCGGCGCCGGCCAGCATCACGCCGGGCAGGGACGCCCACGGCGAATGGATCAATTTGAAAACGGCAAATTGCGCGATGCGAACCCAGCCGTACAGCCGCGCGATGATCGTATGCGCGGCCATCCAGAAAACGCCGACCAGCACCAACGCCAGCAGCATGGAGACGAGGACCCATACCGGGTCCCCTTCCTGCTTCGGCTCAACGGGCTTCGAGGCAGATTGGCTCATCCGCGCCTCTACGCAGCGAAGCGCTCGACCGCCTTGTTCGGCCGCTCGACGCGCTCCTGCCCGGCATATGTCACATCCGTGATTGCGTCGGCCTCGTCGCGCAACTGAACCCGATGCATGAGAGCCGCACGCTCCCTCGTGCCTTCGAGTGCGGAACCGAGGACCCTGCGCAGGGCGCCGTTGCGCACCGAGGACAGCGCAACGATGCGTTCTTTCATGTCGGCTGGGGCACAGGCAAACCAGCCGGATATGAGCGACGCGAAGTCGTCGACGAGCGCTTCAGGCACCTCGAGAATCATCGTCATATCGAGCGCGCACAGCAGCGCATATTGACGATAGAAGGCGGAGCGGTTCGGATCCGGCTTGGGGAGCCCCGCCAGAGATCCGGCCTCGCCGTTCGCATCGGCCGTGGCCGCCTGCTCCGGCAATGGCAGCCCCGCGCCGCGGGCCAGTTTCTCGACCGCGTCCACGTAGCCGAGCCCGCCGTAATCCATCTCCCAGCGAATCACGTCGCCGTGCGCACCGCACCCGAAGCAGTGATAGAACTGCCTCGACCCGCTGACAGTGAAGCTCGGCGCTGTTCCGGCATGGAATGGGCACACGCCTAGGTATTCCTTGCCGGCCTTGCCCAGCTTCACAGTTCGGCCGATGGTGCCGACAAGATCGCTACGAATACGCACCTGCTCGAGAAACCCCGGTTCAAACATGATGGCCCCTGCTACAAATTGTTCTTCGTGTTGTCGTGTTACATCACCGCCATGGCCCGATCACCGATCGGGTTGGCGCAAGCACTGCTGCGCATTCGCAGCGGGTCCCGTCGAACCACCTCTGCTCTACGCGGTGCGCAGCATCCGGCTGCGCCGATAACCGCCCATCAAACCTTCGATCCGGCTCCGCTCTACCGTAAGCACGCAAACCGAACTTTTCATCAAAATCTCCGGCAATCCAAGGATCATTGCATAGCAATGAAGCTAAAATATATATTTTTTTGAATCAATTCGGGTGAAATTTTTTTGATTTCACTTGCGAAACACCAACCCGACCTCGCCGTTCAGCATCGACTCGAGAGCAGCGCTGGAATGCGCGATGGCTCTTCGCGCTCAAGCCCGATGCGTAAGCGCCACTAGGTTCTGCACCACAGGCCAGGTTGCTATCCGGCGCCGCATAAATGCGAGATATACCCGGAAACGCTTGATCGGATAACTGCGCCGTGTGGTCCATTCATCGTGCACGTCTTGCAGCGCCCCCTTGTCCATTTCGAAATGCGCGTGCATCAACGAATACAGGATCATGACCGACCCCATCCACCCTTCCTCGCTGATCGCCACCGCAATCCCGCCTCTGCTCGTAAAGAGCGATGTCAGGAAGCCCTGCCGATAGGCGACGATTTGCTCGCCGTCTTCCGTTGGGCCCTTGACGTGATACACATGGCCATCTCGCGCAGACACATACCGGCACATCGGAAACGGATAGTCGCTGATGACGCAGCCCTTGAGGATGGTGGACGGCGCGAGTGCGCCGATTGCCAGCTCCAGATGCGAAACCTTCCGCACCGTCAGGCCGGGCTGCTGCAGCGCCTCGCCAATCGCCTTGCGCAGGCGGATGAAGATCGGCGCCTTATCGGCAGGCGCGCGGCCGCCTTTCATACGGTCAGCCATGATCCAGCACCTGGTGCGCCTGCTCCCAAAGCGTCCAGGCGCGGTTGAACAGCAAGACGAAAGCAATCAGCGCGAGCACCGACACTCCGGTAGCGAGAAAGTGATCGATGCGCCCCACGAAAAGCATCAGGAAAGCCACAAAGGCCGCGAGGAGCGCAAGCCCGAAAAAAGCGAGCGACTGCTTCCGCACCGTGCTCATAGCGACATCCATTTCACGCTCCATAAGCTGATTCACAGGAGTGCTCGGCTGCAGGAGCCGCCGACACTCGCCGCTGAGCTGCGCCATGACCATGCCACACCCACTGTCACGCCTACGATCCTGCTCGACCGAACCCGACTCTCGCAGGCTCATCGTCGGTTTACCCATTCTAACATCATGTTTCAAAAATATAGTTTTTTTTATCCGTCACTCAGACTATAAAAAGCAATTTTTACAAAAATTGCAGGATTTTGATGATTTTGCATCGATCCTGTACCCTTTTTGAAAGCACCTGCCTTCCCGCACCGCCTACCGTCACAAGCGGCGCGGCAGGCGCGCTCGCTGGAATCACGTCACGAAGGCGGGCAGGTCGTTGTCCGGGACGAGCCACAAGATTGCATCGGGAACCACCATGCGCCCATTGATCAGCGCGCGCAGATCCGCCCCGCACCGAAGGAAGAATCGATTCAGCATGCCGAACAGGACCTCGCGATCAGCGCCCGTCGGGTAAACGGGGTGCTCGGTGTTCTCGTCGAGTGTGGTGCCGGCCACCAGGTAGGGGCTGTTCCACCCGTTGACCTTCACGAGCAATGCCTCGGTCCATGCTTCGAAAATACGCGCAAACAGTGCTCTATCGCTTGCCCACAGGGCACGCTTCTCCACCATGTCGTGACGGCTGGCATTTGCGAAGTACGCCGTGTCGCGGCGATATAGACCGGGCGCCCACTTCTGGATGACATCACGAGCCTTCGCCTCCCGGCCGCGGCCCACCCGATCCAGATGCAGCGGCAAATCGAGGTTCACCTGGCCACGCCAGCCCAAGCCACCGGATACCGCATCCATGATGGCGCAGACATCGTGCACGAACGTTTCCGCGTCGGCCAATTGCCGTACGCCAAATCGCTCCAGGTAAGGGCTCGCCACCCACTCTTCCCGCAAGCGGGCCAGCGCACGTTGGTAGAAATCCCCTTGCCGCGCCCCATCCGGAAGCAGCCGATCCAGCGACCCGATCCAGTCGATCAGGCGGGTTTCCAGCGACTCGGTCATGGGGACTACCGCATCCCCCACTTCGACCTCCATCCACGGCCGGGCGGCCTCCTCGCGCGTCAACGGCACGGATTTCATCCGGCGCGCGATCCCGACAAGGTCATCGACCAGTTTAGGCAGCGCCCCCGCCTCGCCCGTCCCTTTCGAGCTCAATTCGACGACGGATGCATGCTCTCCGCCCAACGCCGCGCGGGCCAGCCAGGCATCGAAGGCGAGCGCCCAAGCGCGCGAGATCGTCCCGGCCCCCAGTAGCGCGGGCAGATGCAGCATCACCCGCCCCGGCTCGTAATGCGCCTCGCGCGCACCGCGCTCCGCTTCGCCACGGCATCCAAACGCGAGCGTCAGGGTGCCGCCCAGACCGATCATCTCCGGCGGTAGCCCGAGGACCGCAACCTGGTCCATCAAGGCGTCGAACGCCTCATTCATCACGCGCTGACGCTCGGCGTCAGGCAGCCATATTCCCGTTTCGACACCGCGCACGCGGAACACCTCGAGAAACGCGGCCGGATCCACGTCGCTTCCCGCTCGCCAGTCCTCGCCGCGCCGCTCGATCACGGGCAAATGCGCTGCGCTGGCGCGCGCCGGAATCCGGCTCACGACCGGAAATCCGAGCACATCGCTGAGCAACCGGCGCACACCGCGCTCCGCCTCACGAGAAACGGTGCCGGCTGCCGGCAGCCTGAAGCGCGCCATCTCGACGGCGTAACTGGCTCGAGCAGCCTTGCTCTCGGAACACTGCTTGACCGCGATATACATCTGAGTCCGGAAAATCGACAGGAACCGGATAAAGCCCTGGTTCTCCGGCCGCTTGAAGTATTCGGCGCGCTGGCCGCCGCAACACTTGATGTCGTCTTCGGACACAAAGCCCTGGATAGACCCCCAAGGCGCCAAGGCCGACTTCATCAACTCGAATATGGCATCACACCGGGCGCGCGCGAGCATGGCGGCGTCTCTGTTCGACCATGCATCTGCCGTCAGCAGGCCATCGGCCGCAAGTGCATCGTATTCCCGCCGGATGCTGTCCAGCACGCGCATGAAGTCGAAATGCTGCTGCACGCTGTACAGGTCCTCTGCCACGGGAAGATCTTCTTCGTTGTACTCCAGATAGCGGGCGTCCTTGAGCACCATCAAACACCCTGACTCCGCGTTGAATCCGACGGGGATGCCATAGGGAAGATCCAAAGCCTCGATCCCCTCCTCGACACCGCCGCTCCCGGCAACCGCCGCCTCACGCGTCGGATAGCCGATGATCACGGCGTCGAGTTCCGGAGCGCGCAAAGGCATGCCCGTCAGGTCGAGCGTCTGCCGTTGAACCGCCGCTTCGACCAGGCGCACGGGGCTGAATTTTTCCAGGCAGGCAATCGGCTCCGGCAGCGCCCTGCGGTACGACGGCGGCAAATCCCGGTATCCGAGCACCTCGTGCACGGACAAACGATGCATGCCGGCAGCCGCCATGACCGCCCGCTCGGCCGGGCCGACATACCAGCGTCCGGGCTGGGCGTCGCGCAGCTGTTGTTGGGAGCGAATGAAATCGGCCAGAAAGGCCGGAGGCAGAAATTGCTGATCGGCTTCCCGGAATCGGGAAACCGGCTGCAGGTGGTAGTCGTTACCATCCCCATCCGCAACCGACGCGGGCACCATTCGCCTTAGCCGGGAATGCGTAAGCTGCGTCGAACTCGAATAGAAGTAGAGCGTCTTCTTGGCCTGCGCAACGGCTTGCTCAGCACGCGCGACGCCCAAGCCGCGACTCATCGCCGTGTCGTAGGCGCACGCGGCGTTCTTGGACGTCTCGCTGGGAGAGTAGACAAATCCGGCCTCTCGAAAACGCTGCAGAAGCGCCTCACCCTTGCCGCCACCCATGCGCTCGAACTGCTCCTGATCCTGAATAACGAACTTCAGGAACTCGCGATCGAGCGATTCGTTGAACACCAGCTTCAGGTCCGCGCCAAACCGCATCATGCTCGGCCAGACCAGCACACTATCATCCGCAATCATCCCCGCATCCCTCGGCTGACCATCATAGGCTCCGCCTGCTTTCTCGCTGGAAGAACCATAGGTACCGGAACCCGTCTTGCTGCGCAGATGCCGTTGGTCGGCGGCGTTATTTTTGGGTATCGAGGCAGCGCGCCACTCAACACGAATGGAGGGCGCGCATGGCGCGACCGTATCAGCTGCAGCAAGCTCACGAACGGGAGAATCGAAATGCGGCTCGGCAGCCGAGAGCATGATCGCGCGAGCCTCGCGCAACGAAAGCGGTACCGGCTACTGGTTAACGACAATTCTTATGAAAAATTAACGCCGCGCGACTAGATCAAGCAACCTGGCCCGTAGCCGGCCCGTTAACACGCTCAACTGTTCGGCTCGGGCGACGCGGCCACGCTCGCGCTCGGTGCCCGTCCCTGCAGTTTGACGAGCAGATTGCTGACGGACTCTGCAATCGTACGCGCAAGCTCGCGCAGCCGTTCCGCCAGCGTAGCCGTGTATTCGCCTTCCTGGCGGCCGAAACCCGGCAGATCACCCGTGCTCTCGCGCACCGTCTCCATCGCATCGATCACGCGCTTCTGAATCGGCGGCTCCGAATTGGCGTACTTCCGCTGCACGTCTTTTATGTGCTTTTCGAATTCCCCAGCGGCCTGCCGATACGCCTCGACCTCCTTCGGATTGTCGCGCCACAGCGCGGTCATCTGCTCCTTCAACGGAGCCAGATCCGGATCGTTCCGCATGCGGGCAACCAGATCGCTCGGAAGCATGCCGCGCTTGCCGGCCTCGGCGAGCATCGCATCTTCCCAGAGCGGGAACGCATCGACGTTGCGCAGCGCCTCGGCTGCCTTCAGGACGTGCCTCTGGGCATCCTCGATCTTGTCGCATTTCCAGTGCGAGATCATTTCGGTAGCGGCCAGCGGGGCGCCTACCCCGCCCATGGCGGCAGCCATCATTCCCGGCTGAGCGGAAGCCGACAGCCCCGGCAAACCCGCAGCTTGCGGTGAACCGGGTTTGACGGCTTTGTTCAGCAACCGGTAAGCACTCGACAAGGCGTAGAAAGGTGCCGTCACGACCCCCGCCGCCACATTCCCGACCGAGTCCTGGACCGCAGCACCGCCCGAGACCTGGGCAGCCGGCACACCTGTAGCCGCAGGCGCGGCCGCTGGCCCGTTCCCGACACGCTCCAGCAACTCGTCCATCAGCGCGTCGGCGTCTTCCACACCAAGCATGCCCGGTTCCGCAGCTTCGGCCGTCACTTTAGCCGCCTTGTCCGCCTCATTTTCGACGTGCTGACGCTGCGCTTCACCCTCGCCCGAGGGAAGCGCATTCAGCGCGTCCAACTGCTTTTTTTTCATCATCCACTCCCGCTTCACGATGATCAGTGGCCGACCATCCCCCGTGCCGCACCACTCACCACCTGCTGGTAGGCGGCATTCACTGCCGGTTGCATGTCGCGATTTGCTTGCAGCGCGAGCGCCATCGCCTGCATGGCTTCAATTCGCCTCTTTTTTTCTGCTATTTTCGCGTCGAGCCATAACTTTACACCATGCATTCTCGCAATCTCGGCCAAAATACCTCGTGAACTCCAACCAGTCAGCTTGACCTCCCATTCCGTATCCATCAGTCGGCGCGTCACTTCCGCATCTGTGATCTGCGCTTCGCTCATCCCATCGTAAGTGGCATAGGGCGGCTGATCCGGGAACCCATATCGCTCCTTTGCCGTCACGGACGGCTGCGTCTGCTGCGCCTCGTAGATCTGATCGGCAGAAACCGGCACCGTCGAGTTCGCGGCCGCCGCCCCACCGGTCTCGGACGGCGAGGGTGCCGCGCCCCCCGTCCCGTTTGTGACGGGCCCGGCATCGCTTGCGAACGGGTAAGTCTTGCACGAATACTCCAACGCATTGCGCAGATAGCGGCTTCGCGTCTTGTCGGTGCCGTCGTTCGTCTCCCGCAGCTTGACCCCGCCGTAGCCGGTCACATATTCCAGATGCAGATGCACCGGCAGATCCGGGCGGTCCATGTGATCGCCCATCCCGCCCGCCACGCCCAAGATATCGCCCGCCGACACCTGTGTGGCCCCAACCGCCGCACCGCCGGTTTGGAAACCGACCAGTGAGCCGCCCTTGAGTTTCGGATCCACCGTCGACATGTGGTTGTAGATCACGACATCGCCGTTCGCGCGACGCAAAGCCACGCGGTTCCCGTAGCCGTGCCCCCACCACCCGGCCCCGATCACGGTTCCGTTGTCGACTGCCTTCAGTTGCGCGGGCTTGCCGGACAAGTCTCTCGCGTGGAAGTCGACTCCCCAGTGAACGCGCGGCGCCGCGTACTGTTTCAGGAGGCGGGTCTTGCCGAACGTGCTCGTCACCAATTGATTCGGGATGTCGACCGGCTCGGCCAAGCACGCGTCAGCCCATGCCCTGACCGGGACCGCAACGCTCAACGTTACCGCCAGCCCCGCCCACCAAGCCTGCGTGCGCAACGTCATTGCGTCACCCGCGAGCGCGCCAGGGCCGCTTGCGCCGTCGCATCCGAATTCGGCATCTGGCCCGCCATCAATGCGAGTTTCGCCGCCGCCGCGGCCTCGCGGCGTTCCTCGGACTGGTATTCCATATAGCCCATGGACAGATCGAGCGCCTCCATCTTGGCGAGCTCGACCAGCAGACCGCGCTCGCTCTGGGAGGTCTGCGCGGCAGCCCAGTTGTCGTAATCGGCGCCGCCGGCATAGGTATCCACCTTCGAGCTCAATGCGTCGAGCACGCTCTGGTTATCCGTGGCGCCGCCAGTGCTGCTGCGCGCCTCGGTCCACGACTGAATCGATTTGAGCGAAGCTTGCGCCACCGAATTCACTGCATCGGATGTGCGCTTCTGGTCCAGAAAAGCCTGGCCGACCGGCGTCGCCACCGCCGATGCCGGCAAGGCCACGGCAGGCAGGCCGAACAAATTGTTCAGCAGCGCGGATTTCGCATTGGACTGGGTCGAACCTCCCGGCGCCGACGCGAAAAAGTTCGACGCATCGAGATCCTTTCCGGCCATCGGACCCGGCGCAGAACACAGCCCAGCTGCCGCGTCGCCCGGCGTGCAGTACAGGTTCGCCGCATCCCTCATCCGCTGTGCGATCGCAACGCCGCGATCCGGAACAAACGCACCGGGAGCCGCGTCGATTTCGCGAATGACCTTTTCCTGCATGTCATTGCTTGCCTCGCCGAGCGCGACGTTGAGGTTCTTCGAACGATCCTGCTCGACGCAGGGGTTGTACCCCTGGCCCGTCCTCGGCCCATAGTCGAACAGCGCCTTCGAGATCCCCTTGAAGTTGTAGATGTCTGCTTGCACGCTTGCGGCCGCCTCCTTGGCGCTCCGCAGCTGGCTGTTCGAATTGTTCGCCGACGAGTTGATCTGCTCGGCAAGCACCTTCAGCGCCCCTGTCACTCTCTGAAGGTTATATGACCGCTCGGCGCTGACGGCATTCACCATGCCGGTGATCGCCGACGTCATTGCCCCGCCGGCGGCCACCATCCCCTCCTCCCAGATCGAATCGGCCACAGCCGGACACCCCGAGGCGGCGACCACCCCCGCGAACGACAGCAACGTCATCCCGGCCACCGTCTTCTTCAATGTGCGATTCACGGCGCCACCTTTGAACGAGCGTTGGCCGCTGCGACAGCCATCTGCGCCGCCTCGACCCTCTGACCATTGATCCTCTTGTTCTCGAGCGCGAGCTCGGCCGCTTGATCCGCCTCCGCGCGCAGCGACTGCTTCAGCTGACGCTCATGCAGCTTCAGGAGCAAGCCTTCGATTTTCACCGTGTCCACCAGCACGCCGCGCTCCGCCTCGGACGCCTGATCGTGTGCCCATTGGGCGGCACGATCCGTTCCGAAATACTGGCCGACACGCTCGGACATGAACGAGTCGAAGCCCTCGGCGTCGGACTGGATCGCCTTCAGCGAATAGGCGGGGAACGCCAGAAAAGCATCTTTCTGTTTCTTCGCCAACAGGTAGGCCTGGCCTTGCGGCGTATTCGCGGAGCCGGCCGGCGGCAACGCGTCCGGCATGCCGATGATGTTGTTGATCGCCGCGTTCTTCGCGGCCAACATGTTTGGGCTCGTATCCGAGCTGAAGATCAGCGACGCATTCGAGTCGCCCCCCGGCACAGCGCCGAGGCTCGAACACAGCCCCGCCGTCACTTCGGCTTGCGTGCAGAACAGCGCCTTATGCTGTTGCTCGCGCTGCCGCAGCACCGTGGAAAGATCCCCATAGCGTCCGCCGCCCGCCTGCACTTCCGCTGCAATGCGCTGCGGAAGCGCGGCCGTCACCTGCGCCTCGGCCGTTGCCATCTGCTTGGTCGCGCTCGCCTGCGCGCACGGATCGTAGCCTTGCGACTTCAAATCGAGCACCATCTTGTTGATTACTTCGTTGGTTGCGAGAGCCGTCTGGAACGACGCCCCCGCCTCCTCCGCCTGCCGCGTGGAGTCGTCGCTATTCGACGTCGACGTCTGGACCTGCTTCGTCAGCACCTTGATCGAGCCGATCAGCTCTTCCGTCTGCGCCTCATCGAGCGCCGTGATCGAGCCTGTAGCCGCCGAGATCGCTCCAATGATCGTGCCGGCAAGCCCGGCAGCAGCCTTGTTGACCAGCGCCTCGGTTCCGCCGCAGGAAGCCCATGCCGCCCCCGCGCCGGCGAACAGGAGCACGCTCGCCACAGCGATGCGGCGCACGCCACCCGACGCTTTCACCTTATCGAGTCTCTTCATTGCGCCTGCCCCTCGCCGACCTTCTGGGTCTCGTGCGCCTCCGTGAAACGGAAGAACGAATATCGCGCCATCGACATCATGGTCTCTTGCTGAATACGTGCTTGCCGGGCCGCGATGCACGCCGTGCTCGTGCAGGCCTGGCTGGTGGGAGTGGGACGAATCGGCGCGATCGTCTTGATGAAATCCGTCGATGCCTCGGTCTGATCCCACCCATAGGTCTTGCCCGGTTGCAAGTGCAGCGAGAAATCCGCATCGCCGGCCTGCATGCCGTTCGGATTCAGCGTGCAGTACCCCAGCTGCGCCTGGGAAACGGTGCAGTAACGCGTCAACTGCCGCGAGACGCGCTGCGCGACGGACGCGGCAAACGGAAACTGCGTCACCTGGCTGGTGCCTCCGAGAGCGCCGAGGACTCCCCCTGCACTGCCCACACCGCTATCGGACAGCGTATACAGCCGCGCCATCGCGCTCGATGCTTGCCCACTGGTCTTGCTTTCGGTCAACTGAACCTGAGCCGCCATCCCGAGCTGGTAGCAGGAATCGATCAGCTGACCATTCGGGCCAAAATCCTGGACGATCTGGCGCACTTGCGTTGTCGTCGCCGCATCCCCCATCGTGGACTGGAAAGCCTGCTCTGCCTGCATCCGCATCGAATCGGAATTCGATGCGCTGGCCGACAGCTGTTTCGTGACCACTCCGAGCGAGGAGACCATCCTCTCCATTTGCTGCACCCAAGAGGTCACCTGCGCATGCGAGAGGCCCGGCGCAGCCAGCGCAACCCCCATCAGCCCCATTCCGAGAGCACGCCGCATATCAGTTCGAGGCCCCGAAAATGCTGTTGCCCAGCGAAGTAGCGCCGTTTTGAACGCCGTTCTGAACCGACGTCACCGCGCCGCTCACTGCCGACGTCACGCTGCCGGCTGCGCTCTTATAGGCCGAATTCACGGGCGCCAGCGTGCTCTGCACCGTCGACGTCACGCTTTGCTGCGCCGACGACAACTGCGCACCCACTGCCGCGTTCGCCGCATTCGTCACGGTCGCGAGCGGATTGACCACGAGCTGCGATCCCGCAGGCGCGGCATAGTTCGTCCCGTAGTTCGTCAAGTTCATGCCCACTGCCTGTCCAAGCGCGGTGGAGAGCATGCCCTGCGTGCCGCCGTTGATCATCCCGGCCACCTGGTTGTACTTGCCGATATAGTCGGAGAGGCTGCTCCGCACCGCCGTGCACGCCTTTTGGACGGCCGTCTGGATGGCCGCCTGGGCGAGCGACGTCAGCAGGCCCATCGGGTCCGGAATCAGGTTGGACAGGTCGATATTCGCAATCGGCCCGATGCAGCTGGATACGCCGCCGACCGTGAAATACTTCGACGGATCCGGCTGTGTCGTGCCGATTATCGTTATCTGGTTATTGAGCGCTGTGTTGGCCGCGGTAGCGATCGCGCAAGGGTAGGCATCGGTCGCGGACGGCGTGGTCAAAGCCTGCTGCGCCTTCACGCCCACGACAGTGACGATCGCCGCCCCGAAAACCGCCCCAACCAGGTAACTCATCTTGTTGCTGCGAAACACGGCACGTACGTTATCAGGAACCCCCTTCATGCTTCCCTCTCCATGAGAATGCGAGCGACGAACTGGACGTTGTCCGGCGCGAAGATCTGGTCATATAGCCGGGTGCGCAACACCACCATGAATCGGCCAAACAGGTGGTTGGCCGTCGCGTCATTGCGAACCAGATCGCGGCAATGCTCGAGCAGCCGCTCGAAAAACTCCGGCTGATACCGGTGCAGGTACTCCAGCGTGTAGAGACTTTCCTGCGTATCGAGCCACGAGAGGATCAGCAGAAACTGGGCGTTGTCCGGCGGGATCTGCTCCCGATACTGGGTGATCACCGCGTCGAGCCGCTGCAGGCGGACCCGCACCTCTTCTCGCATCGGCTGGCCGTGCTCGGCGAGCCGATGGAAGACCCAGTCTTCGACGGTTCCCAGGTAGTGCAGCGTGGAAAGCATCTGCCCGGTCGGATCTCGCATCAGAAAGTGCTGAGCAACGTCCTCCCGGCTCGACACGCGAAAATCGCCACCCGACTCGAAATCACCCTGCCCACCCCTGGCCTCTCCAATCATTTCTGCAAATCCCTCGTGTTTTTTCGTTTGCGTGCATTTTAATCCATCGAAATGGAGTAAAAACATTTTTCTTTTTGACTCATACCCGAACCCTGGGCAAGACACAAGAATGCCACCGCCATCACACCGCACGACTGCGTCAGGGCAACTTGCGCAGCTTCATTTTTACGCGCGGGTTTCGCCGCCTCGCTGCCCATCGGCCTGGCTCACGACATTCGCCTCGCACCATCTGCGGAAACTCTCGCAGACCGGAGTCAGATCGATTTCAGGATGGTGATCGAGGTTGAAGCAGACCTTGCGCAGGAAGTGGGAGAACGCAAGAATCGTCTCCGCCGACGTATCTTTCGATGCATCCCCGGAGACTTGCGCAATGACGATGTCGCGAGGCCGGAAACCCGCGAGCGCCCTCTCATCGCGCACGAAGTTCGAAGACGCGAATCGGACGCCCTGCCCGCGGGTGAAATCCCCCGCCCACAGCAACAGCGGCCCCAGCGCCCCCGCTGGCGACGCGACCTGCTCCGGCGTGAGCACCTCGCCGTCGACCAGCATCCGGCCCCCGCCCGCGACAAAAATTGCGGCGACTTCCTGCGCGATATCCCGCGCAGCTTCCAGCAAGAGGGTCGTGGGGTCGTCCATAGATGCGCCTCGCTGCATTGCTTTTTCGTATTCGATTTTATATTACGAATGAACCAATACCCACAGAATTTGACATTTCTCCCTCAAATATGGGCAGTTCTTACTGTGAAGGATACAAAAAAACCCGGCGCAATGGCCGGGCTCCCACATATTGTGCAAAGGTTGAGGTTTAGCGGCCGCCCCCCGAAAACGCCTGCGCGATCTGCTTGCGACCGGCCTGAATGCGTTGCGAGGCTTCGCGCCCCATCTGCTCGATGAGATCGATGTCCACGCTCTGATTGTCCAGCCCCCAGCGCAACGCGCGCGCCAAGGTCAGGATGTCCAGCCTGCGGCGGCTCAATTCGCGCCATGCTTGCACCCACCATTCGCGGCGCTCGGGCGGCACCCCCCCGATCCACGTTTCAATCGGGCCGAGCGAACGCGGATTGAATTCGGCCTGGATCGGCTTCGGAATCTCGCCGTCATCCAAGAGGTCGAAATAACCCACGCCGGATTCATCCACCAGGCCTAATTTGTTTCCGCCCATCACCGGATCGTCCAATTCGACGATCACACCCGGCGTCAGTCGTTCGATAGTCATCCGCGCCTCCCGTCAAGCGCGCGACGTGCGGCGCACCGCCGGCTTCTTCTTCGCAGCAGGTGCCGGCTTGGCGCCGCCCTTGGCAGAGGCAGCCGCGCCGCTCACAGGCGCACGCCCCGCCCTCGCGGGCGCAGCTTCGAACCCTTCCTCCAGATCGTCGCTCATCATGAGCTTCGGCGCAGGCGGCATCTTCCTGCCCGAATTGCTCATTTCGTAGAGGTCGCGCAAACAGGTATTGACCACGTACGTCGGCGTGCGGCTACGAAACCGCGTCTCACGAAGCAGCTGCTCGATCCAGACAGCGCAATCCATGTCGAGCGTCACGCGCATGTTCTTTCGACGCGCCGTGCGCGAACTCTCGATCAAGCCGAGCTCGAACGCTCGCTTTCGGATCCGCACGTACTCGTGGTCCTTCACGTCGTGATGCACGCGCAGAAACTCGCGCGCTTCGCCGATCTTCTCGTTCTCCTTGAGCACGCGCTCAGCCAGAACGAGTGCGAGATAGTTGTCGCGGTACCAGCGAAGCAGCCGGTTCGTGCCCGCATCGATCCGCTTTTCGTGAATCTTGCGGTGACGCTTGATGTCCGAGACTTCCTTCTCGATCAGCTGCGCGTCCTTGCCGTTCTCGATCTTCACTTCGGTCGCCGGCTTGCCGTCTTCGTCGCTATCGTCGATCCACTCGTTATCCGGCAAGAACTCGAGCAGACCGTTCTTGTTGCGCACCTTGAGCCCGAACATCTTGATCAGGAAGACGAAGTCACGCTCCTTGATCGTCTCGACAGGCGGATTGACCGCCGCGCCGATGCGCCGCAGGAACAGCAGTGAGGAGCGCAGCGGCGTGACGCGCTTCTCAGCGATGAAGTCGATGTTGATCATGAGGCGCGCCAGCACGTAGAGCGCGTCTTCGCTCGAATGATCCAGGAAGGGAAACTCACGTTTGACGTGCGTGATCATGCCCCGGATCTGTACTTCTGGAAGGTCCGCAAACTTGCTCAATGGAGTCATCATGGAGGGGCGGAATCAAAAAATGGTTTTGTTTTTGTATTCTAGCTGAACCACAAACAAACTAAGATTTTCTCACTTTTTAGCTGAAGTTAATTGCTCTTGTAACAATTCCCATGTATTGCTCATGAACTGATCGTCAGGCCGCGTCAATCGGCAAACACACTGCGCTTCACCGCGTACCTCCGCACCCTCGGCAAACTACTTGCCGACGCCAACCAGACACCCCGCATTCGCCTTGCCCGGGTTCAATCCCATGGCTCGCATGGTCGCGAGCGCGACATTCATGCCGTTGTAGCCCTGGGTGCCGTTCGGGTTGCGCACCGCGTCGTCGATCTGCGCGCGCACCCGCGCTTCCAGCGCGGAATTGGAACCCGCCAGTGACAGATCGGCGTTGTTGCCCGCCCCCCGAACCTGACGCACCACGCCGACAGCGATCAGCGCGAGCGCGCACAGTGCGACACCGGTCAGCAGCCACGCTTTGTACGTGGCAGGAACCAGCCAACGCCAGCCCCGCCCGCCCGCGACCGCCGGCACCACCACCGGCGCGGCAGGCGCGTCGGCGAACGCTTGCGCACCCGCGGCGGCGCGCATCGCGGGCTGCTCGCCCGCCGCAAACACCGCATCGACAAACGCACGATCCAGCTCGTTTGCAAGACGCGCGACGAAAAGATCCTTTTCCTGCGCCCCGCCCGATACCTGAGTGAGCGCAGCCAGTTCACCGCAGACCGCATCCCGGCGTTCGCCGTCGACCGTGCGCGTTTTCAGAAGCGCGAGGATCTCTCCGGCCGCTTCGACCTCCACGTCCACGTAGAGATCGTCCAACTCCACGCCCTTCATGCTCGCGATGAACGTCCGCACGCGGAATCGATCATCGTGCGGCAGCGACAGTTTCACGCGAACCGTCGTGCCTTCGGCACCACCCTTCTGCTGGATAAAAAACTGCGGTGCATTGCTCATTTGCCGACTTCCTCAAAGATGCGCTTCAGCAACGCCGGATCGTCAATGTCCGACACCATTTGCGGCGCGCCATTCCGATCCTGGAAAAACGCCACCGGCACGCCGGGCGTACCCGCGCCCGGGTTGCGATTGAAAGCCGCCCAGAAATACTCCTCGTTCGCGCTGACCGCACTCACGGTCGAGGGCTTCACGTCCTGCTGTCCTATCATCGCGGCGTGCTCGATCACGTTCATGGCCGCCACCGGATCCTTCGCCTGGACGATCGCCGCCACACGGTTCAAACCATCCGGCGGATTGCCCAGCACGGTCACCGGCAGCCACTTGATCGAACCGCCGTGAGCCACGAAGTCCCGGCTCTGGTCATACACACTGCGGCAGTGCGGGCAACGCGGATCGAACATGATGTAGATCGTCTTCGACGCATTTGCGCGCCCCTCTCTGACGCCTGTCAGCGCAGCCACACCGGTAATCGACTGGGCTACGGCTCCCGTCTGGTCCTGGGCCTGGGCCGGAGCGGCGGCTTGCGAAGCCGACCGGGCATCCACTGCCTGCATCACGCCCGCCTCGCCATTGATGCGCGCGACGTTCTGAGGCGCGGTCATCGCAGGCGTGATGTACGCATCCGACTGCACCGCGCCCGTCGCCGCATCCCACAAGACTCCGGAAATCAGCGTCTTGTTGTCCGGCGTCGAGTAGAAGACCGTCTTCATGCCGTTGCGGTCCACCTGCCAGACGTTCAAACCGCCCGCGCCGCGCTGCCAGTTGAGCACGCGGATCCCGTGCACATCGAAGAAGGCCGGCTTGACGACGCCCGCCGGAAGGCTCGGCGGCGTTGCCGCATCCGGCGCCGCATTCACGTTCAACGAAATCATCAATGCGATGAGTGCCGCCACATGCGCTTTCTTCACTGTTCGAAACCCCAAACCCGGTAGTGTTGTTTCAAATACGCCGCCCACTCCTCAGCCAGCGGACGAATCCTTTGCTGATACACCATGTTGTAGCGCGGCGTTACCGAGTGATAGTTCGCCACGCACGTCCAATAGTCCTGTCTGCACCCCGACAAGCTGCGCTGCAGCAGGTATGCGGCCATCGCATAGTTGTAGCAACCGTCGAAACGCAAGGCATGCACGGCCACGACCGGATCCACGCCATAACGGCGCAAGTCGGCGAGATGGATCGTGTTGATGCCGGCACGGCCCAAGTCATACGTGCCGTTCGTGTTCGGTATGGCCGAACCTTCCGTGCCGGCCTCCCACTGCCCGATCGCCAGCAGGACATCGGCAGGCACCCGGTAGTGCACGGCAGACTGCAGCACGCATTGCATGGTGGCCGGCCGATACTGCTCGACGTCGTAGTAATTCACGGTCTCGTCCTTTCGAGGAACGGCTGCTGCCCGCCGAACTGGCGCAGCGTCCCCTCAGTCCCTGCGACGGATACCGTGGAAGGCTCGCGCATGTTCATAGAAACCACTTGCCGGAGCTGAACCAGATTCTGAACAGGCCCGGCTCGAAGAACCGGCTGTGCTGCACCTGCCAGCCGCGATAGCTCGCACGCATTCCCTTAGCCATCACGAAAAGACCAATCATCGCGACGTTGATGTAGACCGTATGCACAGGGTTGCTCGCCATCATCCACAAGGCAATGCCGAGACAAACGAGCGCGAGGCCATACATGCACCGGCTCTGCGCGCGGTATTGACGCACCTTGGCCTCACGCTCCACCGGATCGGCGAAGCGCTGCTCCGCCAGCGCGTGCAGGCGCGCAATCGTTTCCGCATCCTTGTTGCGCCCCGCTGCCTCATAGTGATCACAGCGGCTACACCCGACATAGCCGCTCAAATCAGGTCCGCCCCGATCGGCCTCAACCTGCGCCGGAAACAAATACCCTTCGCCGCACTTGGGGCACAGCGGACGACGCAACCTCGTCCACTGCTGCGCCGTGATACGCGCCCCAGCCACCACCCAGCCGTAGCCGGCGATATATCCATGCTCACGCGCAATCCTTTTGCCAACCGCCCCCATCCACCCCATGTTCAGGCCCGCTCATTGGTCAGTTGCATGCGCCTTCCATCGTCCAATTCAATCAATTTTCATGCAGATTATAGTTTCCAAAAATAAATATTCAACAAATTGCTATAAAAAAACATGTTTTTTTAAATCCAACCATGCTTGCTCACGCATAGGCGACCGTTACGCTCAGCGGTCGCTCGGCGGCTTGCGGCCCACTGCCCCGACCAGGTCCTCCACCGCCGCATCCCACTCCTGCAGCGTCGGCACGCTCTGCGCCGGACCATCCCAGTAGGCCGTCATCTTCTCGATATCGTCGACGGCGCGCTTGGCATCGGCCCGGATCTCGAGGGGATCCTTCTTGATACCCAGCGCCGCATCGGTCGATGCAATCTGCTCTTCCAGGTAGGAACTGAGTTTGTTCGGCTCCTCCCTGTCGTCCAACGGGCGCAAAGTCAGCATGCTTATCGCCTGGCCAGGCTCCATCGCACTGCCTTCGCCGGCTGTATCGCCGGCACCGCCTTGCGCAAGCGCAGGTGTGTCGTGTTCGAAGCTGTCGAGGAAATCGATCACGGCCGCGCGAGCATCCTCCGGTGCGATAGGCGCACGCACCGGCGAAGCCGGTTCGGAACCCCGATCGCCGAGCGTAGATTCCGGCACGCCCTCTTCATTCGCGCCCGCAGCACGAATCGCCGCCGGCAAATCTTCACCTCCGGCAGCAAGGGCTGGCGCATGCGTCCCCGCGGCCGCCTGATTCGCAACTGGCGGGAGCGGAAGCTTCAGCAGCTGCGCGGTACGCGCGAGCGCGGCGTCGGCTTCTTCCGCAGCCGCCTTCGCGCGACGTGCGTCCTCGGCCGCCCTGACCTCCGACTCGTTCACGTCGCTGAGAAACGCCACCCGAATCGCCTGGTCCAGCGGCAACGTGCCTGACGCCTCGCGCACCCACATCCGCACCTTGTACAGCTGCGGGCGTTTTTGGCGCAGCATTTCCTCCGGATCGTCCGGGAAGACCTTCGCCAGATCCCCGTTCTTCAGCGCGTCGGCAATGAGACGCTCGAGCGTCGCGATCGTCTCCATCTCCTGATCGCCGCCGCTGCCGACGCTCGGCGGCTCGACCTTCAGAAAGTGATTGATCCGGATCTTGGTCGGGATTTCCTTGACGGCCGTATAGAAGGTCCGCGCGCGGATCACGCGCACCCCGCCTGTGCCGTCGCTGTGCTTCTTGCCGATCAGGAACGTAAACTCGCCGTTCTCCTGCTGCGCGAGATCGTCGTACGTCACGCGCTTCACATCACGCACGCTCGCGTCGAGATTCGTCCGATAACCGTCCAGGACCGTGCCGGCCTGGTGCTCTTTTCGGCCGGCCTCCCACACCTGCGCGTCACCCGCGACTCCCGCGACGCGGCGCCAGGTTTCAGACTCGTTGCCCGACGTGATACGGCCGATGATGCGCACGTTCGTGTTTTCCCACGTGGCATCCGCCTCCTCCTTGGAGGCCTTCTGCAAGCTGGAAAAGTCCTGAGCCGCAAACGTGATGCAGTTATGCGTGACGATCTCGTCGTCCGTCACGTAGCAATGCAGTTCGTCCTCGACCACGATGCAACGGGTCGGCTCGACGCCAAGGAAAACGATCTCCTCGACGCGCTCGAAGCCAAGCCCGTCAGCCGACGTGAAGGCGAATTCCACCTCCTGCCCCGCATGGATCGCCTGCTCGACCTCGCGCGTGGTTTTCACGACATGCTGGCCGTTGATCCGCACCGGCCAGTGATGGGAATAGGCCGCGTCGACCTTGCGGCCATTCGCCAGGCGGATGCCCGCGACCGGCAGCATGCCGGTCAGGCGCACTTCCCGCACGCAGCTCTTCGCGCCGGTCGGCAGCAGGATCTCGTCATCCGGCAGGATCTCGCCCATCGTCGTCCACGTGCCGTCGCCTTTGCGGATGCGCGAGCGCAAAGGTTGCGGGAAGCCCAATGAGCGGGCTTGAGCCGGGGCCACCGCGAACCCCAGGACCGCGTAATAGCCGTACTCGTCGAGCACCACGTAAAAAGGCACCGCGGCGTTCGTCGGCCGCGCATCCACGATCTCGCGCACCGAACCCTCGAGACGATTGCCCAGGCAGCCGGCCATCATCTGCTTGATCGAGCCCACGATCAGCTTGCCGAGCATCTTGAGCGAATCGGGCGCGCGTTCGAGCGACGGCAGCAGCACGACGAGAATGCGCCGGTTGATCACGACGTCGTACATGTCGACTTCGCCCAGCAGCGTCTGGAAGATGTAGCCGTACGTGAACGACAGGTCGCCGAACAGGCGGGTCAATTGCATCGTGATGAAGCCGTGCTGCTCCATCGTCTTTTGTTCCTGCTGGCCGAGCTTGTCGCGCGAATAGCCCGGCAGGGTCAGCACGAAGCTCTTGAGCGGCTCGATCACCCGCTCGAAAAGCGGATCGTTGATGACGACGTTCTCCCCCCCGATCGTGATCGTGCGCTGAAACACGACGCGCTCGACCACCGGCAGCTCGAAATACCCGATGAACGTGTTCGCATCGAGCAGGAGGTACCCGCGGTCCCGCAGATAGCACAGCACCCGCGTCAAGCCGGCGACGAAGGCGATCGCGCGGCCCTTCCACATGTCTCCGCCACCGCCGGAATCGTCCATCAGCGAGATGATCAGCTCGATCAGCATCCCCGAACTGCCGAGCGCGAACGGGTTCATCGTGTTCGTCGTGCGATCGACCTGCTTGTCGAGGAAGTCGCGGCCGGATGTCAGAAAGCTGATGACGAGCAGATCGTCCTCGCGCCCGAGATAGCGCGCGAGACGGAAAACGTTGTGGTAGAGATCGACCGCGCCTTTGCCGTCCGTATACAGAAACCCCGAATTCTGGACGAGCGCGTTGTAGACCAGCCCCAGCAGGAATTCCGTCTTGCCCGAGCCCGTGGTCCCCAGCACCAGCATGTGGGTGCGCAAGTCGCTGTCGGAGGACCAGATCTCCAGCTTCGTCGAGATCTCCCGGCCCAGGAACGTGATCCCGTTGCCCAGGCGCGCCTGGGCATAGGACCCATCGAAGCGCTTCGCGGCAGCCGGAATCCGGAACGGAAAGTCGTATAGACGGAATTTCCCGATCACCTGCCCGGCCTTGTTCGTGCGCTTCGGATCGTTGTGGCCCGGGTTGACGAAGAACTGATAGAACATCCACGTCGTCAGCAGGATCATCTCGCCCGAGAACGGAACGCGGATGCAAACCAGCGCGATCACCGGCGTGAACAGCATCGCCGCGATCACGCCGTCGGTCGTCGCGAAGAACGCGCGCGCACGCGTCAGCCGCGAACGTGTGTCGGGCCGGGCCTGCCCCGGCCTGACCTCGTCCCGCTGCTCGATGCCGCGATATTTTCGTTCGACAGCCATGCGCTATTGTCCGGTTACGTCGGTGACGTGTCGGGAGTTCGCATGCTGTCGACCTTCCACGTGTCGATGAGTTGCTTGGCAAGCGTCTGGATCACCGAATCCTCGACGTCGTCGTCGATGAACGACTCGCCCCGGTCTTCCTTGGTGCGAGAGGCCTCGTTGAGCACGTAGCTCTTGCAGCCTCCCGAGGGGAAACGGTTGCGCAGCACCCGGCGCGCGTCGCGCGGCGGCATCGCATCGTAGAGCAAGGAGCGCAAGCGCCGGTCTTCCGGCGTGGTCGAAAGCGCCCACAGCTCCAGGCCGCCGCTGGTGGCGGTATACAACTGCGACAGCTCGGCCGATTTTGTCTTGATCTTCGCAAGGAACGTCACGCCGCCCGCCCGCGGCCCGTTCACGAACTGGCGCAGCGCGGCCACTTCGGTGTCGTTCAATCCGAACACGTCCCGGATCGTGCGGCGCGTTTCCGGCGTGCCCGCATCCATGATCAGCGTCGTCGTCGCGATCTTCGCAAGCTCGCGGAAATCGTCCGGCAGCTGGCTCGCGAGCACGAGCTCGAGCAACCATTTGCGCGATTCGCGTCCGAAAATCAGGAACGACTCGCGCAGGTTCGCGTTGTCGCCCGTCTTGTGATATTCGTCGACGAAAAGACGCTTCTTGTCTTCGGCCAGGTTGTCGATGCGCTTGGAGTGGTAGGCCAGATACCTCGGCACCATCTTCATCGGCTCGGCTTCCAGGTCCTCCTTGATCAGGGAGATCTTTCGCGTGAAGGCATTGAGCGCGACCATGTACATCAGCGCGGCCTTCTTCTTCGCGTCCGGCGCATCGCCCCCCGGCACGACATCCTGAAGATCCAGGGCCATGACGCGCGACTCGCCCACGTCGAAGCGCGTGAAGTCCCGGAAGATCGGGTAGTCGCCGATCGCGGCCGTGATCATGAGCTTGAACTCTTCCACCACGTTGGCCGTGCCTTCGTTGGCGCCCTCCCACTCCTTCGCAAACGACGGGTCGCTCGCTTCCTTCAACAGATGCGCCAGCGTAGGCATTGCATATCGCTGAGCGACCGATGCCTCGTAGTACATCCCGCGGTCGGCAAACGCATCGGCCATGTCCCACCAGCGCGTAGCCTGGTTGAACTCGATGCCCACCTGCTCGACCCGCCCCGCCAGCCACGGGTTCACGCGGTGCGCGTAGCGCGTCGGCTCGCCGCGATCACCCAGGTCCGAGAGCTTGGCGAACGCGCGATCCAGCACGCGGCCCGCGAATTCGTTCATGTAGGTGTGCGCCCTTCCGCGCTCCGCCGGCGTGGCGAGCAGCACGAGGAAGTTCTTCATGAGCTCGCGCTGGCGCGGCAGCGGGAAGCGCAACCCCAGTTCCGTATCGAACTGGTTGATCGAGTAGTCCTCGCGGTTCTGCAGGCGGACATACATCGCCAAGTGCTTCATGTTTTCCGGCAAGCTGTCCTTGATCAGCGAAATGAAGCCCTGCGACGAAACGCCGATGTCGATCACGCCGACGTACGGCAAGCGCTTCAGGCCGGCCATCATGCACATTTCGAAGTTCAGCCGGTTCGAGAAGACGGATTTGCCGGAGCCTGGGCCGCCGAACACCAGCGTGATCCAGGTGTTCTGCTCGTCCGAGAACGATTCGAACGGAAGCGGCTTGCCGTCGAGCGAGCGCAACAGCAGCGTGCAGCGCTTGAACGGACTCGACGGGCGAGTCATCGGCAGCATTCTCGTCACTTCGCGAAGCGGCGGCGCCGATTCGGGCGCAACGGCGCGCAGCGTGAGCGCGGGCGCGGTGGAGATCAACGCCTCCGCCGGGTCGCCATGCTCGGCCTCGATGGTCGAGCGCCCCCAGCCGATCAACGCGGCGCTCATCTTCCGCCGGCGCGCCATCAGCATCGCCTCATCGGGATAGTCGGCCCACGTGACCATCGTGATCTGCAGCTTGGCGATCACCCCGTTCTCGTCCTGCTGATAGGCGGTCAGCGCATTCACCGCAGCGCGCATGTTGCGGTTGTCCGCCGACAAGGCCCCGAGCAGCGTCGAGAAGAACTTGCGCATACCAATGCTGGAGAGACCATCCCCTTCGATCGTATAGCTGATGGACCACGGCACGCGCCGCTTGACGCCCTTGCCGTCCTCCACGACCGCCTGGTTCATCGCCTTGAACAGATCGTTGAACGGAGAAGGCTTGGCAGGCGGCAGCTTCATCAGCACCGGCGCAAACAGGCGGTCGCCGATCCGGACGGCAGCCGTATCCGTCACGCCCCCGATCCCCTTGGAATTGCCGTTGTGGCCGGGCGAATGGAAAACCTGATCGTCGATGCGCGGGTACGTCAACTCGCTGGCGTCGCGCATCTTCCTGTTGTTCTTCCAGCGGGCAATCACGGGGTCTCCCGCGAGCACAGGCCGCCAGGACAGCGGCGTCTCGCGATGGAGGTAGCGCTTCGCCTCGAAGATGATGTCCCTTGCCGGGATCAGCGTGACCGCGCACTTCAGCGCGTCGAGCTCCTGGAGGACCTTCTGCACGAAGGCGTCGTGCTGATCGACCAGGAATCGATTCGGGCGCAACAGATTCTGCGCGCGCTCGAACGTGGGGATCACGTGCTTCTTCGACAAACTGGCGGCCTCGCTGCGCGAAATCTCGATCTCCGTGACGTCGAGCAACGAGGGACGCGACCACAGCACGAAAAAGCATCTTTCGTCCATGCAGTACGACGAGTGGATCTGCACCTTCTCGTCGAGCACATCGCGCACGTCCAGCTTCAACGTGTCGGCCGATTCGTAATGCGACGCAAGCATCGAGCGAATCGTGTCGGTCGCGTCCTCATCCCGGATAAACACGACCTGCAGCTGATGCCCGCGCTTCGCAAAGTACTGCTCGACGCGCGAGGCGAACTCGGAGGTCAGATACTCGAAATCCCCTCGGCCAAGCAACGAGCGGAAGCCGTCGTGCCGAACGACTGTCGCCACGGATCCATCCCTCGCGATCAGCGAATCGCTTGCCGTCGTCTCCAGATCGCAGTAGTCGTTGATGTTGAAATGGAGCACCTGCATGAGTCGCGCAAGCACCTGTTCGCTAAGATCCAGCAGCCCTTTCATCATGATCCGTACCTTCAGGGTTCCAGTTTCCGGCCCGCCCCGCCGGGCGCTTTTGCCTTGCGGGCGACGTTGCAAAACACGTCATCGAATAGCACTACACCGTAGGGCATGGGCCCCTCCCGTTCACGCGACAAGGCGCTGCTCGGCATCCGCGACCCGCTGCCAGCAGGACAGGATGATGTCGGCCAACCGCGCGGGCGGCACGAGCGACGGCCAGCCGGCAATCGGCATGGTCCTGGCCTGCTCGTCGCGCCAATGTTCCAGGCATTTCTCGAAGCGAACCGCGCGCGGCAAGAGACGAAGCCCGCCCAGCAAGTCACGGCGCCTCGCATACGTCGCTTCGTCGAGCGACATCAGGACGTTCGCGAACAACATCGGGGAATAGTGGGACAACTTCGGCTTCATGCCCTCGGGCAAGAGCCCGCTTTCCTTGAGATAGGCTTCCATCCGGAACAATACGGTCCCGCGCCGGTTTTCGAGGTCGCCCCGCAGCTTCACGGCGCGATCGCGAATTCGCCGGAACAGGTCGGTCTCGACGACTGCCGGATCGGTCGTGGACTCGATCGTCCAGATCAGCAGCGAGATCTGGTTGATTTCCGCCTGCGTCAGCTCGGGCGCGTAGATGATGAACCCGCCATCGCGCATCCCGGAGAGCCCGACATGAAAGACCTGGTGGCAGAGCGGGCACGCGCCGAACAGGTTCTCCCGCTGGTTGTTGCGATGATCGTCATCGCCGTGATGGACCTCCTGATAGCGGCCGGAGGCGAATCCGCAGAACTCGCATCGGCCGGCACAGGCGTCCAGGACCACACGGCGCAGACGCTGGAATGCCTTGTCTGCGTCTTCCCCCGCGTGATCGCTCATCCGCCAGACCGAGCGTCTGGCAGACATCACGAGATCGGGCGCCATCCGCTTCTGTACCATCCGCGAGGACCTCCGCCGTGCTTACGACGACGACACGCTGACCGTGTTGCGCAGCAGGCCGACGATCAGGGCCACCGACGTCAGGCAGGCGCCGACGATGAGCCCCGCCACGGCGGTCTTCGGCGATTCCCGCTGATCCTTCTGAGCCTTGTAGATGCCGAACATGCCGAAGATGATCATGAACACCCCGATCGCCGCAGCGACGACGATGCCGAAAGTAACGGCCGCCTGGGCAACGGTTTGCCCCCTCGTCATCAGCGCCGTGATGTCGTTCGAGCCTGCGCCGGTGGAGCCCGACAGATTGTTCAGCTGCAGCGTGCTTTGCGCGCGGGCCTGCACCGACAGCGTCGCGACGGCGATCGTCGCAATCAGCTTGTCCATATGGGTATAGAGTCGTTTCACTTATTTTTCTCCTACGTGTGGTGGTTAAAACACGAGCATGTCGACGACGTTGACACCGGTGATGTCAGCCTCGATGTTCAGGAACTGCTGCATGTAGACGAGGATCACGCCCGAGACGATGAACACGATCGGCGGCTTCCATCCGCCCTGCGAGCGGCCCGACGTGTGTGCGTCCAGCAGCATCCATCCGTGTCCGAACGAGATGTAGCCGACCAGTGAAAAGCAGGCGAAAACCGCCTGCACCGCCGCCTGCTGGGTAGCGGACAGGCCGGCGGCCTGATAGCCCATTGCGCCGGTGGCGACTTGCGAGCCGAAGACCGTGTTGCCCACGATCCCGACACCCCACGCGCCCATGGTCAGGATGCTGCCGATCAGAAGCCGCCAGACAAGGCCGCCATTGGTACGGTGCTGATAGCCGCCCTGCGCGTAGGTCCCGTGCGCCTGGATGTAATAGAGGCCCCTGATCGCGCTGACCATCATCAGCACGCCGATGAGCGCGAATAGCGACGTGATGAACTGAGAGATCGCCGGATACGCACCGGCGATACTCATGATCGTGGTCATGGCGCCTGTTGATGAGCTCGATGTGCTGTCCATGAAAGTCCTCGTCGGGAACGCCTGGTGCGCGATGGGTTACTGATCGGACGAGCTCGGCTGATTGTCCGAATTCGACGGCGCCGAATCGGGCGGCAGGCCGATGTACTTGCCGCCGCTCAGCCACACGCGGCGATTCTTCGCGTCGACCTGGATCACCTTGCGGCCATCGTCGAGTTTGTCGCCCGGCGCCAGCGTGAGCGATGCATTCACGTCGCCGCTGCCTTTGCGCGCAACGAATGCGCGGTTGTCGATCATGCCGGTCAAGACGTACCCGCTGTCCTGATCATTCGCCGCGGCGCCCGTCTTTGCCGCCTTTGCGCCCTTGGCCTTGTGCGCCTCGTGCGCACGGCGCTTCTCCGGCTTTGCCGGCGCCGGCGCAGCCGCGTCGCCCGAAGCCTCTGCCTGCGCTTGCGCGCCATTGCCGTTGCCCGCGCTCATCTGATTCAACCGATTGGTCAGCTCGGCCACCTGACGACGCAGCTCCGCGATCTGTTGTTGGCTGCCGTCCGACATCGCGGCCGCCAATTTCGGCGCTGCCGTCGGCTCCGGGCCGATCGGCTGCCCGCCCGCAGCATCGGACCAGGCCGCGCCACGCTTGCGATGGACGGCGGCAGCAGGAGCCGGTTGTGCAGCCATCGACTGCGCCTCAGCCGGTTGCGCGGGCGTCGGCTGAACCGCGGCGGGCTGCGCCTGTATCGGCTGCTGGCCGGGCGCAACGATCATCGGTTGAACATTTGCGCCAGGCGCAACCGCCTGCCCTTGCTGCACGGCAGCCGACGGATCGGCAGCCGGCGGCGCCGCGGGAAACACGCCGGGCTGCCCTTGCGGGGACTGCGCATTCTGCGGGGGCGCCATCGGAGGTTGCGCCGGCGCCCACGACTGCTGCATGCCTTGCGCGCCGGGTGGCACGCCCGGCGGCAACGGCGGAACAGCCTGTGCAGCGGGAGCCGCCATCTGCGGCTGCGGAATGGCCTGCATCTGTTCCTGGGCCGGCGACGCCCGCTTCAACGTCAGGACGAATGCCCCGCCGAGCAGAACGATGAAAGTACCGAAGCCGATCGCGAACAGCTTCAGCGGAAACGGCTTGGGCGGCGCTTTTCCCGGCGCCTTTGCCGGCCCCTGGCCGCCCGTGTCCGCCGCCTCGCCAAGCTGGCCTTCGAGCGCATCGAGATCCTGCTCGAAAGCGAAAGGATTCTGATCAATTGTTCCGCTCACGTTCGCATCACCTATTGAAAAGTGAACCCATTATATCCATCGGAAACAAAAAAAACACTTTTTTTACTCCATCACATCGCTAAAAAGAACCACCCCGATATCCTTGTTCGGCCACACCTTGATGGTCGTCTTCAACGCATCCGATTTCTTTTGGAAGAGCTCGCCCACGGCAGTGCCGACACCGCCCAGGGCGCCGCCGACAATCTGGAACGCGTCCGGCTTCAGCGTTGCGTAGGTCGAAGTGCTCACGGCGCCGACCGATTGCGTCGTCTGCTGCGCCTGCTGCTGGTTGGCGATCTGCCCGATGCCCTTGAGCAGGCCCGCGAGCGCGAGCTCGCTGAACTTCACGAAGCCGTGGCTACTCACGTCGTCCGCGACGTTTTCTTCCATGGTGCCGACATCGACTGCGACGGCATTGACTTCCAGCGTATTGCGCCCAGGCAGCTTCAGCTTATCGAACGTCACGGTAAAGCCCGGCTCCGCTACCCCTTCTGTCGAGGCCTCGGCCCTCCCGATGAAGGTCGCGCCATCGGCCGCACCGCCAAAACACTTCGCCATGGCATCCCGGCGCGGCAAATCGCTATTCATGCCGAAATAGATCTTGCAGTAGAACGCATCCCCGGCACCGAATCCCGGAACAGCATGCTTCACTGCCGTAGCCGCCGAACCTGCCGCTGAGGCTGCGGCACTCGGAACGCCCGCTTGCATGGGCGTTTGAGCCGCTGCACCGCGTGCCGATCCAGTGCTTTGCTGCGCATCGTCCACCGGGTAATACGCGATCTGATACGGCGCAGCCCTGTGCTGCTGCGTCGGATCCTGCCCGCGCGCAACGGAGATGATCTGCGGCGTCACCTCGCTTGCCCCGATCGCCGCGCTGACTGTGCGATACCCGAGCGTCGTTGCGATCTGAGCGTCCGTTACCCCCGCACGCGCAGGCCGGCCCGGCGCAACCGGCACTGCATCGGCAGGCTGTGAAGCCGGCGCCATCGCATCCTCGCCAACGGGCGCAAGAGCCTGGGCGTTGCTCGCAACCAGCAGGGGCGGCGCCATGTAAGCCTTGCCTTGGGCAGCCGCCTGCGACGCCTCCACGGCGTTTTGCGCCGCACGCGCACGGGCCTCGGCCGCGTTCCCCGCGACCGGGTCGCCATCTCGCCCCGTCACACCGAGCATCGCATCCGCAGGCGCCGCGCGCTGATCGAGCGCCTTCGGGGAAAAAAGGTTGTAAAGGCCGAATGCGACCATGCTGACCATCGCAAGGGCCACCGCAATGATCGCGACACGCCCCGCCCCCGTGCCGAACACGGCGCGTATGTTGTTCGCCTTGAGCTCGCGGGTTTGATCGTTGTCGCGCCTTTGCTTGTCCGGATCGAATTGAGTGTTCTGATCTGCCATGATGCATCCGCTATTGAGTGGCCGCCCCGGATTCAGTTGCCCGTCACGACCAGCGTGGTCGGCGAGCCGTTCACGCTCGCGAGCAACGTCGGAACAGCCGAGGTGTACTTGTAGACCTCGATTCCCTCCGCACTGCCGACGTGATCAGTGAATGCCGGGGACAAGATCGATACGCGCGTCCGGACATAGAGCGCATCGTTGTAGATCCACGCTTCCGCCAGCCCTCCGGACACCTTCATCTGCCGCGCGCCGCCCGGCGGCACGCCGTACAGGAAATCGCTCATGTGAGCGTCGAATCCCGGCAGCGTCTGCATCACCATCATTTCCGGCCGAGCCGAAGGGCTGCGGCCCTGCACGTGGAAATCCACCTGCATGTCGTTCTCGTTGCTCTTGTCGAGCCCCGTCTTGAGCACCAGCACGATCGGACTCGCCATGCTCTGCAGACGCACCACGACGTTGCCGTATCCGTACTGCATCAGCGACTGGAGGTTCAGCACGTTGGTCGGCGCTCCGGGCCCCGAGCTCGGCGTCGCGCCATTGGCCCCGCCCGCCACCTGAGCGGACGCGCCTTGACCGTTACCGCATGAACGGCCGTCGTCGAACATCTGACAGTTCAACGCGATCGATTCGATGTTCCATGGATTGCCCGCCATATCCGTGAAAACCAGCGCCGTCACAGTGCCTTGCCAGAGACGAATCGCTTCCGGTTGCTTGCGCGTATCCGGCGCGTAGACAACGGTTCGATGAATCGGCGTGGGCATGACGTTGCCCGGGTACGGAGAAACCGCTGCGCGGCGCGCACGCGAAGTCGTCGAGCGAATCGACTCGATTTCGGCCGGATCGATGACCTTCGCATCGCTATCCTGGACGAGCCTGCGAACCACGCTCCGCGTAACGGGAATCGGCGGCGTGACATCATCGAGCGAGCCGTCTCCGCCGCCGTCATTCGCCGGTTGATTCGCCGCCTGCGCATACCGGGACGCCGCGCGTGATGCCGCCTGCGGCTGGGCGCCCTGCGGCCGTGCAATTTGCGGTTGCGGCTGAACCGGCGCGGGCGCATAGACCCCACCGCCGCCGGCGCTCTGCGCAAAAACCATGACCGGCGCGAGCGCCACCATCAAAACGGAAAGATGTTTTCTCAACGGAGCGCTCCTAGTTCAGTGCCTGGCGCAGCACGATGTTGTCGACTGCGAGTCCGCGCGGATTGGAGGGCGACAGCGGCACCTGCATGACCGTCACATTGGCAAGGCGCTTTTCCTGGAATTGCTCGTGACCCGAGGTGTAGTAGACATAGACAGGCACGGACACCTCCCACGCCCACGCTCCCTTGTAGGGTCCCGAGCGGGCGACGACCGGGGGCTGGTTCGGGTTGCTTATCGATGTCACGATGAACCGCTTCTGGATCACATCCTGCAATTCCTGTGAATTCGAGCGGAGCTGAACGAACGCATCCGCGAAACCATTGCTGAAATATTCGTTCGCCGCCTGCTGCGTCCGCATGCGGTAATCGAGGTAGTTGTACGTGTACATCGAAATGACGGCCTGCTCTGCGAAATTCAGCGCCTGGGCCTCGCTGATGTACGGCTTGTCGAGCGTCGGCACCTTGCAGACAGTCGCGGCATTGGCCGTCGCCAGCACCCTGTCCTGCGGGAAATGAACGAAGACGAGGTAGAGCAGGAACACGATCACCAAAGACAGCACCGCGATCACGCTCACGAGAATGTTGGTGAAAGACTTGCGCTCGTCCTTGATCGCCCCTTGCAGTTGCTGATTCTTCGCAACGAGATCGATCATCTGCTCTTTCGAAGGAGCGGCTCCCGGTTGCGGGTGACTCATCGATTGCCCCTCGACAAAAAGTGAAATTCGCACGAGTGCGACGAGCCGTCGGATGCATAGATACGGCTGAACGTCGTTCCGTACGTGAGACAGAGCAGAAGACCTGCCATCAGCGCCAGCTGGAGGAGGATGACGCCGCTGAGGACGTGATTGGTTCGCCGCAGGATGCCCGCGAACACGCGAACGAATCGAGGCGTGCTGACCGTGGGCGGATTTCCCCAGGTCGTGGTGCGGCGCGCGCGCAGCTTCATGGAACGGGCGTCAGCCAAGATGCACCACCGGCGCGTCAGGATCGCGACGAGACATCTTGAAGCGGCGCTCGAAGAAAGGCTCGAGCGTCTGCACGCGCAGCACGGCTTGCGGGCACTGACTGGCTCGCGAGCCCCTCTCTCCCCTTTCCTCGGCGACAACCATGGATGATCCTCCAGAATTTCCCAGGCATTCTCATGTCAAGAGATAACTTCGTCAACAAAATATTTCAAAATAAAAGTTGTTTTTGATTCCACCTCTGATATGTTCCACACCCAGGATCTCCATGAACCAGCACATGGCACACGAATCGTGGCCGCACCGCAATCTCGATGCCCTGCCGGGGCTATGGCATCAAGCCAGGAAGCCTAGACGCCCGGCCTCGAACTCAATCATATTGAAATATTTTTTTGAATCATAAAAGATGCAAAAGTATCTTTTTATTCATCATTTGACACAAATATAACTTATTTGTACCCTACTCAATGAAATCGTTAGGTGCCGCGTACGGGTTCGTCGCCTAGGTCGAGCCCCTAACCCCAAGAGCGGCGCAGACAGCGCCGCGTCGCTGGATATGTAATCGACAAACAGGAGCCTGCTCATGCCTCAGTTCCAGACATCGCAACAATTCCTGGCTCAGGGCCTCATCCCCCGGCTTGACGCCTGCTTTCGCCGCATCGAGACGAGCGGCACGCTCGTCCGGTCGCATGCGACGGTGTATGCCGCATTTCTGTCCGATCTCATGGAGAACAGAATCGATGCCTCGAATCCGTCGGTAGGCGACATGCTTGGGATGGTCGGAGAGTTCTGCGACCTGGTCGAACTCGAATACGCGTCAACCCACTGATGGAGCAAACGATGAGCGCATTGCAAACAAAATCCTCGCACCTCTTCGAGCGCTTCGCGGAAAAACTCGGCAAGATTCATCTCGACTCGTCGGTCGCCATCCCCGCAGCCATTGGAGTGGCCGCACTCCTTGCGCCTGAAATCGTTGCCCCCCTCGCAGGTGCCGTTGAAATTGCCGAAGGCGTTGGCGCGGTTTCAGAAATTGCTGAAGGCCTTGCCGCGACCAAGGGAGCGCGTGCCTTGGCGCACGGCATTCCGGCCATCGGCAAAGGGCTGCGGAGCGGGCTGGGGAAGAAGATCCTGGACTTCGTGGCCGACACCAAACCAGGCCTCAACTTGACCACGATAAACACGGCTGCGAATCTCGTCGGCTCGACCATCGAGTCACTGGCTCACGGATTCCACAGCGTGAAGTCCGCACTCAACGACACGCTCCATGCGATTCGCAAACACGGGCGATCACAGGAGCCCGAAAACCGCGAACCGGCTCAGGACGGCCGTTCTGCACAGGCGAGCAAACGTGAGCACGCTCCAGTCGACGGCGAATCGCAGCGCCATCCGTCACGCACTCCCAGCGAACCCGCCGCATCGCGAGCCGGCACCGCGGAAATGATCGCGCGCTTGGCTCTGGCACACCGCATCAACGCAACGGTTATCGTGATCGAGAACAACGAGGTTCGCGAGGTGAACACGCGCTCCGGCGACCGCCCCATTTGCAAGATGGACTCGGTGTACTGGACCATGCTGGAACAGGAGACGCGTACGCTGCACCAGTTCGCGGACAAACACCAGCTGGATGCCGACGCGCTTTATGTGCGTGATGGCGCCGTGCATGAAAAGAACCCGCACGCCTCCGAGGACCGGATGGTGTGCCAGGTCAAATCGGAGGAGTGGACCGAGGTCCGCCGCGAGATGATTGTGCAAGCCATGGAGATCCTCTCTCATGCGGATCGCGCGCCATCCGTAACGCCCGCGGCTCTGCCGCATAACGACGATATCGCATGCGCCCTGGCGACGCTGGGCGAAGACGTGACCGTCACGCGCATCGACGAAGTCCGCGCGCAGATGTCGGCTATACGCCTGACCCAGCCGAATCAGACGCCCGTCGACCTGATTGCGGAAGTGGATGCGGCCCGGCGCGCGGCAGATCAGCCTCAAGCTGCGGATCGCACGGAACGGCCGTATGCGCATCGCGACATTGATTTGGCCGCGGTTGACGATTCGTTTGCACCATCCGCTTGAGTCGCTCCCGGAACCCGCTCGATTTACGACGGGTTCTATCCTGTCCCGCTGGAGCTCAATTCAGCCGATGAAGCGCGTCACTCGGGAGCCGGGCCGTCGAACGACGGCTTGGCCGCGTAGCGCTGACGCACGCGCTCGCGCGCTTCCTCGAAAAGCTCTTCGCGGGCAACGTCATGCAGCGGCGCGACGTACTCGGCCATGCCGGGCAGCGGGATGTGCCGGACCGCGCCCTCGATGCCTGCGGCAATCCCTTCTGCCGCGTCGGGCGGCACGACGTCCCGCTCGACGCCCACCGTCAGTTCGCGACGCACGGACTTGAGCAAGTCGACATACTCCCGCTCGATCGGCAGCAGGCCATCATGTGCTGCGCCCTGGCGCGTCAAATACGCGTCCGAAGCAAGCGCGGCGAGCCGGTTTTTCACCTGCAGCGCAGATTCGCTGATACCGCCAACGCCTTCGAAGCGCAGCGTCGCGACGGGCTCACGCACCTGCCGGAAAAAAGCCATCGCCTGCTCTTCGTTGCCGAAGGCCTTCACCATCTGCGAGAGCCCCACGCTCAAGGACTTCCGGCGACGCTCGGGATCGAGTTGAAATAGCTCTCTCGCCACCTGGTCGGCCGGGATCGCCTTGGCATGCGAAATCGCCGCAGCCACGGACTCGAACGGCACGTGCGCGTACCTGTCCTTGGTGAGCTCCGCGCCAAACGCCGCAGCCGAAAGTGCCACGATCTTCGCTGCCTGCTGGTTGCCGGAATTCGATGTCGAGAAGTACATGGTGCTGACTTGTTTGCTATTGGATGAGGTCCCGCCGGTTCTTCGCGGCCTCGCTACGACCGCCGCACTGCGTCGTTATCCATTTCGGGATGCGACAGGCGTGCAAGCGTGAGCGCTGCGCGCTGGCCGATCGCAGCGCCGAACGCGGCATGCTCGGCCTGACGCGGGCCCGAGGCATTCGCCATCTCCGCAAGCACGTCCTTCGGAGCATGGATGTTGCCGGCGATCGCCTCCAGTTCACGCGCACCGAACACCGCGTCACGAGTACGCACGATCTTGCGCATGACGCTGTGATCTCGCACGCCTGCAAGCGCGGCCAGGCGCAGCGCAGGGTCACGGCTCGTATCGGCGAGCATGTCGCAGATTTTAACGTATGGCGTGTCAGGCCCATTGGACTGCAGGGACTTGCGCACCGCGTTACGCGTAACCGCGTAATGGGTGATCGAGTCCTCGCTGTTGTTCAGCAGGCGCGTCATCACTTCCGGCCCGATAGCCGGGTTGTCGCCCAGATTGCGCTGCAGGCGCACATCCTGACCGAGCACAGAATCATCGAGGACGGCCAGTTGCGTGCGCGTTTCGATATGCGGGTTCTTCGCGATCTCCCGAATGACGTTCGGATGGTTGATGAACATGCTCGCAAGGTAGTGCAGTTGATGCGGATTCTCGCTGTGCTTGGCCATCGAAAGCGCATCGCGGAACGACTGGCGCGCTTCCCTGCCGTGCGCATTGCGCACGCCGGCCTCGAGCCGATCGATGGCCGCCTCGGCGTCTTCGCGCGCCGTTGCAGTGGCGATGTTGCGCAAATGCGTACCGTTCATGCCGAGCGTGCGATCGCCGTACAGACTGTTTTCCCGGACGATCTCGCCCATGCGGGCGAACGCGATGAACGGCGCCGGTTGCGGAGAAAATTCGTCTGCCTGGAGAGAGAGCTTCATGGCTTACACCTCCTCGATACGTGACACCATCACGAGATCAGTTTCTTCGACGCCCAACTGCTGCAGCGCTTGCGCACGGTCGCGGGAATCGAACACAAAGTAATGCAGGCCATCGCCGCCATGGTGATACCAGGCTCCCTGCTCACCCGCGCCTGCGCGAGCTTGACTCAGCGCGGCGGTCACCAGGCCGGCGAGCGCGCCGATCCAGTCAGCGCCCGCCGGCTCCCGATCCCAGGTCGATGCGAGGCTCGGCGCATCCGCGGGCGCGCGCTGCGCCGGCTGGGAGTGATCGGGCGCAACGATGAGGTCGACACCCGGTAGCAGATCGGTGACAAGAAGCGGCTGCCCGGCCGTCGAAGCAGCAGCATCGATCGCGGTCAGCATGGCCGTGACGCGCGAGGCGACGATCGGGCCAAACGCCTGCGGCCCGAACTCGGGCGAGACATTCGCGAGTTGCTCGACAACGTGCTGGGCAGCGGAAGAGCGCTCGGCAAATTGCATAGGTCCCTCACATGGTTGAGTCAGGGTTCACTACCCTGTCAGCGCCGATTTGCCCTCAGACGAACAAATCTCGATATAACTACAAATTTTCACACTTTATTGTAAAATACCACGTATTCATGATTCAAATTAAATTATTTTTTTGAACTCAATCTTGAGGCTGGGGTTGATATGACGAATCCGTTCATTCCATCTGGAAGTGATGCGGCGATGGTGCTGCTGTGGAAGATATTCGGGAACGTCGTGAACACCATGACGAGCAGTCCGGTCAACGCCGGCGGAGCACAGGTGACGGACGCATCGAACATGCTGGCCGCCGCCTTCCGCTACTTCGATTCGGGGGTGCTGCTGTTTGGCTCGCTCATCCTGACGGCCGTGACCATCTTCGGCGTGTCGAACTCAGCCAGCGACGGCGAAGTGCTCGGCAAGACCTGGAACACCTTCTACACCCCGGTCCGAACGGTTGCCGCCGCCGGCTCGCTGATCCCAGCCGCGAGCGGGTATGCACCCGTGCAGATCATCCTGCTTTACGTCGTGGCATGGTCGGTCGGCTTCGCGTCGAATCTGTGGACGAACGTCGTCAGCTCCGTGGTTGCAACCGACGTCACCCAAAGCGCACTGAACAGCGTGGCCGACGATACCAACTTCAGCAATGCGGTCTCCCAGGCAATTCGCATGGAAGTCTGCGCAGGGGCCATGAACAAGGCGTTCAATTCCCTGGGGCTGACAAATCAAGCCGGGCAGCCCCTCAGCTTGTCCTTTCAGACGAAACCCATCAATGGAACGTGGGTCGGGACACAGACTGCAGAGACCATCATCTATTTCGCGGATCCCTATGCTCCCGGGAGCGACAAGCTGTGCGGCTCGATAACGCTGGACGATGAACAACCCGTCTTCAAGGATGCCGCCAACGCTGCCGCGAGCAATGGATTGCAAGGGTTGGCAACCGCGGCTGTGAAGGATATCTCGACCAACCAGACGTTGCAGACCTTGCGTAGTGATCTGGCGTCGGCTCGCCTCGATTTTTACAAGAACATGTTTTCGCCGGACAGCTCGAGCCCGGTGCCTTCGGAAGCAAACGCGATCATGCAAGCCGTCGACAGCGCCCCCCCGGTTAGTGCCCAGGCCATGGCCGCCGATATTGCGAACTACAAGAGCCAGTTGGAAAACACCATCCAGACTGCTGTGCGCAACGATATCTCCAAGCAAAGCACGGATGCGCTTGCCACGGCGCTGACAAGCCAGGGCTGGACCATGGCGGGCTCGTACTGGAACAACCTTGCCCAAATCAAAGACTTCGTCAAATCCGCATCGGAATCCACGCTGACCACCACTGAACCCGACGAAGCCGGCATTCGCAGCATGTTCAGCAACGGCGACATGTACAACGCCGTCTCATCGATAGTCATCCCGTATGAAGTTGCGGCAGCCGAAGCAACCAAGCAGGCCCTCGCACTGCCTGCGGCCGCAGGAACGGCTAACGCCTCCCCTGCGTCCCCCTCTCTTCAAAGCAATTTCACCCTCAATGATTTCACCGCAGGCGGAACAGACGTCAAGCAAACCGTTGCGCAGATCTACAACAAGATCCCGACATGGCTGGTTGGAAAAGTGGTTAACGCCATCGGCCAGCAGGACGACGCGGTCATGCACGTCAAAGATATCGGCGACTCCATTACGTCCGTCGTCGACGATATCCTCCAGTGGAAAGCCGATACCACTGCCGTTTTGGCCGGCATAGGAAAAGAGGCTGACGCTGTCTCCAATGAAAGCGTTTTGGGAACCAACGTCAGTGCCGCTACCGGGATCGTGTCGGGAATCGTAAAGGGCATCTCGACGTTTATCGATGAGCGGTTCGACATCGTCAAGCCGGCACTTTACACGCTCATGTATCTCGGCAATTGGATGAGCATCTGGTTGCCGATGGTGCCCTTCTACATATTCGCGCTCGGCGTGATCGGGTGGCTCCTGTTCGTCGTCGAGATGATGGCGGCCGGTATGCTCTGGGCCGCTGCACACACAACGCCTGCGCGCGACAACAGCTTCATCGGCGGACAGATGCAGGGTTACATGCTGGTCATGTCCGGCTTCTTCCGGCCCGCGCTCATGATCATTGGCCTCGTCGCGAGCAACGCAATCCTGGGTCCCGCAATCGACTTCATCAATGCCGCCTTCCTTGCCAAATTCGAATCTGTGGCGCAAGGCTCCGAGTTGATGACGACATCGATCGCGGCGTACATGCTCGGCTACGGGACGGTTTTGACGAGCACGTTCATGATGGCGTTCGGATTGCCTCAAACGCTTCCGGACCGCATCTTGCGGTGGGTCGGCGCGGGCATCGGCGACCTCGGCGAGCAAGGCGCCAGGGGCCGCATCGAAAACACAGCCAGCTCGCAGGCGCAACAGGCGATGTCCCGCGCAATGGACAGCGCCAACAAGTCTCCATCGGGCAAGGATTCCTCCAATCCTGGGGCTAGTGGGCAGAGCGATACCGGAAGCAAGCGCCATGAAGAAATGCTGGAGGCGCAGAGCGTCAGCCGTTACGCGCAGACGATGACGGATACAGGCGAGGGAGCAGATATCTCGTCTCGAAGCGAGCGGCAGGGGACCGAGGCCAAGCAGCAGCGCGATATCGAAGAGAAACGCCATGGCGAAATCCTGGAGGCGCTGGGCGGCCGCCATCAGGCGCAGGCGATGACCGATACCGGAATGGGGGCAGCTATCTCGCCTCAAAAAGACTGACCGGCTCCCGGCGCGCAGGTGAGCAACGCTTGGCGCTCAGGCTTGGCATCACGAAGCCGAGTTAGGTCGGTTGCTCGACCGTCTGACCAGCCAACACGATGGCCTGATGAATTCCGGCCGTCTGCTGCGGCACCTTCGAGCGCTTATCCGCAAGCGCCGACAGTACCGCGTGATCGTTGAAGCGAAACCGGCACAGGAGCGTCGCCGATGTCGACAGACGAAGAATCTGTGCCATCGTCAGTTTCGCAACGACATCGGCCACCTCCACCGAGAACCCCAGGCGGTACATGCCCGCCTCCTTGTCGTCGCGCAGCATGCGCTGTGCGAGCATCAAGTAGGACAGGTTCAATTCCTTCACTTCATCGTGCAATTCAGACGACGCGAGACCCATCACCCTCTCCGGCAAACATTGCATTCATCCGTTTTTGCTTGGATTCGTCAGTCTCCCGGGCGCGGAGGCCTCGGCATCCACAGATCGTTTTCGCCCGTCTCATAGTTCTGCCGCGTGGCGGACTGCTGCCCGCGCAGGTAATCGAAGTCCGGTTGCACCACTGTCGCCTCTTCGCGCCGTCTCAGTGCGACTTCCACTGCAATCTCGCGCAAGCCCTCGTCCACGCCTGGCGCCGAGAAAAAAAGAGCGTTGCGCGCGTCGTTCGGCAAACGATTCGACAGCGAGACCGTCGCATCGGCGACGGCCGACAACGCCGGGATACCCTGATGCACTTCCTCATGCACACGCTCTTGCGGCATGCGCGCGACAAGCTCGTCGCCAAACGGAAAGAGATCTATTTGATCAGTTGGAATGTCCGGCTTCCCGGGGGTTTTCTGCATCATCGTCAGGCTCCGTCAGCAAAGATCGCGGGAGTGGATTGCGAAACGCTCACGCGCCGGGACAGCGCTCGGCAAAACGGCCAGATCCTCGATGACGGGCATCCCCCGGATGAGTCTCGGGTGCAGACATTGATGCGCCAAGAGTGTCCATAGCGCCTTTAAAGCGTGGCAATAGTTTATCAAAACGGTTAGCATTTGTCTAAAATCATGGTACTTTCCACCAAATGGAAAACAAACAAAACTTTGTTTTTGAATCCAATCGGCTTATCGCGTGCGTTGACTTCCTGAAGTGGACATCGACTCTGGGCGACGCGGGTATCCGCGCCATCGAGACGCCGATGCGCGGAGTGCAGATTTCGCCTGCCCACACGGATCTCTTCGGCTTCGCACGCGACGATCTGGGCCTCATGCTCGCAATGGATGCGCGCGAGGCGCCGTGGCTCGAGCACCTGCCGATCGCAGCGGCGTTGCACGGCTACGACGATCGCTCCAGCCTGCTGCTGATGACGGAAGGCCTGACGGTGATGGATACCCTCATCCCCCAGATCGCGATCGAAATTCATGTGCCGCTCGCGCGCTGCGGCGACCTCGCGCGTGAGACGCTGCTCGGTTTCTGTCTTGTTCGCCAAGGCAAGCCCGTCCGCGTCGGCCGCATCGTGCCGCTGCACATCCCCGAAACCTGGCAGCAGCGGCGGGCCAGCATGGCCAATCGGCCGTCGTCCGCCAGCCGTTTCTTCGCCGGGGCATAGTAAAGAAATTTTGGGGCGATATCCCTGAAATTCTGGGTATATCCAGAATTTTGCCCCTTATCTCGAATGACAATGCTGGCCGAAAACAATCGGCCAGCATGCACAGTCAAAACCTCGCCTTCGGCAAGGCGCTTCGCTCGTTACGCAAAGCTCGAAAAGCGACCCAGCGGGATCTGGCCGTCCGCGCTCGCCTCGACCGCTCGTACATTTCCTCATTGGAACTCGGCGAGGCTTCGCCGACCCTGGACACGCTGCTCGCACTCAGCCGGGCGCTTGGGATATCACTGACGGAATTTGCGGCCGCAATCGAACGAGAACTCGACTCCACGCAATCGCATCCCCAACCCAGTGAATCCTGACTTGTTTCCGGCCTCCGGGGCCGCGCAAGCCGCCGGCGGCGCCCTGTCTTCCGCCCCCCCGCCACCATCCCCTCCCCGACCGCTAGAACCACGCACACGCGATGACGATGTTCCGGGCGCACCCGTGCTGCCCACATCGACGATCAAGGAAGCGTTAAAGACCTACACAGAGCGGATCTCGGCGCATAAGCGCGGCGCCAAGCAGGAGAGGTATCGAGCTCGCCCTATTTGGCGGTCGTTCCTGGGCAAGCTGAAGATCAGCGAAATCACCACCGTGGACGTCGCGAACTATCGCGACATGCGCCTCGCCACGATTGCGCCGCACACGAAGCGGCTGGTATCGCCCAATACGGTTCGCCTGGAACTGGCGATGCTCAGCGATCTGCTCAACATCGCGATCATCGAATGGGGAGCCTGCAAGGACAATCCCGTCTTGCGCGTGCGCAAGCCGAAGCTGCCGCCCGGCCGCGACCGTCGCTTGACGTGGGGTGAAGAGCGGCGCGTGCTGCGCGCGGCGTCGGCGCACCGGAACCAGGATATCTATTCGATCATCGTGCTTGCCCTGGAAACCGCGATGCGGCAGGGCGAGATCCTTGGCCTCGAATGGGAACACATCGACCTGCGGACCCGGGTCGCGCATCTGCCGATCACCAAGAACGGTTCGAAGCGCGATGTTCCGCTCAGCCTGCGCGCCGTCGACGCGCTCACGCGCCTCGGGGTCGGCACGCGGGGCAAGGTTTTCAAATACACGTCGGACGGCTTCAAATCGGCGTGGCGCAACCTCGTTGGAAGGTGCGGCATCGAGAACCTTCACTTCCATGATCTGCGGCACGAGGCTGTGTCTCGTCTATTCGAGCTCGGCACGCTCGACATGATGGAAGTTGCAACCATCAGCGGACACAAGTCGATGCAGATGCTGCGTCGATATACGCACCTCAAGGCCAGCAATCTCGTTGAAAAGCTCGACGGGAAGAAGACGCTGAACAAAGGCAAGCGCGTCATCGTCCAGGCGGTCGTGCCCTACCCCGCCTCGGTGTCGGCCAGCGACACCGGCATTACGCTGCAGTTTCTGGATTTTCGGCATCTGCAGGTCTCCGGTCGGGATGTCGAGGAAGTCTCGCTGCGCGCAAAGGACCTGCTCTTGCGCGAGCTCGTCAACCTCGTGCGAACGTCAGCCAAGGCGCCAGCGCCGACTCCGCCGCTTGAATACGAAGACAGTTCGCATGTGCTGGTGATAGATCCGCTGTGATGGGTACCGTTTTGCCAAAGCGACGCTATAGCTTCAGCTGGCAGGCGGCACGCTGCTACGGCACAAATGCATGCGCATACAGCTTCCACCGTTCCCTTCATTTGCAGTCGTAGCCGTTCGACTCGATGCACCGGTGTGGGGGGACTTATCTCCCGTCCGTCATCGCCACTGCATTCGCAGTGAATGAGCCAGGCACGCCGCGAATCCACCGCCATTCGATGGCAATCGTGCTCATCGATCCAGCCGATACTCAAACACCGGAATGGCACGCAGGCCTAGCAATCGGCAACGGCTATCAACGAAGCGCTACCGCGCGAGGATAGTGTCCAGCTCGTGTGGGTGCTTCTCCATGTATTTGGGGAATAGCAGCGAGCTGCCGGAGGCGCTTAAGTGATGGTAGTCGTCGAACCGGTATATCGGGCGGCCGTCGAAATCAAGCGTGCAGGTGGTTTCCGTGCATGGGACGTCATAAGTGTGCATGATGTCGATTTGCGGAAATCGTGTCTTTATACGATCCAACATCGCTTGTATGGGCGCATGCTGCTCTCGAGCGATTCGCGCGTCAAACTCACAGGCCTGTCGACGAACTGGAAAATACAGGTTGTTGTTGAAGTCACAGTTGACCAGATTCACCGGGATCATCGGAACATCGTCCATCAACACGACATGCTTTCCGGCGCCTGTCAGCTTCGCAATTGTGTTTCCAAGCTCGTTTTCAAGCTGGAGTGGAAGGAAGCCGTGCAGATTCGGGCTTAGCGCGGAGTCGCCAGACAGGTTTTGGTAGTTCTGCCATGCCGCGGCCATGAATACCGTGCGGATGTCCGGCTGCGTCATCACAAAGGCCATCACGGCTTTGTTGTGCTGGACGCATTTCAGGTGATCCTCGAGCAATGTCATGTCGCCTGGTTTAGGCGGTTCATTCTCGATCGGCGGGCAAAGCGTGAATCCTACATCGTGGATCGCCATATGCTTTGCCTTGCCCAACTCGTCAAAGAAATAGATGAGGTGGTAGGCGTGAGAATCGCCCCACAGTATTGCCTTATCCTTGGAGCCCGGCGCTCCCAACGTGCAGCTTGCTTCGTCTGTTACGTCAACCTTCGACCAGCATTTCTTGCCGCGAGGCATGTCAAACAGCGCGTCCCCCGACCAGCGAAAATCGTTTCGGACCTTCTCCGGATAAGCAAACAAAAAACCGTCCGTAACTTTCCCTGCGGCAGCTATCGCTCCTGACGCCAGTATTGGCACCGCGACGAACGCGACCAACGCGCGTCTTACAGGCATAACCGCACGACGTGCAGCACCTTCGACGTAGAGGTAAGTCATCGTCGCCAATAGAACCGATACACCAATACCCACAACGTATCCGTCCACAGACGCAAGGTCGAGCCTGCGCAGCGCAAAATACACCGGCCAGTGCCACAGGTAAAGCGGGTAGGAGATCCGGCCTACGAATACCGTCGCCCTATTCGAAAGCAACACGTGGGCGAACGTCGCGCGGCGTCCGGCAAAAATCAACAGCAGAGCACCACCGCACGGCGCGAGTGCCCCGATACCGGGAAACTGCTGCGTCGTACTGTCGTTTGCGGCCGCAAGGACAATGGCGAGTGCGGCAACAAACAGGAAATCGTACAGCCGCTTTTTGATGGGCGTACGCCGGGATTCATAGAGCGCGAGCAAAGCACCAACAAGGAATTCGAATGCGCGGTTTTGAGCGAAATAGTACGCGCCGACCACGTCACGGTGAGCCTCGGCAACCGCATATCCGAACGATATCGCCGCAAGAATGAACAGGGTCGGCACAAGCCACTTCCGAGCTTTCCGGTACAACCAGTACACGAGAAGCGGCAGTACGACATAAAACTGCTCCTCGACCGATAGCGACCATGTATGCAGCAGTGGTTGATCCCCAGCTGCAGCGTCAAAGTATCCAGTCTGTTTCGACAGGAAGATGTTCGAAGTCATCGTGGCGACCGCCAGGATGTTCTTCGCAAGATGGAACGTGTCGTCCGGAAACGAAAAAAGGATGCTGAACACAAAGGTCGTAGCCAGCACTACGTAAAGCGCCGGAGCCAATCGCTTCGCACGACGCGCATAAAACCCTTTGAACGAAAATGCGCCTCGCTCGAGGTCGCCGAGGATGGAATTCGTTACGACGAACCCGGATATGGTGAAAAAAACATCTACACCAGTAAAGCCTCCGGCAAAGGCGGAAAAACCGGCATGTGCAAGCACGACTGAGAGGACGGCTATCGCGCGTAGTCCGTCGATGTCGGGACGATAGTGAGGAGACAGATGGCGGGGCTGATGTTGGTTCACGCAGGTACTCGCTTCAAATTGCGGCGTAAATCATAGCAGGTTGTGAATGGCCACCTGGGCGGTCCGGTCCGCTGCTGCTCGCTCTCGGGCTTGAGCGACCAAAAGCCGCTCAGGTAAACGCCTCGGGCGAAATGCGTTGGTCTGGGCTGGCATCCGTCCCCCCTCTGGCAAGGCGGATTTCCTACCAACAACTGCTGTCGTAGGCGACTGGGTTGCCATTGACGCATGCTGCTGACCGGAAACCACACAATATGGCAGGGCGTTTCAAGGTCGCCTTGCCAATTGCGGTATTTGACAAGCGCCGGGGCAAGTAATTGTCTGCTCAAAAGCATGCGTACTGAATTCCAGCGCCGCCCCCTTTGGAATTGTGCAGAAAAAAATACCGATTGTTCGGGCCACCGTCCGAGACAATAGACACTTCCCACAAGCCGACTGCGTTGTTTTGAGAGTTGTCAAAGCCCTGCAAATAACACCAGTTGTATGACCCCACCGTCTCATCACTTGTCGCATTCCCATATGCGCGTGGCTGTGAATTCTCCAGCCCCACCCGTACACCGGATTGGCAAAGCGATTATGGATGCTGCTGCAAGTACGAATAGAGCGCCATGACCTGCGGGACGTAGGCTTGGGTTTCCGGGAATGGCGGGATGCGATAGCCGCGCTTGGTTACCGCACCTGGGCCTGCGTTGTATGCGGCTAAGGTAAGTGCGAGATCCCCATTGAACTTTGTCGCGAGTTGCGCCAAGTACTTCGATCCCATCAGGATATTGTCTTCAGGGTTTCGCGGATCGCCGCCACCGACCAATGCAGCCGTCGTGTCGAGCAGTTGCATCATTCCGATAGCGTTCTTGCCCGACCGTGCGCCAGGGTTATATTTGCTCTCGACCGTGATGACAGCGTCAATCAACGCGGCGGGGACACCCGTCAATTGAGCGGCCCGCCGCACAACCGGCGCCCACGTCTTGCGCCGCGCTTCTAGCCAGGCAGGGAACCGCACTGCATACTGCCCCGAGGCGTAGTTTGCCTCTGTTGCCTGCATCGACTGGATGGCCTGCATATAGGCCATGATCCAGGTGCCCGCAAGGATGTTTTGGCACTCGTCGTTGACGACGTCTTCGCTCTTGATCCCCATCAATTCGAAGACTGGAAGCCATTGCACCGGGATCGCCATCGGCCCAACGCGCCCCGCGCTAACTGCTCCGGCTGGAAGGCCATGGGCAATAACCGCCTCGATAGCGGCGGTCTTGACGTGATATGCATCGCTGGCTTCGGCAATGCACGCTGTGGCTGGGACCATTCTCTCCGGTTTGTCGGTGCGCTTTAGGCGCATCCAGTCATGTCACTAGGAATCGCAATTATAAAGCTGCGAAATCGGCGCAGAGGACTGCTTTGCCAATCCGGTGTGTGGAAAACCGTAGGTGGAGTCGGGAATGTCAGCTATCAGTCCATTGGGAACTTTACCGGTGGTATGAACGGTGCTAATGACAATAGCAATGCAGAATTGATCACCGCTTGGGGAGGAGGGTGCCCGGGCAATAATGGCACCTTCCTTGTCGGAAGCGTCAATGGTTTTGGCGTGGTTGCTCAGGAAATCAACAACAACATGGACTATGCGAAAGTCTCCACCATCGAGTTTTGGGTCCCTGCCTATACCGGCTATACCATTTTCTCCGACATTTATGCTTGCGGTGCTGCAAACAGCACGTTTTATGTGATGGCTACCGTATTTCAATGACCTTGCCAATAGATCCGGTGTTTGGAGTGTGCGCAGGCGGCGTGCTTCCGATGTCGGCTATGTGGTGCCGATTAACGCGTGAGGACAGCGCCTCGATGTGCGCGTAATTGCGGTTGTAGTTTCGGTCAGTTCAGCGGCGGGTCTGAAGGAGGCTTTCAATAGCTCAACACTGAGGAATCACAAATTGGCGGGTAAAACCTGCAGCGTTGTTGTCTTATTTGCCCCACGCTGGCATCTAAAAGCTAAAGCGATGCTATTGGACGCAAATCGCGTGGGCAATACAACTTCCGCTGTTATTTTCCGCACAAGAAAAGCCATTTCCTGATGGCTGACAGATTCGTGGGGAAATTTCTCGGCCGTCGCCGCCTCGGTTCATGTCACAACTGCCGCCGGTCAGCGTGTATCCGCCGGGACAGCCGGCATACCCCGTCGCGCTCCACCCGCCCGAATCCACTTGGACCACGCTGGAAACTCCACCCGCCGTCCACACACCGGATTGGCAAAATAGTGGCCCCGACCCAGAATTAGCGATCGCCCCATTCTGGGAGCAGCCCGAACCGGCTGACGCGCCTGCGTAAGAAATGATGGTCCCGTTGGCGATAACCTGTTGATTTGTCCAGAGATTTCCGTTTGCACTCACGTTCCCGGATGCCGACACGTTCCCGTTTGCACTCACGTCTCCTTGTGCATGCAGGTAGCCGGCCGCCCAAACGTTCCCCCCAGCGGTGATATTTCCAGCAATAAGATCCGCGTTTGCTGTGCCCGCCGTGTTCTGGAGATAGACAGCGCCATTCTGGCGAAGCGCCGTATTCGCGCTGTCCCCGTACACGTAAGAATTCCCAATCTGCACGCCATTGCCCGCCGCCAACTGGATCTGTTGCGCATTCGTAATCGTGTTGCCGCCCATGTTCAAGTTCGTGCTCATCGTGTTGAGCTGCGGCTGCCCTGGCACGGCGTTGCGATACAGGTAGTTGCTGGTCAACGCGCCGTTGCTGAAGGTCAGCAGAGATGCCGGGCTGCCCCCCGTGACGCCATAGGCGGCGGTCGAGACCTGCCACGCGCCAAAGGCGCCATAGGCGGTCGCGGCGCCGCCCGAGTACACGCCGGAGTTGTTCGTCGGAATCATGCCGCCCACCCCATTCGCCGAGCGCGCGATCGACCCGAGCTCCTGGTCGTTGATCTGCGTGCCGCCAACCGTATAGATGAGCACCTGCAGATTGCCTGCAGTGGGCTGAGTGACGGCGGCCGTCCAAGTCTGGTTGAATGGATTCGTCCCGGTGAATCCAACCGGCAGACCCACGTTGGCCGCCTTCACGGTGGCAACCGGTATCACCGTCGGTGTGGTCGTCACTGACGATTCGAGCGACGTCATATTCTGAGTGACGTAATTCGAAACGGCCGCCACCCACTGCTGCTGTTGAATCGCCGTCGTGACGTCCGTCTGCGTATGGCGCTCCGTAGCAACGCCATTGGCGATCTTCGGGTAGTACATCAGCCCGACCAATATCGCGAACAGGGCTCCAAGGACTTCACTCATGATCAGTTTCCTGTTTTAACGACCGAGACCACATCCCCTGCCGTGACGGCGACATTGAGCGGTTCAGGTGTCGTGTTCACGCCATTCGCGTCCGTCGTCCACGTGGTGCCCGACGACAGGCCAATCGATGCGTCATTGCCGGACTGCAGCAACACCGCTTGCAATGCGCCCGTCGGCAAAGCCGCGTAAGCGGTAATGAGGCGCCCCGTTCCCGACACGGTCACAGCGTTGCCCGCGGCGTACGTCGAAACGAATGCCGAGGAATACTGCGGCGAGTAAGCGCTCAACTGATTCGGCTGAATCGTCCCGGTGAAGGTCGGATTGGCCGTCATGTACGCCATCACAGCCGAGCGGTAGCTCAAGAACTGCGCCGCCGCGGCATTCACCGAGACTGTCTGCGCGCTTGGCTGAATCGCCTGCAACGTGGCCTTCTGATAGGCCAGCGTCGACGTCAGCAATGCCAGCACGAGAAGGGCCATGTAGCGCATCGCATCTCACCTCGTCTGGCCTGCCTGGTTGAGCCTCATATCCGCCAGCTGCTTCATGAGATCGTGTTTCTGCCGATCGATCTCGCTCGACAGCTGCGCGAACTCGCCCTTCTTCATGAAGCCTCGAACCGGATGGTCGTCTTGCATGCAAAACAGAGACCGAGCGGACAGCACGCGAGGCGGACTCCCTGTCGAGAGCGATCCGATCAGGCTGTCGTTGATCGCCTTGGGCCGCCCGCCCGTGTCCACGAGACGCAGATCGATATGGATGGCAAACCGGAAGGCCTCCACGAACTGGGCCGACACGCTGCCGCGCCCCGCCGCGCGCGCGAAGCGCTCGATGCCGTTGATCAGGTCGCCGCCGTGATAGGTGCACAAGACGAGGAAGCCCATTTTCGAGGCCTGCGTCACCATCTCGGCGGTCTGGTCATCGAGCACTTCGCCGACAAACAGCACGTTCGGCGTTGCACGCGCAAGATCCCTGACCGCCTCGGCCATCAGCTCGGGCGTATCCACCTCGCGCTGGTGGATGTAGCCGTTTTCGTACCGGCCTTCGAGATCCATCTCGACGGGACTCTCGATCGTCCACGCCACGCCCCCGAGACGCGTCGCGCGCTCTTGCAGATACGCGCACGCCGTCGTCGTCTTTCCCGCGCCCGGCCGTCCCAGGAAGATGCCGATCCCGCCGCGGATCTCGGGCGACAACAGCTTCATGGCAAGCGGCTGCGCCATGCCGATGTCGTGAAACCGGCGCGGCTTGAACCGGAACGCGCGGCACACGAAAACGTGTCCGCCGCTCGCAAGCGGAATGCGTTTCGCACGCAAGCGCATGCCGTCCTGCGGAGGCCACACGATCGGGAAGCCATATCGGGACGCCCCCGCCCCGCGCTCATCCCACACTCGATTGAGCTCGAGAAAAAGCTGCTTCGCTTCAGCCCACGCGTCGAATGGCAGCAGCGATGCCACCATCGAGTCCGGGGTTTCCTTGAACCAGCCATTCGCCGGGTCCTCGCACACGCAAAGATCCGACCAGATGATGTCCTTCAGTCTATTCACGTTGGCGTGTCGATTCGCGGTTAGTGGCCGTACACGTACGTGATGGTCTGCGTCGTCGCGCTGTTGCAGGCCGTCACGGCCGTGCCGGCGTCCAGCGGGCTCGTCTGGCTGTATGTCGTGCCGTTGAGCGTCATCGTCACGTAGTTCGTCGCCTTGTTCGCCATGTCCACGCAGCCGTCGCTCGGCACGCTGTTTTCGACGATGTTGAACTGCGACGGATTCGCCGCGTTGACGGCCACCGTCACCGTCCCGCCCCACTGGTTGATCAGCGTAGCGCCCGTCACCATGTTGCTCGGCGCCAGCTGCGCCGCAATCGCAGTCGTGATACTCGAGAACGCCGTCTGGCCCGTATAGGTGTTCGCGATGTTGGTGGCGAGCTGCGTGAGGTTCGCCACCTCGGTTTCAGCCTTGTTCTTGTGGAAGATCGCCACCAGGATGATCACCACAGAGGCAATGCCCAACAGTCGCACCAGGTATTTAAACCAGGAGCCCATAATTTCATCCATCTCTCACCTCCGTCTTGTGTGCTGCATTGAAGAAAATCCCGGGTTCGGGAAAAGTTCTTAGCCGCCGCCGATCGCGCCCAGCTGCGTCGTGACACCGTTGATCGCATACATCAGAAAACCCATCAGCGCGTACATGGCGATCTCGGCGTAAAAGCCCGCTCTCTTGGCTTGCCCCAACGCATTGCGTTCGATTTCAGCCGACCAGCGTCTCGTCAGGTTTCCTACTTTGTCGTGGAAATCCTTGAAGGCCGCGATCGACCGAATGCGATCGATGATGGCCGGGTTGGGGAACTCGAAGGGCGGCATCTTGCCGCCCGCGCCGCGAGATTCCAGCGCCTCGGCGAGATTCATGCCGCCTTCGGTCATCCGGAAGCGGACATGCCACAACCGTTCGCGCAGCCAGGGGTTCGCCGTCTCCATCTGCCGGGCCAGCGCATGCACATCCGGGATGCCCGCCTCGATCAAGCCGGAAAACGATGCGAGCCACTTGTACCCCTCGATGTCGCGATAGAACGAGTACGGGAAATACTTCTCCGCCTTGATCCGGCTCGGCCCGATCCAACGCGGAAACGACCAGCGCACCGCATAGAAAATCGCCACGCAGAGAAGAGGCGGCACGATCGACAACCAGGACTGCGAGAAATCAGCCGCCTTGTACATGACGATGCCGATGCCCTGCACCTTGCTTTCCGGCAGGCCCTGGACGATGCTCGGCATCACGTAGGCGCCCACGGCCCACATCACGCCGTACGTCATGGCGAGATACATGATCGGCCGGACAGCGGCCCCCTTGTAGGCACGCATGACCGATTCGACTCGATCATGCGATTCGACGATCAAGTCGAGCGCGATACCCAGCTTCCCGGACATTTCACCGCCCGCGATCACCGCGGCCTCTTCGCGCGGAATCGCGATCGCGATCGCGCGGCGCAGCGGCAGGCCTTCGCGCATGCGGCGGGAGACGTTCTCGACGAGCGCCTGGCTGCTCCTGCGCCTGCGCTTGCGCAGGATGTCGGCAAAGCCGTCCAGCGCGGCTTCGACCGACACGCCGTTTTCCACCTGCGTCGACAGGTGCATATACAGCGCTTCACGCGTCTTCCAGTCGAACGCCTTGCGGTCGGCCGCGTCCGAGAGCTTTCCCCACCATCCGGTGCGCTTTCGGGTCAGCGTCTGTTTTTTCTGAGGCGCCGCGGCGCGCCGCCCCATGGCGCTCAGCACGCGGGCGAGCAAACCGCCTTCGTTAGCCATTGACCACCTCCAGGGCCGGCCGGTCGATTCCGTATTGGCTGATATCCACGACGTCGTGGAACATGTCCTTCGGCACGATCACATCCACCATTTCCTGGACATGGTTCGGATCCACGCGGCCCGCGAGGACATGCCGGATGGCTGTTTCCAGAAGCGGCGGGTCCGCATCGGGGCGACGGTGGTAGTTGCGCCGCGCAATCGCGGTTCCCCGGTGAATGAAGTCGGCCATGAGCTTGGCATCGGTCACGACCACTTCCATGATCCCGAACCGGCTTCCGATGCCTTCCTGGTTGCAGTGCTCGCAGCCCTCGCCCCGCACGTAGATCTGACCCAGGTCGCCATCCTTCGACCACGTTGCCAGCGCAGCCATGACCGAGTCGCTCACGCGCCCCGGCGCATCTTCCGAGCGCACGCGGCAATGCGGGCACAGCGGGCTCAAGAGGCGCTGCGCAACCACGCCGCGCACGATCTTCGGATCGCAGAACATCGTGCGCTTGAGCTTCATGATGTCCATCAGTTCGAGACGGTCCGGCCACAGGAATGCGTCGGATACGTGCAAGGTCGTCGTGACCTTGTGGCCCGTCGTCGAGGCTTCGAATGCCATCAGGGCGACTTCGGCGCCGCGGATTTCACCGGGGGAAATGATCTTGGGCGCCATCCGCAGCGCGGCCGCCATCGCCTCCGCGAACTGCTCTGCGGTGGCAGCCTTGTCCAGCGCGTTCGTCACCGGAAGCTGCGTGGACCAATCCTCCGGAAACTCGATCGGGTCCGCGATCATGATTTGCTTGAGGTAGGGACGCACGCGCGCCTCTTCCTTGCGCAATTCGTAGTCGGTGGTCGACTTGCCGGCCCCCGTCGGGCCGGTGACGATCAGGATGCCGTCCGGCATCGACATGATGTGCTTGAGCTTGGCGACGTTCTGCTCGGTAAAGCCCATTTTCGGGAGCAGAAATTCACCGCGCGGCGCAGACGGAAACTTCAGCACCGGCAGGCCCGCGCGCCGCTCGGCCCGAACGGTATTCGAATACTGCAAGCGCAGCACCATGAACTGGCCGCCCTGCGCGGCCGGGAACATCGGGCCGCGCACGATACGAATCGACGTCACGCCCGTGTCCGGATTGAGCTTCTCGCCCGTGACCTGCGCGTTCTGGCGCTCGTGATCGCGCCACTGCGAATCGCCCGTCGTCACGAGGCCCTGCCAGATCGCGCGCACGAGCAGCAGCGCCTTGTCCTGGTGATACTCGCGGAAGTGCCGAAGGTCGTTGTTGACGGTCAACTGCACGACCGCGTGATGGCCGCGCAGAAGGAAGTGGATGTCGGAGGCGCGGTAGTAGGCCGCGCACTCGAGCAATTCAAGCGCTTCGGCTCGATTCTCGAAGCCTTCCTGATGCGTTTCGCGCTCGGCGTAGCGAAGCCCCTGTTTGTCACGCATTTCCATGACCTGGGCCAGGTCGACGATCTCCTGCTTGAGCCGTATGCCTGCGCTTCTGTTGCGCTCCAACCATGTCAGGTACAGCGGACTCATGGATGTCTGCTTCGCGACGTACACCGTCATCGCCACGATATCGAAGGCGATCTGCGTCGCGATCTTTTCCGGCGGCGCAATGAGTTTGTTGCGCACGCTGCTCGATTCACCTCTAGCGTCCATACACTACCCCCGAAATTTTCCATCCGCTCGACGTGTCGCTCGCCCTTGCGGTGACGTCGTCGATGCTCACTTCGTTCAAACGGAGACCCGGCACGCTGCTGAAGTCCAGTGCGAACGGCGCGGCGGGAACGGAGAAGGAAAGTTGAATCGATGGCACCGGCTCGGGCGTACTCGTACCCAACGCGGCGGCCGCCACCGTCGCCACCTCGCTTTGCTTCGGCGCAACGGGAACACCGCTCATCCTGACCTCGATGCCGTGTTCCTGAGCCCATAGAATCAGCCTGGTGCGCGCTTCGCGGATCGGCACCGCGTCGTCGGTGCCCGGCACCCCTTGCGGCAGCGGCAGCGGAATCACCTGCGTCACGCCGTTCCCGTCTTCGGAAACGGCCCCCGGAGGCGCGTACGCAATCGTCGCGCCGGGACCGCGCTTCCACGTCACCATGAGCTGCGGACCGACGCAGTGTTGCGCGGCGAGCTGCCACCCATGCAGCCAGAGCGGCTGGCCGTAGACCGCGTTGCGGCAGGCATCGAGCCAGACGGCCGGGTCCGGCAGCGAGCGAAGAATCTTGCCGGCGCTCGGAGCGGCGGCTTCCTGCGCCTTGCGCGCGTTCACCTGAATTTGCAGACGCACCAGCGCCTGGCGCTTCAACTCTTGAACGTGTTCGTAGTACTGGTAGCCGAAATAGGCGCCGGCGGCACATACCATGACCCCCGCGCAGCCAAGCATCACCGAGGGAGAAAATCGCGACGTGCTCAGCGACTCCACCGGCGTGCGCTTGGCCTTCGCACGCGCAACCAGATCCTCCAGCTGCTCGCGCGTGCCGTTGACGTGGTTGAAGTCCTCTAGCGACGAGTGCTCCTGGCGAGCACGCTGAATGTCGTCGTAGGTGCCGACGACATCGCCGTCGGGCATCATCCCGTAGTTGTCGCGAACGGCGACATACCACCACAGCCCATTGCCGAGCTCGAATGCCCCGGCCCACGGCACCTTGTGAGAGTCCGCAAGCAGAGCGGCCAGGCTGTAGATCTTGTTCGGCCAGCCATTGCTGACCGCTGCGCAGAAACCGACCTGGATCGCCTCGTCGCCCACGCGGCGCGCAATCCAGTCCGTGTGCATGGTTTCCGCTTCTTCGACGAGTTCGGCACGCTCCGGCAACACTTCGTACGAGCGCCAACGCATGCCGATCAGCCATTTCCTGCGGCCGATCGTCACGATTTCCGTTCGTCCTACGGACGGCAGATCGCCGGCGCTCGACGCGCCGTAGTATTCACCGGAAAAAGTCGGTTCAACCATGATTGTCTTGTCTGGGAGCCCGTGGACTCAGTGCATGCCCATCGGCATGGACATCGGCCCCGCCATCGGGCGAGCCAGCGAAGGGTTCGTCTGCGGCGCAGCGTCTTGCGCGCCATCACCCGCGAACTGCAGGGCCGTCACCTTGTCGCCTTGGCTGACCATCACCTGGCCGAGCGCGATACTCGCGATCTTCCCGAGTCCCCGGACGGACTCCCCCTGATGAACGGTCACGCGCGCGCCCGATGAAAGCTGGATGACGGCGGTCCAGCGGCCGTCGACCATGCTCACCTGCTGGACCAGGGGATCACGCGCCGCCGGCGCCGGCTGCTGGCCCACGGTCAACGCCGGAATTGCCGGGGTGCTCGGCGCGGCGGCGCCGCCGTTCTGCTGGAAATTGCCGCGGCGCGCTTCGTCGAGCTGATGGTGTATCTGCAGGTTTTCGAGCTCGGCCTGCGCCTTTTGGGTATCGGCTCGAATCGCGTCCACCGAGCCGTAGTAGGTCGACCAGGTCGGCGCTTGATAGGCGCTCGCGCCCGAGGCAACCGCCGGCGCGCTCGACGCCGTGTCGATGCCCGCCGCAGTCGCCGCGAAAGCGGCGCCCGCCGACATCGAGAGCGCAGCGACAGCGCATGCCGCCGCCCGGACACGCCCCATGCTGAAACGGATTTTCATGAACGATCGTCTCCTTTAAAGCACGCGTGCCGTGATGACGATGGCGATCAGCTTCTTCTGACGCGAGCCGTCGACACCGCCGCCCAGCAGGAAGTTGCTGGGCGAGCCCACGCCGCTGTGATTGACGCTGGCGTTGTCCTGTTGGAGGCCGGCCAGCATCAGCGCCGAGCCGGGCGTCAGCGATACGCTTTGCTGGAACGTGGTGCTCGAGACGTTCGGCGTCTGGATGCTCGAGCCGTTGCTCGTCGCCGTATCGATGCGGTTGAGGACGGAGTTCGTCATGTCCATGGAAAGCAGAATCCGGCCGTTCACGACTTGCGGGAGGAAGGTCGCCGTGAAGCCGGTCGTGACGACGCCGGGCGTCAGCGTCGACGTGGAGCCCACGTTCGCGGAAATCGTCGATCCGCTCGACGCCAGATAGGTGACTTCGTTGGCGATCTGCATCGGCGCGGGCTGACCGTTCAAGGTCACGACCGATTGCGTCACGGTCTCAGCGACGTGGCCGAGCGTCGACAGCGCATTCACCGCGAGTTTCGATCCGTCCAAGCTCGACGATGTGCCTGCCGTCGCCGAGATGACCATCGGGCTCAGGCTGCCCGTGATCACCGGAACGCCCGGACCCGCGAGCGACAGGCCGTACATGTTCGACAACTTGTTGTAGATGACGCTGGGATTCCACGAGTAGTTGTCTTCGTTCGAGAGATCCACCGAGTACAAGGAAACCGAGATCATCACCTGCTGGCTCAGCTTGTCGGCGAGACCCTTGGCCCATGCTTCCACGTTCTTGACCTGCGTCGGCGAACCCGTGACGGTGATGCTTCCGAGCGAAGGTTCGGCCGAGACTTCCGCGGCGCCGCCGCCGCTCGAACCGGCAACCGTCTTGGCCGTGGCCGCGATCGTCTTCCAGACATCGACTTCATAGGTGTCGGCGGCATTCGAGCTGCCGGTCGTCGAGCCGCTCGAGCTGCTGCTCGTTCCCGTGCCCGAGCTGCTGTTCAGGCTGCCCGGGCCGGATTGCGCGACGATCGTGTTGGAGCCGTTCGACTTGCGGTTGATCGCGGGGATGTAGAACGTCTTGGTGATGGTGCGGTAGAACTCCACGGCGCCATCGTCCATCTTCCACCACAGGCCTTCCTCGTTCGCCGCGAAATCGAGCAGCCCCTTGACGTTCCCCTGATACGACACGTCCATCAGCGGCAGCGTCTTGGCTCCCTCGTGGGCATTCGACAGCGCGGCGGTCAGCGTCGCCGGAGGCAACGGCAGCTGCGCGCCCGTCGATGGGCTCGTCGACGGCGCGCCGACCAGGTCCGCAACGCTGGTCCCGCCGACGTGCTGCACTTCGGAGATATCGACCGGCAAGCCGACTTGCTGCGTGATGTACGCAACCAGCTCGGCGAGCGAGACCTTATGCTGCGGTTGCCATGCGAGCTGTCTCAGGAGAATCGGCGACAGCTCCGGGTCCACCTGGACCGACTCGCCGAGCAGCCACGACGCGGACGTGCGCGAAACGACCGGCTGCGCAACCTGCGCCTTCGCTTGCTCGGACTCCACGGTATGCCTTGCGTGCGAGACGGTATCGTCCGCATCCTTGATTTGCGCGCATCCGGCCACGGCCACTGCAGCCAGAGCGGCAAGCATCAGTCGGCCCGGCAATCGATATCGATGCGCGTCCAGGCGCGCAAGGCCGTTGAAGATTTTCACGTGTAGCTCCTTCCCGTATGTGCTCGTTCGCACTGGCCGCTATTGCGGCGCGACGCCCGGCCCTTGCACGACCAGGGTGTGATTGCCGTCGAAGAGTTGCGCATGGATCAGCGCACCGTTTTCCGCAAGCGTGCGCACGACTTCGGCCGCAGCGCTCGCGAAATCTCCCGTGAACGTGGTCGTCGTCGGCGCAATCACGTCGCGCTGCAGACCCCAGACCACGTTCCAGCCCGCGCGCTTGGCCCAGCCCTTGAGCTCCTGCCCGATCGGGTAGCCCTGGCGGATGATCCAGATCTCCTTCGTCGGCGCGACGGGCGCCGCCTCCCCCGACGCCTGGGAAACAGCGGGGAGGCTGCCGACGATCAGGTTGCTGCCGTCGAATCGGCCTTCGATATCCGCGTCGGCCAGCATCTTGCGGGCGACCGTCATGCGCGAATCGGCCGACCCGCCATCCCAGGAGACGCGCTTGTCCGGCAGCGTGCCGTTCACGACCAGTTGACCGCCTGCGGGGACCGTATGGGAAAGGGCCTGCCGCAACGGTTCGTTGCGCGCAAACCCTTGCAGCTTCGTGTTCCATGCCTCCGAGGGCGCGGCAAGCGGCGTGCTCATGACGGCATCGCCGGGAATTGCCCCGCCGACCATGGCGGACGCCGCAACCGGAGCAGCAGAAGAAGAGGCGCTTTGCGACGACGCGCTGCCGGATGCCTGATGCCTCGCGTTGTTGAGCGCAACCTGCAACGACGGATCGATTTCGAACCCGGCATGCGCCGCGGGCAGGTTCGCGCACTGCGCGGCGAACGTGACCGCTGCAGCCTTGAGAAATCCTCTCTTCATGTTTTCCCTTTCTGCCTGTTGTGCCAGTCGCCGCCGCACTGGGCCGCGCCTTTCTAGCGAATTCGCCGAACGGTTTTGGTCGGGCCCGTCAACATCGTTCGGATCTTTCGCCGAAACGTGGAGAACGGATAGCCTTTGCGCGAAATAATACCAAAAAAAACTAAAAAAATGATTCCTAAGATGACCAAATACCACGACTTCACTACGAGCAAAAATGGAAATGGTACAAATGCGCGCGCATCCAGCTTCGTGAAACCGAAAATACTGATGCTGGTAACGTTGGCGGTATGCCGCCAGTGGCTATCGGCCATGACTCCCCCGGAATCGATCAGTGCGTCGTGCGGGCGCGCGTGTAGCGCGCCAGGGTTTCGTCGTCGATCAGCCCCGCGGAATGCGCACTCACAGCGGCCTGCGCCATCGAGCAACCCTCCTCTTCCACCGCGCGCTTCAGGCGCAGCGTGAGCGCGCCCGGGTCGGCGATATCCAGGAGCTCCTGGCGCAGCTCTTCCGTCATGATCAGGAACTCGCGCAAGACGACGCGGCGGCCGCCGCCTTTGCGCGGAACCAGCATCTGATTGAAGAGCACGCGCGCCGTGGTCACCCAGTCGTAGAGCATCTGCTGCTTGACGGAGTCGTCGAAGAACGACAGGATCCGCGACGGCATGGACGCGACGTCGTTACAGTGCAGCGTCGTGAAGACCGGGTGGCCGGTCAGCGCAGCGGCCATCGCCGCTTCCGCCGTCACCCGGCTCTGCGTTTCGCCGATCACGATCAGCTTGGGACGACGGCGCATCAGCTGCCGCACGCCCTGCTCCCACGTCGGCACGTCGCGGCCGACCTCCATCTGGAACACGATGCTGTGCGAGCACGGAATGCCGTCGTAGGTCTGCTCGATCGGCTCTTCGATAAAGACGATGTTTCCGCGAATCGGCGTGCGCTGCTCGAGGATGTGCCGGCAGATCGCGGAGAAGAAAGTGGTCTTGCCCGAGCCCGTCGGGCCCGAAAGCCAGATGATCCCGTTGCGCGGCGTGACCGCTTCGAGCAGCTCGACCGGCAGCTCGCCTTCGGTAAGGCGCGCAGGCTCCGAATCGATCTTCCGCATGAGGATCTGGTAGGCCATCTCCCCGTTGACCTCGCCCCGGCCGGCGGCCACCCGAAAGCGCGTCTTCTTCTTCTCGCCGCGCGCATCGCGCTCGACCGGGTCCTTGACCACGTACGAGGCCTTGATCTCCTGCCCCTGGATGAGCAGGCTGGACGCCTTGTCGTTGTCGGTCGCCCAGTTGATGATTTGCTGGACCTCGCCCTGATCCAGCTGCCGCTCGGTCAGCTGACGGAATTCGCCGTCGATTTCCAGGATCACCGGCTCGCCGGGCTGCAGGATCGTTTCGCTGGCCCCCTGCGCAACCACCTCGCGCATCATGTCCTGCAGATGATCCCGGTGCCCGAAGATGATCGGCTCGCGCCATGCCGTCCGAGGCACGATGAGCTCGGCATCGCTACGCCATACCATCAGTTCCCCCCCGCCGAGCCGGCGTCGCCGGCGTTCAGCACAGGCGTGAGCGTCACGCCATCCGGGCTCGGCGAAGGCGCCGGCGACCCATCGCCCGGGGCCTGCAGGCGGTCGACCTCCCCGGAAAGCGGCTGCCACTTCTTCATATTGGTGTCGAAAGACGGCAGGGCCGTCAGGCGCAGCACTGTTTCACCCATGCTCATCGAGTCCCCGCGAGAATTGAGCGGCATGTCCATCTGGGCCACGATCGGCAGCGTGACCATCTTCTTCAGCGCGAGGATGTGGTAGTTCACCATCCCGCGATAGTCGCGCGTCAGCCGGTTCGCATTGATCTTGAAGCTCTCGTCGGCCTGTTGAATCCCGGCCTGCCAACCGGCGGCCACCGCCTTTTTCCAGATCTCGCGCTCGTTGTCGCTGGTCGGCAGCAGTTCCGCAGCGGGCATCGCCAGCGGGCCGGGGTCAGCCATCAGGTACTCCCGCCAGGTCGGCGGGCGCGACGTGAAGCGCGCCTGCGAGAAGATTGTCCAATCCTGCTGCGCAATGCGGATCGTATCCATGCCCTTCAGGGTGTACAGATCCCTCTCCTGCGTGAGGACCGGGGGCACGACGCGCCCCTGGATCATCAGATGCGCAAAGTCGTACACGGTGTCGTACTCTCTCGCGCGCGTCTTGAGTTCGGACTGGATCATGCGCGTTTCGTCGATGAGGCCGCCGCGCGCGCCCAACCCGAAAGCCGCATCGCGCACGGCGTCGAGCCGGATGTTGCCGAGCGAATGGGTCCCGGGGCCTGCGGCCGCGCTCTGGACGATGGCGGGCTGATTCAGGCTCTGCAGCGCGTCAAGGGAAACGGTATCGATCGGCATGCAACACCCTTCAAGCGTGCGACGGCTTCTTGTAGGTCAGCTCGATCACGCCGGCCGAGACGCGAAGGTCGAGCCAATCGCCCGCGGTCTGCCCGACGTAGCGCAGCACTTCGAGCACGGGCATCTTGTTCACATAGACGTTGACGTTCACGTGCTCGGGCGGACGCTGGCCATAGACCTTCAATTCGTAGCCGTACTTGCTCGCGATATCGCCGACGATCTGCTCGACGTCGCCGTAGAAGTCGTAGCTCACGCGATCGGTCAGCAGCCGGGTGCGCGACACCGCGCGCTGCTGCACGTCTGCATCGCGAGTCATCGCAAGCTCGCGCTGCGCGTTCACCGCGAGCGACAGCGAATCCGAAATCTGGGCCTCGATTTCCGTGCGGCGTTGCTCGTCGGGCGTCGCCTTGACCTGGTTCTGGTTCGCGCACCCCGATACGGCGACCAACGCCGCCAGTACCGCCCCCCCGCGCAGGCACCATTTCACACAACTGTTCACAGTCATTCCCCGTAGTCCAACACTCGAGCGCCGCAGATTCTAGCCATGCCATCCCCATACGAGCCATTATGAACTAGTTTAAATACAAAAACATTTATTTTTTTGATTCTTATTGTTGCGAGTGTGGTGGATGAGGCAGCCGCTTCATCGGCGCAGCGCTAGGGATGCGAGAGAATCACGAACCACCGACCACACGCAGGCGGGCAACCTGGAAATCGGTATTGCGGCGATCGGCGAATTCGTCGGCCGCGCTGCTGTCGGACACATCCGCATCCGGCACTTCCTGGCGGCTCGAACGGCGCTCGGCATGCTCGTGCATCATGTTGACGAGATCGTCAGTCGAGAAACCGAACTCGCGCGCAGCGGCCTGCACGTCCTTCCAGTTGTAGGTGGGCGCAACCACGCCGGTCAGATGGTCGAATTGCACGGAACGAAGCACCTCGTGGTGGATCATTTCGCGGTTGTCGCGAAATTCGGCGGGATTCAAGGTGACCTTGCGCTGGCACGTCACGCCGGTCAACGCCTCGAACTTGCCGAGCAGGTCCGCCGGGGCGCGCGTCACCGCGATACGGATGCCGCGTGCGCGGTCGAAAACGAGCAGCATGCGCTCTTGATCGACAAAGCGCGAAATCCAGCGATCGGAACCGCGCAGCACGACTTCGGCGATCGTCAGATGCTCGGACAGCAACTCCTTGATGAGCCCCGAGGCCGCATCGGCCCAGCACTGGGTGACCTTCTTCGGCGTGCCTTCGGCGCGCCATTCGAGCACGCCGCTCGGGCGCAGCCCGCAAAAATCCGCCTCGATGCCCAGGAGCGCGATCAGACGGTCGAAGGAGGTCTTCGACAGCATCTTGGTCACTTCCTTGTCCTGGTCCGTGTGCGACGCGCTGAAGAGCACTTCATAGGAGGCCCGAGGCATCCCTGTGCGCAGCTGGATTTCTTCGGCAGGAATACCTCGCGCGATTTGAATTCGCGCCAGTTGGCGCCTCGTAAGCGGCGTTTCAATGCTCATATTTTGTACCTTTTCGCTTGTTTTTGAAGAATATCAGTCTTATTTGAAGCAAAAAAATCTTTGTTTTTGATTTTTCTCCATCATAGCGCGACACAACGGGCATGTCACGAGCCCAGAAATCAATTCTTCACAGCGGAAGACACTGCCAGGACGCCCCACCCAACGCGGCGCTTTACATTGCGACCGGCCTGCGTTCCGACTCTTGCTACTCGCCGCCGTAGAAGGTCTGCGCGCCCGCGAAGTTGTCGAACTTCGTGTATTGGCCGAGGAACGTGAGTCGCACCGGCCCGATCGGACCGTTACGCTGCTTGCCGATGATGATCTCGGCCGTGCCCTTGTCGGGACTGTCGGGGTTGTAAACCTCGTCGCGATAGATGAAGAGGATCACGTCCGCGTCCTGCTCGATGGCGCCCGATTCACGCAAGTCCGACATCACCGGACGCTTGTTGGGCCGCTGCTCGAGGCCGCGGTTCAGCTGCGAAAGCGCGATCACCGGCACGTCGAGCTCCTTGGCAAGCCCCTTCAGCGAGCGCGAGATTTCGGAGATTTCGGTGGCGCGGTTCTCGCCCTGCGACGAGCCCGACATCAGCTGCAGGTAGTCGACGATGATGAGGCCGAGCTTGCCGCATTGGCGCGCGAGCCGCCGCGCGCGCGAGCGCAATTCCATCGGGTTCAGGCCACCGGTTTCGTCGATGAAGAGTTGCGCCTCGCTCATCTTCTGCACCGCGTGCGTGAGCTTCGGCCAGTCTTCGTCGGTCAGCCGCCCGGTACGCATGCGATGCTGGTCGAGCCGCCCGACCGAGCCGAGCATACGCATGACGAGCTGCGTGCCCGGCATTTCCATCGAGAACACCGCCACCGGCAAGCCGTACTCCACGGCGACGTATTCGCCGACGTTCATGCTGAAGGCCGTTTTCCCCATTGAGGGCCGCCCAGCCACAATGATGAGCTCCCCGCCATGCATGCCCGACGTCATCCGGTCGAGGTCGACGAAGCCCGTCGGCGTGCCGGTCACGTCGCTCGGGTTGGCGGTGTGATAGAGCGTATCGATCCGCTCGACCACTTGCGTGAGCAGCGGGCCGATTTCGAGGAAGCCTTGCGTGCCGCGCGCGCCGTCTTCGGCGATCGAGAACACCTTCGATTCCGCCTCGTCGAGCAATTGGCGGACTTCCTTGCCTTGTGGATTGAAGGCGTCGGCGGAGATCTCGTCGGCCACCGACACGAGACGCCGCAGCACAGCGCGGTCGCGCACGATTTCGGCATAGCGACGGATATTGGCCGCGCTCGGCGTGTTCTGCGCCAGCGCGTTCAGGTACGCGAGGCCGCCCACCTCCTCGGCCTTGCCCGAGGTGCCGAGCGCTTCGTAGACGGTGATCACGTCGGCCGGCCGTGTCGCCGCGATCAGCTTGCCGATGTGCTCGAAGATGATCCGGTGGTCGTAGCGGTAGAAATCGCTCTGCGACAGGAAGTCGGCGATCCGGTCCCATGCCGCGTTGTCGAGCAGCAGCCCGCCGAGCACCGACTGCTCGGCCTCGATCGAATGCGGCGGGACTTTCAGAGATTCGAGTTGGGGATCTTTCGGCGGTGCGTTCATGGGGAGGAATTATCGCGAAATGGCCGTTTTAGTGCCAGCCCGGCGGCTACGGCACAAATAAAAAGACAGAGGCCGGTTTCCCGGCCCCTGTCTTTTGTCGACCCGAGCTAGTGCTTTAGCGTGCCGGCCGGAGTTAGTGCTTCAGCACTTACTCCGGCCCCATGCAGAGCATTACTCGGGTCCCATGCAACGCTTCCTGCGCGCCGAACCGCCTGCCTGCCAGTTCGGCGAATACTACTCGTGCTGCGTCAAGCAGAGCGCGGCGCGCAGTGCGCAGTGCGAAACCTGCCGCCGCCTTAAGCGTGCTCGCCCAGCACCGACACCGTGACGTCGACGAGGACGTCCGTGTGCAGCGAAACGCTGACCGGATGGTCGCCGACGATCTTCAGCGGACCTTCCGGCAGGCGCACTTGCGCCTTTTCCACGTCGAAGCCTTGTGCCTTCAGCGCATCGGCGATGTCGGCGTTGGTCACCGAGCCGAACAGACGGCCGTCGACGCCAGCCTTCTGCGCGATCTGCACGGTCAGGCCAGCCAGCTTTTCGCCTTGAGCTTGAGCAGTTGCCAGCTTTTCAGCCGCAACCTTTTCGAGTTCCGCACGGCGGACTTCGAATTCGGCGATCGCTTCCTTCGTTGCGCGGCGAGCTTGCTTTTTCGGGATCAGGAAGTTACGTGCGTAGCCGTCCTTCACCTTGACGATGTCGCCGAGGTTGCCCAGGTTGACGACTTTTTCCAAAAGAATGATTTGCATTCGGATTCTCCTTATTGCGTCGTCTGATTAGGCCTTGTGCAGATCGGTGTACGGCAGGAGCGCGAGGAAACGTGCGCGCTTGATGGCCGTATCGAGCTGGCGCTGATAGTGGGACTTCGTACCCGTCAGACGAGCCGGCGTGATCTTGCCGTTTTCGCCGATGAAGTCCTTCAGCGTTTCGGTATCCTTGTAGTCGATGCTCTCGACGCCAGCAGCCGTGAAGCGGCAGAACTTCTTGCGCTTGAAGAGCGGGTTTTGTTGCTGACGACGCTTGTCGAATTTCTTACCAGTCTTACCAGTCGGGCGGGGCATGTTCAGTCCTTTCCAATGTCCTGCAATTCAGTGATGTGAAACACCAAGGTTCGCGCGTTGCGGTTTTTCTTCGCCAGGAAACCCGTGAAGAGCGTTTCGACGCCCATCTCGCAGGCCTCCAGCTTGCCGCTCGCGGCTCCCGCGGCAACCGCCGGCATCGTCAGTTCGATTTGCCGGGCAATGCCCGCTTCGACGACTTCCGTGCGGTGCTGCAGCGTGCAGCTTGCGATCGGAACGCCGGCGGGGGTGTACCGCACCGGTTCGCGTTCGACGACGCTGGCCGTGAGTTGCAGCCGGTTCACGAGAGCAGAGTGAGCCTTGGTGGCTTAATAAACCAGAGTCCTTAAGCCTGCGCTTCGGACGGTTGCGACGATGCAGCCGCCTTCTTGGCTTCTTCGCGCTGCACTTCCTTCATCATCGGCGACGGGCCGGTTTCGGCCTTCTTCATCTTGACGATGAGGTGACGCAGCACGGCGTCGTTGAACTTGAATGCGTGCTCGAGCTCGTCGAGCGTGGTTTGGTCGCATTCGATGTTCATGCAAACGTAGTGAGCCTTCGCGAGTTTCTCGATCATGTAGGCCAGTTGGCGACGGCCCCAGTCTTCGATACGGTGGACTTGGCCGCCGTGCGTGGTGATCGTGGACTTGTAACGCTCGATCATCGCGGGCACTTGCTCGCTTTGATCGGGGTGCACGATGAAGACGATTTCGTAATGACGCATACACACTCCTTGTGGATTAAAGCCACCCGGGCGTCGGAACCGGTGTGGCAAGTGAGAAGCCGAAGATTATAGCCCGGCTTTCGAACCGCATGCAAGATAAAAACCGCTTTCCCGGACGGAATCGGTCGTGTTTTCAAGGATTTATCGAAGGGGACGGGTCAATCCTCCTTGGCCCCACCCGGGCCATGCAGCTTCGACTGCAGCGCGGCCTTGAATGCCACGAGCGTGTCCGGCGTCGCATCGGTGATCGCCCAGTAGGTCATCCCGCTCTCATGCCAGCGCGAGAGCGAATAGCCTTCGCTCACGAGCGTCTCCGGCGGGCGGCCCGCGCTGCCGGACGATTCCGGGAACACGTAGACGTCGAGCGGATGCTTCTTGTAGCGATAGATCAGCACCGCCACGCGCCGGTGCGCGACGTAATCCAGGCGCCCGCCTACGAGCGGGAAGCCGCTTCCCGCCAGGTCTTCGACCGGCGGCGAGTAGTCGATCCTGCCGTTGAACCAGGGCTTGACCGTGTGCTGATCGGTCGAGATCACGTCGATGTCGCGGTCCGAGAGCAGCGCGCGGACGTGGCTCGAGACCAGCTCGTCGGCAAGCATTCCGTCGCCCGCCGGGCGATGCAGCGCGAACGTCACCCCCGCCGCCGCGGCCGCGAGCGCGATGACAAGCGCCCCGCCCCAGCCCACTGCCCCCGCGCCGCCGCCCGCCGCCTGCGGCCCGGACGACGGCCAGCGGATGCCGAACCAGTCACGCCAGCCGGCGGACGGCTTGCGCTCGCGCCCCTTGGCGCGCGGCGGCTCGGCCGGTGCTGCGGATTCGGGGCGAAACGGCGCCTCGGGCAGCACGGCCGCCTCCTGTGCGGGCTCCTCCAGCGGCGGCAGCTCGGCCAGGATGCGCGTGCGCAGCGACTCCGGGGCGCGATAGTAGCCGGCCGCGCGCAGCGTGTCGCCGAGCGCGCGCACGTTCTCGCTTTCGCGCCGGCATTCAGGGCACTCGGCCAGGTGCGCCTCGACGCGGCGGGCGTCGGGCGCGGAGAGTTCGCGGTCGGCATTCGCGTCGATCAGCGGCCGCGCTTCTTTACAGTCCATCTGGATTCTCCTGTGTCGATGGGAGTTGGCGCTTTAGCGCCTACTCCCATCCCATGCGGTGGTTGCCTGGAGTTAGCGCTTCAGCGCTTACCGCGGTCCCATGCTGCGCGCGTGGCGGAAATAGGCCCGGACGGCGGGGCTTCGGAGGCGCTGTCGCGCCGGGCGTCGCGAGCCGCGGCCGGAAACCCGGCCTGCGCGCCTTGGTCGACTACGCCGCCAGCCCCGGCCCCCGCAGCCTGCAGCACGGCGGCCAGCTTGCGCCGCCCGCGTGCGAGCCGCGACATCACCGTGCCGACCGGCAGGTCGGCGATCGCCGCGATGTCGCGGTAGCTCATGTCCTCCAGCTCCCGCAGGATCAGCACCTCGCGAAACTCGACCGGCAGTTTTTCAAGCGCCGCGTGAACGAGCCGCACGTCTTCCTCGCGGATCAGCGTCGCCTGGGGATCTTCGATGGCGCGCGACCAGCCCTCGAAGGTCTCGGCGGCGGACTCGTCGCCCGGCTCGGCGTCCTCGAAGGCCTGAACCTCATGCGACGACGCGCGCCGCCGCCATTCCGTGTACCACGTGCGCCGCACGATCGCGAAGAGCCACGGCCGCATGCTGTCGCCGCGGAACGTGTCGAAGAAGCGGAACGCACGCAGGTAGGCGTCCTGCACGACGTCCTCCGCGTCGCTCGCGTTGCCGCACAGCCAGCGCGCCAGGTTGTAGGCCGCGTCGAGATGCGGCAGCGCCATCTGCTGGAAGCGGCGGTTGCGTTCGTCCGAAGCCCGCTGATCCGCCGCGCATTGATTGGTGTCGTCCACCCTGGGTCCCCATAAGGCTCACGCGTTGAATACCGATGCCGAATCGAGTTTATTCCCGCCGCCGTCAAGCGCCTGAAAAAATCAAGCCGATTCGCGCGCTTACTCGTTCTCGCTCCAATACCCCGGGCGCGAATAGACCTCTTTCAGATAGTCGATGAAGTAGCGCACCTTGGCGGGCACATAGCGCTGCTGCGGATAGACGGCGAGGATGTCGTAATCGGGCAGTGCGTAGTCGTCGAGCACGGTCTCGAGCTCGCCGCGCGCGATCTGCTGCTGAACCTCCCAGGTCGAGCGCCAGCCGAGCCCGAGCCCTTCGGACACCCAGCGATGCAGCAGCTCGCCGTCGTTGCAATCGAGCGCGCCGCCGACGCGCACCGTCACGATCTTGCCGTTGCGCCGGAAATACCAGCCGCGGTTCTGCCCGCCTTGCAGATTGAACGCGAGACAGTTGTGCCCGGGCAGGTCTTCCAGCGTCTTTGGCCGGCCGTGCTTCTCGAAGTAGCCCGGCGTGCCGCACACCACGCGCCGGTTCGACGCGAGCTTCACCGCGACGAAGTTCGGATCGACCGCGCCGCCGATCCGGATCGACAGGTCGTAGCCCTCGCGCACGAGATCGACGACGCGGTCGGTCAGGTTGAACGACATCTGCAAGCCGGGCTTGTCCTTGAGGAACGCCGGCGCGAGCGGCGCGACGTGCTTGCGGCCGTAGGCCGCGGGCGCCGATACGATCAGGTGCCCGCTCACCGAGCGCCGCCCCGCCGTGAGCTCGTTCTCGGCCTGACCCCATTCGGTGAGCAGGCCCCGGCAGCGTTCGAGAAACGACGCGCCGTCTTCGCTGACGACGAGACGCCGCGTCGAGCGGTACATCAGCTTGACGCCGAGGCGCTTCTCGAGCGCGTCGATGCGCCGCCCGAGGATCACCGGCGACACCCCCTCCTCCAGCGCCGCCGCCGCGAGGCTGCCGGCGTCGGCCACGCGCACGAAAGTTTCGATTTGCTTGAAACGGTCCATGGTCTCGTCTCCCACTACCTAGGGTTTGCGCTTAGGCCTGATTGCCAGGCTGGATATGGCCAAGCGCCTTGCGCCCGCACCGCCTGGCCCGCCACCCATTCCATACTTTTTGTTTCGAAATAAGCGACCCGGACTGATCTTATCAAACCTTGGACGCCGCCTTACAGTGCTCTTCAACACCCATTCGCCGACATTAAGGAGACATCCCATGGCCAAGATGAGAGCCGTAGACGCAGCCGTGCTCGTGCTCGAAAAAGAAGGCATCGACACCGCGTTCGGCGTCCCCGGCGCCGCGATCAACCCGCTCTACTCGGCGATGAAGAAGGCCGGCGGCATCAGCCACGTGCTGGCGCGCCACGTCGAGGGCGCCTCGCACATGGCCGAAGGCTATACGCGCGCCGCGCCCGGCAACATCGGCGTGTGCATCGGCACCTCGGGCCCGGCCGGCACCGATATGATCACCGGTCTCTACTCGGCTCAGGCTGACTCGATTCCTATTCTCGCCATCACGGGCCAGGCGCCACGCGCACGTCTCTACAAGGAAGACTTCCAGGCCGTCGACATCGAATCGATCGCCAAGCCCGTCACGAAGTGGGCCGTCACCGTGCGCGAGCCGGCGCTCGTGCCGCGCGCGTTCCAGCAGGCGTTCCACCTGATGCGCTCGGGCCGTCCCGGCCCCGTGCTGATCGACCTGCCGATCGACGTGCAGCTCGCCGAGATCGAGTTCGACATCGACACCTACGAGCCGCTGCCGGTCTACAAGCCGAAGGCGGCCAGGAAGCAGATCGAAGCCGCGCTCACGCTGCTCAACAACGCGGACAAGCCGCTGATCGTCTCCGGCGGCGGCGTGCTCAACGCGGCGGCCGAAGACCTGCTCGTACAGTTCGCCGAGACGCTCGGCGTGCCCGTGATCCCGACGCTGATGTCATGGGGTGCGATTCCCGACGACCACCCGCTGATGGTCGGCATGGTCGGCCTGCAGACCTCGCACCGCTACGGCAACGCGACGCTGCTCGCCTCCGACTTCGTGCTCGGCATCGGCAACCGGTGGGCGAACCGCCACACGGGCAGCGTCGACGTCTATACGAAGGGCCGCAAGTTCGTCCACGTCGATATCGAGCCGACGCAGATCGGCCGCGTGTTCGGGCCGGATCTCGGCATCGTCTCCGATGCGAAGGCCGCGCTCGAGCTGTTCATTGAAGTCGCGCTCGAATGGAAGGCGGCCGGCAAGCTGAAGGACCGCGGCGCATGGGTCGCCGAGTGCCAGGAGCGCAAGCGCACGATGCTGCGCAAGACGCACTTCGACAACGTGCCGGTCAAGCCGCAGCGCGTCTACGAAGAGATGAACCGCGTGTTCGGCCGCGACACCTGCTACGTGAGCACGATCGGACTCTCGCAGATCGCCGCCGCGCAATTCCTGCACGTCTACAAGGCGCGCAACTGGATCAACTGCGGCCAGGCCGGCCCGCTCGGCTGGACGATTCCGGCCGCGCTCGGCGTGCGCGCTGCGGACCCGCAGCGCCCGATCGTCGCGCTTTCGGGCGACTACGACTTCCAGTTCATGATCGAAGAGCTGGCCGTGGGCGCGCAGTTCAAGCTGCCCTACGTGCACGTCGTCGTGAACAACTCGTACCTCGGCCTGATCCGCCAGGCGCAGCGCGCGTTCGACATGGACTACTGCGTGCAGCTCGCGTTCGAGAACATCAACGCGCCGGAAGTGAACGGCTATGGCGTCGATCACGTGTCGGTGGCCGAAGGCCTCGGCTGCAAGGCGCTGCGCGTGTTCAAGCCGGAAGACATCAAGCCAGCGCTCGAAAAGGCGAAGGCGATGCTCTCCGAGTTCAGCGTGCCGGTCGTCGTCGAGGTGATTCTCGAGCGCGTGACGAACATTTCGATGGGCACCGAGATCGACGCGATCAACGAGTTCGAGGAACTGGCCGAAAAGAAGCAGGACGCGCCGACCGCGATCTCGATGCTCGACTAATCCCTCGATCGATAAATACTTGACCGACCAGCGAGACATACCGACATGCCGAAATTCGCAGCCAACCTGACGATGCTCTTCAACGAAGTGCCGTTCCTCGACCGCTTCAAGGCGGCCGCCGAAGCGGGCTTCAATGCCGTCGAATTCCTGTTTCCGTACCCGTACTCGACGGCGGAGCTCGCCGAGCGGCTCGATGCGAACGAGCTGCGCCTCGTGCTGCACAACCTGCCAGCGGGCAATTGGGAAGCGGGCGAGCGCGGGATCGCCTGCCTGCCCGATCGCGTCGGCGAGTTCCAGGAAGGCGTCGGCCGCGCAATCCAGTATGCGAAGGCGCTGAAGGCGCCGCAGTTGAACTGCCTCGCCGGCATTCCCACGGCCGGCGTCGACAAGGACAAAGCCCGCGCGACGATCGTCGACAACCTGCGCTTCGCCGCGGGCGAGCTGAAGAAGGAAGGCATCAAGCTGCTGGTCGAGCCGTGCAACTCGCACGACATTCCCGGCTTCGCGCTGAACCGCTCCAGCGAAGGGCTCGACGTGATCCGCGCGGTCGGCTCGGACAACCTGTTCCTGCAGTACGACATCTATCACATGCAGCGGATGGAGGGCGAACTGGCCGCGACGATCAAGAAGAACCTCGCATCGATCGCGCACATCCAGCTCGCCGACAACCCGGGCCGCAACGAACCGGGCACGGGCGAGATCAACTACGCGTTCCTGTTCGCCCTGCTCGATTCGCTCGGCTACGACGGCTACATCGGCTGCGAGTACAAGCCGCGCACGACGACCGCCGAAGGCCTCGGCTGGCTGCGGAGCGTCGCGGGACAGCAGGCGGCTTGATCCGGCGGCGCCCCGGCAATGGCGCATTCATTCCAAGATCAAACATAGGAAGACAACCCAATGGCAAAGATCGGTTTCATCGGCCTCGGCATCATGGGCGCGCACATGGCGCGCAATCTCATCAAGGGCGGCCACACGCTGTTCGTGAACGGCGCCTATCCGGTGCCGGACGACCTGCGTCCGCAGACCACGGTCGTCGCCAACTCGACGGCGGTCGCGCAAGCCGCGGACATCATCATCTCGATCGTGCCGGACACGCCCGACGTCGCGAACGTGCTGTTCGCCGACGACGGCGTCGCGAAGGGCCTCACGGCCGGCAAGCTCGTGATCGACATGAGCTCGATCTCTCCGCTCGATACGCAGGAGTTCGCCAGGAAGATCAACGCGCTCGGCTGCGACTACCTCGACGCGCCGGTGTCGGGCGGCGAAGTCGGCGCACGCGACGCAACGCTGACGATCATGGTCGGCGGCCCGGAAAAGGCGTTCGAGCGCGCGAAGCCGCTCTTCGACCTGATGGGCAAGAACATCTCGCTCGTCGGCGAAAACGGCGCGGGCCAGACCACCAAGGTCGCCAACCAGATCATCGTCGCGCTGAACATCGAAGCCGTGGCCGAGGCGCTGCTGTTCGCAGCGCGCGCCGGCGCCGATCCGGAGCGCGTGCGCAAAGCGCTGATGGGCGGCTTCGCGTCGTCGCGCATTCTCGAGCTGCACGGCGAACGCATGACGAAGCGCACGTTCAATCCGGGCTTCCGGATCGAGCTGCACCAGAAGGATCTGAATCTCGCGCTCGAGGGCGCGCGCAAGCTCGGCATCGCCCTGCCGCATACGGCGAGCGCGCAGCAGCTCTTCAGCGTCTGCGCCGCGAACGGCGGCAAGGCGTGGGACCACTCGGCGATGATTCGCGCGCTCGAGATCATGGCGAACTTCCAGATCGCCGGGGCGTAAGCGCGCAAGGGATGCAGGAACATCGGCAGCCGTGCTTCGAGCATGGCGGCCGGAATGTGGGGCGCCTTGTCCGGCGCGCGCGGCTCACGTGTCATCGAGCCACGCGCGCCGGACAGGCAAAACGAGCCGCTCTGGGCTGAGAGCGGCAGGTGGGGTCCGCAGCGGCACCCGGCGGCGCCGGGGAAGCCTTGGTCGGTCAGACGGTCGCCGTCGGGTGTCCTGCTGTCGGATTGCTACCGCTTCATTCGCACTGTGTCGTCAGTACGTGTCGAAGATCTGCTGCAGCTGCGCAGCATCGGCCTTGCCCGCCGCCAGCGCGAGCATCAACAGCACGCGCGCCTTGTATGGGTTCAGCGTCCCGGCGCTGACGAAGCCGAGCGCATCGTCGCTCGCCGCGCCGTTGCGCATCACGTGGCCCGAGCCCACGCGCGACGAGCGCACCACGGCAACGCCCTTGTTCACCGCATCGGCGAGCGCGGCTTGCAGCGCAGAATGGATCGAACCGTTGCCGGTGCCGGCGACGACGATGCCGCGCACGCCCGCCGCCACGAGCGCATCGACCATCGTCCGCGTGGCGCCTGCATAGCTCGTGATGATCTCGACGCCCGGCCACCCGTTCGCCACTTCGCCGATCACGAACGGCGCACCGCTCGTATGCGGCCGCACGACGCCGCGTTGGAACTCCACGCGCCCATCCTGCACCCAGCCGAGCGCGCCGATCTCGGGCGACTGGAACGCATCGACCGCATAGGTGCTGGTCTTGACGATGTCGCGCGCGCTGTGAATCCGGTTGTTGAATGCGACGAGGACGCCCTGCCCGCGCGCAGCCGGGCTCGCCGCGACCGTGACCGCGCCGAGCAGGTTCAGCGGACCGTCGGCCGACAGCGCCGACGACGGCCGCATGGCCGCCGTCAGCACGACGGGCTTCGCGCTCTTGACAACCAGGTGCAGCAGGTACGCGGTTTCTTCGAGCGTATCGGTGCCGTGCGTGATGACGAGGCCATCGACATCGTCACTCGCGAGCAACGCGTTGACGCGCTCGGCGAGCGTCGCCCACAGCGTGAGCGGCATGTCCTTGCTGTCGATGCTCGCGACTTGCTCCGCGTCGATGCGCGCGACATGGGCAATCCCGGGCACCGCGGCGAGCAGCTTGTCGACGCCGACGACGCCGGCCTGATAGCCCGCCGTCTGCGCGGAATCGGCCGCCGAGCCGGCGATCGTGCCGCCGGTCGCGAGCACGGCGATGCGCGGCAGCACGCGCGGGGAGGAGGAAGCTGGGGTGGTCGAGGTAGTCATGGGCGCCATTGTAGACGCGCCGGACACCCCCCGCGCGGCGTTTTTTCGTCCGTTTTTCCGTCCTAATCCACTTCCTTCAACTGCGCGACGATCTCCGGCTCGGACAGATGCGGCGCGAACATCTCGATCAGCCTGTACGCGTACGCGCGCAGGAACGCGCCCTTGCGCAAGCCGACGCGCGTCGTGTTCGCCTCGAACAGATGCTCCGTATCGAGCGCGACGAGCTCGGTATCGCGCTTCGGATCGAACGCCATCGCCGCGACCACGCCGATCCCCATCCCCAGCTCGACATAGGTCTTGATCACGTCCGCGTCGATCGCGGTCAACACCACGTCGGGCAGCGCGCCCGCCTGCGCGAACGCCTGGTCGACGTGCGAGCGGCCCGTGAAGTCCTGGTCGTAGGTGACGATCGGATACTCGGCGATCTCCTCGAGCGTCAGGTTCTCGCGGCCGACGAGCGGATGGTTCTTCGGCACGACGACGACGTGATGCCACGAGTAGCACGGGAACGTGACGATATCGGGAAAGCGGTCGAGCGCCTCGGTCGAAATGCCGATGTCGGCCTCGCCGTTGATGATCATCTGCGCAATCTGCTGCGGGCTGCCCTGGCGCAGCGCGAGATGCACCTTCGGGAACACCTCGGTGAACTGGCGGATCACCTTCGGCAGCGCGTAGCGGGCCTGCGTGTGCGTCGTCGCGACGACGAGGTGGCCGCTGTCCTGGTCCGCGAACTGGCGCGCGACGCGGCGCAGGTTCTCCGCGTCGAGCAGCATCCGCTCGATCAACTGGTGCACGGCCTTGCCCGGCTCGGTGAGGCCCGTGAGCCGCTTGCCGCGGCGGATGAAGATGTCGACGCCGAGCTCGTCCTCGAGATCCTTGATCTGCTTGGAAACGCCCGATTGCGACGTGTAGAGGACGTTGGCGACCTCGGTCAGGTTCATGTTCTGGCGCACGGCTTCGCGTACGAAGCGCAATTGCTGGAAATTCATGTGTGCTTCTCCGGACAGGTGTTGTCGTTGTCTATTTATGAATGCTTGGATCGGCGCTTTGCCGGCGCCGCGTTCAGCGCGCGGGAAACACGCGCAGCGCGCGCGGCACCGCGGTCGCGCCGTCGCCGACGGCGAGGCGCAGATCGCGCCACGTTTCGCGGTCGAGCTCGGCTTCGAGCACGCTGCCGCCGCGTCCTTCGAGCTCGACGCGCACCGAGCCGCCGAGCGTCACGACGCGCCGCACGTCGACGACGATGCCGTCGCGCGCGGCATCGTGCCCTGCGCCTGCGTCTTGCCCGCTGCCGCGCGGATAGAGCGTCAGGTCGTGCGGCCGCACGTAAGCCAGCGCCGGTCCCGCGAAGCCGGCCGTCACCGCGATCGGCCTGGCGGCGCCGTCCGCGACGAAGCCGCCCGCCTCGACGCTGCCGCTCAAGCGGTTCGCCGCGCCCAGGAATTCGTAGACGAACGAGGTCTGCGGATGGTCGTAGACGTCCTGCGGATTGCCGACCTGCTCGACGCGTCCGCGGTTCAGCACGACGATGCGGTCGGCCACTTCGAGCGCTTCCTCCTGATCGTGCGTGACGAAGATCGTCGAGATGTGCAGGTCGTCGTGCAGGCGGCGCAGCCAGCTGCGCAACTCCTTGCGGACTTTCGCATCGAGCGCGCCGAACGGCTCGTCGAGCAGCAGCACCTTCGGCTCGACGGCCAGCGCCCGCGCCAGCGCGATGCGCTGCCGCTGGCCGCCCGAGAGCTCCGACGGATAGCGCTGCGCGAGCCAGTCGAGCTGCACGAGCTTCAGGAGCTCGTGCACCTTCTCGCGAATCACGGACTCGGACGGGCGCTCCTTGCGCGGCTTCACACGCAGTCCGAACGCGACATTCTCGAACACGGTCATGTGCCTGAAAAGCGCGTAGTGCTGGAACACGAAGCCGACCTGCCGCTCGCGCGCGCCGACACCGCCGACGTCCTGCCCTTGCAGCACGACCTGCCCAGCATCGGCATGCTCGAGGCCGGCGATCACGCGCAACAGTGTGGTCTTGCCGCAGCCGGACGGCCCGAGCAGCGCGACGAGCTCGCCCGGCGGGAAATCGAGCGAGACGTCGTCGAGCGCGGCGAAATCGCCAAAGCGCTTGTGCAGATTGTGAACGGTGATGCCCATGTCTGATACGCCTCTTGACTGTGTTTCTTACTTGATCGACTCGGCCGATCGACTCGAGCTCGCCACGGCCATCCCGCGCTCGGCGATGAGCTTCAAGCCGAGCGTCACGAGCGCGAGCAAGGCGAGCAGCGACGCCACCGCGAACGCGGCCGAGAAGTTGTACTCGTTGTAGAGAATCTCGACGTGCAGCGGCATCGTGTCGGTCTGCCCGCGGATGTGCCCCGACACCACCGACACCGCGCCGAACTCGCCCATCGCGCGCGCATTGCAGAGAATCACGCCGTACAGCAGCCCCCATTTGACGTTGGGCAGCGTGACGCGCCGGAAGATCTGCCAGCCCGACGCGCCGAGCACGTGCGCGGCCTCTTCTTCGTCGTTGCCCTGCGCCTGCATCAGCGGAATCAGCTCGCGCGCGACGAACGGGAACGTGACGAAGACCGTCGCGAGCACGATGCCGGGCACGGCGAAGATGATCTGCGTGTCGTGCTCGGCGAGCCATGGGCCGAACCAGCCCTGCGCGCCGAACATCAGCACGTAGATGAGCCCTGAGATCACCGGCGACACCGAGAACGGCAGGTCGATCAGCGTCGTCAGCAGCGCGCGGCCCTTGAACTCGAACTTGGCGATCGCCCACGACGCCGCGAGGCCGAACGCCAGGTTCAGCGGCACGGCGATGGCCGCGACGAGCAGCGTGAGCTTGATCGCGGCCCATGCGTCCGGATCGGCGAGCGACTCGAAGTAGTAGCCGACGCCTTTCCGGAACGCCTCGTAGAACACGGCCGCGAGCGGCACGGCGAGGAACAGCATGAGGAACACGAGCGCGATGCTGGTCAGCACCCAGCGCACAATGCGCGGCTCGGTGACGGGGTCCTGCTTGCCGGCTGCCCGCACGCGCGGGGTTTGATCAAGGACAGCGGATGCCTGGCTCATTGCGCACCTCCTTCAATCGCCGGGACGCTCACCGCCCCGCTCGCCCCCCGGCTCGTGCGGCGCTGCAAGTACCACTGCAGCGTATTGATCAGGAGCAGCATCGCGAACGACACGGCCAGCATCACCACAGCCAGCGCCGTCGCGCCCGCGTAGTCGTACTGCTCGAGCTTGGTGATGATGAGCAGCGACGTGATCTCCGACTTCATCGGCACGTTGCCCGCGATGAAGATCACCGAGCCGTACTCGCCGAGCGCGCGCGCGAAGGCGAGCGCGAAGCCGGTCAGGAGCGCGGGCGCGACCGCCGGCAGCACGACCCGGCGAAACGTCAGCCAGCGCGACGCGCCGAGGCACGCAGCGGCCTCCTCCTGCTCACGCTCGAAGTCCTCGAGCACCGGCTGCACCGTGCGCACGACGAACGGCAGGCCGATGAACGTCAGCGCGACCAGCACGCCCAACGGCGTGAACGCGATCTTGAGACCGAGCGGCTCGAGGAACTGGCCGATCCAGCCATTGCCCGAATAGACGGCGGCAAGCGAGATACCCGCGACCGAAGTCGGCAGCGCGAACGGCAAGTCGACGACCGCATCGACGATACGCTTGCCCGGAAACCGGTAGCGCACGAGCACCCAGGCGACCAGAAAACCAAACACGGCGTTCAGGAGCGCGCCGCCCAGCGCCGCGGAAAACGTGAGCCGGTACGACGCCAGCACGCGCGGCGACGCGACCGCGCGCACGAACTGGTCCCACTGGAGCGTGGCGGTCTTGAGGAACGTGGCGGCAAGCGGAATCAACACCACGAGGCTCAAATACGCCACCGTGATGCCGAGCGTCACGCCAAAGCCGGGCAAGGCGCTCGGCTTCTTGAAGGTGAACGTCGTCATGCGGATGCTCTTCTCGGGTGCGGCTCGGGGGAGCCGTTCGGGCGGCCGTGCGCGTCTTCGCGACATGCACGGCCGCCCGCTGTCTGTAGTTATGGTGCCGTTGCCGTGGCGGACGGCGTCACTGCGGCTGATAGATCGAATCGAACACGCCGCCGTCGGCGAAGTGCGTCTTCTGGGCGTTCGTCCAGCCGCCGAACGTGTCGTCGACCGTGTACAGCTTCAGCTTCGGAAACTTGTCGGTCAGCGCGGCCGGCACCTTGCTCGAACGCGGCCGGTAGAAATTCTTCGCGGCGATCTCCTGCCCTTCGTCGCTATAGAGGAAGTTCAGATACGCCTCGGCGACCTTGCGCGTGCCGCGCTTGTCGACGACCTTGTCGACCACCGCCACGGGCGGCTCGGCCAGAATGCTCGCCGACGGCACGACGATCTCGAACTTGTCCGCGCCGAATTCCTTCTGCGACAGGAACGCCTCGTTCTCCCACGCGATCAGCACGTCGCCGATGCCGCGCTGCACGAAGCTCGTGGTCGCGCCGCGCGCGCCCGAATCGAGCACGCCGGCGTTCTTGTAGAGCTTGATGATGAAGGCCTTCGCCGTCTCCGGGCTGCCGCCGGGCAGGTGCTGCGCGTAGGCCCACGCCGCGAGGTAGTTCCAGCGCGCGCCGCCGGAGGTCTTCGGGTTCGGCGTCACGATCGCGACGCCCGGCTTCACGAGGTCGTCCCAATCCTTGATGTGCTTGGGATTGCCCTTGCGCACGAGAAACACGATCGTCGAGGTGTAGGGCGAGGCGTTGTCGGGCAGGCGCTTCTGCCAGTTCTTGTCGATCAGGCCTTTGTTGGCAAGCGCGTCGATGTCGTAGGCGAGCGCGAGCGTCACCACGTCGGCCTGCAGGCCGTCCAGCACCGAGCGCGCCTGCGCGCCCGAGCCGCCGTGCGACTGCTTGAAGGTCACCGTCTCGCCGGTCTTGGCCTTCCACTCCTTGCCGAACGCCTGGTTGATGTCCTGGTACAGCTCGCGCGTCGGGTCGTACGACACGTTCAGGAGCGTCGTATCCGCCTTCGCGGGCGCGCTCGCTCCGAGCGCCAGGACGCCTGCCGCCGCCGTCAGCGCGCCGAAAGCCAGCGCCGCCGCCCATCGGCGGGCGCCGCCCGCCTGCCCCGTCATTCTTTTCGCCATGCGTTTGTTCTCCGTTTTCAAGACGCTTGCTGATCGATTGGGGCAGTCTATCGAACGGCCTACATACTCAAAAATAATAAATCTTCATTCTTTAATGCCAAAAAGTGGATAGCGACAGCCGGAACCGGCGCTATCGATGCCGTTTGGCTGCTGTGACGTACGGAAATGACCTGGATCAGGCTCTGTGGCGGGTTCGCACGGAGACACTTCAAGTAACGCTTGAAATACGACGAATACTGTATAAAAATACAGCCACCTGTCTATCCATACAGTGCTCCATGACCAAACTCACCGCAAGGCAGCAGCAGGTTTACGACTTGATCCGCCAGACGATCGAACGCAGCGGCTTTCCCCCCACGCGCGCCGAAATTGCCGCTGAGCTCGGCTTCAGCTCGGCCAACTCGGCGGAAGAGCACCTGCGGGCGCTCGCGCGCAAGGGCGTGATCGAGCTCGCGCCCGGCGCGTCGCGCGGCATCCGCCTGCTGATGGGCGTGGACGACGCGCCCCACCAGTTCACGCTGCCGCATCCGGGCCTGATGCAGCTGTCGCTGCCGCTCGTCGGGCGTGTTGCGGCGGGTAGCCCGATCCTCGCGCAGGAACACATTTCGCAGCACTACGCCTGCGATCCGGCTCTCTTCTCCAGCAAGCCCGATTACCTGCTGAAGGTGCGCGGGCTGTCGATGCGCGACGCCGGCATCCTCGACGGCGACCTGCTCGCCGTGCAAAAGCGCAGCGAGGCGAAAGACGGCCAGATCATCGTCGCGCGGCTCGGGGACGACGTTACCGTCAAGCGCCTGAAGCGCCGCAAGGACGGCATCGAACTGATCGCCGAGAACCCCGATTACGAAAACATCTTCGTTCAGGCCGGCAGCGCGGAGTTCGCGCTCGAAGGCATCGCGGTGGGGCTGATTCGCCCGACCGAATTCTGAACACTGCCTGGAGAACGCCATGGACCGCCTCGCCCGCCTCTTGCCCTTCCGCCAATTCGGCCGCCTGCGTCATCTGCGCGGCGTCGTGCCGTGTGCGCCGCTCGAAGCGCCCGCCGCGCTGACCCGCGCGGCGCGGTTAGAGGAGCAGACGGCGCAGGAGCCGGCGCTGCCGTCGGCGCTGCCCGCGTTCGCGCGAGTTTCGCTGAACAGCACGCTCACGAACGCGGAGCCGGCGCGGCGCGGGCCCGTGCGGGTCTATCACGGCACTTCGCGCTTCATCATGGTCGGCACCATCGATGCCGTTTGCCGGATGATCGACCGCTGCATCGCCGCCGAGCGTTCGGGCGCGCAGCCGGGGCTTTTCGATTGATCTGCGTGCATTGGCTCGTTGCAGTTGCATTAGCTCACAACTGCAACAGGATCATTTTTGTACGATGACGGTCCACCCTAGCTCGTAGTCGTTTTGCGGAGACCTTCTCGTCATGTCCGATCCCGTTCGTTCCACGCGGCGCAATCCGTTTGTTGTTGCGTTTGCGGTTGTTGCCGCCATCGCGGCGATCTTCGTGTTGGGCTATGCCTATGTGTCGCCGTACGTTGCGCTCGCTCAGATGAAACACGCGGCAGACGCACGCGATGCGCAAACGCTCAACGAGTATGTCGACTATCCGGCCTTGCGCGGAAGCCTCAAGGAACAGGTGTCGCAAATGCTGACGCGGCGCATCGACGAACAAAAGTACAACCACCCGTTTGCTGCGCTCGGCGCAATGATCGGGGTCGCCCTGATCGATCCGCTCGTGGATGCCTACGCGACGCCCGACGGCGTGGCCGCGATATTGCGCGGCATGCCGCCGCGCGGCAATCCCGGTGAACGGCCGCCGGAGCTTACGGCAGATAGCGCCGCGTCGAATGAAGCCTCGCCGCAACCTGCGCAAGCGCCTGCGGCACCGGCTTCAAACCCGGCCTCATCGCCCCCTGCCGAGCCCAAAACGACGACCGGCTATCGCGGCGTCAACGATTTCGCCGTCACGTATCGGCATGGCGCCAACAACGCGCGCTACTCGGCGATTCTGCATCGCTACGGGTTGTTTTCCTGGAAGCTCGCGGCGATCGACCTGAACGGTTGATTCAGCGCGCGCAGATGCCATCAAGCGCAATGCCCCGCGGCCGATCTGACCGATCGGCCGCAGCAGCCGCGCGGGTCAACGCCCGGAGCTCGCAGCAGCCTCGAGTTCCGCTTCTTTTCTTTGCTCTTGCGGCGTCGAGCATGCAACGAGAATGCTGCACGAGACACGGTCGAGCAACTGCGTATTGCCCGAGCCCATCCACCAGCGTGATAAGCCGCTGCGGCAACGGTGGCCCACCACGACGAGATCGACCTTGAGTTCTTCGGCGAGGTTGGCGATCTCGTCAATCGGATGACCGAATGCGAAATGGCCGTGCGCCTGCACGCCCCGCTCGGTCAGCCAGTTCACGCCTTCCTGGAGAATCTCGCGCGCGGCTTCCTCGAAACGGCCGCACGCCACGTCGGTCAGGAGCCCCGCGCTCTGGGCGATGCTCGTGCGCATGTCGACAACCGACAGCAGATGAGTCTCCGCCTTCAAGTCGAGCGCCAGATCGGCGCCGCAACGCAGCGCCTTGCGTCCTTCGCGTGTGCCGTCGTAGCACAACAGAATTTTCTTGTAGCTTGCCATCATGGCCTCCCATTCGCGCTTGTGCGCACTTTCGCCCTAATCATGGTGCGCCGCAAATCCGCTTGCAAGGGATGGAAAACGCTTATAAGCCGGGGACAGATTCGTGATCCAAATGCAAGGCAAGTGAGAGCAACATGCCAATCCGCGCCAAACCCGCTGCGCCGCACCAGTTCAGCGCCTGGCCGGCACACAATCAGCGCAAGCGCTGCACAGAGCCGTTTTCGCCAATGCACTAGAATGGCCCAAGCCCCTCACCGCTCTCCCAACGGACCTCAAGCGCTCATGTCAGAAGCCGCCATCGAGTTTGTAGAAGTCGAAAAACATTTCGGCGACAAAGCCGTCGTCAATGGCCTGTCGTTTCATGTGCGCGTCGGCGAGTGCTTTGGCCTGCTCGGACCGAACGGCGCAGGCAAGACCACCTCGATCAAGATGCTGCTCGGGATGAGCGAGCCTGACGCCGGCACGATCCGCCTGTGCGGCGAGCCGATTCCGGCGCGGGCGCGTTTTGCGCGGCAGCGCGTCGGCGTCGTGCCGCAGTTCGACAATCTCGACCCAGACTTCACCGTCCGCGAAAACCTATTGGTATTCGGCCGCTACTTCGGGCTGTCGGCGGCGCAGGCGCGCGCGATGGTGCCGACGCTGCTCGAATTCGCACGCCTCGAAAACAAGGCCGATGCGCGCGTGGGCGAATTGTCGGGCGGCATGAAGCGGCGTCTCACGCTGGCGCGCGCGCTCATCAACGATCCGGACGTGCTGATCATGGACGAGCCGACCACCGGTCTCGATCCGCAGGCGCGGCACCTGATCTGGGAGCGCCTGCGCTCTCTGCTCGCGCGCGGCAAGACGATCCTGCTCACGACTCACTTCATGGAGGAGGCCGAGCGGCTCTGCCATCGCCTGTGCGTCATCGAGGAGGGGCAAAAGATCGCCGAAGGCGCGCCCAAGGAGCTGATCGAAACGGAGATCGGCTGCGAGGTCATCGAGATCTACGGCGCCGCCCCCGCCGCCCTGCGCGACGAGCTCGCGCCCTTCGCCGTGCGCACCGAGATCAGCGGCGAGACGCTCTTTTGCTACGTACGCGATCCACAGCCGGTGCATGCGCGTCTCGATGGCCGCGCCGGCCTGCGTTACCTGCATCGGCCGGCAAATCTCGAAGACGTGTTCCTGCGGCTCACGGGCCGCGAGATGCAGGACTGACGATCCAACACGCAAGAACAGGACCGAATGACAATGGATGCCCGCCGCTACGACCTTCCCGACGCGCCGCCCACGACCGTCTCGCGCGTACGCGGCGCGCTGCCCGCCAACGCGACTCACTGGATCGCGGTATGGCGGCGCAACTATCTGGTGTGGAAGAAGCTCGCGCTGGCGTCGATGATCGGCAACCTCGCCGACCCGATGATCTACTTGTTCGGCCTGGGCCTCGGGCTCGGGCTGATGGTGGGACGCGTCGAAGGCGTGTCGTATATCGCGTTTCTCGCGGCGGGCACGGTGGCCTCTAGCGTGATGATGTCGGCGAGCTTCGAGTCGATGTATTCGGGTTTTTCGCGCATGCACGTGCAGCGCACCTGGGAAGCCATCATGCACACGCCGCTTACGCTCGGCGACATCGTGCTGGGCGAGATCGTCTGGGCCGCGAGCAAGGCGATGCTCTCGGGCGTAGCGATCATGCTGGTGGCTGGGCTGCTCGGCTATGGGAGCTTTCCGTCGATGCTGCTCGCGCTCCCGGCGATCGTGCTGGCGGGGTTGGCGTTCGCGAGCCTCGCGATGATCGTGACGGCGCTCGCACCGTCGTACGACTTCTTCATGTTTTACCAGACGCTCGTGCTCACGCCGATGCTGCTGCTCTCCGGCGTGTTCTTCCCGATCACGCAGTTGCCGGCGCTTGCGCAGCGCGCCGCTCAAGCGCTGCCGCTGCTGCATGCAGTGGAGCTGATCCGGCCCGCGATGCTCGGGCGCCCGATGCCGGACGCCGCGCTGCATATCTACGTGCTGGCCGGCTATGCGCTGGTGTCGTTCTTCATCTGCGCTGTGCTGTTCAGGCGCAGGATGATGCGCTGACATTCAGCGCAAGCGGGTCTTGCCCTGCCGCGCGGATCGCTGAACCGGGACGCGACGCTCAATCCTCGTCGTCGCTCCACGGAATCTCGACATCAGTGACGAACGCGACGGTCGCGAGCGGCCGCCCTTCCTGTCGGCCGATCTTGCCGTCCGCGCGGTGCCATTCGACGCGAAACACCGTGTTCGGCGTATCGGCGAGCAGCCAGATGGTGCGCAGCTCGTCGGGATCGGCCTCCTCGACCGGGCCGTCGAGCGACACCAGCAGTTTCTGCGGCCACACGCCGTTGGCCGGATCGTAGATGCGATCGCCGTCGGGGAGCGACGTGAAGGCCTCGACGCCGATCGTCGCCGACGCGTCGGCGATCATCTTGCCGAGCGCGCGCAAGAGCGCGGTCGCCCGCGCGGAATTGGCCTGCCGCATCGCAAGATCGCCGCGGGTCAGCGCTTGCTCGAGTTTGGGATTGGCTTTCTGTTGCGCCATTCGATTTCCTGAGTCCAAAGAATCATTGTCCGCCGGCGTTCGCCGCCGGAAGTTTCATGCCGGGCGAATCCTACCATCGACGCGCATCAAGCCGCGTCGCCGGCCGGTCATGCTGAAAGTGTAGATCGCTTCGTCGGAAAGCAACGCCGGAAAGCAAAAAGCCCAGTCGCGAGAACTGGGCTTTTTGCTTGAATTCGTTGGGGTGGCTGATGGGACTCGAACCCACGACGACAGGAATCACAATCCTGGACTCTACCAACTGAGCTACAGCCACCACTGAAACTTGCTGCTTGACTTGCCGAGACCGTTGCCGAGACCGACCGGCCGCCAATCAAGAAGCGAGATTATACGAATATCGATCCAGCTTGCCAAGCCCCTCAATCGATAAATTCGATCGGCTCGCGCAAATAATTGCGCGCCTCGTCGAAGATCGCGAGGTCGCCGGCGGCGAGCTTTTTGTTGTCGGACAGGACGCGCCGCCAGCCACGCGAGCCCGCTACGCCGCGGTAAAGGCCCAGCGCATGGCGCGTGATCGCGCCGAGGAAGGTGCCGCCCGCGAGCTCGTCGGCGCAGTAGCGGATCAGGTCCGCCTCGATTTGCTCGCGCGTTCGCGCCGGCTCGGTCGCGCCGTAGAAGCGCGTATCGACCTCGGCCAGCACATACGGGTTGTGATACGCCTCGCGTCCGAGCATCACGCCATCGACGTGCTGCAAGTGCGCCTCGACTTCGTCGAGCGTCTTGATTCCGCCGTTGATGATGATCTCGAGCGCGGGGAAATCGCGCTTCAGGCGATAGGCGTAGTCGTACTTGAGCGGCGGAATCTCGCGGTTTTCCTTTGGCGAAAGGCCCTTCAGGATCGCGTTGCGCGAATGCACGATGAACACTTCGCAGCCCGCCTCCGCGATCGTGCCGACGAAGTCGCGCACAAACGCATACTCTTCCACGGCGTCGACGCCGATTCGGTGCTTGACCGTCACCGGAATCGACACCGCGTCGCGCATCGCCTTCACGCAATCGGCGACGAGCCGAGGCTCGTTCATCAGGCACGCGCCGAACGCGCCGCGCTGCACGCGCTCGGACGGGCAGCCGCAATTGAGGTTGATCTCGTCGTAGCCCCATTGCTCGCCGAGCTTCGCGGAGCGCGCGAGATCGTCCGGCTCGCTGCCGCCCAGCTGCAGCGCGACCGGCGCCTCCTCGGCGGAAAATGCGAGGTGGCGGGCGACATCGCCGAAAAGCAGCGCGCCCGTCGTCACCATCTCCGTATAGAGCCACGTGTGGCGCGAGATGAGCCGATGCAGGGAACGGCAATGACGGTCGGTCCAATCCATCATCGGGGCAACGGACACGCGGCGGGGACTGGGACGGGGCAATAACGACATGGGGCGAAATCTGCGGTGAGAAGCGGGAGCAAGCGGGAAGCGCGTGGGCGCGGCGGCAAATGCGAGGGGCGGCGCGCCATTAGCCATTAGTCAGGCGCCGATTTTACCGCATCGTCGCAGCACTCCGCCTGACATGCCCGCTCACCTTCGCCCTCCGCATCGCGATCGGGCGATGGCGGCCTGCCAAGCGCTGCCGCGACAGTCCGCCGTTCCGTTCTATTCCGCTCCCCGCTAACAAAAAGGCCGCCGGATAAACCGAGCGGCCGAAACACGATCGCATGCGCGAGGATCGCGCAGTTGCACTGTAGGACCCGCTCCCGGGCGGAACTAGCATCAGGCGCAAGAACCGGCGCAATCCACTTGATTTTGGCGGATGACGACAGCCTCGCGGCTTGCTCCGCGAGACGACCATCGCCCGCCCTCGACACCGCGCGCTCGCGTGCGCCGATATCCGCGCACACCGAAGGCAAACCACCGCCGCGCCGAAACGAATGGCCAGCGGCTAGAATGGAGCCCGCGCCAGCGCAGGGGCTTGGCCGGACCGGCTCGACAGCGCCGGCCGGATCAGCCCCCGACGCGCCCACCAATCAGGAGCTTCATTGATGAGCGGCGGTTTCTCCCGTCAATACGTAACCCGGTTGATCCCGATCTTCCTCCTGCTGTCGACGCTGGCGGGCTGCAGCGTGCTGTTCGGCCCGAAGCCAGCGCCGGAAGCCGAGCAGCCCGCCGCGCCGCCCGAGGAAGCTGCCTCCGAGGCCGAAGCGTCCGCCTCGGCCACCGAGGCAGCGTCCGCGCCGGCCGTGGAGCAGAAGCACGAAGCCGCCGAGGCGAAACGTCCGCCGCCGAAGAAACCCGTCTACCGGCCGCCGCAACGCGCGCGCGAGCCCGTCGCGCCGCCCGCTCCTCCGCCACCCCCGCCGCCCCCGCTCATCGTGACGCGGCTCCTGTCGCAAGAGCAGACACGTGGCCTGCTCGACACCAAGGTCCAGCGTCCCGACGGCAAGATCATCGGCCGCGCGATCGACATGTTCGCCGACGCGAGCGGCAAGCCGCAGAGCATGCTCGTCAATCTGGCCGGTTTCATGGGCGTCGGCGACCGCAAGGTGCGCTTCCCGTGGAACGCGTTCCGCTTCGGTCCCGCGCAGCGGAGAACGCCGATCACGCTCGATATCGGTCCGAACGAGTCGCCCGCGGCGGAAGAGTCGCGCTCGCGTGCCAAGGACAAGCGCGCCGCGAACAAGGCAAGCGGCGCGCGCGAGCTGCTGCTGCCCGTCATCGACGCCACCGTCGAGCGCCACAACGGCGAGCGCGTGGGCCGCGTGATCGACGTGCTGATCGACGGCAACGCCCAACCACAGGCCGCGGTGCTGGACGTGGGCAACCTCATCAGCCACGATCGACGCAGCATCGCGGCCGATTGGTCGGCCCTCCATTTCGTGACGAAGGACGACGAGATCGAGCTGCAAATGGATCTGTCGGATGCGCAGATCGAAGCCGCGCCGCCCTATTCCGCCGATCAGCCGGTGCGCGCGGTCACACCCGCACCGCCTGCCCCGCCGCACACCACCGGGCAAGCCGGGCCGACGGCGCCGGGCAGTTCATCGCCGGGTCTCGCGTCCGCCGCACGCCCTCAACGGTGACGACCGCACATGGCACTCGTACGTAGCCTTCGCGCGCTCGACTGGCTGAACTTCTTCCTCGCCAACGTGCAGACCGGCTTCGGGCCGTTCATCGCCTCCTACCTGACGTCGAACCGGTGGACGCAGGGCGAGATCGGCGTGGCGCTCTCGGTCGGCACGGCCACGGCGATGATCAGTCAGGTCCCGGCCGGCGCCTTGATCGACGTGATGCGCAACAAGCGCTTCGCGGGCGCCGCGGCGATTCTCGCGATCGCCGCCTGCGCGCTGTTGCTGGCGGCGAGCCCGACGCTCTTGCCGGTGCTGGCCGCCGAGGTCTTCCACGGCTTCGCGAGCTGCATGCTGACGCCGGCGATCGCGGCGATCTCGATTGCGCTCGTCGGCCGCCATGGGCTCGGCAACCGGCTGGGGCGCAATGCGCGCTGGGCCTCGATCGGCAGCGCGGTCGCAGCGGGCCTGATGGGACTCTTCGGGGAGTACTATTCCGCGCGCGCCGTGTTCTGGCTGACCGCGGCGCTCACGATCCCGGCCCTGGTGGCGCTTTCGATGATCGAGAACACCGGGGCCGCGCCCTACGGCGCCCCGCCGCCGCCCGAGGAACGCGAAAGCATGTCGGTGCTGCTGCGCGACAAGCGCATGCTGATCTTCGCGGCCTGCATCGCGCTCTTTCACCTGTCGAACGCGGCGATGCTCAACCTTGCCGCGGGCGAAGTCACGACGCATATGAGCGACAACGTCCAGCTCGTGATCGCGGCGTGCATCATCGTCCCGCAAATGGTGGTGGCGGCGCTCTCGCCGTGGGTGGGACGCTCAGCCGAGCGGTGGGGCCGACGGCCGATCCTGCTGCTCGGGTTTTCCGCACTGCCGGTGCGCGCGCTTTTGTTTGCGGGCGTCAGTAGCCCGTACCTGCTCGTGCCGGTGCAGCTGTTCGACGGCATCAGCGCCGCCGTGTTCGGCGTGATGCTGCCGCTGATCGCCGCCGACGTGGCGGGCGGCAAGGGGCACTACAACCTCTGTATCGGCCTCTTCGGCCTGACGGCGGGGATCGGCGCGACGTTGAGCACGCTCATCGCCGGCTTCATCTCCGATCACTTCGGCAACGCGGCCAGCTTCATGGTGTTGGCTGTCGCGGGCGCGCTGGCGGTATTCCTCGTCTGGGCGGCGCTGCCGGAAACACGCGATGCCGAACCGGCCCCCGCCGCGGAACCCGCCGGCGACAGAGAGCAGTCGTCCGCGACCGGACAATGACGATACGCAGTCGCGTCACAAACGACGTGACTGCGTATCCGTTCGATCGTTCCGGTAAATAGCGCCCCTAGCCCGGCTGCAGTTCGCGATCGACCGCTTCGCGCGCCGCATCGAGAGCCGCCTCGGCCGCCTTGTGCTCGGTCGGCCAGTAGCCGTCGATGTGCACGAGACGCCAATCCACCACCACCTCGTCGCCCCTGAGCACACGAAAGTGCGACTTCACACCGGTCATCACCTGCTCGACGGCGACTTCGAGGTCGTAGCCCTTATAGGCCTCCTGATAGTCGCCCATATCGATGCCTTTTGCTTCCACGGCGGCCTCCCCGTCCATCGAATCAGTCGCAATCGCCTGACAGATACTTGCGGCCGTCGCAGGTGATTTCGACCGCGCCGTCGCCGGATTCGCCGGCGAGGCCGGCTTGCATCAGCTCGGCGGCTACCGCGCTCGACAGCGGCGGCGGCGCCTGCCCGACGCCCACGTCGTTCAAGCGCCGCAGTGCTTCGATTGCATCAGGACTCAGAGACTTCGACATGGCAGGCTCCTCGTTGCGCTTGCGCTCCCGATTCATCCTAGCACTTTCGACGCATTTCGCCGGACGCGTTTTGGACGCCCGCGCACATCGAAAACGACAGAGCCGCCGGCGCGACGCGCGCCGGCGGCTCTATGAACCCTTCCAAGAAAACCGGCGGGAAAAACCGTTCAAAGACGCGCGATCGACACCTCCGTCGACTTCACGAGCGCCACCACCTCGGAGCCGACCTTCAAGTCGAGCTCGTCGACCGAGCGCGTCGTGATCACCGACGTGACGATGCCGAACGGCGTATCGACGTCGACTTCGGACACCACCGGCCCGCGGATGATCTCCTTGACCTTGCCTTTGAATTGATTGCGTACGTTGATCGCCGAAATGCCCATATGAGTCTGCTCCAGGTTGAATGAGTGGATGTCGATATCGATGAAGAACGTGTTTCAGATCGCCCAGCGCACGTCGCCAGGCCGCAGGATGCGCTCGGGCTCGCGGTCGTAGGGCGCAACGGCGGGCTCGCCGCGCGGCGTGCTCGCGAGGACGCGCTGCAGCACCGCGTCCTCGAGCGCCGCGAACGCCGCCGACGCGCGCGCACGCGGTCTGTCGAGCGGCACCGACTGGTCGAGCGCGATGTGTCCGTCTTCGATCAGCAGGATCCGGTCGCCGAGCGCAACGGCTTCCTGCACGTCGTGCGTGACGAGCAGCGCGGTGAAGCGGTGCTCGCGCCAGAGCCGCTCGATCAGCGCGTGCATCTCGATGCGGGTCAGCGCGTCGAGCGCGCCTAGCGGCTCGTCGAGCAGCAGCAGTTGCGGCCGGTGCACGAGCGCGCGAGCGAGCGCCACCCGCTGCCGCTGCCCGCCCGAAAGCTGCGCTGGCCAATCGCCGGCGCGCTCGAGCAAGCCGACTTCCGCGAGCACCGCGCGCGCTGTCTCTCGCGCGCCGCGGCCGAGCCCGAGCATCACGTTCTGCAGGACCGTCTTCCAGGGCAGCAGACGCGCGTCCTGGAACATCATGCGGGTCTCGAGCGGCGCGCGGGCTTCACCGTTCTTGGCGAGCACGCCCGCATCCGCGTGCTCGAGCCCGGCAATCAGCCGCAGCAGCGTCGATTTCCCGCAGCCGCTGCGCCCGACGATCGCGACGAAGCTGCCGCGCTCGATCGACAGATCGAAGTCCGAGAGGATCGTGCGCTCGCCGTAACGCTTGCCGACACCGCGCAGTTCGACGGCGGCGTCGACGGACGGATTGCCTCCGGCCGTGCGCACAAGCGCGCCCGAGCTTTCCGCCGCAACCGCTGCGCCGCCAGGCTCGCGATCGCTCGCATGCGCCTGGACCAGCTCGGCCTCGAGATCGGCCCCGGCGATGCCGCCGAAGGATGTCGCGAGTGTCGTCGCCGTCATGCTTTCGCTCCTCGTTGATAAGCCGGATGCCAGCGCAGCGTCACGCGCTCGAGCGCCTTGGCGAGCAGGTCGGCGAGCTTGCCGAGCGCCGCATAAAGCAGGATGCCGACCACCACCACGTCCGTTTGCAGGAATTCGCGCGCATTCATCGTCATGTAGCCGATGCCCGATTGCGCGGAGATCGTCTCGGCGACGATCAGCGTCACCCACATCAAGCCGAATGCGAAGCGCACGCCGACCAGAATCGACGGCAGCGCGCCGGGCAGGATCACATGCCGGTACAGCGCGAAGCCCCTGAGACCGTAGCTCTTCGCCATCTCGATCAGGTTCGCGTCGACCGAGCGGATGCCATGGAACGTGTTCACGTAGACCGGGAAGAACACGCCGAGGGCGACGAGGAACAGCTTCGCTTTCTCGTCGATGCCAAACCACAGGATCACGAGCGGGATCATCGCGAGCGCCGGAATGTTGCGGATCATCTGGATCGTCGTGTCGAGCGCCGTTTCGGCGGGCTTGAAGAGGCCCGTCGCGAGTCCGAGCGCAAGCCCTATGCCGCCGCCGATCGCAAAGCCCGACACCGCGCGCAGCGTGCTCACCTTGACGTCGGTCCACATCTCGCCGGACTCGATCAGCGACCAGGCCGCCTTCACGACTGCGAGCGGTTCGGGAAGGATGCGCGCCGAGAGCGTCCCGCTTTTCGCGGCCAGCTCCCAGGCGACGAGGATCGCGAGCGGCACGAGCCACGGCGCGAAGCGCGAGAGCGTGCCGCGCGCGGCGTTGAAAGAAGTCTGAGCCATGGAGGTTTGCCTTTGACGGACGAACGATGCGCGCTTCAGCTCTGGCTGACCTTCGGCAGATAGTTGTTGCCGACGATCTCGCCGAACGGCCCCGACAGCGGCCCGTTCGCGCGCTGCCGTCCGCGCCCCGGCAGCAGCGGGAACACGAGCTCCGCGAACCGGTACGATTCCTCGAGATGCGGATAGCCGGACAGGATGAACGTCTCGATGCCGAGCTCCGCGTACTCGCGCATGCGCGCGGCGACTTGCTCTGGATTGCCGACCAGCGCCGTGCCGGCGCCGCCGCGCACGAGCCCGACGCCCGCCCACAGGTTCGGATAGACCTCGAGCTCCGCGCGGCCGCCGCGCTTGCCGCCATGCAGCGCCGCCATGCGCCGCTGCCCTTCCGAATCCATCTTCGAGAATGACGCCTGCGCCCGCGCGATGGTGTCGTCGTCGAGACGGCTGATCAGGCGCTCGGCATCGGCCCACGCTTCGTCTTCGGTCTCGCGAACGATCACGTGCAGCCGGATGCCGAACTTGATCTCGCGGCCCCGCTCGGCCGCGCGCCGGCGAATGTCGGCGATCTTCTTCCCGACCGCCTCGGGCGGCTCGCCCCAGGTCAGATACGTATCGATATGGTCGGCCGCGATCGTGTGCGCCGCCGGCGACGAGCCGCCGAACCACAGCGGCGGATGCGGACGCTGCACCGGCGGATAGAGCACCTTGCCGCCTTTCGAGCTCAGGTGCTTGCCGGAAAATTCGATCGCTTCGTTCGTGTGCGACGCGGCGAGCAGATCGCGCCAGATGTGCAGGAACTCGTCGGTGATCTCGTAGCGCGTGTCGTGGCCGGCGAACAGGCCATCGCCTTCGAGCTCGGCCGCATCGCCGCCGGTCACCACGTTGATCAAGAGACGCCCGTCCGAGAGCCGGTCGAAGGTCGACGCCATCCGCGCCGAGAGCCCCGGCGACGCGATGCCCGGCCTGATCGCAACGAGGAATTTCAGTCGCTTGGTCGCAGGAATCAGGCTCGAAGCAACGACCCACGCGTCTTCGCAGGAGCGGCCCGTGGGCAGCAGCACGCCTTCGTAGCCGAGCGTATCGGCCGCGGCGGCGATCTGCCGGAAGTAGTTGTAGTCCGCTGCACGCGCGCCTTCGGTCGTGCCGAGGTAGCGGCTGTCGCCGTGGGTCGGAATGAACCAGAACACGTTCATCTAGCTGCTCCTGCTGGGTGCCTGTGATGGATGAGGAGCAGCCAGTCTAGGGAGCGGTCCCGGCGTTTAGAACCATTTATTTGAGCTTTGGTTTTCCGCTTTCGTGCTTAGGACGACGCTTTAGCGTACCCGGGGCGCACTACGGCAGCGCGGCCTCTATAATGTCGCTCGTTCTGAAATGCGGCGCAGCTTGCGGGAACGAACGACAAGCGCGCCCCTCTCGGTGCACTACATGCAAAAAATCATTCTGCCTTTCGTGTCCGGCTTTCTCGCCGCCCTGTTCTTCCACGAGGCCACGCTCGCGCTCTTGCACGCCGCCGGCCTCATCGACGCGAACGGTTTTTCGACCGCACCGTTCATGCCGCTCGGCATCCCCGAATTCATCGCCAACGCCATCTGGAGCGCGGCTTGGGCCGTGCTGATGGGGTGGCTTTTGCGCGTGTCGCCCGAGCGCGTCGCGCCTTGGGTGCAGTCGTTCGTGTTCGGAGGGATCGTGCTGACCGCGGCCAGCACCTTCGTCATCGACCCGGTGCGCGGCATCTGGCCGAGCGGCAACATGCTGCCCCGCCTGGCGGTCGGCTTTGCCGCGAATGCGATGTGGGGATGGGGCGCGCTCGTGTTCATGCGCGCCTTCATGGCGGGGCAGGAAGAAGAATGATTCCCGGGCCGCGTCAGCCCGCCAGGTGACGCAAGGGATGCTCGGCCGCGGGCCACGGGCTCTCGAACATCCGCTCCACCTCTTCTCGCGTGACGTCCTCGACGCGCGCAATGCGCCATACGGGGCGATTGTCCTTGTCGACAATGCGCGCCCGTACGCCTTCCATCACGTCGCCGTGCGCGAACGTCGAGCGCGTCAGGTCGAGGTCGCTGCGCAAGCGCTCGGCCATCGAGCCTTCCGCGCGCACCACGACTTCCAGCGACACCGCCATCGACAGCGGCGAACGCTCGCGCATCGCGCCGGCCGCCTCCTCGGCCCAGTCGCTCGCCGTGCAATCGGCTTCGGTATCGAGCGAAGCCAGGATGCCCGCGATGTCGGGCTGCGCGAAATGCCGGTCGATCCAGGCGCGCGCCGCCGCGAGCCGCGACGTGTCGGGCGTCGGCACGACCTTGCACAGCGACGCCGCGCGCCGCACACATTCGACGGCCTCCGCCCCGCTTGCGAACGGCTCGCGCGCAAGCGCATCGAGCAGCGCGGGCACGGCCTCGTCGTCGACGTAAACGTCGGCGAGACCGGCATAGAGCGCATCGGCCGCTTCGATGGTCGCGCCCGTCACCGCGAGATAGCGCCCGATCGCGCCCGGCGTGCGCGCGAGAAACCAGCCGGCGCCGACGTCGGGAAAGAGGCCGATGCGCGTCTCGGGCATCGCCATGCGCGTCGAGCCCATCACGACGCGCAAGCCGCCCGTGCGATGCGCGGGCAGCGAGATGCCCATGCCCCCGCCCATCACGATGCCGTTCATCAGCGCGATATAGGGCTTCGGATAGGCGAAGATCGCGTGATCGAGCGAGTATTCCTCGATGAAGAAGGTATCGACGGCCGCCTGGTCGCCGCGCGTATAGGCTTCGTGGAAGAAGCGCACGTCGCCGCCCGCGCAGAACGCACGCGGATGCGGGCTATGGACAAGCACGGCGAGCACGTCCGGGTCGTCGCGCCACGCGTCGAGCGCGGCATGCATCGCGCGGATCATCGAGGTGGACAGCGCGTTGAGCGCCTTTGGACGGTTCAGCTCGATGAAGCCGATGCGGTTCGCGACATAAGCGCGAACCTCTTCGCTCTCGGTGACGGGAACGGATTCGGGCGTGGACATGAGCGGCGGCGCGACAGTGAATGACGGCCACCACGGTATCACGTTACGCGCGCTTCGCGCGTCGCGCTTGCGGTGCGCCGAACCAAGCGTCGATTGCGGCATCGACGAGCTTTTCAACCGGCGACTGGGGATAGATCGGGCAAGTCAGCGAGAGCGCGACGATGCCGTGCAGCGTCGCCCATAACGCCTCGACCCAGGTGCGGCTGTCGGCTGCCGGTGGCACGCACCCAGCCGCTTTCAGCTCTTCGATCGCATTCGCCAGCAGATGAAACGCAGCATCGCCCGCATCGCCGTTTGCGGCCGCCGATGCGCCGTCGCCGGCATCGTCCGCGGCGGCGTTCGAGCTGCCCAGCGCCGCATCGGCATAGCTCGGATCCTCCATGAAGATCAGACGATACGTCTCGCGATTTGCGAGTCCGAAGGCGACATACGCGTGGGCGATCGCTCTCAGGCGCTCGCGCGGCTCGGCGATCTGCGCGTGCGGCGCAAGGCTCGCGAGCAATTGCTCGTAGCCCTCGGCGCACAGCGCGCGAGCGATGTCGTCGCGGCTTTCGAAATGAAGGTAGAGCGTGGCGGGCGAGTACTCGATCGCATCGGCGATCTTGCGCATCGACAGCGCGGCGAAGCCCTCGCGCATCACGATCGCGCGCGACGCGTCGAGGATGCGCTCCCGCAGCGCCTGCTTCTGGCGGTTTTTTCGTTCGGCGATTCCCATGGCAGGCATTTTCGGGTTGACAAACTGAAAAGTCAAATTAAACTGAACACCGCTCACTGAACGATGTTCAGTTTTTACTCGGCAATCATCGCCCGGGGTGCAGCCCCATTTATGGAGTCGTCATGGAAAACGTCACGCGGGCAGGGAAAGTCGGCCTATTCGGAGCAGCGGGCGCCGCGGGCCGCAGCATTGCCGCCGCGCTCGCGGCGGCAGGCCGGGACTACCGTGTCGTCGGCCGTCATCGCCAGCCGCTCGAAACGCAATTCGGTGGCGATCCCCGCGCGGAGATTGCGACTTGGGACCTCGATGACCCGGCCTCGGTCGCGGCCGCCGCGCGCGGGCTGCAAACGGCCGTGTACCTGGTCGGCGTGCCCTATCACCAGTTCGCACTGCATCCGCAGCAGATGCAAAAGGCGCTCGATGGATTCCGCGCCGCCGGCGTCGAGCGGCTGATCCTGGTCGGCACCGTCTATCCGTACGGGCGCGCGCAAACCCATCCAGTGAACGAAACCCATCCGCGCGAGCCGCACACGTTCAAGGGACGCATGCGCCTCGCGCAGGAAAACCTCGTTCTCGAATCGCACGGAAAAGACGGCTTGCAGACCCTCGTGCTGCGGCTGCCGGATTTCTACGGTCCCGGCGTGGAGCGCAGCTTCCTGCATGGCGTGTTCGAAGGCGCGGCAAAGGGCGCACGTGCGCAGATGATCGGCCCGATCGACGTGGCGCACGAATTCGTATTCATGCCCGACGTCGGCCCGGTCGTCGAAAAGCTCACGCGCACGCCCGAAGCCTATGGCCGCGTGCTGCACCTCGCCGGCGCCGGAACGATCACGCAACGCGAAATTGCCGAGACGGCCTATCGGCTGGCCGGCCATGCGCCCAAGCTGATGGTCGCCGGCAAGCCGCTCCTGCGTCTCTTCGGTCTATTCAATCCGCTATTGCGCGAGCTCGTGGAAATGCACTACCTGTTGACCGATCCCGTCGTGCTCGACGACAGCGCCTTGCGCGCGCTGCTCGGTCCGATCGAGAAGACACCCTACGAGGACGGCATCCGGCTATCGCTCGAAGCGGCGCTAAGCGCCGCCGGCGCACGGCAAGCGGTCAGCGCCTGAACGCAACGAGGTCAGGCCGCTTATTCACGGCATCGGCGATGCGTCAAATTCCGCTCACGTGGTGCACGTAAAATGCGCGCACCTTGAAAAACGACGGAGCACGAGATGGGCAAGTACTTCCTCGCAGGCCGCGAGGTCGCGGAAACCGACGCCGCAACGACATGGTTTGAGCACGCGGCGAGCAAGGGAATCGATATTTCGCGCGCCATCTGCATCTGGGAAGACGCTGCGACTATCGATGGCGGCCAAAGCCGGCTCGCGGTCGGCGAGGCCGGCATTCGCATCGAGTTCGCGCGGTAGAAGCGAGCACGATCGCGCGGCGGCGCGTGCGCGCGCTTCAATGCGCCTGCATCTTCGAGAACAGATTGAGCACGGCGACGCCCGCGACGATCAGGCCGAGCCCCGCGACCGCCGCCAGATCGGGCACCTGCCGATACAGCACGACGGCGACGAGCGTGATCAGCACGATCCCGACCCCGGACCAGATCGCATAGACGATGCCGACGGGCATCGACTTCAACGTGAGCGAGAGGCAATAGAACGCCACGCCATATCCCGCCACGACGACGAGCGACGGCCAGAAGCGCGAGAACCCTTCGGCCGCGCGCAGCGCCGAGGTGCCGATCACTTCGGCGACGATGGCGATCGCGAGCCACGCATATCCCGGCATCGCGTCACGCCTTTGCAAGCGCGAGCTTGCTGTAGTCCTGGCCGAGCTCCGCGCAAAGCGCTTCGACGACGAGCTCATGATCGGCGCGTTGCGGCAGCCCCGACACCGTGACCGAGCCAATCACGCCCACGCCCGCCACGGTCAGCGGAAACGCGCCGCCGTGCGTCGCATACTCGGCGACCGGCAAGCCGTGCTTGTCGGCGAGCGTCGTGCCGGCCTGCTGCATCCGCAGGCCGATCGCATACGAGCTGCGCCGGAAATGCGCGACGACGTTGCTCTTGCGGCGCACCCAATCGACGTTGTCCGGCGTCGCGCCGTCGAGCGCGCAGAAAAAGAGCGGCTGACCGAAAGTACGCACGTCGATCGCGAGCACGTGACCGCGCGCGAGCGCGATCTCATGCAAATACGCGCCGAGCTGCCACGCGCGCGCGGCGTCGAAGCGAGGGAAAACAAGCGCATGTTCTTGTGCAGCGATCGCTTGCAGATCGTGAGCGATATCCATGGAATGAGCCGAGGTCCAAATGAAATATGGGGAGACGCGCATCGCGTGCGCACATCGGCAGTGAAGCGAGTACACGAGATGCGAATCGAGTTCGCCACGATTCTAGCGCACGCCCTGCTCATGAATTTGGATGCGAGCCGCCGTGGTTCGGCCAATCGGCGACATGCTGCCGCGCGGCTTGCGCGGCGCCGAATTTCAACTCGATCGACAAAGGGTGTTGCGTCGCCATCCCATTTGCCCTATAATCTTTTCTTCGACGGACGCGGGGTGGAGCAGTCTGGCAGCTCGTCGGGCTCATAACCCGAAGGTCGTAGGTTCAAATCCTACCCCCGCAACCAAGCAGCACAGAACACAAGCAAGATTCCAGGAAAGCCCGATCATCGCGATCGGGCTTTTTGCATTTGCAGCGTCATTTTCCGCTCGCCTCTGCGTGCTCCCGCTCGCATTGCGATACCCGCCATCAGTCCCGAGTGAAGAGAAACCCCTACCCGGTGATAAACTCTCTCCACACTTTTCCGCCCGCTTCCTATGAAATTCTGTTCAGCCTGCGGCCAGGCGGTGAGCTTGCGCATACCGGCCGGCGATAACCGCGAGCGCTTCGTCTGCGAGAGCTGCGGCACCGTGCATTACCAGAATCCCCGCAATGTGGTCGGCACCGTGCCCGTCTGGGACGACAAGGTGCTGCTGTGCCGCCGCGCGATCGAGCCGCGCTACGGCTACTGGACGCTCCCGGCCGGCTTCATGGAAATGGGCGAAACCACATCGGAAGCAGCCGCGCGCGAAACGCTCGAGGAAGCCGGCGCGCGCGTCGAAGTGCAGCATCTGTTCTCCCTCCTGAACGTGCCGCACGTGCATCAAGTGCATCTCTTCTACCTCGCCCGCCTGCTCGACCTCGACATCGAGGCCGGCGAGGAAAGCCTCGAAGTCAAGCTCTTCGACGAACGCGAGATTCCGTGGGACGACATCGCGTTCCCCACGGTCGGCCAGACGCTGCGCTTCTTCTTCGCCGACCGCGCGGCGGGCAGCTACGGGCTGCATACGGGCGATATCTTCCGCTCGCTGCGCGACGGCTGAGCCCCCGCGACGACGCATGGTCCCGTGGCTCGGTCCCGACGATCCGTTTCCGCCTGTCGAGCGCGCGCTGGGCGCCACGAGCGGCGCGCCGGGGCTGCTCGCCGCCAGCTCCGACCTCCTTCCCTCGCGCCTCATCGACGCCTACCAGCACGGCATCTTCCCGTGGTACTCGGACGGTCAGCCGGTGCTGTGGTGGAGCCCCGATCCGCGCATGATCCTCATGCCCGGCGAGTTCAAGGTGTCGCCGTCGCTCAAGAAGACGCTCAAGCGCGTGCTGCGCGAGCCACGCTGGGAAGTGCGCGTCGATTGCGAGTTCGCGGCCGTGATGCGCTCGTGCGCGCAGGCGCCGCGGCGCGGCCAGCGCGGCACCTGGATCACGGCGGAGATCATCGACGCCTATTCGTCGCTGCATCGGGTCGGCGACGCGCACAGCATCGAGACCTGGCTCGACGGCGTACGCGTCGGCGGCCTTTACGGCGTGTCGTTCGGCAAGATGTTCTTCGGCGAATCGATGTTCGCCGAAGTCACCGACGCCTCGAAGATAGCGCTCGCCGCACTCGTCGCGCATCTGCGCCGCCATGAGGTCGAACTGATCGATTGCCAGCAGAACACGGCGCACCTGGCGTCGCTCGGGGCGCGGGAGATCGCGCGCAAAGCCTTCGTCGCGCACGTGAGCCACGCCGTGGCCGCCGCGCCGATTCCCTGGCGATTCGACAAGACGGTGCTGCTGGATCTCGTCGCTGCGCGCGGCGATAGCGATCGCTGATCCGGCCCCGCTCGCCCGGCGCCCGTTTTCATCCATCGCATCGCCGCCACATGCGCGCCATTGCACACGAGACGAAACAAACGCGCGCCGTCCGCAATATACTTGTCATCGACACTGGCCGCGGCGCTTGCCGCGCGCCGCCTGCCCCAAGACCGAGCCCGTCCCGGCTGCCTTGTACAGATAGGCCGACTCGGCTTGCGATACCAAAAGACGACGCTTTGAGAGCCGCCAATGACTCACCCGAATGAGCTGCCGCTTTCACCGCTTTCGGCGCTGCAATTCTATGCAACCGCGCCCTATCCATGCAGCTATCTGGACGGGCGCATCGCACGCTCCCAGGTCGCTACGCCAAGCCACCTGATCAATTCCGACGTCTATACCGAGCTCGTCAAGACGGGCTTTCGCCGCTCCGGCGTCTTCACCTATCGCCCGTATTGCGACGGCTGCCGCGCGTGCGTGCCGGTGCGCGTGCCCGTCGATGCGTTCAAGCCGAACCGCACGCAGCGCCGCGTGTGGAAAAAGCACGGTGACCTGATCGCGTCGGTCGCGCCGCTGCACTACGACGAAGAGCACTACGCGCTCTATATGCGCTACCAGGCCGCGCGTCACGCGGGCGGCGGCATGGACCGCGACAGCCGCGATCAATACGAGCAATTCTTGCTGCAAAGCCGGATCAATTCGCGGCTCGTCGAATTCCGCGAGCCGCCCGTCGAAGCGCACGACCTCACGCACCGCACGGCCGCCGAGCAAGGCAAGCTGCGCATGGTGAGCATGATCGACATCCTCGGCGACGGCCTCTCGTCGGTCTATACGTTCTTCGATCCCGACGAGCCGCACGCGAGCTACGGCACCTACAACATCCTCTGGCAGATCGAGCAGGCGAAGAGCCTGCGGCTGCCGCACGTCTATCTCGGCTACTGGATACGCGAGAGCGCGAAGATGGCGTACAAGTCCAACTTCCGTCCGCTCGAAGGCCTCGTCGAGGGCCGCTGGGGAGTGCTGGACACGGAAGGCGCGAACCTGCCGGGCGTCGATGCGGCGGGCTCCACGGGCGAACGCTGAGAGACTGCCGGCAACGGCGTCGCGCATCGGCGCCGATGCGTTGACGCCGGCATTGGAGCGTTGGCCCATGCCCTCACCGTTCCACATGCCACGGCGGAAGCGCACCCCAAACCCGCTAAAATAGCGGGTTACCAAAATTCCGCCACCCGGCTCCTTCCCGTGCTCAGCTCCCTCTACCCGCTCGTCCGCAGCCTGCTCTTTCGCATCGACCCGGAAAAAGTCCACCACCTGACGCTCGCCGCGCTCGGCGCCGCGGGCCGCTCCGGGCTCGCGGGCATGCTCGGCCCGCGTGTGCCCGATGCACCGCGCACGGTGATGGGACTCACGTTCCGCAACCCGGTCGGCCTTGCCGCCGGGCTCGATAAGGACGGCGCCTGCATCGACGGCTTCGCCGCGCTCGGCTTCGGCTTCGTCGAAGTGGGCACGGTCACGCCGCGCGCGCAGCCCGGCAATCCGCGCCCGCGTATGTTCCGGCTGCCCGAAGCCAATGCGATCATCAACCGGATGGGGTTCAACAACCAGGGCGTCGACCAGTTCGTGAAGAACGTGCAGGCGGCGCGTTATCGCGGCGTGCTGGGCCTGAACATCGGCAAGAACGCCGATACGCCGATCGAGCGCGCCGCCGAGGACTATCTCTACTGCCTCGAGCGCGTCTACCCGTTCGCGAGCTATGTGACGATCAACATCTCGTCGCCGAACACGAAGAACCTGCGGCAATTGCAAGGCGCGGGCGAGCTCGACGCGCTGCTCGCGGCGCTCAAGGACAAACAGCAGCGCCTCGCCGACATGCACGGCAAGCTCGTGCCGCTCGCGCTGAAGATCGCGCCCGACCTCGACGACGAGCAGATCAAGGCGATCGCCGATACGCTGCTGCGCCACCAGATCGAAGGCGTGATCGCGACCAACACGACGCTCTCGCGCACCGCCGTCGCCGGCCTGCCTCACGCCGACGAGGCCGGCGGCCTGTCGGGCAAGCCCGTGTTCGACGCCTCGACGGAAGTGATCCGCAAGCTGCACGCCGAAGTCGGCCAGACGGTGCCGATCATTGGGGTTGGCGGCATCTTTTCGGGCGAGGATGCGCGTGCGAAACTCGCCGCCGGAGCGTCGCTGATGCAGCTCTACACGGGCTTCATCTACCGCGGTCCGGCGCTGATCGCCGAATGCGCGGCCGCCGCCCGTACTCGCTCCGCGTAATATAGAAATAAACAAACGATATTTATCTGGCGATTGCATTTTGGCTATCATTGCGCCGATAACAACGCCCCACCGGGCAAGGACAGGTACACGATGAAATTTGCGTTGCTGAAAACAGCCCCCACGCCTGCCGCTTCGCGTCAGCCCCCCCCGAGGGGGCCAAGGAAACTTGGGGCGGCCCGGCGTTTCCTTGGGAAGCTCTTGGTTGCCGGCCTGATCGGCGCGACGTTCACCGCAGTCACCGCGCACGCGGAAGACCTGCTCGATCAGGTCAAGGCGCGCGGCACGCTGCGCGTCGGCCTCGAAGGCACGTTCCCGCCGTTCAACTCGAAGGCGGCGAACGGCGAGCTGGTCGGCTACGACGTGGACATCGCCAAGGCCGTCGCCACGAAGCTCGGCGTGAAGCCCGAGTTCGTGACGACCGAGTGGAGCGGCATCATCGCAGGCCTGCAGGCGGGCAAGTTCGACGTGATCGTGAACCAGGTCGGCGTCACCGATGCGCGCAAGCAGACGCTCGACTTCTCGCCGGCCTATACGTACTCGGCCGCTCAACTGATCCAGCGCAAGGACGACTCGCGCCAGTTCAAGTCGCTCGATGACCTGAAGGGCCTCAAGCTCGGCGTGGGTCTCGGCACGAACTACATGGACATGGCGAAGTCGGTGCCCGGCATCGACGTCAAGACCTACCCGGGCGCGCCCGAGTATCTGCGCGACCTCGCGGCCGGCCGCCTAGACGCCGCGCTCAACGACCGCCTGATGCTCGCCTACCTGATCAAGAACTCGCAGCTGCCGCTGCGCACGGGTGCGACGCTCGAAGGGGGCAACCCGTCGGCGATTCCGTTCAAGAAGGGCAATCCGAAGTTCGCCAAGGCGATCGACGACGCCATGACCCAGCTCGAAGCGGACGGCACGTTCTCGAAGATCTCCGACAAATGGTTCGGCATCGACGTGACGAAGCCGATCGCGAAGTAAGCAGAGCAGAGCCGGACTCATACGCGTTACAAAGCAGCAATGCGAAGGGCGGCATCGCGACGATGCCGCCCTTCGCATTTTGCGTATGATGGGCGCTCGATTCGTTTCCCCGGTACGTAAGGCCTTCCAAGAACATGTCCACCACCTCCCTGCTCGTCCAGTCGATGCCGGTGCTCGCGCAGGGTGCCGTCCTGACCGTCAAGTTCGCGGTGCTGTCGATGGTCTTCGGGCTCGTCGCGGCCGTCGTGCTGGCATTGATGGGCATCAGCCACAGCAAGCCGCTCAACTGGATTGCGCGCGCCTACGTGAGCCTCATGCGCGGCACGCCGCTCCTCGTGCAGATCTTCGTCATCTACTACGGCCTGCCGAGCCTCGGGATCGAGCTCGATCCGACGCCGGCCGGCGTGCTCGCGCTGTCGGCGAACGTCGCGGCCTATCTGTCGGAAAGCATGCGCGGCGCGATCAACGGCATCCATCGCGGCCAATGGCTCGCGGCGTACAGCCTCGGCCTCTCGCGCCGCCAGACGCTGCGCTTCGTGATCGGCCCGCAGGCGCTGCGCATCGCCGTGCCGAGCCTGTCGAACAGCCTCATCAGCCTGATCAAGGATACGTCGCTCGTGTCCGTCATCACGGTGACCGAGCTCTTGCGCAGCGCGCAGGAGATCATCGCGTCGACCTATCAGCCGTTGCCGCTCTATCTCGCGGCGGCGGCCGTCTATTGGGTGCTATGCCAGGTGCTGGAGTGGGGGCAGCGCTGGTATGAGAAGCGGCTCGCGCTGCCGTCGCGGCATTGAGCGCGACGGGCGCGCTTCGTGTTGATGCGTGCGGGCGCCCGTCCGCACATTCACCTATCGGTCAGCGCGACGCCAGCGGTGCGGGCGCGTCGAGCAGCGCACCGAAGCGATCGAGACGCGGCAGGTAGGCGTGGGCCGCGTCGAGCGAATACGCGACGCGGCGTGCGCGCCCCATCACCTCGCTACGCGGGAAGAAGCCGAAGTAGCGCGAATCGGCGCTGTTGTCGCGATTGTCGCCGAGCATCAGGTACTCGCCGGGCGGCACGACGATAGGGCCGAACGAGCTACGCGGGCTCGGAGACATCGGCGACAGACGCACCGTGTGCGCGACGCCGTCAAAGCGTTCCGTCAGGTACTCGCCGGGCGAGTCCGGCGCATCGCTCATCGGCGCTACAGCGAACGGCAGGTAGTCGGCACGCACGCCGTTCACATAGAGCGCGTTCTCGCGCAGCGCGATCCGGTCGCCTGGCACGCCGATCACGCGCTTCACGAGCAGCTCGTGCGCGGCCGACGAATCGATCGTCACGATGTCGCCGCGCTGCGGATCGCCGAGATGCGCGAGCGCCACGTGCGTGAACGGGATGCGCAGGTCGTAGGCCATCTTGTCGACCAGGATGCGGTCGCCCTCGCGGATCGTCGGCAGCATCGAGCCGGTCGGCACGACGTTCCAATCGGCGATCGCGCTGCGAAACAACACCATCAGGAAGAGAAACGCGATCAGGTTCTTGTTGTCGCGCCAGAGTTTGCCCACGATGCGCATCGCTGCGGCTCCTATGGAAGAGATTCGAAAGCTTGGCTTGCCCGCCGGACGCGGGCGAGCGGCGGTCATCTTAGCACCGGGCCCGGCGCGCAGGCAGCCCGCCGCCCGTGTGAGCGCAGCGGTCCAAAGCGTTTTTCGGTGAGCCTTTATTCGCCCGCGTACCTGAGCCCGAGCGTCGCGCGCGCCGAGTCCATCATCGAGATCATCTGCAGCGATTTCGCGTGCGTCATCACCGGACTCTCGAGCGCGCCCGCGCGGATCAGCTCGCAAAAGTGCGCCGTTTCATAGTTGAGACCGCCGCCTTCGAACGGCTCGTCGAGCTCGGCGATGCGGCCGTCGACATAGCGGATCGTCGCGCGCGCCGGGTTCCACCAGTTTTCGTGGATCGTCACGCAGCCGAGCGGCCCGGCCAGCAACGCATCGCCCCTGCCTTGCAGATCGAGTCCGCAGAAAAGCTGCGCGATGCCGCGCTCGTGCCGGCAATTGAGGCTCGCGAAGGTATCGACGCCCGTCGGGCCGAGGCGGCCGATCGTCTGCACGTCGAGCGGCGCGCCGAGCCAGTCGACGGCGAGAAAGGCCTCGTAGATGCCGATATCGAGCAGCGCGCCCCCCGTGTGATCGAAGGAAAACACCGGATGGTCCGCCCGCGCGCTCGCCGTCGCGCAGCCCGCGCGCACGAGCCCGACCTCGCCGACCGGATCGCTCGCGAGGTGCTCGCGCAGCTTGCGATAGAGCGGATAGAACGGCGGCTTCATCGCCTCCATGAAGAGGCGTTGTGCGTCGCTCGCCGCGGCGAGCACGCGCTCGAGCTGCCGCGCGTTGATCGCCGCGGGCTTTTCGCAGAGCACGTGCTTGCCCGCGGCGAGCGCGGCCAGCGCGTAGTGGGCGTGGCTGTCGTGCAGCGTGGCGATGTAGACGGCGTCGATGTCGCTCGCGAGCAGCGCTTCGAGGCTCGCGCAGGCGTTCGCGCCGAATTGGCGGGCGTAGGCAACCGCTGCGGGCGCCCGGCGCGACCAAACTTGTGTCATCCGCGCGCCGGGCACGTGCGCGAGGCCCTGGCCGAAGCGGCGCGCGATATTGCCCGCGCCGACGATGCCCCAGCGAACGGGGGCTTCGCTATTCGTAGCGTTGTGGTTCATCGATGAAAGGCGTGTCGAAGTGGCGGTGTCTGAAGTTGCGCGGCGGCAACGCGCGCGCTGGAATCGCCGTAATGATAAGCGGCTCGGCAACGGCACGCGGACTCAAGCGCAGCCGCAAACGTTTGCGCTCGCATCGACTAGAACGGAACAACGCGGGAATGGCAAAACCCAAGCGCAGAGCACGCCCGGGCGGCGCCCCGCACTCGCAGGCGCCGGAGACGTCCAGCCGGCTACTTGCGGCCGGGCACTTCGATCGAGAACTCGCGGCCAATCTCGTCCGCGGTGAAGTCGATCAGCGCGAGCGCCGCCGTTTCGGCCTCTTTCGGGTCGCGCCGCTCGATCGCCTCGACGACGCGCGCATGCGTGCGCACCGAGATTTCCCAGACGCCGGGCTTCTGGTTGATCATCGGGTTCACCGTCGTCAGCGCGCCGCGGATGATCGCCGCCATCTGCTGGAAGAACTGGTTGCCGCTCGCGTGCACGATGCGCGTATGCAGCAACTCGTCGGCCGCTTCGTAGCCCGGCTCGCCGGGGGCGATCGTCTTGAACACGTCGAACGCCTCGCGGATGCCCGCCACTTCCGACACGCTCGCTCGCGAGGCCGCCTGCGCCGCCGCGCGCGGCTCGATCAGCATGCGGAACTCGATCACGTCGCGCATGAAGAGCGGATCCGGCTTGGCGCGAAAGCGCCAGTTGACGACGTCCTCGTCGATCATGCGCCAGTCGCGCATCGAGCGGATGCGCGTGCCGACCTTCGGCCGCACGTCGAGCATGTGGCGCGCGAGCAGCATCGACAGCGCCTCGCGCATCACCGTGCGGCTAACGTCGAACTCCTTCGACAGCACGTCCTGCGGCGGCAGAATCGCCCCATATTTTTCTTCGACGATGCCCGTGACGAGCCCGTCCATCACTTTGCTGACCAGTGAGCGGTCCTTGCCCTGCTCCATGACACCCCCCGATGCGCCGTCCGACGCCTGATTCATTTCGCGCCCTCGTGTGCCCTGTTGTCTTTCCGATACGGTGCTGCGGCCAATATGAATATGCCAGATGGGAAATTCCTTACAGGGTTTTTCCGTCTGACGAAAGCGCCGCGGAACGTGCTTGCGCAGCAACGGCGCTCCGCGCCAGCCCGTATCTTCAAACCGGTGAGTACCATAGGACATTGTAGAAAATGAGCGACGCCCAAACGTACGCGACCGCGCGCTGCGGTCTATCGATGCGCGGCTTTCGCCCGCGCCTCGAGCGCGTACCCCCAACTCCCCCTGACTTACTGCCTGCCGCCTCAGGCCCGCACGAAAGCGAGCCTCAGCGCATACCTAACGGCCCCGCGGCGTAGCGTTGCCCGCGGGCCCGCCGCCATTCGGCCGGCTCCGCCACGCCGCACGGACCGCCGCGCACGAATGCGACGGATCGCATGCCGCACGCGGCGCCGCCGGTCTCCTGCTCCCGGCGGAAACCGAACCTTTCATAAAGCACACGCTGCCCTGCCGGCGCGAACGCTTTCACCCTGTGCCCCGGCCAACGCGCGTCGACCACATGCATCACGTGCGCAACGAGCGCGTCGGCGGTCCCGTCGCCGCGACGCGACGGGCTCGTCAGAATCTTGTCGATCACGACTTCCTGATATTCGGCCTCGCCGGGACGAATTCGCGCATAGGCGACGATCGGCATTGGGCGCGTCATGTCTTCATATGCGAACACGTGCAGCGCCGTCTCGTCATAGCCGTCCGCATCGAGATGCACGCGCGACGCTTCGACGACGAACACCGCGCTGCGCGCGCGCAGGATCAGATACAGTTCGCGCGCGCTCAGTTGATCGAATTCGAGCGTTGTCCAGTTCATCGCCGGCTGCCATCAGGAAGGTAAGACGAATTGCCATGCTGCACGGTACGTCGCGAGAGAAGCGCTTTCCGTGCGCAATCGCACCCAATTTTCCGATTTCAGCCTACGAATCCAGGGGTATCAGGTGATTCCGACCTCTTCCCCCGATTAGTTGCCACTGCTTACCAACCGCCACCGGGACCCGCGGAGCCTGTGCAGCCAGCAGTAGCGCCAATTGCCTTTCGTGTGCGCATTCGTTTTGTCTCAACAATGAGCCATTCGCGGCATGCGCGACTTATTACAAAGCGCGTGGCGTTTTCGGCTCCCGTTCCGCTCCCTGTTTCAGCGTTGTCGGCGCCCCAATGCATGGTTCGACTTTGTAACCATTTTCGCGCGCGCCCTTACCCCATCAAGCGTTGCGATTGCGCAGACCAATGCGTGCAGCGCAGCAAAGTCGGGCTCCGATGCAACACATCTGAATCAATTTCGGCATGCGGGCCCAAGCCCCTATCCGCCCCCGGCGCGGCAGATTCGGCCGGCTGGCGTCGTTGGCTGGTTGCTTGGCGCATGCCGCTGAAGCCCCGTGCCATCGGGACGCCAGGGTTTCAAACAGAAGCGGGCCGCAAGGCATGCCGGTGCGCCGCGGCATTTTGCAGATTTGAAACAAAAACGGACCGCTCGCCCCCCGGGACGCGCCGCAATAACTGGGACGCCCCTGCAAAACGGGCCTCCCAGGGGTTTGGCACGATCCTCGCTGAGGATGGCGCGACAGAGCGCAACCGCACAGACGGGCGCCACCGCGAGAGAGCGCGAGGCCAAAAGAAGCGCGGCAATCCTGTCGAAACGCTTGCATGCGTTCCGGCAATGCCGCGAACGGACCAGCAACAAGAAGCTGCGTACGACGCAGCTTCCATCGAGGACCGATCATGTTGACCCTACAATCCGATCTGCACGGCAACCATCTGCTCGGCGCGTTGCCCTCCACCGAATGGCAAGCCCTGACGCCCCATCTCGAACTGGTTCATCTGCGCACCGAGCAGCTGCTGTGCGACTGCGGACACAAGATTCACCACGTCTACTTTCCGACGACCGCCATCATCTCGATCCTCGCGATGATGGAAGACGGCGGCTCGGTCGAGCTCGCCGCCGTCGGCCGCGAAGGCATGACCGGCGTGCAGGTGCTCACCGGAGGTGAAACGATGCCGAGCCGCGTGCAGGTGCAATGCGCCGGCTTCGCTTACCGGATGAGCGCGCAACGCCTGAGACAGGAATTCGCGCGCTCGGACTTCCTGCGCCGCCTGATGCTGCTCTACATGCAGGCGCTGCTCACGCAGGTCGCGCAGACCGCCGCGTGCAACCGCCATCACTCGCTGTCGAAGCAGCTCTGCCGGTGGCTCTTGCTCGAGGTCGATCGCGCGGCCACCAACGAGCTCGCCGTGACGCAGCAGCTCATCGCCGACATGCTCGGCGTACGCCGCGAAGGCATCACCGAAGCGGCCGGCAAGCTGCACGACCTGGGGCTCATTCATCACAGCCGCGGGCATATCAAGGTGCTCGACCGCAAGGGCCTCGAAGTGCGTGCGTGCGAATGCTACGGCCTCGTCAAGCGAGAATTCGACCGGCTGCTGCCTGCCCTGCATCAGACCGATACGGTCAACTGAGCATCGCTCGCGGCGCGCTGCGGACGTGTGACTCATTGCGCGCCGAGATCGCTCCTCACGCGCTCGCCGATTTCGTAGAGCGCAGCGAGCATCGCAAGATGCGCGCGCTCCTGGCCGGCTTCCTCATCGCTCATGCCGTCGCACGCCTGGCCGCCGATGATGATGCCGAGGCACAGTGCGTAGTTGCTCGCGAACGCCTCCGGAGCGGGCTCGGCGCGCTTCATCCGCTCGTAGGCGGTATCGAGCGCATGCCGAAGTTCGGCTTGCATGATGTGTCCTTGATTCTTGTCTTGCTGCGCGGATTCGCTCTCGAGCGTGATTGAATCGCCCGTCGACGGAGAATGCGCCTGGCTCGAAACCGGGCCAGGCCAAGCCAGGCCAGGCGCATCGTGCTTCTAGCCGCGGCGCGGCTGTTGCGGCGATTATCGCAAAATTACCGAGGGCCGCGCGAGCGCGTCAAAAACCAGCATTTTTTTCTGGCTCGCGGCTACCGGCCAATGACGACGCTCAGCGCTTCGCGTATTCGATGGTCTGAACACCCGTGTCGGCGCCAAGCAGGCACAGGTCTGCGCCGCGGCTCGCGAAGAGGCCCACCGTCACGACGCCGGGCCATGCATTGACGAGCGCTTCGAACGCGCACGGATCGGCGATTTGCAGGCCCTTGACGTCAATGATCTCGTTGCCGTTGTCGGTGATGTAGGGCGAGCCGTCGGGCTTCACGCGCAGCACCGGCACGCCGCCTTCGGCCGTCACGCGCCGGCCGATCGCGGTGCGCGCCATCGGCACCACTTCGATCGGCAGCGGGAAGTGGCCGAGCACGTCGACGCGCTTCGTCGCGTCCGCGATGCAGACGAACACGTCCGACACCGACGCCACGATCTTCTCGCGCGTGAGCGCGCCGCCGCCGCCCTTGATCATCGCGCCGCTCGGGTCGATCTCGTCGGCGCCGTCAACGTAGACGGGCAGCGACTCGATCTCGTTGAGGTCGAACACCTTGATGCCGTGCTTTTCGAGGCGCGCGGTCGTCGCGACCGAGCTCGACACCGCGCCGCGATAGCGCGCCTTGACGGCGGCGAGCGCGTCGATGAAGCAGTTTGCCGTCGAGCCCGTGCCGACGCCGATCACGGCGCCTTCGGGGACATGGGCGTTGACGTAGTCGGCGGCGGCTTGGCCGACCAGTTGCTTGAGTTCGTCTTGAGTCATGGCTGGGGATCGAGAGGAGCTTGCGAAAAGCGGGAGTTTACCGGAGTCGTAAGGCGCTTTCGATCACGGGTTCTTGACGGCCTTTCTCTGCCGCACGGCTTCGAACAAGCACACCCCGCTCGCCACCGACACGTTCAGGCTCTCCACCGTCCCCGCCATCGGAATGTGCATGACCTCGTCGCACGTATCGCGCGTGAGACGGCGCATGCCCTCGCCTTCCGCGCCCATCACGAGCGCCACCGGGCCGTCGAGCTTGGCCTCGTACAGACTCGCCGTAGCCTCGCCCGCCGTCCCCACCACCCACACGCCGGCGTCCTTCAATTCGCGCAGCGCGCGCGCCAGGTTCGTGACCGTGATGTACGGCACCGTATCGGCCGCGCCGCTCGCGACCTTCGCCGCCGTCGAGTTCAGGCCGACCGCGCGGTCGCGCGGCGCGATCACCGCGTGCGCGCCGGCGGCGTCGGCCACGCGCAGGCACGCGCCCAGGTTGTGCGGATCGGTCACGCCGTCGAGCACGAGCAACAGCGCCGGGCCGTTGATGCCGTCGAGCAGCTCCGCGAGGTTCTGTGCGAGCGGCAGGTCGCTCGCACGCGCGACCACGCCCTGGTGGCGCTCGGTCCGCGCGAGGCCCCACAGGCGCGTCTCGTCGGCTGCGATCAGGCGCACGCCCGCTTCCTTCGCGGTCTGCAGGAAGTCCTGCATCCGGCGGTCGCGCCGCGTCGCGTCGTACAACACTTCCTCGACCGTGGACGCGTCGTGGCGCAAGCGCGCGGTGACTGCGTGAAAACCGTATAGAACCTTCAGACGTGCCATGGCTGAGACAACCTTTGCTTGAAAAATGCGCCTGCGGCGCGGCCGCGCGCATCGCGCGAAACACAATGAAAAGGCGCCGCACGGCAGGGCCATGCGGCGCGCTAGGAATTGGCACGCGCGGCGCGGCACGCCGCGCGCGTCACATCAATACTTCTTGCGCGAGCGGCTCTTCGACGCCGGCTTCGACGCGGCGCGCTTCTTCGATGGCGAACCGCGCGCGGCCTGCGCTTCCTTCACCGCCGCCGATTTCGCCGATGCCGGCTTCTTGCGGCGCGTGCCGTCGGCGGCCGCGATCGGCCGCACGCGCGGCCCCGCTTCGCCGTCGAGCATCGACTTGTCGACGATCACGGGGCGGCTCGACGGCGCCTTGACCGGTGTATCGCGCACGAGCCGGAAGTCGATCTTGCGCGCGTCGAGGTCGACGCGGCTCACCTGCACGCGCACGCGGTCGGAAAGCCGGTAGCGGATGCCGGTGCGCTCGCCGCGCAACTCGTTCTTGACCTCGTCGTATTGGAAGTAGTCGGACCCGAGCTCGGTGACGTGCACGAGGCCTTCGATGAAAAGCGCGTCGAGTTGCACGAAGATGCCGAACGACGTCACGCCGCTCACCATCCCGCCGTACTCCTCGCCAAGCTTGTCGCGCATGAAGTAGCACTTGAGCCAGGCTTCGACGTCGCGCGACGCTTCGTCGGCGCGCCGCTCGTTCGCCGAGCAATGCAGCCCGAGCTCTTCCCAGATCGCCACGTTCGAGCGCGAGCGGCCGCGCGCCTCGTCGTCGGCCTGCTGCATCGCGCGGGCGCGCGGCGAGATCGACGTGTTCAGCGCGACGCCATGCGGCGTCTCCGGCTGGTACTTGCGGCCCGCGAGGACCGCGTAGATCGCGCGGTGCGTGAGCAGGTCGGGATAGCGGCGGATCGGGCTCGTGAAGTGCGCGTAGGCGTCGTAGGCGAGACCGAAGTGGCCGATGTTGTCCGGACTGTAGACGGCCTGCTGCATCGAGCGCAGCAGCATCGTCTGGAGCATCTGCGCATCGGGCCGGTCGCGGACCTGCGCCATCAGCGCAGCGTAGTCGCTCGCATGCGGGGAATCGCCGCCGCCGAGCGTGAGGCCGACGCCGCGCAGGAAGGTGCGCAGGTTCTCGAGCTTCTCGGCCGTCGGACCCGCGTGCACGCGGTAGAGCCCCGGGTGCTTGTTGCGCTTCATGAAGTCGGCCGCGCAGACGTTCGCGGCCAGCATGCACTCCTCGATGAGCTTGTGCGCGTCGTTGCGCTGACGCGGCACGATCTGCTCGATCTTGCCCTGCGCGTTGCAGACGATGTAGGTCTCGGTCGTGTCGAAATCGATCGCGCCGCGCTTCTGACGCGCGGCGAAAAGCGCCTTGAACACACCGTAGAGGTTTTGCAGCTGCGGCAGGAGCGCCGCGCGGCGCGCCGCCTCGGGCCCCTTGGTGTTCGCGAGCACCGCGGCGACTTCGGTGTACGTGAGACGCGCCGCCGAATGCATCACACCCGGATAGAACTGATATGCCTTGATCTCGCCGCGCGCGGTGATCACCATGTCGCAGACGAGCACGCAGCGGTCGACCTGCGGATTGAGCGAGCACAGCCCGTTCGAGAGCTTCTCGGGCAGCATCGGAATTACGCGGCGCGGGAAATAGACCGAGGTGCTGCGCTCGAGCGCATCGACGTCGAGACCGCTCTCCGGATGCACGTAATGCGAGACGTCGGCGATCGCGACGATCAGGCGAAAGCCCTCGCCGCGGCCGACCTTGACCGGCTCGCAATAGACGGCGTCGTCGAAATCGCGGGCGTCCTCGCCGTCGATCGTGACGAGCGGCACATCGCGCAAGTCGATGCGATGACGGATGTCCGCCGCGCGCACCTCGTCGGGCAGCTTGGCGGCCTGCTCGAGCGCGGCGTCGCTGAACTCGTGCGGCACGCCGTACTTGCGCACGGCGATTTCGATTTCCATGCCGGGGTCGTCGATGTCGCCGAGCACTTCGGCGACGCGCCCGAGCGGCTGCGAATGGCGGCTCGGGAAGTCGGTCAGGTCGACGACGACCACTTGCCCGACCTTCGCCTTCTTCGTGTTCTGCGTGATCAGGATGTCGTGGCCGATGCGCTTGTCTTCGGGCGCGACGATCAGTGCACCGTTCTCGTTCAGGAGCCGGCCGATCACCCGCTTGTTGGCGCGGTCGGTGACCTCGACGATGTGTCCTTCCGGACGTCCCCGGCGGTCATAGCCGACGATGCGCGCGAGCACGCGATCGTTGTGCATGACCTTCTGCATCTCGGTGTTGGGCAGGAACAAATCGTCCTGGCCATCGTCGCGGATGATGAAGCCGAAACCGTCGCGATGGCCCTGCACGCGGCCGGCCACGAAGTTCGACGGATGGGTCAATTGATAGTAGCCGCGCTTGTCGAGGCGGATCTGGCCATCGCGTTCCATGGCCGCAAGACGCTTGAAAAAGCCCTCGCGCTCCTGGCGTTTGATCGACAGCGTCTCGGCAATGTCGTTGGCGGCTAGCGGCGCTTCGCTCGTGCGCAGCACGCCGAGAATTTCTTCCCGGCTCGGGATCGGATAGGGATATTTGCTCAAGGGCTTGTCGATGATTTGTACTCGTCTCGGTCGCTGATGTTGACGCGCGGGCGTGCGGGGCATTCTAACACCCGCCGAGCGGCCCACCAGACCCGGCGCGAGCGCGGTGAGGCACTGCGGCGGCGGTCCGTCGCCGCAAGTCAAAATGCTTGACAGTTTTTCTGGGGTCGCTATAATTGCCGTCTCTGTTGCAGCACACACCTGCCCAGGTGGCGGAATTGGTAGACGCACTAGTTTCAGGTACTAGCGGGTAACTCCGTGGAGGTTCGAGTCCTCTCTTGGGCACCAGATTTAAAAAGGCCAGCATTATGCTGGCCTTTTTCGTTTCTAGCCTTCGCGAGACGATTCTGTGCGAGCCAGGCCCATCTCCTCGCAGATCATTCACATTCCAATTGACACTTTTCGCCGTCTCGCTACAATAGCGGTCTAGCTTGAAGCAAGCCCAGGTGGCGGAATTGGTAGACGCACTAGTTTCAGGTACTAGCGGGTAACTCCGTGGAGGTTCGAGTCCTCTCCTGGGCACCAACAGTTATTCCGGCGTAAGCCGAAGTAGTCCGAGAAACCCCGTAAGATCAAGATCTTACGGGGTTTTTTGTTTCCGCGGATGGCCACCACATCCGGGGGCATCGGCGATTTTTGCGGATACGCGGAATCGAGGTGCCAGCCCATGCCCAAACGCGTCGCCCCCAAGTCCGAAGTGGTGTTTCGTGTCGCAAAACCGCGCGAGCGCCCCCACCTGCTCGCCGATGGGAACGGGCTTGCTCTGCGCGTCTGGCCGGACGGGAGCAAGACGTGGCTGCTCCGCTCTCGCCGCCCAAGCACCGGCAAGGAGAACTTTCTCAGCCTCGGCCCCCTACCCCGAGGTTGCGCTCGCCGAGGCACGCAAATCTGCCGCGATCGCGCGCAGCTCATCCGCGAGGGTACGAATCCGGTCGAGCACCGCAGAGCCGAAACCGCTGCACGCAAACGTGCTGCCGAAGGCGCATTCCACCTAGTGTCGTGAGTTAGAAGTTCGTTGAATCAATTCCCGGTTCTTTCCGGAATGACAAAGTGCTGATTAAAAAGTCGCTCGGACTCGCGCAGCCCTTCTTCCGTAAAGATCACGGACTTCGTCTTGTTGACAGGGTCTTCGATGAAGCCTCGCTCATGGAGTCGGTTCAGCACATCTCAGTCGAAGCCCTTCCATGCACGGTATCGGTCATGCAGGGTCACGTAGAGAAGGGCTAGGGCGACTTCATCAATTGCATCGGTTTGATATTCATGATGCTCCTGCCGCAGCCTTCCGGACCCGCACACAAAACCGTTCGAGGCTGGACAGGATCTCATCCGCCGACTTGCTCCGGACAAACGGTTTGGGGTTCGCGTTATAGACATCCAGGTAATGACGGATCGCGTCTTCGAGTTGACGTGTCGACCGATGCGTACCGCGTCGAAGGTATTTTTCAGTGAGCGCGGCAAACCATCGTTCCACCTGGTTAAGCCACGACGCCGAGGTGGGTGTGAAGTGGACATGGAAGCGAAGATGACGAGTGAACCAGGCTTCGATCGAGGGCGTTTTGTGCGTGCCATAGTTGGCGCGATGGCATACGCGTCGGGCGGCAGCAACGACAGGAAAGTGCGCGCGACTTCCGGATCTCGACAACTGAGAAAGTCATCGTACTGGTCGGGGCGGAGGATCACGACGCCGCGTTTCTCATTCGGCGCGCCGTCTGGGGTCAGGTGTTTATGAAACTGGCGCAGCAACGAATGCTCGTCAGCGTTGACCGTGATCATCGCGAATCCGTAGGATTCGCCTCCATCGACCTCCGGCCACGGACGCCACAAGCCTGCGATTGCGAACGACTCGCCCGAGGCGACGCGGATGCGCCACCACTCGGACTTTTGCTTCAGGACGCCTCGGATCACCTCCTCTCGATTCGGCAGTTCGAGGTCCGGCAGCGGTGGATAGCGCGGCTCGAACACGACGTCGGCCGGAATGAGGGCGAATCGACACCTGTGCCACGAATCCTTGAAGTTGTCTTGGGTCGCGCGGGCTTCCTTTTTCACTGCCGTCACGTCAGCATCTTAGCATGTGACATGCCTTATTGAATTCAATAATGACTTCTATTTGTGATAACACTAACGATTGAATTTAATCGAGCATGCTGAGTCCCTGTGCGACGGTGGTGTCAGACGGATTTGTCGGGTGTTTTGGAGCTCGCGGCCTTGTCAGCGGACCAGGGCATGGGGAATACCCTAGCGTGACAATCATTGAATTCAATCTAGAATGCAATGAGAGGGCTCTGGAGATTCTTGAGCACGCTGGTGTGGACATCTCGTCTTCTGTCGAGAAGGAGCTTGCGGCCAATGCGAGGTTCGCGTGCCGGGGGCACGCCAGATCATCGTGACTGGGTTCTTAGCGAGAAAGAGCGTCAGAAAGGTGACCGGATGCATGTATTGCTCAATACGTACTTCCCGCCGAATGTTCCGATGGCATCTCGGTGCCTGGATATTGGCGTCGCAATTGGGGGCGGCGGTGAAAAGTTTTCCGGAGGACGTTCGAGTCGCCGTCGTTGCTTCCGGGGGATTAAGTCACTTCATCGTCGACGAGGAACTGGACCTTCGGGTTCTTCATACACTGCAAACCCACGATCATGCGGCATTGCGCGCTATTCCACGCGGCGCGCTGAACTCGGGCTCGTCGGAGATTCTGAACTGGGTGACCACCGCTGGAGCTGTCGAGTTCTTGCGACAGTATTGGATGCCGATCGCGGGGAGTTGGAATTCGGCCAAGTCGCGATTGGGTAGCGTTGATCTCGGATGGCTGCGCGCGAAGAACCATCTCGCGGTCAGCTCTGAGCTCAATTATGCACATTAAATATTAGGATAACTGATTGTGTGGAACGGCGATGAAAACTGTTGGGGACGCTAGAGGGCGTTGCGATCGCGAAAGTAGCGGTCTCTCAGATATCTGCCCTCGAAGACTCTGAGCTGGTGATGGTGGACACCGGCTATGTTCTCCTTTCGCAGTCCACTAACGTAATTTTCATTTCAGGAGGTCATCATGGATAGCTACAAATTTCTTCCGCTGTTGGGCCGAATCATGCTCGGAGCGCCGTTTGTCATGAGCGGTTTGGGCAAGCTGGGAGCTTACTCCGCGACCGTCGGCTATATCGCGGCCGTTGGTTTGCCAGTGCCATCGCTCGCGTTCATTGTCTCGGTGCTCATCGAGCTGGGCGGTGGCCTGCTGCTACTGTCAGGCTACCGTGTCCGCTTCACGTCGCTGGTGATGGCGGTGTTCTGTGTGGCTACGGCGGTGTTCTTCCACCACAACTTCGCCGACAAGAACCAGATGATTAACTTTCTGAAGAACGTGATGATGGCCGGCGGTCTCCTGCAGATCACCTATTTTGGTGCCGGCGCGTTCAGCCTAGACGGGGGGGCAGCTTCCCGTGCCGCTTCTCTGAAAACTAGCTAGGGTCGCTCTACATCTTGCTTTTTGCGCAAGCGAGGCAGGATGATCCGAACGCTACTGAACGACGAGCTATGGACAAAAGCTGAACCGATCCTGCCGGGCAAAGAAGGCAACCGTAGCGGAACGGCTGCCGATAACCGCTGATTTCTCGAAACGATGCTGTCGATTCCGTCGCGCTCGAATCACTAGACGAAGTGTCGCTATAGCCGCACGCTGTACCGCACACGCAATCTTGTCAAACGCTTCACGAACCGAATCAAACATTTTCGTCGTGTCCCCACTCGGTACGGCAAGCTCGCCGACCGTTACCTCGTGTTCGCATCGCTTGCGTGCGCGTTCTGGCCATTGGGGAAAATATAAGCAAACCATAGCATGCATTAATCGGTGAACAGGAGAAAACCAGAGTATGGATAGCTCATCAACGGGTCGTAGGGATATAGGGTGGCCCAGCATCCTTGGCAAGATCGTGGTCGTCGTGGGGTTGGCGCTTGGCAGCGTCGCCAGCGCCTGGGCTCAGTCCGCTCAACCCTCTCCGTCCTCAGCGGCCGGTCAATGGGCCATGGGGGGGCAGAACTTGCACAATACGCGCTCGCAAGACCGACAGACAAAGTTAGGTATACACAATGCAAGCAGACTGAAGTTGAAATGGTCAAGAGCCGTTCATGGTGACGTGTCGGCCACACCCGCAGTGGTCGATGGAGCAGTCTATATCCCAGATTGGGGAGGATACTTGACCAAGCTGGACGCCTCGACAGGAAAACTCATCTGGGAGCATCGGATCGACAGCTTCGCCGGTGAACCGCAAGGCGCGGTTTCTCGCACCAGCCCTGCCGTCGTCGATGGCGTGGTTTACATCGGGGACCAGAACGGTGGCCACCTGCTCGCACTGAATGCACATACGGGCAACCTGATCTGGAGGAGTAACGCGATTAATCCCGCCACGTTAGCTATCATCACGCAGTCGCCGGTTGTGTACAAAGGAGTGGTCTATGTAGGCGCTTCTTCTTCGGAGGAGGCCGTGGCCGGAAATCCGAACTACGCTTGCTGCACGTTCCAGGGTTCATTCTCAGCCGTTGATGCGAAGACCGGCCAGATCAAATGGACCACTCCCATGATACCGAACAACGGCGGCGCTCCCGGTGGCTACAGCGGGGCTGCGGTGTGGAGCAGCACCCCGGCCATCGACGAGGCGACTAACACCGTATTCATCACGACGGGCAACAACTACACGGTTCCTGCGTCCGTCCGAGCCTGTGAGGCGGCCGGAGGGAGTGCGGCAACATGCTTGAGTCCGGATGACCATGTCGATTCCGTGGTCGCACTCGACATGGCCACCGGCCGCATCAAGTGGAGTACCGGAGTGCAAGGCTACGACTCCTGGACCTTTGCCTGCATGGCAAATGCCAGTCCGTCGACGAACTGCCCGCCGCCACCTGGCGAGGATTTTGACATTGGCTCCGGGCCGAATCTTATCAAGGTCAACAACCCCGATGGCACCAAGCGCCTGCTCGTTGGTGCCGGCCAGAAAAGCGGAATCTACTGGTTGCTCGATAGACAGACCGGCGCCATTGTGTCGAGCACCACCATAGGCCCTGGGTCGGATTTGGGAGGAATCTTATGGGGTACAGCCGCCGATGGCACTCGCATCTATGTTGCCAGCTCGGACGGAAGCAAGGTCGCGTACACGGTGAATGGCGCAACGGTAACGACAGGTTCGTTCGCCGCAATTGATCCCGCAACGGGGAAAATTCTCTGGCAATTGGCCGATCCTTCCGGTAGTGCGACTGACTACGGTGCCGTGTCCGTGTCCAACGGCGTGGTGTTCGCGGGTTCAATGAGCGGACACATGTATGCGCTGAACGGCGCCACGGGTGCGGTGCTCTGGGATTACGTGGGACAAGGTTCGTCGAACGCTGGTCCGGCCATAGACAGCAATGGGACGGTGTATTGGGGCAACGGTTACAGCCGTTCTGGGCTCGGGACGCAAAGCTTCACGTTCTATGCTTTCTCCGTAGACGGCACTTAAGTGGGTGTGATTCGAGCGACGCTCACGCTGCGAATCTCAGCATGGCTTTACGGGTAAGGCTACGTCGATATTCGATGTACCGCTGAAACAGCACAGATCGAATCACGCCCTACGTGCCCACATTGTCACAATACCAACGGTGCGAGTCCGCTTCCGGAACGAGCCCTGCGGAGAATGAAAGTGGTCTGCACGGTTGTTTGCAATCTGGAGGTGGTTGGCGATGTTTTGAGCTACCTCGGATCTATCCGGAAATCAACGGCAGTAGTACGGAGTTGGTGGTTTGATTCGAGGCCGACTTGTATCTGATTTAATCGGTTATCGGATTTTTTAAAGTGTTTTTCCTTGAAGAAGGAGCAGTCATGAACTGGACTAAACCCGCTTACACGGATCTACGTTTCGGTTTCGAAATCACGATGTACATCGCCAGTCGTTGAGCATGAGGTTGTCGGGCAGCGACGTCTCTGCGCTGTCCGACGGCCCTTACCGATCCGTGCAGTCAATGTCCAAGATGTAGTTGAATGTCAGGAGAACCGCCGCCAGCTCGATGGTCCGCAGCGGGTTCACCACGGTTGCGGGTAAGTGAGCGGGGGATTTCAGGCAGCACGATTCTCGTGCAGCCTGTCATAAAGAAAGTCGACGAATGTTCGCACCTTGGGGGGCATCTGATGACTGCTGGCGAAGACGGCAAAGAGCGTGGCGGCATGCCCTGCAGAGTGTCCTTCAACGCGGACCAGGCGGCCGCTGGCGAGATCTTGTTCGATTAGCCAGTCCGGTAGATAGGCAGCGCCCACGCCTGCCAGTGCCGCTTGGTATGTGAAAGTCGTATCGCTTGACTTCATTACCGGATCAAGGCCGATAGCTGAGCCGGCAGAAAATGCCTGCGCCTTCAGCGGCCCGGGTTTCAGGTAATTTGGCAGCACAGCGGCGAGCACGCGACGTTGTGCGGATCCCGCAGCGTCCACGACATGGTGAAGGTAGCTTGGAGCTACTACCAGTTGGAAGCTGACCTGACATAACCGCCTTGCAACAAGGGCTTCGGCCGGTTCGGCAGTGACTCGCAAGGCGACGTCGAAACCCTCTGCAATCAGGTCCACCATACGGTTGTCAAAATTCAGATCGAATCGGACCTCTGGATAGGCCAGACGGTAATCTGCCAGTAAATCCGCAAAGTGTCCTGTAGCGCACCATGAAGGCGCACTCACCTTGAGTTCACCGCGGGGTAGGTTTGAAGCGTGTCCGACCGCTGACGCGGCCGCATCCAGGATGTCGAGAGCCTGCCGACACTGCTCGTAGAACGCGCTACCGGCTTCCGTGAGGCTCATCCTCCGGCTGCTTCGATGTAGCAGGCGTGCTCCGAGTTTGCGCTCCAGCCGTGCGAGTTGCTTGCTCACCATCGGAGGGGCGATGTTTAGGCGCTCGGCTGCAGCAGCAAAGCTACCTGACTCGACGATCTCCCGAAACACTCGCAATCCGCTCAGATCCAGTTCGCCCATGATTTCCTATTCCGGCAACTATCCGGTTCCAATGGTGACATCGATTTCCAGTATTGGAAACGTTAACCTTGGAAGGGTTCATTGAGCTGGTTGTTCTCGCCAGCGGATAGGATTGCAAAATTTCATAGGAGAGAAACGATGGCTGCGACTATTGCACCCTCAGTACGTCCCGGAAAGCTTCTGCGTCGTAGCCTGTGGGGAGCCCAGATTGTGGTGGCCCTGGTGTTTTGTGCTGCCGGAGTTGTGAAATGTCTTGCGCCCATGTCGCAACTCAGCGGGATGCTTCCTTGGGCAGGCCAGCTTCCGCCGGTCCTGGTGAGAATGCTTGGCCTGATCGATCTAGCTGGCGGGCTGGGCATCTTCTTGCCATCTCTCACGAGAATCAAGCCGAGCTTGACAGTCCAGGCCGCGTTTGGATGCATTGCGTTGCAGTTGTCCGCGATTGCGTTTCACTTATCGCGCGGCGAGGTATCAGTACTGCCGCTGAATTTCGTTTTGCTTCCGTTGTGTATCTTCGTGTTCTGGGGGCGCGGTAAGCGAGCACCTATCCTGCCTGCCGCTTGAAAACCTGACATCCCATCCAGTCAACGTGCTGTCCCGAAGGAACCACCGATGGGCTTGCCGACATACTTCATCTCTCACGGCCCAGGCCCGTGGCCAGTTATGCCGCACCTTCAAGGCGCGATGGCGCGGCTGGAGCAGTCATTGCAGGATATTCCGCGCCAACTCGGTGTCCGGCCCCGCGCGATACTTGTAATATCTGCCCATTGGGAGGAGCCTGATTTCAGCCTGACGGTGGCCACCCAGTTGAAACCTATTTACGATTTCTTCGGATTTCCAGCGTCGGCATACCAACTTTCCTACCCGGCAAGGGGATTGCCCGAACTGGCTAATCATGTACGCGACCTTCTCGAATCCGCTGATATCTCGGCGCAGCTCGATACAAAACGTGGGCTTGATCATGGTGCCTACGTGCCATTGATGGTGATGTATCCCGATGCAGATTTGCCCGTGGTGCAATTGTCGCTGAAAAGCAACCTGGATGCGGCTCAGCATGTCGCCCTTGGGCGGGCGCTGGCACCCCTTCGTGATGAAGGGGTCCTGATACTGGCAAGCGGAATGAGTTACCACAACCTGCGCCGCCTGGGCCACCTGGCCAAGGTGCCATCGGAAAGCTTCGACCGCTGGTTGTACGAGAGTCTTAATGGCTTCAGGGGCGTCGAACGGGTGGCGCGCCTGGTGGACTGGATTTCTGCGCCGGCGGCTCGTGACGCGCATCCACGGGAAGAGCACCTGATACCTTTGATGGTCGCGCTTGGGGCCGCTGAGGAAGAGCCGGCGACATGCGTCTACCGGGAGCGCGATATTCTTGGCGGCGTGGCGGCCGCAAGCTTCAGATTTGGTAATGCCGCCACACCTCCTGAACATTTAACAAAACTGAGTATTTGAATCGTAAGCGCGAACTCTCAGTTGACGACGCAGAGCACAGTCAGGACGACTGCCGGTCGGGCGCGCGTGCTTTAGGGAAATGCTGATTTATCTGGCTCGGTGGTCATCACCGACGCGGCCAAGGACGTTGTAGAAGATAGTTCATGGAACGAACCCACGACGATGAAACGGCAAATGAGCTTTGCGGAAGCGGAAAGCGTGGGCAAGAAGCGCGTAACCCGGCGTCAGCGTTTCCTGGACGAGATGGAGAAGCTCGTGCCGTGGTCGCGATTGCTGACGGCAATCGAGCCATACTACCCGAAGGGAGCTCGCGGCTGCCCGCCGATCGGTCTGGAGCGGATGCTTCGAATCTACTTCCTGCAGCAGTGGTACAGCCTGTCCGACGAAGGGGGAGGATGCGCCGTACGACAGCATCGCGATGCAGGCGTTTGCCGGGATTGATTTGGCCGTCGAGAACGTGCCGGATGCGACCACGCTGCTGAAATTCCGGCGCCTGCTTCTCGAACATGACCTGCACGCAAGCTGTTCGGCGAGATTGGCATCTCGCTGTGCGAACGCGGGCTGATGATGAAGGAAGGCACGCTGGTCGATGCGACGATCATCGAAGCGCCGCCGTCGACCAAGAACGCCGAGAAGCGTCGCGATCCGGACATGCATCAAACGAAGAAAGGCAACGAGTGGCACTTCGGCATGAAGGCGCACATCTGCGTCGATGCCGATTCGAGGCTGGTTCACAGCGTGGTCGGCACGTCCGCCAACATGCCGGATGTTTCGCAAGCGCACGCGCTGTTGTTGCACGGTCACGAGCAAGAAGCGTTCGGCGACGCAGGACGGTGCGCTGAAGGATCTGGTGATCTCGCTCGAGCGAACCAAGGCGCAAATCCGCGCGTGGGTCGAGCATCCGTTTCATGTCGTCAAGAACCTGTTCCGTCATCGCAAGGTACGCTACAAGGGGCTGCTCAAGAACACGGCGCAACTGTTCAGTCTGTTCGCCTTGGCGAATCTGGCGATCGCGCGAAACCGGCTGCGGTCGATTCATGGGGGTAGTCCGTCATAACTCCTGCTGAGCGATTCGGAGCGCGAAGACCTGCAAGCGCTGACGATGCGACGCAAAACCGCGCAGGCCTTGGCATTGCGGGCGCGCATCGTGTTGACCTGTGCCGATGGCATGAACAACAAAACAGTTGCGGCGAAACAGCGGGTCACACAGCAAACGGTTTCGAAGTGGCGGGCGCGGTTCGTGATTCATCGCGTGGGCGGCTTGCTCGATGCACCACGGCCCGGTGCACCGAGGACGATTGATGACGCACGCGTCGATGCGGTCATCGCTAAGACGCTCGAGTCCGTGCCTGTCGGAGCGAATCACTGGAGCACGCGCACGATCGCTCGCGAAATGAAATTGTCGCAGACGGCGGTCACACGAATCTGGCGTGCTTTTGGCTTGCAACCGCATCGGCGGGAAACGTTCAAGCTCTCCGGCGATCCGATGTTCGTCGACAGGGTGCGAGATATCGTCGGGCTTTACCTGGACCCGCCGCTCAAGGCCATGGTGCTGTGCGCGGACGAGAAGAGCCAGATTCAGGCGCTCGATCGCACGCAACCCATGTTGCCGTTGGCGCCCGGCATCCCTGAGCGGCGTACCCACGATTACATGCGCCACGGTACGACCACCCTGTTCGCGGCGCTGGACATCGCTACTGGTGAAGTCATCGGCGAGGTACATCGGCGCCATCGCAGCAGCGAATTTGTGCGCTTTCTGCGCACCATCGAAGCCAGCGTGCCGTCTTACCTGGAGGTGCATCTGATAATGAATACCGGCGCCAAAGCCGCCGAAGACCAAGCCTGACGCCGGGGATGTTCCGTCGAGCAACAGGACGCTCTTCTGACGCCGGTCGGCGAACGACGAACCCACAGGCTTAGGTCGCCAATCGACCGGTACGCTTCAAACCACCTTTTCCGGCCACCATGGCTTCGGGGCTCGGTCGACCAAGTAGTCATCCAGGTTTTTCCACTCGAGCCATCTTGCGATGACTGTCCACCAACAACCGTCGATTCCAGAAAACTTGAACGCTAATAGGCGTTCCCAAGTCGGTGTCCAGCATTTGCCTATGAGGGCGCTGGGAGGGCTACATGTCGATTGCTACCGCGAAACCCGTTGTATCAGCAAGCTTGAATGACGAAACAGCCATCTTTAGTTTGGCTGCCTGGTTCTCGAGCGACTGAGCCACCGCTGCCGCCTGCTCGACCAGCGCCGCATTCTGCTGCGTCACCTGGTCCATCTGATGGACGGCCTGGTTGACCTGTTCTATGCCACGACTTTGCTCGTCCGACGCACCAGCGATTTCACCGACGATTTCGGAGACACGCTTGATAGCACTTTTGATCTCACCCATTGCAGCGCTAGCTTCGATGGCCTGTTGCGAGCCATTCTGAATCGTTGCTACGGATGAGGCAATGAGGTCCTTGATTTCCTTAGCCGCAGATGCAGATCGCTGAGCCAGGCTGCGAACCTCACTGGCCACAACCGCGAAGCCCCTTCCTTGTTCGCCAGCTCGAGCCGCTTCTACCGCGGCATTGAGCGCAAGAATGTTTGTTTGGAACGCAATCCCTTCAATCACGCCCGTGATTTCGGAGATCTTGTTGGAGCTGCCGTTGATTCGCTCAATGGTGGCAACCATGGCTTGAACGACATCGCCGCCTGTACTCGCGATTTCCGTGGCGTTCGTGGCCAGTGCATTTGCCTGACGCGCATTGTCGGCGTTCTGCTTCACCGTCTCAGTCAATTGCGTCATGCTGGACGCGGTCTCCTCCAGCGAGGCAGCTTGTTCTTCTGTACGTGTAGAAAGATCAAGGTTCCCAGCTGCAATTTCTTGCGTGGAGGTGATGACGGAATCAGTCGATAAATGCACCGCGCACATGGTCTCTTCTACACGACGCATCAGCTTGTCGAACGCGACGGCTGCGCGACCGAACTCGTCCATGCGCGGACTCGAAGACCGCTTTGACAAGTCGAGAGTTGTCGCAATCTCCTCAAAAATCCTTACGACGCGGTTCATCCCACCGCATACGACACGGTGCAAATGGAGACCACAATAGATCGCGACGGCACATCCCATTGAGGCCACCGCAATCAGACTCGTCAGGGACGAGCGGTATGAGGAAACCGCGTTCGCGTCGAGGCGGCATAGCGCGATAACCGCCGCGAGTCCGACGATGAACATCAGCGTTGCCAAGGTGCCGAACGCAAGCAACAACTTGAGTCTGATCGTGAAGATGAATTTCTGCACTTCGTATCCCTCGTGACTGACGACGCGCCTGCGCCATCAAAATTGGCCGCCATCGTCCACCTTTGCAGATGCGTCGCGGAAGCGATTACTGTGCGGCTTTCGGCACCGAGTACAAGGCGTCCGCATACGCGAGTCGTATATCAACCGGCTTTAGAAACAACCGAATTGTCCGGATCTTTCAATAACGTCCGAAAACCGGTCCACTAGGAGGCCATAGGCGTGTTGGCTGAGCGTTCCTGATTCGTCGGCCTACCTTGCTTTCCTATCCGTGTCGCTCCGATCCTCATCTACCTCGGTACCGTGCCGGGCGCCTCTCGAAGAACGCGGCCACTCCCTCGGCGAAGTCAGCGGTGCCGGCACACGCGGCAAATGCAACCGCTTCCGCATCCAGTTGCCCGTGCAGGTCGCGACTGAATGCATCACGAACCAATCGTTTCAGACTGCCCAGCGCGAGCGTCGGACCTTCTGCGAGGATTCGAGCAAGCTTGCCGGTCTCATCCGACAACGCGTCGGCTGACACCACACGGTTGACCAGTCCAATCCTCAATGCCTCCGCCGCATCAAGGGTTTCCCCCAGCAGCGCCATTCCCATGGCCTTGCGCATGCCGACAAGCCGGGGGAGTGCCCAGGATGTCGAACAATCGGAGCTCGTACCAATGTTGACGTAGGCAAAACTGAAGCGAGTGTCTTCCGCAGCGATAGCAAGGTCTGCTGCAAGCGCAACTCCGAGGCCACCGCCTGCTACGGCACCGTGCAGGCTGGCCAGGACGGGCGCATCCATCGCGGCCAGCAAGGCGATACCGTTGTGCATCGGACCAATCAATGCCCGTGCGGTAGCAACCGGGCTCTCTTTTATTGCCGCTAGGTCCCCACCTGCGATGAACGCGCGGCCCTCGCCGCTGATCACCACAACTCGTACGTCCTCGTCGTCGGCGGCCGCCTGACAAGCGGCGAGAAAGCCCTCTGCGGTCAAAACGTCGATCGCATTCAAGGCCGCTGGGCGATTGAACCGGATGTGTGCGATTGCGCCGTCGCGCCAGTAACGCAGTGGGGCATCGACGTCATGGATGCTCATGCAACCTCCTCCGGGAACAAATAATAGGCCAACGTGGCCCCTCGGTTTGCCTGGGCGTCGCCGAGCTCGCTGCGGGCCACCACTCGCAAATGGACTTCATCCGACCCGTCGACAAAATGCATTGCGCGACTTGAGCCAGCACTCCCTCTGTTCGGATGTTGCGAACATGTGCAGCAGCTCCATGTTGCCGGTGTCCGGCGCATTGCAGTTGAAGGCCTCCGACGTCCAGGGGACCCGGCCCATAATCTCAGCTATCGCCACGTAGTCGAGGTTGCTCATACGCGTCCCGGGTTCGCCGTCACCCAGCAAGGGCAGAAACATGTTCCAAAGGCCAGCTTCCTTGGCCAAATTCTTGAGCGACTCGATCACGTCGAGCGGATAGATGCCGCCTTCAGCCAGACGATGCCACCCACGATTTGCCGGCAGCACATGTCGGTTCATGAATCGCTTCAACGTATCCTGCATGGCAATGGCATCTGTTGAAAACCAAAAATCCATGACGATTTCCTGAAAATACATCACCAAACCAATTATTTAGTCGAATCTCAGGATTGAGCGTTCACGACAGGAAGTTGCCCCCCTTTTCTTGCGAAGACTGACTTCCGGCGTCGATGGGGTGTCTATCCGTCGGGTCACTCTTCGTACACGTCTTTCCATCAACATCGCCGATGCTCTCTGTGATCAAAAAGTCTCGCGGGAGGGCCGTTGCGTGACGAATCCTACGGTCGATCTGATAATCGCGCCGTTGATACGAACCTCTGCGAATTACTTCCACGTCGTCGTTGACAGCCCTGTCAATGCTCTTTCATAACAGCCGCAATCGAAATTGCCAAGATCGCGCCGAGACCAAAGCATTCGTCAATTCACGGCGCGCGTCTTGCCCGCCCAATAAGGCTCTCGAAGTACATTTTTCAACAGTTTGCCGGTCGGGTTTCGCGGGAGAGTGTGCACCACGTCAACGGAGCGCGGGCACTTGTAATGCGCAAGGCGGGCACGGCAGAATTCGATAACGTCCTTCTCATCGATTCCGCTTCCTGGCCGCGGCACGATACAGGCTTTGACAGTCTCGCCCCAAATTTCATCCGGTACGCCGATTACTGCGCAGTCGAGTATTGCAGGGTGATTCATCAGAACGTTTTCTACTTCGATCGGGTAGATGTTCTCTCCACCTGAAATGATCATGTCCTTGATCCGATCCTCGATGGACAAATACCCATCGCGCAACAATCCAGCATCGCCGGTTCGGAGCCAACCGGTTTCGCCATCCTTCCCTTCCGGAAACGCGTCACGCGTCGCCTTCTCGTCGCGCCAGTATCCGATCATATTCTGCGGCGAATGAATCCAGATTTCGCCGATCTGTCCTTCAGGCAAATCTTTACCGCTCCCAGTATCCACGATGCGTAGCCGGGTGCCATCGCAGGGCTTGCCGGCTGCGCGCAGCAAGTGGGCGCGCGGACCACCAGGATCGTGGTCTTCTGGCATCAGTGCAACAACGGTGCCAGCGGTTTCGGTCAATCCGTAGTTCTGGACGAACTTGCAGCGGAATACGCGAAGCGCATCCGTCAGAACTTTCTCGGTGATCGGCGCGGCGCCGTAGCCAATCACCCTGAGAGAGGAGAAATCGTTTTCCTCCACACCTGGCACTTGTAGCAGGATATGGATCATCGCGGGTACGAGGAAGCTGTGAGTGATGCCATGCTCAGAGAAGGCAGCGGCGACTTGCTGCGGATTGAAATCCGGTAAGGTGACCGTGGCTCCACCCGCATACAGTGCGAGGAGGGATAGTCCCAAGCCCCCAATATGAAACGTAGGCGAGACGTTCAGCGTTACGCTAGGGCCCTCCGCATATCCGTACGCGTCGCCTATTGTTTCGCACATGCCGATCAGGTTCCGATGCGACAGCTCCACGCCCTTTGGCCGCCCTGTGGTACCAGATGAGTAGATCTGCAGCGCAGCATCTTGCGGGTCTGCCTCATACGCCGAAGCAAGGTCGGGAAAGGCACTGCTCCACTGACCCAACGATTCCCGTCCGTCAACAGGAAGTGTCGATACCATCTTTACCACCATTGGTGTCGTGATTGACTCAACCGTATCGAGAAACTCAGCGTCGGCCATCATGAATCGTGCTTCACCGTGGTTCACAACGTATTCGACTTCCAGTGACGCTAGACGCCAGTTTACTGGCATGCATACCGCGCCGATCTTCTGCGCTGCTATGACGAGGAGCGAGCACTCGGCCATCTGTCGGGTCAAACAGGCAACACGGTTCCCCTTCTGTATGCCGAGACTAGTCAGCGCGTTGGCGATTCTGTTTGTCTCTAGATCGACTTCCCTAAAACTCAGACTACGCAGCGGCGTACGAAAAGCGATCTGATCCGGCATCGCCCGAGCAAGACACGCAATAGCGGCACTGAAGCTTGGTTGGCCCATGTTGTCTCCGTTTCTTCTGTCAGTCGCAAACCAATAGCTTGGCGGCGGATCAAGCCCGCCGCAACTACTGTTTCGCACTCGACTATTTAGTCACCGCTTACGTTGCGTGCATGCAGCTAACCTAGATCTGCACGGGTGCGACGGCGCCGCGGAGGTCCCATTCGACAAGGTCGAGCTGCATGTTGCGTGACGTATCCTGTCAGCCCGCTTGTTTGAAAGGCGGATGTCCCTACAGCCGTTCGATGATGGCAACATTTGCCATTCCGCCGCCTTCACACATCGTCTGTAACCCGAAACGCTTGCTTCGACGCTTAAGCGCATAAAGCAGCGTCGTCATCAGCTTGGTACCCGACGCGCCGAGTGGATGGCCCAGCGCTATGGCGCCGCCATGAACGTTCAAGCGAGACGGATCGGCACCGGTTGCCTGCAACCAGGCCAGCGGTACCGACGCGAACGCTTCGTTGACTTCGAAGAGGTCGATGTCGTCGATCGTCAGTCCGGCCCTCTTGAGCGCCAGCTGGGTAGCCGGAATAGGCGCCTCCAGCATGATCACCGGATCATGGCCGATCATTGACAGGTGATGGATGCGCGCCATCGGCGCGATTCCCATCGATTTCAGCGCTTTTTCGTTGACCACCATGACACCGGTCGCGCCGTCACAGATCTGGCTGGCGTTGGCCGCAGTAATGATGCCGCCCTCCTGCAGCGGCTTGACGCTCTGGATGCCTTCGATCGTCGCATCGAAGCGAACCCCTTCATCGGACACGTGCATTTCGCCGCTCTTCGTACCGTCGGCGAGTCGCACTTCGACCGGCAGGATTTCGTCTTTAAACAGCCCCTCGCGAGTGGCGATCGTCGCGCGCCGATGGCTGTCCAATGCATACTGGTCCAGCGCATCCTTCGACAGGCCGTATTTTTTCGCCATCATCTCGGCACCCGTGAACTGGCTGAACTCGCCGATGTCCGGATAGCGGGTGCGGATCTGCGGACTCATGTAAAAGCCCATGCCGTTCTTCTGCGGCAACGCACTGGGCGTGAACATCGGCACGCGCGTCATGCTCTCCACCCCGGCGGCGATCACGCAATCCATGGTGCCCGACATCACCGCCTGCGCCGCGAAGTGCAAGGCCTGCTGCGAAGAACCGCACTGTCGATCGACGGAAGTGCCCGGAACGGACTCCGGTAGCCGGGACGCAAGCACCGCATTGCGCGCCACATTGGTCGATTGCTCGCCCACCTGGCTCACGCAGCCCATGATGACATCATCCACCATGGCGGGATCCACGCCGCTGAGATCGATTAGCGTATCGAGCACTTGTGCGGCAAGGTCGACCGGGTGCCAACCAGCGAGTTTTCCCCCGCGACGGCCTCCGGCCGTGCGCACAGCAGCGACGATATAGGCTTCAGCCATGTTGCTTCCTTATCAAAAAGATTGGCAAACATTGAGATTGAATTGGCATTCTTGACCTTTCGCACGCTTTCCGGCTCGTCCTAAAGGACGATTTGCGGCACGGCTTCAGCCAAGCACGCCTTTTTGCTTCAGATCGTCGATGGCAAGCCGGTCGAAGCCAATGTCGTGGAGGACACCGAGGGTACGCAACACCATTTCCCGGCAGTTGAAGCTGACAAAAATGTCGGATTGGATTGCCCGCCGCCGATACGTTCCACGCGCATTTCGCCGCACGTCAGATTGCTCACGGCTGTCCTCGTAACGGGTCATGTCCGCTGGAACACCGGCTCTCGCTTCTCGAGAAAGGCCTGGACGCCCTCGCGAAAGGACGGCAGATCGAGAAGTTCTCCTTGCCGCTCCTTTTCATATTCGAGCTGCGCGGCGAGGTCCTGGCTGCCTGCCTTATCGAGTGCCCGACGCGCTTCGGACACCGCATGAGAAGGCGCACTAGCGAGACGGGCCGCCATCCCGCGCGCTTCATTCATGAGCATGCGGTCATCGACACATGACCAGATCAGCCCCCATTCCGCAGCCTTTTCGGCCGGCAGGCGATCGCCGAGCAGCATGAGACCCATGGCGCGCGCACGACCCACACGTTGCGGCAGAAACCAGGTGGTGCCCATGTCCGGCACGATGCCGAGACGCGGCAGGAAGTTGGAGAGGAAAAAGGCTGAACGCCCCGCGATGACGATATCCGCCGCCAGCGCGATGCCCACACCAGCACCCGCCGCTGCGCCGTTGACCGCCGCAACGACAGGAATCGGCATGTTCTGCAATGCGAGGATCAGCGGATTTGACAGGTCCTCCATGATCTGCGCGACGGATTGACCAAGCGAACCACCGCTTCCCGTATCCAGGTGTGCCAGATCGGCGCCGGAGCAAAACGAGTTGCCGGCTCCGGTGACAATCAGCGCTCGCGCGTCGCCCTGCTGCGAGAGGTGATCGAGTGCATCGAGCACCTCGTCCTGCAGATGCGCCGTCAATCCGTTGCGACTCGCCGGCTGGTTGAGGGTGAGGATTGCAGTCGTATCGTCCTGTTCCAGCAGGATGGCTTCATAGCGCATAGCGATCTCCTAGCGCGGAGCCATACGAATTGCGCCGTCGAGACGCACGCTCTCGCCATTGAAGTACTCGGTCAAGATCATGAATTCCGCGAGCGCTGCATACTCGTCGGGCTCACCGAGACGCTTCGGGAACGGCACTGACGCCGAGAGAGCAGTCCTCACGTTCTCCGGCAAGCCTTCAAGCAGAGTTGTATTGAAGATGCCCGGCATAATCGTATTCACGCGAACGCCCTCGTTCATCAAATCGCGCGCCACCGGAAGTGTCATGCCGACGATACCGGCCTTGGACGCCGAATAGGCAGCCTGTCCGATCTGCCCATCCTCGGCGGCGACCGATGCCGTGTTGACAATGGCACCGCGCTCGCCGCTGGGCAACGGGTCCAGCGAAAGCATGCCTGCGGCCGACTTCGCCATGCAGCGGAAATTCCCAACCAGATTGATCTGGATGATGCGATCGAAGGCATGCGTGGCGTAGTGCTTGATCTCGCCAGTGGTCTTGTCACGGCTGGCGGTCTTGATCGCATTGCCGGTACCGGCACAGTTCACCAGCACCCTCTCCTGGCCGATCGCTGAACGGGCCCGTGCAAAAGCGGCATCCACCTGCTCTTCAGAAGTGATGTCGACCTTGCAGAATACGCCGCGCAGCTCTTCGGCCAACGCCTCACCCTTTTCCGCATTGAAGTCGAATATGGCAACCTTGACGCCCCGCGCCGCCAGCCGGCGAGCTGTCGCTTCGCCAAGTCCGGAAGCACCACCGGTGATCACGGCAGAAATGGTGTTGTCGAGTTTCATATTTATCCTTTACTCAGTAATAGCGAGTCACTTGCCAGGGTAGTAGCGTGCTCCTGCCGCCGCCATTTCGCACATGCGCGGGGTTGCCTGCCAAGCTCTGCCCAGATGCGCGTACTTTTCGCTCAGACGCACGATATGGTCGAGCCCGAGCCAGTCGGCGTATTTGAGTGGACCGCCAAGATACTGCGGGAATCCGATTCCGAGGAGCAGCGCCATGTCCAGCTCGGCGGGCGTGGCGACCACACCGCCCTCAAGCGCATGCGCTGCCTCGACGATGAGCGGCAGCATCATCCGCTCGACGATTTCCTCGTCGGAGAAGTCTCTCTTGCCACTGGGCTGTATCGCCGACAGTAACGCCCGGGTGTCGTGCGCCGCCGACTTTTTGAGCTTGCCGTTCGGATCCGTTTCATAGCGGTAAAAGCCGAGTCCGATCTTTTGTCCATATCGCCCGTTCTCCGCCATCACGCGCAGCGCGTCATGCTTCAGCGCAGGCATGCGCTCAGGATATCCCGCGGAGATCACATCGTTGACGTGGCTGCCGGTGTCCATCCCGATCACGTCTTCGAGATAAGCCGGCCCCATCGGCCAGCCGAAGCTTTCCATTGCGCGATCGACCTGCTCGAAGTCGGCACCATCGGCGATGAGACCGAGGAAAGCCCGCATGTAAGGCGTGAGGACACGATTGACGAGAAAGCCCGGACAGTCCTTGACCACGACAGGCGTCTTGCCCATTGCGACAGCGTAGTTCACGGCAGTAGACACGGCCGCTTCGCTGGTGTGCTTGCCCTGAATCACCTCGACCAGCGCCATGACCGGCACCGGATTGAAGAAATGCATGCCGACGAAATTCTCCGGCCGACGTAAGGGGGTGCCGATTTCGTCGATGCGCAGGCTCGAGGTGTTCGACGCGATGATTGCATCTTCACGTACGAGCCCTTCCAGCTCCGATAACACCTTGTGTTTGACCCTGATGTTCTCGACCACCGCTTCGACGACGATGTCGACGTTCTCGAACCCGTTGTAGTCGAGTTGCGGGCGAATGCAGGCCAACACCCGAGTGGCCTTTTCCTGAGTGAGCTTGCCCGCCTTCACCTGCCTCTCGAGCTGCCGAGCCGCCTCGTTCGTGCCAAGCTCGAGCTGCGCGGGTGCGATGTCCTTCATGATGACAGGGGTGCCACGCAAGGCGCTCGTATAGGCGATGCCGCCGCCCATGATGCCCGCGCCCAGCACCGCCGCCTCCTTCACCGGCCGGCCATTCTGCGCGTGACGCTTGTACAGCTTTTTCAGCAGTTGATCATTGTGAAACACCTGGACCAGAGAATCGGCCGCCTGGGTTTGGGCAACTCGAACGAATGCTTCGCATTCCAGCGCCCGCGCTCCGCCTCTGTCCTCCCACGCGGCCCGCTCCATCATTTCGACGGCAAGCAGTGCAGCCGGCTGATGCTTTGCGCTGCCCGCCCGTACTTTGGCCGTTGCCAACGCGAAAAACTCGTCCAGTTGCGCGGCGACACCCTGCACTGGATTTCGCTTGCGATCGCGGTGCGCGCGCCAGTCCACGTCACCATTGATCGCCTTGCGCAGCAGCGCCAACGCCACTTCCCGCAACTCGCCTGGATCGGCGACGGCATCGACCACACCCATTTCGAGCGCTTGCGTGGCCGTATGCGGACGGCCCGTGGCTATCCAGTCGACGGCGACACTCAACCCCGCGACGCGCGGCAGGCGGACCGTCCCGCCAGCGCCAGGAAAGAGGCCGAGCTTGACTTCGGGCACGCCGACCTGGGCCGCGTCAGACATCACTCGGTAGGCCGACGTCAGCGCGATCTCCAGTCCGCCGCCCAACGCATAACCGTTGATCGCGGCCACCGTAGGAACATCGAGATCTTCGAATGCGTTGAGCGGCACGTTGGAGGCGTTGTTCGAGGCCGCGATTTCCGCCCCCGGCAGCTTGAATACGGCGTCAAATTCATTGATGTCGGCACCGACGATGAAGACATCCTTGGCGCTGGTCATCAGTACTCCACGCAAGTCCTGCTTCGACGCGAGCATTGCAACGGCCTCGCCAAATTCGTGCGTCATGCGCCGATCCATCTTGTTGATCGCCGCCTCAGCGCGATCAAAGCACAACTCGGCAATGCCTTCCCCGAGCTCCACTACCCAAAGCGTTTGACCCTGGTACACGTTTAGCCTCTCTCACTTTCACAGCGCTCGCCGGCAGCGGCGAATTCACCCTCGCCACTGATCGTTTTCCGGCAGTGTAGAAAGGCACTGCGGCGGCAGGATCGTCCGATCGGACGAAAATTGCAGGAGAGCGGGATCGCGCGGCGTCAAGTTTCCCCCTCGCGCCCTTCTCGCGTGATACTCGAAACTGCGCCTTTTCATCGGACTGTCGGCCTCAGCACTAAGCTTCTACGCTAGAATCTGCGCATGCTTACCGCCAGAGCGGTACACCTGAATTTCCCGCTCACGTTGCTTCGAGGCTGTAGTCAATGATCGTGTCCTCAAATCTCGTGCGGCCATTTCCGTCCACCAAGCTGAATCCGCCCGCAACGACGGCGGCGCAAGTTCAGCGCGATGCGATCTGTCAACTCGTGCGAACCTCGGCGTCGGCGAAGCTGATCCTCGTGCGCGCACCCGCAGGTTTCGGCAAAACGACGGCCATGGTGCAATGCCGCGATCTTTTCGTGCGCAGCCATGTCGACACAGCATGGATGACACTGGATAACGCCGACAATGATGCATCGCGTTTCCTCGCGTGCCTGACCGCGGCAGTTGATGGAATGACCCAAGAATTCGGGAACCCGCCCGCGCAAATCGCAACCGACCGCAACCGCGCCCCCGGCGACGTGGCGCTGGAGATCATGGCGTGCCTCGCCACGCACGCTGCCCCCTTTGCGCTCTTTCTCGACGATTTCGAAGCCGTGCAGGAACCGACCGTGCTTCGACTGGTGCGCGAAATACTCGACAATCTGCCGCGCAACGGCCAATTGGTCATCGGTTCTCGCGGCCTGCCGGACCTCGGCCTCGGGCGCCTTCGTGCGCGTGGGCAGTTGCTCGAAATCGATGCCACGCAATTGCGCTTTTCGCTCTCCGAGACCACCGAGTTCTTCAACCGGCTGCGCAAGGTCCCCTTGCGGGATGAGGATCTTTCGCAGTTGCAGCGCAAGACCGAAGGGTGGGTCGCGGCGCTCTGGCTGGCGTCCGTGGCAATCGAGCGGCGCGATGACTGCTCGGCCTTCATCGCGCGTTTCTCCGGTTCCAATGAAGCCGTCGCAGACTACCTGGCCGAAGACGTGCTCGCGCATCAACCGCCACCTGTCCGAGAATTTCTGCTCAAGACCAGCATCCTGCGCCACCTCAATGCTTCGCTTTGCGACACGCTATTGCCAGGCACCCATAGTGCCGCAGTCCTTCGGCAGTTGAAGGAAGCGAACCTCTTCCTGACACCGATCGAGGGTCAGGAGGGAACGTACCGTTACCACAGCCTGTTCGCTGGCTTCCTGCGCGCGCATCTGGCCCGCGAAATGCCGGCCGAACTGTTGCGCCTGCATCGTGCCGCCTCCCAATGGTACGAAGCGCAGGGGCGCCCTGTGCCGGCCATCGACCATGCAATAGAAGGCGCAAACTTTGGGCACGCCGCGGAACTGCTGGCGCAACACGCGGAGAGCCTGCTCGAAGACGGCCGCATGCGTCTGCTGACACGCTGGTTCGCGGCCCTGCCCGAGCCGCACACGCGCGACTCCGAGCTGTTGCAGGTCATCCACGCGTGGGCGCTGTGCTTCACTCACGGCGCGCGCGATGCAATGGCACTGCTCGAACGCTCTGACTGCTCGACCTCCACGGATCCGAAAATCCTCGCACACGTACTGGCCTTGCGCCCGATGATGCTGGCGATCATGGACCAGAACGAGTCGGCGTATTCGGAAGGCCGCGCGGCACTGGCACGGCTGCCCGTTTCCGAAGCCTTCAGCGCCAGCGTGCTGTCCAATGAAATGGCCTACATTTGCGCCATAAAGGGCGATTACCAGGAGGCGCACCGGCTGCTCGACGCCGCTCGGCACCGTCTGGGCGGCGATTCGAACCTCTTCAACAAGATGTATTCGGAATCCGTAGAGGGACTCATCGATCTGGAGGAAGGGCGGTTGCAGCAGGCGACGGCTCGCTTTCGCATGGCGGTCAGCGCCACGCACAGCGTGTCGTGGCGCCATTCCGGCGGCAACGCTTACGCCGGTGTGCTCTACGCCTCTAGCCTCTATGAGATGAACGATCTCGACCAGGCAGAACGCCTGCTGCACGTGTACGTGCCGCTCGCGAGAGACATGGGCCTCGCCGATCACATGATCCTCGGGTACGCGATGCTCTCGCGCATCGCATTCCAGCGCGGCGACGTTGATCTGGCCTTCCATTGCCTCACCGAGCTTGAATACCTCGGCCACTATCGGCAGCTGCCGCGAGTGGTCGGCAGCGCCAAGTTGGAACGCGCACGCCTGCTGACCCTCCAGGGCAATTTGCCGGCGGCGCGCGAAGAGCTCGACCGCGCAGCCACGCCCGAGGTGTGGCAGGAAGTGTCGCGCCTGCGGCTGCCCGCCCATGACCTCGAATACCACGCGCTGGGTGAATTGCGCTGGCAAATCGCAGGGGGCAATGGCAGCCGGGCGCTGCTTGCCCTCGAGGTAGCGATCGACGAAGCAACGCAGACTCGCCGTCACCGGCGGGCGCTCAAGCTGCGCGTGCTGCAAAGTATCGCCTTGCGTCAGAAGGGAGAAGCCGGCGCCGCGCTCGCGGCAATGCGTGAAGCGCTCAGGAGTGCGAGCAGCGAGGGGTTCGTACGCCTGTTCGTGGACGAATCGGAGCGCGCTGGTCTGCTGGTGCGGCAAGTGGACGACGCACTGCGCGCCGAGGGCGGCGGCAACGATCCGATCTTCACCGTCTATCTGCAAAAGCTGTTGCTGGCCTTCGGCCCCGCCGCGATGGCGGAACCGGACCTGCCAGGCATCGCGGCGCCGGGGCTCGTGGAGCCGCTGACGACCAAGGAGATTCGCATCCTGAGTCTGCTGGCCGAAGGCTATTCGAACAGCGCCCTCGCGGAAAAGCTCTTTGTCTCACAAAGCACGGTGCGTACGCATCTACGCAACATCAACGGCAAGCTGCATGCGCAGAGCCGGACACAGGCCGTCGCGCTCGCGCGGCGGCTGGGCGTGATTCGATAACGGCCGGGAGGCCCGAGCGGCCCAAGCGGCAGTCGGCGGGCAGCCGGACGACCGTGCGCCGCCCGAATCAAAGCGCCCGGGAAATCACCTCCTTCATGATCTCGTTCGTGCCGCCATAGATACTCTGAATTCGCGCGTCCACGTACATTCGCCCGATCAGGTATTCGTTCGTATAGCCATAGCCGCCAAACAGTTGCAGGCATTCGTTGACGACCTTGTTCTGCAGGTCGCTCGCCCACATCTTGACCATCGAGGCGCCGACGGTATCCAGGCGGCCAGCCACCAGATCTTCAATGCACCGGTCCACATAGGCCCGCGCCGCCGTCACCTGCGCGGCGATTTCCGCTAGCTTGAACTTCGTGTTCTGGAACTGGGCGATCGGCTGGCCGAAGGCCTCACGCTCGCGCGTGTACTGCACGGTTGCTTCGTACGCGCCTTCCATTGCCGCTACGGCGGTGACGCCGATGATCGTGCGCTCATAGGGCAGATCGCCCATGAGCTGATAGAAGCCTTTGCCCTCCTCGCCGCCCAGCAGACAGTCTGCATCGACCGTCACGTTATCGAAGAACATCTCGGACGTGTCCTGCGCCTTGAGCCCGATCTTGTCCAGCACCCGGCCGACCTGATAGCCGGACCGGCCCTCGGTCTCGACGATCAGGATGGACGTGCCCTTTGCCCTCTCCGCCGGATCCGTCTTCGCGACAACCAGCACCAGACCCGCAAGGTAGCCGTTGGTGATGAAGGTCTTGGAGCCGTTGATGACATACTGGTTGCCGCGGCGCTCCGCGCGCGTGCGCACCCCCTGCAAGTCCGAACCAGCCCCCGGCTCCGTCATCGCGATGGCCCCGACGATTCCCCCCCGCGCCATGCGCGGCAGGTAGCGGCGCTTCTGTTCCTCGGTCCCATGATTGAGCAGATAGTGGGCGACGATGCTATGGACCGAGGCGCTCATACCGGTCAAGCTACGTCGTGCCATTTCCTCGTAGAACACGGATTCATGGCGGAAATCGCCTCCGCCGCCTCCATACTCTTCTGGAATATCCGAGCACAAAAGGCCGAGTTCGCCCGCCTTGCGCCACAGTGCATGCCCCACATGGCCTCGCTTGCGCGCGGCCTCGTCACCTGGAAGCATCTCGTTCTCGATGAAGCGGATAACGGTCTCGCGATACATCGAGAGCTCTTCGTTCATCCACGAGCGATGGAACTGAATTGCCATATCGTCAACTTCTCCAAATGAGTTCAGCAGTTGCTATAGCGCGGCGATCGCTTTTCGATAAATGCCGTGACGCCTTCTTTGAGATCCTGCGTCTGCACTCACAGCACCTGGTTACGGTCTTCCATTGCCACTGCAGCTTCGAGGCCAGGTGCATTGACGCTATGGTTCAAACATTCCTTGGTGAGCCGCCGGCAAAGCGGCGCCGCCGCAAGCAAGTCTTCGACATAGGATGCAGCAGCGTGCTCGAGCTGTGCGTCCGCCACGACCTCCCAAACAAGGCCAACGCGCAACGCCCTGCCCGCATGGATGAAGCGCCCTGTCATCATGAGTTCCGACGCGATCGACACGCCGCGCGGCCCCCGCCCGTGACCACGAGGACGCGTATATTGGGATCGGCCTCTATGCAATGCACCGCTTCGCAAAGCGCATGACACAAAGCCTTCGACAGCGCGCTCATCGCCTGCGGCCGGTTGAGGGTAAGGACGGCAACGCCGGCCTGGCTCGTATCAACGAGCACGAGAGGTTCTCGCATGACCGCCCCCTACGACCCGATCGCGTACTCTGCCGCTTCCATGCGCGAGGCGTCCCCCAGCTTGCAGCCCCCGTCGCATTCGACGATCGCGCCGGTGACGTAGCGCGCGTTGTCGGAGGCAAGGAACAAGGCCGTATCCGCGATATCTTTCGTCGTACCGTAGTCGCGTAGTGCCAGGCGCGCCTTAAATCGGGCTTCCGATTCCGGCGTCGCTGCAAGCCGCCGCATGCCCTCGGTATCGGCAATTGGTCCGGGTGAGATCGCGTTGACACGGATGCCTTCTGGCCCCCATTCCATCGCGAGGCACTTGGTCAGCATGTTGATGCCCGCCTTAGCCGCGCAAGCGTGAGCCTGGTACATCATGGGATTGGTGCCTTGCGGCGCGGTAATCGATATCAGCGAAGCGCCCGGCCTGTTGAGGTATCGATACGATGCCCGCAGCACGTGGAAGGTACCGTTTAGATCGATATCGACCACAGTCTTGAACCCGTTAGACGACAATTCCGAAGCCGGCGCGATGAAATTCCCTGCGGCGCCAGAGATGACGATGTCGATCGGACCAAACTGTGCATGTGTCTGCTGCAACGCAGCGTCCACGGCCGCGAACTCGCGCACATCGGCAGCAAAACCGATCGCCGTGTAGCCCGCAGCAGCGATACTGGCGGCAGCCGAAGCGATTCTGGTTTCGTCGCGGCTGACGATGCTGACCTTTGCGCCATGTATGGCGAAGTGTCTGGCGATTTCCAGATTGATGCCGCTCGAGGCTCCGGCAACGAAGACAACTTTGCCTGCCAAAGCGTTCTCTGTAAAGACGTCCATTCACAGTCTCCCTTGAAGGGGATTACATACGCTTCGTGGCGCGGTGGTTCGAGTGGGCGATAAAGTCGCCATCGTGCAAATTCGTCCGCTCCGTAGGGCCTTCGACGATGGTTCGGAACTCGTTCCCTGCTGAACGCACACAACAAGGTACCGACATGCGAGCGTTTGCGCATTAACGGCGGGCGATTCGAGGGCGGCACCTGTGAAGCAAATCCAATTTAATCACTTCCCTTCCCATCGAATCCAACCAGCACGCCCCTCTACAAGCGCAGGGTACCCAATGGCTTTTTGTATTCTGCGGCGAGAACGCGACGGAAGGCTCGTCCGAAGAGACGATTTTGGACTGCCTTGCGCCCGAAGTTGCCTGTGCCGACTTTGTCGAGTTGACTATCACCAGTCAACAGGACCAGCCACCGCCACTCGAACGCGTCCAACGTACCCTTCTCCGACGAAGCTTCCAGGAACGAGCAAACTTGGCATTCCTCTTCTCAAGTCTTGACCAGCGTTCGAGCACGATTCTTTCTCACAGTGCTGCCAGTCGCTGCGGCGAATAAGCCACAAGCTCGACAAGCACAGCGGAGGCACCTCTTGCCGACGGCGGTGCATCGAGAGTCGTTGGCCGCGCTGGGTTCGAGGCTGGAAGAAGAGACGGGACGACGCTGCCGTCCACCCTAGTTCCGAGCAACACGCGCGTTCGCCAATAGGGTTGGCCCCAATGGAATGCACGATTGAATGCAATATAGTTACCAAAACACAGGGCGCTTGCTTGACGGTTCTGTTTCTTTAGTCAGATCTATTAATCGTCGAGAACGCCACGACGTACAGGACGTGAGATCGAATTCAAGGACAAGTAGAGAGGCGTTCTATCTCGAGCAGAAAAGCGCGCTAGCATCAAATTATAAATTCAGTCGTTGCAATTCGTATTCAAATACTAAATTAGTACAACGATATTGTTGTTAACGGAGCAAGGCGGAGACATATGAAGGCGAACAGATTTGGATTGGCGACGCTTCTCGCAATTTCGGCGACGTCAGCGAATGCCCAGAGTAGCGTGACTCTCTACGGGATTGTAGATGGTGGAGTGGGATACATCAGTAACGTGAAAGGACATGGTCTCTACACAGCGGTAAGTGAACACTCTGTGCCGAGTTTTTTTGGATTCCGCGGAATGGAAGATCTCGGAGGGGGGACGGCAGCGATTTTTGACCTTCAGTCGGAGTACCAAGTAATGACGGGAAAATTGCTGGTGCCCGGGACACAATTCAATAGAAAAGCGTACGTCGGGCTGGAAGACCAGCGATGGGGCACGTTGACGCTTGGGCATCAGCCATCCATGGCGTATGACGTATTGCCGTTCTATGCGACTCCAGCTGGCGCGAACAGCATATACTCGATGCATCAAGGCAATCTGGACGAACTCGCCAATACTTACCAGTTTGACAATGCAGTGAAATACTGGAGCCCGTCGATGGCTGGCTTGAAGATCGGTGGCGAATTCGCGTTTGGGGGCGTGCCCGGAAATTTCGGCACGGACAGGAAGTATTCTTTTGGGATCCAGTACCAGGTCGGATCCCTAAGTGTTGGTGCTGCATACTCCGACGAGAACAATCGTCTTATTGAAGCCGTATCGTTCATCGGATTGAAAACTCTTTTGGGTGTGCCCCTGGCCACGACGCAATTCGTCATCGCAAACAATCTGAAAAATTTCGGCATCGGCGCATCCTACGCGTTTCAGAGCTGGATTGTGCGGGCTGCGTACACTCGGACGCGTCTTGAGATCGGCAGCTCTGCTGCAACAGCGAATACGGTTGACGCCAACACGAGTTGGAACATCGCCCCAACCGACACGCTGAGTTTTGGCGTCACCCACGAGACTCTCGACTCTGGCAGATGGCTTACATTTAGCCTGACCAATGTTTATTCGCTTTCGAAGCGCACCGGGCTCTATCAGGAATTCGTCTACCAGAAAGCCTTCGGATCTAACGGTCTTGCTTCGCTCTTTGCCGGGGGTGTGTCATCCAACCAGAAAATCTGGTCCGCTGTAGTGGGGATTCGCCACGCCTTCTAAGGATTTTTTGACCGGGTTGCAGGCATCAATTGTCGGCACCCGTCAATCGACGCATCTAAGGCAGCAATGGTAGCTGTGATATGACAGATGCGGTCTATAGTCAGACCGAATGTACCAAGCCGTGCGCCCCTGACCTGCCTGATTTCTTCGGGCCATTTCAATCTTGGAGAATCGAGAAAGATCTGGATTCGACGGTAGCCGTAACGCGGATATTGCGCCGACAGAATGCTCATTGCCGCGGGCACAGGTGCTTCCCGCTCAGCAAGCTTCGATCCGTAATGCAACGCTGACCGTGCGACCGACATCAGCGCGCACTCACGTCACTCCGACTGGCCCCGTGTTTTCGCGCAGGCAACCTGCTGGCGTCGGGAGGGCACGCTCATCACTTTTTTGCGTTGATTTCTTTCATCACGTCCAGCTCGAGATCCCGCTCCGCCAGCATTTTCTTCAGCCGCGCATTCTCCTGCTCGAGCTGTTTGAGCCGCTTCACATCGGCAGTCTCCAGACCGCCGAAATGCGGCTGCCAGTTGTAGATCGTCTGCTCGCTGATCCCGTGCTTCTTTGCGACCTCGGCGACTGGCGCCTTGTCTGCCTCACACAGGATCGTGACAATCCGCTCGTCGGTGAGCCGGCGCTTCTTCATGACTTCCATTCTCCGTTGGAAGCCATTCTCTCAAGTTTCAGTTGGTCCGAAAATTCCAGGACAGGTCACCCCCCATGTGCATTACGGGAGGGTCCCGCGATGGCCATTCATGATTTTTCCCGCGTCTTCCATATCCCCTTTTTTGAGTGCAGCCAGCAGTTCTCCGTGTTCACGAACGGCACGTTGCCGCTCATCAATCGTTGAAAGTTTCAAAGCGATAAAAGGGTCTGCCAGGAGCCATAGCCGTTGGACCTCCCCAAAAATAATTTTGTGCGGGGAGCGGTCAAAAATGTGGAAGTGAAACTGGCGGTTCTTCAGCAAAAACGGCGTACAGTCTTCATCTGCAACTGCCGCTGCCATTTCCTTGTGCAATTTTGCAAGTGCTTCGAGAGTCTCGGAGGGCATCGTGGTCAACGAGTCCATCAACTCGTTTTCCAGCAGGCAAAGCATTCGTACAATTTGCTGTACCTCGTTGCGCGCACGCTTGACCACGAAAAATCCTGAGTTCGGTCTGTGCTCCAGCAATCCAAAGTCCGCCAGGATGCCCAGTGCCTCCCGAAGGGGCACGCGACTGACTCCCAGCTGCTCAGCCATTTCCTGTTGCCGAATCTGTTCGCCCGGCATCAAGGCTCCAGAAATGATCTGGAAGCGCAGAACCTGTAACGCTTTCTGGGTGGCGTTGCCGGCTTTAGGTTCCCTTACCGTTAATTCGCTCACGTTCGTAGTCTCAGCAAGAAGGTTGACCGCTGGGTCGACCGGATGGATGGGTGCAAAAAAGTAATCAAGATTGAATTCACGTCATTATACGTCGCCAGTCGCGCCAACGTGGCGTGAGAACGATAGCTATTGATGAGCGTCGACTTTGGACGGTGAATTGGGCACACCGACGCGTAGCTGCAGGCGCTACATATCGATGTTCGGCGCCTAGGGACGCCCATATCTCGCCGATCAACCGGAGGTGTCCGGAGTGCTGCGTACCGGGTTCCCGCTTGGCGAGCAGAGATTCGACCCAAGCCTGTTTCGCCATGAACGGTTGATATGCCCTCGTTATCTGGACGCGAAGGGCTCGGTCGCTGAGGCCCGCATGGCTCGTGCAATGCTCAACAACCCGTGTGAGAAAGTGGGGATAGATTTGCACAGCGCGTCTCGAGCGATGACGCTCGCTTACAGGCGTCGGATTCCGCGGTGGAGCAACGCTTCACGCGCTTCGCCAGGGAATTTTCCAGTGAAGAGTTCAATATTGGATGCAGTGAAGACATCCACGTGCAACGCACTTCTCGGGAGCAGTTTCGGGTGGCCGCCTTGCGCCCGCCAGCGAAATATTCTAGGTTCCTATATATCTTTTCCGTATCCGGCATTCTTTTGTGGGTGACCCACGATGTCTCCACGCTCGATCCCTGAGATCAGCCTCTCGGCCTTGTCAGCACCCCCTAGTATGCGTCCGAAAAGAAGGAGTCGCTACGCCTAACAACTTGCTGAAATACCCCATGTCGGCAAGCAAGTTCCTTTCGTTGGCTCGCCACCCAGGCTCGGTTTTCGGGATAGAGGGAATTCTAGCCTCTTTTCGACGGCTGTCGATGGTTTTAGGAATTCACAGCGTCATCGACGTCGTTCGAAGTCCAAATCATGTCCCGTTCATGTGCAGTTTCCCTGCGCGATGACTCGCTGTGCAATGTCTAAATCGACATAAATTATGCGAAACAAGACACGCGTCACGCTGGCATCGTTGCATATGACGATTGCTACGCCTCCAGCCTGAGCGGTTTTGCCGACATCCTGCAGAAGAGCGTGGCAAAGGAAGTGAGGATGCGTGGTTTGTCGATGCAAAAAATGCCGGCGCGTCTCGCAGCGCGGGGCCGCGAGACGCGCCGCCTTTCTTCGCGTCGTCAGATCGGGTAAAGCGGAGCTTCGCCCTTCACGGTGAGCCATTGCCACTGCGTGAACTCTTCCCAATTGGCTGAGCCGCCGATGCTCGTGCCGTTGCCCGAGGCACCCACGCCGCCAAACGGATTGATCACATCGTCGTTGATGGTCTGATCGTTGATGTGCAGAAGCCCCGTGCGCAGACGTTCGCCTATGCGCAGCGCGCGGCCAATGTCCGGCGTGATGACGGCCATCGAGAGTCCGTACTCCGTGTCGTTCGCCAGCGCGATGGCTTCTTCATCCGTGTCGAAAGGCACGACGACGGCGACTGGCCCGAAGATCTCTTCGTTGAACACCGGGTTTTGTGCGGTCACGCCGCTCAGCACCGTCGGTTCGAAGAACAGGTCGAGGAAGCCTCCGCCCGTCTCGATGCGTGCGCCCGCTTTTTGAGCGGAGGCCAGCAAACCGACGACGTGATCTCGCTGCGCGGCGTTGATGAGGGGGCCGAGCGTGACGTTGCCGGTGACCGGATTGCCGACTGTCAGGCTCTGCGCCTTCGCGACGAGCTTTTTCAGGAAGCTGTCGTAGATCTTGCGTTGCACGAGCACGCGGCCCGACGCCATGCAGATTTGGCCCTGGTGCATGTATGCACCCCACGCCGTGTTGGCGACCGCGAGATCGAGGTCCGCATCGTCGAGGACGATCAGCGAATTCTTGCCGCCCAGTTCAAGCGATACCTTCTTCAGATGGCGGCCGGCGGCCTCGCCCACCTTGCGGCCGGCGGCGGTGGAGCCCGTGAACTGGATCATCGCGATATGCGGATCGCTCGTCAGCGCGGCGCCCGCCGCGCCGTCGCCAGGCAGTACCTGCAGCACGCCCGCCGGCAGGCCGGCCAGCTCGAACAGCCGCGCGATCGCGAAGCCACCGCAAACCGCAGTGCGCGGGTCCGGCTTGAGCACGACCGCATTGCCGAGCGCCAGGGCGGGCGCAACCGCGCGCATGGCCAGATACAGCGGAAAATTGAATGGCGAGATCACGCCGACCACGCCCAGCGGACGGCGGCGCGCGAGCGAGAGGCGGCCCGGCACGGAAGGCAGCACCTCGCCCGCCGCGCGCGATGGAAGCGCGCTCGCTTCAAGCAGCGCCTTCACGGTCGCTTGCGCTTCGAACGCAGCCTTGCCGCGCGTCGAGCCGCTTTCTCGCACGATCCAATCGGCGATCTCGTCGAACGCTTCTTCGGCGATCCGAGCGGCCCGGCGCAGTACGGCGGCGCGTTCGTCGTAGTGCAGCGCGGCCCAAGCCTGCTGCGCGTCGAAAGCCGCCATCGACGAAGCAGCGACGAACTCGGCATCGGCCATGCCGATGCGCGCGAGGTATTTGCCTGTCGCAGGCTCGATGACATCGGTCGTGGTCGCGCCGTCACGCCACGTGCCGGTAAAGAGCCGGCCGTGCCAGATGTCGCTATCGAGGATGTGGGTGGAAGTATTGACGCTCATGCTGACTCCGGTGTGTCTTATGTGAAGGACAGGACAGGTTGGGCCGATAGCCCGTTATTGCTTGATGCCTTCCGCCTGGATGTGCAGCGTCGTCTTCATGCTGAAGTCGTAAGTCTTGCCGTAGTCCATGCCGAAGTCCGCGCGGTCGAACGTCGCGGTCGATTCCGTGCCGCACTCTTCGCGCTTGAGCATCGGGTTCGTGAAGCACTTGAACGATTCGATCTTGAGGTTCATCGGCTTCGTCACGCCGTGAATCGTCAGCGCGCCGATCACTTCCACCGGTGTGTCGCCCTGGAAGCGGATCGACGTACCCTTGTAGGTGGCGGTCGGGAACTGCCCAACGTCGAAGAAGAGCTTCGACTTCAAGTCGGTGTTGAGCTGGTCGCTGCCCGTGTTGATCGACGTCGGATCGATGGTCACGTCGACCGTGCCCGTCTTCGCCGCGCGATCGATCGTCACGGTGCCGCTGCTCTTGTTGAACTTGCCGCGCCAGATCGAAATGCCGCCGAAGTGGTCGGCCTCGAAGCTCGGATACGTATGCATCGGATCGAGCTGGTAGACATCCGTGGCCATCGCGTTCATCGACATGCCTGCAACGAGCGCTCCTGCCGCCATCAACAGATTCTTCTTCATGCCATTCTCCTGAATTGCGCGCCACTCGTCGCGCTGGTTGACCCGATTGATGAGATTTGCCTGGCGTCAGCGTCTGACGTCGACAAGGTGAAACTTGAGCACGACATCGTCCGCGATGACCGATGTGTCTTTCCATTCGCCAGTGCCGACGTTGAACTGGCTCCGCTTGATCGGCAGCGAGCCGTCGAATACCTGGGTATTGCCTTGCTGCGTGATCGTGACGGGCACGGTCACCGTCTAAGTGGCGCTCTTGATCGTCAGCTTGCCGGTGACCTTGTACTGGTTGCCGCCCGATGGTGCGATCGCGGTCAACGCGAAGGTCGCCTTCGGGTAAGTTGCGGCGTCGAACCAATCCTTGCCGCGCACCTGCTGGTTGTACGCTTCGTCGCCGAGGTCGTAGCTGGACGTGTCGATCGTCAGGTTTGCGCTGCCGGCCGGCGGCTTCGCCAGATCGAACATGAGTTGCGCACTGAACTTCCTGAAGTTGCCGTCGACAGGAACATTCATCTGCTTTGAAGTGGCGACGATCCTGCTCTTCGCGGTATCGACTTGCGCGAAGGCGGGCACTGCGACGGCAAGTGACGCGGCTACGAGTCCGGCGAGTATCCGGAGAATTGAGGCGCTTTTCATCATGTCAGTGTGTCTGGCATCTATACGGCATCCTTAAGACTGATGCCATTAGCATTTTTAAGGTGAAGAGATTTCGACGACCGGTACGCGATGCATCGGGTCCGTTCACTTGAGAAACGGGGTCATGCGGCCGAGTATTCCATCCCGCTCGATGAAGTGGTGCTTGATCGACGCCAGCATGTGCAGCGCGAACAGCAGCAGCAGCGTGTAGTTGAGCCAGACGTGCGTGGTACGCAGCAACAGCTTCAGTGTCGTGTCCGGCGCGATGATCGTCGGCAGCGGCACGAGGCCGAGGAATACCACCTGGATGCCGGCCGCTGAACTGTAAAGGTAGCCGGACACCGAAATCGCCAGCATCAGCAGATACAGCAGTCCGTGCACCGCGTGCGCCGCGGCCCTCTGGAGGGCGGACGTCATATCGGGAAGCGGCGGCGCGCGGTGCGTGAAACGCCAGAGCAAACGAATCACGGCCAGTGCGAACACGGTGACACCGATCCACTTGTGCCACGAGAAATACTTCAGCTTGGTTGGCGTGAAACCCGGGATGTCCGTCATGATCCAGCCCAAATAGAAGCCGCAGATCATCAGAAGCCCGACCATCCAATGCAGGCTGACTGCTACACCACCGTAGCGAATGGGCTTTGCAGGACGATTGCTGGTTACCATAAGTTTCAGTAGTGGAAATTTCTCCTATCAACGTTTCGGTCGCCACAACCGATAACTCGGAGGGAGGTATTTCAGCAAGCTGCTAACGGCGTAGCGACCAAACGCGTTTTCCTATTGGAAAAGACAGGCAACAAGTACCCTTTCCATCACTGGTTGAGGCCGCGGAAATCCGTTGCCTCAATGCCCATGGCCTTCGAAAACGCATCGCGAACCGAGTCCGGTTGGCCCGCTTGGAAAACGTACTGCGTGAACATCATGCGTTTGCGCGGATCCGCCAGAATTTCATCCGTGGTGTAACCACGCATAACGCTTTCGCGATCTGCAATCGGTAGAGCGACTTCCCGATTCCTTTCCGGATCACGAATTGTTCCTTTTGCATCAGCCCCGGCTGCAATCGCCTCCATTTCTTCGAAAAAGCGTCGGCGGATCATCGCAATCCCGCGATCGCTTCCAGCAAGGTTTTCTTCTGTGCGATCAGCGATAACGCCCTGTCCGACCCACGCAAGAAAGTCCTGGTTCATCACGTGCGTGTTGATCCACTCCCCATTGGCGTCATGCGTCGGGCCGATCCATGTCGGTATCGATGTCTGCTCATATGGCTCGCGCTCCCGCGGCACCCTGGTAAACTTCCAGGTTACCGAAAGCGTATTCTCATCGTCGATCGGTACACGCCACTCGAAGTGCTCCCCAAGGAAGAAGCCGTTCGGCCACAGGCAAACGCGCCCAACGGTCCAAAGCGGATCGTCCTCGGTCGTATTTTCCTTGATGCGCTTGTATACGAACCCGTATTCGAACTCTTCAAAATCCAACTTGAGGTGGGCCGGTCCATATTCAGAGTTCCCCCCACGAAGCCGCTGCCCCCAGTTCTCGTGCATCCATTCGAAATGAACGGGGTCAATTGAATTCTCCTGGCATTGAAACCAGTTGCAGGGAACTGTCGAAATGACGACTTGCGTGAAGCCATTGCGCCACGAGAACGGCTCCCAGTCCGGCAACAGCGGTGCTGGCTGCGGGCCAAGATATGCCCACAGCATTCCGGCCTTCTTCTGGACCGGGTAGGCCTTTGTGCGAATGCGTCCCTTCAATTCGCGCTCGGGGAAGGCTGCGTCCTCAAACGGCTGCTCGACGCAGCTGCCGGTATGGTCCATACACCAGCCGTGATAACTGCAGCGAATGCCGCTTTCTTCGACCATTCCGTATGCGAGATCTGCTCGCCGATGGGGACATCGCCGGTCGACCAAACCGAAATTGCCGGTGAGGTCTTTGTACAGTACAAGGTCTTCCCCAAGCAATCGGACAGGTTTGATCGACACCCTGTCGAATTCCGACTCGCCCGCAATCGGCATCCAGTACCGACGCAACAGCTCCCCCATGGGGGCACCCGGTCCCACCCGGGTCAACATTCTGTTCTTCTCTTCCGTCAACATTGCTATCCCCTCGTTTCCTCTAGCGCCATTCCATGAACGCTGCGCCCACCCCCGTTCCCGCGGGTGTTCGGTATAGCGGCTGATACTCAGTCCAATGCGGTGTTAGAGTTTCCACTGCGCCGGCTACCGTCAGCCAGTTGAGAATCTCGGACGAGCCTGAATTCAATGCGCCGCGCGGAAGTGCACGCAACGCGTCGCAATCCTTATCTTTCAGAGCCTGCAGAACGCGCAAGTCCAGTTCCTCATCGACAACGAAATGACTGAGACCACCTGAGGCGATGATTGCTACCCGTATATCGCTAGGAAACGATTTCACCGCCGCTCCGATCGCCGCCCCTATCTTCAGACAACGGGCCGCCGTTGGCACGTTAGGTGGAAAATAGGTATTGAGTAGAACCGGCACGACAGGAATTTCTCGGCCACGAAACAGGCGTTTGACAACAAAGCCGTAAGCATGACCAAAGCCTGCGGCCGGGTCCTTGAGTTCACCGACTGCGGCAACGTCGATCCCGTCATCCACCATCGAACCAATCATCCAACCGGCAAGCTCGGGCGATGCTGGTATCGAATGCCGCCGGTCCATCAGATATCCCCGCCCCATTTCGCGCACCCATTCAGGCGACCCTTCGTCCCCGAATTTGTCGAGCATCGTCATCCGAGCCCCGTGATAGAGCGCGATTGCGGGCTGGTTCTCAGGGCCGAATAGCTCAGCCTGGTCATCCCCGACGATTACGACTACGTCCGGAGAGCAATTGGCAAGGGAATCGGCCAGCTTGTCCAGTGCGCTTTCGCAGATCCTGCCCTTCCTCACGAGCTCCTCAACAGTCACCACCGACGCATATCGGGGTCCCACTTCGGAAAGAAGCTGCGCGTAGCTAATCCAGCGCCCGTCGGATGTATTGAGTTTTGGATTTTCGTAGTCGGCACTTGCCCGATGCAGCCAATTTTGACTTTCAAGCGTGAGCAACGGGGTATGGGACAGGCCGATTCCCATTACAATCTCAGCCATGATTTTTCCGCCGTCGTGGATTACTCGCCCGATTGATACTTGAACCGGGAATAGAGGCGCGTGCAGTTGCACTCAAAGACGTTCCGACGGTCTTCTTCGCTCAGCCGGGTCATTTCTTCGATGACCGGCTTGAGATCATCGAAATCGCGCCCCGTGTTTGGATCGACGGCGCTGCCCGTACCAGGCTTCTCCGTCGCGAACAGGACCCGATCCGGACCGACCACCTTGAAGAGGAGCTCGAGTGCCTCCTTGTCGTAAGTGGTCGTGTCGAAATGCAGTCGACGCAGGCGATCGTCGAAGTATTCGCCGCCGCTGCGGACAGACCAAGCGCGGAAGCGGCCCATATGATAGGGAATCGCACCACCTCCGTGCGGCACGATCAACTTCAGCGTCGGGAAGTCCTCGAAGACGCGCGAGTCCATGAGCGAAATGATCGAGATGCTCTCTTCGTTGATGAACTTGAGCGTGTACGACTCGCGCGGCTGGCAGCTGCCTGCGGAGTGGATCAGAGCCGGGATGTCCAGCTCGCAGAGCTTCTCATAAAGGGGATACCAAAACTTGTCTCCCAAGCCCGGCGGCGGTGGACCATCGCCCTCGGTCGGATCCGGATTCAGCAGACAGCCAATGAAACCCTGCTCCTTGACGCGAAATTCGAGTTCACGAATGCAGTTGACCGGCGACTCGTCACGATACTGAGGCAGACCTGCAATCGCACGAAAGCGCGTCGGGAAGATCTCGGTCGTACGGAATACAAGATCGTTCATGTGTGACGTCCAAAGCTCCGACACCTTTGCGGGCTTCAAGGAGTGCATCTGCATATAGGGACGCGGCGACAGGAACTGAATGTCCGTTCCGACGCGGTCCATAATATCGATGATGAACTGAGCGGCCTCACGAACCGATTCGTCGCTGAGCTTCGGCTTGGTCGCCGGATTGGCACGGCTGGCGACGAGTTCGGCCATGTAACGGAAACTCTCCTGCGGGATGACAACGTGCGCGTGAGAATCGATGATCATATGTATCTCCGAATGATCTTGGTCAGCTAGGTGACACGTCAGAAGTTGTAGACTTCCAACGTTCGTTCGCCGGCTTGAATCCGGCGCACAATTTCTGCCTCTTTGTCCTCGCGTTGTTTTGCCTTCTCAACGATGTCCGCTGCGACGTCCCCCGGTAGCGCGACAACGCCGTCGCCGTCGCCGACGATCAGATCACCGGGACGGACAACGAGTCCGTCAAACAACGTCGGATAGTTGATGAACCCGGTGGCCCCGAAGTCCTTGCCGGTTCCTCGCACGCAGAGTCCTCTCGCGAAAATCGGGAAGCCAGCATCTGCGAGCATGGCACCGTCCCGCACACAACCGTCGACAACCAAGCCAGCAAGATGACGGGCCTGCGCGGCAGCCGACATAATCTCGCCCCAGTATCCATAGTCATATTCACCATTGACATAGACGACTAGGACATCGCCAGGCTTCGCCACATAGATCGCGCGATGCAACCACAAGTTGTCTCCGCCGGGTCCGTGAACCGTTACTGCCGGACCGCACAACCGAAACCCAGGGCTTACTGGCTTGATCGCACAGGGCATGACACCTATGCGCCCTCCCGCTTCGTGCAACGTAGCAGTTGGCAGACAAGCCGCCGCCTTGAGTACTTCACTGGGGTAGCAGCGCTCGCTTTCGCGTATAGTCGGGCCGTTCGGCGCCACATGGGGCTCGGCAGCCATTACGTCGCCTCCGGGGTTTGCAGTTGGTGATACCGGAATTGCTCCCGTGCCTCGCGCAAGCTTTTCCCTTCCCGAACCGCATGTCGAATGGCATCCTCTGCGTAATGAATCTGCTCTGCTGCCGCGAGGACAGCTTCTTCATGCTCCTTTGGGATTGCGACGACACCGTCAGCATCGCCCCTGAGCAGATCGCCAGGACAGACCCGAGCATTTCCGATGTTGACCGGAACGTTGCTTGCCTCGACCTGAACGCGATCTTTACCCGTTCTCATCCAGCTCTCGCGGCTATAAACCGGGTAGCCGAGTTCCAGACACAGGGAAACGTCTCGGTTGATGCCATCGATGACCGTACCCGCGATTTTCTTGCGGTGTGCCACTTCGGTCAGGATATCGCCCCAGACTGTCACGTCGTCGCGACCGTCGTTGTCGAGGACCAGGACCGAACCCTCTGGTACCTCGTCGATGTAGTCACCGACTGTCCCGGGAGGATTTGCAGCGGGCCCATATTTGATAGTCCACGCTCGACCAGTCATCCTGAACGAACTCGATCGAGGCTTGATGCGATAGCATTGGCCGTTGATGCCCAACTTGTCCAGCGCATCGCTCAGTGTGGCCGTATCGAGTCGCGCGGCGCGCTCAACATTTGCATCGTTCATTTACGCCCCCTTCAACATGTGCTCGTACTGCTTTCCCATCACCTCACCGACCGGTCGGCCCGCCAGTATGTCCTTGCCCATGAGCGCTTCGCGAGTTGCAATGGTCTCCGCAGCGGCCAATACACGCTCCGCCTCACCCGCTGGAATGAAAGCAACGCCGCTGCTATCTGCAATGACGTAATCACCCGGAGAAACCTCTACCTCGTCAATTTTGATGTTCACGTTTGTCCCAAACTCGGCGACACGCCCCCGCGCCGTCCTGGCCGTACCGCCTCGTGCGTAGATGGGAAAATCGAGCGTGCGTGCTTCATCGATGTCACGTACCAGGCCGTCTGCAACGACGCCCGCGATCCCGCGGCTGCTTGCAGCCAGTGACAGAATTCCTCCCCAGCTGCCAGCTTGAAGACCGGTTCGCTGCTCAACGACAATGACGTCGTCCGGACCGGCGTGCTCTACGGCAGTTGTGCCTAAATGACGTACAGGGCCCTCTCGTTTCGGAACATCTTCCGCTTTGAGGAGCTGGCACGTAATCACCCGGCCAGCGATGCGTCGAGCCGACGAGAGAGGTCTTAGGCTACCTACCGCCGGGGGCAGACCAAGCTTGTCGAGCGCATCGGAAACTGCGCAACAATCCAGTCGACGCAGGCGGATAACGATGTCGTTGCTCACATCCCCTCCCCAACAACAGCGATGATTTCGAGCTGGATCTTGAGCGGCCCAGGCAAGGAATGAACAAGTGTGTGACGGGCTGGCCGGTCATCGGGATCCGGGAAATACACCAACCACTGATCGTTCAACGCCTTACGAACCGAATCGTCTCGGATGAAAGCTGTCACATGGCCGACGTCCTCGAGGCTTGCACCGGCTTGCTCAAGGAAGGCACGAAGGTTGGAGAAGACCAGTTTTGCCTGACCTTCTGCGTCGTCAGGAATCTCGCCCGTTTCGGCGTGGCGCCCCATGATGCCCGACGAGAAGATCATGTTGCCCACACGGGCACCCATGGGAATCGGAGCACTTCCGTGGTCCAATCCCGGAATGTTGATGGACCGGGACTTTCGTTTGCTCATAACTTCCTCTCCAATTTGATACTGCTTGCAGCAGAAATCTTTCTATGCCGCGCCTAAACGCCCGCATCCTGCAGGATGCGCGACCCATATTCTGGAATGCGAATTACTATTCGCTAACTAAGATGAATATCCAAATCGACTCAGATATCGAGCACGATTCTTTCGCCCTTACTTCTTGAGACACATACGAGCATACGGTCGCATTGCTGCCGCTCTCGCTCGCTCAGTACCCAATCGCGATGGTCAGGCTGTCCCTCAAGAACGCGAACCTCACAGGTACCGCAGACTCCATCCCGGCAGGACGAAGCGATCGCCACGCCTGCGTTCTCCAGAACCTCAAGCACGCTGCGCCCCGGCGGAACCGGTAGTTCGCGTCCGGTACGTGCAAGTGACACCACAAAGCCGTCGGTACTTTCAACCTGCGGCTGCGGGGCGGCCTGAAATCGTTCCGAGTGCACCAGGCTTTCAGGAAGGCGCTCTGTCGCTTGACTGAACGCGTTGAGCATCCGTTCAGGCCCACAGCAGTAGTAATGTCTTGTCGCGCCGTATTTCCGTACCAGGGCCTCGAAGTCGAGCCTTCCCCCACCGAAAAGGCCATCGAAGACGAAATTACATTCGCCGGGCTCACAAACTGCTTCCAGTTCCTCGGCAAAGGCAGCCCGCGCCGGACTGCGAACGCAGTAGTAGACCGTGAATCGGCGGCCGAGAGCATGGAGCCGCCGTGCCATCGCGAGGATCGGCGTCACACCGATCCCCCCAGCAATCAGCACTGAATGGCTCGCTTCCTCGCGGAGCCCAAAGTGATTTCTGGGCGCGCTGACTTCGATGATGTCCCCAACACGAACCTGACTATGGATCGCAGACGACCCACCCCGGCTGTTCATCGCGAGCGCGACACCCACCAGGTAACGGTGCGTCTCGCCGGGCGCATTGCAAACCGAATATTGCCGCCAGGGGGCCTCGGGAGACACACGAATATCTACATGGGACCCCGCGGTGTGTGGCTGGAGTCGCACTGTGGGATCCAGCGGCCGCAAGTCCAGCGAAATCACATCGAGAGCTTCAGAACGACGCCCAAACACACGAAACTTCATTGCATTCATCGAATTTCATCTCCTCGCTCCCGCTGTGACAGCGCCCTCATAGCCTAGAAAAGGTCCAGCAGGAACACCCCCATTCATTGAATTCTAGATTGCATTCAATTTTTGTCACGTCAGGGTATTCCCGATATGGTCGACTTTCGGAGAAGCAATCCGTCGCTGTCTGAGGAGTACTCCGGTGCCTGCTGCCAAGGCTTCCAAGTTCGTGCCGGTAGTTAGCCGCACAACGGAACCCTGATCTTTTGCCGTTCATTTATGACCAGGGTATCCACCAGATTGTTATTCATTATTGAATTCACGAAAATATTCATTACGGTCGCAAGCAGATCGCTGAGACTCTCCCCTCCGCCCCGCGTCAGGCGAAGCCCCGAATGATGAAAGGCCTCGGTACAAGTAAGGACGGCACACAGCCATGGACAATCAGTCTGGACCTCAAATTTATTCGGGCACTGTCGATGTGGCAGGACTGGTCGAGCAGCAGCGGGCGAACCTCTTTCATCTTCAGCTCGCGATCATTTCGTTTATCGTCGCGCTGGCAGATGGCTATGATCTTTCTGTCGCCGGCCTCATAGCACCAAGCCTGGTAAAGGAATTTACGGTCCCGGCAGCCGCGCTCGGATTCCTTTTCAGTGCCGGGCTCGCGGGTATGGTTCTCGGGGCGATCATCTTCGCGTTTATCGGAGATCGCTTTGGTCGGAAAGCTGGCGTCGTTGCTGGCACGTTCGTCTTCGGCGCGTTCACTTTCGCCTCCGCCTTTGCGACCAATCTCCAGACACTCGCGCTTCTACGTTTTCTCACCGGCATAGGTCTGGCTGGCATTCTTCCGAACCTCGTTTCGCTCAACGCGGAATATGCTCCGAAACGCGTGCGCAGCTTTTTTGTTGGCTTCGTGCTAGTGGGCGTTCCCTTCGGAGGCGTCGTCGCAGCATGGTGCAGTGCGCTCGTTCAGCAGATCTATGGTTGGCGAAGCCTGCTTCTAGGGGGCGGTTGCGTCGCTGTCGCGCTCGGGTTCGCTCTTTTGTGGTTGCTTCCGGAATCCATCAAGTACCTCGCACTCCGTCCCACCAACGAGGACCGGATCAAGAAGCTGGTCCGGAGGATATATGGAGAAGACAACGTCCCGACCAGTATTGCTCCGGTCGCCACCGAGGAGTCAACGAAAGCAGGCATCTCGCCCACGCCGCTTCTGCAGCCGGGATATCGCTTCGCGACCGTCATGCTGTGGTGCCTTTGTTTTATCAACTATGGCGTCGTCTACTACGTTTTCAGCTGGGCGCCAACAATCTTTCGCGCATTGGGATTTTCCGGCGAACAGACAGGTTACCTAATTTCCGTCATGCCTATCGGCGGCATTCTGGGCAGTGTTTTGATTAGCGCGTTGATGGTCCGATGGGGAACGGTGCTGGTAGGTACGCTGATACTAACGGCTATGCCCGCAATCGCTGCGATCGGATCGACCCAGACCAATTTGTCCGCGTCTGCGATCTGGTGTGCACTTCTTGGTTTTTCGCTCGTAGGCTGCCAAACAGGCCTTCTCGTGGTCTCGGGACTTATCTATGCAACTCCGATCCGAGCGAAGGGCGCCGGCTGGGCTGCGGGCGTCGGACGACTAGGCTCCGTTATCGGTCCACTCGCCGGAAGTGTCTTGCTGAATTTCTTACCACTCAAGCAGATCCTACTTGCGCCCATCGTACCTCTCGCGCTCAGCCTCGTAGCGACAATCGCGCTGACCGGCTTCATGCGACGAACGTTAGGTAGCTTTCAGATTTTTGAACTGCCGACGTCTGAGCAGGCAACTGGCCAAGTTACACAGTCAGCATCGTCATCGGCGCGTTGAACTCAAGAAGACTTTGACAACAGGAGAAACTGCATGAAGGCAATTCAGGTACTCAAACTGGCCGCCAGCACAATACTGATCGCCACCTCGCTTCAGGCGTACGCGCAGGATGCATCCGCGCCCGTCGCAGCCGCAAGCGACGCGACCGCTGTCACCAAGCAGCAGCAAAAGGCGGCGAAAGCCGCCAACCGCGCGCTTTCCCGCAAGGTGCGTGCGGCGCTCGCAAAGGACAAGAACATCAACGTCTCCAACATTACCGTGCGTGCCAAAGGCGGCGCGGTGACCCTGCAGGGGACGGTTCCAGAACAGTCGCAGATCGACCGCGCGACCGCAGTCGCCAATGGCGTTGCCGGCGTGACGTCGGTGAGCAACGCGCTGATCATGCGCCCGACCGGAAATTGATCGGGGCCGGTATGCCAATGCCCATTGGGCCAGGGTCGAAGCCGCACGGCCACTCCGCTGGCCGGATCGCCTGTGCGGCTTTTCGCAGGTATCGTGTCTTGCCCGCGTGCGGAATGCATGCCACCCGCTTCTCTTTCAGCGCCAGGTGAGCACATGGCTCAGCCTGACATTGAGGATGTCATTAAGGCAATCGCGTCCGAAACCAACACGCCCCCTGAGATCGTTGCGAAACTCTATGCGCAAACGTGGGCGCGAATTCAGCGCCGAAGCGCGGGTATTTGGTAAGCGCTCTTTGGACGACGCCCTTTCGTCCCGAAGCTAATTCACAGAGGCTGGGCTGAACTGATCGGCCGCGCTGGACGTTTTTACACAGCCTGATATGCAACTTTCCCACGAGCTCTATCGGGGCGGCGCGTCGAACTTCCTCGACGTGTGCTTGCGGGGCAGGACGAGTATCTGCGCAATTCGGAATCGCTCAATGAGGCGAAGCGCGAGCATGCACTTGCGGCCGTCGCGCCCGATCGTTCGCTTGGCGGCGACTGGAAGGCAGGCGGACGGGTCGGCCGCCGACGCCGGTTGCGACTCCGCGTGAGCCGGTCGGGGCGGCAAAGCCCGCAACCGTGGCTTGGTGGACGCCGCGCACGAACTGAAACTCTGGCAGGAATGCCTTCGGCCTTCAATGCCGCGTGCACGGCAAGTCGCGCGCGAACACGCTGCATATAACAGGCGATGGCGTCGAATCCGCCGAGTTCCACCTTCGCGTGAGACACCCAATTCCCAGTACGTCTACGTGAAGAGGTATGCCTCAGCGACGCTGAACCTAGCGCCGAGCCAATTCTTCTTGTCCGCGAGCAGGCCGTCGAGCCATAAGTAGTTCGTGCAAGCGATTCCTGATCGAGACCCTCAGTTTCCGATATGGACTGCCATGACCGGTGACTGCGGCGTGTCGCGCTCGCACATGCAAGCAATAGCTGCTTCGCGCTCAACGGGGTCAATGCGCGGGTTGCTCGGTTGCTCGCGCGGTTTCGAGGCCGGCCCAATCACGCGCCCTTGCCGATAGACCCAAACCAGCCGGTTGATTCGCCGCAACGTCACGCCGAACCGTTCAGCTGCCCACACTTATTTGGGTCGCTTCTCCAGTGCCGCCTCGACTGCCCGCCGCAGTTCCCATTCCTTCGCCCTCAATTGCCAACCTCCTTGAATCGTGCCGTTCCGCCATAGACAAGCGGGACCGCTTCGGCTCTTAAAATAACATAGTACATCATAGTTGACACACAGTATAGCAATGTATAACTTGTCATCACAGAGGCGAGCCACGTGTTCAACATTCGCCGATTGGGCGAGGCTGCGGTCCGGTCGGTATGGAAGGAGCAGAGACGATGAGGCAGATTAGTCATTTCATTAACGGTGCCGCAGTAGCAGGCGAGGACGGCACTCCGGTCTT
>NZ_SWJE01000039.1 GCF_005144415.1 Trinickia terrae | reverse complement strand
TCTCAAGGAATACGTGAGCTGGAGCCGCAAGGCCGGCCTCAACGACTACCACCGCAGCCTGTGCCTCGAGATCACGCTCGCGGCCGTCGCCGGCCACGCCACGCCGATCGCCGAAGCGATGCTCGACGCGTCGGGCGCCGCAGCCTCGCAAGGCGCTCAGCATGCGCGCTGGTATCTCGACTATCTGTACTGCCGCGCCAAGGTCCTGCAGCAGCAGATGCGCACGCAGGAGTTCGCGCAGTTCTATGGCCGCTACGCGCTCGCTTCGATCCAGCACGTGCGGGCCGACAGCATGTCGATGCCGACCGTCGCCTCGGACGCCATGCAGACGGCGCGCACCGCGCAACGCTCCGACGACGTGAGCGCACGGCTGCCCGCGAAATACCGCCGCGCCTACCGCTACCTGATGGACAACCTGGACCAGAAGGATTTGTCGGTGCGCGAAGTGGCCTCGCATGTCGGCGTGACGGAGCGCGCGATGCAGGCCGCGTTCAAGAACCACCTCGGCCTCTCGCCGAGCGAGCTGATCCGCCGCCAGCGCATGGAGCGCATCCGCGACGACCTGCTCGACGACGACGCCCCCGTCACCCGCGTGCTCGACGTCGCCAACAAGTGGGGCGTGCGCCATCGCTCCACGCTCATCAACGGCTATCGCCGCGTGTTCCAGGAAGCGCCGTCGGAAACGATGGGCCGTTGATGTCGATAGGAGTCAGCGCTTTAGCGCTCACGCCCATCCCATGCAGCGCATTCGGCACACACTCGGACAACGTTTTCATTTGCCGACGCCAGGTCCGATGCCCGGCGTCCTCTCTGATACGGGGAAGATTCATGTCCACGACGGCCATCTCGAACACCACGCCATCCTCAATGACCAGCCTCAGCGGGATCAGTGGCACCGATACCAACCGGATGGAGCAGTTTCTCGAGTACCTGCTCCAGGATCTGCTGCAGCTCTCGAATCAATGGCAAGGCAACGATTCCGACAACAGCGGATCGCCTCCTGCGGTCGGCGGCAGCAGCGGCGTGCCGAACCTTTCGAGCAACGATCCCACCCGCGCGATTGCACAAAACCTGGAGCAAAAATTCGAGGAGACGGTGTGATGACGAGCGTTCAGGCGTCTTGCGACGCACTCGTTGAAATTACCGAAGCGCACCACCGAGTGGCAATCGATCTCGTCTATGCGACATCGAGAAACTTGACGGGCAAACCGATCTGCCACGACATGCCTTGCATGTTGCTTGCGCCTGCCGAGCAGGCGCTGACCTTGGCGGTCAGATCCGCCGGGCAACTCGGTCTTCGCCTGAAAATCCTCGACGCCTACCGCCCTATCTACGTACAGGAAATCCTATGGAATTTCCTGCCCGATCCTGCGTACGTTGCCGACCCCGCGGAGGGCTCGCATCACAACCGAGGCATTGCGGTCGATGTGACGCTCATCGACCCCAATGGAGACGAACTGGATATGGGAACCGCTTTCGACACGATGACCGAGGAGTCGCATCATTTTTATGACGATCTGCCGTGGCATGTGCAACGCAATCGCGCGATGCTATTGGGCATCATGCTGGCTTCCGGCTTTACCCATATGCCGACGGAATGGTGGCACTACCAGCTGCCGAACGCGGCACGCTATCCGCTGATTGCCGATGCGTGAAGTGAAGCGCGTGATAAAAGCCCGGGAAATCGAGGCAGGCAGATCAAACGCCTCGTGAACTCCCTGTACCCGTTCGCTAGCAGCGATGATTTCCGCATGCAGTTGCGGCAGATCGTCAATTAATTTTCTCTATTAGCCCAATTGGTGGCCAGGAGGAACGTAACAAACCATCACAAACCCGAGCCGAAATCCGGCTGCGATGAAAACATGCACTCACTGCTTCACGAATCGCGTCAACCCGCTAACGCACAATTCACTGAGTCAGGAGCACAGCATGTTCTCGACGATCTACTTCGCAGCATCCTCGGCCCTCGCATCCGACGACATCCCGNTCGACGTCGCCGCCAAGATCTTCAAAGGCCAGTTCATCGAAGCGTCGCATTGCGCCGCGCAACTCGCCGACATCGACGCCGGCCACACGCCCGGCTACGCGCACCTGCAGATCTACGGCGACCTCGAACTGATGCTCGGCCGCCACGAGGAAGCCGAAGAAACGTATCGTCGTGCGCAAAAGGCCATTCGCCAGCAGCGTGACGAGCTGCGCATCGCCTCGTGCCGCAACACCGGCTGGCAAGCCTTCTTCCGCAATCAGTTCAACGTCGCGCTGAGCTGCTTCAAGCGCATCGGCGAAGAGAAGGCCGCCACGCCGCGCCAGCGCCTGGACAGCCTCGTCGGCGCGACGCTCGTCTCGTTCCATCTCGGCTGCGTGCGCGCCGCCTGCAATCGTCTCTCCGAGCTGGCCGCACTGGCCGCCTCCCACGACGATCGCCGCTGGACCTATCTCGTCGAAGCGCTGCGCCGCGATCTCTTCGCTCAGCACGAACTGCACGGCTCGGAGCGGCTCGCCGATCACATCTACTGGCGCTCGGTGATCGCCGAGTTCGATCAAGGCGAAGCGCCGGTGCGCGGCA
>NZ_SWJE01000038.1 GCF_005144415.1 Trinickia terrae | reverse complement strand
CGCTGCCCGTCACGTGCAGCGTATTGCCGGCACTGATGGACAAGTTGCCGTTGAGCGAGCCGATCGTGCTCGCGTTGTTCGTGACGCTCGATTCCTCATCCGTCGTCGCGAGCTTCTTGCTGCCGATCGACACCGACAGCCCGCCTCCCCCCATCAAGCCCGAGTGATGTTCCTCGTAGCTGCCCGACGACTGCATCGTGTCCTGCGTCGTCGTGATGGTCACGTCGCGCGCGGCGCTCAGCGACACGTCGTTCGTCCCCACGACGGTGCTGCCCTTGACGTTCAGGTCCCGCCCGCTCGTGATCGTCACCGCGTCCGCCGAGATCGTGCTGCCGTCGGCCTGCGTGGTCGTCGTATCGCGCGTGCTCGCCTTGCTCGTGCTGCTCAGGAATCCCCCGTGGCTACCCGAACTGTAGCTATCGGACACGTGCGTCTCGGTCGCCGCGCCGATGTTCACGTCGCCGCCCGCCGCCAGCGTCGCAGTGCCCTTCGTCAGATCGATGCCGCTCCCGATCACGTTCAGGTCCTTGCCCGACACGAGGGTCAGGCTGTCCCCGCTCGTGAGCATCGTCCCCGTCACCGCATCGTCAGACGTGTGCAGCGACGTCGCATAAGCGCCGCGGCGGTCGCTGCCCGAACTGTGGCTATCCACCGTCGAGGTCGCGCTCGCCGCTTGCAGCGTCACGTTGCCGCCCGCCGCGATCGTGCCGCCGCCTCCCAGGCTGAGCGTCGCGCCGCTCGCCGTGAGATCGCCGCCCACCGCGATCGTGGACGCGCCGCCCACCTTCACGCTGCTGCCCGTGTCGCTCACGAGGTGCGTGTCGGAGAGCGCGCTCGGCAGCACCATCACCTTGGTCTCGCCGGTCTGCGCCACCCCCAGCGTCCAGTTGCCCCCGATGCTCATGCCCAGCGCGCCGCCCACGTTCAGCGCCGCCGCGTCCTGCTCGAAGTTCCCCCCGGTCACGATCGCCGCGTTGCCCGTCACATTGATGCTCGCCAGCGGCCCGAGCGTCGAGGTATCGCGTGGATAGCATTACTGGGCACTCACCCCGATGTGCTCTATGCCTCAAAACTTGCAATCGCGTACTGCACGACCTTTTGGAACTCGCCTCGTTTCAAAACCACTTCACGAATGGTCGATACTTCTTGGCGACTACCCCAAATGAGCTTAGCTTGGTCTTCTAACTCGACAAGAAAGACTCGGAATCCCGCATCCAGCAAGCTACCAGTCGAAACCAAATGCGCGTAGTCGCTATTCTCTGCATCCGAATCTGTTGCAGGAAACGCCCTAGCAACAAGTTCCGCGTAGGCAACAGATGTGGGTAAGCCGAATAATTTTTCGTCTTCGACACTACCTTTAATACAGTTCAACCCAGATAACAGGTTTAGATCAACGCCGAGTGTTGAATTCAATGACCACAGGAGTTCACCGCCTATGAAATAGGCAAAGCACCCGTTCTTGAAGCGAGCAGTCGACCATGAATCGACTGCGTCATACCAGATCGCGAAAGCATCAGGATCGCCAATTAGCATTCTACTTTCCTTTAAATCCGAGAGCGCGTCTAACAGCAATGGGGATTGTCGAGACATCCAATGGTGCCCTTGGATCACCAGTAGAGCCAGTCCAATGATAGACCCCATTCCCATCCGAATAGAATCTGTTGAGATTGCCGTCTGAAAATGCGCTTCGACTATTGGTCATCCTCCCAGTTATGGCGTCGGCGAAAGCTCGGATTCACACCAAACATCGTACAAAGGTGAATGTAAGAACCAAAAAAAATGAACGGAACACCCAGCAGAAACAATGCAATACCAAACCCGTGGAATCCGATTGCAAATACCACTGCACCAGCAATCGCCAATGGATATGCCCACGAAGCAATCTTTACCCCCCTAAATCGATCACTCAATCTGAATTGAGCAACATAAAAAAATATAGAGAAGACAACGATAACGATGGAGAAGAGAGGCCAGAACGTCATTGCGCCCCCTTCACCAGGCAACCCATCGCTTGCTTACACTGTTGAGCGCCAGCAGCCCCACCGATACCCACACCGAGTACGCCTTTTCCCGCAGCCAAGTTTCCATCGCCATCTCGCATTACGTTTGTGTCTGCAAATATCCCATCACCGCCAGCGATGAAGGCACCCTTACTACCTGTCACGCCGGTAGAAGCTGCGCCCTGCCCCACAGTGACGGCAACGCCCGTGGAAGCCGTAAAGCCAAGGCCCATTGTCGCGCACCCTTGTGCATAAGCGCAGAAATTCGGATGCGCACCTAACGAAACCGCAAGCCCCACCTCACCGGTTCCACCCAAGTCAAAGACGTGAAGACCGGCGTTGCCACCTACCTGGATCGTGAACGAGCCAGACGGACCGACCTTGTAAGTAAGCGCGCTCTGCTCCAGTGTCGGCGAACCGTTGGGGTTCGCCCCATCAAATGGATTAGCCCTTTCCGCTGGCGTTGCGTAGAACAAGGAACTGGGTGCATTTGCCGAAATGAATGCTGTTGCTACCGGATCCCCACCCGGCACGTTGGCAGCGCTACTATCTGTGATCCGTAACCCACTTCCTAATAGGAGTTCAAGAGCCTGATCTGGCGTGATCGTCTGTCCGGTCTTATCTGCGTAGAACTTCGCGAACGCCGACGCGTTGTCCTTCGCCCACTGTCGCTCATCGGGGTGAAGCTGCCGATTGTAAAGATCCGCATTCGCCGCCGCGAACGCCCCCGCACTGCCGCCCACCAATGCGCCGCCCGCCGTCGCCAGCACGTTCGATACGACGTTGCCCAGCGTCATCGAGCCCGTCGCATCGCCGATCTTGTCCGCCAGGCCGTTCAGCTTGCCCGCGAACGCCGCAGCCAAGCCCGCCCCCGCCGCTCCCTGTGCGGCAGCGCCGAGGCTCCCCCCGCCGAGCCCGGCTATGAGCGCCCCACCCACAACGTGTAACGCGACCCGGTTCGACCCACCCTCGGCCCACGAATCGGCTTCGGCCTGATACTGCGCCGCTGCGGTCGTATCGCCCGCCTTCGCCGCTGCATTCGCCTCATCCTGCGCTTCCTTCTGCTTTGCATCGGCATAAGCACCGATACTTTGCGCCACGACTTGCCCCGCTGCTGACGCTGCGTTCATCAAGTCCGACTGCTGCGACAGCAGGTTTTGCACATCCGGCGTCTTGGAGACCGTGCCATTGGTGTTGGCCGTGTCACGGCTCAGGCTCGCCACGTCCTGCGTCTGGTTCGCCCCGTTCGTGATGTTGATCGTGCCCGCGCTGACCGCGCTGCGCGTGGTCGCGCTTTGGTCGCCGTTGGCATCCTGCGAGATCATCGGCGTCAGGCCACCCGAACCACTCACCGACGCCGGCCCCACAGCCTTCTGGCTTACACCTACCGACGCACCCACGCTGAACCCATTACTCGCCGCACTGTAGTGCGAGTGATCCTGGATATCGCTGAACGTCAGCGTCCCGGTTGTCAGGCTGTTCTGCGACGCATCCGCCGTGCTGGCGATGATCGCCCCCTTCAGGTCGGTATTGCCCTTGACATTGATGTCGAAGCCGCCCGAACCCGCCTGAATCCCCGCCTGTTCGTTCACGCCCGCGTAGTTCGCGTCCGCGTGCCCGTTTTGCGCGCTGAAACTGGCCCCGCCCCCTGCCTCGCTGATGCTGAAGC
>NZ_SWJE01000037.1 GCF_005144415.1 Trinickia terrae | reverse complement strand
TCTCTGACCAAAACCGAAACTGTTACGGAGTTTCAATCATGGCTGTTTTCAATCATAGCGCGGGGGTTGCTCGTGCCGACGATGCTGCCTATTCGTTCCGCCAGTTGTCTCAAGGCGTCCATCCGAACTTCCAACGTGTTGTCTCAGGCCTGCGGTATCTAAGCCTCGAGATGCAGGAGAGTGAGGTGTCTCGGGACGCGCTCGATGAGGCTTATACGGTGCTTCTGGCAGTTGCGACGGCGTATGCGATGAGGCATCAAGCGGAGGGGCGTATCAAGGCTTTGCACTTGCTTCAAGTGGTCACCGACTACGCTGATTCCGTCAAGGGCGCGTAGCGGCGTAGCGGACCCTTGACGGGCGCTGCCTGAGTACGCTGGAGGTGTGGGATTGGGGGAAGCCGGATCTCCCCCAATCCCATGCCGACTGCTGCGGTAAGAACTCTCTTACGCATCACTATTGCGTCAGGTGTTACACCTGACTATGATGTGCATCATTACCTATCTGGTGTCACATGCCTACTACCAATCCCCGAGTCAACGTCACGCTCAAACCTAGCCTTTACGCCGTGCTACAGCGGCTCAGCAAGGCTTCGGGCAACAGCATGTCCGGATTGATTGCCGAGTTCCTCGAACCGAACGAGGAGGTTTTCACGCGCATGGCGACCATCATCGAAGCTGCGGCCTCGATTCGGGACGAAGCAAAGGTAGAGGTCGCTGGCAGCATGAAGCGCGTTCAGACGCAGATAGAGGGCCTTCTCGGGCTGTCGGAGGACGTGTTTCAGGCTGTCGGTGCGGTGCAGGCTGACTTGCTGTCTGAGGTTGAGGCAGTCTCGCGACGCAGACGGCCGAGGACCGCAAGCGAGCCCTTGGGCCGCAGCGGTCGGCGGCCGGCGGCGGAGCCGACGGCTACCCCCTCTCTAACAGGGGGGTCACATCCCCCATTGACCGTAGCGAAAACAGCGGAGAAATTTGCCGCAAAGCCCCGTCACATAAGGAAGAGCGCGAAAAATGGTTGAATTCGACGCCTACACCGCGACTATGCGAGGCGTCGATGTCGGCGACGTCATTTCCTTACTCTTTGAAAGCAGAAAAGCTGGTTGGGATATGCGCCAGGGCAGGGGGCATCACGGGTTCGAATCGCGGGTAGGTTTGCGCGACGAAACGGGCTCTGAGGCTGCGGCGGTCGCTTGGGGTGGCGAGCATGGGGACCTGGTGATGGTCGAGGTGAAGGGCTTGCCGTCGCGTGAGGTTGTCCCGGCTATTCGAAAGCGATATCCGGAGCATGCTGTTACGCGGGTTGATTCGGCGTATGACCTCGATAAGCCGGGTGCTTGGGAGGATCTGTTGCGTGAGGTCGTCGACGTAAAGGATCAGTTCCGCTTGTGGGGAGAGAAGCGAGGCGATTGGGACAGACCTGAAGACGGTCGGACGATGTATCTCGGTGCTCCTACGAGCGTGGTGCGTACGCGGTTGTATGAGAAGGGTAAGCAGAAGGAATACCGCGGCTTGGGCCATCCTGATTGGGTTCGCCTTGAGGTGCAGATTAGGCCTAAGAAAGAGGCTAGGGAGGTCTACAACGGCCTCGAACCACTTGAGGTGTGGGGGGCGTCGCCCTTTACGCGTGAGCTTGCTGCAAGGGTGCTTAAGCGTGAGCTCAATCCGTTCCCAGCTGGGACGGTTCGGCGTCGAACCTCTGATGAGGCGGCGCTACGTCACATGTGTTACCAGTACGCCCCTCACTTGCTTCGCCTCGCTGCGGATGTAGGATCGTGGGACTGCGTTGGTCTTACGTTGCGAGACATGATCGCTCGTGTTCGTAGATCGGAGGAGTAACAGTATGGGTTGACGGTAGGGTGTAGTAGCGCGCCTGCCCGCAGGGAACGAGGACAGCCGCGCTACTACACCGGTATCGGTGTGTAGTACTACTAAGTTTGATTTTCGAAGCGAGAACCGAACGTGCTGGAACACGCTCGGCTCTCTGACCAAAACCGAAACTGTTACGGAGTTTCAATCATGGCTGTTTTCAATCATAGCGCGGGGGTTGCTCGTGCCGACGATGCTGCCTATTCGTTCCGCCAGTTGTCTCAAGGCGTCCATCCGAACTTCCAACGTGTTGTCTCAGGCCTGCGGTATCTAAGCCTCGAGATGCAGGAGAG
>NZ_SWJE01000036.1 GCF_005144415.1 Trinickia terrae | reverse complement strand
GCCGGCAAGGTGCCGGGCGTCAAATCTGTCGCCAGCAAGATAGTGCTGCGGCCGCAGCTTTGATGGTTTGCGGCATGACCAGTGCGCAACGCGCTGCGGGCTGCTGTTCGCCGGTAACGCCGGTGGCACAGCAGTCTCGGGCAACGCAATACACACCAGCTAAGGCAGGTCGTCAAGCGCTTCCGCATTCTCATACAGCTTGATCAGCATCGCGCGAAGCACCTGAACGTCGCTCGCGGCGAAATCGCGAAGCACGACCGCCTCATGCCGCTTTGCGAGCGGCATGATGCTGAGGGTGAGCTCCTCGCCCTTTTCCGTCAGGACGACCCTGATCGACCGTCCATCCGTCGCGCTCTTCTCGCGTCGGACCAGTTCCTGCCCCTCGAGACGGTCGATGATCCTGGAAAGCGCGGAAATGTCCGAGGTCGCATGCGCGGACAGCTCGGACAGGGTCTGCAGCGGAACATACAGCAGCGAGGCGCAGACTCGCCACTCACTGAGGCTCAGGCCAAAGGGTTTCAGCGCCTTCGCAAGGGCGTTTCCCATTCTGCCTCCGGCACGTGTGAGCAGGAACGGAATCGCCTGCTCGAGCTGCTGCGGTCGCCTGGATGTTTTCATGGTCGTCGGGAGAGGGTTTACGTGAGTATTGATACTTGAAAAATCAACTATACTCCACCTCAATGTACTTGAAAAATCAAGTAAATGCCATCCGGACGAACTCGGATGGCGGGTCCCCTTCGTGACGTGAACAAGGCGTCACACGCTGAACCGGAGCAGATAGATGAGAAACAAGATTGCACTTGAAGAACATTTTGCGATCGACCTGACCATCGATCAATCGAAAGGCTACGCGCCTCCTCACGTGTGGGAGATGCTGAAGTCGAATCTTCTGGACATCGAGCAGCAGCGGCTGGAGCGCATGGAGCAGGGCGGAACGGAGTATTCGATCCTGTCGCTCAACTCGCCTGGCATCCAGGGCATTCCGGACATCAAGGAAGCGATCGAGGTTGCGAGGCGGGCCAACGATATCCTTGCCGAACACGTTGCCCGTCATCCGTCCCGCCTGGGCGGCTTTGCCGCGTTGCCGATGCAGGATCCCGAAGCGGCGGCACGCGAGCTCGAGCGCTGCGTGAAGGAGCTGGGATTCCACGGCTTCATGGTCAATGGTTTTTCGCAAGTGGGCGATGCGGAAAATGTCGCGTACTACGACGCCCCGCAGTACACCGATTTCTGGGTGAACGCGGCCGCGCTCGGCAAGCCTTTCTACATGCATCCGCGGGATCCGTTGCCCTCGCGTGAGCCGATCTACGACGGCTTTCCGTGGTTGACCGCCGCGACCTGGGCGTTCGCGGTTGAAACGAGCATCCACGCACTGCGGCTGATGACCTCGGGTCTGTTCGACCGCAATCCGGAGCTGCAGATGATTTTGGGCCATCTGGGCGAGGGCATTCCGTTCAACGTCTGGCGTGTGGACCACATACTGCAGAAGGCGCCGCGCGGGCTGCCGTGCAAGCGCAGCGTGGGCGAGTATATGCGGGAGAACGTGCATGTGACGACGAGCGGGAATTTCCGAACGCAGACGCTGCTGTCCACGATGCTGGAGATGGGCAGCGACCGGATCATGTATTCGGTCGACTACCCGTTCGAAACGCATGACGAGGCTGCCGGGTGGTTCGACACGTGCGCGATCAGCGAAACCGATCGCGTGAAGATCGGACGGGACAACGCGCGGCGTCTGTTCGGTCTTGAGTGATACGGGAAACAGGAGAACGCGAATGTCAGTGACCGAACTGGCGCCAGCAGACGTATGGCGCGACAAGATCTATAGCGGCGGATGGAAAACCGGAGGCGCCGGCACGATCCCGGTGACCGAGAAGGCGACCGGCGAGCAGATGGGATCGATTGGTTGCGCGTCGGCCGCGGATGTCTCGGCCGCCGCCGCGATCGCCGCTGATGCGCAACGTGCGTGGGCCGCCACACCAGGGCCGCAACGAGGCGATATTTTGCGCGAGGCCGTTCGTCTGCTGCAGGTTCATGGGGACGAGATCGCCCGCCAGATCGTCCGGGAGACCGGGTCGATACGGCCGAAGGGGCAACTGGAGGTGAAGCTCGCGATACGCGAGATTCTCGAAGGCGCGGCGCTGGCGAGCCAGCCGACCGGCGTCATCACGGCAAGCGATGCAAGGGGGCGGCATAGCGTTGCGCGCAGGATCCCGCTGGGCGTGGTCGGCGTCATTACCCCATGGAATTCCCCGTTCATTCTCGCGGCGCGGGCCATCGCCCCGGCGCTGGCCACGGGCAACGCGGTGCTGCTCAAGCCCGATCCTCAATCGTCGGTCAGTGGCGGCGTCCTGTATGCGCGGCTGTTCGAGGCCGCAGGGCTGCCGGAGGGGCTGTTCCATGTGCTTCCCGGCGGGGCCGAGACGGGCGACGCGCTGGTCCGGGATCCGCTCGTCAACATGATCAGCTTCACGGGATCGACGCGGGTGGGGCAACAGATCGGCGCCGTGGCGGGCGGCCTGCTCAAGCGGGCCAATCTCGAGCTCGGCGGCAAGAATCCCTACATCGTGCTTGACGACGTCGATGTCGAAGCCGCGGCGAGCGCCGGGGCGTGGGGATCGTTTCTGCATCAGGGGCAGGTCTGCATGTCCGCGGGCCGGCATCTCGTGCAGGAGAGCATTGCCGATGCCTACATCGAAAGCCTCGTGCGGCGAACCCGGGCGCTGACGGTGGGCGACCCGTTCAAGGGCGATGTCCATCTGGGTCCGATTGTCAACGAACGGCAGGCGGCCAACGTCGATCGCATCGTGGCGGATTCCGCGAGCCAGGGTGCGAAGATTCTGGCGGGCGGGACGCGCGACGGGTTGTTTTTTAAGCCGACCGTGATGGTCGACGTGGTGCCCGGAATGCCTGCGTTCGAGGAAGAGATCTTCGGTCCGGTCGCCGCGGTGACCGTGTTCAAGACCGATGACGAAGCGGTTGCGTTGGCCAATCAGAACCGGTACGGGCTGGTGGCGGCCGTGGCGTCTTCTGACTTGCGCCGGGCCCAGCAGATTGCCGACCAGCTGCATGCGGGCATCGTCCACATCAACGACCAGACGGTCATGCATGAGGTATTCGGGCCGATGGGCGGCCTGGGGCTGTCCGGCAACGGGCACAACTACAGCACGCTGACCAACGCCGACCAGTTCACGGAATGGCAGTGGGTGACGAGCCGCGAAAGCCTTCCCGCTTATCCGTTCTAGAAAACGCAACGAGGTGCATGTTGACTCCCGATAATGCGCAGCAAGTGGAAGAGGCGCAATCTTCGATCGTCGACATCAGCGCGCTGATCGACAGCCGTCCGCTGAGCGCATTCCAGATCGCGATCATGATCATGATCGGCTGTTCGGTGGTGATGGACGGCTTCGACGT
>NZ_SWJE01000035.1 GCF_005144415.1 Trinickia terrae | reverse complement strand
ACAGAGGCGAGCCACGTGTTCAACATTCGCCGATTGGGCGAGGCTGCGGTCCGGTCGGTATGGAAGGAGCAGAGACGATGAGGCAGATTAGTCATTTCATTAACGGTGCCGCAGTAGCAGGCGAGGACGGCACTCCGGTCTTCGATCCGTCGGCTGGAGTGCAGACAGGTGTCGCAGCAGTAGCGACAGACGAGGTCGTGGAGGCTGCGGTCGCGGCAGCGCGCGGAGCCTTCGCGGGGTGGTCGCGTACCGGGCTGCAACAGCGCGCAGGCATGATGATTGAACTGGGCCAGGCACTTCGGCGGGCTCGAGATGAACTGATCCAACTCGTCGTGAGCGAGCTCGGCAAGACGCCGTCGGATGCCGGCGCCGAGGTTGAGCGAGCCATTGAAGTGCTTGGGCAGGCGGCGTCGATCGGGACCTGGTATGGGGCGTCTTTCAGTCCGGGCGTCTCGCGCGGTGTCGATGCTTACGAAGTCAGATACCCGATTGGTGTTGTGGCGGCGGTCAGTCCCTTCAACTTTCCTGTGCTGATCCCTGTCGTGCAGGCGGCCATGGCGATCGCATCCGGAAACACGGTCGTACTCAAGCCGAGCGATCGCGATCCCGGCGCGACCGTGCGCATCGCGGAGCTCTTCGCCGCGGCGGGCCTGCCCGATGGCGTTTTCAATGTCGTGCTTGGTGGTAAGGCGATTGTCGACCAGTTGATTGCGCATCCCGATATCGCGGGGATCAGCTTCGTGGGATCGACGCCAGTAGCGCAAGCGATCCGCGTCGCCGGGGTGGCAAAGAACAAGCGCGTCCAGGCATTCGGAGGTGGCAAGAACCACATGGTGGTGTTGCCTGATTCCGATCTGGACATGGCGGCCGACGCCGCGGTCTCCGCTGCCTATGGCGCAGCGGGCCAGCGGTGCATGGCGGTCAGCGTCGTGGTTGCGGTCGGCGACATTGCCGATTCACTTGTCGCGAAGATCGCAGAAAGAGTTCGCGGGTTGCGGACCGGTCCGGCGAACGAAGCAGGCTCGGACGTCGGTCCCGTCATTACGAGTGAATCCCGGGACCGGATCGCACGCTACCTCGAAGGCGCGAAGATGCAAGGGGGCGAACTCGTGGCAGGTGGAGATCTGGCCGAGGCACGTGACGGCTGGTACGTCGCACCGGCACTTATCGATCACGTCAAGCCCGGTATGGCAGTTCACTCCGATGAGCTGTTCGGTCCGGTGCTTTCGGTCGTCCGGGTCGGCAGCTATGACGAGGCGGCCTCGATCATCGCGAATCATCCGTTGGGAAACGGTGCAGCCATCTTTACGCGGGATGGCGGCGCCGCACGGCAGTTCATCGACGAGACGGAGGCTGGGCAGATCGGCGTCAACGTACCGATTCCGTTTCCGGTCTTTTTCCACAGTTTCGGCGGATGGAAGGACAGTGCATTCACAGAGACCAAGCTCTTTGGTCCTGGTGCCATCGCTTTCCATACCCGAACGAAAACCGTGACGTCGCGCTGGCCGGACCCGGCTGGCAGCCGGATTGATCTTGGGTTTCCAAGAGCCAACTAATCTTGAAGGAGGCGAGCCATGCGCTTTGTAGCGTTCCAGAGTCCGAGGGGCGGGCGGCGAGACCGAACGATGGGTGTGCTGATCGAAGGTCGTGTTGCGCCGTTGACCGACATTGATTCGTTTTACGACGATATTCTCCGCTGGCGCGAGGCCGCAGCGATACTCGAATCAGGTGAGCTCGATCTTGCGGCACTTACGTTGGTGCCTCCCGTTCCCCGAGACGCGAGGGTGGTATGCGCGGCAATCAACTACGCGAAGCATGGCCAGGAGGCGAAGCTCGACGCACCGACGTTCCCCAACCTGTTCGCCCGCTGGAGCGCAGAGCTTGTTGCTGACGGCACCCCGGTTCCGGTGCCGGCGGCGGAGCCGGACGGCCTCGATTGGGAGGTTGAGCTAGCGGCCATCGTGGGCGCGACATTGACTGATGTCACCCCGGAAGCGGCCGAGCTTGGCGTCTTCGGCTACACCGTTGCCAACGATATCAGCGGCCGCGCATCCCAGCTTCAGGCGACTACGCTGCGGACAGGCCAGTGGGCGTTGGGGAAGAACGTCGAAAAGAGCGGCGCAATCAGTGCCTTCATCACCACGGCGGATGCGGTTGACGTCGGCAATCTACGCTTGGAGACCGTCGTCAATGGCGAGGTCATGCAATCGGGTACGACTGCCGACATGATTTTCAGTGTGGGCGAGCTCATCGCCTTCACTTCCAGGCACGTCACGCTGCGTCCGGGCGATGTGATTTTGACCGGTACACCCGATGGTGTGGGAATGGCGCGCAAGCCGCCAGTCTTCATGAAGCCCGGCGCGACCGTGACGGCAAGCGTCGAAGGCCTGGGCAGCATCAGCAATTCAATCGTGGATAGTCGTCAGCGTGGCTGACAGTGACAGCAAGAGATAGCGAGGAGATGGGAATATGAACGCAGGAAGCATGGCAGCAGTCAAGGCGATCAAAGTCGACACGAGTGTTCCCGATAGCGAACTCTCTCGCGATGAGATCATTGCACGCAACCTCAAGGTGGTCGAGGCTCATTTCCACAATGAAACGCCGGAGCTGGTGGAAAATGCGGTGGCGCTCTACGCAGAAGATATTTCCTGGGAGGCGCCTACAAGAGGCGTGGTGATGAGTAGCCGCGACGAGATTCTTGAAGCGTATCGAGGCATTTTCAGGACCGTCGCCTATCGGAAGGTCGTGCCGTTGCGTCGTTTTGCGACTGAGAAGTTTGTGTTCGACGACCAGATTGGACACATCACGATTGTCGGCAACGAGATGAAGAATCTTCCCTATCCGAAGGGAAGTGAGCTGTGTGTCCGGCTTACGCACGTCTTCGAGATGAGGGACGGGAAAATCGTACGGGAAATCGCATACGAGATGTGGCGTGAGGAGGGGGCCGCGAACGCAGTCGATTTCATCCCTGACGGTTGCGAGACGCACGTCTACGCGCCCGAAGCCAGCGCGGGCTGAGTTGCTTCTTTCTTGGAGTCTTGGGCATGTCACTGAAAGGGAAGACGCTCTTCATTACGGGGGCGAGCCGCGGAATCGGTTTAGCGATCGCGCTGCGTGCGGCGCGTGATGGGGCCAATATCGCGGTGGCCGCAAAGACCGCCGAGCCGCATTCGAAGCTTCCGGGCACCGTGTACTCGGCGGCCAACGAGATCGAGGCGGCGGGCGGTTGTGCGTTGCCGCTGGTGGTAGACGTGCGGGACGCAGATTCCGTGGAGCGCGCTATCGCAGCGACAGTCGATCGTTTTGGAGGTATAGACATCTGCGTGAACAACGCGTCGGCGATCAGCCTCACGGGGACGCTTGAAACAGATCCCAAACGCTTCGATCTGATGCATCAGATCAATGCGCGCGGGACCTTCCTGGTATCGCGCGCCTGTATCCCGCATCTGCGTCGCGCAGAGAATCCGCACGTGCTCGCACTCTCGCCACCGCTTAACCTGAAGCCACAGTGGCTCGGTGATCATGTGGCGTATACGCTGAGCAAGTTCTCGATGAGCATGCTCATGGTCGGTATGGCCGAAGAGTTCCGAAGCGAAGGGATCGCGTTCAACGCACTCTGGCCGCGCACCACGATTGCGACATCGGCGATCCGGTTTGCGCTTGGCGGAGAGGAGGCCATGCTGCACTCGAGATTGCCGGACATCATGGCCGATGCTGCGTGGGCGCTGTTCCAACGGCGCGCGCGCGAGTGTACGGGTCAGCTCTATCTCGACGAACAAATCCTCCGGGAGGAAGGCGTGCGTGATTTTGGCCGCTATCGTGTTCATCCAGATGTCGAGCCCGCAATCGACTTGTTCGT
>NZ_SWJE01000034.1 GCF_005144415.1 Trinickia terrae | reverse complement strand
GCAGTGGTCGAACACGGCGTTGTTCTTCGCGGCCGCGGTGCCGGCACTGGCGGCGTGTCTGATGCTTGTTTGCCTCAGACGGGTTGAGGGCGCACGCCAGGCTGACTGCGTCGAGTGTTAGCGGGGGGGCGAGAGGTTCAGGGTGGGAAACCGGGTCATTTAGTTAGTCAACCAAAAGAAAAATCAATTCCAGACGGCGTTCTCGCGCCGCATTGATCCTCGACGCGGCGCGATCGCGGATGGGAAGTCAAGGGAGGCGAAATGGGCATTCCGATCACGGTGAATGGAAGGCAGCACGTGGTGAACGTGGCTGCAGATACGCCGCTGCTATACGTGTTGCGTAACGATCTCCAGTTGAGCGGTCCTAAGTTCGGCTGTGGCGAGGCGCAATGTGGCGCGTGCACGGTATTGGTCGGCAACGACGCAACGCCTTCTTGCGTGTTTCCCGTTGGCGCGGTGGGAGTGCAGCGCGTGACCACGGTCGAGGGGCTGGGCAAGGGTGAGCGGCTTCACGCGCTGCAGAAAGCCTTCCTCGCCGAACAGGCCGCCCAGTGCGGTTATTGCTCGAGCGGAATGTTGATGGCCGCGAAGGCTCTGCTCGAGCGAAATCCCGATCCGGATCAGGCGGCCATACGGCGCGAGCTGGCCGGCCAGAAATGCCGCTGCGGTGCGCATAACCGGATTGTGCGCGCGATCCGGCGTGCAGCGCAGGAGTTGCGCGCATGAATACGGTCAGACTTTCGCGGCGCGCATTCGGCAAATTGGCCGGCGCGGTCGTCGCGACGTTCTCGCTTGCGCCTTTTTCGGAGTTCGCGCTGGCCGAGCCCGTGCTGCCGGTCGATCTGCGCGCGAATCGCCGGCTCGACGGCTGGATTCGAGTCGACGAGGAGGGCGCGGTCACGATCTTCACAGGGAAAGCCGAGCTGGGGCAGGGGATACTCACCGCGCTATCACAAATCGCCGCGGACGAACTCGATGTGAGTCTGGCGAGCGTGCGCATGATTTCCGCGGACACGGCTCGCAGCCCGAACGAGGGTTACACGTACGGCAGCCAGTCGATCGAGACGAGCGGGGCGGCATTGCGCGTTGCCGCGGCGCAAGCGCGGGCGGTCCTGCTCGCAGCGGCCGGCCAGCGGTTGAAGGTGGCGGCGTCGGATCTGCGCGTCGAGAGCGGAGTGGTTCTGGCCGCCGACGGCCGGCGCGTGACTTACGCGGACCTCGCGAGAGACGATGAGGCGCTGTTCAGGCGCGAAGTGGCTGCGGGCTTCACGGCCAAGCGCCCATCGGATTACAGGCTGGTCGGCAAGTCGGTGCCGCGCATTGACTTGCCGGCCAAGTTCACGGGTGCGGCGGCGTTCGTTCAGGACATGCGCTTGCCCAATATGCTGTTCGGCCGCGTCTTGCGGCCCCCGAGGTACGGCGCGAAGCTCGTTTCAGTCGACGCCGCATCCGTCAAGCGGCTGCCGGGCGTCGTCGCCGTTGTCCGCGATGGCAGCTTCCTTGGTGTCGTCGCCGAGCGTGAAGAGCAGGCAATAGCGGCGCGGCGTGCGTTGATCGACGCAACGCAGTGGAGTGCCGATTTCGTCGCGCTGCCCGACGTCGATCATCTCCAGGCGGCGCTGCCTGGCTGGCGCAGCGAAGACAAGGTCATCAGCGAGGCGGGGCAGGATAGTCCGGCGTTCGATGTAGCGACACAACTGGAGGCCAGCTACTCTCGCCCATATCTTTCCCACGCCTCGATCGGTCCCTCGTGTTCCGTTGCGCTGCTCGAGGACAGGCACCTGACGGTCTGGTCTCACACGCAGGGCGCGTTTCCGTTGCGCGGCGAACTTGCGACGGTGCTCGAAATGCCTGTCGGCGCGGTCGACGTCGTGCACGTTCCAGGTTCGGGCTGTTACGGTCATAACGGCGCCGATGATGTCGCGCTCGATGCAGCGCTGCTCGCCCGCGAAGTCCCGGGGCGGTCAGTCAAGGTTCAATGGATGCGCGACGATGAATTTGCCTGGGCGCCCATCGGTCCGGCAATGGTCATGCGGGTGAAGGCGGCCTTGTCCAAAGACGGCCATATTGCCGACTGGAACTACGACGTATGGAGCAATTCTCACGCCATGCGGCCAGGCGAGCGCGGTGGTGTAAACCTGCTAGCCGCGTGGCACCTCGAGAAGCCGTTCCAGCCGTCGCCGCCGCCGGAGATCCCGCAGCCATACGGCAATGGCGATCGCAACGCCGTGCCGGTCTATGATCTGCCGCGCAGGAGGGTGACCAACCACATGCTGCTGGACACGCCCGTCCGCAATAGCTCGCTGCGCACCTTGGGGGCGTTTGGAAATGTGTTTGCGATCGAGTCGTTCATGGACGAACTGGCGCTTGCGGCCAATGCAGACCCGGTCGCATTTCGTCTGGCGCACCTGAGCGATCCGCGTGCGATTGCCGTGGTGCGGGAGGCGGCGAGCCGCTCCGGATGGCAGCCCGGTTTGAAAGGCGACGGGCAGCATGGACGCGGCTTCGCTTATTCGCGCTACAAGAATATCGGGGCATACGCGGCGATGGTCGTCGACGTACGCGTCGACCATTCGACTGGTGCCGTCAGCGTCACCAACGTGACCGCCGCAATCGACGTGGGTCGCGTGATCAATCCCGACGGCGTGAAGAACCAGATCGAAGGCGGCATCATCCAGGCGCTGAGCTGGGCGCTCAAGGAGCGCGTGACGTTCAGTCGAACCGAAATCACCACGCGCCATTGGCAGGACTATCCCATCCTGTCCTTTGAGGAAGTGCCGCCAGTCGATGTCGTCCTGCTGGAACGTTCCGATGATCCGTCGCTCGGCGCCGGCGAGTGTTCGCTCGGTCCGGCGGGCGCCGCGCTGGCGAATGCCGTGGCGCATGCAAGCGGCGTCCGGCTGCGCGATCTGCCTCTGGTGCCGGGCAAGGTGAAGGAGCGTCTTGTCTGACGCGTTTCGTCAATATCGTTAAGGAGAATTGCCATGACCGACCGTATCAACGAGCTGCTCTGCCGCAACCTTCCGGAGGTCTTCGGCGAAGGCGACGCGAAGCGTCGTCGCGCGTCAATCGAGGAACTCTATACCGAGGACTGCGTGCTTTACGTGCCTGAGGGTGTATTCATCGGGCGCGATGCTCTCGACACGTTCGCGGGTGAGCTTCGCGCGACGCACCCGCATTTCGCCTATACGCAGCTCGGTGAGCCGCAGGTCCTGCACAACGCTGGCCGATTGGCGTGGGGATCCGGCCCGCGGGGCGAGGCTCCCGCCTATACGGGCGTCGATGTGATCATCGTGCGTGATGAGAAGATCGCTGCGGTCTATGTCTTCCTGGACTCCATGCCTTCATAGCCGCGCGCCTCGAGCGGACGAGTGCGCGACGGACAATGAATAGAACCGCCGCTCGAGGATAAGAAGACGCGGCGTTTCATTCTGTCCGTATCGCGTAGTCTGTTGCAGCACCACAGGATTACTGCTTGAGCGCTTCGGCCGAGATCAACAGCTTGGTCTTCGTACTGAAGCCATACTCCTTTCCGGCGCTCACGCCGAAATCGGCACGGTCGAATTCGCCGGCGGCGTCGACGCCGCACACTTCGCGCTTGAGCAACGGATGCGGCATGCACTTGAACGAGTTGATCTTCAGCGTCAGCGGCTTGGTCACGCCGTGCATCGTCAGGTTGCCAACGACCTCGGACGGCTTGTCATCGTCGAACTCGATCGCGCCTTTGTAGGTCGCATCCGGGTACTTCGTCGTGTCGAAGAACTGCGCCGACTGCAGGTACTGGTCGAGCTTCGTGCTGCCCGTACGAACCGATGCGATTTCGGTCGTGACATCAACCGCTCCGGTCTTTGCGGCGCGATCGAGCGTCACCGTGCCGCTCGACTTGTCGAACTTGCCGCGCCACACGGACAGACCACCGAAGTGATCAGCCTCGAAGGCAGGGTACGTGTGGCTCGGATCGAGCTGGTACGTCGATCCATCGGCGAATGCCGAGAACGAAAGCGAGGCGGCGAGCGCACCCGCCGCAATCATCAGATGTCTCTTCAAATCAATCTCCTTGGTTAATTGCTGCACACGTGCGGGGCCAGAATGATGTGTCGCTGCTACAGCTACTTCGTGGCGACGATGTGAAACTTGGTCTGCGTGTCGTTCCTGGTGAATCGTCGATCCCAGCGGATGGGTTAGTAACCCACCGTGAAACGGGCGCGAACGTGTGCTGGTTTTTCAAGTTCATCTACCATCGCCACGGCGTAGTCCTCGTAGCTGATCCAGCTGCGCCCCTGACTGTCAGTCAACAGGGCGTTTTCGCCGAGGCGGAATTTGCCGGTACGAGATCCTTCGACGAATTCGGCTGACGGCGAAAGGAAGGTCCAGTCAAGGTCGGATACGGTGCGGAGCGTTTCCAAAAACGCTGCGCCGGCAGAGGATTCACCGTGATACGCGGCCGGAAAATCCGGGGTATCGACTAGTCGCATGCCGGGGCGGATCTCCAGGGTACCAGCACCGCCCACCACCAGGTAGCGTCGCACGTCTGAACGGCGAATAGCCTGCAGGAAGGTTGGCGCGTCGGCGGCCAGGAAATGGACACTGCTGATCACGGCGTCATGTCCGTTCAATAATTTCGCAAGCGTGGGAGTGTCATGAACGTCTGCCTCAATTGCTGTTATGTCCGGAAGCGCGGGTACCCGATCGGGGTGCCGTACGATTGCCGTCACCGAATGGCCTCGGTGGGCCAACTCGCTCAAGATTCGGGATCCAGCGTGCCCGGTAGCTCCGATTAGCGCGATTTTCATGTCTAGCTCCGTTAAATCGTTTGCGGAAATATCAATCCGCCGTTGAGAAATTTCTGCTCGCCTAGCTATCAAACGTCGATTCGTATCGACAATTCCTATGCGCGTGAATGCTGCCGTCGGCTAAATGAATGACGCAACAGCCTGGGACGTGGACCGGTTTCCCAGTTGGTGCTTTCTCGCAGCTGGCTACCTTTATGGCAGTATTGGATCCAGAGTTTTTCGTGTTATTAGTTATCCATATTGATCGGAAAATAAAATGCCATCGACGCATATCGCAATGTTGTTCTTATTGGACAACGGGACCGATTCGGGTAGTCCGGCAAGCGGCAATCGTTTTCTATAACTGAACTTGCTTGTCGCGGGTCCAGTTTGATCGCTTCGCGGAGTTGGCGATGCCGCTTGAGAATCATTCGGACATCCGCCGCAGCCTCAACTTTGGCGTTGTCCGTAATCAATAGGAGGGGAATGCCGGTGCTGACTTATCCAGTGATCGCTTTGGGTTCCGAGCGATGAGCCTTCGCAACCCGGCCAGACTGGGTTTGCGCGTTCACCAGCGATTTCGACTCCTCGATGATGGTTGGCGCGAGCGTGTCGTCGACACCGAGAAACCGCAGGCTGATCCGCGCGAATCGCTCCTCGTGTGCTGCCACGTCTCCGTCGCTCAGCAATGCGTTGAGTTCCGAAATCAGGAGCCACGGAAAGGTCTGCAGCCAACATTCGTGGCCACCGACTGGCCTTAGACGTCCGTCTTGCACTGCCTGGCTTTCCGCGTTGACCATGAATGGACGCGCAACCTCGTGGAACGCGTCGACCAGAATGTAGGGGCGATTCAACAACCAGCGAATCGCCGGATCTTGTGACAGCATCCGCACCACAAACCTGGCGCCCACGCAGGGTAGCAGTTCCACTCGGTCTGCCTTCTGAATGATTTCGCCAGTCCTGTCTGCGACGCGCTGCAGCGTTTCGGCAGCCAGCGCAGCAACCACGTCGTCCATTGTTTTGAAGTGGTTGTAGAAGCTCCCGTAGGCGACGTCCGCCTCTTCGGTCACGTCGTTTACCGTCGCCGCATCCACGCCTACACGCCGAAACACTTGGTCGGCTGCCGCAAGAATGGCTTCTCGGGTTCGCTGTCGCCGCCGGTCGTTGCGGGTCAGACCGGTACCTGGTTCGCTTGACGCTTGTCGGGTTGTCATGCGGGGAGACCTCACAGTAGTTGATTGCTATCGCGACCATACGACACCCCTCCGAATTTGTCTACCCACTGTCATTTTTGGATTATGTGTCATAAGTGACTATTGGTACTTTTACGTAGGTAAATGTACTTAGTATCATAATTGATTAATGGTTCAAAAAATGTGTGTCCAGTCAGTAGCGAAGAAGCCGACACCCTTCAATCGTGCCGTTTGCTCATAAGCAAAAGGGTACGCTCCAACCTTGGTTGCTATGCGATATGTCATAGTTGACATTCAATACAAATATATATAACTTGTCATAACAGAGGCGAGCCACGTGTTCAACATTCGCCGATTGGGCGAGGCTGCGGTCCGGTCGGTATGGAAGGAGCAGAGACGATGAGGCAGATTAGTCATTTCATTAACGGTGCCGCAGTAGCAGGCGAGGACGG
>NZ_SWJE01000033.1 GCF_005144415.1 Trinickia terrae | reverse complement strand
TGCCGCCGGCCTGCTTGATCTCGTCGGCCACCGCCTGCGCGCCCGCGAGGTTCAAGTCGGCGATCGCCACCGCGGCGCCCGCCTTCGAGAGCGTGAATGCGATTTCCTTGCCGATGCCGCTTGCGGCGCCCGTGACGACTGCAACCTTACCGTTCAGCTTCGTGTTTGACGACGACATGCAAGACCTCCATCTGGATTGAGCACATGACACCATGGCGGCAAATGCATGACAACCCGGCCGAAAGGCATATGCCGATCGGCCGGCTGCCGCGCCATGACCGACCCCGGTATTGTGCATGAACACCCTGAGGCGGGTTCCGCAAATCATTCGATCGATGCGGTAGCGGCGCAGGGCCCGGCCGTCCACGCGGAAAAACAATTCGGATTAAGCTGTGCGTTTGACTCTTACGCCCACCTTCGAAGGAGAAGTATATGAACTATCGACGACTCGGACGTTCCGGCTTGCAAGTCAGCGAGCTTTCCATCGGTTCATGGGTTACGTACGGCAATCAGGTGGATCGGCACGCTGCCCGCGAATCGCTCGCTGCGGCACGCGACGCGGGCGTGAATTTCTTCGATAACGCTGAAGTCTATGCGGGCGGCAAGTCCGAGGAAATCATGGGTCATGCGCTAAAGGAGCTTGCATGGCCGCGCATCAGCTACGTGGTGTCGACCAAATTCTTCTGGGGGCTGCACGAAGCGCCGAATCAGTACCACACGCTGAACCGCAAATACCTGCTGAATGCCATCGACGCGTCGCTGCACCGACTGCAACTCGATTACGTCGACCTCGTGTTCTGCCATCGCCCCGACCCGAACACGCCGATCGAGGAAACCGTGTGGGCGATGAGCGATATGATTGCGCGCGGCAAGGCGCTCTACTGGGGCACGTCGGAATGGAGCGCCGATGAAATCCGCGCAGCTTACGAAATCGCCGAGCGGCACCACCTGCACAAGCCGGTGATGGAGCAGCCGCAATACAACCTCTTCTGTCGAAAGCGTGTCGAGCAGCAATACAAGCGGCTCTACGAGGATATCGGGCTGGGCCTGACGACTTGGAGCCCGCTGGCATCGGGCCTGCTCACCGGCAAGTATCGCAATGGCGTGCCGGCCGACAGCCGCGCGCAACTGCAGGGCTACGACTGGTTGCGCACGCAGGTGATGGATGCAGGCAAGAACAACATCGTCGGCCAGCTGGGCAGCATCGCCGACGAACTCGGCTGCACGATCGGCCAACTGGCGATTGCGTGGATCCTGAAGAACCCGAACGTCAGCACGGTGATCACCGGCGCGTCGCGCGTCGAGCAGATACACGAGAACATGAAGGCGCAAGACGTGGCCGCCAAGATTACGCCCGAAATTAAGCAGAAGATCGAGGAAGTTGTCGGCGAGGCCTATCAGTAAAACGGTCAAGGGCGGTGCGTGCCTCGCGTACAATACGCGACCGCCCACAAGCGCCTCGCACCGCGCAGCTTATGCGCCAGGCGCTCGCGAGCCGATATTGCGGCTCGCTGCGCGCTTCCATGCCCCATCGTTCGCTTCTCGTTTGCCATGCTCAGCTATCGTCACGCCTTTCACGCAGGCAATCATGCCGACGTTCTCAAGCACACCGTCGTCGTGCAGTTACTGCGCTATCTCGGCCTGAAGGACAAGGCCTATTGGTACATCGATACGCATGCGGGCGCCGGCGTCTATTCGCTCAAGGAAGGCTATGCGACGAAGACCGCCGAGTTCGAGACCGGTATAGCGAAATTGTGGGAGCAAAAAGATCTGCCGGCCGCACTCGCGGAATACGTCGAGGAAGTCGGCGCGTTGAATCCCGACGGGCAATTGCGCTATTACCCGGGGTCGCCCTATCTGGCCTGGCGGCTAATGCGCGATCAGGACCGCATGCGACTTTTCGAGCTGCACTCGACCGAGATCGATGTCCTGCGTCATAACTTCCGCGACGCGGGGCGCCGCGCCATGCTCTTTGGCGCAGATGGGTTCGATGGCATCAAGGCCCTGCTTCCCCCACCGCCGCGCCGCGCTCTCGTGCTGGTGGACCCGTCGTTCGAAGACAAGCGCGACTACACGCGCACACTGACCTGCGTCGAAGAGAGTCTGAAGCGGTTTGCGACAGGTACTTACGCGGTCTGGTATCCACAGGTTACGCGGCAGGAGTCGCAACGTTTCCCGGAGCAATTGAAGCAGTTACAGCCAACCAATTGGCTGCATTTGACGCTAACGGTTAGCCACCCGCCATCCGACGGCTTCGGGTTGTACGGCAGCGGCATGTTCATTTTGAACCCGCCGTACACACTTGCCGCAACGATGAAAGAAACGCTGCCCTATCTCGTCGACAAGCTCGGGCAAGACGAAACCGCGCAGTTCAAGATCGAGAGCCGGGCCGATTGAGGATCGGCTGGCGCACGGCTACTGGCTCGAATTCGGCCGGTAGACGGGGCGCGGCGCCGATGCACCGCCCACAGGCAGATTGATATACGGCGCCACGATGATGGGTTGCGACGAGTCCGGTTGTTGCAACTCGGTGGGAGCCGCCGCGCGCTTCGCCGCAACCATCGGCTGCCGCGACAGCGGCGCCGTTTGCAGAACGACGCCGCTTTGCCCGTCATCGATACCGCTTTCCGTATCGAGCACCAGCGGCTTGCGGTCCGACGCGGCCAATGCATTGGTTGCAGCGCCAGACGCAACAAACCCTACAGCCGCAGCGCAGACGGCCGGCAACACGCGAAGCAAAAGAAATGGGCGCATGGCATGCGTATCCGTGATCGACTGCGTGATTGTGGAGGAAAACGCTTTACCTTACCGTGATGGCAAGGTTTAGGCTAGTCGCAGTCGCGTTCCAGATACGACAAAGCCCCGCTGGACGGGGCTTGGCTTCACAACGACGCCGGAACTGCGGCCCCGCCGGATCGGCAGTTCGCGATTACAGCGAGTAGCCGTTCTTTTCGAGCGAGCGGATGCGCTGTTCGAGTTGGACGATGTCGGCTGACGCAGCCAGATAAGCCTCACGACGGCGGCGTTCTGCAGCTTCGAACCAGTTGCTCAGTGTTTCGATGATGTACGCAAACATGATGTTCTCCAAGGATCGATATGAACCCCTGGCGGGTTGGGCATCAGGGATTTCCCGTAAAAGGGTTAACCCTAATTATAGACCTAAAGGTGCAACCGTCTAGTGAAATGCACGAATGACGTGCATTCCGTTTTGGAATGGTGCAAGCCAAGCTGCCACCGAAAATGTTGATTTATAACGGCAAGCGATCATGTCGAGGCGGTAGCAAATGCTCGATCAGGCTCAAATGCACCAAAATAGCGCCAAACAGGATAATTTATGCGACCCTATTTCCATCACGCTGTCCCCAAGCACGCGTTTAGCGCTCAATGACATTGGGCCGACGGCTTTGCATCGAATTCATGAGCCAGTTGTTCAAGAATCGGACAATCCGGGCGAGCGTCGCCATGACAATGCTGGGCGAGGTGCGCAAGCGTGTCGCGCATATCGGTCAGCTCGGCGATGCGCCGCTCGAGCTCGGCAACGTGCTCGAGCGCGATGGCCTTGACCTCGGCACTCGCTCTCGAACGGTCCTGCCAAAGAGCGAGCAGCTTGCGGATGTCTTCGACCAGAAACCCGAGGCGCCGCGCCTGCCGAATGAAGCGCAGCGTGTGGATCTCGTCCGCGCCGTAGACCCGATAACCGGATTCCGTGCGCGCCTTGGGCGCAAGCAGTCCAACACTCTCGTAGTAGCGGATCATTTTTGCCGTAACGCCCGATGCACGGGCCGCTTCGCCGATATTCATGGTCAGTTCCTCAGTGTACCGGCCGATCGTACACCTTCCCATCATGGGAAGCTCATCCCACTCCTCCTCCATTCTTGAAAGGAAACACGATGATCGAATTCCAAGTTGAAGGCATGAGCTGCCAGCACTGCGCTTCGGCCGTGACGAAAGCCATCCAGGCGCACGACGCCACGGCGCGCGTGCAGGTCGATCTGGAGCGAGGACGCGTCGTCATCGAATCGGGACAGGCCGCGAGCGTGCTTCAAGCCGCCATCGACGACGCGGGCTATACCGTCAAAGGCACTATCGGCGGCGGCAACGCCTAAAAACGCTATGTTCACGGTGGCCCTCCTCGGCGCCTCGGGCCTGCTCGGGCGCGCGATTAGCAATGAGCTGACGGCACGCACCGGCTGGCGCGTGGTCCGCACCGCGCATCGACGCGTCGCCGAAGGCTCGGTCGCGCTCGACATGCGCGATGCGGCGGCAATCGACGCCTTCATCGACCACGCCGCGCCCGACGCAATCGTGATCGCGGCGGCCGAACGCCGGCCTGACGTCTGCGAACACGATCCGGCTTTCGCCCGCGCGCTCAACGTCGACGCCGTAAACACGGTCGCCGCCGCGGCACGCCGCTGCGGAACATGGGTGCTGTCGATCTCAACCGACTATGTGTTCGACGGCACGCAACCGCCCTATCGCTGCGATGACCCGCCAGCGCCACTCAACGCATACGGCCGCAGCAAGCTGGACGGAGAGCGCGCGCTCCTGGAGACCACCGGACTCGGTTGCGTGCTGCGCCTGCCGCTCCTCTTCGGTCCGATCGTCGATTGGCAGGAATCGGCGGTCACGAGCCTCGTGCCGGCGATCGCCGCCTCGGCTGCCCACGGTGCGAAACCCGCGATCATGGATGCATGGGCGACGCGCTATCCGACTTTCACGCCCGATGTCGCCGTCGTCGTCCGGCAGATGCTCGAACGCCATGCAAGCGGCGACGCGATCTGCGGAATCGCGCAATGGTCCGGAGCCGAGCCGATGACGAAGTTCGACATCGCCACGCGGCTTGCGCAAGCATTGCGGCTCGATGCGCGCCTCGCGCCGCAGCACACGCCGGCCGACGCGACACCGCGTCCGCGCGACTGTCATCTGGATTCGAGCCGCCTGGAAGCACTCGGCATCGGACGGCGCATGCCGTTTGACGAGGCGATCCGCCAAGTGCTCGACGCGTTCCCCTGGCATCTGTAGACGGTACGAATCCAGCCGGCCGGCAAACCAGCGCTCAATGAAAATCGCGGCTTGCCACGGCGATCCGGCCAAGCAATGCAGTCCGATCCTCGAGCCGCTTTGCGACCAAATGCAACACCTCTCCCTCGCGCTGCACCACGCCGTGGACCGCGAGCAATCCCGAACCCAGCAGCTCAGCGCGCTGCTTTTCGACGAGCGCCGGCCAGACGATCACGTTGATCATGCCGGTCTCGTCCTCGAGCGACACGAAGATCGTGCCGTTAGCCGTGCCCGGCCGCTGCCGCCCGGTGACAATCCCGCATACGCGGGCCAGCCTTCCGTGGCCCAGATGTGCGAGTTGCGCCGCTGTCCTGAAGCGCTCCTTCGCAAGCAGCGGCCGCAGCAACGCGAGCGGATGCCGATTCAGCGTCAACCCAAGGCTTCGATAGTCGTCGGTGATTTCACGTCCCTCCGGCGCACGCGGCAGCGTCAACGGGGCCTCGGCGATCGGTGCATCACGCAACAGTTGCGGCACCGCATGCTGAGCGGTCACGGCCCACCACGCCTGCCGTCGATGGCCGGCAAGACTGACGAGCGCATTTGCCGCCGCCAGTGCTTCGAGCTCGCGGCGCGTGAGTGCGGCACGCCGCGCGAGATCATCGACATCGATAAACGGGCCAACGCTCCGCGCTGCCATGATCCGCTCGGCGGCCGCCTGAGAAAATCCCTTGACCAGATGCATGCCGAGACGCACCGCCGGACCTTTCTTGCCGTAGGTGCCAGCCGGCTGTTTCACCCGCGCCGCGTAACGCCGGGCAGCGCGTCTGTTCGTCTTCGCCCACATTCCCTTCGGCAACGACGCATCGCGAAGCATCTGCTGATAGCGGCGGGCATCGCGGTCGCGACCGCCGGGTCCGCGCCACGAGATCCGCTCGCCAGGCCGCCGGGGCCTCTCCAAGGTCGATTCCCAATCGCTTAGCGTGACATCGGGTGGCAACACCGGCACGCCATGGCGTTTCGCGTCCTGCACGAGTTGCGACGGCGAATAAAAGCCGAGCGGCTGGCTGTTGAGCAACCCGGCAAGAAACGCGGCAGGCTCATAGCGCTTGAGCCACGCGCTCAAGTAAACCAGCAGCGCAAAACTGGCCGCGTGACTCTCCGGAAAGCCGTAATCGCCGAAGCCTTCGATCTGTTTGCAAATCCGGTCGGTAAAACTCTCGTCGTAGCCGCGCGCCCGCATCTTCTCCTTCAAGTCGTCCTGATAAGGCTTGAGATTGCCGGTGCGCCGCCAGGCGGCCATCGCGCGGCGCAATTCGTCGGCCTGTTCAGCGGAGTATTTGGCCGCGACCATCGCGAGATGCATCACCTGCTCCTGAAAGATCGGCACACCGAGTGTCCTTCCTAGCACCGGCCGCAGTTCCTCCTTCGGATAATCGACAACCTCGAGCCCCTGTCTGCGGCGCAAATACGGATGCACCATGCCGCCCTGAATCGGCCCGGGCCGTACGATCGCCACCTGGATCACGAGATCGTAGTATTTCTTCGGCTTCAGGCGCGGCAGCATGCTTTGCTGCGCGCGCGATTCGACCTGGAACACGCCGATCGTATCGGCATGGCCGCACATCTCGTAGACGGCCGGATCCTCGCGCAGAATATGCTCGACGCCGAAATTCGGAAAACCGCGCCGCAGCGCGACGAATTCGAGCGAGCGCCGGATCGCCGACAGCATGCCGAGCGCAAGCACGTCGACTTTCAGCAGCTTGAGCGCTTCGATATCGTCCTTGTCCCACTCGATCACGCTGCGCCCCTCCATCGCCGCCTTTTCGATCGGCACGAGACGCGAGAGCTTGTCGCGCGCGATCACGAAGCCGCCGACGTGCTGCGACAAATGCCGCGGGAAACCGCGCAGCTCATGGGTCAAGCGGATCAGATGCTGCGTGATGTGCGATTGCGCGTCGAAGCCTGCATCGGCTAGATGCCGGGCGATCGCATCCGGGCCATCCCACCATTGCTGCGACTGGCCGACCCGCTCGATCAACGCTTCTTCGAGCCCAAGCGCCTTGCCGACGTCTTTCAAGGCGCTGCGCGTGCGATAGGTGATGAGCGTGGCGGTCAGCGCCGCCCGGCGATCGCCGTATTTTCTGTAGATGTATTGAATGACCTCTTCGCGGCGCTGATGCTCGAAGTCGACGTCGATATCGGGCGGCTCGTCGCGCGCCCGTGAGATGAAGCGCTCGACGAGCATATGGATGAGCGCCGGATTGATCTCGGTGATACGCAAGCAGTAGCAGACAACCGAATTGGCCGCCGAACCACGCCCCTGGCACAGGATGCGATGCTCGCGCGCGAAGCGCACGATGTCGTACACCGTCAGGAAATACTTCTCATATCGAAGCTCGGCAATCAGTGCGAGCTCTTTTTCGATCTGTTCGATAGTGTCGACGGAAAGCCCGTGCGGCCAGCGCTCGATCGCACCGTCCATGACCAGCCTGCGCAGATGGCTCGACGGCGTCTCGCCCGCTGGGACCAGCTCTTCCGGATACTCATACTGCAGCTCATCGAGACTGAACTTGCAGCGAGCCGCGACGCGCAGTGTTTCTTCAAGCGTATCGGCTGGATAGAGCGATGCGATTCGCACAAGCGTGCGCATGTGCCGTTCGGCATTCGGCTCGAGCGCATGGCCGCAGGCCGCGAGCGGTTTCACCAAATGGATCGCGGTCAACGTATCCTGAAGCGGTTTGCGCGCGCGTGCGTGCATCAGCACCCCGCCTGCGGCGACGAGCGGCAAGCCGCTCTCGTCTGAAATCATCCGCAATGCTTCGATATATTCGTCGTCGCGGCCGGCTTGCCAGAGCTCGAGCGCGAGCCACGAGCGCCCTGGCGCCAAAGCCGCAAGCCAATGCGCGCAGCGCAGCGTCTGGGCAAGCGACGTGTCGCGCTGCGGCACCAGCAACAGCAGGCAATCGGGCAGGTGCCGCAAATGCGCGAGTTCAGAAGGAGGATCGGTGAAATCCGTTGGCGTGAGCCGGTAGCTGCCCTTCTCCACGCGCGAGCGTCCGAGCGTAATCAGCTCGGAGAGGTTTCCATAGCCTTCGCGATTGGTTGCAAGCGCAACCACCGTGCAAAAAGGCTCGCCATCTTCGCCGGTCAGACGCAGCTCGCTGCCGATCAAAAGCTGCAGCACGTCCTTGTGTTTCTTCGCTGCGACATGCGCACGCACCACGCCGGCGAACGAGCATTCGTCGGTAATCGCGAGTGCTGCGTAGCCATGCTGGACTGCCTGCTCGACGAGTTCGCCCGGATGCGAAGCGCCGCGCAAGAAGGAGAAATTACTCAGGCAGTGCAGTTCCGCATAAGCCGGCAACGGAGCGGACTCCGCCGATGCCTGAGAGGCCGTGAGTAAGACAGAGTGGGCCATCGCTTCACCCGAAAAGCCCGTGCAAGAACCAATGGCCGGACAAACGTTCACGAAACAGCCAGAGCAGGTGTCCGTCATCATCGGCTGCGATGTAGTAATCGCGCTCGACACCTTCCCCATCCCACCAGCCTGCCTCGATCCGCTCGGTGCAGGTGAGCAGCCTCAAAGGACGCCGATAGACGGGCTGCTGTTCGCTCACCGCCAATTTGAGCGGCGTATCGAGCAACCAGACCGGCCGCGGCGGTTGCGACACGTCGTCGGATAAGACCTGCACATGCGGCAACGCGTTATCCGGCAATGCCGCCTGCGCTGCACCGTCCGCCTGGTTGCGCTCGACGACACCGGCTGCCGCGATGCTCGACGCAGATGCAGCCCGCCCCTTTTCCTCAGCAGATTTCGCCTCCGGTTTCCGTTGCGCGCGCTTTGGCTTCGCTTGCAGCGACGTCCAGGCGGGCTGTCCGGCTTGATATGCTTCGACGCGCATCGCCCTCTCCGGTCGATGATCTTCCTGCATCGAAATCCGCATCACGTTTTCAGCGCCTAGACGCGCACTCAGCCGCTCAAAGAGACGGGCTGCCGAATCGCGATCGGCATCCGGCACCGGAAAGAGCGTGTCCGACAGCGCCGCATGTTCGCCGATCTGATCGGCGACGAGCTTCAGCTCGACAACTGGTGCAGCCAGCTCGGTCTGATTCAGCTTCTCGCGCAGCAGCCAGATCAGATGATCGGGGTCGCGCGAGGGCGTGGCCCACGAGACCGTCAAGCTCGACGTACGCGGCGCATGGCGAGCTGCGAGCTCGTGCTCGAACAACAGCGTGTAGCGGCTGACCGCCGCGTGATGCGCGCTCAGCCATCCGGCCAATTGCATCACGAGCCGGCGCGCGGCGAAGAGCAGCGCTTCGGCAGTATCGACGCGAGACTGCAACTCGAGTTGCGCACGAAACAAAGCCGGCGCTTGGAACGACTCGCGCGGGTCCGGCTTTTCCCCGTAGGCCTGCGCGAGCAAGTCCAGCACGCCGCTGCCGAAACGCCTGGCGACACCCGCACGAGGCAGGCGACGCAAATCGGCCAACGTCTCGCAGCCGATCTGTTCGAACGCATCGCCGCATGCGGCTACTGCGGGCAACAGGGAGACCGGCAACGCATCGAGCACGGGGGGCAGCGACGCATCCTTCACGCTGTGCCAGCGCCGCCCGTCCCGGCACGCTCTGGCCTGCGCGAGCAGCCATGCGCCCCATGCGGTCGGAGCACAAGCCATGTGAGCGGTGTAGCCGAAATCGCGGACCGTCGACGCGACTTTCGCCAACAATGCGCGCAATCCGCCAAAAAGCCTCAATCCAGACGCGACCTCCAGCAGTACGGTATGGTCGTGGGCCAGCGAGACCTTTGGCGTATAGGCGAGCAGCGCCAGTGCCATCGCCTCGAATGCCTGTGCCTCTCGCTCGGGGACCGCGGTGAGTATCTCGAGCCTCGGCGCCAACACTAATGCATATGACCGTGTCTGCCCCGCATGTACGCCGAGCCGGTATGCGCTGGCATCTGGCATCACGATATGTGTGTGATCGGCCAACGCATAGCATCGAATATCGCCCGCCCCCGGCACGGACTCGCCGGAGTCGTCACGCCGATTCGATTTGTGCACGCTCTTTTGCTCGGACAGAGGCGACTTCACGGCCTCCAGCGACAAGAGAGGCAATGTCACAGCGATCCACAACATGATTGACCTTTGGTTCGTGACGCATTGGAGTTGCCGCTCGTGCACGCAACATCGCCTCCTGCACGGGAAGCTCGATGCGAAGCGGTTCTGCAAGAGGCGGACCGCGGCGCTTGATGATGTCGACGGTCAAAGCGACTTTGTGCAGCCATTGCCGACGGTTCACCTCCTGTGCCTCCTCGGGCAAGGAAGGTGAGCAAATGATCCGCAACGGCGCCGCAGAAGAGTGCGCCGCAGCATCGGCCGGACGGATCAGAAAGGCCAACGACCGGGACTCTTGAGCCGCGACCTGAAGACGTCTTGGTGCTTCCGGACGCGCATCCGACGACCACATCAGCACGGCCCCCATTCCGCCCTGCTTCAACGCTTGCTCCGCGGCCCAAAACGCTTGGGCCTCTGTTGCTCGCACCCAAAAAATCCGCTCGATAGCGATCCCCCACGCCTTCAACGCCACCGCATGCGGATGATAGGGCGGCGCTATCATCACCACGTGCCGCTCCTCTACCATCGTCAGTTGGCGAAGCGCGTGAGCCAGCAAGCGCATCTCTCCCACACCGTCATGCTCGACCAGTAGTTCAGTCAAACTGCCAGTAGGCCAGCCCTGTCCGGGCAAGGCTTGATCGAACGCTGGATACCCGCTCGAGATCGTCTGCTCTATCGGGCCGGCGATCTGATCGCCCTGCCACATCTGACGTTGCAAAGTGGGCGTCAAGGCATGCGCTGCAAGCTGAAGTACTGCTGCCATAGACATGCTCGGTTAAAGAGAAAGCGCCACCCTATTCGCATGCGAATATTGATCAGACGATCAGGCAGCACCGACGTCGCCGCGGCTCTGCTGGGTCAGCTACGGGCGAGAGAGCGTAACAACTGGCGCGACTCCTTGTCGTCTAGCTGCAGAATGTGAAGCTTCGTCGGGTTGAGGAGTGTGCTGCCGGATACTGTTTTTTTATACAGTATTCTGTAGGGAAAGTTAAGTGCAGGGGGGGCTTGGCAGCGAAATAAGGGCAAAAGGACTTTGCTAGAAGTCCGGTTGGCCTGATTCTGGGTCAGCCTCAGGGAGGCGCGCTCGGGCGGTCCCAAGGGGGCAGGGGGGAAGCGTTTTTGTGTGGGTTGTAAACGGCCACAACCCCACCTTTATGGGGTGGGGTTGTAGTTATGAGAGGAGCCTGACGATTACCTACTTTCACACGGGAATCCGCACTATCATCGGCGTGGAGTCGTTTCACGGTCCTGTTCGGGATG
>NZ_SWJE01000032.1 GCF_005144415.1 Trinickia terrae | reverse complement strand
AATGGTGATGCCGGGCGACAACGTGTCGATCACGGTGAAGCTGATTGCGCCGATCGCGATGGAAGAAGGTCTGCGCTTCGCAATCCGCGAAGGCGGTCGTACCGTCGGCGCAGGTGTCGTCGCCAAGATCATCGAGTAAGAAGCCAGTTAAGTCTCGTTGATCGGTAGTTTCGGGGTTGGTGATGTCGCCGACCCCAAAATGGTTTAGGGGTATAGCTCAACTGGCAGAGCGTCGGTCTCCAAAACCGAAGGTTGGGGGTTCGATTCCCTCTGCCCCTGCCAATTCTCGCGTCCTCATGGGCGCTCGTTAAGGTGTTATGGCGAATCCTTCCGTCGAAACTGTAAATACATCCAGCGATAAATTGATGCTCGTCGCGGGCGTATTGTTGGTCTTGGCCGGGTTCGTGGGTTTTTTTTGGCTCGGCGGCCAGGAGTGGTATGTTCGCGGCGCGGCTCTTGTCGTTGGGGTCATCGCCGGTGTTGTGGTCGGTCTTCTCTCCACCCCCGGTAAGGGTTTCATCGCATTCGCCAAGGACTCTTACAAAGAAGTCCGCAAGGTCGTATGGCCGACCCGCAAGGAAGCCACGCAAACAACGCTCGTTGTTTTCGGCTTTGTGTTTGTGATGGCGGTGTTTCTTTGGGTTAGCGACAAATCCATTGAATGGGTGATTTTCTCGGCGATTCTGGGTTGGAAATGATATGAGCGATACTCCGGCATCCCCGAGCGGTAAACGTTGGTACGTCGTGCACGCCTACTCCGGCATGGAGAAGAGCGTGCAACGTGCGCTTCAGGAGCGCATCGAACGTGCTGGCATGCAGGATAAATTCGGCCAAATTCTCGTCCCGACGGAGGAGGTGGTCGAAGTGAAGGGCGGTCACAAGTCGGTGACCGAGCGTCGTTTCTTCCCTGGCTATGTGCTGGTGGAAATGGAAATGACCGACGAAACCTGGCACCTCGTGAAAAACACGGCCAAGGTGACGGGCTTCGTAGGCGGGGCGCGTAATCGCCCGAGCCCGATTTCTCCGCGGGAAGTCGAAAAAATCATGTCGCAGATGCAGGAGGGCGTTGAGAAGCCGCGTCCGAAGACCTTGTTCGAGGTCGGCGAGATGGTCCGAGTGAAGGAGGGTCCGTTTACGGACTTCAATGGCAGCGTCGAAGAAGTGAATTACGAGAAATCGCGCGTCCGTGTTTCCGTCACGATTTTTGGCCGTGCGACACCTGTCGAACTCGAATTCGGCCAGGTCGAAAAATTGTAATCCGGTTTCCTGCGGATCGCGTCGAAAGGCGCGATCCGTCTTTCGCGCTTACGGTCCGCGTAATGGCCGTTGAGGAGCGTCAGTAGCCATCACAGGCGAGCGCGCGTTACTACTCACCGAACGCTTACGCGTTCCAACGAGGTTTTCAACATGGCAAAGAAAATCATCGGCTTTATCAAGCTGCAGATTCCTGCAGGTAAAGCCAACCCGTCGCCGCCGGTCGGTCCGGCACTGGGCCAGCGCGGCCTGAACATCATGGAGTTCTGCAAGGCGTTCAACGCGCAGACTCAAGCCATGGAGCCGGGCTTGCCGGTTCCGGTCGTGATCACGGCTTTCGCGGACAAGAGCTTCACGTTCGTTCTGAAGACGCCGCCGGCTACGGTTCTGATCAAGAAGGCCGCGAAGGTCGACAAGGGTTCGAGCAAGCCGCACACCGACAAGGTCGGCAAGATTACTCGTGCGCAAGCCGAAGAAATCGCCAAGACGAAGATGCCGGACCTTACGGCAGCTGATATGGACGCAGCGGTTCGTACAATCGCTGGCAGCGCCCGCTCGATGGGCATCACCGTGGAGGGCGTGTAAATGGCTAAGCTTTCGAAGCGTCTGCAAGCATTTGCAAACAAAGTTGATCGTCAGAAGCTGTACCCGATCGACGACGCGCTCGCCCTCGTGAAGGAATGCGCAAACGCCAAGTTCGACGAGTCGATCGACGTGGCGGTCCAGCTCGGCATCGATGCGAAGAAGTCGGATCAAGTGGTTCGCGGTTCGGTCGTTCTGCCGGCTGGTACCGGCAAGTCGGTTCGCGTCGCTGTCTTCGCGCAAGGCGAAAAGGCCGAGCAGGCGAAAGCCGCTGGCGCCGAAATCGTCGGCATGGAAGACCTTGCTGAGCAGATCAAGGCTGGCAACCTGAACTTCGACGTCGTGATCGCTTCGCCGGACACGATGCGCGTTGTCGGTACGCTGGGTCAGATCCTCGGCCCGCGTGGCCTGATGCCGAACCCGAAGGTCGGTACGGTGACGCCCGATGTCGCTACGGCAGTGAAGAACGCCAAGGCGGGTCAGGTTCAATTCCGCGTCGACAAGGCCGGTATCATTCACGCGACGATCGGTCGTGCGTCATTCGAGCCGAGCGCGCTGCGCACCAACCTGTCGGCGCTCGTCGAAGCGCTGCAGAAGGCGAAGCCGGCGACGAGCAAGGGCGTGTACCTGCGCAAGATCGCTTTGTCGAGCACGATGGGTGTTGGCGTGCGCGTCGACCAAGCGACGCTCGCAGCACAGTAAGAAATTTGCTGCGCCGGGTAGGTCCGGCGCGGTGTTATGGGCTTTGGGCGGTCGTGAGATGGCAGTCTGCATTGAACGGCCGGTTGTCAAAGACCGTTGGCGGGAACGCAGCAGCTAGGTGTTTCCTTAATGCAAAGCCAACGCAGATGGCGAACCCGAAACAGTTTTGAAGTGATGAAACCGGTTGTTGTCCGCGACGTGAGCAACGGTCGGTCGAAATACTCCTAAACCTCGGACGCCGTTGTTGAATGCGATACACAAGGCATCTCGCCACGTGTATCGAATCTGGAGGTTAACCGTGCCACTGAACAAAGAAAGCAAGCAGGCCGTCGTCGCTGAGGTCTCCGCGCAAGTCGCGAAGGCCCAGACCGTCGTTCTGGCTGAGTATCGTGGGATCACGGTTGGCGATCTGACCAAGCTGCGCGCGAAAGCGCGCGAGCAACAGGTGTACCTGCGCGTGTTGAAAAACACGCTGGCGCGTCGCGCTGTCGAAGGTACCCCGTTTGCTCCGCTGGCAGAGCAGATGACTGGTCCGCTGATCTACGGCATCTCGGAAGATGCAATTGCCGCTGCTAAGGTCGTCAACGACTTCAGCAAGAGCAACGACAAGTTGATCATCAAGGCCGGTGCCTACGAAGGCAAGGTGATGGACAAGGCTGGCGTGCAAGCGCTTGCCAACATCCCGAGCCGCGAGGAACTGCTCTCCAAGCTGTTGTTCGTTATGCAAGCGCCTGTTTCCGGCTTTGCGCGCGCTCTGGCCGCGCTGGCAGAAAAGAAGCAAGGCGAAGCTGCTTGATCGCAGGATGCATAGCGCGCTTCAGTTGAGCGCGATGGATCGCTGGCTGTATCCGAATTCAATTTAGGAGTATTTCAAATGGCAATCGCAAAAGAAGACATCCTCGAAGCCGTAGGCTCGATGTCAGTTCTGGAACTGAACGAGCTGGTCAAGGCGTTCGAAGAGAAGTTTGGCGTGTCGGCAGCGGCTGTTGCCGTGGCGGGCCCGGCAGGTGGCGGCGGTGCCGCTGCAGCTGTTGAAGAGCAAACCGAGTTCACGGTGATCCTGACGGAAACCGGCGCGAACAAGGTTTCCGTGATTAAGGCTGTTCGTGAACTGACGGGCCTGGGCCTGAAGGAAGCGAAGGACTTGGTCGACGGTGCACCGAAGCCCGTGAAGGAAGCGGTGCCCAAGGCTGCTGCTGAAGAAGCCAAGAAGAAGTTGGAAGAAGCTGGCGCGAAGGCTGAAATCAAGTAAGACCCTGCGCGCTGTGCGAAGGCTGGCGGTTTTTCACCGCCGGCCTTTTTGTGCTTTGTGGGGACAGTGTTTTTGCGCTAGGTAATCGGCAAAAACGTAGCCCCAGAAGCCAAAGAGAAACACCTTTCGGGACAACTGACCGGTGCTTCTCTTTGTCTTCTGAAGCGACTGCAGAAGGCAAGTTTGGTCGGGTAGCGGGCAACACAGGCATCCGCTGCCGTCAGCCAGCGGTTGGTAGCGGCCAACCACCAAGCTTCTAAGGCTCGTTCAAGCCATCGGACGGCCATCGGGTCTCAGTCGGTGAACACTCGGATTGTCTCATCAAGGTTCGCAGCCTCGACAATGCCCGCCGTGATTCGGAGATCGTATGCAATATTCCTTCACCGAGAAGAAGCGTATTCGCAAGAACTTTGCGAAGCGCCCCATCGTTCACCAAGTACCTTTCCTGCTGGCTACCCAGCTTGAATCATTCAGCACGTTTCTGCAAGCGGATGTGCCGACTGCCCAGCGCAAGCCCGAAGGTTTGCAAGCGGCGTTCACGTCCGTTTTCCCGATTGTTTCTCACAACGGCTTCGCTCGTCTAGAGTTCGTCAGCTATATGTTGTCGCCGCCGGCGTTCAACATCAAGGAATGTCAGCAGCGCGGCCTCACGTACTGCTCGGCGCTGCGCGCCAAAGTGCGCCTGGTGCTGCTCGACAAGGAATCGCCGAGCAAGCCCGTCGTGAAGGAAGTGAAGGAGCAGGAAGTGTACATGGGCGAAATTCCGCTCATGACGCCGACCGGCTCGTTCGTCATCAACGGCACGGAGCGCGTGATCGTGTCGCAGCTCCACCGTTCGCCTGGCGTGTTCTTCGAGCACGACAAGGGCAAGACGCATAGCTCGGGCAAGCTGCTCTTCTCGGCTCGCATCATCCCTTACCGCGGCTCATGGCTCGACTTCGAATTCGATCCGAAGGACGTGCTGTACTTCCGCGTCGACCGCCGCCGCAAGATGCCGGTCACGATCCTGCTGAAGGCGATTGGCCTCACGCCGGAGCAGATCCTCGCGAACTTCTTCGTGTTCGACAACTTCTCGCTGATGCCCGAAGGCGCACAAATGGAATTTGTGCCCGAGCGTCTGCGTGGCGAAGTCGCGCGTTTCGACATCTCGGATCGCGACGGCAATGTCATCGTCACGAAGGACAAGCGGATCAACGCGAAGCATATCCGCGACCTCGAAAACGCGAAGACGAAATTCATTTCGGTCCCCGAAGACTATCTGATCGGCCGCGTGCTGGCGAAGAACGTCGTCGATGGCGATACCGGTGAAGTGATCGCGAATGCGAACGAAGAAATCGGCGAAAGCACGCTCGAAAAGCTGCGCGAAGCGAAGATCAAGGACATCCAGACGCTCTACACGAACGATTTGGACCAAGGTCCGTACATCTCGTCGACGCTGCGCATCGACGAAACCGCCGACAGGACGGCCGCGCGCATCGCGATCTACCGCATGATGCGTCCGGGCGAACCGCCGACCGAAGAAGCGGTCGAGGCGCTGTTCAATCGTCTGTTCTACAGCGAAGACGCTTACGACCTGTCGAAGGTCGGCCGTATGAAGTTCAACCGCCGTGTCGGCCGCGATGAAATCGTCGGCCCGATGACGCTGCAGGACGACGACATCCTCGCGACGATCAAGATCCTCGTCGAGCTGCGCAACGGCAAGGGCGAAGTGGACGATATCGACCACTTGGGCAACCGTCGCGTGCGTTGCGTCGGTGAACTGGCGGAGAACCAGTTCCGCGCCGGTCTCGTGCGTGTCGAGCGCGCGGTGAAGGAGCGCCTCGGCCAGGCCGAAAGCGAAAACCTGATGCCGCACGACCTGATCAACTCGAAGCCGATTTCGTCGGCGATTCGCGAGTTCTTCGGTTCGTCACAGCTGTCGCAGTTCATGGACCAGACCAACCCGCTGTCGGAAATCACCCACAAGCGCCGTGTTTCGGCTCTTGGCCCGGGCGGTCTGACGCGCGAGCGCGCGGGCTTCGAAGTCCGCGACGTGCACCCGACCCACTACGGCCGCGTGTGCCCGATTGAAACGCCGGAAGGTCCGAACATCGGTCTGATCAACTCGCTCGCGCTGTACGCGCACCTGAACGAGTACGGCTTCCTCGAAACGCCGTATCGCAAGGTGACGGACGGCAAGGTGACCGACCAGATCGACTATCTGTCGGCGATCGAAGAAGGCCGTTACGTGATCGCGCAGGCGAACGCGGCGGTGGCCGACGACGGCACGCTGACCGACGAACTGGTTTCGTCGCGTGAAGCCGGCGAAACGCTGATGGTCACGCCGGACCGCATCCAGTACATGGACGTGGCGCCGTCGCAGATCGTGTCGGTGGCGGCCTCGCTGATTCCGTTCCTCGAGCACGACGACGCGAACCGTGCATTGATGGGTTCGAACATGCAGCGTCAGGCTGTGCCGTGTCTGCGTCCTGAGAAGGCCGTGGTCGGCACGGGTATCGAGCGCACGGTGGCGGTCGACTCGGGCACGACGGTTCAGGCGTTCCGCGGTGGCGTGGTCGATTACGTCGACGCAGGCCGTATCGTGATTCGCGTGAACGACGACGAAGCGGTGGCGGGTGAGGTCGGTGTCGACATCTACAACCTCATCAAGTACACGCGTTCGAACCAGAACACGAACATCAACCAGCGCCCGATCGTGAAGGTCGGCGACAAGGTTGCGCGCGGCGACGTGCTGGCTGACGGCGCCTCGACGGATCTGGGTGAGCTGGCGCTCGGCCAGAACATGCTGATCGCGTTCATGCCGTGGAACGGCTACAACTTCGAAGACTCGATCCTGATCTCGGAGAAGGTGGTTGCGGACGATCGCTACACGTCGATCCACATCGAAGAGCTGAACGTTGTCGCTCGCGACACGAAGCTCGGGCCGGAAGAAATCACGCGCGACATCTCGAACCTCGCGGAAGTGCAGCTTGGCCGTCTCGACGAGTCGGGCATCGTGTACATCGGCGCGGAAGTCGAAGCGGGCGACGTGCTGGTCGGCAAGGTTACGCCGAAGGGCGAAACCCAGCTGACGCCGGAAGAAAAGCTGCTGCGCGCGATCTTCGGCGAGAAGGCATCGGACGTGAAGGATACGTCGCTGCGCGTGCCGTCGGGCATGAGCGGCACGGTCATCGACGTGCAGGTGTTCACGCGTGAAGGCATCCAGCGCGACAAGCGTGCGCAACAGATCATCGACGATGAACTGAAGCGTTATCGCCTCGACCTGAACGACCAGCTGCGTATCGTGGAAGGCGATGCATTCCAGCGTCTCGCGCGCATGCTCGAAGGCAAGGTCGCAAACGGCGGTCCGAAGAAGCTCGCGAAGGGCACGAAGATCGAACAGGCCTACCTGGAAGATCTGGACCACTACCACTGGTTCGACATCCGCCTCGCGGACGAAGAAGCAGCGGCTCAGCTCGAAGCGATCAAGAACTCGATCGAAGAGAAGCGTCACCAGTTCGACCTCGCGTTCGAAGAGAAGCGCAAGAAGCTCACGCAAGGCGACGAACTGCCGCCGGGCGTGCTGAAGATGGTCAAGGTGTACGTTGCGGTGAAGCGCCGTCTGCAGCCTGGCGACAAGATGGCAGGCCGTCACGGTAACAAGGGTGTCGTGTCGAAGATCGTCCCGATCGAAGACATGCCGTACATGGCCGACGGCCGTCCGGCAGACGTCGTGCTGAACCCGCTCGGCGTGCCGTCGCGGATGAACGTGGGTCAGGTGCTCGAAGTGCACCTGGGCTGGGCTGCGAAGGGTCTCGGCTGGCGGATCGGTGAAATGCTGCAGCGTCAGGCGAAGATCGCCGAGCTGCGCGAGTTCCTGACGAAGATTTACAACGAGTCGGGCCGCGCGGAAGAGCTCGACAGCTTCTCCGATGACGAAATCGTCGAGCTGGCGAAGAACCTGCGCGAAGGCGTGCCGTTCGCGACGCCGGTGTTCGACGGTGCGACGGAAGAGGAAATGTCGCGCGCGCTGGATCTGGCCTTCCCGGATGAGATCGCGAAGCAACTGGGCATGACGCCGTCGAAGAATCAGGTTCGCCTGTACGACGGCCGCACGGGCGAGATGTTCGAGCGCACGGTGACGGTCGGCTACATGCACTACCTGAAACTGCACCACTTGGTCGACGACAAGATGCACGCGCGTTCGACGGGCCCGTACTCGCTCGTGACGCAGCAGCCGCTCGGCGGTAAGGCGCAGTTCGGCGGCCAGCGTTTCGGTGAGATGGAAGTGTGGGCGCTCGAGGCGTATGGCGCATCGTATGTGCTGCAAGAAATGCTGACGGTCAAGTCGGACGACGTGACGGGCCGGACCAAGGTGTACGAGAACCTGGTCAAGGGCGATCACGTGATCGATGCGGGCATGCCGGAATCCTTCAATGTGCTCGTGAAGGAAATCCGCTCGCTCGGTATCGACATCGATCTCGACCGCAACTAATCGGACTACGGAGAGAAAGCAATGAAAGCTCTGCTCGATCTATTCAAGCAAGTCCAACAAGAAGAAGTTTTTGACGCGATCAAGATCGGTCTGGCCTCGCCCGACAAGATTCGTTCGTGGTCGTTCGGCGAAGTGAAGAAGCCGGAAACCATCAACTACCGCACGTTCAAGCCTGAGCGGGATGGTCTGTTCTGCGCGAAGATCTTCGGGCCGATCAAGGACTACGAATGCCTTTGCGGCAAGTACAAGCGCCTGAAGCACCGCGGCGTGATCTGCGAGAAGTGCGGCGTCGAAGTGACGTTGGCAAAGGTGCGCCGTGAGCGCATGGGCCACATCGAGCTGGCCTCGCCGGTCGCGCACATTTGGTTCTTGAAGTCGCTGCCATCGCGTCTGGGCATGGTGCTCGACATGACGCTGCGCGACATCGAGCGCGTGCTGTACTTCGAAGCGTATGTGGTGATCGATCCGGGTATGACGCCGCTGAAAGCGCGTCAGATCATGACCGAAGAGGATTACTACAACAAGGTCGAGGAATACGGCGACGAATTCCGTGCCGAAATGGGCGCGGAAGGCGTGCGCGAGCTGCTGCGCGCGATCAACATCGACGAGCAGGTCGAGATGCTGCGCACCGAACTCAAGAACACGGGTTCGGAAGCGAAGATCAAGAAGTACGCGAAGCGCCTGAAAGTGCTCGAGGCCTTCCAGCGTTCGGGCATCAAGCCCGACTGGATGGTGCTCGAAGTGCTGCCGGTGCTGCCGCCGGAACTGCGTCCGCTCGTCCCGCTCGACGGCGGCCGTTTCGCGACGTCGGACCTGAACGACCTGTACCGCCGCGTGATCAACCGTAACAACCGGTTGAAGCGTCTGCTCGAGCTGAAGGCGCCGGAAATCATCGTCCGCAACGAAAAGCGGATGCTGCAGGAAGCCGTCGATTCGCTGCTCGACAACGGCCGTCGCGGCAAGGCGATGACGGGAGCGAACAAGCGTCCGCTGAAGTCGCTCGCTGACATGATCAAGGGCAAGGGCGGCCGCTTCCGTCAGAACCTGCTCGGTAAGCGCGTCGACTACTCGGGCCGTTCGGTCATCGTGGTCGGCCCGACGCTCAAGCTGCACCAGTGCGGTCTGCCGAAGCTGATGGCGCTCGAGCTGTTCAAGCCGTTCATCTTCAACAAGCTCGAAGTGATGGGCGTCGCGACGACCATCAAGGCGGCGAAGAAGGAAGTCGAGAACCAGACGCCGGTCGTGTGGGACATCTTGGAAGAGGTGATCCGCGAGCACCCGGTGATGCTGAACCGTGCGCCGACGCTGCACCGTCTCGGCATTCAGGCTTTCGAGCCGGTGCTGATCGAAGGCAAGGCAATCCAGCTGCACCCGCTCGTCTGCGCGGCGTTCAACGCCGACTTCGACGGCGACCAGATGGCCGTTCACGTGCCGCTGTCGCTCGAAGCGCAGATGGAAGCTCGCACGCTGATGCTGGCGTCGAACAACGTGCTGTTCCCGGCCAACGGCGATCCGTCGATCGTACCGTCGCAGGATATCGTGCTCGGCCTCTACTACGCGACGCGTGAAGCGGTGAACGGCAAGGGCGAAGGCCTGTCGTTCACGGGCGTGTCGGAGGTGCTGCGCGCGTACGAGAACAAGGAAGTCGAACTCGCCTCGCGCGTCAACGTGCGGATCACCGAAATGGTCCGCAACGAAGACACGTCGGAAGGTGCGCCGCAGTTCGTGCCGAAGATCTCGCTGTACGCGACGACCGTCGGCCGCTCGATCCTGTCGGAAATCTTGCCGCCGGGCCTGCCGTTCTCGGTGCTGAACAAGCCGCTCAAGAAGAAGGAAATCTCGCGCCTGATCAACACGGCATTCCGCAAGTGCGGTCTGCGCGCGACGGTGGTCTTCGCCGACCAGCTGATGCAGTCGGGCTTCCGTCTGGCAACGCGCGCCGGTATCTCCATCTGCGTGGACGACATGCTCGTGCCGCCGCAGAAGGAGCAGATCGTCGGCGACGCTGCGAAGAAGGTGAAGGAGTACGACCGCCAGTACATGTCGGGTCTCGTTACCGCGCAGGAGCGATACAACAACGTGGTCGACATCTGGTCGGCGACGTCGGAAGCGGTCGGCAAGGCGATGATGGAACAGCTGTCGACGGAGCCGGTGATCGACCGCGACGGCAAGGAAACGCGCCAGGAATCGTTCAACTCGATCTACATGATGGCCGACTCGGGCGCCCGGGGCTCGGCGGTGCAGATTCGTCAGTTGGCCGGTATGCGCGGCCTGATGGCGAAGCCGGACGGCTCGATTATCGAAACGCCGATTACTGCGAACTTCCGCGAAGGTCTGAACGTGTTGCAGTACTTCATCTCGACCCACGGCGCGCGTAAGGGTCTGGCTGATACGGCACTGAAGACGGCGAACTCGGGTTACCTGACGCGTCGTCTCGTTGACGTGACGCAGGATCTCGTCGTGGTCGAAGACGATTGCGGCACGAGCCAAGGCGTGGCGATGAAGGCGCTGGTCGAAGGCGGTGAAGTCGTCGAAGCGCTGCGCGACCGGATTCTCGGCCGCGTCGCGGTGGCTGACGTCGTCAACCCGGAATCGCAAGAGACGCTGTACGAAGCGGGCACGCTGCTCGATGAAACGGCGGTTGAAGAGATCGAGCGCCTCGGCATCGACGAAGTGCGCGTGCGCACGCCGCTCACCTGCGAAACGCGCTATGGCTTGTGCGCGGCCTGCTATGGCCGCGACCTGGGCCGCGGCTCGCTCGTGAACGTCGGCGAAGCGGTCGGCGTGATCGCGGCGCAGTCGATCGGTGAGCCGGGCACGCAGTTGACGATGCGTACGTTCCACATCGGTGGTGCGGCATCGCGTGCGGCGGTGGCTTCGTCGGTCGAAGCGAAGTCGAACGGTACGGTGCGCTTCACGGCGACGATGCGCTACGTGACGAACGCGAAGGGCGAGCAGATCGTCATCTCGCGCTCGGGCGAAGCGATGATCACCGACGACCACGGCCGCGAGCGCGAACGCCACAAGGTGCCGTACGGCGCCACGCTGTTGCAGCTCGACGGCGCGCAGATCAAGGCGGGCACGCAGCTGGCCACGTGGGATCCGATGACGCGTCCGATCATCACCGAGTACGGCGGTACGGTGAAGTTCGAAAACGTCGAGGAAGGCGTGACGGTCGCCAAGCAGATCGACGACGTGACGGGCCTCTCGACGCTCGTCGTGATCGACGTGAAGCGCCGCGGCTCGCAGGCTTCGAAGAGCGTGCGTCCGCAGGTGAAACTGCTCGACGCGAGCGGCGAGGAAGTGAAGATCCCGGGCACCGAGCACTCGGTGCAGATCGGCTTCCAGGTCGGCGCGCTGATCACGGTGAAGGACGGTCAACAGGTGCAGGTTGGTGAAGTGCTCGCACGTATCCCGACCGAATCGCAGAAGACGCGTGACATTACCGGTGGTCTGCCGCGCGTGGCCGAGCTGTTCGAAGCGCGCTCGCCGAAGGACGCCGGCATCCTGGCGGAAGTCACCGGCACGGTGTCGTTCGGTAAGGACACGAAGGGCAAGCAGCGTCTCGTCATCACGGACCTCGAGGGCAACCAGCACGAGTTCCTGATCGCGAAGGAAAAGCAGGTCCTGGTGCACGATGGTCAGGTCGTCAACAAGGGCGAAATGATCGTCGACGGTCCGGCCGATCCGCACGACATCCTGCGTCTGCAGGGTATCGAGGCGCTGTCGCGCTACATCGTGGACGAAGTGCAGGACGTGTACCGTCTGCAGGGCGTGAAGATCAACGACAAGCACATCGAAGTCATCGTGCGTCAGATGCTGCGCCGCGTGCAGATCTCCGACAACGGCGATACGCGTTTCATCCCGGGCGAACAAGTCGAGCGGTCGGACATGCTCGACGAGAACGACCGCATGAACGCGGACGACAAGCGTCCGTCGACGTACGAGAACGTGCTGCTCGGTATCACGAAGGCGTCGCTGTCGACCGACTCGTTCATCTCGGCTGCATCGTTCCAGGAAACGACGCGCGTGCTGACCGAGGCGGCGATCATGGGCAAGCGCGACGATCTGCGTGGCCTGAAGGAAAACGTGATCGTCGGCCGTCTGATTCCGGCCGGTACGGGTCTCGCGTTCCACAAGGCGCGCAAGAGCAAGGAGCTGTCCGATCGCGAGCGTTACGATCAGATCGCGGCCGAAGAGGCGTTCGAGTTCGGCACGCCGGAAACTCCGGCTGCCGAGCAGCAGCAATCGGCGGAGTAAGCTCGGGCGGCGTGAGCCGCTTGGCCGCTCAGTTGGTCGCTTAAGGCTTGAAAGCCGCCCAGTTTCGACTGGGCGGCTTTTTTATTGGCCGAATGGCCAACGTTTTCGTTTGGATCGTTTTACACGGCGGCGCATTGGTAAAATTCGTCCAACCCGCACTTCCCTGCCTGCCTCTGCCTTCATGTCCCGCGCCCTCGACATCCTCAATGAAACCTTCGGTTACCCCGCCTTCAGAGGGCAGCAGGGCGACATCGTCGAACATGTCGCCGGCGGCGGCGATTGTCTCGTGCTGATGCCGACGGGCGGCGGCAAATCGCTGTGCTACCAGATCCCGTCGCTGGTGCGGCGCGAAGCCGGGCTTGGCGCAGGCATCGTCGTCTCACCGTTGATCGCGCTGATGCAGGACCAGGTCGCCGCGCTTACCGAGCTCGGTGTGAAGGCCGCGTATTTGAACTCGACGCTCTCCGGCGCCGAGGCGGCCGCGACCGAACGCGCGCTGCGCGAGGGCGACCTCGATCTGCTGTACGTCGCTCCGGAACGGCTGATGACGCCGCGCTTTCTCGATCTGCTCGAACGCGCGCGCATCGGCTTGTTCGCGATCGACGAAGCGCATTGCGTGTCGCAATGGGGGCACGATTTCCGCCCCGAGTACATCAAGCTTTCCGTGCTGCACGAGCAGTTTCCGTCGGTGCCGCGCATCGCACTCACCGCGACCGCCGATGCGATTACGCGAGACGAGATCGTGCACCGCCTCGCGCTCGATGACGCACGCATTTTCGTGTCGAGCTTCGATCGGCCGAACATCCGTTATCGCATCGCCGAGAAGGACAATGCGCGCGCACAGCTTCTCGACTTCATCCGATCCGAGCATACGAACTCCGACGGCACGACGGATGCCGGCGTCGTGTACTGCCTGTCGCGCCGGAAGGTCGAAGAGACTGCGGAGTGGCTGAAGGCGCAAGGCATGCGCGCTCTGCCGTATCACGCGGGGATGGAATTCGAAGTCCGCCAGCGGCACCAGGAAATGTTCCAGCGCGAAGAGGGCATCGTGATGTGCGCGACGATCGCCTTCGGCATGGGCATCGACAAGCCGGACGTGCGCTTCGTCGCGCATATGGATCTGCCCAAGAGCGTGGAAGGTTACTACCAGGAGACGGGCCGCGCGGGCCGCGACGGATTGCCGGCTAATGCCTGGATGGCGTACGGGCTCGGCGACGTGGTGCAGCAGCGCAAGATGATCGACGAGTCCGATGCCGACGACGCGCATAAGCGTGTGCAGACCGGCAAGCTCGACGCGCTCCTGGGCCTGTGCGAGACCGCCTCCTGCCGCCGCGTGCGCCTGCTCGCCTACTTCGGCGAGGCCAGTGAGCCGTGCGGCAATTGCGACACTTGCCTAGAGCCGCCGGCGTCATGGGATGCCACGCGCGAAGCGCAGATGGCGCTGTCGTGCGTGTTTCGCGCGCAGCGGGCGAGCGGCTTCCATTTTGGCGCAGGGCATCTGATCGACATCCTGCGCGGCAACCGCAACGAGAAGATCCTTCAGCGCGGACACGAAAACCTCAGCACCTTCGGCATCGGCGCGAGCCTGTCCGAGCCTGAGTGGCGCGCGATTTTCCGCCAGCTGATCGCATTCGGCTATCTGGCGATCGATCATGACGGATTCGGGGCGCTCGTGCTCACCGAAGCGAGCAAGCCCGTGTTGAAGGGTGAAGAAACGGTCACCTTGAGACGCTACGTCAAGCCGACCCGCACGCGTCAATCGTCGAGCCGCACCGGCGAGCGGGCCGATCCGACCGCTGGCATGAGTTCGCGCGAGCGCGCACGCTGGGACCGGCTGCGCGCCTGGCGCACTGAAACGGCGAAGAGCGACGGTGTGCCGGCCTACGTGATCTTCCACGACGCCACGCTGGCCGAAATTGCCCGCAGCGGCCCGGACACGATCGACGATCTCCGCCACATCCCCGGCATTGGCGCGCGCAAGCTCGATCGCTTCGGCGATGAGCTTCTGGACGTCGTTGCCGCGGATTGATTGCGCATGTTCTGACCGGTGCGCGCCGTTTTCTTGCCCGCCCCAGCCCCGACCGCTTCCGAAACACTGCAAGCTATTGACGTAGTTGGCATTTTCCGAATATGATGCTGGGTTCCGGTTCTTGGCATGCTAGGTCGAGGGGTGAACTCACGGCCCGGCTAGCAAGGCAGGAAGTTCGATACGCATCCATTGCCGCTTTGCCCGGGAACGGATGCGTCGATTTTGTTCAATTTCAGGAATAAACAATGCCAACCATCAATCAATTGGTTCGCAAAGGCCGCGCGTCGGAAACGACGAAGAGCAAGAGCCCGGCCTTGCAGGACTGCCCCCAGCGTCGCGGCGTGTGCACTCGTGTGTACACCACGACGCCGAAGAAGCCGAACTCGGCGCTGCGTAAGGTCGCCAAGGTGCGTCTGACGAACGGCTTCGAAGTTATTTCGTACATCGGTGGTGAAGGCCACAACCTGCAGGAACACTCGGTCGTGCTGATTCGCGGCGGTCGTGTGAAGGACTTGCCGGGTGTGCGTTACCACATGGTTCGCGGCTCGCTGGATACCCAGGGCGTCAAGGATCGTAAGCAGGCTCGCTCGAAGTACGGTGCGAAGCGTGCCAAGGCTGGCAAGTAAGCAGCCTCTTCGTATGGCTGCTTGGCGTTGCTGATAAAGCGATAAAGAGTGGTCAAGTAGTCAAAGGCGGTGGTGCCGGATTCGCTGGTGCTATCGAGTAAGTGGTCACCCGGCCAAGCTGGTTAGTCGTCAAGATGGATCGGGTTAGTTGGTGGCCGCGGGGCTAATCGGGTTTCGACCCAGCTCCAACTGAAAAGTCAAAGGAAGAAACATGCCGCGTCGTCGCGAAGTCCCCAAGCGGGAAGTGTTGCCGGATCCGAAGTTCGGTAACGTAGATGTTGCAAAATTCATGAACGTGCTGATGCTCTCGGGCAAGAAGTCGGTTGCCGAGCGTATCGTGTACGGCGCTTTCGAACAGATCCAGACCAAGGGTGGCAAGGACCCGCTGGAAGTGTTCACTGTCGCGCTCAACAACGTGAAGCCGGTGGTGGAAGTGAAGAGCCGCCGCGTTGGTGGTGCGAACTATCAGGTTCCGGTCGAAGTGCGTCCGTCGCGTCGTATGGCATTGGCGATGCGTTGGTTGCGCGAGGCTGCGAAGAAGCGCAGCGAAAAGTCGATGGCGTTGCGCCTGGCTGGTGAACTGACCGAAGCGGCTGAAGGCCGTGGCGGTGCGATGAAGAAGCGCGATGAGGTTCACCGGATGGCAGAGGCCAACAAGGCGTTCTCGCATTTCCGTTTCTAAGCCTTCGAACCCTAAAGGCAACGGAAAAAATATCCGGGCGGGTGCGCTTATCAGCGCCTCGCCCGTTTGTGTTAGGGCGCGAAAACTATATGCATACTTTTCGCGCCATCCCAATAGAGGATCAAAGTGGCTCGTAAGACACCTATCGAGCGCTACCGTAACATCGGTATTAGCGCTCACATCGACGCCGGCAAGACGACGACGACCGAGCGCATCCTGTTCTACACCGGCGTGAACCACAAGATTGGTGAAGTGCACGACGGCGCGGCAACGATGGACTGGATGGAGCAGGAGCAAGAGCGCGGCATCACCATCACGTCTGCTGCTACGACGGCCTTCTGGAAGGGTATGGCTGGCAACTACCCGGAACACCGCATCAACATCATCGACACCCCGGGTCACGTCGACTTCACGATCGAAGTGGAGCGCTCGATGCGCGTGCTCGACGGCGCGTGCATGGTGTACTGCGCGGTGGGCGGCGTGCAGCCGCAGTCGGAAACGGTGTGGCGCCAGGCTAACAAGTACAAGGTGCCGCGTCTTGCGTTCGTCAACAAGATGGACCGTACCGGCGCAAACTTCTTCAAGGTCTACGACCAGCTGAAGACCCGCCTGAAGGCGAACCCGGTTCCGGTCGTGGTGCCGATCGGCTCGGAAGAAAGCTTCAAGGGCGTCGTCGATCTGCTCGAGATGAAAGCGATCATTTGGGACGAAGCGTCGCAAGGCACGAAGTTCGACTACGTCGACATCCCGGCCGAGCTCGTTGACACCTGCAATGAGTGGCGCGAGAAGATGGTCGAGTCGGCCGCCGAAGCGAGCGAAGAGCTGATGGAAAAGTACCTCGGCGGCGAGGCGCTGACCCGCGCCGAGATCGTCAAGGCGCTGCGCGACCGTACGATCGCTTGCGAAATCCAGCCGATGCTGTGCGGCACCGCGTTCAAGAACAAGGGCGTGCAGCGCATGCTCGACGCCGTGATCGACTTCCTGCCGTCGCCGGTCGACATTCCGCCGGTCAAGGGCGAGCTGGAAAGCGGCGAAACGGCTGAGCGCAAGGCGTCGGACGACGAGAAGTTCTCGGCCCTCGCATTCAAGATCATGACCGACCCGTTCGTCGGCCAGTTGATCTTCTTCCGCGTGTACTCGGGCGTCGTCAACTCGGGCGACACTGTGCTGAACTCGACCAAGGACAAGAAGGAACGCCTCGGCCGTATTCTGCAAATGCACGCGAACCAGCGCGAAGAAATCAAGGAAGTGCGCGCGGGCGACATCGCGGCAGCCGTGGGCCTGAAGGAAGCGACGACGGGGGACACGTTGTGCGATCCGCAGCACCCGATCGTGCTCGAGCGCATGGTGTTCCCGGAGCCGGTGATTTCGCAGGCTGTTGAGCCGAAGACGAAGGCCGACCAGGAAAAGATGGGCCTCGCGCTCAACCGCCTGGCTCAGGAAGATCCGTCGTTCCGCGTGCAAACGGACGAAGAATCGGGTCAAACCATCATTTCGGGCATGGGCGAGCTCCACCTCGAAATTCTGGTTGACCGGATGAAGCGTGAGTTCGGCGTGGAAGCAACCGTTGGCAAGCCGCAGGTTGCCTACCGCGAAACGATCCGCAGCACGGCTGCCGACGTCGAAGGCAAGTTCGTCAAGCAGTCGGGCGGCCGCGGCCAATATGGCCATGCGGTCATCACGCTCGAGCCGAACGAACAAGGCAAGGGCTACGAGTTCCTCGACGAGATCAAGGGCGGTGTCATTCCTCGCGAATACATCCCGGCGGTCGACAAGGGTATTGCTGACACGCTCAAGGCCGGCGTGCTGGCGGGCTTCCCGGTCGTGGACGTGAAGGTCCACCTGACGTTCGGTTCGTACCACGACGTGGACTCGAACGAAAACGCGTTCCGCATGGCCGGTTCGATGGCGTTCAAGGAAGCGATGCGCCGCGCGAACCCCGTGATCCTCGAGCCGATGATGGCCGTGGAAGTGGAAACGCCGGAAGACTACATGGGCAACGTGATGGGCGACCTGTCGGGCCGTCGCGGCATGATCCAGGGCATGGAAGACATGGTTGGCGGTGGCAAGATTCTCCGCGCCGAAGTGCCGCTGTCGGAAATGTTCGGCTACTCCACGTCGCTGCGCTCGGCGACGCAAGGTCGCGCAACGTACACGATGGAATTCAAGCATTACGCTGAAGCGCCGCGTAACGTCTCCGAAGCGATCATCAGCGCGAAGTCGAAGTAATCAGTCGGCAAGTCATTCACCGAACAACTTTTTTGAAAGAAGAGAAACATGGCTAAAGGTAAATTCGAACGGACCAAGCCGCACGTGAACGTCGGCACGATCGGTCACGTTGACCACGGTAAGACGACGCTGACGGCGGCGATCGCGACGGTTCTGTCGGCGAAGTTCGGCGGCGAAGCGAAGAAGTACGACGAAATCGACGCGGC
>NZ_SWJE01000031.1 GCF_005144415.1 Trinickia terrae | reverse complement strand
GCCGGGCGACAACGTGTCGATCACGGTGAAGCTGATTGCGCCGATCGCGATGGAAGAAGGTCTGCGCTTCGCAATCCGCGAAGGCGGTCGTACCGTCGGCGCAGGTGTCGTCGCCAAGATCATCGAGTAAAATCGCTGGTTTGCTAGCGGTAAGCAGTAGAAGTGGTGCCCGGGGCCGGGCGCCCTCTCCTCAAGGGAGCGCCTGGTCTCACGTTCTTTTTTAATCCGGCGGTGCAAGACCGCCTCGCTCTTTCCAAGGAATCGTCATGCAGAACCAGAAAATCCGCATTCGCCTGAAAGCATTCGACTATCGTCTGATCGATCAATCGGCAGCCGAGATCGTCGACACGGCAAAGCGGACTGGCGCAATCGTTCGCGGTCCGGTGCCCCTGCCGACCCGCATCCAGCGTTTCGACATCCTGCGCTCGCCGCACGTCAACAAGACGTCGCGCGATCAGCTCGAAATCCGTACTCACCAACGCCTGATGGACATCGTAGACCCGACGGACAAGACTGTCGACGCGTTGATGAAGCTCGATCTGCCGGCCGGTGTGGACGTCGAGATCAAGCTGCAATAAGGCTTTCGGGCGCCAGTCGCTTGCGCGGGTGGCGCTAAGTCTTTGATTGCTTGCGGAAAACGAAAAGCCTCGCTATAATGCTTGGCTTTTCGCGCATTTGCGTAAAAAAGTCGGCGGTTCGGTTCGAGCAGTTGGTTCTGAAGCCGTCGGCATTTTGTAAATTAGCCCCGACCAATCGCAGTCGGGAATGGAGAAAACGATGAGCCTTGGACTCGTAGGTCGCAAGGTTGGCATGACCCGTATCTTCACGGCTGACGGGGATTCGATTCCCGTCACCGTGCTGGACGTGTCCGACAACCGCGTGACGCAGATCAAGACTGTTGAAACGGATGGTTATACCGCCGTTCAAGTTGCATTCGGTGAGCGTCGTGCTTCGCGCGTGACGAAGCCGCTGGCAGGTCATCTCGCCAAAGCCGGTGTTCAAGCCGGTGAAGTCCTCAAAGAATTCAAGATCGATGCCGCCAAGGCTGCTGAGCTGTCCGCCGGCGCCGTGATCGGTGTCGACCTCTTCGAAGTCGGCCAGAAAATTGACGTGCAAGGCGTGTCGATCGGTAAGGGCTACGCCGGTACCATCAAGCGCTACAACTTCAGTTCGGGTCGCGCTTCGCACGGTAACTCGCGTTCGCACAATGTGCCGGGCTCGATCGGTATGGCGCAGGATCCGGGTCGTGTGTTCCCGGGTAAGCGCATGACCGGTCACATGGGTGATGAGACGGTGACGGTGCAGAACCTCGAAATCGCCCGCATCGACGCCGACCGCAAGCTGTTGCTGGTCAAGGGTGCCGTTCCGGGAGCGAAGGGCGGCAAGGTTTTCGTGACGCCGGCTGTCAAGACGCGTGCCGTGAAAGGAGCGAAATAATGGAACTTAAGCTCCTGAACGCAAACGGTCAGGAAGGTGCAGGTGTGACCGCGTCGGACGCTGTGTTCGGTCGCGACTACAACGAAGCGCTGATCCACCAGATCGTCGTGGCTTATCAGGCCAACGCGCGTAGCGGCAACCGCGCGCAGAAGGATCGTGAGCAAGTCAAGCACACCACCAAGAAGCCGTGGCGCCAGAAGGGTACGGGCCGTGCTCGTGCCGGTATGTCGTCGAGTCCGCTGTGGCGCGGCGGTGGTCGCATCTTCCCGAATTCGCCGGAAGAAAACTTCTCGCACAAGGTCAACAAGAAGATGCATCGCGCAGGTCTCTGCTCGATCTTCTCGCAGTTGGCTCGCGAAGGCCGTCTGTCGGTCGTTGAGGACATCATCCTCGAAGCGCCGAAGACCAAGCTGCTGGCTGAAAAATTCAAGGCTATGGGTCTCGATTCCGTGCTGGTCATCACCGACACGGTCGACGAGAACCTCTACCTCGCGTCGCGCAACCTCGCCCACGTGGCGGTTGTCGAGCCGCGTTATGCCGACCCGCTGTCGCTGATCTACTTCAAGAAAGTCCTGATCACGAAGGCTGCGGTCGCCCAGATCGAGGAGTTGCTGTCATGAGCGAGATTCGCAAGAACGATCATCGTTTGATGCAGGTCCTGCTCGCGCCGGTGATCTCCGAAAAGGCGACGCTGGTGGCCGACAAGAACGAGCAAGTCGTGTTCGAAGTCGCGCCCGATGCCACGAAGCAGGAAGTGAAGGCTGCGGTCGAATTGCTGTTCAAGGTGGAAGTCGATTCCGTCAACGTGCTGAACGTGAAGGGCAAGGCCAAGCGCTTTGGTCGCTTCATGGGTCGCCGTAAGGACGTGAAGAAGGCGTACGTCTGCCTGAAGCCCGGCCAGGAAATCAACTTTGAAGCGGAGGCCAAGTAATCATGGCAATCGTGAAAGTTAAGCCGACCTCGCCGGGTCGCCGCGCGATGGTGAAGGTGGTCAACAAGGATCTGCACAAGGGCAAGCCGTTTGCACAGCTGCTCGAGCCGCAGAGCAAGGCTGCTGGCCGTAACAACAACGGTCACGTGACGACGCGCCACCAAGGCGGCGGTCACAAGCAGCACTACCGCGTCGTCGACTTCCGTCGCACGAAAGACGGCATTCCGGCCAAGGTCGAGCGTCTCGAGTACGACCCGAACCGCAGCGCGAACATCGCGCTCGTGCTGTATGCCGACGGCGAACGCCGTTACATCATCGCGCCGAAGGGCGTGGTGGTCGGCCAGCAGTTGATGTCGGGTTCGGAAGCGCCGATCAAGGCAGGCAACACGCTGCCGATCCGTAACATTCCGGTCGGTACGACAATCCACTGCATCGAGATGCTGCCGGGCAAGGGCGCGCAAATGGCGCGTTCGGCCGGTACCTCGGCGATGCTGCTGGCTCGCGAAGGCGTCTACGCGCAGGTTCGTCTGCGTTCGGGCGAAATCCGCCGCGTGCACGTCGAATGCCGCGCGACGATCGGTGAGGTGGGCAACGAAGAGCACAGCCTCCGTCAAATCGGCAAGGCAGGCGCAAACCGCTGGCGCGGCATCCGCCCGACGGTGCGCGGCGTTGCGATGAACCCGGTCGATCACCCGCACGGTGGTGGTGAAGGCAAGACGGCTGCAGGTCGCGATCCGGTGAGCCCGTGGGGTACGCCGACGAAGGGCTATCGCACCCGCAGCAACAAGCGCACGACGAGCATGATCGTCCAGCGCCGTCACAAGCGTTAAGGAGTAGGCAATGGCACGTTCAATCAAAAAAGGTCCGTTCTGCGACGCCCATTTGCTGAAGAAAGTTGAGGCGGCTGCAGCTACGCGCGACAAGAAGCCGATCAAGACTTGGTCGCGTCGCTCGACGATCCTCCCGGATTTCATCGGTCTGACGATCGCCGTTCACAACGGCCGTCAACACGTTCCGGTGTATGTCACGGAAAACATGGTCGGCCACAAGCTTGGCGAGTTTGCATTGACCCGTACGTTCAAGGGTCACGCAGCCGACAAGAAGGCCAAGAAATAAGGGGCAATCAAGATGGAAGTGAAAGCAATTCATCGCGGTGCCCGCATCTCGGCGCAGAAAACGCGCCTTGTGGCTGACCAAATCCGCGGTTTGCCGGTCGACAAGGCGCTGAACGTTCTGGCGTTCTCGCCGAAGAAAGCGGCTGGCATCGTGAAGAAGGTCGTGCTGTCGGCGATCGCGAATGCGGAGCACAACGAAGGCGCCGATATCGACGAGCTCAAGATCAAGAGCATCTACGTCGACAAGGCCGCGTCGCTCAAGCGTTTCACCGCGCGCGCCAAGGGCCGCGGTAACCGCATTGAGAAGCAATCCTGTCACATCACTGTGACGGTCGGGAATTAAGGGGTCATACGATGGGACAGAAAATTCATCCGACTGGCTTCCGTTTGGCCGTCAGCCGCAATTGGGCGTCGCGCTGGTACGCGAACAACAACAATTTCGCGGAGATGTTGCAGGAAGACATCGGTGTTCGTGAATACCTGAAGAAGAAGCTGAAGAACGCTTCGGTTGGGCGCGTCGTCATCGAGCGTCCGGCAAAGAACGCGCGCATCACGATTTTCAGCTCGCGTCCAGGTGTCGTGATCGGCAAGAAGGGCGAGGACATCGAACTGCTGAAGTCCGAGCTGCAAAAGCGCATGGGCGTGCCGGTGCACGTGAACATCGAGGAAATCCGCAAGCCGGAAACCGATGCTCAACTGATCGCCGATTCGATCACGCAACAGCTCGAGCGCCGGATCATGTTCCGCCGCGCGATGAAGCGTGCGATGCAAAACGCGATGCGTCTTGGCGCCCAAGGCATCAAGATCATGAGCGCCGGTCGTCTGAACGGCATCGAAATCGCCCGCACCGAGTGGTATCGCGAAGGCCGCGTGCCGCTGCACACACTGCGTGCGGACATCGATTACGCAACTTCGGAAGCGAAGACGACGTACGGCATCATCGGCGTGAAGGTGTGGGTCTATAAGGGCGATACCCTGGGCCGCAACGACGCGCCGGTGGTGGAAGAAGTCGCGGAAGAAAAGCGTCCGCGCCGCAACGCGCGCCCGGGTGGCGATCGTCGTCCGCGTCGCGATGGCGAAGGTGCGCCGGCAGGTGCTCGCCGCGGTGGTCCGCGTCGTAGCGGTGGTGCTGGCAGCGCTGGCGGCGACGGCAAGACTGGAGAATAACGATGCTGCAACCGAAACGCAGGAAGTATCGCAAAGAGCAGAAGGGTCGTAACACCGGTATCGCGACGCGCGGCAACGCCGTGTCGTTCGGTGAGTTCGGCCTGAAGGCTATCGGTCGTGGCCGTCTGACCGCGCGTCAAATCGAAGCGGCGCGTCGTGCAATGACGCGTCACATCAAGCGCGGTGGCCGCATCTGGATTCGCATTTTCCCGGACAAGCCGATCTCGCAAAAGCCGGCTGAAGTGCGGATGGGTAACGGTAAGGGTAACCCTGAGTACTACGTCGCTGAGATCCAACCGGGCAAGATGCTGTACGAAATGGACGGCGTAACCGAAGAACTGGCGCGTGAGGCGTTCCGTCTGGCTGCAGCGAAGCTGCCGCTGAAGACGACGTTCATCGTGCGTCAGCTCGGCGCCTAAGGAGCAAATGATGAAGGCTTCTGAACTTCACCAGAAAGACAAGGCCGCGCTCAACAAAGAGCTGTCGGACCTCTTGAAGGCGCAATTCGGCCTGCGCATGCAACTCGCGACTCAGCAGCTCACGAACACGAGCCAGCTGAAGAAAGTTCGTCGCGACATCGCACGTGTGCGGACCGTCCTGACTGAGAAGGCGAACCAGAAATGAACGATAGCGTAAAAACCTCGCTCAAGCGGACGCTGGTCGGCAAGGTCGTCAGCAACAAGATGGACAAGACCGTCACGGTGCTCGTCGAGCATCGCGTGAAGCACCCGATCTACGGCAAGTACGTCGTGCGCTCGAAGAAATATCACGCGCATGACGACGCGAACACGTACAACGAGGGCGACCTCGTTGAAATCCAGGAAACTCGTCCGATCTCGAAGACGAAGGCCTGGACCGTGTCCCGCTTGGTCGAAGCCGCTCGCGTCATCTAAGGCACGAGCAGCTTAAGTAGTAGTTGAAATCGCAGTAGATTTCGCTTGCAAGACCGGGATTATTTGTTATAATCTCGGTCTTCCCTCTTTATGGGAGCCCCGTCGCGGGCGAAGTTGGTGGGGGGAGCGGATGGGCGTCTAGCCTCGTCCGAAGGATTCACCTGATTGCGATGGCGGGTTTCGTTTGCCGTCGCTGCTGTTCTGACCCAAGCAGCTGAGCAATGCAGTACGGCTGACGGGACCAAGACTGACCGGATGCGCCATGGTGGTGCGACCGGATTAAGTTGGGAAAGATAAACCATGATCCAGACCGAAACTCGGCTTGAAGTAGCCGACAACACGGGTGCGCGTGAAGTCATGTGCATCAAGGTGCTCGGCGGCTCGAAGCGTCGTTACGCCAACATCGGCGACATCATCAAGGTGAGCGTCAAAGAGGCAACGCCGCGCGGCCGCGTGAAGAAAGGCGAAATCTACAACGCCGTGGTGGTTCGCACCGCCAAGGGCGTGCGCCGTCAGGACGGCTCGCTGATCAAATTCGATGGCAATGCCGCCGTGCTTTTGAATACTAAGCTCGAGCCTATCGGCACCCGCATCTTCGGGCCGGTCACGCGTGAGTTGCGTAGCGAACGGTTCATGAAGATCGTTTCGCTCGCGCCGGAAGTGCTGTAAGGAGCCGAGATGAACAAGATTCGCAAAGGTGACGAAGTGGTCGTCATCACCGGCAAGGACAAGGGCAAGCGCGGTGTCGTGCTGGCCGTGGGCGACGATCGTGTGACGGTCGAGGGCGTTAACCTCGTCAAGAAGCATGTGAAGCCGAATCCGATGAAGGGTACGACGGGCGGCGTGGAAGCCAAGACGATGCCGCTGCATATTTCGAACGTCGCTCTGGTCGACGCGAATGGCAAGGCCTCGCGTGTGGGCATTAAGGTCGATGGCGACAAGAAGGTTCGCTTCTTGAAGACGACCGGTGCCGTGCTGAGCGCCTGACGCTGCGGAGTAAAAAATGGCTCGTTTGCAAGAATTTTACAAAGAGAAGGTTGTACCCGGCCTCATCGAGAAGTTCGGTTACAAGTCCGTGATGGAAGTGCCGCGCATCACCAAGATCACCCTGAACATGGGTCTTGGCGAAGCCGTCGCTGACAAGAAGATCATCGAAAACGCCGTTGGCGACCTGACGAAGATCGCCGGCCAGAAGCCTGTCGTGACGAAGGCTCGCAAGGCAATCGCCGGCTTCAAGATTCGTCAAGGCTACCCGATCGGTGCGATGGTCACGCTGCGCGGTCAAGCGATGTACGAATTCCTCGATCGTTTCGTGACGGTTGCACTTCCCCGCGTGCGCGACTTCCGCGGCGTGTCGGGTCGTGCGTTCGACGGTCGTGGCAACTACAACATCGGTGTGAAAGAGCAGATCATTTTCCCCGAAATCGATTACGACAAGATCGACGCGCTGCGTGGGCTGAACATCAGCATCACGACGACCGCGAAGACCGACGACGAAGCAAAGGCACTGCTCGCCAGCTTCAAGTTCCCGTTCAGAAACTGAGGTTACCGTGGCTAAACTGGCACTGATCGAACGTGAAAAGAAGCGCGCCCGCCTTGCGGCGAAGTTCGCACCGAAGCGCACAGCGCTGAAGGCGATCATCGACGACCAAAGCAAGACGGAAGAAGAGCGCTATGCAGCTCGTCTGGAATTGCAACAACTGCCGCGTAACTCGAACCCGACTCGCAAGCGTAATCGCTGCGCGATCACGGGCCGTCCGCGTGGCACGTTCCGCAAATTCGGCCTGGCGCGCAACAAGATTCGTGAAATCGCATTCCGCGGCGAGATCCCTGGCCTGACCAAGGCGAGCTGGTAATAGGAGAAACATAAATGAGCATGAGTGATCCTATCGCCGATATGCTGACTCGCATCCGCAATGCGCAGATGGTCGAGAAGGTTTCGGTGACGATGCCCTCGTCGAAAGTCAAGGTTGCGATCGCGCAGGTTTTGAAGGACGAAGGCTATATCGATGATTTCGCGGTGAAGTCCGAAGGCGCGAAGTCGGAATTGAACATTGCGTTGAAGTACTACGCCGGCCGTCCGGTGATCGAGCGCCTCGAGCGCGTCTCGAAGCCTGGCCTGCGCGTTTACCGCGGCCGTAACGACATCCCGCAGGTCATGAACGGCCTCGGCGTTGCGATCGTTTCGACGCCCAAGGGTGTGATGACCGATCGCAAGGCGCGCGCGAATGGCGTGGGCGGCGAAGTCATCTGCTACGTCGCTTAAGCCGAAGGGGAGAGAAACATGTCTCGAGTAGGTAAAAGTCCGATCGCGCTGGAAGGCGCCGAGGTGACCTTGAGCGACGCCCTCATCACGGTGAAGGGCAAGCTGGGCACGATCTCGCAAGCTACGAACAAGCTGGTGAAGGTGGTGAACGACAACGGCACGCTGAAGTTCGAGCCGGTTGACGAAAGCCGCGAAGCAAATGCGATGTCGGGCACGATGCGCGCAATCGTTGCGAACATGGTGAACGGCGTGAACAAGGGTTTCGAGCGCAAGCTGACGCTGGTTGGCGTTGGCTATCGTGCGCAAGCGCAAGGCGACAAGCTGAACCTGTCGCTGGGTTTCTCGCACCCCGTGGTGCACCAGATGCCGGAAGGCGTGAAGGCTGAAACCCCGTCGCAAACGGAAATCGTGATCAAGGGGATCGACAAGCAGAAAGTCGGCCAAGTCGCTGCCGAAGTGCGCGGCTACCGTCCGCCTGAGCCCTACAAGGGCAAGGGTGTGCGCTACGCCGACGAGGTTGTGATCCTCAAAGAAACGAAGAAGAAGTAAGGGTGCGCAATCATGGATAAGACTCAATCTCGCCTGCGCCGCGCTCGTCAGACGCGTATCAAGATCGCTGAATTGCAAGTCGCGCGCCTTGCCGTGCACCGCACGAACACGCATATCTATGCACAAGTGTTCTCGCCGTGCGGCACCAAGGTGCTCGCCAGCGCATCGACGCTCGAAGCCGAAGTGCGTGCGGAACTCGCCGACAAATCGGGCAAAGGCGGCAACATCGCTGCTGCGACCCTGGTTGGCAAGCGTATCGCAGAAAAGGCCAAGGCCGCCGGTGTCGAATCCGTCGCCTTCGACCGCTCGGGTTTCCGCTACCACGGCCGCGTGAAAGCGCTGGCTGATGCCGCGCGTGAAGCCGGGCTCAAGTTCTAAGGGAAGAATTCGTCATGGCAAAGATGCAAGCGAAAGTTCAGGCTGACGAACGCGACGACGGCCTTCGCGAAAAGATGATCTCGGTCAATCGCGTGACCAAGGTGGTGAAGGGTGGCCGTATTCTCGGCTTCGCCGCACTGACCGTGGTTGGCGACGGTGACGGCCGCGTGGGTATGGGCAAGGGCAAGGCGAAGGAAGTGCCGGTCGCTGTCCAAAAGGCAATGGAACAAGCCCGCCGCAACATGTTCAAGGTGCCGCTGAAGAATGGCACGCTGCAGCACGAAGTGCACGGCAAGCACGGCGCATCGGTGGTCCTCCTCGCTCCGGCGAAGGACGGTACCGGTGTGATCGCCGGCGGCCCGATGCGCGCCGTGTTCGACGTGATGGGCGTGCAGAACGTTGTGGCGAAGAGCCACGGCTCGACGAACCCGTACAACCTCGTACGTGCAACGCTCGACGGCCTGCGCAAGCAGTCCACCCCGGGCGACATCGCGGCGAAGCGCGGCAAGTCCGTCGAAGAAATTTTGGGCTAAGCCCAGGTGGTCACCATGTCTGAAAAAACTGTCAAAGTTCAGCTCGTCAAGAGCCTGATTGGGACCCGCGAATCGCATCGCGCGACGGTGCGTGGCCTGGGCCTGCGCCGACTCAACTCGGTCAGCGAACTGCAAGATACGCCGGCTGTGCGCGGCATGATCAACAAGGTTTCGTACCTTGTTAAGGTCATCGGCTAAGCCCTTCAGGCAATCAAGGAGTTGATAATGGAATTGAATAACCTGAAGCCGGCAGAAGGCGCGAAGCACGCGAAGCGTCGCGTCGGTCGCGGTATCGGCTCCGGCCTCGGCAAGACTGCAGGCCGCGGTCACAAGGGTCAGAAATCGCGTTCGGGCGGCTTCCACAAGGTCGGCTTCGAAGGCGGCCAGATGCCTCTGCAGCGCCGTCTGCCGAAGCGCGGTTTCACGTCGCTCACGAAGGAATTCGTCGGCGAAGTGAACCTGGCTGATCTGCAAGCGCTGCCGGTCGACGAAATCGATCTGCTGGCTCTGAAGCAAGCGGGCTTGGTCGGCGAGTTGACGAAGAGCGCCAAGATCATCAAGACGGGCGAGATCACTCGCAAGATCGTGGTGAAGGGTCTGGGTGCGACGAAGGGCGCGCGCGCTGCGATCGAAGCAGCTGGCGGCTCGTTCGCCGAGTAATCGGCGTGGTCGAGCAAGCCGGTTGCCGACAATAGCATTTGCATCGGAGAAGGTACTTGGCTAACAGCCCGAGTCTCGCAAAATCCGGTAAAGGCGCGGCGAAGTTTGGCGATCTGCGCCGGCGTGCAGTGTTCCTGCTGCTGGCGCTAGTCGTCTACCGAATCGGTGCGCATATTCCGGTACCGGGCATCGACCCGGACCAGTTGGCAAAGCTGTTCCAAAGCCAGTCCGGCGGCATCCTTGGCATGTTCAACATGTTCTCGGGTGGTGCGCTTTCGCGGTTCACGATCTTCGCGCTGGGGATCATGCCGTACATCTCGGCGTCGATCATCATGCAGTTGCTGGCGATTGTCTCGCCGCAGCTGGAAGCGCTGAAGAAGGAAGGGCAGGCGGGTCAGCGGAAGATTACGCAGTACACGCGGGTCTTCACGGTGGTGCTGGCGACGTTCCAGGCGTTTGGTATTGCCGTAGCGCTTGAGAACCAGCCGCAGCTGGTGATCGATCCGGGTATGGTGTTTCGTTTGACGACGGTCGTGACGCTCGTGACCGGCACGATGTTCCTGATGTGGCTTGGCGAGCAGATTACGGAACGCGGTCTGGGCAACGGCATATCGATCATCATCTTCGGTGGGATTGCAGCGGGTTTCCCGAACGCAATTGGCGGGCTGTTCGAGTTGGTGCGAACTGGTTCGATGGGGCCGGTCTCGGCGATCATCATCGTCGCACTGATAGCCGGAGTGACGTACCTGGTGGTGTTCATCGAGCGCGGTCAGCGCAAGATCCTCGTGAACTATGCGAAACGCCAAGTCGGCAACAAGATTTACGGCGGCCAGTCGTCGCATTTGCCGCTGAAGTTGAACATGTCGGGCGTGATTCCGCCGATCTTTGCATCGTCGATCATTCTGTTCCCGGCAACCATCCTGAACTGGTTCAGTTCGGGGTCGCGTAACAGCTGGTTCGCGGACACGCTGCACAACGTGGCCGAAGCTTTGAAGCCTGGCCAGCCTGTGTACGTATTGCTGTATGCGTTGGCGATCGTGTTCTTTTGCTTCTTCTACACCGCACTGGTGTTCAACAGCAGGGAAACGGCCGACAACCTGAAGAAAAGTGGTGCATTTGTTCCAGGTATCCGCCCGGGTGACCAGACTGCACGCTATATCGACCGCATCCTCACGCGTCTGACGCTGGCCGGTGCGATCTATATCGTGTTCGTCTGCTTGCTGCCCGAGTTTCTGGTGCTGCGCTGGAACGTGCCGTTTTATTTTGGTGGAACGTCGCTGCTGATTATCGTCGTCGTCACGATGGACTTCATGGCGCAGGTGCAGTCGTACGTTATGTCGCAACAGTATGAATCGCTGCTCAAGAAAGCTAATTTCAAGGGCGGCAACATCCCGATGCGTTAAAAGGACTTATGGCCAAAGACGATGTAATCCAGATGCAGGGCGAGGTTATCGAAAACCTGCCCAATGCTACCTTCCGCGTGAAGCTGGAGAACGGCCATGTCGTGTTGGGGCATATTTCCGGAAAGATGCGGATGCACTACATCCGGATTCTGCCCGGCGACAAGGTTACGGTTGAATTGACGCCTTACGATCTGTCCCGTGCGCGGATCGTGTTCCGGGCGAAGTGACTTGAAAAAAGGGTAATATCATGAAAGTGATGGCATCGGTTAAGCGCATTTGCCGCAATTGCAAGATCATCAAGCGCAAAGGCGTTGTGCGCGTGATTTGCAGCTCTGATCCGCGCCACAAACAGCGTCAAGGCTGAACGGCCGCGCTTTTGCTTGCGCTTTTTGTTTGAGGAAAAACAATGGCTCGTATTGCAGGGGTTAACATCCCGAACCACCAGCATACTGAAATCGGCCTGACGGCGATCTTCGGTATCGGCCGCACGCGCTCGCGCGAAATTTGCGAAGCGGCTGGTGTGGCATTCTCGAAGAAGGTCAAGGATTTGACCGACGCAGATCTCGAAAAGCTGCGTGAAGAAGTCGGCAAGTTTGTCGTCGAAGGCGATCTGCGCCGTGAAGTGACGATGAACATCAAGCGCCTGATGGATCTCGGCTGCTACCGCGGCGTGCGCCATCGTAAGGGCCTGCCTCTGCGTGGCCAGCGCACCCGGACGAATGCCCGCACGCGCAAGGGTCCGCGCCGCGCAGCGCAATCGCTGAAGAAGTAAGCGGGACTGACAGTTACAGGAAAACGTAATGGCTAAGGCTTCGAACAACTCCGCGGCGCAACGCGTTCGCAAGAAGGTCAAGAAGAACGTCGCCGAGGGCGTGGTTCACGTTCACGCGTCGTTCAACAATACCATCATCACGATCACCGATCGTCAAGGCAACGCGCTTGCCTGGGCTACCTCGGGCGGACAAGGCTTCAAGGGCTCGCGCAAGTCGACGCCGTTTGCGGCTCAGGTCGCAGCCGAGTCGGCTGGCCGCGTGGCGATGGAATACGGCGTGAAGAACCTCGAAGTGCGAATCAAGGGCCCTGGCCCGGGTCGCGAATCGGCGGTGCGCGCGTTGCATGGTCTTGGCATCAAGATCACCGCGATCTCCGACGTGACGCCGGTTCCGCACAACGGTTGCCGTCCGCCGAAGCGTCGTCGCATCTAAGACGCGCGTTTGCAAGTAGCCTGTTGCCGCCGGATAGAGACATCGGCGCCGACGGGCTGTTTGCTTATCGACTGATTTTTGACTTACTAAGCCCACCGTTCGGCCCATCGGGTACGGACTAGCGCAGACGCAAGTTTGCGTGATCAAACATAGAAGGAATGCAACGTGGCACGCTATACCGGCCCTAAAGCCAAGCTGTCCCGCCGTGAAGGCACCGACCTCTTCCTGAAGAGCGCCCGTCGTTCGCTCGCTGACAAGTGCAAGCTTGACAGCAAGCCTGGTCAACATGGCCGCACCTCGGGCGCCCGTACGTCCGACTACGGCACGCAGCTGCGCGAAAAGCAAAAAGTGAAGCGCATCTACGGTGTGCTCGAACGTCAGTTCCGCCGTTACTTCGCCGAAGCCGACCGCCGCAAGGGCAACACGGGTGAAAACCTGCTGCAATTGCTCGAATCGCGCCTCGACAACGTCGTGTACCGCATGGGCTTCGGCTCGACGCGCGCTGAAGCGCGCCAGCTCGTGAGCCACAAGGCGATTGTCGTGAACGGCCAAGTCGCGAACATCCCGTCGCTGCAAGTGAAGGCCGGTGACGTGGTCGCCGTGCGTGAACAGGCGAAGAAGCAAGCGCGTATTCTCGAAGCGCTGTCGCTCACCGAGCAAGGCGGGATGCCGAGCTGGGTTGCCGTCGACGCCAAGAAGTTCGAAGGCACGTTCAAGCAGATGCCGGATCGCGCGGACATCGGTGGCGATATCAACGAAAGCCTGATCGTCGAATTGTATTCGCGCTAATCGGATTAACGGCCGGGGTACCCTGATTGCGTTGCGCAAGGGGTTGCCTCGGCTGTTTATTTTCAGGTTGTTACCGGTCAGCCTTATCGGTGTAACGAGCCGAGGGTATTGAAAAGGAAAACCTACTTATGCAAACCAGTTTGTTGAAGCCCAAGATCATCGCTGTGGAATCGTTGGGCGAGAGCCACGCGAAAGTGGTCATGGAACCGTTTGAACGCGGTTACGGCCACACCTTGGGTAACGCGCTTCGGCGCGTATTGCTGTCGTCGATGGTGGGCTATGCGCCGACCGAAGTGACGATCGCGGGCGTCGTGCATGAGTATTCGACGCTCGATGGGGTGCAAGAGGACGTAGTCAACCTGTTGTTGAACCTGAAGGGCGTGGTGTTCAAGCTGCATAACCGTGACGAAGTGACGGTTACGCTGCGCAAGGAAGGCGAAGGCGTCGTCACTGCTGGCGATATTGAGCTCGCGCACGACTGCGAAGTCATCAACCCGGATCACGTGATCGCGCATCTGTCGAAGGGCGGCAAGCTCGACGTGCAGATCAAGGTCGAAAAGGGCCGCGGCTATGTGCCGGGCAACGTGCGCCGCTATGGCGAAGAGACGGCTAAGATCATTGGCCGGATCGTGCTGGATGCGTCGTTCTCGCCGGTTCGTCGCGTTAGCTACGCCGTGGAAAGCGCGCGTGTCGAGCAACGCACCGACCTCGACAAGCTCGTGATGAACATCGAAACCAACGGTGTGATCTCGCCGGAAGAAGCGATCCGTCAATCGGCTCGCATTCTGGTCGATCAGCTGTCGGTGTTCGCTGCGCTGGAAGGCACGGAAGCTACGGCGGAAGCGCCGTCGCGAGCGCCGCAGATCGACCCGATCCTGCTGCGTCCGGTGGACGATCTCGAGCTGACGGTTCGTTCGGCGAACTGCCTGAAGGCCGAGAACATCTACTACATCGGCGATCTGATCCAGCGCACGGAAAACGAGTTGCTCAAGACCCCGAACCTCGGCCGCAAGTCGTTGAACGAGATCAAGGAAGTGCTCGCTTCGCGTGGTCTCACGCTCGGCATGAAGCTCGAGAACTGGCCGCCGGCCGGTTTGGACAAGTAATACGGGAGTTTTCCCGAGACTGGCGATGACGCGGATTTTCCTTTAAAATCCGCGTCTTGCTTCTTTTCTACCGGCCCGTGCACTTTGCCGCTCAGTTCGAGAGGCGAAGGCGATAGAAGAGCTGGATCAAAACTTTGAATCAAGGAAATTGAAATGCGTCACCGTCATGGCCTGCGGAAACTGAACCGCACGAGCAGCCACCGTCTGGCAATGCTCCGTAACATGTCCAACTCGCTGATCGAGCACGAAGTCATCAAGACCACGCTGCCGAAGGCGAAGGAACTCCGTAAAGTCGTCGAGCCGCTGATCACGCTCGGCAAGAAGCCGTCGCTGGCAAACCGTCGTCTGGCGTTCAACCGCCTGCGCGATCGCGACTCGGTCACGAAGCTGTTCGACGTGCTCGGTCCGCGCTTCGCGAACCGTCCGGGCGGCTACCTGCGTATCCTGAAGTTCGGTTTCCGTGTTGGCGACAACGCACCGATGGCGCTGGTCGAACTGCTCGATCGCCCGGAACCGGTGGAAGCTGAAAACGTTCAAGAGGCTGAATAAGCGTCTCGGCGTAGGTTAGAAAAGGGTCAAGCGCAAGCTTGGCCCTTTTTGCTTTTAGGCCTCCGTGGTGAGGTGCGTAGCTTTGGATGCCACGGTGAATCCGATCAAAGCGGCGCCGCGTATCGGGGTGTACGATACGCGTGCCTGAATACGCACTCCCGAGCCCGTTCTTGCTGGAGATACCGTGACACAGAATGTGATCCTCATGCTGACGACGCTGCCCGATTCCGACTCGGCGCAAAAACTCGCGTCCGGCGCATTGAACGCGCGTCTGGCCGCCTGCGTCAGTGAATTGGGGATGGTGCGCTCCAGCTATCACTGGCAAGGCAAAATCGAATCCGCCGAAGAGGTTCAGTTGCTCTTCAAGACGAGCATGGCGCGCTCGCTTGAGCTCGAACAGTTCATCCAGGCGAACCATCCATACGAGACTCCGGAAATTCTGTCCTGGCAGGCGACCGCGTCGACCGCGTATGGGCAGTGGGTCGCAGCCGAAACACAACGTCCTATCCATGTTTAATGTTTTCCGCAGTCGGGCGCGTGCCGCTGCGCGCTTCTTGATATTCCTCACCGCCTGCCTTTGCTCAATCGTTGGGATGGCGCCGACTGCGCGCGCGGCCGACGATTTCCTTGATCCGGCCGTGGCCTTCAAATTCAGCGCCAGCGAGCAGCCGGGCGAGGTTGTCGTCCGCTTCAAGATCGCCGATGGCTACTATATGTATCGGGAGCGCTTTGCGTTTGCGGTGAAAAGCGGTACGGCCACGCTTGGCGATCCGCAGTTGCCTGCGGGGAATGTGAAGTTCGACACGACGTTCCAGAAGAATGTCGAAACCTATCGAAACGATCTGACGATCCGCGTTCCTATCAAGCAGGCCGCTGGCCCGTTCGAATTGGCCGTCACCTCGCAGGGATGCGCAGATGCCGGTATTTGCTATCCGCCGGCGGAGCATGTGTTTCGGGTCGATGGCGCCGCGCTGCATGCGGCGACCGGGAGCGCTGCGCCTGCGGCAGCCGGCGCGGCGGAGCATGCATCCTGGTACGAGCGCGCGACGAGCGCCGACTACGCCCAATCGCTGCTTGAAGGCGGTGGATTTCTGGCGATCGTCGGGCTGTTTTTCGTCGCTGGACTCGTGCTGAGCTTGCTCCCTTGCTCGTACCCGATGATCCCCATCCTCTCCGCGATCATCGTCGGCGAAGGTGCAAAGGTTACGCGCGTGCGGGGCTTTGCGCTGTCGCTGTCCTACGTTGTGGGCATGGCGCTCGTCTATACCGCACTTGGCATTGCTGCGGCGCTCGTTGGACAGAGCCTCGGTGCGTGGCTGCAGAATCCGTGGGTGCTCGGCGCGTTCGCGGTGCTGCTGACCGTGTTTGCGCTTTTGCTGATCGCGGGTTTCGACATTGTCTTGCCGCAGCGCTGGCAAGACGGCGTGTCGCGCGCGTCGGGCCGCCGTTCCGGGGGCAAATTCGCCGCTGTGGCTGTGATGGGGGCGTTGTCGGCGCTGGTTGTAGGCGCGTGCATGACGGCCCCGCTTTTCGCCGTCCTCGCCTTTATCGCTCACACCGGCAATGCCGCGCTTGGCGGAGCCGCGCTGTTCTCGATGGGCATCGGTCTTGGTGTGCCGCTGCTGATCATCGGTTTGGGTGCGGGCACGCTCTTGCCGAAAGCGGGCGCCTGGATGGACGGCGTCAAGGTCTTCTTCGGCGTCGTCTTGCTCGCTGCAGCGTTGTGGATCGTTTGGCCGGTGCTTGGCGCATCGGCGCAAATGCTGCTCGGTGCGCTTTGGCTGCTGATCGCCGCAGCGGCTCTCGGTCTTTTTACGCCGAATGCGGGCGGCCCTTCGGTGTGGCGCCGGCTGGGCCGGGGCATCGGTGCAGCGCTCGCGATTTGGGGCGCGGTGTTGTTGGTTGGCCTGGCCGCAGGCTCGACCGATCCGCTTCGGCCGCTGGCCGTGCTTGCGTCGTCGCACTCCGCTGCGGGTACGGCTGCGGTGGCCAGTCAACAGGTGGAGCCGGCTTTCACGCCCGTGCGCTCCTCCAATGAGTTGGATCATGTACTGAAGGCATCTGCGCGTCCGGCGATGCTCGATTTTTATGCGGACTGGTGCGTGAGCTGCAAGGAAATGGAGCGCTTTACGTTCAGCGATCCGCGTGTGCATGCGCGGCTAGCGCAACTGAACCTGCTGCGCTCCGACGTGACCGCAAACAACGCGGACGACCAGGCGCTGCTCAAGCGTTTCAAGCTCTTCGGTCCTCCGGGCATCATCTTTTTCGACCAGAACGGCAATGAGACGTTGCGCGTCGTTGGTTCCGAGTCGGCTGACGTTTTTTTGCGCAGTCTTGACCGGGCCGTTGCGCCGCAGTCCTGACGAGGCTACCCAAACAAAAACGGCGGCGCTCCAGGGGGAGCGTCGCCGTCGATCGGCTCAACTTAGTCGCTTCGCGAACTACTTCTGAGCTTGCAGAAGCCTCGCCGCGTCGAGCGCGAAGTAGGTCAGCACACCATCCGCGCCTGCACGCTTGAATGCGAGCAGCGACTCCATCATCACCTTGTCGTGATCGAGCCAGCCGTTTTGCGCAGCGGCCTTGAGCATCGCGTATTCGCCGCTAACCTGATAAACGTAGGTCGGGAAGCGGAACTCGTCCTTCACGCGCCGCACGATATCGAGGTACGGCATGCCGGGCTTGACCATCACCATGTCCGCGCCTTCGTCGATGTCCAGGCGAACTTCCCGTAATGCCTCGTCGGAATTGGCCGGGTCCATCTGATAGGTCATCTTGTTGCTCTTGCCGAGGTTGGCGGCAGAGCCAACGGCATCGCGGAACGGCCCGTAGAAGGCCGAAGCATATTTCGCCGCATAAGCCATGATTCGCGTGTGGATATGGCCTTCGCTTTCGAGCATCTCGCGCAATGCCCCGATGCGGCCGTCCATCATGTCCGACGGCGCAACGATATCGACACCGGCCTCGGCTTGCACACGCGCCTGCTCGACGAGGATTTCGACCGTCTCGTCGTTGATGACGTAGCCGGCTGCGTCGAGTACGCCGTCCTGGCCGTGGCTCGTGTAGGGATCGAGTGCGACATCGGTGAGCACCCCCAGCTCCGGAAAGCGCTTCTTCAGTTCGCGGACGGCGCGCGGAATCAACCCTTCCGGGTTTGCCGCTTCGCGTCCGTCAGGTGTCTTGAGCGACGGCTCGATCGCCGGAAAGAGCGCCAGCACCGGCACGCCCAACTCGACGCACTGCTCGGCGACGCCCATCAGCAGGTCGACCGAGACGCGCTCGACACCGGGCATCGGAGGCACGGCTTGCCGTATATTCGCGCCCTCGACGATAAATACTGGATAAATCAGATCGTTCGTAGTCAACAGGTTTTCGCGCATCAGGCGGCGCGAAAAGTCGTCGCGGCGCATGCGGCGGGGACGGTGATGGGGATAGAAGCTCATATTGAATGTCTTGGGTGGCTGAAAATACTGCCTCCGCCGTGGCGGAATTTTATTGAGACAATGGTATATGATAGCGATCGAGCGAGGCGCCTTGCGCCGAGCTCCCCGCTTCTCCTCCCTGAGCGGGTGCCTGTCGTTTTTCGATTAGGCTGTTAACCCGCCGTTTGTCGGCGGGTTTTTTTATGGGGTGGCTTCAGATGCCACCATCCTTCCGCTCGAGGAAAGTTGCTCGCGCAACATTCGGGCGGTCATTTCGCCTCAGGGGCGCCATTCTCTGCAGGCAACAGCCAGCTTTCGATCAATTCGTGCGCGTCGTCGAGCCCGGTGCGCTTGAGCGCCGAGAAGAGCTGCGCGGTCAGCTCGCCCTGAAAGCCGGCGTCGCGATATTCCTTGAGCCCCTTTTGCGTCGCGCGGAGCGCGTTGATGCTCTCCTGGCGAGTCAATTTGTCGCACTTTGTCAGAAGGGTATGAATCGGCTTGCCGGTCGGGGCGAACCACTCGATCATCCGCCGGTCGAGCTCGGTGAGCGGGCGGCGCGAGTCCATCATCAGGATCATTCCGCACAATTGGGCGCGCGATTGCAGGTATGTCGAGAGCAACGCTTCCCAGTGTGCCTTCGCGGCGCCGGGCACTTCGGCGTAGCCGTAGCCCGGCAGGTCGACCAGATGGGCGACCGGCTCCACCGCGGGGCCGACCGAAAAGTAGTTGATGTGCTGCGTGCGCCCGGGCGTCTTGCTGGCGAAGGCGAGGCGCTTTTGATTGCAAAGCACGTTGATGGCCGTCGATTTACCCGCGTTCGAGCGTCCCGCGAACGCGATCTCCGGCTGGGGCGTCGGGGGCAGATCGCGCAGATGGTTGACGGTCGTGAAGAAGCGGGCTTGGTGGAGCAGGAAGGCCATGAAGGGAAACCGGAATAAAAGGCGCTGGATGGGAAGGGAAGCCGGACAAGCCCGACTGGCGCCTGGACGAATAGCGAGTTATTGTACAATACGATGGTTTACTGAAGACCAGAGGGGCGCTTGCGCGTCTCGAAACGCGTGGCCTCGCGGTAGATCGGTCGCCGTCGTTTTTTGCAAAAACTCACAGGGAAATCGCAGGGGTGCGGCTCAGGATTTTCTTGGGCCTGGAAGGCCGGCAACGCTTGCGGTGTCCTTGAGAGCACTCAATTCTCACAAGACGAAACCGGGTGTGCGAATGAATCGACTGTGCAAGTCTCTGATGGTGCTTCAAGTAACGGTTGCAGCAGGTTTGATGGGGTTGGCAGGGCAGTCGAGTGCGGCGGAAGTCGCCAAGCCGGATTTGAATCGGGGGCAGCAAATCGCCACGCAGGTCTGTGCCGCATGCCATGGCGCGGACGGCAACAGTGCCACCGGTGCTTTCCCGAAGCTCGCAGGGCAGCATCAGGCATATCTCGTCAAGCAGCTCAAGGATTTCAAAGTGCAGTCCGGCGCGAAGGTCGCGGCGCGCAAGAATGACGTCATGGCGGGGTTTGCCGGAGCGTTGTCCGATCAGGACATGATCAACGTGGCGGCCTATTTCGCCGCGCAGACGCCGAAGCAGGGATTCGCCCACGATAAGGCTACCATCGCGCTCGGGCAGCAGATTTACCGCGGCGGCATCGCGGACAAGGGCATACCGGCATGCGCGAGCTGCCACGGACCGACTGGCCAGGGGATTCCGATCCAGTACCCGAGGCTGTCGTGGCAATGGCAGGATTACATCACCGCGCAGCTGACCGCGTTCCAACAGGGGCCGGGTGCCCGCAACAACAACGAAGCGATGCACACGATCGCTTCGCGGCTGTCGGATAATGAAATCAAGGCAGTCGCGGACTATATCGCAGGCCTGCACTAGCAGGCTCAACGATAATCAAGCCGGTCCACCGAGCCCGGCATGGGACCGGGGTAAGCCCTAAAGCGCTAACTCCGGTCGACACAGAACGAAGAAAAGGGTGGGGGTTCCGCTTCCAAGGCGGCAACCCTTCACCCTTTTTTGCTGGCCAGTCGGAGTTTGAATGAGCGTCACCACTTCGGGTTATGAGTTGAAGTCGGGCCAGCGGGCTCTGAAGAGTGCCGTCGAATTGCTGAGCTCGATGCGCTTTGCCATCGCGCTGCTCGTGATTCTTTCAATTGCAAGCATCATCGGCACGGTGCTGACGCAAGACGATCCGTATCCCAACTACGTCAATCAGTTCGGCCCGTTCTGGGCCGATATCTTCCGTGCCCTGAGCCTGTACACCGTCTACAGCTCGTGGTGGTTCATGCTCATCCTGGGCTTTCTCATCGTCTCGATCTCGCTGTGCGTGCTGCGCAATGCACCGAAGATGATCGCGGACGTGAAAAGCTGGAAGGACAAGGTGCGCGAAGGCAGCCTGCGCGCGTTCCATCACAAGGCCGAATTCGCCGTGCACGGCGAGCGCGCGAAGACCGCGGCGACGCTCCGCGCGCTGTCGGGCAAGCTCGGCTACAAGTTCGTCGCGCGCGAGAGCGACGGTGCCACGCTGATCTCCGCCAAGCGCGGCGCCATGGCCAAGATCGGCTACATCTTCGCGCACCTCGCGATCGTCGTCATCTGCATCGGCGGGCTGCTCGACAGCAACCTGCCGATCAAGCTCCAAATGTGGCTCTTCGGCAAGACGCCGGTCGATACGAGCGCTGTCATCAGCGAGATCAGCCCGAACCATCGCTTGTCGCCGTCGAATCCGACGTTCCGCGGCTATGCGTGGGTGCCGGAGGGGCAGCATGTGTCGACGGCGATCCTCAACCAGCCGAACGGCTCGCTGATCCAGGATCTGCCATTTTCGATCCGCCTGAACAAGTTCATCGTCGATTACTACTCGACCGGCATGCCGAAGCTCTTCGCGAGCGACATCGTCGTCATCGATCACCAGACCGGCAAGGAGATTCCGGCGCGCGTCGAGGTGAACAAGCCGTTCGAGTACGACGGAGTGTCGATCTACCAGTCGAGCTTCCAGGACGGCGGCTCGCAGCTGACGATGACCGCGTGGCCGATGGCCGGCGATAGCGCGAAGACCTATCCGTTCGGTGGCGCAGTTGGCGCGTCCGCGCCGCTCTTGGCGTCGATGGCGGCGATTCCCGGCGCGAACGGGCAGACCGTCGAATTCAGCGATTTCCGGGCGATCAACGTCGAGAACGTCACCGATGCAAACGGCAGCAACGACGTGCGCGGCGTCGCGCACAAGACGCTAGCCGAAGAGCTCGACCAGCGGCTCGGCTCGGGCGCGAAGACCCAGAACCCGCTGAATCTGCACAATATCGGGCCGTCGGTGCAATACAAGATACGCAGCGCGGACGGCCAGGCGCGCGAGTTCAACAACTATATGCTCCCCGTCGACGTGAACGGCGAGCGGATGTTTCTGGCCGGCGTGCGCACGACGCCGAACGATCCGTTCCGCTACCTGCGCATCCCGGCCGATAGCGGCGGCACGCTGAAGGAATGGATGCAGCTGCGCGCGGCGCTCGAAACGCCCGCGCTGCGCGCGCAAGCAGCGCAGCGCTTCGCCGCGCGTTCGGTGCTGGATCAGAACGCTGCGCTGCGTGATCATCTGCAGGATAGCGCGCTGCGCGTTCTTACCCTGTTTGCCGGCGCGGACGTAAGCGCAGGCGCTGGCGTCGATGGGCGTCCGCTCGGCGGCTTTCAGGCGGTCGCGGCTTTCATCGACCGGTCGGTGCCCAAGGACGAGCAGCAAAAAGCGGCGTCGCTGCTGCTGCGCATGATGGAAGGCGCGACCTGGGACCTCTGGCAGGTTGCGCGCGAGCAGGCGGGCGAGCCCGGCATGAAGCCCGACGCCGATTCGACCCGCTTTATCCAAAGCTCGATCAACGCGCTATCCGACAGCTTCTTGTATGGATCGCCGGTCTTCTTGCAGCTCGACTCATATAAGCAAGTCCAAGCTTCAGTATTTCAGCTGACGCGCGCGCCTGGCAAAAAAGTGGTGTATCTTGGCAGCCTGTTGCTCGTGCTGGGCATCTTTTCGATGTTCTACGTGCGCGAGCGGCGGCTCTGGTTCTGGCTCAAGGACACTGCCACGGGCACTTGCGTGGTGATGGCGATGTCGACGGCGCGCAAGACGCTCGACTTCGAGAAAGAGTTCGTGCGGACGCGCGATGCAGTCGGGGCCACTCTGGGCGTCGCAGCGAGAGAAGCTGCGGCTGATTCGGCCACGAATTCGACAGCCGGACCGTCCCATGACGCAAGCGCTCCCCAGTGACAGAAGCGCCCCGCCAATCCGGTTCGCAGAATTCCACTCGGTAACATCATGGATTTGACACAAGTCTCCGCCTCGCAACCCAAGCCCCGGCCTGTACCGGCCGATACGGCCGGCTTGTACGACGAGCGCCCGTTTCTCAAACGCCTGGCCGTAGTCGACTGGCTGTTCGCGCTCGCGATGGTGGCCGGCGCGGGGTTTGCGCTGTCGCGCTATCACGGCTTCATGAACTACTACGACAAGCTGGTGCTGGTGTGCTCGGTGCCCGCGTTCGTGGTGCTCGGATGGCGCTGGAAGCCGGCGCGCCTGCTGATTGCGGGCATCGCGGTGCTGTCGCTGTTCGCGATCCAGATCTATCAAGGCGATCTGTCGCGCGCNGTGCTCGCCACGCTGTTCTACTGGATCGGCACGCTGTCGCGTTCGCCGTCGGGCGGCGCGATCGGCTCCAAGCTCACCTGGGCGGCGGTGCTGATGGGCTTCACGGGCCTGATGGTGCGCTGGTACGAGTCTTACCTGATCGGCGCGGACGTCGGGCATATACCCATCTCGAACCTCTATGAAGTGTTCGTGCTGTTCAGCCTCATCACGGCGCTCTTCTATCTGTACTACGAGCAGCACTACAACACGCGCGCGCTCGGCGCATTCGTGCTGTTGATCATCAGCGCGGCGGTCGGCTTCCTGATGTGGTATTCGATCTCGCGCGACGCGCAGCAGATCCAGCCGCTCGTGCCGGCGCTGCAAAGCTGGTGGATGAAGATCCACGTGCCGGCGAACTTCATCGG
>NZ_SWJE01000030.1 GCF_005144415.1 Trinickia terrae | reverse complement strand
GGCCAGACCGTGGACGGCGTGTTCACCACGGTCGAGGACGTCGCGCAGACGGTGCTGTTCCTCTCGGCCTTCCCGAGCGCGGCGCTCACGGGTCAGTCGTTCATCGTCAGCCACGGCTGGTTCATGCAATAAGGAGATCATGATGGCGCAGCGCAAGGTGAAGCACGCGCGCGCCGACGCCTCGGTCAGTGGGGGCGGCGAGCGCGCTCGTGAGCAGGAGACGCATGAAGGCCCCCGCGTCGTCGTGCCTGACTACGAGGTCGTTGCGCTCGTCCTGCAGGGCGGGGGTGCGCTCGGCGCCTATCAGGCCGGCGTCTATCAGGGCCTCGACGAAGCCGGCATTCTCCCCAACCGGTTTTGCGGCATTTCGATCGGCGCGCTCAATACGGCGATTCTTGCCGGCAACGCGCCAGAACATCGCATAGACAGGCTGCGCGAATTCTGGGAGCTGATCTGCCAGCCGGCCTATGGGCCGCCGATGCCGCCGTTCGTCGAGCGAGCGCTCTTCAATTCGAACGACACGATGCGCAAGGCCTTTACGGCAATGCAGGCGGTCGGTGCGCTTGTCGACGGGCAGAAGGGCTTTTTTGTGCCGCGCTTTCCGCCGCCGATGCCTGCCGGCTCAGGTTCGCCGGAAACGGCGAGCTATTACGACACCACGCCGCTCAAAGCCACGCTCGAGCGATTTTGCGACTTCGACCGGATCAACTCGGGCGAAGCGCGCGTGTCTATCGGCGCGGTCAACGTCGGCACCGGCAATTTCGCTTACTTCGACAACGCGCATATCAAGCTGCGGCCCGAGCATTTCATGGCATCCGGGGCGTTGCCGCCCGGCTTTGCGGCGGTCGAGATCGACGGCGAGTTTTACTGGGACGGCGGCTTGATGTCGAATACGCCGCTGCGGGAAGTGATCCAGACGACGCCGCGGCAAGACACGTTGGCGTTCCAGGTCGATCTATGGAGCGCACGCGGCCCGGTGCCGGACAACATCACCGACGTGCAAGGCCGGATGAAGGACATCCAATATTCGAGCCGCACACGCCTGGTGACGGACATGATGCAGCACACGCAGCGCTTTCGGCATGTGCTGCGCGAGGTGTTGACGCGCGTATCGCCGGAGCATCGCGACGACCCGTGGTGCAAGCTGGCGGAAGAGCTCTCGTGTTCGAAGCGCTATGACGTGATTCACCTCGTCTATCGCGACAAGGAATACGAGGGCAATTACAAGGACTATCAGTTCGGGTTGTCGACGATGCGCGACCACTGGGAGAGTGGGCTGCAGGACATACGCGCGAGTCTCGCGCAGCCGGGCTGGCTGGAGATGCCGGATAACGATGCGGGTTTCGTGACGCACGATATCCATCGAGATATGCGATAGCGACAGAAGCCAAAAAATGGCGCCCTTTGCAGGGCGCCATTTACGTCTGGCCTCAAATCGACAGGCTATCGCCGATGATGCTTACTTCAGCACGTTCGCGACGGCGTTCGCCACGACGTCGATGTTGCGCGTATTGAGCGCAGCGACGCAAATGCGGCCGGTGCTGACCGCATAGATGCCGTACTCTTCGCGCAGGCGGTCCACCTGTGCCGCGCTCAGGCCCGAGTACGAGAACATGCCGCGCTGGGCGTTGACGAAGCTGAAGTCGCGGTTCACGCCCGCTGCCTTCAGGCGCTCGACGAGGCCTTTGCGCATCGCGCGAATGCGGTCGCGCATTTCGCCGAGCTCCTGCTCCCACGTCGCGCGCAGTTCCGGCGAAGTCAGCACGGCGGCGACCACCGAGCCGCCATGCGTCGGCGGGTTCGAGTAGTTCGTGCGGATCACGCGCTTCAGTTGCGAGAGCACGCGCGCGGCTTCGTCCTTGCTGTCGGTGATGATCGACAGCGCGCCGATACGCTCGCCGTACAGCGAGAACGACTTCGAGAACGACGACGACACGAATACGTTCAGTTCCGACGCGGCGAACAGGCGCACGGCGGCGGCGTCCGCTTCGATGTCGTCGCCGAAGCCCTGGTAGGCGATGTCGAGGAACGGCACGAGCTGGCGCGCCTTCACGACTTCGACGACCTGCTTCCACTGCGCGTCGGAGATGTCCACGCCCGTCGGGTTATGGCAGCACGCGTGCAGCACGACGACCGTGCCCGCGGCGTAGCCGTCCAGCGCGCTCAGCATGCCTTCGAAATTGACGCCGTTGGTTTGCGCGTCGTAGTACGGATAGGCGACGACTTCGAAGCCCGCGCTTTCGAACAGGGCGCGATGGTTTTCCCAGCTCGGGTCGCTGATCGCGACCTTGGCGTTCGGGTTCACGCGCTTCAGGAAATCGGCGCCGATCTTCAGCGCGCCCGTGCCGCCCAGCGCTTGCGCCGTCACGACGCGGCCTGCCGCGATCAGCGGCGAATCGTTGCCGAGCAGCAGCTTTTGCACTGCTGCGTCGTAGGCTGCGATCCCTTCGATCGGCAGATAGCCGCGCGGCAGGCCCGCTTCGACGCGCGCTTTCTCCGCTTCACGAACCGCGCGCAGCAGCGGGATCTTGCCTTCTTCGTTGGTGTAGACGCCAACGCCGAGATTGACCTTGGTCGTGCGCGCATCGGCGTTGAAGGCTTCGTTGAGGCCCAGGATCGGGTCGCGGGGAGCGAGTTCGACAGCGGAGAAGAGAGACATGATGTATCGGCGGTAGTGGAAAAGAAGAAGCGGGCTCGCGGCCGAGCGGGACCGTCAGATACCGTGCGGGTCCAGCGGTGCGCAAGCGCAATTTGGCATTGTAGCGAATCCAGCCCCCGATTTCGGGAAACGGCGGATGCAAAAACGCGGACGGTCGTGCGTTTCTGCCGCGGGTGCGGCGCGTCCAAGGCTCGGCGTCAGGTCGGACAGGGCGCCAGCCCGCCGAAGCCCGAGGCGCTAAAATAGCCTTTTGCCCTCGGCGAAGGAACCGCGTCCTCATGTCCGAACACCTGTCCCCCGTCGAAGACGCCCTCGACGAATCGAAGTTTGTCGAGTTCGAGGGTTCCCCGTTTCACCTCTACCAGCCGTACCCGCCGGCCGGCGACCAGCCCGGCGCGATCAGCACGCTCGTCGAAGGTGTCGAGGACGGCCTGTCGTTCCAGACGCTGCTCGGCGTGACGGGCTCCGGCAAGACCTTCACGATGGCCAACACGATCGCGCGGCTCGGCCGCCCGGCTATCGTGTTCGCGCCGAACAAGACGCTCGCCGCGCAGTTGTATTCGGAGTTTCGCGAGTTCTTCCCGCGCAATGCCGTCGAGTACTTCGTCTCGTACTACGACTACTACCAGCCGGAAGCTTATGTGCCGCAGCGCGACCTGTTCATCGAGAAAGACTCGTCGATCAACGAGCACATCGAGCAGATGCGGCTGTCGGCGACCAAGAGCCTGATGGAGCGGCGCGATGTCGTGATCGTGGCGACGGTGTCGGCGATCTACGGTATCGGCAATCCGTCCGAGTACCACCAGATGATCCTGACGCTGCGCACGGGCGACAAGATAGGCCAGCGCGACATCATCGCGCGGCTGATCGCGATGCAGTACAGCCGCAACGAAGCCGACTTCCAGCGCGGCGCGTTTCGCGTGCGCGGCGACACGATCGACATCTTCCCGGCCGAGCACGCCGAGATGGCGGTGCGCGTCGAGCTGTTCGACGACGAGGTGGAGTCGCTGCAGCTGTTCGATCCGCTGACGGGGCGCGTGCGGCAGAAGATTCTGCGCTTCACCGTCTACCCTTCGTCGCACTACGTGACGCCGCGCGAAACGGTGATGCGCGCCGTCGAGACGATCAAGGCCGAATTGCGCGAGCGGCTCGAGTTCTTCCATAAGGACGGCAAGCTCGTCGAAGCGCAGCGGCTGGAGCAGCGCACGCGGTTCGACTTGGAGATGCTGCAGGAGCTCGGCTTCTGCAAGGGCATCGAGAACTACTCGCGGCACTTTTCGGGCGCTGCGCCCGGAGAGCCGCCCCCGACGCTTGTCGACTACCTGCCGCCCGACGCGCTGATGCTGCTCGACGAGTCGCACGTGCTGATCGGCCAGTTGAACGGGATGTACAACGGCGACCGGGCGCGCAAGGAAAACCTCGTCGACTACGGCTTCCGGCTGCCCTCGGCGCTCGACAACCGCCCGCTCAAGTTCCATGAGTTCGAGCGCAAGATGCGTCAGGCGGTCTTCGTCTCGGCGACGCCGGCCGATTACGAGAAGCGCACCTCGGGCCAGGTCGCCGAGCAGGTCGTGCGGCCGACTGGCCTCGTCGACCCCGAGGTCGAAGTGCGGCCCGCGCGCACCCAGGTCGACGACGTGCTCTCCGAGATCAATGTGCGTGTCGCCGCGGGCGACCGGGTGCTCGTGACGGTGCTCACCAAGCGCATGGCCGAGCAGTTGACCGAATTCCTCGCCGACCACGGCGTCAAGGTGCGCTACCTGCACAGCGATATCGACACAGTCGAGCGCGTCGAAATCATCCGCGACCTGCGGCTCGGCACCTTTGACGTGCTCGTCGGCATCAACCTGCTGCGCGAGGGGCTCGACATTCCCGAGGTGTCGCTCGTCGCGATTCTCGACGCTGACAAAGAGGGCTTTCTGCGCGCCGAGCGCTCGCTGATCCAGACGATCGGGCGGGCGGCGCGCAACGTCAACGGCAAGGCCTTGCTGTACGGGGACACGATCACCGATTCGATGCGCCGCGCAATCGACGAGACCGAGCGGCGGCGCGTGAAGCAGATGGCGCACAACGAGAAGATGGGCATCGTGCCGCGCGGCGTAGTCAAGCGCATCAAGGACATCATCGATGGCGTCTACAACGCCGACGAAGCGCGCGCCGAGCTGAAGGAGCAGCAACAGCGCGCGAAGTTCGAGGACATGTCCGAGAAGCAGCTCGCGAAGGAGATCAAGCGGCTCGAGAAGCAGATGATGGAGCACGCCAAGAACCTCGAGTTCGAGAAGGCCGCGCAGGCGCGCGATCAGCTCGCGCTGTTGCGCGAGCGCGTGTTCGGCGCGAACGTCGGCGACCATGTCACCGGCACGGACTGACGGTCTTGCTTCTTGATCAAACGCCGTACGGCATCGCGCCGTACGGCGTTTTTTTGTTATGACGAATGTTCGATGCTAAACTAGTTCGCTATTGCGAATCGTTCCCATTTTCGTTTAAATGTGCGTTTCTGGGTAATCACACGCATCGGGCGTGAGCAATCCGCCCATCTACCCAGTTTTTCGAAGCGAATAACAAGGAGTTTCAATGCTGAGTTCTTACGTGCGCGGCACAGTTGCGGCGGTTGCCGCGGTTGCGGCGATGTCCGCGACGGCGGCTGAATATCCGATCGGCAAGCATGCGATCGCGGGCGGCATGGAGATCGGCGCGGTCTACCTGCAGCCGATCTCGATGGACCCCGAAGGCATGATGCGCAAGGCGTCCGATTCGGACATCCATATCGAGGCCGACATCCACGCAGTCAAGAACAACCCGACCGGCTTCGCCGAGGGCGACTGGATGCCGTACCTGCAGGTGCGCTACGAGTTGACCAAGGCCGGCACGAGCCAGTCGGTCAAGGGCGACATGATGGCGATGGTCGCGAGCGACGGCCCGCACTACGGCGATAACGTCAAGCTGTTCGGTCCCGGCAAGTACCACCTGAAGCTCGTCGTCGAAGCGCCGATGCAGATGGGCCATATGGCGTTCGGCCGTCACGTCGACAAGGAAACGGGCGTGGGTCCGTGGTTCAAGCCGATCACGCTCGAATACGACTTCGCCTTTGCCGGCATCGGCAAGAAGGGCGGCTACTGATCGCGGCGGTCAAGCGGCGGACGGTTGAGCGCTCCGCCGCGCTTGGAGGGAAGGGCGCATGAAATTGCAAGCAAGAATCGCGTTGTTCGCTGCGTCGCTTGGCGTCGCCGCACTCGCGCACGCAGCCGATCTGCCGACGTTCAAGCTCGAGATGGCGGACGGCAAGCTGAATCCGGCGCGCATCGAGGTGCCGGCCGGCCAGCGCATCAAGATCGAGATCAGGAACACCGGCCGCGGCGCCGTCGAGTTCGAAAGCGTTCAACTGCGCAAGGAGAAGGTCCTCGCGCCGGGCGGCGAGTCGTTTGTCGTGATTGCGCCGCTGTCGCCGGGCGAATACAAGTTCTTCGACGACTTTCATCAGCAGGCGCAAGGCGTGATCGTCGCGAAATAGTGCGGTTTTTACGCGCGAAGCGGCGGGGTTCGCCGCTTCGCGCGCGGAGGTTTTCGATGGGACAGATTGTGTTCATCGTTTGGCGGGAAAGCGTCGAGGCGCTGCTCGTCGTCGGCATTCTCTACGCGTGGCTGAAAAACGGCGACGGCGACGCACGGCGCGGCTTGCCGTACTTGTGGGCGGGCGCCGGCGCGGGCGTGTTCGCGGCCATCGCGCTCGGCGCGGCGCTCGTCGGCTTTACCGAGGTGCTTTCGGGCGACGCGCAGGATTATTTCCAGACCGGCATGGTGCTTGTCGCGTGCGTGCTGATCGTGCAAATGGTGCTGTGGATGAAGCAGCATGGCCGCTCGCTCAAGCGCGACATGGAGCAGTCGTTGCGCCATAGCACGCAGGATTCGAACTGGTGGGGCGTGGCGATCCTCGTCGCACTCGCCATTGCCCGCGAGGGCAGCGAGACGGTCATCTTCCTCTACGGCCTGGGCTTCGGCCAGTCGGGGCATGTGGGCGGCGCGCAACTGCTGGCGGTCGTCGTCGGCCTGGGTCTCGCCTTCCTGACCTTCTACGTTCTGCAATTGGGCGGGAAGTTTTTTTCCTGGCGTCACTTTTTCCGCGTCACTGAAATCATGCTGCTGTTTCTCGGCGCGGGCTTGTTCCAGACCGGCATCGACAAGCTGATCGACAAGGAAATCCTGCCGCTCGGCATCGCGCAGCTCTGGGATTCCTCGGCCATCCTCGACGATTCGAGCACGTTCGGCTCGCTCGTCGCGACGCTGACGGGCTATCGCGCACATCCGTCGCTGACCAATCTCGCCGCCTACGCGGTGTATTGGGCGCTCGTCTACTGGCTCGTGCGGCGTGCGAGCCGCGGCCCGGCGCCGGCCGCGGGGCGCGCTGCATGAGTTGCGTTTCCACCGCCGGCGCGCGGCCGGGGCGGCTCGCGCAGGCCGGGCAATGGATGCAGCGCCACGGCGCCGCCATTCGCGCGATTCAGTGGGGCGTCGTGGGCGTGTATGCGCTCCTCATCGTCGTGCCCGTATTCCTGCCGCTGCCCGACGAGACCTCGCATCTCTGGACCAATCTGACGCTCGCCGCGCAGTTTGTGTTCTGGGGCATCTGGTGGCCGTTCGTGCTGCTGTCGATGGTGATGCTCGGGCGTGTCTGGTGCGGCGTGCTCTGCCCGGAAGGCGCGCTATCCGAATTCGCGAGCAAGTTCGGCCGCGGCTGGGCGATTCCGCGCTGGATGCGCTGGGGCGGCTGGCCGTTCGTCGCCTTCGGGCTCACGACGATCTACGGGCAGATGGTGAGCGTCTACCAGTATCCGCGCGCGGTGCTGCTGGTGCTGGGCGGGTCCACAGTCGCGGCGATGGTGGTCGGCGTGCTGTATGGCCGCGAAAAGCGCGTCTGGTGCAAGTATCTGTGCCCCGTGAACGGGGTCTTCTCGCTGCTCGCGCGGCTCGCGCCGTTCCACTACAAGGTCGATGAAGATGCGTGGCGCCGCTCGTACAAGGCAGGCGAGCACGGCCGTCGCGTGATTCCGGTCAACTGCGCGCCGCTCGTGCCGCTGCGCAATATGAAGGGCGCGGCATCGTGCCATATGTGCGGGCGCTGCAGCGGGCATCGCGATGCGATCTCGCTGACTTGGCGCTCGCCGTCCACCGAGGTCGTCGAGCTCGGCGACAAGCAGGCGAGCGGCTGGGATACCGTGCTGATCCTGTACGGTCTGCTCGGCATTGCGATCGGCGCATTTCACTGGACCGTGAGCACGTGGTTCGTGGACCTGAAGCAGTGGCTCGCGACGGCCCTCATCGATCGCGACATCACCTGGCCGCTCGAGACGAACGCGCCGTGGTTCCTGTTCACGCACTACCCCGAGCAGAACGACGTGTTTTCGTGGCTCGACGGCTCGCTCGTGATCGGCTACATCGTGGCGACGGCGCTGGTCCTGGGCACCGGTCTCCTGACGGCGCTCGCGCTTGCGACGCGTTCGCTCGGCCGCTTCGATCGCGTGCGGCTCCACCATCTGGCGCAGGCGCTGATCCCGCTTGCCGGCGCCGGCGTGTTTCTCGGCTTGTCGGCGACGACGCTCTCCCTGCTGCGGGCGGAGCACGTGCCGCTGTGGTGGGCGTCCGATCTGCGCATCGCGATCCTCGCCATCGCGAATGCATGGAGCGCGTGGCTCGCCTGGCGCGTGACGGGCCGTCATAGCGCTTCGCTTTTCCGGCGGGCGATCGCGATGGTATGGTTTGTCGTTGCGCTGGCGATGGTCGACAGCGCCTGGTGGCTGATGTTCTGGGGGTTCTCGCGCTAACCGTCCGACGTCGGCTCGGCGCCCCCTGGACGCGCGCCGACTCATGCACATAGAGGATGCTCGTGAGAACCAAACCCGTACTGACCGACGACGACGTCAAGAAAATGGCCGCGGCCGCCGAGGCCCACGCGATCGCCAACCATTGGCCGGTGACGATCGCGATTTTCGACGACGGCGGTCATCTGCTGTATCTGCACCGGCTGGACGGCGCCGCGCCGAGCACCGTCGAGATGGCGATCGGCAAAGGCCGGACTTCGGTGCTCGGCCGCCGCGAAAGCAAGGTCTACGAGGAAATCATCAAGCAGGGCCGCGTCGCGTTTTTGAGCGCGCCGCTCGTCAGCATGGTGGAAGGCGGCGTGCCGATCGTGGTCGAGGGCGAGGTGGTCGGCTCGTTTGGGGTATCCGGCGTGAAGTCGGAACAGGATGCGGCGGTGGCGCGCGCCGGCATCGCGGCGCTCGGCCTCGCCGAATAATCGGCAGGGACTACAAAAAAACGGCATGGCTGGCTTTGGACGGCTGCTTGAAGGTGTCTGCACGAAGGGGTCTAGATCTCGCGTGCAAGCCGTCGTGGCTGGCTACTGCCCAACACCTCTCTGGGAGGTGGTCCCCACAATACTCGGTGCTTACTTCGTCAGGATCAGCTTGCCCAAGCGGGTTGCGCGAAGCTGGTAGGTCTCGCCGTTGTGCGTGATGCCGATGTGGGTGCGTCCCTGCAGCAGCGTTTCGCTGCGCATGATGCGTTCGCCCTCATCGTTCGGTTGGTTCGTCCTACTGCTGCGATCGACACCCGTGGAAGGAACGACACTCTTCGGGCGGCTGCTGGCCGCGGCGCCGCCGTTGCGGCGCAGGGTAAGCGTGGAGGCGCGGGAGAAATCGTTCATTCGGGTTATTGGGTTCGTCGATTCGATGGAATGAAGTATAAATGAGAACAATTCCCATTTGCAAATACGACGAATTCATCGGCTGCCGTTTTTGATAGGAAGAATTAGAGGCGGCTCGGGAACGGCTGGGAGGGGAGGTGAGACGCGAGGCACAGGACGCTGCGCCAGGCGGCCACAGGACCGCCTGATGGCGCTTGCTCACGACTGCCGCGGCTCGCTCAATGCAGCGCGCCGGGTTCCTTCGGGGTCGACGCGTACTGACGAATGAGGCGTACGGTATCGATGTCCGATTCCCGGTACGCCGACTTCACGATCTCCTGCGTCTGCCGCGCGTCCTCGGTGTCGGCCACGGGCAGCGTGGTGCGGTACTCGAAGCGCAGGAACAGCTGAGCTTCGTCCGGCTGCTCGATGCTCATCGTCAGCGAGCCGCCGACGTGTGCCTCGGTGGCAAGAATGTCGTAGCGCACGCTCTCCTGCGGTGTCAGCGTCACGCGATCACGCACCGTCGCGTTGCCGTAGTGCAGTTCACGCTCGAGCGTGCTGTCGGTGCGCGACAAGATCGTGCAGCTGTCGAGTCCCAGCACGAACAATTGCGGCTGCTCGGCGCGCAGCACGAGCCCTTCCCACAGTTGCGCGCGCGTGAGCGAATCGACGAAGGGATTGAGCGGGTCGTTGATCTGAATCAGGTGTTCGAAATTCAAGGCGGAGAATTCCTCTGTAGGGCGTTACGGGTCGGATCTTGCGCCCTCGATCAGACCGCGACAAGCCCCGTATTTATCTCGATGGGGTGCGTCAGGATCTTGTGAAGCGGGCACGCATTGGCGATTTGCAAGAGCCGTTCCCGCTGCTCGGCCGACAACGCACCTTCGAGGTCGATGTCGCGGCTGATCTTCGTGCCTTGCGAGCCGGTTTCGAGCGACAGCGTGACGCGCACCCCGTCGAGCGGCCACTCTTTGCGCTGCGCATACATCTTGAGCGTGATCGCGGTGCACGTGCCGAGGCTCGACAGCAGCAGCGAGGTAGGCTCGGGCCCCCGGTTGCCGCCGCCGGCCGATTCGGGCTCGTCGCCGAGCCACGTGTGGGCGCCGTCGCTGAGGTGGACCTGATAGTTGACCGAGCCGATGCTGGCGACGACCGTGTTCGTTGTCATGCGTGCGCTCCGCTGCAAGATGGGGGTGCTGCGGCCGCGCCGCCGCGGCGGCCGCAAGGAAGGCACATTGTGACGCGAATCGCCCGGCGCCGTCCGATGCCGCTTCAGGGCGCGATCTGCCCCATGCGCCCGGCCTGGTAGTCGACGACGGCCTGGCGGATCTCGTCCTCGGTATTCATCACGAACGGACCGTAGCGCACGACCGGCTCGTTGAGCGGCACGCCGCCGAGCAGCAACACGTCGAGCGGCTCGTCGCCGGCGGCGAAGCTGACCGTCTCGCCGTCGTCGTTGAACACGACCATGTGCTGCGCGCCGATCCGGCGCCGCTCGTCGCCGTAGAAGCCGCTGCCTGCCAGCGTATAGGCGAACACGCGGTAGTCGCGCGGCACCGGCTGCACGGCCGATGCGCCTGGCTGCAGCGTGAAGTGCTGATAGAGGATCGGAGTGCGCGTCTCGATCGCCGCGCTGACGCCGAACGCCTCTCCTGCGATCACCTTGACGCGCGTCTTGCCGTCGCTGGAGATCGCGGTCGGAATGCCGGCCGACGGAATCTCCTGGTAGCGCGGCGCGATCATCTTGTCGCGGCGCGGCAGGTTCACCCATATCTGCAGGCCATGCACGCGGCCGCCCTTGCGGGCGAACTCCGGGTCCGGCATTTCGCTGTGCACGACGCCCGCGCCAGCCGTCATCCATTGCACGTCGCCCGCGCGCAGCATGCCGGCATGGCCGGCCGAATCGCGGTGCACGGTCTGGCCCTCGAGCATGTAGGTCACGGTTTCGAAGCCGCGGTGCGGATGGTCGGGCGCGCCTATGGCCTCGCCCGGCGCATAGTCGACCGGCCCCATCTCGTCGAGCAGCAAGAACGGATCGAAGTCCATCAGCATGCGGGTCGGAAACGGCCGATGGACGACGAAGCCGCCGCCTTCAATCGTGCGAACGGAAGGGAAGGTGCGTTGGATCGTTCGGGTCGTGGACATGGAAAATCACCTGAAAAAAGGGGAATAGCATTATTTTTGAAACATAAAGCTATTATATGGACCGATCCATGGGCTTCCAGCCGCTCTTCGGCAATGGATTGTTCTATCAATGGAACGATGACATGAAACTCGATTCGCACAACCTGAACGACCTGATGTACTTCTCGCAGGTCGTCGAGCACGGCGGCTTCTCGGCGGCAGAGCGCGTGCTCGGCATCTCGAAGTCGCGCCTGTCGCGGCGTCTGTCCGAGCTGGAGTCGTCGCTCGGCGTGCGGCTCCTGCAGCGCTCCACGCGCAAGCTCGCGCTCACCGAGGCCGGCCAGCTGTTCTATCAGCATTGCCGGGCGATGCTGTCGGAGGCCGAAGCGGCGGTGAACGTCGTCCAGCAGATGCGCGCCTCGCCGCGCGGCACGGTGCGCGTCAGCGTGCCGGTCACGGTTTCGCAGACCTGGCTGTCGAGCATCCTGCCCGAGTTCATGCACCGCTATCCGGAGGTGCGGGTCGTGATGCGTGTAACGAACCGTGTGATCGATCTGTACGAGGATTCGGTCGACGTCGCGTTGCGCGTGCGCTCGGAGCCTCTGGAAAACGCGAATATCGTCGTACGGCCGCTGTGGCGCACTCAGCAGATGCTGGTCGGCGCGCCGAGCCTTTTGAGCCAGTATTCGCCGCCGCTCGCGGCCGGCGATCTCGCTCGCTTCGAGACGCTCGATACCCCGAGCCCCGACGGCCGGCATGCGTTTCATCTGATTGCGCCGGACGGCGCGCGTCACGTGCACGAGCACGAGCCGCGCCTCGTGACGGCCGATTTGATGACGATCCGCGAGGCCGTGCTCGCCGGCGTAGGCATCGCGGCGCTGCCGGAGATGATGTACGGCGCTCCCTTGCGCTCTGGTAAATTGTCTCCGGTGATGCCGGGTTGGACCTTGCCGACGCCGCAGCTCTATGCGGTGTTCGTGTCGCGGCAGGGCATGGTGCCGGCGGTACGGGCTTTCGTCGATTACCTCGTTGAAATGCACGAGGAGGGCAGGCATGAAATGCTCGAATGCCCGGAGGGCCGGCCCGCGGACAAGTTCCGAAAGCTTTTGTCGGCAAGCGCCACGCCGGAGAAAGTCGCGCCCTAGACAAGCGTTCTACACCGCGAGAGCCGAAGCCGCGCGACGCTCGTTGTTCGGGCGAATATCGGTTTTGCCATTTAAGCGTCGCCGGCGATCAGTAGTTTCAATGGGCATTTTCTTGAATGCGCACGCCGCGCAAACTATATTGAAATCCCTTTCGCAATGGAGATTCCGGTGCGGAAATTGATGGCTGCTCTTATAGCAAGCCTGATAGGGCTAATGGCGCTGTCCGTGACGACCACGGCTGTCGCATGCGGTGACTCCACGAGCTACTCCGATGGCAAGTGAGCCCGACGCCCGAAGGCGCTGCGTGCGCAAGACAAAAGGCCCTCATCCGACGATGAGGGCCTTTTACATTGGGCGCCGAAAATGCACGGCGTGCGATACGGTCTTGTCTGCCTGCGCGCGACTGTCATGATCCGGACTACTTCGTTTTCGGCTCCGTCACGAAGCCGATCTTCGTGAGCCCGCCCGCTTGCGCGGCGGACATCACGTCGGCGACTCGCTCGTAGGGCACCTTGCGGTCCGCGCGCAGATGCAGCTCCGGCTGCGGGTTCGCCTGCGCGGCCCGGGCGATGTCGGTGCGCAGCACGTCGTCCGTCACGGGCTTGTCGTCCCACAGAACCGTGCCGTCAGCCTGGATCGAGACGCTCACGTGCGCGGGCTTCACGTCTTCCTTCTGGCTGCTCGCGTGCGGCAGGTCGATCTTGACCGCGTGATGGATGGCCGGAATCGTCACCAGGAAGATGATCAGGAGAACCAACATGACGTCGACGAGCGGCGTCATGTTGATTTCGTTCATCAGGCCGTCGTCGTCATCGTCGGCGAATGCGTTCATTGCCATGGCCGCCTCGCTCTCAGTTCGTGCGTGCGGCGAGGCGCAGGCCGTCCCGCTTGGCCGACGCCACGTGCGAGCCGGTTACGAAGTACGCGTGCAGGCCGTGGGCGAAGCGGCGCAGCTTGCCGACAACGCCCTTGTTCGCGCGCGTCAGCGCGTTGTAGCCGAGCACCGCGGGGATCGCGACGAAGAGGCCAAGCGCCGTCATGATCAGCGATTCTCCGACCGGTCCCGCGACCTGGTCGATCGACGTCTGCCCCGTCGCGCCGATGACGAGCAGGGCGTGATAGATGCCCCACACCGTGCCGAACAGGCCGACGAACGGCGCGACGCTGCCGATCGAGGCGAGCACCGCGAGGCCGCTTTGCATGCGCGCGATGCCGTCGTCCATGGTGTCTTTCAGGCAGCGCGTGAGCCAGTCGGACACGTCCATTTTGTCGTGCAGGTGCGGCTGCGTCTTGTGATGGTGGTCGACAGCCTCCTGGCCCGACAGCGCGAGCGCGAGGAACGGGTTGCCGCTGGCCGCCGACGGCGTATGGCCGAGCTTCTCGAGGCCGTCCGCGAAGTCGTCGGAGTGCCAGAACGCCTGCTCGGCGTTCTTCGTCAGGCGCTTCAGGCGCATCACGTTCATGCCCTTGGTGACGATCACGCACCACGACAAGATCGACATGAAGATCAATGCGGCCGCGATGCCGCGGGTCACCAAATCGCCTTGCACCCAGACGTGCATGAAACCGTAGTTCTGCATTTCAATTCCTTTTCTTCTATTTCAATCAATCGTTGAAACCGAATGTGAACGGCTGCGTGTAGGCTGCGCGCACGGGTGAGCCGTTCTCGACGTAAGGGCGGCAAGCGCTCGAGTGCATCGCGGACAGTGCCGCATCGTCCAGGCGCGAAAAGCCGCTGCTCTTTTTCAGTTCAATGTCTTCGATCTTGCCGGTCAGTCCGACCACGAAGTGTACGTAGGCGGTGCCCGCTTCGCCACGGCGTTGCGAGAGCGCCGGGTAGAGCGGCTTCGCGATGCTGCAGTCGAGGTGCGCGACGTCCTTGGGCGCGGCGATGGCCATCGTTTCGCGGCCGATCGCCGGTCCGGCGGGCGCCGCCGCGGCGGGTGCCGCCGTAGCCGGGGCAGGTGGTGTGGGCGCGGCGGGCTCGGGCGTCGCCGGCGCGTTGGGCGACGGCGCGGCCGCTTGCGGCAGCGGCTCCGGCTTCGTTTTCGGAGCGGGCGTGGGTTTGGGTTCGAGTTTCGGCTTGACGTGAGGCGCTGGCGGCACAGGCTTCGGCGCAGGCGATCGCAGCGCCGCGGGCGCTGCGGCAGGCGCCGGGCTCAGCAGTTCGGCCGTGATCGAGCGCGATTCGAGCGGGCGCGACGGCAGCTCGTTGCGAACGGTGAGCAGGAATGCGACCAGCGCGGCGTGGAGCAGCACCACGACGGCGATCGCCGAGACTACACGGGGATTCATTGGTGTAAGCGCTGCCGGCGACGCGCCAGCAGCAACGGAAGGCTGAACCTGCATGCTAACTTGCTTGAACGAAGGCGCAAACGACGCCGGCGCCGAAGCCTGCGCCAAGTCGCATCATTTACGGAAAATCAATAGGGAGATGCCTAAAGTCACCACGAAACCAAGCAGCAATTCCATCTCAAACTCCTTGAGGAATGAGTGGTCGATGGCTGGCGTGAAACTGGCTGGCTGACGGGAAGTAAAAGCAGAGCCGGGCGGAGGAGTGCGGCTCGCGCTCTGGTGGAAAACGCTGCTGGCGTCACGGCGACGCCGGCTGGAAGGTTAGCGGGTGCAGGCGGTCAAGCGGCCTTGCGCTCGTAGAAAGTCACCGGCATGGCGTGTACGTGATGTTCAACGCCGCACTGGCTCTGGCATGCGCCGCTTTGCGCCATGACGTCGCGCACGGATTCCTCGCACTTGCCGCAGCAGGTGGCCACGCCTAGCTCGAACTGGAGCTCGTCGAACGTATCGGCGCCTTCTGCGATCGCAGCACGGATCTTCCGGTCGGAAACAGACTTGCACACGCAGACGATCATGATGAATGTGTTCGATAGCTAACGTTAATGCGAATTATTATCATTATGTTCAAGCCGCTTGGCAAGCTGCCGAGGCGGTTTTTTTGTAACAAAACGGGAAGCTGGCAGGGTTAATGCGGCGCAACGCACGCTATGCCGAGTCGCGCGGCTTGGCAGCGGCGCGGGTGTAATGCGGGGTCGGATCGCCGTTCAGGCGACGGCAGGTCAGGTTGTTTGCGACGCGATTGCGACAGTGCGCCGCGACGGCACGTGCACGCGCTCGACCGGTGCGTCCAGGCCGAGCAGCGTGTATGCCAGCTGGCGCAGATGCTCGCCGTCGCTGGTCGAGCAAAGGCGGGGCAGAGCAGGCGCCGTGGCGGCTTCGGCCGCGCTCGCTCGCAAGCCGTTTGTCTCGAGCACGCGTTCGAGTTGACGGGCGATGGCCACGCTGGTGTCGATCAGCATCAGCCGGTCGCCGGCGATATCGCGGATGACGCGGTCGAAAAACGGATAGTGCGTGCAGCCGAGCACGAGCGTATCGGCTCCCGCATCGAGCATCGGGTCCAGGTAGCTTTTCAGCAGCGCGCGGACTTCCGCCGAGTCGACGTCGCAGCGCTCGATCGCTTCCACGAGGCCATGCCCCGGCTGGCACAGAAAGCGGCAATCGCCGGCGTAGCGCTCCTGCAGCGCTTGAAAGCGAGCGCTCCTTAACGTCACCTGGGTGGCGAGCACGCCCGCCACGCGAGTCTTCGACTGCAGCGCGGCCGGCTTGATGCCCGGCTCCACGCCGATGAGCGGAATCGGGAGCCGCTCGCGCACGAGTGAGATTGCCTGCGCCGTTGCCGTATTGCAGGCGACGACGAGTGCCTTCGCGCCTTGCGAGATCAGCCACTCGCCGATCGCGAGCGTGCGGTCGGCGATGAAATCGTCGTCGCGAAGGCCGTACGGCGCATAGGCCGAATCCGCGGCGTAGATCAGCGCTTCGCCGGGCAACTGGGCACGTACGGCGCGCAGCACGGAAAGCCCCCCCAGGCCCGAATCGAAGATGCCGACAGGCGCCGACGCGCGGTTTGCAGCGGCGATCGAATCTTGGGCGGACGCTTGGTGCGGTACGTTCATGAGAGCGTGCTGCGCAAAAGAATGGGGGCAGGGACGGATCGCGCCCGTCGGCATCGATGCATCGCGAGACGCGCATGGAAGCGCCGCATGTTACCCGCAAACGGGAGGGGTAAGCACGAGCGCGATCGCGTGCGGCCGATTCGGGCCGGTTACTCGGCCGAGCCGCCCATGGCGGATTGCTGGTAGTTCTGGATGCCGACCTTGTCGATGAGATCGAGCTGGGTTTCGAGCCAGTCGATATGCTCTTCGGTGTCGTCGAGGATCTTCACGAAGATCTCGCGCGAAACGAAATCGCGAACGGATTCGCAATATGCGATCGCTTCCTTGCAGGTGGCCTGGGAAATCTGCTCGAGCTTCAGGTCGCACTCGAGGATTTCCTTCGTCTCCTCGCCGATCAACAGCTTGTGCAGGTCTTGCAGGTTCGGCAGGCCGTCGAGCATGAAGATGCGTTCGATGAGCCAGTCGGCGTGCTTCATCTCGCCGATCGATTCGTCGTATTCATGCTTGCCGAGCTTCTCGAGCCCCCAGTGCTTGTACATCCGCGCGTGCAGGAAGTACTGGTTGATCGCGGTCAGCTCGTTCTTCAGCTGGGCGTTCAGATATTCGATGACTTTTTTATCGCCTTGCATGATTGTTCCTTGTTGGGAGGACTTCGACTCACAACGATAAACGCTGCAGATTAAAAAGCCAAGACCAAATGGCCCAGGTCGAAGTCTTTCGTTGACCGAAAGGGTGGCGTTTTGCGGTGGGGAGCAACGCAAAGAAAAAGCCGGGCCACGCGGCCCGGCCAGCGCTCAAGAATCCGCGGAAATCAAGCCGCTGCGACCGGAATCTTGCCGATCTTCGCTTGCCATTCCTTCGGTCCGGTCTGGTGCACGGAGGTGCCGTTCGAATCTACAGCAACTGTTACAGGCATATCGACGACGTCGAATTCGTAGATCGCTTCCATGCCGAGATCTTCGAATGCCAGCACCTTCGCTTCGCGGATCGCCTTCGACACCAGGTACGCCGCGCCGCCGACCGCCATCAGGTACGCCGCCTTGTGCTTCTTGATCGCCTCGATCGCGACCGGGCCGCGCTCGGCCTTGCCGATCATCGAAATGAGACCCGTTTGCGCCAGCATCGTCTCGGTGAACTTGTCCATGCGCGTCGCGGTGGTGGGGCCCGCCGGGCCGACCGCTTCGTCTCGCACCGGGTCGACCGGGCCGACGTAGTAGATCACGCGGTTCGTGAAATCGACCGGCAGCTTCTCGCCCTTGGCGAGCATGTCGGCGATGCGCTTGTGCGCGGCGTCGCGGCCCGTGAGCATCTTGCCCGAGAGCAGGAGCGTCTGGCCCGGCTTCCAGCTCGCGACTTCTTCCTGCGTGAGCGTGTTCAGGTCGATGCGCTTGCTGGTCTCCGTGTTCGGCTGCCAGGTGACCTTCGGCCAGGCGTCGAGCGGCGGCGCTTCGAGCTTCGCCGCGCCCGTGCCGTCGAGCGTGAAGTGCGCGTGGCGCGTGGCCGCGCAGTTCGGGATGATCGCGATCGGCTTGCTCGCGGCGTGCGTCGGCGCGGCCATGATCTTCACGTCGAGCACCGTCGACAGGCCGCCCAGGCCCTGGGCGCCGATCCCGAGCGCATTGACCTTCTCGTGCAGCTCGACGCGCAGCGCTTCGATCCAGTCCTGGGGACCGCGCGCGATGATCTCTTGAATATCGATCAGGTCCATCAGCGATTCCTTCGCCATGACCATCGCCTTCTCAGCGGTGCCGCCGATGCCGATGCCGAGCATGCCCGGCGGGCACCAGCCCGCGCCCATCGTCGGCACGGTCTTCAGCACCCAGTCGACGATCGAATCCGACGGGTTCAGCATCGCGAACTTCGACTTGTTCTCCGAGCCGCCGCCCTTGGCCGCGACCTGCACGTCGACCTTGTCGCCCGGCACGATCTCGTAGTGGATGACGGCCGGCGTGTTGTCCTTCGTGTTCTTGCGCGCGCCTTCGGGCGGGCTCACGATCGAGGCGCGCAGCACGTTGTCGGGGTTCAGGTAACCGCGGCGCACGCCCTCGTTGATCATATCGGTGACGCTCATCGTGGCACCGTCCCAGCGCACGTCCATGCCGATCTTCACGAACACGGTGACGATGCCGGTGTCCTGGCAAATCGGCCGATGGCCTTCCGCGCACATGCGGCTGTTGGTGAGGATCTGCGCGATGGCGTCTTTCGCGGCCGGGCTCTCTTCGAGCTCATACGCGCGGCCGAGCGCCTGGATGTAGTCGAGCGGATGGTAGTAGCTGATGTACTGCAGCGAATCGGCGATGCTCTGGATCAGGTCTTCCTGTTTGATGACAGTCATGGCTTGGGCTCAGTGGGGACGGGATGCTCAATAATTCAGGCGACTTCCTTGGACAGCTCGCGCGCTTCTTTGGCGCGCTCTTGCTCGTGGAAATGGACCGGATGGGTGTGCGTCGTCAGGCGGTCGACCCAGGCCATCACGAGCGCGGAGACAAGGAACGAGATGTGGATGATCACTTGCCACATCACGGCGTGCTCGGTGTGCTGGTCGGGGTTGATGAAGGTCTTCAGCAGGTGGACCGACGAAATGCTGATGAGCGCCATCGACAGCTTCACCTTCAGCACGCCCGCGTTGACGTGGTCGAGCCATTCGGGCTCGTCGGGATGTCCCTCGACGCCGAGCCGCGACACGAAGGTTTCGTAGCCGCCGACGATCACCATGATGAGCAGGTTCGAGATCATGACGACGTCGATCAGGCCGAGCACGGCAAGCATGATGCTGGTTTCGTCGAGGCTGCCGGCGTGCGTGAGCAGATGCCAGATCTCGGTCAAGAACAGATAGACGTAGACGCCTTGCGCCACGATCAGCCCCAGATAGAGCGGGACTTGCAGCCAGCGGCTCATGAAGATGACGGCGGGCAGCGGACGCAGCGGGCGGCGCGGCGGACGGCCGGAGCGGGCGGAGTGCGGGGCGGACATAAGGAGGCGGTCGGTCGTGTCGTGGCGCTGCCGCGTCGGGCAGCGCGCCGGGAAGTCGAAAAAAGCGCGCTATTGTACCGCGCCGTGCATTTTTTCCGCTTGGGACGCGGCCGGCGGTTTCCGCTTACGGCGTGACCGGCGGCGAGCGCTTGGCCTTCAGGCTCGCGAGCGCGATGCCGGCCACGACGCAGGCGAGCGCGACGCCGTGCGCGAGCGTCGGCCGCTCGTCGAGAAACACGATGCCGTAGACGGCCGCCGCGATCGGCAGCACGGCGCTGAACACGCCCGCGAGACTGCCCGGCACATGGCGGATGCCTTTCATCCAGAGCCAGAACGAGAAGATGCTGGCCGACAGCCCGTACCAGACGACAAGCGCCCAGGTGCTGGCCGGCACGCTCGCGTAGTCGAACGACAGCGACGCGCCGATGCCGAGCGGCAGCATCAGCAGCAGGCCGAACAGGTGGGTGTAGGCGCAGATGTCGATGGGCGCGAGCGTCTGCGTGAGGCGCCGCGACAGGATCACGTAGAACGATTCGCAGCAGACGGCGCCGAGCACCATGAGGTTGCCGGCCAGCGAGCTCCCGGCGGCGGCCCCGCCTTCCGCCGAGCCGGCGCCGTGCGCGAAGTTGATGACGATGACGCCGGTCATCGCGAGCGCGATCGAGACGAGCGCGCGGCCGTTCGGCTTCTCGCCGAGAAAGAGCCAGGAGAAGAGCGCGACGACGGCGGGGATGCTGCTCGTGATGACGCCCGCGGCCACGGCGCTCGTGCGCTGCACGCCGTTGAGCATCAGGAGCGTGAACATGAAGGTGCCGAAGAGCGCTTGCAGGAACAGGTTGAGCCATTCGCCGCGCTTCACGGTCTTCATCTTGACCGGACGAAAGAGCGGCCACAGCACGGCGATCGCCACCACGAAACGCAGGAGCGCGAGGACGGAAACGGGCACGAAAGCGACGATCGACTTGCCGATGCCGACATTGCTGCCGACGAGCAGCATCGCGGCAATGAGGAGAAAAGCGTAGCGGTTCAAGCTGGAGTCCAGGCGGGGAGTTCAGTTAGCATTGAGCATTGTAGGTTGCCGCTTAATAAGGCGTAAAGACAGCGGCAATACGCTCGGGCGGCGCAACTGCATCGTGCGATAGCGCTCAAATACATGAGCGGCCGCCGCCGGCGCGCGCTTAAATGCCCGTAAGTGACCGGTAAGTTGCAGTCGTTATCGTCACGTTTGATGGTACGGTCTGCACGAACCGGCAGGCCTTGCAGCAATGATTCCGGTGGCACGTCCGGCAGCATGCGTATGCTGCGGCGCCGCATGCGCGGCGGCGGGCGGGCCGCGTCGACAGCACGTGAAGCGCCGGGCGGCACGTGCGAGGGTAGGAGACAAGCGCAGCTTGCAAGCCGCGCTCACAAGACAAGGCGTGCCCGCATGACCAGGCGCGCCGGACAGAGGATTCATATTCACCTTCATGAAGGGGTTGTCGATGTCTGCGATTGAATCGGTTCTTCACGAAAGCCGTGTTTTCCCGCCGTCCGCCGAGACGGTGGCCAAGGCGGCGATTTCCGGCATGGATGCCTACCGTGCGCTCGCCGCCGAGGCCGAGCGCGATTACGAAGGCTTCTGGGCGAAGCTCGCACGCGAGGCGGTGGGCTGGCACAAGCCGTTCTCGAAGGTGCTCGACGAATCCAATGCGCCTTTCTACACGTGGTTCGAGGACGGCGAGCTGAACGCGTCGTACAACTGCCTCGACAGGCACGTCGAAGCCGGCAACGGCGGCACGGTCGCGATCGTCTTCGAAGCCGACGACGGCGCGGTCACTCGCGTCACCTATCAGGAACTGCTCTCTCGCGTGTGCCGCCTCGCGAACGCGCTCAAGAAGCGCGGCGTCAAGAAGGGCGACCGCGTCGTGATCTACATGCCGATGTCGATCGAAGGCGTGGTCGCGATGCAGGCCTGCGCGCGCATCGGCGCGCCGCATTCGGTCGTGTTCGGCGGCTTCTCGTCGAAGTCGCTGAACGAGCGGCTCGTCGACGTCGGCGCGGTCGCGCTGATCACGTCGGACGAACAGATGCGCGGCGGCAAGGCGCTGCCGCTCAAGAACATCGCCGACGAAGCGCTCGCGATGGGCGGCTGCGAGGCGGTCAAGAGCGTGATCGTCCATCGGCGCACGGGCGGCAAGGTGCAATGGAACGCCGATCGCGACCTGTGGATGCACGAGATCACCGCCAATGAAGCCGATGCCTGCGCGCCCGAATGGGTCGGCGCCGAGCATCCGCTGTTCGTGCTCTACACGTCGGGCTCGACGGGCCGTCCGAAGGGCGTGCAGCACAGCACGGGCGGCTACCTGCTGTGGGCCGCGCAGAGCATGAAATGGACCTTCGACTGGAAGCCGTCCGATGTCTTCTGGTGTACGGCCGACATCGGCTGGATCACGGGGCACACGTACATCGCCTACGGTCCGCTCGCGCTTGGAGCGACGCAGGTGATGTTCGAGGGCGTGCCGACCTATCCCGACGGCGGCCGCTTCTGGAGCATGATCGAGAAGCACAAGGTCACGGTGTTCTATACGGCGCCCACCGCGATCCGCTCGCTGATCAAGATCGCCGAGGCCGATCCGAAGGTGCATCCGAAGAGCTATGACCTCTCGAGCCTGCGCATCCTCGGCACCGTCGGCGAGCCGATCAATCCCGAAGCGTGGATGTGGTACTACGAGAACGTGGGCGGCTCGCGCTGCCCGATCGTCGATACCTGGTGGCAGACCGAGACCGGCGGCCACATGATCACGCCGCTGCCGGGCGCGACGCCGCTCGTGCCGGGCTCGTGCACGCTGCCGCTGCCGGGCATCATGGCGGCGATCGTCGACGAGACCGGGCAGGACGTGCCCAACGGGCAGGGCGGGATCCTCGTGGTGAAGCGTCCGTGGCCGTCGATGATCCGCACGATCTGGGGCGATCCCGAGCGCTTCAAGAAGAGCTACTACCCCGAGGAGCTCGGCGGCAAGCTCTACCTTGCCGGCGACGGCAGCGTGCGCGACAAGGACACCGGCAACTTCACGATCATGGGCCGCATCGACGACGTGCTCAACGTCTCGGGCCACCGGCTCGGGACGATGGAGATCGAGTCGGCGCTCGTGGCGAATTCGATCGTCGCCGAAGCGGCCGTGGTCGGGCGGCCAGACGACACGACCGGCGAGGCCGTGGTGGCGTTCGTTGTGCTCAAGCGGGCGCGTCCGGCGGGCGAGGAGGCGGCGAAGCTCGCGAACGAACTGCGCGCGTGGGTCGGCAAGGAGATCGGGCCGATCGCGAAGCCGAAGGACATCCGCTTCGGCGACAACTTGCCGAAGACGCGTTCCGGCAAGATCATGCGGCGCCTGTTGCGCTCGCTCGCGAAGGGCGAGGCGATCACGCAGGATGTGTCGACGCTCGAGAATCCCGCGATTCTCGATCAGCTCGGCGAGTCGCTGTAACCCGATAAGCCCGGGCCATAGGCACGGCGCGGACAATCCCGATTGTCTGCGCCGCGCCTTTTTGATACATAGGCGCATGGCCGCGCCGCACACCTCCCACGCTCTCCCGCTGAACCCTCCGCCCGAACCGCCCCCGGTCACGGAGGCGATGGCGCTCGCCCATCGGCGCTACTGGCGCTTCAACGTTGCGCTGATCGCCGTGCTGATGTCGATCGGCTTCTTCGTGTCGTTCGTCGTGCCGGCGCTGTCGCGGCCTCTCGCGAACGTGCGCATCGCCGGCTTTCGGCTGCCGTTCTATCTCGGCGCGCAAGGGGCGATCCTGATCTATCTCGTGCTGATCGTCGTCTATATCGTGCTGATGCAGCGCGCGGATCGCGCCCTGCAGCGCGCCTTCGATGCGGACGCATCCGCTGCCGCCCGAGCGACGGAAGCCGCTCGATGACGCTCACGCACCGGCTGATTCGCGCCTACGCGCTCTATACGCTCGGCTTCTTCGGGTTCATCTACGTGCTGTGGCGCATCGAGCGCACGACGGGCGCGGGCGTGTGGGTCGGCTACGTGTTCCTGTTCGTGCCGATCGCCGTGTATGCGGTGATCGGCCTGCTGTCGCGGACTTCCGATCTCGTCGAGTACTACGTGGCCGGGCGGCGCGTGCCGTCGGCGTTCAACGGCATGGCGACGGCCGCGGACTGGCTCTCGGCCGCGTCCTTCATCGGCCTCGCCGGGTCGCTCTACGCCACCGGCTACGACGGCCTCGCCTACCTGATGGGCTGGACGGGCGGCTACTGCCTCGTCGCGTTCCTGCTCGCGCCGTACGTGCGCAAGCTCGCGCGCTACACGATTCCCGATTTTCTCGGCACGCGCTTTTCGAGCAACACGGTGCGCGCGCTCGCGGCGCTCGCCGCGATCCTCTGCTCGTTCGTCTACCTCGTCGCGCAGATCCAGGGGATCGGGCTGATCGCGACGCGCTTCATCGGCGTGGACTTCGCGATCGGCATCTCGTGCGGGCTGGCGGGGATCCTCGTTTGCTCGTTTCTCGGCGGGATGCGTGCGGTGACGTGGACGCAGGTCGCGCAGTACATCATCCTGATCAGCGCGTTTCTGATCCCGGTGTCGATGATCGCGCACAAGGACGGCCTCGGCTGGGTGCCGCAATTGAGCTACGGCCACTTGATGGAAAAGCTCGAGAGGCTCGAGCACGACGTGCAAGCCGCGCCGAAGGAGGGGAGCGTGCGCGCCTGGTATCGCGAGCGCGCGGCGCAGATCGACGCGCGGATCGCGGCGCTGCCGGCGTCGTATGCCGGCGAGCGCGCGCGGCTCGCGCACGAGATCGCCGAGCTGCGGCGGCATAACGGGCCGCTGCGCGAGATCGACCTGCGCGAGCGGACGTTGGCCGACTTCCCGCGCGACGCGGCGGCGGCGCGCATCGTCTGGGAGCAGGAGCGCGACGAGATGCTTGCGCGCGCAACCGATCCGGTGCCGATGCACGAGGCGTTTCCGGCGGCGAACGAGGAGGAGCGGCGCATTCACGAGCGCAATTTCCTGTCGTTGCTGCTGTGCCTGTCGCTCGGCACGGCGAGCCTGCCGCATATCCTGACGCGCTACAACACGACGACCTCGGTCGGCTCGGCGCGCCGCTCCGTCGGCTGGACGCTGTTTTTCGTCGCGCTGTTCTATCTGACCGTGCCGGTGCTCGCGGTGCTGATCAAGTACGAGATCTTGACGAACCTCGTCGGCCATTCGTTCGCCGATTGGCCGCAATGGGTGACGCAATGGCATCGCGTCGAGCCGTCGCTGATCGGCATCGCCGATACGAATCGCGACGGCATCATCCGCTGGTCGGAGATCCGCATGCAGCCCGACATGGTCGTGCTCGCCGCGCCCGAAATCGCCGGGCTGCCATACGTGATGTCGGGGTTGATCGCCGCGGGGGCGCTGGCTGCGGCGCTGTCGACGGCCGATGGTTTGCTGCTGACGATCGCGAACGCGCTCTCGCACGACGTCTACTACCACATGGTCGATCCGTCGGCGTCGAGCCAGCGGCGCGTGACGATCTCGAAGATCCTGCTGCTGGGCGTGGCGTTGTTTGCGTCGTATGTGGCGTCGCTCAATACGGGGAATATTCTGTTTCTGGTTGGGGCGGCGTTTTCGCTCGCGGCGTCGAGTTTGTTTCCGGTGCTCGTGCTCGGTGTGTTCTGGAAGCGCACGACCAAGCTTGGGGCGGTGGCGGGGATGGTCGCGGGGCTCGTGGTCTGCGTCTATTACATCGTGTCGACGTATCCGTATTTTGCGCAGTTGACGGGCTTTGCCGGGCAGCGCTGGTTCGGGATCGAGCCGATCAGCTCGGGCGTGTTCGGCGTGCCGGCGGGGTTTGCGGTGACGGTGCTGGTGAGTTTGCTGGATCGCAAGCCGGATGCGTATACGACGGCGCTGGTCGACTATATCCGTCATCCCTGACGGGCGGGGGCGTTGCGCGATAAGGCGAATGAGGCGCTAAAAAACAAAATCCCCGCAAGCCATTGAGCTTGCGGGGATTTTTTATTCGTTCCTGGCGGAGAGAGGGGGATTCGAACCCCCGATAGGCTATTAACCTATACACGCTTTCCAGGCGTGCGACTTAAACCACTCATCCATCTCTCCGACGGGACGCGCATTATAGCAAACTTCGGGCCCCGCGCCACCACCCGGCGGCGGCCCCATTTTCCGCGTTTCGGGCCCCGCGCCACCACCCGGCGGCGGCCCCATTTTCCGCGTCGCCGATCCCCGCCTGGCAGCACCCCCACACCCCCGCTTCGCACAGCGATCGACACGTTCGCATCCCCGCAACCGCGAAAGACCGAATCCGGGACACTGGTCGCCAGCGGGAAACCCAGACAGGACCAGCCCGAGCCGGCCGCAAGGCACACGGCGTCAGCGCGGCGTCACCGCGCATTTTTTGATTGCAGGACTCCAAGCAGACGAGGATATCGTGACTCACACAGGATGCAGGGATGACGTAGCCAGCGGCCTTACAAAAATGCTGTGGACCGCTTCGCAGCTCGACGGGGAATCGGATTTCGAGGACCTGCTCGAAGCGATTCGCGTGCTGCGGCCGCAATGGCGGGACGCGGGCACGGTCGCCGCCTGGCGCTACGTGCGGCGCCAGGCGTGGGTGGACGCGCGGCGCGTGCTCGAGGACGAGGACGAGCAGGCGAAGCGCTCGGGGCTGCACGCGGCGCTGATGGCGGTTTGTCTCTTCGGTCTCGAGGATCCCTTGTGGCACAGCTACGCGCGAACCGCCGCGGAGCAGCGCGAGAGCCCCGAGGCCTCCAGGATCGGCTTTCGGCTGCTGGAACGCGCCGCCAAGTCGGACCTTCGCGACGTGGCCGAGCCGGCGCCGCCGGCGGCCCCGGCTGCGCAGGACAACGCCGGTTACTCGGCGTCGATGATGTGGGTGCGTGCGTGAGCCCGCAGCCTTGCGTGCTTGAGTTGATTCGTGTTTCAGCCGCTATGTTCGCGTCGTGACCCTCAAGGCCGAATCGCGTGCATAGACTGAATTTGCCAAGCAGTACAGACGTTCCATTGACCCTTACCTGACAGGCAGAAATCATCATGAGTCTCGAACTTTCGAACAACAATGTGTTTTCAAACTTCTCGACGGATCCGAACACGTACCTGAATGCGCTCAATCAGGGCAACGGTTCGTCCCAAACCTCGCCCCAAAGCATGATCCAGGAGCTCATTCAGGATCTGAGCCAGCTGCTGAAGCAACAGGAGAACGGCGGTCAAGGCGGCAACGGCGGCAACGGCGGCAGCGGTGGTGAAGGCGGCACGCCCTCGGGCGCCATGCCGACCACGACGGGCGCCACCCCGGGAGCGCCGGGAACGAGCCCTTCGACCGGCGGCTTGCCGACCCCGACTGGCGGCTCGCTTCCGACGATGGGCGGCACGCCCGGCGGCGCAGGCCAGATGACGGCGCAAAACGCGTCGGGTGTGCTCGCGGCCTACATGGGCTCGAGCAACACCGGCACGCTGGATCCGAACGCGATGTACAAGCTCGCGGAGAATGCCGACGGCAACACGCCGCAGACGGTTCAGCAAGCGGCCAAGTTCATGCTGGCGAACCCGGACACCTATCAGAAGATCGAGACGCACGACGTGGGGGGCACCGATGGCATTTCGGGCGCCGGCAACTTCCAGTGGGCGGCTCAAGGCGGCCTTGGCGCGGCAGGCAACGTGCCGAGCGGCGGCTCGGGCGCCACGCCGGCGCCGATGGGCATGACGCCCCGGATCGGCACGACGATCCCGACGGGCACGACCCCAGGCATGACGGGCACGACGCCGGGCATGACGGGCACGACGCCGGGCATGACGGGCACGACCCCGAGCACGACGAGCTCGCTGCCGACCCCGAAGGGCACCGGCGACCTCGTGAACGACGGCAAGTCGTTGCAGATGGGGGACGAAGGCCAGGCGCTGTCGAACTTCAACCAGCAGGATCCGGCCTCGTTCCAGGCCTTCCAGAATGCGTTGTCCCACGGCGACGGCAATTCCGCCTGCCACATCCTGGCCAATGCGGTCAGCTCGGGCAAGATCAGCCAGTCGACCGGGGCGGCGCTCGGCGCCCAGGTGCAGCAGACCGCCAACGCGCACGGCGGCGGCAAGATCAACGGCGACGCAAGCAACGCCCTCTCGAGCGCCTTGGGCGGCAACAACGTGCTGACGCCGGGCAAGACGCGAGGCGCCATTGCCTTCGAGAACCTCTTTGGCATCAACACCAGCAGCGTCCTTGGGGTGAGCACGCAGTAAGCAGGACTCGCCGGCAGCCGGCAACAGGCTGCCGGAACCGGATGTCGATGTGCGCGGCCGCGCTGCCAATGAAGGCAGCGCGGCTTTTTCGTATTGGCGGTGACTCACGCGCCCGATGCGATCTCGAGCGCTGCAAAGAAGAAGCCCGGGACACCTTGCGGTGTCCCGGGCCCAGGCACGAACTGCGTCGAGGTTTTAAGCGTCAACCCTGCATGCGAATGCGGGCCTGCTCGCTCAACGGGCTCCATTCGATGAGCGCGACGAACCCGTCGGCCGCGGCGATCACGACCCAGCGGTGATACTGGTGCACGACCTGTCCGGGCTCGTAATGGTGGGCCTCTTGCCACGCCACCGCGCGCCGCACATGGACCTTCGTGCCGTGCAGCGGAGCGAGGCATTCGATGAGCCCGAGCGCGCGCACGATGCGCATCGATTCCGCCACGGGTTTCGTGAAGTCCAACGTGCGCTCGCCTTCGGAAATCCGCGGCCAGTAGTCCCCTCCGCTTTGCGCGCGGCTGTCGCGCCAAAGCTGCTCGAACTCGCGGGCAACGCGCGAGGCGAGGCGCTGCGCCGCCATCTGCAGTTTCAGCTGCAGCGTTTCGTGCCATTCGTCGGCCTCGATCGGGAACGGCTCGGATGCGATGAGCTCGCCGGTATCGAAGTCCGTGTCGATCCGATGACAGCTGATTCCCCATTCGCGCCGGTCGTCGAGGATGGCCCGAATGAGCGGATAGGGTCCGCGTCCTTCGGGCAACGGCGACGGATGGAAGTTCGCGGCATAGCGCAGATGCCCGCGCCAGTCGGGGATGCGCCATTGGTAGCCGGAGACGATCAGCGCATCGCACTGCTGCGACGCGAGCCGGCGCAAATCGTCTTCGTCGATGCGCGAGAGTTTCACCGGAATGCGGTGCTGTTCCGCGCGCTCGACCATCTCGCTGTTGAAATCGTGCCGGTTATCGACGGGAATCGTGAAGAGCGCGACAGGCTCCCAGCCGGCCGCAACGAAAGTGTCGAAGACAACACGCCAGCGGTCGAAGCCGGCGAACGCGAATCGCATGATGGGTTCTCCTGGTGAACGCGACGGCAAGCGGCCGTGCAGGCTTTTAGCGTACCCACGCGCATGCGCGCTCGCGCCGCAGGGCCGGAACTTTTGTCGACGGGTGCGAACCCTGAGGCTTCAGGTGACGCTTCGCAGCAGGTAGGGCCGCTTTGCCCGGTTCGCAGCGAACGGTTCGCTTCGCGTTTCACGGCTCCGCTTCGCGGCGGGCGCTATCCCCGAGGCTTGGGTTCACTACATTGGCATCAGGGCCGACGACATGCGGCACCGATCCCGCGCCGCATCGCGAGCGCAACTTCTTAACCGAATAGGAGAGTTAAAAATGGGTCTCTTGGATTTTGCTGGCAAGGTCGTGGGCGACGTTGTTAAAGGTGCCGAGCACAGTGCCGAAGACGTGCTTAAAGGAGGGGGAAAAGTACTCGGCGGCGCCGCCGATTTTGCGAAGGGGCTCGCGAAGGGCAATTTGAGTGAAGCCTTTGGCGGCGTAAAGGAGATGGGCAAGGGTGGTTTTGATGCCTTCAGCGGCGCCAAGGATCTGACGGAATTGGCGTCGCCGGAGGGCTTGGCGGCGAACGTTCTGCTGGACGGCGCCAAGGAGGGCATCAAATCGCTCCCCGGCCAGAACAACGCCACGGCGTAACGCGGGGTGGCCGACATGATGGACGTTATCACTGAAATGCGCGGCGAGGCGCCGGCGATGGCGCAAGCCGTCATCGAGCGCCTCCAGGGGAACGACGCGGACGAGGCCGAGGTTTTGCTCGCGCAGATGAACGAAGCCTATCCGGAAACCCGCGACTTCCTGATCTTTCCCGTGACGATCGCGCTCTTGCGCGGGCGGCCGCACGATGCGTGGCAGCTCGTGAACGGTTTGCCGGAGGACCGTTCGCCCGAGCTCAAGGCGCTGTGCCTGAAGATGCTCGGCGATCCGCTGTGGCACAGCTACGCCACGGCGCACGAGGACAGTCAGGATCCCTTCGTGCGTCTGGCGATGCGCAAATTGCTTGGCTCGGCTTGACTTTCAACTTGAACACGGCGAGACATCATGTCCACGACGATCACTTCCTACAGCACCAATCCGGTCGACTACCTGAATGGGACGTATGCCACGAATCAAAGCGGCAGCAGTAATGCCACGAATCAAGGCAGCGGTAACAACGTCATCGACGAACTGATTCAGTTTCTCGAAACGTTGCTCTCGGAGATGATCGGTCAGGACTCGGGTTCTTCGTCTTCCGGCGGAATGGGCGGAGGGGGAGGCCAGCAGCCGGCTCCCTCCTTCTCCACACCGCAGCCAGCGATGAGCGCCGCGCCGACGCCTTCCACGGGCACGACTTCGACGCCCGCCACGGGCACGACGCCGACGTCGACGCCCGCCACGAGCGCTACGCCGACTTCCGGCACGAGCACGACACCGGCGTCCTCGAACACGACGCCTTCGACGACCGGCACCGGCTCGTCCAATCCCTCCGCCGTCTCCAGCGGCGCGCCGGGCGCATCCGTCGGCACGAACGCGGGCCAGCCCGCGAACTCGATCAGCGTGGCGGACTACGGCGCGAAGGGCGACGGCTCGACCGACGACACCCAGGCGCTGCAAAGCGCCTTCAACGCCGCCGCGGCGCAGGGCAAATCCGTCTATATTCCGCCGGGCACCTACAACCACAGCGGCACGCTGTCGGTCAACGGCGTGAACGTGAGCGGCGCGGGCAGCCAGTCGAAGCTGGTCGCGACCAACCCGGACGAGGAAACGATCAAGCTCGGCAGCAATTCGTCGCTGTCGAACCTCGAGACTTCCGTGTCGGCCGGCAATCGCAGCTCGCAGCCCGACGCGGCAGCCATCGACGTCACGGGCTCGAACGTGAGCGTCAGCCACGTGACGACGCTCGGCGCGGCGTCGAACGGCATCCGCCTCGACGGCGCGACCAACGCAAAGATCAGCGGCAATCTCGTCCAAGGCTCGAACGCCGACGGCATCGCGCTGATGAACGGCTCCTCGAACAACACGATCGACGGCAACGAGGTCTATCAGGCAGGTGACGACTCGTACTCCGACGATTCCTATACGTTCGACGGCAAGCAGGATTCGGGCAACGTGTTCAGCCACGATCTCTCGCTCGCCAACTCTTACGGGCGCAGCTTCGCGCTGATGGGCGCGAGCGGCGACACGATCGAGAACTCGGTCTCGGACGGCTCCAAATGGATGGGCATCGTCGCGGGCACGGATTCCAACAGCCGGACCCTGACCGGCTCGAACGACACGATCAAGAACAACCTGGTCATGAACGCGAACGGCGACGCCGTGGACGTGATGGGGGCCGGCGGCTCGCTGAGCCAGGGCGGAGCGGGCATGAACATCTCGGGCAACAGCACGAGCGGCTCGGAAGCCTCGGTTCTCGGCTTCGATCCGGTGACCAATCTCACCGATCGCAGCAAGATCAACAGCAGCTATATCGCCGGCACCGGGGACGGTGCGCATAACGGCTCCTGAAACCCCGAGCCGGGATCGGCGATCGTTCCCGGCAAGACGCTTTCGATTGAGCGCGCCGCGGCCTTGATGGCCCGGCGCGCTTTTGTTTCGTCTTGCAGGCGGGCATTGCAAGGTGTTTCGGGGTTTGCGGTTCGCCGGTCGCCGGTCGTGGTTCGCAGGTTGCTGTGACGTCCGGCGCCGCGCCGCGCACATTGCATGCGGATCGGCGGCATGCCGTGGCGCTTGCGCTTGCCGCGCAGGCTCGATGGCGTCTCGCGCTGCGACGTCAAGCCACGCTACGCGGGCGGCTTCTACATCGCTTGGTTATCAGGTCGGGTTGCGGTGCATTCCGCCCATGTCTCGCGCATTGCGCTCGATCGTCGATGGCCGGGACAGGCTGCGTTTGGCCGCGTTTGGCTGAGTGGCTGGGCGGCTGAGCGGGTAAGCGGGTAAGCGGCTGAGCGGGTGAGCGGGTGAGCGGGTGAGCGGCCGGATGGTCGGGGGCTGCGCCGGGCCAGGCTTCGCAGTTCGATATCGGAGGGCGATGAAAAGAAAACCCCCGCCTTCGAACCTTCAGGCGGGGGCAAGGTCCGGGCGAGCCCGGAATGCGCTTTACAGACCTTGTTGCAGGAACTGCTGCGCGTATTGATCGCGATTGGCCATCTGCGGATCGCTTGCCAGCTCGTAGTCCTTATCCCAGACCATCGCGGCCTGGTCGGTCGAGCTCGTGTTCTTGATGTCCGAGATGGTCTTGCTGTAGTCCGTCGACAGCTCCTTATCCATGAAGCCGATGTTGGCCTGGAGGCTGCCCGGATCCAGGCCGTTTTGCTTGGCGTAGTCGATTTCCCCCTGCTTGCGTGTGCCGCCCCACTGGGCGAGACCCCAGCCGTTGCCGTTGTCGTCCGCGAAGTTGCTCGACGGGGCACCCTTCGCGCCGCCTTGGTTGATATCGCCCTGCAGGCCGCTCTCCTGCTGAAGATTGCCGAGCACCCCAGCCGCTTGCGTCGCGTTCAGGCCGAATTTCTGCTCCAGGTTGTCCGCGATGGCCTTGGCAGGATCGCTGCTCGATACGGTCGGCACACCACCACCGCCGCCGCTGCCGCTGCCGCTGCTCGAAGGATCGCCGCCGGCGCTCGAAGGCCCGCCACCGCCATCGCCGCCACCGTCATTGCCGGCGACGCTCGAAGGCCCGCCGCCGCCGCCACCACCACCACCGTTGTCGCCGCCGACACTCGAAGGCGCTCCGCCGCCGCCACCACCGCTGCCGCTCGGGGCGCCGACGCCGTTCGAGCCGTTGTTCGAGCCGCCGTTCATCTGGCTCAGAATCTGTTGCAGCTCCTGGAGCAACATCTCGAGAAACTGCATCTGCTGGTTGTTGTTGTTGCTGCCGCCGACCCCGCTGAGGTCGTTCGTGTAGGAGGAGTTGGCCCCCGAAATTGCCGTCGTAGACATGAAGTATCTCCGTATCGGAAATGCTGCTGGTGTTGGGTTGCGAGATCGAACTTGGATATGAATTGATGTCCTGCATGAAGCAGGTTATTGCCGATTGGCGAATCGAGCGCGAGCGATACGAAGTTCGCTGCGGATTAGCGAAGCGTGCCGATGTTTTCGCGTCGGGTTGCGCGGCGTGCTCGTGCGGTTGCGGCCCAACTTCGCATATCGTTGCGATACATCGCATTCGCGTCGCTGCGCGTCTCGTTGAAGATTAATGTCTACTCGTAGCGAACGTTGTCCGTCCATACCAGTTTCGAAAGCGACGTCGCACGACGATGCCGTCCATGGCGGGCGGTAATCCATAGTCTAATTTTGAGGTACTGATCATGGTCAATAAAGTTAGTGGCGGACATATTCAAACAACTAGTTTTGAGCGTCCTGAAGCCACTCCAAAAGGGCCCCGAGCGCCGGCGTCGCCGTCTCGCGAAAGCACCGGCGGGGCTCAGCTTCAAGACTTGTCGAACATTGGGTCGAGACCGCCTCGCGTACCGTTAGAGACCAAGCCAGGAATGCGTTTCTCGCAACTGCCGAGCCAGGCGATGCCCGCGCTCGCCACGATGGCCCAAACCGCAGGTCATTTCATGCCAGGGATGGCCGGTGCTGCTTTGAATATCGGCGGGAGCCTTTTAGGGGCCGCGAGTGGGGCGGCCGGTACCCTGGGTAGCGCGGGCGATGCTGCGCAATCGCTGGGGCAGATGGCTAGCGACAACGCGATAAGTCTAGCGACGCAATCGGCGATGATGAAGATGAACAACCAGATGACCCTTGAGGCTGCCAAGCTCAAGAATGACCAGACTAGGGTCCAAACCGAAGCCGAGATGATGACGAAGGGCATGGAGGAATCCAAAAAGATCCTCACTGGCGGCTGATCGCCAGTCGGCTTTGCGCCGCGGCGTCGTTCCGCGGCACAGTCCATCGCGTTGTGTCAAAGGGCGGGCTGTTTGCCGCCCCCTTTCTATTGCGCTCAGTTCGCTTGCCAGCGGCTCTTAACGGTCGAGTGCGCATCCCGGCTGCGTTCGACGGCCCTGCCGAACGGCAAGCGCCGACGTCAATCACACTTCAATTCCCCGCCTGCGCCTCGCTGATCCGCCACACGATCGCTTCGATCGAACGCGCGTAACGGTCGCGCTCGGCGGGCGTCTCCGAATGATAGGCGCCGACGGCCGCCCATGTGTTGCCGTACTTCACCATCATCTTGTGCAGGTGCCACGCGGCCACGAAGATGCTGGCGCACGGGTTCATCAAGTCGTTCGAAGAGACGCCGTAGCGGGCCAGGACGGGCAGATGGATCGAGTTGATCTGCATCATTCCGTAGTCGATCGAGCCGTTCGTATTGCGATGGACCGCATTGGCGTTGCCGTGCGATTCCTGCCAGGCGATCGCGCGCAGCACCACCGGGCTGACGTGCTGGTAGACGGCCGCCTCGGCGAAGCAGTCGGGCGCGGCGCGCACCTCGGCGGGCTTCGTGACGAAGAGGGCGAGCGCCAGCGCGAGCGCCGGCTTCAGCGTACGGAGCGGCATGGGCAGGGGCATGGTGTAGTCCGAAGCGAGATGGACGAGAGGATGCCGAGCATCGGGTCCGGCGTGCGCGAAAAGAAACGCCGCCCGGCCACGCATGTCGCGTTGCGTCGGGCGGCGCGGGCGTGTGCAGAACGCGCTGCCGGAATCAACGGCCCATCGTTTCCGACGGCGCTTCCTGGAACACGCGGCGATAGCCGTTGATGAGCGTGGAGCGATGGCGCACGCCCCACTTGTTGGCGACGTCGAGCACGCGGGTGACCGGTGCGTCGTCGTCGAGCAGGTCGTCGCGGATGCGCTCCATGCGCTGGCGGCGGATCAGCTCGCTCGGCGAGAGCCCGAGGTGGTTCTTGAACGCAGCCTGCATCGCGCGCTCGGTCACGCCGACATGCGAGGCCACTTCGCGCACCGACAAATCCTTCTGGTCCAGGTTGTCCATCAGGTAGCGGTAGGCGCGGCGGTATTTCGCGGGCAGCCGTGCGCTCACGTCGTCGGAGCGTTGCGCGGTGCGCGCCGTCTGCATGGCGTCCGAGGCGACCGTCGGCATCGACATGCTGTCGGCCCGCACGTGCTGGATCGAAGCGAGCGCGTAGCGGCCGTAGAACTGCGCGAACTCCTGCGTGCGCATCTGCTGCTGCAGGACCTTGGCGCGGCAGTACAGATAGTCGAGATACCAGCGCGCATGCTGAGCGCCTTGCGAGGCCGCGGCGCCCGACGCGTCGAGCATCGCTTCGGCGATCGGCGTGGCGTGGCCGGCGACGGCCGCGAGCGTGATCTCGAGGCACAGGCTGCGGTGGTAGTCGTTGAGGCCGGCCTTGCGGCTCCAGCTCACGT
>NZ_SWJE01000003.1 GCF_005144415.1 Trinickia terrae | reverse complement strand
GGGAGAACTGCCAGGACGCGCCGGTCTACAACGCCGAGGTGATCCGTCCGCTCGACAAGCCGCTCGTGCCGGATGGGGGGCTGTGCGTGCTGCGGGGCAACCTGGCGCCGAGCGGGGCGGTGCTCAAGCCTTCGGCCGCGACACCGTCGCTGCTGAAGCACCGGGGACGCGCGGTGGTGTTCGAGAACTTCGACGACTACAAGACGCGCATCGCCGATCCCGAACTCGAGGTCGACGCGGACTCGGTGCTGGTGATGAAGAACTGCGGCCCGAAGGGGTATCCGGGGATGGCCGAGGTGGGCAACATGGGGCTGCCGCCGAAGCTGCTCGCGCAGGGCGTGACGGACATGGTGCGCGTGTCCGATGCGCGCATGAGCGGCACCGCGTACGGGACGGTGGTGCTGCACGTGGCGCCCGAGGCGCGCGCGGGCGGCCCGCTTGCGGTGGTGCGCGATGGCGACTGGATCGAGCTCGATTGCGAGGCGGGGCGCCTACATATCGAGATCGACGAGGCTGAGATTGCCGCGCGGCTGAAAGCATGGAAGGATGCGCAGGCGCGCCAGCCTGCCGACGCGAGCGGCTACCGGCAGCTCTACGTCGATCACGTGCTGCAAGCCGACGAGGGCTGCGACTTCGATTTCCTGGTCGGCTGCCGAGGGGCGGACGTGCCGGCGCATTCGCATTAGCACGGCCTCAGCCCATCCAAACAAACCACGAACCCAAACGCTCGCAACGAGACGAGCGACTCGACACACAAGGCTCACCGGATCACGCCCGACAGAAACACTCGCGAGAACCGGCGAGCCGCCATACGACGGGGGAAACACCATGCTCAAAGGTCTCACCATCCGCGCGAGCATGACGCTCGTGATCGCCGTGTTCTTTGCGATCCTGGTCGTCGTGAGCGCGGCGGGCGTCGGCGCGCTGAAGCTCAGCAACGACGCGCTGCGTGAGATGTACGAGAGCGACACGGGCGCGCTCGTCGCGCTCAAGACCAGCGACGCGCTGCTGCAGCGCGCCCGCGTATCGCTCGACAGCTACCAGGCGCTGTACGGACTAGGCGAACCCGATCCGGACCTGCTGACGGCGGCGCACCACGACCTCGCCGAATCCGATCGCGCCTTCGCCCGCTTCGTCGAGCTGCAGTCGCGCTATCCCGAAGCGCAAGCGGCCACGGCGCAACTGAAGGACCAACGCCGCGCCGTCATCGCGAAAGCGGTGCTTCCCGGGCTCGACGCGCTGGAACACATGGCCTTCAGCGACTTCAAGGCGCTGCAGGGCAAGGACACGCAAGCCCTCGCCAAGACCTACCAAAGCGCGATGCAGGCACGCGAAGACGCCGTCATGGACAGCCAGCGCGCGCGTTACGCCGATGCGCAGACGCGCTTCAAGGCCATGATCGCCGCGCTCGCCGCCACGTCGCTCGCGGCGCTCGCGATCGGCGTTTTCGCGCGGGCGATGCTGATCGGCGTCGTGGTCCGGCCCGTTGCGCAGGTGATGGAGCACCTGCGGCGCATCGCGTCGGGCAACCTGAGCGGCGAGGTGCGCGTCGAGCATCGCAATGAAATGGGCGCGCTGCTCGCGGACCTGAAGACGATGCAGGACGCGCTCGTCGATACCGTGCGCAGCGTGAGGACGAGCACGGAATCGATCACCGGCGGGGCGCAGGAAATCGCGTCGGGCAGCGCGGACCTGTCCCGCCGCACCGAGCAGCAAGCCGCCTCGCTCGAACGCACCGCGGCGAGCATGGAGCAGTTGACGTCCACTGTGAAGCGCAACGCGGAAAACGCCGACAAGGCCAGCAAGCAGGCCACGCACGCATCGGAGACCGCGGCGGCCGGCGGACAAGTCGTCAGCGACGTCGTGCGCACCATGCAAGGCATTTCCGTGCACTCGAGCAAGATCGCCGAGATCGTCGGCCTGATCGACAGCATCGCGTTTCAGACCAACATCCTTGCCTTGAACGCCGCCGTGGAAGCGGCGCGCGCCGGCGAGCTGGGGCGCGGATTCGCGGTCGTCGCGAGCGAAGTGCGCAGCCTCGCGCAACGCAGCGCGCACGCCGCGAAGGAAATCAAGCAGCTGATCGACGACACCGTCGAGAAAATCGCCGAGGGCTCCGCGCTCGCCGACCGCGCGGGCGACACGATGACCGACATCGTGCAATCGGTGCAGTCGGTCAGCGGGCTGATGACGGAGATCTTCTCGGCCGTGCGCGAGCAAAGCCAGGGCATCGAAGAGGTCAACCTCGCCGTCATGCAGATGGATACGACCACGCAGCAGAATGCCGCGCTTGTCGAAGAGGCGACGGCTGCGGCCAAGTCGCTGGAGGAGCAGGCAGTGGTGCTCGGCAATGCCGTCGCGGTGTTCAAGCTCGATGCAGGCGGCGCCCTGCCCCCGGCGCTGCCTCGGCTGCATTGAAGGTCATCCGCCGCCGTGCGCGGCAGCGTGTGCTCAGCGCACGCTGCGGCTGCCGACTTCGAGGATCGTATCCGCGTCGGCAAGCGCGTTCTCGAGCTGCACGAGGCTCGCTTGCCGCGCGCCCAGCGGGTCGCGGCTCTGGATCGCCGTGAGAATCGCCTTGTGACGCGGCAGCGACAACGCGTGCGTATCCGGATGGCGGCTCGTCAGCTTGATCGACTCGGACAACGCGAGCGACATCATGTTGCCGATATAGGCGAGCAGGTCGTTATGCGTGGAGGCCATGATCGCGCGATGAAACTCGAGGTCCGGCTCGAGCAGCTCGGCGGCAGTTTGCGCGCCCGCCATCCGTGCGTAGGCGGCCTCGATTCGCTCGACATCCTCGGCCTTCGCTTCAGCCGCCGCGAGCGCAGCGGCCGCAGGCTCGATGATGCGGCGCACGGTCAACAACGAATGAAAGAAGTCGCTTTCAGGAATGCTGCTGAGCGTCCAGTAGAGCACGTCGGGGTCGAGCAAATGCCAATGCTCGCGCGGACGCACGACGCTGCCCACGCGCGGCTTCGAGATTGCCAGCCCCTTCGCCACGAGCACGCGCGTCGCTTCGCGCACGACGGGACGGCTCACGCCATATTTCTCGCATAGCGCGGGCTCGGGCGGCAGCCGCTCGCCGGGCACGAGCGTGCCACGCACGATTTCGATGCCCAACTCCTGCACGATGCGTGCGTGCATGCTCTTGCGGTTCTGTAGATGCCGATAGTCCATGTGTTCGAGGCGCCGCGCCAGGCGCACGCCCTGCTCACTCAGATATAGGTTGACTATATTAGTCTATCTACCCAAAAAATGACAGATAACCCAAGGATAATCCTGATTTAGTATTTCTATTTCGGCGTGCAATGCAATCGGCACGACACGCGGGCGCGGCCCGGAGCTTGCGCCCGCGCCATCAATTCTTGCCGGCCGTCTCCCAGTCCGGATGGCACGTGAAGACGAGCGTCGTCTCATGCGTCTCGATGGCCCCGATGCCCGACGTGCTCGTCGTCCGCGTGCTCGCGCGCAGGCCGCGCTCCTTGCAGAATGCGTCGGCACGGTCGTTGGCCTGATTCCACGCCCTGCCCCACGCGAGCGAGCCGCCCTGCGCCTGCGCCGTGATCATATACGTGTTCGCCTGCCCGGTCGGGGTGATGACCGGGCCGCTCGCGCATGCCCCGAGCAAGGCGGCCGCGCAAACGGCGAGAGAAAGTTTGACGTATCCAGGCATTCCATCGCTCCGAACCAGCATCTCGAAAAGACCGAGTTAGGGACAATCGAGCGGTGTTCAAGTTGCGCATTTCGGAACAGAGTGTTGCATGGCTCCCGCTTTCGAATTCGCACGGCTTTTCCCTACAGAAGACTAGGGATTTGCCGATAACCAGTCGTGGCGCATTCTCTCGCGCGTACTGACATGCAAAGCACCTACAACTCCTGGCTGGTCGCGCTATCGCTCGTGGTCGCCACCCTGGCCTCATATACGGCGCTCGATCTATCGGGCCGGATCTCGCTGCTCGCCCGCTCGCGTGCGCGCCACGCGTGGCTCGCCGGCGGCGCCGCGGCCATGGGCGTCGGCATCTGGTCGATGCATTTCATCGGCATGCTGGCGTTCTCGCTGCCGGTCCCGCTCGGCTACGACGTGGCGACCACCGGCTATTCGCTTGCCATCGCCATCGTCGTTTCCTGGTTCGCCCTCTTCGTCGCGACGCGCGCCAGCCTCGAGCGCATGGGCCTCATCGCCGGCGGCGTCCTGATGGGCCTCGGCATCGCGGCCATGCATTACACCGGCATGGCCGCCTTGCAGATGCGGCCGGCCATCCGCTTCGACCCGGCGCTCCTCGCGGCATCGATCGTCATCGCGATCGTCGCGGCCACCGCCGCGCTCGGGATCGCGCGTGCGCTCAGCGACGGCAAGCAGGTGCATGTGGCGCAAAAACGCATCGGCGCGGCGTTCGTCATGGGCCTCGCGATCACGGGCATGCACTACACCGGCATGGCCGCCGCCGACTTTGCGGCCGGCGCGATCTGCACGACGGCCAACGGCATCGATTCGCAATGGCTCGCGACCACGGTGACGCTCTGCACCTTCGCGATCCTGATCGCGACGCTGACGCTGTCGCGCATCGACATCAGGGCGAGCCTGCTCGCCGGGTCGGTCACGCAGCTCAACGAGCAGATCGTGCGCATGGCGAAGTTCGACATGTTGACCGACCTGCCGAATCGCAGAACGCTTGCCGAACGCATCGAACGCGCCATTGCCGCCTCGCGGCGCTCCGGCCGGATGTTTGCGGTGCTGTTCATGGATCTCGACGGCTTCAAGACGATCAACGACTCGCTCGGCCACTCCACCGGCGACGAAGTCCTCGTCGCGTTCGCGCAGCGCCTGCTGCATTGCGTGCATGGCGACGACACGGTGGCCCGCCTGGGCGGCGACGAATTCGTCGTGCTGCTCGATAATCTCGAGTCGCCGGCCGGCGCGCGGCACGTCGCCGAGACCGTGCTCGAGCGCATGCGCAAAGGCGCGTGGGGCGACGGCCAACCCCTGCAGGTGACGCCCAGCATCGGCATCGCCCTGTTCCCGCAGGACGGCGAGAACGTCGACTCGCTGCTCAAGCACGCCGACGCCGCGATGTACGAAGCCAAGCGCGGCGGCCGCAGCACCTACCGCTTCTTCGAAGCGTCCATGAACGAGGCGGCCACGCGCACGCTGCGCATCCAGAATGCCCTGCACGAAGCGCTCGACGCCGGCTATTTTTCGCTGTGCTTCCAGCCGAAATTCCGCGGCGAGAATGGCGAGCTGGCAGGCGCCGAGGCGCTGCTGCGGCTCGACCATCCCGAGCTCGGCGCGCTGACGCCGCTCGAATTCATCCCCGTCGCCGAGCGCTCGGGGCAGATCGTCGAGATCGGCAACTGGGTCGTGCGCGAGACGTGCCGGCAGATCCGCCGCTGGGAGAGCGCGGGCCTGCCCGCGATGAAGGTGGCGATCAATCTCTCGCCGCGGCAGCTCGGCCAGCCGGACCTCGTCGAGTCCATACTCGGCATCGTGCGCGCCGAAGAGGTCGCTTGCGAGCGGATCATGTTCGAGATCACCGAAACCGTGGCGATGCAGGACGCCGCCAGAACCACCGAGACGATCCGCGAGTTTCAGAAGAACGGCTTCGAGATCGCCATCGACGATTTCGGCACCGGCTATTCGAGCCTCGCTTATCTGCAGCGCTTTCGCGTCAAGCAGTTGAAGATCGACCGCTTTTTCACCAATGGTCTCGACGAACACGGCCGCGAGGGCGGCGCGATCGTCTCCGCCATCATCGCGCTCGCGCACTCGCTCGAGATGGATGTGGTGGCCGAAGGCGTCGAAACGGCTTCACAGCTCGCCAAGCTGAAAACCATGAAGTGCGACGAGATGCAGGGCTTCCTGCTCGGCAAGCCGCTCACGCCGGATGCGTTCGGCGCGCTGCTGCAGGAACGGGCGTTGAGTCCGTGAGCGCCCCGGCGCGTTCCTGATTTGAAAGGAAGTGCCGGTAGCATGTCGCCACCGGCCGGCTCGCCCGACGCCGAGCCGGCCCCTGCAACCTGCGAGTCATCGAATTGGAAACCTACCTCTTGCTCGGCACCGGCTTCGGCCTCGCGCTCCTGATCGCGATCTGGGGCCTCTGGAAGCTCAAGTAACGCGCGGCGTCAGAACTCGACCAGCGCGAAGGGCTCCGATTATCCACCCCGCGTTGACGGGCTGTTTCGCCACCGGCTATATACTGTTCTTCGATTAAACAAACCATCGCCTGTATTTCGTATATACAAGCCATTGCCTGTTTTCATACAATACAGGCTACGCACTGTGCCGCTCTTACGGGAGCTCATCATGGACTATCCGCTCAAGACAGTCAGCCAATTGCGCCCCATTTTGCAAGGCTTTCGCAAATCCGCCGGGCTCACGCAGGCGGCGCTCGCGAGTCAATTGGGCATCACGCAGCAAAGCTACGCCCAGCTCGAGGCCAATCCCGCGGCGGCCAGCCTGGAACGGCTTTTCAAGGTCATGCGCATGCTGGATGTCGAAATCCGGCTTGCTCACGTGCCGCCCGGGTCGCGCAAGGAAGCGCCCGCCCGCAGCAAACCGGCTCGGCCTGCCGCAGCCCAAAGTCCGCGCCCGGCAACGGCCGGCGTCACCAAAACAAGCCGCAAGTCCGGCACGGCCGCCACGAAGAAAAGGGAAGACTGGTAAATGAGCCGCCCCGCCCAAACCCGGAGACTCGACATCTGGATGAACGGCATCCCCGTGGGCTACTGGGAGCGCGCCCGGGATGGAGAGCGTCTTGGCTACATCGACGAATGGATTGCCGACGAGCAAGGCCGTCCGCTGTCGCTCTCGCTACCGTTTGCGCCGGGCAATCCGCCTTACCGCGGCGATCTCGTCACCGCCTTCTTCGACAACCTGCTCCCCGACAGCGACGCCATCCGCAAGCGCCTGGCACAGCGCCACCGCACCGGAAGCACCAGGCCGTTCGATCTTCTCTCGGCGCTCGGCCGCGACTGCGTCGGCGCAATTCAATTGCTCCCGCCGGACGAAGAACCGCAGGATCTCTACGGCATCACGGGCGAATCGCTGACCGGAGCGGGCATCGCCCGCTTGCTGCGCAACGCCACCAGCGCGGCGCCACTCGGCCTCGACGACCGCGACGACGACCTGCGGCTGTCGATAGCAGGCGCCCAGGAGAAGACCGCGCTCCTGCGTCACAACCGGAAATGGCTCTTGCCGACCGGCAGCACGCCGACCACGCATATCTTCAAACTGCCGCTGGGGCTGGTCGGCAATATGCAGGCCGACATGCGAAACTCGATCGAAAACGAATGGCTCTGCTCGAAGCTCATCGCCGCGTACGGCCTGCCCGTTGCGGCGTGCGAGATGGCGCGCTTCGAGGATCAGAAGGTGCTCATTGTCGAGCGTTTCGACCGCAGGCTCGCGAGCGACAAGACGTGGATCGTCCGCCTGCCGCAGGAAGACATGTGCCAGGCCACCGGCACGCCGCCCTTGCTCAAGTATCAGCAAGACGGTGGACCGGGGATCGCGCAGATCATGGAAGTCCTGCTCGGATCGGAGCATGCGCACGAGGACAGGCGCAATTTCTTCAAGACCCAACTCGTGTTCTGGCTGCTCGCGGCAACCGACGGGCACGCCAAGAACTTCAGCATTTCCCATTTGCCGGGCGGCCAATACCGTGCCACGCCGCTCTACGATGTGCTCTCCGCACACCCGATCATCGGCCGCGGCCGCAACCAGATTGCGCGTCAGAAAGCGAAACTCGCGATGGCCGTGCGCGGCCGCGGCAACCACTATCAGATCGACGCGATCCAGCCGCGGCACTGGATCGAGCAAGCGCGGCAAGCCGGACTGAGCAGCGAAACGGCGCAGGATCTCATCGCGGAAGTCGTCGACCAGACGGAAAACGCGCTGCGCATCGCCAATGACCAGTTGCCTCGCGATTTCCCTGCCGAGGTAGCCGACGCCATTCTGTCGGGCGTGCGAGCGCAACGCGACAGGCTTGCTGTAGGCATCGCCTAAACAGAAAACGCAACCCGCAGCAGCCCAAGCAAAGCGATATCCGCCTACACCGACGGCTTCGCCGACCCGCTCCCCGCCTCCCGCGCCCGCCGCGCCGGCATGAAGTACCACACCGCCCCCGCAATCTGCATCGCGATCAGCACCGCCCACACACCGCGGTGCGCGATCGCCGGATAGTGCCCCTCGTGCATCGGCCAATGCCCGAGCGCCGCGCCGATCGCCACTTGCAGCGCGAAGATCGCGAGAAAGATCACCAGCGTGAACGTCGTGTTCACGCGCCCGATCATGCGCGCGGGAAAATGCTCGGCCAGCACCGAATAGGTCAGGATGCCCGAGCCGCCGAGCGCGCCATACGCTGCCCACAGCACCGGCTCCGGCAGCGGCACGCGCGCGGCGATCAACGCCTGGACGACGACGTAGAGCCCCATCGTCGCGCCGGAGAACGCATACACGGTCACGCCGCGCCGCTCCAGCTCGCGCGCCAGCGCGCCGAAGCCGATATTGCCGACGATGAACGCAGCGCCCAGCACCGACACGAGCGCGGCAGCCCGCGCAGCGCCGTTGCTTGCATCGGGCGCCACGACGTCGCGCAGGAAAGCCCCCACCCAGAGCGACTGCATCGCGTAGAACACGCTTTGCGTGAGCCCCGAGAACGTCGCCAGCTTCCAGAACGCACGGCTCGACAGCACGTGCCAAGTGCCCTTGAACTGTTCGAGCACGCTCGCCTGCCGGTGCGCCGTGTCCGTGTCGCGCGCCGATGGCGCGAAGCGCCAGATCGACACGGCCACCGCCGCCGTGAAGAGCGCGAGGCCGAAGCAGATCGCGCGCCAGCCCGCCACCGTCAGCAGCCACGACAGCGGCGCACCGACCACGACGCCGCCCACGCCGCCCACCGCCATCACGAGCCCGTTGACGAGCGTCAGCTGAGCGACCGGGAAATGCTGCGCGGTCGCCTTGAACGCGCCGCCCAGGCACACCGACACCCCCACGCCGATCAGGAACCGCCCGAGCATCATCGCGCCGAGATCGTGCGCCGCGCCGAACACGAAGACGCCGGCTGCGGCGACGAGCATCACGCACGCGGTCACGCGCCGCGCGCCGAAATGATCGAGCAGCACGCCGCCCGGAATCTGCGCGCCCGCGAAGCCGAGAAAATAGAGGCTCGTGAGCGTGCCCAAGTCCGCGGCCGACAAGCCGAGATCGCGCGTCAGAAACGGCGCGAACCCGAGATTCACGCCGCGAAACAGGTAGGACACGAAATACCCAAGCGAGAAAACGGCGAGCACGCGCCATCTGGTGGAAGTCATGGTGAAACCGGAGCCTTGTCGAATGAGCACGCCACATCGCGCCGATGCGTTGGAATTATTCGCGAAGCGGCGCGGCCAGGCCAACGAGAGATTTCGAACCGTAATGTGAGTAGAATTTGACGTCATGGCGACCTCATTCCCACCTCTGCAAGCCTTGCGTGCGCTTGAAGCGGCAGCGCGGCGACGCAGCTTCAGCCGTGCCGCGGAAGAATTGCATTTGACGCACAGCGCGGTCAGCCACCATCTGCGCGGGCTCGAGGAGCAGCTCGGCGTCGAGCTGTTCCGCCGCGCCGGCACGCGCATGATCCCGACCGCCGCGGGCGCGCAACTGGCCGAACGCGTGCGGCACAGCCTCGACGATCTGCGCGATGCGCTCGACGCGGCCCGCCGCGGCACAAGCAGCACGGGCGGCGCCATGCGGCTCGAATTGAGCGCGATGTCGGACTTCCTGTCGTTCTGGCTGATTCCGCGGCTCGGCGGCTTCTACGATCAGCATCCGCAGATCGATCTGTCGCTGCACATGCACGCGGAGATCGCCCCGCCCGATCCGTATGCGGTCGACATCGGCATCTGGCACCGGCGCGTCGACGAGCCGGGCTTCCAGATCCGCAAGCTGCTCGACGATCAGGTGATCGCCGTAGGCAGTCCGGCGCTGCTCGCGCGCTACCCGGACTTCCGCATCGAAGATTTGCCGAACCTGCCGCTCCTGCATTTCGCGCGCCGCTCGTGGCGCGACTTCTTCGAGGCCGCAGGCCTGCAGGCGGACGAGCCCGTGCGCGGCCCGGTCTTCGACGATGCCGGCCTGCTGCTGCAAGCGACCATCAACGGGCAAGGGTTCGCCACGGCGCGGCTGCAGCTTGCGCGCGACTACCTGGAGCGCGGCGAGCTCGTGCAGCTCGGGCATGTGCGCATTCCGGCTTCGCTCGACTACTTCTTCACGTGGCGCGAAGGCCACCCGCGCGAAGCGGCGATCCTGCAGTTCTACCGCTGGCTCAAGGGGCAGCTCGCGAGCTAGGGCCTGTTCACACTAATAACAGGCTTGCGAACGTCCTCTCAGCGGCGCTTCGCAGACGTTCAGTTGGTCAATCGTTCGAGGGCGCCGCCGTCGAGCCTCGAACGATCAGCCTTGGCGCGGAAGTATGGATGACCGTTGTGTCAGACGCACGCCCGTTCATGAGGTCGACGAGCAGCCCAATTCCTTTTTCCGCCAACTCCTTGGTCGGAATGGCTACTGTTGTTAGTCCGGGCCGCGATTGTCTGGCTGGAACAATGTCCGTGATACCGACGACCGAGAGGTCTTCTGGAACTGAGTACCCCAGATCCGATGCGGCGTTCAACACGCCGAGTGCCGGAAGATCGTTCGATACGAATATCGCCGTCAAATCGGGGCGCGAGGACAACAAGTCCGTCGCTGCCCGATAACCGTCATCGAACGAATCCTCTGTGAATCGCTCATCCGCAGCGAGGCGCCGAATCTTTGCTTCGCGCATGACCTCCTGGTAGCCGGCATAACGGGCTCTATGAATGCCATTCTTGCGACTGCCAATGATCGCCCCGATACGCCGATGTCCCAACTCAACGAGGTGTTCAACGGCGAGTCGCGCGGCACCTTTGGAGTCGAACGTCACGCAGGGGATCCCCGGCGGCTCGTCAGGGAGCTCCCAAACCGATATGACAACGGGAACTCCGCGCTCTTGAAGCTCTATCAGTTCTTCGACCGGCAGGTTTCCGTAGTTCGCAACCAGGACGCCATCCGATAGCGAACCAGCAACCTGTTGCAGAAAGCTCGTGCCGCGGTCTAGCTCGTGATCGGTGTTGCACACGAGGAGATGGCGTTCATGCTTGAGCGCCGACAAGTTGGCGGCGAGCGTGAACTCCGGATAGAAGGGGTTCGTGATGCAGCTAAGCATCAACGCGAGCGTTGGAGCCTTTCGCTCGACGAGCGCTCGTGCGGTCAAATTCGGGCGATAGCCTTGTCTCTCGACGGCCTCGAGCACGCGCTGTCGCGTGTCTTCTCCTACTCGTCCCCGGCCGCGCAGCACATTCGAGACGGTCATGACCGAGACGCCGGCATCCTCTGCCACCTCTCTGATCGTGACGGCCGGAGTGAAATGCTTGCTACTCATGATGGGCGCTTCGGTGCCTGGCGGAAAAAGGGTGTGTGTCGCGACATTCAATCGATGCGGCGTGCGCTTGTCAACTCGTACCGGGTGGAGGACCTATTGCGCGCGCTTAAAAACCAGCGTAGAGTCCGTTCAAAAGATAGATAAGGTTACCCCCGGACAGGCCTCGCGGCCTTTTTTTAAAATCCAATGGTGTAACGTTAAACCAAGCTGGACGGAGACATGGCAGCCATCACACTGAAAGGCGTGACGAAGGCGTATGGAGAACACGCGCCTGTACTACGCGGAATCGACCTAGACATCGGAGAGAACGAATTTTGTGTCTTTCTGGGCCCGTCTGGATGCGGCAAATCTACGCTGCTTCGCATCATCGCAGGCCTTGAAGACGCAACATCGGGCGATGTGCAGATTGGTGGTCGCCTCGTCAATGCAATACCCCCTGCCAAACGAGGGGTGGCGATGGTTTTCCAAAGCTACGCCTTGTTTCCCCATATGACGGTTGAAGAGAATATGGGGTTCGGGCTCAAGCTGTCGGGCCTACCCGCCGACCAGGTGGCGGTCAAAGTTCAAAAAGCGGCGAAGACGCTGCAACTCGACGCATTGCTGAAGCGCAAACCCGCAGCATTGTCCGGAGGGCAACGGCAACGTGTTGCCATTGGCCGGGCCATCGTGCGCGAGCCGGGCGTGTTCTTGTTCGACGAACCACTTTCGAACCTCGACGCAATGCTGCGGAGTCAGACTCGAGTGGAGATTGCAAAGCTCCATCGTCAATTTGCACAGGCCAGCACCGTCTATGTGACTCACGATCAAATCGAGGCAATGACGCTTGGCGACAAAATCGTCTTGTTGCGCGCAGGCGCTGATGCCGAGCGTTTCGGAAGCATTGCGCAAGTAGGCTCACCGCTCGACCTGTACCGCCTCCCGAACAGTCGGTTCGTTGCCGAATTCATTGGTAGCCCGAAGATGAACTTCCTCGGCGCGACGATCAAATCCGTGGACCACGATGGCGTCACCGTAACGCTGGACGAGACCAGCGACGACGTCCTGGCCAAAGTCGACGGTTCGTCGCTGCGTATCGGACAGGCCGTGCAACTGGGCATTCGCCCCGAGCACTTCGACGATGTCATCGAAGGCGTGATCGCACCCAATGGCGTAGGCGCGGTGCAGACACTCCAGCGCGAAGTCACCCTTGTCGAGCGACTGGGAGAACACAGCTACCTTCACCTCGACGATCTCGCCGGAACGACGATCGTCGCAAAGCAGCCTGGTGACGTGACCTATCAACCGGGCACGCAAGTCACGATCCGGTTCAGTTCCAATGCTTGTCACCTGTTCGCCGCCGATGGCAGCGCAATACCGAAGCTTCACTAGAACGACATCCGGAGACATCTATGAGAAAAATCATTGCGCTCTCAGTTCTGAGTGCCGCCCTTTCTGTTGCGCCGGCCGCCAGCGCCGGCACACTCCAGTTGAACATTGCGTTCAAGGGAGCGGAGACGCGCGCCGTCTGGCAGAACCTGATCAAACGGTTTGAGCAGGCGAACCCGGGCGTGACCACAAAAGTCGCGTTCGTCGAAGAAGAGACCTACAAAGTCCAACTTCCCGCTTGGCTTACGTCTGTAGCACCGGATGTGATTAACTGGCACGAAGGCGAACGCATGTCGTACTACGCGCAGCGCGGCCTGCTCGATGAGCTTTCAGCAGACTGGCAGAAGAACGACTGGAACACGCAGTTCGCTTCACTGAAGACGGCCTCGTCATATAACGGCAAGCAGTACGCGATGCCGACGCAATACTTCGCGTGGGGCCTCTACTATAGAAAGGACCTGTTCGAGAAGGCCGGCATTAAAAGCGAGCCGACGACATGGCAGGAGTTTCTCGACGATTGCAAAAAGCTCAAGGCAGCCGGCATCGCACCGATCGCAGTCGGAGGGCGCGACTCGTGGACGCTCGCCGCGTGGTTCGACTACCTCGATCTGCGCATGAACGGTTACGACTTCCACATGAAGTTGATGAACGGCGAGGTTCCCTACACCGCCCCCCGCGTGAAGAACGTGTACCTCGCATGGAAGACGCTGATCGACAACAAGTACTTCATCGACAATCCGCTGTCGTACAGTCTCGACTCCGTGCAGCCGCTGTATATCCAGGGACAAGCGGCGATGATGCTGATGGGCACGTTCCTGTCGCCTGGCTTGCCGCCGGCGACGAAGGCTCAAACCGGTTTCTTCAAGTTCCCGACCGTCGACCCGAAGGTGACGGCTGCTGAAGACGGCTCCGCGGAATGTCTGAACATCCCCATGCGAGCGGCGAACAAGGCGGATGCGCGGAAATTCCTTGCATTCATGGGCCAACCGGACAACGACGCCACCCTTGCCAAGGGCGTGGGAACGCTGCCTGCAAATAACAAGGCAGCGATGCCCGACGATCCGATCGCGAAGATCGGCTTCCAGATCCTGTCGGAAACCAAGGGCGGCGTGGCCCAGTTCTACGACCGCGATATGACCAAGGAAATGGCCGATGAAGGGATGAAGGGCATGCAGCGCTTTATCAGCGATCCGTCGAAGCTCGACGACATCCTTAGCGACCTCGAAAAGATGCGCAAGCGCGTCTACAGCAAGTCCTGATCACACGAGAGTTCAGATGGCCACAGCCGAAACGAGAACGTCGGTGAGCCAAGGCTCACCCACAGATCAGCCCCGCCACATCAGCCGCTCATCAGGGGCACGGCTGTCGGGACCCCTCGCCAGAAAGCGCAAGCGGGCTGCTTTGCTGTTCTTGCTGCCGGCGTGCACGATGTTCTGCGTCTATGTGATCTATCCGATCCTTAGCAGCATTGTGCTCAGTCTGTACAACTGGGACGGAATGAGTGACAAGGTGTTCGTCGGGCTCGCGAACTACAACGAACTGCTTCATACCGACACGTTTTATGTCGCGCTGAAGAACAACGTCTTGTGGCTCGTGTTGTTCTTGCTTGCGCCGCCGATCGGGCTCGCTTTTGCGCTCTATCTGAATCAGAGTGTCACGGGCATGCGGCTCATCAAGTCGCTGTTCTTTTCGCCTTTCGTGCTGTCGGGCGTCGTCGTCGGTCTCGTCTTCAGCTGGTTCTACGATCCCGCGTTCGGGCTCTTGAAGCTCATCGTTGGACACGGCATTCCGGTGCTGGGCGATGAGCACTACGCGACGTTCGGTGTGATTGCCGCTGCTCTCTGGCCGCAGATTCCGTTTTGCATGTTGCTCTACCTCACCAACCTCACGAGCATCAATCCGGAAATTATCGAAGCCGGTCGGATGGAAGGGGCAACAGGGTGGGCATTGCTGTGGCACGTGGTGCTGCCGCAATTGCGGCCGGCAACTTTCCTCTCGGTCGTTTTGACCATCATTGGCGCGCTTCGAAGCTTTGACTTGATCGCGGTGATGACAGGCGGGGGGCCGTTCGACAGTTCAACGGTGCTGGCCTACTTTATGTATGACCAAGCCATCAAGTACTTCAGATTCGGGTATTCGGCGGCGATTGCAGTCGTGTTGTTCTTGATCATGCTGGTCTTCATCGTGTATCAGCTGCATCGGCTCCTTCACAACGACCGATAACAGGGTAATCGCATATGTATCCTACTCCCGTAAGCCGTTGGAGCCCGATGGGACGCAGAGTCTACAAGACCTCGCTGCCCATCGCGCTGTTGATCTGGTTGCTTCCACTGATTGCTGTGTTCGTAACGTCCGTTCGTTCGACGGATGACCTGACCAACGGTAACTATTGGGGATGGCCCGAAAAGTTCGCGCTCGTAGAGAACTATCGCACGGTGCTTTTTAGCTCCCCGATGCTTCACTATTTTCTGAATAGTTGTCTGATCACGGTGCCGTCGGTCATTGGATCTATCGCGTTGGCCGCGATGGCCGGATTCGCTTTGGCGACGTATCCGTTCAAGGGCAACAACAGCATTCTAAGTGTCTTCGTGGCCGGCAACTTCGTGCCGATCCAGGTGTTGATGATTCCCGTGCGCCAGCTGACCCTTCAGCTTGGTCTGTTCAACACGCTTGAAGGACTCGTCCTGTTTCACATCGCGTTCCAGACAGGGTTCTGCACCTTGTTCTTGCGGAACTTCATCAAGGAACTTCCGTACGAGCTCGTCGAAGCGGCGCGGATCGAAGGCGCCAACGAGTGGCAATTGTTTTACCGGATCATCCTGCCGCTGATCGCGCCGGCCCTCGCAGCGCTTGCGATTCTCGTGTTCACGTTCGTCTGGAACGACTACTTCTGGGCACTCTGCTTGACGCAGGGCGACGACGCCGCACCGATCACGGTCGGAGTAGCGGCACTCAAAGGGCAATGGACCACCGCATGGAATCTCGTGTCGGCGGGATCGCTGCTTGCCGCACTGCCGTCGGTCGTCATTTTCTTCGCGATGCAAAAGCACTTCATTGCCGGATTGACGTTCGGCGCCACGAAGGGCTGAGTCAATACACATCGTTTATCGAATGCGAGCGTCAGCCTCGCAGGGCGCAGTGCGCAGTGCGCCCCAAACATTTGACAAGAGGAATCTCTCCATGAAGGTCGGTGTCGACTACTACCCCGAACACTGGGACGTTTCGCTGTGGGAACAAGACGCACGGCAAATGCAGGAAGCCGGTATCACCATTGTTCGCCTGGCTGAATTTGCGTGGTCGCGACTTGAGCCGACCGAAGGGAAGTTCGAGTTTGATTGGCTCGACCAAGCGATTGCCGTGCTGGCACGGCACGGCATCGATGTGGTGATTGGCACCCCGACCGCAACGCCTCCCGTGTGGCTAACCCACAATTACCCTGACGTCCTGCCGGTCGACAACAAAGGCAATGCCATATTCGCGGGCGTGCGGCTGCACCGTTGCTACAACAGTCCGTCGCTGCGCAAGTTCGGCGAGCGCATCATCGAGCAGATCACGCAGCGCTATGCAGCACACGCAGCCGTTATGGGCTGGCAAACCGACAATGAACTTGCTGCGAATGATTGCCACTGCGAGAACTGCACGCGGTCTTTCCGTGGATGGCTCCAGAAAAAATACAAGTCGCTCGAGACGCTCAATCGTGAGTGGGGCACCGTTGTTTGGAGTGGGGAGTACAGCGACTGGGATCAAGTGAACACGCCTCTTGGCGGTTCACCGTACCTCAATCCTTCATTCCTGCTCGACTTTCGCCGTTTCTCGTCGGATGTCGTCGCAGATTTCAATCGCTTCCAAGCCGCGCTGATTAGAAAGAACAGCCCGGGCAAGTTCGTGACTCACAATCTGTGGGGGTATCCGGTCACCGCGGACTACTACGACATGTTCGATAGCATGGACTTCGCATCTGTCGACTACTACCCCGCGACCGATTTCCTCGATGATTCCAAGTCGAGGATGTACCACGGCGCGTTGACGCTCGACCTCACGCGTGGCGTAAAGCGCAAGAACTTCTGGGTGATGGAGCAGCTGAGCGGAACGCCGGGATGCTGGTACCCGATGTCGCGCACCCCTTTCCCTGGGATGATTCGCGCCTACGCATGGCAAAGCGTTTCGCGCGGCGCCGACACGATTGTGCAGTTCCGGTGGCGTTCGGCTCGTGTCGGTGCGGAGCAATTTTGGCACGGACTGTTGGATCATCACGGGCAGCCCGGTCGCCGCTTTGAAGAGTTCGTTCAATTTAGCCAGGAAGCGCAAAAGCTCACACCACTGCTTGAAGGGACTTCACTCAAGCACGATGTGGCCATGCTCTTCTCGCACGAGCAGCTCAATGCGTTCCAGATTCAGCCGCAAGCTGATGGATTCGACTATCTGGGCAACTTCAAGCGCCTCCATTCGGCATTGCTGAAGATGGGTGTAGGCGCCGACGTCATCGACTGGCGCGAAAGGCTTCAAGGCTACAAGCTTGTCATCGCGCCGATGCTCTATTTGATCGACGAGGCGATGGCCTTGACACTGAAACAATACGTCGACAACGGCGGAACGCTGGTGCTGACCACGCGTTCGGGCGTCAAGAACATGAACAATGTGTGTCTGCCCGATCGGCTGCCGAACTTGCTGACGGAACTCGCGGGTGTGTACGTTGACGAATACGATCCGGTCGGCAAAGACGTGCAGACGCTGAGCCTCGACACGGGCGAGGCGCTCTCAAGCGGTCAATGGTGTGACATCCTGACCCCTGTCACGGCAGAAACAGTCGCCACGTACTCGAGCGAGTATTTCTCGGGTGCGTCCGCGATTACGCGGAATGCGCACGCAAAGGGTGTGGTGTACTACATCGGCACAGTCCTCGACGAGAAGGCGACTCGGACGTTGATGCGCCGCATCGCGACCGATGCAGGCATCGAGTGCGAACTCGAGCTTCCCGACGGCGTAGAAGTCGCGGTAAGGAGCTCAGAGGAAAGGCAGATATTGTTTGTGCTGAACCTTTCCAAGGAGTCAAGGGAGGTGTCGCTGCCGGTTCGCGACTACGTGAGCGCGTTGTCGGATCGCCGATTGCGTGGCGGCAGCATCAACCTTGCGCCTGGCGCCGTGGAAGTTCTTGTTGAAGTGAACGCCACGGCGGCGTCCGTTGCTTAGCAACTCACCGTAGCGTGCCAAACTTTTGCGATGCAACAGAACGCCGATATCAACCACCCAATACGGATACCCAGAAAATGAAAACGCGGCCGGCATCGCTGCGCCAGCCGCGTTTTTCTATCGCGAGCAGTCAGTGCCCAGCTCGCCTCACACCGGCGCGGGGTTGCGCTCGCCGAACCCGCGTTGATGCCAATACGGATAGGCCGGCGCCAACGCGCTCGCGGCATCGAGCTTCGCCACTTGCTCCGGCGTCAGGTTCCAGCCGACGGCGCCGAGATTCTGTCGCAACTGCTCTTCGTTGCGCGCGCCGATCAGCACCGTCGAGACGGTCGGCCGCTGCAGCAGCCAGTTGAGCGCGACCTGCGACACGCTCTTGCCCGTTTCCTCCGCGACTGCCTCGATCGCATCGAGGACGCGGAACAGATAGTCGCCGGGCACGGGCGGCCCCATGTCGGCGGTCTTGTGCAGGCGGCTCGTCGCGGGCAGCGGCTGGCCACGCTTGAGCTTGCCGGTCAGGCGCCCCCAGCCGAGCGGGCTCCAGACGACCGCGCCCACGCCCTGGTCGAGCCCGAGCGGCATCAGCTCCCATTCGTAGTCGCGGCCGATCAGCGAGTAGTAGGTCTGGTTCGCGACATAGCGCGGATAGCCGTAGCGGTCCGCGACGTCGAGCGACTTCATCAGGTGCCAGCCAGAGAAATTCGACACGCCCGTGTAGCGGATCTTGCCCGCGCGCACGAGATCGTCGAGCGTCGACAGCACTTCGGCCACCGGCGTCCTCGCGTCGAAGCCGTGCAGCTGGAAGAGGTCGATATAGTCGGTCTGCAGGCGCTTGAGCGACGCATCGACCGCTTGAATCAAATGGAAGCGCGACGAGCCGACGTTGTTCGGCGAGGCGTCGTCGAAGCGGAACGTCGCCTTGGTCGAGATGATCGCGCGATCGCGCTTGCCCTTGAGCGCCTCGCCCAGCACCGACTCCGACGCGCCCTTCGAGTAGATGTCCGCAGTGTCGAACATCGTGACGCCCGCATCGAAGCAGATGTCGATGAGACGCCGCGCTTCGGCGACGTCGGTCGCGCCCCACGCCTCGAAAAATTCGCCCTTGCCGCCGAACGTTCCCGTGCCGAAGCTCAGGACCGGAACCTGAAAACCCGATGCACCCAGAAATCTGTATTCCATCGAACATTCTCCTTGCGCGTATCAACCTCGAGTCCACGGCAGACCCGACGAAAAACGAACGGTTTAGTCTACGCGCGTCTTCGCAAACGCGCCGGACGGTCCGCGCTTTGCTTTCAACGGAATCAAAACGGAATCAATAGAAGAAAGTCAGCACGCCCTGCAGCACCTGCTTCTGCGCGGCGCTTCCATAGGTGCTGCGCGACGGCCCATGATTGCTCTGCCACTGCAGCGCGAGGTCGACGCGCGTCCAGTGATAGCGCGCTTCGAGCCAGGTGAAGTCGCTGTGGGTGACGAGATCGTAGCGGGCCATCGCGGTCAGATCGAGATGCACCACGAACGCGTCCTGCCACGTGACGTAGGTGAAGAGCGACTGCCGCGTCGCCAGCTCCTGCGCGCTGCCGGCCGCGCCCAGGTATTGACCGAAGCGCAGCGGATTGGCGGTGAGAGCGTCCCAGGCCGCGCGATTCGCGCTCGCACCGTCGTAGTCGTATTCGAGCGTCACCGACACTTTGTTGGGGAAGGTTCGCGTCAGGCCCGCGGCCAGCTTCGAATGAAAGCTGTCCGATCCGTGCGGTCCATCGGCAAGCGCCGCGCTGCGCCCCGCCGAATACTCGAGAAAGCCGACGGTCGCGTTGTCGAGCAAAGTGGTGGCGTCCACACCGAATTGCGGGGAGATGCCCGCGCCGCCATAGACGAGCCATTGCGGCGCGAAGTTGCCGAACAGGCGTTGCGAGCCGCTCAGCATGTAGCGCCACTTCGCGTTGGTCGCGCCGAAATCGGGGTTGAAGGTCGCGTTGCTCGGCGTGGAGGCCAAGGGCGGAGACACGAGCGCCGTCACCGAGCCGCCGTTCCATAGCACCTGGCCGCGCAGCATCACGCTGCCAAGGCGGTCTTCGCGCAGGCTCTCCGGATCGATCGACGTGACCGCGCGCAACGCGCCCGCCTTGAAGAAGTCGGTCGGGTTGAAGCCCGACGCGACGCCCTCGCGCAGGTTCACACGCCCGGCGTCGATGATCGTCGAGGTGGTCGGACGCCAGCTCACGTACGCTTGCTTGAGCGTATCGATCGCGTTGTATCGGCCGGTTCCGGCGCGCCAGCCCGCGTCGAGCTGATTGCCGAACACAGCTCGCCAGCCGGGCGCGATCGCGCCGTCGTAAGCGAGCGATGACGACACACGCAGGTTGTCGTTGAGCAAAACGCTGCCGGCCTGGTTGGCGGCCGTGTAGTTTCCGGCGGCGAACTCGAACGCGCGCCGCCAGTCGCTGTGCGCCGATGCCGCCGCACTCGCGCTGTCGGCGAGCTGCAATGCGCCCTCGTCGCCCGCGGCGAGTTGGGAGGCATCCGCATCGCCGGCGGCGAGCGCAGGGGACGCGGCGCACATCGCCCCCGCCGCGACGACGGCCCAGGCCAGCCGCTTGCCCATCGCGGCGTCATTCGGGCTTGAAGCGCGCGAGGTACGCGCGCTGCAGCCATGCGTCCGGCACGTCGCGCCACGTGTAGTTCGAGTAGCGCATCACGGTCACCCAGTTCGGATCGAGCCCGTCGATGATCACCGTTTCGGTCGGCCGCTCGGCGCCAAGCTCCTGCTGGAACTTGCGGAAGTACGCCACCTTCAGCAGCGCGCCGCTTTCCGTATAGAAGCGCGCCTTGACGGGGTGCGAATTGCCGGCGTCGAGCCAGAGATCGATCGCGTGATAGGTGACATCGGGCGTGCGCGCCGTCAAGTGAAGCTGGTAGCAATGCCGCGCCTGACGGTCGCCGTCGGTGACGTCCTCTTCGCCCGCGAGCGCCGGGACATAGTCCTTCGCCCAGTTCACGGTGACCACGTCGCCGTTCGCCGCCTGGCCGAGGAGCCGCTGCTGCGGCGAGATGCGCACGCTCGCCTGGCTCGACGGATCGTAGAACCACAGGTCGTTGCCGTTCTTCAGCAGCAGCTTGTTGGCGTCGCGCGCGGGCTCGTCGAACTGGACGAGGTTGCGGTACTGGCCGTCGCCCAAATCCGGCTTCGCGTAGACGGTCAGCACGTCGACGTTCGTCTGCTTGCCGTTGCGGAATTCGATCAGCGTGTTGGTCAGGCTGAACGAATTCCCGGGGTTGCGGATCGCGTCGCTTTGCTCGAGCAGTTGCGTCGCGGACGGCGCGGCGTGGACCGCGATCGATGCCCATAGCAGTGCACAGGCCATGCCAACGAGTCGGGACAGTTTCATGATCGATTCCCTCGCTCCGAGTCTCTGATAGAACCACATCGGCGCTCACGCGAAGCGCAGCGCGTCGACGATCGGCATGCCTGCTGCCCGCCGCGCCGGCCACCACGCGGAGAACGTCGCGACCGCGATCACGCCGAGCGCGTTGCGCACGATCATTCCCGTTTCGCCCCAGACGCGAACCGTGAGCGCGACGGGATCGGTTTGCCCGGGCGGCGTCCAATGCAGGCCCGAGTGATTGATGAGCGCGGCGGCGGCCAACGCGAAGAGCGTCCCTAGCACGGCGCCCGCCACGCCGAGCAGAAAGCCCTCGCAGACGAAAATGCTGCGAATGCCCGAGCCGCGCACGCCGACCGCGCGCAGCGTGCCGATCTCCCTCGTGCGCTCCATCACGGCCATGTTCATCGTGTTGCCGACCGTGAACATCACGATCGTCGCGATCATCACGGCGATGAAGCCGAAGACCGCGCCGAACATGCCTGTGATCTGGCCGTACTGCGGGTTCAGCGTCGCGAAGTCGAGCACTTCGAGCGGCTCGCCCTTGAGCGTCGTCTGCAGCAGCGCGTTCAGGCGTGCGCGCGCTGCTTCGAGCTGCGAGGTGTGGCGCAGTTGCAGGACGATCGAGGTCACCTCGGGTTTGCCACCGCCGTACACCAGTTGCTGCGCCTGCTCGAGATGGAGTTGCACGAACATGTCGTCGAGATCCTTCACGGCCTGTTTCTGCGCCTCCACCACTTTCAACTCGGCGACATTCGGCGCGCCGTAGGCGTTCGAAGTCAGAAGCTCGATGCGCGGGCCGGGCGGCGCGCTCGCCTTCGCCGATGCTTCGAGCGCGGCGAGCTGCGTGATGTCGGACGGCGTCGCGGCGCTCGACGAACCGGCAACGCCCGCAGCCGGAGCGGATTGCGGCTCATGGCAATCGGCGACCTTCAGCGGCGCGCACAAGCGCAGCACGCGCGCGACGCCCGTGCCGATCAGCGCCGCGTCCGCGCTCGTCGCGGTCAGCGCAAGCGGCTTCGACTGATCGGGAAAGCCGTAGTCGTTCCACAAGCGCATGCGGTTCTGATCCGCGACGACGATGCCGGACCCGAACACGGTGCGCGACACGCCCGCCGCGAAGTTCCCCGCGATGCCGTTGACCGCCAGCACCGGGGTGACGACCGTGACGAGCCGCGCAAGCTCGGGGTCGCGCTTGACGACGTCGATGATGTGCTCGTAGCCGGCGAGGCCGTACGAGACCGGGTCGCCGCTGCCGTAGAGGAAATAGTTGCGATGCTGGATCTGCAGATGCCCGCCGCTGCGCACGTAATTCGTCTGCAAGCCGTACTGGATGTTGCCGGCGTAGCCGCCGAACACGAGCACCGCCGTGAGGCCGATCACCATCGCCGAGAGCGTCGTCGCCGAGCGCCGCCGGTTGCGGCGCAGATTGCGGTACGCGAGGAGCCAGTTCTTCATCATGCCGTCGCCTCCATGGAAGACGTGCGGCGGACTTCGACGATGACGCCGTCGCGGATCGCGACGACGTCGTCGGCCGCCGCGACCACCTGCGGGTCGTGCGAAGAGAACACGAACGAGGTCGCGCGCTCGCGCTGCATGCGCCGCATCAGGCCGATGATCGCGGCGCCCGTGGCGCTGTCGAGATTGGCGGTCGGCTCGTCGGCGAGCACGAGCGCGGGCTGCGTGACGAGCGCGCGCGCAATTGCGACGCGCTGCTGCTGTCCGCCGGACAGCTCGCCGGGCAGCCTCTGCGCCTTGTCGCCGACGCCCACTTCGTCGAGCAGCGCGAGCACCGCCGCTCGGCGCTTGGCCTTCGGCGCGCCGAGCAGCGTCAGCGGATATTCGACGTTCTCGAAGGCGGAGAGCACCGGCAGCAGGTTGAACGACTGGAACACGAAGCCGATGTGGCGTGCGCGGAAATCGGCCAGCGCGTCATCGGTCATCGATTCGAGCGGCTGGCCGGCCACGGCGATGCTGCCGCGCGTCGCGCGGTCGATGCCGCCGAGCAGGTTGAGGAGCGTCGTCTTGCCGCTGCCCGACGGGCCCGATAGCACCGTGAAGCGGTTGGCGAAGATATCGGCCGACGCGTCGCGCACCGCGGCGACGGCCGCGGCGCCCTCGCCGTAGGTTTTCGTCACTGCGTTCAAGCTGGCGGCTATCACAGGCACCTCCGTCGTCCGAATCGATGAGACGACTGTAGTGGCGAGATTCGGCGTGCGCTGGAGGATGCGACGAATGGCGGGGGGAGGCGATCAGGTGCGCTATGGGGCGATGAAGCGCTGCTATTCCGTGGGCGGCTTCGCAGATGTCCAGTTAATAGGTTGTTCCAGCGTAATGCGCAATCGATCTCGCAGCTCGGGATGTACGGATGCCTGGTTGAGCACGGCTATACCGCCGATTTGACGCAATGCGTCATCAGTAATCGGAGCCGTACTGTCATCCGGCTCGCCAAGGGGCAGATTCATGGCAGATCTGCGCTCAATCTGCCGGTCTATCGCTCCCTTGATTTCGTCTCGATACACCGTGCAGAGTTGGATCTGCTGCGTATCCTCGTTATAAAAAATCACAGTGGCTCGGGAGCGCTTTGTCATTTCAGTAACCTCTACAACGCTGGTAATTTTCGAATGCTGTCTGTTTGCAGACGGCAAAAGCCCGGAAATCTTGGGTCAATGCTCTAATGAAATTGCATTGCTCCAGATCGAATTCGTATTCGCTGAAGCACTCCCCCTCACTTTGCTCGCTCACGCCGCGCGCAGCCAAGACTCGCAGCTCACCACCCTCCGCGGATTCACTGTACTGGAACGACTGCGCATCACCAAGCGGCGTTCCTGTTCCGGGAGAGTATGACGGCGTACCCAGGTTCTGGGGAACGCGGGAACGGTTGCCGTACAGCACCTGGGCGGGCGATGGGGTATCGGACCACGGCGGCGCGGCCGTGCGCACTGCCCGCCCTTTCCGGTCCTCCTGAATGGCTTTGACGCAGGCGCGCAGGTCTCTGTGCTCCGGCACGAAGATCAGACTGCCGTTCCTACCGCATCGAGCACCGCCTCGGCAACTTGGCGCGTATTCATCCGCCAGATCGGACGATGATCGTCGAGGCGACCGAGCAAGGCCCGCAAATCGTGGTCAAAACACGGATCGGAGGTGGGCAGGCCGCTTCGAAGGAACGCCGTCCGGGCCACCTTCATTGCCTGGGCGATGTCCCCGACTTCGTCGGCGGAGACTTCGGCGAAGTGCCGGTTGGTCCCAAAGCAGCAATGCCGTGCCGGGTCGAACATGCACGGATGCTGCACGCTCACATAGACCGGTATCTGAACGCTTCACCAGAAAAGATGAACGTGCTTCCGGTTCTCGCCGTCGTTGTCGTAGTGCGGGCCAAGATAAAACATTCGCAGACGCCTCGCCGTGGTCCGTTGCGCTTGCAACGAGTATTGGCTTGTTGTCCGAAGAATGGTTATCCGATGAGGCGAACCAGCCGCCAAAGGCACGCGTCTTCGTCGGAAAAAGGTAAAACAACGTTACGGCTGGACCGCCCCCTCTCCCGCAAACGCCTACGCCCCGCCCTCGCACTCCAGCACCGACACGAGCCGGGTCAACCCGCGCGCCGCGAGCGGCACGAGCTGCCGCGTGCCGGGCTACTGCTCGGCTGGCACCGGGCCGCCGCAGACGCTCGCGACGGCCGGCTCGTCGAGCGTCGCGATATTCACGCGATCGACGGCCGTCACGCGGCAATGAAGCGTCCCCATCTCGGCCACCGACGCGACGATTGAAATTCGCGGTCACGGCAGTGACGAAGGATCAACCTTCCCGCCTTCAATCACAAAATGTACAAAGTCAGGGTTCGACGCGAACAAACGCCAGTCCTCTTCGCCCGGGATCGCACCCGAGCGAATAACCAGCCATATTCCTCTTGCCAGCGAGATACGCGCATCACCCTTATCGCCTGCCGTAACGCTCTCAACAATCGTTGGGCCATGTGTTACAAGAAGATCGCGAATCCGCCCCGTTGCCGTGCTCGTATTCTCTTCCGAAGTAGCAAAGTCCAAATGGGATGCAAAGATCGCATTACCTTGCTCGATTTGCCAGTCGCACTGAATATGCAGCGCCCACGCACCAACGCGTTTGATCGTGCCTCGGTGCGTCGTTATTTCCCGAAGCGGTCCGAACTGTAGCGTAAGCATATCGGCCGCGTGTCCCACTCCGCTGACGTCAAGCCCGACCAGGACGGAAAGGTGTCGATTTACCTGCTCTTTCGTATCGGTCATTGCGGTTGATCTCCAAACATGTCGAGGGCTCGCTCCAGAATGCCGCGATAGTCAAGGTTGTCTCCCTGTATGTCGTAGTGGAGGCGTCGCGCCTGATCCTGATTCAGGCCAAGCGCCTTAACGACTGCTCTGAATTGCTTGTTTTGCGCCTGATTGTTCCCAGGCATGCCGTCGCCGCCTGCAAGCAATTCAGCGCCTCCATCCGGCATATCGGGCTGATACTCAAACGGCTGCGCATTACCAAGCGGCGTTCCTGTCTCAGGAGAGTATGACGGTGTATCAAGGTTCTGGAGAACATGCGGCGCGTTGCCGTACAGCATCTGAGCAGGCGATGGCGTATCGGATTGCAGCAACGGCGGCGCTGGCACCGGCCGTTCTTTCCGGTTCTCTTGAATGGCCTTGACGCAGGCGCGCAGGTCTGCGTGATCGGGCACAAAGATCAGATCACCATGCTCTACCGCGTCGAGCACGGCTTAGGCAACTTGGCGCGTATTCATCTGCCAGATCGGACGATGATCGTCGAGGCGACCGAGCAAGGCCCGCACATCGTGGTCAAAACACGGATCGGAGGTGGGCAGGCCGCTTCGAAGGAACGCCGTCCGGGCCACCTTCATTGCCTGGGTAATGTCCTTGACTTCGTCGGCGGAAACTTCGGCGAAGTGCCTGTGAGTCCCAAAGCAGTAATGCCGGGCGGGGTCGAGCATGCGCGGATTTTGCACGCTCACATAGATCGGTATCTGAAGGCTTCGCCAGAAAAGATCGACGTGCTTTCGGTTCTCATCGTCACTGTCGTAGTGCGGGCCAAGATAAAACATTCGCGGGAGCCTCGCCGTGGTCCGTTGTGCTAGCAACGGATTGTCAGCCTGCTGCCCGAAGAATATTGGCCTGGCGAACCGGTCTGACCGCCAAAGGCACGAGTTTTCGTAGGACAAAAGTCAAAAACTGTTTCGGTCGCGCGCTAGGTGGTTCTCCCGCAAACCCTACGCCCCGCCCTCGCGCTCCAGCACCGACACGATCCGGCTTACCCCGCGCGCCGCGAGGCTTTCGCGCGCCGACCCGAGCGTGGCGGTGCCGGTGATCTGGCGCGCGAGCGCCTTGTCGCCCTTGCACTCGCCGATGCGCACACGATAGGTCGCCGCGAGCGGCACGAGCTGCCGCGTGCCGGGCTGCAGCTCGGCGGGCACCGGCCCGCCGTAGACGCTCGCGACGGCCGGCTCGTCGAGCGTCGCGATATTCACGCGATCGACGGCCGTCACGCGGCAATGAAGCGTCCCCAACTCGGCCACCGAGGCGACGAACTGCGCGTTGTCGCCGGGCGCGATGCGGCCGACGTCGTCCTCTTCGACGAACGCGTCGCCTTTCACGCCGGCGGGTCCGACCACGTCGAACAGGCGCTCGCCGCGCGGCAGCCAGGCGCCCGGCGCGAGCTCGTCGACGGTCTGCACGGTGCCGTCGAACGGCGCGCGCAGCGTCAATTGCGCGACCTGCGCCTCGAGTCCCGCGACCGATTCGCGCGCCGCGTCCCAGCGTTTTTTCAGCGCGACGCCTTGTTCGAGCAGACGCTGATCGAACGATTGCTGCTCGACTTCCCAACGCAGCATCGCCTCCTCCGTCCGCGCCGCTTTCAGGCGATGCTCGAGATCGGGCGACGCGACGACGGCGAGCACATCGCCCGCATGCACGCGCTGCCCGTCGCGCGCGAGCGCGGTTTGCGCGGAGACGTACCCCGCTTCCGGCGCATAGAGCCCTTGCGCGCGCAGCGGACCGAACACGGCCGGCGCATTGACGCCGCCCTGCCACGGCAGCACGAGCACCGCGAACAGCAGCGCGCCGAGCGCGGCGCTGCGCACGGTCTCGCGGCGCCAGCGCAGCTCCTGGCGGCGGCGCCAGCACGCCATGACTTCGCGCACCACGGGCCGCACGATGAACCAGCCGAACTCGACGCAAAACAGCAGCACGCCGAGCGCCTTGAAAAACGCGTGATAGACGACGAGCGCGATCGAGAAGAACACGACGAGCCGATAGAGCCACGTCGCGAACGAGAACGCGATCAGGAAGCGCCGCCGCGCCGGTGCGCACGGCTCGGGCTGCGGGTCGCCGAGACCGAACAGCCACTCGCGCATGCGCCAGCGTCCGAGCGCGAACGCGCGATCGTGCAGGTTCGGCATGTTGAGCCAGTCCGACAGCAGGAAATACCCGTCGAAGCGCATGAACGGGCTCGCGTTGATCGTGAGCGTGCCGATCCAGGTCGTGGTGGCGAGCAGGAACGCGCCCGCGCGCACCGGGCCGTCCGGCAGCAGGCTCCACGCGAGCGTCGCGAACGCGGCGAGCGCAAGCTCGCTCAACATGCCCGCCGCGCCGATGCGCAGGCGATCGAGGCGATCGGGGACTTTCCAGGCCTCGGTGGTGTCGGTGTAGAGCACCGGCAGCATCACGAGCAGGGCGACGCCCATCGTCGGCACGCGGCAGCCGTAGCGATACGCCGTGAACGCATGGCCGAACTCGTGCAGCACCTTCGCGAAGCCGAGCGCGAGCCCGATCGCGATGAGACCGCGCAAGTCGGCATAGTCATGGAACGTATGCACGAACTCGTCCCACTGCCGCGACACGAGCGCAAGCCCGAGCACCGCGCAGAGCGCGACCACGGCCCACGACGCAGGCCGGTACGCAAGCTCGGCATAGCGCGCGAAGCGGCGCAGGAACGCCATCGGATGCCAGAGCGGGATGCGGATCATCAGGTAGTGCTTGAGCAGCCACATCGCGTGCGAAAGCCGCCCCGCCGCGGCCGAGGCGGACAGACGGGACGTGTCCGACGCGCTCTCCGACACCAGCAGGTTCTGCTGGCGCAGCATCTTCACGAGCGCCTCCATATCGGCGGGCTCGACCTTCAGCGTCGTCTGCGCATTGACCGACGCGACGATTGCCTGCGCATCGTCGAGCGCCCAGCGCGAGAGCATCTCGAACGCGGGCCAGCCGAGCTGGAAGAAGCGGTTGCCCGCCGGGTCGTGCAGCATCCAGGTCGGCGCGCCGTCGGGGGTCGCGGCGCCGCGCGTCAAAGTCAGTTCCTGGCGCAGTTGGGGAAGGCGTGGCATCGGGGGCGTTGGGCTGGCGGGCGTTGGGCGATGAGTTCGATGAGGGGCGCTACCAGCCGAGCCACTGCCGCGCGGTCGTCAGCGGACGCCGCAACAGGTAGTACGCGAGCGGCACCCAGCGGCCGTGAATGCGCGCCGTCCCCATCACGCCGAGCACGGGCCGCGCGCCGCTTCCCGTGAAGGTCGCTTTCACGCGGTAGGCGAGCACGCCGTCGGGTGTCGGCTCGGCCCGGTAGGCGACGGTGTCGATGCGTGCGTCGTAGGCGGTGAGCGGCGAGCTCTTCGGATAGAGCGTCAGCGCCGCGCCCGGCTTCACGTCGACGTCGTCGGCCACCGGCAGCGAGACGGTGAGCTCGACATTGGCGGGATCGGCGAGCAGCATCACTTTCTCGCCGACCGATACCGCCTTGCCGTTCCAGTCGTTCGGATCGGCGAACACCGCGACGCCCGCGCGCGCCGCCGTCACTTGCACCCGGGCCAGTTCGCGCGCGGTGTAGTCGAGCTCGACCTGGCTCTCGTCGAGCTTGCCGCGGCGCATGACCATGTCCAGGCGGTCCTTGTCGTCGGTGACGGCGAGCTGCGCGGTCTGGCGGTACTCCTCCTGGGCCGTGTCGAAGTTCTTGTTGGCGACCGCGTAGCGCGAGGCGAGCGTTGTCGAATCGAGCGCGAAGAGCGGCGTGCCGGGCGTGACGCGCTGGTTCGGCTGCGTGTAGAGGCGCTCGATCACGCCGTCGAGCGGCGCGCGCACGACGAACGCGTCCCTGGCCGTGACCTCCGCCGGCGCGAGCACCGTAAGCGGCACGGGCACGACGCACAAGAGCGCGAGCCCGGCGAGCGCGCGGCGCCGCACCTTGCCGGGACGCAACAGGAGCTTCGCGCGCGCGGCCAGCGTGGCGCGCGGCGCGAAAGCGGCCAGCGCATGCGCCCAGACCAGCGCGAGTTCGGCGAGCATCACCTCGTCGGTATGCGTCCAGGCGTTGTCGCGCGCGAACACGACGCCGCCGAACGGCCGGCCCGAACGGTCGACGAGCGGCACCCACAGCGCATGCATCGGCCACCACGCGCTCCAGTCAGCGGCGACGCCGTCGGGCAGGTGTGCGGACGTGAAGGCATAGGGACGCTTGGAGGGCGCGGGAGACTGGCCCGCGGCATCGCCGCTCGCGGCGGCCGCCGCGTCCTGCCCTTGCGGCGCGGGCGCCCCCTCGGCCTGAGCGCCATCCGCCGATCCGTCGCCCTGCCCGTCGCGCGACGCCGGCTTCACGAGCGCGCGGAACATCTCGCCGAGCCACTGCACGTACGGCGCGCCGGGATCGCTCTGCGGCAGGCCCGAGACCGCGGCCACGGCGCCCGGCGCATGCGACGGCGCGCGCCACCACGCCGCCTGCCGGTAAGGCACAAGCGAAAGCGTCTCGTTGACGATCGTGAAGCCGAGCGTCTGCTCGTTCTCCGCTTCGCGTGCGCGCGCCGCGAGTTGCCACAGCAGCGCGAGATCGCCTGCTTCGATGCGTACGGGGGCGTTCATGGCGCTATCTACTTGCTCGCGAAGCTCGCCCAGCCGCTCATGCCGGGCAGCAGCTCGGGCGCGTGGCCGTCGAGCGCGGCGGTCACGTCGACGGTCTGCGTGACCGGGTCCACCCGCGCGCCGACGCGCGCGACGCTCGCCGGATAGGTCTTGCCGACCTCGTCGACATGCACCGTCAGCGCATGGCCCGGCTTGAGCCACGCGAGCCATTTCGACGGCACGATCATCCTGAGTTCGAGATGGCTCGTATCGACGATGGTCAGGATCGGCTTGCCGGCCTCCGCGAACTGCTGGGCGGCGGCGGTGCGCTTGGCGACGCGTCCGTCGAACGGCGCGGCGATCACGCACTTGCGGACCGTCGCCTGCATGTAGGCGACTTCGGCGGCGCTCGCCTTGGCTTTCGCGCGGGCTTCGTCGACGTCGATCTCGCCGATCGAATGAAGCTGCGAGAGGCGCTCGTCGACGTGATTCAACTGCGCCGCCGCATCGGCCTCGGCCTGCGCCTTGCGCAGCTGCGCGGCGAACAGCGAGCAATCGAGCGAGACGAGCGTCTGGCCCGCGCGAAACGCGTCGCCGTCGCGAAACGGCAGCGACGCGATCTTCGCGCCGATCTCGCTCGAGATCTCAACCTCGTCGCGCGATACCAGCTGAATGCGGATATGCCCGTCGTCACCCTGCGTCAGCGACGCGCCGGGCGCGGCCGCCATCGCGGGCGTGATCGCGGGAGGCGCACCGGGCGCGCCGGGCGGCGCGCTCCAGACCGGTTGCATGCACACACCCACTACCAAGCCGACTGCTGCCGCCAACTGCCGTACTCTCATTGCGTCTTCACTCCGCCTGCCTGGCCGAACGCGGCCCAGCGCTTTTCTTCCATCGCGATCGACTGCTCCACCGCGGCGAGATCGCCGCCCTGGACCTGGCCCGCCGGATCGAGCCCGAGCGACGCAAGCAGCTGCCCATACGCGCTTTCGAGTTCGCCGTAGCTCTGGTACATGCGCAGCTCCGACATCATCGCGCTCGTGGCCGCGCGAATCTCTTCGAGCTTGCCCTGGGCGTTCGCGACCGTCGCGTTGTGCGTGTGCTGGAGGATCTGCTGGTCGACGTCGTTCATCTGCTTGAACAGGTCGAACTGGCGTTGCCGGGCGGAGAGCTCGGCCTGCGCGACGTGCACTTGCGTGAGCACCGCCATCGACAGCGCGAGCCGCTGCGCGTGCGCGACATCGAGCTGCGCATTGGCCATGCCGCGGATGTTCTTCGCATTGAGCACGTTGAGCAGGTTCCAGCTCACATTGAGGCCGGCCGCCTGCCACCAGTGGTAGTAGAAGAAGCTGTTGCTGTCGTAGTGCGTGCCGAGCTGGAGTTCGATGCCCGGCAGCAGCTTCGCCATCGCCTTGTGCGTCTCGTTGACGCCGATGCGCTCGTTGTAGCGCGCCTCGATGAGCTCCGGCCGGCGCTCGAGCGCCGTCTCTTCCATCTGCTCGATCGGCATGCCGAACGCCGGCACGTCGAACCCTTGCGGCGGGGCGAGCGTAAAGTCGCTGCCCGGCGCGACGTTCATCAGCGAGGCAAGACGCGGCTTCGCCTCTTCGAGCTGGTCGCGCACCTGCTCGAGCTGCCGCATGATGTCGAGCAGCGCATGCTGGTAATTGAGCGTATCGAGCGGCGAGCGCAGGCCTTCCTGCTGCGACTGGCGCGAGTCTTCGAGCGCCTTCTTCGCCTGATCGAGAAGCGGCCCGATGCGGTCGTGCATCCGCTGCGCGCCGGCCGCTTCCCAGTAGGCCTCGCGCACCTGCTGCATCATCAGCTGCACGACCTTGCGCCGCCGCTGCTCGAGCACGAGCACGCGGTCCGCCTGCTCCTTCGCCTCGAAGTAGCTGACGCCGAAATCGAGCAGGTTCCAAGAGAACGCGAAGTCGGCGGTATGCTCGACCTTGTCCGTCGAGTACGACTGCGGCACCGTTTGCGCGCTCGAAAAGAGACTCTGCGACGACGACGCGAGCGGCACGCTGCGCGCCGTGTAGCCCGCCGACGTGGTGAGCTGCGGCAGCATGGCGAAGTTGTCGATGTTGAGCTGCGCTTGCCCGAGCGCTTCCTCCATCATCTTCACGCGATGGTCGAGGTTGTAGCGGATCGCGCGCGCCATCGCCTCGTCGAGCGTCACGGGCCCGGTGATCGGCGGCTGGTCGGTGAACATCGCCGTATGGTCGGCATGGGCGGCCTGCGTGCGCTCGGCGTCGGTGAAGGGCGCCGGATGGATCGCGCAGCCGGACAGCCACAGCGCGGTAACGGAAAGCGCGATCAGCGAAAGACGCGGCGCTCGCGAAATAACGGTCGAAGGTTTCACTTCGGCGACTTCCTTTGTCGATGGTATAGGTGTTGGGGAAACGTGCTGAGGATCATGCGCGGTGCTCCGTTGCGGCAGGCGCAGCCGCCGTGGCGGCGGCCGCGGCCGGCCGCGCCACGTGCAGCGCGGCGCGCGCCTGCGCGAACTGCTGCGCGAGCGAAGGCTTGCCGGCCGGCAGCGGCGCCTGCCCGCGGTCGCGCGAGACGAGCGGCGCGAGCGCGTTGCGCGACGCGTGCGCCGGCGGATGCGCGCCGTGACCCTGGTGCGGCGACGCGTGGTCCGTATGGCGGCCGCTCGGCGCCAACACGACTTCGTTCTGCACGACGTTGCCGGCCGCGTCGCGTTGCTGCACGACGACGCGGACATCGTGCGCGCCGGCCGGCAGCGATCCGGTGAGCACGCCGTCGGCCGCGTCGTAATGGAGCCACGTGGGCAGCGGGCGGCCGTCGGCGAGCCGCACGGTCACATCCGACATCGCGTTCAGGCGCATGCCGTCGGCGGTCGGCAGCAGGTTCGACAGATTCATCACGAATGCGTGATTCGGCGAGACGTCGTAGTCCACGACCACGGACTGCGGCGCGAACGGCGCGGACGTCGACGTCGACGTCGACGAGTCGAGCGACACCGCGGACACGCTCGTGCGGTCGAGCGAGAATTGCCCGCGTTCCGCGTGCGAATCCGTGAAGGTGATGGTGGGCACGACCGGCGTGGCGCCGACCGCTGCCGGGTGATCGAGCTCGGCGAGCACCGACGGCACGTTCGAGCCGCCATCGTCCGCCGTCTGCGGCGGCGGGCTGTTCTCCGATAGGGCGGGAGGCGGCGGCGGGACCGGCTTGGCGGCGGGCTGATCCTGCGTGGGCTGATCCGGCGTGCCGGCGGCCTGCTGAGCCGCGGCCTGGACGCCGATCGTGACGGAGACCGGCTGGCTTGTCTTGATGCCGTCGCTGACGGCGAAGCTGATCGTGCGGACGCCGGAGACACCCTGCCCCGCTTCGGAGAACTGCACCGATTCGAGCGCCGCGGTCCACTGCGCGAGCGTCGCGGTCCCGCCGCTCGAGCTCAGCGTGAGCACGCCCGTTCCTGCGTCGTACGCACCGGCGATGTTGCCGGTCGCCGCGCTGCCCGCGAACGACAGCACGTCCTGCCCCGGCACGAAGTTGCCGCTCACCGCGACGGTCGCCGACGTGAGCGTCGGGTTGTCGCGATCGCTCACGGTGATGCCGGAACTTGGCGCCACGGACGAGCCGCCGCTGCCGTTGTCGACATAGGTGACGGTGGACGCGCCGGCGCTTTGGAGAATCGGCGTCTGGTCGGTGTCTTGGACAGTGACGGCCTTCGTGGCGAGCACCGAATTTTCCACGCCGTCGTTGACCGTGAAGCTGATCGTGCGCGCCGTCCCGGCCGGCGTGATGGCGCTGTCGGTGTAGAGGATCGAATCAAGCGCGGCGCGCCACTGCGCGAGCGTCGCGCTCAATCCCGGCGAGCTCAGCGACAGCACGCCCGTTCCCGCGTTGTACGAACCGGTGATGTTGCCCATCGACGCGCCGTCGTTGGCGAAGATCAGCGAATCTTCGCTGCCGTGGAATCCGCCCGCGATCGACACCGTCGCCGTGCCGAGCGTCCCGGTGCTCAGGTCCGTGACGGTGAGGCCGGGATCGACTGCCACGGGCGTGGACGTCACGTTGTCGCCGGCGGTGAACGCGGTCGCGCCCGCGCTCGTCGTGACGACGGGCGTCTGGTAGGTGTCGGCCACCGTGACCGTGCGCGTCCCCGTGTTGCTGGCGTTGCCGTTGCTGTCGGTCGCCGTGAAGCTGACCGTGCGCGTCGAGTTGTTCGGCGTGATGGCCGTGTCGGTGTACTGCACCGCGTCGAGCGCCGCCTGCCACTGCGCCGTGGTCGCGCTCGCGCTGCTCGAGGTCAGCGTCAGCACGCCCGTCGTCGCGTTGTACGAGCCCGCGATGTTGCCGAACGTCGCGTTGCTCGTGTTCGTGAACGACAGCACGTCCTCGCCGCTGTGGAAATTGCCCGTGATCGCCACCGTCGCCGAGGCGAACGTCGAGGCGCTGCCGTCGCTCAGGCTCAGCCCCGCGTCGACCGCGACCGGTGTCGATGCGACGTTGTCGCCCGCGGTGAACGCCGCCGGCCCGGAGCTGGCCGTCACGGTCGGCGGGCCCAGCACGTCGACCGTATCGGTGGCCGCCGCGCTGTTCTTGATGCCGTCGTTGACGACGAACGAGATCGTGCGGTTGCCCGGCGTCGCGCTCGCGCCCGCCGAGAACGTGATGGCCGAGAAGGCGTGCGCCCATTGCAACGTGCTCGAAGTCGCCCCTACCGAGGTCAGCGTCAGCACGCCCGTACCCGAGTTGTACGTGGCCGTGATGTTGCCGAACTGCGGGCTGCTCGTGTTCGTGAACGACAGCGTGTCGCCGCTGTGGAAGCCGCTCGTGATCGATACCGTGCCCGTCGACATCGTCGTGTTGTCGAGGTCGCTGACGGTCACGCCGCTGTCGATGTGGACCGCCGTCGTGCCGCCGACGTAGTTCGTGGTGCCGCCCGTCGTGCCCACGATCGGCGTCTGATCGGTGTCCGTCACCGTGACCGTGCGCGACGCCGTGTTGCTGACGTTGCCGATGCTGTCGGTCGCCGTGAAGCTGACCGTGCGCGTCGAGTTGTTCGGCGTGACGGCAATGTCGGTGTACTTCACCGCGTCGAGCGCGGCCTGCCATTGCGCCGTGGTCGCGCTCGCGCTGGCGGAAGTCAGCGTCAGCACGCCTGTCGCGGCGTTGTACGACTCGGCGATGTTACCCATCGTCGAGCCGTTGTTCGTGAACGACAGCACGTCCTCGCCGCTGTGGAAATTGCCCGTGATCGCCACCGTCGCCGAGGCGAACGTCGAGGCGCTGCCGTCGCTCAGGCTTATCCCCGAGTCGACCGCGACCGGTGTCGATGTGACGTTGTCGCCCGCGGTGAACGCCGCCGACCCGGAGCTGGCCGTCACGGTCGGCGGGCCCAGCACGTCGACCGTATCGATGGCCGCCGCGCTGTTCTCGATGCCGTCGTTGACGACGAACGAGATCGTGCGGTTGCCCGGCGTCGCGCTCGCGCCCGCCGAGAACGTGATGGCCGAGAAGGCGTGCGCCCATTGCGCGTCGGAGGCGACCGCGCCCGCCGAGCTCAGCGTCAGCACGCCCGTACCCGAGTTGTAGGAGCCCGTGATGTTGGAGAATTGCGTGCTGTCCGTGTTCGTGAACGACAGCGTGTCGCCGCTGTGGAAGCCGCTCGTGATCGACACCGCGCCCGACGACTGCGTCGTGTTGTCGCGATCGCTGACCGTCACGCTGCCGTCGATCGTGACCGTCCCGGTGCCGCCGACGTAGTTCGTCGTGCCGCCCGTCGTGCTCACGACCGGCGTCTGGTCGATGTCGGCCACCGTCACCGTGCGCGTCGCCGTGCTGCTCGTGTTGCCGTTGCCGTCGGTCACCGAGAAGCTGACCGTGCGCGTCGAGTTGTTCGGCGTGATCGCCGTGTCGGTGTACTTCACCGCGTCGAGCGCCGCCTGCCATTGCGACAGCGTCGCCGAATTCGACGCAGAGGTCAGCGTCAGCACGCCCGTGCCCGAGTTGTACGAGCTGGCGATGTTGCCGAACGTCGTGTTGCTCGTGTTCGTGAACGACAGCACGTCCTCGCCGCTCACGAAGCTGCCCGTGATCGCCACCGTCGCCGAGGCGATCGTCGACGTGCCCGGATCCGTCAGCGTCAGCCCCGAATCCACCGCGACCGGCGTCGAGGTCACGTTGTCGCCCGCGGTGAACGCGGCCGACCCGGGGTCGGTCGTGACGACGGGATCGGGATTGGTGACGTCGACCGTCTTGGTCGCGGCCGTGCTGTTGTTGGTGCCGTCGTTGACGACGAACGACACCGTGCGGTTGCCGTAGGTCGTGCTCGTGCTCGAAAACTTGACGGCTTCGAACGCGCTGGCCCATTGCGCGTCGGTGGCGCTCGCGCTCGATGAGGTCAGCGTCAGCACGCCCGTGCCCGAGTTGTACGAGCTGGCGATGTTGCCGAATGTCGCGTTGCTCGTGTTCGTGAACGAGAGCGTGTCGCCGCTGTGAAAGCTGCCGGTGATCGACACCGTGCCCGACGACTGCGACGTGTTGTCGAGATCGCTGACGGTCACGCCGCCGTCGACGGTCACAGCCGTCGCGCCGCCGATGTAGCTCGTCGTGCCGCCCGTCGTCGTGACGATCGGCGTCTGGTCGGTGTCGGCCACGGTGACGGTGCGCGTCGCCGTGTTGCTGGTGTTGCCGTTGCTGTCGGTCGCCGTGAAGCTGATCGTGCGCGTCGAGTTGTTCGGCGTGACGGCAATGTCGGTGTACTTCACCGCGTCGAGCGCGGCCTGCCATTGCGCCGTGGTCGCGCTCGCGCTGCTCGAGGTCAGCGTCAGCACGCCCGTGCCCGAGTTGTACGAGCTGGCGATGTTGCCGAATGTCGCGTTGCTCGTGTTCGAGAACGACAGCACGTCCTCGCCGCTGTGGAAATTGCCCGTGATCGCCACCGTCGCCGAGGCGAACGCCGAGGCGCCGCCGTCGCTCAGGCTCAGCCCCGAGTCGACCGCGACCGGCGTCGAGGTCACGTTGTCGCCCGCGACGAACGCGGCCGAGCCGGAGTCGGCCGTCACCGTCGGCGGCGCCAGCACGTCGACGGTCTTCGTCGCGGCCGTGCTGTTGTCGGTGCCGTCGTTGACGACGAACGAGATCGTGCGGTTGCCGTAGGTCGTGCTCGTGCTCGAGAACGTCACCGCATCGAACGCGTTGGCCCATTGCGCGTCGGTGGCGCTCGCGCTCGATGAGGTCAGCGTCAGCACGCCGCCGCTGTACGAAGCCGTGATGTTGCCGAACTGCGTGCTGTCCGTGTTCGTGAACGAGAGCGTGTCGTGGCTGCTGTCGAAACCGCTCGTGATCGTCACCGTGCCCGATGCCTGCGTCGTATTGTCGAAATCGCTGACCGTCACGCCGCCGTCGACGTGGACTCCCGTCGTGCCGCCGACGTAGCTCGTCGTGCCGCCCGTGGTCGTCACGACCGGCGGCGCATCGATGACGTCGACGGTCTTCGTCGCCGCCACGCTGTTGGTGGCGCCGTCGTTGACGGCGAACGAGATCGTGCGGTTGCCGTGAGTCGTGCTCGTGCTCGAGAACGCGACGGCTTCGAGCGCGTGCGTCCATTGCGCGTCGGTGGCGTTCGCGCCCGACGAGGTCAGCGTCAGCACGCCGTTGCTGTACGAGCCCGAGATGTTGCCGAACGTCGTGCTGCTCGTGTTCGAGAACGACAGCACATCGTGGCCGCTGTCGTAGCCGCTCGAGATCGTCACGGTGGCGGAGGCCTGCGTGGTCTGGCTCGGGTCGGTCACGCTCGCGCCGCTGTCGACGGTCGCGGCGCTCGCACCGGCCACGTAGCTCGTCGTGCCGTTCGAGGCCGTCACGATCGGCGGCGAATCGACGTTGACGGTCTTCGCCACGCCCGTGCCCGTCGCCAGGCTGTCGCTGCCCGTGAACGTGATCGTGCGCGCCGACGTGTTCGGGTCGGCCGCGGTGTCGATATAGGTCACGGCGTCGAGCGCGGCCTGCCATTGCGACAACGTCGCCGAATTCCCCGACGAGCTCAGCGTCAGCGTGCCCGCGCTGAACAACGCTGAGATGTTGCCGTAGGTCGTGGCGCTCGTGTTCGTGAACGCGAGCGAGTCCTCGGTGCTGTGATAGTTGCTGCTGATCTGCACCGTCGCCGAGGTGAGCGTCGAGGCTTCGGTGTCGGTCACGGTCAAGCCCGAGTCGACCGTGACCGGCGTGCCCGTGGTGCTGTCGTGTGACGTGAAGGTCGTCGTGCCGCTCGTCGTCGTGACGGTCGGCCCCGTGACCTCGCTGTAAACGATGTGGCCGAGCGTCGGCACCAGGTTGCTGCCCTCGATCGTGAGGCTCGTCACGTCGGCGAAGGCCGAATTGGCCGTCGAAAGACCGACGGTCTGCGTCACGGCGCCGCCGTTCGACGTGGCGCTCACCGACGCCGTCCCGCCGCCCGCGAGGGCCCCGACGAACGTGATGTTGGCGTCGGCGACGCCGTCGAAGTCGAGGCTCGCGATGTTGAACGCCTTGCCGTCGGCCATCGTGATCGTGACAGCCGAGATGCCGCCTATGCCGGCCGAGTCGAACAGCAGCGCGTTGTCGGAGCCGTTTTCGTCGGCCAGCAGCTGCAGGTTCGAATCGGTCGTCACGAGGTTGTCGGCGTTCGCGCCGGTCTTGGTGATCGAGTAGGTGATGCCGTCGAGCGTAAACGACGACGACGACGTGCCGGAGATGTAGCCGCTGTCGTCGGCATTGGTGAACGACTCGACCGTCTGCGTGAGCAGATAGTCGTACCCCTGCTCGGCCGCCTGCGAGAAGACCACGGGCGTCTTCACGTCGCCGACCTCGTACTCGAGCGTCCAGTCGCCGCCGAGCGACGCGGCGCCCGTCAGGTCCGTCGAGGCGGCCACGTTCAGGTGCGTCGCGGCCGCGATCTGCTGGACCAGCGTCCGGCCGTCGGAGCCCGCGGCGACGTCGCAGCCGTAGATCAGGAAGTCGCCGCCCGGCGCCATCGCGGCGCCGATCTGCGCGAGCTCGGCGCTGTACTGCGAAAGGTCGGCCGAATCGAGCACCGTCGAGCCCGCCTGCACCTGGCCTTCCGAGCCGTGCGAGAGGAGGTGGATCGCCTGGACGCCCGGGTGCTGCTCGAGGTACTGCGCGATCTGCGCGAGACCGTCGGTGTTCGGATTGAGCACGACATAGACCGTGCCGGCCGGCAGGCCCGTGATCAGCTCCTGATAGTCGGTTACGTTCGAGTCGATGAAGACGACCTGCTTTTCCGGTGACGCGCTCGCGGCGGAGGTATCCGTGGCGGGGGTGGTGGCCGTGCTCTGCGTCTGTGCGTTCTGCTGGGTCTTCTGAGTCTGCTGGCTTTGCTGGTTCTGCTGGTTCTGCTGGTTCTGCTGACTCCGATGGTGCTCATGACTGCCCGGCGTCACGCCTTCACCCGGCACCGCGGCGGAGTTCGTCTCGGCGCTGCTGTCCACATGGTGATGGCCGGTCTCGGCGTGATGGGCGGCGGGCGCCGCCACCGATGCCTCGTAGACGATGCGCGGCTCGAGCGCGAGCATGAGCGGCGCGCGCGCCACCGACGGCGCGCGCGATGCCGGCTGCCCGGCGAACAGTTTGAAGAGCGTGTGGACCAGCTTCATTTAAGTGATTCTCCGAAACAGGCCGCCGGCGCGTCGCGCCGGCGGCGCTGCGATCCCTACCCGCGGCTCGGGTAGATGCCTTGCAGGGCGACGATGCAAGTCAGGCCCAGAAACGGATTGCGCGTCTCAAACGGCTGGCCGAGGCCCGCCGTGCCGATCTGCACCGTCGGCGCCGTGGTCGTGAACGGGACGTTGAACGGCTTGAGCGTGGTGGTCGGCGCGGCCGTGCTGTACATATCGCTGGCACGCCCGCTCGCGCTGGCCGGCCCGAGCACCGTAGTGGGCCCAGGCACCGCGCCCTCGCCCGTCGTCGCCGTCGTCGCCGGAATCGCCACCGAGATGGTCCCCGACCCGCCGCCCGTCGTCGTCACGGCGTGCGTGTGCGTCGGCAACTGGGTGTTCGTCAGCTGGACGGCCTCGACGCCGCCCACCTCACCCGGCTCGATCGCCGCCAGCCCGGGCCCGGTGCCCGTGCCCACCGGGCTGCGGCCGCGCAGGTCGGGCAGGCCGAAGGTCGCCCGGCCGTCGCCGCCGTACGTCGTGCCGAACAGCGCGAACAGCGCCTGGTTCTGCGAGACGGAAATCAACTGGCCCTGGGCCAAAGCCCAGCCATAGGGCGCGAAAGTGAAACCGACCATGCGGATTTCACCCAGGAATGGTTCGCTCATCACAGCCTCCTCGGAGTAGATGGAACTACGTGCTGCGGGGGATATCTCCGGCTTGCCCGTCCGGAGTGGAAGAACGCAGGCAATGCATGACCGCGGTCAGCGTGGCGTGTCCGTCTGCGGGCCTCGTGGGCGTCGCGAGCAGATCCCATGCGTCGCCGCCGGGCGCGGTGATGCGGAACACGGCTTGGGGAAGATGCACGCCGAACGGCAACTGGAAAATGGCGGAGTAGCAGACGTAGTCGTCGTCCATCGGAACGCCGAGCGGCGCCGCGACGAGGTGCGCCTCGACGGCGCCGCCGTCCGGCAGAGCGAACGCGAACGGCTGCCCGATCGCCGCAACGAGCGCGGCATGCGTGGGTACTGACATCTCGAAAGCCCCCGTTTCGTGGGTCCGGATCGCTCCGGTTGTGGTTATCTGCTTCTATTCGCGCGCCGCGCCGTTGCCTTGGCCCGGCGCCGCGTGCTGCAACTGCAACGCTATGCCGCGCCGGCGGCGAACCCCGGCAGCGGCTCGGGCTCGTCGCCGCCGAACGGCGCGGCGTCCCGGCGCATCTGCTCGTAGACGCCGTTCTCGCCGACCGGCACGAAGCCGAGCCGGCGATACAGCGAGCGCACCGGGTTGTCGAACTCGACGTGGAGGCACATCGGTATCGCCCGGCGCGCCGCCTCGGCGACGAGCACGCGCATGAGCCGCGTGCCGATGCCCGCGCCACGCCACGCCGGCAGCAGCGCGATATCGATCACGTGCGCCTCGCGGCCGCTCCAGTCGTGGTAGAGACGGCCGATCGCGGTCCCGCCGCTCAGCACGACGTCGAAGCGCCCGTGCGGGTAGTGGCGGTGGTAGTAGGCGTCCTGCGTGGTGAATTGCCCGGCGAGCAAAGTGTGAATCTCGGTGGGGCTCCAACCCGCGCTGGCGAACTCGGCCGTGCGCGTGCTCGCATAGACGGCGTGAAGGAAATCCCGATCCGATGCCGTCGATGCGCGCAAGCCAACATCGTCGCGCGCTTTATCGACTGGAAATCGGGACGCAAAAACGGGCGGACTGCTCGAATCAGTCAGGTAATTTTTCATTTCCCTCATGCCCTGGTGGAACAACCGATTGTTATTCAATAATTCTTTTGTCTGATGGTAGTCGAGTAGAAATTACGGTGCAATCGCGCTGTATTGAATCAGGGTCGGGAGTTTCCCTCATCATGTTTGCGGAAGTATGTCTCCGCAAACGCTCGGAAACTGAACAGGTGTGCGGATCCGCCGACATCACAAGGATTTTGAAAGAATCCGGAAGATGCAAGTAGTGCGATCATACGCATCTGATCGCACCAATGGATAATGCGCGCTGCGTATTTTTTCAATGCGTCGCCGCCAATGAAATTGATTTGGCTGGAACGCGAATAGTCTATCCACCGGCAAAAATTCGCATAAAAACTGAGTTCGCCGGGCGCGCAAACGTATGCGCGCCGTTATATGCCGCAATCTTCCTGGATTGGGATGACTGAATAGGCGCGTCGGCGCGCTCCATCACATCGTCTTTTCGGCAACCCGCTTCAAAAATCCGCTTCTACCAGACGCACGATACGCAGTCGCTGCGTCCGCTCTGACGGATTCGAGGTCCGGCAGGCGCGCAACAAAAAGGCCCCGGCAAACATCCCTGCCGGAGCCTTGGTAACGATTACAACGGTTACCTGCCGTCTGCGGTCAATCCTGCACCCAATATCCTCTGACCCATACCCAGCGGCCGTCGGCCCATACATAGCGCCCATGGACCCAGTGGTAGCCGGACGCGGGAGGCGGCGGCCTCACTTCGGCCACCGGCGCCGGCTGCGGCGGATGCGCCGGCGGCACGACGCAGCCCGGCAGCACGGCTGCGCAGACAATCGCCACAGCCGTCGCCCTCAACAGCAATCCTGTCTTCATGCTCTGCCTCCCCGCGTTCATTTTCACAATCGGTCCGCCGCCGCGGCCACGCCGTTCCTGCGGCAATGTGCAATCCCAGGCCCCCGTCAGCCCCTGATCAATCCTTCCATCGGCCTGAAGCCGCCGCCACTCCCCGTGCCGCCCGCTTGCCCGAACAGCGCCGGCGCCGTGCGCTGCGGATCGAGCCGCAGGCTCTCGCTCGCCGCGCCGGCGATCAACGTATCGAGCGCCGCCGTGGGCTTCAGATCGCGGCCCTGGTAGAGGTCGCCTGGCCGCAACCCCGGCCAGTCCGCCACCACGCGCCCGCCCTTCACCGCGCCGCCGATCAGCATCGCCGCCGCCCCGGTGCCGTGGTCGGTGCCGCCCGTGCCGTTGGCGGCCGCGGTGCGGCCGAACTCGGTGGCGACCAGCACCGTCGTCTTGCCCCACACCGGCCCGAGGCTGTCGCGCAGCGACGCGAGCATCGCATCGAGCGACTTCAGCTGGTTGGCGAGGCGCGCGTTCTGCGCGCTGTGCGTATCCCAGCCGCCTGTCTCGATCATCGCGATGCGCGGACCGTCGTCCTTCGCGAGGAAGCCTGCCGCGAGCTTGCCGAGGCTCGCCGGATCCTGGCGCGCGCCCGCGTCGCCGGCCAGCCCGCGCGCCATCAGCGCTTCCCGCCAGAGCGGGCGCAGCTGCGCATCCTGCTCGTAGAGCTCCGAGACGCGCGCCAGCAGGTCGTCGGGCGCGGCCGGCAGCGCCGACGGCGCATACGACGCCACCTCGACCTTGCCGCGCAGCGCCATCGGCACCGTGGGCGCCAACGCGATCGCTTGCGCGCGGCTCGGGGGCAGCAGGCCGGCGAGGCGATTGAGCCACCCGTCGCGGACCTGGTACGGCGCCGCGCCGCCCGTCTCGAGCACGTTTTGTCCGTCGAAATGCGAGCGATCCCGGTAGGGTGAAGCTACGGCATGCACGAACAGTGCCTGACCGGACGCGTACATCTTCGCCGTCTCGGCGAGCGACGGATGCAGCGCGAACATGCCGTCGAGCTTGACCGCCGCCGAGGCGTCGATCGCGAGCGCGCCGCGCAAGCCGGCATAGGCGGGATCGGCATACGGGACGACGATGTTCAGGCCGTCCGCGGCGCCGCGCTGGATCACGAAGACGAAGCGCCGGTCGGTCTCGGCGCTCGCGAACACGATGCGCGGCGCCACCAGCATCGCGCCGGCGCCGGCGGCCGTGAGGCTCAGGAATTGGCGGCGGGAGGTCATCGTCTTCATCTCCGTTGAAAGTCGGGGGACACGAGCAGCAGCGCGACCGCGGTCGGCACGCTCTCGGCGCGCGAGACCGCGAGCCCGGTCGGCTCGGACAGCGAACCGGCCATCAGCTGCTGGCCGAGCGAGCGCGGGTCGACGCGGTCGCCGTCGCCGGTGATGCCGCCGGCGCGCGCGGCGAGCCGCTGCGCAAGCTCGACGCGGCGCACGAGCGCATCGGGCGCGGCCCAGCTCGCGGCGATGTCGTCGTAGCCCGCAGGCGAGCCCGGCCGCCAGACCGGCTGGCCGAGCTGCGTGAGGATCGGCGCGGCCGGCATAGGCGCGGCCTGCATAGGTGCAGCCTGCGGGTTGCCCATGTCCTCGCGGCCGAGGCCGCGCAGCGACGAGATCGCCCACTCCCACGGTGTCTTGAACTTCGCGGCGACGGGCGACCATGCCTCGGGCGAGTCGATCAGCGCGCGATAGACCGTCGGCAGGTCGCCGCCGCTTTGCTGGAACGCCTGCGCGAGGCGCTCGACCATGGCCGCGGGCGGATTGTCGGAGGCGAAATGGCGCGCGAGCTTGCCGGCGACGTGCCGCGCCGTGGCGGGCGACGCCGCGAGGTCGTGCAGGATCGCGCGCGCCTGGCCCTCGCCGGGCTCGTCGTATGTGCGGCCCATGATCGTGCGCGGCCCCGGCTCGTGGAGCTGCGGACGGAACACGAAGCTGCCCGGCTCGCCTTCCTGACCGAAGCGCTGCGCGACCGCCCCGCCGCCTCGCAGCGGCACGACGCTCCAGCCGGTCAACGCGCGCGCGAACTCGGTCACGTCGTTCTGCGTGTAGCCGGTGCGCACGCCGAGCGTATGCAGCTCCATGATTTCGCGCGCGAGGTTTTCGTTGAGGCCGCGCGGGTTGTCGGGATTGCGCGCGGCGGCGCGCCGCGCGGCTGGACTGTCGGGGCCGGCGGAGCGCGCCTGGTCGAGGAAGAGCTGCATCGCCGGATGGCGCTCGACGGCAACCAGCATGTCCTCGAAGCGGCCCAGCACGTGCGGGCGGATCGCCTCGGCTTCGAACGCGCCCGCGAGCGCGGCGACCTGCGGCTTCTCGGTCGATACCGCGAAGTGGTTCGACCAGAAATGCACGAGCCGCTCGACGAAGGGCGTCGGCGTCGTGAGCGCGCTGTTCACGCGCGCATTCACCGCCGCACGGTAGGTGTCGAGCACTTCGCCGCGCAGCTGCTTTCTGGCGGCAAGCTTGGCGGTTTCGTCGGCGCCCTGGCGCGCCTGCATCTGCGCTTCGCCGAACCGCTGCGCGAGCTGGAGCGTGCCGGGCTGGGCCGCCCAGGCGGGCGGCATCGGCTGGTAGGCGCCGAGCTGCGCGAGCAGCCACGCCTTGGGATCGGCGGGCGGCCGGTCGTCGATGCGCGCGCCGAGCCCGAACCGGTTCAGCGCAATCGCCGCCGGGTTCATTTCGGGTGAATTAGCCATGCTGCCCTCGGGGAGCGGTGGTGAGGATGGTGGTTAAACGGTGGAGGCGGGGAATTTCCGTCGCCGCAACGCCTCACTGGCTCGCCCCCTTCGCCGCACTCGCCGCCTGCGCCTGCCGCCACTGCCCCACCTCCTTCAGGCTGCCCGCAAACTTCACGCGCTCCTCCGGCGTCAGCGTCGCCGCAAAATCAGCGACGCCCTGCTCGACGCGCGTGCGCTGCGCAATATCGGCGTTGCGCGTCTTGGCGAGCGCGGCGTCGAGCGCGGCGCGGTCGAACTGCGGCGCGGCGAGCGCCTGCAGCACCTCGCGCCGTCCTTCGCGGCCTTCGCGCGCTTGATCGCGGACCTCGCGGCGGGCGTCCTTCAGCGCGTCGATGAACTGCTGCTCGCGATCGGAGCCGAGGTTTTCGGCGGCAAAGCGCAACGCGCGCGGCTGCTGTTGCGCCGCGGCCGTCTTCTGCTCGCGATGCTCGGTCAGCAATTGATAGGCGCCGCCCGCCACGCTGCCGAGCAGGAAGACGTTCAAGACGAGCGAGCCGATCAGCACGGCTTTCCAGGCGCGGCCGGTCATTCGCCGCTCCAGTCGGCGGCCGATCCGCCAAAGCTCGTCGGCAGGTACGACGATTCGTGCTCGGGCGGCGGCACACTCCCCGTCACGACGAAGAACGACACGGCAAGCGCCCCCGCCAGCCCGCCCGCGAGCCCCACGCCCGCGAACGCCGCGCCCGACCACCAGACCCGGCTGCGGCGCTTCTTCGCAACCGTGCGGCGCCCTGCCTGCGGAGCCATCTCGACGATGCGCAGGTAAAGCGCGTCGCCGGGCCGCGGCGCTTCATCGCTCGCGAGGCGCGCGTCGAGCCACGCCGATTCGGCCATCAGCGCATCGGCCTCCTGGCGATGCCGCTCGGCCCAGTCCAGGGCGCTCTCGCGTTCCGCGGCCGGCCAGCGGCGCGCTTCGGCGCCATATGCTTCGACGATTGCGCGAAATCTCTCGGGTGTCATGGCATGTCCTTGCTGGATGCGCCTCCCGCCAGCTGCGCGCGCATGCTGCGGCGCGCGCGGGCCAGAAGGCTCTCGAGGGCGTCGACCGAAATGCCCATCAGTCCGGCCGCCTCGAGGTTCGATAGTTCCTGGTAGTAAGTGAGCACGAGCGCCTCGCGCTGCCGCACCGGCAGCGCCGCCAGCGCGGCGCGCACCGCGTCGCCGCGCGAGCGCGCTTCGAGCTCGGCGTCGGGCGCCGCGCGCGGGTCGGCAGCGTCGGGGATCTCGTCCACGAGCGCTTCGCGATGCGCGCGCAGCCGGTCATAGCAGAGGTTCAGCGCGACGCGATGCAGCCACGTGTCGAAGCGGGCTTCGCCCTCTCGCCAGTGCGGCGCTTGTTTCCAGGCCCGCATGAAGGTCTCCTGCGCGACGTCTTCCGCTTCGCCGCGGTCGCCGAGCAGGCGCGCCGCCAGCGCGAGCACGCGCGGCAGCTTGCGCGCGACGAGCGTGCGCACCGCGGCCGGGTCCGCCCGGCCGACGCGCGCGATCAGCTCCGCATCGGGGTCGCCGCCGCCGTGGTCGCGGTCCGGCGGCCGCGCTTGCGCGGGATTTGCCTTCTCCCGCATCAGGGTCCGTTCATGCTCGGAAAGCGCATGGACAGCCCTTACGCCCAATGTCCAGGGATCCACCGCCAGGTTCCGCGGCGCGGCGCCCAATGCCCCGGCACCCAGCGCACGCCGGGACGCCGCATCGGCTGCCAGTGTCCCGGCACCCAGACATAGCCGCCGCGCGCCCAGCGCCAATGGCCGGGGTCCCAGGCATAACCGCCGCGCGGCGGCGGCACGATCTCGGCGCGCGGCGGAGGCGGCGCCATCGGCGCGACGACGACTTGCGCGAATGCGCTGGACGCCGCAAACAGCATCACGGCTGCGGCGACGAGCCGCGCGGCGAGGGAGAGTCTCATGTGTGTCCTCGATCAGTCGGTTGCCGAAAGTGCCTCGTTGCCGGTTGAACGGACGAGGCGCAAAAATCCGTCGCGTGCTGCCACGAAAAAATTCACGTCTTGCGCAACGGATCGAGCAGCGATTTGAGGCCGTTGTGGTCGAGCTCGTGCATGAGCGCAAGCAGGCTCCCGAGCTCGCCGCGCGGAAACCCCTCGCGCGCGAACCAGTTGAGGTAGTGCCCGGGCAGGTCGGCGATGAGCCGGCCTTTGTATTTCCCATACGGCATGACGCGCGTGACCAGCAGTTCCAAGTGTTCCCGATTCATCTCTTCTCGATGTCGCGATATTGCATTGCGTCGTGTTGCATTGCGTCGCCCGCGCCGGCATGACCAACGCGGACAGTTCGTTATCCGATTCGTCGCATTGCTGCGCGGCACGATCCGCATGCGCATCGTGCCGCGCAACACTTTCAAATCACCTTCAGCTTTATTGACGTCCTTTACGCGCGAAACACTTCAGGCATAGAGTCGCACGATCCACTTACGTACCAAAGCCAGGAAAAGTCCATTCGCAAGACGCACTCCCCCATACGCTCGAGGAGAGAGACCACCATGTTGCTCCGGCTGCTCGCCGCCTTGCCGTTCATCGGCATCCTGTTAGGCGTTCCGTTCTTCAACCGCGTCGAACCTCTCGTTCTCGGCATGCCGTTCGTGCTTGCCTGGATCGTGCTCTGGGTCGTGCTGACCGCGTGCATCATGGCGCTCGTCTACCGTCTCGACCCGGCCAACCGCACAGCCGCCGATCAAGCCGGGGAGGTCCGCTCATGAGCAGCGCACTCGTCATCATCGCGCTGGCCGCGCTCCTCGCGCTCGCGCTCGGCGTGCGCGCCAAGCACGGCCACGACATGAGCCTCGAGCAGTGGTCGGTGGGCGGGCGCAGTTTCGGCACCGCGTTCGTGTTCCTGCTGATGGCCGGCGAAATCTACACGACCTTCACGTTCCTCGGCGGCAGCGGCTTCGCGTACGGCAAGGGCGCGGCCGTGTTCTACATCCTGCCCTACGGGACGCTCGCCTACATCTTCTCCTACTGGCTGCTGCCGCCGATCTGGCGCTACGCGAAAGCGAACCGGCTCATCTCGCAGCCGCACTTCCTCGCGAGCAAGTACGCGAGCCCCTCGCTCGGCGTGCTGGTCGCCCTCGTCGACGTGGCCGCGCTGATCCCCTATCTCGTGCTGCAGTTCAAGGGGCTCGGCATCATCGTGTCGACGGCGTCGTACGGCGCGATCTCCTCGGCTGCCGCGATCTGGATCGGCGCGGTGGTGGTCACGGTCTACGTGATCGTCTCGGGCGTGCGCGGCTCGGCGTGGAACTCGGTCGTGAAGGACCTCACGATCCTCGCCGTCGTGCTGTTCCTCGGCATCTATCTGCCGATCCACTACTACGGCGGCCTGGGCTCGATGTTCCAGGCGATCAATGCCGCCAAGCCCGGCTTCCTGACCTTCCCCGACAAGGGCATGAGCGTCGTCTGGTTCCAGTCGACCGTGCTGCTCACCGCGCTCGGCTTCTTCATGTGGCCGCATACGTTCGGCTCGATCTTCACGGCGAAGGACGAACGCATCTTCCGGCGCAACGCCGCGGTGTTGCCGCTCTATCAGCTGATCCTGCTGTTCGTGTTCTTCGTCGGCTTCGCGGCCGTGCTCAAGGTGCCGGGCCTGAAAGGCAGCGATATCGACTTGTCGCTGTTCCACCTCTCGCTCCAGGCCTTCGATCCATGGTTCGTCGGCGTGATCGGCGCGGCGGGCGTGCTGACCGCCCTCGTGCCGGGCTCGATGATCCTCATCACGGCCGCCACGCTGCTCGCCAACGACGTCTATCGCGGCGCGCTCGCCCGCCAGGCCGACGACCGCCAGATCGCCAGGCTCGCGCGCGTGCTCGTGCCGGTGATCGCGCTCGTCGCGGTGTGGTTCACGTTGAAGGGCGGCGAGACCATCGTCGCGCTGCTGCTGATGGGCTACAGCTTCGTCACGCAGCTGTTCCCGGCCGTGCTCTGCAGCCTCGCCGCGCGTAACCGCGTGACCAAGCAAGGAGCGTTCGCGGGCATCGTCGCGGGCGTGGCGGTCGTCGCGGCGACCACGCTGACGAAGACGACCGTCGCACAGCTGTTCCCGTTCCTGCCGGACCGCCTGAAGGACGTCAACATCGGCTTCCTGGCGCTGGCGCTCAATGTGATCGTGCTGATCGTCGTTAGTGCGCTCACGCAGTCGCTCGGGGCCGCGAAGGGGTCGCGCGTGCCTTCGCATTGAAGCATCTGAAGGGGCGCAGGTTTGATGCTTGCTTTCTTTTACGCCGCGGCGTGCCGTACGCGTTGCCCCTCCCCGGGGCGGGGGTCACTTTGGTCTTGCCCAAAGTAACCAAAGGCGTGTCCTGGGCGGACGGCCTTGGCCCGTTAGCACTCAGTCCTGTCTGCGGTAGCGGTCGGGAGCAAGCGCCACCGCGCGCCGTACGGCCCGTTCGCACGTGGCACGTGGTTGCGCAGATACGAATCAAACCCATGCTGGCGGTCAAGAAAAGCCTGACGAGGCTTGTCTTGCGATGCTGCGTCATGCTCCCGTGTTCGCTCCCAATCGTAGGCAACATGGGGCGCGGCCAAACCGACGTCTTCAATTTGTTTCGTCGCAGGGCAATTCCGTGCCGCGTGCTAACGGGACGTACAGCGAGCGATAACGGCGGCCCCCAGAACGCTATCGCCAACAGCACTGAGTGCCTCCGGGACAGGCCGTCCGCCCAGGACGCGCTTTTGGTTACTTTTGGCAAGGACAAAAGTGACCCCGGTCCCGGGGAGGGACGGACTATACGCACCGCCGCGAATTCAAAGTTTTCACGAAAACCCAGACAAAAGAACATAAATCCGAAGATCGCCTTCTTACTGTGCGCGCTAGCGAGCCTCCCCCCGTGCGCGGCGCACGCCACAACCGCTGACTGCCGCCCCGGCACGCTCGTCACCGTCGTCGCCCACCTCGACGACGATCTCCTCTTCGTGAACCCCGGCATCAGCGAGCGCATGCACGCGGGCTGGTGCATCGTCACCGTCCATCTGATCGGCGGCTCGGACAGCGGCCCGTTCAGCTACGTCCTCACGCGCGAGAAAGCCATCCGGCAGGCCTATGCGCGCATGGCCGGCGTGCCGAACGAGTGGGACGAATCGACCGTCGAGATCGCCGGCAAGCCCGTGCACCAGATGGTCATGAAGCGGCTGCCGCGCGTGAAGCTGCTCGAGATGCGCCTGCCGGGCGGCCGCGTGCGCGGCGGACGCGTCCCGCTCGCGCTCCTGTGGGACGAAAGCGCCACGATCGCGAGCTACCCGATGAACGCGGACGGCTCGGGCGGCGCCCGTTACGACCGCGCCGCGCTGATCGCCACGCTGGGCGCGATCCTCAAGGACGCGACCGAGATCTTCACGCTGAACCCCGACACGGTGCCCTTCATCGAGCACCCCGACCACATCTACTCCGCGCGCATCACGCGCAATGTCGCGCAGACGCTGGGTTTGGCCGTGCCGATCCGCTACCACCTCACCTACCCGATGGGCGGCCTGCCGATGAACGTGCCCGCCGCCGAGGTTCAGCTCAAACGCGACGAAGTCGCAAGCTACTTCACGATCGACGGCAACGAGGGGACCCACGTCTTCGGCGAGTACCAGTGGAACGGCAACTGGGTCGCGCGCCGCTATTCGTTCGCTGGGCAAACGAATCGTCCCGAGCCGGATTTCGTGCCGCGCACGCTCAATCTCGTCAACGCCTACACGAGCCAATGCCTGACCTCGGCCGGCGCGGGCAAGCCCCCCTCTCTCGCCGCCTGCACGGGCACGCCCGCCCAGGATTGGCGCTGGCAGCCCGTCACCGGCTATCCCGGCAATCCGCACGATGCGGCGCTCGTGAGCGAAGCGTCATGGCTGTGCGTGGCTGAGCGCGGCCGAGGCCTCCTCGAGGAGACCTGCGATGCGTCCGATATCGCGCAGCGCTGGACGCCTTGGGACTTCGGCCTCGTCTACACGCCGTGGCGGCGCTGTCTCGGCGAGAAGGACGGCGTGCTCGCGCTCGGCGCATGCGCGCCGCTCACGACCGAATACCGCTGGGCGCCGACGCCGCATTCGCAATGGACCGACCTGCGCCTGGAAGGCGCGATGTACGCGGACGTCAGGGGCAACGGCAAGCCGGGCGCGGTGTTCGTCGAGCGCCGCCGCGACGGGCCGGGCTTCGACGTCTGGGCCACCGATCTCGCACCGGGCGCGCACGCCGAGCGCTGGTACGCGAACGCGGTGCCGTTCGACTACACGTCGATCCAGCCGACCTGCCAAGGCGACACCCTCTGCTTCGACAGCACGCGCTTTCTGCTCGCCGATTTCGAAGGCACGGGCCGCGCCGATTTGATGGCGATCGCGCCGCGCGGCGGCGGCACCGCGTTCTGGCTGATGCGCAGCACGGGCAGCGGTTTCGAGAAGCCGCGTCTGTGGTATCAGAGCGCGCTCTCGCCCGCGCTCGCGCAGCAATACGCGGCGGCGGATTTCAGCGGGCATGGCCGCGCCGACGTGATGGCCGCACAGCGCCGGGCTCACGCGGACGGGCTCGATCTCTGGGTGCTCGCCAGCAACGGCGCGACGGGCAGCGACCCGGCGCTATGGATGGCCGCGCCGGGCCTTGCCGACGGCACGCAGTTTCTCGCGGCGCATATCGCGGGTTCGGCGGGTTCGGCGCGCACGGGCCTGCTGGCGCTCGAGCGATCATCGGAGGCGGGTCTTTCGATCACGCAGCTCGCCAGCTCCGGCAGCGCGTTCAACGAAGCCGGCAGCAAGCAGCGCTTCACCGGCTTTCCGGCCACCCTCGCCAAGGCGGCCTCGGGCGACGTGGACGGCGACGGCGTCGACGACCTGATCGTCCTCTCCGCACGCAATCCGAATGCGCAAAACCGCGCGAACATCGATGTCTGGATGATGAAGGGCGGCGCGCGCTTCGCCGACCCGGAGCGCATCGCGACGCTCAACGGCGTTTCCTGGGCGGACGAGATCCCCGCCCTGGTCCAACCATCCGGCAACGCTTGGCAAAGGCAAGGCCCCACGCTCGTGCTCTTCGAGCGCGCGAACGCGGTCATCGGCGATACCTACTTCACGGGCGGCGCGCCCGGCCTCGCCGGCTACCCGCTCTCGCGCGATGCGAAGCTCGGCCCGATGGAAGACTGGGGCAGCCTGCCGGGGCTCTTCACCGAGACCTTGCGGCTCGATCGGCAGCGGCAGTGAACCCTCGGTTCAACTCAACCCCACCCGCACCCCCAGCACCTGCCTGGCGATCGCCAGATAGCGGTCGGCGGTGTCCTGCAGCGTAAGCCCCGTGAGCGGCCGCACCGCGCGCGGCTGCTCGAGCGCATCGGCGAGCGCGCGGCCGAACACGTCGGCATCCTTGGTATCGACGAGCCGCACGCACGGATAGCTCCCCGCGAACTTGAACGCCGGAATCGCATTCGCGACGACCGGGATCCCCGACGCCAGCGCCTCGAGAAAGCTGATGCTGTGCGCCTCGAAGCTCGACGGCATCGCAAACGCGCTCGACGCGCACAGGATCCCGGCGACGTCCGAGCGCGGCCCGGTCACGTCGACGCGCGCGCCGATGCCAAGCTCGCGGACAAGCGAGACGACCGCCTCGTAGTAGTCGCGGTCCTCGATCACGCCGCACAGCAGCAGGCGCGCTTGCGGCTCGATATCGAGCGTGCGCTTGAACGCGCGCACGGTGTCGAGCTGGTTCTTCTCGCGGATATAGCGGCCGATCTGCACGACCTGCTTGCTCTCGCCGCCCGGCTTGCGCGCCGGCGCGCAGCCCTTCCCGGGCACGAAGCACGAGGTGTCGACGCCGTTGGGCACGACGATCAGCGACGGATGCTCGCCGATCTCCATCAGATATTCGTCGATGTTCTTCTGCGACACGCCGATGACCGCCTTCGCGCGCGACGACAGGAGCCGCTCGGCGCGCTGCAGCATGTTGGAGTCGCGGAAGTCGTTCACGCCCGAGTGCATCACCCAGACGATCGGCACGGAAAGCGGCAGCGCGCGCACGTAGAGCGCGGGAATGGTGGCGTGCGCGAAGATGATGTCCGGCTTGAACTGGCGGATCGCGCGATAGAGGAACAGGAGCCGCCCGATCCTCGAGTAGGTGCGGCGGGGAAACAGGCACGTCACGCCGTGCGCGGCGAGCTCGCCGCGCACGAGCTCGAAGTCGCCATGCTGCGGCAGCAGCGACGCCAGGCAAACACTGTGGCCGCTTTTCTGATGACCGATGGCGATCCCTTTGGCCAGCATTTCCGCTCCGGACAGCCGCGGCGCCAGAACGAGTTGAAGAATGCGCATCAAGACTCCCCCGGGACTTCGAACATCTCTCCTCAAGCATGCATGATGCCCGCGCGAGCCGGTCCGCCCGGCGAACATGTGTCGGCTAGTACGTTACAGCCACAGGAAAGGTGCGCGCTCGCCATCTGATAGCACTAATCAGCCTGCCTGCCGTGCCGATATCCAGTTGTCGGGAAATTGACACACCCGGATTGGCAGTGCTGTGCGAACTCGCACGAAAACGACGGATTTTCCGGCCGGGTTCTTCGCTGCGCTGCGGCATTGCCGCGCTTTTGCGACAATGTCGACCTTTGCCGGCGCGACGATGCGCCCGCGCCGGTCCCCGTTGTCCGTCTTTCCAACCCTCGGCCCATTGAGCGCGGCCTTAGCCGGCCGCTGATTGCGCATGCCACATATCGATCTGATGTACTCCGCTTCCGGCCTCGGCGTCGGGTTCCTGGTCGGCCTGACCGGCGTCGGCGGCGGCTCGCTGATGACGCCGCTGCTCGTGCTGCTGTTCGGCGTGCATCCGGCCACGGCCGTCGGCACCGACCTGCTGTACGCCGCGGCGACCAAGGCCACCGGCACGCTCGTGCACGGCCTGAAGGGCTCGGTGGACTGGCGCGTGACCGGACGCCTCGCCGCGGGCAGCGTGCCCGCCGCCGCCATCACGCTGTGGCTGCTGCACCGCTACGGGATGAACTCGCACGCCGCGGCCACGCTGATCCAGAACGTGCTGGGCGCGGCGCTCCTCATCACCTCGATCGCGCTCGTGTTCCGGCCGAAGCTGGCCGCCTTCGCGGCGCGCCATGCGAGCGCGCCCGCGCCGCTGCGCACCGCCTTGCTCACGGCCCTCACGGGCGCCGTGCTCGGCGTGCTCGTGTCGCTGACCTCGGTCGGCGCGGGCGCGATCGGCGTCACCGTGCTGTTGCTGCTCTACCCCACCCTGCCGACGACGCGCATCGTCGGCTCCGATATCGCGCACGCGGTGCCGCTCACGCTGATCGCAGGGATGGGGCATTGGCTGCTGGGGTCGGTCGACTGGTCGATGCTGCTGTCGCTGCTGGTCGGATCGCTGCCCGGGATCGCGATCGGCAGCCATCTGTCGGCGCGCGCGCCCGATGCGCTGTTGCGCAACCTGCTGGCGGCGACGTTGACGCTGGTGGGGGTCAGGCTGGTGATGAGTTGACCGGCGCGCAGTCTTCGTCAGAACTGCGAGGTCAACTGGAATCCGATTGTCACGCGCGCGGTATCGAAGCCTGACGGCTTGTAAACCGGCGTGCCGGCGAACAGGTCATACGCATAGGCGCCGAAACGCGTCGCCACGCTGCCCTTCACGCCGATCACCGCGCCCGCCAGCTGCGTGCCGACGAGCGCGACCACCCGCGGCCCCCAGACGCGGCCATAGTCCAGCCCCGCGTAAATCGCCTGTCCGGTCTGCCCGATCGGCATCTGCAATTCGTTGCGCCAGTAAAGACCGCGCGCCGCCGCGAGCATCGTCTCGCCGTCGAAGCCGCGCACGGTATAGCGGCTGCCGATGGTCAGGTCGTCGATGTAGTACAGCGTGTTGCCCGTGTATTGGCCGTGCAGGGTCGTCACGTATCGCAACGGCTGTTGCGCGATGGCGAACGGTGCCGAGAGGTTCGCGTCGAGGACGGCCATCTTGTAGCGATACGTCGGGCCGCCGCCCGGCGCGAGCACGTCGTCCTGCGCGCCGAACGCGCCGATGCCTTGACGGTACGCGAGCGATCCGTCGAACTGCGCACCGCCGAAATAGTGGCGATCGGTCAGGCCGATTTCGACGAACGTGTTGTTGCGGCGTTGCTGAGGGATCTCCGTGTCTTCGATGAAGCTTTGGCCGAAGCGGCGCGACAGGCGGAACTGCACGCCGAGCACGTCGTTCTGGCTGCGCGCGAGCACGCGGGCGAGCTTCATGTCGACCGTCTGCGAATTGCCGCTCGCGACGAAAGTTTGATTCACCCCGGCGATCTGCTGGTAGTAGGTGTTCGTGTAGGCGGAGAGCGTCGCGGTCCAGTAGCCCCACGGGATCGAGTAGAAGCCGTTCCAGCCGTGCGAGCCCAGGCGCTTGTCGCCGAATTCGAGGTCCTGGCTCACGCCGAGATTGAAGAGGTCGTTCAGGCCCAGCGGGTTGTCGATGCCGAGCGACAGGTTGCCTTGCAGCTTGCCGGTTGCGCGTGTGCCCGAGTTGTCGAGCGACGCGACGACGGTCCACGGCTTGGCGCGCTTCACGTCGAGCACGACGTCGCTTTCGCCGGGAACGTCGGCGGGGACGATCTGCATCGAGACGTCCTGGCTCGTCACGCGCTTCATCTGCTCGAGGCCTTGTTCGAGGTCGCGCAGATTCAGGAGGTCGCCGTTGCGGGTTGGGAACGCCGTTTTCCAGGTGCCGCGTAGCGTCTCGTCGGTGAAATGCACGCGACGGATCACGCCGGGGATCAACGCGAGTTTCAGCGTGCCGCTCGACAGGTCCTGCTCGGGCAGCAGGACGCGCGTCGTGAGGTAGCCGCGCGACAGGATCTGCTGGGACAAGCTCTTGACGAGGATGTCGATGCCTTGCTTGCCGATGCATGCGCCCGCGTAGTGTTCGAGCCATTCGCGGGCGAAGGCGAAGCGGTCTTGCGGCAGCGCGGAGGCGCCTTGCGACTTCACTGCGTCAGGCAGCGTGCCGGGGACGTCGAGCGTGAAGCGGTCGATTTGAAAGCATGGTGCTTCAGCCGGCAATGCCGGATACCTTTCGACGCTCGGCACTTCTGAGCGAACCGAAGGCGCTTGTACGGTAACGTCGCGCTCCACGGCGTCGTGTTGCTGCTGTACCTGCTGTTGCTGTTCCGCGTTGGCGCGGGCGGCGGCCTCGGCCGGTGTGGGTGCGCGCTGCTGCGCATTGAGCGCGAGCGAAACTACGGCGAGCGGCAGTGCCGCCAGCCTCGATGTGATTTTCATAAAGACTGCTATTGCTGAAGATGAGCGCCTGTTGCCTCGGTTTTCGCGGCAACAGGCGCTGCCTGGGGCGGGCTAGCCAACCGATGGAACCGGCCTAGCCGCCACGCAGAGCGTCAATCCGTGCCGTACTTGGGCGAACGCGGACCGTAGAGAATGCCGCCCGGCTTCCCGGCCGACAGCAGGCGAGCGCTTGTCACGCCGGCCATGTTGTAGCCCTGGTCGGTCGCGCTGTTGATGATCTGCTTGACGGCGGCCACCACCAGCATGCCGATCAAGCCGCCGCCGCTGCTGTTATTGCCTTCGTTGCTCGAGGCGCTGGCATGGCCGGTCCACAGCGTCTGGCCGCCCACCAGGTCCACGAGCTTGGCATCGGCCGCGACGACGGTGGCGCTGTCGAGCACCATGTACTTGGTGCCATATTTGGTGATGGTGATGTACAGCGCGGCATCGGCGCCAAAGATGTCCCTGAGCTTGGCGGCCGGTACGCCATGGATGTCGCCGGCGACGGTCAGGCCGTTTTGGCGGAAGGTCTCGTCCACCAGCGCAACCGGCAGCACGTAGTAGCCGGCCTCGGCGAGCGGCACGGTCACCTGCGACAGCATGCCGTAGGTCGCATTGACGTCCGGCGATTCGTTGAGCGGCGGCAACACCAGGATTGAACGCGGCTTGCTGGCCTTGAANCGAGTAATCCACGTTCCTGACCGGCGCCGTGCAACCGGCCATCAAGGCAACCAGGCCAGCGGCGGCAAACAGTTTCAGAAAGCGCTTGGCCATCAGTTGGACTCCTTTTTGACGTTTTTCATCAGGAAGTCGATATACGCCCCCGCTTCCGGAAACAGCGCTCGAGTGATTCTGAATCTCCGAGAACGTGAGGGTCCCCGTATTGAGCACATTCTTCGACGCCTCCGCATCGCTCCCGATCACCGCCCCCTTCAGATCCGTATTGCCCTTCACGTTCAGACTGAACCCGCCCTCCCCAGCTTGAATTCCCGCTTGCTCATTGACCCCAGCGTATGAGCCATTCGCATCGCCATGCGAGGCGCTAAAGCTTGCACTGCCCCCGCCTTGGCTCACGTTAAAGCCTCCGCCCATGCTCTCCTGATGCGCCGCGCTCCTTAGCGTGTCCTGCACGCTGGCGATATTCAGGTTGCCGCCGATATCCGCATTCACCTGCTTGCCGCTCACATTCGAGCCAATGAGGTTCGTATCGCCACCCGACAGAATCGTCACCGTGTTCGCCGCGTTCACATGGCTGTTGTTCTTCGTCGCCAGATCGCTGTTGCCGTCGCCATGCGCCTTAGCCATCGCCGCCGAAACCCCAATGCCCTGCGTGCCTATCGACACCCCCACGCTCGCGCTCTTCGACTCTTGCGTGCTACGCGTCGAATCCGTATCGGTCGTATTGACAATGTTGATCTGATTGTTCGCCGCCAGAATCACATCGTTGGCGCTGACATTCGAGCCCGCAATCGTCACATTACCGCTTCCCGCCGTGCCGTTGCCCGTGGCCACGAACGCCGCCGTGCCGCCTGCGCTCACCTTCGTACCCCGGTTCGTCACGCTATCCTCCGCGAACGTGTTCTTGCTATGGCTACTGCCGTAGCTCAGTTCAAGCTTCGCTTCCGGCTGCGCCAGCGCCTTGCCCGCCGCACCCACTGCATCAATCGCACTACTGGCCGCCGCCATCCCATGCAGGGCTGCGGCTCGGTCATCCTGGCTGCGGCTCGCCGCGCGCGCTTGATTCACCGTATTGGACACCGCGTCAATCACCGGCGCCTTCACCGCAAGCGTAAAGCCGCTCTGTTTGACCTCGTGCGTCTCGTCGTGGTGCCGTGTATCGACGCCCGAGTCGATCGTCACATTCGCCCCGGTGCCCGTGACGTTTTGCCCGGCAAGCAGATCACTCCCCGTGACATGTAGATCCTTGCCCGCGGTGATGTTCAGACTGCCGTTCAGCGAGCCCAGCGTGCTGCCGGTGTTTGCCACTTCCGTGGTGTGGGCCGTGTCGGTTTGCGTCTTGCTGCCCACTGAAATGCCGATTCCGCCGCCCGTGCCGAAGCCGCTTTCCTTCTTCTCGTAGTAGTCCGACGAGCGCATCGTGTCCTGCGAGGTCGTGATCGTCACGTTGCCCGCCGCAGCCAGATTCACGTCGTTCGTGCCCACGATCGTGCTGCCCACAACGTTGATATCCCGCCCGCTGATGAGATTCACCCCATCCGCTGAAATCAAGCCGCCTTGCGCATACGTCGCCGTCTGATCCAACCCGCTCGCCACGCCCGTATGGCTGTGCGTCTCGTCCATCTTCAGCGCATGCGTTTCGCTCGCCGCGCCGATGTTCACATCCCCCGCCGCGATCAGGTTCGCCTCGCCCTTGTCCAAACTGATCGCACTGCCCTGTAGCGTGATGTCCTTGCCCGATTCTCGATCACCCGACATCCCCACCGTTGCCCAGAACGGTTTTTGCCTGACGCAACAAGCGCTTGCAAACCGTTTCGCCCCGACGTGCCCCGCTTGCCGCAATTTTTTGCCCCGACGTGCGTTTTGACCCAAAGGCGCGAGTCTGCCAGAGACACGGTTGCATTCCTCTCGAATTATTTCGCATCACCCAGCACCTTCAGCCCGCCGGGTTTGACGGCGGCCGAAGGCCGACGGCAAACCCGGCGGCAACAGGGCCGTGGCGCACCACTGCGTCACGAACACGACAGTGCGCCAACACTCACAGCCCGCTGACCACCACCAACTCAACCGAGGAGTTGACCATGGCTACTGCCAATCTTAAACCACGTCTATCGCCCGCACGCCCTCACAACGCCATGGGCACAACCTTGCGCGATTCGCCCGACTACCCCCCCCCCGCCTGCGCCCTTCATCCCATGGATGCAAATCGCTGACGTATGGCTCAAACATGCGGGCTTTTCGCCAGGGCAACGCATGCGCATCGCCTTCGATTACCGCAACAACTGCCTCACCATTTCGCCTGAGCTCGAATAAACCGCTACAAACAGCAACCCCGCCAAGGCCGGGGTTGCTGTTAGCTCAGTAGCTTTTCAATTACTGCACTTCCTATCATCACTGCTATTACAGCGATAAATACCCAGTAGACAGTTTTTTGCTTTTTACTCATGCGTGCCCATTGCTCTGGCGTAGGGCCTCCACCAGTTGCCATTTCAACCTCCGTTACTTGCTCCCCCCAACAGGAACAGAATGTCCCCAGGGCATTACACCGAAGGTCTTTCCTCCGGGAGATCCAATTCCGAGCTCAATGGCATTTCCGCCTCCGTAAGCGTGTGTAATCGCACCAAACACGTTGACACCAAATGGCGTGGGAACGGATGCAAAGTATTGGCTTCCACTACCATTCATGAATGAATTTGTTGCGCTTCCATCACGCGCGCCGATGATCCATCCGAATGTTACGGTTCCGCTCGGCATCCAAGACACAGCAGATGGGTTTGTCATTGCCACTCCACCTCCAACATATCGTTGGCCATCGTAAAGATTCATGGAAAGCGTTCCATTGGCAGATAGTACGCCGCCATTTGCGGTCGCATAGTTCGGCGATATCGAGGCAATCAGTGGCGACTCGCCAAGCGCCTTCGACATCTCGCCCTGCGCCTGCAAGAGCTGCTTGACCTGCGCATCGGTGCAGGTCGTACCGGCCCCGCAAACCTTGCTCACGAGATCCACCCTGAACGGGTCTTTGTCCTTACCCATCCCAAACGGGCCACCCGTGCCACCGGTTCCATCAGCATTCCCGAAGCTTCGATTGTAGAGATCCGCATTGGCCGCCGTCACCGCTCCCACGTTGCCGCCGATCAGGAAGCCGCCCGCTCCCGCAATCACGTTCGATGCGATGTTACCTATCGTCATCGAACCCGTGGCATCGCCGATATTGTCCGCCAAGCCGTTGAGCTTTCCAGCAAACGCCGCAGCTAATCCGGCCCCAGCCGCGCCTTGCGCCGCTGTGCCGATGCCACCGCCACCGAGTCCGCCAATGAGTGCACCACCGCCCACGTGCAGCGCGACTCGGTTGGCCCCTCCCTCTGCCCACGAATCCGCCTGAGCTTGCCATTGCGCGGCGAGTTCAGGGTTGCCAGTTTCGGCAGCCATTTTCGCGTTGGCCTGGGCTTCCTTTTGTTTCTGATCGGCGTATGCACCTATGCCTTGTGCGACGACTTGGCCCGCCGCCTGCACGGCATTCATCATGTCGGCCTGATCCGCGAGAAGCCCCTGCACATCCGGCAGCTTCGACACCGTGCCATTCAGGTTCGAAGTGTCGCGGTTTGAGCTCGCCACGTCCTGCGTCTGGTTCGCCTGATCCGTGATGCTGATCGTGCCCGGGGCAATCGCGCTTCGCGTGCTCGCATCCTCGCTGCCGCTGTCATGCTGGCTCAGCATCGGCGTCACCCCGCCCGCGCCACTGACCGAGCCCGTACCGCTCGCCTTGCCCGTCGCACCCGTGCTAAAGCCGCTGCTCGATGCGCTGTACTCCGAGTGGTTCTGCAGATCCGAGAAGGTCAGCGTCCCCGTGGCGAGGCCGTTCTTGTCCGCATCCGCCGTGCTCGCGATATACGCGCCACTCAGATCCGTATTGCCCTTCACGTTCAGATTGAATCCGCCGTCGCCCGCTTGGATACCCGCCTGCTCATTGACGCCCACGTACGAGCCACTTGCATCGCCATGCGACGTGCTAAAGCTCGCGCTACCCCCGCCCTGGCTGATGCTAAAGCCCCCGCCCATGCTGCTCTGATGCGCCGCGCTCGTCGTCACATCCTGCACGCTTGCAATATTCAAGTTGCCGCCGATATCGGCCAGCACCGTGTTACCCGTCACGTTCGCGCCGATGAGGTTGGCGTTGCCGCCCGAGACCAGCGTGACGGAATTCGCACCGCTCACATGCGTGTTGTTCTGAATCTGCGCATCGCTGTTGCCGTCGCCATGCGCCTTCGACATCGCCGCCGACACACCAAACCCATTCGTGCCGAACGACACCCCCACGCTCGCGCTGCTCGCCTCGTTCGTGCTGCGCGTCGAATCCGTATCCGTCGTGTTGATGAGGTTGATTTGGCTCTTCGCCGACAGAATCACATCGCTCGCGCTCATGTTCGAGCCCGCAATCGTCACATTGCCGCTGCCAGGCGCGCCGTTGCCCGTCGCCACGAACGCCGCCGTGCCGCCGGCCATCACCGTCGAGCCCGTGTGCGTCGCCTGGTCCTCCGAGAACGTGTCCTTGCTATGCGACGAGCCCACGCTCACCTGTACGGCGAGACTCGGGCTCGGGCCAGCCAAGGCGCCGCCCGTCACGCCCGCCACCGTCATCGCCGCATTGCCCGCCGCGGCGATCCCGTGCAACGCCGCCGCTCGCCCGTCGCGGCTTTCGCTCGCCGCACGCGATTGGTTCACCACGTTGGACGCCGACTCCGCCACGCTGCCCGCCAAACCCACCGTCACGCCGCTTTTCGACACCTCATGCGTGCGGTCGTAGTGGCTCGTGTTTTGTGCCGCATCGATCGTCACGTTCGCGCCCGTGCCGCTGATGTTTTGCGCCGCGATCAGGTTGCTGCCCGTCACGTGCAAGTCGTTGCCCGCCGCGATGCTCAGATTGCCCGCGAGCGAGCCGATCGTGCTGCTGTTATTCGTGACCGATGACGTGTGTTGCTGGTCCTTGGTCGATTGCGAGCCCACCGAGACCGCAAAGCCCCCGCCCGACATCAACCCCGTCTCTTTCTTCTGGTAGTAGTCCGACGAGTTGAAGGTGTCTTGCGAGGTCGTAATCGTCACATCGCGCGCCGCACGAAGCGCGACATCGTTCGTGCCCACGATCGTGCTACCCGTCACATTGATGTCTCTGCCGCTCACCACGTTCACGCCATCGGCCGACACAATGCTTCCGACGCTATACGTCGCCGTCTGATCAAGCCCGCTCGCCACCTTCGAGCCGCTCGCGATTCCGCTATGGCTATGCGTCTCGTCCATCTTGAGCGCATGCGTCTCAGTGGCCGCGCCGATGGAGACGTCGCCCGCAGCGATCAGGTTCGCATTGCCTTGCGCGAGGCTGATCGCGCTGCCTTGTAGCGTGATGTCCTTGCCCGACACGAGGTTGACCGTGTCGCCGCCCGTCAGCGTCGTGCCCGTGAGCGTCTGGTCCAATGCGTGATACGTCTCCGCATAGCTGCGCCCGCTGCCGCTGCCCGCGCTCGAGCTGTCCACCGTCGAGGTGCCGCTCGCCGAGAGCAGCGACACGTTGCCTTGCGCGGCGATCGTCCCGCCGCCGCCCAGGTCGATCTGCGCACCCTTTGCCGTCAGATCGCCACCCACCGCAATCGCCGACGCCCCTCCGACCGTCACGCTGCTGCCCACGGCACTGCGAATGTCTGTATTCGAGACGCCACTATCGCGTGCCACCACTTTGTGCTCGCCGACTTCCTGCGCACCAAGCGTCCAATCCCCGTCGATCTGCATCCCCAGGTTGCCGCCCACCGACAGCGCCCCCGCGTTCTGCCGGAAGTCGCCGCCCGTGATGATCGCGGCGTCGCCCGCCACGTCGAGCTGCGCAATGGGCCCAAGCGCCGTGTTCACGCGCGTTGCGCCATCGGCATTGACCTGCTTCGTCGTCTGCGTCGCCGTATCCAGAATCAGGTCGCTGCCCGCGTTCAAGAAGAGGCTCCCCGCCTTCAAGTTCGCCGAGGTCAGATCGACATCGCCCGTCGTCGTCAACGCCATCAGAGCGCCGCTTTGCAGCGAACCGTAACGGTTGTCAATGCTCGCGCCGTCGATCGAGAGGCTGTTCGTCGCCTTGACCGTGCCGCTGTTGACGAACGATTGCGTGTTTTTCAAATCGATGTCGCGCGCCGCGATCAAGGGACCATTGCCCATCTCCTGCTGATCGGCCTTCGCCAGATACACGACCGGCACCAGCACCGTTTGCCCATCGACGATGCGCGTCTCCATCAGCACGACATTGCTCGTCAACTGCGCGACCTGCGCGGCCGACAACCCCATGCCCAGCGGCAGATTCAGCGATTGCGCGAGCGCCGCGCCCGAGGCGAGCAACGCGCCATACATCGACTCGATGTTCGTGTACGGCCCCAGCACCGCCTTGCCCGTGAGCGACGTGATCTGGTTGCGCACCAGTTGCTGTTCATAGAAGCCGTCGCCCAAGCGCTTGGCGACCTGATCGGGATTCAGCCCCAATTGCTGCAGGTAATAGTCGCTCGACATGAACGAGCGCTGATTCGTGAAGGCCGGATTCGTTTCGATTAGGTACGTCGCGCCCGGCGCTGTCGTCGGCTTGAAGAGCCCGCCTTGCGGCATCGTCAGGTTGTTCAGCACGTTTTGCGCGGTGGCGCTCGCGATCACCGGGTCCACGCCACCGTTGACCTTGCCGATGTCCACGCCCGGCGGCAGGCCCAGCGACGGGATCGAGGCGTTGCTGCCCGGGTTGTGAATGCTCACGCCCGTGCCGGAGAGCGTGCCGTTCGCCACGAAGCTCGATTCGTAGCTTGGCAGCGCGTAGGTGCGGATGTCGGCCGGGGCGTTGCAGCCGCTGTCGCAGAACGTATAGCTCCAGAACTTGCTGCCGTCGTAGTTGCGGTACCAGTAGCGGCCCGTATAGGTCACCTTCAGCTGCGGGGCGGTTTGGCCCCGCCAGCTGTCCTGGTCGAGCGTGGCGGGCATCGCGATGTTGCCGGCCGCCGCCACTTGGCTCCAGTAGTTCTGGAGCGTGCCGACCGACGAGGCATCCAGATTCCCGCCCGCCACGATCTGCGCCGCCGGGCTGATCTTCGTGACGAGGTTCGCCAGCGCCGTGCCCGTGTAGGTCGTGTATTGGTAGGTGCTGTTGTATTCGCCGCCGTGCGGCGGCTCCACATACACCCCGCCGATGCTCGCCGGATCCTTCACGCCCACTTGGCCAGTGCGGCCGGACAAGCTGATGCCCAAGCTCTCGAGCAGCGCCGCATCGACCTGCGGCGTCCACGCGGTCTGTACCTCGCGTCGCGTGTTGGTGACGAGATCGGCGGAGAGCGCCATGTCGCCGCCGGACTGGATCAGCCCCGACTGATTCACGATCCGCGCCGCGTTCGTGTAGTGGCCGTTCGCGTCCTTGCCGCCCGCGAGCACCACGCGGCCCAGGCCGTAGATGGCCGTCAGCGCGGGCGTGTCGGTCGCGGTGGTGTCGTCGCGGTTTTGGATGTCGTTGGCGAGCAGTTCGAGCAGACCGCTGCTGTCCGAGGCGCCGATCAGCGCCGTCGGGCCGACGTTCGCGAGCGTCGAAGCGGCCGCGAGCGAGACGCTGCCGCCCACCAGCGTGCCGGTGTTCGTCAGCGTGTTCGAGCTCGTCCGCAACAGGCCGCCTGCGGCCATCGCGCCGCGGTTGACGATGTCGCCGGAATTCACGCGCAGATCGTTCACGCTGATCAGGCCGCCCGCGTTGGTGAACGTGCCCGGCAGCGTGAAGGCAAGGTCGTGGCCCGCGTTGAACTGGTAGTCCGGGGTGTTGGTGAAGTCGCCTTGGAGATTGAGCGTCAGGTCGTTGGCCGCGCTGTAGGCGCCGCCGCCGAACAACGTGCTCGACGTGACGGACAGGTTGCGCGTCGCGCCGATCGTGCCGAGCGCGTTGGAGAGGGCGCCGGTCGTGATGGCGATGTCGCCGCCAGCGTCGCTGACGCTACGCGCGACGGAGAGAGCGGCGACCGTGCCGATTTGCCCGCCGCCGTTGTTCAGACTGTCCGCGCGCAGGCTCAGGCTCGCGCCGCTCAGTTGCCCGCCTTGGGTGTTCACGAGCGAGGCCGCGGTGAGCGTCACGTTGCCGTTGCCGCCGATCACGCCGCCCTGCGCCCCGCGCGCGGTCATGCCGGCGGCGTTCGTGACTTGCCCGGTCGTCGTGATCGACAGATTGTCGCCATCGTCGCTGCCGAGCGACACGATGCGGCCCGCCGTGTTGTCGAGCGACGCGCCCGATGCCGTCAGCGCGCCGCCGCTTTGCAGCGTGCCTTGGTGATTGGAGATATCGCCTGCGTTCAACGTCAGCGCGCCATCGGTGACGAACGTGCCGCCTTGGTTCGCGAGCGCGCCCGAGGCGCGCACCGTCAGCGGCCCGCCCGCGGACATCAGCCCGCCCTGGTTCGATACGCTGCCGCCGTCGATCGTCAGGTCCGCGAGGCTCGACAGCGTGCCGCGATCATTGCGCACGGCGCCCGACGCTTGCGCGTCGAGCGCGCCCTGGGCGCTCGTCGTCGCGCCGCTCAGATCAACGTCGCCCGCATGCGCACGCAGCGATACATTCCCATTCGCGGCCGTCTGCGAGCCGGACAGATCGATCCCGCCGCCCGTCATCGACAGGCTGCCGCCGGCCACGTTCTGGCCCGTCGCGCTCAGCTGACCGGCTGCCGTGACGGCCAGATCTCCGCTCGCGCCCACCGCGCCGTCCGGATTGACGCCTGCGCCGAGTGTGCCGCTCGATGCGACGCTGCCGGCCGTCGCGTCGAGATTGCCCTGCGCGGCGAGCGTGCCGCTGTTTTGCAGCGTGCCGCCCGTTGTGACGCTCACGTTCTGCTGGCCGTAAGTCGTGCCGCTGTTCTGAATGCCGTCCTGCGCCGCGAGGTTCAGATTCCCGCTCGCGTTGGTCTTGCCGGTCAAGACGAGTTGCCCGTTCGTTTGCAGCGTCAGGTCGCCCGCCTGCGCGGCCAGCACGCCCGCGTTCGACACCCCGACTCCGTGCTCATTCGCGACAAGGTGGATACGATTGGCGTACATGCCGCCGAGCTGGCTCACGTCGATCGCCAGCAACGGCGCGGGGCCGTCGCCCTGAATCGGCGTGGCGTTCAATGTATCGTGATCGACGCGATTCGCGCCCGTCACAACGTTCAAATTCTTCGCGTAGATCGCCGCGTTCGCCTGCACCGCGCGCGCGATCAGATCGACCTGATCGACGTTCGAGGCGTTCAGGCCCGCGCCTTGCACGGTGATGAGGCCGCGATTCACATTGAATCCGGCCAGCGAGCCATCCGCTCCGTAGTACGGCTGGCCCGTACTTAGCGTGGCGCGGCTCGTGTTGATGAAGCCGCCGCCATCGACGACGATGCCATTCGGATTGGCCAGCACGACTTCGGCGCGGCTGCCTGCGATCTCCACATAGCCCCGGAGCATGGAGGCGTTCGTACTGTTGACTTGATTGACGATGATGCGCGCCGACTGCCCCTGCCCGAAGTTCGGGTTGCCGTTGATGACGCCCGCCTGCTGCGTGTTCACGAGCGTGGGCGAGTTGTTCAGGATCGCGCCGTTTCTTTGAACGTCGAACTGGTTGTAGGTGTTGACCGAGACGCCTGCTGCGGAGGGCGCGGCGACGTTGACTTGCGGCAGGCCGTTGGGCGTTTGGATGACTTGAGTGGCCGCGCCCGGCGTCGGCACGATCTGCGCGAGGGCCGGTGTGCCACTCGACAGCGCACCGAGCGCCAAAGACATGGCAAGGGCAATGCCGCGCAGCGCAAAGCAAACTGGGTTCGAATGGGAACATGCCCCGGCATGGCGAGTTTCGCCATGATGCGCTCGGGCCGTAGCAGCCGCGGTCTCTTCGACTGCAACCAGCATCCCCCGGCGCGGGTTGAATACCAAGCGGTAGCGGCTCTTGTTCATCGTTCACGCGTCAGACATTTTTAGCGCACGAACGATAGCCGCAATGCTTAGATTTACCTATCAGCCTGTCTGCATCGAACAACAAAACCGCGAAATCGGATTTCTCCGATTGGCATCAAAACGCATAAATCGCGCCCTGCTTCGCAGGGCTGCGCCGCCCGCCGAGATCAGAACTTATGCCGAATCCCAACCACCGCCAGATCCTGCGAGTTCGTCCCCGAGTTCACGCCGAAGTCGCCGATCGACGCCTGCGCGCTGACCACCGCGCCCGACGCGTTCAGCGTGTTGCCGCTCGCCTTCTGATAGCCGAACAGCGCATAGAGATCGGTGCGCTTCGAGAGCGCATAGTCCGCGCCCAGGTTGACCTGGTTGTAGTGCGCCGACGCCGGCCCCGTCAGCGACGTGTAGTTGTAGCCCACGCCCGCGCGCAGCGCCGGGTTCAGCTGGTAGTTGAAGAACGCCGAGCCGTTGTTGAACTTGGCCGTCGTATGGAACAGCGACGATGAATCGTGGCCGTACTGCGTGTTCGAATACGCGAGACCCGTGGTCACCGGACCGATCGCGTATTGCGCGCCCACGCGCACGATCTGGATCGAATCGGCACTCGCGAAGCCCTGGTTGATCACCGTGTTGAAGAGGCTGTCGGAGCTGCTCGTCCAGGCCCGCACGCCGTTGGTCGTGCTGTTGCCGCCGTTCGCGTAGAAGTAGCCCGCGGCGAGCGCGAGCGGCCCGTTCGCGTAGGCCGCGCCGAAGCTGTAGGTGCGCCCGGCCCCGTTCGAGCCCGCCACGCCCCCCAGGCCGTACAGCGCCTCGACCTGGAAGCCCGCCCAGTTCGGACTCACGTACTTGATCGAATTGCTCACGCGCAGGCTGTTGTCGTAGTTGTCGAGGTCGCCCGGGGTGCCGAACACGCCGCCGAAATAGGCGTCTTCAGTGAGCGCCTGCACCTGGTCGACGAGCGGGTCGTACTGGCGGCCCAGCGTGACCGTGCCCCACGTGTTGCCCGAGAGCCCGACCACCGACTTGCGGCCGAACTCGCGCGAGCCCTGCCTGAGCGTGCCGTTGAAGACGCTGAAGCCGTTCTCGAGCTGGAACAGCGCCGAAAGCCCGCCGCCGAGATCCTCGGTGCCCTTCAGGCCCCAGCGGCTGCCCGACACAGTGCCGCTGTTCGCCGCCACGAGCGTCGACTGGTTCCGGCCGTTCGCGCCTTGCGCGTTATGCACGTAGGCGATGCCCGCATCGACGATCCCGTACAGCGTGACGCTGCTCGAACCAGCAGTGCTCTGGGCGTAGGCGCCGACGGACAAAAGGAGGCCGGCGGGCAAGGCGAGGAGTGAAAGACGCTTCATCGTTGGATTCCCGTAGTGACGATCTTGTTGTTGGCAAAACGGGGTGAACGATACGAGATGCAGCGTGCTCGAGAGAACGAATCAATTCTTCGATGCTTATGAAGGCGCGCGAGCGTCGACAGGCGCGTCGCGCGACGCGTCGTCGAGATTGTTACGCGAATGGAGCGGGCTTATTTGAAGAAACGGCACACGAGGTCGGTTTCGAATTGATGGACCCACGCGCCGGGAGGGTCTGCCCGGTACGATTGCGCCCAGCATCCCCGGCGCACCGTCACGTGGCGTTCGCTATGCCCGCCGATGGTTTCCTCCGAGCTGCAGAAGACGTCGAAGTGCATCGGCGCGAAGCCGCGTCTCGCGCACGCGAGCTCGAATGCTGCGCGCTCGTCGAGCGGCAGGTCGGTGTAGTGGTGAAGGTCCATGTTCGTTCTCTCCCGGTGAAGCGCAACGGCAGCAGCGCTTCAGCTTCATCACGACGGCGCCGAGCCCGCCTGCGCCGTGACCTGGCGCGCGACCGCCAAATAGCGCTCGGCCGAATCCTGCAGCGTGAGGCCGGTCAGCGTGCGCCCGACTCGCCGCTGGTCCAGCGCCGCGATGAGCGCGCGCGCGTAGGCCGTCGTGTCGTCGGTGTCGAGCAGTTGCACGTTCGGAAAATCCTTCGCGAACGCAAACGGCACGATCGTGCTCGCGACTACCGGAATCCCCGAGGCCAGCGCTTCGAGAAACGCGATGCTGTGCCCTTCCGAGCGCGACGGCATCGCGAACACGCTCGCCTCCGACAGCACCTTCGACACATCGGAGCGCGGCCCGTCCACCATCACGCGTCCCGCGAGCCCCAGCTTGTCGACGAGGTCGAGCACGGCCGCGTAGTACGCCGGATCTTCGATCACGCCGAACAGCATGAGCCGCGCGTCGCTCACTTCGCGCGCGACCTGGCCGAACGCATGCACTGTCTGCAGCTGATTCTTGACCGACGTATAGCGGCCGATCTGCACGATGCGCGGCGCGCGGATCACGTCGCTGCTCCCCTGGTCCGCAAAGCGCGCCATGTCGACGCCGTTCGGGATCACCGTCATCAACGGATGACGGCCGACCGCCGCGATGTAGTCCTCGACGTTCGCCTGCGAGACACCGATCACCGCCCGCGCGCGCGGCGACAGAATGCGCTCGACGCCGCGAAACACGCGATGCTCGAAATCGTTGGTCGCCGAATGCATCACGTAGACGATCGGCGCGCCCACCGGCAGCGCGCGCACATAGAACGCGGGAATCGTCGCATGCGCGAAGATCACATCGGGCTTCTCGCGGCGAATCACGCGGTACAGGTGCCAGAGCTTGCCGGGCATGCGGTGCGTCCTGCGCGGAAAGCGGCACGGTACGCCGTTCGTCCGCAGCTCGTCGGCGAGCGGCGCGAAATCGTCGTGCTCCGGCACGAGCGAAGTGACGCACACCGGATGCCCGCGCTGCCGCTGATGGATGGCGAGGTCCTTCGCGAGCACCTCGGCCCCGGACAAGCGCGGCGCGAGGACGAGGTGGAGAATGCGCATCACGACACCCTGAAGGTCCGGTACAGCATCCACAGCGTCGCCGTGCCGAGGCCCGCCGTCATGCCCCAGGCGATCCCCGTCACCCCCCAGAGGTGCGTCGCGGGCGGCACCACGGCGAACAGCACGATCACCTGCATCACCGATGCCTGCGTCGCCGCGCGCGCATCGCCGACCGCGCGCAGATACGACACGAGCACGGCGATCAGCGCGCCGAGCGCCATGTTGACGACGAAGATCTTGAAGAGCGGCACGGCCGGCATCCACGCGGGGCCGAGCACGAGCGAGAAGAGCGGCGCGGCGAGCAGGCGCAGCGCGATCACGACGAGCACGAGCCCTGCGCCCGCCGCTAGCAGGTAGAGCTTGAAAATGCGCGCGGCCGCATGCGGGTCGTGACGGTGATGCGCGGAAAACGTCGGGAACAGGTACTGCGACATCGCGATCGCCGCGTCGGCGAGCAGCATCTGCGCGAGCCGCGACGACATCTGATAGGCGCCGAGCTGCGCCGGCCCGAGCAGCTTGCCGACGAGGATCTTGTCGAACTGGTTGAGCACGAGGTTCACCACGCTGCTCGCCCAGATCCAGCGGGAAAAGCCGATGTAGTGGCCGATGCCCGACCACGTCACCTTGAGCGGCGGACGCGGCTGCATGGTGGCCCAGGTCAGCGTGCTCTTGAGCGACTCGCCGAGCACCATGCCGATCAGCACCGCATACGCACCCGCTCCGGCCAGCGCGCACGCGAGCCCGATCGCGCAGTCGGCGAAGGCCGCCGAAATCTCGACGCCCGCGATGTGCTGGAAGCGCCGCTCGCGCTGCACGACGAAGTAGGCCGGCGAGGCGATGCCGCGGATCAGCGGCAGCGCGGCGGCGAGCTGCAGCAAGAGGAGCGAGCCGCCGAGATGGAACTGGCTCTGCATGAGCGGCGCGAACGCGACGAGCAAGAGCGCGACGAACATGCCGCGCGCGGCGAGCGTCGTCCATACCGCCGAGAGCTCGGCGCGCGTGGGCGACTCGCGGCCCTGAATGACGGCCTGTGCGAGCCCGGTATCGGAGAGCGATTCGGCGATGGCGACCGCCAGCAGCGCGACGCTCACGCTGCCGATCGCGGCCGGCCCGAGAATGCGGCCGATCGCGAGGAACTTGACGGCCACCAGCCCGCGCACGATCACCTGTTGCAGCAATACCCAGGTGGCGGCGCTCGCGCCGAAGCTCGCCTGCATCGAAAATGCCGGAAGCCTCACAGATCTCACGCTGTCCCCCGTTGCATGTCCACAGCGAATAACGTTATCAAACACACGAAAACACCGGACGGGCGCTGGCCCCGCGCATTCGCGCGCGCCACAGTCGTCCGTACCGCCCCGCGCCCGGCAACGATTGCAAAATTAACCTTTCCATCGTGGACTTGAGCGCCATCTCGTAGGCGATATCCGCATTGGCGTTTACATCCACACTGTCTTTTTTCGCCAGGAAAACGGCGAAATTGGCGGTTCCGTGCCGGCCGGGGGTGGTAGGGTTGAAGCCAATCCGGCGCTTCTGCGGTGCAACGCGCCCCAAAACCCCGCCCGACATTCACGTTGTAAAGACGAGATGGCTCACGCAAAAAAGCACGCGGCGTCACGCGAATTCGTGCTGATCGTCGAACCGAACTTCACCGGACACCGCTGGCGCTACGCCGAGTGGGCCGCCGATGCGTACACCGAGGCCGGGCATCCGTGCATCATCGTCACCGAGTCCGGCAACGAAGACCATCGCCTCGCACGCAAGATTCTTGCCGCGAACCGCCCCGACCTCGAAATCGCCTTCGTCGACCCGCCCGAGCTCGACCGCGGCCTCCGGCTCGACCGCATCGGCTACGTGCGCTATCACCGCTATTTCCAGCATGCCTACCGGATCCTCGCCAAGATCCATCCGCTCGCGCTCGTGGTCGTGCCCTATGTCGACTACTTCTTTTACGCGCTGCCGTTCCTCGGCTCGCCGTTCGGCAAGACGCCGTGGGTCGGCATCACCATGCGCGCGACGTTCCATCACCGCAAGGTCGGCGTGAAGGCGCCCGATAGACCGCTCGTCAACGCGGTCAAGGCGCGGCTCTTCCGGCGCGCGGTGAAGTCGGCCGGCATGCGCGCGTTGCTGTCGATCGATCCGACCCTGCTCGAATGGTGCGGTGCGCGCGCGAAGCCGAAGCATGGCGCGGTAATCGAATACCTCGCCGACCCGTTCCCCGACGCCGTCGCCGAAGACCCGCAGGTGGCCCGCGCGCGGCTCGGGCTCGAGCCGGGGCGCTACCTCCTCGTGTACGGCGCGATCACCGAGCGCAAGGGGATCCGCGAACTCGTCGAGGCGCTGATGGAGATGGACGATCCGCCGACCTTGATCATCGCCGGCGAGCAGGACCACGAGACGCGCGAGTTTCTTCAGGAGAATGCCCTGCGCATGACGCCGACGCCGCTGATGCTCGACTCGTTCATCAGCACCGAGACCGAGTTCGACCTGTTTTCGGCGTGCGACGCGGTATGGCTCGGCTACAAGGGTCACTACGGAATGAGCGGCGTGCTCGTGCAGGCCTATCGCTTCGGCAAGCCGGTGATCGCGACGGCCGACGGGCTGATCGGCTGGTTCTGCCAGACCGGCGAACTGGGGCCCGTGGTGCAGAACCTCGCGCCCGACACGATCGCCTTCGCGGTCGACGAGGTCTTCTTTTCGCGGCACCACGGACGCAACCCGGGGCATTCCGAGCGCGAGCATCTGCTCGAGAAGAACACGCTCACCCAGTTCAAGCTCACCTTGCAGCAGGCGGTCGGCTGGGCACGGTAATGCGCGCGACGGGCGTCACGACGGCTGTTGGCCGACGCCGCCCACGCCCGGCACTTCCTCGAGCTTCGCCGCCGTCTGCGGCGCGCTTTCGGCCTCCTTCTCTCGCGCCGGCGCCTTCGCCGCCGCCACGTCGAGCACCTGCTGGCGCGCCGGGAACAGCGCATTGCGCAGGAGCAGGAACGGGAACTCGATCAAGCGCGTCGTCACATAGCCCACCCCGATCGCGATCGCGGCCTGCGCGGCGAACACGATCGCCCACGCGGCAAGCGGCGGCACGCCGAGCGCGGCGGTCTGGTGGATCAGGATCTCGCCGGGCGCGAGCGCGATCGAATGCCAGAGGTAGATCCCATACGAGTACACGCCGATCCACGCGATGGCGCGGAACACGAGCGATCGGCGAACCTTCGCCGAATACTCCAGCACGAACACGATCAGCGCGACATAGCCGATCGCCTGGATCGTGTAGCCGATGCTTTCGTCGATTGCGAAGTGCCGGGTCGCGACGAGCACGAGCCACGCGACGAGCATCGCGATGAGCGCGATCAGGAGCCCCTTGCGCTGCGCAAAGCGCCGGTACGTCTCGGGCTTCATCCAATAGAGCACCGCGAGGATCACGCCGGCAAGCAGGCTGTCGATGCGGTACTGCGTATAGGCGAACGCGGCATCGAGATCGCCTTGCGCGACCACCGCGCTGCGCGCGATCAGCACCACCAGGCAAATCGCGCCGAGCACGCCGAGGATCGTGTTCGCGCGCACGCGCCAGTGGGCGAACAGCAGCAGGAGCGCGGGCAAGAACAGATAGAAGTGCTCTTCGACCGCGAGGCTCCACGTCTGCGTGATCGAAGTGCCGAAGTAGTTCTGCAAGTGCGCGAGGTTCTGCCAGAGGAAGGTGCTCGCCGGGTGACGCCCCGCCAGCACGTGAAAGAGGATCAGCACGTAGTACGCGGGCCAGATCTTGAAGATCCGCCGCACGATGAAGCGGCGCGCGTCGACGCGGCCCGTCTGCGCATATTGGCGCAGCAGCAGCCCGCCGACGAGAAAGCCGCTCAGCGTGAAGAACAGGTTCACGCCTTCGCGCCCGAAGTGCGTGAGCGGATACTCAATGGCCGAGATGAACCAGTAGCCGGTATGAACCGCGCGGAAGTGATAGCCCATCACGGCAATGATCGCGATGCCGCGTACGAAGTCCAGCTCGATCGTGCGATCGCGGACGATCGCCTTGGCGCCCCCGGCTAGTGCGCCCCGAAATAGATTCATCCAGCTTCCCCCGGCAGAACTTCACGTTCTGCTTGGTCAAATCATTAAACCATGGCTTGCCTTCGCATCTTCGTTCGGCCTGCCTGCATTCGTCCGCCAACATCACGGCAGGTGCGGACATGTCAGCAAGGCATATGCCCGCTTTGGTGGGGAAACCGTCTGTCGCACAACGCCGATTCGTAGTCGTTTCACGCCGACGCGGGCTGGAACGCTACATGCTGGCGGTATAGTCGGTTGAAACATCGGGCGCATCGGGCCTGCCCGCGCCGAGGCGCGGAAAAGGCCCTGAAAACAGGGAGAAACGCCTTCCATGGGAGAGACAACGTACCGGCACGAGCCTGCCGGAAGGACCTTCGTTGAACGAGAACCCGCCATGCGCAACAGTTTCGCGAACCTCTGGATATGGCTGCTTCTCTGTCCGCTCGCGATGGACTACAAGGCAGTCGACGATCAATCGAGCCATCTGGCGCAAGTCCTCCTGACCTTGCCGGTAATCGCTTCGGGCGTTGCGCTCTGGATGATCGCCCCGCGCTTCGGCGTCACGTCGAAACTGCGCCGCTTCGTCACCTTTTCGCTGATCCTGTGCGTGCCCGCGAGCGTGATCACCCAGTTGCTGCAAGGCAACGATTTCGGCAACTACCTGCGCGTGCTGCTGCCGTTCGGCCTCTTCATGCTCGGCTATCTCGCCTGCTGCCGTCCCTGGCAGGACGCACGCATCGAGCAGATGGAAAAGGCGATGTTCTGGGCCAACGCCATCTGCCTGATGTTCACGTTCGTCTACGGGATGGCCACCGGCGGCGCGCTCGAGGATGTGCGCTACCGGATCGTCTCGCCGACCTTTCTCGCGCTGCAGGCGGTGCTGCTGCACGAGTTCGTGATCGCCAAGCGCTTCACGCCGTTTACGCTCGCGCTCTTCATGGGCACGGTGATCGTCGAGCTGCTGAGCGTGACGCGCAGCCTCCTGCTCGGCACCGCACTGCTGTTCGCGCTCGCGACCTGGATGAGCGCGCCTTCCCCGCGCTATCTCGTGCGCGCCGGGATGCGCGCGCTCGCGACGGGCATCGTCATCGCCGGCATGGCGTTCGCGGCGAGCACGATGTTTCCGGGCGTCGGACAGCACTGGATGCAGCGGATCCTGTTCGCCTCGGAGGACACGAAGACGGGCATGGACCCGACCACCATCACGCGCCTTGCGGAAATGGCGGACCAGTACGACCAGGTCACGGCCTCGCCGACGACCCTCCTCACCGGCGTCGGCTACGGCCACATCTATCACTACTCGCCGCGCTATCTGCCCGATCTCAAGGGGCAGATGAGCAAGAAGGATTTCTACGCCGTGCACGACTGGGCCGCGGGCCACAATTTCTGGGTCTATCAGCTGTTCGCGGGCGGCGTGCTGTTCGGCCTCGCGATGCCGATCGCGGTGCTGTACGCGCTCCTCAAATGCACGGCGACCTACCGGCGCTGGCGCGCCAGCGCGCCGGCCGCGCCCTACCTGCCCGTGCTCGGGCGCGCGATCCTCGTGACCGCGGCGCTGCCGGCGACGTCGATCGGCGGCAATCCGCTCGGGCCGCGCTTTTCCGGGCTCGTGTTCGGCGTGTCGCTCGGGCTGATGGTCGCGATGTACGTGCAGTTGAAGCGCCTCGCCGCCATGCATCCGCGTCATCAGCCCTCGCCGCAAGACCGGCGGCGCAAAACCGAGCCGCGCCGCGAACCGGGCTTTGCGCCGGCGCGCGAGAGCGCCGTCGACAGACAGCGGCGGCTCGAACGCGCCGAGCGTATCGGCGAGCGCACCGAGCCAACGATGTGAACGAGCCCCCCAATGAAAATCCTGCACCTGCTTGCGACGCTCGACCCCAAAGCCGGCGGCCCCACCGAGGGCGTGCGGCAAAGCGGCCTCGAGCTCGCCGCGATGGGCCACGAGGTCGAAGTGGCCTCGCTCGATGCGCCCGGCGCGCCGTTCCTCGCGGGCTTTCCGCTGCGCGTCACCGCGCTCGGCCCGGGGCGCGGCAACTACGGCTACACGCCGCGCCTCGTGCCCTGGCTGCGCGAAACCGCGCCGCGCTTCGACGCCGTGATCGTCAACGGCCTCTGGCAGTACCAGAGCTATGGCGCGTGGCAGGCGCTGCACGATCTCGGCGTGCGCTACTACGTGTTTCCGCACGGCATGCTCGACCCGTGGTTCAAGCGCACCTATCCGCTCAAGCATCTGAAGAAATGGCTCTATTGGCCGTGGGCTGAATATCGCGTGCTGCGCGATGCGCGCGCGGTGCTCTTCACGGCGGAAGAAGAGCGCCTGCTCGCGCGGCAGTCGTTCTGGCTCTATCGCGCGCAAGAGCGGGTCGTCTCGTACGGCACGGCAGCGCCGCCCGGCGACGCCGCGCGTCTCAAGGAGCAATTCCTCGCCGCGCATCCGGCGCTGCGCAATCGCCGCCTGCTGCTTTTCCTCGGGCGCATCCACCCGAAAAAAGGCTGCGACCTGCTGATTCGCGCATTCGCGAAGGCGGCGCAGCTCGACGCGGGCGTGCATCTCGTCATCGCCGGGCCGGACAGTGTCGGATGGAGCGTCACGCTCAAGACGCTGGCCGACACGCTCGGCGTCGCTTCGCGCATCAGCTGGCCCGGCATGCTGCAAGGCGATCTCAAGTGGGGTGCGTTCCATGCGAGCGATGCCTTCGTGCTGCCGTCGCATCAGGAGAACTTCGGCATTGCCGTGGCTGAAGCGCTCGGATGCGGCGTGCCGGTGTTGATTTCCGACAAGGTCAACATTTGGCGCGAGGTGGCCGCGGATGGCGCGGGGCTCGTCTCGGCGGATACGGTGGAGGGATGCGAGGACATGCTGCGCTGCTGGCTGTCGCTCGATGCCGCCGCGCATCAGACCATGCGGGCGCAGGCTTCGGCGACGTTCAGGACGCGGTTTACCGTTGCGGCGATGGCGCGTGATTTGATCGAGGTGCTGCAAGGCGATGCGGTGAGCGCGCAGGCTGGCGATGCGCCGTCGCTCGGTGATGTGTCGGTTTCCAAGTCGTGAAGATCGTCGCTGGTTTGAGGTTTTTGTCGCGGAAACTTTGAGTTCGCGCCGGTCCGTTTAGTCCGTCCCTCCCCGGGACCGGGGTCACTTTTGTCCTTGCCAAAAGTAACCAAAAGCGCGTCCTCGGCGGACGGCCTCGGCCGAAACGCACTCAGTCCTGTTGGCCGTAGCGGTCTTTGGGTTCCAGCCTCACCGCGCGCCGAACCGCCGAAACGCACGCGGCTCGTGGTTGCCTCGGCTTCGAATCAAACCCATGTCGGCAGTCGAGATGCGCCGGAAAAGGCTCGTCTTGCAACGCATGCCCCACGAAACCTAAATCCGCCCTCTTGGGCATGGCCTTCCGTTCAGTTGGGTTTGAGGCTCATGCGCGAGGTTCAGATCGCGGCACGCGAGGCTTTGAGGCTCATCCGCGAGGCTCGGACCGCGGCGCGCGAGGCTTTGAAGCTCACGTGCGAGACTCAGACCGCGGCGCGCGAGGCTTTGAGGCTCATGCGCGAGGCTCAAGCCGCGGCGCGCGAGGCTTTGAGGCTCACGTGCGAGGCTCAGACCGCGGCGCGCGAGGCTTTGAGGCTCATGCGCGAGGCTCAGGCCGCGGCGCGCGAGGCTTTGCGGCTCATGCGCGAGGCTCGGATCGCGGCACGCGAGGGTTTGAGGCCCATGTGCGCGCCGGGTTCGCTGCCTATGCGATCACTCACGCAGGCGTGATCACAAGCCGTTCTTGTTGGACTTCGATCTTGAGTTGCTGATGGGGTTTGAAACCGGCGTGCTCGAGCCATCGTCCGGAAAGCTTGAACCAGAGCATGAGGGGCGGGCCGTTACGGGGCCGAGGCGAGTAGGGCCGCCAGCGACGGGATTGCTGAATCGTGACGCGGCGCTCGGAGAGAGCGGGACGTGAGGTAAGATCGGCGTCAGCCATAGTCGACTCCTGTAGAGAGTTGATGGTGGTCAGCGGGTCGTGAGTGCTGGTAACACTTGCGGCCCGCGCTGCGTTTACGGCGTCAAATGCGCGTGCGCCTCCTGTGTGAGCGGTGGAGTTGGGTGAAAGTCACCGGACCACTGTATGGGTGATCAGTTATCCGATCAACCTATCCGTTCGGCCATGTGACCGGAAGGCGAAGAAGGGATCGGAGCGCTGCAAAATCGACGCCGTCAATGTGTTTCGAAGCTGGGCGACCACGAGCCGCGTGCGCTTCGGCGGTTCGGCGTGCGGAGACGCTGGAACCCAAAGACCGCTACCGCAGACAGGACTGAGTGCTAACGGGCCAAGGCCGTCCGCCGAGGACGCGCTTTTGGTTACTTTTGGCAAGGACAAAAGTGACCCCGGTCCCGGGGAGGGACGGACTATACGGACCGCCGCGAATTCAAAGTTCCCGCGACAAAAACCTCAATCGACAAAAACCTCAATCCTTAGCAGCCCGCGCAGCAGCAGCCACATGCGCGAGCGAGGAAGCCGCGAACGGCAGCGTCTCCACTGGCTTCGATTCCGGCCCGCGCCACTCGCCGCCGAGCGCATCGGTCGAAGCGATCACCGCCTCCGGGCTGCCCAGCGCCTGCGCGAGATGCCCAGCGAGCCGCAGCGCGAGCGCCGTGATCGTGATGGTCGGGAAGTTGGCGCCGACGGTCGGAAACACCGAGCTGCCGGCGATATGCAGGTTGCTCATGCCATGCACCTTGCAATCGCGGTCGACGACGCCCTCTTTCGGCGAATCGTGCATGCGCGTGGTCCCCATGTGATGCCAGGTGCCCTCGAGCGCCGCGGACCAGGCGCGTCCCTGCAGCGGCGCATCGAGCGCCACCTCGGCAACGCCGCCCGCGCGCAGCGCCTCGGCGACCAGCGCGAAGGTGCGGTCGAAGGTGCGCTGCACGAGCTCGTCGAGTCGCCACTCGACCTTCACGCGCGGCATCCCCAGCCGGTCGCGCACGCCCGACAGCGTCACGCGGCTGTCGCGGTTCGGCGCGGCTTCGACGATCGCCTGCATCTTGACGTCGGTGATGAGCGAGCGCGGCTGCAAGAGCCGCGTCAAGCCGAAGCCAACCGTATCGACCGGATGCGCGGCCATCGTCGCCAGATCGTCGCGCAGTTTCCAGCCCGGCTGGTCCTTCTTCAGGAGCGCCTGCTTGCAGCGGATCAGCGCCTCCGCGCCCGCGCTGCCTTCGCCGTAGAAGAGCGAGAAGAACCAGACGCGCGCGTTGAGCAGACGCTCGCGCTCGAGCACCTCGTGCGTGAGCGCGAACTGCGACGAGATGAACGTGCCGTGCGCCGACACCGCCGCGTTCTGATAGTGGTATTTGATGTCGTAGAGCTTGTTGCGCGCCCACGCCTTGTGAAAGCGCACGCTGCCAGACATGAGCCGCGGATGGTCCGCGAAGTAGCGCCCGACGACGTCGTTGCCGTTGCCGAGCCCCGCCGCCTGCACGCGGTTCGACGCGAGCAGGAGCCGTGCATTCTCGATGCCGCCCGTGGCGAGCACGTAGCGCTTCGCGGTCACGGTCATGCGCCGGCCCGTGAGCGTCGCGACCTGGATGCGCCTGACCGTCTTCGCATCGGCATCGGTATCGATGTGCGTCGCGTTCGCGTAGAGGAACACGCGCACCTGCGCGGCGCGCTCGAGGTCCTGCCGGTAGAGCTTGCCGAAGCGCGCCGGCGGGCTGAACTGCGAAACGGTGTCGCGCACGTCGCCGGTCACGAGCGGCACGCGCCGCACGTCGGCGCGGCCGATCTCGCCCTCCCAGTAGGCCGGGTCGAAATTGTTCGGGCCGAGCTTGAGCAGGCGATGCGTGCGCGCGTAATACGGCGCGAGCTCGTCGAGGCCGAACGGCCAGCCGCTGTGTGCGACCCAGTCGCGCTTGTCGAAATCCCACGGATCGAGCGGCCGGCACCAGCCGCCCCAGCAATTGCTGCTGCCGCCCAGATAGCGGCTGCGGCTGCCGTCGGCGAACGTGTAGGGCAGGCCGGCGTTCTCGCCGCGATAGAGGTCGCGCGTTTCGTCATCCGATTTGTAGCCGCCGCTCTCGAGCAGGCACGTATCGATGCCGAGGCGATTCATTTCGAGCGCGAGGGTGATGCCGGCGACGCCTGCCCCGATGATGCAGACCGTCGTCTCGACCTCGACGCCCTCCTCGACCCCGCGTGTATCTATGAACATATCCCCATGCTCCCGTCTTCTTTGCTTTGCAGCGTTCCAGCGGTCTCGCAGCCAGCGTCGTTTGTCCCGCGCGCAACATGTCCCCCGACGTGTTGCGTCCAAGTGGTCGCGCGGCGCTCATTCCGTGCTCCCAACAAACAAACACTCGTATGCAATCTTCGAACGGCGGCGCCCTCGCCGCCCGCCAACATCGCTGCGCCGACAGCCAAGCCGGAAAGACAGCGTGCGGCACCGCACATCCGGCGAACGCGTTGCACAGCGCGTGGTAATCCGCGCGAAAGGCGGATGCAAGTCCGCGCCGACCCGGGATGCCTGCCGCCTTGCGGCGCGTCAATAGAACGCTTGCCGGCGGGTCTTTTTTGAAAGGGGACACACGTGTGAGCAACTGTTGCTCGCGGCCGACATAGAGAGGAGCCGCCGAACAGCGGCCCTGATATCGGTATTACTGCCCGGCAGGGGTATCGTCGGGAAGCGGAGGGACTTGCAGCGAAACCTTCAGCATCGGTTTCAGCGATGGATGATAAAGAGCAAGGATAGAAAGCGCTGTAATTCCCAAGCGCCGGGCGACATCTTCGCCGAGTTCGTAATTGATGCTTGCCAAAGGCCAGTCGGCCACGACTTCGCTCCCTCGCAAAGGCGCAAGATCGGAATCTTTAAGGGCGCAAACCGATAGCTTCTCAGTCGTCTCGTCATAAGACACGACGAACGAACGTTTAGATGGAGTTGGTGTCATCAATACCCTCTGCATTGGTTGTATAGCCGGAAGGCGTTCGCCTTGCACGAGACATAGGTATAAGGATCGCTCGACATGGCTGCATAAAGTTTGCACGACTCGAGCCGGGCCTCGTATTCGGCGTAACACTCCGCTTCTTGCGCTTCGCCCACGCCGCGAGCTGCAATGTCCATGACGTCCCCGCCAACGGACGATTCGCCCAGTTCAAACGGTTGCGCGTCGCCAAGCGGCGTCGATACACGGCTGCCCGCGTCGAACTGCGCGCGAAACGGTTCATCCGATAGCGGCGTGCTGGTTCGTACGGTCTCCCGCCAGCGCCGCCGGGACACCTCGTTCAAGTGCCGTTCCAGCGCGCTGCCATTTTCCACACTTCGCCATCTCGGACGAAGTTGCCAGCGTCCGCCTTCCGGCACCCCGGGATCCTCTATCCACTCGACCAGTTGGCGTTTCCACCACCCCAGCACTACCCAGCGCCCTCGGTCGATCTGATGCCTGAGCGCTTCCAATCGATTGACCCGTATCGCGTGCTCATACACCGGCGCGCGACGCCAGCTTGTGTCAAACGTGTCGTCCAGGAACTCGGCAAGCTGGTAGCCGCTGACGTGCCCCGAATCGAACTCGATGTTCCTGTGCATCAACGCCGCACGCGCCTTGCTTTCGATCGCATTCCACGCAGCGAGTGGATCGGAGACCCAAGACGCGTCTTCCGGCTCCAGGTCGCGCATGCGGATCAATTCAGGCTGCGAACCAAAAGTGCGTGTGCGCAACCTCTTCGCCGCGCTCATCGGGCGCGCTCCGGGCATGCTGCACGCTTAGCCTCCCGTTGAACACGCCGCAGCGCCGCGAGTTGGACCGTAAACTGATCTATAGACCGCGGTCGCGCGTGACTCGGCTTATCCATCGCTCATCTCCTTCAGCTTTTATTTTTGGAGAGAGCAACGTAGTCGAATGACCGCAAAGCACGCTATAGGAATAGTCCCAAAAGCAGCAACCGTAACGGTTACCGTCAGGACAGCCGAACGCAACCGTTCAATGTCCATTCAGAAAGACATTACGAGGGACATCGCCCCTCAAACCGCTTCCGAATAAACCGGCAAGGATTCCCCCCATACACCCCTTCAGGCGCAAGCGACCGATGCACCACCGACAGCGGCGTGACCACCGCCGAGCGTCCGATCGTCACGCCCATCTGCACGACGCATTTCGACGTGATCCAGACCCCGTCCTCGATGACGATGGGCTCGACGTGCAGGTCCATCGTCGTGCTCATATCGTGCGAGCCCGCCGTCAGAAACGTGCCTTGCGAGATGCAGACGTTCGAGCCGATGCGGATCAGCGCCTGGTTGTAGATCCAGACGTCGACGCCGAACCAGCAGTGATCGCCGACTTCGAGGTTCCACGGCGCCTTCACGCGCAGCGGATGCGGAAAGCGGCAGCCTGTGCCGATCTTCGCGCCGAACAGGCGCAGGAGCGCGACGCGCAGCGCGCTGCTCGGCACGAGCTTGTTGTTGATGATGCAGGCTTCAATCGCGAACCACGCGGCCTCGATCAGAAAGCCGCGCTTCGCGACGTAGTTGCCCTTGCCCGCGCGGCTCAGGTCGATGACTTTCGCGGCCGGCTCGCGCCGGGCTTCCGGCATGGGGCGTTCATGCTGCCCGCCGACTTCGCCGTGTTCGATGATTCGCTCCATCTCTGCAACCCCCAGGAACGTTTCTGGCTCGCGTTGGAAGACATGGTTCGTCTTCGCATTCGCGACGCTCGATATGTCTGCGTTACGCGCAGATTATGGTTCTGTGCCTAACGCAACGTCTGCGCGACACGCCGCCATTGGCCGCATGAGCAGGAGTTTTGGCGGCTGGGGGCGGCTCGATTGCGGGAGCATTCAAATGCATTGCACAAGGGAGGCAGTCAATGAGAAACGATTTCCGGCGCACGCGTGCTGCGTTGCTGCTCGCGCTGGCGCCGCTGCTCCTCACGGTTTATCCGCCTGCCGCGCAAGCGCAGCAGAATGCCAACGCCGCGCCAAAAGACAATGCGGCAGCCGCACGGCCCGACGACGGCGCAACGCTCGGTCCGACCGAGACGGACAACGGCGCCGCGATGGGCGCCGCAGCCGCGCGCATGCTCGGCGACACCCACGAAAACCAGTTGCTCGGCGCGCCCGCGCCCTATGGCGACCCATACCGCTCGCAGTTCGAAAACGAATCGAACGGAGCGCAGCAGACCGACCTGATCAACTCGCAAAGCGTGCCGATGAGCGGCGGAGGCGACAAAGCCAAGCCTGGCGCGAAACAAGGCACAGCCGACGCGCTCGCCGCCGGGAAGCCCGGCGCGCAGCAAGCCCAGGCCCAGCCGCGCACGCCGGCCAACGCGGCCAAGTCCGTCTATCGCGGCTCGGCCGATCCCCTCAATCCCGACAAGCAGCACCCGGTCTACAAGTCACCGTGGTGAGCGGTTTTCCGTCGTCGAGACCGGCCTCGCGTGCCGGGGCGCGCCGCCGTCGCCGCGCCCGAGCTCCGCGAGCCGCGCATCGAGCCGGCTGAACACGGCCGCGGGCGCGAGCGTCTCTTCCGCATAGCGGCGCGCCGCCGCGCCCAGCGTTGCGCGCCGCAGCGGATCACCGGCAAGGGCCGCAATCGCCGCCGCAAGCGCCTCGACGTTCTCGGGCTCCACCACTACACCCCTTCCCTCCACGGCGGCATGGAGCTCGGTTCCCGGCCGCGCCATCGCGATGATCGCCCCGCCGCTCGCCAGCATGCCGGTCAGTTTCGACGGCATCACGAGATCGGCCGCGTCGCCGCGCTGCGGCAAGACGTGGATGTCCGCGAGATTGAGCAGTTCGTTGAGACGCTCGGCCGGCTGCACCGGCAGGAACCGGCAGTTCGGCAGGCCTTCGCAGCGCCGCATCAATTCGGCCTTGGTCGCGCCGTTGCCGCAGAACACGAAGCTCAGGTCGGTGCGCTCGACGAGCCGCGCCGCGGCCGCCGCCAACAGCTCGAGGCCCTGCTTCGAGCCCATGTTGCCGGAGTACAGCACGACGCGGTTGCCGTCCGGAATCTCGAGCTCGCGCCGGTAGCCGTTCGCGCCGTGTAGCGGATAGATCACGTTCGTGTCGACCCAGTTCGGCAGCGAGAACAGCCTGCCCGTCTCGACACCGAGACGCTGCGCGCGCTCGACCATGCGCGCCGAGATCGACGACACCACATCGAAGCGGCGCATGAGCGCGCGCTCGACGGCATGCGCGATGCGCGCCGCCCTCTCGCTCCTGAGCAAGCCGAGGTTGAAGGCCGCATCGACTTCGAAATCCTGCACATGCAGCCAGCTCTTCGCGCCGGTAACGCGCGCGAGCGCGGCGGCGGCCGGCGCGCACATCAGCGCCGGCGCGATCGTCATCACCACCTCGGGACGCCAGAGCGCCTGACGCAGCAGGAGCGGCAGCGAGGAAAGCGCGAACGACGCCAGGTGAACCATGCGCGTCGCGCCGCTCGGCTGCGCGGGAACCCACAGCGGCGCGCGCCAGATGCGCACGCCGCGCCTGACCTCGGTGCAGTAGCGCGCGGCCGAATGCCCGGGCGCGACCCGCCACTCCGGGTAGTAAGGCGGCGCGCAAACCACGCGCACCTCATGCCCTAGCAGCGCGAGCGCCTCGGCCATCTCGGCCGTGTACTTGCCGATGCCGGTGAGTTCGGGCGCGTAGTTGAGCCCGTAGATCAGGATCTTCAATCAGTCCACCAGCATCATGGCGCAGCCGCGTGCGATGCTCGCCGCAGCCGAAGGCGGATCGAAGCGCTGAATGACCGACATGCAGCGCCTGGCCGTGCCGGCGGCATCGGCGAACGCCTCGGTCGCTTTCAGGAGCGTGCGCTGCAAGCCGGCGACATCGCCGGGGACGAACGCATAGCCGCTCTCCCCTTCGACGATCAGTTCGGGCACGCAGCCGCAGCTGTCGCTGACCACGGCGGGGCAGCCGTGGCTCAACGCCTCGTTCACGACGAGCCCCCACGGTTCGCTCAGGCTCGGCAGCACGAGGCAGGTCGCGCTGAAGTACTCGACCGAGAGCGGCTCGTCCTGCAGGCTGCCGGCGAAATGCACGGAGTCGGAGAGCCCAAGCCCGGCCACCTTCGCCTTGAGCGCGTCGCCCATCGGCCCGGTGCCGACGATGCGCAGCGTGGCGCCCGGCAGCCTCCCGCGAATGCCCGCGAACGCCTCGAGCAGCGTGCCGACGCCCTTCTCTTCCGAGAGGCGGCCGACAAACAGGAATACGGGCTTCCCCCCGCTGCGATAGTGCACGCGCTCGCCGAGCGCGCGCTCGGGATCGAACGAGCGCGGCATCGCGGCGGCCTGGCAGGGAATGAAGATCTTCTCGCGCTTCGCGCCGAGCGACATCAGGTAGTCGCGGCTGCGCTCGCCGAAGCCGAAATAGCCGTGGCAGAGCGAAAAGAACACGCGCTTCGGAATCGACGTGACGAGCTTGCGCGGCCTATCGCGGCCCGTCGAGTCGCAGAACACCGCGCGCCGCTTGCCGGTCAAGATGCAGGCCGCAAGCATCGCCCAGTACTCGGGCCGGTGATAGCCCGGCAGCACGATCAGGTCGGACTTCGTCCTGAGCACCTCCCAGGTGAGGCGCGTGATGAGCTTCCAGGTCGGCACGTCTTCGTAGCAACCGTCGAAGAGCTTGTGCATCGGATAGCGATGGTACGAATAATCGACCTCGGAGAAGCCGATCCGGTAGATCTCGGTGTCGGCGATCTGCACCATCGAGTACTTGATCGCGCCCTGGGCCGACATGTTGTGCAAAGCCGAAAATACGACCCCTTTGTGGCGCGACCACACGACGTTGTGAAAAATCGTGACCGAAGCTGTCATGTCCATTGATCCCCCAAGTGTCGGCCCTCACGCATGCGCCGGCTGACGGGCAGCCTGCGCGCCGCGAGCCGCCGCATAGTCCTGGTATGTTTGCCTGATGCCATCCTCAAGTCCGATCTGCGCATGCCAGCCCATCTCGCGCAGACGCGACACGTCGAGCAGCTTTTGCGGCGTGCCGTCCGGTTTCGAGGTGTCGAAGACGATCTCGCCTGCGAAACCGACGATGCGCTGCACGCACTGCGCGAGCTCGCGTATCGAGAGATCCGTGCCCACCCCGACGTTGAAGAGCCCCTCCATGACGTCGCGCTCGAGAATGAAGCGCGTCGCCGCGGCGAGGTCGTCCACGTGCAGGAACTCGCGGCGCGGCGCGCCCGTGCCCCATACCGTCAGCGTGGCGTCGCCGTTCACCTTGGCCTCGTGCGCCTTGCGGATCAGCGCGGGCAGCACGTGGCTGCTCTTCAGGTCGTAGTTGTCGTTCGGGCCGTAGAGGTTGGTCGGCATCAGCGCGACGTACTTCGTCCCGTACTGCTTGTTGTACGACTCGCAGAGCTTGAGGCCCGCGATCTTGGCGATCGCGTAGGCGTCGTTGGTCGGCTCGAGCGCAGAGGTCAGCAGGTACTCCTCGCGGATCGGCTGCGGACACGCCTTCGGGTAGATGCATGACGAGCCGAAGAACACGAGCCGCTCGACACCCGCGCGATACGCCGCGTGGATCACGTTGGTCTCGATCGCGAGGTTCTCGTAGATGAACGAAGCGGGCTGCGAGGCGTTCGCGAAGATGCCGCCGACGCGCGCCGCCGCGAGCAGCACCACTTGCGGCTTCTCTGCTTCGAAGAAGCGTTCCACTGCGGCCTGATTGGTGAGATCCAGCTCGGCATGCGTGCGCGTGACGAGCTGCCGATAGCCGTGCGCCGCGAGCTGCCGCGCGAGCGCGGAGCCCACCATGCCGCGATGGCCGGCGATATAGATGCGTGCGTTCTTGTCCATGGCGCTCACTCTCACTCGTGATGTTCGAGCGCCGTGAAGCCGGCGAGGGTCACGAGCGCATCGCGCCGCGCGATCTGATAGTCGGCGCGCACCATCTCCTTGACGAGCGAGATGAACGGCGTGCGCGGCTGCCAGCCGAGCTTCGCATGCGCCTTGGAGGGATCGCCGAGCAGCGTCTCGACCTCGGTCGGGCGGAAGTAGCGCGGATCGACGCGCACGATCACCTGCCCCGGCATCATGCGGATTTCGCGGCTTTCCACCTTCTCGACGATGCCGACCTCGTCGACGCCGCTGCCCTCGAAGCGGATCGTCACGCCCAGCTCGGCCGCCGCGTACTGCACGAACTCGCGCACGCTGTACTGCACGCCGGTGGCGATCACGAAGTCGTCCGGCTGCTCCTGCTGCAGCATCAGCCATTGCATCTCGACGTAGTCGCGCGCATGGCCCCAGTCGCGCAGCGCGGACAGGTTGCCGAGGTAGAGATCATCCTGCAGGCCCGCGGCGATGCGCGCGATCGCGCGCGTGATCTTGCGGGTGACGAAGGTCTCGCCGCGCACGGGCGATTCGTGGTTGAAGAGGATCCCGTTGCACGCGTAGATCCCGTAGGCCTCGCGATAGTTGACGGTGGTCCAGTAGGCGAACAGCTTCGCGACCGCGTAGGGGCTCCTCGGATAGAACGGCGTCGTCTCGCGCTGCGGCACTTCCTGCACGAGCCCGTAGAGCTCGGAAGTCGACGCCTGGTAGAAGCGCGTCTTCTTCTCCATGCCGAGGATGCGGATCGCCTCGAGGATACGCAGCGCACCGAGCCCGTCGGCGTTGGCCGTGTACTCGGGCTCCTCGAACGACACCGCCACGTGGCTTTGCGCGGCGAGGTTGTAGATCTCGTCGGGCTCGACGCGCTGGATGATGCGCAGCATGCTCGTCGAGTCGGTCAGGTCGCCGTGATGCAAAAAGAGCCGCTGGTCCGGCTCGTGCGGATCGTGATACAGGTGATCGATCCGGTCGGTGTTGAACAGCGACGTGCGGCGTTTGATGCCGTGTACTTCATAGCCTTTGTCGAGCAGAAGTTCGGCGAGATACGAGCCGTCCTGCCCGGTGATGCCGGTAATCAAAGCGACCTTTCGATTCATCTTGCTTCCCCCAGGTAATCAAACAAGCCGGGCGCGGGCTGCGCCCCCGCCGCCCCGGCACAGTCAAGTCCCGCTTATTGCTCTGCGATGCTGTCGTATCCGTAGTAGCCGCCGCGATACGCGCCGCCGATCAGCGGCGTCGCCTGCGGCACGTCGGTCAAGAGCACGCCCTTCAGGTTCACGCCGCCCGCCTGCAGGCGCTTGGCGGTCTCGCTGATCTCGCCGATCGGGTGCCGCCCGTGCCGCACCACGAGCAGCGTCGTGCCCGCGTGCTTGCCGATTACCGTCGAGTCCGTCACGGCGAGCACCGGCGGCGTATCGACGATCACGAGGTCGTAGCGGCGCGAGAGGTCGTCGAGCATTTCGCGGAAGCGGTCGCTCATCAGCAGCTCGGACGGATGCGTCGGCAGCGAGCCCTTGGTCAGCACGTCGAGGCCCGGCAGCACCTCGTGCTGGATCACGGGCTCGGCATCGGCGCCGCGCAGCACGTCGGAGAGGCCCGGCTGATGGCGCACGCCGAAGTGCGAATGGACTTCGCCGCGCCGCATGTCGCCATCGATCACGAGCACGCGCTTGCCCGCCGACGCGACGAGCGCCGCGAGATTGACCGACAGGAACGACTTGCCCGCATCGGGGCGCGAGCCCGTCACCATCACGATGTTGTTGCGCGCATGGTCGAGCGAGAGCTGCAGCGAGGTGCGCAGGCTGCGCACGCCCTCCACCGCGACGTCCTGCGGCGCCTGCGCGGCGAGCACGTGCAAGCCCTGGCGGCGCATCGTCACGTTCTGCTGCAGGCGCATCTGCTGGCCGCTGCGCGGCACCACCGCGAACACCGGCACGCCGATCGCGTTCTCGATCTCGTCCGGACGCTCGACGCCGCCATAGAGCGACTTGCGGATGAACGCCACCACGATGCCGATGAAGAGGCCCGTGCCGAGGCTGAAGATCACGACGAGGAAGCGCTTCGGCCACACCGGCTTGTCGGCGGCCTCGGCGAAATCGACCACGCGCACGTTGCCGACCTGCCCCGCCTTCACGATGCGCAGCTGCTGCGCGCTGTTGAGCAGGTTCGTATAGAGCTCGGTATCGACGCGCACGTCGCGCAACAGGCGCAGCGCGGTCTGCTCGGTATCGGGCAGCGTCGCGACGTTCTTCGTCATCTGGCCTTGCGCGCCTTGCAGCTCGGCGATCTGCGCATCGAGCGCGGCCACGGCCGGGTGGCTCGCCGTGAAGCGCTGCGAGAGCTCGGCGCGCTGCTGCTGGAGGTCGACGAGCTTGGTCTTGTTCGCGACGATCTGCTGCAGGAGCAGCCGGCTTTCTTCGGAGAGGTCGACGGTGCCGTGGTTGTTGCGGAACGTGTTGTAGCGCTGCTCGGCGTCGTCGAGCTCCTTGCGCAGCTGCGGCAGTTGCTGGTCGAGGAAGGCGAGCGTGTGCTCGGCTTCGGCGGAGCGCCGGTCGACGTCCTGCTGGATGAACTGGCGGGCGATGTTGTTGACGATGTCGGCGGTGAGCTTCGGATCGCTGCCCTCGAGGCTCACGCTGATGATGCCCGACTGCAGCGTCATCTCGGCGACGATGAGCGCCTTCTGCAGGCGCTGCACCGTATCGAGCGTGGACGCGCGCTGCAGTTGGAATAGCGTGCCGGGCCGGCCGGAGAGCTTGTCGACATGCAGCGTCACGGGTCCCGAGGCGGTCGTGCCGCTCACGTCCTGGCCGATCTTGCCGCTCGCGATCGCGATGCCGTCGGGGTCGTTCAGCGTGAAGGCGCCGTTAGGCCCCGCCGTGAGCGAAAAGGTCTTGCCGTACATCTCGCTCGGCGTATCGAAGCGCGACACCTCGATCGTCTCGTTGCCCCACGCGTAGCCGGCGAGGTTCATGAACGGCGGCAGCGAGAAGCCCCACTTGCCGTTCACGAGGTCGCCGACGAGCCCGCCCACCACCGGCAGAGACTTCGGCGAGGCCGAGATGTCGAGATGAAGCCGCCTGACCGTCTCCTCGGTGACGAGCCGCGACTTCAACAGCTCGATCTCGGCGGCCGTGGTCGCCTTGGTCGCGAACATGCCGGCGAGCGGCTCGATCTGCTGACGGTTGTTGTTATTGTTGTTGTCGTTGTTCGAGTCCTCGACCTGGATCATCACGTCGGCCTTGTACACGGCCGGCGCGAGAAACGCGTAGGCGAGCCCCAGCGTCAGCACCGCGAGCGTGATGAACAGGATCGCGCGCCAGCTCGCCGCGATGGCCTGCAAGTAGTCGGCAAGCCGCAACTCGTCGCCGGCCGCCACGTCGGTGTAGCGGTTGTCGAAGTTCATAGCCATGTCAGTCACTTACTCCCATTTCGTCACGTCAGTCGGCGCCGGGCCGCCCCAAGCTGACTGACGTCCCCCTCGGGGGGAAGCGGACGCAGTTCGCTTGGGGGCCGTTCCCATTTCACGCGGTGCTCGTGGTCACTTCGTCACGATGGCTGCCGTCAGCCCGGCGTTGATCGCCGGCAGGAACAGGTTCAGCACACGGTTGAATTTCACGAGCGCGCCGTTGTCGACGTAGACGACATCTTTAGGCTGTAGATAGAACTGGTTCGCGAGCACCATCGAAACGGGCGAAGTCGCGTCCAGGTGATAGATCTGCGGGTTGTCGCCGGTCGAGTCGCGAATCACGAACAGCTGCTTGGCTTCGGCCGTGTTCGGGTTCAGGCTGCCCGCCTGCGAGAGCGCTTCGGCGAGCGTCAGCGTGCCGTTGCGCATCGGCATGATGGTGGCCGGCTTGTTGACCTCGCCCATCAGGTAGACGCCGTGCTCGTCGCGCGAGCTCACGCGCACGAGGTCGCCGTTCTTCAGCACGATCTCGTTCGGGTTGTGCCCGCTGCGGATCATCTCCGCGATGTTCAGCGGATAGGTCTTGTCGCCGCGCACGAGCTCCACCTGGCTCTGGTCCGCGTTGCCCGTATAGCCGCCCGCGCGGCCGACGGCCTGCGAGAGCGTCATCGGAATGTCGTTCACCGTCAGCGCGCCGGGCAGGCGCACTTCGCCGTCCACATAGATGGTGCCCGAGCGGAACGACGCCACCCGCACAGTCACCTCGGGGCTCTTGTAGACCTTGCTGATGCGCGAAACGATCGTGCGCTGGATCTGCGCGACGTTCTCGCCGGCTACGTGCACGGAGCCCGCGTAGGGGAACTGGATATTGCCCTGCTCGTCGACGAGGAAGCCCGGTATCGCATCGCTCGTGGCCGTCGACGCGTTCGGCTGGCCGAGCGCCGCCGCGAGCTCGGGGTGATCCCACACGGTGATCTGCAGCACGTCGCCAGGGCCGATCTGGTAGGGGCCGCTCTTGCCAAACAGCGTCTGCGTTTCCGTCGAGACCTGCTGCGTCGAGCTCGCCTTCAGCTGGTGGATCAAGTTGAGATTGATGTCGGCGATCGGCACCGGCACGCCCTGCTCCTTCTCCGCGCTGTATTCGCCGCCGCTTTGCGCGACCGTCGGCGGCGTAATCATCCGCTGCCCCGGCACCATCGAGCATGCCGACAGGACAGCGGCGATCGTCATCGACATCAGCATGCGGCTCTGCATATTCAAGAAGCTCATGGTCCGTTCCTCCTACCTGCTCTTGTTAGCTTGTTAGGTGCTTCATTTGGCTCACGCGAGCGCGTCAATACGCGTTGCTGTGCACCAAGCCCTTGACGATGGTCGCCGCGATGATCCGCATGTCGAGCCCAAACGACCAGTTCCCCAGGTAGTACAAATCGTGGGCGACACGCCGCTCCATTTTTTCGATGCGGTCGGTTTCGCCCCGATACCCGTTGATTTGCGCCCAGCCGGTGATGCCGGGTTTGATGCGATAGCGGTGGATGTACCCTGCAACCACCTTTTGGTAGAGATCGTCGTGCTCGAGCGCATGAGGCCGCGGCCCCACCACCGACATGTCGCCGCGCAGCACGTTGTAGAACTGCGGCAGCTCGTCGAGGCTCGTGCGGCGCAGGAACGCGCCGACCTTGGTGATGCGCGGATCGTTGCGCGTGGCCTGCTTGACCACGCCCGCCTGCTCGGTGTGCAGGCGCATCGAACGGAACTTGTAGATCGTGAAGACGCGGCCGTCCGCGCCCTTCCTCTTCTGCTTGAAGAACACGGGTCCGCGCGAGGAGAGCTTCACGACGATCGCAATCGCGATGAGCAGGGGCGCGAGGCCGATCAGCGCGGCCAGCGCGAACACGCGGTCGAACAGATCCTTCTTGAAGAGCGCCGCGGGTGACAGCGGCGAGGCCACGAGGTTGATCGCGGGCACGCCGATCAGGTCGATCACGCCGCTGTTGTCGAACAGCGCGATGCTGCGCACGTCCGGCATGAAGCGGATGTTGACGAGGTCGTTGCGGAACTCGCTGACGAGCCGGAAGATGATCCGCTCCTCGGAGAGCGGCAGCGCGAGCCACAATTCATGCACGTCGTTGCCGCGGATGTAGCCCGCGAACGCTTCGAGGTCGTCGAACGTGTTCACACGCGGGTTGCCCGGCAGGCGCTGTTCCGGATGCGTGTTGTAGACCGCCGTCGCGCGAAAGCCGGTGGCCGGCGCGCGCTCGATGCGGCGCAGGATCGCATCGCAATGCGCGCCGCAGCCGACGATCGCCACCTGGTGCAGGTTCAGGCCGGCGTTGCGCAAGCGCGCGAGCACGGCATGCGCGACGAGCCGGTACGAGATCAGAAGGCCGCCCGCCATCGCGGTCCAGTACGCGAACCACAGGCGCGAGACCAGATCGATCTGGCGCACCGAGAACATCGCCATCATCGCGCACGCCTGCACGACCAGGAACGCGAGCGACACCTGGCCGGCCAACACGAGCTTCGAGCGGCCGCGCCACGACTCATAGACGCCGAACACCGGAAACAGCACCAGCGCGAACGCCGCCGAGAAAATCACGAACGCGGCGAAGAACCCGCTCGGCTCCCACTCCGCGAAACGGATCTGCGAAGCGATGGCGGCGCCTGTCAGGATCAGCGCTACGTCCGCGATCCGCGCCAACAAACTTTGCAAGTCACGCATGTTATTACCCCGCTACTTACGTCATTCACTGCTTGAGCGGTTCAACCGAACTGCCCTGCCCGGCCGCGCACGGCTAAGACTTGGCGGATTCCTGCTTGCCGCAACGTCCATACGTGTCTTCGAAACGCACAATGTCGTCTTCCCCCAGGTAAGCGCCCGACTGCACTTCGATGATTTCGAGCGGCACCTTCCCCGGGTTTTCGAGGCGGTGACGCGTGCCGAGCGGAATGAAGGTGGACTCGTTTTCACTCAGCAAGAACTGCTCCTCGCCGCGCGTGACGAGCGCCGTGCCGCGCACCACGACCCAGTGCTCGGCGCGGTGGTGATGCAATTGCAGCGAGAGGCGCGCGCCGGGCGTGACGACGATGCGCTTCACCTGGAAGCGTTCGCCGTGGTCGATCGAATCGTAGAAACCCCAGGGGCGGCGCACCTTGCGGTGGGTGTCGGCCTCGGGCGCGTGCTGCGCCTTGATGCGCGCGACGAGCCCTTTGACATCCTGAACATGCGAGCGGTCGGCGACGAGCACCGCATCCGCGGTCTCGACGACGACGACATTCGTCGTACCCACGCACGCGACGAGCCGGCCGTCCGAATGCGCGTAGGTCGAGGTCGCGCCTTCGAACACGACGCGTCCGCGCGCGACGTTGCCGCAATCGTCCTTCTCGAGCGCATCCCAGACCGCGTCCCAGGAGCCGAGATCGGACCAGCCCGCGACGAGCGGCACGACCACGCCCGCGCAGGGCGCATCGGCGCTGCCCAGGCGCTCCATGACCGCGTAGTCGATCGAATCGGACGGTGCGTGCGTGAACGCTTGCGCAGCGGGCTTGAATAGCTTGCCGTCCGCTTCTCCTTCGACGATTGCCGCGAGGCAGGCGGCGTGCATGTCGGGCTGCAGGCGCTGCAGCGCGTCGAGCCACACCGATGCGCGCACGATGAAGATCCCGCTGTTCCACCAGTACGTGCCCGCGGCGACGTATTGCGCGGCCAGTTCGGCAGCCGGCTTCTCGACGAAACGGTCGATCAGGTGCGCGCCGTCGTCGAGCGCGGCGCCGATGCGGATGTAGCCGAAGCCGGTGTCGGGGCGCGTCGGCGGCACGCCGAGCGTCGCGATCGCGCCGCGTTCCGCGTGGTGCGCCGCGATCTCGATCGCGCGCTGCAACGCCGGCACGTCGGCGATCGAATGATCGGACGGCATTGCGACGAGAATCGCGTCGTCGCCGGCGGCGCACGCGAGCGCCGCGGCCAGCGTCAATGCGGGCGCCGTGTCGCGCCGCGCGGGCTCGACGATCAGGCGCGCCTCCACGCCGCTTGCTTTCAGTTGCTCGGCGATCACGAAGCGGTGCTCGTCGCCGCATACGATCATCGGCGAGGCCGCCACCTGCCAGCCCTCGGGAAAGCCTTCCATGCGCCGCACGGTGGCCTGCAGCAGCGAATCCGAGCCGATCACGTCGATCAATTGCTTCGGATAGTGCTCGCGCGACATCGGCCACAGCCGCGTGCCCGAGCCGCCCGCCAGCACGACCGGCAAGACCCGCGTGCACGGCGTGAAAGCGTTCGCCGCGGCCGTCTCGCCCGCCACGGGCGCCGCCGCCTGTCCCTGACCTCCGCTGTCGTGCTGTTGTTCGTAAAACGCCATGTCGTTACTCCCTGGTTCGTGCATCTCTTGCATCCCGCCCGCCTGAGAACGCGCCCGGCGCCATGCCGAGCGGCAATCGACGTATCGCGGCCCTCGCTCGCCGGAAACCGCTCAGGCGCATTCATCGCGAACGCGCCGCGAAAGACGGGATGGAGGTGTCAGCCGCCCGCTTCGCGGCGGCTTTGAATGCGGAACTCCGTGGGCGAAATCATCATTCGCTTGCGAAAGATCTTCGCGAGCCGGTCGCCGTTGCCCATGCCGCTGCGTCTCGCGATCTTGTCGACGGGCAATTCGGAGTCGGTCAAAAGACTGCAGGTGATCGCAAGGCGCGCCTGCAACAGATAGTCCGAGGGCGTGATGCCCAGCTCCAGCTTGAAGCGGCGCAGGAAGTTGCGCTCGCTCATGGCCGCCACCTGGGCGGCATCGGCGATCGAAATCGGCCGTTCGCAGTTGTCCTGCAGCCAGCGTGCAGCGGCTCGGATCTTGTCGCCCGCGCTGGCCGCGCCGGCGTCTCCAAGCAGCGGCACGAGCCGCGCGCTCGAACCCGGCATCAGCCGCTCGGCCACCCCGCGCGCGACGTCGAGACCGAGATCGCGCTTGACCATCGTGAGGGCGCTTTTCATCGATTCGAGACGATCGCCCGTATCGGCCGCGTGCTCTTCATGGCCCGCGTGGATCATGTAGGAGCCGAAATGCCGCTGCATCTCGTGGCTGCCGATGCCGGCCGCGTCGAGCAGCACGCAGCCTTCGGCGATCGAGCGCACGGTGGTCGTCTTGGTGTGGACGCGGCGCAGCCAGCCGATCAGCCGTTCGTCGTTGGACGCGGCACGCGCGCCCTTGCCGCCGGCAACGAAAAGTGCGTCGAACCCCATGTAGTGACGCGCATCGAGCCCGTCGGTCCAGACCCGCACGGACGACGAGCAGGTCACATTGCCGCCTTCGGCGGAGAGAAAGCACACGTCATAGACCCAGTCGTCGTTCGCGCCTGCCGACGCGAGCTCATTGGCGACATGGAAGACTTCGGCGACGAGACCCGCTCCCAAAAGAGAGAAGCCGTCAAAGAGCAGGATTGCGATCCGGCGCGTCACACACTTCGTGCTTTTGTTTGAAGCATGTAACCAGCCCATTAGTGCGGGCTCGATACTCGCATAAGGCATGGCCTTCCCCTCGATTGTTGAAAACGCTATTGGCCGATCTAGCAATCTATTTGCAGTGCATCATAGTTAGCGGGAATGTCGTTTGCCGACCCGCTGACGGAAATCAGCGAGATGTTGGCGGATTAACTCCGCACATCCCGATCCGATTTTGGCAAACGCTTATTTCTCCGGGCGCATAAGCCAGACAAATCGGACAATTCCAGTTCTATGACGCAAAATTCGTGCAGTAATTAGCCAAAAATCGCCAAGCAAACTCGGCAAAAAAGATGCCAAGACCGATCGACCCGATACGGCAGCCGACCCCCTTTTTGATTACCGCTTATTATTCATACGAGACCCGGCCGCCAACAGGAGTCGAGTCGTTGTTGATATCGCGTGCCCAAGCTAAAACGAATGAAAACGCGAAATATTCAGAACGCGAGGGGATCCCCGGTGATACCGACCGCCTCGCGAGCCTCATGCCGGAAGGACCTGCTCCCTGAGTCCGCATCGAGCCCGATGCCTCGGGAGCGATTGCTGCTTCCGGCCGGGCAATTGCCCGGCAACTGCTCATGCGTGGTCGCCAATACAGCAGTTGATGAATGCAAGGTAAACCCGAACGATAAAAGCGAGTGTTGCTCAGCCCACATTGAATCGCAGGTCGAACACTCGTCTACGCCGACCCCAAATGAATCGAATTCCGATAATTGTCTTTTGTATTACAGATGATCCATCGAAATTGGCCACCGATGTTTCCAATCTGATTCATTTTCCGATTTCAGAACATCCTATTAACTGGGATCCACCTTTTGATAGCATCAATGCCGATTTTTCACGAATTCATGTGAAGAATTGGCGGAAATACGCCAAATCGTGCGCCCCCTTTTAAAGCCATGGATGATGCAGCGCAGCACAATCAGTAAATAGCAGCACCCATTCCCCTGTTCAATTGGTAATTCAGATGTTTGCCAAAACGTTCCAAGACCGAAACTCCCGCGCTGACAATCAATTGGCGCCAGATCTGTAAGGCTTTCTGAGCGGCGGGCCTCACGGCCAGCGCGAAAAAAATTCGGACACCTCGGAAAAAATTGTCGGAAATTTGCTACCGGAAAAAATGGAACGCGCCTCCCGCCCTCCCCGCAACCCCAGTCAGGCACAGGCTTTGCGCCGTCCCGTTCAGATCCGTCATGAAAGTTGCGGAAAGAAACTAGATTCAACGCTCCCGTCTTTTTCCGAAGCCCTGTAGTCTCTCGCCCTGCGATTCGACCGGAATCAGGGTGTCGTCTGAAGATTACAGCCGCCCGCCCTATCCTTCGCTCGTCTCTTCTGTTGCTTCGGCGCATCACGGCACCGCCTGCCGCGCCGGATATCTCGCTTTGGCATACGCCAGTCCCATTCACCGTCGCCTACGGGCGATGCGCGCATCGTCGTTGTCGCGATGCGCAGTGCGAGGTTTTGCCTCGCACCCGAACACACAACATGCGATGAACAACCCAATTCTTCCTTTTCCAAAGGACCCGGACGCGAACCCCGTCGGCCGTGCAGTTCGCGCGCACCGCACCGGCGCGCTGCTGTTCGCCTCGGCGGTCGCGCTGGCCGCGTGCGGCGGCGGGGGCGGCGGTTCGGGCAGCGTCAGCGGCGCCGCCAATAGCGCGAACGGGCTGTCCGGCTCGTCGAGCGCGCCCGGCGCGGCGGTGGTCGCCGCCGGCGGCCAGACCCTGACTTGCGGCACGCCCTCCGCGGCGGCGAGCGCCGCGGCCTCGAGCACGCCGATCCAAGCCGACACCCCGGGCAGCGACGGCACGCGCATGTTCGCGGTCAACAACGGCTTCAACATCGCGTTCACGACGCAGGCCACGCAAAGCGACACGCTCAACTGGCAAGTGACCGACGACTGGAACGTCGTGCGCGCGAGCGGCTCGATTCCGGTCAATAGCGGCGCGCAGACGGTGACGGTCCCGTGCAAGTCGTCGATGTCCGGCTACTTCGCGATCTCCGCGACGCTCGCCAACGAAGGCGGCCAGTTGCAATCGATAGGCACGCGCCCGCAGGGCATCGCGACGTTCGGCGTGCTGCCCGACGTCTCGGGCACCCTGCCCGCCGTGAGCTACGCCCACCAGGACCAGCACCGCTTCGGCGGCCAGGGCACGGCCTTCCTGCCGGCCGGCGGCACCGACGGCTACCGGCCGCTGTACACGGATCTCGGCCTCGCGTGGGCGAACGACAACCGCAACTGGTACCTCGAGGAGCCGAACGGCGCGAACACCTTCGTGCCCGGCGCCAACACGCTCGCGTCGTACTTCCAGAAGGGCGACATCATGCGGCTGATCCAGGTCGACGGCATCCCCGGCTGGGCGAGCCCGACGGGCGCGTACACCGAAGGCTATGCGCCGAGCTCGGAGTCCGCGATGCAGAGCTACATGAGCCGCGTCGGCACGGACTCCGCCGCGATCCGCGCGGCGTACTTCCCGAACCAGTCGAAGAACTACTACCAGGTGACGTGGGAGCCGGACGGGGGCGGGCCGACGCAATGGCACGACACGCAGGCCAACTTCGTCTCGATGTATCAGTCGGTCTACAACGGGATTCACTCGACCGACCCGAACGCCGTGGTGATGGGCGTGACCGATTCGCTCGTGCGCACCAACACGCAATGGCTCCAGACGTACGCGCCGCTCGGCCTCGCGCAGTACCTCGACGGCCTGACGATCCACGGCTACTACGACGCGGGCACCTACCCGTCGCATCCGCCCGAGCGTCTCGCGACCGATCCCGACCCGGCCAACGCCGCCAATGCGCTGCCCGCCTCGATGCGCGAGCTGCGCAGCGCGATGAATTCGTACCTGAAGCCGGCCTCGAAGCTGTTCGTGACGGAAACCGGCATCAGCTACGACTCCGGCACGTCGTACGGCGCGAGCTACCCGACGCAGAACGAGCTCTACGCGCACGGCGCGGTGATCGCGCGCTCGCACCTGATCCTGCTCGGCGAAGGCGCGAACATGACCTACGTGTTCTACATGGCCGATCCGCCTGTCTCGCCGCCGGGCTACGGCATCTTCTTCGACCTCGCCGACGCGCAGGGCGGCTACGGCTCGAGCAACATCAGCCCGAAACCGGCCGCGATGGAAGTCGCCGCGATGACGCGCATCATCGACGGCACCAATACGCTCGGCTATGTGAAGAACGTGCCGACGGGCGTCTATGCGTATGCGTTCCAGCGCCTGAACGGCGGCAAGATCGTCACCGCGCTGTGGACGCACAACAACGCCAACTGGAGCCAGAGCGGCGGCTACAGCGCGTCATACAGCACGCAGTACAGCCTGACGGTCGACTCGCCGGGCACGAGCGGCAGCGTGACGGTGCTCGATGCGATGGGCAATGCGGCGAGCGTGCCTTATAGCAACGGGCAGGTGTCGCTGACGCTGACCGAATCGCCGCTTTATGTGGTGTCGGCGAACGCGTCGGCGATGCAGGCGAATGTGACGACGCCGGTGGGGTATGTGGGGAATTGAGGGAGTGGGTTGAGCGGTTCGAGGCGGCGACCGGCGCTTCGAACCGTGCTTGGCGGCCATGAGGGGCTTGGTGACCTCATGGCTGTTTTTGTTTGCCGGCGCGGCTTTATGCGGCCTGATCGCGAAGAGGGATGCTTTACATTGGTGTAGCCGTAAAGACTCAATTGCGCAAAGGACCGACACTGAATGAATTGAGGCAATCCCTCGCCTTTTCGGCAAAGCCGAACACATAGGCAAAGCCATCTTCATCAACTTCGAAAAGCGTCTGTTCCTCTAGGCTCCCGCCGCGTGGCGCTCCGACGATACGCCAACCCGGATAGTGCTGCTTGACCTCGTCGCGAGAGAGGCAGCGGTTCGAAATTTCGAATCTGGCGCCGATTCGGTTGCTATGGTGGTTATTGAAGACCGAGAAGGCACGTAGATGCTCTCCAGAGGCCAGATGTACCGGATTTTCCCTATAGAAGGTCACATATTCGTTTTTCTCATCCTCGCGAAGACCGTCCAAGAGTTTGGCGAAAGCACTCATGTCTTGCGCCCTCACAACTCGTATGAGTCCAGCCATGAAGCTCCAGATATCCGCGTAGGCGGCCTTGTGCGGATCATTTTCCGGCGTATTTTTCACACCAGTCTCCGTAGTAGTTGCCGTAGGTTTGATGGGTGAGGGAGGTGTATTCGCCGTTTCTGTAGATATCTCCGATGTCGCTGCGGGCTTGGCCGGCGTTACCGGACTGGAGATAGCCGTCGTAGATCCGGTTGTAAGTGGCGTGGTTGCGTGAATCGCCTGCGATACCAATGTCAGGACCGCCGTTAGCCAATATTTCACGTTGCACCTCGATGTTCTTGAGCGTCGCCCCGCCTTCGTCGGATAAAAAGAGTTTGTGCAGGCCGCCTGGTTGGAAAAGTCCACCGTATAAATGTATTGGGCATGCCCCACCTCGTGAGCCAAGGTTTGAATAGCGCCGCGCGGATTGTTCTTGTAAATGCTGTCGAGCGTGATGAGGGATTCGCCGTCCGGGACACGGGTGGCCATAGATCCTTTGCCTGCATCCCCATAACGAATCCTCCAATCGCGCATTGCCAATTCTCGTAAATCCTTCTGCAACGTCGGCGACTTCGCCAGGATCGCATTGGCGGATTGGCCCTGCTCGGGCACTTCCACCGTCGTCTGCGGCTTCGGCGCCTCGGGCATCGGGGGCGCGGCCCGTCTTGCCGCGGTCGCGAGTTCCTGCACCACATCTCGTTGACTCTGACCGGCGCGGTGCGCCAATCCGGGCCGAGCGCATCGTCGAGAAATGCGTTCAACTGAGATTCGCCGACGTGCCACGGGTCATAGGCGACGTCCGCACGGACCAACGCCGCTTGAGCTTGCCGCTCGATCGCGGGCCACGCGAAGACCGGCATCGTGACGCGAAACGCCTGTTCCGGCGTCAACTCGTATAGGTGCAGCAATTCTGACGGATAGAAGATGAGCGGTCCGCGCCGCATAGCTTGTCTCCCGGTTTTTGCTTATCGGATGCGAAAGACGAAGCGTATCCAACGCGTCGGTTAAGACACCATGGGACGTTTCTTATCCCAAGGTGAATTTGCAATAGGAATGCCGCAATCATTGCGCTGTATCAAAGGGCACAGCGGTATCAGACGAGCAACGAAACGATTACCGATTGCGAGCCTCATGCACGGGCGTTTCTACACACACCACGCCTACACCACCCCGCTCCAATCCTCCTTCAATGTTCGCTAAAACACAGTCAACGTCCGTATTGCCGTGCTTCAGTTGAACGTCTGAACACCGCCCGCAACACCGGACATGCACGCAGCCCACCAGGCCCCCGGCGCACGAACGTCCCGCTTGAACGCGCGGTGTCCCCGCTTTGCCGTCTTCACGCTCTGCGTCGTCTGCATGCTGCTCGTCACCTGCAGCCGCAGCAAGAACAGCGACGCCTCGTCGATGCAAGACCCCGCCGTCGCGACAGCGCCCGACTCTTCCGCACTGGCGATGACATGCGGCGCGCCGTCCGCGCCGTCAAAGCCCGCGGCGGCCGACGGCGACGCGCTCGAAGCCGACACGCCCAGCAGCGACGGCACGCGCATGTTCCCGCTCGGAAGCCCGATCGACATCGCCTTCACCACGCGAGCGGCCAAAGCCGACACCGTGCGCTGGCGCGTGCTCGACAACTGGAACATCGTGCGCGCGAGCGGGCAATTCCCGGTCGCGGCCGGCGCGCAGACGGTTACGCTCCACTGCGCGTCGAAGCGCGCGGGCTACTTCGCGATCGACGCGATCCTCGCGACCGAGGGCGGCCAATTGCCCGCGCGCGGCACGCGTCCCGCCGGCATCGCCACCTTCGGCGTGCTGCCCGACGTCTCCGCGGCATTGCCTCCGGTGAACTTCGCGCATCAAGACCCGCACCGCTTCGGCGGCCAGGGCACCGCCTATCTCGCGCCGGGCCAGCACTGCTGCGACGGCGACGGCTACCGCCCGCTCTATCCCGCCCTCGGCCTCGCGTGGGCGAACGACAACCGCAACTGGTACATGAAAGAGCCCAAAGGACCCGGCACGTTCAAGCCCTCGCGCGACACGCTCGCACCGTACTTCAGGAAGGGCGACATCATGCGGCTGATCCAGCTCGACGGCATCCCCGGCTGGTCGAGCCCGGACGGCAAGGACACCCACAGCTACGCCCCGGCCTCGCTCACCGCCTATCAGGACTACATGAGCCGCGTCGGCGCCGATTCCGCGCAGATCCGCGCCGCGTGGTTCCCGAACCAGTCGAGCAACTACTACCAGGTGACCTGGGAGCCCGACTACGAAGGCGGCCTGCCCTGGAAAGGCAGCGACGCGAGCTTCGTCGACATGTACCGCGCGACCTGGCAAGGCGTCCACGCGAGCGACCCGAACGCGATCGTGATGGGCACCGCCAACAACTCGGTGCGCACCAACATCGAGTGGCTGGACCGGCTCGCGCCGCTTGGCATCGGGCGCTATCTCGACGGCGTGGCCATCCACGGCTACTACGACATCGGCGTGTCGCCGTCGCATCCGCCCGAGCGGCTCGCCAACGACGACGATCCCGCCAAGGCCGCCGCGGCGCTGCCGGCCTCGATGCGCGAGTTGAGAAAGCGCATGGTCAAGTACCTGAAGCCCGGAGCGAAGCTCTTCGTGACCGAGACGGGCGTGAGCTACGACATCGACACCTCGTACGGCCCGGACTATCCGACGCAGAACGTGCTGTTCGCACAAGGCGCGGTGCTCGCGCGCACGCACCTGATCCTGCTCGGCGAGGGCGCGGATACGACCTTCGTCTTCTACATGGCCGACACGCCCGACAAGCCGCCCGGCTACGGCGTGTTCTTCGATCTCGCCGATGCGCAAGGCGCCTATGGCCCGAGCCTCATCAGCCCGAAGCCCGCCGCGATGGAAATCGCGGCGATGACGCGCATCGTCGACGGCACGGTCACGCTTGGGGCTATCGACGGCGCGCCGGGCGGGGTCTATGGCTACGCCTTCCAGCGCCTGAACGGCGGCAAGATCGTCACCGCGCTCTGGACCCACGACAACGCCCGCTGGAGCGCGAAGGACGGCTTCAGCGCAAGCTACGGCGTGCCGTATCGCTTGCGCGTCGACGCGCCGGGCGCGAGTGGCCAGGTCGCCGTGCTCGACGCGATGGGCAACGCCTGGACGCTGCCCTATCGCGACGGCGAAGTCGCGCTCACGCTGACCGAATCGCCGATCTACGTCGTCTCGGCGAACGCGGCCGCCATGCGGGCCAATGTCACGGCGCCGCAGGGGTATGTCGCGCACTGAGGAAGAAACCCGCCTGCGCAGGCGGCTCGCATTTGACTGCGCAAAGCAATATTTTGGCGCTTGCCGCCAGTGCCGCTGCGCGATGCTTGACGATGCGCCGCTCCGGGACCGATTCCTTCCGATACTTCCGGCACGGTGCAACGCCAAACGCAATCCTGCATACCGATGACATGAGTGAAAACCCGATGCTTACCGAACTCGATTTCCTCGATGTGGTTCGCTTGACGCCGCTCGTCTCGATCGACCTGATCGTCACCGATGTCCACGGACGCATCCTGGTCGGCCAGCGGCGCAACCGGCCGGCGCGCGGCACGTGGTTCGTGCCGGGCGGGCGAGTGCAGAAGGACGAGACGCTCGATGCGGCGTTCACACGCATCGTCGAAAACGAGCTCGGCATCTCGGGCATGGAGCGCGACGCCGCGCGCTTCTACGGCGTCTTCGAGCACCGCTACCCCGGCGACAACTTCGCCGGCGAGCCGGGCATTTCGACGCACTACGTGGTGCTCGCCTACGCGATGACGCTGACGGGCAGCGCGCCGATCGGCCGCTTCGACCAGCACAGCCAGTATGAATGGCTGACGCCGGACGAACTGCTCGCGCGCAAGGACGTCCACGAGAATACGAAGGCGTATTGCCGGTAGTGCGATTGCCGGCGTTGCGCGCCGGGTTCGTTGACGGCGCGCAATGTTTGCGTCGTTCCGATCGAAAAACCCCTTGAGCTAAGAAACGTCCCATAGCGTCTTAGCCCACTTGTTGGCTAGGCTTCGTCTCTTACATCAGACAAACAATGAGGAAGACAAGCCATGCGGCATGGACCGCTCGTCGTGCTCGAACCGTCACGCGGTGCCGAAATCGCCGTGCTTTGCAAAGACGTATGGCTTCGCACGCCAATCGAGCAAAGCCGTGCAAACAAAGCGGTCATGAGGTCGTGAAAACCCTCACGACCGTCAAGCACGGTTCCAAGCAGTGACGCTCAAAAATAAACAGGGAGAAGTCCATGCTAACCAAGGAGTCGATCAGTTCGTTCAGCAAAACCCGCACTGTCACCATCACCAGCAACACCATGCCGCACCTGCTGGGCCAGCCAGCACTCTCGTTCCGCTCGCTATACGGCTCGGAGCACTTGAGCGAACTCTACGAGTACGTGATCGATCTGCGCACGCCGGACGACTTCGATCTGTCGCTCGATGCCACCGCGAACCTCGATATCGAGGCCATGATCGCCAGCGAAATGACCGTCGCCATCGAACTCGACGGCATCGGCGCCGGCAGACGCGAAATCAGCGGGCTCGTGACGCAGGCCTCATCCCTCGGACAGGATGGCCGCTGCAACGTCTATCGCGTCGTATTGCACCCCTGGCTGTGGCTCGCGACGCTGACGAGCGACTACCGGATCTTCCAGGACAAGACCGTCATCGAGATCATCGACACCGTGCTCTCGGATTATCCCTATCCCGTCGAAAAACGGCTCGACCCGGCCAAGTACGCTATCAGCGGCGAAAGCGAAAAGAATGAGCCCCGCGCGTTCCAGGTTCAATACGGCGAAACCGATTTCGCGTTCGTGCAGCGCTTGATGGAGGAATGGGGCATCTACTGGTTCTTCGAGCATTCCGACGGCAAGCACCGGCTCGTGCTCTGCGATCACGTCGGCGCGCACCGCAAATCGCCGAACGCCGCTTATCAGACGATCGAGCATTATCCGCAAGGCGGCAAGATCGACATCGAGTATCTGCATACCTTCACGACACGCGAAACGCTGCGCACGGGCGGCGTCGTGATCGACGATTTCGACTTTACCCGGCCGCGCGCCCGCCTGGCCGCGATCAGCCGGCAGCCGCGCAATACGCGCTGGGAAAAGAGCGAACGTTTCGAATGGCCGGGCGACTATACCGACAGCAAGCACGGCGAGTTGATCAGCCATGTCCGCGCCGAAGAGCTGCGCGCAGCGGGTAAGCGCGCAACGGCTGAAGGCAATGTCCGCGGGCTGGCATGCGGGCAGACTTTCGCACTCTCGAATCACAGACGAACCGAAGCGAACCGCGAATATCTCGTGATCGCCTCGGCCCTGGAACTGGTCGAGACGGCCGACGAGTCGGGCGCCGGCTTCGAGTACTCGTGCGCGAACGAACTCCTCGTCCAGCCGACGAGCGAGGTGTTCCGTCCCGAGCGCAAGACGCCCAGGCCCGTCACCGCAGGCCCGCAATCGGCCATCGTCGTGGGTCCGCCCGGCGAAGAGCTGTGGACCGACGAGTATGGGCGCGTGAAGGTGCGCTTCCTGTGGGACCGCTACGCGCGCAACGACGAGACCGATTCGTGCTGGGTACGTGTGAGCCAGGCGTGGGCCGGAAGCAACTTCGGCGGCATTTACATACCGCGCATCGGGCAGGAGGTGATCGTCGACTTCATGCATGGCGACCCGGACCGGCCGCTGATTCTCGGCAGCCTCTACAACAGCATCACGCGCCCGCCGTGGGAATTGCCCGGCAACGCCACGCAAAGCGGCTTCATGAGCCGGACCATCACGGGCGGCCGGCAGAACTACAACGGCATTCGCTTCGAGGACAAGACCGGCTCCGAGGAGTTCATGATCCAGGCGGAGAAGGACATGAACCACACGACCAAGAACGAAGAAACGCACATCGTGGGCACGCACTACAAGCTTGGTGTCGGGTTCGTGCACCAAGTCGCGGTGGGCCTCGATTTCAGTACCGCTGTGGGGGCGGATATGACCACTGTCGTGGGCGGCTCGCAGTCGACCTCCGTCGGCGGAGAGATCGGTATCCGCGTGGGCAGCTCGTTCGAGGTGTCCTCGGGTCACGAATTGACGCTGATCTGCGGCGCCGCTTCGTTGTCGATGAGCAGCGACGGCGAAATCAAGCTGATCGGCAAGAAGGTGCGCATCGAAGGCAACGACGACGAGGTAGTGATTCAGGGCTCGCCGCTACAATTGAATCCCGGCGATTCGGAAGAGCCGGAGAAACCGAAGGCAGTCCCCACGCCGCCGATCATCGAGCCCATCGAGACTGAGAAAAGCGTATCGAAAGAGGAACTCATCAAGGCGATCCGAGAGCGATTGGAAAAATTGGCTGGGGCTGCGAGTGCCACGGCGGCGGCTGCGAAAGGCGGAAGCAGTACGTCCGCAAACACAAATCAGCAAACGGGCAGCTACGACGAATAATTCACTTTGTATGATGCTACCGGAAAGCCAATGCCAGAAACGTTCTACACGGCACGCTTGTCATCAGGCGAACTGCTCCTCGGCGTAACTGACTCATCCGGTCGCACCGAGCGCTATGTAACGAGTGGTGCGCAAAGCATCCAGCTCTATCTGGGGCACCGCGACGCGACGCAATAGCCCGCCATAACAATTCGTCGAGTGGATACATATGACTGACGCTGTCTGTACTGCAACAACAAACACAACGCCTGACTCAAACGTCACCGCTTATACATCGCGACTCTGCAGGCCTTGGACGGTATCAACGGACGGGCTCGAGTTCATGGCGGTACTGGAGTCGGGTGTTTTGAACGGCAAGAATTTTCTCGGTCTTCAGGTTACGGACGGTTTTATCCTGACTGCGTACAAGGACAATGTAGGGATCCCGACAGTCGGCTGCGGACATAGGATCCTTGACGCCGACAAGATCAAGGCAGGTGAAACAATAACCCTGGAGAGCACAGGAATTTTTAAAAAATGATCTGTCGGTTATGGAAAACAGGATGAATCGGTATGTTCGCGTTCCGCTATTCCAATTTGAATACGACGCCATGGTAAGTGTTGTGTTCAACTGCGGCGCGTACAAAGGGGCAGACGCATTGATTGAGGAAATCAATGCTGGGTATTACGAAAAAATGTTCGATTTCATTCTGCCCTATCGCATCGGACGCAACGTCAACCTGAAACATCGCCGTTTTCAGGAAGCGCGCCTTTTCGCTTCTGGAGTGTACGATGCGGCACATTAATTTTCTTCTTTCGTCACTCTGCCTGGCCGTTTCGGGCTCGGCGTGTGCAGCGACCGCCTATTCGGGCGAATTCGATTACATGCAGTTTCAGCCCTCGGCTACGTATTTTTCGGGGCACACCGACACCGAGATTGCACACCTTTGCAAGACCGGAGAACACGCATCCAACGAGGATTTGACGCAATGCTCACACAGGGAATTCGAGCGCGTGAGCGCGCAGCTGGCTCGCAAGTTGAAGGCCGTTCAATCACAGATAGAGCGGAACGACAAAGCACTTAAAGACAACCATGCAGAGCCTTTGGCGATGCCGTATTTCGCGAAATCCGACGCCGCCTGGGTCCAGTACCGTGACAGTCAGTGCTACGCCGAAACATATATGTTGGGAGAGGCATCCGAGCGATATATCAACTTCTGGCAGTGTATGACGAGCGTTACGCGGACGCGAATAAGAGAACTCGATACGGTCTTGAGAAACTGAAACGCGTATCGAGAGCATGACCTTGCTTCGTGAACCGGACCCAAATAGGTGTGACGGGAAGCGGTTCAACTCAAGTGACCGTTTGCGAGCCGCATCCAGTCCAGCAACTCCACCCAAACCCAAGCCCACGCCGCTCCGCCCCAAAAAAGCCCGCCCCTTCGGGCGGGCTAAAGGACCATTTAAAGCGCCACAGGGGTAGCGCCGTTTCCCATTGAAGGCGACGGTTCCTGTCGATTCAATGAATGCATGCGCAACTGCCGGATGTGGAAGGGAAATTGTCGGAATTGGCGGCAAAACGAGCGCTGGCGCGACTTTTGAGCGGCCGCACCCTCACGCCACCAGCGAAGACAGCTCCACCGGCGCATCGACCGGCCCGAACTGCTCGCGCAGATACGCCTCGAACGGCGCCTTCAGCTCCGGATGCCGCAGCGCGAACTCCACCGTCGCCTTCAGATACCCGAGCTTGCAGCCGCAATCGAAGCGCTGCCCCTTGTAGCGGTACGCGAGCACCTGCTCGTCGGCGAGCAGCGACTGGATCGCGTCGGTCAATTGAATCTCGCCGCCCGCGCCCGGCCGCATGCGCCGCAAATGCTCGAAGATGCCCGGCATCAGCACATAGCGGCCGACCACGCCGAGGTTCGAGGGCGCGTCCTTGGGCTCCGGCTTCTCGACGACGCCATGCATCTTGATCACGCGATCGTCCCACGCGCGGCCGTCGATCACGCCATACGAGCGCGACGCCTCGGGCCGGATCTGCTCCACCCCGACCACCGAGCAGTGGTAGTGGTTGAACACCTGCACCATCTGCGTGAGCACGGGCGGCGCGCCGTCGAGCAGGTCGTCGGCAAGCATCACGGCGAACGGATCGTCGCCGACGAGCTTCTCCGCGCACAGCACCGCATGCCCGAGCCCGAGCGGCTCCGGCTGCCGCACGTAGAAGCAGTCGACATGGCTCGGCTTGATCCCGCGCACGAGCTCGAGCAGCGCCTCTTTGCCGCGCGCCCGCAGCTCCGCTTCGATCTCGTAGGACTTGTCGAAGTGATCCTCGATCGCGCGCTTGCTGCGCCCCGTCACGAAGATCATCTGCGTGATGCCCGCGGCCACGGCCTCCTCGACCGCGTACTGGATCAACGGCTTGTCGACGATCGGCAGCATCTCCTTCGGGCTCGCCTTGGTGGCGGGAAGAAAGCGCGTGCCGAGACCCGCGACCGGAAACACAGCCTTGGTGACGTTGAGCATGGGCCCCTCGTGTCGATCTTGATCGATGCTTGTCAGGCCAGCGTATTCCCCAGGTACCGATGGCATCTGCCAACATCTCGCCCTTTTCAGACGGCGCGCCCATGGCGCCTGGGCCGCCGCGTATGATGCGACGCATCAGGCATGCCTTTCCATCCTGTCCCCTCGCTTTCGCGCCGCCACGCCTTCGTCCGTCACGAAGCGGCGGCGCCGCATGCGCGGAGGACTCGCGAAGCACGCGACGAGGATGCGATCGGCGCGCAGATGTTCGTCCGCTCAACGACATCGACAGAGCCGCCCACATGGCCAAACGCATCGCCATCCTGATCTTCGACGGGTTCTCGCTCGTCGAGGTAAGTTCGATTGCGGAAGTGTTTCGCCTCGCCAATGAAATGGAAATCGAGCGGGCGAGCGACGCCGAGCCGTACGCACTGGTGGTGTTCTCGAGCGCGGGCGGCAGCGTTGGGAGCAGTTGCTCGATGCGGGTCTGGTCCGAGAATCTCGACGCCCCGCTCCTGACCGGTTTCGACGCGCTCTTCATCGCGGGCGGCCCCGGCGCGCAGCAGGCGAAGGACGACGAGCACCTGGTGCGGCGCCTGCGCGCGATGCTGCAGAAGACCCGCGTCGTGAAGGCAATCGGCGAAGGCGCGGCGATCCTCGCCGCGGCCAATCTCGCGCCTGAGAGAAGCGCGCTCGACTTTCCCTCGGGCGCGGCGTTCGCCGCACGCGACGCACATGCGCCGCCCCACCCGCTTGCCCCCATCGAGCAGCCGGCCGCGCTCGACGATCCGCTCGGGCCGATCGCCGCTGCGCTGTCGGTGATCAAGCGAGACTACGGGTCGACGGCGGCCCGCGAGATTTCCGAACGCTCGATGCCCGGCGCGTGGCGGCGCCTCGGCGCCGTGCTCGGCGATCTGGACGAAGGCGGCGCGCGCGAGAAGATCAACGCTGCCGCACGCTGGATCCGCGAGAACTATGGGCGGCCGATCTCGGTGGCCGAGGCCGCGCAGGTCGCCGCCATGAGCGAGCGCAGCTTCCTGCGCCGCTTCAAGTCGCAGATCGGGCTCACGCCCTCGGAATACCTGCTGCGCGCGCGGCTCGACGCGAGCTGCCTGCTGCTCGTCGCAACCGACTTGCCCGTCGACAAGATCGCGCGCCGCTGCGGCGTGGGCAGCGGCGACGGTCTCGCGAAAATCTTCCGCAAGCGCCTGTCGATCTCGCCGACGGAATACCGCATCGCCGGCCGGCGCCGCTCAGACGAGAGCTGAGTCCCGCCCCTTCCTGCCGCGCGCCGTCAGCGCCGCGGACACCGATGAGATGAGATTGCGCATCCACTCGACATCGCTCGGCCGGTCCGGCTGCGGATGCCACATCTGGTAGCACTTGATGCGCGGAAACGGGATCGGCGCGTTCACCACGGCAAGCGGCAGCATGCCGGCGTAGTGCATCGCGAAGCGGCGCGTGGTCGTGAAGATCAGATCCGATTGCAGCAGCACCTGGGGCACGAGCCCGAAGTACGGCAGCGTGATCACGACACGCCGCGCGACGCCTGCTCGCGCGAGGCCGATCTCGATCGCGTTGCGGCGCGCGCCGCTGTAGGGCGTCGGCGCGAGATGGGCGGCGGCGGCGTAGGCGTCGCGCGTGAGCGGCTCGCGCGCGAGCGGATGATCGGCGCGCATCATGCAGACGATCGTGTCCGAGAACAGGTCGCTCTTCGCGAAGCGCGGATCGGCCTTCGGCCAGTTGCCGACGACGAGGTCGAGCTCGCCTTTGTCGAGCGCCGCTTCGTGGTCGAGCGTCGGGTTCAGCGACTCGATCTCCAGGTGCGCGTTGGGCGCCGACGTGCGGAACTGCGCGATCAGCGTCGGCATGAAGAAGTCGTTGAGGTAATCGGGAGCGGCGATGCGGAACGTGCGGCGCGAGTGCGACGGATCGAAGTCGCCGTGCGGCGTGGCGACGAAATCGACCTCGCGCAGCGCGCGCTGCGCAGCGCCGAGCAGCGACGCGCCATATTCGGTCGGCACCATGCCGGACTTGCCGCGCACGAGGATCGGGTCGTTCAGCGTCTCGCGCAGTTTCCTCAGCGCCGTGCTGATCGCGGGTTGCGTCTGGTTCAGACGCAACGCGGCCTGCGTGACGCTGCGCTCGATCAGGAGCGTGCGCAGCACGCGCACGAGCCAGATGTCGAGGGTGGCGGGGCTGTCGTCGTAGTCGTCCATGCGATGTCGTTCCAGCAAACGCGTAACCATGGCCTGTTCACGCCATGCAGGCCATAGCGGCGCCGGTATGGCCGGGATTACGGCACGACGCCCAGCGGCAGCGCACTGACGCGCTTCACCTCGCTCGATTCGAGCCAGTTCGGCGTGCGCGCGCAGTAGAGCACCATCGGCAGCGCGTCCTCGCCCCAGAACAACTGTTCGTTGAAGCGGAAAGTCGGCACACCGAAGATGCCGAGCGCGATTGCATCATCCGTATTGCGCTTGAGCTGCGCCTTCGCGGCCTCGCGCGCGATCAGCTGCTCACCGTCCGGCAATCCTGCGTAGCGGCACAGGTCGGCGAAGCCTTCATCGGTCGACGGGTCGCGCCCTTCGCGCCAGATGAAGCGGAAGATCTCGCGCACGCAGGCGACATCGGCTTCGACGGCCGTTGCCAGAAGCAGCGCCTTGGTCGAATCGAACGGATGCGCAGGCGGCATCTTGAACGGAATGCCGAGCTGCTCGGCGCGAAAGAGCGCGTGCCGGAACGTGAAGATGCGCTTTTGCGGCACCTCGTAGCCGGGACGCTGCCCCCAATGACGATAGAGGCCATATAGCGAAACCGGCGTCAGCACGAACGGCACGCCCGGCCACTTGTCGTGCTGCTCCAGCAGCAAGTACGAGAACGGCGAAATGAAATCGTAGAACCACCGCGGCGACGCGGAGCCGAGGTCTGGTGTCATGGCTGTCTCCCCCTGGAGCGATGTTGGTGATGTTGACGCGCTTCCCGCCTGGCTCATGCATCGTGGCGCGCGGGCGTGGCCGAATCGCCGTGTTCGCCGCCGCTTTCCTCGCCGCTTGCGGGCGCTTCGGCCGCTTGTGCGACGCCCTGGCCGCGTTCGTCGGCCGCGCGGTCGTAGCCCGAGGTGAGCCGCGCACGCACGAAGCCGATATGCTCGCGCAGCACGTAGAACTGGTCCGCGTAGGCGAGCGGCATCTTGAGCTTGTTGACCGACTCCTCGATCGTGTCGAGCTTTTCGATCAGCGTCGTGCGCTCGGTTTCCGACGTCTCCGCGAGCGCGCCGCGCTCGATCGCGATCAGCGCGCCGTACCAGCGGTAGATGCGCGATTTCACGCGCCATGCGTAGAGCGACGGCACGACCCGCAGGCCCGGAATCAGCACGACGATGATCGGCACGAGCAGCACGAGCAGCCGGTCCGCGAGGCTCGCGAGCCAGAATGGCAGCGTGCGGTACAGGAAGCTCTTGCCGGACTTGTAGTAGCGCGCGGCGTCGTCGGAGAGCGGGAAGTCGTGCACGAGCGGCGCCGGAAACTCGCCCGCGTGCTGCAGCAGGTTCGCGCGGCCATGCACTTCGCGCGCGGCTTCGATCAGCAGGTCGGAGAGCGCCGGGTGGAGCGAGTCGCGCGCGATCAAGTCGGCCGTCGGCGCGATCGTGTGGATCGTCTCAGGCGGAAGGTTCTTGCCGAAGTCGAAGGCGCCCATCGGCAGGTCGATCTGCGTCAGGTAGGCAAAGCGCCGCGCGTAGGCCTGCGCCTGCGTGAAGCTGTATTGCCGGATGCCCGGCGTGCGGGACAGCGCCGCCATCACGGGCGGCTGCGCCGAGTCGCCAGCGAGGAACGCGACGTCGATGCCGCCCGAGGTCAGCGCCTTCGCCGCCGCGTCGCCCGTGAGCGGCAGCAGCTCGGTCGGTCCGCCCGGCACGATGCCGTTCGCCTTCAGGAGCGTAAGCGCAAGCTGGCGCGTGCCGCTGCCTTCCGGGCCGATTGCGATGCGCTTGCCATGGAACCCGGAGAGCCGCGCCTCCTCCCGCCCCGTGTAGAAGATCACGAGCGGCACGTAGGAAACGCTGCCGAGCGACATCAGGTCCTCGGTATTGCCGTCGACGGTCGCTTTCCCGTCGACGGTCCTCAAACCGCTCTGCACGAAGCCCACGTCGACGTTCGCCTTGGGGTCGGCGAGGCGCTGCAGGTTCTGCAGCGAGCCTTCGGAGGCGACCACGTTGAGCATGACGCCGTTGCGCGCGAGGATGGTCTTGTACTTCTGCGCCGCGTTCCAGAACGAGCTGCCGACCGGTCCCGCGGTAATGGTGAGCGTATTGGGCGGCGCGGGCTGGATCAGGCGGATCGCCACCCAGATGGCGATGGCGCTGACGAGCAGGATCGGTCCGAACGAGACCGCCAGATCGCGCCATGAAATCGCGACGAAACGGGCGACGAGGCGGGGAGCCGGGCGGCGGCGGCCGTTGGAGGGCTTCATCGGCAATTCTTGAGGCGGTGCGTATGAGGGAAAGAGCTGCGGGCAACCGGCTGCGGGCGACTGCTGCGCGCGCCGCAAAATCCGCGCGTGCTTGGCGCCGATGGTACATGAGATTTGCGCGATCTCGACGCACGGCAAGTTCGCGAAGCGCGCAAACTTGCAACAAAAATTTGCATGAAGTGTTGCGCGCAGCCAGCACTGGTGCATGGAGGCGCCGGTAAACCCTTTCGCTTGCCCGCAACCTGCACTACATTGTGCGTCGCAGCCGCGCATGAAGCCTCGCGATGGCGCGACCCGGCAAGACTCAGAAGAACCGGGCGCCCCGCAGGCCGCGCGGCGGACCGCGAAGCGCATGCCGTTCTTTCGGCGCCGCGGCCGTCTCTCGCCTCTCTCGCATCACCGTGTCCAAGCCAAGGTCGGCGCACCGGGCGGTCAATCCGCGCGTGCGATGCGCCGTGCCGCGGGTGTGGTACCGAAGCCGCCCGGCACAGGCGGCTGTCATCGACGTGAACGAAGTGAATCAGGAGAAAACATGAAAGCAGTGAATTACCTGAAGGCTCTGGGTGGTGTGGCATGTGTGGTTCTGGCTTGCAGCGCGTACGCGCAAGCCAGCGATACGGCGGCAGCTCCGGCAGCAACCGCTTCGGCGCCGTCGGCCAAGGCGGTCAAGAAGGCCAACCGCACGCTCGGCTACACCGTGCGCAAGGCGCTGGCGAAAACGCAAGGCCTCGACGTGTCGAACATCTCGGTGCGCGCGCGCGGCGGTGCGGTGACGCTGACCGGCACGGTGCCGGACCAAGGCCAGATCGATGCAGCCGGCGAAGCAGCCAAGGGCGTGAAGGGCGTGACGTCGGTGGCGAACAAGCTGTCGGTGATGCAGCAGTAAGCGGCTGGAAGTGTGGTGAAGGGCGGCGAAGCCTCGCCGCCCTTTTTGTTTTCCGAGGCACGCCCGCGGTCAGTCGACCGTGCTTATGAGTTCCCCCTCGCGCTGCACCTCCCGCCCCGTCCAAACCTGCAGCAACTGCGCGCCGACCGCCACCGCGATCGACGCCGGCGCCTTGTCGACGATGCCCGGCACGCCGATCGGGCACACCATCCGAGCGAGCCGCTCCGGCTCGACGCCGCGCTCGATCAAGCGCCGCTCGAACTTCACGCGCTTGGTCTTCGAGCCGATCATCCCGAAGTAGGTGAAGTCGCGCCGCCGCATGATGCGCGCCGCAAGCGAGAAATCGAGCGCGTGGTTGTGCGTCATCACGAGGAAGTACGCGCCCGGCGGCGCCGCATCGACGATCGCGTCGGGCGTGTCGGTCGCCTCGATCTGCACGTTGGCGGGCACTTCGTCGGGGAACAGCTCGTCGCGCTCGTCGACCCACTGGACCACGCACGGCAGGCGGCCAAGCAGCGCGATCAGCGCATGCCCGACATGCCCCGCGCCGAACAGCACGACGTGCATCGGCGCGCGCTTCGGCTCCGGCGCGCCGCGCCGCCCGATCCGCACGCCCGAATCGCAGGGCAGCACGGTCATCACGATTGCGCTCCTTGCGAGGCGCGCGCCGCCCTCACCGCCTTGACGGCCTTGAGGATCTCCTCGGCGGTCGCCGGTGCGTTCATCGGCGGATTGACTTCGTAGTCGCCGACGCTCGCCACCGCGTCGCGGATCGCGAAGAACACCGAGAACGGCAGCAACAGCGGCGGCTCGCCGACCGCCTTCGAGCGATGGATGCTGTCCTCCGCGTTGCGGTTCTTGAACAGGTTCACGCGGAAATCGGGTGGCGTGTCGTTGACGGTCGGGATCTTGTAAGTGGACGGCGCATGCGTCATCAGCTTGCCGCCCGGGTTCCACCAGAGCTCCTCGGTCGTGAGCCAGCCCATCCCCTGGATGAAGCCGCCCTCGACCTGCCCGATATCGAGCGACGGATTCAGCGACGCGCCCACGTCGTGCAGCGCATCGGCGCGCAGCACGCGCATCTCGCCCGTGAGCGTGTCGATCACCACTTCCGACACCGCCGCGCCGTACGAGTAATAGAAGAACGGCCGGCCTTGCAGCGTCTTCTGGTCCCAGTAGAGCTTGGGCGTCGCATAGAAGCCGTCCGACCAGAGCTGCACGCGCGCGACATAGGCGTTCCTGATGATCTCCTCGAACGGCACCACGAGCTCGCCGACCGCCACGCAATCGCCGGCGAAGCGCACGTCGTTCGCGCTGACCGCACCCGCGCCGTACTTCATCGCCGCGAACGCCGAGAGCCGCTCGCGCAGCTGGCGCGCCGCATCCTGCGCGGCCTTGCCGTTGAGGTCCGAGCCGGTGGACGCCGCCGTCGCCGAGGTGTTCGCGACCTTGCTCGTATCGGTCGCCGTCACGCGCACGCGCGAGAAGCCGATGCCGAGCTCGTGCGCGACGACCTGCGCGACCTTGGTGTTCAAGCCCTGCCCCATCTCCGTGCCGCCGTGGTTCACGAGCACCGAGCCGTCCGTGTAGATGTGGACGAGCGCGCCGGCCTGGTTGAAGTGCGTGACGTTGAACGCGATGCCGAACTTCACAGGCGTGATCGCGATGCCCTTCTTGAGCACCGTGTTCTTCGCGTTGAACTCGCGCACGGCGGCGCGGCGGCTGCGGTAGCCGCTCGTCGCTTCGAGCTCGTCGAGCAGCTCGTGGATGACGTTGTCCTCGACGGTCTGGCCGTACGGCGTCACGTTGCGCTCGGTCTTGCCGTAGAGGTTGCGGCGGCGCACGTCGAGAGGATCGAGCTTCAGCGAGCGCGCGACGTCGTCGATGATGTACTCGATCGCGAACGCGCCCTGCGGGCCGCCGAAGCCGCGGAACGCGGTGTTCGACTGCGTGTTGGTCTTGCCGCAGAAGCCCTCGATCGCGATGTCGGGGAAGTAGTAGGCGTTGTCGAAGTGGCAGACAGCGCGCGTCATCACCGGCCCCGAGAGGTCCGCCGAGAAGCCGCAGCGCGAGGTCATGTCGACCGAGACGCCGTCGATCAGGCCGTCGTCGCTGTAGCCGACTTCGTAGGTGTAGTGGAAGTCGTGGCGCTTGCCGGTGACCATCATGTCGTCGTCGCGGTCCGGGCGCAACTTCACCGGGCACAGCAGTTTCCAAGCGGCGACGGCCGCGCAGCACGCGAACAGCGCCGACTGCGATTCCTTGCCGCCGAAGCCCCCGCCCATGCGCCGGCATTCGATCAGCACGTTGTGAGACGCGACGCCGAGCGCATGCGCGACGTGGTGCTGCATTTCGCTCGGGTGCTGCGTCGAGCACCAGACGTGCATGCCGTCGTCGTCCTTCGGCACCGCGTACGAGATCTGGCCTTCGAGATAGAACTGCTCCTGGCCGCCGAGCAGCATCTCGCCGGTTTCCCGATGCGGCGCATGCGCGATCTTCGCGGCGGCCGCGCCGCGCGCGAGCTTCATCGGCGGCAGCACGTACTGCTCGGCCGCGCGCGCCTCCTGCGCGGTCAGGATCGCAGGCAGCTCTTCGTATTCGACTTGCGCGCGGCGCGCGGCCAGGCGCGCGATGTCGTGCGAGGTCGCGACCACGATGAACATCGGCTGGCCGACGTACTGGACGACGCCGTCCGCGAGAATCGGATCGTCGTGGATGATCGGGCCACACTGGTTTTCGCCGGGAATGTCGTCGGCGGTGAAGACGGCGACGACGCCCGGCGTCGCGCGCACGGCGTCGAACGAGATCGACGTGACCTTCGCATGCGCCTTCGTCGAGAGGCCAAGCGCCGCGTGCAGCGTACCGGCGACGAGCGGGATGTCGTCGGTGTAGGTGGCGCGGCCGCTCACGTGCAGATGCGCGGACTCATGCGGGCGCGAAACGTGGACTTGCTTGAAGTCGTCGAGCTCGCGAAGGTCTTTCAGGAACGGTTCGGCTTGCTGGTTCATTCGGTGGGTCTCCGGTTCCTCGATGCTTTAGAGGCTCGCGACTTCGGCTTCCACCGAGCGCACGCTGAGGGCTTCCGCCGGAAGCGGATCGTTCGGGCGCGTCTCGAGCCAGAAGCGGTACAAGAGGTTCTGCGCCGTTTCCAGGCGATAGACGCTGGTTGCGCGCATATCGGTGAGCGGCGCGTAGTCCTGGGCGAGCGCCTGCATCGCCGCTTGCGCCGTGGCTTCGTGCCAGTCGGCGCCGGCGAGCACGCCCTCCGCGTGCGTCGCGCGCCTGGGCGTCGCGGCCATCCCGCCGAACGCGATGCGCGGCTCGCGGATCGCGTCGCCGTCGGCGATGAAGGCGAACGCCGCGCAGACCGCCGAGATGTCGGAATCGAAGCGCTTCGAGAGCTTATAGGTGCGGAATTGCAGGTTCTTGCGCGCGCCGGTGCGCACCGGCACCTTCAGGCCGACGACGAACTCGTGCTCGGCCATGTCCTTCTTCTGGTACGCGAGGTAGAGGTCTTCGAGCGGCATCTCGCGCTCGATCTGGCCGCCGCGCACGATCACGCGCGCGCCGAGCGCGATCAGGCCGGGCATCGAGTCGCCGATCGGCGAGCCGTTCGCGACGTTGCCGCCGAGCGTGCCCGCGTTGCGGATCGGCAGCGACGCGAAGCGCTTCCACATCTCGTGCAGCTCGGGATAGTGCTTGGCGAGCTCGGCGTAGGCGCGCTCGACCGCGACGCCCGCGCCGATCTCGATCCATTCATCCGACGCCTCGATCTTCTGGAGCGCCCCGACCTGGCCGACGTAGACGATGTCGCCGAGTTGGCGCATCTGCTTGGTGACCCACAGGCCGATGTCGGTGCTGCCCGCGAGAATCCGCGTGGCGGGTCGCGCTTCCTTGATCCGCGCGAGCTCGGCGACGGTGCGCGGTGCGTCGAACGCCTGGCCGGCGTGCTCGTAGTGGAAGGTTTCGCTGCGCGCGAGGGTCGCGAGCCTGTCCGCGAGGGCCTTGACGTCGACGGGCGCTTTCGGCCGCATGTCGAACATCCGCACCGCCGCGTCGACGATCGGGCGATAGCCCGTGCAGCGGCACAGGTTGCCGGTCAGCGCGTCGCTGATTTCCTGGCGCGACGGGATGGTTTTGCTGGCGCAGGCCGTTTCGCAGCTGGACTCATGGCCGTGCTTCTCGTAGAGCGACCACATCGACATCACGAAGCCCGGCGTGCAGAACCCGCACTGCGAGCCGTGGCATTCGACCATCGCCTCCTGCACCGGATGCAGCGAGCCGTCCGGCTGACGCAGGTCCTCGACGGTGAACAAGGCGCGGCCGTCGAGCGTCGGCAGGAACTGGATGCAGGCGTTGACCGCCTTGAAGTTGACGCCGCCCGCCCCGTCAGGCTCGCCGACGACGACCGTGCATGCGCCGCAGTCGCCTTCCGCGCAGCCTTCCTTGGTGCCGGTGCAATGCGCGTCCTCACGCAGGTATTGCAGGACCGTGCGGGTGACGGGCGCACCGCTGACTTCGCGGATCGCGTTGCGGTGATAGAAGCGGATTGGCTGGCTCATGTCTCGGATCTCGTCTTGAGGTGCTCAAGGGCTGACGCACGGCGTTGCAGTAACGGTTCGAACGCTATCACCGACAATTTCCATAACCCATAGGCCCTCGCACATGCAGGACATATTCGTGAATCGATATATCGCTGGCTTACGGAAAGATTGCAGCAGGCGGGAATGCGGCCAATTCGAGATCCGTCCCCATCCTGTTTGATTCCGGCACCGTTTTTTATGTACTAAAAGGATAATTTTCGATTCACGCAGAAACCGGTTCCATGAGAGAATTGCGGCTTCGTGCCGTATTCAAGTCTGGTTTTCCCTTATGCCTGCCGAATCCGCAGCGTCCCGCAGCGACCTTGCCACGACGCTCAAGATCATTCCGGTCGTTTTCTTCACGTTTCTCTGCTATCTGACGATCGGCGTGCCGCTCGCCGTCCTGCCCGGCTTCGTGCACACGGATCTCGGCTTCGGCTCGGTGCTTGCCGGCGCGGCGATCAGCGTGCAGTACTTCGCAACGCTCGCCTCGCGCCCGCTCGCGGGCCGCACGGCCGATACGCTCGGCCCGAAGAAGACGGTCACGATCGGCCTCATCGGCTGCGGCGCAAGCGGCGTGCTGCTGCTGATCGCGGTGCTCTGCAAGGACTGGCCCGCGCTGAGCCTAACGATCCTCGTCGCGAGCCGTCTCATACTCGGCTTCGGCGAGAGCCTCACCGGCACCGGCGCGATCCTCTGGGGGATCGGCCGCGTGGGCACCTCGCACAACGCCAAGGTGATCTCGTGGAACGGCATCGCGACCTACGGCGCGCTCGCGATCGGCGCGCCGCTCGGCGTCGCGCTCTCGCATGGGCTGGGGGACTTGTCCCTCGGCATCCTCGTCATCGGGCTCGGCGCGCTCGGCTACTACCTCGCGCGGCCGGTCGCGCCGGTGCCGATCGTCCACGGCGAGCGGATGTCGTATGCGAGCGTCTTCACCCGCGTGCTGCCGCACGGCATCGGCCTCGCGCTTGGCTCGGCCGGGTTCGGATCGATCGCGACCTTCATCACGCTGTTCTATGCCGCGCGCCATTGGCCGAATGCGGCGCTCTCGCTGACCGTGTTCGGCACGATGTTCGTCGGCGCGCGCCTCTTGTTCGCCAGCACGATCAAGACGTATGGCGGGTTCCGGGTGGCGATCGTGTCGTTCTCGTTCGAATGCGCGGGGCTGCTGATGCTGTGGCTCGCGCCGGTGCCCCACGTGGCGCTGGCGGGCGCGGCGCTCACGGGATTCGGCTTTGCGCTCGTGTTTCCGGCGCTCGGCGTCGAAGCCGTGGGCCTCGTGCCGCCGGCGAGCCGCGGCGCGGCGCTCTCGGCGTACTCGGTGTTTCTCGACCTCTCGCTGGGGATTACCGGGCCGCTCGCGGGATATGTGGCGGGCGAGTTCGGGTATGGGTCGGTATTCCTGTTTGCGGCAGTTGCCGCAGCGGCGGCAGTGGTGCTCTCCACGAGCCTTTATCTGCGCAACACGCGCGTGCCGAACGCGCCGGCGGCGCTTTGACCGTCTAATTTGGGCCGACCGCTTGCCCGGACGGCGCGGCGTCCTCGTAATGCACCGCCATCCAGATCGTCGGCAAAAAGCTATCGGTCCATTCGACCCGATGCCGCCGCCGCGCCGGAATATTGACGAAATCGCCCGCGCGCAATACCCGCTCGTGCAGCTCACCCTCCAGCAGCAAGCCCGCCGACCCCGCCAGCACGACAACCCACTCGCCGTGCGGCTGGCAATACCAGAAGCCCGGCGGGCTGCATTGCCCGAGCGAAACGATGCGCTCGATGCGCACGCCCGGGCGGCCCAGCAGTTCTTCGAAGGTCTCTTGCGCCGCGAGGTCGGCGGCTGATGGAAGCTGATCGAAGAGGTTGGCAAGCATCGTCGTCTCCCCTTTTTGCTGTGCTGTTGCCGCTGCGAGATCGATTCCCTTCATTCTCGCTCAGGCGGCCATTGCTGCGCACCAAGTGAATCCGAATCCGTCCTACGCCGCCGTCGCCCGCCCATTCTCCGCCAGCGAGCGCTCGAGCGCCGCCACGCCGGCCGGCAAGTCCACGCGCACGCCGAGATCGACCATCGTGCGCCCGAACGCGTGCAGCGTCCTGAACAGGTTGTGCTCGCGGCACTGCTCGCCCATCTGTCCGATCCGCACGATCGGCAGGCCGAACGAGCCGGAGATCTCGACCTGATGGTGCCGCGAGATATGTCCGCAGATATCCGCGGGGCTCAAGCCCTTGGGCGCCTCGATGCCGACCACCGAATTCAGCCGGCATGGCTCGGGCGCGTAAAGCGCGAGGCCGAGGGCCGAGATCCCCGCCTGCAGGGCGAGCGAGCACTTCAAATGCCGCGCGAAGCGCTTTTCGAGCGTTTCGGCGCACACGAGCCGCAGCGCCTCGTGCAGCGCGAGCACGCCCGAAACCGGCGCGGTGTAGTGATAGCCCGCGTTGTGCCAGAAGTTCTCGGCGAGCGACGCATCGAGGCACCAGTGCGTGTTCGCATGGTCGCGGTGCTTCACGCGCTCCCACGCGGCCTCGGAAAACGCGATCAGCGACACCCCCGGAATCGACGACAAGCCCTTCTGCCCGCCGGTGATGACGGCGTCGATGCCCCAGGCGTCCATCTCGAGCGGCATCGTCGAGAGCGTGCAGACGGCATCGACGACCACCAGCGCGCCCGCTTCCTTCGCGAGCGCGGCGATCTCCTTCAACTGATGGTTCCAGACAGTGTTCGACGTCTCGCCCTGGACGATCGTCACGATGTCGGGCCGCTCGCGGCGCAATGCGGCGGCGACCTCCGCGAGGCTCGCCACCGAGCGGTCCGGAACGTCGAGCGTCGCGACCTGCGCGCCGGTGCGGCGCGCCATCTCCGCCATGCGCTCGCTGAAGAAGCCGTTCTTGATCGACAGCACGCGCGTGCCGGTCCAGGCGAGGTTCGAGATCGCCATCTCCATCGCGGCCGAGCCCGGGCCCGCGACGCCCAGCACCCACTTCGAGCGAGTCTGGAACACATAGCGCGCCATCTCCTTCACCTGCGTGATCACCTTGACCATCGTCGCGCCGAGATGGTTGATGACGATCGCATTGGCCTTGGCGACGGCGGCGGGAATCGGCACGGGGCCGGCGCCCATCATCAGGAGGGGTTCCTCGGGCAGGATCTCGTCGAGCGAGACGACATCGGGACAAGCGATGGATTGGGAAGGCATGGACATGATCGATCGATTCGGTGAATGCAGCGGGTCTTCGATCATTCCCCGTTCTGCGCGAATGCGCAAGTCGTTTGCTCGCGCACAGCGGGCAGCAGTGTTTCCCACAGTGCAAAAAAAACGCTCACGGCTTACGCCATGAGCGTTGCAAGCCACGGTCGCGATGCCGCGGCTAAGGGGCGGGCTTACAGCATGCGCACGCGGGGGCCGCGTGCGCCGTCCGGTTCGTTACACCACCTTGTTCTTGTCGAGCTTCTCGCCCGTCGCCGCGTTGTAGCGCTCGACGTACTCTTCGATCAGCTTGCGCAGCGCGACGCCGATCTTCTTGTAGTCGGCCTCGTTCAGGTTCGCGAGCGACACACGGCCCGACGGATGCTGCGTGCCGAAGCCGCGCCCCGGCAGCAGCACGACCTGCGCTTCGCTCGCGAGACGGAACAGCAGTTCCGACGGCTGGACGTTCTTCAAGAGCCAGTCGACGAACTTGCGGCCGAAGGCTCGCTCGCCCAGGTACTCGACGTCGAGCACCGTGTAGTAGTCGACCTGGTTCTCGTCTTCCGCCGCGAACGAGATGCCGATTTCCTTGAACAGCGCCTTCTTGCGGCTGCGGATCAGGTGCTTGAGCGAGTTCTTGTAGACCTCTTCCGTATCCATCAGCGCGAACAGCGAGAACAGCACCATCTGCACTTGCTGCGGCGTCGAAAGACCGGCCGTGTGGTTCAGCGCGACGGTACGGCTGTCGGCCACCAGGCGGTCGATGAACTTCAGCTTCGCCGGCTCGGTCGTGATCGACTCGTAGCGGTGATGCAACTCGTCCTTGAGGTTCTTCGGCAGCTCGGCGATCAGGCGGTCGAGCACGTTGTCTTCGTGCGTGCTCACCGTGCCCAGGCGCCAGCCGGTCGCGCCGAAGTATTTCGAGTACGAGTACACGAGGATCGTGTTGTGCGGCGCGAGCGCGAACAGTGACGTGAAGTTGTCGGCGAACGTGCCGTACACGTCGTCGGTCAGGAAGATCAGGTCCGGGCGGACCTTGACGATCTCGGCGATGTGCTTGAGGCTCTCGTCGCTGATCTTCACCGACGGCGGATTGCTCGGGTTCACGAGGAAGAACGCCTTGACCTTCGGGTCGCGCAGCTTGTCGAGCTCTTGCTTCGAGTATTGCCAGCCGTTCTCGACCTTCGCCTCGAGATGCACGACGTTGAGCTTGTAGTCGTTCAGCTCGGGGATCTCGATGTACGGCGTGAAGATCGGCATGCCGAGCGCGATCGTGTCGCCCGCCTTGATCAGGTGGTTCTCGCGCATCGTGTTGAAGATGTACGTCATCGCCGCCGTGCCGCCTTCGACCGCGTAGGTGTCGAACTTGCCGGCGAACGGGTGGTCGCCGATCATCTCCTTCTTGAGGTACTCGCCGACGATCACTTCCGACAGCTTCAGCATGCGGTCCGGCACCGGATAGTTGCAGGCAAGGATGCCGTCGGCCATCTCGTAGAGAAAGTCCTCGATGTCGAGGCCCAAGTGGTCGCGCACGTAGTGGGCGGTTCTCTTCAGGAAGGTAATGCCGGGCTCGCCCTCGTTTTCGTCGAGGAAGCGGCTGAACGATTCGCGCAGGCCGCCGCGCAGCGCGAAGCCGCCCACGCCGCCGGGGATATGGCCGAACGAGCGCTCGGCTTCGTGCGTCGCGAAGCGGCCGAGCTGCCAGAATGCATGGCGCGGCTCGGTGGCGAGGAAGTTCGGGTTGCCGCGGCCGGCGTTGAGCATCTGGCGGTCAGCCGGACGCTCGGCTTGTTCGCCGCGCGCGACCTTGATCAGCACGTCCTTTTGCTCGAACGGGCTAAGCGACCCTAGCTTGCCAATCAGGGTGGACATCTCGTCTTTGCTTAGCTTTGCCATGATTGTGGCTCTCCAAGTAGTTCCATGTTCGGCGCCCCGGCCACGCCGCGGCGCGGGGCGTTTGAGTTGCTGCAAATCCGGAGCGGCGAAGCCCCGGGGTCAAACGAGGCCAACGACGAGCGGACCGAGCAGAGTCAGCAGCACGTTGGCGATTGCATAGGTGATGGCGAACGGCACGGTCGGCACGGCGCTTTCGGCCTTGTCGAGCACGCCGCCGAACGCCGGGTTCGCGCTGCGCGAGCCGGAGAGCGCGCCCGCCAGGATGGCCGAGTTGTTGTAGCGCAAGACGTAGCGGCCGAAGAGCATCGTCAGGATCAGCGGGAACATCGTGACGAAGATGCCGAGCAGGAAGATCGTCATGCCGCTTTGCTTGACGGTCACCACGGCCTGCAAGCCCGAATTGAGGCCGACCACCGCGACGAACGCCGCCAGGCCGAAATCCTTCAAGAGCTGCGAGGCTTGCGTCGGCATCACGCCGTACATCGGATGCTTGCCGCGCATCCAGCCGAACAGCAGGCCGGCGAGGAGACACCCGCCGCCCGAGCCGAGCGTGAGCGGAATCCCGTCGACCCGCTCGACGACGAGGCCGATCAGCAGGCCGAGCACGAGACCGACGCCCATGTAGATAAAGTCAGTCTTATTCGAATACGGCATTTCGTAGCCGGCCAGCTCGACCGCGCGCTTCGTATCCTTCGGAGTGCCGTAGAACGTGATGACGTCGCCGTGCTGCATCTTCGTGTCGGGCAGGATCGGCAGCGGCTGGCCGGCACGCGTCGCGCCTTCCACGTAGACGCCGTGGCGCAGCTCGCGATCGACCTGCTCGCGCACTTCGGCGATCGACACGTTGTTCATGCCCTTGCGCGTGAACACGGCCTGGCGCGTCTGCATCACGGTGGAGACGCCATCGGTGTCGGCCACTTCCTCGCCAATCTGCGGCGCGGCTTCGACAACGCCCTCGCGGCGGCCGACCACCAGGATCACATCGTCCGCCTGCAGCTTGAGCTCGGGCGTCGGCTCGACGGCCTTGCCGTGGCGGCGGACCTTTTCGATCGTGACGAGGTCGTTGTGGCTTTGCTCGATCTCGGCGATCGAGCGCCCCGCCGCCGGACCCACCCGATACGCCCGGCCGACCAGCACCGGCATCGCGGCGCGCTGCCCCGGCGCTTTCGCCGCGCTGCCCGAGAGCAGCTTCTCGGCTTCGATCGACGCTTCGCGCAAGCCCTGGCCCATGAACTTCGGCAGGATGTTCACGCAGACGACGATCGCTCCGAGCGAGCCGAACACGTAGGTCACCGCATAGGCAATCGCCACTTCCGACTGCAGAAACTTGACCTGGTCGGGTGGCAGGCCGAGGCGCGAGATCGCGTCGCCGGCCGTGCCGATGATGGCCGACTGCGTCAGCGCGCCGCCCGCGAGACCCGCCGCGAGACCCTTGTCGAGATGGAAAATGCGTGCGCACACAATCACCGTGGCGAGCGCCGACACCGCCAGGAACACCGCCATCGCGATTTCGCGCAGCGTCTTGCGGTTGATCGAGTTGAAGAACCCGGGCCCCGATTCGTAGCCCACGGCGTAGATGAACACCGCGAACATCACGGCCTTCACGCCGTTGTCGATCTCCACCCCGACCTGGCTCACGACCACGGCGGCAAGCAGCGAACCGCCGACCCCGCCCAGCTGGAATTTGCCGAAATTGATCTGCCCGATGTAGTAGCCGATCGCCAGCGATATGAATAAGGCGATCTCCGGCGACCTGTGAAAGATGTCATGGAGCCAAGTCATCGTGTCCTCTTCGTAGTTGAAGAAATCCGGCGAGCGCGCGGCCCGGCCTGACCGGCCGCCGTCGGCTACAGGTGCAGCGCACGCAAGCTGCTTCCGAAACCGACGACGACCGGCCCCGCGAGCGGCAGCAGGACGTTCGAAAGCGCGTACGTGATGGTGTAGCCGATGACGGGCGTCGAATTGCCGGCGGCCCCCACGAGCGCGCTGATCGCCGGCGTACTGCACTGCTGCCCGGCGATCGCGCCGAGCAGCATCGGCGCGTCGAGCTTCAGGAGCGCGCGGCCGATGCAAAGCGACAGGAGCCCGGGGACGAGCACCATCAGCACGCCGATCGCAGGCAGCGCGAGACCGTACTGGTGCACGAGCGCGAGCGCATCCGGTCCGGCCGACAGGCCGACTGCGGCGATGAAAGTGCCAAGTCCGAAGTCCTTCAGGATTTGTGCGGCAGCCGACGGCAGCGAGCCGATCAGCGGACGGCGGGAGCGCAGCCAGCCGAAGAGGAGTCCCGAGAGAAGACACCCGCCGCCCGTGCCGAGCGTAAGCGCCACGCTGCCGATGCGTGCGCTCAGGTGGCCGAGGGCCATGCCTGCGAGCACGCCCATGCCGAGCAGCACGAAGTCGGTCTTGTCGGTCGCCGGCAGCGCATAGCCGAGCAGCGAGGCGCCGCGCTCGACGTCGTCCGGCGCGCCGACGAGCGTGAGCACGTCGCCGCGGTTCAGCTCCGTGCCGGGCAGTGCGGGGATGGTGTTCCCGATGCGCGTGACGGCGGAGATGAAGACGCCGCGCCCTTCTTCAGGCTCGGCACGCTCGCGGATCTGCGCGACGGTCAGGCCGTGCGCCTCGGCGCGCGTCAGGACCACGTCGAGCCGCTGCGTATGGAAACCGGCGGCATCCTTGCCCGCGAGCTCCTCGCCGATCGCGTCCGCCGCCTCGACCAGCGCCTCGCGGCGGCCGACCAGCACCACGTGATCGCCCGTCTCCAGCATGAGCGCGGGCTCGACTTCGAGCGCCGCGGTCTTGCGCAGGACGCCCTCGACCGCGAGGTTGTAGCCGTAGCGCGCTTCGAGCTCGCCGATCGTGATGCCCGCGGCCGGGCCGACGCGGAACTCGCGCCCAACGAGCGACGGCGCCGCGACGCGCTGACCGTTCTCGAGCGCGCCGTCGCCGCCGAGCTTGCGCCACAGCCGCTCGGCTTCGGCGCGCAAGTCGATGCGCAGGATCAGCGGCGCGAACTGGCTGGTGAACAGCACGATCGTGATAAGCCCGAACAGGTAGCTGACGCTATAGGCCGTCACGACGTTGGCCTGCAGCCGCGCCGTTTCCACGGCGGGCAGGCCGAGCCGCCCGATCGCCTCGGACGCCGTGCCGATCACCGCCGATTCGGTCGCCGCACCGGCCAGGAGCCCGGCTGCGGTGCCCTGGTCCAGGCCGAGCAGCACGATGGCGGCGAACACCAGCGCCAGCACGGTCGAGACCTCAATCAGCGAAAGCAATCCGTAGCGCCAGCCACGGCCGACATTGGCGAAGAATTGCGGGCCGCCGGTAAATCCGAGCGCGAAAATGAATACCGCGAATGCAATGTTCTTCAGGTCGGGACTAATGCGGGCGCCGGTTTGCCCCAGCACCAGCGCGACAATCAGAGTGCCGCATACTCCCCCGAGCTGAATCGGCCCGATTTTGAACGAACCGATTAGATAGCCTAGCGCGAGGCTGGCGAATAAAGCAAATTCCGGCTGATTCCTGAGTAATTCGCCAATCATTTCAGGTGCTCTCCGCGACACTGACAATTCGAATCAGCCATCCGCCAGATTAACCGGCCAGTCACATGCCGGGACAGGCAAGACTGAATGCAGGCGGCCCCCGGTGACGCAAATTAATTCTCGAATTTGGTAAGACTTATCGCGGCAAAATATATACAGAGCAGTATGCACATCCACCGCAGAATGGCCCCTGGCGCGCATATCAGCGTACTACCTGTCTATCTTTTCTTTGCGGATCTCAATGGAATTACGCGCGCTTGCGCTCGATTTCCCTCGACATCTTTAGTAGATAGGGCGTAATTGTCAATCTGGTTTTAAGATAGTGTCAACGTGATTTTTTTGCATTCGCTTGCCCATTGACGGAAGAACAAATTACTGCGGCAATACGGCGTTTCAGGGAATCTTTGCTTGACTCAGTCGATCAAATAGCCAGACTATTTATTAAAGCCATGAATCAAATTCAAGCCATGCGAGTCTTTGTAAGAGTCGCGGAGTCGAGGAGCTTTCGCCGTGCTGCCCGCCAATTTGAAGTCTCGAATGCGTTTGTCACGCGCTGCATCGCAATGCTCGAGTCGCATTTGAATACGCGACTTATCAACCGGACTACCCGAAATCTTTCGCTGACCGAAGCCGGACTCCGTTATCTGGAAGGCTGCCGCTCGATGCTCGAAGAGCTCGATCAGCTCGACGCGACGGTGGCGAGCGCCGAGCACGGGCCGAGCGGGACGCTGCGCGTGGCCGTCTCGGCGGCGCTGTCGCCGTTATGGGTCACGCCGCTCATCGACGGCTTCCGCAGGCGCTATCCGTCGGTCAAGATCCGCCTGACGCTCGCGGAACACCAGGCCGATCTCGCGGGCGACAGCTTCGACGTCGGTATCGTGACGGCCTTTCGCCCGCACGACGATGCGTTCGTCGAGCACCCGCTCGGCGTTCACGCGCTCGTCGCCTGCGCTTCACCCGCCTACCTCGCTCAGCATGGAAACCCCGCCACGCCGCGCGAACTGTCGCGGCATGCGTTCGTCGCGCTGCCCGCCGACCAGCACGAGCCGACTTGGCGCCTGAAGGACCGCGACGCCCACGTGCACGAGGTCATGCTGCCGCCCGTCTACACGGTCAACAGCGCGCCGATGGTGCGCCTCGCCGCGCTCGCCGGAATGGGCATCGCGATCTTGCCGATTCCTTTTGTCGCGGACGACTTTGCCGCAGGTGACCTGAAGCGCATCATGGAGGAGTACGAGATCGACGCCCCGGAAGCGAAGGTGTCGATCGTCTATCCGGAGCGCCAGTTCCTGCCCGCGAAAACGCGCAGCTTCATCGACTTCACGCTCGAGCATTTCGGCCACGGCGAAGCAGTCGATCCGCAGCGCGCAAGCACCGCGCGAATGGCAGCGCCGTTTCAGCAAATGTCGGGCGTGCCGTCGTAGCGCGGCCCGCCTCCAAGAAAGGGAGACACACCGTGCGTGTGATCTTGTTCAGCAGCCGCCAGTACGACCGCGATACGTTCAACGAAGCCAACGCCGCATTCGGCTATCGATTGCATTTCCAGGAATCGCAGCTCGATGCCGAGACGGCGATCCTCGCGCACGGTTACGAAGTGGTGTGCCCGTTCGTCAACGACATCGTCGATGCGACCGTCCTCGAAAAGCTCGCGGACGGCGGCACGCGCCTCGTCGCGCTGCGCTCCGCGGGCTTCAATCACATCGATCTGGCGGCAGCGATGCGGCTTGGCATCACCGTCGCGCGTGTGCCGGCCTACTCGCCGCACGCGGTTGCGGAGCACGCCGTCGGCATGATCCTCGCGCTGAACCGGCGCCTGCCGCGCGCGGTCGCGCGCACGCGCGAAGGCGACTTCTCGCTGAACGGCCTGCTCGGCTTCGATCTCCACGGCAAGACGGTGGGCGTAGTCGGCACGGGCGTGATCGGCTGCACCTTCGGCCGGATCATGGCCGGCTTCGGCACCAGGCTGCTCGCCTACAGCCCGCCCAAGCCCGCCGAGGAAATGCTCGCGCTCGGCGCGCGCTACGTGCCGCTCGACGAGCTGCTCGCCGAGTCCGACATCGTGAGCCTGCACTGCCCGCTGTTGCCGGAGACTCACCACATGATCGACGAGCGCGCACTCGCGCGCATGAAGCGCGGCGCGATGCTGATCAATACGGGGCGTGGCGGACTCGTGGAAAGCAACGCGCTCGTCGGCGCGCTCAAGAGCGGACACCTCGGGCATCTCGGGCTCGACGTGTACGAGGAAGAAGGCGGGCTGTTCTTCGAGGACCATTCGAACAACCTGCTGCAGGACGACGTGCTCGCCCGCCTGCTGACGTTTCCGAATGTGATGATCACGGCGCACCAGGCGTTCTTCACGCGCGAGGCGCTGATGCAGATCGCCCGCACGACGCTCGGCAACGCGCGCGACTGGCACGACGGGGCGCCGCGCAATGTGGTGCGGGAAGCGTAGCGATTGCCTGCCTGAGGCGTCACGCCCCGCAAAGGCTGATCAGGAGCTCGGCCTCGCGCTCCGCCACTTCGACCGGAAACGTCTCGGCGCCCGCGTAGGCCATGTAGCGAGCCCGATGCTGTCCGTTGCGGAACGCGACCACCCCCTCGTGCTCGATCCCGATCCAGCCCAGCAGGCCGCGCCTGCGGCGCTGAGTAATCGTCACGTAAGGCATTTCCGGAATGCGCGCGTTGGCCGGATCGAGAAACTCGCGGATCCCCCTGACCTTGCCCGCGTGCCAATCGTCGACGCCCCTCAGCACGTAGTCCGTATCGTCGCGGTTCGCGCATTGCAGCAGCTTCTCGGCGTTGACCATCACGACCTGATGCCGCGTGCCGTCGTCGATGAACACGCGCTTCAGGCGCACATGGTCGTAGTGCGGATGGCGTCGCAGCGCGACGATCCAGACCGGCTCGGCGCCGACGGCGACTTCCAGATGAGGTTCGGGGGATAACATGACAGACACTCGAAAAGCCGCGCTTCGCACTGTTGGAACAGTGCCCGCTTAAAAATGGCGTTGCAGCCTAGCAAGGCACCGTTACAGGCCTATGACAGTTTAGGCCCGTTGCTGGCGCATAACAGCCTCAAGTGGGCGCCGGAGCACAAGGAGACCCCATCATGACCGAGCATTTCAGCGATTACGTCCGGCTCGAAGCTCAGGAATCCCTGGCAACAATCGTGCTGGACCGGCCGGAGCGCCGCAATGCAGTCGACCGGCCGACCGCCGACGCCCTGCGCGCCGCCTTCGCACGGTTCGAGAGCGAGCCTCGCTGGCGCGCCGCCGTGCTGTTCGGCGCCGGCGGGACGTTCTGCGCCGGCGCGGACCTCACCGCGCTCAACGACGACGCGCGCCGCAACGAACTCCATGAGGACGGCAGCGGCCCGGGTCCGATGGGACCGACGCGCATGACCTTCACGAAGCCGGTCATCGCGGCGATCGCCGGACACGCGGTCGCAGGCGGCCTCGAACTCGCCGCGATGTGCGACTTGCGCGTCGTCGAGGAAGACGCCGTGCTCGGCGTCTTCTGCCGCCGCATCGGCGTGCCGCTCATCGATGGCGGCACGATCCGGCTGCCCCGGCTGATCGGCCTGTCGCGGGCGCTGGACCTGATCCTGACGGGACGCCCCGTCGATGCCGCCGAAGCGCTCTCGATTGGCCTCGCGAACCGCGTGGTGCCGACGGGCACGGCGCGCGCGGCGGCCGAAGCGCTCGCCGCGCAACTCGCGGCGTTCCCGCAGGCCGCGCTCGCCGCCGACCGCCGCTCGGCGCTCGAAAACAGCGCGCTCGACGACTTGGCCGAAGCGTTGCGCCGCGAAAGCGCGGGCGGCTATCGGGCGGTGTTCGACGAAGGGCTCGCAGGCGCGGCGCGCTTCGCCGAGGGCGCCGGGCGGCACGGGCAATCGGACGGCGGCGCCAGCTGACCGCTACCGCGCGAGCCACACCGCCGCCCCGCGCACGTCCGGCCGCCCGCAATGCCCCGTCCCGCCGAGGTTTCGGCATCGTTGCAACAGTCCTCGTTGCGCCACAACACGCCAATATCGGTTTAGGTAGAATCCCCTACTTGTTTTCCCTAGCCGGCGCTCGCGCTCTCGTTCCGAAACGCGCGCCGGCGGGTTCTGCCTGAATTATCCCGCCATGCCGCTGCCCCTTCTCGCCCTCGCTGTCGCCGCGTTTGGAATCGGTACCACCGAGTTCGTCATCATGGGGCTCCTGCCCAACGTCGCGCAAGATCTCGACGTCTCCATCCCGGCAGCCGGCATGCTCGTCTCGGGCTACGCGCTCGGCGTCACCGTCGGGGCGCCGATCCTCGCGATCGCCACCTCGCGCATGCCGCGCAAGAAAGCGCTGATGAACCTGATCGGCGTGTTCATCGTCGGCAACCTGCTGTGCGCGGTCGCGCCGCACTACGCGGTGCTGATGGCCGCGCGCGTCGTCACCGCGTTCTGCCACGGCGCGTTCTTCGGGATCGGCTCGGTGGTCGCGGCCGGCCTCGTCGCGCCGAACCGCCGTGCGCAGGCGATCGCGCTGATGTTCACGGGTCTCACGCTCGCCAACGTGCTCGGCGTGCCGCTCGGCACCGCGCTCGGCCAGGAATACGGCTGGCGCGCGACGTTCTGGGCCGTGACGGGCATCGGCATCCTCGCCGCGTTCGCGCTGGCCGCCTGCCTGCCCGCCGAGCTCGAGATGCAGGAGACGAGCCTCATGCGCGAGTTCAGCGTGCTCAAGGACCCGCAAGTGCTGATGGTGCTCGGCATCAGCGCGCTCGCGTCGGCGAGCCTGTTCTCGGTCTTCACCTACATCACGCCGATCCTCGAGGACGTGACGGGCTTCACGCCGCACTCGGTCACTCTCGTGCTGCTGCTCTTCGGGCTCGGCCTGACGGTGGGCAGCACGCTCGGCGGCAAGCTCGCCGACTGGCGGCTCATGCCCTCGCTCGTCGCCTTCCTGCTCGCCATCGCCGTGGTGCTGACGATCTTCGCCGGCACGATGCACTCGGCCTATCCGGCGATGGCGACGATCTTCTTCTGGGGCGTGCTCGCGTTCGCAATCGTGCCGCCGCTGCAGATGCTGATCGTCCATCGGGCGAGTCATGCGCCGAACCTGGCCTCGACGCTCAATCAAGGCGCGTTCAACTTCGGCAATGCGACGGGCGCCTGGCTCGGCGGGATGGCGATCGGCTCGGGCGCGCCGCTGACCTCGCTGCCGTGGGTCGGCGTAGCGATGGCGGCCGCGGCGCTCGCGCTGACGGTGTGGTCGGCGCAGCTCGAGCGGCGCACACGGCGCCTGCCGGCGGGCGCGGCGACTTGAGGACGGGAGTGCGCGGTTGCGGCAGCTGTCGCGCCGCCCCGTAGTAGCATCCCGTCCGATGAAAACCGTCCTGACCCGCGACTTCCTCGCCTTGATCCTCTCCGTGGCCGTCGTCGGCCTCGGCACCGGCGCGACGCTCCCGCTCACCGCCCTCGCACTCACGCAAGCCGGCTACGGCACCGACGTCGTCGGCCTTCTCACCGCCGCGCAGGCCGGCGGCGGTCTGCTGGTCGTGCCGCTCGCTGGCCGCATCGCCACGCGTTTCGGCGGACGCCAGGTGATCGTCGCGGCCGTGCTCACCGTCGCGTGCGCGACCGCGCTGATGCAGTTCACCGCCAATCTCGCCGTCTGGGCCGTGCTGCGCGTGCTGTGCGGCGCGGCGCTGATGCTGCTCTTCACGATCGGCGAAGCGTGGGTCAACCAGCTCGCCAACGACGCCACGCGCGGACGCGTCGTCGCGATCTACGCCACGAACTTCACGCTGTTCCAGATGGCGGGCCCCGTGCTCGTCAGCCAGATCGCCGGCTTCGACACCTGGCGCTTCCTGCTGTGCGGCGCGATCTTCCTGCTCGCACTGCCCGCCCTTGCGGCGATCCGCCGGGCGTCGATCCGCAAGACCCCGCTCGCCCACGGCGAGCCCCACGCCTCGGGCGACTGGCGACGCGTGCTGCCGCGCATGCCCGCCATCGTCATCGGCACCGCGTTCTTCGCGCTATTCGACACGCTCGCGCTGTCGCTGCTGCCGCTCTTTGCGATGGCCCACGGCGTGTCGAGCGGGGTCGCCGTGCTGTTCGCCTCCGCGCTGCTGCTCGGCGACACCACGCTGCAATTTCCGATCGGCTGGCTCGCCGACCGTCTCGGCCGCGAGCGCGTGCACGCGGGCGCGGCGGTCGTCGTGGTCGCGCTGCTGCCGATGCTGCCATGGGCCATCGAGCATCCGTGGCTCTGCTGGCCGCTGCTCTACGTGCTCGGCGCGGCGGCGGGCAGCATCTACACGCTCTCCATCGTCGCTTGCGGCGAGCGCTTTCGCGGCGCCGCGCTGGTGTCGGCAAGCTCGCTCGTCGGGGCTTCGTGGAGCGTCGCCAGCTTCGGCGGCCCGCTCATCGCCGGCCCGCTGATGCGCGAAACCGGCGCCAATGCGCTGATCGCCGTGCTGACCGCGAGCGCACTCGCGTTTCTCGCCGCCGCGCTCTGGGAGCGGCGGCGCAGCTCCCGCCAAAGCTTCCCTCTTTCCCGCCAATAGGCGGCGGCCGCCATGCGTGCCGGCGCCGCGGCGGGATAATCGATCTCGATCGGCAAACGGCAGGCGGAGTCATCCGCGTCCGGCTGTTTTCGCGGACGACAGGCTTGCGCTGGCCGCCGGAAAAAAGGGGGGAGCGCACATGAAACGCCCAGGTTGGATACAGCGCGCACTCGCGCTCGTGATCGTCGCGATCTTCGCCAATTGCAGCGGCGGAGGCGGCGGAGGCAGTTCGAGCTCATCTTCGAGCAGCGGCTCCAGTTCGGGTGCGGGTTCAGGTGCGGGTGCGGGGAGCGGTTCGGGCTCGGGCGGGTCGACAGCCATGGCCGTCGACGTCGCCACCTATCACAACGACATCGCGCGCACCGGGCAGCAGCTCCACGAGACGACGCTCACGCTCGCCAACGTGAATTCGGCGACCTTCGGCAAGATCGGCTTCGACACCACCGACGGCAAGGTCGACGCCGAGCCGCTCTATCTATCGCAAGTGTCGATCGCCGGCGGCACGCACAACGTGCTCTACGTCGCGACCGAGAACGCGAGCGTCTTCGCGTTCGACGCCGACAACGGCGCCGTGCTATGGGAAGTCTCGACGCTCGGCAAAAACGAGACGCCGAGCGACGACCTCGGCTGCACCCAGATCTCGCCGGAGATCGGCATCACGTCGACGCCCGTGATCGACCGCAGCAAAGGGCCGCATGGCGCGATCTATGTCGTCGCGATGTCGAAGGATTCATCGAGCAGCTACCACCAGCGCATCCACGCCCTCGACATCACCACGGGCGCCGAGCTGTTCGGCGGCCCGACGGAAATCAAAGCGTCCTATCCCGGCAACAGCACCAACGGCTCGGGCGGCACCCTCACCTTCAATCCGAAGCAATACGCGGAGCGCCAATCGCTGCTGGAACTGAACGGCATCATCTACACCGGCTGGACCTCACACTGCGACGTCCAACCGTACAACGGCTGGGTGATCGCCTACAGCGCCGACACGCTCTTGCAGACGAGCGTGCTGAACCTCACGCCGAACGGCACGGAAGGCTCGATCTGGATGAGTGGCACGGGGATGGCGTCCGACGGCCAGTCGATCTACTTCCTCGACGCGAACGGCACCTTCGACACCACGCTCACCGCGAACGGCTTCCCGTCGCTGGGCGACTACGGCAACGCGTTCCTGAAGCTCGGCACGACCAACGGCCTGACCGTCTCCGACTACTTCAACACGTCGAACACGGTGGCCGAGTCGCAGGCCGACGAAGATTTCGGCTCGGGCGGCGCGCTGGTGCTGCCGGACTTCACCGACACCAGCGGCAACGTCCACCATCTTGCGATCGGCGCGGGCAAGGACTCGATCATCTACGTCGTGAACCGCGATTCGATGGGCAAGTTCAACGCGAGCGCGAACAACATCTACCAGCAGATCAACGGGCAGCTCGTCGGTCCCGAGTTCGGCATGCCCGCCTACTTCAACAACACGATCTACTTCGGCTCGATCGGTGACAAGATCAAGGCGTTCCCGGTGACCAACGCGCAGGTGGCCACGGCTGCGTCGAGCCAGTCGCCCGAATCGTTCGGCACGCCAGGGGCGACGCCGAGCGTCTCGGCGAACGGGACTTCGAACGGGATCGTGTGGGTGGCGATGAACGGCAACATCGCCGGACTCTACGCGTACGACGCGAGCAATCTCTCGCACGAGCTCTACAACAGTACGCAGGCGGCGAATGCGCGCGACCAGTTCGGCCAGGGCAACAAGTTCATCACGCCGATGATCGCGAACGGGAAGGTGTACGTGGGGACGGCGACGGGGGTGGGGGTGTTCGGGTTGCTGTGAGGCCAGCGGGCGGGCCGCGATGATCCGCGGCCCGAGGTTGCGTTCATCGCGCGGGCAGGATCGTGCCCTCGCAAAGACCGAAGCCGACACGATATCCATCGCCCTGGCACCAGCCGGCGAGCGTCAGCGAATCGCCGTCCGCGATGAACGCGCGCGTGCCGCCGCTTGCCAGCTCGAGCGGCCGCTGGCCGTTCCAGGTCATCTCGAGCAGGCTCCCGAACGAGTCGGGAGTCGGCCCGCTGATCGTGCCCGAGCCCATCAAATCGCCGACGCGCGTGTTGCAGCCCGACACCGTGTGATGCGCAAGCTGCTGCGCCATCGTCCAGTACATGTGCTTGAAGTTGGTCCGCGCGATCGTCGACGCTTCCTTGGCATCGGCGGGACGCAGGCGCACTTCGAGTTCGATATCGAAGCCGTGGTCGCCGTCATGGCGCAGGTACGCAAGCGGTTCCGGCTCCTGCCTCGGCTGCGCGACGCGGAACGGCTCGAGCGCGTCGAGCGTGACGATCCATGGCGAGATCGTCGTCGCAAAGGTCTTCGCGTTGAACGGGCCAAGCGGTACGTATTCCCACTGCTGGATGTCGCGCGCGCTCCAGTCGTTCAGGAGCACCATGCCGAAGATGTGATCCTCCGCGTCGGCGCAGGCGATCGGCTCGCCGAGCGCATTGCCGCGCCCGACGATGAAGCCCGTCTCCAGCTCGATATCGAGCTTGCGGCACGCGCCGAACACGGGGCGCTCCTGATCCGGCAGCTTCAGTTGACCGTTCGGCCGGCGCACCGGCGTGCCGCTCGCCACCACTGACGACGCCCGTCCGTTGTAGCCGATCGGAATCTCCGACCAGTTCGGCAAGAGCGCGTTCTTCGGATCGCGAAACATCGAGCCGACGTTGGTCGCATGCTCTTTCGACGAATAGAAATCGGTATAGCCGGGAATCTCGACAGGCAGATGCAGCGTTGCGTCGGCCTGGGCGACGAGCGCGCGTGCGCGCAGCCCGGCGTCGTCGCGCAGCGTCGGGCAGTTGGCTTCGAGCAGCGCGCTCAGTTGAATCCGCACGCTGCGCCAGACGTCTCGGCCGAGCGCGATGAAGTCGTTCAGCGCAGGCTTCGCGAACACCGCGCCGCCTTGCGCCAGCGTCAGCTTGCCCGCCTCGGCCAGCGCGCTCAGATCGACGATCGCATCGCCGATCGCCACGCCGGCGCGCGGCGCCGGGTTGCGCGTGTCGCCGAAGATGCCGAACGGCAGGTTCTGGATCGGGAAATCGCTGTGCGCGTCGTTGGCCGATGCGAGCCAGCTCTTTCTCGACGCGTCGCGGGTGGCCTGAAGATCGGCCTGATCGGTGGAGATGCTGCTCATCGTGACGCCTCCCGCCGGGCCGCCCCAAGGGAGGCGTCCGCCCCCTTGGGGGGCAGCGAACATAAGTGAGCGTGGGGGTAGTTCATTTTGTCTCCGGGTTGAAGTGTTTCTTGAGGCCTTGCCAGCACTCGTAATAGTTCGCCTGCAATTGCGCGGTTTCGAGCGCGAACCGGGTCGGGCGGATCAGCGTGCGGGTCTCGAACATGAACGCCATCGTGTCGCCCACTTTGTGCGGCTTGCTCGTGTCGCCCACGGATGCCTTTTCGAACGTCTCCGCGTCCGGGCCGTGGCCCGACATGCAGTTGTGCAGGCTCGCGCCGCCCGGCAGGAAGCCCTCGGCCTTCGCGTCGTAGACGCCGTGCACGAGCCCCATGAACTCGCTCGCGACGTTGCGGTGATACCAGGGCGGGCGGAACGTGTCCTCGGCCGCGAGCCAGCGCGGCGGGAAGATCACGAAGTCGATCGTATCGACGCCCGGCGTGTCGCTTTGCGCCTGCAGCACGAGGAAGATCGACGGGTCCGGGTGGTCGTAGCTGATCGAGCCGATCGTATTGAAGCGGCGCAGGTCGTACTTGTACGGCGCGTAGTTGCCGTGCCAGGCGACGACGTCGAGCGGCGAATGGCCGATGTCCGCGCGCCACAACAAGCCGTTCAGCTTCGCGACCAGTTCGAACGCGCCTTCCCGGTCTTCATAGGCCGCATGTGGCGTGAGGAAGTCGCGCGGGTTCGCGAGACCGTTCGAGCCGATCGGCCCGAGATCGGGCAGACGCAAGAGCGCCCCGAAGTTCTCGCAGATATAGCCGCGCGCGCGGCCGTCCGGCAGCGCGACGGCAAAGCGCACGCCGCGCGGAATCACAGCGATCTCGAACGGCTCGATGTCGATGCGGCCCATCTCGGTCGCGATCTGCAGACGCCCCTCCTGCGGGACGATCAGCAGCTCGCCGTCGGCGTTGTAGAAGAAGCGGTCCGTCATCGAGCGGTTCGCCGCGTACAGGTGGATCGCGCAGCCGCTCATCGCGTCGGCCGAGCCGTTGCCGGCCATCGTCACCCAGCCGTCGATGAAGTCGGTCGGCTCGGCCGGCATCGGCAGCGGGTCCCAGCGCAACTGGTTGGGCGGCGTCGGCGGCGCGTCGTGGAAGCTCGCGACCAGCTTGTGCGACGCGATCGGCGTGAACGGCTGATGCACGGCCGCCGGGCGGATCCGGTACAGCCACGAGCGCCGGTTGTGGCCGCGCGGCGCGGTGAAAGCAGTGCCCGAGAGCTGCTCGGCGTAGAGCCCGTAAGGCGCGCGCTGCGGCGAATTGCGGCCGCTCGGCAAGGCGCCCGGCAGCGCTTCGGTCGCGCACTCGTTCGCGAAGCCGGGCTGGTAGCCGGGCTCGATTTCGTGGCGAGAGGAAATTGACATGTCGTGTCTCCTGTCGACCAGAGTTCGCGCTTCAGCGCGTTACTCTGGTCCCATGCAAAGTTGTGGATTCCGTCCGGAACAGGTGCGAGAGGCGCGTCGCCAGAAACAGGAACGCGCCGCCTTCCATCGAGAATTTACGCATAGTAAAACCAATTACGTATAGTTAAATTAACGTAAACCCTGAGGACTTGAGGAAACACCCCAGATCGATATGCGTATTTTTTCCAAGACAGGGACGTGCAGACTGCTACCATCAATGAATGCGGCGCGTTGCCGCACTTAGCGCCCCCCGCCACCGCCCCCACCGTCCCCAATGATTCCGTCGACCATTCCCGCGCTCGTCGCCCATGCCGCCGGCCATCCGTTTCTCGGCCAGCATCTGAGGATGGGTGAAGGCGAATACAGCGGCATGGCCTGCGCGCGGTTTCGCAACTGCGAGATCGGCAGCGCCTACGAGCCGATCTTCGACGTCAGCATGCACGGCATCCCGCAGACGCTGACGTCGTCGCCCGACAGCGCCGACCGCTTCGGCGACGAACTGGGCTTCCAGGCGATCACGCAGCGGCTCGACGGCACGGCCTTCGAGCCGTTCGACGCCGTCGCCGACGACCATGAGCTCGTCGCGCTGGACCGTCTATCTCGCGCGCTCCACGCGATCAACTTCTTCGGCGGACAGCGGCACGGGCTTCTGTTCCTGCGCGTCCACGAGCGATTGCTGAAAAGCGTGAAGTACGACCACGGCCGGCACTTCTCCTCGGTGCTGATCTCGTTTGGGCTGAACCCGGCGCGGGTCGTGATCGAGCTGCCGAGCGTCGCGGTCGCGCACCGGACGTTTCTCGGCTATCTGACGAAGAGCTACCAGCTCTACGGATTCAAGGTGGCGGGAAATTTGCCGAACGCGGGACACATCCTGTCGGTATCGGACATGGCCCGGCTCGATTTCATCAAGATGGACGCCGGCCTGGCGCTAAGGGATGCGATGGTGAAGCCGCTCGTCGGCTACGCGAACCGGCTGCGCATTCCGCTCATTTTCAGCCGCGTCGCGGATGAAGCGCAGTTCGATGCGCTTCAGCAATACGACGTGCGCTTCGTGCAGGGGCCGCTGTTCGCGACGCACGACCGGGCGCTTTGAGACAGGAGAGACGCCATGGCCGACGCCGCCCAGTTCCATTGGGACGACCCGCTGCTGCTGAACCAGCAACTCACCGAAGACGAGCGCATGGTGCGCGACGCCGCAGCGGCGTACGCGCAGGACAAGCTCCTGCCGCGCGTCACCGAGGCGTTCCGCCACGAGCGCACCGACGTCGGGATCTTCCGCGAGATGGGCGAGCTCGGTCTCCTCGGGCCGACGATCCCCGAGCAGTACGGCGGCCCAGGTCTGAACTACGTGAGCTATGGGCTGATCGCGCGCGAAGTGGAGCGCGTCGATTCGGGCTACCGGTCGATGATGTCGGTGCAGTCGTCGCTCGTGATGGTGCCGATCCACGAGTTCGGCTCGGACGCGCAAAAGGCCAAGTACCTGCCCAAGCTCGCGACGGGCGAATGGATCGGCTGCTTCGGCCTCACCGAGCCCGACCACGGGTCCGATCCGGGCAGCATGGTCACGCGCGCGAAGAAAGCGGACGGCGGCTACTCGCTGTCCGGCTCGAAGATGTGGATCACGAACTCGCCGATCGCCGATGTGTTCGTCGTCTGGGCGAAGCTCGAGGAAGACGGCCGCGACACGATCCGCGGCTTCATTCTCGAAAAGGGCTGGAAGGGGCTCTCCGCTCCGGCGATCCACGGCAAGGTGGGCCTGCGCGCGTCGATCACCGGCGAGATCGTGCTCGACGAAGTGTTCGTCCCCGGCGAGAACCTGCTGCCGGACGTGAGCGGCCTGCGCGGCCCGTTCACCTGCCTGAACTCGGCGCGCTACGGCATCGCCTGGGGCGCGCTCGGCGCGGCGGAAGCCTGCTGGCATACCGCGCGGCAGTACGTGCTCGACCGCAAGCAGTTCGGCCGCCCGCTCGCCGCCAACCAGCTGATCCAGAAAAAGCTCGCCGACATGCAGACCGAAATCACGCTCGGCCTGCAGGGCGTGCTGCGCCTGGGACGGATGAAGGACGAAGGCACCGCGGCCACCGAGATCACGTCGATCATGAAGCGCAATTCGTGCGGCAAGGCGCTCGACATCGCGCGGCTCGCGCGTGACATGCTCGGCGGCAACGGCATTTCCGACGAATTCAACGTCGCGCGCCACCTGGTGAACCTGGAGGTCGTCAACACGTACGAGGGCACGCACGATATCCATGCGCTAATCCTCGGACGTGCCCAAACCGGAATTCAGGCGTTCTTCTGACCCGGGCTCGATCGGAGGCGGCGGATGCGCACATCCGCCGCGCGCCGCATCACTTGTTCGGCTGCGGCGTGAGCCGCAAGTACGGCCGCAGCGCCTTGTAGCCCTTCGGAAACTTCTGCTTGATGACGTCCTCGTCCTTCAGCGACGGCACGATCACGACGTCGTCGCCCTGCTTCCAGTTGCCGGGCGTCGCCACCTGATAGTTGTCGGTCAGCTGCAGCGAATCGATCACGCGCAGCACTTCGTCGAAATTGCGGCCGGTGCTCGCCGGATACGTGATGACGAGCCGCACCTTCTTCTTCGGATCGATGACGAACAGCGAGCGCACCGTCAGCGTCTCGTTCGCATTCGGGTGAATCATGTCGTAAAGCTGAGAGACCTTGCGGTCGCCGTCGGCGAGGATCGGGAAGCCGACGCTCGCGGCCTGCGTCTCGTTGATGTCCTTGATCCACTCGACGTGCGATTCGGCGCTGTCGACCGACAGCGCGATCGTCTTGACATTGCGCGTCTCGAATTCGCTCGCGAGCTTGGCGGTCAAGCCAAGTTCCGTCGTGCAAACAGGGGTGAAATCGGCCGGGTGCGAGAACAGCACGCCCCAGCTGTCGCCGAGCCATTCGTGGAACTTGATGTGGCCGATGCTTGATGCCTGTTCGAAATCGGGTGCGATGTCGCCAAGACGTAGACTCATGAAGGCTCCTTGAGGAATGAAAAGACCGCGTGCGGAAGATACGGGCGACGGTCTTGAAAATGCCGAATATACAAAACACGGCAAGCACGGCGAACGATTATTCCGTCACATCGACATGATTTTTTGTAATTTTCCACATATTTGAGAGAAACTTTTCGGGTCGCATCAACTCCATCCAGACCATGCCCGAGCTGACGGAATAGGCCGGCAGCCGTGGAACAGTTCGTGCACGAACCGCGCGCCGTGCTCGCCAGCCGCCGCTTCTTTGGTTACGATGCTCGCGTGGCACGACAAAAGGGAGCTGTAATGTCAGAAGTCAACAAGGAGAGATTGATGTCCGATATCAAAACCGTTCTCGCGGACGCCGAGGATCTGCTGAAACAAGCCGCGAGCGCTACGGGCGAGCGTGCGTCGGAGCTGCGCGAGACCGCGCTCAGCCGCCTCAAGCAGGCCAAGGAGAAGGCGGCAGACGTACAGGTCGTCGTCGTCGAAAAAGGCAAGAAAGCCGTGCGCGCCACCGACGACTACGTCCACGAGCATCCGTGGACATCCATCGGCATCGCTGCCGGCGTCGGCGTGCTGATCGGCCTCTTGATCAATCGCAAGTAACGGCCAAGCGGGCCAACGCCTGCCAGGCAAGCCGAACCATCGGACGGACTGCCTGAACCTTCGGCGAGCCGGCGCACCGACTGCCGGTCGCCTTCTCTTGCCGCAACCGCGGCAAGCATCGCGCACAAGCCATGCCAAACCAAGAAACACAATCGCAAGCCGCACAACATGGGCCCCTGCGCAGCATGCTGAGCTCCGTGTTTGCGCTGCTGCAGACGCGGCTCGAATTGCTCGGGATCGAACTCGCGGAGGAAAAGGAACGCCTGCTCGCGGTGCTCTTTCTCGGCCTCGCCGCGATGATGCTGGGCATGATGGCGCTCGTCAGCCTGACCGTGCTGATCGCGATCGCGTTCTGGGACACCTATCGCTGGCAAGCGCTCGCAGGCATCACGATCGTCTACGCGCTGGCTGCCATGGTTTGCGCGCTGCGGGCACGCGCCGGGCTGCGTGAAGCGCCTGTCGTCTTCGAGGGCCTGCTCGAGGAGTTCGAGAAAGACCGCGAAGCGTTTCGCAAACGGTAAGCGCAAGCTCCCGCCAACTTGAATCGAAACCCCCGTCCATGAGCCAGACCCGTCCGGATTCCACGGTTCGCCGCCAGCGCGGCCGTTCGAAAGACTTGAGTGCGCCGCAATTGCGCGCGGTCCGCAAGGAAATCCTGCTGTTGCGAGCGGATGTCGAGCGCGCCGAACTCAGGCAGGCGACTGCGGATCTGCGCCGCAGCGTATCGAACTTCAGCTGGCTCAAGCTGCTCGTGCCGGGCTTCGGCAGCAAGCAACGCGGCGGCAAGGGCTTCAACGCGAGCCTGAGCGAACTCGTCGCGCAGCATCCGCTCGTCAGCTCGATCGCGTCGATGGTGCTCGCCAAGCCCTTGCGCGGCGCCTTGAAGCATGGCGTGAAGCCCGCGCTGAAGTGGGGCGGCCTCGGTCTCGCGCTCTGGGAAGCCTATCGAATCTGGCGGCACATCAAGCAAGACAGGCCTGACCGGAGCGAAACCGACGGCAACGACGAGGACGCTGTCTCCTCTTCCTAGTCCCGCCTACGGCGCCAGCACTTCAATTCAACGCGTGTACCAGCAATCGCTTGCGAGCCGTGTGCCGTCGTAAGCGGCGGACCGGTTCGATCGCGCGCCGCTGGCATCCAGCGTGTATGCGCCACACGCGTCGTCGCCCATCGGGCCTGTAGGTAAAGGCCTCGCCTCTATCGTATAGCCTCCGTTACTGTCGTTTCCTGGCAAGACTCGCAACCGGTAAATCGCCGTTCCGTACGGCGGCGCCTGATCGAGTCCTGCTGGCAAAGCAGCCTCTCCTCCTGCGAATGCGCTCGCTTCGACGAACTGTGCCGCACGATAAACCGCAGCGGCCGCATCGATTCGATGACCGCGCGCGACATGGCTCCGGTACGACGGCACCGCGTACGCTGCCAGAATCGCGACGATCGCCAGCGCGACGACCAGTTCGATCATCGTGAAGCCGTGGCTGCAGTGGCAATTCGAGCGTTTCGAACCGGCCGTCACGATGGCCGCGCGACGATACGCCGCCAGTGGATTTCCGTCATCGCCCCCTCCTCAAAAACGATTTCACGCTGCAACCAGGCCTGCGTTGCCTCGGCTGCCCCAAAGCCGCGCGCTGTCAGCAGATACGCCTGCACATGCGGACGGCTTGCGAGCTGCCACGCTTCGATCAGGCACTGCGGCGCTCTTGCCGAACCGGGCCACGGCGTGCGCGGTGTAAAGGCAAATGGTCCATCGAATGTATTTCTGCGCCTCCATTCGACCGGCTCCTGCTCGACTGCAGGCATGACCGGCGCCACGCCGGCACGCAGCGCACGGGTGCAGAGCGCAAGCACTCCATCGGCGGCGTGGAACGCTTGCAGATAGTCATGCATGTTGGCGGTGCGCCGGAGGTTCGCGGTCGACGTTTCGAGCCATGCCGCGGACGTCGCGAGCATCATCGAAGAGATCGCGAGGACGACCGGGAGCGCCGCGCCCGAGCGCTTTCGGCGTGCGTTCGCACGCGTCCAGGCGAACGGCCGGTTCGTCGGGCCCGACGCGCGCATCACAGCGGCACCGCTTCGTTATTGCGCAGCGCAATCCGCCTTGCAAACGCCCGGCGCGCTCGCCTGTCGGCAGCGAGCACTGTCGCGCCGTCGCAATCGACATATCGCACACGCGGCCGCGTCGGCGCACCCCGCGTGAGCACGCACAAATCAACCGCGACGACACGGCTCCATTGGTCTGCAGCAACGCGGTTCGCGTCGACGGACGTCGTGGCGCCTCGAAGCCAATACCTGATTCTCAATCGCTCGATGCCCTCCACCAGCGGCTGCCCGACTCCAGATCGGCCGTTGCCTTCGCAGTAGAGCTCCGGCTCGCCGGTCGAGGCGCTGAGCCGGGCGTAGTAGCGATTGACGATCAGTTCGGCCGCGCCGGAAGCGCCCACGCCCTGCCCCAGACAGTCAGTCGCCTGCCCCGAAGCAGTCGGCCAGGTCGATACCGCGTCGCCGACGTAGCGCACGGCGATTCCATCCGAGCCGCTTGCAAGCGGCTCGCAGTTCGGCACGCCGCCCGCGCCCACGGGCCGCGCGCCGGAACAGCCGAACAGCGACGGTGTTGCCGCCCAAGCGCCGGTCTGCTCAGACGCACCCCGTGGCGGGGTATCCGCGGACACGAAGCCGGCCATGTGCACCTGCTGGCCGATCAGCGTCAGCGCAGTCATGCCTGCATCGCTCATCGACGCTTCATCGGCCGCCTGCGCGAACGCTTGGCGCTGCGACCGATACAGCGACACCGCCCCACCGATCACGACGAGGCCCAGCATCATCGCGATCAGGAGTTCGAGCAGCGTATGGCCGCGTCGCGACTGCTTGAGCTGCTGAATGTGTTTCATCAGGTGCATAGCGGCCTCACTGTGCGAGCCGCACGAAGGTGATCGATGCGCACGACATTTCCCCGGCAGCGGCCCCCGCCACCGTTTTGCACGTCCCCTGCCCAGCCGGCGTCCCCCGCGAATCTTCTCGCAGTGCATCCCAGCGCACGATCGACATCGAGAGACCGTCGCCAAGCTCTTGGAACCGGACATCCCCACGGTGCAGCATGCTCGCGGCATGGACATTCCATTGGGCCAGCGTCACGGACTCCGGCGTCGAGCCGCGCGCCGCCTCGACGAGCGAATCCGCAATCAGCGCCGCGCGCTCGCGCATCGCGACGGCATTTTCGCGGCGCGCCATCGAGAGCTGGGCGGATATCACGCCAAGCGCACTCACCGCCATCAGCGTGAGCGCGACCAGCACCTCGAGCAGCGTCCCGCCTCGCACCATGTGCCACGAGCGCTTGTTCATGCCGAACTCCCGCAACCGCCTTCGGTAAGCCGGGCGCGTCCGCCAGCCGCGATGCGGATGCAGCGCCGCCAGCCGCCGCGCATGTTTGCTCCGCTATGGCGTGGCGCCACTTCGAGACTCCGCAAGCCGCCGATCGCCTGCCCCGCCGGCGGCGTAAAAGCGATTTCGGAGGTGTTTCCCGTAATGGCTATCTCCGCTACGCGGGGCTGCATGCGCAAAACGGATGCTGCTGCATTGCCGTCGGTAGTCACGGCCCATCCGCACGACCAATCGAGCGCGCCGCCATCGCACGCAACCCGTGGCGCGAGACAACGGCGCGCGGCATCGATGCGGCATAGCGTGACGCGCACGCCGCGTCGAATCGCTTCGCTGCGCGCGTAGTTCAAGCTGGAAACGAGCACCCTCGCCCGCGCATCGACCTGATCCCGGATTCGCCAGGCGACGAACGACGGCGTAGCCATCACGGCCAAAAAGGCCATGATCACCGCGACAATCAACAGCTCCACCAGCGTAAAGCCGTCACAACCGCCCCTTCGTGACCGAGCAGGCACATTGAGCTTGCTTTGCATTCCAAAATTTTCCGGCTGTCCGCACGCAACCAATCTAGCGGCCGAGCGCCGGCCCCGCAATCGGCCATTCGGCCTAGTGGCGCGCGAGCGCCATCACGCGCAGGATGAGCGCGTCACGACGAGGAAACAGGGAGGAATGCGATGAAACGAGGCGAAAGATCAGCGCTTGCGCGACGATTTGGCAGGCGCAGCGGCCCGGCGGGCCTCTTCGATGATGTCGGCGAATTCGGAAACGTCTTCGAACTGCCGGTAAACAGAGGCGAAACGCACGTAGGCAATGGTGTCGAGCTGTCGCAGCTCGTTCATCACGAGTTCGCCGAGGCGGTCGCTCTTCACCTCGCGCTCGCCGCTGCCAAGAAGCTGGTATTCGACTCGGGCGACCGCCGCGTCGATCGCATCGGCCGCCACCGGACGCTTTCTCAACGCCAGTTGCATGCTCGCGGCGATCTTGCGGCGATCGAACTCCGTGCGGCTGCCGTCCTTCTTGACCACCACCGGCAACGCCAGCTCCACCCGCTCATACGTCGTAAAACGCTTGTCGCAGGCCGAGCAGCGGCGGCGCCGGCGAATCGCGGCGCCGTCCTCGGATACGCGCGAATCCACCACTTGCGTATCGTCGTGCCGGCAGAAGGGGCAGCGCATATGCGATCAGCGATAGACCGGGAAGCGCTTGGTCAGCTCGGCAACCTGTACGCGCACGCGTTCGATCGTCGCTGCGTCTTCGGGGTTGTCGAGGACGTCGGCGATCAGGTTGCCCACTTGCTCGGCTTCCTTCACGCCGAAGCCGCGCGTCGTCATGGCCGGCGAACCGAGGCGGATGCCGCTCGTGACGAACGGCTTTTCCGGATCGTTCGGGATCGCGTTCTTGTTGACGGTGATATGCGCCGCGCCGAGCGCCGCTTCCGCCGCCTTGCCCGTGATGTGCTTGGCGCGCAGGTCCACGAGCATCACATGGCTCTCGGTGCGGCCCGACACGATGCGCAGACCGCGCTTGACGAGCGTCTCCGCCAGCACGCGCGCGTTCTCGACGACCCGCTGCTGATATTCCTTGAATTCGGGCGACAGCGCTTCCTTGAATGCCACCGCCTTGGCCGCGATCACGTGCATCAGCGGACCGCCCTGGATGCCGGGGAAGATCGCCGAATTGATCGGCTTCTCGTACTCGGCCTTCATCAGGATCACGCCGCCGCGCGGACCGCGCAGGCTCTTGTGCGTCGTCGTGGTGACGAAATCGGCGTGCGGCACCGGGTTCGGGTAGACGCCCGCGGCGATCAGGCCGGCGTAGTGCGCCATATCGACCATCAGGTACGCGCCGACCGACTTCGCGATCTTCGCGAGGCGCTCGAAATCGATGCGCAGCGCAAACGCCGACGCGCCGGCGACGATCAGCTTCGGCTTGTGCTCCTGGGCGAGCTTCTCGGCAGCGTCGTAGTCGATGTCTTCGGCTGCGTTCAAGCCGTAGCTGACGACGTTGAACCACTTGCCCGACATGTTGACGGGCGAGCCGTGCGTCAGGTGGCCGCCTTCGGCGAGGCTCATGCCCATGATCGTGTCGCCCGGCTTGAGCATCGCGAAGAACACGCCCTGATTGGCCTGCGAGCCCGAGTTCGGCTGCACGTTCGCCGCTTCGGCGCCGAAGAGTTCCTTCACGCGATCGATTGCGAGCTGCTCGGCGACGTCGACGTATTCGCAGCCGCCGTAGTAGCGCTTGCCGGGGTAGCCTTCGGCGTACTTGTTGGTGAGCTGCGAGCCCTGGGCAGCCATCACGGCGGGGCTCGTGTAGTTTTCCGACGCGATCAGTTCGATATGCTCTTCCTGACGGTGGTTTTCCTGTTCGATCACCTTCCAGAGTTCGGGATCGACGTTGGCGATGGTGCTTTGGGCTCTGTCAAACATACGGGTTCCGTTGAATGTGTGCAGGTTGACCGGAGCGTGCGCGGATACGTACCGAACGTACGCTGCGCTGCTGGCGGCTGGGCCAGCCCTGACGTGGCGGATGAAAGCCTGAGGTTCCGTTACGCGGGGCGGGACAGCCGGCTGCAGCGCACACGACGGCGCGCGACTCTCAGCTGCCCAGGCGAACGGCAAAACGGCACCCTGCGCTTCACGGTGGGTGGCTCCACCTTGACCCCGAGGGGGTGCTATCGCCAGTCACGCAGGGATGAGCGCGTTAGTGTATTGGAAGCGCTTTGAATAGGCAACCGCATGACGCAAGCCCCTCCAGCAACCCTCCAGGCCCCTTTCCGCACGGGCTTTCCGGCTGATTCGAGGTCCGCCGGACGGTCTGGCGAAACCGCCCATCGGCGCTTTCCTCAGAGGCTTCCCGACAGCCGCCCAGGCTCCGCGACACACGCAATCGTTTGCGGATGCAACGGGACGGCGGACCGCATGTCGCCCACACCGTCCGTCAAAGGCCATTCTTGCCGCGGCGCCGCAATGGAAGTAGGCTCTCTAGCTTCCGTTTTCCCCATCCACCGACCCGACCAGGGAGCAGCAATGATCGTGTTCGTCACCGGCGCGTCCGCCGGCTTCGGCGCCGCCATCGCCCGCGCATTCGTCAAAGGCGGCCATCGCGTCGTCGCCACGGCGCGCCGCAAGGACCGTCTCGACGCGCTCGCAGCCGAGCTCGGCGCCGCCCTTCTGCCGTACGAGCTGGACGTGCGTGACCGTGCCGCCGTCGAAGCCGTGCCGGCCTCGCTGCCGGCCGAATTCGCGGCCGTCGACGTGCTCGTCAACAACGCCGGCCTCGCGCTCGGGCTCGAGCCGGCCCACCGCGCCAGCCTCGACGACTGGCACACCATGATCGACACCAACTGCGCCGGCCTCGTCACCGTCACCCGCGCGCTGCTGCCGGGCATGATCGAGCGCAATCGCGGCCATATCTTCAATCTCGGCTCCGTCGCCGCCAGCTACCCGTATCCGGGCGGCAATGTATACGGCGCGACCAAGGCCTTCGTACGGCAGTTCAGCCTCAACCTGCGCGCGGACCTCGCGGGCACCGCGCTGCGCGTCACCGACATCGAGCCGGGCCTGTGCGGCGGCACCGAATTCTCGAACGTGCGCTTCAGGGGCGACGACGAGAAGGCCGCGCGCGTCTACGAAAACGTCGAGCCGCTGACGGCCGAGGACATCGCCGATTCGATCTACTGGATCGCGACGCGCCCCAGGCACGTCAACATCAACACGATCGAGCTGATGCCGGTGGCCCAATCGTTCGCGGGACTTTCGATCCATCGGGGCTGAAGGAAAAGGAGCGGTGCCCGGCGTTTTGAGACGCCTTCGCGCGTTCCGGTAAAATGCCGGGCATGAAACTGACCACCAGCCGTTCTGGAGCGGAAATCGGCTTCACGTGGCCGATCCGCGTGTATTACGAAGATACCGACGCAGGCGGCATCGTCTTCTACGCGAACTACCTGAAGTATTTCGAGCGCGCGCGCACCGAATGGCTGCGCGCGTGCGGCGTCGACCAAAGCCGGCTCGCCGGTGAGGACGGCGTGATTTTCGTTGTCAAGAGCACGACGCTCGACTATCAAGCGCCCGCCCGCCTCGATGACATCGTGACGATCGCGAGCCGCATCGAGCGCATCGGGCGCGCGTCCGTCGAGTTCGTGCAAGAAGCCTGGCGCGACGACGTGCTGCTCGCGACGGGCCAGATTCGTGTCGGCTGCGTCGATCGCGGCGCACTGCGGCCCGCCCCGATTCCTGCGCCGGTGCTTGCCGCGCTGCGGCGCGGACCGGGCGCCGACGCTGCGCACGTGTCAACGGCAAGTGCATAAACACCGTTGAGACACTGCCAATGAACTTGTGTCGCCCTCGCCCATACTAAGCATGGTTCAGCGGGTGGCCGCGAACACTTTAGAGTCCCCGACTGAAAACCTGAAAAAGCCTTGCAGCCGGACGCCCCATTCGGGACGTCAAAGCAAACCTCTATGAACAACGCACAAGATCTTTCGATCATTTCCCTGGTTCTCAACGCGAGCGTGCTCGCGCAGGCCGTGATGGCCCTGCTGCTGCTGCTCTCGCTGATGTCGTGGACTTTCATCTTTCGCAAGTGGTTTGCGATTCGCCGCGCACGCGCGCAAACTGAACGTTTCGAACGCGACTTCTGGTCGGGCGGCGACCTGCAGGCGCTCTACCAGAGCGCCGCGAACAACCGTCACACGATCGGTGCACTCGAACGCATTTTCGAGTCCGGCATGCGCGAGTTCCTGAAAGGCAAGGAAAAACGCCTGAACGATCCCGGTGCGATCCTCGACGGCGCACGCCGCGCGATGCGCGCCGCGTTCCAGCGCGAGATGGACGTGCTCGAGGCCAACCTGGCGTTTCTCGCGTCCGTCGGCTCGGTCAGCCCGTATATTGGTCTGTTCGGTACGGTGTGGGGGATCATGAACGCCTTCCGCGGCCTCGCCAACGTGCAGCAGGCGACGCTCGCCAACGTCGCGCCCGGCATCGCCGAAGCGCTGACCGCCACCGCGATCGGCCTGTTCGCCGCGATCCCGGCGGTGGTTGCCTATAACCGCTACGCGCACGACATCGATCGCCTCGCGATCCGCTTCGAGACGTTCATCGAAGAGTTCTCGAACATTCTGCAGCGCCAGGCGCATTAAGGAGTACTCGATGGCCGGCTCCACCAACCGTTCCAGCATGCGCGGCGGCCGCTCGCGCCGCGCGATGGCCGACATCAACGTCGTACCTTACATCGACGTGATGCTGGTGCTGCTCGTCATCTTCATGGTGACGGCGCCACTCGTGGCCCCCTCGATCGTGAACCTGCCGTCCGTCGGCGGCGCGGCCCCGCAGCAGCAGACACCGCCCGTCGTCGTCAACATCCGTGCCGACGGCAAGATGAGTGTCAAATACAAGGACGACTCGGGCGCGACGCAACAGGAAGACATGACGCGAGCCGACCTCAACAGCTTCGTCACCGATCGAGAGCAGTCGCATCCCGACCAGCCGGTCGTGATCGCCGCCGACAAGACCGTGCAGTACGAAACCGTCATGAACGTGATGTCCGACCTGAAGACACGCGGCGTGAAGCGCGTGGGCTTGCTGGTCAAATCGCAATGAACCGGAAGAAGTCCGTTTATCCATTCCAGCCGCCGCGCGAGCGCGGCACATGGCGAGCGTTCGGACTCGCCGCGCTGATGCACGTCCTGCTCGGGCTGTTTCTCTATCACGGCATCCATTGGCAGAACAGCACACCCTCCGGCGCCGAAGCCGAGCTGTGGACCGAGATTCCGAATCAGCCGGCGCCCGCCCCGGTCGAGACGCCGCCCGTGAAGGTCGCGCCCGCGCCGCCGGTGAAGGACGAGCAAGCCGATATCGCGCTGCAGGAAAAGAAGCGTCAGCAGCAAGAAGCAGCGGCAAAAGCGGCGTTGCTCGCCGAGCAGCAGCGTCTGAAGCTGCAGGCCCAGCAAGAAGCCGAAGCCAAGCGGCAGCAGCAGCTGGCCGAACAGCAAGCGGCGCAGCTCGCTGCGCAGAAGGCAGCGGCGGAGAAGCTGAAGCAACAGCAGGCCCAGGCCGAGAAGCTCAAGCAACAACAGCTGGCCGAGCAGCAAAAGCTGAAACAGCAGCAGCTCGAGCAGCAGAAAGCCGCGCAGCAGGCGCAGCTCGAAGCGCAGCAGAAGGCTGATGCCGACAAAGCCGCGAAGGCCAAGCAGCTGGCGCAGCAGCAGGCAGCCGCCAAGAAGCAGTTGGATCAGGAACGGCGTACGCGTCTTGCGCAGCTGCAAGGCTTGGCGGGCGATAGTCCGACCGGCAACGGGCTCGCGAAAAGCGGCACCGGCAGCGGATCGGGTGGCACGGCGGCGTCGCCAGGGTATGCGGACAAAGTGAAGCGCCGGGTGCGTCCGAACATCGTGTGGGCGGGTGACACAGACGGCCTCGAAACTGTCATTGCGGTACGCTGCTCGCCGACCGGCACGCTGCTGTCCGCGACGGTCCAGCGCCCGAGCAGCAATCCCCAGTGGGACGCCGCGGCGCTGCGCGCGGTCCAGCGCTCGGACCCGATGCCGCTCGACACGGACGGCCGCGCGCCTGCGAGCTTCACGATCACCATGCGGCCAGCGGACTGATCGGGGCCCGCCCCCCCCTGTCCCGCCTGAGCGGGGGGAACGGCCCGGGAACGATTCGAAGGTTTGCCGGTCTCTCTGCTGTTGTGCAGTGGTTGTTACATATCGTTATTCGGGAATTGATCAAGTATGAGTTTGATGACGAAGCTAGGCCTGAGAACACTTGTGGCGTCGTGCCTGATTACGGCGGGCGCTTCCGCCCACGCCCAACTCAATGTCCTCGTGACGGGCGTCGGTTCCACCCAGTTTCCGATCGCCACGGCGAATTTCGCCAGCGAAGTGAATTCCCCCCAGCAGATCAGCACGATCGTGCGCCAGGATCTGGCCCGCAGCGGCAAATTCACGAACGTCGATGCCGGTAGCGCGCCCGTATCCGAAACCGATTCCGTCGATCTAGGCAGCTGGAAGGCCAAGGGCGCCGACGCGTTCGTGTCGGGCAGCGTCACGCGCCTCGCAAACGGCCAGTACGAAGTCCGCTTCAAGCTCTACGACACGGTCAAGCAGCAAAGCCTCGGCGGCCTGTCGCTCGTGAGCCCGGAAAGCGGCCTGCGGATGAGCGCGCACAAGATCGCCGACTACATCTACCAGCAGTTGCTCGGCTCGCGCGGCGTGTTCGCGACACGCCTGTCGTATGTGATCAAGAGCGGCAACAAGTATCTTCTGCAGATTTCCGACTCCGACGGCCAGAACGCGCAATCCGCTCTGACGAGCCCCGAGCCGATCATCTCGCCCGCCTGGTCGCCCAGCGGCACGAAGGTCGCGTACGTCTCGTTCGAAAAGAAAAAGCCGATCGTCTACATCCACGACCTGCCGACGGGCCGCCGCGTCATCGTCTCCGATCAGAAGGGCAACAACAGCGCGCCGGCCTGGTCGCCTGACGGCAACACGCTCGCGGTCGCGCTTTCGCGTACCGGCAATACGCAAATCTTCGCAGTCAACGCCGACGGAAGCGGCCTGCGGCGCCTGACGCAAGGCAGCTCCATCGATACCGAACCTTGTTACTCACCTGACGGACAGTCGATCTACTTCACGAGCGACCGCGGCGGCCAGCCTCAGATCTACAAGATGCCGGCCCAAGGCGAAAACGCCGGCGCGGCGCAGCGCGTGACCTTCAACGGCAACTACAACACGAGCCCGCGCATCAGCGCCGACGGCAAGCAGCTCGCGTACATCTCGCGAGTGGGCGGCGCCTTCAAGCTGTACGTCCAGGACCTGCAGAGCGGCGTGGCAACGGCGCTCACCGACACGACACATGACGAATCGCCGAGCTTCGCGGCGAATGGTCAGTACATTCTTTACGCCACTCAGGTGAACGGCCGTGGCGTGTTGGCCGCAGTATCGACCGACGGTCGGACGCGGCAGGTCCTGTCCGTTCAGGGCGGCAGCGTGCGCGAGCCGTCCTGGGGCCCGTTTATGCAATGACACACAAGGAGAGTAATCAATGATGTCCAAACTTCGTATGGCGTTTGCCGTGTTGCTGGTCGGTGCATTGGCTGCATGCCATTCCGGCGTTAAGCTGAACGAGAATCCGAATCAGGGCGGCGCGGTCAGCACCCAGCCGAACCCGAACGCAGTGGCGCCGGTAGTGGTCGACGAGTTGAACAACCCGAACAGCCCGCTCGCCAAGCGCAGCGTCTACTTCGATTTCGACAGCTATTCGGTGAAGGACGAGTACCAGTCGCTGCTGCAAGTGCACGCGAACTACCTGAAGAGCCACCCGGACCGTCACGTCCTGATCCAGGGCAACACCGACGAGCGCGGCACGAGCGAGTACAACCTGGCTCTCGGCCAGAAGCGTGCTGAAGCCGTGCGTCGCGCGCTGTCGACGCTCGGCGTGCAGGATTCGCAAATGGAAGCCGTGAGCCTCGGCAAGGAAAAGCCGCTGGCGACCGGTCATGACGAAGCGTCGTGGGCGCAGAACCGCCGCGCGGACCTCGTCTATCAACAGTAACGGATGACTAGGCGTATGACGCACCGTTTCCCCTGGCTGCGGATTGCCGCAGCCGTATGCGTGGCCGGCTCGGCGCTTGTCGCGGCGCCGGCGCACGCGGGTTTGTTCGATGACGATCAGGCGCGCCAGGCGATCCTCGATCTTCGCAGCAAGACCGACAGTCTTGCGAGCCAGCTCTCGGCCGCCCAGCGCTCTATCCTCGACCAGCAAAACCGGCTCGACCAGCTCAACCAGCAGGTCGCCACGCTGCGCGGACAGAACGAGGACCTGACGAACCAGGTCGCAACCCTGCAAAAGCAGCAAAAGGACTACTACACCGATCTCGACACGCGCCTCAAGAAGTTCGAGCCGCAGCAGCAGACGGTGGACGGCGTCCAGGGCACGGTGCAGCCGGGTGAAACGGAAGCGTTCAACGCCGCGTCGCAGCAGTTCCGCAGCGGCGACTTCAAGAGCGCGGCCGCGTCGTTCCGCGACTTCATTCAGAAGTATCCGCAAAGCCCCTACCAGCCGACCGCGCAATACTGGCTCGGCAACGCGCTGTATGCACTGCGCGACTACAAGGGCTCGACGGCCACCTGGCAGAGCGTCGTGAAGAACTACCCGCAGCACCCGCGTGCGCCCGAAGCGCTGCTGGCAATCGCAAACAATCAGCTGGAACAAGGCCAGAAGGCGGCTGCCCGCAAGACTTTGCAGCAGATCGTCGACCAGTACGGTTCGTCGGACGTCGCACAGACGGCACAAAGCAAGCTGTCGCAAATCAAATAAACGAAGCCGTTATGACCGTTATGCGCGTGTGGCCTGGCTGATGCAGCCGGTACACACAAGCGCGCCTCTCGCGAGAAAGCCCGGAGCAGTCGATGCTTCGGGCTTTCTTTTTTGCGGCCGTGGACGCGCGCCGTACGCTGAGCCGCTAGCTCTTGACAAAGCCATGATTACGTCGTTATAATTTTGCCTCTTTGGGTCGTTAGCTCAGCTGGTAGAGCAGCGGACTTTTAATCCGTTGGTCACAGGTTCGAATCCCGTACGGCCTACCAAAACAAAGAAGCGAAAAAGCCCGGTCAACGCGACCGGGCTTTTTGCTTTTGAGCTCCGCACAAGCATCATCGCCCGCCAAATCCTACGATTTGGATTTTGGCGAATCGAATCACTTGGTCGCATGCAAAACGAACCGGGAATAATATCGATCAACCGCCGATTACCCTGCTTTGTGTCGCCGCTTTCAGGACAACACGACGCTAGAGAGCGGGCTCTAGACAAACCCGACTACCTAAAAGCGATGGCCGCGGTTAATCGAATATCTGGCAAAATTCGTGATTCCCGAAGGTATTCGGACATTCCGTCGCAATATATCGGGCGCATAACGCAATTTGAAATTTCCCGATTTTCCGGCTGCCGACTTAAGCGGCGACGCCCATCACCTTAAGCAGCGAAACGCGAAACGAGCATCATGTATGTGATCCTGCCTGCGTTCGTATCGGCGATGTTCCTGGGGTTCGGCCTGTATGTGCTGCTGACCGAGGGCATCACGCGCTTGTCCGTGCCGTTCGCGTTGATGTGCATGACCACGTTCGCTTGGCAGGGAACATGGGCTTTCCTGTTCCAGACCTCCAGCCCCGAACTAGCGCATGTGCTCGTCAAGTCGGGCTATCTTTTCATCCTGTTTCTGCCGACCACCTTTTATCACTTCGTAACCGAAGTCGCGGAGCGGCGGCGGGAGCGGCCGCTGCTGATCGCCTCCTACGCGCTGAGCCTTGTCCTGGCCATATTGCTGCTGACCACTGGCGACGTAGTGGCCGGTTTCGGAAGGTACTTTTTCGGCGACTACCCGAAGGCCGGGACGCTGCATCCCGTACACGTCCTGCAGACCCTGTTGCTCGCCGCGAGAAGCGGCTGGCTGCTGCTTGCGGCGAGGCGTCACGCCCGGGTCCGCGAGAAACGCAGGCGCCTCGATCTCTGTCTGCTCAGCCTTTGCGTGTATTCGCTCGCGGCCGCCGACTACGCAGTGAACTACGGCTACGTCTTCTATCCGCCGGGCGCCATTTTCATCGCGACGAGCCTTGGCATTCTTGCCGTAACCATCATCCGCTACGGCTTGATGCGCCCGTTCCTGCTTGCGGCGACAGTCGCGCACGAAGTGACCACACCACTCGCGACGATCGGCCTGCATGCCGAGGAACTCGCCCGTGCTCTGCCCGAGGTGTTGCACGGGTATCAGTTGGCCGTCAAACACCGGCTATGCGCCGATAACCTCTACCCCGGCCAATCCGAGCGGCTCGCCAGCCTCGCGGCGGCGATCCGGCGTCAGGTCGACAGCACTAGCGCGGTAGTCGAGATGTCCCTCGCATCGTTCACGCTGGACCGCCTGGACCGCGAAAGCGTCGCCCCCCATTCGATCCGCCATTGCGTCGATACGGCACTGGACCGCTTCCCGTTCGCGCCGGGCGAGAAGAGCCGGGTGTCCGTGGCGCCGATCGATCCGTCGCTGCACTTTTCGGGCTCCGACTCGCTGATCGTCTTCGTCATCTTCAATTTGCTGAAGAACGCGCTGTATGCGATCAAGACGACCGGCGTGGGCAAGATCGCGATCAGCGCCCATCGCGAAGGAAATTTCTGCGTGCTGCGCTTTTCCGATAGCGGCCCAGGCATTGCACCCGACGTGCTGCCGCACATATTCGATGCTTTCTATTCGACCAAATCGCATGGACGCGGCGCGGGCATGGGGCTCGCATTTTGCCGCCGGGTGGCGGAAATGCTCGGTGGAAGCATTTCATGCGAGTCCTCGCCTGGCGTGCAAACCACCTTCACGCTGCGATTGCCGGTGCCCAAATCGGAGGCGGACCGCGCGCCGCGCGATCCGCCAGGCGAATCCCGGCGCTCACGCGCCGGACGGGACTACGTCAGCTAGTTCGCGAGCGACGGCATCGTCACCTCATATTCCTTGACGCGCTCGATGATTCCGGGCGGGAAACGCCGGATCCGCTTATCCGTGCCTGCGAACAGAATCTGCTGGTAACCCAGCGACACGGGTTTTCCGTCCACGCAGAAGCGAAACAAGAGATACGCCGAGCACTGCCGGACCTGGAACGTGTTGAGATAGCAATCGACACGCTGAAAAGGAAAGGTCTCCCGCACATATTCCTGGTGAGCGCGCTTCGTCACGAACGTGCCGCCGGCGGCGAGCAGGTTGTTATGAATGCACTCGTGAAACCAACGCTCCCGGCACACCCCCTGCCATTCGAAATAACGCGCGAAATAAGTGTTCATGAACGCATTCGAGTCCTTGAGGTAAATATCGATTACATGGTGGAAGGTTTTCTGTGGAGGGGTCTCCAAAACTTCCCCCGAAAACAGTTCGGTCCCGAGGGAAAGCATTTGGGGGATGGCATCTCGCATGAACATGGAAAACTCCGGAGCAGAAATGGCCGCAGGCGGCGGCCTCGCATTCCACCGTTAAATGGAGGAATGCCCCATTCTGTTCTGCCTGCATGCCGCCCCAATGCCCCTCGACGCGAGGCTGCGCTCATGCGATTGAACGCGCCGCGAGGCGTGTGCGGCACAAAGCCGCCAACAGTTGCGAACTCCACGAGTATCACCAGATAATCTGACTCATCCGATCATTTCGCTCAAGCGGGCGCCATGCGTTCGTTACATTCTTCGGGGCACTTATGACTTTCTTTGTCAGACAGCCGGTGTTTTACCCTGTGTCCGTCGTTTTCCTAGACGATAATCCCGACTTCCTGAATGCACTTCGCGGACTTTTTCCTGACGGCCGCACGAACCGTTTTTTTACGAAACCCCAAGCGGCCCTGAGTTTCATGTCGGCCCGCCATCACGAACAGCTGCGCCGCATGCCGAGCCTGGGTTTTTCCGATTTCGAGCAAAACGGCACAACCGCCATCGGACAAGACGTACTGATCGACGATTCGCGGTTTGAGGAGGTGGCGGCGATCGTGGTGGACTACGAAATGCCGGAGATGAACGGTATCGAATTCCTTTCGTCGATCAACAACGTCGCCTGCACAAAGATATTGCTTACGGGGATCGCAGGAGACTCCGAAGCGGTAGACGCCTTCAACTCGGGGCTGATCGATTTCTACTTGAAAAAATCCGATCCGCGGATGGCCGAAAAACTCGCCGCCTATCTCGCGGATGCCCAAACCAAGCACTGCGTCGCGAGGGGCCACATCAGCCTTCACAGTGTCGGCGCCACGTACTGCGATCCGACAACGGTGGCGGTATTGAATGAAATCGTGACGCGTGAACGCATTGCCGAGTACTACTGGCGTCCCGAGCAAAACGCGATCCTGATGTTCGACTTTGCCGGCAATCCAAGCATTTTTCTCGCGTGGGGCAACGCCGACTGGTTGTTCCAGTGCGACATCGTGACTGACGAAGGTGGGCCTGCCACGCTCCGGCAGGAAATGGAGGCGCGTCGAATCATGCCGCTATTTTGGCCACTTCAGGCATATCGACACGGAATGACCAATATGCGATCTGCATCGCCAATCCCCATTCCCGGGCGTAGCGACGCTTTCTATAGCTGGACCAGACTCGATTCGTCTGGACCCAAGCCGGAACCACTTACGTTTGCGAGGTGGAGAGAAAACCGAGACGTCGATCGATGAGCGGATATCGGCATGCTCGGGCAATGCCACGCATGCCGCGATGAATCGTAGTTTCGACTGACATCTCAATAGTCAACCGTGACGAACACACGGCCGCCAGCCAGTTAAGTCAAGTCGATACTCCAAGCATTCGCGATGTCGCAATCGAAATTTTATTAACCCGTATTTGGACTGCCCCCCTCAGAGGCTCACTATCAAAACGCTGCATGCACTCGGCATACAGCCAATTGAAAGGAGCCAAAGAATGAAAGATTTAATCGAACAACACGCGGGGCAATACATTTCCACGACGCCGCTTCCGGCCTTCGTTGCCGCGAGAGTCGCGCGATATTATCGAGAGCGGGTTCAGGAAACCTGGGCTGGCGGTCATATCATGAAGGGACGCATCCCCGGTACGGATGCCCTCCACTTGTCGAGCAACGACTATCTTTCGATTGCCAAGCACCCCGAGATTCTGCGGGCGATGTATGAAAGCATTTGCGAAAACGGTAACGGCTTGTTGATGTCGGCCATTTTCCTGCACGGGGAGTGCCCTCTGCTGCAATTCGAAAAGCGGCTTGCCTGTTTCATGGGCGCCGAGTCCGGCGTTCTTTGCCAGTCCGGATACGCAGCGAACACGGGCCTGATTCAATCCATCGCATCGCCAAGCACCCCTGTCTATACGGACATGATGGCGCACATGTCGCTTTGGGAGGGTATTCGCAGTGCGGGCGCAACCGCTGTCGGCTTCGTCCATAACGACGCCGAGCATCTTGAGCGGCAGATCTGTCGCAACGGGCCCGGTGTCGTCGTGGTGGACTCGGTGTACAGCACGAACGGCAGCGTTTGCCCGCTAGTCGATGTCGCCGATGTCTGCGCAGCGCACGGTTGCGTGCTCGTCGTTGACGAGTCTCACTCCTTGGGGACGCATGGCCCGAAGGGGAGCGGTCTTATCGTAGAGTTGGGACTTGCAGATCGCGTGCACTTTCGCACTGCGAGTCTCGCAAAGGCGTTCGCTGGACGGGCCGGCTTCATAGCCTGCTCCCGCGAATTTCAAGAGTATTTCAAGTTCGAATCCAATCCGGCGATCTTCAGCTCGACGCTGCTTCCGCACGAAATCACAGGGCTCGACGCCACGCTCAGCGTGATCGAGCGTGAGCACTGGCGGCGGACCAAGGTTGCGGAAAACGCGAAGTACCTACGCGACAGCTTGAGTGAACTCGGGTACAACCTCAACGGCAGCCAGAGCCAGATCATTGCGCTCGAGGCCGGCACCGAGCAGCGAACCATCGTCCTACGCGATGCGCTCGAATCCCGCGGGATTTTCGGCTCGGTCTTTTGCGCGCCGGCTACCGCCAAGAATCGCGCGCTGATTCGCCTATCGATCAATGCGACGTTGTCGGCGCAGGAGCTTGAAAAAATCGTCCGCGTCTGCGGTGAGATCCGGCAGCAGGTGGAGCTGGATAAATGGCCGTCGACACGCCGTATGGTCGACAGGCCTCCCGTGCGTAAACAAAGTGGTCGTGAGGTTGTAAGCATGGCCGCCTGATCGCGAAGTCCATGGCTGTTAGTGGGGTTCACAGCTGTGAACCCCACTTTGCAGGCGATCCCCCGTCGAGCACCTCCAGATAGTCCTCGTAGGAAAAAATCGCGTCGAGGTCGAAGCCGGCCGGTTTCTTGACGACGGCATACACATAGCGGCGCTCCCCCTGAAACACGGTTGCCGAGTGCATATAGCTCTTCCATGCCGTGCCGTCTGTCGGATAGTGGCCGTCTGTCCGCCAGAAATAGGGAACGCTACGATGGCTATCGAGCTCCGCCAGGAAATCCACCGAAGCGCCCAGCTCCATCGCGATTTCCCGCACGCTGCGCAACGTCTCGTCTGAATGGACGATCAGCAAGTACGCTGCGCCAAGGCCGTCGAGCATCAGCAACCCGTTAGGCCGGTACGACAAGTAACGCTCGACGATGCCCAACTCGCGGAAGATTTCCGTCACCCGCGCAGCGAATTGCGAGTCCTTGAGAAACGCGTACTCCGTGCCCGTCAGCGTGTCGAGCACGGTTTGACACACCTTGTCGAAATAGGCGTTTTGCATCTCCCCGATCGCGCGGTTGAGGGCAGGAATCGCGTCGACATCATGCTTGCGTATGAATCGATCAATCAGGCCTTCGTTGAAGCTTTTGACAGCAACGTGTTCGTTTGCCTTGCCAGTCAGGATGATCTTCCGGACCGCAGGGTTCTCGATGCGCCGGCAAAACTCCAGGCCGTTCATTTCGGGCATGTCATAGTCGACCACCACCACCGAGGTCGAATCGAACCGCCGTGCGTTGTGAACCTGCCGCCCAATCGCCTCGAAACTCATTGCGATCACGTGATGCGCATCGTTGCCGTCAGCTCGGTCGTGGTACGTGGAAAAAAGCGGTTGGCACTTTTGTGCAGCAGACGAAGAAGAATCGTTCAGCACTTTCAGAGCCTGAGAAGGCGAATTGAAGAGCCGGAAAGCCAGTTGCGAGTCGAGTTGGAGGGTGAGGTTGGCGAGAAACGTCTCGCTGTCGTCGACAAAACCAACCGTCGTCGGAAAAAAGAAAGGTTTGATCGTGTCCATCGTCATGGCTGAGGAAAGGTAAGCACAAATTCGGTGTACTCGCCCTTGACCGACGAGCACGCTATGGTTCCACCCAACCCTCGCATGACGTCGTGGCAAAACGCCAGCCCGATACCAGCACCGAGCGCGACGTCGTCATTGAAGGTCGAGGAGGTGTAAAAGCGAGTGAAGATGTGAGGCAATGCCTCCGGGGCGATGCCCACGCCCGAGTCGCGGAAAATCAGGCAATTGGTACGAATCGAGGCTGCAAACCGTATCGATATCTCAGCGTGCCCGATGCCGCCGATTCCTCGCAGGGCGTTCTTCAGCAGGTTGAACAGCACATGCACCATCAGCATTTCCGAACCCTGGAACGCGAAGTCCGTGCCGGGATCGCACCAAACGCGTGAGCGCTCCTGCTCCCTGAACGGATAGCGTTCGAGCGCTTGTTGTACGCACCGAGCCATCGAACATAGGGTTGAATTGGGCGGACACCCCCCCGTGAACCGTGCATTCGCGAGCAACATGTCGATCATGGTGTTCGAATGCAGCGCTTCTTGTTCGATCCGCTCAAGGACGCCCTGCATCGATTGCAAATGGGTGCCTCGAATCTTTGGGACATCGAGCCCCCGATCTTTGGCAAGCGCGTAACTGTCGATCAGAAGCGGAAGATAGCGAGTCAGCCCGGCAGCCCCGACGCGAATCGCAAGCAAAGGCGTGCGCAATTCATGGGCGACGCTTCCGGCAGTGGCTAGCATCGCGCGCTCCTGCTCGAAGCGGATTCGCTCCTTGTCATAATTTGCGATGGCGCCGATGGCTATCGCAAACGAAAAAATGGCCAATTGCGCGAGATAAGACGTTACGGGTACGGCTGGAGTGGTAGTCAAACAATATGCAAGCACAGCCAGGCCGATCCCTACGGCAAAGTGGAGCAGCAGCATGAACCAGTCCAATAGCAGGACCATCACGAACACCGCAATCAGCGCGCTTTCCACCCATACCTCCGAGCCGTTATTCTTTAGCAGCATGAAGGTAAAGAAGAATGGAAGCGCATAGAGCAGCGCGATATACCAATAGTACGGCAAGTATTTTTGTGAGGCGGCAGGCCAGCGCCGAGGAAAGAGAATCGGGACAAAAAGCGCCGACCCGATGAGCCGCAAAGTGAGATTTTCGTACGGTTGCGGAAAGAGAGAGTGCCAAACGTAGTAGTAAAGCGGAAATCCGACGATCGCCACCACGGCGAACGGCGGAAGGCGCCGCGCGAAATAATGCATATTGAGTAATGCGGGACCGAAGGCCTGAATCAGGCGTGACCTTGCCCAAACACCCGTGCGCGTCATCCACGACAAAACTTTCGGTACACTCATGAGATTCGATTCATCAGCAGCTGAATTTGATTTGCATACTGCGGAGTCATTGCAATCCCAGCCGTCGGAAAAGGCATCGCCAACCACAGCTTGACGAATCGAACAAACCCATTTTCAGTCTCCGTTGAATGATGGTGATTTTCGCTTTTCTACTTCACCCTATAGCCTGCCATAAAACCATCAAAAAGTGCAGTCAAGTAAATCAAGGCTATTTGATGCATTAATTTCGGAACAAATATCAAAATAAATGGCCCAATGCCGCAAGCAAGGGACTGCGGAATCCGGACACAAGCGCTCCAGCCATCTGCCAAGCAGCGGAAAAGAAAGCAAAATGCAAGGTTTTGGCCAGCAACGCAAGCTAACAAATGCTTGCATTGTGCGTCGCACCATACAGCCCGTTTTCCGCTACTATTGAGAACAGGACGCAACTTCTCCAGACCGCAAAGGGCACCTCCAGGGGTGCGTTCGTCGTGTCTGCTGCCCGCGCGCCAATCGGCGCAAAGACAAGGAGAAATTTCCATGTTCGACGCCGAAATCGCAGCCACGCTTCTCAACCGTTGGATTGGCCAGTCATCGACCACCGAGCTGGGGGCTTACCTCGACCTGCTGCGCGAGGGCAACCTCGATTTCGTTCATCAATCGGGTCGCGTGGAGGACGCGGCAGATGGCGGCACGTTCAATATCGAGTCGCTGGTTTTCGTCGACGGCTCGCGCACGTTGCGCATCAAAGCCCCCGATCTCGCGCCGCACTGGACGCGGTGGACGGCGGTCGAGCCCCCCCCGGCCTTCAACCCCGAGGCCGTGGTGTCGCGCCTGCCGTTCACCTCGTGCTGAACGCCCTTTCTTCGCCGCGACGGCGCGGCGCTTTGCTAGCGCGAGCCTGCGCTCAAGCGCCACTCCGCACATCCACGCGATAACGCGTCGCCTGCCGGTAGCGCACGCCGGGGCGCACGACCACCCGCTCCTGCTCAGCCGTGTTGACCTCGTTGGGAAAGGCGCCCGCTTCCAGGCATAGCCCGGCGTGACGCTGGTAGGTCACGCCGTTGCGCCCGCCGACGCCCTGCAGGTAATTGCCCGTGTAGAACTGGAGACCACGCTGGTCGGTGAAGACCGTCAATTCCCTTCCGCTTGCCGGATCGTACAGGCAGGCCGCCTGCCGGACGCCGTCCTGCGCCGAACGGTTCAGCACGTAGCAGTGATCGAAGCCCCCGGCTTGCACCAGCTGCGCGTGCGGCCAGTCGAGCCGCGCGCCGATCGGCGCACCCTGCCGGAAATCGAAGGCGTTGCCCGAGACTTCCGCGAACCGGGTCGGGATCAGCGCGGCGTCGACTTCGAGAAACGCGTCGGCATCGATCGTCATCATGTGGCCGCGGATATCGGCGCCCGCCTCGCCCGTCAGGTTGAAGTAGGCGTGGTTCGTGAGGTTGAGCGGCGTCGGCGCATCGGCGATCGCCTCGTAGTCGATCGACAGCGTGCCGTCGTCGTCGAGCGCATAGCGCACCTGCACTGAGACGCTCCCCGGGAAACCGGCATCCCCCTCGGGTGACTCGAGCGTCATCACGAGCGCGCCGTTGTCTTCCTCCGCATTCCAGATCGCGCGATGAAAACCGCTCGCGCCGCCGTGCAGCAGGTTCTCGCCTTCGTTGCGATCGAGCGTGTACTCGATGCCGTCGAGCACGAACCGCGCGCCGGCGATGCGGTTCGCCCAGCGGCCGACGATCGCGCCCATGTAGGCCATCGCCGTAAAGTAGTCCGCCGGCGTGTCGTGGCCGAGCAGGATGTCGCCGAGCCGGCCGGCGCGATCGGGCGCATGCCACGAGACGAGCGTCGCGCCCAGGTCGCTGATCGCGACCTTCATCCCTTGCGCGTTGCGCAGCGTGAACAGGCGGACCGCGTCGCCGCCGGGCAAGACGCCCCAAGGTTCCGAAGACAGTCGTGCGATGCTGATCATAGGTTGGGATGGCAGAGGTAAAAGAGTGGAAAAGCGGGTGGAAAAAGCGCGCCGCTCACTGCGGCGTCGCCGACGGGCTCACGCGCTCCTGATACTCGCGCGGCGTGCAGCCGAGCTCGCGCTTGAACACCGCGTACATATATTGCAGAGACGTGAAGCCGCAGCGGATCGCCACCTCCGCGCTCGACGCATCTCGCTTGGCGAGCAGCGCCTTCGCGGCATCGAGCTTGTGGCGCAGGATCTCCTGGTGCACCGTGCATTGCAGCTCGCGCCGGAAATACTCTTCGAGCGACGAGCGCGACACGCCGACGTAATCCGCCACCTGCTCGGTCTTGATGCCCTGGCACGCGTACTGGCGGATGAAGTGCCGCGCGCGCATCACATAGGGGCTCGCCAGCGGCTCGTGCTTGGTCGATTCGAGCACATTGATGCCCACCGGCGGCACGAGGATCCGCGTTCCGGGAAAGCGCGCTCCGCGCAGCATCTGATGCAGCAGGTGCGCCGCCGTGCGCCCCATCTCCTCGGTCCCCTGGATCACCGACGACAGCGGAATGCGCGTCAACGTGCGCGTGAGCGGATCGTTGTCGATGCCGATGATCGCGACCTGCTCCGGCACCGGCGTGCCCGAGGTCAGACAGGCCTGCAGCAGCTGCCGGGCGCGGGCGTCCGTGACCGCGATGATGCCCACCGGCTTCTCCAGCGTTGCGAGCCAGGCGGTGAGGCGCTCGATCGCTTCGTTCCAGGCCGGTGCGCTCGTTGGCAAGCCGCGGTAGATCTCGGCTTCGTGACCGTCCGCGGCGCGCAGGCGCTGGAACGCGAGCTCGCGCTGCTGCGCCCAGCGGTTTTCCGGCGCTTCGGGCAGGCTGTAGAGCGCGAAGTTCGAGAGCCCCGCGCCGATCAGATGCGTGTAAGCAAGCGAGACGAGCTTGGCATTGTCGGTCGCGATGTAGGGCAGATCGGGAGGGTAATCAGCCGCGTCCTCGTACGACGAGCCCACCGCGACGACCGGCAGCGGGCAATCGCGCAGCGCCTCGCAGACGGCTGGGTCGTCGAAGTCGGCGATGATGCCGTCGCCCGCGAAACGCTCGATGCCCGCGAGCCGGCAGCGGAAGTCTTCTTCGAGAAAAAGGTCCCACGCCACGCGCGTCGACAGAAGGTAGTTCCCGATGCCGGTGATGATCTCGCGGTCATACACCTTGTTCGCGTTGAAGAGCAACGCGATGCGATGCGGCGTGAGCGGCGTCTGAGGGGCGGGCGGGCGGGTCATCGAGTTATTTTAGGCCCCGAACCGCGCCGCTGTGCCTGCGATCTCAGGCAAGCGGTGAGAAACATCACGGCCGCTGCGCAATTTCGCAATTGCCGGTGCACACCCCGCGCTGGCAGCATGGCTTCACCTTGCGGACCCGCGTGCCCAAGCGGCGCGGGTTGCAGCGCAACATAACAAAGTAACGTGAACAGCCGCCACGCTCTCTGCTTGCTGTGCATGGGGCCGGAGTAAGCGCTGAAGCACTAACTCCGGCCGACACGCTGCCCCCCGAGGGGGCGGTCAGTACGCTTGGGGCGGCCCGGCGCGTACTAACAAAGGAGACGCACATGTCCTACTTCGAACACATTCCGGCGATCCGCTACGAGGGTCCGCAATCGGAGAACGCGCTGGCGTTCCGCCACTACGACAAGACCAAGCGCGTGCTCGGCAAGACGCTCGAAGAGCATTTGCGCATCGCCGTCTGCTATTGGCACACGTTCTGCTGGCCGGGCAGCGACATCTTCGGGCAAGGGACTTTCCATCGTCCGTGGCATCAGCCCGGCGACGCGATGGAACGCGCGCAGATGAAGGCCGATGCGGCGTTCGAATTCTTCACGAAGCTCGGCACGCCCTACTACACGTTCCACGACACCGACGTCGCGCCCGAGGGCACGAGTCTCAAACACTACCGCGAGAACTTCTCGCGGATGGTCGACTATCTCGAGAAGAAGCAGCAGGACACGGGCGTCAAGCTCCTGTGGGGCACGGCGAACCTGTTCTCGCATCCGCGCTACGCGGCCGGTGCCGCGACCAATCCGAACCCGGAAGTGTTCGCCTATGCGGCGACGCAGGTCTGTCACGCGCTCGACGCAACACAGCGTCTAGGCGGCGAGAACTACGTGCTGTGGGGCGGCCGCGAGGGCTACGAGACGCCGCTCAACACAGACCTCGCGCGCGAGCGAGAGCAGCTCGCGCGCTTCCTGAACATGGTGGCCGAGCACAAGCAGAAGATCGGCTTCAAGGGCATGCTGCTGATCGAGCCGAAACCGCAGGAGCCGACCAAGCATCAATACGACTACGACGTCGCCACGGTGCACGGCTTTCTCACGCAATACGGCCTGCAGAACGAATTCCGCCTCAACATCGAGGCAAACCACGCGACGCTCGCCGGCCACTCGTTCCATCACGAGATCGCGACGGCGTTCGCGCTCGGCGTCTTCGGCAGCGTCGACGCCAATCGCGGCGATCCGCAAAACGGCTGGGACACCGACCAGTTCCCGAACAGCGTCGAGGAGCTGACGCTCGCGTTCTACGAGATACTGCGGCACGGCGGCTTCACCACGGGCGGCATGAACTTCGATGCGAAAGTGCGGCGTCAGAGCGTCGATCCGGAAGATCTCTTCTACGGCCACGTCGGCGCCATCGACAATCTCGCGCTCGCGCTCGAACGCGCCGCCGCGCTCGTCGAGAACGACCGGCTCGAGCAGTTCAAGCAGCAGCGCTATGCGGGCTGGGATACGGAGTTCGGACGCAAGATCCTGTCGGGCGGCTACACGCTCGCGACGCTCTCCTCCGACGCGGCCGCGCGCGGCCTGAATCCGCAGCACGCGAGCGGCCAGCAGGAGCGGCTAGAGAACGTCGTGAACCGGACGATCTACGGCGCGCGCTGACGCAGCCTGCACGGCGGCGCCCAAGGAAGACGCGAACAAAAGGACGGAGACATGTTCATCGGTATCGACCTCGGCACCTCGGGCGTCAAGGCCGTGCTGCTCGATCGCGACGGCCGCGTGCGCGGCAGCGCGACGCGCTCGCTCGCGGTCAGCCGGCCGCAGCCGCGCTGGTCCGAGCAGGCGCCGGAAGACTGGTGGAGCGCCACGGCGGAGGCGCTGGCCGCTTTGCTCGGCGAAGCGCGCTCGCAAGGCATCGGCGCCACGCAGATCGAAGCGCTGGGACTCACCGGCCAGATGCATGGCGCGACCCTGCTCGATGCGCAAGGCGGCGTGCTGCGCCCCGCGATCCTCTGGAACGACGGACGCTGCGACGCCGAATGCCACGAGCTCGAAAGCGCGGCGCCTGAGTTGCGCGCCGTGGCGGGCAATCTCGCGATGCCCGGCTTCACCGCGCCGAAGCTGCTGTGGGTCCGCAAGCATGAGCCGGAAATCTTCGCGCGCATCGCCCGCGTCCTGCTGCCCAAGGACTACCTGCGCTACCGCCTGACCGGCGGCTTCGCCACCGATCCGTCGGATGCGGCCGGCACGCTCTGGCTCGACGTCGCCAAGCGCGGCTACAGCGATACGCTGCTGGCCGCCTGCGGCTTGTCGCGCGAGCAGATGCCCGCCGTCTTCGAAGGCAATCAAGTGACCGGCATGCTCAAGCCCGAGCTCGCACGCGAATGGGGACTGCGCGAGATCCCGGTCGTCGCGGGCGGCGGCGACAACGCGGCGGGCGCGGTCGGCGTCGGCATCGTGCGCACCGGGCAGGCGATGCTGTCGCTCGGCACCTCGGGCGTCTACTTCGCGGTCTCCGACGGTTTCCTCGCGAACCCGGCCTCCGCCGTCCACAGCTTCTGCCATGCGCTGCCGCAGACCTGGCACTTGATGTCGGTGATGCTCAACGCGGCAGGCTGCCTCGATTTCACCGCGCAGCTCACGGGCTACGCCGATGTCGCCGCGCTGCTCGCCGATGCCGAGGCGAACGCGGCGCGCACCCGCCGCCCGTGGTTCCTGCCCTACCTGTCGGGCGAGCGCACGCCGCACAACAACGTCAACGCGAAGGGCGTCTTCCACGGCCTCGCGCCCGACACGATCCGCCCCGACCTCGCGAACGCCACGCTCGAAGGCGTCGGCTTCGCCTTGCTCGACGGCATGGACGCGCTGCACGCGGCGGGCCTCGTGCCCGACGACATCTCGTTGATCGGCGGCGGCTCGCGCAGCGTGTACTGGACGCAGATGCTCGCCGACCTCTTCGGCCGGCCGCTGACGCTGCGCGCCGGCGGCGAAGTCGGCCCGGCGCTCGGCGCGGCGCGCCTCGCGCATCTCGCGCTGGAGCCGTCAGCCTCGCTCGATGCGATCTGTCCAACGCCCGAAATCGTCGCCGTGCGCGAGCCGGACGCCGCGCGTCACGCGTGGTATCGCGACGAGCGGCGTCCGACGTTCGGCGCGCTCTATCGTGCGCTCGAACCGGTGTTCGCCGCGAACGCATAGACGCAGCACGCAGCCTCACGACAACAACAAACGAGCGGCCATATGAGCCGCATCACCTATCAGTAATCCTGTGCAGTCGATTCCGCGAGCGGCGTGTCTCGCCACGCCGCTCGACACATCCGGCCTTACCGCCATACAAGACAAAAGGAGTGAGACATGAAATTTTCCAAGCGCCGTTCCGTCCTGAGTTCGCTCGTCTGTGGAGCGATGCTCGCCACCCTGTCGCTGGCCGCGCCGCTCGCGCACGCCAGCAAGGATCGCCCCGAGATCGGCTTTTGCATCGACGACTTGCGCGTCGAGCGCTGGTCGCGCGACCGCGACTACTTCGTCGCCGCCGCCGAGAAGCTCGGCGCGAAGGTCTCCGTGCAATCGGCCGACGCGAGCGAAGCACGCCAGATCTCGCAGATCGAGAACCTGATCTCGCGCGGCGTCGACGTGATCGTGATCGTGCCGTTCAACTCGAAGACACTCGGCAACGTCATCGCCGAAGCGAAGAAGGCCGGCATCAAGGTGATCTCCTACGACCGGCTGATCCTCGACTCCGATGTCGACGCCTACATCTCGTTCGACAACAAGAAGGTCGGCGAGCTGCAGGCCCAGGGCGTCTACAGCGCGCAGCCGAAGGGCAACTACTTCCTGCTTGGCGGCGCGCCGACCGACAACAACGCGAAGATGCTGCGCGAAGGCCAGCTCGAAGTGCTCAAGCCCGCAATCGACCGCGGCGACATCAAGATCGTCGGCCAGCAGTGGGTGCCGGAGTGGAGCGCATCGACGGCGCTGCGCATCGTCGAGGACGCGCTCACGGCGAACAGCAACAAGATCGATGCGATCGTCGCCTCGAACGACGGCACCGCGGGCGGCGCGATCCAGGCGCTCGCCGCGCAGCATCTGGCGGGCAAGGTGCCGGTCTCGGGCCAGGACGCGGACCTCGCGGCCGTGAAGCGCGTCGTGGCGGGTACGCAGACGATGACCGTCTACAAGCCGCTCAAGCTGATCGCGGGCGAAGCCGCCAAGCTCGCGGTCCAGCTCGCGAAGGGCGAGAAGCCGGCGTACAACGCGCAGTACGACAACGGCAAGAAGAAGGTCGACACGATCCTGCTTCAGCCCACGCTGCTCACGAAGAGCAATGTCGACGTCGTCGTGAAGGACGGCTTCTATACGCAGGCGCAGCTCACGAGCCAATAAGCGATCCCGCGCGGCGGGGTTCGAAGCAGGCGACACGCAGCGCAGCGTGTGACGAACCTCGCCGCGCTCTTGCAACGAGGCATGAGCGAATGACGCAACCCCTGCTGGCGATGCGCGGCATCGTCAAGGCATTTTCCGGCGTAAAGGCGCTCGACGGCATCGACCTCGCGGTCGCGCCGGGCGAATGCGTCGGCCTGTGCGGCGAGAACGGCGCGGGCAAGTCGACGCTGATGAAGGTGCTGTCGGGCGTGTACTCGCACGGCACCTGGGACGGCGAGATCCTCTGGGACGGCGCGCCGCTGAAGGCGGCGAGCGTGCGCGACACCGAGCGCGCCGGCATCGTCATCATCCACCAGGAGCTGATGCTGGTGCCGGAGCTGTCGGTGGCCGAGAACATCTTTCTCGGCAACGAGATCACGCTGCCCGGCGGCCGCATGAACTACGCGGCGATGTACCAGCGGGCCGACGCGTTGCTGCGCGAACTCAACATCACCGGCATCAACGTCGCGCAGCCCGTGATGAACTACGGCGGCGGACATCAGCAGCTGATCGAGATCGCCAAGGCGCTGAACAAGCGCGCGAAGCTGCTGCTGCTCGATGAGCCGTCGTCATCGCTGACCGAAGCCGAGACGCGCATCCTGCTCGCCATCGTGCGCGACCTGAAGCGGCGCGGCGTGGCGTGCGTCTATGTCTCGCACAAGCTCGACGAAGTCGAGGCCGTGTGCGACACGATCACCGTGATTCGCGACGGCCGCCACGTCGGCACCGAGCCGATGCGCGCGCTCACCACCGACAAGATCATCGCGATGATGGTCGGCCGCGAGATCAAGAACCTGTTTCCGCGCGAGCCGCATGACATCGGTGAAGCGGTGCTCGAAGCACGCAACGTGACCTGCTTCGACGTCTCCAACCCGCGCCGCAAGCGCGTCGACGGCGTGTCGTTCAGCGTGCGGCGCGGCGAGATCCTCGGCGTGGCGGGCCTGGTCGGCGCGGGCCGCACCGAGCTGATGCAGGCGGTCTTCGGCGCCTATCCGGGCGCGAGCGAGGCGACGGTGCTGTTGAACGGCAAGCCGCTCAGGATCCGCGCACCCATCGACGCGATCCGCGCCGGCATCGCCATGGTGCCCGAGGACCGCAAACGCCACGGCATCGTGCCGCACCTCTCCGTCGGCCACAACATCACGCTCGCTGTATTGCAGCGCTTTGCCAGGCACGGCCGCATCGACGCCGCCGCCGAGCTCGACACGATCCGCACCGAGATGACGCGGCTCACGGTGCGCGCCGCGCACCCGATGCTGTCGATCGCGAGCCTGTCGGGCGGCAACCAGCAGAAGGCCGTGCTCACGCGCATGCTGCTGACCGAGCCGCAGGTGCTGATCCTCGACGAGCCCACGCGCGGCGTCGACGTCGGCGCGAAGTACGAAATCTACAAGCTCATCAACCAGCTCGCGCAGCGCGGCGTGGCGATCGTGATGGTGTCGTCGGAACTGCCGGAGGTGCTCGGCATCAGCGACCGCGTGCTCGTGATCGGCGAGGGCGAGGTGCGCGGCGACTTCGTCAACGACGGCCTCACGCAAGAAGACATCCTCACCGCCGCGATCAGTCCCGCGCAGCGACCCACGATCTCCAACGGAGCGAACGCAGCATGACTCCCGATGTCTCCTCCCCCGGCGCGCAGGACGCCGCCTCGCGCGGCTCCATGGCGGCCGCCCAGCGCTTCCAGCAGTTGTTCGCGCGCTACAAGATCCTGGCGCTGCTCATCGCGGTCGCGGCGATCTGGATCTTCTTCTCGTTCCTCACCGACGGCGCGTTCATCACGCCGCGCAACCTCTCGAACCTGCTGCGGCAGATGGCGATCACGGGCATGCTCGCGTGCGGAATGGTGTTCGTCATCATCTCGGGCGAGATCGATTTGTCGGTCGGCTCGCTGCTAGGCCTGCTCGGCGGCATCGCGGCGATTCTCGACGTGACCCTCCATTGGCCCATCGGCGCGACAGTGCCCGTCGTCATGCTGCTCGGCGTGCTGGTCGGGATGGCCAACGGGTGGCTGTCGGCTTATCGAGGCATTCCGTCGTTCATCGTCGGGCTCGGCGGCATGCTCGCCTATCGCGGCATCCTGCTTGGCGTCACCGGCGGCTCGACGATCGCGCCCGTCTCGGACAGCTTCGTCTTCATCGGCCAGGGCTACCTGCCGCGCGTCGCAGGCGATGCGCTCGCGGTCGCGCTGTTCCTGCTGCTGGCGCTGCTCACGATGCGCCAGCGCCAAAACCGCCAGCGCTATCGGCTGCCTTTGGCGCCGCGCTGGCAGGACGTGGCGAAGATCGCCGGCGCGGGCGCGATCCTGCTCGCCTTCGTCGCGACACTCGACCGCTACGGCGGCATCCCGGTGCCGGTCCTGCTGCTGCTCGCGCTGCTCGGCGTGTTCTCCTGGATCGCGACGCAGACGGTGTTCGGGCGCCGCATCTATGCGGTCGGCTCGAACCTCGAGGCGACGCGCCTGTCGGGCGTCAACACGAATCGCGTGAAGCTCGCGATCTTCGCGCTGATGGGGCTCATGTGCGCGTTCGCGGGCATCGTAAACACCGCGCGGCTCGCGGCGGGGTCGCCCTCGGCGGGCTCGATGGGAGAGCTGGACGCGATCGCCGCGTGCTTCATCGGCGGCACGTCGATGCGCGGCGGCTCGGGGACCGTCTACGGCGCGCTGATCGGCGCGCTCGTGATGGCTAGCCTCGACAACGGCATGTCGATGCTCGATGTCGATGCCTACTGGCAGATGATCGTGAAAGGCGGGATTCTGGTGCTGGCCGTGTGGATCGACGTGGTGTCGGGGTCGAACCGGCGCTGAGGATCAGATCATCCGCCGCAGCGTGTTGTCCTTGAACACGACGTGGTGCCCGATCGCAGCGAGCGCGTGAAGGCCGATCACCCAGTAGAACGCATTGCCGATCAGCTCATGCGCTTCCTTGAGCACCGTGCGCGCGGCGGGGTCGGGTCCCGCCAGCACAATATCGAAAGGCAGGCCGGGGAGCGTCACCGGATGTCCGCCCAGGTTGACGAACAGGATGCCGAGCAGCGGCTGCACGAAAATGAAGAGATAAAGCGCGACGTGCACGAGGCGCGCCAGGAACGCGAGCAGTGGATTCGCTCCGAACTCGGCCGGCGCGCCTTTCCACAAACGCCAGAAGAAACGCGGCACCGCGAGCATGAGCACCAGCGCGCCGCACCAGAAATGCACGTTGCTCCAGAACACGCGGCTATCGGTGCCCTTCGGGCCGCGGACTTCGATCGCGAGATAAGCGAGCGCGACCAGCAGGAAAATCGCCCAGTGAAAAAAGATGGCCGGCTTGGAATACCGCCCGGAACGCATGGTCGATTGCATGAGGACTCCCGTTTTCAGGTTTTATTGGTTTTGTAAGCGCCTGATGATAAACGACAAATCCTTAGGCGAACCTTAACCCGCCGCAAGAATCCGCAAGTTTCAGCGCAACTCGATCTTGCCGGACCAGCCCGGCAGATAGCGCGCGTCCTGCTCGTGCACGACGGCGAGCGCGTCTTTGAGCGCCTTGGCGAAGTCCTTCCTGATGCGCTTTTCCGGAATCCTCGGGCGCAGGTAGTCGGCCCACAGGAACTCGCTGAACGGCGTCGCATCCTTCGCATAGCCGCCCGCGCGGCGCAACTCGCCCGCCAGGCTGCGATAAGGATCGTCGGTCAGGCCGTTGAGCGTGTCGGGCAGGTGCTCGTAGTCGTGGCGCGTGCCGTCCGGGCCGAACGGATGCACCCATTGGTTGTGCTCCATCATGCGCCAGAAGATCACCGGGTCGAGCCACGACAAGTCCCTCAGCACCATCACCTTGACCTCCTTGACGCCCTCTTCGATCAGGGCGAGCCCAAGGTGGTGATGGTCGACCACGTAATAGTCGCGCTTCGGGCCCAGCACGGCGGGGAACCAGTGCGTCGCGATCGCGCTCGCGCGGCCTTTCTTGTCGAGCGTCTTCCAATGGCCACGCTTGGCGGTAACCTCGTGATAGCCGACGGTCATTTGCGTCGGCCGCAGGCTTTCGAGCTCGGCCGAGATCAGGTGGATGTCGGAGTTCGGAACGGTCATCGATGCACCTCTCGTTCTTGGTTGCGGGAGTGCGAAGCGCTTGCGGCGGATATGCGAGGAGGCCTACCGACGGCCGGCCCCGCATCCGCTCAGCGGTTGTTGCCCGGCTTGTGAACCGCGCCGGCCGAGCTCTTGCCGCGCAAAAGCTTCCACAGTGCGCCGATCAGGATCGGCACGATGGCCGCGCCGATGCCGACCAGCACGATCACGTTCAGGTACTGGCGAATGAACGGGATGTTGCCGAAGAAATAGCCCAGCAGGACGAGCAGCAGCACCCAGAAGAGCGCACCAGCCACGTTGAAGAACTGGAAGCGCGTAAAGCGCATCGCCGACACGCCCGCGACGAACGGCGCGAAGGTCCGCACCACGGGAATGAAGCGCGCGAGCACGAGCGTCTTGCCGCCGTGCTTCTCGTAGAAATCGTGGGTTTTCTGCAGCGCGGCCCGGTCGAGGAAGCGCTCGAGAACCGGAATGTGGGTATTGAACACTTTCGGCCCGATCGCCTTGCCGATCGCGAAGTTCAGGCTGTTGCCGCTGATCGATGCGGCCAGCAGCAGGAAAATCAGCAGCTCCAGGTGCATCTCGCCCGTCGCGCAGAACGCACCGCCGATGAAGAGCAGCGAATCGCCAGGCAGGAACGGCAGAATCACGAGCCCCGTTTCGCAGAAGACGATCAGGAACAGCACCGCATACACCCACGCGCCGTATTGATGAATGAAGACACCGAGGAACTTATCGATATGCAAGACCAGCTCGGCAAACTGCAGCAACGTGTTCAAGTGCTTCCCTTTCGAAAAAGTGCGTTGGTGTGGCGTGGAATTCGCGCCGCGCGGCCCACGCATCCCCCAAGGGGACTTCCTCCGGGGCGTCGGCGGGCCCGAACGACGCCAGCGAATTGACCGCGCCATGATACCGAAAGTGCCCTGCATATTTCTCAAAAATGGAACTTGAACGAGCCGCCAGCGCCTGCCGGGCCCATAACTGCGAATCGCTATAATTCCGCAATGTCCGAATTCACCGAACCGCAGCCGGCCAGCGCCCCGAAGGAAGTCTCCGCGGGAAATGCCGAGCCGAACCTCTCCGCGCCTGCTTCAGCGGCGCTCTCCCCGCGCCCGCTCCGCGCCATTCAACCGCTTCCCGACCAGTTGATCAGCCAGATCGCCGCCGGCGAAGTCGTCGAGCGGCCGGCGTCGGTCGTCAAGGAATTGCTCGAAAACGCGCTCGACGCCGGCGCCAAGACGCTGCGCATCGTGCTCGACGAAGGCGGCGTCAAGCGCATCTCGATCGCCGACGATGGCTGCGGCATCCCCTCCGCCGAGCTGCCGCTCGCGCTGATGCGGCACGCCACCAGCAAGATCCGCTCGCTCGCCGAGCTCGAATCGGTCGCGACGCTCGGGTTTCGCGGCGAGGCGCTGGCGTCGATCGCGTCGGTGGCGGAGATGGCCATCACGAGCCGCACCGCCGACGCCCCGCACGCCACGCGCATCGACGCGCAGACCGGCGACCTGACGCCCGCCGCGGGCACCACGGGCACGACGATCGAAGTGCGCGAGCTGTACTTCAACACGCCTGCGCGCCGCAAATTCCTGAAAAGCGAGCAGACCGAGCTCGGCCATTGCCTCGAGATGATCCGCCGCTCGGCGCTGGCGCGCCCGGACGTGGCGATCTCGGTGCTGCACAACGGACGCGCAGTCGAGCACTGGAACGCGAGCGATCCGGCCACGCGCGTCGCGAAGATCCTCGGCGAGACGTTCGCCACTGCGCACCTGCCGCTCGAGGAAGCGGCCGGACCGCTCGCCGTCTACGGCTGCGCCGGCCTGCCGACCGCGAGCCGCGGCCGCGCCGATCAGCAGTATTTCTTCGTCAACGGCCGCTTCGTGCGCGACAAGCTGCTGACGCACGCGGTGCGCGCCGCTTACGAGGACGTGCTGCACGGCGAGCGCTTTCCGTCCTACGTGCTGTTCCTCGACCTGCCGCCCGAGGCGGTCGACGTGAACGTGCATCCGTCGAAGATCGAGGTGCGCTTTCGCGACTCGCGCTCGATCCACCAGTTCGTCTTCCACGCGGTGCAGCGCGCGCTCGCGCGGCACGCGGGCGCGTCGCCGGATACCACGGCGGGCGGCCATGCTGCGCATATCGAGCCGGTGAGGCCGGCTTCGTCCGGGTCGACGCCGCTGGGGGCGGCGGCGGGCGCTGGCGGAGCCGTCGGAGGAAGCGGCGGCACCGGCAACATCGGCCACGGCGGCGAGCCCGGCAGCACCTGGCTGCGGCAGTCGCGCATGACGCAAGGCACGCTGCCAGTCGCGCAGCCGCTTGCGCTCTACGACGCGCTGTTCGGCCGCAAGGACGTTGGCGCGGGCACGGCGCAAGGGGCGACGACGGCTTACGAAGCGCGCGACCCCGCTGCCGAACCCGCCATGCCGTCAGGTGGAATCGCGGAAGGCGCCGGCGCTGCTGCGCCCGCGAGCACGCCATACGCCAGCGCTCCCTCGTTCGCGGCAAGCGACGACCACCCGCTCGGCTTCGCGCTCGGCCAGATCCACGGCATCTACGTGCTCGCGCAGAACGCGCGCGGCCTCGTGATCGTCGACATGCACGCAGCCCACGAGCGCATCCTCTACGAGCAGTTCAAGACCGCGCTCGCCGATCGCTCGATCGCGGTCCAGCCGCTTTTGATCCCCGTCTCGATGCAGGCGGACGCCGTCGAGATCGGCGTCGTCGAAGAGGAACGCGCGACGCTCGACGCACTCGGCTTCGACCTCGCCGTGCTGTCGCCGACGACGCTCGCGATCCGCGCCGTGCCCGCGCTGCTGAAGGACGCCGACCTGCAGGCGCTCGCGCGCGCGGTGCTCGCCGACCTGCACGCCTACGGCGGCTCGCGCGTGTTGACCGAGCGCCAGCACGAGCTGCTCGGCACGCTCGCCTGCCACCACGCGGTGCGCGCGAACCGGCGCCTGACGCTCGACGAGATGAACGCGCTCTTGCGCCAGATGGAAGCGACCGAGCGCGCGGACCAATGCAACCACGGGCGTCCGACCTGGTACCAGTTGACGCTCTCGGACCTCGACCGCCTCTTCATGCGCGGGCAGTAAGCGCGTGGACCACGTGAGCTCGACACCCGCCAAACCGCGCCCGATCGCCTGTCTGCTCGGCCCGACGGCCTCCGGCAAGACCGCCGCCGCGCTCGCGTTCGCGGCGCGGCGGCCGGTGGAGATCGTGAGCGTCGACTCGGCGCTCGTCTACCGCGAGATGGACATCGGGACCGCCAAGCCTACGCTCGCCGAGCGCGCGGTCGCCCCACATCACCTGATCGACATCATCGACCCCGCCGCCAGCTACTCCGCCGCCGATTTCCGCGCCGACGCGCTGCGCCTTACCGGCGAAATCCTCGCGCGCGGCAACGAGCCGCTGCTGGTGGGCGGCACGATGCTCTATTACAAGGCGCTGACGCAGGGCCTGAACGACTTGCCGCCCGCGAACGCCAACGTGCGCGCCGAGCTCGACGCCGACGCCGCCCGCGACGGCTGGCCCGCGTTGCACGCGCGCCTCGCGCGCGTCGATCCGGCGACGGCCGCGCGGCTCGCGCCGAACGATTCGCAGCGCATCCAGCGGGCGCTGGAAGTGTTCATGCTGACGGGCGCGGCGATGTCGACGCTGCTCGCTTCGCCCGCGCGCGAAGCGCAGACGCCCTACCGCTTCGTGCCGATCGCGCTCGAGCCTTCCGAGCGCAGCGTGCTGCACGAGCGCATCGCGCAGCGCTTCGATGCGATGCTCGCAGCCGGTTTCATCGACGAAGTGAAACGCCTGCGCTTGCGCGGCGACCTGCACCTGGGCTTGCCGTCGATGCGCTGCGTCGGCTACCGGCAGGCCTGGGAATACCTCGACGGCGTCACCGACTACCCGACGATGCGCGACAAAGGCGTGTTCGCCACGCGCCAGCTCTGCAAGCGGCAGTTGACGTGGCTGCGGGCAATGCCGGCGCGAATCGTCGTCGACTGCTGCGCGGGCGATGCGACCCAACGGGCACTCGAGGCAATCGAGCGGGTGCTCGCCGCCTAAAAAACGCCACAAACGGAAACGGCGCCTGGCCGCTCCTCTCGGAGCTTCCAGGCGCCGTTTCCCATACTGCGCTCGAAAAGCCTAAGCAGCGCGCACGTCGCCGCGCGCGCTCATCGGCCTCAGACCACCACCGTCTGCGCCTCGCCTTCGCCGCTCGCACGCACCGTGCCGATCTTCCAGACTTGCTCGCCGGCAGCCGTCAATTGGCGCACCGCCTCGTCGGCATCGGCCGCCGCGACGATCACCGCCATGCCGATCCCGCAATTGAACACGCGGTGCATTTCCGCATCGGCGACGCCGCCGTGCTGCTGCAGCCACGCGAAAAGCGGCGGCAACGGCCACGCGTTCTTGTCGAGCTCCGCCGTAAGGCCTTCGCGCAGCACGCGCGGAATGTTCTCGACGAGCCCGCCACCCGTGATGTGCGCCATCCCCTTCACGGCGATGCTCTGCATCAGGGCGAGGAGCGGCTTCACGTAGATGCGCGTCGGCGCCATCAGCGTGTCGGCAAGCGAGCGGCCGTGGAAATCGGCCGACAGGTCCGGGTTCGCGCGCTCGATGATCTTGCGCACGAGCGAGAAGCCGTTCGAATGGATGCCGCTCGAAGCGAGACCGAGCACCACGTCGCCTGCGCCGATCGTGCTGCCGTCGATGATCTTGCTCTTCTCGACCGCGCCCACCGCGAAGCCCGCGAGATCGTATTCGCCGTCGGGATACATGCCCGGCATCTCGGCGGTCTCGCCACCGATCAGCGCGCAGCCCGCCAGCTCGCAGCCTTGCGCGATGCCCTTCACGACCGTGGCCGCCGTGCCGACATCGAGCTTGCCGCATGCGAAGTAGTCGAGGAAGAACAGCGGCTCGGCGCCTTGCACGAGGATGTCGTTGACGCTCATCGCGACGAGATCCTGGCCGACCGTGTCGTGCTTGTTCAGATGAAACGCGAGCTTGAGCTTCGTGCCGACGCCGTCGGTGCCCGACACGAGCACCGGCTCGCGGTATTTCTTCGGCACCTCGAACAGCGCGCCGAACCCGCCGATGCCGCCGAGCACGCCGTCACGCAGGGTTTTCTTGGCAAAGGGCTTGATCGCGTCGACGAGCGCGTCGCCCGCGTCGATGTCCACGCCCGCGTCGCGATACGACAGGCCTTGGGATTGCCCATCGGGGGCGGATTTCGGTTGATTCATGGGGGAAGGGCGAGAAGGTCGGTAAAATGCGATTTTACCTGATGCCGATCCACAGTTAGCGCTTCAGCGCTTACTGTGGTCCCATGCAAAGCTGCCGATCCGCAGTTGGCGCTTTGGCACTTACTCCCACCACATTGGGAAAAACACTTGTCGCTGAACTCTCCCCTCATTACGCCGTACCAGCGCCAGGCCTTCTTCTGGTTCGCCGTCGCGCTCGGGATCGGCATTCTGCTCTGGGTGCTGAGCCCGGTCCTCACACCGTTCCTGCTCGGCGCGATCCTCGCCTACATGCTGCAGCCGGGCGTCGACTGGCTGCAGCGCCACCGCGTGCCGCGCGGCCTCGGGGCGCTGATCATGATGCTGGTCTTCGCGTGCATGATCACGGTGCTCGTGCTGCTCGTGCTCGCCGTGATTCAGAAGGAAGGCCCACAGCTCAAGCAGCAGATTCCCGTCTTCATCGCAAAGCTGAACGCCTGGGTCCAGCCCAAGCTCGTGTTCCTCGGCCTTGGCGATTCGCTCGACTTCGCGAGCGTGCGCGACATGCTCACGAGCCAGCTCGAAGGCAGCGCGCAGACGGTCGCGCTCACCGCATGGAAGTCGCTCCGCACGAGCGGCAACGTAATGATCACCGTGATCGGCAACGTCGTGATGGTGCCGCTCGTGCTGTTCTATCTGCTCTACGACTGGCACAGCATGATCACGCGCATCGAGACCTTCATCCCGCGCCGCTGGCTCGACAAGACGCTGCAGCTTGCCCGCGAAATGGACCAGGTGCTCTCGCAATACCTGCGCGGCCAATTGCTCGTGATGGCCGTGCTCGCCGCCTATTACGCGATCGGGCTCACGATCGCGGGCTTCGAGATCGCACTGCCCGTCGGCGTGTTCACGGGGCTCGCCGTGTTCATCCCGTACATCGGCTTTGCGACCGGCCTCGCGCTCGCGCTCCTCGCGGCGCTGTTGCAATTCGGCGACTGGTACGGCTTCGGCGCGGTCGCGATCGTGTACGGCGTCGGCCAGATCCTCGAGGGGTTCTTCCTGACGCCGCGGCTCGTCGGCGAGCGCATCGGCCTGCATCCGCTCGCCGTGATCTTCGCCCTGCTCGCCTTCGGCCAGCTGTTCGGCTTCTTCGGCGTGCTGCTCGCGCTGCCGGTGAGCGCAATCATCTCGACGGCGCTGCGCGAATTGAAGCGCGGCTATCTGGCAAGCACGCTCTACAAGAACTGACCGACTTCGTTTCCATCGTGACTGTCCAACGTCAACTGACGCTCGATCTCGGCACCCCGCCGCCGTCGACCTTCGACAATTTCTTCGCCGGCGCCAACGCCGAGCTGGTGACGCGCCTGCGCGAGCTCGACGCGGCGCTGGCCGCCGGTCCGCTCGCCGACCGCACGTTCTACATCTGGGGCGACCCCGGCTGCGGGCGCAGCCACTTGCTGCACGCGCTCGTGCACGAAACAGCGCCGCGCCAGGCGCGCTTCCTGAGCCCGCAAAGCGCGCTCGCGGCGTTCTCGTTCGACCCGCGCGTCTCGCTCTATACGGTCGACGATTGCGACCGGCTCTCGAGCGCCCAGCAGATCGCGCTCTTCAATCTCTTCAACGAAGTGCGCGCGCACCCGACTAGCGCGCTCGTCGCCACCGGCAACGCCGCGCCGATCGCGCTCGCCGTGCGCGAAGATCTGCGCACGCGCCTCGGCTGGGGCCTCGTGTTCCACCTCGCGCCGCTGCCCGACGACGGCAAGGCCGCCGTGCTCAAGCACGCGGCAAAGGAACGCGGGATCGCGCTCGCCGACGACGTCCCGGCTTACCTGCTCACGCATTTCCGCCGCGACATGCCGAGCCTGATGGCGCTGCTCGACGCGCTCGACCGCTTCTCGCTCGAACAGAAACGCGCCGTCACGCTGCCGCTGCTGCGCACGATGCTCGCCTCGCCGGACGCGGCGGCCGTCCCGGTTGCCGCCGGCGCGCCCGAGTCCGGCGAGCACCCCGCGCGGTTCAAATGACCCGCTTCAAGTAAAATGCGCCCTCATGACGAATCTCGCCCTTTTTGACCTGGATCACACGCTGATCCCCACCGACAGTGACCACGAATGGGGCCGCTTCATGGTGAAGCTCGGCATCGTCGACGCCGAAAGCTTTGCGCATGAAAACGACCGCTTCTTCGCCGACTACAAAGCCGGCAAGCTCGACATTCATGCCTACCTGACCGCGATGCTCACGCCGCTCGCGAAATATTCGCGCGCGCAGTTGGCGCAATGGCACGAGCAGTTCATGCACGAAGTCATCAAGCCCGCCATGATCCCGGCGGCGCTCGAGCTCGTGCGCGGCCACCAGGACGACGGCGACCTCTGCTGCATCGTCACCGCGACCAACGAGTTCATCACGCGGCCGATCGCCACCGCATTCGGCGTGAAAGCGCTGATCGCATGCGAAGTGGAGACCGTCGACGGCCATCCGCACTCCCAATTCACGGGCCGCGGCACCGGCACGCCGAGCTACCGCGAAGGCAAGATCGTGCGTACCGAAGCGTGGCTTGCCTCGCTCGGCAAGACCTGGAGCGATTTCGAGCGCAGCTATTTCTACAGCGATTCGCACAACGACATCCCGCTGCTCGAAAAAGTCACCGACCCGATCGCGACCAATCCCGACGCCACGCTGCGCGCCCACGCCCAGGCGAAGGGCTGGCGCATCCTCGATCTCTTTGAACCGTCGTGATCAAAAAACTCATCCGCAAGCTGTTCGGACAGGAACCGGTGGCCGACAACGAAGCTGACGCCGACACCGGCGCCACGCCCGACACGCGCACCGAAGAAGTCGCCAAGCAGCGCCGCAAGACGACGAAAAGCGCCGCCAAAACCGCGCGCGCCGGCGCGCGCGATCCAGACGCGCCCGTGATCCTGTCAGCCGACATCCACGGCATCGACCCCGAGCTGATCTCCCGCAACGCCGTGCGCGTCACCGAGACGCTGCAGCAGGCGGGGCACCGGGCGTTCATCGTCGGCGGCGCGGTGCGCGACCTGCTGCTCGGCATCGCGCCGAAGGATTTCGACGTCGCGACCGACGCCACGCCCGACGAGGTGCAGCGCCTCTTTCGCCGCGCGCGCCTGATCGGCCGGCGCTTCACGATCGTGCACGTGCAGTTCGGGCAGGAGATCATCGAAGTCTCGACGTTCCGGGCTCTGGTCGATCCGCCTCCCGCTGACACGCCTGCGCCGAAGCGCCTGAAGCGCGACGAGCTCGACCGCCGCACGCACGCGGTCGACGCGAGCGGCCGGGTGCTGCGCGACAACGTCTGGGGCGAGCAGCATGAAGACGCCACGCGCCGCGACTTCACGATCAACGCGATGTACTACGACCCTGCGACGCAGACCGTGCTCGACTACCACAACGGTCTCGCGGACGTGCGCGCGCGCACGCTGCGGATGATCGGCGACCCGGCGACGCGCTTCCGCGAAGACCCGGTGCGGATGCTGCGCGTCGTGCGCTTCGCGGCGAAGCTCGGCTTCGAGATCGAGGACGCGACGCGCGCACCGATCAAGAAGCTCGCCGACCTCGTCAACAACGTGCCGGCCGCGCGTCTCTTCGACGAGATGCTGAAGCTGCTGCTCTCGGGCCACGCGCTCGCGTGCTTGAAGCAATTGCGCAAGGAAGGCCTGCACCACGGGCTCCTGCCGCTCCTCGACGTCGTGCTCGAACAGCCGCACGGCGAGCGGTTCATCACGCTCGCGCTCAACAACACGGACGAACGCGTGCGCGCGGGCAAGCCCGTCTCGCCGGGCTTCCTGTTCGCGACACTCCTGTGGCACGACATGCAGCAGCGCTGGCAGCAATACGAAGCCAACGGCGAGTTTCCGGTGCCCGCGCTGCATCGCGCGATGGACGACGTGCTCGACATGCAGACCGAAAAGCTCGCGATCCACAAGCGCTACTCGGCTGACATGCGCGAGATCTGGGGCCTGCAGCTGCGTCTCGAGAAGCGCTCGGGCCGCAGCGCGCTGAAGCTCCTGGAACACCAAAGATTTAGAGCGGGGTATGATTTCCTCCTGTTGCGCTGCGAATCCGGCGAGTTGGACTCGTCGATCGGGCAGTGGTGGACAGAATTCATCGACGCAGACGCCGCCGCGCGCGAAGCATTGCTTTCGCAAGGCGGCAGGGACCGGACGCCTAGAAAACGACGGCGGCGCAGCAGTGGCGCTAAAAACCGCAAGCCGGGCGAGCGGATGGAGGGGGGCGAGTCGGCAAGCAGGCAGTCGAGCGACGTGAGCCAAGGCGGCGAGCACGAAGACTGAGACGGCCGCCGCACTCGCTGTCTGACCGACCGTGTCTGACAGACCGTGTCGAACCGACGCTGTCGGACGAATTTCGCAGGAAGCTATGCCATGACGGTTGCTTATCTCGGCCTCGGCGCGAATCTCGGGGACGCGCGCCAGACCTTGAAAGACGCGGTGGTGTGCCTCGCCCAGCAGCACACCATCACCGTGCTCGAAAAATCGAGCCTCTATCGCACTGCCCCGATCGACGCGGGCGGCGACGACTATTACAACCTCGCCGTGAAGCTCGAGACTTCGCTCGGCGCGCACCACCTGCTCGCGCTGTGCCACAAGGTCGAGCACCACTTCGGCCGCGAGCGTCCCTTTCGCAACGCGCCCCGCACGCTCGACATCGACATCCTGCTGTTCGGCGAAGCGTGCATCGAGGAGCCCGACCTGATCGTGCCGCACCCGCGTCTCACCGAGCGCGCATTCGCGCTGGTGCCGCTCGTCGAAATCGATCCGGCGCTCGAGATTCCCCGGCTGGGCCGCGCCGATGCGTTCCTTCCCGCAGTCGTTGGCCAGCGCATCGAGAAGGTGAAGAGCCCCTGCCAGTGCCTGCTCGAAGCGCTGCGCGGCGGCAACGCGCCGGCCAAGGCCGAGAAAGGCGGTGGCTGCCGATGACGAGCTCGCCGCCGCTCACCGTCACCGCGCCGCACTTGCGTCCGCCGTATCCGTACATCGCGGTCGAAGGCCCGATCGGCGTCGGCAAGACCTCGTTCGCGCGCCTGCTCGGTGAACGCTGGTCGATGCAGATGCTCCTCGAGCGTCCTGACGACAACCCCTTCCTCGAACGCTTCTATCGCGACTCCGCGCGCTACGCGCTCGCCACGCAGTTGCAATTCGCGCTGCAGCGCGCACAGGAAGCGCAACAGGTGATCGCTGCGCGCGCAGCCGGCATCCCGCTCGTCGCCGATTTCATCGCGCAAAAAAACGACATCTTCGCGCGCCTCACGCTGCCGGACGACGAATGGCAGCTGTATCGCGCGCTCGCGGCGCGTATCGACACCGCCGCGGCGCCGCAGCCGGATCTCGTCGTCTATCTGCAGGCGAGCCCGGAAGTCTTGTTCGCGCGCATCCAGAAGCGCGCGCGGCCGTCGGAGCTGCAGATCTCCGACGCTTACCTGCGCGCGCTCTGCAATGCGTACAACGAGTTCTTCTACCACTACGACGGCGCCCCTGTGCTGACCGTCAACGCTGAACACCTGAATCCGCTCGAATCGGCGGAAGATCTTGCGCTACTGGTCGAACGCATCGAGACAATGCGCGGGCGCAAGGAATTCTTCGTCAAAGGCACGTCGCTGTAACAGCGGCGGGGCCCTCCTCTTTCTTCAAAACGGAACTTCCCATGACCTATTTGCAGGAAACGAGCCGGCAGGCCATTACGGTGCCGAAACTGCAAACCATGCGCGATGCCGGCGAAAAGATCGCGATGCTCACCTGCTACGACGCGAGCTTCGCGTCGCTGCTCGATCGCGCGGGCGTCGACGTCCTCTTGATCGGCGACTCGCTCGGCAACGTGCTGCAAGGCCAGACGACAACGCTGCCCGTCTCGCTCGACGACATCGCCTACCACACCGCCTGCGTCGCGCGGGCCCAGCCGCGCGCGCTGATCGCCGCGGACCTCCCGTTCGGCACCTACGGCACGCCGGCCGAGGCGTTCGCGAGCTCCGTCAAGCTGATGCGCGCGGGCGCGCAGATGGTGAAGCTCGAAGGCGGCGAATGGCTCGCCGACACGGTGCGCTTTCTCGTGGAGCGCTCGGTGCCGGTGTGTGCGCACGTCGGCCTCACGCCACAATCGGTACATGCGTTCGGCGGGTTCAAGGTGCAGGGCAAGACGGAAGCCGGCGCGAACCAGCTGATGCGCGACGCGCTCGCGATGCAGAACGCAGGCGCCCAGATGGTGCTCATGGAAGCCGTCCCGACGCTCGTCGCCACCGACGTGACGAAGCAACTGCGCGTTCCGACGATCGGCATCGGCGCGGGCCTCGAATGCTCGGGCCAGGTGCTGGTGCTGCACGACATGCTCGGGATCTTCCCCGGCAAGCGGCCGCGCTTCGTGAAGGATTTCATGCAGGGACAGCCGAGCATCTTCGCGGCTGTCGAGGCTTATGTGCGCGCGGTGAAGGACGGCTCGTTCCCGGGGCCGGAACATACGTTCTGACCTCGGCCGGACGGCCGGAAATCAGAGAGCCCTTTTTGCCTGACAGACGTCGCGCAACTTCGCAAAGACGCCACCGCCACCACCCCGAACCGTTTTCGTACGCTCCTCGTGCGCATCGCCGGGTGGATGCTGCGTCTTCGCGCCGAGCGCGTCGCCTGACGCAACGCCAGAAATTGTTGCCCGACTATTTCCGCATCAGCCGCGCAGGCAGCGCTCCGCGCAGCGCGTTGCATACCATCAACGCTTCGGCATCGAACAGATCCGCCTGAACGAGCACCCGCTCGCCCGCTTGAAAACCGGCATCGGCCAGCAGCACCCGGCGCATCACCCCCGGCAGCACACCTGACGACAGCGGTGGCGTCCACCAGCGCCCGTCCAGCTTCACGAACACATTCGACCGGCCGCCTTCGGTCAACTCGCCGCGCTCGTTGAAAAACAGCATGTCGAAGCCGCCGTGCGCCTCGGCTTCGCGCCAGCCTCGGTCATATTCCGCGCGGTGCGTGGTCTTGTGCCGGAGCAGCGGATCGGTCGCCTGCGTCGGTGCGAAACCATGCTCCGGCGCCAGCGCCACGCCGGCCACATCACTGGAAAGCGGCACAAGCGGCGCCGCGACGATCTCGACATGGCCCGACTTCGCCAGCGCCAGGCGAAACCGGTGGTCGACGCCGGCAGGCAACTGCGCGCAACGCTCGGCAATGCGCTCGCGCAAACCAGCCTCGTCGAATGCAAAGCCGAGTTGGTGCGAGCTCGCGCCGAGCCGATCCAGATGCAAATCGAGGTGGCGCACACCCGCCTCGCGGCTCGCATGCATCGTTTCGAATAGTTGCAGGCCGGGATCGGCGCCCGTCAGGAAGCTGGCTTTCAAGCGGCACTCCGTGTATTCATCGGCGGCCACGCTGTCGAGCACGACGCCGCCGCCTACGCCCATCGTCCCGCGCCGCAGCCCTTGAGCCGACGGCGCCGCAAGTTCCAGCGTCCGGATGGCGACCGACATGCAGAAGTCGCCGCAAGCCGGGCCATGATCGGTCGAAGCATCCTCCAACGGCGGCGCGTCCAGCCAGCCGATCGCCCCTGTGTAGAGGCCGCGCGGCGTCGTCTCGATCGCGTCGATCAACTGCATCGTCCGGTACTTCGGCGCGCCCGTGATCGAGCCGCAAGGAAAGAGCGCACCCAACACATCAGCGAACGTGACGCCGTCGTGCGCGTCGGCCTCGACGGTCGAGGTCATCTGCCACACCGACGGATAAGGCTCGATGGAAAACAGCGCCGGCACGCTCACGGACCCTGTCTTCGAAATCCGCGACAGATCGTTGCGCAGCAGGTCGACGATCATCACGTTCTCGGCGCGGTTCTTGGGATCGTTTGCGAGAAAGTCCGCGGCGCGCGCATCGTCGGCGGGATCGGGCGCGCGCGCAGCCGTCCCCTTCATCGGCCGCGCGCGCAGACGCGCACCGGCCTTCTCAACAAACAGCTCGGGCGAGCACGACACGACCCATGCGCCGCCGGGCCGTGCGATCAGCGCGCCGTAGCGCACCGGCTGGCGCCGACGCAGGCGCCGGTACAGCGCGAACGGCGAGCCGAAGACGTCGAACGCCAGCCGGTAGGTGTAGTTGACCTGATAGGACTCGCCCTCGCGCAGCGCCTCGTGGACGGCGGCGATCGCGGCAGCGAACTCGTCTTCGGTGACGCTCTGCGTAACGTTCATCGCCCCGGCCACCGACGGTTCCTGCGTACCGCCGTCAAGACCCGCAAGCCAAGCATCGGCTTCGTCGCGCGACAGCTTATCGCAGCGCGAGAACATCAAAAAATGCAGCGAGGCATTGCCTGGCTGCATTTTTTGCGAGCTTGCGAAGCCGCCTTCCTTCGACAACGACAGGTTACGGCCGAACTCATAGTCGGCGAGCACGGCTGCATGCAGGCCGTGGCGCGCGTCGCCTTCGGCGGCGGCGCAGACTTCGTCGAGCCGCGCGCTGCCGCTGCACACGTGCTCGCGTACAAAGCCCGTGTACAAACGACTCGACCGCACGGCGGCGGTCGAGTCGCAATCGTCGAGCAGCGCGAATACCTCGCTGCCCGCCCTTACCTCATCAGCTGTCATCTACACCACCAGCGTCACGCGCCGCCGAGCTTGCCGCCCGCCATGCCGATCAATCGAAGAAGCTCTTCACGCGGTCGAACCAGCTCTTGCTCTGCGGGCTGTGGCGCGGACCGCCTTCCGAAAGCGACTTCTCGAACTGCTTGAGCAGGTCGCGCTGCTGCTCGGTCAGCTTCACCGGCGTCTCGACCTGGACGTGCACGTAGAGATCGCCCGCGATGCTCGAGCGCAGCCCCTTGATGCCCTTGCCGCGCAGACGGAATGTCTTGGCCGACTGTGTGCCTTCCGGCACCGTGAAGCTCGCGCGGCCAGCGAGCGTCGGCACCTCGATCTCGCCGCCGAGCGCCGCCGTGGTGAACGGAATCGGCATCTGGCAATGAAGGTCGTCGCCGTCTCGCTCGAACACCGAGTGCGGCTTGATGTGGATCTCGACGTACAGGTCGCCCGACGGCCCGCCGTTGATGCCCGGCTCGCCGTTGCCGGCCGAGCGGATACGCATGCCGTCGTCGATGCCTGCCGGGATCTTCACTTCGAGGGTCTTGGTTTCCTTCACCTTGCCCGCGCCGTGGCAATGCGCGCACGGCTCGGGAATATAGGTGCCGCTGCCGTGGCACTTCGGGCAGGTCTGCTGGATGCTGAAGAAGCCCTGCGACATCCGCACCGCGCCGGAGCCGTGACAGGTCGGGCAGGTTTCCGGCTTGGTGCCCGGCTTCGCGCCCGAGCCATGACAGACGTCGCATGAGACCCAGCTCGGCACGCGGATCTGCGTGTCGTAGCCGTGGGCGGCCTGCTCGAGCGTGATTTCCATGCTGTAGCGCAGGTCGGCGCCGCGATAGACCTGCGGGCCACCGCGCCCGCCGCGGGCTGCGCCGCCCGCCGCCTGACCGAAGATATCGCCGAAAATGTCGCCGAATGCATCGGCAAAACCGCCGAAGCCCTGCGCTCCCGCCGCCCCCATGTTCGGATCGACGCCGGCATGGCCGTACTGGTCGTACGCCGTGCGCTTTTGCGAGTCCGACAGCATTTCATAGGCTTCCTTCGCCTCCTTGAAACGCTCTTCCGCATCCTTGTTGTCCGGATTGCGGTCGGGGTGGTACTTCATCGCGAGCTTGCGATAAGCCTTCTTGATCTCGTCGTCGCTCGCGTTCTTCGCGACACCCAGAACCTCGTAGTAATCCCGTTTCGCCATGTCGGTTCAACGCCGGCCGCGCACCTCGCGCGGCCGCTCCTTTCGAATGCTGTGGAGTCTCGCGACTCGTCTGGAAGACGCTTTCACGCCGGGTTGCCGGGGAAAAAGCGCCGCCGTCCATAAAACAAATGTGCCCGGAGGACCCAAAAGTCCGCCAGGCGCGTTCACCGCGGCCGGTCACTCTATCGAGCGCCGGTCGCTCTATTGCTGAAGCTCGTTCTTCGAGCCTCAGTCCTTCTTCACTTCCTTGAACTCGGCGTCGACCACATCGTCTTCCGGCTGGCTCGAAGCACCGCCGCCGGCCGCACCGGCCGATGCGCCTGCCGCACCCGCGGCGCCCGCTGCGCCTTGGGCCGCCTGCATGTCGGCGTACATCTTCTCGCCGAGCTTCTGCGACGCCGTCGCCACGGCTTCGATCTTGGCCTCGATCGCCGCCTTGTCGCTCGAGTTGCTCTTCAGCGTCTCTTCGAGCTCCTTCAGCGCGGATTCGATCTTTTCCTTGTCCGACGCGTCGATCTTGTCGCCGTACTCGGTCAGCGCCTTCTTCGTGCTGTGCACCAGCGCGTCGCCCTGATTGCGCGCATCGGCCAGCTCACGCAGCTTGTGGTCTTCTTCCGCGTTCGCCTCGGCGTCCTTCACCATCTTTTCGATCTCGGCTTCCGACAGGCCCGAGTTCGCCTTGATCGTGATGCGATTTTCCTTGCCGGTCGCCTTGTCCTTCGCGCCGACGTGCAGGATGCCGTTCGCGTCGATGTCGAAGGTCACTTCAATCTGCGGCACGCCGCGCGGTGCGGGCGGAATGCCTTCGAGGTTGAACTCGCCGAGCAGCTTGTTGCCCGCCGCCATTTCGCGCTCGCCCTGGAACACCTTGATCGTCACGGCGCCCTGGTTATCGTCGGCCGTCGAATACACCTGCGAGTGCTTCGTCGGGATCGTGGTGTTCTTGTTGATCATCTTCGTCATCACGCCGCCGAGCGTCTCGATGCCGAGCGACAGCGGGGTGACGTCGAGCAGCAGCACGTCCTTGCGATCACCCGACAGCACTTGGCCTTGAATCGCGGCGCCCACGGCGACCGCTTCGTCCGGGTTCACGTCACGGCGCGGCTCCTTGCCGAAGAACTCTTTCACCGTTTCCTGCACCTTCGGCATGCGGGTCATGCCGCCGACCAGGATCACGTCGTCGATGTCGCCGACCTTCACGCCCGCATCCTTGATCGCGATCTTGCACGGCTCGACCGTACGCGTGATCAGTTCTTCGACGAGCGCTTCGAGCTTGGCGCGCGTGATCTTCAGGTTCAAGTGCTTAGGACCCGACGCGTCAGCCGTGATGTACGGCAGGTTGATTTCAGTCTGCTGGCTCGACGACAGCTCGATCTTGGCCTTTTCCGCCGCTTCCTTCAGGCGCTGCAGCGCGAGCACGTCCTTCGAGAGGTCGACGCCCTGCTCTTTCTTGAACTCGCCGATGATGTAATCGATGATGCGCTGGTCGAAGTCTTCACCGCCCAGGAACGTGTCGCCGTTCGTCGACAGCACTTCGAACTGCATTTCGCCGTCCACGTCCGCGATCTCGATGATCGAAATGTCGAACGTGCCGCCGCCGAGGTCATACACGGCGATCTTGCGGTCGCCCTTTTCGGCCTTGTCGAGGCCGAACGCGAGCGCGGCTGCCGTCGGCTCGTTGATGATCCGCTTCACTTCGAGGCCGGCGATGCGGCCTGCATCCTTGGTCGCCTGGCGCTGGCTGTCGTTGAAGTACGCGGGAACCGTGATCACGGCTTCGGTGACCGGCTCGCCGAGGTAGTCCTCAGCGGTCTTCTTCATCTTGCGCAGCACTTCCGCCGAGATCTGCGGCGGCGCAAGCTTTTCGTCGTGCGCTTCGATCCAGGCATCACCGTTGTCGGCCTTGATGATCTTGTATGGCATCAGGCCGATGTCCTTCTGGACTTCCTTCTCTTCGAAGCGGCGGCCGATCAGGCGCTTCACCGCGAACAGCGTGTTCCTCGGATTGGTCACCGACTGGCGTTTCGCAGGCGCGCCGACGAGGATTTCGTTGTCGTCCATGTAGGCGATGATCGACGGCGTCGTGCGAGCGCCTTCCGAGTTTTCGATCACCTTGACCTGATTGCCTTCCATCAGCGCCACGCACGAGTTCGTGGTGCCGAGGTCGATGCCGATGATTTTGCCCATTTTTCCTAATCTCCTGACTTTTGATCGCTTTGGGGCGGGCCTTGTCCAGCAAGGCCCGCCGCCCGAAATTCAAACCTGCACTCAAAGTAAGTGCGCCCGCATCGATTTCAAGACCCTCCATACGATGCGGTCTTTAATTTTTTCAATCGCCGGCGCCAAAGGCGCGGATTGTCTCACGCGCGGGGTCGAGCGCGGGCTTCCGCTTGCCGCAAAGGTGGGCAGAGGCTCAGGCAGCCGCTTACTTGGGCTGCGCGACGGTCACGAGCGCCGGACGCAGCACGCGGTCGGCGATGACGTAACCCTTCTGCAGCACGGCGACGACAGTGTTGGCCTCCTGCTCGGCAGGCACCATCGAAATGGCCTGATGGCGGTGCGGATCGAACTTCTCACCGACCGGGTTCAGGACTGTGATACGACCCTTTTCCATCGCGCTCGTCAGCTGGCGCAGCGTCAGATCGACGCCTTCGCGGATCTTCGTTTGGTCGCCCGACGAGTCGGCAAGCGCGGCTTCGAGGCTGTCGATCACCGGCAGCAGGCGCTCGGCGAAGCTTTCGATTGCGAATTTGTGAGCCTTCTGCACTTCCTCGTGGGCGCGGCGGCGCACGTTCTCGGTTTCCGCCTTGGCGCGCAGGAAGCTTTCCTGCAATTCGGTGATCTTGGCCTCGGCCTCGGCCAGCGCGGCTTCGGCAGTGACCTCCGACGCGGCCTGCCCAGCAGCGGCGTTCTCCGCCGCCGCGTTTTCGGCAGCCTCGCGCGCGGCCTCGTCGGCCGGCGTGGGGTTCTGGGTCGCTGGATTGTCTTGCGTGTTTTCCATGTCGCTGAAAGTCGTCTAGAAGGTTGAGCCCAAGGCGCGACGGCGAAGCAACTGCCAGGCGCCGCATCACGGCCAATGAGTGTTGCAAAAGCGCAACCCCATGGTTGCGCATTGTTACGCGTCGCGGCGGCAAATGAGGGCTAGAAAGCCGATTTCAAGGGCCTCCCGCCGAGTTTTTGCACCTCCCGCGTGCACCCGAAATAGGCCGTTACATTGATTATCTGTTAGCCGTCACGTCCACATTGAGCACCATACGGGTTTGCCCTAAACTTGGTATAAGCATCGAGAAAAAGGCTGGTTGTCCCCAGCCTCTCATAAGCCGCCAAAACCGCTGAATCGCCCGTTTCCGCAGCACTTTCTTCTCCAGGGGGAGTACCGTGAAACTGACCTTTGCAATAGCGGTGGTCGCGTTGGTACTCATCGCGGGAACCACCACCATCTGTATGTCCGGGGCTGTCAACGACAACACCACCGAATACGGCAGCGTGCATGCCACGTTCGAACAGTTGTTCAACCCCCACCTGAAAGTTTGTCGATGATGCGCCGGTCGCGCTTCGTCGGCCTGCCGTGCAATTCGGCCGCCGGCTCGCGATATGTCTTGCGCCGCTCCAGTTCGGCCGTGCGCCTTTCCCGGCTGTCCGCCGTTTCCGCATAAAGCGTCTGCGCGACGCTCGCCGGACCGCGCACCTCGCAGATCCCCAACACCTGAACCTGCCACACGATCCGCTCGATTTCGATGTCGACGAGATCGCCGACGCGCACGTCCTTGGCCGGCTTGACCGGCGCGCCGCCGATGCGCACGCGGCCCTTCTCGACGGCATCCGCAGCCAGCGAACGCGTCTTGAAGAAGCGCGCGGCCCACAGCCACTTGTCGATGCGCAGCCGTGCGCCCGGTTCGGTCGAAATCTTGTAGTTCATAAAATTCATCTGGGCGCCATTGCGCCGTAATCAAGCCGGTGCGGCAATCCGCGCCGGCGAGGACCTACGCCACCATGTTCAGCGGCGACGCCGCGCGAACCGGCCACCCCTGCAGATTCTGCGCAACGATCTCGCCCAGTGCGTCGATCCACGCCGGCGACGAGTTCAGGCACGCGATCCGGTGAAACTCCTTGCCGCCCGCATGCAGGAATTCGTCACGCACCTCCAGGCCAATCTCCTCGATCGTCTCGAGGCAATCAGCGGTGAAACCCGGGCAGAAGACGTCGGCGCGCCGCACGCCCGCTGCGCCCAACTCCTTGAGCGTCGGCGCCGTATAGGGCTGCAGCCATTCTGCGCGGCCGAAACGCGACTGGAACGTCACCCGGCACTCTAAAAGCGTCAGCCCGAGCTCGGTCATCAAGAGCGCGGCGGTCTGCCGACACTGTTCGTGGTACGGGTCGCCGAGGTCCATCGTGCGCTTCGGCACGCCGTGAAAGCTCAGGACCAGCTTGTCGCCGGCCGCGAAATCCGGGCGGCCGTGCGCGGCCCAATACTGGCGCACCTGTTCGGCAAGCGCGTGGATATAGGCCGGATGGTCGGCATACTGGCGCACCGTGCGAATTTCCGGCTGGTTGCGCATGCGCCTTAGCGCGGCAAAGGCATCGTCGAAGGCGGTCGCCGTCGTCGACGACGAATATTGTGGGTACATCGGCATCAGCAGCACACGCTCGGCGCCCGCGAGCTTCAGTTGCTTGAGCATCGCGGGAATGCCGGGCGTACCGTAGCGCATCGCGTATTCGACGATCACGTGATAGTCGTTGGCGTGCAGCAGCTGGCGCATCGCTTCGGCCTGCTTTTCGGTGTGGACCCGCAACGGCGAGCCTTCCGGCATCCAGACCGCCGCATATTTCTTCGCGGACGCCCGCCCGCGCAGCGGCAGGATCAACAGGCGCAGGATGGCCTGCCAAGCCAGCGCCGGAATCTCGACGACGCGCGGGTCAGACAGGAACTGCGCAAGATAGCGGCGCACCGCGGAGGGCGTAGGCGCATCGGGCGTGCCGAGATTGATCAGCAGCACGGCGACGCGGTGCGACGTGGCGGGCTGCGACGGCAGCTCGAGGTCAAAACGCATAGGCAACAAGCAAAAGCGCGCCGCCCCTCGGGGCAGGCGGCAAAGCGTCGGTTCGGATCCGGCTCATTATAGCGGCGCGGCTGGCCGCGCATACCCGGCCGTTCGGCCGATTGGCAGCGCGTATCGGCGCGTGGAGACTACTGTTGACTGAGCGCCATCGAAAGCAGGCGCGCGGTGATATCGACGATCGGAATCACGCGGTTGTATGCCATCCGCGTCGGCCCGATCACGCCGAGCGTACCGACGATCCTGCCGTTCACTTCGTACGGCGCCGTCACGACGCTCATCTGCTCGATCGGCACGAGATTCGATTCGCCGCCGATGAATATCTGCACGCCTTGGGCATGGCTCGATACGTCGAGCAACTGAAGGAGGCTCGTCTTTTGGTCGAAAACGTCGAACAGCTTGCGCAGCCGCGCCATATCGGACGAAAGGTCCGCCACTTCGAGCAGGTTGCGCTCGCCCGAAATAAGCACCGTCTCGCCGGTGTCCATTTCGTCGGTGCTCGCGGTGACGGCCGCATGCATCAGCGTCGTCATGTCGCCGCGCAGTTGGTCGATCTCTTCGCGCAGGCGCCGCCGCACTTCGTCGAACGAGAGGCCGGCGAAATGCGCGTTGATGTAATTGGAGGCTTCCGTGAGCTGCGACGGCGAATAGTCGCGCTGCGTCGCCATGATGCGGTTCTGCACGTCGCCTTCGGGCGTCACGATGATGAGCAGGATGCGCTTGTCGGACAAGCGCATGAACTCGATCTGCTTGAACACGTGGCTACGACGCGGCGTCAGCACGACGCCCGCGAACTGCGAGAGGTTCGACAGCACGCTCGCCGCGGCGGCCACCACCTTCTGCGGCTCGCCCGGCTGCAGCGTGGTCTTGACCGTCTGGGTGACCGCCTCTTCCTCGGCTGCCGACTCGACGGTCAGCATCGTGTCGACGAACAGGCGGTAGCCGCGCGGTGTCGGAATGCGGCCCGCCGAGGTATGCGGACTGATCACGAGACCCAGCTCCTCGAGGTCGGACATCACGTTGCGGATCGTCGCCGGACTCAGCTCGAGCCCGGAATAGCGCGACAACGTGCGCGAGCCGACCGGTTGACCTTCGGCGATGTATCGCTCGATCAGCGTTTTGAGGAGGGTTTGGGCACGTGGATCTAACATGACGCAAAATTCTAGCTTAACGGCGGCTGCCCGGCGAGCGCGCGGCGTTGACGCGGCGACCTGACGGCCTTGGTGCGCCGGGCCGCCAGGCCAATTGGCGCATCTGCGCGCCTGCCGCGCTCCGGCCCCCATGCGACGCCCCGCGCCGGCGAAGCGCCGGTGCCTAAAATGTCATCAGGGCGACACCATTCTAGCCACAAATCGATGCCGATCGAATACGCGAAAGATAAAGCCGGGGCTCCAGCAGACGCGCTACGACGGTTCTTTTCAAACCGCACCTATGGTGTAATGCCGGCATGGAAATTGGCAGCCAGTTCAAGACCGTTGCGCTCGTCGGGCGCAGCAATACACCGGCCATCAGCGAGCCGCTGATGGCGCTCGCCGCGTGCATCGCAAAGCGCGGGCTCGAAGTCGTGTTCGAAGCGGAGACGGCGAGCGATATCGGCGTGTCGGGCTACCCGGCGCTCACGCCCGCGGAGATCGGTGCGCGCGCGGACGTGGCCGTGGTGCTCGGCGGCGACGGCACGATGCTCGGCATCGGGCGCCAGCTCGCGCCGTACAAGACGCCGCTGATCGGCATCAACCACGGGCGGCTCGGCTTCATCACCGACATCGCGGCGGCGGATATGCAGGAAGTCGTGCCGCAAATGCTGGCCGGCAGCTTCGAGCGCGAGGAACGCTCGCTGCTTGAGTCGCGCATCATGCGCAACGGCGAGCCGATCTATCACGCGCTCGCGTTCAACGACGTGGTCGTGAACCGCAGCGGCTTTTCGGGCATGGCGGAATTGCGTGTATCGGTCGACGGCCGCTTCATGTACAACCAGCGCTCGGACGGGCTGATCGTCGCCACGCCGACCGGCTCGACCGCGTATGCGCTGTCGTCGCAGGGGCCGATCCTGCATCCGCAATTGGGAGGCATCGTGCTCGTGCCAATCGCCCCGCATGCGCTCTCGAACCGTCCGATCGTGCTGCCGGACGACAGCACGGTCAGCATCCAGATCATCGCCGGGCGCGACGTCAACGTGAACTTCGACATGCAATCGTTCACCGCGCTCGAGCTGAACGACACGATCGACGTGCGCCGCTCGCGGCACACCGTGCCGTTCCTGCACCCGGTCGGCTATAGCTATTACGCGACGCTCAGAAAGAAGCTGCACTGGAACGAGCACCCGTCGCACGACGACGACCCGCTGGAGTAACCCCTCGCCCCCATGCTGCGCCACCTCTCGATACGCGACTTCGTCATCGTCGCCGCGCTCGATCTCGAATTCGACCGCGGCTTCACGGTTTTCTCAGGTGAAACGGGCGCCGGCAAATCGATCCTGATCGATGCGCTCGCGCTCACGCTCGGCGCGCGCGCCGACGCGAGCATCGTACGCACCGGCCAGGGCCGCGCCGACATCACCGCCGAATTCGCCGCGCACGAGCACGTCGCGCGCTGGCTCGACGAGCAGGCGCTCGGCGACGGCGAAAGCTCGGACAGCGTGCTGCTGCGCCGCGTCGTCGATGCGAACGGGCGCTCGCGCGCCTTCATCAACGGCACGCCGGCAACGCTCACGCAGTTGCGCGGGGTCGGCGAGATGCTCGTCGACATCCACGGCCAGCACGCGCATCAATTGCTGATGCGCCCGGACGCGCAACGTGAACTGTTCGATACGCACGCGGGACTCACCGCCACTGCGACGGGCGTCGCCCGCGCGCACCGCGCATGGCGCGACGCGGCCCAGGCCGTCGAGCTCGCGCAGGCGCGCGACCGCGAGCTGCAGCTCGAGCGCGAACGGCTCGCGTGGCAGCTCGCCGAACTCGACAAGCTCGCGCCGCAGCCGGGCGAGTGGGAGGAGATCGGCGCCGAGCACCGGCGACTTTCGCACTCGGCGAACCTGATCGAAGGCGTGCAGGGCGCGCTCAACGCGCTATCGGAGTCGGACGAAGCGATGCTCGCCCAGCTCGGCTCGATCGTGTCGAAGCTGCGCGATCTCGCCGAGATCGACCCGGCGCTCAACGACGCGCTCGCCTCGCTGGAGCCGGCCGAGATCCAGCTGCGCGAGGCGTCCTACTCGCTCACGCACTACGCTCAGAGGCTCGAGCTCGACCCGGACCGGCTCGCGCAAGTCGAACACCGGCTCGACGCGCTCCATTCGATCGCACGCAAATTCCGCCTGCAACCCGAGACGCTGCCGGAAGAGCACCGGGCCCGCCGCGCGCAACTCGCGGCGCTCGACGCCGCCGCCGATCTCGACGGCCTGCGCGCCGCCGAGGCCAAGGCGAAGGAAGCCTATCTGGGCGAGGCCAAGCTGCTGTCGAAGGCGCGCGCCAAGGCCGCGAAAACGCTGGGCACGGCCGTGACGGCGGGGATGCAGGAATTGTCGATGGCGGGGGGCAGCTTCGAAGTCGCGCTGCTGCCGCTCGCCGAAGGCGGCGCGCACGGGCTCGAGCAGATCGAGTTCCGCGTCGCGGGCCATGCGGGCGTGCCGCTGCGGCCGCTCGCCAAGGTCGCGTCCGGCGGCGAGCTGGCGCGGATCAGCCTGGCGCTGGCCGTGATCGCGAGCACCGCCAGCCCGACGCCGACACTGATCTTCGACGAAGTCGACACCGGCATCGGCGGCGGCGTCGCCGAAGTGGTCGGGCGTCTTTTGCACCAGCTTGGCCGCGACCGGCAGGTGCTGTGCGTCACGCACTTGCCGCAGGTGGCCGCACGCGGCGACCATCATTTCCAGGTGGCGAAGGCGAGCGATGCTAACGGCGGCACGCTCAGCACGGTCTCGCCGCTCGACCGCGCGAGCCGCATCGAGGAAGTCGCGCGGATGCTCGGCGGCCTGGAAATTACCCCGACGACTCGCAAGCACGCCAAGGAAATGCTGACGGCGTAGCCGCCCACCGTCCCTCTCGGCTCTCAGCCAAACACCCGCTGCCACAGCCGCAGCACGGCTGCCCTCTCGTCGGCGACGCGCTCCGGCGCGATCCGCGCCGCCTCCATCCCGTCGAGACGCAGCTTGTGCTGCATCTTCCGATAGGCCCGGTACGCGCCGCCCGCCGTCTCCGCCTCTTCGGGGCTCATGAGCCCGAAGCGCGACACCTCGCGCAACAGCGCGATATTGCCCGTGTTGCGGATCATCTCCGGGTGCCGCGCCGCATGCAGCAGCACCCAGTACTGGACGATGAACTCGATATCGACCATGCCGCCGCGATCGTGCTTCAGGTCGAAGAGCTCGGTGCGGTTCGGATGGCCGGCGAACACGCGCTCGCGCATCGCGACGATCTCGGCGGCAAGCGGTTCCGCTTCGCGCGGCGTCGTCAGCACCTGCTCGCGGATCGCCTCGAACTGCGCGCCGATCCCGGCATCGCCCGCGCAGAAGCGCGCCCGCGTCAGCGCCTGGTGCTCCCAGATCCACGCGGTATTCGCCGCATCGCCCTCGCGCAGCTGATAGCGGCGGAAAGCGTCGAGATCGGTGATCAGCAAGCCCGATTCGCCGTTCGGGCGCAGCCGCAGGTCGACATCGAACAGCGTGCCCGCGCCGGTCGCCATCGTGAGCCAGGTGATCAGGCGCCGCGTGAAGGTGGCGTAGACATCGGCAGCCGCGTCGTCCGGGTCGTCGTAGAGAAAGATCAGGTCGAGATCGGACGCGTAGCCGAGCTCCTTGCCGCCCAGCTTGCCGTAGGCGATCACCGCGAAGCGCGGCACCTCGCGGTGGTGTTTCGCCAGGTGCTTCCAGACCGCTTCGATCGTCACGTCGAGCACCGAGTCGGCGAGCGCCGACAGCTCGTCGCTGACATGCTCGACCGACAGCTTCCCGGCCAGGTCGATCAGCAGGATGCGGAACACCTCGGCCTGGTGCGCATGGCGCAGCAGGTCCATCTGCTGCTCGACGTCGGCGGCCGCGGCGAGCCGTGCGCGCAGCGACGACTTGAACTCGGGCCAATCGGACGGGCTCGCGATCACCTCGTCGTCGAGCAGTTCGTCGAGCAGCTGCGGATGCCGGATCAGGTAGCCCGCCGCCCAGCGCGATGCGCCAAGCACCGCGAGCACTCGCTCGAGCGCCGCCGGATACTCGTTGAGCAGCGCCAGATATGCGCCGCGCCGGCCGATCGCCTCGAGCAGATCGAAGAGGCGCGCGATCGTCTGGCCGCGCTTGTCGGCATCGAATGCGGCGGCCGCTTCGAGCGCGCGCTGCGCGATCGTGTCGAAGCGCCGGCGGCTCGTCTCCGGCAGCCCTGCATAGCGCGCCGATTGCCAGACCGCCTTCATCCGTGCGAGCAGGTCGGCTGGGTCGCTGAAGCCGAGCTCGGTGAGGCGCTCGAGCAGCGCAGCGCCGGCACTGTCGTCATCGAGCGCGCTGCTCCAGACCCAGGCGGCCGCGCCGTCCTCGGCCACGCCGCAGCCGCCGCTGCCGCGCACCTTGTCGGCAAAGAGCTGGTCGAACTGCGCTTCCACCAGCTCGCGATAACCGTCGAGCTTCGCCATCAGCGCCGCGTAATCGGCGAAGCCGAGCGACGCCGCGAGGCGCGCGCGCTCGTCCGGGTCGACGGGCATCGCATGCGTCTGCGCGTCGTTGCGGTACTGGAGCCGGTGCTCGAGCACGCGCAAAAACTTGTAGGCCTGCGTGAGATCCGCGCACACCTTCGGCGCGATCAGCCCGCGCGCCGCCGCGTGGCGCAGCACCGCAAGCGTCGGACGAATCCGGAAGCCGGCGTCCTGGCCGCCGCGAATCAGCTGGAACACCTGCGCGCTGAACTCGATCTCGCGGATGCCGCCGCGGCCGAGCTTGATGTCGTCGGCCTTGTCGGGACGCATCGACGCGCGGCGCTGCGCTTCCTGGCGGATCTGCAGATGCAGCGACCGAATCGCGCTGATCACGCCGAAGTCGAGATAACGCCGGTAGACGAACGGCTTGACGAGCGCGTCGAGCTGCGTCGCGAGGCGCTTCGCGGCGTCGCTCCCGGGCTCCGAGACGAGCCGCCCCTTGATCCACGCGTAGCGCTCCCACTCGCGGCCCTGCACGTAGAAGTACTCCTCGAGCATGCCGAGACTGCAGACGAGCGGACCCGAATCGCCGTTCGGACGCAGCCGCATGTCGACGCGGAACACGTAGCCGTCGGCGGTCACTTCGGCGAGCGCGCCGATGAGCCGCCGCCCGAGCCGCGTGAAGAATTCCTGCGTCGCGATCGGCGAGCGGGTGCCGCCGGCGGTCTCGCCGTCGTCCTCGTAGACGAAGATCAGGTCGATATCGGACGAAACGTTCAGCTCGCGCCCGCCGAGCTTGCCCATGCCGACCACGCCCAGCGTGAGGCGCTCTCCGCCGGGTCCGCGCGGCTCGCCGTAAAGCGCCTCGAGCTCCTCCGACAACACCGCCAGCGCGCGCTGGATCGTCGCTTCGGCGAGGTCCGTCATCGCGCCGGTGACTTCGGCGACATCCGCGTGCCCGGCGAGCTCGCGCTCCATCACCGCGCAAAACACTTCCGTGCGCAACTGGCGCAGCACGCGGCGCAGCGCGTCTTCCGCCAGGGGCGCGCCAGCGGCGCTCCGATGCTCGGCGACGAGCGCGTCGAGCCGCGCATCGATGCGCTCGCGCGTGAGCGGCTCCTGCGCCCAGCCGGCGATGCGCGCGGCCAGCTCGGGACGCGCCGCGATCGCGCGCGCCGCATAGTTCGAATAGCTGGAACTCAGGAGGGGAACGTCAGTCATGGATTTAGAGACTGGGATGGAACTGCGTAAGAAGTTGGCCGGGAAATGCCCGCGCAACAAGGCGCAGCCGGTGGTTTGAGCGGCCTGCCCGTGTGTTACATTTCGTCGTCAGACTGCAAAACTAACATATTGCCGACTCGCCGCAGCATGTCCGCCCGCAAGGAAGCCGTCGATCCGGCCGAAGCCGCCCCGCCGCCGCGACACGACCACGCGTTGCTCAGGCATGCGCTGCGGACGATGTTGGCCGTCGCACTCGTCCTCTACTTCCTCGTGATCGGCGCATTGGCGGGCCTGCGCTACCTGGTGCTGCCGCGCATCGACGATTTCCGCCCGCGCATCGAAACCCTGGTCTCCGAAAAGCTCCACGCGCAATTGCGGATCGGCAAGCTCGCGCCGCGCTGGTCCGGCTTCCAGCCGGGCATCGACGTGACAGACCTGACCATCCGCGGCCGCGACGGCAAGCTCGCGCTCAACATCCCGCATGCGACGGCCGCCGTATCGTGGCGCTCCCTCATCCATTTGAAACCGACGCTCTCGAGCCTCGTCGTCGACCAGCCGGACGTGCTGGTCGAGCGCTCGGCGGACGGCGCGCTGTCGGTCGCGGGCGTGCAGGTGCCGACGACGCACAAGGGCAACGACACGTTCTCGACCTGGCTGCTCGAGCAGCAGGCGATCGTGCTGCGCGGCGGCACGCTGCGCTGGCAAGACGCGCAGCACGACGCGCCGGAGCTCGCGCTCTCCAACATCCGCCTCGCGATCCTGAACGACGGCGCGAACCACCGCATCGCGCTGCAGGCGCCGCCCGACGGCAACGTGCTGCGCGGCCCGCTCGACTTCCGCGCGCAGTTCCGCCATGCGCATCTGCGGGCCATCGGCAAGCCGGTGAACTGGACCGGTCAGGCCTACGTGTCGACGGGCGAAGTCGATCTGCCCGCGCTCGCACGCTATGTCAGCTTCCCGATCGAAACCTTCGCGGGCCGCGTGGCCAACGCGATCTGGGTGAACTTCTCGGACGGCCACATCCGCTCGGCGAGCGGCGACCTGCAGGGCTACGACGTCGCGCTGCGCGTGCACCCGACGCAGCCGAAGCTCGATGTGCCGGTCGCCCGCTTCTCGTGGTCCGTCGATATCGACCCGCAGCACGACTACACGCTGAAGCTCTCGAACCTGCTGGCCGAGCTCGGCCAGCCGCCGTTGCCGGACGGCACGCCGATCTCGCGCACGCTCGCGATCTCGACGCTCGTCGGCCGCTACCGCGCGCCGACTGTCGAGCATGGGCAATTGATGAGCGTCACGGGCGACCGCGTCGACCTCGGCATCCTCGCCGAATTCAGTCGCGCGCTGCCGGTGCCGCGGCGCTTCCTGAACGAGCTCGTGCGCTTCGACCCGCGCGGGCTCGTCGCGAACTACCAGATCGAAGTCGAGCGCGCGAAGCCCGAGAACGACGAAGCGGCGAGCGAGCAGCGCGTGAGCGGCGCGGCGCCGATCATCCACTACCGCTTCAAGGCCGACCTGCAGGGCATCAGCTTGGCCGCGCAGGAACCGCCGCCGGGCCTCTCGCCGAAGGGCCACCCCCGTGTCGGCATTCCCGGATTCGAAAACCTCTGGGGCACGATCGATGCCGACGAGACGCACGGCACGGTGTCGCTCGACACGGTCAACGCCGCGGTCACGGTCCCCGGCGAGTTCGACGACCCGCGCCTCACGTTCGACCGCCTGAGCGGCCACGGCAACTGGACGATCCTGCCGGCCCAGCCCGGCGAGAAACACAAGCCGTTCGTGATCGCAGTGTCCGATTTCCGCGTGGCGAACGCCGACACCACCGGCACCATCGTCGCGAACTACGCCAACCCGGGCCACGGACGCGGCTCGCTCGACCTGAAGGCCGACATCGACCATGCGCTCGTCGCGCGCATCACGCGCTATCTGCCGACGAGCATCGGCGAGCATCTGCGCGACTACCTCGGCCACGGGCTGCAAGGCGGCATGGCGCGCAACGGCACGATCGAAGTGCACGGCAACCTCGACAAGTTCCCCTACTCGCTCGATCCGAAAGCCGGCATCTTCCGCATCAGGGCGCCGTTCACCGGCGGCAAGTTCGACCCTTCGCCGTGGCCGCCCAAGAAGCTGAAGAACGGCACGCCCGACATCTGGCCCGCCTTCGACGACATCGACGGCGTGTTCACGCTCAAGGAGAACGTGCTGCGCTTCGATATCGACAAGGGGCGCTACAAACGCGTGCTCGTCACCAAGGTGGCCGGACACATCGACGACCTCGGCAACAAGGAAGGCTCGCCGCTCGTCATCGAAGGCGCGGCGCACGGGCCGCTCGCCGATTTTCTCGATTATTCGAACAACAGCGCGATCGCCGGCCTGATCAATCACGCCGGCGACAAGGTCCAAGGCAGCGGGCCGGCGACGCTGGCGCTGAAGCTGACCATTCCGCGCCATCCGAAACCGCACACGGCCGTCGCGGGAGCGATCGGGCTGCGCGGCAACGAACTCGAGGCACCGGGCGTGCCGCCGCTGTCGCGGCTCACGGGGACGGTCGGCTTTACCGAGCACACGCTCACGCTCGACCGGATCAACGGACGCTGGCTCGGCGGCGAAGTGCGCGCCGACGGCGGCTATAGCGCGCTGAGCGGCACGTACGCGTTCAACGTGGCAGGCCGCGTGGAGGTCGATGCCGCGCGCCGTCTCGATCTGCGCGGCCCGGCTGCGGATCTGCTGACGCACGTCTCGGGCAGCGCACCGTACTCGGTGAACGTGCGCGGCGCGAAGGGCCATCTGCCCGAGGTGACCGCGAACTCCGACCTCACCGGCCTCGCGCTCGACCTGCCCGCGCCGTACGACAAGCCGCTCGGCACGCCGATGCCGTTCTCGTTCACGATCAAGCCGCTCGACGCGAGCGAAGGCCCGGACCTGCAGCGCGCCGACCTGACGTTCGGCCAGCTCTCCGCGGCGTACGTGGTGCATCATCCGCCACACGAAACCCCGACCGTCGTGCGCGGCGCGATCGGCTTCAATCGTCCGGCCGACCTGCCCGACGAGGGCGTGAGCGCCAACATCGATATCGGCGAGTTCGATGCGGACGCATGGCGCACGTTCTACAGCGGCTTGCACGCCGCCAAGGCGCCCGCGACGGCCGATTCGGCCAACGCCGCCAGCAGCGCCGCAGCACCGCCGGGGCCGGCTGCGGGCACGAGCGGCAGCACCGCATCGCAATTCCTGCCGAGCCGCTTCGCGCTCCACTTCGACACCCTGAAGCTGCTCCATCGCCAATGGGAGAACGTGGTCGTCGGCGCATCGCGCATCGACCGCGACTGGCAGGCGAACATCGCTTCGGACCAGGTCTCCGGCTACCTCTCATGGAAGCCAAGCGCCGGCCGCAACAACGCCGGACTGCTGCAGGCGCGCTTCGCCAAGCTCGTGATTCCGGGCGCCATGGAGCAGGAGCTGGTCGGCCAGGTCATGCACGCGCCCGCCGCGCAAATGCCGGCCATCGATCTCGTCGTCGACGATCTCACCGTGCGCAACCGCAACATCGGCAAGCTCGAAGTCGACGCGCACAACCTCGACGACAACGGCGTGCCGGTCTGGCAGCTCGACAAGCTCGAAGTGAGCAATCCGGCCGCCAAGCTCTCGGCGACCGCGAACTGGCGCGCCTCGCGCCGCCTGGGTGTCGACGCGACCGACGACTCGCCGCGGCGCACCGTGATCGACTTCAAGCTCGACATCGCCGACGCCGGCGCGCTGCTCGAGCGCTTCGGTCTGCCCCGCACGGTGAAAAAGGGCTCGGGATCGTTCTCGGGGAAGGTCGGCTGGCGCGGCGGCCCGACGGCAATCGACTACCCGACGCTCACCGGCAACGTCGCGCTCGACCTGCACCACGGGCAGATCCTCAAGGTCGATCCGGGCGTGGCGAAGCTGCTCGGCGTGCTGAGCCTGCAGAGCCTGACGCGCGTCCTGACGCTCAATTTCAAGGACGTGATCGGCGAAGGGCTGCCGTTCGAGAGCGTGACGGGCACGGGGCAGATCAAGAACGGCGTCGGCCGCACCGACGACTTCAAGATGGTGACCGCGCCCGCCCGCGCCAGCCTGAAGGGCACGGTCGATCTCGCGCACGAGACGCAGGACCTGCACGTCGAATTGACGCCGACCGTGAGCGCCGGCTCCGCCGTGATCGCCGCGACGATCATCAACCCGCTGCTCGGGCTCGGCGCGCTCGCCGCCAACTTCGCGCTCTCGGAATCGCTCGCGCACGCGTTCGCGCGCCAATACCAGATCACCGGTTCCTGGGCCCACCCGCACATCGAGCGGGTGCGCGGCGATCGCGGTAAGATGGGTGCTCCGGCCGAGGCGGTCCCGGACGGGGCCCCCGCCCAGTAAAGGACTGCGGCGGCCAACGGCCCCTGCGCCGAGGCCCGGATCAGCCGCCGTCCTTCTGCGATTCGAGCGAGTGCCACAGTTCACGACATGAGCGAGCCACACCCCAGTTCCACGCCCTACCGCGTCGCCGCGCTGCAAATGGTCAGCACGCCCGATCGCGAACGCAATCTCGACGCCGCCGGCCAGTTGATCGCCGAGTCGGCCGCCGCAGGCGCCAAGCTCGTGCTGCTGCCCGAGTACTTCTGCTTCATGGGCTTCAAGGACACCGACAAGCTCGCCGTGCGCGAACCCCACGGCGACGGCCCGATCCAGCGCTTTTTGGCCGACGCGGCGCGCCGGCACGGCGTCTGGGTGATCGGCGGGACGCTGCCGCTGGTGGCGCCCGAGCCGTCGCGGGTGCTGAACACCACGCTCGTCTTTTCCCCCGACGGCGCGGAAACGGCCCGCTACGACAAGATCCACCTCTTCAACTTCGAGAAAGGCAGTGAATCGTTCGACGAGGCGCGCACGATCCGTCCGGGCGAGACGGTTCGGACCTTCGAGGCGCCGTTCGGGCGGGTCGGCCTGTCGGTCTGCTACGATCTGCGCTTTCCGGAGCTGTATCGCCGCATGGGCGACTGTGCGCTGATCGTCGTGCCGTCCGCGTTCACGTATACGACAGGCCGTGCGCACTGGGAAATGCTGCTGCGCGCCCGCGCGGTCGAGAACCAGTGCTACGTGCTCGCCGCAGCCCAGGGCGGCACGCACGAGAACGGCCGCCGCACCTGGGGCCATAGCATGCTGGTCGACCCGTGGGGCGAGATCGTCGCGGTGCGCGACGAAGGCGCGGGCGTCGTGGCGGGCGATATCGACCTCGCCCGCATCGCCGAGGTGCGCCAGAGCCTGCCCGCGTGGCGGCATCGCGTGCTGGCATGACGAACCTGCGCCACACCCCTTGCCCGAACCCCATCCACCCCCATTTTCCCGATATAAGCTGACATAAAACGAAGCAGCCAACGAACCGAAGCCGAACCGCCGCGACCCCAACCGTTTTTATCGATTCCACGCACACACGCATGAACATCATCGAACCCGGCATCCGCAATCTCGCGACCGCGAAAGACGTCCTTCTCACGCCCTACGGGCTCGACGAAGCGTTGCTCACGCGCACGCTCGCCGACATCTTCACGCATCGCGTCGACTACGCCGATCTGTACTTCCAGGCGACGCGCAGCGAAGCGTGGAGCCTCGAGGAAGGCATCGTGAAATCGGGCAGCTTCAGCATCGACCAAGGCGTCGGCGTGCGCGCCGTGTCCGGCGACCGCACCGCGTTCGCCTACTCCGACGACCTCTCGCCGCAAGCGCTCGCGCAGGCCGCCGAGGCCACGCGCGCGATCGCCAAGGCCGGCGGCGGCAAGCAGAAGGTGAAAGTGGCGTCGTCGCTGACAGGCGTGGCCGGGCGCGATCTCTACCTGCCCTCCGATCCGCTCGCCTCGCTCGACGCCACCGCCAAGGTGAAACTGCTCGAGCGCGTCGAGCAGATGGCGCGTAGCCGCGACCCGCGCATCACGCAGGTGATGGCGGGCCTCGCGGGCGAATACGACGTCGTGCTCGTCGCGCGCAGCGACGGCGCGCTCGCGGCCGACATCCGCCCGCTCGTGCGCGTCTCGGTGACGGTGATCGCCGAGCAGAACGGCCGGCGCGAGATCGGCAGCGGCGGCGGCGGCGGCCGCTTCGACTACGGCTACTTCACCGACGCCGTGCTCGAGCGCTACGTCGACGACGCTGTCCACGCCGCGCTCGTGAACCTCGACGCGCGTCCGGCCCCGGCCGGCGCGATGACCGTCGTGCTCGGGCCGGGCTGGCCGGGCGTGCTGCTGCACGAGGCGATCGGCCACGGGCTCGAGGGCGACTTCAACCGCAAGGGCTCGTCGGCGTTCGCCGGGCGCATCGGAGAGCAGGTCGCGGCCAAGGGCGTGACGGTCGTCGACGACGGCACGCTGCCGAACCGCCGCGGCTCGCTGAACATCGACGACGAAGGCAACCCGACGCAGTGCACCACGCTGATCGAGGACGGCATCCTGAAGGGCTACATCCAGGACACGCTGAACGCGCGCCTGATGAAGATGCCGGTCACCGGCAACGCGCGCCGCGAGTCGTACGCCGCGCTGCCGATGCCGCGCATGACCAACACCTACATGCTCAACGGCGACAAGGACCCGCAGGAGATCATCGCGTCGGTGAAGAACGGCCTGTACGCGGTGAACTTCGGCGGCGGCCAAGTCGACATCACGAACGGCAAGTTCGTGTTCTCGGCCTCCGAGGCGTACATGATCGAGAACGGCAAGGTCACCTACCCGGTGAAGGGCGCGACGCTGATCGGCAGCGGTCCGGAATCGCTCAAGTACGTGAGCATGATCGGCAACGACATGGCGCTCGATACGGGCGTGGGCGTGTGCGGCAAGGAAGGCCAGAGCGTGCCGGTGGGCGTCGGCCAGCCGACGCTGCGGATCGACCGGATGACTGTCGGCGGCACTGTCTGACGCGGCGCCCGCGTCATGCTGCCGCAGGCAAACGCGCAAATTTATTGCACATTTGCCTTGATGCATGCGGATAATCCGCATTTTCAGGGGTTACGGGTTGTCAGCCGCGCCCTGCCGGGTTATAAAGCCGAGTACCTTTTTCGACGAGCCGTTTCACTTATCAACGCCATGCTGTCCGCCAAGTTTTACTTTTACTTCTTTTGGTATCTCAGACCGCTGGCGGATCGAGAGGAGTGATAGTGCACGAAAAGGCACCCGGAATTCCCGAAAAACCGCCAGCGAGTCTGGCGGTTTTTTTTCGCCCGGTGCCTCGGCCCCGATCAACCAATTGCTTAACCACCACGAATTTTTGAACGCCTTTTTGAATACTGTGCGCCCCTTGCGTTGAGCGCACGAGCACCACACCGGAGAACCAGAATGCCCCCGCACAATACCGACGATGTCCGAATCCGCGAACTCAAAGAGCTCACGCCGCCTGCGCACCTGATCCGCGAGTTCCCCTGCACCGAGCCAATGTCGGACCTGATCTTCAACGCCCGCCAGTCGATGCACCGCATCCTGCACGGCATGGACGACCGGTTGATCGTCGTGATCGGCCCGTGCTCGATCCACGACACCAAGGCGGCGATGGAGTACGCGGGGCGGCTCGTCAACGAGCGCAAGCGCTTCGCCGACGAGCTCGAGATCGTGATGCGCGTGTACTTCGAGAAGCCGCGCACGACGGTGGGCTGGAAGGGTCTCATCAACGATCCGTACCTCGACAACAGTTTCAAGATCAACGACGGCCTGCGCACCGCGCGCGAGCTGCTCGTCGGCATCAATGAACTGGGGCTGCCGGCCGGCACCGAGTACCTCGACATGATCAGCCCGCAGTACATCGCGGACCTGATCTCGTGGGGCGCGATCGGCGCGCGCACGACCGAGTCGCAGGTGCACCGCGAGCTGGCGTCGGGCCTCTCCTGCCCGGTCGGCTTCAAGAACGGCACCGACGGCAACGTGAAGATCGCCGTCGATGCGATCAAGGCGGCGTCGCAGCCGCACCATTTCCTGTCGGTGACGAAGGGCGGGCACTCGGCGATCGTGTCGACGGCCGGCAACGAGGACTGCCACATCATCCTGCGCGGCGGCAAAGTGCCCAACTACGACGCGGCGAGCGTCGACGCGGCCTGCACCGATATCAGCAAGGCCGGCCTTGCTGCGCGCCTGATGATCGATGCGAGCCACGCGAACAGCTCGAAGAAGCATGAGAACCAGATCCCGGTGTGCGCCGACATCGGCCGCCAGATCGCCGCCGGCGACGAGCGGATCGTCGGCGTGATGGTCGAGTCGCATCTGGTCGCGGGACGGCAGGACCTGAAGGAAGGCTGCGCCCTGACCTATGGCCAGAGCATCACCGATGGCTGCATCAACTGGGAAGACAGCCTCGGCGTGCTCGAAGGGCTGGCTCAGAGCGTCAAGCAGCGGCGCATTGCGCGCGGCAGCGGAAACTGATGGGGTGAGCAGCAGCAGGCGTCAGCGATCGTGCTTCCAGAGCACGTCGCTGCCGCCATCCGCGCGGTTGAGCACGCGCGCGAGCACGAACAATAAATCCGACAGCCGGTTCACGTAGCGACGCGGCGCTGCGTTGAGCGCCTGCGTCTCGCCGAGTGCGACGATCGAGCGTTCCGCCCGGCGGCACACGGTGCGGCAAACATGTGCAAGCGCCGCAGCCCGCGAGCCGCCCGGCAGGATGAATTCCTTGAGCGGGGGCAGGTCCGCGTTGCACTGCGCAAGCCAGCCGTCGAGCTGCGCCAGTTGCGCTTCGGTGATCATCGTGTGGCCGGGGATGCAGAGCTCGCCGCCCAAATCGAACAAATCGTGCTGGATCGCGGTCAGCATGCCGCGCACGTCGTCCGGCAGCGATTCGCAGAGCAGCACGCCAATCTGCGAGTTCAGCTCGTCGACATCGCCGATCGCGGCGATGCGCACATCGTCCTTGCGCACCCGGCTGCCGTCGCCGAGACCGGTGGTGCCGTCGTCGCCGGTGCGGGTGACGATCTTGCTCAAACGGTGTCCCATCCTGGCTCCTTCCTGTTGTCGAATACGGGGTGCACAGCGGCCACCATTATAGGTTTCCGGGATATCTCGAGGGTCTGGCGGGGGCGATCGGCGTAGAATGGATCGCCTAGAAGGCAAGCTTCGCCACAACACGCTGTACCCCGCGAGGAGACATCAGTGAACCACCCCGTGCCGCCGGCCCCCGTTCGCCGTCCCGTTCCCGCCGAATTGCTCCAAGCGCTGCAAGCCGCGTTCGGCGAGCGCGTCTCGACGTCCGAAGCCGTGCGCGCGCACCACGGCCGCGACGAATCCCCGTTCGATCCGCAATTGCCCGACGCCGTCGTCTTCGCACGCTCCACCGAGGAGGTGCAGACCGCCGTCAAGCTATGCGGCCAGTATGGCGTGCCGATCATCCCTTATGGCAACGGTTCGTCGCTCGAAGGGCATCTGCTGGCAGTCGAAGGCGGCGTGTCGATCGACTTGTCGGAGATGAATCAGGTGCTCTCGATCGCGGCGGAAGACCTCACCGCCACGGTCCAGGCCGGCGTCTCGCGCAAGGCGCTCAACGAGGCGCTGCGCGGCACCGGCCTCTTCTTCCCCATCGATCCGGGCGCCGACGCCAGCATCGGCGGCATGTCCGCGACGCGCGCCTCCGGCACCAACGCCGTGCGCTACGGCACGATGCGCGAAAACGTGCTCGGCCTGACCGTCGTGCTCGCCGACGGCCGCATCGTGAAAACCGGCACGCGCGCGCGCAAATCCTCGGCCGGCTACGACCTGACGCGGCTCTTCGTCGGCTCGGAAGGCACGCTCGGCGTCATCACCGAAATCACCGTGCGCATCTATCCGCAGCCTGAGGCAGTCTCGGCGGCGATCTGCGCGTTTCCGTCGATGAGCGGCGCCGTGAAGTGCGTCATCGAGACGATTCAGCTCGGCGTGCCGATTGCGCGCGTCGAGTTCGTCGATTCGCTCGCGGTCCGCGCGATCAACCGCCATTCGAACCTGACGCTGCCCGAGTCGCCCACGCTTTTCTTCGAGTTCCACGGCACCGGGGCCGGCGTCAAGGAGCAGGCGGAAACGGTCCAGCAGATCGCCGCGGACAACGCCGGCAGCGGCTTCGAATGGGCGACCCGGCCGGAAGAGCGCAACCGCCTGTGGAACGCGCGGCACAGCGCCTTTTTCGCGATGCTGCAGCTGAAACCCGGCTGCCGGGCGGTCACGACCGACGTCTGCGTGCCGATCTCGCGTCTCGCCGAATGCGTCGTCGAGACGGAGCAGGACTTGAAGGGCTCGCCGCTGCTGTGTCCGATCGTCGGCCATGTCGGCGACGGCAACTTCCACGTCGCGATGCTGATCGACCCGGCCAAGCCCGAAGAATTGGAAGAAGCCGAGCGGCTGAACCGGCGCATCGTCGAGCGCGCGCTGCGCATGGACGGCACCTGCACGGGCGAGCATGGCGTCGGGCTGCACAAGATGGGCTTCCTGCTCGATGAGCATGGCGCGGACGCTGTCGACGTCATGCGCTCAGTCAAGCACGCGCTCGATCCTCGCAACCTGATGAACCCGGGTAAGATTTTTTCTTATAAGGCCTAGCGCCCACAATTAGTTAGCCGGAGACATCATGAACGCCCCCACCGAGCTGTCAGCCGAAGCACTCGCCGAGCGCCAGCGCGAAGTCGTACAGGCGCTGATGGCCGTGCTGCCGACGCATTGCCTGCTCTACCGCGAAGAAGACACCACGCCCTACGAATGCGACGGCCTCGCCGCCTACCGGCGGCTGCCGCTCGCGGTCGCGCTGCCGGAGACCGAAGCGCAGGTCCAGCGCATCGTGCAGATCTGCAGGCGCCTCAACGTGCCGATCGTGCCGCGCGGCGCGGGCACCGGGCTCTCGGGCGGCGCCATGCCGATTCGCAACGGCATCGTGCTGTCGCTCGCGCGCTTCAAGAAGATCGTCGAAATCGATTCGTATGCGCGCACGGCCATCGTGCAGCCGGGCGTGCGCAATCTCGCGATCTCCGAGGCCGCCGCGCCCTACGGGCTCTACTACGCGCCCGACCCGTCGTCGCAGATCGCCTGCACGATCGGCGGCAACGTCGCGGAGAATTCGGGCGGCGTGCATTGCCTGAAGTACGGCCTGACTGTCCACAACGTGCTGCGCGTGCGCGCGGTCACGATGGAGGGCGATATCGTCGAGTTCGGCTCGCTCGCACCCGATGCGCCGGGGCTCGACCTGCTCGCGGTCCTGATCGGCAGCGAAGGGATGTTCGCGATCGTCACCGAGGTCACCGTCAAGCTGATTCCGAAGCCGCAGACCGCGCAGGTCGTCATGGCGAGCTTCGACGACGTCGTGAAAGGCGGCGACGCGGTGGCCGGCATCATCGCGTCGGGCATCATCCCGGCCGGCCTCGAGATGATGGACAAGCCCGCGACGCGCGCCGTCGAGGAGTTCGTCGGCGCGGGCTACGATCTCGACGCCGCCGCCATCCTGCTCTGCGAATCGGACGGCACGCCGGAGGAAGTGGCCGAGGAGATCGTCCGTATGACGGCCGTGCTGCGCGAGCATGGCGCGACGCGCATCCAGATCTCGCGTTCCGAAGCCGAGCGGCTCAAGTTCTGGTCGGGCCGCAAGAACGCGTTTCCGGCCGCGGGCCGAATCTCGCCCGACTACTACTGCATGGACGGCACCGTGCCCCGCCGCAGCATCGGGCCGCTCCTGGCGCGCATCGAGGAGATGGAGCGCAAGTACCGCCTGCGCTGCATGAACGTGTTCCATGCGGGCGACGGCAACATGCATCCGCTGATCCTCTTCAACGGCAACGATCTCGACGAATGGCACCGCGCCGAGGCGTTCGGCGCGGACATCCTCGAGACCTGCGTCGAGCTCGGCGGCACGGTGACGGGCGAGCATGGCGTCGGCATCGAAAAGATCAACTCGATGTGCGTGCAGTTCTCGCCCGCAGAGCGCGACGCGTTCTTCGCGGTCAAGCATGCGTTCGATCCGCTCGGCCTGCTCAATCCCGACAAGGGCATTCCCACGCGTGCCCGCTGCGCCGAGTACGGGAAGATGCATGTGCGCGGCGGCCTGCTGCCGCACGCCGAACTGCCGCGCTTCTGAGCGCCCCCGGGCCCACCCCTGCGCGCCAAGCCCCGCTTCACCGCGCAACGAGGATTTACCCGGGGCCGGGCGGACCCGGCTTGCTTGCCCCGGGTCGCCCGGTACAATCGACCCCATATTCGACAGACTACAAACATAAGCGGAGCGCCATGGAAGAGGACGACATCGTCGCCGAATGGTCGGAACGCATCCGCGCGGCCACGGCTGACGGACGGCCGCTGCGCATTCGCGGCGGCGGCACGAAAGACTGGTACGGCCAGGCACTCGAAGGCGACATCCTCGACACGCGCGCCTATCGCGGCATCCTTTCGTACGACCCCGCCGAACTCGTGATCACGGCGCGTTGCGGCACACCACTCGAGGAAATCGAAGCGGCGCTCGCCGAGCACAACCAGATGCTCGCGTTCGAGCCGCCCCACTTCGGCCGCGCGGCGACCTTCGGCGGCTGCGTCGCGGCGGGCATCGCCGGGCCGCGGCGCGTCGCGGCCGGCGCGGTGCGCGACTTCGTGCTCGGCGTCGTGCTGATGAACGGCGGCGGCGAGACGCTCCACTTCGGCGGGCAGGTGGTGAAGAACGTCGCCGGCTACGACGTCTCGCGGCTGATGGCAGGCTCGCTCGGCACGCTCGGGCTGATCCTCGAAATCTCGATGAAAGTGCTGCCGCGCCCCGCCGCCGAGGCCACCATCAAGTTCGACATGAACGGCACCGACGCCGTGCGCAAGCTCAACGAATGGGGCGGCCGGCCGCTGCCGATCACCGCGAGCGCGTGGCGCAACGGCACGCTCGTCGTACGGCTCGGCGGCGCGGAGAGCGCGGTGAAGTCCGCGCGGACCGCGCTCGGCGGCGAGGTCGTCGACGCGGTCGAGGCCGAGCGCTTCTGGGACGGCCTGCGCGAGCAAACCGATCCGTTCTTCTCGGCGATTCCGCCCAAGGCGGCGCTCTGGCGGCTCGGCCTGCCGTCGATCACGGAGCCGCTGCAGCTGCCGGGCGCGCAGCTCGTCGAGTGGGGCGGCGCGCAGCGCTGGTGGATCACCGACACCGATGCGCAGACCGTGCGCATGAGCGCGAAGCAGGCGGGCGGCCACGCGACGATCTTCCGCACCGGCCACGGCTACGACCGCAGCGCCGGGGTCTTCACGCCGCTGCCTGCGCCGCTGATGAAAGTCCACCGCGGCCTGAAGGCCGCCTTCGATCCGGCTCGCGTGTTCAACCGCGGCCGCCTCTACCTTGATTTCTGAGCGACGCGATGCAGACCAATCTCGCGGACTTCATTCGTAACACGCCCGACGGCGAGGAAGCCGACGCGATCCTGCGCAAATGCGTGCATTGCGGCTTCTGCACGGCGACCTGCCCGACCTACCAGCTGCTCGGCGACGAGCTCGACGGCCCGCGCGGACGCATCTACCTGATCAAGCAGATGGTCGAGGGCGCGCCGGTCACGCGCAGCACGCAGCTGCATCTGGACCGCTGCCTCACGTGCCGGAACTGCGAGACGACGTGTCCGTCGGGCGTGCAGTATGGCCGGCTCGTCGAGATCGGCCGCAAGCACGTCGAGGAGCAAGTGCCGCGGCCCGCGGGACAGCGGCTGCTGCGGCGCCTGCTCGCGAGCTTCGTGCCGAACAGCGCGCTGTTCTCACCTGCGATGCGGATCGGCCAGTACGTGCGGCCGCTCCTGCCTCGCAAGCTGCGCGACAAGGTCCCGGCCCGCCAGCGCCAGCTCGAATGGCCGACCACCACGCACGATCGCAAGATGCTGCTCTTGGCCGGCTGCGTGCAGCCGTCGATGCTGCCCAACATCAACATCGCGACGGCGCGCGTGTTCGATGCGCTCGGCGTCGAGCTCGTCGTCGCGCCGGAAGCCGGCTGCTGCGGCGCGATCCGCCTGCACCTCGGCTACCACGAGGAAGCGCTCGACGACGTGCGCCGCAACATCGACGCCTGGTGGCCGCATGTCGAGGGCGGCGTCGAGGCGATCGTGATGAACGCCTCGGGCTGCGGGGCGACGGTGAAGGAGTACGCGCATCTGCTGCGCCACGACCCGACTTACGCGGAAAAGGCGCGGCGCATCGCCGAGCTCACGCGCGACGTCGCCGAGATCCTGCCCGAGTTCGAGCCGGAGCTGGCCGCGCTGACGCGCCGGCGCGGCGTCCACACGGTCGCGTTCCATCCGCCGTGCACGCTGCAGCACGGGCAGCAGATCCGCGGCAAGGTCGAGCACTTGCTGAATTCGCTCGGCATCGAAGTGCGGCTGCCCGCGGACAGCCACCTCTGCTGCGGCTCGGCGGGCACCTATTCGCTGACGCAGCCGGCGCTGTCGTACAAGCTGCGCGATCAGAAGCTCGACAGCCTCTACGCGCTCGACCCGCAGATGATCGTGTCGGCGAACGTGGGCTGCATCGCGCATCTGCAAAGCGGGACGCCGGTGCCGGTCGCGCACTGGATTCAGCTCGTCGAGCATTTGGTGTTCGGGTGAGGACAGAGGGCGAGTTCTCAATCCCTCTTTCCTGAGTCCTTTTGACGTTTGATCGCCTGTTCGACTTCCGGCCATATGTGTCTAAGCGTGGCACGAAAATATAGAACATTGAGTTCGTGACGTATCCGGAACAAAGGAGACTTCCTACACTTCGAAAGCAGTTCTTTAACTTCGCGGACGACCCATTCATCGTCGAAAGAAAGCCAGACTGGGGGGATCGGAGTTAGGATGTTTGGGCCGCACACGGGGGCGACTTCACGAAAGAAAATCTCCTTCAAATCTTGCAGGGGGTATGCGCATATCTTGGCGGCGTGGTAGTCGTAGTCAATTTCATTGTCAACGAAGAATTCCGCCATCGTTGCCCAGATACGCTCTTTTTCCTTCTCGTCTATCGGATTCCCCATGCACGGAATTCCTCCAGTTCGTCGAGATATGCGTCGTAAGCCGTCTGCGTGGCGACCGAACCAAGCGTCGAACCTATCAACACCACGCCAATAGCACAGATCGGAGCACCAACTCCGCAGATTGCGGATACCGCCAGGCCCACAAGCGTGCCGCCAATCAGACCTCCTTCGATAGAGGCAGTCTGTCGTTGGGTTTCGCGTATTTTGTCTCCTGCGTTCAGAATTTCATATCCTGCCAGCGCTCCCGTCATCAATAGGCCGACCTTGCCCATCGTTCTCATTCGAGCAGTTTTAGCATTGACTTTGGCGTTGCTTCTTCCTGCCGACTCGATTATTGCGTAGTAGGCACGGTTCTTTTCCGCCTCAGCCAATACACCGAACGGCTTGGAGAAGTTTTTGCTCGAATACTTGTCGAGAAGCATTTCCAGGTTAGCCCCTCTGACTTTCTGGGCCTGCGCTCTTGCCAAGCCTGCGGGCGACGTCACCTTTCTTGCTTCCTCCATGATGCGATTGCGCATGTCTTGACAGAAGGCAGCGCCTTCAGCAGCAGTCATGTGACCAGCGTTGACTTCGGATTGCACGCCCTCGCTCATCCGCTTGATGCCAGCAGCATAACGTGTTCTTACGTTCGCATCGCTGATAGCGGCTTGAGAAAAATAGACTCCAGCTCCTTCCAAAGCGGCACGCGCGTCAGCGAGAATCCGTGTCTCAATCTGATGATCCCTGTTCGTTTCGAATGAACCTCGAACAGTGCTGCTAACCGGTACTTGGGTGTTTGACATTACTGTGCAATTGCTGACAAGAGCGCTTCGGATACGGCCGTCCCGTCTGTCGAGGAATAGTTCGCCACAATTTCGATGCGCTTGCATGCACTGTCATTTGCTCTCGTGAATCGGACATTGTTTCTAGCGTCGATCACGCCGCGTTCGCTGGAGCCATCGGTGAAGTGTGCAACGCATGACATGCCTTCATAGCTTGCGGATTCACTAAGCGTAAAGCCGATCCAGTGAGTTGCATTGAGCGCCGCCAATGAATTGGTAGAAGCTCTACCCAATGGGGAGCGCGTTTCAGGAGGGCTGTCGAATATTTTGCATCGCTTCCCGTGAACCGGGTAGATGCTCGGTGGCGTAGCGCACTTGCATAAAACGATATCTCCACCGAGTGCCCAATCGACGCCTCGATGTTTCGGCCTTCGGCCCGGAGCCAAGATAACGCCATAGGCAATTTCTCCGGTGGCTCCACAGGTCGCACAGAAAGCAAAGTCCCCGATCAATGCACCTTCGCGAAGCTTTCCGCTCTCGTCTGCAATGGTGCGGTTACGCGGCTTCGCGATTACGTAGCTTCCGTCGTTTCCAGTGAGAGGATCACCGTCGACAGCCGCGTAGTAAATCGTCATAGAGTCAACCCTTCACGTGTGTGTCGATGATGAACATATCGAGCGATGCTACGCCTCTGACAATAAATGTAAGCATAACAGAATAATTATCCAAAACCTGTTGCAGACCACTGACAGCACGCCTATTCTGCCGCATTCGGAATAGCACCCGGTATCGGCAACCCTACTCCATCCGCCGGTACAAACGGCGGGCAGCCCCACCGAAGAAAGGCATCGCTACCCAGAGCGACGCATCCCTCGATAACCACGCAGTATCCGTATAATTCGAAGCATCGCGTCCCCCGCAGCTTCTCGCCACACGCCCCATGTCCGATCTCACCCACAACCTCGACGCCGTGCATCGACGCATCGAGCGCGCCGCCCAGTCCGCGGGGCGCGACGCCGCGTCGATCGCGCTGCTAGCGGTCTCGAAGACGTTTCCCGCCGACGCCGTTCGCGAGGCGCATGCCGCCGGCCAGCGCGCGTTCGGCGAAAACTACGTGCAGGAATCGATCGCGAAGATCGAAGCGCTCGCCGACCTGCGCGCCGGGCTCGAATGGCATTTCATCGGCCCGCTGCAATCGAACAAGACCAAGCCCGTCGCCGAGCATTTCGACTGGGTGCATTCGGTGGACCGCCTGAAGATCGCGCAGCGGCTCTCGGAACAGCGGCCCGACAGCCTGCCGCCGCTCAACGTCTGCCTGCAGGTCAACGTCAGCGGCGAGGAAACCAAGAGCGGCGTCGCGCCCGCCGACGCGCCGTCGGTTGCGCGCGAGATCGCCGCGCTGCCGAAACTGCGCCTGCGCGGCCTGATGTCGATTCCGGAGCCGGCCGGCGACCTCGAGGCGCAGCGCGCGCCGCACCGTGCGCTGCGCGAATTGTTCGAGCGCCTGCGCGCGGACGGCATGGCGCTCGATACGCTGTCGATGGGCATGTCCGCCGACCTCGAAGCCGCCGTGCTCGAAGGCGCGACGATCGTGCGCGTCGGCACCGCGATCTTCGGCGCGCGCGATTACTCGCATTGAGCGTGGCTTGACGCGCGTATTGCCCGCTTCCCTCTTTCTCGCCTCACTCTAGGACATCATGAAGATTGCATTCATCGGCGGCGGCAACATGGCCGCGGCCCTGATCGGCGGCCTCATCAAGCGAGGCGTCGCGCCTGCGGACATCTACGCGATCGACGTCAATGAAGACGCGCGCGAGCGCACCGCACAGCAGTTCGGCATCAAGACCGGCGCCGCGGCGGATGCGGCGCTCGGCGTATACGACGCGATCGTGTTGGCGGTCAAACCGCAGGTGCTCAAAGCGGTGAGCGAAGCGCTCGCGCCGCATCTGTCGACGCAGCTCGTCATCAGCATCGCCGCCGGCATTCGCGGCGCCGACCTGTCGCGCTGGCTCGGCGGCTATGCGCGCATCGTGCGGACCATGCCGAACACGCCGGCGCTGATCGGCATGGGCGTGACCGGACTCGCCGCCTTGCCGGGCGTCGACGAAGCGAGCCGCGCGCTCGCCTCGCAAGTGCTCGGCGCGGTCGGGGAAACGGTCTGGTTCGACGACGAAACAATGATCGACGCGGTCACCGCGATCTCCGGCAGCGGCCCCGCCTACGTGTTCTATTTCATCGAAGCGATGCAGGAAGCAGCGCGCCAGCTCGGCATGGACGACGCCCAGGGCCGCGCGCTCGCGGTCGCGACCTTCACCGGCGCGGCGCAATTGGCCGCGCAATCGGGGGAGCCCGCGAGCGTGCTGCGCGAGCGCGTGACATCGAAGGGCGGCACGACGGCCGCGGCGCTGGCGTCGTTCGACGCGCAAGGCGTCAAGGACGCGATCGTGCGCGGCCTGCTGGCCGCCGACGCGCGCGCAAAGGAAATGGGCGACGAGCTGGGCAAGCAGTAACGCAGAGGTAACTCAGAGCCCCGCCACCGCGTAATGGGCGGCAATGCCGACGAACAGCGCACCGCCCAGCCAGTTGTTGTGCCGGAACGCCGCGAAGCACGGCATCCGCTCGCGGCCGCGGATCAGCGTGTAGTGGTAGATCGCGCAGCCAAGCGCCGCCGCCCAGCCGAGCCAATACAGCGCGCCAAAGCGCAGCGTGACGCCGATCCACACGTAGATGCCGAGCGTCGCTGCATAGCAAAGCATGATCGCGAGCACGTCGAAGCGGCCGAACGTCAGTGCCGAGGTGCGGATGCCGATCTTGATGTCGTCGTCGCGGTCGACCATTGCGTACTCGGTGTCATAAGCGACCGACCAGAACACGTTCGCGAGCAGCATCACCCAGGCAAGCGTCGGCACCTGATCCTGCACGGCGGCGAACGCCATCGGGATGCCGAAGCCGAACGCGATGCCAAGGTAGGCCTGCGGAATCGCGAAAAAGCGCTTCGTGAACGGATAGGAGCCTGCCACGAACAGCGCCGCCACCGACAGCTCCTTCGTCAGCGCATTGAGCGGCAGGATCAGCAGGAACGCGATAATCGACAAGCCTGCCGCGAGCGCCACGGCTTCCCACGCCTTGATCTTGCCGGAAGTGATCGGACGATTCTCCGTGCGCTTCACGTAGCGGTCGAAATCGCGGTCGGCGTAGTCGTTGATCGCGCAGCCCGCCGAGCGCATCAGCACCGTGCCGAGCACGAAGATCACGAGCAGCGGCAGCGACGGGCGTCCGTTCGACGCGATCCACAGGGCGTTGAGCGTGGGCCAGAGCAGGAGCAGGCTGCCGATCGGCTTGTCCATGCGCACGAGGCGCAGAAAGAGGGGGAGTCGGGCGAACATGGGCGGGACGGTGAAGGCAATCCCGATATTTTAGAGCCGAAATGAACAAGGCCTCCCGAATACGGGAGGCCTTGTTCTTGTTGCCGCCGGCGAACCGCCGGCAAGCCCAGCCGCTTAAGCCAGCATCGCGCGCAGCATCCACGCGGTCTTCTCGTGCGTCTGCATGCGCTGCGTCAGCAGGTCGGCGGTCGGCTCGTCGTTGGCCGCTTCCGTTGCCGGGAAGATTTCGCGCGCCGTGCGCGCCACCGCTTCCTGGCCTTCGACCAGCTGGCGGATCATCTCTTCCGCGGCCGGCACGCCGTCCGCCTCGGGGATCGACGACAGCTTCGCGAATTCCTTGTAGCTGCCCGGCGCCATGACGCCCAGCGCGCGGATGCGCTCCGCGATCGCGTCGACGGCGAGCGCCAGTTCGTTGTACTGCGTCTCGAACATCAGATGCAGCGTGTTGAACATCGGGCCCGTGACGTTCCAGTGGAAGTTGTGGGTCTTCAGGTACAGCGTGTACGTATCGGCGAGCAGCCGCGAGAGGCCCTCGGCGATCTTCTTGCGGTCCTTGTCGCTGATGCCGATGTTGATTTGTGGTGCAGTGTCTTTTTTCGCCATGACAACTCCATGAGAAAGGGGATGCGAACCCGCTGGAGCGGCCCGCCGGCCCATGGCCGTGGCCCGCTCAGGCGAGCGACAGTGTAGCGTAGAACGATGAAACGCCGCCCGCAGGCTGCACGCTTTGCACGCTCATCCGCCGATCGCGAAATGCACGCCGTAAGCGACGATCACCGCGAATCCGCTGCCGACAATCGCGAGGCCCACCGCCTTCTGCGCGAACGAGATGCTGCTCCTGCGCGTCGCGGATTGCGCGAACAACGCCTCGCCGATATTCATCATCACTTGGGTCATGATCTGGACTCCTTCAGCTTTGCGACAGCGAGGCTCAAGCAGCGAGCGCGCGATCGACCAGAAGCGAGAACGCCACGGTGCGCGCGCCGCGGAACATCGAGGCGACCTTGGCGCTGGCGCTGGCAAGCGCTGCGGCGCTCGATTGGGCCGGGTTCGGGACAAGCGGCTGGTTCATGACTTCCTCCACGGGTATCGGATTCGAGATCCATGGAGCAAAGTTTAGCCACACCTATCGAATTACTAAATTTGATTGATTTTATCTATTCAATAGGCAGTGGCTAAATACCGCCTTGGGGGTTAGTTGAGTGCGACCGGCATGTCGAGCTTGTTGACGCCCGGTAACTCGCATGAGGCGATCGCCTCGCTGATCGCCTCGATGGCCGGCATCCGCGTGAAGCTCTTGCGCCAGGCCAGCACGACGCGGCGATCCGGAATCGGCGCCTCGAACGGCACGTAGCTCAGGAGCCCCGCGTCGACGCCCGGCGCATTCGCTTTCACCTCGAGCACCGACATGCGCGGCAGCACCGTAATCCCGACGCCGCTCGCGACCATATGCCGGATCGTCTCCAGCGACGAGCCTTCGAAGGTCTTCTGGATCCCGTCCGCGTTCTGCGAGAAGCGCATCAGCTCCGGGCAGACGCCCAGCACGTGATCGCGGAAGCAATGCCCGCTGCCGAGCAGCAACATCGTCTCCTGCTTGAGGTCAGTGGCGTCGATCGACTTGCGCGTTTCCCACGCATGCCCCGACGGCAGCGCGACCACGAACGGCTCGTCGTAAAGGGGACGCACCATCAGGCCAGTCTCGGGAAACGGCAGCGCCATGATCGCGACGTCGATCTCGCCCTGCTTCAGGAGCTCGATCAGCTTGAGCGTGTAGTTCTCCTGGAGCATCAACGGCATCTGCGGGACGGTCTTGATCATCTGCTTGACCAGAGTGGGCAGCAGGTAGGGCCCGATCGTGTAGATCACGCCGAGCCGCAGCGGCCCGACGAGCGGGTCCTTGCCCTGCTTGGCGATTTCCTTGATCGCGAGCGTCTGCTCGAGCACGCGCTGCGCCTGCGTGACGATCTGCTCGCCGATCGGCGTCACGCTGACTTCGCTCGTACCCCGCTCGAAGATCTGCACGTTGAGTTCGTCTTCGAGCTTCTTGATCGCGACCGACAGCGTCGGCTGGCTGACGAAGCAGGCCTCGGCCGCGCGGCCGAAGTGCCGCTCCCGGGCAACGGCGACGATGTATTTCAATTCTGTGAGCGTCATTGAGGGATCAATCAATGCATTGGATTCGATAGGTTTAAGTTATACACCGATGCGAGCGATTCGCCAACCTTCAAAGGTCCGTATCAGGCCGATCCATGCCGTCCGGCCTATAAAAATCGGCGTCGCACAGCCGGCGTCAAGCCTTCAGGAATTGCTCGCGAGCGCCCAACCAGCGCGCCAGATGCTGGGTGACGACATCGGGATGCTCGGCCAGGAGCTGCGCCGCTGCTTCGCGCGCGGGCTCGATCAGCCAGCCGTCCTGCTGCAGGTCCGCAAAGCGCAGCATCGCCTCGCCCGACTGCCGCGCGCCCAGGAATTCGCCCGGGCCGCGGATCTCGAGGTCGCGGCGCGCGATTTCGAAGCCGTCGGTGGTCTCGCGCATCGTCTGCAGGCGCGCGCGCCCCGCCAGCGAGAGCGGCCCGCTGTAGAGCAGCACGCACGCCGACGCCGCGCTCCCCCGCCCGACCCGGCCGCGCAGCTGGTGCAATTGCGCAAGGCCGAAGCGCTCGGCGTGCTCGATCACCATCAGCGAGGCGTTGGGCACGTCGACGCCGACTTCGATCACCGTCGTCGCCACCAGCAGTTGCACTTCGTTGCGCGAGAACGCGTCCATCACGGCGGCCTTCTCGGCGGGAGCGAGCCGCCCGTGCACGAGGCCGACACGCAGCTCCGGCAACGCGGCGGCGAGCGTCTCGTAAGTCTCCACGGCGGTCTGGAGCTGCAGCGTCTCGCTTTCCTCGATCAGCGGGCAGACCCAGTACACCTGCCGCCCTGTCAGCGCCGCCTCGCGCACGCGGCCGATCACCTCGTCGCGGCGCGCGTCGGAGATGAGCTTCGTCACGATCGGCGTGCGGCCGGGCGGGAGCTCGTCGATGGTGGAGACATCGAGGTCGGCGTAGTAGGTCATCGCGAGCGTGCGCGGGATCGGCGTCGCGGACATCATCAACTGATGCGGCTGGAAGCTTTGCGCACCGTCGGCGGCGTTCTGCGCCTTTGCGCGCAGCGCGAGCCGCTGCGCGACGCCGAAGCGGTGCTGCTCGTCGACGATCACGAAGCCGAGCCGCGCGAACTCGACCGCGTCCTGGATGATCGCGTGGGTGCCGATCACGAGCTGCGCCGTACCCAACGCCGCCGCTTCGAGCGCCGCGCGCTTCTCTTTCGCCTTCAGGCTGCCCGCGAGCCACGCGACCGTGACGCCGAGCGGTTCGAGCCAGCCGCGCAGCTTCCGCGCGTGCTGCTCCGCCAGGATTTCGGTCGGCGCCATCAAGGCCGCTTGGTAGCCCGCGTCGATGGCCTGCGCGGCCGCGAGCGCGGCCACGATGGTCTTGCCGCTGCCGACGTCGCCTTGCAGCAGGCGCTGCATCGGGTGCGGCTGGGTCAGGTCGGCGGCGATCTCGGCGCCGACGCGCTGCTGGGCGCGCGTCAGCGCGAACGGCAGCGCGCGCGCGAGGCGCGCCGCCAGCGACTCGGGATCGTGCGCCGCGCGCTGCGGCATGACGGGCGCCGAGCGGGTGCGGCGCTCCTCGTGCGCGCGCTTGAGCGAGAGCTGCTGCGCCAGCAGTTCCTCGAATTTGATGCGCGACCACGCCGGATGCGTGCCGTCGATCAACGCGGTTTCGTCGGCGTCGGCGCTCGGGTGGTGCAGGGTGCGGACCGCCTGCATCAGCGGCGGCAGGTTCAGAGGCTTGAAGTACGCGTCGGCGATCGGCGGCGGCACGAGCTCGGGCAGCGTGGTGCGGGCGAGCGCGTTGTCGATCGCCTTTCTCAAGTACGCCTGCGAGACCCCCGCCGTGCTTGGATAGACCGGCGTGAGCGCCTGCGGCAGCGGCGTGTCCTCGTCGACGGGCCGCACCGCCGGGTGCACCATCTCGAGGCCGAAGAAGCCGCCGCGCACGTCGCCGCGCACGCGCAGGCGCGTACCCGCCGCCATCTGCTTGACCTGCGAGCCGTAGAAATTCAGGAAGCGCAGCGTGAGCTCTTCGCCGGCGTCGTCGCGCAGCTTGACGAGCAGCTGGCGGCGCGGCCGGTAGGCGATCTCGTTGTCGAATACGACACCCTCGGTCTGCGCGGTCTCGCCGGGCAACAGCTCACCGATCGGCGTGAGCGAGGTCTCGTCTTCGTAGCGCATCGGCAGGTGCAGCACGAGGTCGATGTCGCGTTTGAGGCCGAGCTTGGCGAGCTTGTCGGCGGTTTTCGGGAGCTTGGCCGGAGCGTCCGGGTTGCCTTGCTTGTCTGCAGGCTGAGCGCCAGCGCGCTTGGCCGCCGCCTTGCCCTGCCCCGTGCGCCGTTTCGGCTTCAGAGGCGCATCGTCGTCGGAATCGGGCAAGCGGCGTTCGGGCAAGGGCATGAGTCTCCAGGCAAGTACAATGACGGCTTTAACAGGGTTGGCGGATCACACCGGCAAGCCGGCTCGCGCAGCATCCGGCCGGACATCCGGTTCCGCGTTCGGCGCGCCTCGCGCGCCACGCCATCATAGCGGCTCGCCGGCCCGTCCGGCCGCCTCGCCGCGCAGTGGCGCCTCCCGCAGCAAACCAGTGCAGCAGCATGTTCACTCTTTCCGATTTCGATTTTAATCTGCCGCCCGAGCTGATCGCGCAGACAGCCCTCAAGGAGCGCAGCGCGAGCCGCCTGCTCGAAGTGGACAACTCGAGCGACCCGGCGCGGCTCGTCGACCGCCAGTTCGCCGAGCTGCCCGAGTGCATCGCGCCGGGCGACCTGCTCGTCTTCAACGATACCAAGGTCCTGAAGGCGCGCTTCTTCGGCCAAAAGGCCAGCGGCGGCAAGGTCGAGGTGCTCGTCGAGCGGCTCACGGGCGAGCGCACTGCGCTCGCGCAGATCCGCGCGAGCAAGAGCCCGGCGGCCGGCACCACGATCAAGCTCGCCGGCGCCTTCGACGTGACGGTCGGCGAGCGCGTCGAGCCGTTCTACACGCTGCACTTTCCCGATGACTGCCTGACGTTGATCGAGCAGTACGGCCGCCTGCCGCTGCCGCCCTATATCGAGCACGACCCCGACGCAACCGACGAGACGCGCTACCAGACCGTCTTCGCGCAAAACCCCGGCGCGGTGGCCGCGCCGACCGCGGGCCTGCATTTCGACGACGCCCTGATCGCGCGGCTCGACGCGCGCGGCGTCGAGCGCGCGACGCTGACGCTGCACGTCGGCGCGGGCACGTTCCAGCCGGTGCGCGTGGAGAACATCGCCGAGCACAAGATGCACAGCGAGTGGTACCGGCTCCCGCAAACGCTCGTCGACAAGATCGCCGCGACGCGCGCGCGCGGCGGCCGCGTGATCGCGGTGGGCACGACCTCGATGCGCGCGCTCGAAGCCGCCGCGCGCGGCGCCGAAGCCGCCGGCCGGCAGCTCGCCGCGACCACCGCCGAGACCGATATCTTCATCACGCCGGGCTATCGTTTCCGCGTGGTCGACCGGCTGGTGACGAATTTCCATTTGCCGAAGTCGACGCTGCTGATGCTGGTGTCGGCGTTCGCGGGCGTGGAGACGATCCGCGGCGCGTACCAGCATGCGATCGAGGAGCGCTATCGCTTCTTCAGCTATGGCGATGCGATGCTGCTCACGCGGCGCGAGGATCGCGCGTAACATCCGCGCTTAGCCATTTCCGGCTGTTTCAACGGCCGCCGGGCCATGTCCCGGCGGCTTTCATTGTCTGCGCCGGGCTGTTTTCCCGGTGGCACAGGAGCTTAAGCATGACCGAAGGTCATACCCGCGCCAGCACGCCTCAAACCCACGAAGCGCCCGCCAACGGCCTCAAATTCGACCTTCTGACGACCGACGGCCAAGCCCGCCGCGGCCGCCTCACGCTGAACCACGGCGTCATCGAGACGCCGATCTTCATGCCGGTCGGCACCTACGGCACGGTGAAGGCGATCCAGCCGCGCGAGCTCGAGGAGATCCGCGCGCAGATCATCCTCGGCAACACCTTCCACCTGTGGCTGCGCCCCGGCCTCGACACGATCGCCGCGCACGGTGGCCTGCACGGCTTCATGGGCTGGAAGCGGCCGATCCTCACCGATTCGGGCGGCTTCCAGGTCTTCTCGCTCGGCGACCTGCGCAAGATCACCGAGGACGGCGTCACGTTCGCCTCGCCGATCAACGGCGACAAGCTGTTCCTGTCGCCGGAGGTCTCGATGCAGATCCAGAAGGTGCTGAACTCCGACATCGTCATGCAATTCGACGAATGCACGCCGTATGCCGTGAACGGCGTGCCGACCACGCGCGACGAGGCGGCCGCCTCGATGCGCATGTCGATGCGCTGGGCGAAGCGCTCGATTACCGAATTCGACCGGCTCGGCAACCCGAACGCGCTGTTCGGGATCGTCCAGGGCGGCATGTTCGAGGACTTGCGCGACGAATCGCTGGCGGGGCTCTCCGAGATCGGCTTTCACGGGCTCGCGGTGGGCGGCCTGTCGGTGGGCGAGCCGAAGGAGGACATGATGCGCATCCTCAACCACATCGGCCCGAAGCTGCCCGCCGGCAAGCCGCACTACCTGATGGGCGTCGGCACGCCGGAGGACCTGGTGGCGGGCGTCGCCGCCGGCATCGACATGTTCGACTGCGTGATGCCGACCCGCAATGCGCGCAACGGCTGGCTCTTCACGCGCTTCGGCGACATCAAGATCCGCAACGCCACGCACAAGAACTCGCTGCGCCCGCTCGACGAGACCTGCGGCTGCTACACGTGCCGCAACTTCTCGCGCGGCTATCTGCATCATCTGCATCGCGTCGGCGAAATTCTCGGCGCGCAGTTGAACACCATCCACAACCTGCACTATTACTTGGAGTTGATGGGCGAAATGCGCACGGCGATCGAGACCCATACGTTCGACGCGTTCCGGAAGCGCTTCGCCGAGGACCGCGCGACAGGCGTCGATTAGACCGGGTCGCGATCGACCGGGTCGCAACAGACCGGGTCGCGATCGAATCGAGCGCGGACTCAACACCATGGCTTAAGTCCTTGTGAGATATGGTCGCTATCTCCATTTCGCCGCCCGATTGAAAGGACGAGACCATCGCCAGAGCACCGGCATCGGATTAAACCTTACAATTCACCTTCGCTACGCTGCACGGCAGCGGGCGACGCGCGCACGAGGGCCCCTGAACAACCTTCAGGCATGCGTTAAAAGCTTGATCCCAAAGCCGATTTACCCTACCGTCGCGAGCCGGGGCCGGTACCGGCAGTGGTAGAATACCCGGCTAACTTTTTTGATCGTCATAACGGAGAGACCAACGTGTCGTTCATTTCCAATGCGTTCGCGCAGGGCGCAGCAGGCGGCGGCGCCGAATCGAGCTTGATGAGCTTCTTGCCCCTGATCCTGATGTTCGCGGTGCTGTACTTCATCATGATCCGCCCGCAAATGAAGCGTCAGAAGGAACATCGCAACATGCTCGCGGCAATGGCGAAGGGCGACGAAGTCGTGACCAACGGCGGCATCGTCGGCAAGGTGACGAAGGTCGGCGAAGCGTATGTCGGCGTCGAGATCGCCGAGGGCACGGAAATCACCGTGCAGAAGGCTTCGGTCACGACGATTCTCCCGAAAGGCACGATCAAGTCGCTGTAAGGCCACTCCTCTTGCGTCCGGCGCGGCCTCGCCGGGTTGAGTTCTCCACCCGCGCACATCGCCGGACGCAACGCCCCCAAGCCAACTTTCCCGTTCGGCCTATCCCATGAATCGTTACCCCCTCTGGAAATATGTCGTGATGGCCGTGGCGCTCGCCATCGGCCTTCTCTACACATTGCCCAATTTCTACGGCGAAGCGCCGGCGGTGCAGGTGCTGAGCGGCAAGGCGACGGTCCGGCTCGATGCGTCGACGCTCAGCGCGGTCGAATCGGCGCTCGCCGCCGGCAGCGTCAAGCCTGACGACATCACCTTCGACAACGCCCAGACCAACGCGAACATCCGCGTGCGCCTGAAGGACACCGACACGCAGCTGCGCGTGAAGGACATGCTGCAAAAGGCGCTGAACCCCGATCCGAGCGATCCGCAGTTCATCGTCGCACTGAACCTGCAAAGCGCGTCGCCGCACTGGCTGACCGCGCTGCACGCGCTGCCGATGTACCTCGGCCTCGACCTGCGCGGCGGCGTCCACTTCCTGATGCAAGTCGATATGGCCGGCGCGCTCAACAAGCGCCTCGACTCCGATGCGTCGGATGCGCGCACCTTCCTGCGCGACAAGAACATCCGCGACGGCGGCGTGAACCGCGCCGGGCAATCGGTGGTCGTCAATTTCGCCGACCAGGACGTCGCCAACACCGCGCGCCAGCAGCTCTCGTCGAGCATCGGCGAGCTCCAGTGGGTGACCCAGCCCGCGCCGGGCGGCGGCTTCCAGGTGACCGGCACGTTCACGCCGGCCGAGCAGAAGGCCGTCCAGGACGCCGCGGTCAAGCAGAACATCACCACGCTGCACAACCGGGTCAACGAGCTCGGCGTGTCGGAGCCGGTGATCCAGCAGCAAGGCGCCGATCGCATCGTGGTCGAGCTGCCCGGCGTGCAAGATACCGCCAAGGCGAAGGACATCATCGGCCGCACGGCGACGCTCGAAGCGCGCCTCGCCGACCCGGTCAACACCTATCTCCAGAACCCGACCGACCCGGTGCCGGCGGGCGACGAAGCGTTCAAGGAAGCCAACGGCCTCACGGTTCTGCTGCGCAAGCAAGTGATCTTCACGGGCGACAGCATCATCGACGCGTCGGCCGGCTTCGACGAGCACAACCGTCCGTCGGTCAACATTCGCCTCAACTCGGCCGGCGGCCGCGCGGTGCGCAGCGTGTCGCGCGACAACATCGGCAAGCCGATGGCGATGGTGCTGTTCGAGAAGGGTAAGGGCCAGGTGCTGACAGTCGCGACGATCCAGTCGGAGCTCGGCGACCGCTTCCAGATCACCGGCCAGCCGACCCCGCAGTCCGCCGCCGACCTCGCGCTGCTGCTGCGCGCCGGCTCGCTCGCCGCGCCGATGGACATCATCGAAGAGCGCACGATCGGCCCGAGCCTGGGCGCCGACAACATCCACAAGGGCTTCGATTCGGTCGTCTACGGCTTTGCCGCGATCGCCGTCTTCATGATCGCGTACTACATGCTGTTCGGGCTGGTGTCGATGATCGGGCTGTCGGTGAACCTGCTGCTCCTGATCGCGATCCTCTCGCTGATGCAGGCCACGCTGACGCTGCCGGGCATCGCCGCTATCGCACTCGCGCTCGGCATGGCGATCGACGCAAACGTGCTGATCAACGAGCGCGTGCGTGAAGAGCTGCGCAACGGCGCGGCGCCGCAGCTCGCGATCCAGAATGGCTACGCGCACGCCTGGGCGACGATTCTCGACTCGAACGTGACGACGCTGATCGCCGGTCTCGCGCTGCTCGCGTTCGGCTCCGGTCCGGTGCGCGGCTTCGCGATCGTGCACTGCATCGGCATTCTCACGTCGATGTTCTCCGCGGTGTTCTTCTCGCGCGGTCTCGTGAACCTCTGGTACGGCGGCAAGAAGAAGCTGAAGTCGCTCGCGATCGGCCAGGTGTGGAAGCCGGCCACGGTCGAAAGCGGCGCCTACCTGGGCGCTGAGGACGCGGCCACCGATACCGGCCGCGCCGTCGCCGCCGCCAGCGCGCCGAAGGCAGCCCCCGCGCGCGCCGGCAAGCCGGCCCTGCGCCGCCGCTCGCAACCGGGCCAACCCAACGTTTCGCCCAAGAAGCCGGATTCGTCCCGCTGAGCCCCGGAGAAGCACATGGAATTTTTCCGCATCCATAAAGACATCCCGTTCATGAAACGGGCGTTGATTTTCAACGCGATCTCGTTTCTGACGTTCATTGCCGCCGTGTTTTTCCTGGTACATCGAGGGCTGCATCTCTCGGTCGAATTCACGGGCGGCACGGTCGTCGAAGTGCAATACCCGCAAGCCGCTCAGCTCGAGCCGGTGCGCGACACGCTCGGCAAGCTCGGTTACCCCGACGCGCTCGTGCAGAACTTCGGCACCTCGCGCGACGTGCTGATCCGCCTGCCGCTCAAGGCAGGCCTCACGTCCGCCCAGCAGAGCGAGCAGGTGATGACCGGGCTGAAGGCGCAGAACGCGGACGTGCAGCTGCAGCGCGTCGAGTTCGTCGGGCCGCAGGTCGGCAAGGAGCTGGCTACCGACGGCCTGATGGCGCTCGCCTGCGTCGTGGCCGGCATCATCATCTACCTGTCGTTCCGCTTCGAATGGAAGTACGCGGTAGCCGGCGTCATCGCGAACCTGCACGACGTCGTGATCATTCTCGGCTTCTTCGCGTTCTTCCAGTGGGAGTTCTCGCTGTCGGTACTGGCAGCCGTGCTTGCCGTGCTGGGCTACTCGGTGAACGAATCGGTCGTGATCTTCGACCGGATCCGCGAGACGTTCCGCCGCGAACGCAAGATGACGGTCATGGAAGTCATCAACCATGCGATCACGAGCACGATCTCGCGGACCATCATCACGCACGGCTGCACGCAGATGATGGTGCTGTCGATGTTCCTGTTCGGCGGCCCGACGCTGCACTACTTCGCGCTGGCGCTGACGGTCGGCATCTGCTTCGGTATCTACTCGTCGGTGTTCGTGGCCGCGGCGCTGGCGATGTGGCTCGGCGTGAAGCGCGAGGATCTGCTCAAGGAAAAGAAGACCCAGCACGATCCGAACGATCCCAACGCGGGCGCGCAGGTTTGATCGCCTGGTTGATCATCCAGCAACGCTGAACGCACCAAAAGAAATGGCCGGTTCTGACTGAACCGGCCATTTTGCTTTTGGAAGATCGAAGGCGCTATTTGAATCCGAGCACGCGACGCGCCGCAACCAGCGCCCCCAGGCTCACCAGCGCGGCGAAGATCATGTAGAAGCTCGGCGATGTTATAGGCGAGCGACATCCCGGTCGTGCGCGTCTGCACCGGGAAGATCTCCGAGAGCAAGCCTGGCAGCGCACCGAAATACCCGGTCATCGAGAGGCCCAGCACGATCTGCACGGCAATCGGCGTGCCGAACGTCGGATGCGCAACGAGAAACACGAACGCCACCGACGGTGCGCCAAGCATGACCGCGTGCCTCCTCGGCAGCCGTCGACAACGTTTCACTCATGCAAGTCTCCTGGAAGGATGACTCCGCGCCGATCGTACAGCGCACAAAAAACCGCTTCGTCGCCAAGCGAACGAAGCGGTTTCTCACCGGTTTTGCGGCCCGAAAGCCGCAGGGAAGTGCAATCCCTTCGGCTTACTGCTTGATGCCTTCTGCCTGGATATGCAGCTTGGTCACCAAGCTGAAGCCGTAATTCTTGCCGAAGTCCATGCCCCAGTCGGCACGGTTGAACTCGGCGCTCGCTTCGACGCCGCAGTCTTCTTTCTTGAGCATCGGGTGCATGATGCACTTGAACGACTCGATCTTCAGGTTCAGCGGCTTGGTCACGCCGTGCATCGTCAGCGTGCCGACCACTTCCGAAGGCTTGTCGCCGTCGAACTTGATCTGCGTGCCCTTGTAGGTCACGTCCGAGAACTTCGCTACGTCGAAGAACGCATCGGTCCTCAAGTGCTCATCGAGCTTGCCGTTGCCGGTCTGGATCGAAGCCGGGTCGACCGTCACCTCGACGGTGCCGGTCTTCGCCGCGCGATCGAGCGTCACGGTGCCGCTCGACTTCGTGAACTTGCCGCGCCAGGTCGATACGCCGCCCAGGTGGTCGGCTTCGAAGCTCGGGTAGGTATGGTTCGGATCGAGCTGGTAAGTGTCGGCGGCAAACGCGCCGAACGACACCGACGAAGCCAGCACGCCAACAGCAATCAACAGGTTCTTCTTCAAGTCAGTCTCCTAAAGCATGCCGCCTGCCCTCGCAGGCGGCGATTCCAAGATTCCAAAAGGGATTCAGCGTTTTGCGACAACGAGGTGAAACTTGATCGACACGTCGTCGGCCACCGTCGACGTATCCTTCCACTCCCCGGTGCCGATATCGAATTGCAGGCGCTTGATCGGCAGCGTGCCGTCGAACGTCTGCGTCGCGCCCTGCTGCGCGACCGTGACCGGCACCGTGATCGTCTGCGACTTGCCCTTGATCGTCAGCTTGCCCGTCACCTTGAACTGGTTGCCGCCCGACGGGGCGATCGCGCTCGACACGAAGGTCGCCGTCGGATACGTCTTCGCGTCGAACCATTCCTTGCCGGCCACCTGCTCGTTGTAGCTCGGGTCGCCGAGATCGTAGCTGCCGACGTCCACGGTGATCTGCGCACTGCCCGCCGCCGGCTTGGCCGGATCGAAGCTCACCTGCGCCGAGAACTTCTTGAAGGTCCCTTCGACCGGCACGTTCATCTGCTTGGAGACCGCCGTGACCGTGCTCTTGGCCATATCGACCTGGGCCAGCGCGCTGCCGGAGGCCACGAACGAGGCTGCGGCGAACGCGGCCAGCATGTAGCGGGAAAACGAGGCTTTCATGTTTATCCTTATTTGAGGAAAGGGATCATCCGGGACAGCAGACCGTCGCGGTCGAGCCATTGGTGCTTGACGGCACCCGCCACGTGCAGAGCGAGGAGTCCGAGCAGACTGTAGTTGAGCACCACGTGCACGGCCTTCAGGATGACCTTGAGCTCCGGATTTGGCGCGATGAGGCGCGGCAACGGCACGATGCCGAGATAAACGACCGGCACGTTGGCCGCCGAGCTGTACAGATAGCCGGACACGGGAATCGCGATCATCAGCGCGTAAAGCAGCACGTGAACGAGGTTGGCCGCGAGTTTCTGCCAGTGGGGCATGCGGCGGGGCATCGGCGGCACGGCGTGGGTCGCGCGCCAGATGATGCGCACCACGGCGAGCGCAAACACGGTCACGCCAATCCACTTGTGCCACGAGAAGTACTTGAGCTTGGTGGGCGTGAAGCCCGGGATATCGGTCATCACCCAGCCGAGCGCAAAGCCGCAGACGATCAAGAGCGCGATCAGCCAGTGCAGCGCGATGGCCGTACCGGAATAGGAGTCGGATTCGGCGAAGGAAGGTTGTTCCATGGACGGACACCAGAGGTTGAGCGGTAAACGAAACGGCCAGTGCATTTGTTCCGCCCGCCCGTGATACGTTCTACGGGCGCCATCCTAACTCAAGCAGAAAATTCCGACTTAAGCGAACGGGACAATCAGCCGCCTGGATAAACCGGAAAGCCTGCCGGCTTCCGAAACCGGCGCCCGTCGGAATCGTCCTAAAAGCGCTTTCGCCCTGCACGCCTGAACGTTCGTGCGGAGCACCATTTGGTAACATGGGCGCGGGTTCCAGCCACATGGCCGGTGTGCCGAAGGCGGCCCGAAAGCCGCGCGGCCCATCAAGCAAACATGAGCGCCTATGAATCGAACCGACCTGATTGCCTGTCATGAATGCGACGCACTGTTGCGAAAACCGCTACTAAGCGCGAAGTCGAGTGCGCGCTGTCCGCGCTGCGGGGCAACCCTTTTTCGCAGCAGCTCGATTCACCTCGAACGCATCTGCGCGGTCACGCTCGGCGCGCTGATCACGTTCCTGATCGCGCAGGCGTTTCCGATCGTCGAGCTCGAAATCAACGGCATCACCTCCCAGACCACGCTGATCGGCGCGCTCGTCGCGCTATGGAACCAGGACATGGAGATCGTCGCGGCGTTCGTGTTCTGCTCGACGATCCTGTTCCCGCTGACCGAGCTGCTCGCACTGCTCTACGTGCTGGTGCCGGTGCGCGCGGGCTTGGTGCCGCCGGGCTTCAACCGGGTCCTGCGGGCCATCCAGTTCGTGCGGCCCTGGGGCATGATCGAAGTGTTCATGCTCGGCATCCTGATCACGGTCGTGAAGATGGTCAGCCTCGCGCGCGTCATTCCCGAGGCCGCGCTGTTCGCGTTCGGCGCGCTCACGCTGATGTTCGCGGTCGTCGTGATGTTCGACCCGCGCACGCTGTGGGACATCGCCGACGGCCTCCCCCATCGCAAAGCGCGCAGCGCTCCCGGCCTCGGCTGACCCCGACGATGACCTACATCACCGCGGCCCAGGCGGGCCTGATCGCATGCCATTCCTGCGGCAACGTCGACGAGCGGGCGCCCCGCCCCGCCGGCGCCATGCCGCACCGGCGCCTGCCGGCGCAACATTGCTCGCGCTGCGGCGCGCCGCTCCATCAGCGCAACCTCGACAGCATCCCGCGCACCTGGGCGCTCCTGATCGCGGCGGCGCTGCTCTATATCCCGGCGAACCTGCTGCCGGTGATGCACACGTCGTCGCTGGTCGGCAGCCAGGACGACACGATCATGAGCGGCGTCGTCTATTTCTGGACCTCGGGCGACTGGCCGCTCGCGATCGTCATCTTCATCGCGAGCATCCTCGTGCCGATGCTCAAGCTCGCCACCCTGTCGCTGCTCGCGATCACCACCCAGCGGCGCTCGCCCTGGCGCCCGCTGCAACGCACGAAGCTCTACCGGATCGTCGAGCGGATCGGCCGCTGGTCGATGCTCGACGTGTTCGTGATCACGCTCACGGTCGCGCTCGTGCGCTTCAATTCGCTCGCCGTCATCACGGCCGGCTGGGGGGCGCTCGCGTTCGCTTCGGTCGTCGTGCTGACGATGACCGCCTCGATGCAATTCGACCCGCGGCTCATCTGGGACAACGTCGAACACTCAGGACAACACCATGAATAGTCCGCAAGGACCGAATCGCGACCCTCATGCCGGGCCTGAATCCGGCGCATCGGGAGGCAACCCGGGCGGCGGCTCGGGCCTGCCGCCCGATCTTCCTGAGCCGATCAACGTGCCGAGGAGCGGCTGGCTGCCGTCGCTCGTCTGGCTGATCCCGCTGATCGCGGCGCTGATCGGCGTCGCGCTCGTCGTCAAGTCGGTGGTCGACCGCGGGCCGACCATCACGATCAGCTTCTCGAGCGCCGAGGGCCTCGAGCCGGGGGGCAAGACCAAGGTCAAGTACAAGGACGTCGATATCGGCTCGGTGCGGACCATCACGCTGTCGAGAGACCATTCGCGCGTGCTCGTCGACGTGCAGCTCACGAAGGAAGCGTCCGACTTCGCGGTCAAGGACACGCGCTTCTGGGTCGTGCGTCCGCGCATCGGCACGAGCGGCGTGTCGGGCCTCAACACGCTGCTCTCGGGCGCGTACATCGGCGTCGACGCGGGCAAGTCGGCCGAAGGCCGCACCGACTTCGCCGGACTCGAGACCCCGCCCCCCGTGACGGGCGACCAGAAGGGCCATCAATACACGCTGCGCGGCGAATCGCTCGGCTCGATCGACATCGGCTCGCCCGTGTTCTACCGGCGCGTGCAGGTCGGCCAGGTGGTGGGCTTCTCGCTCGACAAGGACGGCACCGGCGTGACCATCGGCGTCTTCATCAACGCGCCGTACGATCAGTACGTCGGCGCCAACTCGCGCTGGTGGCATGCGAGCGGCGTCGACCTGCGCCTCGATTCGAGCGGGCTCAAGCTCAATACGCAGTCGCTCGCGACGGTCATCGTCGGCGGGCTCGCGTTCCAGTCGCCGCTGGGGCAGCCGGTCGGCGAGCCGGCGCCCGGCAACAGCGTGTTCCGGCTGTCGGCCGACGAGTCCTCGGCGATGCGCGAGCCCGACGGCCCGGCGCTCACCGTCGTGATGAAGTTCAACCAGTCACTGCGCGGCCTCTCGCCGGGCGCGACGGTCGATTTCCGCGGCATCGTGCTCGGCGAAGTGACCAACATCGGCATCGACTACGATCCGAAAGCGCGCAACTTCACCATGCCGGTGACGATGAACCTCTACCCCGACCGCCTCGGCAAGCGTTTCCGCGAATCGGTGGAGAGCGGCGGCACGGTGGCTGGCAAGGAGCTGCTCAAGGAGCTCGTCGCGCACGGCCTGCGCGGGCAGCTGCGCACCGGCAACCTGCTGACGAGCCAGCTCTACGTCGCGCTCGACATGTTCCCGAAAGCGCAGCCCGTGACGATCGACGTGAACCGCACGCCGCTCGAGCTGCCGACCGTGCCGAACACGCTCGACGAGCTGCAGCTGCAGGTGGCGGACATCGCGAAGAAGCTCGACCAGGTGCCGTTCGATCAAATCGGCGCGAACCTGAACAGCACGCTGAAGAACGCCGACAACCTCTTCAAGCAGCTCGACACGCAAGTCGCGCAAATCGGACCGCAGGCGCGTGATACGCTCGCCGCCGCCAAGCAGACGTTCGGCACCGCCGAGGCGACGCTGCAGCAGGATTCGCCGCTGCAGTCGGACGTCCACCAGGCGCTGACCGAGCTCACGCGCACGCTGCAGTCGCTCAATGCGCTGTCGGATTATCTGGAGCGTCACCCCGAATCGCTGTTGCGCGGCAAACCAGGAGATAAACCATGATCGTCGACCGGCTCACCTCCGCCGCGCGAGACACCGGCCGGACACCGCGGCCGAAGGGCAAACCGGCGGCAAAAACCGCGCTGCGAGCCGCGGCATGCGCGGCGGCGCTGGCAGCGCTCGCGGCGTGCTCGTCGCCTCCGAGCCGTTTCTATACGCTTGGCGCGGGCAGTGCGCCTGCAGCCGTATCCGGAGCCGTTGCGGCAGCGGCGCCGGCCGGCGCGGCGGGTGCGGCGGGTTCAGCCAACCCCGCCGCCCTGTTGATCGAGGTGCCGCCCGTCGATGTGCCTTCGCAGGTCGCGCGCAACCAGATGGTCGTGCAGGCGGGCGCCTCGCGCGTCGACGTGCTCGAGCAAGAGCGCTGGTCGTCGCTGCCGGGCGACGAGATCCGCCGCGCACTGTCGGGCGATCTCGCGCAGCGGCTCGACACCATCGACGTGTTCGGCTCGCCCTATCCCGCCGGCGTGCCGGTGTACCGGATCAGCGTCAACGTGCAGCGCTTCGAATCGTGGCCCGGCTCGCAGGCCGTGCTCGAAGCGGTCTGGAGCGTGCGCGCGGTTGGCTCGCGTGCGGTGCTGACGTGCCGCACGCTCGCCGCCGAACCGGTCGGACCGGACTTCGATGCGCTCGTCGAAGGACACCGGCGCGCCGTCGATCGGATGTCTGCGCAGATCGCGGCGGGCGTGCGCGCCCTCGCCGCGAGCGGCCCGGTACGCGGCGCCGCGTCGGAGACAGCGGCCACGCTGCCGGCGCCCGTGCCATGTCCCAGCGCGAGCCCGGCGCCCGCGGCCAGCAACACCACATCGGCCGCAGGCTGAGACGACCGATGGGCGCCGCCAAGCCGGCGCCCATCGAGCAACAAGCCAACCTGTGCAGCTTTCCGAGCGCTTTCAGGTCTTCGTTTTCCTAACCATTGAAATGAGATCGTCTGGCCTCTTTGCCGCCGCGATCTCCAAGAGCCAGCTTATGTTTCGATCTCTCACCACGCTCGTCAGGAAATGGCGAGCCTCACGCAACGCCGGCCATCAGCTCGATGCGCTGCTGGCAATCGCCAATGCGGACGCGCCCTATGCCGAACGCAGTGAATGGCTCATCGAGCTCGCGCACTGGATTCGCCGCAAAGGCACCGTACAGCCCGTCGCGAGCGACAGCGGCGACCCGAACGCCGCGCCGCGCGACGAAACGCGCCCCAAATCGGAGCACACGCGGTTGCGCTACCTGTTTCGCGTGCTCGATCGCAATCCGGAGTGGAAAGCGAACGTCGCAGGCATCCTGCAGGCAACGCTGCACGAAAGCGACAGCATTTCGCTGCTGTGCGACGCGGGCATGCCGGTCCAGTCGGGGTTTTTCGGGGCGATCTTCGAGCGCCTGCAGGCGTCGCTGATTCCGCCCGCGCCGAACCAGCGCAACCTGAGCGCGCTCGTCACGCTGATGTTCCCCGAGGAAACCGACGCCGGATGGATCGAGTCGCTGCCGCTCGACGTGCTGGCGCAGCTGCGCGCGCTGCTCGAGTTCGACGTCGCGGGCAGCGGCAAGCACAAGCCGGTGGCGCTGTCGGGCGACCTGCTGACCGCGCTGCACAGCCTGATCTGCCAGATCAGCTCGACAGGGCTCTCGCAGACGGTGCGCAGCCGTCTCGACGACGAAGACTCGCGCATGCCGCTCGACAAGCAGCCGTTCTACCGGCTCACGCGCGCGATGCTCGCGGTGGAGGCCGCCAACGCCGCCGTCGACGAAGGCCGCGAAGAAGAGCTGCAGCTGCTGCACGAGGTGAACTACCTGCGCGTGCTGCTCGACGAGTGCCGCGCGGCGGTCGACCGCGTGTTCGCGCATCTGTATCGCAACGGCGTGAGCGTCGACATCGTGTTCCAGGTCGAGCGGATGCGCATGCGCATCCTGCGCGCCGAGCACCTGCTCGACGCCTGGATGGCCGACGACAACCTGCACGAAGGCGCGCGCCTCGCCGCCGAGCTCGTCAACGCCAACCAGGCGAGCCAGAGCGTGGCGCACCTTTTCCGCAGCAACTTCGCGTTGCTCGCGCGCAAGATGGTCGAGACGAGCGCTGACGTCGGCGAGCACTACATCGCGCGCGACCGCCGCGAATACCTGACGATGCTGCGCATGGCCGCGGGCGGCGGCCTCGTGACGGTCGTGACGGTCTGCGTCAAGTTCTGGATCACGGGCGTGCATCTGCAATCGATGATCGAAGGCCTGTTCGCCGGCATCAACTACGCGGCGAGCTTCACGCTGATGCACTTCCTGCATTTCACGCTGGCGACCAAGCAGCCGGCGATGACGGCCCCCACCATCGCGCGCGAGCTCGACGGCGCGGGCACGCCGCAAGGCCTCGAGGCGTTCGTCTCGTCGGTGATCGCACTGATCCGCACGCAGTCGGCGGCGATCTTCGGCAACGTCATGCTCGTGGTGCCGTTCTGCCTGCTGATCCAGATCCTGTTCCACACGGTGCTGCACACCGACCTGATCTCGCCGGAGAAAGCGCACCACACGCTGCAATCGTTCTCGCTGCTGGGGCCGACGCCGTTCTACGCGGCGCTGACGGGCGTGCTGCTGTGGTCGTCGAGCCTCGTGGCGGGATGGGCGGACAACTGGTTCGTGCTCCATCGCGTCGGCGATGCGCTCGCCTACAACCGCCGCTTGCGGATGACGCTCGGCGCGGCCGGCGCCGCGAAGCTCGCGAAGTTCTGCCGCTCGAACATCTCGGGCGTGGTGGGCAACGTGGGGCTCGGGTTGATGCTCGGCCTCGTGCCGTCGATCCTGACCGCCTTCGCATTCAGCTTCGAAGTGCGCCACGTGACGCTCTCCTCGGGCTCGATCGCCATCGCGGCCGGCGTGCTCGGCACGGGCATCCTGCGCACGGGCGAATTCTGGTGGGCCGTAGCGGGCGCAGGCAGCATGGCGATCCTGAACGTCGCGGTCAGCTTCGCGCTCGCGTTCTACATGGCCGTGCGCTCGCGCAGCCTGCGGCCGACCGCTGTGCGCTCGCTGATCGGCGCGGTGCGCAATGCGGTGCTCCGCAATCCGCTGCAGCTCGTGTGGCCGGTGAAGGCCGCGGGCGAATCGGTCGGCGGGCTCAAGACGGATTGAGGCCAGCGGCGCCGCGTACAATGGCGTACTTTGCATTGACCGGCGCCGCCTCATGTCCTCCCCAGCTCTCTTCGACTTCTTCCTCCCCTGCCCGCGCGGACTCGAAGCCGCACTCGCCGCCGAGCTCGCGGAAATCGGTGCGCGCCACACCGGCGCGGCCCAGTTCGAAGCGGGCGCCCAGGTGCCCGGCGGCGTGCATTTTCGCGGCAACTGGAAGGCCGGGATGGCGGCGAACCTGCATTCGCGGATCGCGAGCCGCGTGCTCCTGAAAATCGCGCACCGCCCGTATCGCAACGAACAGGACGTCTACGCGCTCGCTCTCGAGCAGCGCTGGGAGCAGTGGTTCTCGGCGAACGAGACCATCCGCATCGACCTCACCGCGATCAAGTCGCCGCTGAAGAGCCTCGAGTTCGCGACGCTGCGCGTGAAGGACGCCGTCTGCGACCGCCTGCGCGAAGTGAGCGGCGCGCGCCCGAGCGTCGACACCGCGCAGCCCGACGTGCGCATCTTCGCGTTCCTGACGGCGACCGATTGCACGCTCTACCTCGACACCTCGGGCGAGCCGCTCTTCAAGCGCGGCTGGCGGCTCGACAAGGGCGCCGCTCCCCTGCGCGAAAACCTCGCCGCGGGCATCCTGCGCTTGACGGGCTGGACGGCCGACACGCCGCTCTACGATCCGATGTGCGGCAGCGGCACGTTCCTTGCCGAAGCGGCGCAGGCAGCGCTGAATATCGCGCCGGGCGTCGATCGCCGCTTCGGCTTCGAAAAGCTCAAGCAATACGACATCACGGCCTGGCAGGCGCTGAAAGTCGAGGCAATGGATGCGAAGCGCAAGGCGCTGGCCTCGCGCGCGGACCTGGCGATCTTCGGCAGCGATATTTCCGGCGACATGCTCGAGAAGGCGCGCGCCAATTTCGAGCGCGCGGGCTTGCCGCGGATCCAGATCAAGCAGGTCGACGCGCGCGCGATGACGCCGCCCAGCGCGGCGCCGGGCGTGCTCGTCGCCAATCCGCCGTATGGCGAGCGTATCGAAGTGCGCGGCCGCGGCCCGCGCGGCGAGATCCGTGAGACACGCCGCGGCGAGAACGACGAAGGCTTCCGCCGCGCCCATGCCGATACGCCCGACAGCGAGTTTTTCCAGTCGCTCGGCGACGCGCTCAAACAGCGCTTCTCCGGCTGGCGCGCGTTCTTCCTCACCTCCGATCGCAAGCTGCCGGGCCAGCTGCGCCTGCGCGAATCGGCGAAGACGCCGCTTTTCAACGGCGCGCTCGAGTGCCGCCTGTTCCGCTTCGACCTCGTGACGGGGAGCGTCAAGCAGCGTCCGGCAGGCGATACGCCGGCTGCGTAACGGCAGCACCTCCAGACAGCTTCCTCTGATGCCAGCCTGCTGACAGAACGTTGTCAGCAGGCTGGCTGCAGACTTCAGTTACGCGCCATCGGGCGCTTTGTCCGGCTTACCGCCACCGTTCCTGGAGACTGTCATGACTGCTGCCACCCTCGCATCCACCCGCGTGCTGTCCTGGTTCGAAATTCCCGCGCTCGACTTCGAGCGCGCCGTCCGCTTCTACGAAACGGCACTCGATATGCCGCTCAAGCGCGAAATCTTCGGCGGCGTGCCGATCGCGGTGTTCGCGCACGACGAAGGCGCGACCGGCGGCGCGATCGTCTTCGACCCGCAGCAGGCGAAGCCGGCCGCCGGCGGCGTGCTCGTGTACCTCGATGCGTCACCGTCGGTATCCGATGCGCTCGCGCGCGTCGAGCGCGCCGGCGGCAAGAAGCACGGCCCGGCCATCGAGTTGCCCAACAGCATCGGCTACATCGCGTTCTTCACCGATAGCGAAGGCAACCGCATCGGCCTTCATTCACCGAAGCTCGCCTGAGCGGACGGTCCGGCCGGATAGCACGCGCGGCGCTATCATCGCGGCATCGCCGCTGTCCGGCCCCCGTCATTCTTCGCACCTGCCATGACCCGCCGCGCCGACCGCCTGTTCCAGATCGCCGAGCTGCTGCGCGGCCGGCGTCTCACGACCGCGCAGCAGTTGGCGGAATGGCTGTCGGTATCGCTGCGCACGGTCTATCGCGACGTGCGCGACTTGCAGCTCTCCGGCGTGCCGATCGAAGGCGAAGCGGGCATCGGCTACCGGCTGAGCCGCTCCGCAAGCCTGCCGCCGCTCACCTTCACCGCCGACGAGCTCGCCGCGCTCGCCGCCGGCGCTCGCATGATCGAGACCTGGGGCGGCGCGGGGCTCGCGGGCGGCGCCCGCAGCGCGCTCGCCAAGATTGCCTCGGCGATGCCCGCCGACAAGCGCGCGACGCTCGAACGCATCGCGGTCTTCGCGCCGTCGTTTCACATCGGCCGGGATTTTTCGGAAAAAGTGGATACGCTGCACCGGGCTGTCGATACGCATCACGTCGTAAGCTTCGCGTATCGCGATCGCCTCGGACAGGAGACCGAGCGGCGCGTCTGGCCGCTCGGTCTCGTCTATTGGGGCGGGCGCTGGACCATCGGCGCGTGGTGCGAACTGCGCTCGGACTTCCGTAATTTCGACATCGCGCGCATGACGGGCGTCGGGACGCACGAGGCGTTTCCCGACATGGAGGGAAGACGGCTCGCGGATTATCTGCGGCGCGTCCACGCCCCTGTGAATTGACGCGCCGCCATGCGCCCGCGCAGACGTCAATCCACCGACTTCACCATATCCTCGATCACCTTCTTCGCATCGCCGAAGACCATCATGGTCTTGTCCATGTAGAAGAGATCGTTGTCGAGCCCGGCATACCCCGCCGCCATCGACCGCTTGTTGACGATCACCGTGCGCGCCTTGTACGCCTCGATGATCGGCATGCCCGCGATCGGCGACTTCGGGTCGTTCTTCGCGGCCGGGTTCACCACGTCGTTCGCCCCGAGCACGAGCACCACGTCGACCTGGCCGAACTCGCCGTTGATGTCCTCCATCTCGTGGACGATCTCGTACGGCACTTCGGCTTCCGCCAGCAGCACGTTCATGTGACCCGGCATCCGTCCCGCGACCGGGTGGATCGCGTACTTCACATCGATGCCCTTCTCGACAAGCTTGTCGGTCAACTCCTTCAGCGCATGCTGCGCGCGCGCCACCGCCAGACCGTAGCCCGGCACGATCACCACCGTCTCCGCGTTGCCGAGCATGAACGACGCATCCTCGGCCGAGCCCGACTTCACCGGCCGCTGCTCGGCCTGGCCGGCCGCCGCCGCGGTGCCGGGCTCGGCGCCGAAACCGCCCAGCAGCACGTTGAAGAACGAGCGGTTCATTGCCTTGCACATGATGTACGACAGGATCGCGCCCGACGAGCCCACCAGCGACCCGGCGATGATCAGCATCGCGTTGTTCAACGAGAAGCCGATGCCCGCCGCCGCCCACCCCGAGTACGAATTGAGCATCGACACCACCACGGGCATGTCCGCCCCGCCGATCGGGATGATGATCAGCACACCGAGCGCGAACGCGATCAGCGTCATGATGATGAACGGCAGCCACGACTGCGTCAGAAAGAAGATGACGCCGAAGCCGACCATGCCGAGCGCGAGCATCAGGTTGATCAGATGCTGTCCCGGGTAGACCACGGGCGCGCCCTGGAACAAGCGGAACTTGTACTTGCCCGAGAGCTTGCCGAAGGCGATCACCGAGCCGCTGAACGTGATCGCGCCGACGAAGGTGCCGATGAAGAGCTCGATGCGGTTGCCGTACGGCAGGAAGCCCGGCACCGGATTGTCCGGGTCGACGAGCCCGAACGCGGCCGGCTCCGAGACCACCCCGTACGCGATGCAGACGGCCGCGAGACCGATCAGCGAGTGCATCGCCGCGACGAGCTCCGGCATCTTCGTCATCTCGACACGCGCCGCGATATACGCGCCCACCGCGCCGCCCACCACCAGCGCCGCAAACACCAAGCCCAGCCCGAGACCCAGGTTCGAGCCGAGCGCAAACGCCTGCTTCATGATCAGCGTGACGGTCGTGCCGATCGCGATCGCCATCCCCACCATGCCGAACAGGTTGCCGGCGCGCGCGCTCTTCGGATTCGACAGCCCCTTGAGCGCCTGGATGAAGCACACCGAGGCCACGAGGTACAGCAGCGTAACGACGTTCATGCTCATTTACGCGCCCTCCTTCGAACCACCAGGACCCGCGATCTTCTTGGGCTCCTTCTTCTTGAACATCTCGAGCATTCGCCTCGTGACGAGGAACCCGCCGAACACGTTGACCGCCGCGAGCGCCACGGCGACCGTGCCGAAGAACTTGCCCGGACCGACCGTCAAACCCGCCGCGAGCATCGCGCCGACGATCACGATCGCCGAGATCGCGTTGGTGACCGCCATCAGCGGCGTATGGAGCGCGGGCGTCACGTTCCAGACGACGTGATAGCCGACGTACACCGCCAGCACGAAGATGATGATGTTGATGACCGTGTGATTGATGACTTCCATCGCCGTCCCCTTCAAGCCTTGCGCGTGACTTCCCCGTCGCGGGCCAGGAGCGTGGCCGCGACGATGTCGTCCGCGAGATCGATGTTGAGCGTGCCTTCCTTCGTGACGATCAGCTTCAGGAAGTCGAGCAGGTTGCGCGCGTAGAGCGACGACGCGTCGGCCGCGACCATCGCCGCGAGGTTCGTGAAGCCGACGATCGTCACGCCATGCCGCGTCACGACTTGATCGGCCTCGGTCAGCGGGCAGTTGCCGCCGCGCCGGCCCTCGAACTCGGCGCCGCGCCCGGCCGCGAGATCGACGATCACCGAGCCCGGCCTCATGGCCCGCACGGTCTCGACGGAGATCAGCGTCGGCGCGGCCCGGCCCGGGATCAGGGCGGTGGAAATGACGATGTCGGCCTGCTTGGCGCGCTCGTGAACCGCGACGGACTGGCGCGCGAGCCAGCTCGGCGGCATCGGCCGCGCGTAGCCGCCGACGCCTTCCGCGGCCTCGCGCTCCTCCTGCGTTTCATAAGGCACGTCGATGAACTTCGCGCCGAGCGACTCGATCTGCTCCTTCACGGCAGGCCGCACGTCGGAGGCCTCGATCACGGCGCCCAGGCGCTTGGCGGTTGCGATCGCCTGCAGGCCCGCGACACCCGCGCCCAGCACCAGCACGCGCGCCGCCTTCACGGTGCCGGCGGCGGTCATCAGCATCGGCAGGAAGCGCGGATAGCGCTCGGCGGCGACCAGCACCGCCTTGTAGCCCGCGATATTGGCCTGCGAGCTCAGCACGTCGAGGCTCTGGGCGCGCGTCGTGCGCGGCGCGGCTTCGAGCGCAAACGCGGTAACCCCGGCGGCGGCGAGCTGCGCGGTGTTCTCGGCGTTGAACGGATCGAGCACGCCGACGAGCACGGCGCCGCGCTTCATCAGCGGCAGTTCGGCTTCGGTTGGGGATTGGACTTTGAGAACGAGGTCGGCGCTGAACGCGGCCGCCGCATCGACGAGCTCCGCGCCCGCCGCGGCGAACGCTTCGTCGGTGAAGCTCGCGGCGACGCCTGCGCCCTGCTGGACCGTGACGCGATGTCCCTGGGCGACGTACTTCTTGACCGTCTCGGGCGTCGCGGCAACGCGCGTTTCGTTCGCACGCGCCTCGGCTGGCACTCCGATGTGCATCGTTGGTTCCTCCTCTGCCTTCTTGTTGTCAAGCGAAGATGGGCCGGCGCGCGCCGGCGCTGGGTACAACGGATACCGCGTCACTTTAACCGAAACCGCGCCGGGAGCCGAAATCCGGTTTGCCCCCGGAAAATCCGCGGCGCGCGTCCGAGCCCGTCCGGCAGCCCGGGCGGGCAACCGGTAAAATGCGCGTCTATGAAACCGGAAACCTGGGCCCCGCATGTGACGGTGGCCGCCATCGTCGAACGCGACGGGCGCTTTCTCGTGGTCGAGGAGCATACCGCCGACGGCCTGCGCCTCAACCAGCCGGCCGGCCATCTCGAGGCCGGCGAAACGCTGCTGGACGCGGTCGTCAGGGAAACGCTCGAGGAAACGGCGCATCCGTTCGCGCCCGAAGCGCTGGTCGGCGTCTACATGGCGCATTTCGGCCGGCCCGACAGCGACGGCGCCACCTACCTGCGCTTCACCTTCTGCGGAACGAGCGGCGCGGCGTTTGCCGAGCGCGCGCTCGATCCGGACATCGTCCGCACGCTGTGGCTCACCGCCGACGAACTGCGCGCGTGCCCCGAGCGGCACCGCACGCCGCTCGTGATGCGCTGCGTCGACGATTACCTCGCCGGGCGGCGGGTCCCGCTCGACTTCGTGCACGCGCATTCGGTCGGGCCCAAGACATCGTCAGTGCGCGCCGGGCCGCCCCAAGCGCGCTGACGCCCCCCTCGGGGGGCAGCGAACGCAGTGAGCGCGGGGGCCGTTTTAATTCAGTGAACTTATGAGCAAGCAACGTGTAGTAGTGGGCATGTCGGGGGGCGTCGATTCGTCGGTGACCGCCTGGCTGCTCAAGGAACAAGGCTATGAAGTCGTCGGCCTCTTCATGAAGAACTGGGAGGACGACGACGACAGCGAGTACTGCTCGACACGGCAGGACTGGATCGACGTCGTCTCGGTCGCCGACCTGATCGGCATCGACGTCGAAGCGGTCAACTTCGCCGCCGAATACAAGGACCGCGTGTTCGCGGAGTTCCTGCGCGAGTACTCGGCCGGCCGCACGCCGAACCCGGACGTGCTCTGCAACGCCGAGATCAAGTTCAAGGCGTTTCTCGATCACGCGATGTCGCTCGGCGGCGAGACGATCGCGACTGGCCACTATGCTCGCGTACGCGAGATCGACGGCCGCTTCGAGCTCTTGAAGGCGCTCGACCACACCAAGGATCAGTCCTACTTCCTGCACCGCCTGAACCAGGCGCAACTGTCGAAGACGCTCTTCCCGCTCGGCGAAATCCCGAAGACGAAAGTCCGCGAGATCGCCGCGCAGATCGGCCTGCCGAACGCGAAGAAGAAGGATTCGACAGGGATCTGCTTCATCGGCGAGCGCCCGTTCCGCGACTTCCTGAACCGCTACCTGCCGACCCAGCCGGGACCGATGAAGACGCCCGACGGCAAGACCGTCGGCGAGCATATCGGGCTCGCGTTCTACACGTTCGGCCAGCGCAAAGGCATCGGGCTCGGCGGCAGCAAGACGGGCAGCGGCGAGCCGTGGTTCGTCGCGGGCAAGGACATCCCGTCGAATACGCTCTATGTCGTGCAGGGGCACGACCATCCGTGGCTGCTGTCCGAGACGCTGATCGCGGGCAACACGAGCTGGGTCGCGGGCGCGGCGCCCGAGCCGGGCATGCGGTGCGGCGCGAAGACCCGCTACCGGCAAGCCGACGCTGGCTGCACGTTCGGCGCGGCCGGCTTAGGCGCGGCCGGCTTAGGTGCGGCCGGCTTAGGCGCGGCCGAGGCGTTCAGCGCATCCGGCGACGCCCATTTCGAGCTGACGTTCGATGCGAAGCAATGGGCGGTCACGCCGGGCCAATCCGCGGTCCTCTACGACGGCGACGTGTGCCTGGGCGGCGGCATCATCGAGCACGCCAGCACGGCACAGCCGGCCGCGAACCGTCCCTCGGCTGCGCTTCTCGAAGCACGCTGACAAATAGCGCGCCCCCACGCTCACTTCGTTCGCTGCCCCCCGAGGGGGCTGTCAGCACGCTCGGGGCGGCCCAGCGCGTGCTGACCGCATTACGGGTAGACTTGCGCAACCCCGGTGACGGCGGCCGTTGGCCGCACCGGCGTGTTGTCCCACCCGCGACCGAGGCCGCCCGCGCCCCCGACCGACACAAGACGGCCCTGTCGCGGCGATCCGTTACCGCCTTGGAGCCCTCATGTTTTCTCGACGCTATCTCGCGATGTGGTGCGCCGTGCTGCTCTTCGCGGCCTGCGCCGTCCTGGCCGCGGCGCACTCGATCTCGTGGCTGTGGATCGCGATCCCGCTTGCCCTCGTCGCGCTTGGCCTCTTCGACCTGAACCAGGAACGCCACAGCATCCTGCGCAACTACCCGATCTGGGGCCACCTGCGCTTCATGTTCGAGTTCATCCGGCCGGAGATCCGTCAGTACTTCGTCGAGGACGACACCGACGAGAAGCCGTTCTCGCGCGCCCAGCGCAGCATCGTCTACCAGCGCTCGAAGAACGAGGTCGACAGCCGCCCCTACGGCACCGAGCTCGACGTGAAGGCGGTCGCGCACGAATGGATCAGCCATTCGATCGCGCCGACCAAGCTCGACGGCCACGACTTCCGCATCACGGTCGGCGCCGATCGGGCGCAGCCGTATTCGATGTCGATCTTCAACATCTCGGCGATGAGCTTCGGCTCGCTGTCGGCGAACGCGATCCGCTCGCTCAATCTCGGCGCGAAGAAGGGCAACTTCGCGCACGACACCGGCGAAGGCTCGATGTCGAAATATCACCGCGAGCATGGCGGCGACATCATCTGGGAGGTCGCATCGGGCTACTTCGGCTGCCGCAACGACAACGGCACGTTCAACGCCGACAAGTTCGCCAAGCAGGCGCGCGAGCCGCAAGTGAAGATGATCGAGGTGAAGCTCTCGCAAGGTGCGAAGCCCGGCCACGGCGGGGTGCTGCCGGCCGCCAAGATCACCCCTGAAATCGCCGAGACGCGCGGCGTGCCGATGGGCCGCGACTGCATCTCGCCCGCCTCGCACTCGGAGTTCTCGACGCCGCGCGGGCTGCTCGAATTCGTCGACCGCCTGCGCACGCTGTCGGGCGGCAAGCCGACCGGCTTCAAGCTCTGCATCGGGCATCCGTGGGAGTTCTTCGGCATCGCCAAGGCGATGCTGGAGACCGGGATCGTGCCGGACTTCATCGTCGTCGACGGCGCGGAGGGCGGCACGGGCGCGGCGCCGCTGGAGTTCACCGACCACGTCGGCGTGCCGCTGCAGGAGGGGCTGCTGCTCGTGCACAACACGCTCGTCGGCATCGGCTTGCGCGACAAGATCCGCATCGGCGCGAGCGGCAAGATGATCACCGCGTTCGACATCGCGCGCACGCTCGCGATCGGCGCCGACTGGGTCAACGCGGCGCGCGGCTTCATGTTCGCGGTCGGCTGCATCCAGGCGCAGACCTGCCACACCGGCCGCTGCCCGACCGGCGTCGCGACGCAGGACCCCGTGCGCCAGCGCGCGGTCGTCGTGCCGGACAAGGCCGACCGCGTGTTCAACTTCCATCACAACACGCTGCACGCGCTGCAGGAAATCGTCCAGGCGGCGGGCCTCCGGCATCCGACCGACTTGCGCGCGCACCACATCGTGCGGCGCGTGTCGTCGCATGAGGTGAAGCTGATGTCGGAGCTGCTCTGCTATCTGCAGCCGAACGACCTGCTCAACGGCAACCATCGTTTCGCGATGTACGAGAAGTGGTGGCCGCTCGCGCGCAGCGATTCGTTCGCGCTGAAGGAAGACGGCGCGTTGACGGCCTGAGCGTCAACGCCAATGCCTCACCGACCGCTGCTGGATCGCTGTCGGCCTCTCCTGGCCTGGAACCTGTGGCCGGTGGAAAGACCGTAAACATCAGCTCAAAAGCGTTCCGTGCGCAGACGCACAGATGCTTGCCACTGCAAGAGAGATCTCAGACGGGCGACCGGCGCCCGCCCGCTCAAGCCGGGATCGTATCGACGAACGACTGCCGTTGCGACAGCTTCATGAAGTGCTTGTCGAGATTGGGATGCTTGTCGCGCCAGCTCAATTCCGGGAAGCGGAAGTCGAGATAGCCGAGCACGCAGCCGAGCGCGATGTCGGCGAGCGAATAGTGATTGCCGGAACACCAGGCGTTCCCGCCGAGGCCTTGCGACATCGCGACGAGCCCTTCGTCGATCTTGCGCTGCTGGCGCTCCACCCACGACTCGACGCGATGCTCCTCGGGACGCTGCGTGCTCTCCAGGCGAATCAGCACTGCGGCGTCGAGAACGCCGTCGGCGAGCGCCTCCCAGCAGCGCACCTCGATGCGCTCGCGCCCGGACTGCGGAATCAGCTTGCCGACCGGCGACAAGGTATCGACGTACTCGCAGATCACGCGCGAGTCGAACACGGCTTCCCCGTCCTCCATCACCAGGCACGGCACCTTCCCGATCGGATTGAACTGGTGGATGGTCGAATCCAGCGCCCAGACATCCTCGAGCACCAGTTGGTAGTCGATTTTCTTTTCAGCGAGCACGACCCGGGCCTTGCGGGTGAAGGGGCTGCTGAGCGAACCGATTAATTTCATCATCTGCCTTTCTCAAAATAGCGAGGAAGAGTATACGTTGCCGACGATCATACCGGCGGTCGCGCGCCGCCATCATATCGGCCGTTTCGGGCGTGTGGATGGAATGCAACAGCGTCGCCGGCAAGACGCGCCCCCTGAGCCGGGCACCCCTAAACCGGGTGTCCTTAACGACAACGCGGCACGGCGTCCGTCGGATGACCGGCACGCCCCTGAGGGTTCATGAATTGAGCGCTACAATCGCACGATGAATCAGCCGACCGAACTCTCCATCGCCACGGACGTCTACCGCAGCCGCCGCGAGCGCTTGCTCGACGCGCTGCGCGCCGCGGGCGGCGGCATCGCCATCGTCCCGACCGCGCGCGAAGTGCTGCGCAACCGCGACGCCGATTATCCATACCGCCACGACAGCTACTTCTACTACCTGACCGGCTTCACCGAACCCGAAGCCGTGCTCGTGCTCGATGCCGGCGCAAAGTCCGGTAAACCCGCGTCGACGCTCTTTTGCCGCGCGAAAGACCCGAAGCGGGAGACGTGGGAAGGCTTCCGCTTCGGCCCGGAAGGCGCGCGCGAGGCCTTTGGCCTGGACGCCGCCTTGCCCGTAGACGAACTCGACACCCAGATGCCGCGCCTCGTCGCCGACGCCCCCGCGCTGCACTACGGGTTCGGCGCGTCGACGGAACTGGACGAACAGCTGCGCCGCTGGCTCGACACCGTGCGCGCGCAAAGCCGCAGCGGCGTGACGGCGCCGGCCGTGCTGCACGACCTGCTGCCGGTGCTCGACGAGATGCGGCTCTTCAAGGACGAGCACGAGCTCGCGATCATGCGCCGCGCCGCCCGGATTTCCGCCGAGGCTCACCGCCGCGCGATGCAGGCCTGCCGGCCCGGCGTCCGCGAGTACGAGCTCGAAGCGGAACTGCTGTACACCTTCCGGCGCCGCGGCGCCCAGGCGCCCGCCTACGGATCGATCGTCGCAGCCGGCGCCAACGCGTGCGTGCTGCACTACCCGGCCGGCAACGCAATCGCCCGGGACGGCGACCTGATCCTGATCGACGCCGCCTGCGAACTCGACGGCTACGCCTCCGACATCACCCGCACCTTCCCGGCCAACGGCCGCTTCTCGCCGGCCCAGCGCGAGCTGTACGACATCGTGCTCGCCGCGCAGCAGGCGGCCATCGACGCAACCCGCGCCGGCGCGAATTTCGACACGCCCCATCGGGCAGCCGTGCGCGTGCTGTCGCAGGGCTTGCTCGACACCGGGATCGTCGACCGCCAGCGCTTCTCGTCGGTCGACGACGTGATCGCCGAGCGCGCCTACACGCCGTTCTACATGCACCGCACCGGCCACTGGCTCGGCATGGACGTGCACGACTGCGGCGACTATCGCGAGCGGCACGCCGCGCCGGACGAAACGGGTGCGCTGCCGTCGCGCGTGCTTCAAGCCTCGATGACGCTCACGATCGAGCCTGGCCTCTACGTGCGTGCGGCCGAGAACGTGCCGGAGCGCTACTGGAACATCGGCATTCGCATCGAGGACGACGCCATCGTCACCGCCGAAGGCTGCGAGCTGATGACGCGCGACGTACCGGTCGCGGCCGGCGAGATCGAGGCGCTGATGCGCGACGGCCAGGCCGGCGCGCCACAAGCATAAGAACCGTTTCCGTACGATGAAAGAAGCCCCAGCCCCTGCCGGCGCGCATCCCGACGCCGGGCAGCCATTCGATTTCGACGTGACGATCGTCGGCGCCGGGCCGGTCGGCCTTGCGCTCGCGGCATGGCTCGCGCGGCGCAGCGCGACGCAGGCGCTGTCGATTGCGCTTGTCGACGCGCGCGAGCCGGAGCAAGCCGCCGGCGACCCGCGCGCGATCGCCGTGTCGCAAGGCAGCCGCATGCTGCTCGAGCCGCTCGCGGCATGGCCCGCGGACGCCACCGCGATCGAGCGCATCCACGTGTCGCAGCGCGGCCACTTCGGACGCACGCTGATCGAGCACGGCGAGCACGAGCTGCCCGCGCTCGGCTACGTCGCACGCTACGGGTCGATCGTGCGGACGCTCGCGCAGGCCGTGCGGCGCACGCAAGTCCATTGGTTGACGTCGACCGCGGCGCTGCCGCCGCTCGCCGAGCACGACGGCATCACGTTGCCGATCGAGAACGCGCAAGGCGCGCGCAGCCTGCGCACGCGCCTGCTCGTGAACGCAGAAGGCGGCCTCTATCAGGATCAGCGCCGCAACGGCTCGAGTCTCGAGCAAGCGGGCGCGAATTCGGGCGCCGGCAAGCCGGGCAGCACGCGCGACTACAAACAGACGGCGCTGGTCGGCACGGTCACCGTGTCGGCGCCGCAGCCGCACGTCGCCTGGGAGCGTTTCACGCCGGAAGGGCCGATCGCACTGCTGCCGATGGGCGGCGCGCGTAACGCCGACTACGCGCTCGTCTGGTGCTCGGACCCAGAGGAAGCCGCGCGCCGCGCGCGGCTTTCGGACGCGGAATTCCTCGCCGAACTGGGCACGGCGTTCGGCTCGCGCATGGGCCGCTTCGAGGCGATCACCGGCCGGGCTTCATTCCCGCTCGGACTGAACGCCGTCGACACGCTCGTCAAAGGCCGCGTCGTCGCCATCGGCAACGCGGCGCAAACGCTGCATCCGGTCGCGGGCCAGGGGCTGAATCTCGGCTTGCGCGACGCGCATGCGCTCGCCGACGCGCTCTCCGTGCACGGCGCAACGCCGCTTGCGCTGGCCTCGTTCGCCGAGCGCCGCGCGCTCGACAGGCGTCTGACGATCGGCGCCACCGACACGCTGGCCCGCCTCTTCACGATCGACTTCGGCCCGCTCGCGACGCTGCGCGGACTCGCGCTCGCCGGGCTCGAGCTGATGCCGGCGGCAAAGACGGCGCTCGCGCGGCAGATGATGTTCGGGCAGCGGCGCTGACGGCTGCGGAATTCGTACCGAGCCCGACACGTAGCGACCGGTCTGACGCGCGCCGTTAACGCTAAAATATGCGTTTCCCGTCGCACCACGCTCCCGGCGCCGCCCGCGCGCCTGCCCGCTCAGCCATGCCTACGCTCGGATCCCACAATCTGCGCAACAACCTGTTCGTCGCCCCGATGGCCGGGGTGACCGACCGGCCATTCCGCCAATTGTGCAAGCGGCTCGGAGCGGGCTATGCGGTCTCCGAGATGGTCGCGTCGAACGCGCAGCTGTGGAAAAGCGAGAAAACCATGCGCCGCGCGAACCACGCGGGCGAAGTCGAGCCGATCGCGGTCCAGATCGCGGGGGCCGACCCGGCGATGATGGCCGAGGCCGCACGCTACAACGTCGCAAGCGGCGCGCAAATCATCGACATCAACATGGGCTGTCCGGCGAAGAAGGTCTGCAACGTCGCGGCGGGCTCCGCGCTGTTGCAGAACGAGCCGCTCGTCGTGCGCATCGTCGAAGCCGTGGTCGCGGCGGTCGGCACGGGGCCGGACGCCGTGCCTGTCACGCTGAAGATCCGCACCGGCTGGAACCGCGAGAACAGGAATGCCGTCAAGGTGGCGCGGCTTGCCGAAAGCGCCGGCATCTCGATGCTGACCGTGCACGGCCGAACGCGCGCCGATCTCTACCACGGCGAAGCCGAGTACGAGACGATCGCCGCGGTAAAGGCCGCGGTGCGCATCCCGGTCGTCGCGAACGGCGACATTACGTCGCCGCAAAAAGCCAAGGCGGTACTGGCGGCCACCGGCGCCGACGCGATCATGATCGGCCGCGCGGCGCAGGGGCGCCCGTGGCTGTTCCGCGAAATCGAGCATTTCCTGCAAACCGGCGAATTGCTGCAGCCGCCGCGCATCGACGAAATCCAGCAGGTGATGAACGAGCACCTGGAAGACCACTACGCGTTCTACGGCGAATTCACCGGCGTGCATACTGCGCGCAAGCACATCGGCTGGTACACTCGCGGCCTTTCGGGCGCCAACGCATTCCGTCACCGGATGAACACGCTCGATACGACACGCGAGCAACTGCTCGCCGTCAATGCGTTCTTTGACGAGCAGAAAACGCTCTCCGATCGTCTCGTCTACGTCGATGACGAGGCAAGCGACGAAGCCGGCAAAACCGGCGAGCCGAACAAAACCGACCGACTAGCAGCATGAGCAAGCACAACATCGAACAATGCGTCCGCAACAGCCTGGGCATGTACTTCCAGGATCTTGACGGCTCGAATCCGCACGACATCTATGAAATGGTGATGTCGTGCGTCGAAAAACCCATGCTCGAGGTGGTGCTCGAGCAAGCGGGCGGCAACCAGTCGCTCGCCGCCGAATATCTCGGCATCAACCGCAACACGTTGCGCAAGAAGCTGCAGCAGCACGGCCTGCTGTAATTCCGCGCCGCTCTCGACCCTCCTCGGCCTTTTCATCATGATCAAGCAAGCGCTCATCTCCGTTTCCGACAAGTCCGGCATCGTCGATTTCGCCAAATCGCTGTCGGAGCTCGGGGTCAAGATCCTGTCGACCGGCGGCACCGCGAAACTGCTCGCGGACGCGGGCCTTTCCGTCACCGAAGTCGCCGACTACACCGGCTTTCCGGAAATGCTCGACGGGCGCGTGAAGACGCTGCACCCGAAGGTGCACGGCGGCATCCTCGCGCGCCGCGACCTGCCAGAGCACATGGCCGCGCTCGAGAAGCACGACATCCCGACGATCGACCTGCTCGTCGTGAACCTGTATCCGTTCGTCGCGACCGTGTCGAAGGACGAATGCACGCTGGAAGACGCGATCGAGAACATCGACATCGGCGGCCCGACGATGCTGCGCTCCGCCGCGAAAAACCATCGCGACGTGACGGTCGTGGTCGACCCGGCCGACTACGCGGCGGTGCTCGACGAAATGCGCGGCAACGGCAACAAGGTCGGCTACAAGACGAACTTCCGCCTCGCGACGAAGGTTTTCGCGCACACCGCGCAATACGACGGCGCGATCACGAACTACCTGACGAGCCTGACCGAAGCGCTGTCGCACAAGGAGCGCAACACCTATCCGGCGACGTTCAACCTCGCGTTCGAGAAAGTGCAGGACCTGCGCTACGGCGAGAACCCGCACCAGAGCGCGGCGTTCTACCGCGACATCGCCGTGCCGGCGGGCGCGCTCGCGGACTACCGCCAGCTGCAGGGCAAGGAGCTGTCGTACAACAACATCGCCGACTCCGACGCCGCCTGGGAATGCGTAAAGACCTTCGACGTCCCGGCGTGCGTGATCATCAAGCACGCGAACCCGTGCGGCGTGGCTGTCGGCGCGAACCCGGGCGAAGCCTACGCGAAGGCGTTCCAGACCGACCCGACCTCCGCGTTCGGCGGCATCATCGCGTTCAACCGCGAAGTCGACGAGGCAACGGCGCAGGCCGTCGCGAAGCAGTTCGTCGAAGTGCTGATCGCGCCGGCGTTCTCGGACGCCGCGACGCAGGTGTTCGCCGCCAAGCAGAACGTGCGTTTGCTGGAAATCGCGCTCGGCGAGGGGCATAACGCGTTCGATCTGAAGCGCGTCGGCGGCGGCCTGCTCGTGCAATCGCTGGATGCGAAGAACGTGCAGCCGCGCGAGCTGCGCGTCGTCACGAAGCGCCACCCGACGCCGCAGGAAATGGATGACCTGCTGTTCGCCTGGCGCGTCGCGAAGTTCGTGAAGTCGAACGCGATCGTCTTCTGCGGCAAAGGCATGACGCTGGGTGTGGGCGCGGGCCAGATGAGCCGCGTCGATTCCGCGCGCATCGCGAGCATCAAGGCGCAGAACGCGGGGCTGTCGCTGAACAGCTCGGCGGTCGCTTCGGATGCGTTCTTCCCGTTCCGCGACGGCCTCGACGTCGTGGTCGCGGCGGGCGCGACCTGCGTGATCCAGCCGGGCGGCTCGATGCGCGACGACGAAGTGATCGCCGCCGCCGACGAGCACAACATCGCGATGGTCGTGACGGGCGTGCGGCACTTCCGCCACTAAGCCCGGCGCGTTTCCTGCGCCTGTCAAGGAACCCAGCGGCTTCGCGGCGGCTGGGTTTTTTGTTGCCGTTTCCGCCGCCCGCCGGCGGTCCCCGCGTTCGTTGTAGTATCGCAAGCACTCTCCTCGCCTCGTATCTCATGAGAATCCTCGGCATCGACCCCGGCTTGCGCGTCACCGGCTTCGGCGTGATCGATCAGAACGGCCATCAGCTCACCTACGTGACGAGCGGCGTGATCAAGACCGCCGATGCCACCCTGCCCGAGCGTCTCGGCACGATCTTCGCCGGAATCTCGACGCTGATCCGCGAGCACCGGCCCGATCAGTCGGCCATCGAAAAGGTGTTCGTCAACGTCAATCCGCAATCGACCCTGCTGCTCGGCCAGGCGCGCGGCGCAGCGATTTGCGGGCTCGTCGCGGGCGGCGTGCCGGTTGCCGAATACACCGCGCTCCAGTTGAAGCAGGCCGTGGTGGGCTACGGACGCGCGACGAAGGAGCAGATGCAGCAGATGGTCGTGCGGCTCCTGAATCTCTCCGGGGTGCCCAGCACCGATGCGGCCGACGCGCTCGGCATGGCGATCTGTCACGCGCATGGCGGCGGCACGCTGAATACGCTCGGCGGCATTGCACCCGCACTGGCGAAGAAAGGCTTGCGCGTGCGGCGCGGCCGGCTGATCGGCTGACTGCTCGGCTAACCGCGCCCTGCGCTACACTCGCGCTTTATTTCACCGCTTCCCTCACGATTGAACCCGCCATGATCGGTCGCATCGCCGGCGTCCTGCTGGAAAAAAATCCGCCTCACCTGCTCGTCGACTGCAACGGCGTCGGTTACGAAGTCGACGTGCCGATGAGCACGTTCTACAACCTGCCCTCGACCGGCGAAAAGGTGGTACTGCTCACGCAACTGATCGTGCGCGAGGACGCTCATCTGCTCTACGGATTCGGCAGCGCGCAAGAGCGCTCGACCTTCCGCGAGCTGCTGAAGATCACCGGCATCGGTGCACGGATGGCGCTCGCGGTGCTGTCGGGCATGAGCGTGCACGAGCTGTCCCAGGCCATCACGCTGCAGGACGCGGCACGCCTGACGCGCGTGCCCGGCATCGGCAAGAAAACGGCGGAGCGGCTGCTCCTCGAGCTGAAGGGCAAGCTGGGTGCCGACCTGGGCGCGACGGCCGGCGCGGCGCCGGCACCCGGCCACGCGAACGACATCCTGAACGCATTGCTCGCCTTGGGTTACTCCGAAAAAGAAGCGCTTGCGGCCATTAAGAACGTACCGGCGGGCACGGGCGTCTCCGAAGGCATCAAGCTGTCGCTCAAGGCGCTGTCGAAGGCCTGAGGCGCCACCCCGCGCGGTACAATGCCGGCATGATCGAAACCGACAAACTCGCCGCCGAGCGCATCATTTCCGCGACGCCCGCGTCCTCGCATGAAGAGGCGTTCGAGCGCGCGCTGCGCCCCCGCCAGCTCGACGAATACGTCGGACAGGAAAAGGTGCGGGGTCAACTGGAAATTTTCATCGAAGCCGCCAAGCGCCGCTCGGAAGCGCTCGATCACGTGCTGCTGTTCGGCCCGCCGGGGCTCGGCAAGACCACGCTCGCACACATCATCGCGCGTGAAATGGGCGTGAATCTGCGGCAGACGTCGGGCCCCGTGCTGGAGCGCGCCGGCGACCTCGCCGCGCTGCTCACGAACCTCGAAGCCAACGACGTTCTTTTCATCGACGAAATCCACCGGCTCTCGCCCGTCGTCGAGGAAATCCTGTATCCCGCGCTCGAGGACTATCAGATCGACATCATGATCGGCGAAGGGCCGGCGGCACGCAGCGTCAAGCTCGACCTCCAGCCGTTCACGCTGGTCGGCGCGACCACGCGCGCCGGCATGCTGACCAATCCGCTGCGCGACCGCTTCGGCATCGTCGCGCGTCTCGAGTTTTACGATGCCGAGCAGCTCTCGCGCATCGTGCGCCGTTCGGCGGCGCTCCTGGGCGCGCAGATTCATCCCGACGGCGCGCTCGAAATCGCGAAGCGCTCGCGCGGCACGCCGCGGATCGCGAACCGCCTGCTGCGCCGCGTACGCGATTACGCCGAGGTCAAGGCCGACGGCAACATCACCGCCAAGGTGGCGGACGCCGCGCTCGCGATGCTCGACGTCGACCCGGTCGGCTTCGACCTGATGGACCGCAAGCTGCTCGAAGCGATCCTGCACAAGTTCGATGGCGGCCCGGTCGGTGTCGACAACCTGGCAGCGGCCATCGGCGAAGAACGCGACACGATCGAGGACGTGCTCGAACCCTACCTGATCCAGCAAGGCTTCCTGCAGCGCACGCCGCGCGGCCGCGTGGCGACGCTCCTGACCTACCGCCACTTCGGCCTTGCCGCGCCGGATTCGTCCAGCACCGTGCGCGGTCTCTGGGACTCGGGCAACAGCTGATCGCCACGGCCCGGCCACCGTCCGTCAGCGAAACAGCTCCGGATCCTTCACGAATCCGTCGTCGCCGCTGCCGTTGGCGAGGTGATCGATGTCCGCCCAGGCCAGCACCCGCGTTCGGCCGCCGTCGAACTCCACCGTATTGATGCTCGTGTTGAGCAGCGCGTAGTTGCGCGGCGCGTCGAGCGGAAGACGGTTGACGAAGCGATAGACGCAATCGAGCACGCCGCCGTGAGCGACGCAGGCGATACGCCCTTCGGGATGCTCGGCGACGATCGACTCCACCGCATGCAGGACACGGTGATAGAACACGCGAGACGACTCGCCGCCCTCCGGCGCAAAGCCCGGGTCACGCGTTTGCCAGACGGCGTATTCGTCGGGAAAGCGCGCCTCGATCTCCGCACTGTCGTGACCTTGGAAAACGCCGTACGCACGCTCGCGCAAGCCCGGCTCCAATTGCAGCGGCAGGCCGAGCGCGGCGGCCGTCGGCTGCGCGGTTTGCTGCGCGCGCTGCAGGTCGCTCGAATAGATCGCGTCGAGCCTGCCGCCCGCCTTCGCCTCGCGGGCAAGACGCGCGGCCAGTTGCTGCGCCTGCGCAATACCGCTCTGCGCCAGCGGGATGTCGATGTGGCCCTGGATGCGCTTGATGCGATTCCAGTCGGTCTCGCCGTGCCGAATGAAGAGGACTTGGGTAGGCATGGGTGATTAGCCGCGCGTCTGCAGCCAGAACGTAACCGGGCCGTCGTTGACGAGCGAGACCTGCATGTCGGCGCCGAACTCGCCGGTCTCGACGACAGGATGCTTCGCCCGCGCCGCTGAAACGAAGTAGTCGAACAGACGCTTGCCCTCGCCGGGCGGCGCTGCAGGCGTGAAGCTTGGCCGCAAGCCGCTGTTGGTGTCCGCGGCAAGCGTGAACTGCGAGACGAGCAGCAGGCCGCCAGCGCGACCCTCGCTGTCGATGTTCGTAACCGGCAGATTCATCTTGCCGGCCGCATCGCTGAATACGCGATAGCCGAGGACCTTGGCGAGGAGCTTGTCGGCAATCGCGTCGGTGTCGCCACGCTCGGCGCATACGAGCGCGAGCAGGCCCGCGTCGATCGCGCCCGTGACGCGCCCGCCGACGCGCACCTCGGCCTGCTTCACGCGCTGGATCAGCGCGATCATGCGCGCCACCCGCCTCGGCAGCACGACGGCGCTGCCGTCGAAATACGCCGAGCCATCGTCAAGCCGACAACGTCACGCGCGCAAACCGGCGCTTGCCGACCTGCACGACGTATTCGCCGGCTTCGACCTTGAGCCCCTTGTCGGAGACGGTCGCGCCGTCGATCTTCACACCGCCCTGCTCGATGTTGCGCAGCGCTTCGCTCGTCGAGGGCACGAGCCCCGCCTGCTTGAGCAACTGCCCGATCGCGAGCGGCGCGCCCGCGATCGTCACCGCCGGAATGTCGTCCGGCACGCCGCCCTTCGCGCGGTGGTTGAAGTCTTCGAGCGCACGCTCCGCATCGGCCTGCGAGTGGAAGCGCGCAACGATCTCCTGCGCGAGCAGCACCTTGAAGTCGCGCGGGTTGCGCCCTTCCTCGATTTCGCGCTTGAAGCGCGCGATCTCGTCCATCGGACGGAACGACAGCAGCTCGAAGTAGCGCCACATCAGCACGTCGGAGATGCTCATCAGCTTGCCGAACATCTCGTTGGGCTTCTCGCTGATGCCGACGTAGTTGCCCTTCGACTTCGACATCTTCTCGACACCGTCGAGCCCCTCGAGCAGCGGCATCGTCAGGATGCACTGCTGCTCCTGCCCATACTGCTTCTGCAGTTCGCGGCCCACGAGCAGGTTGAACTTCTGGTCGGTGCCGCCGAGCTCGAGGTCGGCGTTGAGCGCGACCGAGTCGTAGCCCTGCATCAGCGGGTACAGGAATTCGTGGATCGAGATCGGCACGCCGCCTTGGAAACGCTTCGTGAAATCCTCGCGCTCGAGGATCCGCGCGACCGTGTAGCGCGACGCGAGCTTGATCATGCCGTCGGCGCCGAGCGGCATCGACCATTCGCTGTTGTAGCGGATCTCGGTCTTGGCGCGATCGAGCACGAGCGACGCCTGCTCGAAGTAGGTCTTCGCGTTCGATTCGATCTGCTCACGCGTGAGCGGCGGGCGCGTCGCGTTGCGTCCGGACGGATCGCCGATCAGCGAGGTGAAATCGCCGATCAGGAAGATCACCGTGTGGCCGAGATCCTGCAACTGACGCATCTTGTTCAGCACGACGGTGTGACCGATGTGGATGTCGGGCGCCGTCGGATCGAGCCCGAGCTTGATGCGCAGCGGCTTGGCCGTAGCCGCGCTTTTCGCGAGCTTCTGCGCGAACTCCTCTTCGATCAGCAGTTCGTCGACGCCGCGCTTGGTGACGGCAAGCGCGTGACGGACCTCGTCCGTGATCGGGAATGGCGAGGCGGGCTTGGCGGAGGTGGACTCGATGCTCATCTTTGAAGGGATATTCGGGACGTTGCAAAAGACAAGATTCTCCCATATCTCGCGGCCCCCCCTTTGTCGACGCTTAACGATTGCTGCGGTTACCAGGATAATCTGACGCGAGCCAACGGCAATCGGCGGCAACGGGCGGCCAAGAACGGCCGACGGTCCCGCCGCCAACGACAGAGAGGAGCGAAACGTGGCGCACAGCACGGTCAAGAACCCCGCGGACGGCGTGTATTTCGGGCTGATGTCCGGCACCAGCATGGACGGCGTGGACGGCATCGCGGTCCAATTCGCCGAAGGCAAGGCGCCCGTGGTGCTGGGAGATGCCTTCGTCGGCTTCGCCGAAGGGTTGCGCGAGGCGCTGTTCGCGCTCCAGCAGCCGGGCGAAAACGAAATCGAGCGCGAGGCGCTCGCCGCGTGCGCGCTCGCGACGCGTTACGCGGTCTGCTGCCACGAGCTGCAGCGTTCGGCGAACCTATCGCCATCGCAGGTGCGGGCGATCGGCGCGCACGGCCAGACGGTGCGGCATCGGCCGGAAAAAGGCTACACACGCCAGATCAACAACCCGGCGCTGCTCGCGGAGATGACCCATATCGACGTCGTCGCCGATTTTCGCAGCCGCGACGTCGCCGCGGGCGGCCAGGGCGCACCGCTCGTGCCGGCCTTCCACGCTACGGTGTTCGGCGCCGCGGACGAAACACGCGTCGTCTGCAATCTCGGCGGCATCAGCAACATCACGATCCTGCCGGCCGGCAGCGGCCAGGGCGGCGAGGCGAACGTGCGCGGCTTCGATTGCGGCCCCGCCAATGTATTGCTCGACGAATGGGCGCACCGGCATCTGAGGACGCCTTTCGACGAAGGCGGCCGCTTGGCCGCCGGCGGCCAGGTGAACCAGGCGCTCTTGAACGCCCTGCTCGACGAACCCTTCTTTGAAGCCGCGCCGCCGAAGAGCACGGGCCGCGACTTGTTCAACGCGCAATGGCTCGACGGAAAACTCGTCGCGTTTCCAGGGCTCAGCCCGGCCGACGTGCAAGCGACGCTCGCCGCGCTGACCGCGACGACCGTCGCGCGCGAAATCGAACGGCATGCATCGGATTGCCGCGCGGTTTATGTCTGCGGAGGAGGCGCGCGCAACCCGGAACTTCTGAAGGCACTGGAGACGGCGCTCGCGCAGACCGGCGTCAGCGGCGTGCCGGTGAAGACGACCGACGCTCTGGGCGTGCCGCCGCATCACGTAGAAGCACTCGCCTTTGCGTGGCTCGCGATGCGTTGCGTGGACCGCGCGCCGGGCAATTTGCCGACGGTCACGGGCGCGTCGGGCGATCGGGTACTGGGTGCGATCTACCCGCGCTGAGTGCGCCAAAGAGAAACGGGGCGTAAAGCCCCGTTTGCCCGGCAATCGATCTTCCGGCCGAATCGATCAGCCGGACTACTCCGTCTATCAGACCGAGAACGACGAGCCGCAACCGCAGGTAGTCGTGGCGTTCGGGTTCTTGATGACGAACTGTGCGCCGTTGAGGTCGTCCTTATAGTCGATCTCGGCGCCCACCAGGTATTGATAGCTCATCGAATCGATCAGCAACTGGACACCACCCTTGTTCATCACGGTGTCGTCTTCGTTGATCGCCTCGTCGAACGTGAAGCCATACTGAAAGCCGGAGCAGCCGCCACCTTGCACGAACACGCGCAGTTTCAGGTCGGGATTGCCTTCCTCGTCGATCAGTTGCTTGACCTTCTCGGCCGCTGCGTCGGTGAAGACGAAGGGACTCGGCATCTCGGTCACGGGGGTGTCGGTGACAGCGTTCATTCGAACTCTCCAAAAAAGCTTCTACCCACTATTGTAGGGCTGATCTCGATATCGTGCCGAAGTCCATGAAATCAATAGGTTCTTCGCACCAGCATGCGCCCGAAAATGAAAAAAGCCGCCAGCGCGCATGCGCGCTGGCGGCTTTTCCGCAGCCGTTGCGCCGTCGAAACGAGCGCAACGCCAAAGCGATTAACGCTTCGAGAACTGCTTGCGGCGGCGTGCCTTGTGGAAGCCGACCTTCTTACGCTCGACTTCACGTGCATCGCGCGTCACGAAGCCAGCGTTCGACAGTTGCGACTTCAGCGTTGCATCGTAGTCCATCAGCGCGCGGGTGATGCCGTGACGAACCGCACCGGCTTGACCCGTTTCGCCGCCGCCCGACACGTTGACCTTGATGTCGAACGTGGTGGCGTGGTTCGTGAGTTCCAGCGGCTGGCGCACGATCATCAGCGACGTTTCGCGCGAGAAGTAGTCGGCGATGGGCTTGCCGTTCACGACGATATCGCCCTTGCCTGCCTTGATGAAGACACGAGCGACTGCGCTCTTGCGGCGGCCCGTACCGTAGTTCCAATTACCGATCATGTGGGCTCCCCTTAGATCTCGAGCGCTTTCGGCTGCTGAGCCGTATGCGGATGCGTGGCTTCTGCGTAGACCTTCAGCTTCTTGATCATCGCGTAGCCGAGCGGGCCCTTCGGCAGCATGCCCTTGACCGCCTTCTCGAGCGCGCGGCCCGGGAAGCGTTCTTGCATCTTGCCGAACGTCGTTTCATAGATGCCGCCCGGGTAGCCCGAGTGACGGTAGTACTTCTTGTCGGTGGTCTTGTTGCCCGTGACCTTCAACTTGCTCGCGTTGACGACGATGATGAAATCACCGGTGTCGACGTGCGGGGTGAACTCAGGCTTATGCTTGCCGCGAAGACGGCGTGCCACTTCGCTGGCGACACGGCCGAGAACCTTATCCGTCGCGTCAATCACGTACCATTCGCGCGTCACCTCATGGGCTTTTGCGGAAAACGTCTTCATGATCGATCCAATAAAAATGCTGTGCCCTGTGTTTTTTCCTGCTTGAATATCGCGCTCGCTTATTGGTCCTCGCGGACCCCGGCGCCGTTGTGCAGGCTCTCCCTGATCTTCTCCCGCGGGCATGAATGCGGAAAAGCCTTGAATTATAAACGAAATTCTGCGCGCGGGTCAAAAACTCCCTGCATTGCGTAGCGCCATCCGGCGGCGAGCGGAAAATTGCACAGCCCGAGCCTCTGCTGAGGGCCTCCCCCGGCAACCGGGGCACCAGTTCCGGACCGCCGAGAACGGAACCAGACCTGATTTTGAGACGTGGCCGGCCGGCTTTGGAGTAGAGTCCGACCTTTCATCCTCATTTCAGCGGCAAACGGCGCGGCAGTCTCCCGGGCGGCCGCGCGCGGCGCAATCCCTCGCGCCGCCCTTGTTGGCCCAAGCATAGAAAGTCTCGACCGTGAAAAAAGTCCTGGCCGCCTCCCTCGCCCCGCTCGTCCTGCTGACCGCCCCGGCCGCGTTCGCCTACTCGCCAAGCTGCACTGCCCGGATCAGCGCGCTTCAAGCACAAATCGACGCGGCCAGTCAGGCCGGCAACACCGGCAAGCTCGCCAGCCTGCAAAGCACGATGACGAAAACAAAGGCCAAATGCACGCTCGAAGCCCGTGATTTGCACGCCGGACGCAAGGTTCGCAACGGCCAGAGGGAGGTGCTCAAGGCGCAGGACGAGCTCAGCAAGGCCGACGGCGAGCTCCACGACGCGCAAGCCGCGGGCGACGTCAAGCGGATCAGCCACGCGCAGAGGAAGGTGGCCGAGAAGCAAGACAAACTGCGCGAGAAGACGGAGGAGTTGCGCAGCGCGCAGGCCGATCTGGAGCGGCTGAAGGGCTGACGCCCCCACCCACCGCCAGCGCCGCTGCCAGCGTTTGATCCGGCGGATTCGAATCGACGCTTTCACGAGCATTTCAACTATGACCACGCGCCTGATCGGCCTTGCAGACGACTACCCGGTGATCATAGATGCCCTCGCGGGCAAACTCGCCCAGGCAGGCGGTTTTGGCGTCGCGTTCCAGGCCCGCACCGGCGAGCAGTTGCTGCAAGCGTTAAAGGACAAGCCGTGCGAACTGCTCGTCACCGACTATTCGATGAAACAGGGCACGCTCGGCGGCGACGGCCTGGCGATGGTCGAGCGCGTGCTGCGCCAGTGTCCGGGGCTGAAGGTCGTCGTCTTCACGATGCTGTCCAATCGCGCCCTCTTCAGCCAGCTCACGAAGCTCGGCGTGCACGGCATCGTCAGCAAGAACGACCAGATGAGCGAGGTGCTGGCGGCGATCCGCGCGATCGACGCGAACAGCGCGCCGCCCTACTGCTCGCCCAGCGTACGGGAGCAGGTGGCGATGCCGGCGGTCGGCAACGCGCCGCTCCAGCGGCTCAGCCCGAGCGAGCGGGAAGTGGCGCGCCTCTTCGCGGAAGGCAAGACGCTCGACGAAATCGCTGCGCATCTGCACCGCGCGAAGAGCACGATCGCGACGCACAAGCAAAACGCGATGCAAAAGCTCGGCATCGCCAATAACGCCGACCTGATCTGCTACGCGTATGAGGTTGGCATTGTCTGAACGGCTTCTGGCGTGCGTCCGGGTCATTGCCGCGACCGCTGCCATCTTGGCCATGATGCTCGCGGGCGCCGCGCATGCCGGGCCTGCGCAAACGCCGCATCCTCCCCACACGTTGCCCGCGCCCGAGGCGCCACCGCGCGCCAAGCTGCTCGAGCTCGCCAGCCAGTTGGCGCCGGCACGCTTTCCCGCCCATCTTTCTGCCGCGGACGCCGCGTGGCTGCGCGAGCGCGGCGCCATCATCGTGGGCATGTGGGGAGACGATTACGCTCCAATCCAGTTCCGCCCCGACGAAAGCACCGTCAAAGGCATCGCCGCCGACTACCTGGTCCTGCTCGGCAACGCCTTGCAGACACCCGTGCGGGCGCGCTGGTTTGCCAACCGCGCCGAGGCCGTCCCGTCGTGGCTGCGCGCCGGGGTCGTGAGCCGCTGGGCCGCAGGCGCCGCTCAAGACATGGGCGACAGCCCGCTCGCCCTCACCGAAGCCGAACGCGCCTGGATCGCGGCGCATCCCGTGGTGCGCGTCGGCGTCGACACGGACAGCGCGCCCTACACCTTCATCGATTCGCACGGTGCATTCGCGGGGATGTTCGCGGACCTGCTCAAGCTGATCAGCCACCGCACGGGACTGCGCTTCGAAGCCGTCCCGCGCAACACGATCGACGCACTCGAAGGCGATCTCAAGAGCGGCCGCACGAGTCTCGTCACGACACTGGCGCCGACGCCCGAGCGGAAACGCTTTCTCGCGTTTATCGACGACGTGACGCCAATGGCATGGGCGCTCGTCGCGCGCCGCGACGACACGTCGATCACCGGGCTGCGCAGCCTGCGCGACAAACGGCTGGCGCTGGTGAGCGGCCACGGGCTGACAAACGAATTGAGTGCAAACCACCCCGAGATCCACCTCGTATTCGCCCCCACCGCGACCGAAGCGATCCGGCTCGTCGCGCAAGACAAAGCCGACGCGTCGCTGCAAACCATGGCCGCCGCGAACCTGGCGATCGAGCGCTATCTGAGCGATCCACTGCGCATCGCCGCGACCCTCTCCGACGCGCCGGCTTCGGCGCGCTTTGGCGTCACGAACGCATCGCCGGAGCTGCTCGACATCCTCGACAAGGCGCTTGCAGGCATGGCGCCCGCAGAGCGCGCGATCATCGCGTCGAAGTGGCTCATGAGCACCGACTACCGCGCCAGCATCTGGGAGAGCGTGCGCTATTGGGTCTTCCGGTGGCTGCCGTGGGCGGCCGGGGGGCTGGCGTTGATCGTCGGATGGAACAGCCTGCTGCAATACCAGATCCGCCGCCGCAAGCAACTGGAACGCGAGCTGCGGCTCGCGAAGGACACGGCGGAGCGCGCCAGTGTGGAGAAATCCGATTTCCTCGCGGTGATGAGCCATGAAATCCGCACGCCGATGAGCGCCGTGGTCGGCCTGCTCGAGATGGCGAACCGGCGCGCGCGGCGCCGTTCCTCGATGTCGGCGTCTACGTGAATGCCCACTGGCAGGGTTACTCGCGGCTACAGATAGGGGACGGCGGCAAGCCCTGCGTACAAGTCGCCGGCTGGCTCGAATGGGGTGTCGCACCGGGTGCGCTGTTCGCTCCGGATAACGGCTCCGGCAGCAGCCTGCATTGTGTGATGCCGGCCGAGCAGCAGAAGGAATCAGGCGACGCGTCCGACGAAGCTGAAGACGACAGCGAAGACCCCGTGCGGCTGCGCTACGACGTGCGCCGCCAGAGGCTGTCGGTCCGCATCGACGCATCGCTGATGAGCCCTTCGCGCGGCTATGTGCCGCCCTCGCGCCTCGACGACGGCATCCCCGCCGTGTGGCTCGACTATCAGGTGAAAGCCGCGCAAAACAACGGCGCGATGTTCGCCGGCGTCGAACGGCGCACGACGCTGTTCGGCACTTTCAACCTCGGCGCGAACGCCGGCCCGTGGCGGATCCGCTCGAGCCACATCTACTCGCGCTACACCGACGGCAAGCCGGAGTGGGAGCACATCGACGCCTACGCGCAGCGCGACATCGCACGCTGGCGCGGACGGCTGCGCGTAGGCGAAGGCTATACCGACAACCTCCTGTTCGACAGCATGCCGTACACGGCGATGCCGCTCGTCGTCCACGGCAAGGTCTGGAAATACGCGTTCGACGTGGGAGCTTTTCATTTCACGCCGTACAGGCGAAAAAAAGCCCAAACGCTCGGTTCGGGCTTAATCCACCTAAGGAGGAGGGTGGAGGAGACATGCGGAGATTGTCGAACAGCGACAACCAATGAGTCGCATTATACGAACGGAGCTTTTGCGGCGCAAGAAGATTTATATTGCGAAATATAAATCCACATTATGAAATTCACAGCCAATCACCAGACAAAATAGATTTCCATTAAAAATCAATAACAACCCGCGAACCACCCATCGCCCGGCAGCTCGGAAACTAGAGTAAAACCCCTAAAACCTATGGGGAATCCCTAAGTGGACGAGCGCAGAAGTGGAACAATTCATCCATTTGACGTCAAGACCGTTACGTCTGCCTTCGATCCCGCCCGGCGAAGCTCATGTCGGCGGGCTACAATGCCCGTCTTGATTTCGCGATTTGCCGGAGCACACGCATGGAATGCAAAGTAAGCTGGATGGGTCAGGACGGCATGTCGTTCGCGGCGGAGACCGGCAGCGGCCATCTCGTCGCGATGGACGGCGCGCCCGAGGGCGGCGGCCGCAATCTCGCGCCGCGTCCGATGGAAATGGTCCTGCTCGGCACCGGCGGCTGCACCGCTTACGACGTCGTGATGATCCTCAAGAAAAGCCGCCAGGACATCTCCGGCTGCTCGGTCACGCTCAAGGCCGAGCGCGCGAGCGAAGACCCCAAGGTCTTCACGAAGATCCACTTTCACTTCACCGTCACGGGCAAGAATTTGAACCCGTCGACCGTCGAGCGCGCGATCAACCTGTCGCACGACAAGTACTGCTCGGCATCGATCATGATGGCGAAGACCGCTGAGCTGACCCATTCGTTCGACATCGTCGCGGACTGAGAACCGAGCCCACGCGAAGGACGAAAAAAGCCGGCGTCGATCACGACGCCGGCTTTTCTCATTTGAACGGCAAAGCGGGCCGATAAGCCGGATTCTGTGCACGCCCGGCGCTGCAAGAGCGCCGGGCGCGTGGCAGCCATTCCTCTAGGCGCGCCATTGCTGACGCGCTCAAGCTTCCTACCCGCAGACGAGACGGGGGCCCCGTCCTGCATCGCGAAGATGCGCGCCTGCCTACTTGGAATTGCTCCGGGTGGAGGTTACCGTGCCGGACTGCGTCGCCGCAGCCGCGGTGCGCTCTTACCGCACCGTTTCACCCTTACCTGATCCCGGCGTTGCCGGGCCATCGGCGGTTTGCTTTCTGTTGCCCTGTTCCGCGTGTCGCCACGGATGGCCGTTAGCCATCACCCTGCCCTATGGAGTCCGGACTTTCCTCGCCCTCTCCGGCTTGAAGCCGGAAAAGCCGCGACTGCCTGGCCTGCTTTGCAAGCGGCGATTTTATCACGCGGGGTTGGCATGGTTGGCGTGGCGCGACGGGAGGACCGCAAGCGCTCAGCGCGCACGGCGGCCGGGGCGGAAGACCTGTTTGTCGTCGTAGAACGCGGGGTCGCCGTTGGCAGGCCACCAGCCTGGGATGCCGAGCACCGGCAGCGGCGAGAACATCCGGCTTTCGAGCGGCCCGTCCGCGATGGCGGCGCTGATGGTCTCGTCGAGCAGCGCCCGCTGCTGCGCGTCGGGCCAAAAGAAGTACTCGGCCGGGACTTCGACGATCCATGCGTGCCCCGTGCACGCCTTGTACGGCGCGATCAGCTTTTCGAGCAACGCGTGGCCGAACGAACGGACTTCGCAGCGTACGCCCCAGGCGGCGCGGTTCGCCACCAGCAAGCCCTGCCAGTCGAAATTGCGCAGCGCAGCGGCAAGCACCGGATCGGCCGTCGCGAAGATCAACGCGTTTTCGTCGAACAAGGTGAGCATGTCGCGCACGCCGCCGCGCGTCGGGCCGACGCCCAGTTGATCGATCGCCTCGGATTGCCGGGCGTTCAGCGCCGCCTTGACGCGCGGAAACATGAACCACATCAGCGCGTTGAAGAAGTCGTGCAGGTTGTGCCGCGTCGGCACGCAGCCCGTCGCGCCGATATGCGCCTCGTAGGCGGCGCCGGGCGGCAGCTGCGCCTGCGCGATGAACGCCAGCGACTTACGGCGCCCCGTCATCTGTGCGCTCGCGCGCGCATCGCGGTTGAGCTCGGCGAGATAGGCGGCTTCGCTCTCGAGCGCAGCCCGCTGCCAGCGTTCGCCGCGCTCGGCAAGCGGCGCAAACCACGGCTTCGACCAGTCGATGTCTTCGAAGCCGGCAGCGCTCCCTTTCACGACGCTCAAACGAGCCGCCAGCCGATTTCCTCGCCGCCGCGCAACGGCACCACCGGCGCGCCACCGGCTTCGATCTCGGCCGGCAGCGTCCAGGTCTCGCGCCGCAAAGTCACGCGCTCTTCGCTGCGCGGCAACCCGTAGAAATCGGCGCCGAAGAAGCTCGCGAAACCTTCGAGCTTGTCGAGCGCACCCGCTTCGTCGAACGCTTGCGCGTAAAGCTCGAGCGCGTGAAGCGCCGTGTAGCAGCCCGCGCAGCCGCATGCGTGCTCCTTCAGCCCCTTCGGGTGCGGCGCACTATCCGTGCCGAGGAAGAAGCGCGGGTTGCCCGACGTCGCGGCCGCGACAAGCGCCACGCGATGCGTCTCACGCTTCAACACCGGCAAGCAGTAGTAATGCGGGCGAATGCCGCCCTGGAAGATCGCGTTGCGGTTGAACAGCAGGTGATGCGCGGTGATCGTCGCCCCCAGCAGGCCGGACGCGGCGCCCGCATCGCGCACGTAGTCAGCGGCGTCCTTCGTCGTGATGTGCTCGAACACCACCTTCAGCGCCGGGAAGTCACGGCGCAGCGGCGTCATCACGCGATCAATGAAGACCTTCTCGCGATCGAACAAGTCGATTGACGGATCGGTCACCTCGCCATGCACGAGGAGCGGCATGCCGGCTTCCTGCATCGCCTCGAGCGTCTTCGCGCATTTCGCGAGGCTCGTCACGCCCGCGTCAGAGTTGGTCGTCGCGCCTGCGGGGTACAGCTTCACGCCGTGCACGAAGCCGCTTTCACGCGCGCGGTGGATTTCGTCGGCCGGCGTGTTATCGGTGAGATAGAGCGTCATCAGTGGCTCGAACTTCGCACCCGCCGGCAGCGCGGCCAGGATGCGCTCGCGATACGCGCGCGCCTGCTCGGTCGTCGTCACGGGCGGCTTCAGGTTCGGCATGACGATGGCGCGGCCGAACTGGCGCGCGGTATGCGGCAGCACAGCCGCGAGCATCGCGCCGTCGCGCACGTGCAGATGCCAGTCGTCGGGACGGGCGAAGGTGAGCGTGTCTTGCGCGGCGATGGAAGCGGGAATGGAAGCGGTCATGGCGAGGGTGTGACGAGAGTGACGCCCCGCGCGCAGCGAAACCCGGCTAATACCCCGGATGGCGACGTGGAAAAACTGCAACGTGCGCGCCGCGGCACTGGGAATTTCGCTTTTTGCCGCTTGGGGCTCGGTGATATGCTTCAAAAAACACATTGTAACGGGTTCGCCTTTCGGTTTACCCGTTGGTTCATCCGCTTCACACGCTCCGCCTTATCCGCACCATGTGCCAACTTCTCGGAATGAACTGCGCCGCGCCGACGGACGTCACGTTCTCTTTCACCGGCTTCGCGGCGCGCGGCGGCGTCACCGACCATCATGCGGACGGCTGGGGCATCGCGTTCTTCGAAGACAAGGCCTGCCGCCTCTTCATCGATCATCAATCGTCGGCCACCTCGCCGATCGCCGAGATGGTCAAGCGCTACCCGATCAAGTCGAAAAATACGATCGCGCACATCCGCAAGGCGACGCAGGGGCACATCCTGCTCGAAAACTGCCACCCGTTCATGCGCGAGCTGTGGGGGCGCCACTGGATCTTCGCGCACAACGGCGACTTGAAGGACTACCAGCCGGAGATGAACGGCGTGTATCAGCCGGTCGGCACCACCGATAGCGAAACCGCGTTCTGCGCGCTGATGCAAGGCCTGCGTGCGGCGTTTCCCGGCTCGCAGCCGCCGCTTCCCGAGTTGTTCGCGGTGCTCGGAGAGCTCACGCGTGAGATCACGCAATACGGCGTGTTCAATTTCCTGATGTCGAACGGGCAAGCGCTCTTCGCGCATTGCTCGACGCATCTGCATTACTTGGTGCGCAGCTGGCCGTTTTCGACGGCGCATCTGATCGATGCCGACATGTCGATCGATTTCGCGAAGTACACGACGCCCGAAGATCGCGTTGCGGTCATCGCCACGCAGCCGCTGACCGACGACGAAGTCTGGACCGCATTCCGGCCGGGCGACCTGCTGATGTTCCAGCACGGCGAAGTCGTCGCGCGGACCCACATCCCCGTGCCGCAGTTCGTGCTCGACAAGGCGCGCAATCCGGCGTGCGACGAAACGGCGTCGGCGTCGATGCTGCCAACGCCAGCCGAGCTCGATATCGAATCGGACGACGCCGCCGCGTACGAATCGTGATCCCTCGCTAGCCTGCTGCCAGCGCCTCACGCAAAAAAGCCGCGTCTGCTGAAGAGCGCGGCTTTTTCGTTTTGCGGCGCGGCGGCCACCCGCTCAATGCAGGATCTTCGCCAGAAAATCCTTCGCCCGGTCCGACTTGGGGTTCGCGAAGAAATCCTCCTTGCGATCGTCCTCGACGATGATCCCCTTGTCCATGAAGATGACGCGATGGGCGACCTTCTTCGCGAAGCCCATTTCGTGCGTCACGCACATCATCGTCATGCCTTCCTGCGCGAGCTCGACCATCACGTCGAGCACCTCGTTGATCATCTCGGGGTCGAGCGCCGAAGTCGGCTCGTCGAACAGCATCGCGATCGGGTCCATCGACAGCGCCCGCGCAATCGCCACGCGCTGCTGCTGGCCACCCGAGAGCTGCCCCGGAAACTTCTCCGCATGCGCCTTGAGCCCGACGCGATCGAGCAGCTTGAACCCTTTCTCGGTGGCTTCGTCCTTCGAGCGGCCGAGCACCTTGATCTGCGCGAGCGTCAGGTTCTCGACGATCGACAGGTGCGGAAACAGCTCGAAGTGCTGGAACACCATGCCGACCTTCGAGCGCAGCTTCGAGAGGTTGGTCTTCTTGTCGCCGACGGACTGCCCATCGACCAGAATCTCGCCCCGCTGGAACGGCTCGAGGCCGTTCACGGTCTTGATGAGCGTCGACTTGCCGGACCCCGACGGCCCGCACACCACCACCACCTCACCTTTTTTCACTTCCGTCGTGCAGTCGGTCAGCACCTGAAAGTGACCGTACCACTTCGATACGTTCTTGATAGAAATCATCTTGCGACCTTTTTCTGAAGACCTTTGACGAGGCTCGACGCGATCACGCAAATCACGAAATAGCACGCACCGGCGAACAGTACCATCTCGACGATGGAACCGTCGCGGTCGCCAATATTCGTTGCCGTGCGGAAGAAATCAGCGAGGCTGATCACGTAGACGAGCGACGTGTCCTGAAACAGCACGATCGCCTGCGTCAAGAGCAGTGGGACCATCGCGCGAAACGCCTGCGGCAGCACCACGAGCCGCATCGCCTGCGCGTAGCTCATGCCGAGCGCGAACGACGCGTTAAGCTGCCCGCGCGGCACCGCCTGAATGCCGGCCCGGATGATCTCGGAGTAATACGCGGCTTCGAACAGCGAAAACGCCACCATAGCGGAGGCAAGGCGGATGTCGATGTCAGGCGAGAGCCCGAGCACATTCTGCAACACCTGCGGGACGATCAAAAAAAACCACAGCAGAACCATGACGAGCGGGATCGAGCGGAACACCGTCACGTAGCCGTGTGCGAACCATTGCAGCGGCTTGACGCTCGACAGCCGCATGATCGCGAGCACGGTGCCCCAAACGATGCCGACGACGATCGCCAACACGGTGATCTTGAAGGTGACGACGGCGCCGGTCCACAGCGTCGGCAGCGCCCCGGGAATGCCACTCCAGTCGAAATGATGCATTACTTGCCTCCGATGTAGCCGGGCAGCCGGGTGCGGCGCTCGATCCAGCGCATGAGATTCATCACGACGAGGTTGACAAGCACGTAGGCGAGCGTCACCGCGATGAACGACTCATAGGCTTGCGCCGTGTAGTCGACGAGCTGGCGGGCCTGCGCGGACAGGTCGAGCAGGCCGATCGTCGAGGCCACAGCTGAGTTCTTGAAGATGTTGAGAAACTCGGACGTGAGCGGCGGCACGATGATCCGGTAGGAGACCGGCAGCAGCACGTAGCGATAGGTCTGCCATTCGGTGAAGCCCATCGCGAGACCGGCCGCGCGCTGCCCGCGCGGGAGCGCTTCGATGCCCGAGCGCACCTGCTCGCACACCCGCGCCGACGTGAACAGCCCGAGACAGACGATCGACGCCGAGAAGAACTGCACGCCCGGCGGCAATTGCTTGAACCAAGTGCCGGCCGACGCCGGCAGCAGCTCCGGCACGACGAGATACCAGATGAAGAACTGCACGATCAGCGGGATGTTGCGAAAGATCGCGACATAGACCGTGCCGATCGCCGCGAGCCGCCGGTTCGGCACAGTGCGCAGCACACCGAAGAACGACCCGACGACGAGCGCGATCACCCACGCCACGAGCGACACGCTGACCGTGACCCAGAGCCCGGACAGCAGCCAGCCCAGGTAGGTGGTCGGCTCGCCGGTGGAGACCGGGCTCAGCAGAATGCCCCAGTTCCAGTGATAGGACATGACGAGACTCCAAAAAAAGAGACGGGAGAGGCCTTCACCCCCTTCCGTCTCGTTCAACGCATGGTCCAGCGATAGTTAGTCGATCGCCTTGTCGTTCGGGCTCTTGAAGAGCGCCTTGATGTCCTCGCTCTCGGGGAAGTTCAGGTTGAGGCCCTTCGGCGGAATCGGCGATTCGAACCAGCGCTGGTAGATCTTGTCGGCTTCGCCGGACGTTTCGACCTGCGCGATCGCCTCGTCGATCACCCTTTTGAACTCGGGATCGTTCTTGCGCATCATGCAGCCGTATGCTTCGCGCGACTGCGGCGTGCCGACGATCACGTACTGGTCGGGGGTCTTCGACTTGGCGCGCTCGCCGGCGAGCAGCGCGTCGTCCATCATGAACGCCACCGCGCGGCCCGTTTCCAGCGTCAGGAAGGAATCGCCGTGGTCCTTCGCGCTGATGATGTTCATCCCCAGGTTCTTGTCCTGGTTCATCTTGCGCAACAGGCGCTCCGACGTGGTGCCCGCCGTCGTCACGACGGTCTTGCCCTTCAGGTCGGGGAAGTCCTTGATGCCGGAATCCTTCTTCGTCATCAGGCGCGTGCCGACCACGAAAATCGTGTTCGAGAAGGCCGCCTGCTGCTGGCGTTCGACGTTGTTGGTCGTGGAGCCGCACTCGATGTCGACGGTGCCGTTCTGCACGAGCGGAATCCGGTTTTGCGAGGTGACCGGCGTCATCTTGACCTTCAGGTTCGGCAAGTTGAGCTTCTTCTTGACGGCGTCGACCACCTTCATCTGAAACTCATACGAATAGCCGATCACGTTCTGCTTGTCGTCGTAGTAGGAAAACGGGATCGACGACTCGCGGTGGCCGAGCGAGATCACGCCCGTGTCCTTGATTTTCTTCAGCGTCCCGGCATCCTGGGCGTGCGCGCCGCCCGCGACGAGTCCCAACGCCACCAGCACCCATGCAGCTTGTTTAGTCTTCATTTCTGGTCTCTCCTTGGCTGGAATCTTTCAAGTTTAGCAAAAGTAAAAATATTGAAAGATTAAATATGATCAATCGAAAGGTAGACCTGTATGCCGGGGAGCATGAGAAATAAAAAAACGGGCGGCATCTCATCGATGCCGCCCGCCTCTCAGGTGCTAGCGCGGTCTTGTGGACCGCGCCGGTAGGAACTGATCTTTCGATCAGAAGGGGATCAGGGGTACAGGCCGCGCATTTCGCGCGCCATCAGGATCCGCTTGCACGCGACGATGAACGCCGCTGTGCGCACGGACACGTTGTTCTCGCTCGCCACTTGCCACACCGCGGCGAACGCTTCGCGCATCACGCGCTCGAGACGCTGGTTGATCTCCTCTTCGGTCCAGAAGAAGCTCGAGAAGTCCTGGACCCACTCGAAGTACGAGACCGTCACGCCGCCGGCGTTCGCGACCACGTCGGGGATCACGAGCACCCCCTTGTCGCGCAGGATGTCGTCGGCTGCCGTCGTGGTCGGGCCGTTCGCGCCTTCCACGATGATCTTCGTCTTGATCTTCGACGCGTTCTTTTCCGTGATCTGGTTTTCGAGCGCGGCGGGGATCAGGATGTCGGTCTCGACCGTCCAGAACTCGTCGTTCGCGAGCGGCTCGGCGCCCGAGAAACCGCCCACGCCGCCGGTCTTGGCGACGTGCTCGAGCAGCGCCGCGGCATCGATGCCCGACGACTTGTAGAGCGAGCCGGTGTGGTCCTGCACGGCGATGATCTTCGCGCCGGCTTCCTGGAACAGACGCGCCGCGATGCCGCCGACGTTGCCGAAGCCCTGCACCGCAACGCGCGCGCCTTCGATCGAGAGACCGGTGCGGCGCGCCGCTTCGGTGCCCACCACGAACACGCCGCGGCCGGTCGCTTCCTTGCGGCCGAGCGAGCCGCCGAGCGAGATCGGCTTGCCGGTCACGACGCCCGTGGCCGTCTGGCCCTGGTTCATCGAGAAGGTGTCCATCATCCACGCCATGATCTGCTCGTTCGTGTTCACGTCCGGCGCGGGAATGTCGGTATTCGGTCCGATGATGATGCCGATTTCGCTCGTGTAGCGGCGCGTCACGCGCTCGAGCTCGCCGCGCGACAGCTTGCGCGGGTCGACGCGGATACCGCCCTTCGCGCCGCCGTACGGCACGTTCACTGCGGCGTTCTTCACCGACATCCACGCGGACAGCGCCATCACTTCGGAAAGCGTCACGTCCTGGTGGTAGCGCACGCCGCCCTTGCCCGGGCCGCGCGACACGTTGTGCTGCACGCGGTAGCCCTCGAAGTGGGCGACCGTGCCGTTGTCGAGCTCGATAGGCACGTCGACGACGAGGATGCGCTTCGGACGCTTCAGCGTTTCGAGCCAGCGCGACAGCGAACCGAGGTACGGCGCGACGCGATCGACTTGTTGCAGATAGTTGCCCCAGGGGCCGAGATCGTCGCTATGCAGATACGAGGGAATGGATTGCGCAGCGGACGAGGACTGCAGTTGGGAAGACATGAAATCTCCGACGGTCAACAGGTGAGCGCCATTGTCGGGAAGGCGATTTCTGAAATCCAATGCCGATTCATTATCCGATTATGTTTTTTATGCATAACGATAACCCGAGGCTTGTGCGCGTCCGCCGCGGCGCGAAACGGCGAACTACGCGCTCTGCTGCTGCGTCAGCTCCGCAGCGACGACGTCCCACAGGCGCCGCACGAGTGCCTGACGCGGATCGTCGCCGGCCGCTGCGAGCTTGTCGCGATAGAGGCGGATCTCCATCGTCAGCGTGAACGGATTGCCGGACGAGCCGCGCGTCGCGCGATCGAGGCGGATCAGCTTGCCGTTGGCGACGGCGTCCTCGACCGCGCTGTGCGGCAGGAACGCGACGCCGTGGCCGGCCAGCGCCATCGCCTTCAGCCCTTCGGCCATGTCGGTCTCGTAGACGCGGTTCAGGTAGAGCCGCGCCGACGCGTTGGCGATGATGACTTCGGTCATGCGCCCGAGGTAGGCGTTCGGCGTGTACGAGAGGTAGGGCACGGGCGCCTCTGGCGTGCCGGGCAGCGTGTAGCGCGCGCGCCCCGGGCGCGACGGCGCGGAGAACGGGCTGATCGGCTCGGTGCCGAGCGTCAGCGTGTCGTAGCGCGCCGGGTCGAGCGCGATCGGATGGCTCGGATGGTGATAGCCCATCACGAGGTCGCAGCCGCCCTCGACGAGCGACAACACCGCGTCGTGCACATTGAGCGCCCGCAGGCGCGCGTGCACCTGCCCCATCTGCGCCTCGATGCGATGCAGCCAGCGCGGGAAATACGTGAGCGAGAGCGTATGCGGCACCGCGAACTCGATCGTCGCGGCCGGCGCGCCGCTATGGCCGCGCAGCACCGTGCGCGCCTCGCGGAACTGCGACAGCATCGTGAGCGCCTGCTCGTAGAACACCTGGCCTGCGGACGTGAGGCGCGTCGGATACACGGAACGGTCGATGAGCTCGGTGCCGAGCCACGCCTCGAGCGCCTGGATGCGCCGCGAGAACGCCGGCTGCGTGACGTGCCGCAGCTCGGCCGAGCGGCTGAAGCTGCGCGTCTCCGCGAGCGATACGAAGTCTTCGAGCCATTTCAGTTCCATGCGGACCTTTGCGAATGCGGGCGATGCAATGAGCAGCGAAGCCGGCATTTTACCGGCGCGGCCGCGGGCAACGCCGCACCTTGTCGCGCCGCGGGCCGCGACACGCGCCAGTGGTAAAATTCGCGGTTCTCCCCTGTTCGAACTGGCTATCGAGCCATCCCGCCCTCATCATGTCCGACACCCGCCCCGACACCCTCTTCGCCCTCACCGCCCTGTCGCCGCTCGACGGCCGCTACGCCGCCAAGACCGAAGCGCTGCGCGACTGGCTCTCCGAAGCCGCGTTCATGCGCCACCGCGTGACGGTCGAGGTCCACTGGCTGATCGCGCTGTCGCGCGCCGGCTTCGCCGAAGTGCCGCGCTTCTCGGAGGCGTCCGAGCAGTTCCTGCTGCAGCTCGTCGAGCGCTTCACCGCGCACGACGCCGCACGCATCAAAGATATCGAGCGCGTCACGAACCACGACGTGAAGGCCGTCGAATACTGGCTCAAGGAATCGGTGAAGGGCCAGCCGGAGCTCGAGCGCGCGAGCGAGTTCATCCACTTCGCGTGCACCTCGGAAGACATCAATAACACCTCGCACGGCCTGATGCTCGCCGGCGCGCGCGAGCACGTGATCCTGCCGGCGCTGCGCTCGGTGCACCAGCGCCTCGTCGCGCTCGCGCATGCGCATGCGGAGCAGCCGATGCTCTCCCGCACGCACGGCCAGCCCGCCAGCCCGACCACGCTCGGCAAGGAAATCGCCAACGTCGCCGCGCGCCTTGCACGCGCGATCGAGCGCATCGCGCAGGTCCAGCTGCTCGGCAAGATGAACGGCGCGGTCGGCAACTTCAACGCGCACCTGTCGGCGTATCCGGAGTTCGACTGGGAAGCGTTCTCGCGCGAAGTCGTGGAGCAGCGCCTGAAGCTCACCTTCAATCCGTACACGATCCAGATCGAGCCGCACGACTACATGGCCGAGCTGTTCGACTCGATCGCGCGCGCGAACACGATCCTGCTCGATCTCGACCGCGACGTCTGGGGCTACATCTCGCTTGGCTACTTCAAGCAGAAGACCAAGGCCGGCGAGATCGGCTCGTCGACGATGCCGCACAAGGTCAACCCGATCGACTTCGAGAACTCCGAAGGCAACCTCGGCCTCGCGAACGCGACGCTGCGCCACCTCGCCGACAAGCTGCCGGTGTCGCGCTGGCAGCGCGACCTCACCGATTCGACCGTGCTGCGCAACATGGGCGTGGCGTTCGGCTACTCGCTGCTCGCCTACGACGCGCTCAACCGCGGCCTCGACAAGCTCGAAGTCAATCCGCAACGTTTGAACGAAGACCTCGACAACTGCTGGGAAGTGCTCGCCGAGCCGGTGCAGACCGTGATGCGCCGCTACGGCATCGAGAACCCGTACGAGCAATTGAAGGAGCTGACGCGCGGCAAGGGCATCACGCGCGAGGCGCTGCAGCAGTTCATCGGCGGCCTGGCGATTCCGGCCGATGCGAAGGAGCGCCTTCTGGCGATGACGCCGGCTTCGTATGTCGGCAAGGCGGTGGAGCTGGCGAAGCGGATCGGCTGAGCGAATCAGGCGAAAAAACGCCGGGCAGTGCAAATGCCGTTCAGCCACGCGCTGAACGGTTTTTTTTCTGAAGCAAGCTGAAGCAATGCGAGTAAGCGGCATTCCGAAGAACGCTCGCTCGATCGCCACGATGGGCGATTCGGCGGTCAGAGTGCGATGCGCAGGCTCACGAGCTTATCGCCAACGTCGATGTCGTACTGCCGCGATTTTCCATCCTTCGACACGATCAGCTTGTAGTGGCTAGATGGCAAGCTATAGGGCGGACGAACGTAGAAAAGCGGTCCTTTCGAAATCGCATCTACGATCACCTCGCCCTTGGCGTTGACAAGCCGGACATGAACACCGGATTGGTAAGCTCCGTTCTTGTTCACAAACGTCAGGTGTACGTTGTAGTGATAGCGAGCCTGCCGCAGGTACGCCGAATCCGAGTCTTTGCCCATTCCTCCGCTGGCAAACATCAAGGGGTCTTTCGGTTCCGAATCGACACCTGCTGCAAAACCCGCCGATGCCGCGAACATGAGCATCGCTGTACCGCCGATCAAATACTTGTTGACTGCCCGTATCTTCATGAACATCCCCTATTGGCCGCCCGGAATGGGCAGCATCGAGATGCTTGGATTCGACAGTCATTCGATTTGTTCTACCAAGGTTTAGGCATCTAATCCGAGATGAGCAATCTCAAAACTCAGTCTGCGCGATCACGCTATCGACCATCTGCTCCGGCGTCAGATCAATGCTCACCTCGATCGCTTCGTCCGGCCCCGGCTCCTCGAGCGTATCAAGCTGGCTCTCAAGCAGCGACGAATTGAAGAAGTGGCCGCTGCGCGCGCCGAGCCGCGCCTTCAGCACGTCGAACGTGCCCTTCAGATAGACAAAGCGAACATCTGGATCGCCGCCGCGCAGGATGTCGCGATACGAACGCTTGAGCGACGAGCAGGTGAACACCGCCGTCTCGCCCGCACGCTCCTTCGCCTCGATCGCCGCGCGAATCGTCCTGAGCCATGGCCAGCGGTCGTCGTCGGTCAGCGGGATGCCGCGGTGCATCTTCTCCTTGTTGGCCTCGCTGTGAAACGCATCGCCGTCGGTGAAGCTGCACGACAGGCGCTCCGCCAGCAGTTCGCCAATCCGCGTCTTGCCCGCGCCCGACACACCCATCACGATGAAAATCATGCCCTGCTCCTGAAACTTCCTGAAACGCCTTAGAGCACCGTCGCCAGCGCGAAGGTCAGACCCAAACCCAACAGCGAGATGATGGTTTCGCACAGCGACCACGTCTTGAAGGTCTGTCCGACCGTCATCCCGAAGTATTCCTTGATCAGCCAGAAACCGCCGTCGTTCACGTGCGAGAAGATCAGAGAGCCCGAGCCCGTCGCGAGCACGAGCAGCTCGGGCTTCACCACGATGCCGCTCGCGGAGGCGATCGGCGCGACGACACCGCAAGCGGTCGTCATCGCCACGGTGGCCGAGCCCGTCGCGAGCCGGATCAACGCCGCCACGAGCCAGCCGAGCATCAGCGGCGAGAGATGCGCGTGTTTCGCCGTCTCGACGATCTGGCTCGAAATGCCGCTATCGCGCAGCACGCCGCCGAAACCGCCGCCCGCGCCGACGATCAGCGTGATCCCCGCGATCGGCGCCAGGCACTCGCTGCAGAACTTCTGGATCTGGTCGCGATTGAAGCCGCGCCGCACGCCAAACGTCCAGAAGCTGACCAGCACCGCGATCAGGAGCGCGACATCGGAGTTCCCGACGAAGTGCAGCAGGTTGTTGGCGAGCGTCTTCGGCGTGAAGACGAGATCGGCCCAGCTGCCGACGAGCATCAGGATCACCGGCAGCAGGATCGTGAACAGCGTGACGCCGAAGCCGGGCAATTCACGCTGCCCACCCTGAGCATGCGTCTCGACGAACTGCGCGGCGAGCGGATTGTTCTCCGGCAGCTTCACCTGACGATGGACGAGCAGCGCGAAGAGCGGACCGGCGACGATCGCCGTCGGCACGCCGATGATGAGGCCGTACGCAATGGTCTTGCCGATATCGGCGCCGTACGCCTGCACGGCCAGCAGCGCAGCCGGGTGCGGCGGGATCAGCCCGTGGACGACGGAAAGCCCCGCCACCATCGGCAGGCCGACGAGCAGCAGCGACTTGCCCGTGCGCTTCGCGACGTTGAACGCGATCGGGATCAAGAGCACGAAGCCGACCTCGAAGAACACCGGCAGGCCGACGATGATCGCGACGAACATCATCGCCCAGTGGATGTTCTTCTCGCCGAACCAGTTGATGAGCGTCGTCGCGATGCGCTCCGCGCCGCCCGACTCCGCCATCATCTTGCCGAGCATCGTGCCGAGACCGACCACGATCGCAATGTGGCCGAGCGTGCCGCCCGTGCCGGTTTCGAACGACTTCACGATCTTGTCCATCGGCATACCGACCGCCAGACCGAGCAGCAGCGAAACGATGATCAGGACCAGGAACGGGTAAACCTTGTAGCGCGCGATCAAGAGGATCAGCGCCGCGATGGCGATCACCGTGTAGACCAGCAGCGTGCTGCCTTGGACAGTTCCCATGAAGCTCCTCCTTTTGATTATTCGGCCGGCATGCGAAGCGTTGTCGGCCCCTAGCGTACAACGGGCCGCGCCTCCCGGCGCGCGGACGTTGCATTCTACTTTTGTTTAATCGTCAGCGATAGAACCGGTTCCATAAGCGAAAACCCTCATCGAACTGCGCAATTTGCGCGTTTGACGAGGGTTTTGAGATAAGACGGGGGCGAGGCCTGCCGATACGGATCGCAGGCCTCGAGGCAAGCGGGATTAGCTGCGGTGTGCGGCCAGCTCGGTGGCGGCGTGTGCGAGGCGGGTCACTTCGTCCCAGTTTTGCGCCGCGAGCGCGGCCTTCGGCGTCAGCCACGAGCCGCCCACGCAGACCACGTTCGGCAGCGCGAGGAAGGTCGGCGCCGATTCGGCGGTGATGCCGCCCGTCGGGCAGAACTTGAGCGTCGGGAACGGCCCCTGGAACGCTTGCAGCATCGGCACGCCGCCCGCCTGCTGCGCCGGGAAGAACTTGACGATCTCGTAGCCGAGCTCGAGCGCGACGATGATGTCCGACGGCGTCATCACGCCGGGCAGGAGCGGCAGGCCGGCGTCCACCGCAGCCTGGTGGATGTCCTTCGTGAGCCCCGGCGACACGCCGAACTGCGCGCCGGCCTTCTTCGCGAGCGCGCACTGCTCGGGCCTCGTGATCGTGCCGACGCCGACCACGATATCCGGCGCCAACTGGCTCGCCCGCTCGATCGCTTGCAGGCCGGCCTCGGTGCGCAGCGTGATTTCGAGCACCTTCACGCCGCCCGCGTGCAGCGCGCGCGAAACGTGCTCGCCCTGCTCGGCCGAGTCGAACGCCAGCACCGGAATCACGGGACCCAGACGTACGATTTCGCTTACCGTCTTCATTTGCAAGACTCCTTATTGCTGTACGTGAACAAGTCGATCGGCCGTCTCGCCGACGAGCGGACCGAACACCGAAGCGCCCATTTCCGCTGGCGCCGCGGCCGACCGGAAGACGCCGAACAATTCGCGGCCGAAGCCGACTTCGTTTTCTGCCTGATGGGCAGGCGCTTCGACTTCGCGCGCATCCCACTCGGCGGCATCGATCTCGATGTCGAGGACGCCCGCTTCGGCGTCGATGACGATCGTATCGCCGGTGCGCATTCGCCCAAGCGGCCCGCCGAGCAGCGCCTCGGGCGAGACGTGGATGACCGCCGGCACCTTGCCCGATGCGCCCGACATGCGCCCGTCGGTGACGAGCGCGACGTGGAAGCCCTGGTCCTGCAGCACGCCGAGCAGCGGCGTCAGGCGATGCAGCTCGGGCATCCCGTTCGCGCGCGCACCCTGGAAGCGAACCACGGCGACGAAATCGCGCTTCAGCTCGCCATTGTCGAACGCTTCCTGCACGGCCTCCTGCGAATCGAAGACGATCGCCGGCGCCTTCACCTTTCTGTGATCGGGCGAGACCGCCGAAATCTTGATCACGCCGCGGCCCAGCTTGCCCTGCATCAGGCGCAGGCCGCCATCCGGCTGGAACGGCTCGCCGATCGGACGCAGCACGTTGGCGTCGCCGCTTTCGGCCACGCCCGGCACCCACTTCAACTGGCCATCGATCAGCTTCGGCTCCTCGGTGTAGCGCGCGAGGCCCTTGCCTGCGACCGTCGTCACGTCGTCGTGCATCAGGCCGCCTTCCAGCAGATTGCGGACCAGAAACGCCATGCCGCCGGCCGCATGGTAGTGGTTCACGTCGGCCTTGCCGTTCGGGTAGATCTTGGCGAGGAGCGGCACCGCTTGCGAGAGCGTGTCGAAATCGTCCCAGTCGATCAGGATGCCGGCCGCGCGCGCAATCGCGACGAGGTGCAGCGTGTGGTTGGTCGAGCCGCCCGTCGCGAGCAGCGCGACGATGCCGTTGACGATCGCCTTTTCGTCGATCACGTGGCCGATCGGCGTGTAGTTGCCGCGCTCGGCCGTCAGGTCGAGCACGCGGCGCGCCGCCTCCGCGGTCAGCGCGTCGCGCAGCGGCGTGTGCGGGTGGACGAAGGCCGAGCCCGGCAGGTGCAGGCCCATCACTTCCATCAACATCTGGTTGCTGTTGGCGGTGCCGTAGAACGTGCAGGTGCCGTGCCCGTGGTAAGCCGCCGATTCCGCCTCGAGCAGCGCGTCGCGACCCACCTTGCCGGTCGCGAATTGCTGGCGGATCTTGGCCTTGTCGTCGTTCGAGAGGCCGCTCGTCATGGGGCCTGCTGGCACGAAGATCGTCGGCAGATGGCCGAACTGCAGCGCGCCGATCAAAAGGCCAGGCACGATCTTGTCGCAGATGCCGAGGCACAGCGCGGCGTCGAACATGTTGTGCGTGAGCGCGACCGCCGTGCTCATGGCGATCACTTCGCGCGAAAACAGGGACAGCTCCATACCCGCGTTGCCCTGCGTGACGCCGTCGCACATCGCCGGCACACCGCCCGCGAACTGCGCGACGCCGCCGCTTTCGCGGGCGGCTTCCTTGATGATGTCGGGATAAGTCTTGTACGGCGCATGCGCCGAAAGCATTTCGTTGTAAGCGGACACGATGCCGATGTTCGGCTGGCGGATCTGCTTGATCACGAGCTTGTCGTTGCCTTCGAGGCCCGCGAAGCCGTGCGCGAGATTCGCGCACGAGAGCGCGCCGCGCGCCGGGAACCGGCCTTGCGCCGCGTCGATGCGCGCAAGGTAGGCCGAGCGCGTCGGCTTGCTGCGTTCGACGATGCGTTTGGTGACCGTGGTCAGCGTGGAATGCGGCGAGGTCATGGAAAGACGCTCCTGAAAGACCGCGCAGCGGTGAGGCGCGCGAGTAGGTGGGATCGCGGGGACGTCCACAAGTTCGATCGGACTTGCGGAGTTTAGTAGAAAAACTACAAGCAAGCAATGAGGGAGAGAGGGGATTGCGGGAGAAATTCTGGCCGATGTCGTCCGGCCTGGATGGGCTTTCCGCTCAATCGCTACTTGTGCATTGCACAATCACACATCGGGACTGGCTCTGTTCCAGTGAGTCTGCCACATCAAGATATGTAGATTTTCTACATCAAAACAGCGATACTCTACCGAACGATTTCCCTTCGCCGCGCCGCGCGCGGCCACCCTCGCCATGCTCTCTCGAATCGAAGCGATGCGCGCCCAATTGCGCCCATCCGAACGCAAACTGGCCGACTACGTGGTCGACGCGCCACGTGAAGTGCTCGATCTCGCGATGACCGAACTTGCTCAACGCGCCGACGTCAGCCAGCCGACCATCGCGCGCTTCTGCCACGCGCTCGGCTGCAGCGGATTTCGCGAATTCAAGATCCGGCTCGCGCAGAGCATCGCGCACGGCGTGCCGTCGGTGTATCGGGACGTGCGTCCGGACGAGCCGGCGCCGGGCGTCGTCGCGAAGGTCTTCGACCGGACCATCGGTGCGTTGATCGAAGTGCGCAACAGCCTGTCGGCGGACAGCATCGCGACTGCGATCGAGCTGCTCGCACGCGCGACGCGCATCGAGTTCTACGGCGCGGGCGGCTCGGGGATCGCCGCACAGGACATCCAGCACAAGTTCTTCCGGCTGGGCATACCGAGCGTCGCTTATGCCGATCCGCATACCTATTCGATGTCGGCGGCGCTGCTGGGCGACGGGGACGTGGTCGTGACGATCTCGAACACCGGCCGCACGCGCGATATCGTCGACGCCGCCCGCTCGGCGCTCGCATGCGGCGCGAAGGTCATCGCGATCACGCATAGCAACTCGCCGCTTGCGCAAATCGCGACTGTCAGCCTTTCGGCGAACATCGCCGAGGAAGCGGATGTGTTTTCGCCGATGACGTCGCGCATGTCGCATCTCGCAATCGGGGACATCCTCGCGGTGGGCGTCGCGCTGCGGCGCGGGCCCGATCTCGTCGACAGGCTCGGCAAGGCGAAGGAAACGATCACGCGGCGGCGAATTGGAATGGAGGACTGACGAGCGATCGGCTCGCCGCGGGATTGCTTTCGCGCTGATCGATCCCCTGATGCAAAACGGGCTGCCCGAATTCGGGGCAGCCCGTTTTGTTTCGACACGGCACGCCGGCCAGCCGAAACGCGGAGAAATGCTTTCGAGGCCATTCACCACGCTCGCGGCGCCGACGCGCCGGCACGCATCACCACTGATACGACGCGCCGCCGCCGACCGTCGTGCCGGCAGCGCTCATGCCCGCGCCGACTTTCAGCTTCAGGTTCGGCGTCACGCGCGCCGATGCACCGACAGCTGCCGCCTGATAGCCCTTGAAGTTCGCCGTGCCGATGCCGACGGCGATCGTCTTGCCCGGATCGACGTCGGGGATCATCGTCAGTGCGGTGGCTGCCGCGACGCCGCTGTACGCCGCGCGGGCGACCGAGGCGATGCCGTCCTGGAACTGGCGCATGTTCACGGCGTCGGTTGGCGCCACGCCGTTGTCGACATTCGTGATGCGGCGCTCGTTGCCGGCGGAGCCGACGGAGACGGTTTTCTCCTGGTCGGCGACCGAACCGGCGCCGAGCGCAACCGCGTTATTCGCCGTTGCCTGCGCGCCTTCGCCGATCGCTGTCGAGTTGTTGCCGCTCGCCTGCGCGCCTTCACCTATCGCCGTCGAGTTGGCGCCGCTCGCCTGCGACCCGCCGCCGATCGCGACGGCGCCCGAACCCGTCGCCGAAGCGGCCGCATTCGTCGAATTGACCGAAACGTACTGGTTTGCCGTTGCTTGAACGTCGGTCACGCGCTGGTTGACGGCATCGATCTGCTGATTCGCGTTGTTGATTGCATTTGTGTTCGCCGTCACTGCATTTGTGTTCGCCGTCACGCGATCGTCGAGATTCTTGAGCGCATCGCCGACGTTGTTGTAAGCGTTTCCGCCGATGCTGTAGCTGGGCGGAATGACATTACCGTTCGCATCGATTCCAGCGCCGCCGCCCAAGCCCGCCAACACCCCGCGCAATTGCGCAACGTTCACGCCATCCGTGTCAGCCGTACCGGGAGCCAGATCGATGAGCTTGTTGTTGCTCAAGCTCATCGTGCCGTTGATCTGCATCTTGTTGTTCAGGAACAGGCCGTTGCCGTTGAGAACCATGCCTCCCAGCTCGGAAATGCCTGCTGCACTCGTAACGTTACAGTTTGCACTGGTTACAGGGGACCGGAAATCACTCGTCCCCGCGCCCCCATCCACAATCTGTACGCAGTTCCTGTCTGTTCCATCGTTCATATAAAACGTGCCGATAGCAGACGCCGAGGGCACCCAACCCGCCAATCCCGATACAGCAATCAACACCGTACCCAGCAGCCTAACCGCGGCGCCGCCCCGCCCTCCCTTGGCCGCCCTTGGCGCAGCCGGCGACAAGCGGCCAGTCAAATTTTGGCTAACACGATATTTTTTATTCATTATGCCATCCTAAATAAATGTCACAGAACGTGACAAACACGGCCCTCGATCATTCAATGGAATTACCAGCACGCACGGCGGCGAAGCGCCGCCGTGCGATAAAAAACAATTGATCCGGCTATTGCGGCGCACTGACGAATAGTGCAATAGCAACCGGTACGATCGAATGGAATCAGCCGCTCAGATTGAAGGGGCGGACAGATTGATTAGATATCCAATCAAATTGGCCAGGCACCAATATAAGGATGGGGTAGGATTTGAGAAATCGGACTACTCTTAAAAAGCAACGCGCCGCAGAACTTTTGGATTCGCGGCGTGACGCCAATACCGCCTCAAAACGGCTTGAGCACCACCAACGCCACCGCAGCGAGCATGCCCAGCACGGGCAGCTCGTTGAAAAAGCGATACCACTTGTCCGAGCGACGGTTCTCGCCGCGCTCGAATACGGCCAGCAAATGCCCGCAATACGCGTGATAGATCACGAGCAGAACTACCACGCCGAGCTTCGCGTGCATCCAGCCCTCCCCGCGGCCGATGCCAATCACAAGCCACAGCCATAGTCCGCACGCAATCGCCGGCACGGCAATGAGCGTCATGAAGCGATAGAGCTTGCGCGCCATCGTGAGAAGCCGCCGCACCGCGGCAGGCTCCGTCTCCATGGCGAGATTCACGAAGATGCGCGGCAGGTAGAACAGACCGGCAAACCAGGAAGCGATGAGGACGATGTGAAAGGTTTTGATCCAGAGCATCGGATGGTCTTGGTCTCGTTATTATTGACGCCCTTCACCGTGCCCGAGCACGACGTACTTCAGCGAAGTGAGCCCGTCGAGCCCCACCGGCCCGCGCGCGTGGAGCTTGTCATTGGAAATGCCGATTTCCGCGCCGAGGCCGTATTCGAAGCCGTCGGCAAAACGCGTCGAGGCGTTGACCATCACGCTCGCCGAATCGACTTCGCGCAGGAAGCGCATCGCGCGATCGTGGTCTTCGGTCACGATCGCATCGGTGTGCGCCGAGCCGTACGTGTTGATGTGCTCGATCGCCTCGTCGAGGCCGTCGACGATCTTGATCGCGAGAACCGGCGCCAGGTACTCGGTGCGCCAATCCTCTTCGGTCGCGTCGACGAGCAAGCTCGGAGCAATGCCCGGCGCGCCGCTCAGCACCTTGCGCGCCTCCGGATCGACGCGCAGCTCTACGCCCTTCTCCGCATACAGCGCGCCGAGCGGCGGCAGCACTCGAGCCGCGATATCGCTTGCCACGAGCAACGTCTCCATCGTGTTGCAGGTGCCGTAGCGATGCGTCTTCGCGTTATCGCAGACCGTCAGCGCCTTCGCGAGATCCGCGCGGTCGTCGACGTAGACGTGGCAAATGCCGTCGAGGTGCTTGATCATCGGCACGCGGGCCTCTTCGATGAGGCGCGCGATCAGGCTCTTGCCGCCGCGCGGCACGATCACGTCGACGTATTCGGTCATCGTAATCAGCTTGCCGACCGCCGCTCGGTCGGCCGTCTCGACGACCTGCACCGCGTCCTGCGGCAAACCGGCCGCGGCGAGCCCTTCGCCGATCAGCTTCGCGAGCGCCGTGTTGCACTCGAGCGCCTCGGAGCCGCCGCGCAGGATCGTCGCGTTGCCGGACTTCAGGCACAGCGCCGCTGCGTCGATGGTCACGTTCGGACGCGATTCGTAGATGATCCCGATCACGCCGAGCGGCACGCGCATCTGGCCAACCTGGATGCCGCTCGGACGGTACTTCAGGTTGCTGATCTCGCCGATCGGATCGGCCAGCGACGCCACTTGGCGCAGGCCCTCGACCATCGTCTTCAGGGCTTTGTCGGAAAGCGTCAGGCGATCGATGAAAGCGGCGTCGTGGCCTTTGTCGCGGGCGCGCGCGACGTCGCGGGCGTTCGCTTCCTTGAGCCATTGAGCGTCGCGCTCGATTCCGCGCGCCACGGCTTCGAGGGCGGCGTTCTTCGCCGCGGTCGAGGCGCGCGCCATCGCGCGCGATGCCTGGCGTGCCCGGCGGCCGAGGCCGGTCATGTAGTCGTCGATATCCATGGTGATTCTCGTCGTGCCGAAGAAAGGCGCATGGGCACGTGCATGCAAATTGCCGAAATGCCGAAATAGATGGCGCTCAGGCGATGCCGCTTATCGCGACGCAATTCACCTATACGCCAGCAATGGAATCTGAATAGGAATCGATTGTAGCGTGGCGCGATGCGTTCCGCTCGCGCCGGTAACGGACGCTAGGCCGCGCGGCGCGCAGCCGGGCGCGGCGGCATGCCGGACGGCGGCGTTGCGGCCCTGCCCGGCGCCGCAACGGTCATCGCCAGCTCGAACAAGCCGTCCCACGGGTTGGGCGGCGGGTCGTTGCGGCGGTCGCCGTTCGAGCCGGACAGGCCCTTGACCTGGCGATCGAGACGCGCGGCGAGCGACAGCGCTTTTTCCAGCGCGCTTTCGGTCACACGCGACAGCGCCGGCCCGACAAGCCGTTCGCGCGGCCCCCAGACGCGGTTCTCGCGCAGCAGCATCGCGAGCGGCTTGCCCGCCTCGACGCCGCGCTTGATGCGCAGGAGCGTGCGCAGTTCCTCGACGATCGCCCACAGCACGAGCACGGCGGCCTCGCCCTCCCCCTTCAGGCCGTCCAGCATCCGCGCCAGCCGGCCGACATCGCCCGCGAGCATCGCCTCGTTGAGCTTGAAGACGTCGTAGCGCGCGACATTGAGCACGGCATCCTGCACCTGCTCGAAGCTCAGCACGCCTTGCGGATAGAGCAGCCCGAGCTTCTGAATTTCCTGATGCGCCGCAAGCAGATTGCCCTCGACGCGCTCCGCGATGAACTGCAGCGCGCGCCGACCTTCCTCGCCCGCGGCCACACGCTGGCCTTGCTGCGCGAGGCGCTGCCCCACCCAGTTCGGCAGCTGCGCGCGCTCGACAGGATCGATCTTGAGCGCCACGCCCGCGTCGGCGAGCGCGGTGAACCAGGCGGCTTTCTGCGTCGCCGCATCGAGCCGCGGCAGCGTGACGAGCGTGAGGACGTCGGGGTTGCCGGCCGAGGCGAGCGTCTTCAGCGCGTCGGCACCGTCCTTGCCGGGCTTGCCGGACGGAATGCGCAGCTCGACGAGCTGCCGGTCGCCGAACAGCGACATCGACTGGCTCGCGCCAAGCAGCGAGCTCCAGTCGAAGCCGCGCTCGACGGTGAACACCGAGCGATCGGTAAAACCGGCGGCGCGCGCCGCCGCGCGGATGCGGTCGCACGCTTCCTGCGCGAGCAGGTGCTCGTCGCCGTACACGACGTAGAGGCCGGCCAGCCCCTTCGCGAGATGCGCTTCGAGCGCGTCAAGTCGCAGTTGCATCGCGGCGTCCGGATAGCGAAAGCAAGGTCGTCGAATCGATCAAAGCGGCGGCGACGGCAGCGGCGTGGTCGGCGAGACGCTCGGCGCCGGCTGCGCCGGATGCATCGAATGCACGAGCGAAAGCCGGCGCGTGAGCTGATCGACGGCGTCGTTCTGCATGTCCGCGATGAGCAGCTCGGATTCAGCCTGTTTCGCCGTTGCGTACTGGTCGCTATATGTCATCGCCCGGTTCAGCACGATGACGCTCGGCGCAATCAACGCGGTGCCGTCCTTGCCGACCAGCTGGTAGTACAGCGAATAGGTGATCTGATACTCCTCGACGACGCCCGATGAGTTCATCGTCAGCGTGCTCTGCCCGCGCGCCTCGGACATCGTCAGGATCGCATCGGCGTTGTCCGTCGAATTGACGACAACCGTATCGCTGCCGCCCTGAACCATACGCGTGAGACGCGCGGCGACCGGCGGCTGCGCACCGACGATGACGAGGCGCTTGAACGCGTAGTCCTGTTGCCCGCGCAACTGGAAGCCGCATGCGGACAGCATCATCACACCGCACGCAAGCGTCAAAAACGATCTGCGAGTCACATTGGCTCCTAGGTTCGCAGTCGCGATGCGCACGCGGCCAAGGGCTGCGGCGCGTCGCTCAATCTCACGCCACGATGTTCACGAGGCGGCCCGGCACGATGACGACCTTCTTCGGCGGGCGGCCCTCGGCGAACTTCTCGAACATCTCGTGCGCGAGCGCCGCTTGCTCGATGGCTTCGCGCGGCGCATCCTTCGCGACCGTCAGCGCGCCGCGCACCTTGCCGTTCACCTGCAGCACGAGCTCGATCTCGGCCTGCTCGAGCGCCTTCTCGTCGACCTTCGGCCATGGTGCGTCGAGCAGCCCGCCGAATTCGCCGGCATACCCGAGTGCGCCCCACAGCTGATGCGTAACGTGCGGCACCACCGGGTACAGCACGCGCAGCAAGATGCCGTAGGTTTCGCCCAGCACGGCGGCCTGCGCACCCTTCGCGCCTTCGAGCGCGTTGAGCATCTTCATCGCCGCCGACACCACCGTGTTGTACTGCAAACGCTGGTAGTCGAAATCGGCCTGCTTCAGCACGCCATGGATTTCGCGGCGCAGCGTCTTGTCGGCGTCGCTTTGCGCAGCTGCGTCGAACGCGCCGCGCTCGCGCAGCACCGCCTGGTTCGCGAAACCGAACGCCCATACGCGGCGCAGGAAGCGGCTCGCGCCTTCGACGCCCGCGCCCGACCATTCGAGCTGCTGCTCGGGCGGCGCCGCGAACATCGTGAAGAGGCGCGCGGTATCGGCGCCGTGCTGGTCGATCAGCATTTGCGGGTCGACGCCGTTGTTCTTCGACTTCGACATCTTCTCGATGCCGCCCAGCACGACCGGCTGGCCGTCGGCGTTCAGCGTCGCGCCGATAGGGCGGCCCTTGTCGTCGTGCGCGACGGTGACGTCGGCCGGGTTGTACCAGGTCTTCTTGCCCGAGGCGTCCTCGCGATAGAACGTCTCGTTGAGCACCATCCCCTGCGTGAGCAGGTTCTTCGCCGGCTCGCCGAACTTCACGAGGCCCAGGTCGCGCGACACCTTCGCCCAGAAGCGCGAATACAAGAGATGCAGGATCGCGTGCTCGATGCCGCCGATGTATTGGTCCATCGGCATCCAGTAGTCGGTGCGTGCGTCGACCATCGTTGCCGCATCCGGCGACGCGTAGCGGTAGAAGTACCACGACGAATCGACGAAAGTATCCATCGTGTCGGTTTCGCGCTTGGCGGGCGCGCCGCACTTAGGACACGTGCAGTTCACGAACGCGGCCGACTTCGCGAGCGGATTGCCCGTGCCGTCCGGCACGAGGTCTTCCGGCAGCACGACAGGCAGGTCCTCTTCCGGCACCGGCACGTCGCCGCAGGTCGCGCAGTGGATGATGGGGATCGGCGTGCCCCAATAGCGCTGGCGCGAAATGCCCCAGTCGCGCAGGCGCCACGTGACTTGCTTGTCGCCGAGGCCAAGCGCCTTGAGATCGGCAGCGATCGTATCGACGGCCTGCTCGTAGTTCATGCCGTCGTACTTGCCGCTCGCCACGCAGACGCCGGCTTCCTTGTCGCCGTACCATTCTGCCCAAGCGTCGGTCGAATACGTCTGCCCTTCGGAGGCGATCACCTGCCTGATCGGCAGGCCGTATTTCTTTGCGAACGCGAAGTCGCGCTCGTCGTGCGCCGGCACGCCCATCACCGCGCCCTCGCCGTAGGTCATCAGCACGTAGTTGCCGATCCATACCTCGACCGGCTCCTGCGTCAGCGGATGCTTGACGAAAAAGCCCGTCGCCATGCCCTTCTTTTCCATCGTCATGACGTCGGCCTCCGCGACGCCGCCGCGCTTGCATTCGTCGATGAACGCCTGCAACTCGGGATGGTCTTTCGCGAGACGCGTGGCGAGCGGATGCTCGGCCGCCACCGCGCAGAACGTGACGCCCATGATCGTGTCGGCGCGCGTCGTGAACACGCGCAGCAGCTTCTCTTCGCCGTCGAGCTCGTAAGGGAACCCGAAGTTCACGCCGAAGCTCTTGCCGATCCAGTTCTGCTGCATGATCTTCACGCGCTCCGGCCAACCGAGGCCGTCGAGGTCGTTCAGCAGCTCATCGGCGTATTGCGTGATCCGCATGTAGTACATCGGGATCTCGCGCTTTTCCACGAGCGCACCCGAGCGCCAGCCGCGGCCGTCGATCACCTGCTCGTTCGCGAGCACGGTCTGGTCGACCGGGTCCCAGTTGACGGTGCCCGTCTTCTTGTAGGCGATGCCCTTCTCGAGCATCTTCAGGAACAGCCACTGGTTCCACTTGTAGTACTCGGGCTTGCAGGTCGCGATCTCGCGCGACCAGTCGATCGCGAGACCCATCGACTGCATCTGGCCCTTCATGTAAGCGATGTTGTCGTAGGTCCACTTCGCGGGCGGCACGCCGTTGGCCATCGCGGCGTTTTCGGCGGGCATGCCGAAGGCGTCCCAGCCCATCGGCATCAGCACGTTGTAGCCGTTCATCCGCAGATAGCGGTACATCACGTCGTTGATCGTGTAGTTGCGCACGTGGCCCATGTGCAGCTTGCCCGACGGGTACGGCAGCATCGAAACGCAATAGAACTTCTGCTTACCGGCGATTTCCGTGGACTGGTAGGCATCGGTGGCGCGCCACTCGCGCTGAGCGGCGGCTTCGACGTCGGCGGGTAAGTATCTTTCTTGCATGGTGTGGTTCGGGCTGGCTGTGCGTTCGCACCCTGTTCGTCCCCTTTGGCGTCCGGCGGCGCGGACGGCTCAGGGTGCTTCGGGCGTGGCTGTCAATGTGGAAAAGCGGGCTCCCCGCCGCATGGGTCAAGCGCGGGGAAAGGGCTGATTATACCGTTCGCGCCGGATGCGAAACCGTCGGCATCGACGACGCAGGCGCGCTCAGGGCGCTGGCCATGCTAAGGCTGGGCGGCGCCGGGTGCGCTCGCCGCGGACGGCGGATCCGTCACGAAGCCGATGCGCTCCAGGCCCGCCTGCTGCGCCGCGCCCATCACCTGGGCGATCACCTCGTAGCGGGTCGCGCGCGCCGCGCGCAGGTGGATCTCAGGCGCGTCGGCCTGCTTGCCCGCCGCAGCGAGCTTCGCGCGCATCGCCTCGAGCGTGACGGGCTGGCCGTTCCAGTAGATCTTGCCGGCGGCGTCGATCGACAGCGAGATGGTGGTGGGCGTCTGCCGCGCCGGCGCGGCAGCGACCTTCGGCAAATCGAGCCGGATCGCGTGCGTGAAGAGCGGCGCCGTGATGATGAAGATGACGAGCAGCACGAGCATCACGTCGATCAGCGGCGTCATGTTGATGTCCGCCATCGGTGCGGCCGTCTGCTTCTTTTCGAGTCCGCCGAATGCCATGGGCGCTCCCTCGATCACTCAGGAAGCTTCGACGCGCCGCGCCGCCGCCTCGCGCGGAGCGGACTCTTGCGGCGCGCAAACGTACGCGTGCAAGTCGTGCGCAAAACCGTCGAGCTCCTCGGACAACTGCCGCGCCATGCGCCCGAGCACGTTGTAGGCAAGCACCGCCGGAATCGCGACGACGAGGCCGAACGCGGTCATGATGAGCGCCTCGCCGACCGGCCCCGCGACGTTCTCGATCATCGCCTGGCCGCTCGCGGCGATGCTGCCGAGCGCGTGATAGATGCCCCAGACGGTGCCGAGCAGGCCGACGAATGGCGCCGTGCTGCCAACCGACGCGAGCAGCACCTGCCCGAACTCGAGCCGGCGCTGCGAAGCGGTGAGCGCCTGGCGCAGCGCGCGCAGCACGCGTTCGCTGCGCTCGACGCGCCCAAGCAGCGCGCCCGGCATATGGGCTTCGGCCGATTCGAGCGCGGCCTCGGCAAGCGGCGCGAACACGCGCTCCTTGTCGGCGAGGCGCAGCGCCAGCACGCCGTCGGAAAGCGTCGCGGCCTGCCAGAACAGCGTGAGCGCGCGCGGTGCCTGACGCTTCGCGCGCGCGAGCATCCAGCTCTTCACGATCAGGAAGCACCAGCTCGCCACCGACATCGCCAGCAACAGGTACGCGACGCCGTGCGTGACGGCGTCGCTCGTTTGCAGGTAGTGAAGAATGCCGGTATTCGCCATCTGGGGATTCAAGCGCAGTGTGGCAGTCGGAGTCGGACTCGGCCGGCGGTCACGCCTGATGCGCCGAGCGCAGGCCGAGCACATCCTGCATGTCGTAGAAGCCGGTCTCGTGGCCGGCGAGGAAACGCACCGCGCGCAGCGCGCCCTGCGCATACGACACGCGGCTCGCCGACTTGTGCGTGATCTCGATGCGCTCGCCGATCCCGGCAAACAACACCGTGTGGTCGCCGACGATATCGCCGCCGCGAATCGCAGAGAAGCCGATAGTCGACGGATCGCGCTCGCCCGTCACGCCCTCGCGGCCGTACACGGCGCAGTCCTTGAGATCGCGGCCGAGCGCGCCGGCGACGACCTCGCCCATCATCAGCGCGGTGCCCGAAGGCGCATCGACCTTGTGGCGATGGTGCGCCTCGATGATCTCGATGTCGTAGCCGGTCGCGAACGCGCGCGCGGCGAATTCGAGCAGCTTCAGCGTGACGTTCACGCCGACGCTCATGTTCGGCGCGAACACGATGCCGATTTTCTCGCCGGCGGCGCGCAGTTCGGTTTTTTGCGCATCGTCGAAACCAGTGGTGCCGATCACGAGCTTCACGTTGTGGCGCAGCGCGGCCTCGAGGTGCGTCATCGTGCCTTCCGGCCGCGTGAAATCGATCAGGCAGTCGGCAACGGCAAAGACGCGCTCGATGTCGTCGGTGAGCAGCACGCCCGTCTCTTTACCGAGGAACGCACCGGCATCCTGGCCGAGCTGAGGGGAGCCTGCGCGTTCGAGCGCGCCGGCAAGCGTTGCGTCGGGGTCGTTCAGGACCGCTTCGATCAGCATCCGGCCCATCCGGCCCGATGCGCCAGCAATGGCAATTTTCATGGGCAACACACGTAAAGACTACGAGTAACGACGAATACCGGCGGCGACACGGCACCGCCCAAAGAACGAAGGCGGGCTGCACGCTGCGTGCACCCGCCTGCTGTCGGCAACGCTCAGTTGCCGGTACCTTGCACGCCTTGCGGCGACGCGGCAGCCGGCTGGTTGGACGAGGCAGAGGCATCGCTGCCTTGCGAGCCCGTCGGTCCGACCGGATTGCTGTTGTCCCCCGAGCTGGGCGGCGGCGGCCGGTGGAACTGAAGCTGCGGCTGACCCGGCAGCGGCGATGCACCGGGCGTCGTGCCCCCGGCGGACGGCGCCACCGCCACCGACGGCCGGTTGGTCGGCGTCGACGTGATCTGGCTCGTCGCGCGATTGGCCGCCTGCGCGGCCTGCGCGTTGGCCGCCGTGGCCGGCAGCGCGCCGGCCTGGGCGGCCTCGCCCGTCGGCGAAGCGACCGTATCGATCGGCGCCGGAGACGCCGCCGCATTGACGCCGCTTGCCGAGCTCGCCGCAAGCGCTGCTTCCGCAGCCTTTGCCTGAGCGGCCTTCTTCTTGCCGAGCTTGTCGCCGTCGATGTCGGCGAGCAGCTCGAGCTCGGAAGGCAGATTGTCGCCGCCCGACCAGCTCGCAACCCGGTCGCTCTGGAAGTTCACGATGAAGTTGCGCTGCTGAACGATCGAAGTCGAACCGCGCTTGAAATAGAACAGATAGTCCCAGCGGTCCGCATGGAACATGTCGGTGAGCAGCGGCGTGCCGAGGAGCGCCCTCACCTGGTCGCGCGACATGCCGGCCTGCATCTTCGCAGCCATCTCCGCCGAGACGAAGTTGCCCTGCACGACGGTGATGCGATAGGGCGTGATGGATTGGGCAATCCGCTGCGTGACGCTGTTATAGGTCGAGCATCCTGCGAGAGCCGCCACTGCGGCGGCAACGATCAAGGTACCTCGCACGCGGCTCCCCCGGTTTGTTAAAAGAAAAGTTGGAATCATTGCACTCACCGTGCGGGCCTGCTTGCCTAGGCACTAAGGCCGCGCGAGTTACACCGAAGATGACCGGAACAGCAAAAACACATTACTATTAGAACCTTGCATTGTACTCCAGGGATGCCTACCCATGACCAATCCGACCGATCTCAAGAATATCGGGCTCAAGGCGACCCTACCGCGCCTCAAGATTCTCGAGATTTTCCAGCATAGTCCGGTGCGTCACCTCACCGCCGAAGACGTCTACCGGAATCTGCTCCATGAAGAGCTCGACATCGGGCTCGCCACCGTCTATCGCGTGCTGACGCAGTTCGAGCAGGCAGGGCTCCTGTCGCGCAGCAATTTCGAGTCCGGCAAGGCTGTGTTCGAGCTGAATGAAGGCTCGCATCACGATCACCTCGTCTGCCTCGACTGCGGTCTCGTCGAAGAATTCTTCGACCCCGAAATCGAAAACCGCCAGCAAGCGATCGCCAAGGAGCGCGGCTTCAAGCTGCAAGAGCATGCGCTGGCGCTGTATGGCGCATGCACGAAGGAAAACTGCCCGCACCGCAAGCACTGAGCCGGCGCGCCCCGCCTGAGTGCGCGAAAGCCGCCCGAGGGCGGCTTTTTTGGGCGCGGCTCGGCGCCGCTGTTCTACCTCTGGCTTGCCGCAGCCACAACGGGCCGCTACGCATTCAACCAGCAAACGTCTCGTCGAACGCCAGCCGATAAGGTGCGGTAAGCGTCACCTCGTCGCAATTCGGCTGGCTTCCGCCACGGTCGACGACGATGAAATCCCCTTCCCGCTCGAGCACGATCAGCGGATGGTGCCAGATCCCGCGCGCGTAGTTCACACCCTGGAACCCCTCCCCCGCGAACGCGCGCATGCGCGCCGGATCGAACTCGCCGGCCGGCGCGACGACCACGAGGTACTTCACGTCGCCAAGCGGAATGAACGCTTGGCTGCCGAGCGGGTGCCGCTCCATCAGCGCGACATCGAGCGGCAGATTGCGCGGCTGCCCGCGGAACACGTTGATGAGCGGCCGGCCGCCCGCTTCGCTCACATCGACCGCCGCGAGATCGTGATAGCGCTCGGTCGTCCCGCCGTTGATCGGGAAATGCCGTGCGCCCGCGAGCTCGATCACGTCGCCGAACGGCGCGAACGCTTCGCGCGTCAGCCGCTGCACTTGGAGGGTATTCATCACTGCCTCACCATTTGACGATTCGACGACTCGATTACTCGATTTCGCCCCACAGACGCAGGCGCGACACGCCGCCGTCCGGGAAGATGTTCAAGCGCACGTGCGTGACCGCTCCGAGTCCTGACAGCTCGGCCTCGAAGGTGTGCACGTTGTCCATCTTGAGCGGCTGCTCCTGCAGCAGGACCGGCCAGAACATCGCCTGCGTGACGAGCGACTCGTCGGTGCCGCCCTCGACGCGCGCCGCCTGGATCGAGCAGCGGTCGGGGAAGTTGCCCTTGAAGAACGCGGTGTCCACTTCGACGCGCCGGATCACCCCCGGATGCGCCAGCGCGACGATCGCCCAGTCGTTGCCGGGCTCGCGGCGGCGCCGCGTCTCCCAGCCGTCGCCCATGTTGACGCCGCGACCCGGCATCAGGATGTTCGACGCCAAGCCGAAGTGCTGGTTGTTCGCCGCGACCACGTAGGCGCCGTTTTCCGCCGCCGCGAGGTCGACCGCCACGCCGCGCGCCATGCGGCTCCAGTCGACCGTCGGCTGGCCGTACACGCGCAGACGCGCGATCCCGCCGTCGGGGTAGATGTTCACGCGCAGGTGCGTGTAGGGACGCACGTCGCTCACTTCGAGATAGTGGTGGCTGTTGCCTTGCAATGTCGTCGCGGGGACGATCGTGCGCCATTGGGCGTTGTCGGGCGGGGTCTCGGTGTCGGCGTGGCAGGCATCGATCGACGCGGCCGGCGGGAAGTTGCCCGTGAAGTGGCTCGTATCGAGATCGACGCCGTACACCGTGCCCGGCCGCGCGAGCTTGACGATGCAGTAGTCGTAGCCGGTCGTGCGCTTGCGGCGCGTTTCCCAGCCGTCCATCCATTTACCGTGATCGTCGTATTTGCCCGGGATGAAGACGGCAGGCTGCGAGTCGAGCATGCGCTCCTTCGGCGCGAAGAATTCGTCGCTCGCGAAGATCGCCTTCGCGCCAAGGCGCTGATCGGCGAGGTTCAGATAGCGGCGCGTAAAGGACGGGGCGTTGGGGTCGAGCGTCGGGATGGCCATGATGCGGTGAGTCTCCAGTGAATTTCGGCAGGCGGGCTCGTGGGCCCGCCGGTTCGGATAGTGAGTCGCCAGCAGTTGGCGAGTGACGAGTCGATTCGTTCGGCGAGCGCCGCGGGCCGCCCTCAGACAGCAGGCGCAGCAGGCGCAGCCGGCGCACCGTGCACGCCTTCGGTCGCGCCGCCTTCGTCGACGCCTGGAATGAAGCGCACGTCCGGCTCCTGGTTCAGCACGCGGCGGGCACGCGCGCGGTCGATATCGCTCTCCCACACCGCGACGACCACCGTCGCGACGCAGTTGCCGATCAGGTTCGTCAGCGCCCGGGCAATTCCGACGAACCAATCGACCGGCAGGATCAGCACGAGGCCGAGCACGGGGATCGCGGGAATCGCGGCGAGCGTCGCGGCGAGGATCACGATCGCCGAGCCCGGAATGCCGTGCGCGCCCTTCGACGTGACCAGCGACACGAGCACGACGACGACGAGGTCATGCATCGACAGCGGCGTGTTGGTGGCCTGCGCGATGAAGATGACGGCGAGCGTGAGATAGATCGAGAAGCCGTCGAGGTTGAACGAATAGCCGGTCGGGATCACGAGACCCACCGTCGAATCCTTCACGCCCATCCATTCGAGCTTGCGCATGACCTGGGGCAGCACGGCGTCCGACGAAGCGGTGCCGAGCACGATCGACAACTCCTCGCGCAGGTAGCGAACCAGCTTGAAGATGTTGAAGCCGGCGAGCCGCAGCACGATGCCGAGCACGACGAACACGAACAGCACGCAGCTCGCGTAGAACACCAGCACCAGCACGCCGAGCTGCTTGAGCGAGGCCACGCCGTACTCGCCGGTCGTGAAGGCGATCGCGCCGAGCACGCCGAGCGGCGCGAGCTTGATGATGAAGCCCATGATGCGGAAGAACACGTGCGCAAGCTCGTCGATCAGCGTGCCGACCTTCTGCGCCTTCTCGCCGAGCAGCGACAGCGCCGAGCCGAACAGCACGGAAAACACCAGCACTTGCAGGATGTCGCCCTTCGCGAAGGCGTCGGCGGCGGTATCGGGGATGATCTTCAGCAGGAAGCCGGCCACGTCCTTGAGGCTCTTCGCGTGTTCGGTGTAGGTGTTGAGCGCGGACGCGTCGAGCGTATGCAGATCGACGTTCATGCCGACGCCCGGCTTCGTGACGTAGGCGAGCACCGCGCCGATCACGAGCGCAATCGACGTCATGATCTCGAAGTAGATCACCGCCTTGGTACCGACGCGCCCGACCTTCTTCAGGTTACCCGCGCTGGCCATGCCGCTCACGACGACACAGAACACGATCGGGGCGATGACCATCTTGATCAGCTTGAGGAAACCGTCGCCCAGTGGCCGCAGCGATTCGGCGAAGTGCGGAAAGAACGCGCCGATCACGATACCCGCGACTAGCGCGATCATCACCCGGCCAAACAGCGAATTGAAGAACTTCAGCACGGCTTTCTCCTAATGAGAAGGGATCGAGTCCAACTGTTCATACTGGTCTTACCATAACAGTTATGCTGAATAGTAGGAAGCCGATATAGTGAAGTCAAGACGCTTCACGGAGGTGTTTACCCGCGCGGAATCAGGCACTTCGGTTGCAGTCCAGGCCGGTTAGACCAGTTCGATTTGCATGCTGCCAGCAGGCGACTACAATGGCGGTCAGACCAGTTGATTTCTCAGCAAGATGAAGAACGTCACGCACACCGTTACCGACGCCGCCACCACCACGATCCGCGAACGCATCGAGTCCGGCATCTATCCCGTGGGCAGCCTGCTGCCGGCGCAGCGGCAATTGTCGGAGGAACTGGAGATAAGCCGCGCCTCACTGCGCGAAGCGCTGTCGACGCTTGAGGCCCTCGGCATGCTGACTATCCGCGCGGGCAAGGGCGTCTATGTGGAAAGCACCAAGGCGATGAACGGGCAAGCATGGCGCTTTGCGAACCAGTCGTCGCTGCCCGACACCTATCAGATGCGCTACGCGCTCGAAGGCTTTGCCGCGCGCATGGCGGCGCTCGCGATCAGCGACGCCGACAGCGCCTGGTTCGACGAGAACCTGGAAGCGCTCCACGGCGCGCTCTCGGCCGGCGAGCTCGACGAAGCCGCGCAGCTCGACTTCGAGTTCCATATGCGCATCATCGGGATCGCGGGCAATTCAGCGATCGATACCGTCCTGCGCGGCAGCGCTGAAATCATGAAGGAAAGCCAGCGCCTGCCGTTCTATCAGCGCGAGCTGCTGCTCTCGACTTATCACGAGCACTGCGCGATTTTCGATGCGCTGAAGGCGCGCGACAGCGAGGGCGCGGGACGAGCGATCGAGGCGCACATCACGGCGGCCGCGCAGCGCGCGGGCGTGCATTTTCCGACGCCGCCGCGCGCGGCCGAAACGAGCGAATCGCCGCCGCCGGATTCGCCATGACCGGCGCGAACGTGCCGCAAGCGTGAAAAAACCGCTCCGAGGAGCGGTTTTTTTGCGCCGGCGCAGCGCGATGCCGCACCGGCGAGAACTGCAGCGAATGCCGCTTACTGCGCGTTCGCGAGCGCGACGGCCGTATCGAGCATGCGGTTCGAGAAGCCCCACTCGTTGTCGTACCAGCTCGACACCTTCACGAGACGGCCCGACACCTTCGTCAGCGTCGCGTCGAACGTCGACGACGCCGGGTTGTGGTTGAAGTCGATCGACACGAGCGGCGCCGAGTTGTAGCCGAGGATGCCCTTCAGCGCGCCTTCCGACGCTTCCTTCATGATCGCGTTGACTTCATCGACCGTGGTATCGCGCTTGGCGATGAACGACAGGTCGACGATCGACACGTTGATCGTCGGGACGCGGATCGCGTAGCCGTCGAGCTTGCCGTTCAGCTCCGGCAGCACGAGGCCGACGGCCGATGCGGCGCCCGTCTTGGTCGGGATCTGGCTGTGCGTGGCCGAGCGCGCGCGGCGCAGGTCTTCGTGATAGACGTCGGTCAGCACCTGGTCGTTCGTGTAGGCGTGGATCGTCGTCATCAGGCCGGTTTCGAGGCCGATCTTGTCGTTGAGCGGCTTGACGAGCGGAGCCAGGCAGTTCGTCGTGCACGATGCGTTCGAGATCACCGTGTGCTCTTTCTTCAGCGTGTGGTGGTTCACGCCATAGACGATCGTCGCGTCGACATCCTTGCCGCCCGGCGCCGAGATAATGACTTTCTTCGCGCCGCCCTTGATGTGCGCGCTCGCCTTTTCCTTGGTCGTGAAGAAGCCCGTGCATTCCATCACGACGTCGACGCCGAGGTCGCCCCACGGCAGCTCGGCCGGGTTGCGGTTCGCGAGCACGCGGATCTTGTCGCCGTTCACGACGAGGTAGTCGCCGTCGACCGTCACTTCGCCCGGGAACTTGCCGTGCGCGGTATCGTATTGCGTCAGGTGGGCGTTGGTCTTCGCATCGCCGAGATCGTTGATCGCCACGAACTCGATGTCGTGCTTCTTGCCGTTTTCATAGAAGGCGCGCAGCGTGTTGCGGCCGATCCGGCCGTAGCCGTTGATTGCAACGCGAATCGTCATGTTTATCTCCTGATACCTGATGGCTGAAAAAAAACCTTCTCGCTTGCCGCTTTGGCGTTCGCGCAGGCGTTGGGGCGCGCCAGACGCGAACGCCGTTCGTTCTTGCGTTCTGGATTAGGCGAGCGTGGCCTTGGCCGTCGCGACCACGTGCTCGACGGTAAAGCCGAAGTGCTTGAACAGCACGCCGGCCGGAGCCGATTCGCCGAACGTGTCGATGCCGACCACGCCGCCTTCCAGCCCGACGTACTTGCGCCAGTAATCGGTCACGCCCGCTTCGATCGCGACGCGACGCACGCCCGTGGGCAACACGCGCTCGCGGTACTCGGCGTCCTGCTTGTCGAAGACGTTGGTCGACGGCACCGACACCACGCGCGCCGCAATGCCTTCGCGCGCGAGCGGCTCGATCGCGTTGAGCGCGAGCTCGACTTCCGAGCCGGTCGCGATGAGGATGATCTTGCGGGCCGGCACGTCGTCGTTCCAGTCGCGCAGCACGTAGCCGCCCTTGGCGATGTTGGCGATCTGCGCGTCGGTGCGCGGCGCGAACGCGAGGTTCTGGCGGCTGAAGATCAGGCACGACGGGCCGTGATGCTCGACCGCGTGGGTCCAGGCCACCGCCGTCTCGACGGTATCGGAGGGACGCCACACCTGCAGGTTCGGAATCAGGCGCAGGCTCGCAACGTGCTCGATCGACTGGTGCGTTGGGCCGTCTTCGCCGAGGCCGATCGAATCGTGCGTGAACACGAAGATCGACGGCGACTTCATCAGCGCGGCCACGCGCAGCGCGTTGCGGCTGTAGTCGGAGAACGTCAGGAACGTGCCGCCGAACACCTTGTAGCCGCCGTGCAGCGCGATGCCGTTGATCGCGGCGCTCATGCCGAACTCGCGCACGCCGTAGTTGATGTGGTTGCCCCACTGGATGCCGGTCTCGCCGTTCTTAGGCGCGCGCACGGGCTTGGAGGCCTTCCAGTTGGTGAGGTTCGAGCCGGTCAGATCGGCCGAGCCGCCGAGCAGCTCGGGCAGCACCGCTGCGAGGCCTTCGATCGCCTGCTGCGAAGCCTTGCGCGTCGCGACCGTTTCGCCGCGCTCGTTCGCGCCGGCGATGATCGCTTGCGCCTTCTGTGCCCAGTCGGCCGGCAGCTGCTTCGAGACGCGGCGCTCGAAGTCGGCCGCTTCGGCCGGGTACTTCGCGCGGTACTGCGCGAACGCCGTGTCCCATTCCGCTTCGCGCCTCGCGCCCAGCTCCTTCGCGTCCCACGCTGCATACACTTCCTGCGGGATCACGAACGGCTCCCACTTCCAGCCGAGCGCCTCGCGCGTCGCGGCGATTTCCGCAGCGCCCAGCGCCGCGCCGTGCACGTCGTGGCCGCCGGCCTTGTTCGGCGCGCCCTTGCCGATCACAGTCTTGCAGCAGATCAGCGTGGGCTTGTCCGACAGCTTCGCCTTCGCAATAGCGGCGTCGATCGCGCCGACGTCATGGCCGTCGATATCTCGGATCACGTTCCAGCCGTACGCTTCGAAGCGCTTCGGCGTGTCGTCGTGAAACCAGTGGACCACGTCGCCGTCGATCGAGATGCCGTTGTCGTCGTAGAGCGCGATCAGCTTGTTCAGCTTCAGCGTGCCCGCGAACGAGCAGGCTTCGTGCGAGATGCCTTCCATCAGGCAGCCGTCGCCGAGGAACACGTAGGTATGGTGATCGACGATCTTCGCATCGGGCTTGTTGAACTCGGCGGCGAGCAGCGCCTCGGCGAGCGCCATGCCGACCGCGTTCGCGAGACCCTGGCCGAGCGGGCCCGTGGTCGTCTCGACGCCGGCCGTGATGCCGTATTCCGGGTGGCCCGGCGTCTTCGAATGAAGCTGGCGGAAATTCTTCAGCTCGACGATCGGCAGGTCATAGCCGGTCAGATGCAGCAGCGAGTAAAGCAGCATCGAGCCGTGGCCGTTCGACAGCACGAAGCGGTCGCGGTCGGCCCATTGCGGATTGGCCGGGTTGTGGCGCAGATGGCGCGACCACAATGCCACCCCGATCTCGGCCATGCCCATCGGCATGCCGGGGTGGCCGGAGTTCGCTTGTTGAACGGCATCCATGGAAAGCGCGCGGATCGCGTTTGCCATCAGGGTGGTCGGGGCGGGAGACGAGGTCGTCATGTCGAGTCCGGAGAACGAGTCCAAAAAGCGGGCGGGCGGCGGACCGGTTGCTCGTTTTTCAGCCGCTTCGGCCCCGGTTCGGGCGCGCCGCGTGGGCGGTGGAACCAGCGGGGCTGGCAGAGCAAACGGACAAGGCTGCAAAGCCTGTCATTCTAGCAGATGGCGGGGCACCTCCCCCGCCGTTCGACGGCGCCGCAGGGCCCTGTGCAAAGGGACGGATGACGGTTCCGTCTTCATCTCGAAACGCCGCAAAAGCGTCCGCACCGCTACAATGCCGCGCTGCTTCATACGCACGCCCACTGCTTCGCGCTGCGCGTGCGCGATACACTCGGGAGCCGTCGGCAGGCTGTGTGAATCCGGCCGCCTCGGCGCGCACCGGCGAATCGAACGCTTCGCGCCAGCCCCGATCCAATTTCACCGACACTGTACGGAGAAACGCATGACCGCCACGCGACCAGCCAACGTTTCCTGGTTGACGCCCTACCTGACGGTGCGAGATGCGCTCACTTCCATCTCGTTCTTCGAAGCGGCGTTCGGCTTCGAGTTGCGCGACAGCGTGCAGGACGAAGGCGTCGTCATGCATGCCGAGATGACTTACCAAGGACAGTTGATCGTGATGTTCGCGCCCGAGGGCGCGTTCGGTTCGACCGCGAAGACTCCGAAGAACGCCGGCGCCATCGCGCCGCAGTCGTTTTATCTGTACGTGCAAAACGTGGACGAAGTCCATGCGCGAGCCATCGCCGCCGGCGCAAAGTCGCTCTCCGAGCCGCAAGACCAGTTCTGGGGCGACCGCTTCGCGCAGGTCGAAGACCTCGACGGTTATCGCTGGGCGCTGGCCCGCCGCGTGTCGGGCTGACTCTCGAACCAGAACGCCGAACCGATCACCATGCCCCGCTTCTTCCTCGATTCGACCTACGCCGCCGGCGACGTCATCACGCTGCCCGACGACGTCGCGCGCCATGTCCAGGTACTGCGCTTGCAGGCAGGCGATGCGCTCGTCGTCTTCAACGGCCGCGGCGGCCAGAACGAGGCCCGGCTCGTCGAGATCGGCAAGCGCCGCGCGCTCGTCGAAGTCGGCGAATTTGCCGACATCGAGGCCGAGCCGCCGTATCGCATCAGGCTTGCTCAAGGCATCGCGGGCGGCGACAAGATGGATTGGCTGATCGAAAAGGCCGTGGAGCTCGGCGTGTCCGGCTTCGTGCCGCTGGCGGCCGCGCGCAGCGTCGTGCGCCTGACAGGCGAGCGCGCCGAACGGCGACACGCGCATTGGCAAGGCATCGTGCAGGCGTCGTGCGAGCAATGCGGGCGCAACCGGTTGCCCGAAGTCGCAGCGCCCGTCGACCTGGACGCGTGGCTCTCTGCCATGCCGCCCGCGCCCAGGGACGGCGAATTGCGGCTCATGCTGTCGCCGCGCGCGAGCGTCCCGTTTGCCAAGCTTCCGGCCGAAGCGCCGCTGGGCAATGTAACCTTGCTGATCGGGCCGGAAGGCGGCCTGACGCCGGCCGAAGAAGACGCGGCGCTCGCGCAGGGCTTTGCTCCGCTGGGACTCGGCCCGCGCGTGCTGCGCACGGAGACGGCGGGCATCGCCGTGCTCGCTGCGCTGGCCGCGCGCTGGGGCGGCTGGTAGCCGACGGAACCGTTGGTCCGGATCCAGCTCCCCAATGCAAAAGGCCCGCGCATCCGGCGGGCCTTTTTCTGTGATCGACTTGCGACTCGAGCGCCAAGCGGCGCCCGGCCCGAAGCCATCAAGCAAACGAGTAAAACACGCGGAACGGGACCTTGCGCTCGGCCCAGAACTCCGCGGCTTCGCGGAACACGTCGAGCAGGGTTTCGCGGCCTTCCTTGTCGAATTTCTGCGCGATCGGCAGTGCTTCGAGCACGATCACGAAGCCCGGCTGCAAGCCCGCCTTCTGGACGAGGTCGGTCAGGCAGTCGTACAGCGCGTCATAGTTCTTGCCGAAATGCTTGGGAAACAGAAACGAGGTCGCGATGGTTTCCAGCACTTCCTGCTTGCTCTGCGCACTCCCGCAATAGGCATAGAGGAAATGCTGCTCGAGCTGCAGCGCTTCATCCGCGAGATCCTGCACGCGGAAGGCGCGAATCGACTGCACGATGTTCGCTCGCACGGTCCTGAAAAGACTCATAGGCTCCTCGTTCGATGAAAGCCCGGGGCTGGCTTCGTCTGGGGCAGTCTGGCCGTGCTCGGCCATGCGCATCTGCATGACACGCTGAAACAGATTGCCGTCGCCGGCCGCGAAAAGATCCGTCGCGACCTGGGGGTCGTGCGCGTAGATGTTGTCGCTCATGCCGCTCATCCCAATATCATTCAACAATGCGTTTAAAACTGTTGTAGTGGTCGTCCGTATAGAAACAATTGTCGACCTGCCTCAACGCCCCGCCGCAAACGATGCGGCGGGCGCCGCGATTCTTCGCGCGCGGCGTCGGAACGGTGTATTCGTGGTAGTAGCCGCGCGGACGCGCCGGCAGCTGCCGTTCGTAGTTGCCAAAAACGACGCCATCCTTCGGATACGGATAAGGCCCGCCGGCTGCGATCAAGTTCAACGTGTTGGCGGCTTCTTTCGGTAATTGCCGAACCGCGATGGCGCCTTCAATCTGCCCGGTCGGCGAACCCGATTGCGAATAGTCGCGCGCTAGGGCGCTGGGGACGAAGCCCCCGCTGACAATGCCAGTGCTTCCGAGACTGCCGATCGCGAGGACGGCCGCGAGCGCGCCGTTGCGGAGCCACTTGCGTGCCATGAACCAGAGTTCCCGCTGATTGGATGAAATTGACGACCACGAAAGACGTAAGGTTATCGCTAATGGCACCCGGAAGCAATCTTCGTCATGAAAATGAAAGATTTAGCGCCTGCCGCACCCCCTGCCGATGCGACATTCTTACGCACCCGCCCAAGCCTTTCGATAGGATTTTTTTAGCCCGAACAAGATAAAATCCCGGTGACGGTGCTCGCTCGTGACGAGTCTCTGCCTCCTCGTCTTTTTGCTTCCGGCGAAACGAACACCGTTGGTATCAAGCCTTTTGGAGCAATATCCCCAACTTGCTCCGCGGCGTGCCCATTGCGGGCACGCCGTTTTTTTACCTGGCGGAGATCAGCGCGCAGCGCTGGCGTCCGCCACGAGCAGCGCCGTCATGTTGACGATACGGCGCACCGTCGCGGATTCGGTCAGCACGTGCACCGGCTTGGCCGCGCCAAGCAAGATCGGCCCGATCGCGATGTTGTTGCCGGCCGCGGTCTTCAACAGGTTGTACGAGATGTTGGCCGCATCGATGTTCGGCAGCACGAGCAGGTTCGCGTCGCCCTCGAGCGTCGACTCGGGCAGCACTTCCTTGCGCAGATTGGCGTCGAGCGCGACGTCGCCGTGCATCTCGCCGTCGACCTGGAGATCCGGCGCGCGCTCCCTCAGGATCGCGAGCGTGTCTCGCATCTTCTGCGCGCACGGCGCGTTACTCGTGCCGAAGTTCGAATGCGACAGCAGCGCGACCTTCGGCACGATGCCGAAGCGGCGCACTTCGTCGGCCGCCATGATCGTGATCTCGGCGAGCTCTTCCGGCGTCGGGTCGACGTTGACGTGCGTATCGACGAGGAAGATCTGGCGGCCCGGCAGCACCAGGCCGTTCATCGCCGCGTACACCTTGCAGCCTTCGCGCTTGCCGATCACCTGGTTGATGAAGTGGAGGTGGCGGTGCGGCGTCGAGACCGTGCCGCAGATCATGCCGTCGGCCTCGCCCTTCTGCACGAGCATCGCGCCGATCAGCGTCGAGCGGCGGCGCATTTCCACGCGCGCCATGCGCTCGCTGATACCCTTGCGCGCCATCATCTTCGCGTAGCTCTGCCAGAAGTCCTTGTAGCGCTCGTCGTGCTCGGTGTTGACGACCGTGAAGTCGACACCCGGCGTCAGGCGCAGGCCGTAGCGCTCGATGCGGTGCTCGATCACCGCGGGGCGGCCGATCAGGATCGGCGTCGCGAGCTTCTCGTCGACCGCGATCTGCACCGCGCGCAGCACGCGCTCTTCCTCGCCCTCCGCGAACACAACGCGCTTCTTCTCCGGCGCGACGCTGCGCGCCTGCTGGAAGATCGGCTTCATCGTCGTGCCGCTGTGATAGACAAACTGCTGGAGGTGGACCTTGTACGCCTCCATGTCCTCGATCGGGCGCGTCGCGACGCCCGAATCCATCGCCGCCTGGGCGACGGCCGGCGCGATCTTGACGATCAGGCGCGGATCGAAGGGCTTCGGAATCAGGTACTCGGGGCCGAACGAGAGATCCTGGATGCCATACGCGGTCGCGACGATGTCGCTCTGCTCCTGGCGCGCCAGGTCAGCGATCGCGTTGACCGCAGCGATCTCCATTTCGCGCGTGATCGTCGACGCGCCCGCATCGAGCGCGCCGCGGAAGATGAACGGGAAGCACAGAACGTTGTTGACCTGGTTCGGATAGTCGGTGCGGCCCGTGGCGATCACCGCGTCGGGACGCACTTCGAGCGCGAGCTCCGGCAGGATTTCCGGCGTCGGGTTGGCAAGCGCGAGGATCAGCGGCTTGGCGGCCATCTCCTTGACCATCTCGGGCTTGAGCACGCCGCCCGCCGACAAACCCAGGAACACGTCCGCGCCGCCGATCACCTCCGACAGCGAGCGCGCGCTGGTTTCCCGCGCGAAGCGTTCCTTGTCCGGGTCCATCAGTTCCGTGCGGCCCTTGTAGACCACGCCGGCCAGATCGGTCACCGTGATGTTTTCCAGCGGCAGGCCCAGATCCACGAGCAGATCCAGGCAGGCCAGCGCCGCCGCGCCGGCGCCCGACGTGACCAGCTTCACTTCCTTGATGTTCTTGCCGACCACCTTCAGGCCGTTCGAGAACGCCGCCGCGACGACGATCGCCGTGCCGTGCTGGTCGTCATGGAAGACCGGGATCTTCATGCGCTTGCGGCATTCGCGCTCGACGATGAAGCAGTCCGGCGCCTTGATGTCTTCGAGATTGATGCCGCCGAAAGTCGGCTCGAGCGCCGCGATCACGTCGACGAGCTTGTGCGGGTCGGACTCGTTGAGCTCGATGTCGAACACGTCGATGCCGGCGAACTTCTTGAACAGCACCGCCTTGCCTTCCATCACCGGCTTCGACGCGAGCGGCCCGATGTTGCCGAGACCGAGCACCGCGGTGCCGTTCGTGACGACGCCGACCAGATTGCTGCGCGCGGTGAAGCGCGCGGCGTTCAGCGGGTTCTCGACGATCTCCTCGCAGGCGAACGCGACGCCGGGCGAATACGCGAGCGCGAGATCGCGCTGATTGATCATCTGCTTGGTCGGCGCGATCGCGATCTTCCCCGGAGTCGGGAACTCGTGATAATCGAGAGCGGCTTCGCGGAGCTTGGATTTGGCGGGATTCGTTGACATGGAGGGGTCGGTCTTGAGTGCGGATTAGAATAGCTATTCGGACGCATTGTAGCGCCATTCAACGGGCCGATTCCTTCGCGGCGGGTACAACTGCTGCGACTGAAATACGAGGAAGACGGGCTCCGGGCGACATTGCCGCAGCGCACAATCCGTGCTCACCAGTTAGTTAACGCATTGTTTTTTCAACGCCTTTTTCGGGCCACCTTCACGCACCTTCCGTGAGCCAGACCTCCCTTTCCGAGTTTTCCCTGATCGAGCGATTTTTCGCGCGCCGCGCGAGCCGTCACCCACATGGAGCGGAGCTCGGCATCGGCGACGATTGCGCCCTGCTCGCGCCGCGTGCCGGCCAGACGCTGGCGATTTCGACGGACATGCTCGTCGAAGGACGGCATTTCTTCGCCGATGTCGATCCGCATGCACTCGGCCACAAGACGCTCGCCGTGAACCTGTCGGACCTCGCCGCGATGGGCGCCAAGCCGCGCGCCTTCACGCTCGCGTTCGCGTTGCCCGACGCTCGCGAAGCGTGGCTTGCCGCCTTCAGCGACGGCCTCTTCGAGCTGGCGGAGCGCTTCGATTGCGCGCTGATCGGCGGCGACACGACGCGCGGGCCGCTCAACCTCTGCGTGACCGTGTTCGGCGACGTGCCGCCCGAAACCGCGCTGCGGCGCGACGCGGCGCGCCCCGGCGACGACATCTGGGTCTCGGGCGCGCTCGGCGATGCGCGCGCCGGGCTCGGCGTGGCGCGCGGCGAGTGGACCGTGAGCGGCGCAGACGCCGCGCGCGATGCGGCCGCCTTTCGCCACGCGCTCGAACGCCCCGAGCCTCGCATCGCGCTCGGCCTCGCGCTGCGAGGCGTGGCGCGCGCGGCGCTCGACATCTCGGACGGCCTGGCCGGCGATCTGCTGCACATCCTCGAGCGCTCGCGTGTGAACGCCTCGGTCGATGCCGGCGCGGTGCCGCGCTCGGCCGCGCTAAGCCGGCTGCCCGGCGACGTGCAGCGCCGCTGCACGCTCAGCGGCGGCGACGACTACGAGCTCTGCTTCACTGCCGCCGCGGAAAACCGCGCCGCGATCGCAGCGATCGGCGAACAGGTGAACGTGCCGGTCACGCGCATCGGTACAATAAGCGCCTTGAAAGCTCCGGCGGACCAGCCCGCGATTGCCTGGCACGACTCGGCCGGCGCTCCGCTTTTCCTGACGTTGCAAGGCTTCGACCATTTCCATGCAGACTGACCCCACGCTCGGCGGCAGCCCCGCCGGCACGGGCGGCGCCCCGAGCGCCTCCAAGAGGCGCGCCAGCTCGCGCTTCATGCTCACCCATCCGTTCCACCTGATCTCGCTCGGCTTCGGCAGCGGGTTGTCGCCGATCATGCCGGGCACGGTCGGCACGCTGTTCGCGTGGGCGTCGTTTGCGGTGCTGAGCCGCTACCTGACCGTCATCGAGTGGGCCGCGCTGCTCGTCGCCGGCTTCGTCGCGGGCTGCTGGATCACCGGCTTCACCGCCCGCAAGCTCGGCACCGACGATCCGTCTCCGGTCGTCTGGGACGAGATCGTCGCGTTCTGGCTCGTGCTCCTCTTCGTCACGCCGGAGACGTTCACCGGCCAGCTCTGGGCGTTCGTCGTCTTCCGCTTCTTCGACATGGTGAAGCCGCCGCCCATCCGCTACTTCGACCGTCGATTGAAAGGTGGCTTTGGCATCATGTTCGACGACTTGGTGGCGGCGTTCTTCACGCTGCTCGTCATCGCGCTCTGGCGCATGACGGTCTGAGCGCGCCGCCGCAGCTCCACCGCACGCATCACGCCATCCGGACTTTGCAATGCCAACCGATTCCGTCGTCCATCAACTCGCCATTCGCGCAGGCAACAAGCTGCGCGACGAACGCCTGACGCTCGCCACCGCCGAATCGTGCACCGGCGGCATGGTGGCGACCGCGATCACCGATATCTCCGGCAGCAGCGGTTGGTTCGAGCGCGGCTTCGTCACCTATTCCAACCAGGCCAAGCACGAGATGATCGGCGTGCCCACCGACATGCTCGACAAGCACGGCGCCGTCAGCGAGCCGGTCGCGCGCGCGATGGCCGAAGGCGCGCTGCGCAACAGCCGTGCGCAGGTGTCGCTGGCGATCACGGGCGTCGCCGGGCCGGGCGGCGGTACAAAGGAGAAGCCCGTGGGCATGGTCGTGTTCGGGTGGAGCAACCGCCTGCATACGGAGGTCGAAACGGTCGTGTTCAAGGGCGACCGCGAGCAGATTCGCGTGCAGGCCGCGACGCATGCGCTGCGCGGGCTGCTCAAGCTGCTGGATGAAAAGGAGCGTTGAGCCCTAAGAGGCATGCCGGCAACGAGTGCAATCGTCGCCTGACGGCGTGGCGAACTGCGCTGCGCCACAAAGGAAATGCCGCGCGGGTTACACGACCCGCGCGGCATTTTGCTTTTCCAGCGCGCCTTAGAGGTACGCGTTGATCTTGTCGCGCGTCTCCTGAGCAGCGCGCGCGGCAACCGCCGCGAAATCATCGCCCTTGCCCGCATAGAGAATCGCGCGCGACGAGTTGATCATCATCCCCGCGCCCGCGGCCGTGCGGCCCGCGCGCACCGTCGCCTCGACGTCGCCACCCTGCGCGCCGATGCCGGGAATCAGAAGCGGCATGTCGCCGGTAATCTGCCGCACGATCTCGATCTCCTTCGGAAAGGTCGCGCCGACCACGAGCCCAAGCTGGCCGCTCGCGTTCCATTTTTCGGCTGCGAGCTGCGCGACCACCTGATACAGAGGACGGCCGCCCGTCTCGAGGAACTGCAGATCCGAGCCGCCCGGGTTCGAGGTCCGGCACAGCACGATCACGCCCTTGCCCGCATGCGCCAGATACGGCTCGATCGAGTCGAAGCCCATGTAGGGGTTCACCGTCACGGCGTCGGCGCGATAGCGCTCGAACGCTTCGCGCGCGTATTGCTCGGCGGTGCTGCCGATGTCGCCGCGCTTCGCATCGAGAATCACCGGCAAGCCGGGGTGCCGCTCGTGGATGTGCGCGATCAGCGCTTCGAGCTGATCCTCCGCGCGATGCGCGGCGAAGTAGGCGATTTGCGGCTTGAACGCGCTCGCGTAGGGCGCCGTCGCATCGACGATCGCCCGGCAGAATTCGAAAATCGCCTCGGGACGGTTCGCCAGCGCGCCCGGGAACTTGACCGGCTCGGGATCGAGGCCGACGCACAGCAGCGAGTTCGTGCGCTGCCAGGCGCCGGTGAGCGTTTCGATGAAGGAAGGTGTGGAAGACATGGAGAAATGGCGCTGCCGGCCGGTAATGACGGAAGAGGCCGTATTTTAACCGCGCCGACTCGCGCGAAACACGGCCCCTGGCCCGCCCCTCACTCGCCCTGCCCGCGCCGCTTCGGCCGGCGCCCGTCGGCGCTCGCCCGCACGCCCATGCGCTCGACCGTGAAGCTGAACTGCCTCACAAGCCGCTTGCCCGGCGCCAGCTCGGTCATACCGTTCGCGGCGGCGCCGCCCGGCAGGTTCAGCGCGTTGATCGGATGGTCGACTGGCTCGAAGCAGAAAAAGTCCTCGCCGGGCGGCGTGTACAGCACGTAATACTCGGTGTTCGCCGCGATCGTCAGCGACAGCCGGCGCTTCGGCCACACGACCGACGCATAGCCGCTCCAGCCCGTGAACGCGTGGTTCACCATCGCCGCGGGCAACGGATATGCAACGCCGAATTGCCACGCGGGTGGCGCCGGGACGTGGCGCACCGGCAGCCAGTCGTCGCCGGGAAGCCAGAGGCCGGCCGCGCCGGCGGACAGTTCGGTGTCCTCGTCGCGGACCAGGAACGGATGCAGCCCGAGGCCGAACGGCAGCCGCTCGCGCCCCGCATTCTCGATCTCGAGCGTGACGGCGAGCGTCGAGCCTTCGAGCACGAATTTCTGCACCGCGCGATACGCATAGGGCTTGCCGCGGCTGCGGTCGAGCGTGAGCCGCGCGCTCGTGTCGTCGCTTTGCGCGAGCTGCCAGTGGGAGAGCCAGCCGTCGCCGTGAATCGGGCACGCTTCCGTCGCGCGGTTGGGCGGCACCTGCACCTCACGATCCGCAAAGCGGAAGCGTCCGCCGCCGATCCGGTTCGAGTACGGCAGGAGCGGATAGCAGGCAAGCTCGTTCGGATCGGTGTTCGCGCGCACGGTTTCGCAGCGGCGGAAGATCGGCGTCAGCACCCCGCCGTCGCCGCGCCAGTCGAAGCGCGCGATTGCGCCGCCGAGCCCCGGCGCGAGGTCGAGCCGCAAGTCCGCGTTGGCGAGCGTGACGAGCTCAGCGTTGGCCGAAGCCGCCGCGCCGCGCGCGACGACCGCGGTGCTCGGCCCGGGGCGCACGGGTGGCTGAGTCAGTCCCGCCAGCTTGGCGCGGCGCGATTCGGAAGGAGAAACGGGTATGGCATCAACATTCGCAGCGGTCATGGTTCGCTCCATCGAGAGGCGTAGATCGTCGTCGTGCAGACCGAATGACTTGAGGCGATGTCGGGCGGCTAGGACCAGCAGGGCCGCCTCTGGAATTGTCGTGATGCATGCTGCATACGGCGTGTGAAACGCGAGGTCCGCGGCCTCGGTTGATACTGCTTCGAAACGTTTTCAAGTGCGCGGCTCACCGAGGAACAGCGGCTCCGGCAAACCGCGCCGCGCAACGCGTGCGGCATAAACGCCGCCGGCATGCGCGTCTTGCGACAGCGCGGACTCGTCGAGCCCGATCCGCGCTGTCGTAATGTACAACGTATCGAGCTGCGCGCCGCCTAGCGCCACGCAGCTTGGTTGCTTCGACACCACGCTCAGGCGCTCGGTTTCCACACCGTCGGCGTCGTAGCGCACGATGCGCGCGCCGCCCCACTGGGCATTCCACAGGCCGCCGCCGGCGTCGACGGTCGAGCCGTCGGGCTCGCCGTCCGCGTCGGTCAGGCGCGCGAAGATGCGGTCACCGGCGATGCGGCCGTCGGCGAAGTAGTCGCAGGCACGGATTTCGCGCGTGGGCGAATCGCAGTAATACATCGTCGCGCCGTCCGGGCTGAACGCGATGCTGTTCGAAATCGCGGGCGACGGCAGCGGCAGCCGTTCGAGCGACAGGTCGAGATTCAGCCGGTAGAAGCCGCCAATCGCCCGGATCGGCTCGCCTTCGTCCTTCGTGCCGAACACGAAGCGCCCCTGGCGGTCGCAGCGGCCGTCGTTGACGCGCGTGTTCAGGCCCGGCTCCACGCCGACGATATGCTGCGCCGCACCGGTTGTCAGGTCGAAGAACGCGAGCTGCGTCGCGAGGCCAAGCAGCAGCCGGTTCGGATCGGCGGTCAGCGCGAAGGTTGCGAGCCGCTCCGGCATCGTCCACGACTGGCTCTCGCGCGTCGCCGGGTCATGGCGCCACAGGCGGGCGCCTTCGATGTCGACCCAATAGAGTTGCCCGCTCGTCACGCACCACGTCGCGCCTTCGCCGAGCGTGCACTTCGCGTCGACGGCGAGCGCCGCGCCGTCCTGATTCGTAGCCATGTTCAAGCCCATCCCGCATCGACGATGAAATCCTGCGCGGTCACCATCCGGCTGTCGTCGGCGGCGAGAAAGAGCGCCATTCGCGCGAGGTCTTCCGGCATCAGTTCGCCTTGCAGGCACTGTCCTTCCTGCAAGGCGCGCCGGCCCTCGTCGTCGAGCCACAAGCGCCGCTGCTTTTCCGTCAGCACCCAGCCCGGCAGCAGCGTGTTCACGCGAATCCCGAACGGGCCGAGGTCGCGCGCGAGCGCATGCGTGAGCCCCTGCACCGCCGCCTTCGACGTCAGGTACACGGGCATGTTGGGGGTCTTCAGCAGCCAGCTGATCGAGCCGAGATTGATGATCGAGCCGCCGCCGTGCTGCTTCATGTCCTCGGCGACGGCCTGCGCCGCGAAGAACTGGTGCCGCAGGTTGACGGCGATGGCCGCGTCGAAGAACTCGGGCGTGACTTCGGCGATCGAGTGACGCTTGTCGTTCGCCGCGTTGTTGACGAGCACCGCGATCGGGCCGAGCGCGCGCTTCACGTCGGCGATCGCTTTCTTGAGGGCGTCGACGTCGGTCAGGTCGCAGGCGAGAAAGCGTGGCGCGTGGCGCGAATCGCCGAGCTGGCCGGCGAGCGCCTCGCCCGCGGCCACGTCGATGTCGAAGAACGCCACGCGCGCGCCCTGCGCCGCGAAGTGCTCGACGAACGACGCGCCGATCCCGGTCGCGCCGCCCGTGATCAGCACCGTGCGATCGACAAGGCTCGGATAGCGCGCATAAGCCTGGCCCGCTTGGGCGCCGGCCGCATTGGCTGGGGACGTCATCGTTGCAGCTTCCTATCTGTGAGCGGGTGAGCGATGCGCGTCAATCGCGCGCGCCGCGGTTCTTCAGCTGGTCGAGCAGCACCGCGGCGAGCAGGATCGCGCCGCGCACGAGGTACTGGTAGAACGCATCGATGTTCAAGAGGTTCATCACGTTCTCGACCGTGCCCATGATCAGCACGCCGATCACGACGCCCGAGATCGTCGCGCGGCCGCCCAACAGCGACACACCGCCGAGCACGCACGCCGAGATCACGTTGAGCTCGAAGCCTTGAGCCGCATTCGGCTGCCCCGAGGTGATGCGCGAGGCGAGGATCACGCCCGCGAGCGCCGTCACCGCGCCCTGGATCAGGAAGATGTAGACGCGCGTGCGCTCGACGTTGATCCCTGCGAGACGCGAGGCTTCCGGATTGCCGCCGATGGCGAGCGTGTTGCGGCCGTAGACGGTCTTGTTGAGCAGCACGCCAAACGCGACGAAGCACAGGAGCGTTACCCAGATCGGCAGCGATACGCCGCCCATCGTGAGATTGCCGAGCGCGATGAAGGTATCCGACGACACCCCGACCGCCTGCCCGTGCGAGGCGATGAAGCCGAGGCCGCGCACGATCTCCATGGTCGCGAGCGTGGTGATCAGCGCGTTGATGCGCAGGTAGGCGATGACCGCTCCGTTCACGAAGCCGATCACGGCGCCCGCCGCGACGGCCGCGGCGATCGCGATGAAGGTGTTGTCGGTGGCGTTGAGCACCATCGCGCAGAGCACGCCCGCGAACGCGACCGTCGAGCCGATCGACAAGTCGAAATCGCGCGACGCGAGGCAGAACATCATCGTGCACGCGACCATGCCGATCTGCGAGATCGACAGCGCGAGGCCGAGCATGTTCTCGATCGAGAAGAAGTGATCGACCGTCAGCGACATCGTGATGAACATCACCCCGAAGATCAGGATCAGGCTGTACTCGGTGACCTGCTGCCACCACTTCTGCTTGTCGCTGGCTTGCGGGATCAGCGCGTCGGCGGCGCTCTTGGTGGCCGACTGCACTAGGTTTTCTCTGGCTTGCATTTGATGGCTCCTACCGTGTTCTATGTATTCGTCACGCCGCCTGCGCGGCCGCCTCGGGCGTCGAGCTCTGCGGCAGCGCGAGGCCCAGCACCGCGTGCTCGTTCGCTTCGCTGCGCGGCAGCTCGCCGGAGATGCGCCCCTGGCGCATCACGACGATGCGATCCGACACGCCCAGCACCTCCGGCAATTCGGAGGACACGATCACGACCGCGCAGCCGCGCTCCGCGAGCTGGTAAATCACGTTGTAAATCTCGTGCTTCGCACCGACGTCGATGCCGCGCGTGGGCTCGTCGAGAATCACGACCTTCAGCTCCGGCTCGGCGAGCCAGCGCGACAGAATCGCCTTCTGCTGGTTGCCGCCCGAGAGGAAGCGGATCTTCTGCCGGCGATGCGGCGTCTTGATCTTCAGCAGCTGGATGAAACGGTCGGCGGTCTCGGCTTCCTTCTTGCGGTCGAGAAAGAGCCCGGCGCGCAGATAGTGGCGCCGGCAGCTGATGTTGATGTTCTCGGCGACCGACGCAATCGCGACGATCCCCTCTTCCTTGCGGTCCTCGGGACACAGCACGATTCCGTGGCGGATCGCCTCGCCGGCGCTCTTCACGGTGATCGGCTGGCCGTCGAGCGTGAGTTGTCCGGCCTTCTTCTTCTCGGCGCCGTAGACGAGGTGCATCAGCTCGCTGCGCCCCGCGCCGACGAGCCCGAAAAAGCCGACGATCTCGCCCGCGCGCACCTCGAAGCTCGCGGGCGCGGTCAGGCCGTGGCCTTCGACCGACTGTACCGCCAGCCGCACCGCGCCATGCTCGCGCGGCGTGTAGTTGTAGATGTCGGAGATCTCGCGCCCGACCATCTCGGCGACGATCGTCTCGCGCTTCACGCCTTCGAGCGTCGGATGCGAGGCGACCTTGCGGCCGTCGCGGAAGATCGTGCAGGCGTCGCAAAGCTCGTAGATCTCGTCCATGCGGTGCGAGATATAGATGAGCGCGCGATTGTCGGCGCGCAGGTCGCGCACGAGCTTGAACAGCACCTCGGTCTCGCGGTGCGAGAGCGAACTCGTCGGCTCGTCGAGCGCGATCACGCGCGCGTTGCGCATCAGCGCCTTGCAGATCTCGACCATCTGCCGCTGCGCGATCGACAGCCGCCGCAGCTTCGCATTCGGGTCGAGATCGACACCCATCGCGGCGAGCCGCTCGCGCACGAAGCGCTTGGCGTCCTGCTTCTTCACCCAGCCGAACGTGTTGGGCAGCCGCCCGAGCATCAGGTTTTCGGCCACGGTGAGATCGGGCACGTATTGCAATTCCTGGTGGATCACCGCGATGCCCGCCGCGATCGAAGCGGCCGCGCTCGAGAAATGCACCTCGCGGCCGTCCATCATCACGCGGCCGGAATCCGGCTGGTACTCGCCGCCGAGCACCTTCAGGAGCGTCGACTTGCCCGCCCCGTTCTCGCCCATCAGGCCGTGCACCTGCCCGACGTTGACCTCGAAGGACACACCGTCAAGCGCGCGCACGCCTGGAAACACCTTGCCGATATTGTCAAAACGCAGCGTCGCTGACACATCGCCTCCATTGCACTGTCTCTTAGGGCCGGCTCACGGCGGACACACACATACGCGCCGCGAGCCGGCCGTCTTTCAGGCCGATCGCTTACTTCGATGCGAGGCCCATCTTCTCGCGCACTTCACCCACGTTGTCGCGCGTCGCGAGCATGCCGGTCGTCAGCGTCAGCTTCGGCGGCTCCTTGCTTTCGGTGATCCACGCGTACATCAGGGTCGACGTCTCTTCGCCGTGGCGCTTCGGGCTGATGATGACGGTGCCGAAGAAGCCCGTCGGCTGCGGCTTCTTGAACTCGTTCAACGCCGAGTCCGAGCCGCCGATGCCGATGCCGATCATGTTGTCCGCCTTGAAGCCGCGGCCTTCGGCGGCGCGCACGGCGCCGAGCACGGCTTCGTCGTTCAGGCCGTAAGCGATCCAGTGCTTGAACTGCGGATTCTTGGTGAGCGCGATGTTGGCCGCGTTGAACGCGTTCTCGGTATCGGTCTTCGCTTGCGGCGCGGCGATCACGTTCGCCTTCGGGAAGCCCGCGGCGAGGAGCCCGTCGGTCGCGCCGGTCGTGCGGTCGTGGGCGGTCGGCAGTTGCTCGTAGGTGACGTCGATCGCGCCCACGTCCTTCATGTCCCAACCGCGCTTCTTGATCTCGGCGGCGAGGCCTTCGCCCACTTGCTTGCCGATGTTGTAGGCCGAAATGCCCATGTGCGGCACCGCCTCGATCGGCTTGCCCGAGCCGTCGACGAGACGGTCGTCGACGGTCATCATCTTCAGCCCGTCGGCCTTCGCCTTCGCGACGATGCCCGGCCCGAGCTTCACGTCAGGCGTGCAGATGATGAAGCCCTGCGCCTTCTGCGCGGCAAGGTTGTCGATCGCGCTCATCACCTTCTCGCCTGAGGGCGCGCCGATCTTCACGAGCGTGAAGCCCTTTTCCTTGGCGGCGATTTCCGCGAATTTCCACTCGTCCTGGAACCAGGGCTCTTCGGGCTGCTTGACGAGAAAGCCGATCTTCACGGGGTCGGCTGCCTGCGCAACAGGCGCGTTGAACAGCACCGCCGTGGCCGCCGCGGCGAGCGTGAGGAAAATTCTGCGCTTCATAGTGGTGTCTCCTGTCTGCATGGAAAAGTTCGGCCGCGTGTTCTAGTTGCGGGATAACGCACGCGGCCGGTGCGCCATCCGATTCCTGCTCAGATTCCTGATCAGTCGTGGTAGAGCGCCGAGCGCCCGCCGTCGACCGTGATACAGCTTGCGTTGATGAACGGCGCTTCGTCGGAAGCGAGAAACACCGCCGTCATCGCGACTTCGTCGGGCCGGCCGATCCGCTGCATCGGCTGCAGATCGAGCGTCGCCTGGCGCGCGGCGGCCGGGTCGGGCTGGCCGTTCCACCAGTCGTGCGTCAACTGCGTTTCGATGTAGCCCGGCGCGATCGCGTTGACCCGCACCTGGCGCGCCGCATATTCGATGCCGAGCGCGCGCGTGAGGCCGATCACGCCGTGCTTCGCCACCGGGTACGGGAAGCACCCGGGGATGATCTTGAACGCGTGCGTCGAGGCGATGTTCACGATGCTCCCGCGACCGCGCTCGACCATTCCCGGCAGCACCGCGCGGCAGCCGTTCCAGACGCCGTCGAGGTCGACCGCGAAGCAGCGGCGCCAGTCCTCGTCGGTCATCGTGAGCGGATCGCAGAACACGTTGATGCCGGCGTTGTTCACGAGCACGTCGAGCGGGCCGAAGGCGCGCTCGCCTGTGCTCACCGCATGTGCGACCGAGGCCGATTGCGTCACGTCGGTTTGCACCGCGAGTACGCGCGCGCCGGGCACGGCCGCCTCAATCTCCTTCGCCGTGCGGTGCGCCGCATCGAGATCGAGCTCGGCCAGCACCACCGACGCGCCTTCCTTCGCGAACGCCAGCGCGATCGCCGCGCCGATGCCGCGCCCGGCACCGGTGATCAGCGCGGCCTTGTCCGCGAGACGATTCATTCCCACGCTCCCGCTTTCGCGGCCTGCAAGCCGTCGATGAACGCCTTCGCATGACCCTCGGTCGTCGCCGCGCTCTGACCCGGCTTGTAGAGCGCCGATCCCAGGCCGAAGCCGTCGGCCCCGGCTGCGAGGAACGGCCCCATGTTGTCCGGCGCGATGCCGCCGACCGGCACGAGCGGCACCTGCGACGCGATCACCGCGCGCCACGCCTTCACCACCTGCGCGCCCAGCTGCTCGGCGGGGAACATCTTCAACACGTCGGCGCCGTTCTTGAGCGCGGCGAACGCCTCGCCCGGCGTCGCGACGCCGGGCGCGCACGCGAGGCCCTGCGCCTTGGCGGCCAGCACCACCTCGGCATCGCTGTGCGGCATCACGATCAGCTCGCCGCCGGCGCGCTTCACTTCGTCGACATAGCTCGGATGCAGCACCGTCCCCGCGCCGACGATTGCGTCGAGCGGCAGCGCTGCGCGGATCGCGGCGATGCTCTCGAACGGCTGCGGCGAATTGAGCGGCACTTCGACGATACGAAATCCCGCCTCATAGAGCACGCGGCCGTGCTCGGCGGCATCGGCGGGCGTCACGCCGCGCAGGATCGCGATCAGCGGGCACGCGGCAAAGGCAGCGGCAAGGCCCGCGTGCGGCTGATACGGTGCAGGCAGGTTGATGGGCGGTTGCATGTCGACTCCGTGAAATCCTGGGTGTTTAGTCCGGCCGGCTCGCGCCAGCGCGGCCGCTTCGCTCAGCCGGCCGGCTGCGCGATGCCGGCTGGGCTGGCCGGACTGGCCTGGCGCGCTTCGCCGACCAGCCCGGCCAGCGTCGCGATCCGCCACAGACCGCGCTCGGTCGCGTCCTTGACGAGCGTCGTCTGCAGGCAGCCGAGCTCCGCAAGCGCGAGGCGATAGCGATCGCACAGCGCTTCGTTGCCGATGAGCCGCAGCGGTTCGCTCGTGAACTGTGGGTGCACCGCGGCCAGTCCGCAGAGCTCGTGGCCGATCAGGAGGCCGGACAGATAGTCCGCCTGCTCATCGGCGGAAAGCTGCGCGGTGAGGCCCAGCGTGCGCGTGCTGAAAATCGTGGCGAGCAGGCCCGCATGGTCGTTGCGCTTCGCGACCGCGACGCCCCGCAGGAACGCTTCCGTGCTCGGCGCGGCGGGCTCGGTCATCGTGCGCCCGAGGATCGTGTGATCGCGCAGCGCGGCGAAGACCTCGCCGGTCATGAACGTGTAGAAGCACTCGATGCGTCCGCCGCGCACGACGGCCCACTTCGCGTGCGTGCCGGGCAGGCCGATCAGCGCGCTCGCGCTGCCGTTGCCGAGCGCCGCGCCGTCGGCGAGCGCGCCGACGATCTGCGTTTCCTCGCCGCGCATCACGTTCGGCAGCTCGCCGCGCTGGATCACGCCGGGCACGATATGAAGCGCGACGCCGCGATCCGTGCCGACGCGCACGATGCCCGCGGCGAGCGTATCGGCATCGGCGGGCGCATCGACGTAGGGCACTTCGGCCCAGCCCTGCGCGCTGCCGACCATCCCCGCGGCGATCACCGGCACGCGCGGCGCGCGGTCGAGCCAGACGCCGCACGCATCCTCGAAGGCGGCGTCGAAGCCGCCCGCGCTCACCGAGCGCGGCAGGTTCATGATGCCGGCCGCCGACGCGCACGTCGCGAGCACATTGCCGCTCGCATCGAGCAGGTAGGCGCGCAGCGACGTCGTGCCCCAGTCGAGCGCGATCAGCGCGGCGCGCTCCAAGGCTGTATCGACGACGGTGAAGGTCGTGGCTAAACGCTGCTCTGTCATCGTTTGATCCTGCGGGTAGTCTGGGGCGCGCGCCAGCCGAGCTCCTCGGAGATCGCGCGCGCTTCGCGCTGCACGACCGGGACGAGCTCGTCCATCCGTTCGAGCGGCATGTAGGGAATCGTGCTCGCGACCGACACGGCGGCAACGATCGCGCCCGACGCATCGCGCACCGGCGCGGCGACGCAGCGGATCGACGCTTCGTTTTCCTCGAGATCGAGCGTGAAGCCGCCGGCCGCGTAGGTCGCCATGCGCTGCAGGAAGGTGGGCGCGTCGGGACGGTTGTCCGGCTTGAAGCTGACCGACGCGAGCGCGCGGCGCGAGGCGTCGAAGAGCGACTGCCAGGCGTCGGGCTTGAGGTCGAGCATCATCGCCTTGCCGATGCCGGTCGATGCGAGCGGCATCCGGTGCCCGACGCGCGAGCGCATTTCGAGGCCGCGCTGGCCGGGGATCTTGTCGATGTAGAGCACGTCGTCGCCGTCGCGCACGCCGAGGTGAATCGTGTCGAGCGTCGCTTCGGCGAGCCGTTCGAGATGCGGGCGTGCGACAGCCGTGAGCGGCATTTGCTCGAGCGCGATGGTGCCGAGCTCGATCAGCTTCGGACCGAGGAGATAGCCGCCCTGCACCTGGCGCAGATAGCGCGCCTGGACGAGGCTGCTCACGAGCCGATGCGTCGTGCTGCGCGTCGTGCCGAGCGCGGCGCCGAAGCTGCGCAGGTCGCGGGCACCCAGTGCGGCGGCTTCGAGGATCGCTAGGCCGCGCAGGAGCGTCTGCGTGCCGGCTTGCTGCGGCGTGATGTCGAGGAGCGTGCTGGGCAGCGCGATGCCGTCTACGGCGGCGGGCGTTGCCGCTGACGCGGCGGGCTTGCCGTTTGACGTTGGCGTTGCCTGCTGGGCTTGCTGCAGCGCGTCGGCGTGCTGGGCCAAGGGTTTGTTCATGGCGCTCGATCCGGTCAAGTCCGCTGCGCGGGCAGGGCTTGGGCTTGGACTTGAGCTTTCAGCGGATATGAGCAGGGGCCAGATCCGGCCTGGCAATCGATCGATGGCATTGGCGTTGTCTCCGTGTCGGCTGTTGGCCGCGTTCCGCGGCTCTTTGTTGGTCTGGATTGTAGGGCGGGTTTTTTGTTATCTCCAACATTTGAGTTGATGATTCATATTTTGGGATTTTTGGGCGCCTTTTTTTGCCTTTCGGCGGTTGGTTGCTTTCGCTGAGGCTTTCGCGAAAACTTTGAATTCGCGGCGGTGCGTATAGTCCGTCCCTCCCCGGGACCGGGGTCACTTTTGTCCTTGCCAAAAGTAACCAAAAGCGCGTCCTGGGCGGACGGCCTCGGCCCGTTAGCACTCAGTCCTGTTGGCCGTAGCGGTCTTTGGGTTCCCGCGTCTCCGCACGCCGAACCGCCGAAGCGCACGCGGCTCGTGGTCGCCTCGGCTTCGAATCAAACCCATGGCGGCGGTCGGGAAGCGCCTGAAAAGGCTCGTACTGCGACGCATGCGCCACAAAACCTAAATCCGCCCTCTTGGGTCTGGCCTTCCGTTCAGTTGGGTTTGAGGTTCATGCGCGAGGCCCGGACCGCGGCGCGCGAAGATTTGAGGCTCATGCGCGAAGCTCGGACCGCGGCGCGCGAGGCTTTGAGGCTCATGCGCGAAGCTCGGACCGCGGCGCGCGAGGCTTTGAGGCTCATGTGCGAAGCTCGGACCGTGGCGCGCGAGGCTTTGCGGCTCATGCGCGAGGCTCGGACCGCAGTGCGCGAGACTTTGAGGCTTGTGGCCTGGAGGTATCCGTAATTCTGTGTGGGGGGCGGGTTAAGAATCAGACCCCGGCGCTGAATCGTTGCGGAGCCTATCCATTTTGTATGCGGCGCAGCAAATCGGCGGGAAACAGAAAGCCATCAGTGGGTCGCAGAACTACCATGACCGGCCATTCGACATCTGCCTCTAAATCGTCGACAATCGGAAGCGATGGCGGATATGCCGCAACTGAGCAGGCCCACGATTCAACCATAGATCATTTCTGGTTGTTCTGGCTCTATACAGATTTACGACAAGGGACGGCTTATGGATGTAGTCGAGCATTATCGCGCTCTTATAAGGAACACCGATTCCGTCTTGGGAATAATGGTCGACTCGAATAGAGCGAGTGAGGCGTTGACGACGTCCCACAATTACCTTCTCGATTACGACGCAATAAAATTGGCGATCGCGGAGCGGCCGGAGGCGTCCGTTCTCGATTCGGCAGTAAAGGAATATCAGTTCGCCCTTTTTGCATTGGTTTCAGGCCAGTATAGGCATGCCTTTGGTGGGCTCAGGCTTTTTTTTGAACTCATGCTTGCCACCGTGCAATTTTCCGCGCACGAAATCGATTACAGGATGTGGGTAAAGGATTCGAAAGATATTAACTGGAATGCATTGAAAGATGTCCAGAGCGGCGTATTTTCCGTAAACTTCATTCGAGCCTTCAATCCGGAGTTTTCAGACAGCGCCAAACAATATTTGGCGATCGCTGAAGTTGTATATCGTGAGTGTTCAGAATTCGTTCACGGAAATGCTGGTACTCATTCAATGCTTCCTTCTGACATCACATTTCAAGAGAAGGCATTTTTTTCTTGGCATGAGAAGGCTGCCACAATGCGGTTGGCGATCATTTTCGCTTTCTCGGCTCGGTATCTAAATTACGTTACCAAAGAGGCAACGGACCGAATGGAACCAATAATCACGGATGTTCTCGGAAACTTGCCACCAGTTCAGGCAATTTTCTCGCAACTATCGGGGGGCTGATACCCATGGCGGACTTTTTCTTTCGGACCGAGGATATTCGGCCGGACGAGGTGCTTGACTATTTCGTCGAAACATCGAAAGACCGACAAATCGTTGATGCGTTAAAGAATAGAAATCCTGCCGTGCTGATAGGAAGCCGGGGTGTGGGCAAGTCGTTCCTGCTTCGGGTGGCACAAAAGGAACTCATGGATACATTCGAGACAGATCGTGTCTTCCCAATCTATATTAGTTTCGTAAGGAGTTCCTTACTTCAGTCGTCCGATCCCGACCAGTTTAAACACTGGATGTTGGCAAGAATTTGCTCGTCGGTGATGAGAGGCCTGACAAAAGCTGGACTGCTAGGCGGCGTTCCAAAGAGTATTGGGTTGCTCGCCGGGGGAACTATCGCAACGACGATTGGGCGAACCAAGGTCGAGGAAATCGCTGATGCCTATGAGGCGTCGTGGAAAACGCCGCAGGTCGCTGTGAGCGCTGACGGTCTTCCCACCATCGATGACTTCAAGGAGGCGTTAGAAGATCTGGGCGATGAGCTCAGTATCTCCCGTTTTGCCCTCCTTTTCGATGAGGCGGCGCATATTTTCTTGCCGGAACAACAGCGACAGTTCTTTACAATGTTTAGAGATCTGCGCTCACACTGCATTACTTGCAATGCCGCGGTCTACCCGGGCGTAACAACGTTCGGCGAAACTTTTCAGCCAGTGCACGACGCAACGATGCTCACTATCGACCGAGATATTCTCTCCCCCGACTATGTTGAGAATATGAGGGAAATCGTTCAAAAACAGGCAGATAGCAATCTTCTCGCTCAAATTGCCCAATATGGAAGGAATTTCGCAATCTTGGCATATGCGGCGACTGGTAACCCGCGCCTGCTGCTGAAGACGATTGCTCGGTGTCCGAAAGTTAATTCTCAACAGGTGAACGAGACAATTAGGGAATTTTATAGGACAGAGATTTGGGCGGAGCACTCTACTCTGTCGGAAAAATATGTGGGGCACAAGGCTTTGATTGATTGGGGTAGAGAATTTATCGAATCCCAGGTTATCTCAGACATCAAGTTAAAAAACGATCAATACCTTTCTTCCGATAAGGCCACTTCCGCATTTTTTTGGATTCATAGAGATGCACCGGAAATCATCAAAGAGGCTTTGCGAGTTCTCGCGTACACCGGGATTGTGATTGAGCACGCGGTGGGCATCAAAGCAAGCCGCGCAGAGATTGGAAAGCGCTATGTGATTAATCTTGGCTGTCTTTTTGCGCTTGAGGTATCGCCGACGAGTTCGGCATTTGAGATTGCCAAAGAATTGACCCCGAAGAGGATGACAGAATATGGTTCGAATCATCCTTCATATAAAAAACTTACGGATCAGGCAGCGCTAATTACGAACGAAGGCATCGCATTGGCGCTCAACATCCAGCTGGATAGGCCAGCTACCGTACTGGATTTGACAGCGTGGCAACTGGAAAAGCTGGCTGAGCTTGGACTGAAGACTGTGGGAGATGTCTTAAATGCGACAGAGGAGAAGCTTAAGGAGGCGAATTATGTTGGAGACGTGAGAGCGCGTCGAATGCGCAACGCGGCGGTCGCCGCAGTGCTCGAGTACCTATCAGGCTAATGCTGCCACAGCCAAAAGCAGGCATCGAGAAGGCGACTGGGTTTATCGGCATGCGCACAGCTGATAGACATGAGTTTGCTTCATTCGCGCATGACCTTCGGATTGAATGTGCGCTGGCGGTTTCTCCGGATGGCCGGTTCGGGGTCGAAATGGATCCGTCGAGCAACGCACAGTCAGCGCCCAAATTTCCGCAATACAGCAGAGTTTGTCGACATCAACCACGAAATGCGGATACCCAAAATCTGACAAGCTCTGTTGCCTTGACGCTAGGGCATATTAAATTCTCCTCCGCCGGACAGCCGCAGGGAGACGAACCCGGCCTCGCCGGGTTCGCTGCCGATGCGATCACTCACGCAGGCGTGATCACAAGCCGTTCTTGTTGGACTTCGATCTTGAGTTGCTGGCGGGGTTTGAAACCGGCGTGCTCGAGCCATCGCCCGGAGAGCTTGAACCAGAGCATGAGGGGCGGGCCATTACGGGGCCGAGGCGAGTAGGGCCGCCAGCGACGGGATTGCTGAATCGTGACGCGGCGCTCGGAGAGAGCGGGACGTGAGGTAACATTGGCGTCAGCCATGATCGACTCCTGTCTTGAGTTGATGGTGGTCAGCGGGTCGTGAGTGTTCGAGCACTTGCGGCCCGCGCTGCGTTTACGGCGTCAAATGTGCGTGCGCCTCCTGTGTGAGCGGTGGAGTTGGGTGAAAGTCACCGGACCACTGTATGGGTGATCAGTTATCCGATCAACCTATCCGTTCGGCCATGTGGCCGGAAGGCGAAGAAGGGATCGGAGCGCTGCCAAATCGACGCCGTCAATGTGTTTCGAAGCTGGGCGACCACGAGCCGCGTGCGCTTCGGCGGTTCGGCGTGCGGAGACGCTGGAACCCAAAGACCGCTACAGCTAACAGGACTGAGTGCGCTTCGGCCGAGGCCGTCCGCCGAGGACGCGCTTTTGGTTACTTTTGGCAAGGACAAAAGTGACCCCGGTCCCGGGGAGGGACGGACTATACGGACCGCCGCGAAATCAAAGTTTTTACGAAAACCTAGGCGCAAGAAACCAAAGGCCGAACGGTTAATGCGGCAATTCGGCCGCCCCCATCCTTCGCGCAATAACACCCGCCCGCTGCGAGAGATAAGGCGCCCCGCGATGCTCATCAAAATACTTGGGCCGCGGCAGCATGACCGCCATCCTGGCCGACTGCCACGCGCTCAGCTTGCTTGCGGAGCTCTTGTAGTAATACTGGGCCGCAGCCTGCGCGCCATAAACGCCATTGCCCCACTCCACCGAATTCAAATAAATCTCGAAGATGCGCTCTTTATCCATCAGCGTCTCGAGCATCCAGGTGATGATGAGCTCCTGCCCCTTGCGGATATAGCTCTTCTGCCGCGATAAAAACAAATTGCGCGCCAACTGCTGCGTGATCGTCGAGCCACCCGCCACGATCTTGCCGCGCGCCTTGTTCTTCTCCCAGGCCTGCAGGATCGCGTCGGTCTCGTAGCCGTTGTTGTTCACGAAGTTGGCATCTTCCGACGCGATGATCGCCCGCTTCAAATTCCGCGAAATCTGCTCGTACGGCACCCACGTATGCTGGATCTCGAGATCGGGACGGTCCTGCGCCAGGCGCCACGCGTCCGAACGCATGAAGGCCGTCGAGCGCGGATTCACGAAGTTCCAGACACCGATCTGCGCGAAGTAGTAAGCCTGCGTCGCGAACCACGCGAGCGCGAACACCGCTCCGGCGTAGACCACCCACCGGGCCAGCCCCGGACGGCTCGTGCTTTTCGTTTTCGTCATCTCCGCCGATCCGGGTTCGCTCAGTCGAAAGGCCATGGTCGCCTACGCTTTCGCAAGCACCATCATCGATCAGCGCTTGGCCGCCGCGGACAGCATGCCGCGCAGCGCCGCCAGCACCGGCGCGCCGTCGGGCCGCACGCCGCGCCAGATGAAAAACGATTCCGCCGCCTGCTCCACCAGCATCCCGAGGCCGTCCGACGCGCGCGCACCGAGCGCCTGAGCGTGGCGCATGAAGACGGTCGGCTGGGCGCCGTACATCATGTCGTACGCGAGCGTGCCGCTGCCGAACGCCCGGTCGTCGCACTCGGGCAGCGACGCATCGAGACTGCCCGCCGTCGCGTTGACGATCACGTCGTACGGGTGTGCGCCCACCGCTTGCGCGCCGCCGCCCGTCAGCTCACAGCCAGCGGCAGCGGCCGCAGCGGCGAACTGCTCCACGAGCGCGTCGGCTTTGGCCGCAGTGCGGTTCACGATCGCGAGCGCGCGCGGCGCGCGGTCGAGCATCGGCAGCACGACGCCGCGCGCCGCGCCGCCCGCGCCCAGCAGCAGCACGCGCGCATCCTTCAGGCTCACGCCGAGGTTCGCTTCGATGTCGCGCACGAGGCCGACACCATCGGTGTTGTCGCCAAAGATGCCTTCGGCGTCGAAGCGCAGCGTGTTCACCGCGCCGGCCGCCGAGGCGCGCGGCGAGAGTGTGTCGGCAAGCGCGTGCGCCTCCAGCTTGAACGGCACGGTCACGTTCAGGCCGCGCCCGCCCTCGGCGATGAACGCGCGCACGTGATCGGCGAAGCCGTCGAGCGGCGCGAGCAGGTGACGGTATTCGACGGGCTCGCCCGTCTGCTCGGCGAAGCGCGCATGGATGAACGGCGACTTGCTGTGCGCAATCGGGTTGCCGATGACCGCGTACAAGTCGCGCGGCGTGGGGATCGTGCTCATGGGCGTCGGTTACTCCGTGGCGTGAGCGGCCGGCTTGGCGCCGAGATCCGAGCCGTGGGCCGGGGCATTGTCGTCCGAAGCGCTTTCCTGCTCTGCGTCAACCGCCGCTTCGGCGTCGGCGCCGGCCTCGACCTGAGCTTCGGCTTCGCTTTCCGCGCTTTCATCGGCGACGTCGATCAGCTCCTCGGCCTCGTCTTCCTCTTCTTCGGCCTCCGCGCCGCTCGTCACCGCCGGCGCATCGATCACATGCATCGGGCGCACCGACGCCTCGACCGTCAGCTCATCCACCGACATCACTTCGAGCATCACCTTGGTTCCGCGCGCGTGCACGCCGAGCGCCGGCACGTGCAGGAGCAGCGGCACTTCATCGAGGCGCACGAGATCGCCCTTCACCACCGACGCCACCACCTGCTTCCTGCCTTCCTGCGTGATCCAGCGCAAGCACCAGAAGTACTCCATGCGGCGCTGATGGTCGGCATACGCGCTGTAGGTGTCGTCGAAGCCCTGCACGACGGCGTAGAGATCGGCGTCCTTCGGCTTGAACGGCGCGACGAGCTTCGCGGCCACGCCATGATTGACGCACGCGAGCAGCTGCCACTGATTGACGAGGTCGACATAGCGGCGCAGCGGCGAGGTGCTCCAAGCGTACTGCGCGACGCCGAGCCCCTCGTGCGGCGCGGCCGTCGTCTGCATCCGCGTGCGCTTCGGGCCCGCGGCCGCGAACGTGCGCTGCGACCGGTAGATGCCCGGCACGCCGTGGTCGTGCAGGAATGCGCCCCAGGTCGAGTTCGCGAGGATCGCCAGCTCCGCGACGATCAGGTCGAGCGGCGAGCCGCGGCGGCGAGGCGTGATCGTCACGTGCTCGCCGTCGACGTAGAAGTTGTAGTCGGTATTGCTCTGCACCTCGCGCCTCAGGCCATAGCCCGCGCGCGCCTGCTGACGCTTTTCGTGGAGCGCCTGCGCGAGCGGCCAGAGCACCGCGATGTCGTCCTTGTGCGGATAGTCGCCGCTGCCCTCGGCGAGTGTCTCTTCGGTCACGAGGGCGTCGAGCGTGTTGTGGCGCAGGTTGCTCTTCACGAACACGAGCTCGGCGCGCGTCTCGTTCGCGACGATCTCCTGCGTCGCGCGATTCACGATGATGTAGAGCGACAACGCTGGACGCAGCCCGCCCTCCTTCAGCGTGAACGCCTCGACGACCTCGTCGGGCAGCATCGTGATCTTGTCGCCCGGCATGTAGACGGTGGACAGGCGCGAGCGCGCGATCGCGTCGACCGTGTCGCCACGCGCGATGCCGAGCGCCGGCGCCGCGATGTGCACGCCGATCCGCACGCGGCCGTCGGCCAAGTGCTCGACGGAGAATGCGTCGTCGATTTCGGTCGTGGTGATGTCGTCGATCGAGAACGCTTGGACGTCAGCCGTCGGCAGATCGTCGGGCAGCGCACCGGGCGTGACGGCGGGAAAGCCCGTGCCGTGCGGGAAATACTCGGCCAAAAAGCGCGCCTCGTGCAGCGCGCGCGCCGACGCGACCCCGCCGCATTCGAGCATCAGTCGCGCGGTCGAAATCCCGCGCGCCGCGGCGGCCGCTTCGAGCGCCTTGTATTCGATCGAGTTTTTGTCGGGCTTCGTGAGCAGCGACAGTGCCTTGCCGTCGAACGCGGCCGGCAGGCGCCCCGCCTTCAACTCCTCTTCGTATTCGGCCTGCACGAGCGCCTGCTGGCGCTTGCGCTCGAGCGAGGCGAGCGCCATCTTCAGCTGCTCTTCCGGCGCGCGCTGGTATTGCCCGCGCCCCTTGCGGCGGAAGTAGACCGGCGAGCCGTGCATGCGCAGCACCAGCGCCGCGCGCTCGATCGGACCGGACGACTCGCCGTAATAGTCGCTCGCGAGCGTCGCGAACGCGAACTCGTCGGCGGGCGCGCATTCCCACAGGAAGTCGAGATCGATCTGCTGGGCGGCCTCGTCGGCCTGCTGCATCAACTCGGCGGCGGTGGGCTTTTCGAATTCGATCAGCACGTCCTTGGCGCGCACCTTCGCGCGCCGGCCGCCCGGCAACTCGACTTGAAACGCGTCACCCTGGCGCGACAGCACGCTGCCGGCCTTGAAACTACCCGATTCCTCAAAGAAAACGTTCACTCAATACTCTCGTTCAGGCTTGCCATTGCAGACGCGCCGCGATGCAGGCGCCTGCAATGTGTATATATATGTGGTGTGTGCCGCGCGGCTCGCCTGCGCCATGCCCGCCCTCCATCGACAGGAACCCGGCACGGCATGCTCCGGCGTTTCGATCACGACCGCGCCGGCAGCTTCATCCCGCAAAAGGCGAGAACATCGTCGACATAATCCTCAAACTCGCTGATCGCATGATCGCTGCCCTCGATCAGCTTCGTCCGCACGCCCGGGTAGTGCGTCAGCATCTCGCGATAGTCGAGCACTTCGTCGCCGGTCGCGGCCATCAAATAATAGCGTTCGGGCTGCGTGATCGCGGCGACACCCAGCGCGCGCAATTCGTCCAGGTGATGCGGCTCGACGACGATGCTGCCGCCGCCGTGCCAGAGCGGCTGCTCGCCGAGATACGCAGACAGGTCGCGCTGCGGCACCGTCGCCGGATTGAGCAGCACCGCGCGCCAGCCGTGCTTCTCGGCGAGGTGCGTCGCGAAGTAGCCGCCGAGCGAGCTGCCGATGACAGTCACGTCAGCGGCCCCGGCCGCCATCACCTGCGCTTCGGCAAGCGCGATCGCCTCGAACGGCGACACCGGCAGCATCGGGCAGCGCCACTCGGCGCTCTTGCCCAGCTCTGCAATCCGCGCCGCGAGCACGCGCGCCTTGAACGAATTCGGCGACGAACGGAATCCGTGCAGATAGAGAATCACGCGGCGCTCCGCCCGCGCATGTCGAGCGCATCCAGGAGCTTGTGGTGGACGCCGCCGAAGCCGCCGTTGCTCATCACGAGCACGTGGTCGCCCGGGCGAGCCGCCGCCGCGACTGCCTTGACGAGCGCGTCGAGGTCGTCGAACGCCTGCGCCTTGCCGCCGATCGGCGCGAGCGCTTCGGCGAGATTCCAGCCGAGCGCGTCGCGGCCGGCCGGCGCGCCGTAGCCGAACACGAGATCGGCATCGGCGAGGCTGCCCGGCAGCTGCGCCTTCATCACGCCGAGCTTCATCGTGTTCGAGCGCGGCTCGAGCACGGCGAGAATCCGCGTGTTTTCCCGGCCGATACGCGCGCGCAGGCCGGCGATCGTGGTTTCGATCGCGGTCGGGTGATGAGCGAAGTCGTCGTAGACGGTCACACCGTCGACGCTCCCGCGCACCTCCATGCGCCGCTTCACGTTGCGGAACGCGCCGAGCGCCTTGGCTGCCTGCGCCGGCGGCACGCCGACGTGCCGTGCCGCCGCGATCGCAGCGAGCGCGTTCATGCGGTTGTGCTCGCCCTGCACCTGCCAGTCGACGACGCCCGCGCGCTCGCCCTGCCAATAGACGGCGAACTGCTCGTCCACAGGCACGCCATCAGCCGCAGACAGTGCCTGCCAGCCGCCGTCGACGCCGAAGCGCTCGACATCGCTCCAGCAGCCGCGCGAGAGCACGCGTTCGAGCGCGTCCTCGCGCCCGTTGACGACGAGCCGCCCGACGCCGGGCACCGTGCGCACGAGGTGATGGAATTGGGTTTCGATCGCGGCGAGATCAGGAAAGATATCGGCATGATCGAATTCGAGATTGTTCAGGATCGCGGTGCGCGGCCGGTAATGGACGAACTTCGAGCGCTTGTCGAAGAACGCGGTGTCGTACTCGTCGGCTTCGATCACGAAGAAGCTCGAATCGGTGAGCCTCGCCGAGACGCCGAAATTGAGCGGCACGCCGCCGATCAGGAAGCCCGGGTTCAGGCCCGCATCCTCGAGCAGCCAGGCGAGCATCGAGCTCGTGGTCGTCTTGCCGTGCGTGCCGGCCACGGCGAGCACCCATTTGCCGTTGAGCACATGCTCGCCGAGCCATTGCGGCCCGGACACATACGGCAGCCCGCGATCGAGAATCGCCTCCATCAGCGGATTGCCGCGCGACACGACGTTGCCGATCACGAAGAGATCGGGATTCAGATCGATCTGCTCGGCGCCGTAGCCTTCGATGAGCTCGATGCCTTGCGCCTCGAGCTGGGTGCTCATCGGCGGATAGACGCCGGCGTCGCAGCCGGTCACCTTGTGTCCCGCGCCGCGTGCGAGCACCGCCAGACCGCCCATGAACGTGCCGCAGATGCCGAGAATATGGATATGCATAAAAGCGTGGCGAGCAGCGTACGGAAAGGCCGCTATTGTAACCGACGGCCCCGGCCAAAATGCGCGCCGCCGACCGTCCCGCGCGGCCAGCGCGCCGGCCTGGCCCGCCAAAGCGCGTAATCAATCTCTTGTATGATTGCTGGATGGTTCGCAAATCTCATCTTGATCCGCAGCGGGTGCGGGAAGAAATCGCGATCGCTGCCGCGCGGATGATCGCCGAGGATGGTCTCGACTACTCGACCGCCAAGCGCAAAGCGGCGCGGCAGGTGGTCGGGGAAGTGCGCGTCGCCGGCGATTGGCTGCCCGACAACGATCAGATCGAAGAGGAAATCCGCGAATACCAATCGCTGTTCCAGAGCGAAAGCCAGCCGGCGATGCTGCGCCGCCTGCGCGAAATCGCGCTCGAATGGATGGAGCGGCTTGCCGCCTTCAACCCCTACTTGACGGGCGCGGTGCTCAACGGCACAGCGGGCGAGCACTCCGACGTGCACCTGCAGATGTTCTGCGACAACGCCAAGGAAGTCGCGATCTACCTCTTGAACGCGAATATCCAATATGACGTGTCGGAGACCCGGCACTTCGCCGGCCGCGGCATGATCGAGACCTTGAGCTTCCTGTGGCGCCCGTCGCGCGGCGAGGAGCCGGTCGGCATGCATATTGCCCTCTACGACACTGACGACCTGCGCGGCGCCGTGCGCGCAGACGCCCGCGGCAAGCTTTCCCGCGCCAATGCGCAAGCCGTGCGGTCGCTGCTCGACGAGAGCGGCGAAACGCCAACCACCAATTGATCAGACGATGGATATGAAACGAATTCTGGCAGTCGCGGCCGTCGCGATCCTCGCCGTCGCGGGCGGCATCGGCGCCGGCCACTGGCTGCGGCACGACGATGCGGCCCCCTCCCCCGAAGCCGCGGCGCCGCAAGCGGGCGCAGGGCAGGCCAACGCAGTCGAAGCACTCTGGGGCTCGACGATGATGCACGACGCTGACGGCAAACCCGAGTCGCTCGCGCAATTCAGGGGACAAACCGTCGTCGTCAACTTCTGGGCCTCGTGGTGCGGCCCGTGCGTGGAGGAAATGCCGGCGCTCACGCAGCTCAACGACGAATACGCGAAGAAGGGCGTGAAGTTCATCGGCATCGGCGTCGACTCGGAAAAGAACGTCAAGGCATTCCTGCAGAAGGTCAAGGTCGACTATCCCGTTTACGTGAGCGGTTTCGGCGGCGCCGACCTCGCGCGCAATTTCGGCAACACGGCGGGCGGCCTTCCGTTCACCGTCGTTATCGACGCAAAAGGCGCCGTACGGTCGACAAAATTAGGCCAAATCCAGCCGGAAGAGCTCAAAAAGACCCTCGACGCCCTCTGATTTGATACGACAAATCAACTTCAGATACCGGCTTTTTGAGCCGAGTTGGACACGTTTTAGCGGAATTTAATGAGATTCCTATGGACAAAGGGGCGATTTTTACCGCGCTTTCTCTGGTCCGAAGCATGCGCTGCTAGACAAGTTTCTCTAAACAGCGCTAAAGTGCGCGCAATTCCGCTGAAAACGAAGCGACCATGACACGACTGCTGCTACTACACGGACCCAACCTCAACCTTCTCGGCACCCGGGAACCCGAGGTCTATGGGCGGGTCACGTTGCAGCAGATCGATCAGGCGTTATCCGAACGAGCGGCGCAGGCCAGCGCCGAGCTCACCTCGTTTCAGAGCAACCACGAGGGTGCGCTCGTCGACCGCATCCAGGCTGCCCGCGCGGAAAAAGTCGACTTCATTCTGATCAATCCCGCCGCGTACACGCACACGAGTGTGGCGATACGGGATGCGCTGGCCGGCGTCGGCATTCCGTTCGTCGAGATTCATCTCTCGAACGTGCATCGCCGGGAACCGTTCAGGCACCACTCCTACTTCTCCGACCAGGCCGAAGGCGTCATCTGCGGCCTGGGCTGGAAGGGATATCTGTACGCGCTCGAGTTCGCGCTCGACCGGCTTGCGCCGGTGCAAGCGGGCGGCAGCACGCGCTGATTTCCAGAACACCAATTCAGCGCCGGCTTCGCGCCGGCACTTCACGCATTGAAAGGGGAATTCCCGATGGATCTTCGTAAACTGAAAACTTTGATCGATCTCGTCTCCGAGTCCGGCATTTCGGAGCTGGAGGTCACCGAAGGCGAGGGCAAGGTTCGCATCGTCAAGAATGCGCCGCCGGTTTACGTGCAACCGTCCGCTTCCTACGCACCGCAGATCGCCGCTCCCGCACCGGCCGCGGCCATACCGAGCGAAGCGCCCGCGGGCGCAGCGGCTCCGGCCGCCGCCGCGCCGCAGGGCCACGTCGTCACGTCGCCGATGGTCGGCACCTTCTACCGCGCCCCGTCGCCGGGCGCCGACCCGTTCATCCAAGTGGGCGACACGGTCAAGGAAGGCCAGACGCTCTGCATCATCGAAGCGATGAAGCTCCTGAACGAGATCGAGTGCGACAAGGCCGGTGTCATCAAGGAAATCCTCGTCGACAACGGCCAGGCCGTCGAATACGGCCAGCCGTTGTTCGTGATCGGCTAAGCGCGCGGGCTCCATCCCGCCCCAGCCGCCCGGCGCGCCATTCCAGGCTGCGCGCCGCCGATCCTCTGAGGCGCGTCTCGCATGTTCCCTATCTTGGTCGAGCGCCGCGCCCTTCGAAGAGTCGAATAACGCTATGTTTGAAAAAATCCTCATTGCCAATCGCGGCGAGATCGCGCTCCGAATTCAGCGCGCGTGCCGCGAGCTCGGCGTCAAGACGGTCGTCGTCTATTCGGAAGCCGACAAGGAAGCCAAGTACGTGAAGCTCGCCGACGAGGCGGTCTGCATCGGGCCGGCGCCGTCGAACCTCTCCTATCTGAACATGCCGGCGCTCATCAGCGCGGCCGAAGTCACCGACGCCGAAGCGATCCACCCCGGCTACGGCTTCCTGTCGGAGAACGCCGATTTCGCCGAACGCGTCGAGCAGTCGGGCTTCACCTTCATTGGCCCGCGCCCCGACACGATCCGCATGATGGGCGACAAGGTCACCGCCAAGCAGACGATGATCAAGACCGGCGTGCCGTGCGTGCCCGGCTCGGAAGGCGCACTGCCCGATGACCCGAAGGAGATCGTCAAGATCGCGCGCGCGATCGGCTACCCGGTCATCATCAAGGCCGCGGGCGGCGGCGGCGGACGCGGCATGCGCGTCGTCCACACGGAGGCGGCGCTCGTCAACGCGGTCAACATGACCCGCGAGGAAGCCGGCCGTGCGTTCGGCAATCCGCAGGTCTACATGGAGAAGTTCCTCGAGAACCCGCGGCACATCGAGATCCAGGTGCTGTCGGACTCGTTCAAGAACGCGATCTGGCTCGGCGAACGCGACTGCTCGATGCAGCGCCGCCACCAGAAGGTGATCGAAGAGGCGCCCGCGCCAGGCATCGCGCGCCGCCTCATCGAGCGCATCGGCGACCGCTGCGCCGACGCCTGCAAGAAAATGGGCTACCTCGGCGCCGGCACGTTCGAGTTCCTTTACGAGAACGGCGAGTTCTACTTCATCGAGATGAACACGCGCGTGCAGGTCGAGCATCCGGTGACCGAGCTGATTACCGGCGTCGACATCGTGCAGGAGCAGATCCGCATCGCGGCCGGCGAGAAGCTCAACATCCGCCAGCGCGACATCGAATTCCGCGGCCACGCGATCGAGTGCCGGATCAACGCCGAAGACCCGTTCAAGTTCACCCCGTCGCCGGGACGCATCACGTCGTGGCACACGCCGGGCGGCCCGGGCGTGCGCGTCGACTCGCACGCGTACAACGGCTATTTCGTCCCGCCGAACTATGATTCGATGATCGGCAAGCTGATCGCCTACGGCGCCACGCGCGAGCAGGCGATCAGCCGGATGCGGATCGCGCTGTCGGAGATGGTCGTCGAAGGCATTCTGACCAACATTCCGCTGCACCGCGAACTGATGCTGGACGGCAAGTTCGTCGAAGGCGGCACGAGCATCCACTATCTCGAGCAACGGCTTGCCGCGAAACAGCAAGTCGCAAGGGAAGAAGCGTAAGCAATGAGTTACCGGGAACTGGTCGTCGAACTCGATCGCGAGCACGCGGAAGCGCTGTCGGACGCGCTCATCGAACTGGGCGCGCTGTCGGTATCGGTCGAAGACGCCGACGCGGACACGCCCGACGAGCAACCGCTTTTCGGCGAGCCCGGACTCACGCCCGAGCGCACGGCCTGGCAGCGCTCACGCGTCGTCGCGCTGCTCACGCCCGAGCAGGAGCCCGGGGTGCTGGCGGCCGCCGCGGCCAATGAGATCGGCCTCGCCGCCACGCCGCAGTTCTCGGTGCGTGAGGTCGAAGAGCAGGACTGGGTGCGTCTCACGCAATCGCAGTTCGAGCCGATTCCGATCGGCAAGCGCATCTGGGTCGTGCCGTCATGGCACGACGCGCCCGATCCGGACGCGCTCGTGCTCGAGCTCGACCCAGGTCTCGCGTTCGGCACGGGCAGCCATCCGACCACGCGGCTTTGCATGGAATGGCTCGAAGCTTCGGTGCAAGCAGGGCAATCGGTGCTCGACTACGGCTGCGGCTCGGGCATCCTCGCGATCCTCGCGAAAAAGTGCGGCGCCGACCCGGTGTACGGCATCGACATCGACAGCCAAGCGGTCGAATCGGCGCGCCACAACAGCGAACGCAATCGCGCCGAGGTCATCTACGGATTGCCCGACCAGTGCCCGGCCGGCCCGTTCGATATCGTCGTCGCCAATATCCTGTCGAATCCGCTCAAGCTGATGGCGTCGATGCTGTCGTCGAAGGTGAAGCCCGGCGGGCGCATCGCGCTGTCGGGCATCCTCGCGCGGCAGGCCGAAGAAGTCGCGCGCGTCTACGAGACCTGGATCGACATCGGCGTCTGGCGCGAGCACGAAGGTTGGGTCTGTCTCGCCGGGACGCGGCGGGAAAGCCATTAGAATAGTGCGTATCGCTATCGTTACGCACCGGCCCGCACGCCATTCGGCTCACTATGCTCCTTGCGACGCGCTGTCCCCACTGTGAAACCGTCTTTCGTCTTCAAGAGACGCAGCTTGCGCTGCGCGGTGGACTCGTGCGCTGCGGACATTGCCAGTCCGTATTCAATGCGTCTGAACATCTCGTCGATGCCGAGACCGGCGAGAAGCGCGTAGAAGGCGGCGCGCCTGCTGAAGCGCCGCGCGACATGCCGGCCGAAGCGCAAGACGCTCCTCACGCCACTGCGGCCGAATCCATCGCTACCGCTGCCACGCCTGCTCCTGACACCGCCGCGGCGTCCGGCGAACCTGCCGAACCTGCGCGTCGCGGGCCGAACTTCGGCTCCGGCGCATGGGACATGTGGGCGCCTGCAGCCGATGCGAAGATCGATCCGGCGCTACATCACGACATCGATACGGTCAGCGGCCCGCACGTAGAGGTGCCCGGCGCGATAAAACCCGAAACGGCGCGCGAGCCGGAGCAAGAAACGGATCGCGCAGCCGAAGCGCACGCGGCGCACGGCGCGCCGGATTCGTCTACCGAATCCTCCGAGTTGCGCGAACCGAGCTTCACTGCGTGGCGCGGTCCCGCGACGCGCCCGGAGTTCGAGGAGTACGCGTCCACCGCCGCGTCTGCGCATGCAGCCGAACCCACGTTGCCGAAATCGGCGGCTCCCTGGGCAGCCGACCCCGAACCGCATTTCGGCACACCCGCCGCCGAGCCCTCCGCGGACGAGCCTGCTGCAGCCGCCGAGCCATTCACCGCTCAACCGGCCGCGACGCAATCTCCCGCCGAAAAACCGTTCGCCGAACCGTTCGCCGCCGCCCCCGCTGACACGAGTGCGCGCAGCTTCGTCGTCACGCGCGAGGAGCGCGCTCCCGAGCCGAGCCGCATCGTCTGGCGCATCCTGGGTACGCTCGTCGCGCTCGTGCTGGCTGTGGTGCTCGTCGCGCAACTCGCCTGGTGGCGCCGCGAAACGGTGATGGTGTATTGGCCGAGCTCGCAGCCGCTCTTCGTGCAAGTTTGCGCGCAGCTCGGCTGCCAGATTTCGCCGCCGCGCGATATCGACGGCTTGCAAGTCGAACCGTCGGAGCTGCGCCAGGTCGACGGCCCGCACCGGCTCGAGTTGCGCGTGCCGCTGCGCAACCGCTACAACATCGCACTCGCGTACCCGGCGATGGAGCTCACGCTGCTCGACGAGAAGAACAACGTCGCGATCCGGCGCGTCCTGTGGCCGCAGGACTATGTCCGCCCAGGCACGCCGATCGCCGCCGGATTGCCCGCGCGCAGCACTCAGACGATGATCGTGCGGCTCGATACCGGCAGCGCCGTCGCCAGCAATTTCCGCGTTCAGATCTTTTACCCGTAGCGCACGCCGAGCGCGTCCGGTCGTCGACATGGACAGGCGCGCCCCCTTCGCAGTCAATCGCATCAATCTCAGACGAACCTTCGGAGCACAACATGAGTCAAGTCACGCTGGGTGGCAACCCGATCGAAGTCAATGGCACATTCCCGGCCTCGGGACAGCAAGCGCCCGAGTTCTCGCTCGTCGGCAAGGATCTCAAGACGCTGTCGCTCGCCGATTTCGCCGGCAAGCGCAAAGTGCTCAACATCGTGCCGAGCCTCGATACGCCGACCTGCGCCACCTCGACGCGCAAGTTCAACGAAGCGGCTGCCAAGCTCGCCAACACGGCGGTGATCGTCGTCTCGGGCGACCTGCCGTTCGCGGCGTCGCGCTTCTGCACGACCGAGGGCATCGAGAATGTCGTGACCGCGTCGACCTTCCGCGGCCACGAGTTCGCGAAGGCCTACGGCGTCGACATCACGAGCGGCCCGCTCGCCGGTCTGACAGCGCGCGCCGTGGTTGTGCTGGACGAGCAGAACAAGGTGCTGCACGCCGAGCTCGTCGACGAGATCAAGAACGAGCCGAATTACGACGCAGCGCTTGCCGCTCTGAAGTAACCGGGGTTCGCTTCACAAGGCGCCGCGCCTTCCGCGCGGCGTTTTGCATCGTCCCGGGCGCATCGCCGTCGACACTGCCCACGACACTCATCGAAAGGAATCTGCTTTGGCCACGCTGATCTGCGGCTCGCTCGCCTACGACAACATCATGACCTTCCAAGGCCGCTTTCGCGACCACATCCTGCCCGAGCAGGTGCACATCCTGAATGTGAGCTTCCTCGTGCCGACGATGCGCCGCGAATTCGGCGGCTGCGCGGGCAACATCGCCTACGCGCTGAAGCTGCTCGGCGGCGACGCGCGCATCATGGCGACGCTCGGCGCCGTCGACGCGCAGCTCTACATCGACCGCCTCGACAGCCTGGGTCTCTCGAAAGCGCACGTGCGCGTGCTGCCGGATACTTACTCGGCGCAGGCGATGATCACGACCGACCTCGACAACAACCAGATCACCGCATTCCACCCCGGCGCGATGATGGAATCGCACCTGAACCGCGCAGACGAAGCACCTGGCATCAAGCTCGGCATCGTCGCGCCGGACGGCTACGACGGGATGGTCCAGCACTCCGAGCAGTTCGCCGCCGCCGGCATCCCCTTCATCTTCGATCCGGGCCAGGGCTTGCCGCTCTTCGACGGCGCCCAGTTGCGTCGTATGATTGAACTTGCCACCTACGTGGCGGTCAACGACTACGAAGCGAAACTCGTCAGCAACAAGACGGGCTGGTCCATCGACGAAATCGCCGGCCGCGTGGAAGCGCTGATCGTCACGCGCGGTGAGCACGGTTCGCAGATTCATCACGCAGGCCATTGCGAAGAGATCCCAGTCGTGCCGGCCGCACGCGTGCTCGACCCGACTGGTTGTGGCGACGCCTTCCGCGGCGGCCTCCTGTACGGCATCGAGAAGGGGCTGGATTGGGCCACCACCGGCCGTCTCGCGAGCCTGATGGGCGCGCTCAAGATCGAGCAGCAAGGACCGCAAAACTACGCGCCTACGCGCGACGAAATCGATCAACGATTCAGGCAGGCATTCAGATACAGCCTGCAGTAATTCAGTGGAGTAACAGAAAATGAAAACAACGACGACCCGTGTGGTTCTGGCAACGGTGCTCGCTGGCTCGCTCGCGATGAGTGGCTGCGCGTACAACAGCAGCTCGTCGGACGTCTACACGTCCTCGCAGGCACAGCGTGAAGCAACCGTGCGCTTCGGCACCGTCGAAAGCGTGCGCGCCGTGAAGATCAGCTCGAACAACGGCCAGCCGAGCGGCCTCGGCGCGGTCGGCGGCGGCGCGCTCGGTGCCGTCGCTGGCAGCGCGATCGGCGGCGGCAAGGGCTCGATCGCCACCGCTATCATCGGCGGCATCGCCGGCGCTGTAGCGGGCAACGCGGTCGAAAACGGCGTCGCGGTGCAAAACGGCGTGGAAATCACCGTGCGGCTCGATAACGGCGACCTGCGCGCCATCACCCAAAGCGCCAACGGCGAAATCTTCCAGGCCGGCGAGCGCGTCCGCCTGCTGTCGAGCGGCGGCGTTACCCGCGTCACGCACTGATCGCCCCACCCTCCTCTTGGCTGCTTGCGCAAGCGCCGCCTCGGCGGCCGCGCAGGCAGGCGAAGCACACCTCGAACATTCCTCCCGCAAGCCTCGTCCGCCAGCTCTGCATGGGACCCAAGTAAGCGCTAAAGCGCTAACTCGGGTCGACATAAAAAATCCCGCCACCGGAAACCGATGGCGGGATTCAGCTTGAGTAGCGCTACTCAAACGTGGCACGTCGCGACGTGCCGATTTACCGCTAGTTGTTACGGACGGCTGCCGGTCGGGAACGGCCATGCAGCAGCCGGATTCAGCGCGGTCTTCACGGTAGCAGCAGGAGCCGTCGACGCTGCGGGAGCAGCGGCAGGCGCAGGAGCCGCTGCAGCGGCCTTCTTGGCGGCAGCCTTCTTCGCAGGCGCAGCCTTCTTGGCAGCAGGAGCAGCCTTCTTCGCAGGGGCGGCCTTCTTGGCAGCAGGGGCAGCCTTCTTCGCAGGCGCAGCTTTCTTCGCCGCAGCCTTCTTCGCAGGCGCAGCCTTCTTCGCCGCAGCCTTCTTCGCAGGCGCCTTCTTAGCCGCAGCCTTCTTCGCCGGTGCGGCCTTCTTCGCAGCAACCTTCTTCACGGCGACTTTCTTCGCGGCAACCTTCTTCACCGCGACTTTCTTCGCTGCGACCTTCTTCACCGCGACTTTCTTCGCTGCGACCTTCTTCACCGCGACCTTCTTCGCTGCGACCTTCTTCACCGCGACCTTCTTGGCGGCAACCTTCTTCACCGCTGCCTTCTTGGCCGGAGCAGCCTTCTTCGCTGCGGTCTTCTTCACGGCCGGTTTAGCCGCGGCTTTTTTAGCAGCAGGTTTTTTCTTGGCGAGTGCCATCATTTTCTCCTTCAGGTTTTCAGATGAGAGTTAATTCAAACTACACCCTTCGTCAAAACCCGCTTCCCGCTGCACGCTTATCAAGGCGTGCGCTGCGAAGCGGGCTATTCATCGGCGTACGCGCTTCCCGCTTGCTTACGCTAATGAATACGGTAAGGCGCGCCGTGCCCGCGGGCACCGCACGCCAAGTCCAGTCGGCTTCGAGGGGCTCTCCTGCGCGCTTTTGCGCCGTCAGGCAGCTCTCGATTGCCGGCAATCGTTTGATCAAGCCGGCAGCACGGCCGCCGGCTTTTTCCGGGGGGAAGTTTGCCCATCCCACTGAAGGGTTCGCAAAGTGCCTGTCATGTTTGTGGGCCGCGGATCGCACCGCCAAGCCACTGGGCACGCTTTGCATCAGGCGTTTCTGCTCCTTGCTTGTCTGCCGGGGCTCTCGCCGCCGGCATCCCCATCAATTTCGTTGTCGAGGCACGCGCCGGGTCACTCCCAGGACAGCGCACCGCCAGTCTGATATTCAATAACCCGCGTCTCGAAGAAGTTGCGCTCCTTCTTCAGGTCGATCATCTCGCTCATCCACGGGAACGGGTTTTCCTCGTTCGGGAACAGCGGGTCGAGGCCGATCTGCTGGCAACGGCGGTTGCAGATGAAGCGCAGATAGCTCTTGAACATCGACGCATTGAGGCCGAGCACCCCGCGCGGCATCGTATCTTCTGCGTAGCGATATTCGAGGTCGACCGCATGCTTGAAGATCTCGCGGATCTCCTCGCGGAATTCAGCCGTCCACAGATGCGGATTCTCGAGTTTGATCTGGTTGATGAGGTCGATGCCGAAGTTGCAGTGCATCGACTCGTCACGCAGGATGTACTGGTACTGTTCCGCGGCGCCCGTCATCTTGTTCTGCCGGCCGAGCGCAAGAATTTGCGTAAACCCGACGTAGAAGAACAGGCCCTCCATCACGCAAGCGAACACGATCAGCGACTTGAGCAGCTTCTGGTCGGCTTCGAGCGTACCGGTCTTGAAGGCCGGATCGGTCAGCGTGTGGATGAACGGAATCAGGAATTCGTCTTTGTCGCGGATCGACTTGACTTCGTGATACGCGTTGAAGATCTCACCCTCGTCGAGACCGAGCGACTCGACGATGTACTGGTAGGCGTGCGTGTGGATCGCTTCCTCGAACGCCTGGCGCAGCAGGAACTGCCGGCACTCGGGCGCCGTGATGTGGCGGTAGGTGCCGAGCACGATGTTGTTGGCGGCGAGCGAGTCGGCCGTCACGAAGAAGCCGAGGTTGCGCTTGACGACGCGGCGCTCGTCTTCGGTGAGGCCGTTCGGGTCCTTCCACAGCGCGATGTCGCGGGACATGTTGATTTCCTGCGGCATCCAGTGGTTTGCGCAACCCGCCAGATACTTTTCCCACGCCCACTTGTACTTGAACGGCACAAGCTGATTGACGTCAGTCTGGCCGTTGATGATGCGCTTGTCGGCGACGTTCACGCGCGCTTCGGAAGCACCGGTCGGCGCCGCTGCCTGAGCAGCACCCGAGAACGGGGCGACCGGGAGGTCGCCTGCGAAAACATCCATCGCCGAGGGAGCTTGAGTGGCGGCGCGCGTCACTGCTTGCACTCCGACAGCCGTTCCCGCGGGGTTGCGCAACGCGTTGTGTTGCGAACCGCTCGAGGGAGTTACGGCAGTGATCTCGTCATCCCAGTTGAGCATAAATTCTCACCATCAATTTAGAACGGTTTGTACCATCTTTTCGTTAGCGATAAAAGGGTTCGCTCACGAAAAATCCTGTTTTCGATTCGCGTTGCGACCTACATACAACACTTTGATCTTCGCGTTGTGTTCATCGCTTCGCATGATGTGTTCGAAGCGTGAGTCTTAGAGGTGCTTCACATCCTCGAGCGGGTATCGAAGCGCGGTGTTTCCGATACCCTTGAGCACGCACTTCGACGAGCGTCGAGCAACGTCAGTCGATGTGTTGCCGAGTCCTTATCGTTAGGGTCCCAGCGGCTCGTCGAAGTTCAAAGATTCGGTGCCGCGCTGCGTCGGCTTCTTGAGTTGCGCCAGACTTTTCGCCGCTTCGTTACTTCGGCTGACTGCTGATCGCGACGAGCGGCGCGCTTCGACTTCGTGTTGCGCGCCGCTCGGCTCATCGCATGGGTGCGTTAGCGCTCGGCTGCGATCACTGGCAGGCTTCGCACTCGTCGAAGCCCGGGTCGCCCGGACGCATCATGCAAACGGGGCCGTCCACCTCCACCTCCGGTTGAGCGGCAACCGGAACGCCGGCCGCCGGAACGCCGGCCGCCGCCGCGTTGAAGCCGCCTGCCGAAGACACGCCGCCCATCGCACCACCGCTCACGCCGAAGCCACCGGCCGCGCCGCCCGCACCACCCGCGCCGCCGTCCGAGCTCGGCACCGCATTGAGCGCGCCGTGCGCAACCGTCGACTTCTCGACGTGCGTCGCCGCCATCGTGCGCAGGTAGTAGGTCGTCTTCAGGCCGCGCAGCCACGCGAGCTTGTAGACCTCGTCGAGCTTCTTGCCCGATGCGCCCGCCATGTAGATGTTGAGCGACTGAGCCTGGTCGATCCACTTCTGACGGCGTGACGCCGCCTCGACGAGCCACGTCGCGTCGACTTCGAACGCCGTCGCGTAGATCGCGCGCAGGTCGGCCGGGATGCGGTCGATGCGCGAGAGCGTGCCGTCGAAGTACTTGAGGTCGGCGACCATCACCTCGTCCCACAGGCCACGCGCCTTCAGGTCGCGCACGAGGTAGTCGTTGACCACCGTGAACTCGCCCGACAGGTTCGACTTCACGTAAAGGTTCTGGAAGGTCGGCTCGATGCACGCGGACACGCCGATGATGTTCGAGATCGTCGCCGTCGGCGCGATCGCGACGCAGTTCGAGTTGCGCATGCCGAAGTTGGCGATGCGCGAACGCAGCGCCGGCCAGTCCATCGACTCGCTCATATCGACCTCGACGTAGCCGCCGCGCGCTTCTTCGAGCAGCTTCAGCGAGTCTTGCGGGAGGATGCCGCGATCCCACAGCGAACCGCGGTAGCTCGAGTAGCGGCCGCGCTCCTCGGCAAGCTCGGTCGACGCGTAGTAGGCGTAGTAGCAGACCGCTTCCATCGACCGGTCGGCGAACTCTACGGCCGCCTCAGACGCGTACGGCGTGCGCAGGAGGTGCAGGCAGTCCTGGAAGCCCATGATGCCGAGCCCGACCGGGCGGTGCTTCAGGTTCGAGTTGCGCGCCTTCGCGACGGCGTAGTAGTTGATGTCGATGACGTTGTCGAGCATCCGCATCGCGACGCTGACCGTGCGCTTGAGCTTGTCGTGGTCGAGCGTGTAGCTGCCGTCGGCCTGCTTCGCCAGGTGCGCGACCAGGTTCACCGAGCCCAGGTTGCAAACCGCGATTTCGGCGTCGCTCGTGTTCAGCGTGATCTCGGTGCACAGGTTCGACGAGTGGACGACGCCGACGTGCTGTTGCGGCGAACGCACGTTGCACGGGTCCTTGAACGTGATCCACGGATGGCCGGTCTCGAACAGCATGCCGAGCATCTTGCGCCAGAGCTGCGCCGCCGGGATCTTCTTGAAGAGCTTGAGCTCGCCGCGCGCGACCTTGTCTTCATATCCGGTGTAGGCCGCCTCGAACTCGGCGCCGAACTTGTCGTGCAGGTCCGGGCAGGTCGACGGCGAGAACAGCGTCCAGTCGCCGCCTTCCATCACACGCTTCATGAACAGGTCGGGAATCCAGTTTGCCGTGTTCATGTCGTGGGTGCGGCGGCGGTCGTCGCCGGTGTTCTTACGCAGCTCGAGGAACTCCTCGATGTCGAGGTGCCACGACTCCAGGTACGCGCAGACGGCGCCCTTGCGCTTGCCGCCCTGGTTCACGGCGACCGCCGTGTCGTTGACGACCTTCAGGAACGGCACGACGCCCTGCGACTTGCCGTTGGTGCCCTTGATGTGCGAGCCGAGCGCGCGCACGCGGGTCCAGTCGTTGCCGAGGCCGCCGGCGAACTTCGAGAGCAGCGCGTTTTCCTTCAGCGCCTCGTAGATACCGTCGAGGTCGTCGGCAACCGTCGTCAGGTAGCACGACGACAGTTGTGAGCGGCGCGTGCCCGAGTTGAAGAGGGTCGGCGTCGAGCTCATGAAGTCGAACGTCGAGAGCACGTCGTAGAACTCGATCGCGCGCGCTTCGCGGTCGATTTCGTTGAGCGCGAGGCCCATCGCGACACGCATAAAGAATGCCTGCGGCATCTCGATGCGCGTGCCGTCGACGTGCAGGAAATAGCGGTCATAGAGCGTCTGCAGGCCGAGGTAGCCGAACTGCAGATCGCGGCTGGCGTCGAGCGCGGCGCCCAGACGCTTCAGGTCGAATTGCAGCAGCTTCTCGTCGAGCAGCTCGGCTTCGACGCCGCGCTTCAGGAACTGCGGGAAGTACTCGGCATAGCGCTCGCCCATCTGGCCTTGCGTGACTTCCTCTTCGAGGATCTCGCGGCGAATCGTGTGCAGCAGGATGCGTGCAGTGACCTGGCTGTACGCCGGGTCCTTCTCGATCATCGTGCGCGCGGCGAGGATGGCCGAGTCGTAGACCTGGCTCATCGGCACGCCGTCGTAGAGGTTCTTGACCGTCTCGGCGACGATCGGCTCGGCGGAAACCGCGTCGCCCAGGTTCGCGCAGGCCGACTCGATCAGCGCCGTGAGCGCCTTCAGGTCGAGCGGACGGGTGATGCCGTTGTCGACGACGTTCAGGCCCAAGCCCGGCGCGCTTTCTTCTTCGTGCGCGTGACGCTCCTGGTTGCGCTTCTCGCGGTACAGCACGTAGGCGCGTGCGACGTTGTGCTCGCCGCCGCGCATGAGCGCCAGTTCGACCTGGTCTTGGATGTCTTCGATATGGAACGTGCCGCCGTTCGGACGGCTGCGCAGAAGCGCGCGCACGACGCTCTGCGTGAGCTGCTCGACGAGCTCGCGCACGCGCGCCGACGCGGCGCCCTGCCCGCCGTTGACGGCCAGAAACGCCTTCGTCACCGCGATCGCGATCTTCGACGGCTCGAACGACACCACGCTGCCATTGCGCCGGATCACCTTGTAATCCGCGAAGGTCGCCTGTGGCGCGAGCGCTTGCGCGCTCTGTGCTTGCCCGCCGAGGGTGCGGCCGGTAGGCGCGCCTTCGTGCTGGCTCGTCACGTTGTCGGTCGTTTGCATGTGCAAAGCTCCTGGTCTTGTAGGATGGTGCGGAGAGTCCCGCGGGTTAAAACACTCGCCGCGCAGCCCTGTGCGCGAACGAATAGCGGGAAGAAAAACGGCGGCGCCGAACCAACGAAAGGGCCGCATGGGAGACGGAACAAGACAACGTAGATCCGGCGTGGATGCTCTTCATCTTGATTATCACCATTCCCCGATTGCGCTTTTCTTCTTTGATGATGCCGCGCCGGCAGTGGTTGCCTGATCGCAGCGCCTCTTTGATTGCTAACGCTGGCAATGCTTGCGGCACCGGGCTCAGGGCCGGGTGCCGCCGGGTCAGAGACACAAGATCTTGTGCAAGTGCGTCTGACTGGCACCAAGTATAGTGGACTCAGGCGCTATCTCAAAAGCCTTTATTTGGCTCCGGATGCTTGACATTTCACACGGCAAGGCGAGACAAGGCGCGGCCCGGAAAGCAAGGCTCAGCAACGTTCTTCGCCCTGCCCAAGCATTGAGCAATGGACGTGCATGGGCCTGCGAATGAGCCCTTCAACCCTGCTGTCGATAGGGAAAATACCGGGCGGGCAACGCGGCGTCTTGCGCGAGGCGCTGCCAATCGAAGTGCGGACCGGGGTCGGTCTTGCGGCCCGGTGCGATGTCGGAATGGCCGGCGAGCGCGTCGATCGGATAGCGATCGCGAAGCGCCGTCACGAGCGCGGCGAGCGTCGTGTATTGGGGCGCCTCGAAGGCCGTATCGTCGCGGCCCTCCAGCTCGATGCCGATCGAAAAGTCGTTGCAGCGCTCGCGGCCGAAGAAGTTCGACGCGCCCGCATGCCACGCGCGCTCGTTGCACGAGACGAACTGCTCGAGCGCGCCGTCGCGGCGGATCACGAAGTGCGACGACACCCGCAGGCCGCGCAGATGGGCGTCGTAGTAGGGATGTGCGTCGCAGTCGAGACGGTTCAGGAAGAGATCGGCGATCGCGCTGCCGCCGAACTCGCCGGGCGGCAGGCTGATGTTGTGGACGACGATCAGCGTCAGCACCGCGCCGTCCGGCCGCGCCTCGCAGTTCGGCGACGGCAGCGCGCGCGCCGCGCCCACCCAGCCGTCGGCGCCGACGGTAAAGCCCGCGCTCATCGAGCGGTGCGCCCGCTCGGCCGCGCCGCGTAGCGCTCGGCGTGCTCGGTGCAGCAGAAGCGCTGCCCCGCCACGAGAATCGACTCGCTTTGCGGCGTGTGCACGCCGCACGTCGCGCAGCGCACCATCGGCTCGGCGAGCCGGCGCGAGCGCGTTTGCGCGCCGCCGCCCGCAGCGTCGGCGTTGCCGTTGTTCGCGCCGGGCCCGCCGGCGGCGTCGAACGGGCCGTTGCGGGGCGCGTCGGCGGCATTGCCCGCGCGCCGCAAGGTCTTCACGAGCCATTGGCCGGCGAAGAACAGCAGGATCAGAAGAAGAAGTTGTCGCATGAAACGTTCAAACCACGGGACGGTGCAGCAGCACCTCGAAGACGAAGCGGCTGCCGACATAAGCGAGCAGCAGCGCGACGAACGACGCGAGTACCCAGCGCAGCGCAGCGCGGCCGCGCCAGCCGGACACCTTGCGGGCGGTGAGGAGCGCGCCGAACATCAGCCACGACAGGATCGCGAAGACGGTCTTGTGATCGAGCTTGATCGCGCGATCCACCAGTTGCTCACTAAATAGAATGCCCGACAGGAGCGTGAGCGTGAGCAGCACGAAGCCCGCCGAGATCAGACGGAACAGCAGCTTTTCGAGCGTGAGGAGCGGCGGCAGCGTATCGAGCCAGCTCGAAAGCCAGCCGTCGCCGTTGCCCCGGCGCGCGGCGCCGCGCATCGCGTGCAGGCGCCGCTCCGCGAACAACATCAGCACCGCGTGCAGCGCGGCGATCGCGAAGAGGCCATAGGCGACGTTCGCGATCAGGAAATGCAGCTTGAACATCGGCGCGGCCGCGTACGAGAGCACGCGCACACCGCCAAACGCCAGCGGCAGGAGCGACGCGACGCACGCGAGCGGCAGCACCAGGAGCCGCAGGCCGTCGAGCGGGAAAAAGAAACTCTCGATCCAGTAGATGCCGGCGCCGAGCCAGAACATCGCAGAGAGCGCGAACGCGAAGCCGAACACCATCGCGTTCTGCGGAAAGATCGTCATGTGCAGCAGGAGCCCGTGCACGAGCAGCGCGACGAAGAGCAGCGCGCGGCCCTGCATGCTCATGCCCGACGCCGCCGACACCGTCGGCGAGCGCAGCGGCGCGCCGGCCGGCACCGGCGGCGCGCTGGAGAGCATCGTTTGAGCCTCGCCGTGCCGATGGGCGCGCCAGCCCGCGACGGCAAGGCCGCCGTAGAGGAGCGCGGTGAGGGCATACAGTACAATATCCATGTTCGAAGTTTACACTAGGGCCCTCGCCCGCGACGTCTCCTCGTTCGACGCGCGCCCCAGGTGCCCGCACTGTCCATCGCTCCCCATGCTCGACAATCTCACACAACGGATGGCGCGCGTCGTCAAGACGCTGCGCGGCGAAGCCCGGCTCACCGAGTCGAACACGCAGGAGATGCTGCGCGAAGTGCGCCTCGCGCTGCTCGAAGCCGACGTGGCGCTGCCCGTCGTGCGCGACTTTATCGCCAAGGTGAAGGAGAAGGCGCTCGGCGAGGAGGTGCTGTCCAGCCTGTCGCCAGGCCAGGCGCTCGTCGGCGTGGTGCAGCGCGAGCTGACCGCCGTGATCGGCGGCGATTACGAAGGCAAGGCGGCCGAACTGAATCTCGCCGTCACGCCGCCCGCGATCATCCTGATGGCCGGCCTGCAAGGCGCCGGTAAAACCACGACGGTCGGCAAGCTCGCGAAGCTCCTGCGCGAGAAGCACAAGAAGAAAGTGCTCACCGTTTCCTGCGACGTCTACCGCCCCGCCGCCATCGCGCAGCTCAAGACAGTGACGGAGCAGGTCGGCGCCGATTTCTTCCCGTCCGAGCCCGACCAGAAGCCGGTCGACATCGCGCGCGCCGCGGTCGATTGGGCCAAGCGCCACTATCACGACGTGCTGCTCGTCGATACGGCGGGCCGCCTCGGCATCGACGAAGCGATGATGCAGGAGATCAGCGCGCTGCATGCTGAGTTGAAGCCGGCGGAAACGCTCTTCGTCGTCGACGCGATGCTCGGCCAGGACGCCGTCAACACCGCGAAGGCGTTCAACGATGCACTGCCGCTCACCGGCGTCGTGCTCACCAAGCTCGACGGCGACTCGCGCGGTGGTGCCGCGCTGTCGGTGCGCCACGTGACCGGCAAGCCGATCAAGTTCGTCGGCGTCGCCGAGAAGCTCGACGGCCTCGAGGTGTTCTACCCCGACCGGATGGCGAACCGGATCCTCGGCATGGGCGACATCCTCGCGCTCGTCGAGGAGGCGCAGCGCGGCGTCGACGTGCAAGCCGCGCAGAAGCTCGCCGACAAGGTCAAGAAAGGCGGCGACTTCGACCTCAACGACTTCCGCGCGCAGCTTTCGCAGATGAAGAACATGGGCGGCCTGTCGTCGCTGATGGACAAGCTGCCCGCGCAGTTCCAGCAAGCCGCGGCTGGCGCCGACATGGGCCAAGCGGAAAAGCAGATGCGCCGCATGGAAGGCATCATCAATTCGATGACGCCCCAGGAGCGCGCGAAACCCGAGCTCATCAAGGCGACTCGCAAGCGCCGCATCGCGACGGGCGCCGGCGTGCAGGTGCAAGAAGTGAACCGGATGCTGAACCAGTACGAGCAGATGCGCACGATGATGAAGAAGCTCAAGGGCGGCAATCTGCAGAAGATGATGCGCGGCATGAAGGGCATGCTGCCCGGCATGCGCTGATCGGTACGTTCTAGGCGGCCGGCGCGCGGGTATATGCTGTAGCGCGCGCCTCCGCTCTCTCCCACACTAATGTATACAGTCACCGTCCGTCAGACGTCATGAATCGCGAAGAAGCCCTCCACGTTTTCCGCCACTCCGAAGAGATCGTTTCGGCCGCCGAGGTCAACGCATCGATCGGCAGGATGGCGCAAGCCATCCGCACCGAAATGAGCGAGGACTTTCCGCTCGTGCTGTCGGTGATGGGTGGCGCGGCGGTGTTCACAGGCATGCTGCTGCCGCACCTCGATTTCCCGCTCGAATTCGACTACATCCACCTGACCCGCTACCGCAACACCACGAAGGGCGGCAGTGAAATGCAATGGCGCGTCGCGCCGGCCGAGTCGGTGAAGGATCGCGTCGTGCTCGTGCTCGACGATATCCTCGACGAAGGCGAGACGATGGCCGCGATCCGCGACCGCATCCTCGCGATGGGCGCGAAGCGCTTCCTCTCCGCCGTGCTGTGCGAGAAGCTGATCCAGAAGGACAAGCCGCTGCGTCCCGACTTCTGCGGCTTCCAGGTGCCCGACCGCTATGTGTTCGGCTGCGGGATGGACGCGAAAGGCTACTGGCGCAACCTGCCGACGATCCGTGCGCTGACCGACGGCGCGTGACACTTGCTTGATCCGCTCGGGCGAGCGATCAAGTCAGCGCAACAAAAAAGCGGCCTGCAGGCCGCTTTTTTGCGTCTTGCCGCAGCCCCCGCCCGGCTACAGTTGATGGACGAACACCCGAATCCCGCCCAGCATCATCTCGACCGAAATCGCGACCAGCACCAGCCCCATCAGCCGCTCGAACGCCATCACCGTGCGCTCGCCGAGCCATTGCTGAATCCGCTCGGCCAACACCAGCGCGATTGCGCAGACGATCATCGTCACGGTCAGCGCGCCGATCCACTCCGGCACCTGGCCGGGCGATTGCGACGTCAGCAGCATCACGGTGGCTAGCGCCGACGGGCCCGCCAGCGCGGGAATCGCGAGCGGCACGATGAATGGCTCGCCGCCCGCGCGCGGATCGTTGCCGAACGCGCCATCCGGGTGCGGAAAGACCATCCGCAGCGCGATCAAAAACAGCACAATTCCGCCGCCGATGCGCAACGACAAATCGGTCAGATGCATCATCCGCAAGAAGCGATCGCCAACCACCATGAAGACGAGCAGGATCACGAAGGCGATCGCCACTTCCCGCAGAATAACCTTGACCCGCCGGTCCTTCGGCACGTTCCGCAGCGCCGAGATGAAGAGCGGAATGTTGCCGAGCGGATCGGTGATCAGGAGCAGCAGGACCGTCGCGGAGGCAAAGTTGTACTCCAACGCGTCCCCCGCTTACCGGGCGAGCGCAGCGCGCACCTTCTCCGCGACCGTCGCAGCGGCTTCGTCCACCGGCAGCAGCGTCGGCTCGACGTCGCGGCGGCCCTGGTATTCGATCTTGCCTTCCTTCAGGCCGCGATCGCCGATCACGAGCCGGTGCGGCACGCCGATCAGCTCCCAGTCGGCGAACATCACGCCAGGCCGCTCGCCGCGGTCGTCGAGGATCACGTCGATGCCCGCGTCGACCAGCTGCGCGTAGAGCTTGTCGGCCTGCTCGCGCACGGCCTCGCTGCGGTCGTAGCCCATCGGACACAGCACGACCTCGAACGGCGCGATCGCTTCCGGCCAGATGATGCCGCGCTCGTCGAAATTCTGTTCGATCGCCGCGCCGAGAATCCGCGTGATGCCGATGCCGTAGCAACCCATGATCATCGGCTGCGGCTTGCCGGTCTCGTCGAGGAACGTCGCATTCATCGCTTCCGAATACTTCGAGCCGAGCTGGAACACGTGACCGACCTCGATGCCGCGGCAGATCTCGAGCGCGCCCTTGCCGTCCGGCGACGGATCGCCGGGACGCACGTTGCGGATGTCGGCGACGACCGGCTCCGGCAGGTCGCGGCCCCAGTTCACGCCGGTCGTGTGGAAGTCGGCTTCGTTCGAGCCTACGACGAAGTCGCTCATCTTCACGACCGTGCTGTCCGCGATCACCTTGACCGGCTTCTTCGTATTGAGCGGCCCGAGATAGCCCGGCGGCGTGCCGAACCACTCGACGATTTCCTCCTCGGTTGCGAAGCGGTGGTCCGCCAAGCCCGGCAGCTTGCTCGCCTTGATCTCGTTCAAATCATGGTCGCCGCGCAGCATCAGGAGCCAGATGGTGGGCTCGGCGCCTTCGTTGTCAGTCGCGAGGACGATCGACTTGATCGTGCGCTCGAGCGGAATGCCCAGGTATTCGGCGACGGCCTCGCACTTCGCCTTGCCCGGCGTCGAGGTCTTCTTCATCGCTTCCTGCGGCGCCGCGCGTTCGGCGATGAGCGGCAGCGCATCCGCCGCTTCGACGTTCGCGGCGAAATCGGACGTCGGGCAATAGGCGATCGAATCCTCGCCAGTCTCCGCTATCACGTGGAACTCATGCGAGCCACTGCCGCCGATCGAGCCGTTATCGGCCGCCACCGCGCGAAACTCGAGGCCGATGCGCGTGAAGATACGCACGTACGCCTCGTACATCTTGCGATACGACTCCTGCAGGCCAGCCTGGTCCTTGTCGAAGGAGTAGGCATCCTTCATCGTGAACTCGCGTCCGCGCATCACGCCGAAGCGCGGACGGATCTCGTCGCGAAACTTGGTCTGGATCTGGTAGAAGTTGACCGGCATCTGCCGGTAGCTCTTGATCTGGTTGCGCGCGATGTCGGTGACGACTTCCTCGTGCGTCGGCCCGATCACAAAGTCGCTCTGCTTGCGGTCCTTCAGGCGCAGCAGCTCGGGGCCGTACTTCTCCCAGCGGCCCGACTCCTGCCACAGCTCGGCCGGCTGCACGGCCGGCATCAAGAGCTCGAGCGCGCCCGCCCGGTTCATTTCCTCGCGCACGATCGCTTCCACCTTGCGAATCGAGCGCAGGCCTATCGGCAAGTAGTTGTAGATGCCGCCGGCGACGCGGCGAATCATCCCCGCGCGCACCATCAGTTTGTGGCTGACGATCTCGGCGTCGGCCGGAGCTTCCTTCAGGGTGCCGATAAAGAAACGGGAGGCTTTCATTCAGAATTTTCCAAAAACGGCGGCCCTCGGCGAGCCGCCCGAAAGAAGTAGAACGTATGAGTATAGGTGATAGGGTCGCAGCGGTTTTACGGGGCCACATTAGGCAAGAAGCAGCAGCGGCACCGCACGCGCCGGATCGCCAGACAACTTCCAAGTCTCTTAGCGGTACGCACCTTGCTGTAAATCGGCCCGTCCTGGTGCATGCCGGTGCGTAAGACCCATTATCTGTTTATAATCAAAGCAATTTTAAAGGATTCGAAGGTGGTTGTATGCTGGATCGTGAAGGCTTTCGCCCGAACGTCGGCATCATCCTCTTGAACGCGCACAACGAGGTGTTTTGGGGTAAGCGGCTGCGTGAACATTCCTGGCAGTTTCCGCAAGGGGGCATCAAGTATGGCGAGACCCCCATGCAAGCGATGTATCGGGAGTTACACGAAGAAACCGGCTTGCTTCCGGAACACGTCAAGATCATCGGTCGCACGCGCGACTGGTTGCGTTATGAGGTGCCGGACAAGTTCATCAAGCGTGAAGTACGCGGTCATTACCGCGGCCAGAAGCAGATCTGGTTCCTGCTGCGGATGGTTGGACGCGATTGCGACATTTGCTTGCGCGCGACCGATCACCCGGAGTTCGATGCCTGGCGCTGGAACGAATACTGGGTGCCGCTCGACGCCGTGATCGAGTTCAAGCGGGATGTGTATCAGTTGGCATTGACGGAACTGTCGCGGTTCCTGCGTCGCGTGGCGCCTCGCACTGAGAAGCCGCGCGGGCATCACGGGCAGCGGTATCCGCGCGTGTCGGCATCGGTGGCTGCGTCGATAAGCGCTACCGAGGCGGTCACGATTGAAGCGTCGATCGTGACCGGCGGCGTAGTCAGCCCGCTAGGCGCGACGGATAGCTCCGATTGCCTGTCTGCCGATTCGTCCGGCGAGCAAACGCGCACTCTGCGCGGCTAATCGACACACCGCGCGACACACGGCGGCGTGTTCCCACGCAGATGCCACAACCGCGGGCGCTGATCCGGTCATACCGTATCGCGCCCGTTTTTTTCGAGGAAGTCACATTGAAAGCGATTGCTCTCGCTGCGGCATGCGCTGCCGCCGGCGCCCTACTGGCGGGTTGCTCGAATACGCCCTCCAACAAGGACGACAGCGTCTTCACCTATCTGCTGGACCGCCAAGGAACCTGGGTCGAAAACAAAGTCGATACCTTGCCGCCGCTGCCGCAAGCAGGCGACCTGCTGCCGTTCAACGTGTCGCAGAACACGCCGCTGAAATTCTCCGTCGATGCGAAGTCGCTGACGGTAGGCTCGGACGGCATCGTGCGCTATACGGTCGTGGTGACGAGCCCTGGCGGCGCTCGCAACGTCAACTACGAAGGGATTCGCTGCGACACCTACGAGTGGCGTCTCTACGCGGGACTGAATGCGGATCACGACGGCTGGGACCGCACCGTGCAGAACGACTGGCGGCGCATCGAGAACGGCAACCTGAACGCGTACCAGGCGTCGCTCTACCAGGACTACTTTTGCGCAAACAAGATGCCGACCGGCTCGGCCAAGTCGATCGTCAACAACATCCGCTTGAACCACATTGCATCGGATATCCGCTAACGCGGTCCGGCGCATGACAGCAAAAAGCCCGCGGCAATCGCGGGCTTTTCTACGCACATCCTAAGCAGGTTCTCGATTCAGACGAGCACGAGATTGTCGCGATGGATCAACTCGGGCTCGAGCATATAGCCGAGAACCGTCTCGATCTCGGTGCTCGGCTTGCGATGAATCAGCTTCGCCTCGGCGCTGCTGTAATTCGTAAGTCCGCGCGCGACTTCACGCCCGTCGCCGTTCAAGCAGGCAATGACTTCGCCGCGCGCAAACGCGCCCTGCACCTCGACGACCCCGATCGGCAGCAAGCTTTTGCCGCCGACGGTGAGCTTGTCGACGGCCCCATCGTCGATCACGACATGCCCGCGCACCTGCAGATGATCGGCCATCCATTGCTTGCGGGCAGCCATGCGCGCCGTACGCGCGATCAATTGCGTGCCGATCGCCTCGCCCGCGGCCAGGCGGGCCAGCACCTCGGGTTCGCGGCCGCTCGCAATCACGGTATTCGCACCGCTGTGTGCGGCGCGCTTCGCCGCGAGGATCTTCGTCAGCATTCCGCCCCGGCCGATACTCGACCCGGCGCCGCCGGCCATCGCCTCCAGCTCCGGCGAGCCCGCGTCGGCCTGCTCGACGAGCGTCGCGCTCGGGTCCTTACGCGGATCGGCGGTGTAGAGGCCTCGCTGGTCAGTGAGGATGATCAGTGCGTCGCCTTCGATCAGGTTCGCCACGAGAGCACCGAGCGTGTCGTTATCGCCGAACTTGATTTCGTCGGTGACGACGGTGTCGTTCTCGTTGATGATCGGCACGACGCCCAGGCGCAGCAGCGTCAGCAGCGTCGAGCGCGCGTTCAGATAGCGCTCGCGGTCGGCCAGATCGGCGTGCGTGAGCAGGATCTGCGCGGTGCGGATCGAATGCTCGAAGAAGCGGCTCTCGTAGACCTGGGCAAGCCCCATCTGGCCGACGGCGGCGGCGGCTTGCAACTCGTCGATTTCACGCGGGCGCTTGGTCCAGCCCAGACGCTGCATCCCTTCCGCAATCGCGCCCGAGCTGACGAGCACCACTTCCTTGCCTTGCGCGCGCAACTGCGCGATCTGCTCAGCCCAGCGGCCGATGGCCTCGTGATCGAGCCCGCGCCCGTCGTTCGTCACGAGACTGGACCCTACTTTCACTACCAAGCGTTTCGAATCGGCGATGACTGAACGCATCGTGCGCGGTCTCCGTTGATGGCGCGATGGTCCGCCGCGCAACGCGGCGGGCACATGACGGATGAGTCGAATTCAATCGTTCGGTACGGCGGCGCCGCTCTCGGTGCCGGGCTGCGCCTCGTCGCGAAAGCGGACATCGGCGGCGAGGTCCTCTTCGTGCGCTGCGCGGTGGGCATCCGAGTGCGCGGCGAGATAGTCGTACACCGCGTAGCAGAGGTTTTCGCAACCCTGGCCGGTCAGCGCGGAGATCTCGAACACCGGGCCGCCCCACTCGAAGCGCTTGAGAAAATCGGCGACGCGCGCTTCGCGTTCGTCCTCCGGCACCATGTCGAGCTTGTTCAGCACGAGCCAGCGCGTTTTTTCGTACAACGTCTCGTCGTACTTGCGCAGTTCGTTGACGATCGCCTTGGCTTCCGCGACCGGGTCGACGTTCTCGTCGAACGGCGCGAGGTCGACCAAATGCAGTAGCACGCCGGTGCGCTGCAAATGGCGCAGGAACTGGTGGCCAAGCCCGGCGCCTTCCGCCGCGCCCTCGATCAAGCCGGGGATGTCTGCGATGACGAAGCTCTTGCTCGGCCCGACGCGCACGACGCCGAGATTCGGCGCAAGCGTCGTGAATGGATAGTCGGCAATCTTCGGCTTGGCGTTCGACACCGATGAGATGAACGTCGACTTGCCCGCGTTCGGCATGCCGAGCAAGCCCACATCGGCCAGCACCTTCAGCTCGAGGCGCAGCATCCGGCGCTCGCCTGGCTTGCCCTCGGTCTTCTGGCGCGGCGCACGGTTCGTGCTCGACTTGAAATGCAGGTTGCCAAGGCCGCCTGCGCCGCCCTTCGCGACCTGGACCGATTGTTCATGCTCAGTCAGATCGGCGATCAGCTCGCCGGTATCCATATCGGTGATGACCGTGCCGACCGGCATGCGCAGCGTGATATCGTCGCCGCCCTTGCCATAGCAATCCGAGCCGCGGCCGTTTTCGCCGTTGCGCGCCTGGTGCTTCTTCGCGTACCTGTAGTCGATCAGCGTGTTGATGTTGCGGTCGGCGACCGCATAGACGCTGCCGCCGCGCCCGCCGTCTCCGCCGTCCGGACCACCGAACGGGACGAACTTCTCGCGGCGCATCGACGCGCTGCCATCGCCCCCGTCACCGGCGATGACTTCGATCCTCGCTTCGTCAATGAACTTCATGCGTTGCTCCGTCCCATGCTTATTGCTCTGTATTCGCTATTTTGCCGCTTGCCGCGAGCGTTGACCAATCGGCCGAACAGCCAATGCCCGCAGGCACGCCAATAAAAAAAGGCCCCGCACGTTACGCGGGGCCTTTTTTCGGTCGGTTCCGCCGTGTCTGATTAAGCTCAGACCGCAGCCGGAATCACATTGACCATGTGCTTCTTGGCGGCGCCTTTCGTCGTGAACTGCACGTGGCCGTCCGTCAGGGCGAACAGCGTGTGGTCCTTGCCGATGCCGACATTGTCGCCCGGGTGCATGCGCGTGCCGCGCTGACGCACGATGATGCCACCCGCGTTGATCGCCTGGCCGCCGTAAACCTTGACGCCGAGGCGTTTCGACTCGGAGTCGCGGCCGTTGCGGGAAGACCCGCCTGCTTTTTTGTGTGCCATCTGATTGCTCCTTGACCGGTGCGCTTACGCGTTGATCGCGTCGATGCGCAGTTCGGTGTAGTTCTGGCGGTGGCCGCCGTGCTTCTGGTAGTGCTTCCGGCGACGCATCTTGAAGATGGTCACTTTGGCATGACGACCGTGCGAGACAACGGTAGCCTTGACGGAAGCCCCACTCACCAGCGGCGTACCGAACTTAATCGATTCGCCTTCGCCTACTGCGAGAACCTGGTCGAGCGTGATTTCAGCGTCAATGTCTGCCGGTATCTGTTCTACTTTGAGTTTTTCGCCAACGGCAACCTTGTACTGCTTGCCGCCGGTTTTTATGACCGCGTACATTGAGAACCTCACTCTGTGTTCATTCTTTCCGACGCACCGCGCGCGGAAACGCGTGATTATACATAGAGTTAGCTTCGCGGTCAAAGCCTTCTGCGGATTCGCCCGGCGCGGCGACATCGGCGGGACGGATGACACGGACGGTCCGGCCAATCGACCCGGAACAGGCTCCGGCCTCAGCCGCCATCTCACGGCGCTCGGGCGATTCGCCTTATAATCCGCCGCACTACCCATTTTTTTCATCATGTCGTCGACCGCCACCTCCTCCCCCAGCGCCGCCACCCTGCTCGCTCCGATCGCCCAAGACATGGAGCAGGTGAACCGGGTGATCCGGCACCGTTTGGCCTCCGAGGTGATGCTGATCAACCAGATCTCGGAATACATCATCGGTGCCGGCGGCAAGCGGCTGCGCCCGGCGCTGCTGCTGCTGATCGCCCGCGCGCTCGGCGACACGACGAGCCACCGGCATGAGCTCGCCGCCGTCGTCGAATTCATCCATACCGCCACGCTGCTGCACGACGACGTCGTCGACGAATCGGACCTGCGGCGCGGACGCCAGACGGCAAACGCGCTGTTCGGCAATGCGGCGAGCGTGCTGGTCGGCGATTTCCTGTATTCGCGCTCGTTCCAGATGATGGTGGGCACCGGCAAGATGCGCGTGATGGAGATCCTCGCGGAAGCGACCAACATCATTTCCGAAGGCGAAGTGCTGCAGCTGCTCAACATGCACGATGCCGACGTCGACGAAGCGCGCTACATGCAGGTCATCCGCTACAAGACCGCAAAGCTGTTCGAAGCCGCGGCGCAGCTGGGCGCGGTGCTCGCAGGCGTGGATGCGACAGCCGAAGCCGCCGCGGCCGAGTTCGGCCGCCGCATCGGCACGGCGTTCCAGATCATGGACGACTGGCTCGATTACACCGGCACGGCGGAGTCGATGGGTAAGAACGCCGGCGACGACCTGCGCGAAGGCAAGCCGACCCTGCCGCTCATCTATTTGATCGAACGCGGCACGCCCGAGCAGTCGGCGCTGGCGCGCGAAGCCATCGAACAAGGCGGCACGGACCGTTTCGATACGATTTTCGAGGCGATCACGCGTTCGGGCGCCCTCGATCACACGCTTCAGTGTGCCCGGCAGGAAGCCCAGGCAGCCGCAGCAGCGATTTCTTCGTTTCCCGATTCCATTTACAAAGAAAGCCTGCTAGAATTATGTTCTTACTCGACGACAAGGCAGTCCTAATCGGGACTAAATAGTCGTCAGAGTCCAGATCGGGGTGTAGCTTAGCCTGGTAGAGCGCTACGTTCGGGACGTAGAGGCCGGAGGTTCGAATCCTCTCACCCCGACCAGATTTTTGAAAAACCGCGCACGTGTTGCGCGGTTTTTTTTCGTCCAGCCGGCGCACTCCGTTGTTGCCGCGGTCTCGTGCGGCAGCACGGCGAGTCGCCCATTCGGCCAATTCGGCGTGCCAGCCCGCTCTGCTATATTCTCGCCATCCCCTTCTCCTTCGACACCGCGTGGAACAAATCCCGATATGGGCGCAGGTTGGCGCCATCTTCGTCCTGCTTTTCTGCTCCAGCTTCTTTTCGATCTCCGAGACGGCGATGATGGCGCTCAACCGCCACCGCCTGAAGCACCTGACCAACAAAGGCGCGCTCGGCGCGAAAACGACCCAAAGCCTCCTTTCCCGCACCGACCAGTTGCTCGGCGTGATCCTGATCGGCAATAACCTGCTCAACACGATCATCCCGGTGCTGACGACGTCGATCGCTCTTCACACCTTCGGGCACAACAGCCTGGTGCTGTCGATCGCGACCGGCATCGTCGCGTTCCTGATCATCGTGTTTGCGGAAATCACGCCGAAGATCGTCGGCGCGACCTACCCGGAAAAAATCGCGCTGCCGGCGAGCCTGATCATTGCGCCGTTGATGCGCGTCCTGAAGCCGTTTGTCTGGTTCGTGAACCTGTTCGCGAACGCGATCCTGAGCGTGCTGCACATCAATACGAAGGCAGGCCGCGACCAGCGGCTGTCCACCGAGGAACTGCGCACGATCGTCCTCGAATCCGGCAGCTTCATGCCGACCAAGCACCGCAGCATCCTCCTGAACCTGTTCGACCTCGAGAACATTTCCGTCGACGACGTGATGATCCCGCGCCGCCGGATCGAAGCGCTCGACTTCGAAGCGCCGCTCGAAGAGATCCTGCATCAGCTCGAAACCTGCTATCACAACAAGCTGATCGTCTATCAGGGCGACATCGACCGCGTGCTCGGCGTGCTCCATGTGCGCAAGACACTGGCCGCGCTGCACAACCAGGAGCTCGAGCGGGAAACCCTGCGCGAGCTGCTCGCCGAGCCCTATTTCGTGCCGTCGGGCACGCCAGTGTTTCAGCAGCTTCAGTACTTCCAGGAAAGCCGGCAGCGCACGGCGCTCGTCGTCAACGAATACGGCGAGCTGCAAGGGCTCGTCACACCCGAAGACATCATCGAGGAGTTGATCGGCGAGTTCACGACGTCGATTCCGCGTAGCGCCGGCTCGAGGAGCGGCTGGGACGAAGACGGCGAATGCATCGTCGCGGGCAGCATGCCGCTGCGCGAGCTGAACCGCTGGCTGAAGCTGAGCCTGCCGACCGACGGGCCCAAGACGATGAACGGCTTGATTCTCGAGGCCCTCGAGGAGATTCCCGAGGGCGACGTCTGCGTACAAATTGCCGGCGTGCGGATCGAAGTGCTGCGCAGCGACGATCAGGCGATTCGCACCGTCAAGATCTTCAAGCCGAAGGCTTCGGGTTCGGCCAAGCCCGCCAGATCGGCGCTCGATTAGCCGATCGGCCGACTGCCGGCCCGGCGCCGCTCGCGCGACGATGGGTTCATCGTGTTCTACAGGCGGCGCGTTGCCGGCATCCCATGTCCTCCATCCTCGACGCTGCGCGGTCTCGTGCAGCAGGCGCCGGCGAGCATACCGAGCCGTCGCCGCAGCGAAAACCCGTTGCGATTCCGCCCCCCGCGACGGAAGGGGCGCCTGATTTCGCGCCCGCCTTACGCGCCGCCCCCGGCGCTTTCGCGTCGACACACGCAGGGGAACCATCGTCTCGATTGAACAGCGCCGACGACGCGCCCGCAGTGCGCCTCCTCGCCGAGTTGCTGCAAGACGCGTCGCAACGCAACGCATCGGACTTGCACGTCGAGCCTGCCGAGCACGGCTGGCGCATCCGCTTGCGAATCGACGGCGTCCTGCATGAAGTCGCGCGGCCGCCGGCCCATTTGCGCGATGCGTTCGTCACGCGCATCAAAGTGCTGGCCCGGCTCGACATCGCCGAGCGCCGGGTGCCCCAGGACGGACGCCTGCGTCTCGCGGTCACGCCCGGCAAAGTCGAGGACTATCGCGTGAACTCGTTGCCAACCCTGTTCGGCGAGAAACTCGTGTTGCGCCGCCTCGATGCGCTCCCCCCGGATCTTTCGCTCGATTCACTGGGACTCCTCGATACGAAGCAAGCTGCGCTCGTCGACGCTGCCATCCGCTCGCCGCACGGCCTCGTGCTCGTGACGGGACCGACCGGCAGCGGCAAAACGCTATCGCTGTACTGTTTCCTGCAGATGCTCAACAGCGAGTCGCGCAACGTGTGCTCGGTCGAAGATCCCGCCGAGATCCAGCTCGCCGGCATCAACCAGGTCGGCGTGCGCGAAAAGGCCGGACTCACGTTTGCCGTCGCCCTGCGAGCATTCTTGCGGCAGGATCCGGACGTCATCATGGTCGGCGAGATCCGTGACGAAGAGACAGCCGACGTCGCGCTCAAGGCGGCCCAGACCGGCCATCTCGTACTCTCGACGCTGCATACGAACGACGCGCCGGCCGCGATCACGCGCCTGATCGATATCGGCGTCGCGCCATACAATCTGGCGGCTGCATTGCGGATGGTGACCGCACAACGGCTCGTGCGACGCTTGTGCGCGAATTGTCGAAGGCCGGCGGCGGAATCCCCATCGGCGCTGCGCGCGGCCGGTTTTGCCGGCGACGCCCTGACCGGCTGGACGCCCTTCGCCGCGACAGGCTGCGCCGCATGCCACGGCATCGGATATCGCGGCCGGGTCGGCGTGCATCAGGTGATGCCCGTCTCCGATGCAATGCGCGAATTGATCGTCGCCCGCGCGAGCGCGCATGCGATTGCACGGCAAGCTCGGACCGACGGCGTCCTGACTTTGCGCGAGGCGGCGCTCGCCCGCGTGCGCGATGGCACGACCAGTCTCGCCGAAGCATTCAGCGCGACGGAGGCGTCATGAACGGCCCCCACGCTCTCTATCGTTCGCGGTCCCCCAAGGGGGCGGCTGCCTGCCTCGGGGCGACCCGGCGGCAGGCATCATGAGCACCCCGGCACCGCCAGCCACCTCAGAGTTGCGCTTTGCCTGGCAAGGCGTCGAGGCAGACGGCACCCGCAAGCGTGGCGTCATCGTCGCGCCCGATGCCGCGACCGCCCGTACGATGCTCAAGCGCGATCGCATCACGGTCATCGAAATCGAGGCGCGCGGAACGGCCGCCAAGCCGAAGGCAAGAGCGAGCGAGGTCACGTCCTTTACGCGGCAACTCGCGAGCCTCCTCAGGGCAGGCCTGCCGCTCGCCCCGGCGCTCGACCTGATCTCGCAGACGCCCGGCCGCAGCGGCATGCCGCGCATCGTCGGCGGCATCGCCCGTCAGATCGTCTCCGGCACGGGATTTTCCGCTGCGCTCGGCCGCTATCCAGCGCAGTTCGACGCCCTCTATTGCCAGCTCGTCGCGGTAGGCGAGGCATCCGGCGCGCTCGCCTCGGTGCTGGCGCGCGTCGCCGACGACCGCGAACGCGCCGCCGCCCAGCGTGCGAAAGTGCGCGCCGCGCTGACCTATCCCGTCGCGGTGCTGCTGCTCGCCTTCGCCATCACCGCCTCGCTACTCGTCTGGGTGGTGCCGACGTTCAAGCAGATCTTCGACGGTTTCGGCGCCCAGCTGCCCGCGCCGACGCAACTGGTACTCGCGCTCTCCGACGCGGCTGCGCGCTGGTGCGGCCCCGTGCTCGCCATCGCCGCCGCCATCGGCTCCGCGACCGCCAACGCATTGCGCCGCTCGGCATCCGCCCGCGCCGCATTCGATCGCATGACGCTGCGGCTGCCCGTGGTCGGGCCGTTGCTCGCCACGCTCGCCGCCGCCCGCTGGAGCCGTGCGCTTGGCACGTTGCTCGCCGCCGGCACGCCGCTGGCCGACGCCTTCGATTCGCTCACGCATGCCACGGGCAACGCGGTGTTCGACCGAGCGACCGTCGATATCGCGAGGCGCTTGCGTCGCGGCGAGCGCCTCGCGGCAGCCATGCGCGCGTCGCACTGCTTCCCGCCGCAAGTCGTCCAGCCGATCGCCGTCGCCGAAGAGTCGGGAGCGCTCGACGCAATGCTGCTCGATGTCGCCACACTCGCCGATCGTCAGGTAGACGAAAAAATCGGCCTGCTGGCGAGCCTATGCGAGCCGCTGATCGTCATCGTTCTCGGCGCGCTGGTCGGGGCGCTCGTGATCGCGCTCTATCTCCCCATTATTCAACTCGGCAACGTGGTGTAGCATCCAGCCGAATCCAACCTTCAGTCATGAACGGTACCCAGCCTGTGTTCGATCTCTCACTCAGCGATCCGCTCGCCCGCCATTCGGCCGGCCTCGCCGCCGCCTTCGGCGCGCTGCCGACCGGCGTGCAGTTCGCGTTCGCCATTGCGCTCGGTCTCGTGATCGGCAGCTTCCTGAACGTCGTGGCGCACCGCCTGCCGATCATGCTCGACCGCGCATGGCGCGCCGAAGTCAGTGACACGACCGGCATTCCCGCTGCCGACGACGGCCTGCCCGAGCGCTACAACCTGTACGTGCCGCGCAGCGCGTGCCCGCACTGCGGCCATGTGCTGCGCGCGTGGGAAAACATCCCCGTCGTCAGCTATCTGCTGTTGCGCGGCCGATGCTCGCACTGCAAGGCGCCGGTCAGCCTCCGCTATCCGCTGATCGAGCTTGCCAGCGCGGCGCTCGCGGCGCTCTCCTTGTGGTCGTTCGGGCCATCGTTCGGCGCGCTCGCCGCATTCGGCCTGTGCGCCACGCTGCTGGCGATGAGCGCGATCGACATCGACACCCGCCTGCTGCCCGATTCTCTGACGCTGCCCCTGCTGTGGGCAGGGCTTATCGTCAACTTCGGCGATACGTTCGCGAGCCTGCGGTCCGCAGTCATCGGCGCGATCGCCGGGTATCTTTTCCTGTGGTGCGTCTATTGGCTGTTCAGGCTCGTGCGCGGCGTCGAAGGCATGGGCTACGGCGACTTCAAGCTGCTCGCGGCGATCGGCGCATGGCTCGGCTGGGCTGCGCTGCCGCAAGTCGTGCTGGTTGCCGCCGTGGCAGGCGCTGTCGTCGGGATCGCGGCGACGCTGACCGGGCGCATGCGCTTCGAGGAACCATTGCCGTTCGGGCCGTTCCTCGCCGCGGGGGGCGCGGCGACGCTCTTTCTCGGCACCCCGTTCTACCAGGTATTTGGAGGCTCATGAATTACCCCCAGGCTCACTTGCTTTGAGGAGGCATAGGCGATGTTTGCTGTAGGACTGACCGGCGGCATCGGCAGCGGCAAGTCGACCGTCGCGGACTTCTTCGCGGCGTACGGCGTGCCGATCGTCGATACGGATTTCATCGCGCACCGCATCACCGCGCCGAACGGTGTCGCGATGCCGCTGATCGCAAAGGAGTTCGGCGCCGATTTCGTCGCCGCGGACGGATCGCTGGATCGAGCCAGGATGCGCGCGCTCGTATTCAGTGACAACACCGCGAGAGCGCGGCTCGAAGCGATCACGCATCCGCTGATTCGCGCCGAAACCGAGCGCGAACGCAACGCGGCGACAGGGCCCTATCTGATCGTCGTCGTGCCGCTGCTCGTGGAATCGGGCACCTGGAAAGCACGTGTCGACCGGGTGCTGGCAGTCGATTGCAGCGTCGACACGCAGATCGCACGCGTCATGCGCCGCAACGCGTTTTCCCGCGAACAGGCGCTCGCGATCATCGACAAGCAAGCCACGCGAGAAGCGCGTCTTGCCGCCGCCGACGACGTCATCGTCAACGAAGATGCCGGCCTCGACGAACTCCCGGTGCAGGTGGAACGCCTGCACCGCCAGTACCTCTCGCTTGCCGGCGGCCCGTCTGCGTAGCATTTATCGAACCCGGCCGCCGAGCTTGCTCGCAACGCTTGAGGCCCCCCCTGCAATTCGGAAACCGTCGGCAAAGTGCCAAAAAAGCGCATGATTGCGGGGGCAATCATGCAGCATTAGAATGTCCTGCAATTCCTTCACCTACAACGCCAGGGGCGAGCGCGCTTGATCCTTTACGAGTATCCGTTCAACGAACGAATCCGCACCCTGCTGCGCCTCGAAGATCTGTTCGAGCGCTTTACGTTCTTCCTGACTCAAGACGATGCTCGGGAACATCACGTCGCGCTCACCACGCTGTTTGAAATTGCCGAAGTCACAGGCCGCGCGGATCTGAAATCGGATCTGATGAAGGAGCTCGAGCGTCAGCGGCAAACGCTTGCGCCGTTCCGCGGCAATCCTGGCATCGAACAAAACGCACTCGAAGCAGTGCTGGGTGAAATCGAGCAGACGCTTGCAGGCCTTGCGCAGATGCAAGGCAAGACCGGCCAGCATCTGGCCGACAACGAATGGCTCGCGAGCATCCGCAGCCGCGCGATCATCCCCGGCGGCACCTGCAAATTCGACTTGCCGTCTTACTACGCGTGGCAGCAACTTCACCCCGATCAGCGCCGCGAAGACATCGCCAAGTGGATCATGCCGCTCCTGCCGCTGCGCGACGCCGCGACGATCGTGCTGCGCCTCGCGCGCGAATCGGGCCAGGCATCGAAAGTGATGGCGATGCAGGGCAGCTATCAGCAGATGCTGTCCGGCCGCACGTATCAATTGATGCAGGTGCGCGTGCAGCCGGAGTTGCGGATGATCCCCGAGGCGAGCGCCAACAAGTACATGCTCTGGGTTCGCTTTACGGTGCAGGACGGCAGCTTGCGGCCGCGCGCGGTCGATGTCGACGTGCCGTTCCAGCTCACGCTCTGCAGCCTGTGATTGCCAGAAAACGCCTTAACGTATGACTACCGTCGTCAAATGCCCGACTTGCGGCAAGCCGGTCCGCTGGGTGCCGGAAAACCGCTTTCGCCCGTTCTGCTCGGAACGATGCAAACAGATCGATCTTGGCGCATGGGCCAATGAGAAGTACAAGATCGGCGGCACCGACGAGGAGCCGCCCTCGGAAGACGATTCGCGCGGCGATCTCAACTAACCCGGCACGCTGGTGTCTGCGCTTCCGAATGCGAAACGCCGACGGCGTTTCGCATTCGGCGCGAGAGTGCCGGGGAAGCACCGGATCAATCGGCCGCCAGCCACTCCAGAACCGGAATCGTCGCCGGCAATAGCGGTTCGACCGCAGCCGGCAGCCGTTCCCAGCTGAACGCCTGTCCTTCGCGGCCGTGCGGCTCGCCGGTCCAGCCCGTCACCTTGCAGAAGTAAAGCCGGACGTAGGCATGCGGGTAGTCGTGCTCGAGCGTGTGCCAGCGATGGCATGCGGTGACGACGATGCCAAGCTCCTCGTGCAGTTCGCGTGCAAGCGCCGCCTCGACGGTTTCGCCCGGCTCGAGCTTGCCGCCCGGAAACTCCCAGTAACCTTCGTACGGTTTGCCCGCCGGCCGTTGCGCGAGCAAGTAGCGGCCATCCGGCTGCACGAGCACGCCGACGGCGACTTCCGTCACGGGCCGCGACGGCGCGGCGGCGCCTTCCGGAGTCTTCGCGGCGGCCGTCATGCCTGCGCCTTCCGGCCCGACCAATCGCGCGCAAACTGCCACGCGACGCGGCCCGAGCGCGATCCGCGCTCCAGCGCCCAAACGAGCGCATCGCCGCGCGCGCTTTCGATCTCGGCGTCGTCACAGCCGAAATGGCGCAACCAGTGCGCGACGATCCCCAGATAGTCGTCCTGTTTGAACGGGTAGAAGCTGACCCACAACCCGAAGCGCTCGGACAGCGAGATCTTCTCCTCCACGACCTCGCCCGGATGGATCTCGCCATCGGCCGTGTGCTTGTAGGTCTCGTTGTCGCTCATGTACTCGGGCAGCAGGTGGCGGCGGTTCGATGTCGCGTAGATCACCACGTTGTCCGACTGCGCAGCGACCGAACCGTCCAGTGCGACTTTCAGCGCCTTGTAGCCCGATTCGCCTTCCTCGAACGAGAGGTCGTCGCAGAACACGATGAAGCGCTCGGGACGCTGCGAAATCAGCTCGACGATGTCGCCGAGATCGTGCAGATCGTCCTTGTCGACTTCGATGAGGCGCAGGCCGTCGGCCGCGTGCGCGTTCAGGCACGCCTTGATCAGCGATGACTTGCCTGTGCCGCGCGCGCCCGTCAGCAGCACATTGTTCGCCGGCTGCTTGCGCACGAACTGGCGCGTGTTCTGTTCGATCAGCGCCTTCTGGCGATCGATGTTCCGCAGATCGTCGAGGGTGATCGTCGAAATGGCCGGCACCGGCTGCAGATAGCCGCGCCCTTGGCGCTTGCGCCAGCGAAACGCGACCGCCGCCGACCAGTCGATCTGCTGCGAAGCCGGCGGCAGCATGGCTTCGAGGCGGCCGAGCAACGCTTCGGCGCGGGTCAGGAATTGTTCGAGTTTGTCCATGGTTGCATGCGACCGGGGCGGCCTGCTCGGCTAAGCAGGCTTGGCGCCCTCGATCGATCAGGAACGGTAATCGGCGTTGATGCTCACGTAATCGTGCGACAAGTCGCAAGTCCAGATCGTCGCTCGCGCATCGCCGCGGCCTAGCAGCACGCGAATCATGATCTCGCTTTGCTTCATGACGCGCTGGCCGTCTTCCTCGCGGTAGTCGGGATTGCGTCCACCCTGCTTCGCGACGAGCACGTCGTCGAGATAAAGGTCGATCTTGCCGACGTCAAGATCCGTCACGCCGGCATAGCCGATCGCCGCGAGAATGCGGCCGAGGTTGGGGTCCGAGGCGTAGAAGGCCGTCTTCACGAGCGGCGAGTGGCCGATCGCGTAGGCGATCTGGCGGCATTCGGCGACGCTCGAGCCGCCCTCGACCTGCACCGTCATGAACTTCGTCGCGCCTTCGCCGTCGCGCACGATCAGTTGAGCCAGCGTTTGCGCAACTTCGGTCACGGCGTCGCGCAACGCGGCGTAGGCCGCGCTGTCGGTCGAGGTCACGGCCGGCAGGCTCGACTTGCCCGATGCGATCAGGATGAACGAATCGTTGGTCGACGTATCGCCGTCGATCGTGATGCAGTTGAACGAGCGATCGGCAACGTGCTTGACGAGCGCATCGAGCACCGGCTGCGACACGGCCGCGTCGAATGCGAGGAAGCCGAGCATCGTCGCCATGTTCGGCTTGATCATCCCGGCGCCCTTGCTGATGCCGGTCAGCGTGACCGTGTGGCCGTCGATCGTCACTTGGCGCGATGCCGCTTTCGGCAGCGTGTCGGTCGTCATGATCGCTTGCGCCGCGTCGTACCAATGCGCGGCCTTGCGATTCTCGAGCGCAGCGGGCAGGCCGGCCTTCAGGCGGTCGATCGGCAGCGGCTCGAGAATCACTCCCGTCGAAAACGGCAGCACCTGCTCCGGTGCGATGCCGGCGAGCCGCGCCAGCTCCTCGCAGGTTTCGCGCGCGTGCGCGAGCCCCGGCTCGCCGGTGCCCGCATTCGCGTTGCCGGTGTTCACGACGAGCGCGCGAATGCCCTTGCCGCCCACGCGCACGCGGTCGAGATGCTCGCGGCACACCGTGACGGGGGCCGCGCAGAAGCGGTTCGACGTGAATACGCCCGCCACCGCCGCGCCTTCGTCGACGGAAATCACGAGGACATCCTTGCGATTCGGCTTGCGGATATTCGCTTCGGCCCAACCCAGCGTGACGCCGGCGACGGGATGCAGTTGCTCAGGGGCAATCGAGGGGAAATTGACAGCCATGGTCGGGACCTATCGGACAGTGAAATGCCGGCTCAGGGCGAAGGAGAAAGAGCCGACATCGATTGGTCGAGGCTAGCGGCTCGCGAAACGGCCGAACCGCCACGGAATCACGGGCGCGGATTGCGCGCTCGATCCACGATCGATCGTTCGCGCAAAAGCTCGTGCACAAACAAAACGGCGCGCATTATGCGCGCCGTTTTTGCTGTTACGCAAGCTTGCCGTGGCACTGCTTGTACTTCTTGCCGCTGCCGCATGGGCACGGGTCGTTGCGGCCCACCTTCGGCATGCCGTCGGCGGACGGCGCGGCGCCCGCCGGCGCATGCGCGCCGTGGCTCATGGCCTGGCTGACCATCTCGGTGGCGGCGTCGGCCGCCACCGCGCCGCCGGCCGCGGCTTCGGCGAATTCGGCGTGGCGGAACTCGACGTTCTCAAGGTGGCTGCCCTGCTCTTCGAGTTGCTCGGCTGCCTGCTCCAGCTGCTCCGGCGACTGGATCTGCACGTTCATGACGATGCGCGTGACTTCCGTCTTCACCACGTTGAGCAGCGCCTCGAACAACTCGAACGCCTCGCGCTTGTACTCCTGCTTCGGATTCTTCTGCGCATAGCCGCGCAGATGGATGCCCTGGCGCAAGTGATCGAGCGCGGCGAGGTGCTCGCGCCAGCAGCGGTCGAGCGTCTGCAGCATGATCGAGCGCTCGAACGCGCTGAACGATTCGCGGCCGACGAGCGCAACCTTCGTTTCGTAGTTCTCGTCGGCGGCGGAGGTCACGGCCTCGAGAATCTCCTCAGCGGCGATCGACTGCGACTCGTTGATCATTTCCTGGATCGCGAGGTCGAGCTGCCAGTCGTTGCGCAACACTTCCTCAAGTTCCGGTGCATGCCACTGCTCCTCGATGCTGCCCGCCGGGATGAATTCGCGCACCACATCGGCGACCACGGCGTGGCGCATCGCGCCGATCGTCTCGGCGATATCGTGCGCCTCTAGCAATTCATTACGCTGCTGGTAGATCACCTTGCGCTGATCGTTCGACACATCGTCGTATTCGAGCAATTGCTTGCGAATATCGAAGTTGCGCGCCTCGACCTTGCGCTGCGCGGACTCGATCGAGCGCGTGACGATGCCCGCCTCGATCGCCTCGCCTTCCGGCATCTTCAGACGGTCCATGATCGCGCGCACGCGGTCGCCGGCGAAGATGCGCAGCAACGGATCCTCGAGCGACAGATAGAAGCGCGACGAGCCCGGGTCGCCCTGACGGCCGGCACGGCCGCGCAACTGGTTGTCGATACGACGCGACTCGTGGCGCTCGGTGCCGATGATGTGCAGGCCGCCCGCCGCCTTCACCTGGTCGTGCAGCGTCTGCCATTCGTCATGCAGCTTCTGGACGCGGCTTACCTTTTCCTCGGCGGGGATCGCTTCGTCGGCTTCGATGAACGCGGCCTGCTTCTCGGCATTGCCGCCGAGCACGATGTCGGTGCCGCGGCCGGCCATGTTGGTCGCGATCGTGACACGCTTCGGACGGCCCGCTTCCGCGACGATCGCCGCTTCGCGCGCGTGCTGCTTTGCGTTCAGCACTTCGTGCGGCAGGCCGGCCTTGGTCAGCAGGTTCGACAGCAACTCGGAGTTCTCGATCGACGTCGTGCCGACGAGCACAGGCTGGCCGCGCTCGTAGCATTCGCGGATATCGCGAATCACGGCGTCGTAGCGTTCCTTGGCGGTCTTATAGATCTGGTCCTGCTTGTCAATTCGCTTGGGCGGCCGGTTGGTCGGAATGACGACCGTCTCGAGCCCGTAGATCTCGTTGAATTCGTACGCTTCGGTATCGGCCGTGCCGGTCATGCCCGAAAGCTTCGAATACATGCGGAAGTAGTTCTGGAACGTGATCGAGGCGAGCGTCTGGTTTTCGCTCTGGATCTTCACGTGCTCCTTCGCCTCGACGGCCTGGTGCAGGCCGTCCGACCAGCGGCGGCCGACCATCAGGCGGCCCGTGAATTCGTCGACGATGATGACTTCGTTGTTCTGCACGACGTAGTGCTGGTCGAGGAAGAACAGCGTGTGCGCGCGCAGCGCGGCGTACACGTGATGCATCAGCGTGATGTTCTGCGGCGCGTAGAGGCTTTCGCCCTCGCCGATCAGGCCCCACTCAGCGAGCATGCGCTCGGCCTTCTCGTGGCCCGATTCCGTCAGGAACACCTGGCGCCCCTTTTCGTCGAGCGTATAGTCGCCCGGCTTCTCGACGCCGGTGCCGTCCGCCTTCTCCTCGCCGATCTGGCGCTCGAGCAGCGGCGGCAGCGCGTTCATCCGCACGTAGAGCTCGGTGTGGTCCTCAGCCTGGCCGGAGATGATCAGCGGCGTACGGGCTTCGTCGATCAGGATCGAGTCCACTTCGTCGACGACCGCGAAATTGAGCGGCCGCTGCACGCGCGCGTCGGTCTCGTAGACCATGTTGTCGCGCAGGTAATCGAAGCCGAACTCGTTGTTCGTGCCGTAGGTGATGTCCGCCGCGTAGGCCGCCTGCTTCGTACCGTGGTCCATCTGCGACAGGTTGACGCCCACCGACAGGCCCAGAAAGTTGTACAGCTTGCCCATCCACTCGGCGTCGCGCTGCGCGAGGTAGTCGTTGACGGTCACGACGTGCACGCCGCGGCCCGACAGCGCGTTCAGGTACGCCGCGAGCGTCGCGACGAGCGTCTTGCCCTCGCCGGTGCGCATTTCGGCGATCTTGCCGTAGTGAAGCACCATGCCACCGATCAGCTGGACATCGAAGTGGCGCATCTTGAGCACGCGCCGGCTCGCTTCGCGGCAGACGGCGAACGCCTCCGGTAGCAGTTTATCGAGCGATTCGCCGCTCGCGACGCGCTGGCGGAACTCCCCCGTCTTCGCGCGCAATTGGTCGTCCGTCAGCTGCTCGATCTGCGTCTCGAGCGCGTTGATCGCCCCGACGGTCTTTTGATACTGCTTGACGAGGCGCTGGTTGCGGCTGCCAAAGATTTTTTGGAGAAAACCGGTGGTCATCGGATCGGGTGTGCGTCGCGGCTTCGGACGGGTTCGCACAGCGGGTGCGCCCGGGTTCGGAGGGCCTCGGCGGCTTATTCCATGAGTGAATTCGAATCGGGCATTTTAGCACGCGAGCTTGCATCCGCCGGTGTCGCCGGCTAGACAGCCAAATACGCGCCGCCCCCCGTGGACGCTTGCCTCACGGGTTTGCCCGCCCCTATGCACGGTACAATGCGCGCATCGTCGCACGCATCCGCCGCGACTGGGTGACATGAGTGTGAAATGAGCCGTTTTTCGTCGTTTTCAAGGCCGTTCGGGCCGCCGCGGCCGCAGCCGCTCGCCGAGGTCCTGAGCCGCACCGACGCGTTTGCCGCGCTGCGCGCCGGCGTCGAGCAGATTGCGGCTCTCGAGCGTGATCTGGCTCAAATGCTCCCCGATTATTTGGCGACGAGCGTCGAGCCCGGCTTCATCAAGGACGGCGTATTGACGCTTTTTGCCGCGCACAACGCGCTGGCTGCTCGCTTGCGCCATCTCGAGCCGAGCCTTCTTTCGGACCTGCAGCAGCGTGGCTGGGCCGTCAACACGCTGAAAGTGCGCGTGCGGCCGAAGCCGCTCGAGGAGCCGCCGCCCCTCAAGCAAGCGCGCATGACGCCGGCCGGCGCCGATGCGCTGCGCGAATTGAGCGAAACTCTCGCACCGTCTCCGCTGCAGGCTGCGCTAGCGAAGATGGCGGCGCGACATCAAAAGCCGCGCGGCGAAAAAAAATGAGCGGCCCTGTCGGGCCGCTCATTTTTTCGTCTTCAACCGCGCCGCCGGTCAGCCCGGCAACGCGCCATCCCGGGAATCAGGCAAACGCCGTCTGCGCTTCATAACCGAAGCCGCGCGGCGCGTGCTTCACGTCTTCGAACGTGACGAGCTCGTACGCATCCTCGTTCGCCAGCAACTCGCGCAGCAGCGCGTTGTTCAGGCCGTGACCCGACTTGTATGCCGTGTACGACGCCAGCAGCGGATGGCCGACCACGTACAAATCGCCAATGGCGTCGAGCATCTTGTGCTTCACGAACTCGTCGTCGTAGCGCAGGCCGTCGTTGTTCAGGATGCGGTACTCGTCGAGCACGATCGCGTTGTCCATGCTGCCGCCGCGCGCCAGTCCCAGCTCGCGCATCATCTCGACTTCGTGCGCGAAGCCGAACGTGCGCGCGCGCGCGATGTCGCGCACATACGAGGTGTGCGCGAAGTCGACTTCCAGCGCCTGGCCGGTCTTGTCGACAGCCGGATGACGGAAATCGATCGTGAACTTGAGCTTGAAACCGAAATACGGGTCGAGTCGCGCGAACTTGTCGCCGTCGCGCACTTCGACCGGCTTCTTGACCTTGATGAACTTCTTCAGTGCGTTCTGCTCTTCGATGCCTGCCGACTGGATCAGGAACACGAACGAGGCCGCGCTGCCATCCATGATCGGGATTTCCTCGGCGGTCACGTCGACGTAGAGGTTATCGATGCCGAGGCCGGCGCAAGCCGACATCAGGTGCTCGACCGTCGAAACTCGCGCGCCGTCCTTCTGCAACACCGAAGCAAGACGCGTGTCGCCGATCGACATGGCCGATGCCGGAATGTCGACGGGAACCGGCAAATCGACGCGCGAGAACACGATGCCCGTGTTCTCGGGAGCGGGGCGAAGCGTCAGGTCGACCTTGCGGCCCGAATGCAGGCCGATACCAACGGTCTTGACGATCGATTTGATGGTGCGTTGCTTCAGCATGGTGTGTTCTGTTCGATTGAAAATCCTAATCAGGATTTTTTAGTCCATAGCTCGGATTATACTCCATTCACTCCGCTGCAGTGCGCAATGGACGTTTCAAGTTGTTTCCCTGAATTACCCGCGCAAGAATGCGGAGCGGGCCGACGCCCGGAATGGAGGCATTTCCGGTGTCGGCCCGTGTTACGGCCTGTCATAAAAGTCAGACAAAGCGTTGCCCTGCGGCAACGCTCGGCGGCTTCATGACGGGCTCAGCGTGGCAAGGATGCTGGCCGCATCGCTGACTTCGAACTTGCCGGGCGCCTCGACGAACAGCGCCTTGACCACGCCGTCGTCGATCACCATCGCGTAGCGCTGGGAACGGATTCCCATGCCGCGCGCCGACAAATCCTGCTCCAGACCGAGCGCCCGAGTGAAAGCTGCGCTTCCGTCCGCCATCATGCGCACCTTGCCCGCGGTGTGCTGATCGCGTCCCCAAGCGCCCATCACGAATGCGTCGTTGACGGACACGCACCAGATTTCGTCGATGCCGGCCGCAAAAAAGCGCTCGGCATGCTCGACGTAGCCCGGGACGTGCTTGGCCGAACACGTCGGCGTGAACGCGCCCGGCAATCCGAAGATCACCACGCGCCTGCCCGCCGTCAGTGCCTGCACCGCAAAGCCGTTCGGCCCGAGGGTGCAGCCCTCGCGAGCGTCTTCGACGAACTCGAAGAGCGTCGCGTCAGGCAGCTTGTCGCCCACTTGAATCATGCTCGATCCTTCACATCGATGCGGCCATCGACCGGCTCGCTCGTTGCCACACGTGTTAACGTGCTGCTCATAACCGCGCATTATTGCGCGTTTTCCCGCATTGCGCTTATGGCGTCGTCAGGTTATCGGCGACAGTCCAGCTACCCGCCGGGCGTTTGCGCCGCGGGCACCTGTCCGGGCCGCCCGTCCCCGCGGGACGCGGCCTCTTTCGCCGTTGCCTGCCGCGCGCCGCGCCCGGAGCTTTGCTCAGCGCTCGAAAGCCGCGCCGCGACGAAGACCCGAGCCTCGCGCGCTCAGTCCGCCTGCTTGCGCAGGAACGCCGGGATGTCGTACGTGTCGACGCCCTTTTCCTGCAGCGCCTGCACGTGCGATGCCGCCGTTTCGCGCGAGTTGCGCCACACAGCCGGCGTGTCGAGCGCACCGTAGTCTGCGGTGTGCACGTTCGCCGGCGCGTAGCTGTGCTGCACGGCGCTGATCGGCTGGTTGTCGGTGCCGGTGCGCAGGAGCGTCATCGGCGCCGATTGCTGCTTCTTCGCCGCGCGGCCGAGGCCGGTTGCGACGACCGTCACGCGCAGCGCATCGCCCATCGCATCGTCGTACACCGCGCCGAAGATCACCGTCGCGTCTTCCGCCGCGTAGCTCTTGATCGTGTTCATCACTTCGCGCGTTTCCGACAGACGCAGCGAACGGCTCGACGTGATGTTGACCAGCACGCCGCGCGCGCCCGACAGGTCGACGCCTTCGAGCAGCGGGCTCGCCACGGCCTGTTCCGCAGCGAGACGCGCGCGATCGACGCCGGCCACCGTCGCCGTGCCCATCATCGCCTTGCCCTGCTCGCCCATCACCGTCTTCACGTCTTCGAAGTCCACGTTCACGAGACCGTCGACATTGATGATTTCAGCGATGCCTGCGACCGCGTTGTTGAGAACGTCGTCCGCGCACTGGAAGCACTTGTCCATCTCGGCGTCATCGCCCATCACCTCGAACAGCTTGTCGTTCAGAACGACGATCAGCGAGTCGACGTGATCCTCCAGTTGCTGCGAACCTGCTTCCGCCACGCGCATCCGCTTGCCGCCTTCGAACTCGAACGGCTTGCTGACGACGCCGACGGTCAGGATGCCCATCTCTTTCGCGATCTGCGCGACGACCGGCGCCGCACCCGTGCCGGTGCCGCCGCCCATGCCCGCGGTGATGAACACCATGTGCGCGCCGAGCAGGGCGTCGGCGATGCGCTCACGCGCTTCTTCCGCTGCCGCGCGGCCCATTTCCGGCTTGGCGCCTGCGCCGAGACCGGTGTTGCCGAGCTGAATCACGTTCGACGCGCGCGAGCGCGACAGCGCCTGGGCGTCCGTGTTCATCACGATGAAATCGACGCCTTGCACGCCTCGGTTGATCATGTGCTGCACGGCATTGCCGCCAGCGCCGCCAACGCCCACCACCTTGATGATGGTGCCGTTGGTTTCCGTTTCCAGCATCTGGAATTCCATGTTGCCTCCGTCAAGAAAAAAGTCTTGCTCGGCCGTTATTCGGCAAAGGAGCGGGCACTCCCTTGTCGCGCGCCAGCCGCCGGCACCGGCGCGAATTTCGAGAACCGTTTAGAAATTGCCCAGGAACCAGTCCTTCATCCGCACGAAGACCTGGCCCATCGAACCCGACTGCACCGCGACCTTGCGGCCGCGCATCCGTTGCGAGCGTCCTTCGACGAGCAGACCCATCGCCGTCGAGTAGCGCGGATTGCGCACCACGTCCGCGAGGCCGCCCGCGTATTCCGGCACGCCGATGCGCACCGGCTTCAGGAAAATGTCTTCGCCGAGCTCGACCATGCCCGGCATCATCGACGCGCCGCCCGTCAGCACCACGCCCGAGCTCAAAAGCTCTTCGTAGCCCGACTCGCGCACCACCTGCTGCACGAGCGAGAACAGCTCCTCGACGCGCGGCTCCACCACCGCCGCCAGCGCCTGCCGCGACAGCGTGCGCGGACCGCGCTCGCCCAGCCCCGGCACTTCGATCATCTCGTCCGGATCGGCGAGCGCCTGCTTGGCGATGCCGTAGCTCACCTTGATGTCCTCGGCGTCCGGCGTCGGCGTGCGCAGCGCCATGGCGATGTCGCTCGTGATCTGGTCGCCCGCGATCGGAATCACCGCCGTGTGGCGGATCGCGCCTTCGCTGAAGATCGCGATGTCGGTCGTGCCGCCGCCGATGTCGACGAGCACCACGCCGAGTTCCTTTTCGTCCTCCGTCAGCACCGCCAGCGACGACGCGAGCGGCTGCAGGATCAGGTCGTTCACCTCGAGCCCGCAGCGGCGCACGCACTTGACGATGTTCTGCGCCGCGCTCACCGCGCCCGTCACGATGTGCACCTTCACCTCGAGCCGGATGCCGCTCATGCCGATCGGCTCGCGCACGTCTTCCTGGCCGTCGATGATGAATTCCTGCGTGAGGATGTGCAGCACCTGCTGATCGGTCGGGATGTTGATCGCCTTCGCGGTTTCGATCACGCGCGCGACATCCGTCTGCGTCACTTCCTTGTCCTTGATCGCCACCATCCCGCTCGAATTGAAGCTGCGGATGTGGCTGCCGGCGATCCCCGTGAACACGTTCGTGATCTTGCAGTCGGCCATCAGCTCGGCCTCTTCGAGGGCGCGCTGGATTGATTGCACAGTGGCCTCGATGTTGACCACCACGCCTTTCTTGAGCCCCTTCGACTCGCTCTGGCCGAGGCCGATCACCTCGTAATGGCCTTCGCCCTTCAACTCGGCGACGACGGCCACCACCTTCGCCGTCCCGATGTCGAGGGCAACCAGCAGGTCCTTATAGTCTTTGCTCATAGCGTGCTCATTGCGTGTGATGTCCTGTTGCCTTTAGTGCGTCAATGGCTTCTTGCCCTTGTCCGTATCGCTGATGAAGCGCATCCCCGCCGCGCGAATCGCAAACCCGTTCGGATAACGCAGGTCGGCGTATTCGATGTCCTTGCCCCAGCGCTGCGTCACGGCCGCCCAGGCCGACATCAGCCGCCGGGTGCGGTCGGCGAGCGTCTGAGGGTTGCGCTCCCGTCCGTATTCGATTTCCGTGCCGTTCGAGAGCTTCACCGTCCACGCGTAGCGCGGCGACAGCATCACCTCTTCTGGCGTCGCGTTGAGCGGCGCAAACCACTTCTTGAAGTCCTGATAGCGCGCGACGACTTCCTTGGCCGTGCCGTCCGGGCCGTCGAAGGCGGGCAGTTCCTCGTCCAGCTCGCCCTGGTTCGCCGTGAACAACTCGCCGTCGACGCTCACCAGTTGATCCGCGCCCCACGTTCCAAGCGGTTTGTACTCCTCGAGCGTGACAGCCAGCGCATTCGGCCAAACCCGGCGCACGCTCGCGCGGCGCACCCACGGCATCTGCTCGAACTGCTGGCGGGCGGCGTCGAGATCGACGGTGAAGAAATTGCCCTTCAGGTGTCCGACGACGCTCGTGCGCACCGTCGGCGAGTTGATGTGCTCGGTGTCGCCGTCGATGCTGATTTCGCGCAGCGCGAAGTTCGGGCGCTGGATCAGCCAGATGCCGCCCGCCGCCAGCAGCACGAGCGCCAGCAACGCGTACAGCGCGTTGGCGGCGAGGTTGAGCTGGCGAGCGTTGTTCCACATGGCGTTGCTTCGATCCCTATTGCTTGTTGCGTCAGTTCTTCAAGGTCAGCGCCAGCACGGCGACGACCAGTTCCTGGTAGCTGATGCCGACCGCGCGCGCCGCCTTCGGCGGCAGCGAGTGGTCCGTCATGCCCGGCGCCGTGTTCACTTCGAGGAAGTACGGGTTGCCGTTCGCGTCGAGCATGAAGTCGGCGCGGCCCCAGTCGGTGCAGCCGATCACGTCGAACGCGCGGCGCGACAGCGCCTTCAGGCGCGCTTCCTCCGCCGGAGAAACGCCGCACGGAATCAGGTACTGCGTGTCGTTGGCGATGTACTTCGCGTGGTAGTCGTAGAACTCCCCCGCCGGGACGATGCGGATCAGCGGCAAGTCGAGCTCGCCCGCGATGCACGCCGTGTACTCGCCGCCGCCCTCGATGCTCTTCTCGACGACGATGATCTTGTCGAACTTGGCGGCTTCTTCGAGCGCGGCGGGCAGCGCGTCTGCGCTCTTCACCTTGATGACCGCGACGCTCGAGCCTTCGCAGGCCGGCTTCACGAAGAGCGGCAGGCCGAGCTTCGCGACGATGTCCGCGGCGCGCGCCGCGTAGTCGTCGCCGCGCAGCACGGCTTCGAACGGCGGCGTCGGTACGCCCATCTGCTGCCACACGAGCTTGGTGCGAAACTTGTCGAGCCCGAGTGCCGAGCCGAGCACGCCGCTGCCCGTGTACTCGATGCCGTAGAAGTCGAGTGCGCCCTGGATCTGGCCGTTCTCGCCGTAGCCGCCATGCAGCGCGTTGAACGCGCGCGCGAAGCCTTCGTCCTTCAAGGACGACAGAGGCCGCTCGGACGGATCGAACGGATGCGCGTCGACACCCGCATCGCGCAGCCCTTGCAGCACGAGCCGGCCGGAATTGAGCGACACCTCGCGCTCGGCGGACACCCCGCCGAGCAGCACTGCGACCTTGCCAAAGAGTTTCGGATCGATACCGCTCATGTCACACCTTCGCTTGTTGCACGCTCATTGCGCGCTTGATTGCGCCAGCCGGCCGGGCACGCCGCCGATCGAACCCGCACCCATCGTGATCACCACATCGCCGTCGCGCACCACCGTCGACAGCGCCTCCGGCACCTCCTCGACCGTCTCGACGAACACGGGCTCGACCTTGCCCGCCACGCGGATCGCGCGCGCGAGCGCGCGGCCGTCGGCGGCGACGATCGGCGCCTCGCCGGCGGCGTAGACCTCGGTCAGCACCAGCGCGTCGACAGTCGAGAGCACCTTGGCGAAATCCTCGAAGCAGTCGCGCGTGCGCGTGAAGCGGTGCGGCTGGAACGCCAGCACCAGGCGCTGATCGGGGAACGCGCCGCGCGCGGCCGCGATCGTCGCCGCCATCTCGACCGGGTGATGACCGTAGTCGTCGATCAGCGTGTACTTGCCGCCACCCGCCGCGGCGACTTCGCCGTAGCGCTGGAAGCGCCGGCCGACGCCGTTGAATTCCGCGAGCGCCCGCTGGATATCGGCATCCGAGACCTCGAGTTCAGTCGCGATCGCAATCGCCGCGAGCGCGTTCTGCACGTTGTGCGTGCCCGGCATGTTCAGGACGATGTCGAGCGGCGCCGCGTCTTCGCGCATCGCCGTGAAGTGCATCCGGCTCTCGTGCGCGGTCACGTTGACGGCGCGCACCTGCGCGTCGGGCGCGAAGCCGTAGCGGATGATCGGCTTCGAGACAAACGGCAGGATCTCGCGCACGTTCGGATCGTCGACGCACAGCACGGCGATCCCGTAGAACGGCAGCCGGTGTGTGAACTCGATGAACGCCTGCTTGAGCCGCGCGAAGTCGTGGCCGTAGGTGTCCATGTGATCGGCGTCGATGTTCGTGATGACTTCGATCACCGGGAACAGGTTCAGGAACGACGCGTCCGACTCGTCCGCCTCGGCGACGATGAAGTCGCCCGTGCCGAGCCGCGCATTCGCGCCCGCGCTGATGAGGCGCCCGCCGATCACGAAGGTCGGGTCGAGCCCGCCCGCGGCGAGCACGCTCGCCACGAGCGAGGTCGTCGTGGTCTTGCCGTGCGTGCCGGCGATCGCGATGCCCTGCTTCAGGCGCATCAATTCCGCGAGCATCACCGCGCGCGGCACGATCGGAATGCGGCGGTGGCGCGCGGCGAGCACCTCCGGGTTGTCGCTGCGCACGGCCGTCGAGACGACCACGGCGTCCGCGCCTTCGATGTTCGCGGCGTCATGGCCGACCACGACGCGCGCGCCGAGCTTCGTCAGGCGGTCGGTGACACCGTTGTTCGTGAGATCGGAGCCGCTCACGTGGTAGCCGAGATTGACGAGCACTTCGGCGATGCCGCTCATGCCCGCGCCGCCGATCCCGACAAAGTGGATATGTTTGACGATGTGTTTCATTTCGTTCCTTCCTGGCGCGCAAGCGCCACAGCCGCGCAGACCTGCGCGACACGATCGGTGGCATCGGGTTTCGCGAGCGAGCGCGCGCGCCCGGCCATGTCCGCGAGCGTCGCGCGCGACTGGCTGCGCAGCCAGTCGGCGAGCTTTTCCGCCGACAAGTCGCGCTGCTGCACCAGCACCGCCCCGCCCTGCTCCGACAGGAATTGGGCGTTCGTCGTCTGGTGATCGTCGACCGCGTATGGAAACGGCACGAACAGCGCCGCCACCCCGACCGCCGCGATCTCCGCGACCGTCATCGCGCCCGAGCGGCAGACCACGAGATCGGCGGACTCGTAGGCCTTCGCCATGTCGTCGATGAACGGCACGAGCTGCAAATCGTCGCCCGGCTGCAAACCCGCTGCTTCGTAATTCGCGCGCAATGCGTCGATGTGCTTCGCGCCCGCCTGATGCACGATGCGCGGACGCTCTTGCGGCGCCAGCTGCGCGAGCGCGCGGGGCACGACTTCATTGAGCGCCGCCGCGCCGAGACTGCCGCCGACGACGAGCACGTTCAACGGACCGCTGCGCGCCGCGTAGCGCTCTTTGGGTGCCAAAATGCGCGCAAGTTCCTCGCGAATCGGATTGCCGGTCCATTCGGCGTCCGGCAAGGCGTTCGGGAAGGCGACGAGCACGCGGCGCGCGAGCTTCGCGAGCACTTTGTTCGCGAGGCCCGCGATCGAATTCTGTTCGTGCAGCACGAGAGGACGGCCGGAAAGCGCGGTCATCACGCCCGCCGGGAACGTGATGTAGCCGCCCATGCCGAGCACGACGTCGGGCTTCACGCGCTTGAGCGCCTGGCGGCTTTCGAGGCACGCGCGCAGCAGGTTCAACGGTAAGGCAAGCTTGGTGCGCAAGCCTTTGCCGCGCAGTCCGCCGAAGCGCACGAATTCCATCGGAATGCCGTGCTTCGGCACAAGCGACGCCTCCATGCCGGCCGGATTGCCCAGCCACACGACGCGCCAGCCCCAACCGCGCATCCGATGCGCGACCGCGAGCCCCGGGAACACGTGTCCTCCGGTGCCGCCGGCCATCACCATCAGTGTGCGCTGCGGGGTCGAGCTCATACCTTCCCCCCACGCATCAGCACACGATTTTCGTAGTCCACACGCATCAAAACAGCGAGCGCGACGCAATTCAGCAAAATGCCCGAGCCGCCGTAGCTCACGAGCGGCAGCGTCAGGCCCTTGGTCGGCAGAAGGCCGAGGTTCACGCCCATGTTGATGAAGGTCTGCGCGCCGAACCACAAGCCGACGCCCTTCGCCATGAGGCCGGCGAACGTACGGTCGAGCGCGAGCGCCTGGCGGCCGATCTCGAACGAGCGGCGCACGATCCAGTAGAACAGCAGGATCACGACCATCACGCCGACGAAGCCCAGCTCCTCGCCGATCACCGCGAGAATGAAGTCGGTATGCGCTTCCGGCAGGTAGTTGAGCTTTTCGACGCTGCCGCCGAGCCCCACGCCGAACCACTCGCCACGGCCGAACGCGATCAGCGAGTGCGTCAGCTGATAGGCCTTGCCCTGCGCGTAGCGGTCGTCCCACGGATCGAGGTAGGCGAAGATCCGCTCACGCCGCCACGGCGACGCCCAGACGAGAATCGTGAAGGTGCCGACCGCCGTCGCAACCAGACCGCCGAACAGCTTGCCGTTCACGCCGCCGAGGAACAGCACGCCCATCGCGATCGCGGCGATCACCATGAACGCGCCCATGTCGGGCTCGAGCAGCAGCAGCGCGCCGACCACGCCGACCGCGAACGCCATCGGCAGGAAGCCCTTCGCGAAGCTGTGCATGTACTCCTGCTTGCGCACCGTGTAGTTCGCCGCGTAGATGGTCACCGCGAGCTTCATGATTTCCGACGGCTGCATGTTCGTGATGCCGAGCGGAATCCAGCGGCGCGCGCCGTTCACGCCCTTGCCGATGTGCGGGATCAGCACGATCACGAGGCCCAGCAGCGCGAGCAGGAAAAGCTTGGGCGCGTACTTGTCCCACACGGACACGGGAATCTTGAACGTGACGATCGCCGCGATCACGCCGACCGCGAGCGAGGCGATATGGCGCACGAGGAACGCGTAGTCGTGATAGGCCGCGTACTTCGGCGAATCCGGCATGGCGATCGACGCCGAGTACACCATCACGACGCCGAGCCCGAGCAGCGCGATCACGACCCACAGCAGCGAGTGATCGTAGTCGAGCATCCGCGAGCGCATCGGACGCATGCCGCTGACCGCGCTCGCGAGGCCGCTGCCCGATGTGTGCGCGCCCTCGGCCGCCTTGCCGACTGCACCGCGCTGCCCTGAAAGGCGCGAGCCGAAGCGTTCGGACCAGCTCATAGCATCGTCCCCCGTTCTGCGGCAATGTCCTCGACCGCGCTCTTGAACACCGCCGCGCGATGCGCATAGCCCTTGAACATGTCGAAGCTCGCACAGGCCGGCGACAGCAGCACGGCGTCGCCCGGTTCGGCGAGCTGGGCCGCCGCGCGCGTCGCGGCTTCCAGCGTGGCGTGGTCGGCGAGCGTCACGCCGGCGCCGGTGAGCGCCTCGCGAATGTGCGGCGCGTCGCGGCCGATCAGCATCACCGCGCGGCACCAGCGCGCCACCGGCGCTTCCAGCGGCGCGAAGTCCTGGCCTTTGCCGTCGCCGCCCGCGATCAGGATCACGCGCTGCGCGAGGCCGTCGAGCGCGGCGACGGTCGCGCCGACGTTCGTGCCCTTGCTGTCGTCGACATAATCGACGCCATCGAGCGAAGCAATCAGCTCCACGCGATGCGGCTCGCCGCGGTACTCGCGCAGCCCATGCAGAAGCGGCGCGGCGGGCAGGCCGATCGCGCGCGCGAGCGCGAACGCGGCGAGCGCGTTGGCGGCGTTGTGCAAGCCGCGGATGCGCAGCGCGTCGGACGGCATCAGGCGCTTCATCGTCAGCTCGCGCGGGCCGGTTGCTTCACGCTTGCGGCGGCGGGTCGACGCAGGCTCTTCGACGGGGTCGCGATCGTGCGCCTCGACGAGCCAGGTCATGCCGTTCTCGCGCAGCAAGCCGTAGTCGCCTTCATGCACCGGCTCGTTCAAGCCGAACGTCACCACCTGCGCTGCGCTGTCGTCCGAGGGCGCCTGCTTCGCTGTATCAGCCGCGGGCGCGAGCGCCATCACGCGCGCGTCGTCGCGATTGAGCACGCGCACTGTCTGCGGCCCGAAGATGCGGCCCTTGGCGGCCGCATAGGCATCGAGCCCGCCATGCCAGTCGAGGTGGTCCTGCGTGATGTTCAGCACGACGGCCGCATCCGGTGCGAACGTATGCGCCGTTTCGAGCTGGAAGCTCGACAGCTCGAGCACCCAGACATCGGGCAGCGCGGTGTTGTCGATTGCTTCGGTGAGCTTGTCGAGCGCGGCCGGGCTGATGTTGCCCGCCACCGCCACCTTCTTGCCCGCGCGCTCGCACAGCAGGCCGGTGAGGCTCGTCGTCGTGGTCTTGCCGTTCGTGCCGGTGATCGCGATCACCTTCGGCGCGTAGCCGCTTTCGCCGAGCTTCTTCAGCGCCTGTGCGAAGAACTCGAGCTCGCCCCACACCGGAATGCCGCGCTCGCGCGCGCTTGCGATGAGGGGGCGCAGGTCGTCGGCGAGCGGCGAGAGGCCCGGGCTGATCGCGACGAGCTCGATCCCGCCGTCGAGCAGCGCGGGCGAAAACGTGCCGCCGATGAACTCGGCGTCGATCCGGTGCGCCTCGAGCGCGGAGAGGTTCGGCGGCGTCTCGCGCGTATCGGCAATGCGCAGCCGGCACCCGTGCCGCGCGCACCAGCGCGCCATCGCGAGGCCGGATTCGCCGAGCCCCAGCACGAGCACCATCGGACTTTGCCGATCGACAAACATCTCGCCAAACATCGCTTGCTTTCCTTTACCGCAGCTTGAGGGTGGACAGGCCGAACAGGCACAGCATCAAGGTGATGATCCAGAAACGCACGACCACCTGCGTCTCCTTCCAGCCGGACAACTCGAAATGGTGGTGCAGCGGCGCCATCTTGAAGATGCGCCTGCCTTCGCCATAGCGGCGCTTGGTGTACTTGAACCAGGTGACCTGCAGCATCACCGAGACCGTCTCCGCGACGAAGATTCCGCCCATGATGAAGAGCACGATCTCCTGGCGCACGATCACAGCGATGGTGCCGAGCGCGCCGCCGAGCGCCAGCGCGCCGACGTCGCCCATGAAGACCTGCGCAGGGTGCGTGTTGTACCAGAGAAAAGCGAGGCCGGCGCCGCCCATCGCCGAGCAGAAGATCATGAGCTCGCCCGCGCCCGCGATGTGCGGAAACAGCAGGTATTTCGAGTAAATCGAGCTGCCCATCACGTACGCGAACACGCCGAGCGACCCGCCGACGAGCACCACGGGCATGATGACGAGGCCGTCGAGGCCGTCGGTCAGGTTGACCGCGTTGCTCGCGCCGACGATCACGAAATAGGTGAGCGCGATGAAGCCCCAGACGCCGAGCGGATAGCTGATCGACTTGAGGAACGGCAGCATCAGGTCGGCGTGCGGCGGCAGGCCCATCGAGAACCCGCTCTTCACCCAGTCCATGAAGAGGTCGAACACGCGCACGTTGCTCGCCTCGGACACGCTGAACGCGAGATAAACCGCCGCGAAGATGCCGATCACCGACTGCCAGAAATACTTCTCGCGCGAAGACATGCCGCGCGGATCCTTATAGACGACCTTGCGATAGTCGTCGACCCAGCCGATCACGCCGAAGCCGAACGTGACGAGCATCACGATCCAGATGAAGCGGTTCGTGAGATCGGCCCACAGGAGCGTCGAGATGGCGATGCCGATCAGGATCAGCACGCCGCCCATCGTCGGCGTGCCGGATTTGACGAGGTGCGTCTGCGGGCCGTCCTTGCGCACGGCCTGGCCGACCTTCATCGCGGTCAGCTTGCGGATCACCCACGGGCCGAGGACGAGCCCAATGATGAGCGCGGTGATGCTCGCCGCGACCGCGCGAAACGTCAGGTAACTGAATACGCGCAAGAAGCTTGCGTCATTCTGCAGCCATTGCGCCAGTACCAATAGCATTGCCGGGTCCTTCTCTTTCAGTGTGCGCCGGGCGCTGCGCCCGGTGCGGCAGGTTGCAATTGCGAAGCGGTAACCGCTTCCACGACGCGCTCCATCTTCATGAAGCGCGAGCCTTTGACGAGCAGCGTCGCGCCTGCGCCGAAGCCCGCTTGCAGCAGGTGCGCGACGAGCGCGGAGACGTCGTCGAAATGGTGCGCGGCTTGGGACGCGCTCGCGCCGCCGGTGCCAACGCTGAACGCCGCGCAGGCGTCGCGCGAGGCGTCGCCCAACGCGTAGAGCGCGTGGATGCCGCGCTCGCGCGCGTAGGCGCCGACTTCGCGATGAAACTCCGGCCCATGGTCGCCTACTTCACCCATGTCGCCCATCACGAGCACGCGCGGCGCGGCTTGTGCCGCCAGCACGTCGATCGCGGCGCGCATCGAATCGGGGTTCGCGTTATAGGTGTCGTCGATGACGGTGGCGCCCGCGAGCGCGCCGAGCGCCGCGCGCTTCACCTGCAGACGCCCTTTCACCGGCTCGAACGCTTCGAGACCGCGCTTGATCGCCTCGAGCGGCACGCCGGACGCGACCGCCGCCGCCGTCGCCGCGAGCGCGTTGCGCGCGTTGTGCTCGCCGAGCACTTGCAGCGTCGCTTCGAACGCGCCGTCGGGCGTCGCGACGCGCAAACGGTTGCCTTCGAGCTCGCCCGTTACCGCCGCGGGCGTTTGACGGTCCTCCGCGTGCAGCGCGAAATCTACGATGCGGTTACCCGTCGCGGCAATACGCCAAATAGCCGCGTAGGCGTCCTCGGCAGGAAACACCGCGACGCCCGCAGGCCCGAGCGCGTGGATCACGCTCGCATGCTCGAGCGCCACCGCCTCGACGGTCGCCATGAATTCCTGATGCTCGCGCTGCGCATTGTTCACGAGCGCAACGGTCGGCTCGGCGATCTTCGCGAGCACGGCGGTTTCGCCGGGATGGTTCATCCCAAGCTCGACGACGGCAAGCTTGTGTGCCTCGCTCAGGCGGAACAGCGTGAGCGGCAGGCCGATCTCGTTGTTGAAATTGCCGGCGGTCGCAAGACGCGCCTCCATGCCGGCCGCTGCGGCGAAGATCGACGAGATCATTTCCTTGACCGTCGTCTTGCCGTTGCTGCCCGTCACGGCGACGAGCGGAATCGCAAAGCGCCGGCGCCACGCGCGCGCCAGGGCGCCGAGCGCGACGCGCGTATCGTCGACGCGCAGCGCCGGCACCCGCCATTCGCCGGGGCTGCGCGACACCAGCGCTGCGCTCACGCCTCGCGCGGCGACGTCGGGCAGGAAGTCGTGCGCATCGAAGCGCTCGCCCTTCAGCGCGACGAACAGGTCGCCGGGACCGGCCGCGCGGCTGTCGGTGGAAATGCGCTCGAAGGTCGTCGCGCCGTCGCCGAGCACGGTCGCGCCGGGAATCGCCAAAGCCGCTTCGTTCAGGGAAAACATCGTCATTCGCCGCCTCCACGAGTGTGCGTCGCCCGCGCGGCCAGCGCGAGACGAGCGTGGTCCTGATCGGAGAAGGCGCGCTTCTTGCCCATGATTTCCTGCGTCGCTTCGTGCCCTTTGCCCGCGAGCACGACCACGTCCTCGCGCGCCGCGCTGCGCACGGCCTGGAGGATCGCGCTCGCGCGGTCTTCGATGCGGCGCGCCTTGCCCGCATCTTTCATGCCGGAGGCGATCTGGTCGATGATCTTCTGCGGGTCCTCGCTGCGCGGGTTGTCGCTCGTCACGACGACCGTATCGGCCAGCCGCTCCGCGATCGCCCCCATCAGCGGACGCTTCGTCGCGTCGCGATCGCCGCCGCAGCCGAACATGCAGACGAGCTGGCCGCCGCGCGCCTCGGCCATCGGGCGCAGCGCGTCGAGCGTTTTCTCGAGCGCGTCGGGCGTATGCGCGTAGTCGATCACGACGAGCGGCTCGTCGTTCTGCAAGCGCCCGCCGAGCCGCTGCATGCGGCCGTTCACGGGCTCGAGCTTCGACAGCTCGGCAAGCGCCATCGCGAACGGCACGTCGGCGGCGAGCAGCGCGCCGAGCACGCCAAGCAGGTTGCTGACGTTGAACGCGCCGAGCGTCGCGACTTCGACGTCGGCCTCGCCCCAGTCGGACGAAAGATGGAACGCGGTGCCGACAGGCGTCGCGCGGACGTGCGAGGCCAACAGCACTGCATCGGCCTGAGGAGCATCGGCAAGCGCCCCATCGATGCCGTAAGCGATCGTGCGAACCTTGCCGCGCGTTTGCGCGATCAGGCGCCGGCCCGCTTCGTCATCGCGGTTGATCACCGCGCAGCGCAGATCCGGCCAGTCGAAGAGACGCGCCTTCGCCGCCTCGTACGCCTCGAACGTGCCGTGATAGTCGAGATGATCCTGCGTGAGATTCGTGAACACGGCGATATCGAACGCCGTGCCGTTCACGCGCCCTTGATGCAGCGCGTGCGACGACACCTCCATCGCCACCGCCTGCGCGCCCGCGCCGCGAAGCTGCGCGAGGCTGCGTTGCAGTTGCGGCGCGTCGGGCGTCGTGAAGCCGGTATGGACGAGGTGCCCCGGCATGCCGCTGCCGAGCGTACCGATGATCGCGCACGGTTTTCCGGCGGCCGTGAGCGCCGCCGCAATCCATTGCGAGCAGGACGTCTTGCCGTTCGTGCCGGTCACGCCGACCACGAGCATCGCCTCGCTCGGTGAGCCATACCAGCCGCTCGCGATGGCTCCGGCCAGCTCGTTCAGCGCCGGAACGGCGAGCGCGGTCGCGGGATCCGCGATGCCGCCGTCGAAGCCTTCCGGCTGATACAGCACCGCGGCGGCGCCACGCTCGATCGCGCTGTCGATGAACGGACGGTTGTCAGCGCCATCGACGGCGTAGGCAAGAAACACGTCGCCGGCCGCCAGCGTACGTGTATCGCCGTGCAGGTTCGCACCGGGCGCAGCGTGCGCGCGCAGCCAGTCGAGCGCATCGGCGATCTGCTGGTGCGCCGGATGTTGACGGCGAGCAGCGCTCATCGGACGACTCCTGGGCGAATCTTGGCGTTATCGGATACGGTGATGTGCTTGACTCCGTCTTGCGGCGCGGCGGGCGTCTGTTTCGCGCCGCCATGAACCTCGACGGCCGTTTTCTGCGCGACGGCAACGGCGGACGATGCGCCGGCCGCCGGCGCCGCCTTGGCCGAATCGTCGGACACGACCAGCTGCTTGACGGGCATGTCGGGCGGCACGTTCAGCGAGCGCAGCGTGTCGCCGACGATGCCCGAGAACACCGGCCCCGATACCTGGCCGCCGAAGTGGCTGCCGGCCGTCGGCTCGTCGACAGAAACGGCGACGACGATGCGCGGATTCGGCATCGGCGCCATGCCGATGAACGACGCGCGGTACTTCGATTTGTCGTACCCATGCGCGCCGTGCTTGTAGGCGGTGCCGCTCTTGCCGCCGACGCGGTAGCCCGGCACCGCCGCATCCGGCGAGGTGCCCTGGGCCGACACGACCGATTCGAGCATCGTGCGGACTTCGCGGGCCGTGGTCGGCGAGAAGATTTGCGCGCCGGCCGCCGGCTGGTCGCCCGGCGTCTTGAAGATCGACACCGGCACGATCTGGCCGTCGTGCGCAATCGCAGTGTACGCGCGCGCGAGCTGGAACAGCGACGCCGAAAGGCCGTAACCGTACGACATCGTCGCCTGCTCGATGCGCCGCCAGCTCTTCCACGGACGCAGACGCCCCGGCGCCGCACCGGGGAAGCCGACCTTCGGCGCCTGGCCGAGGCCGATGCTCGTATACATATTCCACATCTCTTCCGGCCTGAGCGTCATCGCGATCTTGGTCGCGCCGATGTTGCTCGATTTCTGGATCACGCCGCCGACCGTCAGCACGCCGAACCCGCTGTCGTCGGTGATCGTCGCGCCGTCGAGCGTGAAATGCCCGTTGCCGGTGTCGACGAGCGTATTCGGCGACACGCGGTGCAAATCGAGCGCGAGCGACACCGTAAGCGGCTTCATGATCGAGCCCGGCTCGAACACATCGGTCAGCATCCGGTTGCGCAACTGCTCGCCGGTCAGGTGCGAGCGATCGTTCGGGTTATAGGTCGGATAGTTGACGAGCGCGAGCACTTCGCCGGTCCTCACGTCGATCACCATCGCCGCGCCGGCCTTCGCCTTGAACTTCTCGACGGCCGCCTTCAGGTTGGCGTACGCAATGTATTGGATCTTGCTGTCGATCGACAGATCGACATCCGCGCCGTTGTGCGGCACGACCTGCTCGTCGACGTCCTCGATGACGCGGCCCATCCGGTCCTTGATCACGTGGCGGATGCCCGGCGTGCCCACCAGGACTTTCTGGTCGCCGAGCTCGACGCCTTCCTGGCCCTCGTCCTCGACGTTCGTGAAGCCGATCAGGTGCGCCGTGATCTCGCCTTCCGGATAGAAGCGCTTGTACTCGTCGCGCTGATAGATGCCCGGGATATCGAGCGCCGTGACCTTGTCGGCGACGTCGACCGGCACCTGCCGCTTGATGTAGACGAATGTCTTGTCGCCGGAGAGCTTCGCGCGCAGCTCCGTTTGCGACATGTCGAGCAGCTTCGAGAGCTGGGCGAGCTTGCCCGCGCCGAGATCGTCCGGCACCGATTCGGGAATCGCCCAGATCGCGCGCACCGGCAGGCTGGTCGCAAGCACGAGCCCGTTGCGATCGAGGATCTTGCCGCGCGTGGCCGGCATTTCGATCGTGCGCTGATAGCGGCTCTCACCTTGCTTCAGATAAAACGAGTTGCCCGGCCCCTGAATCCAGAACGCGCGCCCGGCCAGCGCCACGAACGCCATGAAAAGCAGGAACACGACGAGCTTCGAGCGCCACATCGGCAGGCGCACCGACAGCACCGGACTCGACGAGAACGTCACGCTCTTGCGGTTCGGCGACTTTTTCATCGCATGCCTCCGCGGCGCGATGCGCCCGGCGCCGATGCGGGCGCGGAGGTCGGCACCGGCGCATCCTCGGCCACCGCTTCACCGCGCGCGAGCGTCAGGTACTGCGTGCGGCCGGTCGTGACCGTCTGCATCTTCAGGGAATCGGTGGCGACCTGCTCGATGCGCGAAGTCTTCGACAGCGCGCTCTGCTGATATTGAAGCTGTGCGTAGTCCTGCTGGAGCTGGCGCTCCTGCGCCTGCGCCCGCTGCAGCTCAATGAAGATCCGGCGCTGCTGGTTCGTCGCGTTGACGACCGACAGCGCACAGCCCAGGGCGACGATCAACAGGAAGATATTGAGGCGGCTCATGGCGCGACGCGCTCCGCGACGCGCATCACCGCCGAGCGGGCGCGGGGGTTGGCCTCGACTTCGGCGTCGCTTGCGAACACGCGGCCGAGCACCTTGAGCGGCGGGCTGGGCAGATCGACGGCGCGGATCGGCAGGCGGCGATCGACCGCGGGCGCACTCGCGTGCGCCTGCATGAATCGCTTGACGATTCTGTCCTCGAGCGAATGAAAGCTGATGACCACCAGCCGCCCCCCTTGCTCCAACAACGACAATGCAGCCTCTAGTACGACTTGCAGCTCCGCAAGCTCTTGATTGACGTGAATCCGTATAGCCTGAAAGGTGCGGGTTGCCGGGTCCTTACCCTTCTCACGTGTTTTGACGGCGTTAGCCACGATTTGGGCAAGCTCCCCCGTGGTGACGAGAGGCCCAAGACGGTCGGACTCTGCCCGGCGAGCAACAAGCGCCTTTGCAATCTGAACAGCAAACCGTTCTTCCCCATAATCTCGTATCACCTCCGTCAGTTCCTGCTGCGTTGCCCGTGCGAGCCAGTCGGCAGCGGACTCGCCGCGCGTCGGGTCCATCCGCATGTCGAGGGGTCCATCGGCGCGAAAACTGAAGCCCCGCGCCGGGTCGTCGATTTGCGGCGACGACACGCCCAGATCCAGCAACACCCCCGACACCCGCCCTACCCCGCGCGCCGCGACTTCGCGGGACAGCGCGGCAAAACTCTCGTGCACGATCTCAAAGCGCTTGTCTTCGATTTCCTGCGCCGTGGCGATCGCCTGCGGGTCCTTGTCGAACGCGAGCAACCGGCCCGCCTCGCCCAACCTCGCCAACACCGCCCGGCTGTGCCCGCCGCGCCCAAACGTTCCGTCCACGTAGACGCCGTCCGGCCGCGTGATGAGCGCATTTACCGCTTCTTCCAGCAGCACCGTGCGATGCCGCAATTCGTTTCCCATCGCAGGCGTCCTATCTGTAAACCGCGATCAGAACGTGAAATTCTTCAACGCTTCCGGCATGCCCTGCGCCATCGCCGCCTGTTCCTTCGCGGCGTACGTCTGCGCGTCCCACAACTCAAAGTGGCTGCCCATGCCCAACAACATCACTTCCTTCTCCAACCCTGCGGCCAATCGCAATTCCGGCGACACGAGAATCCGCCCGGCGCTGTCGAGATCGATATCCGACGCGTTGCCGAGAAAAATCCGGCGCCACCAGTGCGCATCCATCGGCAACGCGGCGATTTTCTGGCGGAACAGCTCCCACTCCGGGCGCGGAAACAGCAACAGGCAGCCGTCCGGGTGCTTGGTCAGCGTCACCCGTCCTTCTGCCTGTCCTTGCAGCGCTTCCCGATAGCGAGACGGAACCGACATCCGCCCTTTCGCATCGAGCGTCAGCGCCGACGCCCCTTGGAACACTTTTCCATCCCCCGTTCAGCGCACCGAGCTCCGGTCGCGCGATCTCAAAAATCTAGCCGAAACGACCCGATAAATCACACAAAAATACACTTTCTCACACTGTCTCCCACTTTAGAGTAACGCCCAAGGCCGGTCAAGGGAGCAAACCGTTTTTTTGACGAATTTTGTTTGTTAGAACAAGGACTTACGTTCGGTCCCTCATGTCACGCACAAATCTTGAAAATCGTTATAAATGAACGAGCTACTGCATCTTGTGAAGGTGATACGTGAGAAGCCCGGGGCAAATGCGTGGACGACAAGCGTTCTGCGGAGATGGGAGGGGGCGGAAGACGGGCGAATTCGAGATGCATGGACGGACGATGCGGGGAGCATCGTCCGAAGCTGGCGTTTCACACGTAGTAGGCGGTGCGGGTCATGACTTTCGACGCCGCGCGCATCAGCGCGCGAACCGGAAACGGCAGTTCGACGCCGCCCGATTCCGTCGCCGTCTTGCCGTGGGAAATCTCGTCGACGCGCATTTGATCGACGATCGCGCGCGACTCGCGGTCCGCCTCGGGCAGCTTCTTGAGATGGCTCTCGAGATGCCGCTCGACCTGACGTTCGGTCTCCGCCATGAAGCCGAGGCTCACCTTGTTGCCAAGGCTGCCCGCCGCAAAGCCGATGACGAGAGCGCCCGCGTACCAAAACGGATTAAGCAGACTCGGCCGCGAATCGAGGTCGGCCAGCCGGCGCGCGGTCCATGCGAGATGGTCTTCCTCCTCGCTCGCCGCATGCTCGAAGGCCGCCTTGAGCGACGCCGAGTTGGTCGCCAGCTTTTGAGCCTGGTAGAGCGCTTGCGCGCACACTTCGCCGACATGATTGACTCGCATCAGCCCTGCCGAATGCGCACGCTCCGCGGGCGTCAACTGCACCGGTTCGGCGGACTCGGCTTCCACCGCGGGCGGCGTCGGAACGGGACGGCTCATGCGGCTAACGCCTGCCATCGACCGCAAACCCCGGTCAAATTCGGTGATCAATTCGTCTAGCGTCATCCGCCTCTCCCTGATTCAAAACTTAGTCCGAACGGCCCATCCGCCCCTCTCGCATCGCAAGCCATCGCCACCATGGGTGGCCGCGATGCTCCATGAGCACTGTCGCTCATCATAAAAAAGAGCGGTAAACCCTAAAGTTTAGACGATGTCGCACAAATGAAACGGGAAGCTTCCAAGTGGCTTTCTCATCCTTGCCATATGTATGCGCTTTGTTACATTACACACCGCTTTTCGCGATATTGCTTTCATACAACGATTAGCATTCGCAACTATTTGTCTTCTCAAAAAAGAGACTCGAATCAGCGAGCGATGGAATGAAGAAATCGCTTGTCGCGCTCGCAGCGTTGAGTTCGTTTGCCGCCGCAGTCCACGCCCGAACCTCGACAACCTGAACAACCGCAACCAAGACGCAGCAGGTCATCTCCGCCGGCGGCGCCTATTCATACGGCGCCGCGACAGTCGGGGCGACATACGGCAACGTGCGATTCAAGGACCTGGACTCCGTGAGCGGAGCCGGACTGAACCCGAGCAATTTCACGGGCACCGCGACGTTCAACAACGCCGAAGTCAACTTCAAATACCAATCGACCGCGTCGCTCCTGCTTGGCGTCGCGTACGCCTACACGCAAGGCCCAACATGCCGGCCGACAACGGCGCGAAATATCACCAGGTCAACTTGGGCGCCGACTACTTCCTCTCGAAACGCACGGACATCTATTTGATCGGCGCATGGCAGCATGCTTCCGGCTACGACTCGACGAACACTAGAGCAGTCGCGGCAATCAACAACCTGCCGGCGTCGTCCACGCAAAATCTGGCCGTCGCGACCGCAGGCATCCGGCGTAAGTTCTGACGTTCGAATCAAGCCCAAAGGCCCTCGGCCGGTCATCCGGCGAGGGCCTTTTCCTTCTTTCGCAACGCATTGTGGTGCGTATTGCGCTCCCGCCGCATGCGCAAGCAGCGCTCTCCCTACCGCGCCCCGTCGCGCAGTTCGCGGCGCAAAATCTTGCCGACATTCGATTTCGGGAGCTCGCTGCGAAACTCGATGAGCTTCGGACGCTTGTAGCCCGTCAACTGCTCCTTGCAGAACGCGAACACGTCGGTATCGGTGAGCGCCGGGTCCTTCTTGACGATGAAAAGCTTCACCGCCTCACCGGAATGCTGGTCCGGGACCCCCACCGCAGCGACCTCGAAAACCCCCGGATGCTTCGCCACCACGTCCTCGATCTCGTTGGGATAAACGTTGAAGCCCGACACCAGGATCATGTCCTTCTTCCGGTCGACGATCTTCACGTAACCGCGCTCGTCCATCACGCCGATGTCGCCCGACTTGAAGAACCCGTCGGCCGTCATGACCTTCGCCGTTTCGTCCGGCCGGTTCCAGTAGCCCGCCATCACCTGCGGACCGCGAATGCAGATCTCTCCTGCCTGCCCGAGCGGCAGCTCGTTGCCTTCGTCGTCGCGAATCGAGACCTCGGTCGACGGCAGCGGCACGCCGATCGTGCCGCTATACTCGGTCGCCGTGACCGGGTTGCAGGTCACACACGGCGAAGTCTCCGAAAGGCCGTAGCCTTCGACGATGGGGGCACGCGTCGCCGCATACCAGCGCTTCGCCACCGCCTCCTGCACCGCCATCCCCCCGCCGTTCGCCACCATCAGCTTCGAAACATCGAGCTTCGAAAAGTCCGGATGATTGAGCATCGCGTTGTATAGCGTGTTGACGGCCGGGAACGTATTGATCGGATAATCCTTCAATTGCTTGATCATCCCGGCGATGTCACGCGGATTCGGAATCAGGAGGCCTAGGCCGCCGGTGCGCAGCGTGAGGAACCCGCAGACGGTCAAGGCAAACACGTGATAAAGCGGCAGCGCGACCACGTTGATCACCTGCTCGACTTCGGGGTGCAGTGCATGCGCCGGCTCGTGCCACGCCGCCGACTGCAAGACGTTCGCGACGATATTGTGATGGGTGAGCGTCGCGCCCTTGGCAACCCCGGTAGTCCCGCCCGTGTATTGCAGGAACGCGATGTCGCTGGGTTTCAGTTGTGGCGCCTTGAACGCCTGGCGCTCGCCTTGGGCGACGGCGTCGTTGAACTTGACGTGACCCGGCAGGCTCCACGCCGGCACCATCTTCTTGATACGCCGCACGACGAAGTTGACGATCAGTCCCTTCGCGCCCATCAGGTCGCCCATCGACGCCACGATCACATGCTTGACCGACGTATTGCGCACGACCGCCTGCAGCGTCGTGGCGAAATTTTCGAGGAGGATGATTGCTTCGGCGCCGCTATCCCTGAGCTGATGCTCGAGTTCGCGCGGCGTATACAGCGGATTCACGTTCACGACCGTATAGCCCGCGCGCAGAATTGCCGCGATCGCCACCGGATACTGCAGCACGTTCGGCATCATGACCGCGATGCGCGCGCCTTGCGCGAGCCCCTTCGACTGAAACCAGGCGCCGAGCTTGCGGGACTGCTCGTCGAGCTCGCCGTAGGTGATCGACTTGCCCATACAGACGAACGCCGGCTTGGCTCGATAGCGGTCGAAGCTCTCCTCGAGTAGTTCGCCGACCGAAGCATACTGAGCAGGATCGATCTCGGCGGGAACGCCAGGCGGATATGACTTCAGCCAAATTTTGTCCATCGGGCGTCTCCTCTGATTTTCGAATGGTCGTGCTAAAAAACGCATCCTAACGGCTCGCCTGGCCGGAAACAACCGGGTTAGATACTGTTCTCGAACGTCTCCTCGAATTTAGACCGGCGTTTCAGGCGGGTTGCGTCGGACGGTTTACGAGTTGTCAGACGCGCTCGACTTCGACAAGACAATCGTAGAAGGTCGCGGAACCGCCTAGGTCGGTCAGCGCCTGGCTCGTGACTTGATTGGCGTTTCGTCCGTCGGGGGCGAGTTTCTTCCACCAGATCGACAAACCGACCACTACGCCTCGGCGCGCACGATCGGTCACGCGGGCGCGCACCTGCATCGAGCCGCGGTCGTTGTACACGCGCACGATGTCGCCCTCGCCGATGTTGCGCAGCGCCGCATCGCCGGGATGCATGTCGAGATGCGGTTCGCCTTCCGTCGCGCGCAAGCTCTCGACGTTGACGAAGCTGCTGTTCAGAAAGTTGCGCGCCGGCGGCGAAATCATCGCAAGCGGATATCGCGCAGCCAATTCCGGCGCGCCGTCGGTGGATTCATGCGGAGGCAGGTAATCGGGCACCGGATCGGCGCCTTCGGCAGCAAGTCTCGCGCTGACGAATTCGCATTTGCCCGACGGCGTGCGAAAACCGCCATTGGCGAACGGCGCATCCGGCAATTTCAGCTTGATCCAGCCGGCCTGCTTCAACGCATCCCAATCCGCGCCGTCGAATGCCGGGTCGCTCCAGCGAAGCGCCGTGCGAGCGACCTCTTCGTCGCTTTCGTAGAGCGCCGGCTCCTGCAGCCCCATCTTCCGGGCAATGCCGCGAAAAATCTCGGTGTTCGGCAATGCTTCGCCGACGGGCGGTATAGCGGGCTGGTTCACCATCACATGCGTGTGCCCGTAGGACTTGTGCAGATCGAAATGCTCGAGCTGCGTGGTGGCCGGCAGCAACAGATCGGCGTAGTCGGCCGTATCGGTCTGAAAATGCTCGAGGACGATCGTAAACAGATCCTCACGCGCGAAGCCCGCCGCAACGCACTCCGAATCCGGCGCCACCGCAACCGGGTTCGAGTTATAGACGATCAACGCCTCGATCTTCGGCCCGAAGACGTCGTTGCCAGGATGAAGCAGCGCGTCGCCGATGGCGTTCATATTGACGACACGAGGCTGGTTCGCCGGCCATCCGGGTATCAGATCGGGACGCTGAAGGGCATGCGCATCGACAGGCGCCCACCCTGACGACGACATCAACAATCCCCCAGCCCGATCGCGCCACGCGCCGCTCAGCGACGGCAGGCACGCGATCGCGCGGGTTGCGTTGCCGCCGCCGCGCACGCGCTGCATCCCGTAGTTCAAGCGAATTGCGGCCTTGCGTGTCTTGCCGTAGAGCCGGGCCAGGTCGACGATTTCACGCTCCTCGACACCGCAAATGTGCGCGACGCGCGACGGCGGATACGTCATGGCGCGCGCTTTGAGTTCGTCGAAACCCAACGTATGCCCGGCGATATACGCATGGTCCAGCAGGTCCTCGACGATGAGGACGTGGATCATCCCCAGCGCGAACGCGCCGTCCGTGCCTGGGCGCAGCGCAATGTGCTGATGGCATTTTTCTGCCGTGAGCGAGCGGTAGGGATCGATGGCGACGAGCCGAGCCCCCCGACGCTTCGCTTCCTGGACGCGGGTCCAGAAATGCAAATTCGACGCGATCGGGTTGGCGCCCCAGATCAGAATCAGTTCGCTTTCTTCGAAGAACTCGGTGAGCATGCCGATGCTGGCGCCATACGTGTATTTGAGGCCCGCTGCTCCGGCTGCCGCGCAGATCGTGCGATCCAGTCGCGACGCCCCCAGTTGGTGAAAGAACCGCTGAGCGATGCTGTCCCCTTGCACGAGCCCCATCGTGCCGGCGTAGCTATATGGCAAGAGCGCTTGCGGCTCGCGTGACGTGATTTCAGTCAGCCGCGAAGCCGCGAACGTGAACGCTTCGTCCCAACTAATCGGCTCGAAACTGCCCTCTCCCTTGCGGCCGACGCGCTTGAGCGGCGTCGTCAGACGCTTCGGGTGATGAACGCGCTCGGCATAGCGGCTGACTTTGGTGCAAAGCACCCCTTGAGTCGGCGGATGATCCGGATCGCCGGCCACTTTGATCGCCCTCCCCTTCTCTACCGTGACACGCATCGCACAAGTGTCGGGGCAATCGTGCGGGCAAACAGCGCGTGCGAATTCGGTGGGGGCGTTCATTGTCGGTGTCCGTGCTGGTGAGGGCTGTCGATTGGGCCGCTTAACCGCACTGCGGCGACGCCATGCAATTTTATTACGCTCGAGGCCATTACGCCCTTGGGCCGTTATTGATCTGAAATCGCCTCAAAACCACATGAGCGTAGAATGAACCAATCAGGATTCCCGTCCTCGAGACGCAACGCACAACGAAGTCGAAGGCATCATGAAACTGATCCCAGAAATTCACGCGGCGCACGGCGAAATCCAAACGCTTCGACGAACGATCCACGCCCATCCCGAACTTCGTTACGAAGAAATTCAAACCGCTGATCTGGTTGCCCAGCGCCTGACGGAATGGGGCATCGAGGTCCACCGCGGCTTTGGCAAAACCGGCGTGGTGGGCGTCCTGAAGCGCGGCACCGGAACTCGATCGATTGGCCTTCGCGCCGACATGGATGCACTGCCGATTCAAGAGCTCAACTCTTTCGAACATCGCTCGCAAAATGCCGGAAAGATGCATGCCTGCGGCCACGACGGACATACGGCGATGCTGCTTGGCGCCGCGCAATATCTTTCGAAACACGGCGATTTTGACGGCACGATCGTCTTCATCTTTCAACCGGCCGAAGAAGGGGGAGCTGGCGCCAAGGCTATGATCGACGACGGCTTGTTCACGAGATTTCCGGTCGATGCCGTCTTCGGCATGCACAACTGGCCGGGGATGCCGGCCGGTCACTTTGGCGTGACCGAAGGCCCGATCATGGCCTCGAGCAACGAGTTTCGGATCGACATCAAAGGGGTCGGCGCGCATGCCGCATTGCCACATAACGGCCGGGACCCGGTGTTTACCGCAGTTCAAATCGCGAATGCGCTGCAGAGCGTCATCACGAGAAACAAGAAGCCGCTCGATACGGCGGTCCTTTCGATCACCCAAATTCATACTGGCGACGCAGTAAACGTCGTGCCCGACGATGCCTGGCTGGCAGGTACGGTGCGCACGTTCACGACCGAAACGCTCGACCTGATCGAATCGCGTATGCGAAAGATCGTCGAGGCCACGGCGTCGGCTTACGATTGTTCCGCCGAGGTGACGTTCCATCGCAACTACCCACCGACGATCAACAGTCCCGAGGAGGCGCGATTCGCGGCTGAGGTCATGCGGGAGATCGCGGGTGCGGCTCACGTGGATGACGCCGTCGAACCGACGATGGGCGCAGAGGATTTCTCCTTCATGCTACTAGCGAAGCCTGGCTGCTACGCTTTTCTCGGCAATGGCGATGGAGGACATCGAGAAGCAGGTCACGGCGCCGGACCATGCATGCTGCACAACGCGAGTTATGACTTCAACGACGAGTTGCTCCCCATTGGCTCGACCTATTGGGTTCGACTAGCACAGCGTTTTTTGTTTGCCCGGAAGGTGTGACACGATCGTCGCCTTCGCGCCTAACGCGATCACGTTCCAGGGCAACAGTTCGTCGATGCGGTTAATCGGATGGTCAGCGATATGAGTCAGGCCGTATTCGAGGTAGGCGCGCGGGTTGATCCCGTTGAGCTTGCACGTCCCGATCAGACCGTACATCGCAGCAGCCCGCTCGCCACCGCTATCGGAGCCGGTGAACAAGAAGTTCTTGCGACCCAAACTCACACAGCGCGGCGCGTTTTCGGCCAGGGCGTTGCTGATCTCGGCACGGCCTTCCTCGCAGTACAGCACGAGTGCATCCCACTGGTTGAGCGAGTAACGGATCGCTTTCGCCAGATCGGATTTCCTCGATAGCGTGGCGAGCTTGTCCGTCATCCACGCCTTGATGGCCGCAAGCAGCGGCACGCTTTTCTCCTGCCGCACGCGCAGCCGTTCAGCAGCGGCTTTGCCACGGATGTCGGCCTCGATGCCGTAGAGTTCGCCGATCAGTTCGAGCACCTGCCGGGTCGCGTCGGTTGGCGTGCGGTCGAGAACTTCGTAGAGGTACCGTCTCGCATGATCCCATGCATGCAGCTTCACGGATCTTGCCGCTCTCGTACAGTTCGTTGAAGCCGCTGTAGGCGTCGGCCTGCAGGATGCCCTCGAATCCGGCCAGATGGGTCTGGGGATGAATGCCCTTGCGGTCGGGCGAGTAGGCAAACCACACCGCCGCTGGTTCCGCCGAGCCCGAACGACTGTCGTCGCGCACGTACACCCAGAGCCGTCCGGTCTTCGTCTTCTTGTTGCCCGGCGCAAGCACCGGGATCGGCGTGTCCTCCGCGTGCAGCTTCGCAGTTGCCGTCGTGTAGCGGCGCAGCGCCGCGGTCAGCGGCTCGCAAAGTGCGTCGCACTGGCCGACCCAACGTCCCATGCTGGCCGGATCGAGCTTCACGCCGTCGCGTGCGGCAATCTGCGACTGCCGGTACAACGGCGTGTGGTCAACGTACTTCTAGACGAGGATGTCGGCCAGCAGGCTCGGATGGGCGATGCTGCGCGTGATCGGCAGGCCGGGCGTGGGCGGCTGTGAGACGTGGTGGCCGCACGAACAGACCGTCTTGCGCCGGATCGTGCGAATCACCTTGAACGCCGCCGCCACTCGGGCGAGTTGCTCGGACACGTCTTCTCCGAGTGGCTGCATGGCGCTGCCGCACGTCGGGCAGGTCGCCTCAGCTTCCAGCACGCGTTCTTCGCGCGGCAGATGCGGCGGCAACGCCTCTTTCGGCGACGCGTCGCCGAAAGGCGGGCTCGCGCTCGATTGGCGGGCGCGTCGCACATCGGCGACGCCACGCTCACCCGTCAGATCTTCGAGCGCGGTTTCGAGCCGCGCGACCTCCCGGTCCAACTGCTCGGACTTGCGTCCGAACTGCATGCGCTTGAGCTTGTCGATCTGCGCCTTGAGCTGCTTGATCTCAAGATCGCGTTCGGCAAGCTGAGCACGAGCCTCGACCGCAAGGTCCGCAGGGTTTCAACATCGTCAGGAAGTTCGGCGCCGTTCGACATGGGGCGCAGTTTGCGAGCCTTCCTCGCGGTTTACAACATCGACAGTGCAGCAGTACGACGCGGTTGCCGCCAATCGATACCTTCGAGCAACATCGACAGTTGTGCCGCCGCCAGATGGACCTTGCCGCCATCGGCCTCCGGCCGGTGGTCGAAGGCATCAATAGCGTCGACGACTAACGCTCGACACTGTCCAGAAAACCCAAGCGGATCACAGCTTCACTCCGACGCCGCCTGAACTCAACACGCTACGTTCAATTGTTCGATATCAACACGCTGTCAAGAACGGTCGTGGTCGGACGCTTACGATAGAAGCGTTTTTGTGTGGGTTGTAAACGGCCACAACCCCACCTTTATGGGGTGGGGTTGTGGTTATGAGAGGAGCCTGACGATTACCTACTTTCACACGGGAATCCGCACTATCATCGGCGTGGAGTCGTTTCACGGTCCTGTTCGGGATGGGAAGGGGTGGTACCAACTCGCTATGGTCATCAGGCATGACTTGTTGCTGCCTCGCGCGTGGGCGCGGCAGCCAATCTGGGAAGAAGTCTAGGGTTAGCCTAGGGAGTAATGGATGGGGTTGTGATTGGGTGGCACAACGATCACTCAACCAGAGCTTTGCATGGGTCCAGAGTAAGCGCTCAAGCGCTGACACTGGCCGTAAAACAGACTGGTTATAGGATCAAGCCGTACGGGCAATTAGTATCGGTTAGCTTAACGCATTACTGCGCTTCCACACCCGACCTATCAACGTCCTGGTCTCGAACGACCCTTCAAGGGGATCAAGTCCCCGGGGATATCTCATCTTAAGGCGAGTTTCCCGCTTAGATGCTTTCAGCGGTTATCTCTTCCGAACATAGCTACCCGGCGATGCCACTGGCGTGACAACCGGTACACCAGAGGTTCGTCCACTCCGGTCCTCTCGTACTAGGAGCAGCCCCCTTCAAATATCCAACGCCCACGGCAGATAGGGACCAAACTGTCTCACGACGTTTTAAACCCAGCTCACGTACCTCTTTAAATGGCGAACAGCCATACCCTTGGGACCGGCTACAGCCCCAGGATGAGATGAGCCGACATCGAGGTGCCAAACACCGCCGTCGATATGAACTCTTGGGCGGTATCAGCCTGTTATCCCCAGAGTACCTTTTATCCGTTGAGCGATGGCCCTTCCATACAGAACCACCGGATCACTATGACCTGCTTTCGCACCTGCTCGACTTGTCGGTCTCGCAGTTAAGCACGCTTATGCCATTGCACTATCAGCACGATTTCCGACCGTACCTAGCGTACCTTCGTACTCCTCCGTTACACTTTGGGAGGAGACCGCCCCAGTCAAACTGCCTACCATGCACTGTCCCCGACCCGGATCACGGGCCAAGGTTAGAACCTCAAACAAACCAGGGTGGTATTTCAAGGACGGCTCCACCGAAACTAGCGTTCCGGTTTCATAGCCTCCCACCTATCCTACACAGATCGGTTCAAAGTCCAATGCAAAGCTACAGTAAAGGTTCATGGGGTCTTTCCGTCTAGCCGCGGGGAGATTGCATCATCACAAACACTTCAACTTCGCTGAGTCTCGGGAGGAGACAGTGTGGCCATCGTTACGCCATTCGTGCAGGTCGGAACTTACCCGACAAGGAATTTCGCTACCTTAGGACCGTTATAGTTACGGCCGCCGTTTACCGGGACTTCAATCAAGAGCTTGCACCCCATCATTTAATCTTCCGGCACCGGGCAGGCGTCACACCCTATACGTCCACTTTCGTGTTTGCAGAGTGCTGTGTTTTTATTAAACAGTCGCAGCCACCAGTTTATTGCAACCCCTTCACCCTTCTGGCGCAGGCCAGTCAAGCTACAGGGGCGTACCTTATCCCGAAGTTACGGTACCAATTTGCCGAGTTCCTTCTCCCGAGTTCTCTCAAGCGCCTTAGAATACTCATCTCGCCCACCTGTGTCGGTTTGCGGTACGGTCATTGTTAAACTGAAGCTTAGAGGCTTTTCTTGGAACCACTTCCAATTGCTTCGCGACCGAAGTCGCTCGCGCCACACCCTTGAATTGCGCGCCCGGATTTGCCTAAGCGCCTTCTCCAATGCAGCGACCGGGACGTCCAACACCCGGACAACCTTCCGCGATCCGTCCCCCCATCGCATTTAACAATGGTGCAGGAATATTGACCTGCTTCCCATCAGCTACGCATTTCTGCCTCGCCTTAGGGGCCGACTCACCCTACGCCGATGAACGTTGCGTAGGAAACCTTGGGCTTACGGCGAGGGGGCCTTTCACCCCCTTTATCGCTACTCATGTCAGCATTCGCACTTCCGATACCTCCAGCACGCTTTTCAACGCACCTTCGCAGGCTTACGGAACGCTCTCCTACCATGCGTGCAAGCACGCATCCGCAGCTTCGGTATATGGCTTAGCCCCGTTACATCTTCCGCGCAGGACGACTCGATCAGTGAGCTATTACGCTTTCTTTAAAGGATGGCTGCTTCTAAGCCAACCTCCTGACTGTTTTAGCCTTCCCACTTCGTTTCCCACTTAGCCATATTTGGGGACCTTAGCTGGCGGTCTGGGTTGTTTCCCTCTTGACACCGGACGTTAGCACCCGATGTCTGTCTCCCGTGATTGCACTCTTCGGTATTCGGAGTTTGCTATGGCGAAGTAATCCGCAATGGACCCTTCAACCATGACAGTGCTCTACCCCCGAAGGTGATACACGAGGCACTACCTAAATAGTTTTCGGAGAGAACCAGCTATTTCCAAGTTTGTTTAGCCTTTCACCCCTATCCACAGCTCATCCCCTAACTTTTCAACGTTAGTGGGTTCGGTCCTCCAGTACGTGTTACCGCACCTTCAACCTGGCCATGGATAGATCACTTGGTTTCGGGTCTACGCCCAGCAACTGAACGCCCTATTCGGACTCGCTTTCGCTACGCCTGCCTTAATCAGTTAAGCTTGCTACTGAACGTAAGTCGCTGACCCATTATACAAAAGGTACGCCGTCACCCCTTGCGAGGCTCCGACTGTTTGTATGCATGCGGTTTCAGGATCTATTTCACTCCCCTCCCGGGGTTCTTTTCGCCTTTCCCTCACGGTACTGGTTCACTATCGGTCGATCACGAGTATTTAGCCTTGGAGGATGGTCCCCCCATCTTCAGACAGGATTTCACGTGTCCCGCCCTACTTGTCGTACACTTAGTTCTTTCATACTGTTTTCGCCTACAGGGCTATCACCTGCTATGGCCGCACTTTCCAGAGCGTTCGGCTAACAATACAAATAAAGAGTACAAGGCTGATCCCATTTCGCTCGCCACTACTTTGGGAATCTCGGTTGATTTCTTTTCCTGCGGTTACTTAGATGTTTCAGTTCACCGCGTTCGCTTCACATAGCCTATGTATTCAGCTATGGATACTCCATTCGGAGTGGGTTTCCCCATTCGGACATCTTCGGATCAATGCTCGTTTGCCAGCTCCCCGAAGCTTTTCGCAGGCTACCGCGTCCTTCATCGCCTGTGATCGCCAAGGCATCCACCACATGCACTTGTTCGCTTGACCCTATAACGAGTATGTCTCTCGGCCATCGTTAGCGCGTTAGCGCTTACGACGGCCCGATGCAAAGCTCGCTACAGGCTGAGTTTTCGCGTTGTGCCGTATTCCAAATCCGTCTTCACGACGGCCTTGAGATACATCGATACAATCACAACCCAGATCGCGATTCACGCCCATCTCTAAGCGCTTCACGCGATCCATTACTACTTCTTCCAGATTGTTAAAGAACGACAGCCGATAAGTCTTTCAACCTACCGCTCTGACTGGCTCAATCGCCAATGAGAAACACTCGCTCGAAACTCACATTTCCGAACGCTTCTCGTTGGTGATTGGTGGAGGATGACGGGATCGAACCGACGACCCCCTGCTTGCAAAGCAGGTGCTCTCCCAGCTGAGCTAATCCCCCGTACCTGACACTCCAAGGGATCCGATCTCCAGCCACCGCAGACAATTGGTGGGTCTGGTTGGATTCGAACCAACGACCCCCGCCTTATCAAGACGGTGCTCTAACCGACTGAGCTACAGACCCCTTAAGCCTGTCTTTATCTACAGCCGATAAGCGTGAGCGCTTAACTTGGACACGTTAAGCTCGAGAAAGGAGGTGATCCAGCCGCACCTTCCGATACGGCTACCTTGTTACGACTTCACCCCAGTCATGAATCCTACCGTGGTGACCGTCCTCCTTGCGGTTAGACTAGCCACTTCTGGTAAAACCCACTCCCATGGTGTGACGGGCGGTGTGTACAAGACCCGGGAACGTATTCACCGCGGCATGCTGATCCGCGATTACTAGCGATTCCAGCTTCATGCACTCGAGTTGCAGAGTGCAATCCGGACTACGATCGGTTTTCTGGGATTGGCTCCACCTCGCGGCTTGGCAACCCTCTGTTCCGACCATTGTATGACGTGTGAAGCCCTACCCATAAGGGCCATGAGGACTTGACGTCATCCCCACCTTCCTCCGGTTTGTCACCGGCAGTCTCCCTAGAGTGCTCTTGCGTAGCAACTAAGGACAAGGGTTGCGCTCGTTGCGGGACTTAACCCAACATCTCACGACACGAGCTGACGACAGCCATGCAGCACCTGTGCGACGGTTCTCTTTCGAGCACCCCCACCTCTCAGCGGGATTCCGTCCATGTCAAGGGTAGGTAAGGTTTTTCGCGTTGCATCGAATTAATCCACATCATCCACCGCTTGTGCGGGTCCCCGTCAATTCCTTTGAGTTTTAATCTTGCGACCGTACTCCCCAGGCGGTCAACTTCACGCGTTAGCTACGTTACTAAGGAAATGAATCCCCAACAACTAGTTGACATCGTTTAGGGCGTGGACTACCAGGGTATCTAATCCTGTTTGCTCCCCACGCTTTCGTGCATGAGCGTCAGTGTTGGCCCAGGGGGCTGCCTTCGCCATCGGTATTCCTCCACATCTCTACGCATTTCACTGCTACACGTGGAATTCTACCCCCCTCTGCCACACTCTAGCCCGCCAGTCACCAATGCAGTTCCCAGGTTAAGCCCGGGGATTTCACATCGGTCTTAGCGAACCGCCTGCGCACGCTTTACGCCCAGTAATTCCGATTAACGCTCGCACCCTACGTATTACCGCGGCTGCTGGCACGTAGTTAGCCGGTGCTTATTCTTCCGGTACCGTCATCCCCCGGCCATATTAGGACCAAGGATTTCTTTCCGGACAAAAGTGCTTTACAACCCGAAGGCCTTCTTCACACACGCGGCATTGCTGGATCAGGGTTGCCCCCATTGTCCAAAATTCCCCACTGCTGCCTCCCGTAGGAGTCTGGGCCGTGTCTCAGTCCCAGTGTGGCTGGTCGTCCTCTCAGACCAGCTACAGATCGTCGCCTTGGTAGGCCTTTACCCCACCAACTAGCTAATCTGCCATCGGCCGCCCCTATAGCACGAGGTCCGAAGATCCCCCGCTTTCATCCATAGATCGTATGCGGTATTAATCCGGCTTTCGCCGGGCTATCCCCCACTACAGGACACGTTCCGATGTATTACTCACCCGTTCGCCACTCGCCACCAGGATTGCTCCCGTGCTGCCGTTCGACTTGCATGTGTAAGGCATGCCGCCAGCGTTCAATCTGAGCCAGGATCAAACTCTTCAGTTCAATGCCTGTTACTGTTTTCGATTCAATTAAGAATCGGTCGCTCACTCAACGTACTGACGATGATTAATCCGTCTTTCGACAGACAAACCTTCCTCTAATACTGTGTGAGACTTGATACTTTCGCTATGTCGGCAAGCTCCGAAGAACCCGCCCGCGTCGCCATCAAGCGCCCACACTTATCGGCTGTAAATTGTTAAAGATCGCATCGCTCAACAGCACCCAACTTCGCTACCGTCTTGCGTCGCTGCATCAGCAGCAGAGAAACGAAATTATGAAGAACCTTTTGCACCCCGTCAACAAGTTTTTTTAACCACTCAACTCGCCGACCGCGCCGAAAGCCCCGTCAACCCTGGGCCTCCCGCCTTCCTCCCGTCCCCCGCGCCTCGCTACCAAACCTTGGCCGAAGCGCGAAAGACCAGGATTCTAGTCCCCACCCAACACGCTGGCAAGCGGTTTTTTGAAGTCGCATCTATCGATGCTTGAACACAGGTTTGCGCTTTTCGACGAACGCCGCCATTCCCTCCTTCTGATCTTCGGTCGCAAAAAGCGAATGGAACAGACGCCGCTCAAAATGAACGCCCTCTGCAAGCGTCGTCTCGTAAGCACGATTCACCGACTCCTTCACCATCATCACCGCGGGCAAAGGAAACTCAGCAATCGTCGCCGCCGCTGCCACCGCCTCTTCGATTACCGACACAGCCGGAACGACTCGCGACACCAGCCCTGCCCGCTCGGCCTCCGCGGCGTCCATGAAGCGCGCGGTCAAGCACATGTCCATCGCCTTCGCCTTTGAAACAGCGCGCGGCAAACGCTGCGTACCGCCCGCCCCGGGCATGATTCCGAGCTTGATCTCCGGCTGGCCGAACTTGGCCGAGTCCGCCGCGATGATGATGTCGCACATCATCGCCAGTTCACAACCACCCCCGAGCGCAAATCCCGCAACGGCCGCAATGATCGGCTTGCGGATCGTGCACACGGTTTCCCAATTGCGAGTGATGTAGTCGCCTTTGTAGACATCCACATAGGAATAGGTCGCCATCATCCCGATGTCCGCGCCCGCCGCGAACGCTTTTTCGCTACCGGTCAACACGATCGCACCAACGCCGTCGTCTGCATCGAATGCCTTGAGCGCAACGCCCAACTCGTCCATCAGCGCATCGTTGAGCGCATTGAGCGCCTTCGGGCGATTCAGCGTCACCATTCCGACCCGCCCCCGGGTTTCGACCAGAATGTTTTCGTAAGCCATGCATCCTCCATATAGATCAATGAAATGCGAAAACGCTTCGCGCATGCATTTGTTTGATGCTACCATTCTCCGACCAACCGGTCGGTCAATTAATCGGCAGAATCTCTCAATCGCTCAGCCATCGTTCCCTCCGCCATGACACACGTCCTATTCACGAAGCACGAAGACACGCTGAACAACGCCCTCGCCGCCATCGAGACACGCGGCTACTGGAGCCCGTTTGCAGAAATGCCGAGTCCCAAAGTGTACGGGGAAACCGGCGCCGCCGATGGAGAAGCCGCCTTCAAAGCGCGGCTCAACCAGGCGTTTCAACTCGACCAGCCGACCAACGGCGAAACCATCGGTGCCGAGCAGTCGCCGTTCGGCTTCCAGCTGGGAGTTCGCTATCCGAAGGCGGACGTCGATACACTCATCGCCGCGGCCAAGACAGCCCAGCAAAGCTGGCGTGCGGCAGGCCCCAAAACGTGGGTTGGGGTCAGCCTCGAAATCCTCTCCCGCCTGAATCGCGCCAGTTTCGAGATTGCGCACAGCGTGATGCACACGACCGGCCAAGCATTCATGATGGCCTTCCAGGCGGGCGGCCCGCACGCCCAGGACCGCGCGCTCGAAGCAATCGCCTATGCGTGGAACGAGCTGCGCCGCATTCCCTCGGAAGCGCACTGGGAGAAACCGCAAGGCAAGAACCCGCCACTCTCGATGCAAAAGCGCTATGCGATTGTTCCGCGCGGCATCGGCCTCGTTCTCGGATGCTGCACTTTTCCGACCTGGAACGGCTACCCTGGCCTGTTTGCCGACCTGGCCACGGGCAACGCGGTCATCGTCAAACCCCATCCGGGGGCAATTCTGCCGCTTGCCATCACTGTCCGCATCGCGCGTGACGTATTGCGCGAAGCGGGTTTCGATCCGAACGTCGTCACGTTGCTGGCGACGGAGCCGAACGACGGCGCTCTCGTCCAAGATCTCGCGCTGCGCCCCGATATCAAGCTGATCGACTTCACCGGCAGCACCCAGAACGGCACCTGGCTCGAACGTAATGCTCACCAAGCTCAGGTGTACACCGAAAAAGCGGGCGTCAACCAGATCGTGATCGACTCCGCCGACGACATCAAAGCGGTCGCACGAAACATCGCGTTCTCGCTCGCGCTCTATTCGGGCCAGATGTGCACGGCACCTCAGAACATCTATGTGCCGCGCGACGGCATCCGCACCACCGACGGCCACATGAGTTTCGACGACATCGCCCAGGCGCTCGCGGGCGCCGTGCAAAAGCTCGTAGCCGACCCGGCCCGCGCGGTCGAACTGCTTGGCGCGATCCAGAACGACGGCGTCGCACGCCGGATCGAGGAAGCGCGCTCGCTGGGCCGCGTGCTCGTCGAGAGCCAGCCGCTCGAGCACCCCGTGTTCTCTGGTGCGCGTGTTCGCACGCCGCTCGTTCTGCAATTGGATGCCGCCAAGGACGCGAGCACATTCACCGGTGAGTGGTTCGGCCCCATCTCGTTCGTGATCGCTACCGATTCGACAGCCCAGTCGCTCGACCTCGCAGGCTCCATCGCTGCGGAACACGGTGCCTTGACGCTCTCCGTCTATAGCACCGACGACGCGAAGATCGAAGCCGCGCATGAGGCATCGATCCGCGGCGGCGTTGCGCTTTCCATCAACCTGACGGGTGGCGTCTTCGTCAATCAGTCGGCGGCGTTCTCCGATTTCCACGGCACCGGCGCGAACCCCGCGGCCAACGCGGCGCTCTCGGACGCGGCCTTTGTCGCGAACCGCTTCCGAGTCGTGCAAAGCCGGGTTCATGTTGCCCCGAAAGCCGCTGGTGCGGAAGCCGGCCAAGCGGCATAGACCGTTTGACCGAATCGAACCGCACTGCCTTCGTCACTACTATGAGTTGAAGCGCGTGCCTTAAGCGCACGCGCACCGCTCGCTGGGAATTCCGATGACCGATGCATTTATCTGCGATGCGATTCGCACGCCGTTCGGCCGCTACGGCGGTGTCCTGAAAGACGTTCGCGCCGACGATCTCGCCGCCGTACCCATCAAAGCGTTGATCGAACGCAATCCGGACGTCGACTGGCGCGCGCTCGACGATGTCATCTACGGCTGCGCCAATCAAGCCGGGGAGGACAACCGCAACGTCGCGCGCATGGCCGCGCTGCTGGCGGGCTTGCCGACCGACGCGCCGGGCGCGACGCTGAACCGCCTGTGCGGCTCCGGCATGGACGCGGTCGGCACCGCGGCGCGCGCGATCAAAGCAGGCGAAGCTCGCTTGATGATCGCGGGAGGCGTGGAAAGCATGACGCGTGCGCCGTTCGTCATGGGCAAAGCCGCGAGCGCCTTTTCGCGCCAGACTGAAATTCATGACACGACGATCGGCTGGCGCTTCGTCAACACGCTGATGAAGCGCGATTACGGCATCGATTCGATGCCGCAGACGGCCGAAAACGTCGCTGCCGATTTCTCGATCAGCCGTGCCGATCAAGATGCGTTCGCCGTGCGCAGTCAGCAAAAAGCAGCTCGCGCGCAACGGGACGGCACGCTCGCGCAGGAAATCGTGCCGGTCGATATCCCGCAGAAGAAAGGCGATTCGATTCAGGTCACGCTCGATGAGCATCCGCGCGAAACGTCGCTGGAGGCGCTCGCCAAGTTGAAGGGTGTCGTACGCCCCGACGGCACGGTCACGGCCGGCAACGCCTCGGGAGTCAACGACGGCGCATGCGCGCTGCTGCTCGCCAATGCGGAAGCCGCCGAGCAATACGGCTTGCGGCGCCGCGCCCGCGTCATCGGCATGGCGACGGCCGGCGTCGAACCGCGCGTCATGGGTATCGGTCCGGCACCAGCTACGCAGAAGCTGCTCGCGCAACTCGGCATGTCGCTCGAGCAATTCGACGTCATCGAGTTGAACGAGGCCTTCGCCGCCCAAGGGCTCGCGGTGCTGCGCATGCTCGGCCTCGCCGACGACGACGCACGCGTGAACCCGAACGGCGGAGCCATTGCCCTTGGGCACCCGCTGGGCGCGTCCGGGGCACGCCTCATCACCACCGCGCTATACCAGCTCGAACGAACCGACGGGCGCTACGCCCTTTGCACGATGTGCATCGGCGTCGGCCAAGGCATCGCACTCGCGATCGAGCGCGTTTGAAAAAAGCGCATGTGAGCGAACCGCAGGCGCTCACATGCGCTGCCAGATTTGGAGCCAAAGAGGAGACACTTTGATGCCCTATGAAGCGATTCGCGTCGACATCGACGCGTCAGCCCACGTCGCAATAGTGACGCTGAACCGCCCCGACAAGCTCAACAGCTTCACTCGCGCGATGCATCAGGAACTGATGGCGGCGCTGGACGACGTCGAGAAGGCCAACGCGCGCGCGCTGGTGCTGACCGGCGCCGGCCGCGGCTTTTGCGCCGGCCAGGACCTCGCGGACCTCGATTTCACGCCCGGCGCGATGACAGACCTCGGTGAGATCATCGACAAGCATTTCAATCCGCTGATCCGCCGCCTGCAGGCGATGCCGCTGCCCGTCATCGCGGCCGTCAACGGCACGGCCGCCGGCGCGGGCGCGAATCTCGCGCTTGCCTGCGACCTGGTGCTTGCAGGACGCTCGAGCAGCTTCATTCAGGCGTTCGTCAAAATCGGCCTGCTGCCGGACTCGGGGGGCACAGCCTTCCTGCCGCAACGCATCGGCATGGCGCGCGCGCTGGGGCTCGCCATTACCGGCGACAAGCTGAGCGCCGAGCAAGCGCTCGGCTGGGGCCTCATCTGGCAAGTCGTCGACGATGCGGAACTGCCCGGCGCAGCCGCACAGCTTGCCGCCCGGCTAGCGCAACAGCCCACGCGCGCGATTGCTGCGATCAAGACCGCGATGCGCGCCAGCACGACGCAAACGCTCGACCAGCAACTCGATCTCGAGCGCGACCTGCAGCGCGAGCTCGGCAAGTCGCACGACTATGCCGAGGGCGTGCTGGCCTTCATCGAAAAACGCGCGCCGCGCTTCGAAGGACGTTGAGATGTCTTCCCAAGCCCACGAATCCCTCTCGCCCGACGAACTGGCGCGGGCCACCGCACAAGCCATGTTCGACGCCGACACATGCAGCCGCGCGCTCGGCTTCGAGCTGCTGGAAGTACGCGCCGGTTACGCGCGCATGCGCATGACGGTTCGTCCGGATTTCCTCAACGGCCACAACATCTGCCACGGCGGACTCATGTTCACGCTGGCCGATTCGACGTTCGCCTTCGCGTGTAACTCCTACAACATCAACACCGTCGCATCGGGCTGCTCGATCGAATTCCTGCGACCCGTCCACGGCGGCGACGTGCTGACGGCCGAGGCCGTCGAGCAAGTCCTGAGCGGACGCACCGGCATCTACGACATCCGCGTGACCAATCGCGCCGGCGAAACGGTTGCGATGTTTCGCGGCAAGTCGGCGCATATCAAGGGTCACGTGATCCCCGTCGATCACTAGCATCGGCTCGGCGCCGTCCCGGCACTTCGACCGCGCCACCGATCCGCCCTGATGAAAGCTATCGCGAAGCGCATCGCAACTTCGCGCCCCATATCAGTAACGATGTAGGAGACACCCGATGACTACCTCACTCCCGCTCGAGCCGATAGAAAAGGCGAGCCGCGACGAACTCGCGGCGCTCCAGCTTGATCGGCTGAAATGGTCCCTCAAGCACGCCTACGAAAACTCCCCGGTCTACCGGCGCAAGTTCGACGATGCAGGCGTACACCCGGACGATTTGAAGTCGCTCGCCGATCTGTCGAAGTTTCCATTCACGACCAAGCGCGACCTGCGCGACAACTATCCGTTCGGAATGTTTGCCGTGCCGCAGGAACAGCTTTCGCGCATCCACGCATCGTCCGGCACGACGGGCAAGCCGACGGTCGTCGGCTATACGGCGCGCGACATCGACACCTGGGCCAATCTTGTGGCCCGCTCGATCCGGGCCGCAGGCGCGCGGCGCGGCGACAAGGTCCATGTGAGCTACGGCTACGGGCTCTTCACGGGCGGTCTCGGCGCGCATTACGGCGCGGAGCGCGCGGGCCTGACGGTGATTCCGTTCGGCGGCGGCCAGACCGAAAAGCAGGTCCAGCTGATCCAGGACTTCAAGCCCGACATCATCATGGTGACGCCGAGCTACATGCTGTCGATCGCCGACGAGCTGGAGCGGCAGGGCGTCGACCCCGCGCATTGCTCGCTGCGCATCGGTATTTTCGGCGCGGAGCCGTGGACCAACGACATGCGCGTCGCGATCGAAAAGCGCATGGGCATCGATGCCGTCGACATCTATGGGCTATCCGAGGTAATGGGCCCCGGCGTCGCCTCGGAATGCGTCGAAACGAAGGATGGCCCGACGATCTGGGAAGACCACTTCTATCCGGAGATCGTCGACCCGGAAACCGGCGAAGTGCTGCCCGACGGCGAGCTCGGCGAACTCGTGTTCACGTCGCTCACGAAAGAGGCGCTGCCTGTCGTCCGCTATCGCACGCGCGACCTGACGCGCCTGTTGCCCGGCACCGCGCGCACGATGCGCCGCATGGAGAAGATCACCGGGCGCTCCGACGACATGATGATCGTGCGCGGCGTGAACGTGTTTCCGACGCAGATCGAAGAGCTTCTGTTGAAGCAGCACGCGCTCGCGCCGCATTATCAGATCGTGCTGACGAAGGAAGGGCCGCTCGACGTGTTCACGCTCAACGTCGAACCCTGCCCCGAAACCGCGCCCGATTCAACGTCGCTGAACAACGCCAGACAGGCGCTCGCCTACGACATCAAGGCCCTGATCGGGATCAGCGCCGTAGTGAACGTGTTGCCGGTCAACGGGATCGAGCGGTCGGTGGGGAAGGCCAGGCGCGTGATCGACAAGCGCAAGCTCGGCGTTTGAAGCAGGGCGCTCGCTCGAGCGAAAGCGACGGATACGGCGCGCGGCAACACCGCGCGCCTCAATCAAGCCACGCCCGTACGAAGCGCCTCAGGAATTCGGCAGCAGCAGCCACATCCGCCCGGTCTGCTTCATCTTGCCGGCCAGATCGCCGGCGTCGTCGCCGAGTCCCCAGAAGTAGTCGGCCCGCACGCCGCCCTTGATCGCGCTGCCGGTGTCCTGAGCGAAGACGAGCCGATTCATCGGCGCGTTCGTCATCGGCCGCGTCGTCTGCAGGAAGACCGGCGTGCCGAGCGGGATCGACGACGGATCGACCGCGATCGAGCGCTCCGGCGTCAGCGGCACGCCGAGCGCGCCGATCGGCCCATCCGAGCCGCCGCCAGGCGCCGTCTCGGTCGACGGCATCTCGCGGAAGAAGACAAAACGCGGGTTCGTATCCAGCAAGGCATCGACACGCCCCGGATTCGCGCGCGCCCAAGCCTTGATCCCTTGCATCGTCGCCTGCGAGGGTGTCAGCTCGCCGCGATCGAGCAGCCAGCGGCCGATCGATTTGTACGGCTGGTTGTTCGTGCCGCCGAAGCCGACCCGCATCACGCTGCCGTCCTCCATCACGATGCGCCCCGACCCTTGCACCTGCAGAAAGAACGCCTCGATCGGGTCGTCGACCCACACGAGCTCGTTGCCCTCGAGCACGCCCGAACGCTCGAGTTGCGCGCGCGCCGGCAGCGCCGCGCCGGCACGATAGCCGCTCGGCCAGCGATAGAGCGCGTATTGGTAAGGGCCGCGGCGCGTGCGGGCGCCGTGCAGCAGCGGTTCGTAGTAGCCGGTCACGAGGCCGTCCAGCGTGCCGTCGCTGTTGGCGAACTGGAACGGCGTGAAGTAGGTTTCGAAGAACGTTCGCGCGCTCGCGAAGTCGAGGTCGTCGAGTTGCGCTACCGCCGCGCACGCGCGCCGCCAGTTCGGCTGCTGGGCAAGGCGCAGGCAATTCTGGCGCAGCGCGGCCGTCGCGCCGATCAACGTATCGTCTTCCCAGCCGGGCACCTGCTGCCACGCGACGGGGGTCAGGCGCGCCGCCGCCACTTGGCCAGGGATGGTCGCCGCGCCCGTCGGCGGCGAAACCGTCGGCCGCACCACCGAGCTGCCGCCGCACGCGGCAACCAGCACGGCGGCAGCGACCGCCGCGGCCCAGCCCGCTGCCCGAAAGCCGATACGCTTACAATGTTCGTTCTTGATGGAAACCGCCATGTCTGATTTGCTCAACGAATATCCGATGCTGATCTTCGCGCTGGAAGCGTTTCTGGCGCTGGCCCTATTGATTTTCATCGTCGTATGGACGGCGTCGGGCAGAAAGAAGAATCCGGGCAACAAGCGCCCGCTTCGATAGGCGTACCGAAAGGCGGATGAAGCACGCGCCAGGATGGAATTCAATGCAGCGTGCGCGGCATTTGCAGCGCGAACTCCGGAATTGTCGTCTCGAAGCGCTCGCCGTCTTCGGCCACGCAAAAGTATTCTCCGCGCATCGTGCCGACCGGCGTCGCAATCACCGCCCAACTCGTGTATTCGAATTGCTCGCCCGGCTTCAGAAGCGGCTGATGACCGACGACGCCGAGCCCCTTCACCTCCTGGACGTGCTTCTCGCTGTCGGTGATGACCCAATGGCGCGAGATCAGTTGCGCGGTCACCTGGCCCGTATTGCGGATCGTCAGCGTGTACGCGAACGCATATTGGCGGCGCTCCGGGTCCGACTGCTCGGGCAAGTAACGCGTCTGCGCCGACACGCTGAATTGATACTGGCTCATCGTGATTCCGTTCTGAAAGAGACGTGCCGGCCCCGCGCCGCCGCGGCATTGCGCCTGCCGGCCAAGGACCGCTCTGGTTTGGCATTCTGATGGATGCAGCCCCCGCCCGCAACCGAGCGCGCCCGCAGTAGCCCGCCCTGGCCTGCGCGAAACGGTAAAATACCGGCTTTACCCGCCGATTCCGGCCTCTTCGCCATCCACTAGCGCCATGACGCAATTCCGCATCGCACCCAGCATCCTGTCGGCCGATTTCGCACGGCTTGGCGAGGAAGTCCGCAACGTCGTCGCCGCAGGCGCCGACTGGATCCACTTCGACGTGATGGACAATCATTACGTGCCGAACCTGACGATCGGCCCGCTCGTCTGCGAGGCAATCCGCCCGCACGTGCAAGTGCCGATCGACGTGCACCTGATGGTGCGTCCCGTCGACCGCATCGTGCCCGATTTCGCCAAGGCCGGTGCGAACCTGATCAGCTTCCATCCGGAAGGCTCCGATCATATCGACCGCACGCTGTCGCTGATCCGCGATCACGGCTGCAAGGCAGGCCTCGTGTTCAACCCGGCCACGCCGCTCAACTATCTCGACCACGTGATGGATCGCGTGGATCTCGTGCTGATCATGTCGGTGAACCCCGGCTTCGGCGGCCAATCGTTCATTCCCGAGGCGCTCAACAAGCTGCGTGAAGCGCGCGCGCGCATCGACGCGCACCGCGAGCGCACCGGGCGCGAGATCCATCTCGAAGTCGACGGCGGTGTGAAGGCCGACAACATCGCCGAGATCGCCGCGGCGGGCGCGGACACGTTCGTCGCCGGCTCCGCGATCTTCGGCAAGCCCGACTATCGCGCGGTGATCGACGACATGCGCCGCGCGCTCGCCACCGTCAAGGCGGCCTGAGCATGGCGCAAGCGGCCCCGGCATTCGCTCCGCCCCGCTTCACCGGGCCTCGCCTGCAAGCGGCGATCATCGATCTCGACGGCACGATGATCGACACCGCCGACGATTTCACCGCCGGCCTGAACGGCATGCTCGCGCAACTCGACGCGGCGGAAACGTCGCGCGAGGAAGTGATCGGCTATGTCGGCAAGGGCTCCGAGCACCTGATCCGCAGCGTGCTCGCGCCGCGTTTTTCGGCCGCCGAAGCGCAAGGCCGCTTCGAAGAAGCGCTTGCGCTATACCAAGCGGAGTACGCGAAGATCAACGGGCAGAGCACGCGGCTCTATCCCGATGTCGAGACTGGTCTGGCCGCCATGCGCGACGCGGGCCTGAAGCTCGCGTGCGTGACCAACAAGCCGCGCCGGTTCGCCGTCGAGCTGCTCGAGCAATACGCGCTGATCGGCTATTTCGCGGTGGTGCTCGGCGGCGACAGCCTGCCGCGCAAGAAGCCCGATCCGCTGCCGATGCTTACCGCCTGCGAGACGCTCGGCGTCGCACCGCAAGCAGCCGTGGCGATCGGCGACTCGGAGAATGACGCCCTCGCCGGCCGCGCCGCAGGCATGGCGACGCTCACCGTTCCCTACGGCTACAACCATGGGCAAGCTATACAAACGATAAAATCAGATGGTATAGTTGCCTCGCTGTTCGAGGCCGCAAATGCCGTCTCGGCTTACAATGCGGCGCTCAACGCAGCATCTCAATCCTGACCTAACCGTCGTCCATCTTCATGTTTCTGAATAAAAAACGGAGTCTGAGCAGCATCGACCGGGGAGCTTGGCCCTGGCGTCGCTGGTCGCGCTAACCTCTCTTGAGGTACGCTGGAGTTCGTCTTCAGCACCCGTTTTTTACTTCGCTGCGCGCTCGCGCTCCATTCGCCGTATCGTTTGAACCGAGGCCCGCATTCCCTGCGGATGCTGCATACGCGGCCGTTTTCCGGTTGACGATACGCGCGTCGCTCGAGCCACCCCGCGCCGGTTGGCAACTTCTTGCCGCATCACGCCCGACCGGCCGCGCAGCGCCCACGCTTTGTCTGGCGCTCGCCGCGCCGGCCGTACGAACAGGATCGGAACATGACCGAACTCGAATTCCAATCCCTCGCAAACGAGGGCTATAACCGCATTCCGATGATCGCCGAGGCGCTCGCCGATCTCGAAACGCCGCTGTCGCTGTACCTGAAGCTCGCGCAGGCCGAACGCGGCGGCGCCAATTCGTTCCTGCTCGAATCCGTCGTCGGCGGCGAGCGCTTCGGGCGCTACTCGTTCATCGGGCTGCCGGCGCGTACGCTGGTTCGCGCGAAAGGCGGCGTCTCGGAAGTGGTCAAGGACGGCAAGGTTGTCGAAACTCACGAAGGCGATCCGCTCGAATTCATCGCACAATTCCAGGCCCGTTTCAAAGTCGCTCAACGCCCCGGCCTGCCGCGTTTCTGCGGCGGTCTCGCCGGCTACTTCGGCTACGACGCGGTGCGCTACATCGAGAAGAAGCTCGCGCTCACCGCGCCGCCCGACGACCTGAACCTGCCCGACATCCAGCTGCTGCTGACCGAAGAGGTCGCCGTCATCGACAATCTCGCGGGCAAGCTCTACCTGATCGTCTATGCGGACCCGTCCACGCCCGAGGCGTACACACGCGCAAAGCAACGCCTGCGCGAATTGCGCCAGCGGCTGCGCACGACCGTGCAGCCGCCCGTCACATCGGCGAGCGTGCGCACCGAGATCTATCGCGAGTTCGCCAAGGACGACTACCTCGCCGCGGTTCGCCAAGCGAAGGAATACATCGCGGCCGGCGAACTGATGCAAGTGCAGGTCGGCCAGCGCCTCATCAAGCCGTATCGCGACAATCCCCTCTCGCTCTACCGCGCGCTGCGTTCGCTGAACCCGTCGCCGTACATGTACTACTACAACTTCGGCGAGTTCCACGTGGTAGGCGCGTCGCCGGAGATTCTCGTGCGCCAGGAAAAGCGCGGCGACGACCAGATCGTCACGATCCGTCCGCTCGCCGGCACCCGTCCGCGCGGCAACACGCCCGAGCGCGACGCCGAGCTCGCCACGGAGCTGCTCAACGACCCGAAGGAAATCGCCGAGCACGTGATGCTGATCGATCTCGCGCGCAACGACGTCGGCCGCATCGCGCAGATCGGCTCGGTGGCCGTCACGGACAAGATGGTCATCGAAAAGTACTCGCACGTGCAGCACATCGTGAGCTCGGTCGAAGGCAAGCTGAAGCCCGGTGTCACGAACTACGACGTGCTGCGCGCGACGTTCCCGGCCGGCACGCTGTCGGGCGCGCCCAAGGTGCGCGCGATGGAGCTGATCGACGAGCTGGAGCCGGTCAAGCGAGGGCTGTACGGCGGCGCTGTCGGCTACCTGTCGTTCACCGGCGAAATGGACCTGGCGATCGCGATCCGCACCGGTCTCATCCACAACGGCAATTTGTATGTGCAGGCGGCGGCGGGAATCGTCGCGGATTCGGTGCCCGAATCCGAATGGCAAGAGACCGAGAACAAGGCGCGCGCCGTGCTGCGCGCCGCCGAGCAAGTGCAAGACGGCCTCGATAGCGACTTCTGACCGGAGACAGACCATGCTGCTGATGATCGACAACTACGACTCGTTCACCTATAACCTGGTCCAGTACTTCGGCGAACTCGGCGAAGACGTGCGGACCTACCGCAACGACGAAATCACGCTCGACGAAATCGAGAAGCTCAACCCCGAGCGCATCTGCTTGTCGCCCGGGCCGAGCAATCCGCAGCACGCGGGCATCACGCTCGACGTCCTGCGCCGCTTCGCCGGCAAGAAGCCGATTCTCGGCGTGTGCCTCGGCCATCAGGCGATCGGCGAGGCATTCGGCGGGCGCGTCGTGCGCGCGAAGACGATCATGCACGGCAAGGTGAGCCAGATCGAAACCGACTGCAAAGGCGTCTTCGCCGACCTGCCGAAGCATTTCAACATCACGCGCTACCACTCGCTCGCGATCGAGCGCGAATCGCTGCCGGACTGCCTGGAAATCTCCGCCTGGACCGACGACGGCGAGATAATGGGCGTGCGCCACAAGGAATTCGCGATCGAAGGCGTGCAGTTCCACCCCGAGTCGATTCTGTCCGAGCACGGCCACGCGCTGCTCGAGAACTTCGTGAAGAGCGCGAAAGCCACCGGCGCGCACCGCAGCGCATGAAGAGGGACGAGATCATGACCATCACGCCGCAGGAAGCGTTGCAGCGCACGATCGAGCATCGCGAGATCTTCCACGACGAAATGCTGCACCTGATGCGGCTCATCATGCGCGGCGACCTGTCGCCGGTGATGGCGGCTGCGATCATCACCGGCCTGCGCGTCAAGAAGGAGACGATAGGCGAGATCGCCGCCGCAGCGACGGTGATGCGCGAATTCGCGAACCACGTCGAAGTGGCCGACAACTCGAATTTCGTCGACATCGTCGGTACGGGCGGCGACGGCTCGCACACGTTCAACATCTCGACGGCAACGATGTTCGTCACGGCCGCCGCCGGCGCGAAAGTCGCGAAGCACGGTAATCGCGGCGTATCGAGCAAGTCGGGCAGCGCGGACGTGCTTGAAGCGCTGGGCGTCAATATCGACCTGCAGCCGGAGCAAGTCGCCGCGTCGATCGCCGAAACGAGCATGGGCTTCATGTTCGCGCCGAACCATCATCCGGCGATGAAGAACATCGCGCCGGTGCGCCGCGAACTCGGCGTGCGGACGATCTTCAACATCCTCGGGCCGCTGACGAATCCCGCCGGCGCGCCGAACCAGCTGATGGGCGTGTTCCATCCGGACCTCGTCGGCATTCAGGTGCGCGTGATGCAGCGGCTCGGCGCGAAGCACGTGCTCGTCGTCTACGGCAAGGACGGCATGGACGAGGTCTCCCTCGGCGCGGCGACACTCGTCGGCGAGTTGCGCGACGGCGAGGTGCACGAGTACGAGATCCATCCCGAGGACTTCGGCTTGCAGATGGTGTCGAACCGCTCGCTGAAGGTCGAGAATGCGAGCGAATCGAAGGTGATGCTGCTCGAAGCGCTCGACAACAAGCCGGGCGTCGCGCGCGAAATCGTCACGCTGAACGCGGGCACGGCGCTTTACGCGGCGAACGTGACGGCGTCGATCGCGGACGGCATCCAGGTCGCGCGCGAAGCGATCGCAAGCGGCACGGCCCGCGCGAAGGTCGACGAGCTGGTGCGCTTCACGCAGCAGTTCAAGGCCAACTGAGCCGACATCCAAGAAAACGGAATCCCCACTATGAGCGACATTCTGGAACGCATCATTGCAGTCAAGCACGAGGAAGTCCGCGCGGCGCAGCAAAGCGCGCCGCTTGAAGAGTTGCGCCTGGCGGCCTCGGCCCGCAACAAGCGCGACTTCGTCGGCGCCCTGCGCGCCAAGCACGCAGCCGGTCAAGCCGCGGTCATCGCCGAGGTCAAGAAAGCGAGCCCGTCGAAAGGCGTGCTGCGCGAGCACTTCGTGCCCGCCGACATCGCACGCTCCTACGCGAAGCACGGCGCCGCGTGCCTGTCGGTGCTGACCGACGTGCAGTTTTTCCAGGGCAGCGCCGCCTATCTGGAAGAAGCCCGCGCCGCGTGCGACCTGCCCGTGCTGCGCAAGGACTTCATCGTCGATCCGTACCAGATCGTCGAGGCGCGCGCGATGGGCGCCGACGCGGTCCTGCTGATCGCCGCCGCGCTGGAAACGTCGGAGATGCAGGATCTCGAAGCGCTCGCGCATTCGCTCGGGCTCGCGGTGCTCGTCGAAGTACACGACAGCGCCGAGCTCAAGGAAGCGCTCACGCTAATGACGCCGCTCATCGGCATCAACAACCGCAATCTGCGCACGTTCGAGACGTCGCTGCAAACGACGATCGGCATGCTCGATTCGATCCCGGAAGACCGCATCGTCGTGACCGAATCGGGCATCCTGTCGCGCGCGGACGTCGAACGGATGCGCGAGTTGTCCGTGCATACGTTCCTCGTCGGCGAGGCGTTCATGCGCGCCGAGGAGCCCGGCGCGGAACTTGCACGGATGTTCTTCTGATTCTTCATGGAATGAGGCAGCGCCATGAGCATCGAACGCGAAATCAAGCTCGCCTTGCCGGCCGACCAGATCGAGGCGGCAACGCAATTCTTCGTTGCACACACGGGCAAGACCGGCATCAAGGTGGCGCTCAGCAACGACTACTTCGATACGCCGGCGCTCACGCTCGCGAAATCGCTAGGCGCCTTGCGTCTGCGCAAGACGCCGCATGGCTGGCTGCAAACGTACAAGACGGTGGGCAGCGCCGAAGGCGGGTTGCATCGGCGGCATGAGTGGGAGATCCCGGTCGCCGGGGAAGGTCTGGAGATCGACGCGCTCGTGGCGGCATGCAACGACGCGGCCTCCGCCGACGCGCTGCGCGCCGCCGCGCCGGAGCTGATCGAGCTCTTCAGCACGAATTTCACGCGCACGCTCTGGCACGTCGTGCACGGCGACACGGAAATCGAAGCCGCGATCGATCAAGGGGAGATCACGGCTGAAGTCGAAGGCCAAACCCGCCGGGCGCCGATCAGTGAGATCGAGCTTGAATTGAAGCACGGCGACGAAGCCGCGCTCCATGCGCTTCAGGCCGAGCTGACGGCGGCGTTGCCAGGCGTCGCGCCCGACGACGTCAGCAAGGCGCAACGAGGTTATCGGTTGCGCGAGCGCTGAACGCCACGCCGCCGCCGGTCAGCTTCTGGCGTAGGCCGCCGTGAAGCCGTCGGCGACGCGGAGCCCCGCGCCAAGTGCTCCCTGCCGAACGCGCCGACGAGCATCGCGTAAGCAGTCACCGAATCGACAGGAAACGAAAGCGCGTACCGGACCGCCAGGCTGACTGGCTCGCGCCGAATGTCGAGTCCCGCGCCGGAAGGCTTTTTGATCGGCGCGCGGCTGCCCGGGCCGTCGAGGCCTGCCGCATCGGCCAGCCGCGCTTGCCCTGCGGCGAGTAAGAAGCCGCCGCCGGCGGCGCCGTATCGATGAGCGACACCGCCTCGGCAACGGTCGTGCGCCGCTTGCCGTTGCAGTCCACCGTCGTCACCTCCACCGCCGACGTGCGATCGATCAGCGCAAGGTTCGTCAACGCGAACGGGCCGGCGGGAACCACTGTCGAGCGGATCAGTTGCCCGGCCTGGCGGATCTCGATCCGTTCCGGGCCTTGCGCCGCGAACGCTGCCCGGCGCGGACGAGGAATCGAAGCCGGTCAGCTTGTCCGCGCCCACGGGCGATTCGGATTCGGTCTGAGCCGATGCCGACATGGCGTGCACGCCAACCGCCACGGCAGTCAGTGCCAAACGATACGAGCGGGAGCGACGCAACGGCGTCGGAGCGGATTGGCGATGGAGGGCGAAGGCGTCAGTCATACGCGCACCAAGAGAGAAGTCCGGATACGCTTATTCTGTGGATTCCACTCTCAGGACATGATCAGACCATTTCTAAAATGTCCCATTTCCACAGAAAATCCGTAAGAACATTCTCAACACGAAATCGATTCTCGCCATCGCTCAAACGCCTCGCGCGATACGCCTTTTTCGCCTTGAAGCCCATGACGTTTGCTGCGACACTTCTGCGCCATGACCTCCGCCTCCCGCCCCCCTTCCCGCGCGCAGCAAGCCTCGCTGTTCGGTTCGCCGCCTGCCGCGACGCCCTCCGCCACCACTCTCGAAGCGCAGTTCGAAGCGTTGCCGCCCGCGTGGCGCGCCCATCTGCGGCCGTTCCTCGACAGCGACGCTTACGCGCCGCTGTGCCGCTTCGTCGACAGCGAGCGCGCGGAGGGCAAGACGATCTACCCGGCGGACGTGTTTCGCGCGCTGCGCCTGACGAGTCCCGACGACGTGAAGGTCGTCATCCTCGGCCAGGACCCTTACCACGGCGAGGACCGCGGACACCCGCAGGCGCACGGGCTCGCGTTCTCGGTGCCGCCCGCCGTGCGGCCGCCGCCATCGCTGCGCAACATCTTCAAGGAAGTCACCGCGAACTTCGGCTATGAGACGCCCCGGCACGGCTGTCTGGATGCGTGGGCCAGGCAAGGCGTGCTGCTGTTGAACACGGTGCTTACCGTCGAGCGCGATTCAGCGGCAAGCCACGCGAAGCGCGGCTGGGAAAAGTGCACCGATACGCTGATTCACGAACTCGCGATCCGTCACGACGGACTCGTGTTCATGCTGTGGGGCGCGCATGCGCAGGCCAAGCGCGCGCTGCTGGAAGACAAGCCGCATTGCGTGCTCGAGGCGCCGCACCCGTCGCCGCTATCGGCGCATCGAGGCTTTCTCGGCTGCCGCCACTTCGTGATGGCGAACGACTATCTGGAAACACACGGACGCAAGGCCATCGATTGGCGCTTGCCGGAAGAGGCGGAATTGCTCGCGTAGCCGCAAAACCTGCAGTATCGGATCCACCATTGAAAAATGCCTCACACCACGACGGTGTGAGGCATTTCCTTTAGAAATCGCCCGGTTCAAGCGGCGTTTTCATTCAGCCGTAAGAAAAACGCGCAGCGCCCGGCCGTTACGCGTCCTCACGCTTAGTTGTACGCTACCGTGAACGTAGCCGAACCGTCCAGCGCCACGTTCGACGACACCGGCAAATCGGTCGTGTTGTTCAACGCCGCCTTCACCGTCACCGGGAAGACAAACGTCTTCGCTACCACTGGCTTCGAGCCCGACGCCGATGCGCCAGTCGAGTAGTACGTCGCGCCACCAGGCGTCGTGAACACCGGCGTCGTCGAGATCGTCCATGCGCTCTTGTCCGTCGACGACATCACGGCCGCTTGCTTCGTGCTTGCGCCAGCGGTGTCGGTGGTCGTGCCCGCGCCCATCGAGATCGTGTACGCGCCGATGTTCTTAGCCGAATCACCGGTGCCGGACGTGCCAAGGCCGTACACTTGGGTCGCGGTCGCACCCAGCGCCGTCTGCATCGGCGCATCCTTAATCGCGCTGGCTGCACGGTTGTCGGTCACGCTGACATAAGCGTTGGTCGCGCTGCCGCATACCACGCTCAGGTTCTTGGTCTGCGACGTCAATGCCGTGTAGGCCGTCTTCGACAGCGAGGCAGCGGCAATATTGCCGTAGTCGACGCTACCGCCGCCATCGAACGATACATTGCAAGCGCCGGGAGTCAGCTTACCGGTAACCGTCAGCGTCGTCGTGACGCCCTCGGCGAACGCCGGAGCGGTGGCCAGTGCCGCAGCGCCCACAAGGGTCAACGCGGCGGCTTTGGCGATCATCATTTGCTTCATAGATTCCTCTGAAAAACTAGTCAATAGCTCGAGCTACGCTCTACGGCCGATTACCAATAGTTGACGTTGAAGGTCGCCTGGCCGTTCAGGCTCACGTCCCCAGTCAACGGCAGCGCACTGCCCTTGTTGATTGCCGCGGTCACGGTAATCGGGAAAACGAATACCTTTCCGGCGACACCATAGCTATCGGCTTGGGTTGCAGCGTATCCAATCTTCCCAGTGCCATCGATAAACCTCGCAGTAGAGGTGTTATACGTAGTGCCGCTGCCCGGTACCACCCAGCCGAACAGATAAGACGCGCCATCAACCGTCGGCTTCGAGTCAACAGTCAACACGTAGGAGCCAAGCTTGACCGCGTTGCCGTTGATAGTTGTCGAGCCCAAGCCGTATACGTTGTTGGCCGACCCGGTGCCCAGCGCCGCCAAAACGTCCGCGCCAAGACTGGACGCAGCGCTGTTATCCATGACGTTGAAACCGACATTCTTATTGGTCGAGCAGGTAACCGTGAGCGTTACCGATTTCGTGCCGATCTTCGTGTAGTCGTTGGCCGTCAGATCTGCAGTCTTGATCGTGCCGAAATCGGCCACGCCACCACCCGAAAAGCTGGGCACACAAGCGCTGGGGATGATCGTGCCTTTGACCGACAGGTCGGCGGTATCGGCCGCGAAAGCAGAAGCGCCTGCCACGAGCAGTGCTCCGCCGAGGGTCGCGGCAGCGAGAGCCTTGACCAACTTAGTTTGTTTCATATTCTTCCCACAAAAAATGTGATTCGATCGTGTTACCCAAGAGCACAGGCGTTGCCGATTTACCGATAACACTTGGCACTCGCGCAACGATTTACGCTTCGGCTCGATTTCCAGCCCCGAGTCGATTGGGCAAGTAAATTCTAATCACCCAAATCGCATATATTATTAGGAATACTCTTAAATTTTTTTATTTTTACTGGATTGCTCCGAGATCAACACCAAAAAGTTATTTCCCAGCCGCTTCAGACGAGGCCGCCTGCGGTTCAGAACCGATGGACACCGTATAGGATTCCGCGGCATAGCCGTACGCGGTAAATGGCGTAATTACGGCGCTCTTCAGCGCATCAAGAGACACGGCTTCCTTGGCATCCGTCTTCGTCAGTTCGACCTGCGCGCGCTCGCCCGGTACGAGATAAGTCTTGGCCAACCCCGCTGACACATTACCGGGCTGCAACACAAGCTTTTGCTCCATCCGCACGACGTAAGGGCTGTCGTTGACGACGGCCAGCTTGTCACCGTCGCGGTACCACTTCAGGCGCTTCCACGGCTCGTTGTCCACGGCAAGCGACTTCGGATGAATGACGATCGGCAGGCTTTGGCGCACCGTCAGCGTGACCTTGGCTTTGCCGTCGTCCTTCTTTTCCGGAATGCCGTCGAAGGTGACGCGCGCGTACCGCTCGACCTTCAACGGCTCGGTGTTCGTCAACATGAAGCGCACAAGCTGCGTCTTATCGGGTTCGACGCGTGCAACCGGCGGCGTGAGAACCAGAGGCGGGTTCTTGTCTTCCGGCACGGCTTGAATGGTCGAATAAAGCAGCGCGGGAACCGGATCGGTGTTCCTGAGGTTCATCGATGCCTCGCCGTTGTCTTCATCGATCAGGACTGCAGTTGATTCCGGCAGCATGCCCGCGGCATGCGTCAGTTGAGCAGACGCGCTCAGGAAGATGACGGTCGCGGCTGCGGCCATTTTTTTGTGCATGGGTTTCATGATGAATTTCAGACGAAGAGGTGAATGATGGAGATTTCGGTGCACTTGCTGGCCTTAAGCAAAGCGACCCTGTGCGCAGTCCCGAAAACGACGCGCCGTAATTCGTACTCTGTGCGCCGATGAATCTATTATCTAAATTCCCAGCCTAAGATTGAATAAGATCTTTCCTAAATTGATTAGGTTAATTGATGGCTTTTTAGGAATTACGGCGTGATCAGCTGCAGTTTCATGATCGCGTCAAGCGCGACTTCCTGATTGATGCGCACGGCGTCCATGGGGATGACCGGAGCAATTTCCAACGTGATATCCAGATGCTTGCCGCTCAGCAATTGCTGACCGCTGACCGGCGCAAAAAGGTCGGACGGCTGCAATGTGAGATCGCCGGAGGGAGCGGCAGTCGGCGGCGCGCCGGCCGACTGCAAGCGCGCCAATTGCACCGTCTCCCCATCGAGTCGCGCGCTCGTTACACGCACCGTATACGCGCCCTTGTCCCCGAATTTCAATTGGCTCGCGTCTTTCACCTGCCCTTGGAAACCCACACTCATTTGCGCCGCATCGGGACAGGTCGCCGATAACGTCCGACGCATGGGGCTGGGCCTGAACTCCGTCGCGCCGCCGGTGGAAGTCGGACGCATCGCTCCGAAATCGACGACAGAATCGAAAGACGTCAGGGTGCAACCCGGCGCCGCAAGGGCCTCAGGCGCCCCCAAGCCGGCGAGCACCGGCAGAGCAAACGGCAACGCGAAGCGAACGAACAAAGCGCGATTCATACTCGGCATATTTGCCTCCATCAATCAGAAATCACAGACCGCCGTCGTGGAATCGAACGGGCGGTCGAGGTCGGGTTTGACCGGCAGCTCGTAACGCAGCTTGCAGATCTTGTCGTCGCTCAACTTGACGTGCAGGTTCTTCGCGGCGTCGTTGTTGAGGAAGACGACGCCGTCGCCCACAGACGTGGTGAGGTATTGATCCTTGTCGTCGAGCACCGCCAGCGAAGGCGGAAGCGGAACGCCGTCGGGCGTCGTCACGCGCAGCAGCACGCGGCGCGTCTTCACCACACCAAAGTTGACGAAGTTGACCGAGCCCCGGCCGGCATCGACAAAATCGATGCCGTTGTTCAAATCGGCGTTACGCGGCAGGCTCTTCGTGAGCACCTCGATGCGCGAACGCTGGTAAGCGGGCAGCATCGGAACCACAGCGCGCCCGCGCGGATCCGTCCAGACCGTGCCCTGCGGCGTGCTGATGCGCACGCCCGAAAGCTCGCCTGCGGAAACCACGCCGAATGTGTCGCCGATCGCATAGGGCGAAAACGTCACGCCTTCGCGCGTCGCCACGACCCCGCCTTGCAGTTGCCCCGTGTACGCGCCATTGCTCCAGCCCGATTGCGAATACGACATCGAAGCCTGCGTGTAGCGCGGCAGCACGTTCACGGTACCGCTCAGGTTCGGGCCGTCGGCCCCGGGATTGGTTTCGGCGCGCGCGCTGTAATTCCAGTAGTCGTTGACGGTCTGCGACACGCTCGTGCCGAAGCGCGTCCGTCCACCGGTATTGGTGCTGTAGCCCTGCACGTTCACGCTTCCCAGCGGGATGCTGAGCGTAGCGTAGAACTGCAGGTCGTTATTCAGGCTTGCCGCTCCGTTCGAGTAGCTCTGCCGGTTGAAGCTCTTCTGCAAGTTCAACGACGCGGTGACGCGGCCGAACATGCGGTTCCAGCCGAGCGTCGCGTATTGCGAACTCGGGGCGTTGTAGTTCGATGCGTACGAATACGACATCGCGAAGCCGCCGAGCAATGGGTGGGACCAGTTGGCGGATGCCGTGTACTGGCTGCGAGTCCGCGCATACGGGGTACCCAATATCGACAGGTTGGTCGTATCGGCAAGCGAACGATAGCCGGGCGTCTGCTGGGTCGCGCTGAAACTGGCGGACAGCGTGTCGGTCAGCTGCGTGCTAGCGCTTGTGCTGACGTTGAAGCCGCGAGCGTGGTCGACCTGCGAATTCGACATAAGGCTTTGGACGTTCGCAGACGTGCTGCCGGAAACGGCAACGTCCAGGCTGCCCGCAAGCGCCTGATAGTCCTGCGCCACCAGCGCACCGGTGGCGACGCGATAGCGCGTGCCGATGTTCCAGCCCTTGGAAGCCGTCGCGACGAGCGGCGCGCGCAGGTCGCCGCCGCCGCTGCCGAGATTGCGCACCTTGCCGACCGCCACCGACAAGCCCTGCGGCGCCCGCTGCCCCGCAGTGAGCGATGCTGCGGGCACGGTATAGGTACGCGCCGCGCCGCCATCCGTTTCGGTCACCGTGATCTGCACGTCGGCGGATGCGCTCGTCAGCGGCAAATTCGACAGCGTGAACGGGCCGGCCGGCACCACCGTCGAGTAAATCAGCATGCCCAACTGGTGGACTTCGACCCTCGACGGACTGTTGGTTATGCCCTGAAACGAAGGGCCGGCCGGGGCCGGGATCAACGCGGAGTCGGGGAAATACTGCACACCCGTGAGCGACGGCACCGCAAACAGGCTGCCGCTGACGTTGATCTGCCCGGCCTGCATCATGCCGCCCGTGCGCACGAACGTCTTCTGCGCGTAGGTGTACATGTCGCTGATGTTCGACTGGCCGTCTTGCAGCGTGAAGGTGTGCCGGCTGCGCACGATCCAGTCGCCGGCGTTCAAGCCGAATTCGCTGTCGGCGAGCGTGTAGCGGCTGTTCGCCCCGCTGCCCGTGGTCGACATCGACATCACGTTGTAGTTGAAGACGCCGCCCACGCCGCCCGACGCGTATTTGTCGACGGGCTTCGCATCGCTGTTCAGCGCCTCGGCCGGAACGATCAGGCGCACGGCGTTCGCGCCCGGATCAAGGTCGGTGGTCGCCTGGGGAAACGCCTCGCGATAGTCATAGCAAGCGGCGGCGTTGCCAGCCGCGCTCTGTCCCTCACCTTCCTTGCCGCCTTCGGCCTTGTCGCGCTTCAGCGCGTCGGGAACGATGAGCCCCGCTTGCTCAAGCAGCGTTCGGTCGAAGCACAGGTGGCCTTGGTCGTCGAATGTCGCGGTGGCGCTCCCGCGCCGCTCGTCGTTGACGAACAGCGACACACGTTGCGACCCCGGCGTAAAGCGCGGCGCCTGGCTGAAGTACGCCGCAAGCGCCGGGTCGATGCCGCGGGCGCGCAGCGCGTCGGCGTCGAACTCCGTGGCGGACGCATCCTGAATTTGCGGCCTGGGCGGCAAGGAGGCGACGACTTGCGAAGCGCTCTCGCTTGCGTGCGCGGACACATGGCAGAAGGTCGAAAGGGTCGCGAGGGCAATGGGCGACAGCGCAGCAGAGCGCGCCCGCGCCCGGTAGTCGTGCATCGAACCGTTGCGCGGGGTAATGCGATGGTTCATGACGCACACATCCCGGTAAATTCACGGGATCAATTGTTGCGGCGCACCCCTTCGCACTCCATGAGACTATTCCTAAATTCTCAAAGAATTAGCATAAGAAAACGAGGCGATATGAGGCGCAAGATGGCGCCTTCTCGGAACAGCAGCAGTCGCGCCGTTAAGAAAGAACGGCTTTTGGGGACAGGAGCACGCTTTCGGCGCGTAAACGACTTCGCCCCCTGCGAAGAGGGGGCGAAGGATCTCGAAACGTCGAGGGAGGGGATTGCAATGTCGCAGCGGAGCTCCGCTCCGATGTTTCGCGATACGGCGCGAAACTGCCGGATTAAACCGCCGCGATCGCCTCGCGCGCACCAGCCAGTGCAGCATTGGCGGCGTCCGGGCCCATGTTCAGGCCTTCGGCATAGATGAAGCTGACGTCGGTCATGCCCAGGAAGCCAAGGAATGTCTTCAGGTACGGCGTCTGGGTGTCGTTCGGCGTGCCTTGGTACTTGCCGCCGCGCGCGGACACCACGAACACTTTCTTGCCCTTCACCAGGCCTTGAGGACCGTTCTCGGTATAGCTGAACGTGACGCCGACGCGCGCGATCCAGTCGAAATACGTCTTCAGCTGGGACGAGATGCCGAAGTTGTAGAGCGGCGCGCCGATCACGATGATGTCGGCGGCTTGCAGCTCGGCGATCAGTGCATCGCTCTTCGCGGCGATCGCGGCTTGCTCCGCCGTGCGCTTGTCGGCCGGCGTGAAGAATGCGCCGAGGACGGCTTCGTCGAGGTGCGGCAGCGCGTCGGCGAGCAGGTTGCGCACGACGACTTTCGCGCCGGCGTTCGATTGTTGCAGCTTTGCCGTCAATTCGTTGGCGAGCAGCGTGGATTGAGCGCCTTGCGAGCGGGCGGAGGAATTCAGTTGCAGGATCGTGGTCATGGTCGGCTCCAGAGGGGGCGCGCATCGTTGCGCGAGTGGAGCCATTGTATTTTTTAGCGGCAAGCGAAAAAGTGGGTATACGGCGACGGATTGTTGCAACAATAGAACAATCGAGGGGAGCGGCTGCACCGCTCCCCCGCGCGCTCACCCCCGCAGCCAGCGCTCGCGCCCCTTGCGCTGCGCCGCAGGCTCGGCGCGCTTGCCGCCCGCCTCGCCCACCGTCAGCTTGTAGCGCAACGCCTCCGGGCCGTCGAGCTTCACCCGCGCGACGCGCAGCTCGTCGCGCCGGAACGCGTGCACTTCGACCATCGCGCCCGGCTGGTGGCGCGTGAGCAGCGCGTCGAGGTTCGATCCGGTGACGCGCAGGCCGTCGACGGCGACGAGCACGTCGCCCGCCGACAAGCCCGCCTTCTGCGCGGCGCCGCCGTCGTGGACCGCCGTCAGCGTGCAATCGGCGCCGCCGCGCGTCTTCGCGCCCAGCGACGGCTTGCCGTTGGTGCCGGCGTCCGCCGCGAGCGTCACGCCGAACGGCGCGAGCAGCTCGGCGAGCGGCAGATCGCGCGTGCCGCGCACGGCTTCGCCAAACAGCCCCGACAGATCGGCGCCCGTCGCCTCGGCGAACAGCGCCTCGACTTCGTCCTCGCCCACGCCGTGCGCCTTGCCGCGATAGAAATCGCGCCCGTAGCGCTGCCACAGGAGGCGCATCACGTCATCGAGCGACTTGCGGTGATCCGTCTGCGCGCGGATCGCGAGATCGAGCGTCAGCGCGACGAGCGAGCCCTTCGCGTAGTAGCTGACGATCGCGTTCGGCGCGTTCTCGTCCTGGCGGTAGTACTTGACCCAGGCGTCGAACGAGCTTTCGGCGACGCTCTGCTTCAGGCGTCCGCTGCCACGCAGCACCGCGCCGATCGTCTTGCCGACGAGCTCGAAGTACTGGTCCGGCGTGATGCGCCCGCTGCGCACGAGCATCAGGTCGTCGTAATAGGACGTGAAGCCTTCGAAAAGCCACAGTAGCGACGTGTAGTTCTCGCGCGTCAGATCGTACGGCGCGAACGCGGCAGGTTTGATCCGCTTCACGTTCCAGGTGTGGAAATACTCGTGGCTGCACAGGCCGAGATAGGTCCGGTAGCCTTCGGACGTCTCGGGCCGGCCGAGCACCGGCAAGTCCGTGCGATTGCAGATGAGCGCCGTCGACGCGCGATGCTCGAGCCCGCCGTAGCCGTCGCTGACGGCCTGCGTCATGAACACGTAGCGGTCGACGGGGGTTTTCTTCGTCTTCGGCTCGAACAGCGCGATCTGCGCTTCGCAGATGCGCTTCAGGTCGGCCGCGAGCCGGTCCATGTCGAGCGCCACGACGCGCCCGGCGATCACGACATCGTGCGGCACGCCGTGCGCCTTGAACGTCGCGAGCGCGAATTCGCCGAGCGTCACGGGATGGTCGATCAGCTCGTCGTAATTCTCGGCGCGGTATTCGCCGAAGCCGTAGCGCTTCGTGCCGCGCGTCTCGGGCAGCGCCGTCGCGACGCGCCAGTTGCGGTACGCCGACCCTGCCGGCCTCTGAATCTCGACGATGCACGGCGCCGCTTCATGCCCCAGCGCCGCGAGAAAGACGCTCGTGCCGTTGAAGAACCCCGTGGTGTCGTCGAGATGCGCGGCCCGCACCGACAGATCCCACGCATACACCTCATAGCGCAGCGTCAGCGCGCCGCCGCCCTTGACCGGCGCCGCCTGCCACGTGTGCTTGTCGGTCTTCTCGATGCGCACCTTGCGGCCCGCCTCGTTGAACGCCCGCAGCGTGACGATGTTGCGCGCGAACTCGCGCACCATGTAGCTGCCGGGAATCCAGACCGGCAGCATGAAGCGCTGCCCGGCCGGATCAGGATCGGCGAGCGTCAGCGTCACTTCGAAGAGGTGCGCGGCGGGGTGCTTCGGGACGATGGTGTAGCGGATCGGCTTCATCGGCGGGGATGGGGTTGGAGGTGAAAAAAGAGGCCGCAGAAACGGCAAGAGGCGCCTCTGCGCCTCTTGCCGGGACTTGCGCCGCGTCAGTGCGCGGAGGCCAGGGCCTTGTCGAGCTGGTCGGCCGACACCGCGCCGGGCAGGCGGCGGCCGTCGGCGAGGAATACGGTTGGCGTGCCGGTCACGTTCATGCCGCGGCCGAGCGCGAGGTTCTTGTCGAGCGCGCTGGTGTCGCAATTGGCAGGACCGTTCGGCGCCTTGTGGTCGAGCATCCAGGCTTCCCACGTCTTCGCGCGGTCGGCCGAGCACCAGATCGACTTCGACTTCACCAGTGAATCCGGCGACAGCACCGGATACAGGAACGTGTAGACCGTGACGTTGTCGATCGACTTCAGCGTCGTCTCGAGCTGCTTGCAGTACGGGCAGTTCGGATCGGAGAACACCGCAATCCTGCGGCTGCCGTTGCCCTTCACGACCTTCACCGCGTTCCCGAGCGGCAGGCTCGCGAAATCGATCTTGTTGGTCTCAGCAAGGCGCGCTTCGGTGAGGTTGGTGCGCGTCTTCGTATCGACGAGGTCGCCGAGCAGCACGTAGTCGCCGTTCGCGTCGCTATAGATGATCTGCGAGCCGAGGTTGACCTCGTACAAGCCCGCGATCGGCGACTTCGTGATGCTCTTGATCGGCGCATCGTCGCCAAGGCGCGATTGCAGCGTGGCTTTCAACTTGTCGGTGACTTGGTCCGCCTGGGCGCTGCAGCCGAGCGTCGCTGCCGCGACGGCCAGCGCGGTGACCGCGATCCGTACGATTTTCTTCATTTCTTGCATCCTCTGATGGGGCGCGCGCGTTGCGCACCGTGTTCGTGGCGGGCGGGCCTCTCGCCCGCCTATCTCTTAACCCAAGGCGGCCGAAACGAGCCAGCGCTTAATGAGCGGCTGCGCGCCGACGAGCGCCATGCCCGTGTTGCGCACCGCGCGCGCGACCATGCCCGGAACGGAAAAGAGCCGTTGCAGGCCGTCGGTCGCAAGCATCAGCGCGCCGATATCCTCGCGGCGCGCGCGCTCGTAGCGGCGCAGGAGCACCGGGTCGCCCAGGTCGCGGAACGGCTCCTTCTTCGCGATGACGTCCACGAGCGCGGCGGCGTCGCGCAGGCCGAGGTTCATCCCCTGGCCCGCGAGCGGGTGGATCAGGTGGGCGGCGTCGCCGATCAGCGCGACGCGCGGCGCGATCAGGCGGTCGACCGTCTGCAGCGCGAGCGGAAAGCCCTGCGCGGGCGTCACGCATTCGAGCGCGCCGAGATGGCTCTGCGTGGCCTTCTCGACCGCCGCCGCGAGCTGCGCGGGATCGAGCGCGAGCAGCTCGTTCGCATGCTCGGTGCGCGCCGACCAGACGAGCGACACATGCCCGTCGGGCAGCGGCAGCAGCGCGATGATCTCGCCGTCCTTGAACCATTGGTACGCCGTTTCGCCGTGGGGCTTCGCCGCCTTGAAGTTGGCGACCACGCCGGTCTGCCGGTAGTCGCGCCGCTCGACTTTCGAGTCGATCTGCGCGCGCACCCACGAGTGGGCGCCGTCCGCGCCGACGACGAGATCCGCCTCGATTGCCTGGCCGTTCGCGAGGCCTAGCGTGGCGGCGTCCGGCTCGACGTCGAGGCCCTGGGCGCGTGCGTCGGTCCAGGTCAGGTTCGGCTGGAAGCGCAGCGCGGCATCGAGCGACTGCTCGATCAGCGACGACTCGACGATCCACGCAAGCTGCGGCACCGCCGCCTGAAACGCCGAGAAATGGAGCTCGGCGGCCGCATCGCCGTAGACGCGCATGTCGTAGACGGGCGCAGGCCGGCTGTGATCGAGCGCCTGCCAGACGCGCAGGCGTTCGAGCAAAGTCTGCGAGCTGGCCGACAGCGCGTAAATACGAGCGTCGAACATGGCGTCGGCGGGACGCGGCGCGGCGGGTTGAGCAAGCAGCGCGACACGCAAGCCCGCTTGCGTCAGCGCGAGCGCGGCGGTCTTGCCGACGAGTCCGCCGCCGACGACGGCCACGTGGAACGATTGATGAGGGGAAGTCATGCCGGGCATTATAGCCGCGCCCTATGGGACGGCTGATCCGGACGGGCCGCGCCGGTGCGCCATATCAAAAGTCGCGGGGACGCCTTCGGCGCGGTCTGCGGCAGGACCGGCGGTACAATAGCGCTTTTGCCGGCCGCGCTCGCCGCTCACGTCGAGCGCGCCGCCCATTTTTTCCGCGCTGCGGCCGCCCCGCCTTTCCGGCCGCGCCCCGCAGCGCCCGGCCCCACGCGCCGTTTTACCCGTTCGAAGGATTCCATGAGCCTCAAATGCGGCATCGTCGGCTTGCCCAACGTCGGCAAGTCCACCCTGTTCAACGCACTGACCAAGGCGGGCATTGCCGCCGAGAACTATCCGTTCTGCACGATCGAGCCGAACGTCGGCGTGGTCGAAGTCCCTGATCACCGCCTGAAGGCGCTCTCGGAGATCGTCAAGCCCGAGCGCGTAATGCCGGCGGTGGTCGAGTTCGTCGACATCGCCGGGCTCGTCGCCGGCGCGAGCAAGGGTGAAGGCCTCGGCAACCAGTTCCTCGCCAACATCCGCGAAACCGACGCAATCACGCACGTCGTGCGCTGCTTCGAGGACGAGAACGTGATTCACGTCGCGGGCAAGGTCGATCCGCTGTCGGACATCGAGGTCATCAACACCGAACTGGCGCTCGCCGACCTCGCCACGGTCGAAAAGGCGCTCGCGCGCTACTCGAAGGCGGCCAAGTCCGGCAACGACAAGGAAGCCGTCAAGCTCGCGGCCGTGCTGGAAAAGGTGCGCGCGCAGCTGGATCAGGCGAAGTCGGTGCGGGCGCTCGATCTTTCCGACGAAGAGCAGGCGCTGCTGAAGCCGTTCTGCCTGATCACCGCGAAGCCGACGATGTACGTCGCGAACGTGAAGGAAGACGGCTTCGAGAACAACCCGCACCTGGAAGCCGTGCGAAAGTACGCGGAAGCCGAGAAGTCGCCGGTCGTGGCCGTGTGCGCGGCGATCGAGGCCGAGATCGCCGATCTCGCCGACGAAGACAAGGAAGTGTTCCTCGCCGACATGGGCATGGACGAGCCGGGCCTGAACCGTGTGATCCGCGCCGGCTTCAAGCTGCTCGGGCTGCAGACGTATTTCACCGCCGGCGTGAAGGAAGTGCGGGCGTGGACGATCCATATCGGCGATACCGCTCCGCAGGCCGCCGGCGTGATCCACACCGATTTCGAGCGCGGCTTCATCCGCGCGCAGACCATCTCGTTCGATGACTACGTGACCTATAAGGGCGAGCAAGGTGCGAAGGAAGCCGGGAAAATGCGCGCCGAAGGGAAGGAATACGTTGTGCACGACGGGGATGTGATGAACTTTTTGTTCAACGTCTGACCGCCGCTTCCGGCGCAGGATTCAACCCCGCAACAGCAAGGCCCGCATCAGTGCGGGCCTTGTCGCATATCTGTGTTACGCGATCCTTTCCGCTAGGGATCAATCCCCGCGCCAATCGATGCCGGACACCGCAGCGGCCTCGCCATCCCCTCGCGAATCGCCGCCATCTCCCGCGGCGAATCGGCCAGCACCGCATCGATGCCCAGACACGCCGCCGTGCGATAGTCATCCCCATTGTTCACCGCAATCGCCACGATCCGGACCTTGCTCGACTGCTTCCGGAAACACGCCACCGTGGCGGGCGTCCACATCGTCGCGCTCACCTCGGAGCGCCCCTCTCCCAACGTGAATTTCTCGGTGACGGTCAGCTTGCGATGCAGTTCGAAGCCCGTCCACGCCGATGCGGCGGGCGCATCCATGCAGCCATCGTCGAGCAACACACGCAGCAGGCGCAAGCGCGTCGCATCGCGCGACTCGAACAACCGCGCCTGCGGATAAGCAGCGAAACCGCGTTGGTACGCCGCTTCCGTCGAATAGATCGCGACGCGCGCCCATGCCTCTTCCTCCGTGAGCACCTTGGCAACCGCCTGCGTCTGCGGCTCGGCGGGCAGCGCTTTCATGTCCAGGATCACCGGCATCGTCGGCGGTAACGCACGCAATGCGTCGCGCAACGTGGGAACGCCGGCGGGATGGCGGCGATAGGGGTAATCGACTTGGCCTGCGGCATCGGTCTGCTTGAACGTCCATCCTGCGTTGACGCGGGCCAGCTCTGCAGCCGTCTTGCCCGCAACCGGCCCCGACACATCGGTCAGCGCCGACAAATCCGCCGGGCGGTACAGCACCGGCACGCCGTCCTTGCTCAGTTGGACAGTGAGCCACATGACGTCGGCGTGATGCTCGAGCGCCTGCCGGATCGCTTCGAGCGTGTTCTCGGGCGCATCGGCCGTGCCGCCGCGATGCGCGACGACGAGCGGCAGCGCCAAAACCGGCGCGGTCGTCGAAGCGGGCGGCGCAGAAGCGCAGGCCCCCAGCAAAACCGCGCAAAGCGGCACGAACCAACCACCACGAATCAAACGCAACACGCGAACACCTCCCTCTCCAACGGTCGCAGCATTTTGCTTGGTTTGCCCAATCGAATGAAATCGCAGGGCACGGCCGCGCTATATTCTGCCCCTCGCAGTGCGAATCCTCCGTGAAAGAAAACGACGCAAACAGGAGACCCCATCCATGCCGCATAGCAGCGCAATCAGCCGGGCCGGCCATTCGGCCTTCGGCCGGACATTCAAGCAAGCCGTCGCCACCGCATTTGCCGCCGCCCTGCTGCTCGCCGTGACGCCTGCTCTCGCCTATTCGACTTCGGCCGCCACGCCCGACGAAGCCAATCTCGACAATCACCACACGTATCGGAACCGCTCCGGCGAGACGGTGCATTCGCCCGCGCACTCGAAATCGGGCCGCGCCCCCGAAGGCGCGACGGCCCGCTGCCGCGACGGCGCCTACAGCTTCAGCCGACACCACCGCGGCACGTGCTCGGGGCACGGCGGCGTCGCCGACTGGCTCTGAAGACATCGTCCGCGTTTCCGGCGAGCGCGAAGTCCCGAAGTACAATAGCGGACGCTTTCGCGCGCAAAACGCCGCCGCGAGCGCGCATCGAAGCGCCCCCGGCGCAGCGCCAGCCCTTTTCACCCATCGCCGCCCGCGCCCTCTCCCGCGCCGCGCGGCCTCAACATTCCGACTTCACGCCCATGGCCCAATACGTCTTCACCATGAACCGCGTCGGCAAGATCGTGCCGCCGAAACGCCAGATCCTGAAAGACATCTCGCTCTCGTTCTTCCCCGGCGCGAAGATCGGGGTGCTCGGCCTGAACGGCTCGGGCAAATCGACCCTCATCAAGATCATGGCCGGCGCCGACAAGGAAATCGAGGGCGAAGCCACGCCGATGCCGAACCTGAACATCGGCTATCTGCCGCAGGAGCCGCAGCTCGATCCGCAAAAGACCGTGCGCGAAGCGGTTGAAGAAGGCCTCGGCGACCTCTTCCAGGCGCACAAGAAGCTCGACGAGATCTACGCGGCCTACGCCGAGCCCGACGCTGATTTCGACGCGCTCGCCGCCGAGCAGGCGAAGTACGAAGCGATCCTCGCCGCAAGCGACGGCGGCAGCCCCGAGCAGCAGCTCGAAGTCGCCGCCGACGCGCTGCGCCTGCCGCCGTGGGACGCCAAGATCGAGAACCTGTCGGGCGGCGAGAAGCGCCGCGTCGCGCTCTGCAAGCTGCTGCTCGAAAAACCCGACATGCTGCTGCTCGACGAGCCGACCAACCACCTCGACGCCGAATCGGTCGAATGGCTCGAGCAGTTCCTCGTGCGCTTCCCGGGCACGGTCGTCGCCGTCACCCACGATCGCTACTTCCTCGACAACGCCGCCGAGTGGATTCTCGAGCTCGACCGCGGCCACGGCATTCCGTGGAAGGGCAACTACAGCAGCTGGCTCGACCAGAAGGAAGAGCGGCTGAAGCAGGAAGAAACGTCCGAATCGGCACGCCAGAAGGCAATCAAGAAGGAGCTGGAGTGGGTGCGCCAGAATCCGAAGGGACGCCAGGCGAAATCGAAGGCGCGGATCGCGCGCTTCGAGGAGCTGAACAGCCAGGAATACCAGAAGCGCAACGAAACGCAGGAAATCTTCATTCCTGTCGGCGACCGGCTCGGCAACGAAGTCATCGAGTTCAAGAACGTCAGCAAGGCCTACGGCGATCGTCTCTTGATCGACGACCTGAGCTTCAAGATTCCGGCCGGCGCGATCGTCGGCATCATCGGGCCGAACGGCGCCGGCAAGTCGACGCTGTTCCGCATGCTGACCGGCAAGGAGCAGCCGGATTCGGGCGAGATCGTGCACGGCCCGACCGTCAAGCTCGCCTACGTCGACCAGAGCCGCGACGCGCTCGACGGCTCGAAGACGGTGTTCGAAGAGATCTCCGGCGGCGCCGACGTGCTGACGGTCGGCAAGTACGAAACGCCGTCGCGCGCGTACATCGGCCGCTTCAACTTCAAGGGCGGCGACCAGCAGAAGAACGTCGGCACGCTGTCGGGCGGCGAACGCGGGCGCCTGCACCTGGCGAAGACGCTGATCACGGGCGGCAACGTGCTGCTGCTCGACGAGCCGTCGAACGACCTCGACGTCGAAACGCTGCGCGCGCTCGAAGACGCGCTGCTCGAATTCGCGGGCTCGGTGATGGTGATCTCGCACGACCGCTGGTTCCTCGACCGGATCGCGACCCACATCCTCGCGTTCGAAGGCGACTCGCAGGCGGTGTTCTTCGACGGCAACTATCACGAGTACGAGGCGGACAAGGTGAAGCGCCTCGGCGAGGAAGCCGCCAAGCCGAAGCGCGTGCGCTACAAGCCGGTCACGCGTTAAGGTAAACCGGCCGGTTTTAAAGCAAGCCAGGGCACACGGCTTGCGCGATGACAAGCGCCCCGCGGACTGTGAAGTGCGCGGGGCGCTTGTCCGTTTGCGGCAAGGTACCTAACGGAGCGATAGATGGCATCGAGAGGCAAACGCGCGGCATCGATGGTCTTCGGCGTGATCGCCGCACTGATCGTCGCGGCGATCGTCGGCGTGTACGTTGCCGAGCGCGAACTGAAAGCCCGCATCGCCAATGCGCTCGCGCCTCTCGGCAGCGCCGAGCGCATCGACATCGGCTGGTCGGGCGTGACCCTCTCCAACGTCCGCCTGCACGCGCCGAAGGGCTGGCCCGCCGGCGACACGCTGCGCGCCGAGCGCATCACGATCGAGCCGGACCTGCCCGACCTGCTCAAGAAGCGCGTGCATATGCGCAGCGTCGTCGTCGACGGCTTCATGCTGACCGTACTGCGCACCGCGAGCGGCGGCCTGCAGGTCGTGCCGAACCTGCGCGAGGCGCTCAACCGGACGCCGATCGCCGCAGACGTCGCGCCTGCCCAGCAGGAAACGCGCATCGACCACATCGAGTTCACACACGGCACGTTCGAGTTCTACGACGAGACGGTGCGGCATCCCGCCTACAAGATCGCCGTCGAAAACGCGCGCGCGACCGTCGACGACCTGCGCCTGCCCGCCCTCTCCGAGCCGGCGAAGGTCAGCGCAAGCGGCGACATCAAAGGCCCGCAGCACACCGGCAAAGTGTCGTTTTCCGGCTGGATCAAGATCGCGAGCAAGGACTCGCAGACGAACACGCAACTGCGCGGCGTCGACATCGCCGTGCTCGATCCTTACCTGCTCACGAAAATCAGCGCAAAGACGCCGGTGGCGAGCGGCACGCTCGACATGACCGTCGACGCGACGGTGCGCGACGAGCAGCTTCACGCGCCCGGCGTGGTCACGCTCGACCACCTGCAGCTCGCCGAGAGCGGCGATCCGCTCGACACGTTCCTGTCCCTGCCGACCAAGGCGGCCATCGCCGCGCTGAAGGCGCATGGCGACACGATCACGCTGCATTTCGTGCTCGACGGCGATCTGCGCGACCCGCAGTTCTCGCTCAACGAGCGCCTCGCCACCAAGCTCAGCTCAGGCTTCGCCGGCGCGCTCGGCGTGAGCGTCAAAGGCGTCGCGAAGGGCGTGGGGGAAACGGTGAAGGGGCTGAGCGGCGCGCTGCGTAATCTGCTCGGGCAATGAGGGGCCGGCATGGCAGGCGGCGCGCGGCCGCCAGAACCGGCGGCCGTCCGCCAACTCAGACCGGCAGGCCCAATTCGCGCAAGCGCGCTTCGGTGGCCGCCGCGCTCGTATGGTGGACGCCATGCCAGCCAAGCGCCGTCGCGGCGTCGGCGTTCTTGCGGTTGTCGTCGATGAAGACGATTTCGTGCGGCACGATGCCGGGCAGGTGCGGCTCGATCCGGCTCGCCATCTCGCGGTAGATCGCCGGGTCCGGCTTCACGAGCTTCACGCGGCCCGAGACGACGATGTCCTTGAAGCGCCGCAGGATCGGAAAGTTCTCCCACGCATACGGGAAGGTCTCGGCCGACCAGTTCGTCAGGCCGAAGAGCGGCACGCCGGCCGCGTCGAGCTTATCGAGCGTCGCCGCGCCGTCCTCGAGCACGCCGCCGATCATCTCGTGCCAGCGCTCGTAGAACGCGCGGATCAGCGCCTCGTGCTCGGGAAACTTTGCCACGAGCTCAGCGGTGCCGTCGGCGATCGACTGGCCGCCGTCCTGCCTCACGACCCAGTCCATCGCACAGACATGCGTGAGAAACCACCGGCGCTCGGTCTCATCGGGAATCAGCTGGCGGTACAGGTAATCGGGGCTCCAGTCGATCAGCACCCCGCCAAAATCGAAGACGACGGCCTTGACGGTCATGCGAACTCCGCTTTGAGCACGTCGGCGAGCGGGCGCACCGAGATCGGGTTGCCGGTGAGCGAGCTGTTGGTCCAGACGAAGTTTTGATGCTCGACGATCTGCTGAGCCGTGAGATGCGGTTTGTCCTGGGTCGTGTGCAGATCGGAAACCACCGTCGTCCGGTAGCCGAGCAACGCTGCGCGGCGTGCGGCCGTGTTGACGCAGAACTCGCTCGCGTAGCCGCAGAACACGACATGCTCGACACCCTGCCGGTCCAGTTGCGCCTGAAGCGGCGTCTCGTGGAAAGAATCGCCGACGCGCTTGCCCACAGCGAGGTCGCCGTCTTCGAGCACGAGCCCGGGATGGAGCTGCCAGCCGGGGCTGTTCGGCGCGAGCATCTCGTCATGCGCGTGCTGCACGAACCACACCGGCGCTTTCGCCGCGCGGGCGGCGGCGGTGAGCCGATTGATCCCTTCGACCACGGCTTCGACGCGATATGCCGGAGTCGCTCCGGCGAGCAAGGCTTGCTGCATGTCGACGACGACCACTCCGATGTTCGGCATCTCTCGGTTCCTTTTGTTCGTTGCGTGTTCAGGTCAGATCAGATGGGTTGAGTACGCGTCTCGAGCCACGCTTTCGCATCGCCCGTCACATGCGGCGACACCCGCGTGCGCACCGTCTCGTGATACGCGTTGAGCCACGCGCGCTCGTCCTCGCGCAGCAGCGAAACCTCGATGCAGCGCGTGTCGATCGGGCACAGCGTCAGCGTCTCGAACGCGAGGAACGAGCCGAACTCGGTCTCCCGCGCAGCGCGGTTCAAGACCAGGTTCTCGATCCGCACGCCCCACTTGCCCGGCCGGTACACGCCCGGCTCGACAGACGTGATCATCCCCTCTTCCATCGCCGTGAACGGCTCGGCCGGCGCGTAGTGCGAGATGACCTGCGGGCCTTCGTGCACGTTCAGGAAGTAGCCGACGCCGTGCCCGGTGCCGTGGCCGTAATCGAGGCCGGCTTCCCAGATCGGCGCGCGGGCGATCGCATCGAGCATCGGCGAGCGGATGCCGCGCGGAAAATGCGCGCGCGAGAGCGCCATCATCGCCTTGAGCACGATCGTGAAGTCGCGCTTCTGCTCGTCCGAAACGGCGCCGACCGGCACGACTCGGGTGATGTCGGTGGTGCCGCTCACGTATTGGCCGCCCGAGTCGATCAGCAAGAGGCCATTGCCTTCGATCGTCGCGTGCGACGCTTCAGTCGCCCTGTAATGCGGCATCGCGCCGTTCGCGTTGAAGCCCGCGATCGTCGAGAAGCTCAGCGAGACGAAGCCCGGCCGGCGTGCGCGCGCCGCCGTCAGGCGTTCGTCGACGGTGAGCTCGGTGAGCTTCTCGCCCTTGGCGAGCGCGCTCTCGAACCACGCGAAAAACTCGGCGAGCGCCGCGCCGTCCTGCTCCATCGTCGCGCGCACGTGCTCGGCTTCGCTCGCGGTCTTGCGCGATTTGGCGAACGTCGACGGGTTGACCGCCTCGACCACTTTCACCGACGCCGGCACCGCCTGCAGCGAGCCGTAGGTAATGCGGCGCGGATCGACGAGGAGCGTCGATCCGGCCGGCAGCGCGGCGAGCGCGGCCGCAGCGTTGCGGTACGGCTCGACGCGGATGCCGTCGCGCGCGAGCGCATCGACCGTTTCCTGCGGCACCTTGCCGTCGCCGATGAAGAGCGATGCGCCATCGAGCCCGATCAGCGCATGCGCGACGAACACCGGGTTGTAGGTGACGTCCGCGCCGCGCAGGTTCGTCAGCCACGCGAGGTCGTCGAGCGTCGAGACGAAGTGCCATTGCGCACCTTTTTCCTGCATCGCGCGGCGCACCTGGGCGAGCTTTTCGGCGCGGGTGTCGCCCGCGTGCGGGACGGCGTGCTCGAAAACCGCCACGTCCGGCAACGCAGGACGCGCCGGCCAGATCTCGTCGAGCAAATCAACGTCGGTGCGCAACGCAATGCCGCGCGGCGCAAGCCCGTCCGCCAACGCGCGCGCCGCCGCGACGCCCAGCACCGCGCCGTCGACGCCGACCGCCGCCCCCGCCGGCAGAGTCTGCGCGAGCCAATCGACATGCGCCTGCGACTGCCCGCCCGCCATCAGCTTCATGAGCTGCACGCCGCTGCCGGCCAATTGCGTCTCGGCCTGCTCCCAGTAGCGGCTGTCCGTCCAGAGGCCCGCGAAGTCGGCGGTCACGATCAAGAGCCCTGCCGACCCGTCGAAGCCCGACAGCCATTGACGGCCCTGCCAGCGCTCGGGCGGATATTCGGAGAGATGCGGGTCGGCAGTCGGCACGAGGCAAGCGGCGAGCCCCGCGCGCGCCATGGCGCCACGCAGGCGCGCCAGCCGCTCGGGAATGGATTCGCCGAGGGCAGCGGATTCAGGATGTCGGATATTCATTGTGTAGCCTGCAAGCGTTCATCGACGGGAGAACAAGCCGACCGTCACGGCAACGGCGAGGAGCGAGGCGGCCGTGCACACCGGCCATTCGAGCGTGTCGCCATCATGGAAAAGTCCCGTCGCATTGCCGGCCATCTTGGCGGCAGCGGCCGCCGCAAGCCCGATCAGCACGGCGAGCCACGGACGCACGCGGCCCGCGCGACGCAGCGGATGGAGCCACCAGCCGGCAAAGCCGACGACGGCGCCGAGCACGACGATACCCGGCCAGCCCATCAGACGTGTCCCCGCATTATTTTCAGACTAATCCCATAGGCGCAGCGCAAACGCCTCAATAGCATTCTTATCTCATTTCCACAGAAGATCAGCACAGCATTTTTCCGTTAAGCGGTCGAGTTTAGGGGCCGGAAGAATGTTAAGCAAGCGCGTGCGCTGGCTCGCTGACGCCTATTCATGCGAATCGCCCTTATCGAACCGGATTCTCGCCACGCCGAAGTGATGGACCGTCTGTTGTTCGCAGGCGGCCATGCCTGTCAGCACTTCACCAACAGCAACGATTTCTTCGCGTGGCTCGCCACGCGAACCTGCGATCTTCTCATTACCGACTTCTGGGCCGGCGATCTGCCGTCCGAGGACGTCATCCCCGCCGCCCGCGCGATCCTGCCAGGCCTGCCCGCCATCGTCCTGATCCACGCGCCGCGCGAAAGCGAGATCGTCGCGAGCCTCCACGCGGGCGCCGACGACTGTCTCGGCAAGCCGGTGCGCGGCCCGGAGCTGCTTGCGCGCGTCGACGCCCTGCTGCGCCGCGCCGGCGTGCGCCGCCCGCCGAGCCCGTCGCGCGGGCGCTTCGGCGAGTATGCGTTCGACGTCTCGCGCGGTCTTGCACGATTCGGCGACCAGGTCGTCACGCTGACGCCGAAGGAATGCCGCTTCGCGCTGCTGCTGTTCGCGAACCTAGGCAGGCCGGTATCGCGCGCGCACATCCTGGAGACAGTCTGGGCGACCCGCCGCGACCTGAAGTCGCGCACACTCGACACCCACGCCTCGCGCATACGGACCAAGCTGGGGCTGCACCCGGAGCGCGGCTACTGCCTGACCCCGCTATACGGTTACGGCTACCAGCTCGACCGGCTCACCGCGGAGCCCCCGGGAAAGCAAGTGGCGGCGACCGATCACAACGGGAATGAAAGAAGCATAGAAACGCTATAATATCGGGCTGAATCATAGCCTTGCCGCATCAACGGCGAGGGTCCATCGCAGCCCCGCACATGCAACTTCTGACGATCGGAATCAACCACCACACTGCGCCAGTCGCCCTGCGCGAACGCGTGGCGTTTCCACTCGACCAGATCAAGCCGGCTCTCGCGACCTTCAAGGACCTCTGGCTCGGCAGCTCTGCGCCGAACGCCCCCGAGGCCGCGATCCTCTCCACCTGCAACCGCACCGAGCTCTACTGCGCAACCGACGACCGCGCCGCGCGCGAAGCCGCGATCCAGTGGCTCTCGAAGTACCACGCCATCTCCGTCGACGAACTTGCGCCGCACATCTACGCGCTGCCGCAATCCGAAGCGGTCCGCCACGCGTTTCGCGTCGCGTCGGGCCTCGATTCGATGGTGCTCGGCGAAACGCAAATCCTCGGACAATTGAAGGACGCGGTGCGCACCGCCTCGGAAGCGGGCGCGCTCGGCACCTACCTGAACCAATTGTTCCAGCGCACCTTCTCGGTGGCGAAGGAGGTACGCGGCACGACCGAGATCGGCGCACAGTCGGTCTCGATGGCCGCCGCGGCCGTGCGGCTCGCGCAGCGCATCTTCGACAAGGTCGCGAACCAGCGCGTGCTCTTCATCGGCGCGGGCGAAATGATCGAGTTGTGCGCCACGCACTTCGCCGCGCAACAGCCGCGCGAGCTCGTCATCGCGAACCGCACCGCCGAGCGCGGCGCAAAGCTCGCCGAGCGCTTCAACGGCCGCTCGATCCCGCTCTCCGAATTGCCCGCGCGGATGCACGAGTTCGACATCATCGTGTCCTGCACGGCGTCGACGCTGCCGATCATCGGCCTGGGCGCCGTCGAGCGCGCGGTGAAGGCCCGCCGGCACCGCCCGATCTTCATGGTCGACCTCGCCGTGCCGCGCGACATCGAGCCCGAAGTCGCGAAGCTCGAAGACGTGTTCCTCTACACCGTCGACGACCTCGGCGCGATCGTGCGCGAAGGCAACGCGTCGCGCCAGGCAGCCGTCGCGCAGGCGGAAACCATCATCGAGACGCGCGTCGCCAACTTCATGCAGTGGCTCGACGCGCGCAGCATCGTGCCGGTGATCCGCCACATGCACACGCAGGCAGACACGCTGCGCCGCGCGGAAGTCGAACGCGCGCTGAAGATGCTCGCGCGCGGCGACGATCCGGCCGTCGTGCTCGAAGCGATGTCGCAGTCGCTCACCAACAAGCTGATTCACGGCCCGACGCACGCGCTCAATCGCGCAAACAGCGATAACCGCGATACGCTCATCGAACTGATGGGCGGGTTCTACAAGCATTCGACTTCTTCCGACCACCGTTAGCGGCGCTGCCTCGCTTCCTCGCGCTCCATGACCCCAGCGCAGCGGGCAAACCATTCGAACCAACGTCCCGCCGCAGCCGCCACGGTCCACCTGCCTCAGATTTAGCCAACTTGGGAGCCCCGCTCCACACCATGAAAACGAGCATGCAACTCAAGCTCGACCAGCTCACCAACCGGCTGGCCGAACTCAATGACCTGCTGAGCCGCGAAGACATCACGTCGAACCTCGACCAATACCGCAAGCTCACGCGCGAGCATGCCGAGATCGGGCCGGTGGTCGAGCATTACTCGCACTGGCGGCAGGCGCTCAACGATTCGGCGACGGCGCAGGAGCTGCTTTCCGACGCGTCGATGCGCGATTTCGCCGAAGAGGAGGTGCGCGGCGCGCGCGAGAAGATGGGCCGCATCGAAGGCGAGCTGCGCACGATGCTGCTGCCGAAGGACCCGAACGACGACCGCAACATCTTCCTCGAAATCCGCGCCGGCACGGGCGGCGACGAATCGGCGCTGTTCGCGGGCGACCTGCTGCGCATGTACCTGCGCTTTGCCGAGCGCCAGCGCTGGCAGGTCGAGATGATGTCGGAGAGCGCATCGGACCTGGGCGGCTACAAGGAAGTGATCGTGCGGATCGCAGGCCAGAGCGCGTACTCGCGGCTCAAGTTCGAATCGGGCGGCCACCGCGTGCAGCGCGTGCCGGCGACCGAGACGCAGGGCCGCATCCATACCTCGGCCTGCACGGTCGCGGTGATGCCCGAAGCCGACGAGATCGGCGAAGTCGAGATCAATCCGGCCGACCTGCGCATCGATACGTTCCGCGCGTCCGGCGCGGGCGGGCAGCACATCAACAAGACGGACTCGGCGGTGCGCGTCACGCACATTCCGACTGGGATCGTCGTCGAGTGCCAGGACGACCGCTCGCAGCACAAGAACAAGGATCGCGCGCTGAAGGTGCTCGCCGCGCGCATCAAAGACAAGCAATATCACGAGCAGCACGCGAAGGAAGCCGCGACGCGCAAAAGCCTGATCGGCTCGGGCGACCGCTCCGAGCGGATTCGCACCTACAACTTCCCGCAAGGGCGGCTCACCGATCACCGGATCAACCTGACGCTGTACCGGCTCGAAGCGATCATGGACGGCGATCTCGACGAACTGATCGCGGCGCTCGTCAGCGAGCATCAGGCGGAGCTGCTGGCTTCGCTTGGCGACGCCGACTGACCTTGCCCGGCAAACCGGAACCCGCGATTTCGCCGCAATGAATACCGCCGCCGCGCCCATGCCCGAAACCGCCGACGCGCTCTTGCGCGCGTCGCCACTGCCCGCGCTCGAAGCGCGGATCCTGCTCACGCACGTGCTCGGCTGGCGCCGCACCGAACTGATCACGCGCGGCGACGAACCGCTCGCCGGCGCGGCGCGTGCGCAATATCGGGCGCTCGAGGCGAGGCGCGTGGCGGGCGAGCCAATTGCGCAGATCGTCGGAACGCGGGAATTCTTCGGCCTCGACTTCGAAGTCACGCCGCACGTGCTGATTCCGCGGCCGGAAACCGAGCTGCTCGTCGAAACGGCGCTCGCCGCGCTCGAAGGGATCGCGGCGCCGCGCGTGCTCGACCTCGGCACGGGCACGGGCGCGATCGCGGTGGCGATTGCCTCGGCGCGGCCCGACGCGCGCGTCTGGGCGCTCGACCGTTCCGCCGATGCACTTGCGGTCGCCTCCCGCAATGCCAGCAAGCTGCTCGATGCCGTGCGTCCGGGCGGTGCGCTCTCGCTGCTGCAAAGCGACTGGTACACGGCACTCGATGCGGCGCTCTCGTTCGATGCGATCGTCAGCAACCCGCCGTATATCCGCCACGGCGACCCGCATCTGAGCGAAGGCGACCTGCGCTTCGAGCCGCGCGGCGCACTCACTGACGAAGCCGATGGGCTGACGGCGATCCGCATCATCGTCGCGGGCGCGGGCCAGCGCCTCGCCGCGCGCGGCCAATTGTGGATCGAGCATGGCTACGACCAGGCCGCCGACGTGCGCTCGCTGCTCGCCGCCAGCGGCTTCGAGAACGTCCATTCGCACGCGGACCTCGCCGGTATCGAGCGCATCAGCGGCGGCACGTGGACGAACGACGCCACCGCACGTGGCGCGCAAGGGACGTAGAATCCCGCCGCCGCCCCCCCGCTAGCGCCCCCGGCCACGCCCAGCCCCACCAGGCGAATTCCGCTATCATTTCAAACTATCTTCACCCCACATAACGCAAGGCCAGTCATGGACACGCAACAACGCATCAAGCAAATCGTCGACGAAAACTCCGTCGTGCTTTTCATGAAAGGCAACGCGCAATTCCCGATGTGCGGCTTTTCGGGCCGCGCGGTGCAGATCCTGAAGGCTTGCGGCGTCGACGAGTTCAAGACCGTCAACGTCCTCGACGACAACGACATCCGCCAGGGCATCAAGGAATTCTCCAACTGGCCGACCATCCCGCAGCTCTACGTGAAGGGCGAATTCATCGGCGGCTCGGACATCATGATGGAGATGTACCAGAACGGCGAGCTGCAGCAGCTGTTCGCCTCGGCGTAAGCCCGCGCGCGTTACCGCCCGCTCCCTTCCACGCGCACCCGCGCAACACGTGCAAGACGCGCCGCTCGCAATGCCGCCCCAGGATGCAAAGCCGCGCCGGCTGATCGTCGCGATCACCGGCGCCACCGGCGCGATCTACGGCGTGCGGCTGCTCGAGACCTTGCGGCGCACCGGCGGCGTCGAAACCCATCTGCTGATCTCCGGCGCCGGCTGGCTCAATATCCAGCACGAACTCAAGCTCACGAAAGACGACGTCCATCCGCTCGCCGATGTCGTCCATTCGGTGCGCGACGTCGGCGCGAGCATCGCGTCGGGCTCGTTCGCGACCGAGGGCATGATCGTCGCACCGTGCTCGATGAAGACGCTCGCGAGCATCGCGCACGGCCTCTCCGACAACCTCATCACGCGCGCCGCCGACGTCACGCTGAAGGAACGCCGCCGCCTCGTGCTGATGGTGCGCGAAACGCCGCTGAACCTCGCGCATCTGCGCAACATGACGGCCGTCACCGAAATGGGCGGCGTCATCTTTCCGCCGCTGCCCGCTTTCTACAACGCGCCGGCGTCGATCGACGAGATGGTCGATCATACGGTCGCGCGCGTGCTGGACCTGTTCGCGCTCGGCACGCCGCACGCGCCGGTCTGGCAAGGGATGCGCGGCGGCGACTGACGCGCCGCTAGCCGGATCACACCGGCTCGATTCCCAACAACTGCGACACAATCAATTCCACGTTGCCCCGTTTATTAAACGGCGATGCACACCTATATTCGTAGCAACGCCACTTTCCCGATCGCGCCCGGCGCGACTTTGCTGCCATGTCCCGACTGCCTTCCGTCTATCTGTCCCACGGCGCGCCGACGCTGCCGATCGACCCGTCGCTGCCGTCAGCCGAATTTGCCTCGCTGAGCGCGCGCCTGCCGCGTCCGCGGGCGATCCTGATGCTGTCGGCGCACTGGGGCACGCTCGCGCCGGTCGCGAGCACGGCTGAGCGGCCCGAAACGATCCACGATTTCTACGGCTTTCCACGTGTGCTCTACGAGATCCAGTATCCGGCGCCGGGCGCGCCCGATGTCGCCGAGCAAGCGGCCATTCTGCTCGGCGAAGCCGGCATCTCGGCCAGCACTCAGCCGCACGGTCTCGACCACGGCGCCTGGGTGCCGATGCTGCTGATGTTCCCGCACGCGGATATTCCGGTCGCGCAGTTGTCGATCCAACCGCGCATGGACGCCGCGCACCACTACCGGATCGGCCGCGCGCTGCGCCCGCTACGCGACAGCGGCGTGATGGTGATCGGCTCGGGGCAAATCACGCACAACCTGCGCGCCGCCGATTTCTCGGCGGGGCCGGAAGATGCCGATCCGCGCGTCGACGAGTTCACGGACTGGTTCGAGGCGAAGCTCGCCGAGCGCGACGTCGACGCGCTGCTCGACTACCGCCGCCAGGCGCCGCACGCCGTGCTGATGCACCCGACCGACGAGCACCTGCTGCCGGTGTTCTCGGCGCTGGGCGCCGCGGACGACGACTACACGCTCGACATCCAGCCGCTCGGCACCTACCAGCGCATGCTGGCGATGACGAACTACGTGTTCGGGAGCGCGTGACGAGGACTTCGCCGCCCGCTAGCCCGCCCGCCGGACTCGCGCCTGCAGCGCAAGCCCATATGGAAAAGGGACGCCTGGATCAACCCAGGCGTCCCTTTCGCTTTTCCGCACGGCTTGCTTCGCGCGCCGCACAAACGCTTACCAGTGCATCGCGACGCCGAAATCCGCGCCGCGGCTGCTCGTATCCGCAGCGACCTTGACCGGCCACTTGCCGCTGCGCGACAGATACGAAGCGCCGATCGCGGTGCCGACCTCGCCGTCGTACGTGCTGCCCGCTGCGGCGACGAACACCCGGCCCGGCCGCGCCGACTGCGGCAGCTCCGCCACCGCCATCGCGACGGCGACCCCGCCCCCTTTCGTGTGCCCTTTCGCCGTTTCCGCCACGGCGCTCCACGAAGCCGCCGCGACGTTCCACACCACTCGATAGACCTTGTTCATTGCGCTTCCCCAAATTCACCTAATTTTGGAAGGATGTAAAACGGGACTCTGGCGCCTCCAATTTGAGGCAGATCAAATGAAAACAGCCCGCCTGATCGCTCAGGCGGGCTGCTCAAGTTAAGGCTTCCGTTCGTTGTGTCCCGTACTGCCTTACGCCCCGATCCCCTCAAGAATCTCGTCGTGCGTCTCACGCTCGTCGAGATACTCGGTGCGATAACCGGTGTTGACGCCCCAGAAGTAGAAGATGAGCGACACGACGGCCACGACCAGCATGTCCCAGCCGTACGGCAGCAAGCCCATGCCGCCGAACTGATGGCTGCCGACCAGCGACAGGATCGCCATCGTCGGCAGATAGGCGACGAGCCACCACGCGGCCTTCAGGTCGCGCCCCCAACCCGCCCAGCCCGACTTGCCCTGGAAGTAGAAGTACACCGGCAGCGCGACGATCATCAGCAGAATGATTTCGCCGGTCAGCGGCCACTTCGCCCAGTACAGCACCATCGATGCGCAGACGAACGCGAACGGCGCGATCACCTTCATGCCGGGCACGGAGAGCGGGCGCTCGACGTCGGTCGCCGCGCGCTTGAGCGCCATCAGGCTGATCGGGCCGGTCAGGTAGGAAATCACCGTGGCGACCGAGATCACCGCCGCGAGCGAGCTCCAGCCGCGAAAGAAGAACAGGAAGATGAACGAGACGAGCAGGTTGAACCACATCGCGTTGCGCGGCACGCCGTAGAACGGGTGCACGTTGCCGAACATCTTCGGCATCGTGTTGTTGCGCTCCATCGCGTAGATCATGCGCGTGGTCGTCGCCATGTAGGTCGTGCCGGTGCCGCTCGGGCTCACGAAGGCGTCGACGTAGAGCAAGATTGCGAGCCAGTTCAGGTTCAGCGCGAGCGCGAGTTCCGCGAACGGCGACTTGAAGTTGAAGTGGCTCCAGCCCTGCGCCACGTCGGTCGGGTTCACCGCGCCGATGTAGGCGATTTGCAGCAGCACGTAGATCACGAGCGCGAGCAGGATCGAGCCGATCACCGCGAACGGCACGCTCTTGGCCGGATTGCGCGCTTCACCCGCGAGGTTGATCGGGCTCTGGAAGCCGTTGAAGCTGAACACGATGCCGCTCGTCGCAACCGCGGTAAAGACCGCCGACCAGCCGTACGGCGCGAAATTGCCGGCCGTGCCGAAGTTCTCGGAATGGAATCCCGTCAGCAACAGGCCGAGGATCGTCAAACCGGGAATGATGAACTTGAACACGGTGATGGCCGTGTTGGCGCGCGCAAACACCTTGACGCCCCAGTAGTTCAACATGAAGTAGATCACCACGAGCACGGCGGAGAGCAGGAGGCCGTTTGTGGTTAGCGAGCCGTTGACGAACAACTCATGCGCCCATTCGTAAGGCCAAGTGCTCATGTACTGGATCGACGCCTCAGCTTCGATCGGAATTACCGACACGATCGCGATCCAGTTCGCCCATGCGCTGATGAAGCCGACGAGCGCGCCGTGCGAGTAGCGGGCATAGCGCACCATGCCGCCGGATTCGGGGAACATGGCACCGAGCTCGGCATACGTCAGGGCAATCGCGAGAATCACGACGGCGCCGATCACCCATGCGCAGACCGCGGCGGGACCCGCGATCTTGGCTGCTTTCCAGGCGCCGAACAGCCAGCCCGATCCGATGATCGAACCCAGGCCTGTCAGCATCAGCGCAAACGGCCCAACGTTCCGTTGAATAGAACTCTTCACAACTTCTCCTTCCTCTATCTCAAAAGGCGTGATCGGCGCCGCTCCTCATTCATTCATCGTCCAACTGGGAACGGTCGCCGCCACCCGCTCTGTGGGGGCCGATGTACCACTCGGTGCAACCGGCGCGCGCGGCGCGTAGTTTAACGGTTGCGCCCGGCGAATGGCGCCAAAACGGATCAGGCACTACAAAAAAACCGTCAAAACCGCAAGATTTGTAAGCGTTATCCCGGCCATTTCGCATAGCCTTCTCGAAAAGCCCCCTAAGCTTGTCGGGATTGGGTTGACCTTTCATGACTTTCGCCTTATAAAGTCCGGGCAGGATTTCAAGTGGCGAGTGGATTGGTCTTTCGTAGTTTCGCCCCATCACGGTACTCCGGTTGGTCCTATTACCCTTCCTTGATTTTCATGCACCCCAGGGCTTCGGCCTTTTTTACCCATTTTTAGGAAAATGTAATATGGAAACCGGTACCGTCAAGTGGTTCAATGACGCTAAGGGCTTTGGCTTTATCACCCCGGACGGCGGCGGCGAAGATCTGTTCGCGCATTTCTCGGAAATCCGCGTCGATGGCTTCAAGACGCTGCAAGAAAACCAAAAAGTGACGTTCGAAGTGAAGACTGGCCCGAAGGGCAAGCAAGCTGCGAACATCAAGCCGGTGGTCTAAGCAAGCATAAGCTGGCTTCCACTGGATGCAAAAAGCCCTGCGACTGCAGGGCTTTTTTTATTTGTCCGATGTAAAAGTCCACCTCTTCTGTGGATACGCCGCTCTTCAGTAAAAGACACGCTGCGCGTGAATCCCCAGCCCCGTCGCCACGCTGGCGAGCCGATCGCCGAACACTGGCTTCGCGTCGGGAAACGCCCCGGCGAGCGCGTTCGATAGGAACGCCAAGCCAGTCGAGCCGCCCGTGAAGTAGACTGCGCCGACCTCGCGCGGCACAATGCCCGCCGCCTGAACGGTGTCGCGCGCGGCCTGGACGATGCGATTTACCTCGTCGAGGCCCGCCTCGATCAACTGCGCCTCGTCGAAGGCGAGTCGCAAGTCGTCCTCCACCTCCTCCAGATCGATCAGCGTCTGGCCGCCGGCCGCGACGCCGATCTTCGCCTCTTCCGCGCGCGCCGTGAGCGCGTGGCCGAGACGCCGCTCGACCACGCGCGTCAGCCGGTCGTGCTGCCGCAGGTCGGTGTAAAGGTGCCGCATCAGCTTCAACTCGCTGACGCGCTTCGGGCCGTAGACCGTGTTGATCAGGTGCCACGTCGCGAGATCGAAATAGATGCGGTTCGGCAGCTCACGCCCTTCCGGGTCGAGCGCGCCGTAGCCGAATTCGCGCAGGATCGTCGTGAGTTCGACGCGCCGGTCGAAGTCCGTGCCGGCCACGTGCACGCCGTGATGCGCGAGCACGTCGTCCTTGCGCTCCATCCGCTTCATGCGCTCCGGGCCGACGCGAACCAGCGAGAAGTCCGACGTACCGCCGCCGATGTCGGCGACCAGCACGAGCCCTTCTTCCGTGAGCCGCGATTCGTAATCGAAGGCGGCCGCGATCGGCTCATACTGGAAGTGGATGTCGGCGAGGCCCACCGAGCGCGCCGCCGCTTCGAGCTGGCGCTGCGCGAGTTGGTCGGCGCGCGGGTCGTCGTCGACGAAGAACACCGGGCGGCCGAGCACCGCGCGCTCGATCGGCGCGCCGGCGACCGCCTCCGCCTTGCGCTTCAGGTAGTCGACGAAGATCGCGATCACGTCGGTGTACTTGATTGCGGAGCCGTCGCCGAGGTCGGTCGTGGTATCCGCGAGCGCCGAGCCGAGGATGCTTTTCATCGAGCGCATCAGACGGCCGTCGAAGCCGTCGATGTAGGCCTCGAGCGCGGCGCGGCCGAACTCGCGCGTGTGTTCGTCGGTGTTGAAAAATACGGCGGTCGGCAGCGTCGTATAGGCGCCCTCGACCGGCGCGAGCCGCACCGCGCCGCCCGCAGGCAGGGCGACGGCCGAATTCGAGGTGCCGAAGTCAATCGCGCAGTAAGTCATGGCTGGAATCGCATCACGCCTGGCGCGAACAATTGAGGACCGGTTTTTTATCATGAAAGCGCAGCGGCCAGCAACCCAGGGCGAATAAGCGTGCTGCGAACTTCGGCCGAGGAACAGGATTTGCTCGCGACCAAGGGTTCTCTTTGCGCTCGCTGCTCGGCAAGGCAGTCTTCAGGAGGTTCGACGCGATGAATCGGGAGACCAATCTACAGACCAAAGCGCAGGCGAACGCGCTGCCCGCGATCATCGAAACCGACCTCCCCTCGCGCCTCGACCGCCTGCCGTGGGGGCGCTTTCACACGCTGATCGTGGTCGCGCTCGGGGTCACATGGCTGCTCGACGGCCTGGAAGTCACGCTTGCCGGCGCCGTGGCGAGCGCCTTGAAAACGAGTCCCGTGCTGCGTTTCTCCAACGCGGACGTCGGTCTGGCGAGCAGCGCATACATCGCCGGCGCGGTGCTCGGCGCGCTGTTCTTCGGCTGGCTCACCGACCGCCTCGGGCGGCGCAAGCTCTTCTTCGTCACGCTGAGTCTCTATCTGGCGGCGACGGCGGCCACCGCGACCTCGTGGAGCCTCGCCAGCTTCATCGTGTTCCGCTTCCTGACAGGGGCAGGCATCGGCGGCGAATACGCGGCCATCAACTCGACGATCCAGGAATTCACGCCGGCTCGCGTGCGCGGCTGGACCGATCTCGCCATCAACGGCACCTTCTGGGTCGGGGCGGCGCTCGGCGCGGGCGGCTCGATCGTCCTGCTCGATCCAGGCATCCTGCCCGGCGACTGGGGCTGGCGAGCGTGCTTCTTCATCGGTGCGGCGCTTGCGCTCGTCATCGTGCCCATGCGGATGTGGATACCCGAAAGCCCCCGCTGGCTGCTCACGCACCACCAGCCGGGGACTGCGCGCGTTGTCGTCGAGGGTATCGAAGCGCGTTTTCGGCACGTCGGCCACGCACTGCGCGACGACGGCGTGCGCGTGCTGCGATTGCGTGAACGCGCAAGCACCTCGCTTCAAGAAGTGCTGCATGCGCTCTTCGTGCTGCACCGGCGGCGCTCGCTGGTCGGACTGTCGCTGATGACCGCGCAAGCGTTCTTCTACAACGCGATCTTCTTCACCTATGCGCTCGTGCTCACCGAGTTCTATCGCGTGCCGGGCGACCATGTCGGCTGGTACCTGCTGCCCTTCGCACTCGGCAATTTCCTCGGCCCGCTCGTGCTCGGCCACGCCTTCGACGCGATCGGCCGCCGCGCCATGATTGCGTTCACCTACGCGATCTCCGGCGTCCTCCTGATCGGCAGCGGGTTCTTGTTCGAACGCGGCGGGCTGAGCGTCGTCGGGCAGACCGTCGCGTGGATGGTGATTTTCTTCTTCGCGTCGGCGGCGGCGAGCTCGGCGTATCTCACGGTGAGCGAATCGTTTCCGCTCGAGATCCGCGCGCTGGCGATCGCCGTGTTCTACGCGTTCGGCACGGGACTCGGCGGGATCGCGGGGCCGGCGCTCTTCGGGCGCCTCATCGATACGCATCAGCGCAGCGAGGTCTTCTCCGGCTATCTGGTCGGCTCGGCGTTGATGATCGCCGCGGCGCTGATTGCGGCGATCTGGGGCGTCGACGCCGAGCGCAAGCCGCTCGAGCATGTTGCGCTGCCTTTGTCGGCGATAGACGAAGATGCTTAGCCGGCGCCGCCAGCCTTGCATGGGGCCTGAGTAAGTGCTGAAGCACCAACTCGGGTCGACATAAAAAAACGCGCAGACCATGCTGCGCGTTTCGTGTGCCGGCGCCGATCAGAACGCCTTCTTCCACGCCCCCGCGTAGGCGATCTCGCCGAGCGGCAAGCGCGTGCGCGGCGCCTTTTCACGCTCGCGCAGCACCGGGTCGAGCTTGTCCGCGTCGCCATGGTGGCCGATCGAAATCATCGCGATCGCTTCGACGTCGTCCGGCAACGCGAACGCTTCGTGGAAAGCCTTCTGGTCGAAGCCGCTCATCTGGTGCGCGGCCAGGCCCAGCGCGTGAGCCTGCAGCACCAGCGAGAACGCCGCCGCGCCCGCATCGTAAGGCGCGACACGGTTCACTTCGCCCTTCGCGGTCAGCTTGTGCGCCGTCACCGCGATCAGCACCGGCGCGTTGGCGTTCCAGCCCTGGTTGAACGGCACGAGTGTCGCGAAGGCGCGCTTGAAGGCGGCTTCGTCCGCGCTGCGGTCGAACACGACGAAGCGCCACGGCTGGAGGTTGTAGCCCGACGGCGCCCAGCGGGCCGCCTCGAGCACGGACTGCAACTGCTCGCGGCCGATCGGCTCGCTCGAATACGCGCGCGGGCTCCAGCGGCCGGCGATCAGTTCGTGAATGGGGGTTTCGGTCGGTGCGGGTTTCTTGGACATGAGCTTCTCTTGGTCGAGTTCGCAATCGAGGAAAACGGCGGCCAGCGCCCGGGTCGATAGCATAACCGCCCTCATAAAAGCGCGCTGCGCCGTTCGCTCGAATGCTTTTCGCGGGCGCCGATTGGGTGTCGCACGGCGCCCGGCTTACGACCTCATGCCGCGGAAGCCGCCGCCCCCACTTCGCCCCGTCGATTGATGCGCAACACGAGGAACGAAGCGATCAGGCACAAGCCCCCCGAGATCATCGACGCCACCGTATAGGTGCCGAGGCTCGCGCGCAGCATCCCGGCGCCGAGTGCCGCGAACGCCGCGCCGAGCTGATGGCCCGCGACGATCCAGCCGAACACGACGGGTGCGGCGTCCTTGCCGTAGACGTCGGTGGTGAGACGCACCGTCGGCGGCACCGTCGCGATCCAGTCGAGCCCGTAGAAGACCGCGAAGAGCGGCAGGCCGAAGAAGTCGATGCCGAACGCGTGCGGAAGATAGATCAGCGACAAGCCGCGCAGCCCGTAGTACCAGAACAGCAGCACGCGGCTGTTGAAGCGGTCGGAGAGCCAGCCCGAGAGCGTCGTGCCGAACAGGTCGAAGATGCCCATCGCCGCGAGCAGCGAGGCGCCCTGTACTTCCGACAGGCCGTAGTCGCCGCACATCGCGATCAGGTGCGTGCCGACATAGCCGTTGGTGCTAGCGCCGCAGATGAAGAAGCTGAAGAACAGCAGCCAGAAATCGCGCGTCCTGCTGGCCGAGGCGAGCGTGCCGAACGCGATCGCGAGCGGATTCTGCTTGGCGGCGGGGCGCTTGATGGGCGCGTCGTGCGGGTCACCGAACGGCCGCAGCGCCAGGTCGGCCGGAAACTCCGGCAGCAATAACGCGACGAGCGGCAGCACCACTGCGGCAACCACCGCGACGGTCAGCACCACCACTCGCCAGCCTTGATGCTCGGCGATGGCGGCGAGCATCGGCAGAAACACGAGCTGACCGGTGGCCGAGCTGGCGGTGAGGATGCCCATCACGAGGCCGCGGTGCGTCGTGAACCAGCGATTCACGACCGTCGCCGACAGCGTCAGTGCCGCCACGCCCGTCGCCCCGCCCACCATCACGCCCCAGATCAGCACCATCTGCCACGGCGCGTGCATCAGCGAGGACAGCGCGACGCCGGCCGCCATGACGCCAAGCGCCGTGAGCAAGGTCGGACGCACGCCGAAACGCTGCATCGCGGCGGCCGCAAAGGGGCCGGTCAAGCCGTACAGCGCGATGTTCACCGAAATCGCCAGCGAGATCGTCGCCCGGCTCCAGCCGAAATCGTGCTCGAGCGGCACCATCAGCACGCTCGGGGTCGCGCGCGTGCCAGCCGCCGCCAGCAGCACCAGGAAGACCACGGCCGCCACTAGCCAGCCATAGTGAAACCGCCCGCCTATCAGTTTTGTTGCCCAGTTCATCGGGACTCCGATCCGCGCCGTCTTCGCAGGTTGAAGCGGCGCAGCAGTTGATTGGTACACATGTCACAACATTGTTGTTACCGATCAGTAACAAACCGTCTTGCGATCCTAGTTACCGATCGGTAACATGTCAAGAGAATTCCCTGTGATGGGAACGGCTATCCGATCTGTGATGCCGTTCAAGCCAAGCCGTCGCATCATGCATTTCCAGCAGGAGCCAGCATGACCCGAACCGTTACCGCCGCCCCCTCGGCGCCTCGTGCACGCGCCCATACGTCCGGAACGACTGCCCAGGAGCAATTGCTGCGCGCCGCCGGCGAGCTGTTCTACCGCGAAGGCGTGCGGGCAGTCGGCGTCGAGGCCGTGGTCGAGCGCGCGGGCGTCAACAAGATGAGCCTTTACCGGCAGTTCGCGTCGAAGGATGAGCTCGTCGTCGCGTACCTGGAGCAGTCCGATGCCACGTTCTTCGAGCGCTTCGAGGGAAGCATCGCGAAGCATCCCGGCAACCCGGTGCGCCAGTTCGCACAGTATTTCGAGGACTTGGCCGAGCGCGCTTCCGCCAAGGACTATCGCGGCTGCCCGTTCGTGAACGTCTCCGCGGAGTTTCCGGATGCGTCGCATCCGGCGCGGCTGTGCGTGTCGCGCAACAAGGCGAAATTGATGGCGCGGCTGGCGGAAATCTCGACCGAGGCCGGAGCGGACGATCCGCAGGCCTTGGCCGACGCGCTCGCGCTCTTGATCGAGGGGATCTACGCGGCAAGCCAAACGTATGGCCCGGGTTGCGGGCCAATCAAGGCCGCACCGCGGGTGGCCGCGGCGCTGGTCGCGGCGGCGTGCGCGAATGCGCCGGGCGCGGAACTTCCTGGCGGCAATAGCGCGCAGCCGGACTGACTCGCCTCCGCGCAAAGCGCCGCACGCTTAGAATGCACGCTTTCGATCGCCCCACCCGCCCCATGCCGACGCCAGCCGATTCCCATGACACCATCCTGGCCGCCACGCGCCACTGGCTGACGCGCGCGGTGATCGGGCTAAACCTGTGCCCGTTCGCGAAGGCCGTGCACGTGAAGAATCAGATCCGCTACGCGATCAGCGAAGCGACGGACATGGAAGGCGTGCTGACCGACCTCGAAGCCGAGCTGGGCACGCTGGCAAACGCCGATCCAGAGCAGATCGACACGACGCTCGTCGTCTTCCCGCGTACGTTGGCCGATTTTCTCGACTTCAACGATAGCCTGTTCTTCGCGGAGCGCCTGCTCAAGCAGATGCGCCTCGAAGGCATCCTGCAGATCGCGAGCTTTCACCCGCAGTATCAATTCGAAGGCAGCGAACCCGACGATATCGAGAACTACACGAATCGCGCGCCGTACCCGATCCTGCATCTGCTGCGAGAGGCGAGCATCGAGCGCGCGGTGGAGGCGTTCCCCGACGCCGCCGAGATCTACGAGCGCAATCAGGAAACGCTGCGGCGCCTGGGCCATGAAGGCTGGCGGGAATGGATGCGCGAACAGCGCGGGAATTGATCAGGCCGTTGCAAAAAACCGCTCGCGCAGCTCATCGAGCCCGAGCGTGCCGAGCACCTCGGCCAGCCGCTCGGCCGGACGCCGCCGCGGCAGATCCTTGTACTGCGCGATGATCAGCTCGTTCTTCATCGAGTGCTCCCAGCCGACGAGCTCCGTCACGCTCACCTGATAGCCGTGCGCCTCGAGCTGCAGGCAGCGCAGCACATTCGTGATCTGGCTGCCGAACTCGCGCGTGTGTAGCGGATGGCGCCAGATTTCCGTCAGCGCATCGCCGAGCGACTTCCCCTTGTTCCGCCGCAGCACACCGGCCACCTCCGCCTGGCAGCACGGCACGAGCACGATGAACTGCGCATGCTTTTCGAGGGCGAAGCGGATGGCGTCGTCGGTGGCGGTGTCGCACGCGTGGAGGGCGGTCACGACATCGATGGTCGCCGGCAGACGGTCCGAGGCGGTCGATTCCGCCACCGACAAGTTCAAAAACGACATCCCCTCGAAGCCGAGCCGCGCCGCCAGCTCGACCGACTTCGCGACGAGCGCCTCGCGCGTCTCGATGCCATAGATGCGCGACGAGCCGTCGCCGGGCTGCTCCTTGAAGAACAGGTCGTAGAGGATGAAGCCGAGATAGGACTTGCCCGCGCCGTGATCGACGAGCGATACGTGCCCCTGCTTTTGCTGCACTTCCGCGAGCAGCGGCTCGATGAACTGGAAGAGGTGGTAGACCTGCTTGAGCTTGCGGCGGCTGTCCTGGTTCATCTTGCCGTCGCGCGTCAGGATGTGGAGCTCCTTCAGCAACTCGATCGACTGATTCGGACGGATTTCGTAGGTTTTATTGGACATCGTGCGGGCGGCTGGGAGGCAAGTCGCATTCATACGTGCGAAAGCCTACAGAAGAACGGAAGCAATCGCGTCAGTTTACCGAAAAGAACGCAGGGCGGCCCTTCGTGCCCGCGTGAGAGCGCGACGGACGAGCGGAATGGAACGCTTCATGCATGCCGATTGCGCGAAAGCACGCATCGGCGAAGCCCGCTCGAAACACGACACACGACGAACAACATGGGGAAACGCCGGGCTGAAGCGGTGCAGCGCGATCAGGCGCACAATCGCAAGACGCTCGCGACGGGATCGAACGTATCGGACATGGCGCGGCGCCGCTTGGCCGCGCGAGACCCAAGTTGACGAAAGGACGACAGCGATGGCTACGATACCTAACGGAGACGCGGAGCAAAAATTTCAGGAAATGCTCGCCAAACTCATGGCGACACCGTCCTGGTCCGAAAAGCAGCAGCTCGAGCTCGAAATGGCGCGTGACATTTCAGTCGAGATGCTGCGCATCGCCGAGCTGATGCGCGACGGCGACGCCGGGCTCGAGAACTGCCTCACCCTGCTCAAGTACGCAAAGGTGATGGACTTCATCCTGACGACGCTCGCGTCTAGACGAGAAATCAAACCGCAGACGCTGCGCGTCATCTTCAAGCTGGCCGGGCTCAAGGTGGACGAGGCTTATCCCGGCTGAGCGCCGCGCGCCTTCAGCCGCCATAGCGACGTCACCTCCGCGACGCGCGCCTGATAAAGCGGATCGGCCGCGTCCGACGCCTTCGGATGCTTCGGCTTGATATCGTCGCGGCCGACGACCTCCAGACCAGCCGAGTCGATCATCGCGAGCAGCGCGTCGCGCGTGCGCAAGCCGAGATGCTCAGCGAAATCCGACAGAATCAGCCAGCCCTCGCCACCCGGCTCGAGATGGGCGGCCAGGCCGTCGAGAAAGCCTCGCAGCATGCGGCTATCGGGATCGTAGACAGCCCGCTCGATCGGCGAGTTCGGCCGCGCGGGCAGCCACGGCGGATTGCAGACGACGAGCGGCGCGCGGCCTGCGGGGAAGAGATCGGCTTCGACGACGTCGACCTGCGATTGCAGGCCGAGCCGCGCGAGGTTCTCGCGAGCGCAGGCGAGCGCGCGCGGATCCTGATCGGTGGCGACGATGCGCTTCACGCCGCGCGTGGCGAGCACGGCGGCAAGCACGCCTGTGCCCGTGCCGATATCGAACGCCAACGCCTGCGAGGGCAAGGGCGCTCGCGCGACCAAATCGACATACTCGCCGCGCACCGGTGAAAAGACGCCGTAGTACGGGTGAATGTGCTCGCCGCCCAACGCCGGGATCGCGACACCCTTCTTGCGCCACTCGTGCGCGCCGATCAAACCTAGCAGCTCCCTCAGCGAGACCACCGAGGGCGCTTCGCCCTCGCCGTACGCTTCCTTGCAGGCGTCCTGCACGTCTGGCGCACGGCGCAAATCGATCGAGTAGTCGGCTTCGAGCGGGATCAACAGCATGCCCAGCGTACGCGCGCGCTGCGACTGGGCTTGGCGGTGGAGATTGAACGCCTCGATAGGGGTTGCCGCCGCTTTGCGCGGCTTGCGGTCCGCGCGGCGCGACATCGCCTGCAACAACTGGCGCGCGTTCTGGAAGTCGCCGCGCCACAGCATCGCGATGCCTTCGCAGGCCTGGCGGTAGGCTGTGTCGGCCGTGGTGCGATCGTCGGCGATCGCCACGCGCTTGGGCGGCGGGTTGCCGGCTTCGGAGCGCCAACGGGCAGCGTGGGTTGCGCCGGTGGACGGGTCGGTCCAGGTGAGAGTTGGGAAGTCTGTCACGGGTTGGGCATCGAGGTAGGTCAGGCTCGCGACGTGCTGCGAATTGCCGTGCGTCGCGGGCCGCATCGCCGACACGATACTCGGTTTTGCGAAGCTCGCGACAAAAAGCCGACCGCGCGTGTCACGCTCGGCGGCGCCGTCTCGTCTTGTCATGCGAATCCACTAACAACGAAGGAGATGAGCATGACCCCAAGACTGAACCCGTTCGCCGCCGCGCCTGCCGCCATGCAATCGTGGCTCGGGTTTGGCAACCAGATTCTCAAATCGGCCTCGAGTTCGACGAGATCGCGGAAACGTTCGGGCGGACGGCGGCGACATGCCGGCAGTTGGCGAGCCGGGCGCGGGATCTTGTCCGGGCGGAGCAACCTCGGTTTCCGATGCCGAAGAGGCATGGGATGGAGATCGCCGCGGCGTTCTTCGCGGCTTCACGGAGCGGCGATATGCAGCAGTTGCGGTCGCTGCTGGCGGCGGATGCGACGACTTACGCCGATGGCGGCGGGAAGGCGTCGGCGGCGGTCGAGCCGATCGTCGGGATCGAGAACGTCATGCAGCTTCACGCGACGCTAGCGCGGATTTTTGCGGAGAGGATGTTGCGGATCGTGCGGTATGGGCTCGTCATTGGACTACCGAGGTTCGTTTCGATCGAGCCGGAAGAGGTTCTGCAGACCACCGCGCTGCAGATCGAGGACGGGAAGATCGTCGCGATTTATGTCATGCGGAATCCGGATGCGGTCAGGCATCTTGGAGGGGATGCTGTGCATTGAACGCGCCGTGTCCGGCTAGGCCTTCCAAGCCACAAAAACAAACGGGCTACGCAAACATTGCGTAGCCCGTTTGACATGCCTGGTGCCGGCTGCAGGACTCGAACCCGCCACCTGATGATTACAAATCATCGAAACCTCACATTTCTCGGCGTTGACTCGAATTCAAAAATCCGCCAAAACCCCCGTAAATACAGGGGATACGCGGAAATTACATGTTTATCCACGTTGACACGAATTCCCCTAAAACGACAAAATCCGGTTACACAGCGGTTACATGGATGTCCATGTAACTCTTCCCGAGGATGGTAACGGTGGCCAAGGTCAATTTCACGGCGGGGCGGGTCAACGGGCATAGCTGCCCTACTGGCAAGGCTCAGGCTTTTCTCTGGGACAGCAGTGCATCCGGCCTGGGCCTTCGCGCCACGGCGGCGGGCACGCTGTCTTATATCTTTCAGGGCAAGCTGAACGGGGCGACAGTGCGCGTCACGATAGGCTCGCCGAAAGACTGGGGCATTGACAAGGCGCGCGACGAAGCGCGCCGCCTGCAACGTCTGATTGACGCCGGCAAAGACCCCCGAGAGGAAGCTGCCGAGCAGCGCGCAGCCCTAGCCACACGAAAAGCCGAAGCCGAGCGCCAGGACGTAACATTCGCCGATGCGTGGACGGCCTACCTGACTGACCTTGAAGCGACGCCATCTCCGAAAACGAAGCGCCCCCGCAGCGCGCAGTACATTGAGGACCACCGCAAGTTAGCCGCCCCCGGTGGAGCGGAAAAGAAGCGAGGAAAGGGGCTGACAAGCCAAGGTCCGCTGCATGCGCTCATGCCGATGAAGCTGCCCGACATGACCGGCGACGCGATTGCTAGCTGGATGGAGGACGAGGTTGCCGAGCGGCCGACCAGCATCGCTTATGCGTACCGCATGTTCAAAGCGTTTGCTGGCTGGTGCGAGGGTCAAACGAAATTCAAGAAGCTTCTGCCGGACGACTGCTATTCATCCCCGAAGGTCACGGCCCTTCTGCCAAGCGTGAAGACGCCCGAAGGCGATTGCCTGGAGCGCGAGCAACTTCGAGCCTGGTTTAAGGCAGTGCGCGCCCAGCCCAACCGCGTGGCGGCCACCTACCTGCAAGGCGTCCTCATCACCGGTCCGCGCCGCGAGGAACTAGCAGAACTGCGCTGGGAAAACGTCGATTTGCGCTGGAACAAGATAAAACTCCGCGACAAAGTCGAAGGCTCCCGCATCATTCCGCTAACGCCGTATTTCCGCTCGCTGCTGCTCGAACTGAAGCGACTCAACGACACACCGCCGAGCATCAAGGTACTTCAGAGAATGGAAGACGCTGGCACGCCGTGGCAGCCATCGCCCTGGGTGTTTCCAAGCGTCGCATCGGAGAGCGGCCACATCGAGGAGCCGCGCTTCGCACATGAGGCCGCTATTGAAGAAGCAGGCCTGCCGCATGTGACGCTGCAAGGTCTACGCCGCTCGTTCGGCACGCTGGCCGAGTGGCTAGAAGTGCCCACCGGTGTCGTGGCCCAAATTCAAGGACACAAGCCTAGCGCTCTGGCGGAAAAGCACTACCGCCGCCGCCCGCTCGACTTACTGCGCAAGTGGCACACACGCATCGAAGCGTGGATGCTCAAACAGGCGGGTATCGACTTCAAGCCGGAACAGGCTCAGCAGGATTCGCAGGCGCTGCAGTGACCATGCTCCGAAGGATGTTGTCCAAAGTCGGCCATGCAGAAAGCGTGGCCAAGTTGAGAACTTGACCAGGTTGGCCAATGTGACTATTCCAACTGTATGTAGCCTCAGTAATACGCTGGATTCGCTTCGTGCTCGCAGAACTTAGATTTGCGCTGGAAACGCCCGCCCTAAGTCAGTGTAAATCGGTCTAAGCTCGTCAGGCGTCAGCGGCCAGCGTTCGGCAGTCACGGCAGGTGCGGAGTCCGCCATTAGATACGCCAAAAGTATCCATGGTTGGCGGAAAAGATAGTGCGTCGCCGCGCGGCCTCGGACCCGCTCGGCAATGAACGGTTTCTGAACGAGCAACTCCGTCAGACATTGGCGCAAGTCTGCACCCATGTTCTGGCGAAATGCTTGCAATACGAGCCGATTGCTTAGGTCTGTCTGAGGAGCGAAACCGATGTGCTCCGAGTAGACCGTAGCCAAAATATCAAGCGCTTCACGCTCGGCCTTGGTTGCCGAATTAAGTTCGTCTACAGCACTGATAAAGTAGTCGTCAACCGCCTCAATCAGCGCCATGCTCTTTGCGACGGTCCGTTCCACCGTCTTGGCTACCTCGGACCCCGGCTCACGCTTATAGATATTATCGTGCGTCAGCTCACTATGGGCATGCTGCAGCAGGGTCCGAATCTGCACTTCACACGGCGTATCTTTCTGGACCTCAACGTAGGACTCCGTCCTAAACGTGTTGGCAGCCTTCAATACATAGTGCGTCGATTGATACGTAAATTCCAACGGCCTCGTTTCGCGCTCTGCTTCGTAGTCTCTATCGAGACTGCACGTCCACATAGTGGAGCGCTCGATGACATGCTGAATCTTCTTTATGTCAGAAGTAAGCAACACCACAAACCGGACTCCAACCTTATCCTCAATATTGACGTAAGGGTCCGCATACGCTTTGTTTCGATGAAACGCCTTGCCGATAAGGGAGTTATCCGTTTTCGTTCGTGGCTCTGGGAGAATCTTGAGAAATGCATGTGCGTCGAAGTGAGGTATCGACGCGTGTAGGTCCGCAATAATCTGATTCTTAACGAATAGACCCCAAGCGGAATATGAATCCCGCTCAGCGTGCCATCGCGCAAGAAATTCAGATTCGGTCATTCTTGAGTAGAGATTCGGTCTTTAACGATTACCTGGGTCCACTTTGGCGCGACACCATTATTTTCCTCGCCGTCAATTAGCGACACGTTTACCAATTTGTCGAATGACTCTGCGGGACCGCTGATACGCACGCGGCTGGCAAAATTCAGTCTTCGCAACTTCATTGCTGATGCAACATCAGTCGTGTCTTTGTTGACCGCGACTTCAGGAAACCCTTTCTCGACCATGTAGGCACGATAGGCGTCACGTCCATCCGCATCTCCGAAGTACGCCTCTGCAAAGGACGCAATTCCGACAGTCGGAAGTTGGTCCGCGCGCAAATACGTAATGAGTGCGTTATGCAACACGATTTTTTCTTCCTCAGGCTTGTCCATCGATTGGATAAAAGCCTTCGTCAAATCAAAAAACTGCTGCGTCTGGCGCGCGCTAGATTGCGCGAAACCTAGCCCCAAGAAACCCTCATAGAAATATTTGGCCGCACCGTATCTATTCGCTACAGTTAAGGTTTCGTCATAGATATAGGCATCCCAACCGGCCGGAAATTCGCCTTCAACCGGCGGTCGTGGTTCCAGAAACAGGCCAACCTTATACAGCTTGGTCTGTGCAGTCAGCATAAGCGACTTCAAAAACTTGAGCTTCGGCTTTGCATCTGCGGCTTCGCGTGCCCGCATGAATCCATTATGCACTTCGGCTTTGATGACGCCAACCAATCGCCGCGCTGGATGACCGGCAGTACCGCTGAATACGACGACTACTCCACCGGGTAGATTTCGGTTCTTTTGTTCGTCAGCGAGCTTATCAGCGATGCCCCGAGACGCAGCAATGAAGCCTGCATCATCGGCGTCGAGGGCTACGGATGCTCGATGGACAAGGCTTTCCGCGCTTGCTTTCACGATGGACATCTGCACGCACCGCGTCGCGCTTGTCATGGCAGTTACAACGCGGTCTCGAAGAGCCTCGGAGGCTTCGTCATCCAGCACCTCGAGTTCATCTCCAAACTCGGGTTGCACCTTGTTCCCATCATTCCCCCGCTTGAAAACCTCGTGCAAGACGACTCGTGAAATCGTGAGGTTGAGAAGCTGCATCGACCCTCCAGCCTTATATTTACGAGACCCCGCGAATTTAAGCGCCAGAGTGCGGGTTATTGTAACTTGGCCATATCTTCAGCATGGACAAGTTGGCCAACATGGCCAGATTGCTACACTGCCACCCAATCCGCCGACAGCGTTTCCGCCTGCGACAACACCGTATCCGTCGCTTCCTCCTGTCGGTCGGGCGGATACTTGTAGCGCTTGAGCAGTGTCTTGACCATCACGCGCAGCTTCGCGCGCACGGTTTCGCGTTTCGCCCAATCGACCGTCACCGAGCCGCGCAGCTTCACGACCAGCTCGACCGCGATTTTTTTGAGCGTGTCGTCGCCGAGTTCACGCACCGCCGCCTCGTTGGTCGCCAGCGCATCGTAAAACGCCATCTCGTCGCTGTTCAGCCCCAGACGCTCACCGCGCTCGGCAGCTTCCTGGAAAGCCTTGGCCATCTCGATAAGCTCCTCGATGACCTGCGAAGTCTGCACCGTTCGATTGTTGTAGCGCGTCAGGCTCTGCTGCAACAGCTCCGAGAACTTCGCACTCTGCACGACGTTGGTCTTGAAGCGCGACTTGATTTGGTCTTTCAGCAGGCGCTCCAGCAGCTCAACAGCGAGGTTGCGCTGCTTCATGTGGCGCACATCATCAAGGAACGCGTCGGACAGCACGCCGATGTCAGGTCGCTTCAGTCCCAGCGATGCGAAGATGTCGATGACCTCATCGCTGACGACCACGCTGCTGATGATTTGCCGAAGCGCGTGTTCTTTCTGCTCGTCGGACAGGGTCTTGTTGACGTTCTCGTTCTTGATAATGGCTGCCTTGACGGCCTGCAGGAAAGCCAGCTCGTCGCGATACTGAAGCGCCTCGCTGAGCGTGCAGCACAACGCGAATGCCTGGCCAGCCGCCAATACCGCGTCCGCAAACCGCTTCTTGCCATCCTTCTGGCCAAGCACATGGTCGGCCACGGTCGGCAGCAGTTGCCAGGCTTGAGTACGGAACGCCGTGTAATCGACGCCGTGCAGCAGGTCGTGCAGCAGGTCCATCTTTTCCATCAGGACTGCCAGCGCTTCCCGCGCGTCGATGGTTGGCCGGCCGCGTCCGTTGGCCTGCGTGTACGTGGCCAATGCCGCCTTCAGCTCGTTCGCGATGCCGATGTAATCGACAACCAAACCGCCAGGCTTGTCTTTAAAGACCCGGTTGACGCGGGCGATAGCCTGCATCAGGTTGTGGCCTTTCATCGGCTTGTCGATGTACATCGTGTGCATACACGGCGCGTCGAAGCCCGTCAGCCACATATCGCGCACGATGACAAGCTTGAACGGGTCGGATGTGTCCTTGTACCGGAGTTCGAGCTTCTTGCGGATGTCCTTCGGATGAATATGCGGCTTAAGCAGAGCTTTGTCGGACGCCGAACCCGTCATCACAATCTTGATGACGCCCTGCATCGGGTCGTCGCTATGCCACTCCGGACGCAGGGCGACGATGGCGTTGTACAGATGCACGCAGACGTCGCGGCTCATCGCCACCACCATCGCCTTGCCATCCATCACCGACTGTCGATTCTCGAAATGGGCCACGATGTCGGCCGCGATTTTCTGGATGCGAGGCGGCGCACCGACAATCTTTTCCAACGCTGCCCAGCGACGAAGCGTGGCAACCTTTGATTCGTCGCTGGCCTCAGCTTCGGTCAGCTCGTCTACCTGGTCGTCCAGGTCGTCGGTGTCTTCTTCCTTCAGCTCCAAGGCAGCCAGACGGCTTTCGTAGTAAATCGGCACTGTTGCGCCGTCCTTCACTGCCTGCTCGATGTCGTACACATGCACGTAGTCACCAAACACTGCCCGCGTATCCCGGTCGTTCAGCTCGACCGGCGTGCCGGTGAATGCGACGAACGTAGCGCCGGGTAGTGCATCGCGCAAATATTGCGCATAGCCGTAGCGTACCGCCGAGCTGGCAGACTGCTTACCATTGGCTGGCTCAGGCAGACGGGCGTCGAATCCATACTGACTGCGGTGTGCCTCGTCGCAAATGACAACGATGTTGCGACGCTCCGAGAGAACCGGGAACGTGTCCTCATCCTCGCCGGGTGTGAACTTCTGGATAGTCGTGAAGATGATGCCGCCAGATGGGCGGTTATCGAGCAAGCGACGCAACTCCGTCCGCTTATCAGCCTGCACGGGTGTTTCGCGCAGTAGCTCGCTGGCTCCAGCAAAGACGCCGAAAAGCTGGTTGTCGAGGTCATTGCGGTCGGTCACGACCAAGAGCGTTGGGTTCTCCATCTCCGCGCTGGCCATCAGCGCGCCGGCAAGGCAGGTCATCTCGATGCTCTTGCCTGCCCCCTGCGTGTGCCAGACGACGCCCCCCTTACGCGAACCACCAGGGGCCGAGGCGTGCAGCACGCTTTCGACAACGGCGCGCACCGCATGGAATTGGTGATACGCGGCAATCTTCTTGAGGAGCTGGCCTTCGTCCTCGAACAGGATGAAATGACGCAGATAATCAAGCAGGTAGTCGCGGCGGAACAGGCCTCGCGTAAGCGTTTCGAGTTCGCGCATTGGCCCGTGCGGGTCAGTCTCCCGGCCGTCGATGGTGCGCCAGGCGAGGAAGCGCTCCTTGTTTGAGGTAAGCGAACCCATGCGGGCCGTTGTGCCATCGGAGATGACCTGTATGGCATTGGCGTTGAACAGGTCGGGAATGTCTTCCTGGTAAGCCTGAAGCTGGTTCCATGCGCCCCAGATGTCGGCGTTCTGGTCGCCGGGGTTCTTCAATTCAACGACGACAATCGGCAAACCATTCAGGAACAGCACCACATCGGGACGGCGGGTTTTCTTCGCGCCCTGGGTGCTGAACTGATTGACGGCCAGCCAGTCATTCGCGGTCACGTCGGAAAAATCGGCCAGGCGAACGCGGTCGCCGCGTGTCTCGCCGTCCTTCTGATATTCGACCGGCACACCGTCCACCAGCCAGCGGTAGAGCTGTCGATTGGCGTTGACGAGACCGGGCACGTTCGGATTCAGTACATGGCGCAGTGCGTCGTCGCGGGCCACGGACGGAATGTGCGGGTTCAGCTTGGCAATGGCGGCAGCCAGGCGGTGGCGTAGCGTTACGTCGCGGTAGGTATCGCGTTCTGTGCCGGGCGTTTTGGCATCCGGCGGGGAAATATCCGGTCCGTGGGCGGTCTGCCAGCCGAGGGCCGTCAGCCATTCGAGCATTGCCTGTTCGACTGCGTCCTCAGTGATGCCGCTCATGCAAGCGCCTCGTTCAGTTGGGCCTCGGCTTCGAGAAAGCGGAGTCTGCCGGAAATCAGGCGCGGCAGCAGAGTATCGCGTATCTCTGCGAGTTGGTGCGCCTGCCGTTCGCCGTCCGTGATACGGGCGAACAGTTTTCCAGCTAACTCAGTGAAGCGGTCAATAACCTCAGCGGACGGCACGATTAACGAAATCGGCCTGAATGCCGTCTTGCTAATTTCCATGAACGTTGAGCCATTTGCTTTCTGCTTGATGGCATCCATGTTAGCCTGACACCAGAAATACAGATATATCGGCGGAAGCGTTCCACCGGGAAGCATGGCGATATACCCTTGATTTACTGCTACCGAAATCGCTGAAATAGCCAAGTAACCAATCGGAGCACGCGACGACATTAGCAAGGTTCCAGCAGGGAGCAGTCCGCTGCTGACTTTTGCCAAGCCGGCATCGGATAGCTTTCGCTCAGTGCTGAGAAGCACGGGGGCCGTTATGCCAGACAGGTCTTTGGGCGTAGTCCAATGATGAACAGCTGGCTCCCAAAATTTTGCCTCTTTGGTGCTCGGAGTTCCGCCGCCAACACATTGCGCCACGCTACCGACTTCGGATACTACCCACCCCTTCGGAATCGCTCCCAACGCCGAATCCTCGAACGCATCCGGAAACAGTGCAGCCGTTTCTCCATCCATACCTTCAGGGTCTCGGCCTTCGGCCTTCGCTCGCACCGGGTCGAAGTCGATGAACCAGCTTTTGAACAACGCTTGAGCGATGGATTCGAGCGTGGCGTTGGTTTGGCGTAGGTTGTCAATGCGGTCATCGAGTACGCGCAATACCCTTCCAATTTCCTTTTGCTTTGCAAGAGGAAATGCAGGAATTTTCAGGTCTCCAATTTCTTGCAGATTAAAATTCGGCTGAGCAGATTGCGCAGCTGAGCGCATTACCCAAGCGCGACATGCTGGAGATTGCAGCGAATAGTGGATGAAGTGCGGGTCGGCTTTCGACTCATCCAAAGTGATGATGCCAACTGCCTGATTTGTATTGGCTGGCAAATGCTCCGGCAAGACGATAGCCGTCTTACCCAGATATACGCCGGCCATTGAGAAAAGAACATTTCCAGCACGAAGCTGTGACCGAGCGAGCTTGTCGTGGGTTTTTTCGTCTATGAATGCGAATTTAGACGCATCAATCGAGCCATCAGAAGTGATGGACTCGGATTTGATGTAGTTGACTCCGCGCGCAACGAAGCCTTCACCTTTTGTGGGTGTGGTTCCTTTCGTGATGCGGACACTCAACTCCCGAAGTCGAATCAAGTCAACCTCAGACGCCATAGCCCAATCCCCTAAGATTCGCCCGTATCACGACATCCAACTCCTCACCACGCATCATTTGCTCGGACAACTGCGCGGTCAGGCGTTCCATCTTCTCGTTGAACGCCTCGTCGTCGTCCTCGGTTTCTTCCGCGCCGACATATCTGCCCGGCGTGAGCACATGCCAATGCTCCGCAATCTCGGCCAGCTTCACCGCGCGACAAAAACCCGGCACATCAGCGTAGGGCTCATCGGTGCCATCCTCGCCATCGGCCCGCCAACGATGCACCGTCGCCGCAATCTTCGCGATGTCTTCGTCATCGAACACGCGCACCACTCGCGATTCCATGCGCCCGAGCTTGCGTGCGTCGATGAAGAGCACCTCGCCACGCCGGTCACGCCGCGGCTTGGCACCTGCAATCGGAGCGCCGCTCTTGTCTTTTGCGAGGAACCAGAGACATGCCGGTATCGGCGTGTTCAGGAACAGTTGCGGCGGTAGGGAAACCATCACGTCAACAACATCGGCCTCAACCATCGCACGGCGAATGTCGCCTTCGCTGTTCTGGTTGCTGCTCATGCTGCCGTTGGCGAGCACTACGCCCGCCTGACCGCGCGGGCTCAGGTGGTGCAGGATGTGCTGAAGCCACGCATAGTTCGCGTTACCTGCGGGAGGTGTGCCATATGTCCAACGCCGGTCATCGGTCAGACGCTCACCGCCCCAGTCGCTGATGTTGAACGGCGGGTTCGCCAGCACATAGTCGGCGCGCAAGTCCGGATGCTGGTCACGATGGAACGTGTCGGCGGGCTCTTTGCCGAGGTCTGCCGCGAAGCCGCGAATCGCCAGGTTCATTGCCACCAGACGCCACGTGGTCGGGTTGGCTTCCTGGCCGTAAATGCTGATGTCGTCCGCTCGCCCGCCGTGCGACTCGATGAACTTCTCGCTCTGCACGAACATACCGCCCGAGCCGCAGCACGGGTCATAGACGCGCCCTTGGTGCGGTGCCAGCACCTCCACCAGCACGCGCACGACCGAGGCGGGCGTGTAAAACTGTCCGCCCTTCTTGCCTTCGGCGGTGGCGAACTGCCCGAGGAAGTATTCGTACACCTCGCCCAGCAGGTCTTTCGCGTGGTGGCCCTCGCCAAAGCCAATCTTCGAAATAAGGTCCACCAGCTCGCCGAGCTTGCCCGGTTCGAGCTGCGTGCGGCCAAAGCGCTTGTCGAGAATGCCTTTCAGGCGGGTGTTGTCAGCCTCGATTGCTTCGAGGGCTGCATCAATCCTCACGCCAATGTCGGCCTGCTTCGCCTGCGCGCGCAGCGTTTCCCAGCGCGCCTCTGCGGGCACCCAGAAGACGTTGGTCATCGTGTAATAGTCGCGCTCTTCCAGCGCATCGGCGCGGTCTGCCGCATCGGGCAGGTACAGGTCGTCCTCCTGGTTGCCGAATGCCGCCGAAAGTTGTGCGCGACGCTCGTCGAACGCGTCCGAGATGTACTTCAGGAAAATCAGCCCAAGCACGATGTGCTTGTACTCGGCGGCATCCATCGACGCCCGCAGCTTGTCGGCCGCAGCCCAGAGGGTTTTCTTCAAATCCTGATTCATCGGGACAATATTGAAATTCGGTGTCGGACGACATGATAGTGCTTTCCCCCGGATTGGCGATAGCGACATACCCCTCGTCGCCGGCCTTTGCCGGCGCGGCACCGGCGCCCTTCATTAACTGCCGAGCAGTGCCGATATAAGGCTAGTAGGCCATGTTGGCCAACCTGGCCAGTTTTTCATACCGGCCAAGCTGGCCAGCCTGCGCTGTTTCTGAGAAAAGATGCGGAGATACGGTGGGCGACGTGGGAAGCAATGCTGGCAACGGTCAATTCATCAATCTGTGGGAGCTGTTCGCGCAAATCGGGGAAGCGGAAACGGTGGAGCGGTACGAAGCTGCCGGCTATCTGGTTTCCTGCCTGGACCGCGACCCGACGACCGTCAATGACATCCGCCGTCGCGACGAAGGTATCGTGCTTCCGGTAGACAGGAGCACACGCCTGCACCTGCTGAGTCAGCTCGGCATCTTTGCAAACCAGGCCACGCTGTTCGATGCTGACGACATGCCCAGCGACGACGCCCAGCCGACGTTCGAGCGCTTCGGTTTCTACGCGTCGGACATTTATCCGTTTCTAGCTCGCCACGATGTCGCTGTTTCGCAACCAGGGGGGGACGGTTCCGAGGGTCGCCAATCTCCAGACGGCCGGCGCATTCCCAGCTGGATATTCGCCTACAGCGGACAAGCGTGGATTTCTCGCGGCAGAGCCGCGAAAATCCTCATCGCCGGCACAAGCGACGCCGTACTCAGGGCGCCGCAGTACGACGACGTGTTCTGGCGGTGGAACGCCGCGCTGTCAGATGCCGTTGAACGTGGCGCCATCGCGACAACTATGGCCGGACGCAGACAGCTGCTAGCCCATGCCGACATTCGCACGTGGTGCGAGCAGCACGGCTACTTGTGGCTACCAGACGCCCAAGTATCGCTTCAAGCCAGCCCCTCGGAATCTGTTTCAGGCGATGGCGACATGGCGGCGACTGGAATTTCATCAGCGCTGGCGAAAACCCCCACACCCCGGCCATTGCCCCAGCAGCTCCACCAAGAACAGGAAATTCTGCGTGCGCTTCGAGAGCATGGATTTGACCCGAAGAAGTTGCCCAAATCGCCGGCCGGAAAACCTGGCGCCAAAGCGCTCGTTCGCAGGCTTCTAGGCTGGGAAGGCACCATATTCGACAAGGCATGGGAACGGCTCAGGAGCGGCAAGGAAATCGCCGACGCCTGAGTGCCCTCCCCCAAATTGGTGGACCGGGGGACCGTTGCGGGGGACGGTATAGGGGGAAATCTAATGCGTATCACCCTAACGAAACGCCAATCGGCGAAAGGTGATACCGATGAACACGAATCAATCCCGGGCACTGTTTGCCGTCCGCCCTTTCCTCACCACAGAGGAACTCGCATCGCTGATGGCCGTGCGTCCGCAGTCCATCCGCAAGCGGTACATGGAAACTGGGAGCTATCACGGTGTGCGGCCCACCAAGCTGCCGAATCGCTTCCTCGCGTGGCCGAGCAACGCCATCCAGCAACTGATGGGTGAGGTAGCAGCATGAGCCTCATTCAGTGGAGCGAGTACCAGGTCGGCGAACATCGAATCGCGTGCCCGGACTGCAACCGTGGCCAGCACGACAATGCGCTGACGCTCGTCATAAACGCCGACGGCTCAGGCGAAGCGTGCTGTGCTCGATGCTCGTTCACGGAAACCCATCGCCCGAACGGTCATGTGCCATCCGCCGCATCCATCACGAGCCGGGAATCCAGCGTGAGGCCATCGCCGGAGGTCAAACCCGCGCTGACCAAACCTGACCCGCTGGGCGACGGCATCATCATCGTCAACGGTGCCGACATGAAGCCAGAACCGATTAGCTGGCTATGGCGTGGCTATATGGCGCGAGGAAAGCTGACTATCCTAGCCGGCGAACCGGGCACGGGAAAGACGACCGCAGCGGGGTCGCTCGCTGCGACGACGACCTGCGGCGGCACGTGGCCCGATGGGACGGTGGCGGAGCCCGGAAATGTCGTCATCTGGTCAGGAGAAGACGACCCGAAAGACACGCTGACGCCGCGCCTGATGTCGGCAGGTGCGGATATGAACCGAGTGTTCTTCGTCGCCGGGATGCGAGTCAAGGGCAAGGAACAAGGCTTCGACCCGGCGCGCGATATGCCTGCGCTCCAGGCCGCGTGCGAGGAAATCGGCGACGTGCGGCTGATTGTCGTGGACCCCATCGTTTCCGCCGTAGCGGGTGACAGCCACAAGAACGCCGAGACGCGTCGCGCGTTGCAGCCGCTCGTGGACCTGGCTGCCAATGTCGGCGCCGCGCTGCTTGGCATCACGCACTTCAACAAGGGAAAGCAGGGCAAGAACCCGGCACAGTGGGTCAACGGTTCCGTCGCCTTCACCGCAATCGCGCGGGTCGTGATAATCGCTGCCAAGGTGGCGAGCGATGACGGCGATGAGCACCGCATCTTCGCGCGGGCCAAGTCCAATATCGGTCCGGACGACGGCGGCTTCGAATACCAAATCGAACAGTCAGAGCCGATACCCGGCATCCTGTCTTCCTGCATCGCGTGGGGTGACGAGGTGGCCGGCTCCGCGCTCGAACTGCTGGGCAACCACGCACAAGACAAAGCGCGCGGCGGTAGCGCGGTCAATTCGGCCAAGGCGTTTCTGGCCGACCTGCTGGACGACGGTGAAATGCCGGTCAAGTCCATCGAGGACCACGCGACGGCTGCAGGTATCGCGCTGCGGACCCTGCGCCGCGCGTCGGACGCGCTCGGCGTCGGAAAGCACAAGGGCAAGGATGCGAAGTGGTACTGGAGCCTGCCCGCGAAGCAGTCCATTGTGGGCAGCGTAGAACGGCTGGACAACATGGACAGCATGACAAAACCGGCTCGCACTCATCTGCAACTGGTACCCAACCCGGAGGCGCGTTGATAAACGTCGAAAAACAACCGCCCAGCCAGAAACTAACCGGGCTGGGCGGGTGCTGCGACGGCAATCGCCGCGCCGTGGCCTGCAACCTCTGGCCCTCGTTCGATATGCGCCTCAATATGGCAACTACTAACCCCTGATGCCTGTAACGTGCGACTACCGGAAGCGGGCAGCGCACGCCCGCGTCGCACGGCCCGCTTGATTGGCGGGCAGAAAGGTCATCCACTACACATCCAGTCCAGCAGCCTGGCGTGGGTACCTGTATCCATGCCGCCGGCTTGTGGCGGCACGGTGTTTCACCAGAACATGATGTCCACGAAGCTGTATAGCTCATCAACGAAGCATGTCAGCCGCTTTATCGCGGCTTCCGTCCAACCTGCGCCTTCCAACTCGCGCACAAGGCGGGCGCGAAATGCCGACGTGCAGATGAAGATGACTTTCGCCCAGCGCTGGCCATCGAGCAGCACCGGTCCCGCTGATTGTCCCGCGTCGTGAAGGACCGCAGCCAGGAACGCGTGAAGTCTCGCGCGGTCGCTCGCGTTACGGCGCGAACGTTCGACCTCGACCCACCACACCTGGCCGTTGCCTTGCAGCAGCACGTCCGGCTTCTTGCCTGCAACGCCGAGTTCGCCGCCCAGCCATTTGTCCATCGCGATTTCTCGCTCGGTCGAGGTGCGAAAACCCGCGACGATGCCCGAAATGGCGATTTCGTTGGCAATGCAGCGATGCCGATACTGTGCGGCACTGAAGCGCCGCACCAGGTCTTTGCCAGTCGCCGCCGGCACGCCTAGCTGCGCGAGCCGACGAACACCGGCAGTCGCAAGCGCGTAAATCAGGCTGCCGTCTGGCGCCTGCGAGCGCAGCACCTGTCGAGCGTGATACAGCCGGCGCAGCGTGCGCTGCGCCATCAGGCGTGCGGATGCCGTTGGCACCTGCGGCCGCATGTCCGGCTCGCCAGCCGGCTTGCGGGCCCAGGGCTGCCAGAGCAGTGCCGCTAGGTCTTTCGTTCGCAGCCAGCCAAAACGATTCAACGCGCGCAGCACGCGCACCTCGTTCTGGCTGGCCAGAATCCGGCCATCCGCTGCTGTCACGGCATGTATCTCCAGTGGTGTCTACATGTCCGTATAGCGCGAGCGAACCCGTATGTTTCCCCATATGCCGAGGGGCATACAGGGAGTACGTAGCCACTTTCGCGGCGAGGCCACCATCCCCTTACGCAGCCTGTACGGCTGCACGGGGATTTGGCTGGCTGGACGCCAGCCATGCCCTCAAACCCCAGCGCCCCGCACTGCGTGCGGGCAAGGTACTCATCCGTCCACGCTGAATGCGCCGCCGGCTCCGGCCCGGGGCCTTCGGTCTACGCTGCGCTGCGACTTGACTACCTTGCCCGCACGCAGCTTCCGCTGCGCTTCGGGGCGGGGCTCCGCCCCCGGCCCTCTGCCGGTCGCTGGGGCGACCTCTGCCAGCTTGGGCTGTCAGCGATGACCGGCTCCCCCGCGCAGCCCGGCAACCGTCCTGGGGGACGGCGCGCCAGTCTGTGCTGCGCGCTGTACGCGCTAGCCCCACGCCGCTGCGCGACGCGGCGCCCCCTTCGCCACCGTGCCGATGCACGCCGGCTGCGCGCCGTTGGCTTGCGAGTCACGCACGCTGCGCGTGCATAGGTCGCGTACGCACGTGTCCACCGGCCCCGTTCTCCCGCGACGTCGGTTCCGTCGCAATGGCGGCCTGCCACCGTCCTTCCCGCCGCTTAGCCCAAACGGATGACTTTGCGCCAGGCGTGCCGCCATACAAGGTTGAACGCTGCGCGCACGTTCCTCACCCGGTTCCTTCGGACTGCGGCTTGCGGACGTGACCTTGCACGTCGTCCCTGTTGCCTGTCGTCGCAGTGCATCAGGGCGAAGCAGAGGGAAGAACGGCGGCAGGCACCGCGCCACCCCACGCCGGCACCGGGAGAACGGTGTGGGCTCTGCATCAGGAACCCGGTCAGCTTTCAAGGAGCGAACACCATGCACGACAACGCACACAACCCCGATGACATTTTTGGCAAGACGATTTCGAGCTACACGCGCGCGCAGGCGATTGCCGATGGCGTGCTAGTCGATTTAAGTGCTCTGGCGCGAGAAGCCGGCTTTCGCACTCCGGTCGCGGTGACATCAGCGGTATGGGCGGATTGCGTGGCGTGGACCGACGCGGACAGCCAGAGGCAGGCCGCACAGGACGAAAGCGGCCGACTTTGGGACTTGCTCTGGATGGGGGCACTGGCAGCAAAGCGCGTACGTGGCGCACAGCGTATCGCGTTTGAACTGCACCGCGTGCCGCGCGGCGGTCGTGGTACGCGGCCTCGACCTGTCGTGTTGAACCTACACATCGGCCCAGGCGATGACGCCGAACCCGTTATCACGATTCTGATGACTGACGAGGACTGAGTTCCAGCCGCCCCGTCGATAGCAACGGGGCATTTTCTAACCGCTCAACAAGGAGAGCGCTATGACCTACCCTATCAACCCGGCAACTGGCCTACCGATGACCAGCGACGACTACTCTGGCGTCGATGTCGGCGGCAACCCGTACGGCACGCGCCTAGATTCCCGGCTGCCCTGGTCAGCGACTTTCTGGGATGCCATGTAACCGAAGCGGCGTAGACCGGAATTGACGAAATCCGGTTACATGACGGTTACACGACCGCCAGAAACGAACAAGGGGTTACGAACAAGAATTCGTAACCCCTTGATTTATTTGGTGCCGGCTGCAGGACTCGAACCCGCCACCTGATGATTACAAATCAACTGCTCTACCAGATGAGCTAAGCCGGCGTAAGACCGCGATTCTACTTCATTTCACGATCTTGAGGTGGCCTCGGCCGCCGCCTTTTTGACCGTCGTCGTCAGTGGGCGGCACGTCGCCGTCGCTATCCGGCTCGGCCTCGGCCGGCGCCGCTTCCGTCTCGTCGGAAGCAGACTCCGAGGACGCCTCGCTCACCGCGGGCTTCCCCGAAGGAGCCGGCGGCGCCTCGCCACCCGCAGCCGCCGGCTCCACCGGAAACGCCATCCCCTGCCCGTTTTCCCGTGCATAGATCGCCAGCACGTTCGCCACCTGCACTTCGATCTTGTGCGACTTGCCGGAAAAACGCGCGCTGAACTCGATCCACTCGTTACCCATCTGCAACTGGCTCGTCGCCTCGAAGCTGATGTTCAGCACGATCTCGTCGTTGTGCACGAACTGACGAGGCACACGCGTGTTCTGGTCGACCCGCACCGCGATGTGCGGCGTATAGCCGTTATCGGTGCACCACTCGTACAACGCCCTCAGCAAATACGGCTTCGTGGAAATCTCTTGCATCAACTGTCCTCGCACCGAAGCGGCGCGCCGCCCGACAAAGCCGGCGCGGCCGCTCCGAATCCATCTCAACGGCGCATGACCTTTTCCGAAGGCGTCAGCGCTTCGATATAGGCCGGGCGGCTGAAAATGCGCTCGGCGTACTTCATCAGCGGCGCCGCGTTCTTCGACAGCTCGATCCCGTAGTGATCCAGGCGCCACAAGAGCGGCGCGATCGCGACGTCGAGCATCGAGAACTCTTCACCCAGCATGTACTTGTTCTTCAGGAAGATCGGCGCGAGCTGCGTGAGGCGGTCGCGGATCGCGAGGCGCGCCTTCTCGTGATTCTTCTCGGCGCCCTTGCCCTTTTCATTTTCGAGCGTGCCGACGTGAACGAACAGCTCCTTCTCGAAATTGAGCAAAAAGAGACGCGCGCGCGCGCGCTGCACCGGATCAGCCGGCATCAGTTGCGGGTGCGGAAAGCGCTCGTCGATGTACTCGTTGATGATGTTCGATTCGTACAGGATCAAGTCGCGCTCAACCAGGATCGGCACCTGACCATACGGGTTCATCACCGCGATGTCTTCGGGCTTGTTGAACAAGTCGACATCGCGGATCTCGAAGTCCATGCCCTTTTCGAACAGCACCAGCCGGCAACGCTGGGAGAAGGGGCAAGTCGTGCCGGAATACAAAACCATCATGTCTAAAATTTCCTCAAGAAGCTAAGGGCCGGCACGCCGGAAAACCGTCCAGCTGGTTTTCCCTTGAGCCGGCCCCACACCAATCACGGCGTGTTTATTTGATGTCTTTCCAATATGCGGCGTTCAGGCGCCAGGCGAAAAAGGTCAGAACGCCCAGGAACAGGAGCACCCATACGCCCAGTTGCTGGCGGGTCTGCTGGGTGGGTTCGGACATCCACGACAGGTACGCAACCAGGTCGCCGACGGCAGCATCATAATCTACTGGCGACATCGTCCCGGATTTCACCTGTTGAAACGCGACGAACCGATGGGATTTTTCCCTCGTTTCCGGATCGGTCACGTCCTCGAACTGCGCGGTGCGTTCCCCCTGCAGCTGCCACAGCACGTGGGGCATGCTGACGTTCTCGAACACCATGTTGTTCCAGCCGGTTGGACGCGTGTCGTCGCGATAGAAGCTGCGCAGGTACGTGTACAGCCAATCGCGGCTACGTGCCCGCGCCTCCACCGACAAATCCGGCGGCGGCACGCCGAACCACGTCTTCGCGTCGCCCGGGCGCATCGCCACGGTCATCGTGTTGCCGACCTTGTCGGTCGAAAACAGCAGGTTCGCCTCGATTTCCTTCTGCGATATGCCAATTTGCTCCAGTGCGCTGTAGCGCATCAGGTTCGCACTATGGCAACTCAGGCAATAGTTTACAAACAATTGGGCGCCGTGCTGCAGAGAAGCGAGATTTTCCGTGTTATCGGGCGCACGGTCGAGCGGAAAATTTTCCTCCGCGTGGGCCGGCGCCGCCACAAGCCCGAGCGGCCCCAGCACGAGCGCCGTCGCGCCGATCACTGCCAGCTTCGAAAGCCAATTCTTCATATCGTTGCCTCCCGCCGGGCCGCCCCAAGGGAGGCAATAGCCCCCTCGGGGGGCAGCGAACGAATGTGAGCGTGGGGGTTGTTCATATTGTCCTCGCTCGCGGTTAATGGGGCTTGAACCGGACGCGCTCGGGCGGCTCTTTGAACGTGCCGAGCGGCGTCCAGAACGGCATGCCGAGGAAGAACGCGAAGTAGATCAGCGCGCAGACCTGCGCGATCAGCGTCGCAGCCGGCGACGGCGGCTTGGTCCCGAGGAACGCGAGCGTGAAGAACGCGAGCACGAAGATCGCATAGAACACCTTGTGGAAGAACGGCCGATAGCGGATCGACTTCACCGGGCTGCGGTCGAGCCACGGCAGGAAGCACAGCGAGATCACCGCCGAGCCCATCACGACCACGCCCCAGAACTTCGATTCCGTCAGGTACATCACGACGACCACGATCACCGCGAGCGCCGGCAGGCCGGCCTTCCACTTGCCGCGCGCCCTGACGAGCGCAAGCAGGCCGAGCAGCGCGATCACGATCATCAGGACGATCTTGAACGGGTCGGTGGTCGCGCGCAGCATCGCGTAGAACGCCGTGAAGTACCAGACCGGTGCGATCTCCGGCGGCGTCTGCAGCGAGTTCGCCGGGATGAAGTTGTTCGACTCGAGGAAGTAGCCGCCCATCTCCGGCGCGAAGAACACGATCGCCGCGAACACGAGCAGGAACACGCATACGCCCATGAAGTCGTGCACCGAGTAGTAAGGATGGAACGGGATGCCGTCGAGCGGGATGCCGTTTGCGTCCTTCTTCGCCTTGATCTCGATGCCGTCCGGGTTGTTCGAGCCCACCTCGTGCAGCGCGACGACGTGCGCAAACACCAGCAGGATCAGGACGAGCGGGATCGCGATCACGTGGAACGCGAAGAAGCGGTTCAGCGTGACGTCGGAGACGACGTAGTCGCCGCGAATCCACAGCGACAGGTCCGGCCCGATGAACGGAATCGCCGAGAACAGGTTGACGATCACCTGCGCGCCCCAGTACGACATCTGGCCCCACGGCAGCAGGTAGCCGAAAAACGCCTCGGCCATCAGGCACAGGAAGATCGCGCAGCCGAACAGCCAGACAAGCTCGCGCGGCTTGCGATACGAGCCGTACAGGAGCCCGCGGAACATGTGCAGGTAGACGACGACGAAGAACATCGATGCGCCCGTCGAGTGCATGTAGCGGATCAGCCACCCCCACGGCACCTCGCGCATGATGTACTCGACGGAAGCGAACGCGAGCGTCGAATCCGGCTTGTAGTTCATCGTGAGGAAGATGCCGGTGACGATCTGATTCACGAGCACGAGCAACGCGAGCGAGCCGAAGAAGTACCAAAAGTTGAAATTCTTCGGCGCGTAGTACTCGGAGACGTGCTTCTTCCACGTCTCGGTCATCGGGAAGCGCTTGTCGATCCAGCCGGAAAAGCCTGTCGTCCCCACTTCTTTTTCGGTCGCCATTTACGCTTCTCCTTGCTCGTCCTTGCCGATCACGACGGTGTTCGCCGACGTGAACATGTAGCGCGGGATGTCGAGGTTCTGCGGCGCAGGCTTGTTCTTGAAGACGCGGCCCGCGAGGTCATAGGTGGAACCGTGGCACGGGCAGAGGAAGCCGCCCGGCCAGTCGTCGGGCAGGTTCGGCTGCGCGCCTTCCTGGAAGCGCGCGACCGGCGTGCAGCCCAGATGCGTGCAGACGGCGACGGCGACGAGGAGGTTCTTGCGATCGGCCCGGGCGCGATACTCGTTGTTGCAGTACTCGGGCAACGGCATGGAGAAAGGCTTCTTGGTGTGCGGATCGGCGACTTCGTTATCCGCCTTCGAGACGTCGGTGAGCATCTCGTCGGTGCGGTTGATGATCCACACCGGCTTGCCGCGCCACGCCACGGTCATCATCTCGCCGGGCTTCAGGTTGCTGATGTCGACTTCGACCGGGGCGCCAGCAGCTTTGGCCTTCTCGGATGGCGCCAGGGAACCTGCAAAGGGTATGACAGCGGCTACGCCTCCAAAGCCGCCTGCTACAGACGTCGTAATCAGCCAGGTACGGCGGCCGCTGTCGACGCGCTGCTCTTCTTTGTCTCGCATCACACGCCCCACTTCTGAGTTGGATTTTCCGTCACGACTTTTTCAAGCCTCGCTAGTTTGCGCGAATGGAGTCGGCATTTACAAGACCCGATCGCCAAAAACCGTGCGAAGTCCTTGACGCGCAAGGGTTTCCCCTAGGGATTGGGGCGCGTTTCGCATTGCTCCTTTTAAGCATTTCCTGAGCCGGCCACGTAATTGCCGGCGTCGATTTTCGGGTTAAACCGGATTATGGATATCGATAAACAGGTGCTCGATATCGAAGGTTTCCGAAAGGTGCGCGCCGAGCGCCTGCACGCCGAAACGCTCGGTCGCGTGGTGGCCGGCCGCGAGGAAGGCAACGCCGCTTTCGGCCGACATGTGCGTCGTGGGCTCGGAGATCTCGCCGGTCAGGTAGACGTCGGCGCCGGCGTCGATCGCCGCCTCGAAGTAGTTTTGCGCAGCGCCCGTGCACCATGCGACGCGCCGCAACTCCCAATCCGGATCGCCCAGCACGACCGGCGTGCGCCCGAGCGTCTGCTCGACCTGCGCGGCGAAGTGCGCGAGCGTGATCGGCATCGGCAGCGTGGACATCCAGCCGAGATCGTTCTCGCCGAAACGTCCGTCGGCGATCCAGCCCATCCGCTCGCCAAGCTGCGCGTTGTTGCCGAATTCAGGGTGGTCGTCGAGCGGCAAATGGAAGGCAAAGAGATTGATATCGTTGGCGAGCAAAAGCTTCAAGCGCTTGTATTTGCGGCCCGTGATTTGCGGCGCTTCATTGCGCCAGAAATAGCCGTGATGGACCAATACGGCATCCGCGCCCCACTCCAGCGCGGCTTCGAGAAAAGCGAGTGAAGCGGTCACTCCCGTCGCGATTTTATTGATGCGGCGGCGGCCCTCGACTTGCAGTCCGTTGGGGCAATAGTCCTTGAACCGGCCGGTATCTAGCACGTTGTTCAAGTACAATTCAAGTTCGATCCTATCCATATAAACCTCTAATCTTCAGATGCTTAGACGCTTTTGGCTGTTCTTTGCCCAAGCGGTGACCGTGCTTCTTGCCCTCATGTTCATTGTGGCCACGCTCAAGCCCCAATGGCTGACCCGGCAGGGGCAATTCGGCAAGCAGCTCGCCGAACCGATCGTCGCTCTGCGGGAAGTGGCGCCAAGCATCGGCACCGGTCCCGCTACAGCTTCCTATGCCGACGCCGCCCAGAAGGCAATGCCGGCGGTGGTCAATGTGTTTTCCAGCAAGGACGGTGCGCTGCCCCCCGATCCCCGCGCGAAAGACCCGCTCTTTCGCTACTTCTTCGGCGACCGGGGCAACCGCAAGCAGCAGGAAGAACCCGCAACCAACCTGGGTTCGGGCGTCATCGTGAGTTCTGAAGGTTACATTCTAACGAACCAACATGTCGTCGACGGGGCACAGAAGATCGAGATCTCGCTCGCTGACGGCCGCACCGCCGATGCCAAGGTGATCGGTGTCGATCCCGAGACGGATCTTGCGGTCCTGAAAGTCAACCTGACGAACCTGCCCACCATCACGCTCGGCCGCATGGACCAGGCGCGCGTCGGCGACGTCGTGCTCGCGATCGGCAACCCGTTCGGCGTTGGCCAGACGGTGACGATGGGCATCATCAGCGCGCTCGGGCGCAACCACCTCGGCATCAACACGTTCGAGAACTTCATCCAGACCGATGCGCCGATCAACCCGGGCAACTCGGGTGGCGCGCTCGTCGACGTGAACGGCAACCTGCTCGGCATCAACACGGCGATCTACTCGCGCTCGGGCGGCTCGCTCGGGATCGGCTTTGCGATTCCGGTCTCGACGGCGCGCAGCGTGCTCGAGAGCATCATCACGACGGGCACGGTCACGCGCGGCTGGATCGGCGTCGAGCCTCAGGACGTGACGCCGGAGATCGCGGAATCGTTCGGCCTCGAGCAGAAGACGGGGACCATCATCACGGGCGTTCTGCAGGGCGGTCCGGCCGACAAGGCCGGCATCAAGCCGGGCGACGTCCTGCAAAGCGTGAACGGCGAGGAGATCACCGACACGACGCGTCTCTTGAACGTCATCGCGCAGATCAAGCCCGGCACCGACGCGAAGATCCGCCTGATCCGCAAGAACAAGCCGATCGACCTCACGGTGATGATCGGCAAGCGTCCGCCGCCGCCGAAGCAAGCGAGCAGCGAGAACGACGATCAGAGCGACGAGTGAGGAAAGCCTCACCGCCGCCTGAGCAGAACCGGTGATTTGAAAATGCAGAAGGGCAGCCGCGAATGGCTGCCCTTCTGCATTTCAAGATTGCCGCGTTCGACCCTGACCGGCGCGCCGCTGTGCGGCCCGAGACTCAACTAACTCGCCGCCTGCTCCTCATCGGCCGCGGGCGCCTGCTTGCCGACGATCAGCCGCGCCGCGATGATCCCCGCCTCGTACAGGATGATCAGCGGCAGCGCGAGAATCAGTTGCGAAAACACGTCGGGCGGAGTCACGACGGCCGCCACGATGAACGCGCCGACGATCACATACGGACGAATCTCCTTGAGCTTCTTGATCGTGACGAGACCCATGCGCACGAGCAGCACGACGACGATCGGCACCTCGAAGGTCACGCCAAAGGCGAGGAACATCGTCAGCACGAAGCTCAGGTAATTATCGATATCAGTGGACATCTCCGCGCCGAGCGGCGCGTTGTAGTGCGCCATCACGCGAAAGATCGTCGGGAACACGACGAAGTACGCGAACGCCATCCCGCACAGGAACAGCACATAGCTGCTGCCGACGAGCGGCACGACCAGCTTCTTCTCATGCTGGTAGAGCCCGGGAGCCACGAACGCCCAGATCTGATAAAGCACGTAAGGCAGCGCGATCACGAGCGCGACCAGCATCGTCACCTTCATCGGCACGAAGAACGAGCCGGTGACATCGGTGACGATCATCTTGCCGCCTTTCGGCAGGTTCTGCATGAGCGGGCGCGCGAGCAGCCGGAAAATATCCGGCGCCCAGTAGACGAGCCCGATGAAAACGACGATGACGGAGACGCCCGCCCGGATGATGCGGTCGCGCAACTCGACGAGGTGGGAGATGAAGGTCTCTTCAGTGCCTTCTTCCGGGCTGTTCTGGCTTTGCTGGGGGTCGCTCACAACGGCCCTCGGTAGGAAATTGACGATACGGTCATCAGAATCAGAAGAAGCGCTTCGGGCGGCGCAGGCTCACCGGCGTGTGCCGCGCGACGCGCGCCGCACCTGACTGCACGCGCGTGCGGCGCAGCGTGGCGCGCTTATACCACAGCGGCGCGGCCGACTGCTTCACGCGCCAGTTCTTGCGCTTGCCTACGTGCGCGACGCTGGGGCCGGCCATCCGGCTGCGCCAGGAAGCGCCGGTAGTGGAACCGGCGTCACCGGTCGCCATGCTGCTTTCGGAAAACGCCGCCCCGCCCGCGATGCTCGGCGACACCGACGTGCCTGCATTCCAAGCCTCGTTCAGTTCGGTTTCATGCCGCTGGATATTCTCGTGAATCGTGTTTTCGACGTTGCTGGCGGCCGTCTCGAACTCATTCTTCATGCGCCGCAGCTCGTCGAGTTCGATTTCTCGCGTGACTTCGGCCTTCACGTCGTTGATATAGCGCTGCGCGCGGCCAAACAGCGCGCCCGCAGTGCGCGCGACACGCGGCAAGCGTTCCGGCCCGAGGACGACGAGCGCGACGACGCCGATCAGCGCCATCTTGGTGAGACCGAGGTCAAGCATGTCGAGGCGGCTCCGTCAGTGCGATGCGTGCACGCAGGCGCCGCTCAGCGGTAGTCGTTCGAGCGGGTCTTATCCTTCGCTTCGACGTCGACGGCGCCATCGCGCGGCAGTTCGCGCTGCTGCTGGTTGTTGGCCGGCGGCGTCTCCGCTTCCTTCATCCCTTCCTTGAAGCCCTTCACGGCCCCGCCGAGGTCACTGCCGATGTTGCGCAGCTTCTTTGTGCCAAATACCAATGCGACGATCAACAGAACGATCAGCCAATGCCAAATGCTCAACGAACCCATGATGAATGCTCTCCTTGACCTCGCCGCCTAAGGTCGGTGCGGCGAAGAATCCGGCCTTGCGGCCTCAATCGAAACGCACGCGCTTCGTCTTTTCCGTGCCCGGCGGATCGCGCGATGCGCTCCGCCGGGCGTTCCATGCGATCGTTTGTCAGGCGGGGCGCCTTACCCCATCCGATGCCACGGGCGCGGGCCCGCGAGAATATGCGCGTGCAGGTGGTAGACCTCCTGCCCGCCTCCCGGCCCGGTATTGATCACCGTGCGGAAACCGGTTTCGCCGCCCGTGTAGGCGACGCCCAGTTTGGCGGCCAGTTGTGACACCAGAATCATCATTCTACCAAGCAGCGGTGCGTCGCTTTCGGTGCAATTCGACAGCGTTTCGATATGTTTTCTGGGGATCACGAGGATGTGCGTTTCAGCGGCGGGGCGGATGTCCTTGAACGCGACGAATTCGTCGTCCTCATGGACCTTGGTGCTGGGAATCTGGCCTGCGGCGATCTTGCAGAAGAGACAGTTATCGTGGCTCATGGTTTTCGTATGTCGAACCGGAGTTAGTGCTTTAGCACTTACTCCGGTCCCATGCAAAGCGGTGGTCCAACTGGCGCTGCGCGGACGGGCTCAGAACCACCCGCGCGGCGACAGCAGCGGCTTGTTGTCGTACAAGTACAGCCAACCTTTGATGATACGGTACAGCATCCAAATTCCGACAGCCCACAGGACCGGTATGCCCAAGAAAACGATGATCAAAGCAACGCCGATCAAATAGCCAACCAGGCCATACCAGAACGTGCGGATCTGCCAGTCGAAATGCGCTTCGTAGGGCGTGCCGGCGGCGTCCTGGCGCTTCACGTAGTTGATGATGACCGCGACGAGCCCGGTGAGCCCGCCCGTCAGCCAATGAACGGCGTAGAGCGCATAGAGCACGTGGGTCAGCGTGCGCAGGCTGCGCAGACGGTCGGCGTCGAGCGCGCCCTGGTAAGACGGAGGCGTATAGCCGCCTTGCGGCTCTTCCATGTTGCGGCTCCTCTACTCGTGGTCAAGAAACTCGTGCCGCGCCGGCGGACATGTCAGCCGCCGTTTTCCTCGCGTTCGCGGCGCTTTCTCAGCGCCTTCTCCTCGATGCCCGAGAGCCCTTCGCGACGCTCGAGCTCGGCGACCACATCAGCGGGACTCAGACCGTAGTGCGACAGCATGACGAGGCAATGAAACCACAGGTCCGCCACCTCGCCGACCAGGCTCGTGGGCGCGCCGCCCTGGCGCAGGTCCTTCGCCGCGAGCACGACTTCGGTCGCCTCTTCGCCGATCTTCTTGAGCACGGCGTCGTCGCCCTTGTGGAACAGGCGCGCGACGTACGATTGCTCCGGATCGCCGCCCTTGCGGCTGTCGATCACTGCGGCGAGGCGCAGCAGCGTGTCTTCGGTGGTGGGTTGCGTCATTTGTAGATGTGTTCGGGGTCTTTCAGCACGGGATCGACGGCGACCCAATCGCCGTCATCCGCGGTGCCTTCGAATTTCTGGAAGAAGCACGAATGGCGGCCGGTGTGGCACGCGATGCCCGACACCTGCTCGACCTTCAGCAGCACGACGTCTTCGTCGCAGTCGAGCCGCACTTCCTTGACGTGCTGGACGTGGCCCGACTCCTCTCCCTTGAACCACAGGCGCTGGCGCGAACGCGAGAAATAGACCGCGCGGCGCGTCTCGATCGTCTTCGCGAGCGCCTCGCGGTTCATCCACGCGAACATCAGCACGTCGTTGGTCGACGCCTCTTGCGCGATCACCGGCACGAGGCCGTTGGCGTCCCACTGGACCTTGTCCAGCCATTGCTTGTCGGGGGTAGTCATGTCAGCCTCCCGCCGGGCCGCCCCAAGGGAGACTGACGCCCCCTCGGGGGGCAGCGAACGTGTCGATCCGGAGTTGGCGCTTATAGCGCTTACTCCGGTCCCATGCAGAGCAAGTGAGCGTTGGGGGTCGTTTCATCACAGCCTCACCGAAATGCCCTGCTCGGCCATGAAGCGCTTGGCCTCGCCGACCGTGTGCTCGCCGTAGTGGAAGATGCTCGCGGCCAGCACAGCGTCCGCGTGGCCTTCGCGGATGCCGTCGGCGAGATGCTGGAGCGACCCGACGCCGCCCGACGCGATCACGGGCACCGGCACCGCATCGGAGACAGCGCGCGTGAGCGCGAGATCGAAGCCGCTCTTGGTCCCGTCGCGGTCCATGCTGGTGAGCAGGATCTCGCCCGCGCCGAGCTCGGCCATCTTGCGCGCCCATTCGATCGCGTCGAGGCCCGTGGCCTTGCGGCCGCCGTGCGTGAACACTTCCCAACGCGCAGGCTCGCCGTCCGGCGAAGTACGCTTCGCGTCGATCGCGACGACGATGCACTGCGAGCCGTATTTGTCGGATGCATCGCGCACGAGCTGCGGATTGGCGACCGCCGACGAGTTCATGCTGATCTTGTCCGCGCCCGCGTTCAAGAGGCGCCGCACGTCCTCGACGGCACGCACGCCGCCGCCGACCGTCAGCGGGATGAAAACCTGCGACGCCACCGCTTCGATGATCGGGAGGATCAGGTCGCGCTGGTCGGAGGTCGCGGTGATGTCGAGAAAGGTGAGTTCGTCGGCGCCTTGCTCGTCGTAGCGGCGCGCGATCTCGACCGGATCGCCCGCGTCGCGCAGTTCGACGAAGTTGACGCCTTTGACGACGCGCCCGGCGGTCACGTCGAGGCAGGGGATGATGCGTTTAGCTAGTGCCATGATGGTGCGTATGCCGCGGGTAAAGCCGCTTGCGCTTCGAGCGAGCGGCGGAGTGAGCCGGCAAGGTGGCCGCCTGATTCGCGCCACCTGAGCGGGCGGGCGTCCGGCCGGCCGAGCAGCCGAAAGGTCAGGCGTCGTCCGATTCGCGCAGCGTGTCGGCGCGGGTCTGCGCCGCCGCGAAATCCAGGTCGCCCGAGTAGATCGCGCGGCCGCAGATCACGCCTTCGATGCCTTCGCCCTCGACCTCGCAGAGCGCGTCGATATCGTTGAGATTCGACAGCCCGCCGCTCGCGATCACCGGGATCTTCACCGCGCGCGCGAGGCGCACGGTCGCTTCGATGTTGATGCCCTGGAGCATCCCGTCGCGGCCGATGTCGGTGTAGATGATCGATTCGCAGCCGTAGTCCTCGAACTTCTGCGCGAGGTCGACGACTTCGTGGCCGGTGAGCTTGCTCCAGCCGTCGGTGGCGACCTTCCCGTCCTTGGCGTCGAGCCCGACGATGATGTGCCCGCCGAACGCGGTGCACGCGTCCTGCAGGAAGCCGGGGTTCTTCACCGCGGCCGTGCCGATGATCACGAACGAGAGGCCGTCGTCGAGATAGCGCTCGATCGTTTCCAGATCGCGGATGCCTCCGCCCAGCTGGACCGGGATCTCGTTGCCGACCTCCTCGATGATCGCGCGGATCGCGTCTTCGTTCTTCGGCTTGCCGGCGAACGCGCCGTTCAGGTCGACGAGGTGCAGCCGCCGCGCGCCGCGGTCGACCCAATGTCGGGCCATTGCCGCCGGATCCTCGGAAAAAATCGTCGCCTGGTCCATATCGCCTTGTTTGAGGCGCACACACTGACCGTCTTTGAGGTCGATGGCCGGAATCAGCAGCATAGCAATCGCGTCTAGTCTGGGAAAAAGTTGAAAAATCCACGGCGCCGAGGCTCGAGCGCGCCGTTTCGCTAGTTTAGTACAAGTCTTTCGGCGCCCTGCCCGCTACACATTACAGGATGATGGCGTCGCGCCGCGCGCGCCGGCGCGAAAAAACGGTGCAATCCGCGCAGGCGGCAGGAGCGGATGAGACTCACGGGTTCCAGTGAACGAAGTTGCGGTAGATGCGCAGCCCCGCTTCAGCGCTCTTTTCGGGGTGAAATTGGGTCGCGAAAAGATTATCGCGCGCCACCGCCGACGTAAAGGAGACGCCGTAGTCTGTCTCGCCCGCCGTGTGCGCGGCATCGGCCGGCACCACGTAGTAGCTGTGCACGAAGTAGAAGAAGCCGCCGTCGGGCACGCCGTCCCAGAGCGGGTGCGGCGCAGCCTGGCGCACGCGGTTCCAGCCCATCTGCGGGACCTTGAAGCGCGAGCCGTCGTCCTGCAGCTTGCCGCCGAGCTCGAAGCGCAGCACCTTGCCGGGCAAGAGGCCCAGGCCGCGCGTATCGCCTTCGGCGCTCCAGTCGAACAGCATCTGCTCGCCGACGCACACGCCCATCAGCGGCTTCGTCTTCGACGCCTCGATCACCGCCTCCTGCAGCCCCGACTCGCCCAGACAGCGCATGCAGTCGGGCATCGCGCCCTGACCGGGCAGCACGACGCGGTCGGCGGCGCGAATCGCCTCCGGCTTATCGACGATCGCCACGTCCGCCTCGGGCGCGGCCTTCTTGAGCGCCTGCGCCACCGAGCGCAGGTTGCCCATCCCGTAATCCACAATCGCTATCGAAGTTTTCATCTCAAGTTAGGCAGCAACGCCTTCAATCCGTCGACGATGAATTCCACCGCCAGCGCCGACAACATCAAACCCATCAACCGCGTGCCGATATTGATCCCGGTCTGCCCGACCCAGCGGGCGATCGGCTCGGCAAGCCGCAGCGCAAAAAAGCAGATCGCCGCAAGAATCGCGCCGATCGCGATCAGCCCGAGCCGGTCGTACCAATGGTGCGAGCTCGCCGCATAGACGATCACCGTGCTGATCGAGCCCGGCCCGGTCAAGAGCGGAATCGCGAGCGGCACGACCGCGATGCTGTTCTTCGACTCGGCCTCGTCGCGCTCTTCGGGCGTCGAGCGCGTGTTGCCGATCTGCGCGTTCAACATGTTGATCGCCATCAGCAGCATGATGATCCCGCCGCCCACTTCGAGCGAGCCGACCGAGATGCCGAAGAAGCTGATGATCTGCTGCCCGAGCAGCGTCGTCACCGCGACCACGCAGAACACCGAGATCGAGGCAATACGGATGGTGTGGCGCCGCTCGGCGTCCGTTTGCTGCGACGTCAGGCTCAGGAAGAACGGTACGGCTCCGACCGGGTTGATCAGCGCCAGCAGCGAAATAAACGATTTAAGAAGATCCATCGCAAGGCCGGCACGCGAATGGAAGCGCGCGCCGGTCCGGTTCTCTTGCTTGGTTTTAGAGAGGCTCGCTTAGAGAGGCTCGCTTAGAGACTGCCCTTGGTCGACGGAATCTGCCCCGCCGCGCGCTCGTCCACCTCGACGGCCATGCGCAGCGCGCGGCCGAACGCCTTGAAGACGGTTTCCATCTGGTGGTGCGCATTGAGCCCGCGCAGGTTGTCGATATGGAGCGTCACGCCTGCATGGTTCACGAAGCCGCGGAAGAACTCGATGGACAAATCGACATCGAAGTTGCCGATGCGCGGGCGCGTGAACGGCACGTGGAATTCGAGGCCCGGACGGCCCGAGAAATCGATGACCACGCGTGAGAGCGCCTCGTCGAGCGGCACGTAGGCGTGGCCGTAGCGGCGGATGCCCTTCTTGTCGCCGACCGCCTTCGCGACGGCCTGGCCGAGCGTGATGCCGGTGTCTTCGACGGTGTGGTGGTCGTCGATATGCAGGTCGCCATGCGCCTCGATGTCCAGATCGATCAACCCATGCCGCGCGATCTGGTCGAGCATGTGGTCGAGGAACGGCACGCCGGTGGCGAGCTTCTGCTGGCCGGTGCCGTCCAGATTGATCTTCACACGGATCTGCGTTTCGCTGGTATTGCGAACGACTTCCGCAACGCGCATGGGGGACCTCTAAGTAAGCAAGAAAATAGGAGATGCGGGTGGACAGATACCGGCCGCGCTTCCTTTCGGTGGATCAGCGCGCAACCGGCTTTCGAATCATTTCAACACGAGCTTCAATGCCGCCAGCAGTTGCGCGTTTTCTTCGGGAGAGCCGACGGTCAAACGCACGCAATTGGCCAGCAATGGGTGCATTTTACTCACGTTTTTGATCAGAACCCGCGCGGTCAGCAGCGTATCGAACGTGGCGGCGGCATCCGGCACGCGCACGAGCAGGAAGTTACCCGAGCTCGGGAACACGGTCGTGCCCGGCAGGGCGCCGACCGCATGCGCCAGTTTGGTGCGTTCCGCGCGCAATTCGGCGGCCTGGGCGTCGAGCACGTCGACGTGATCGAGCAGGAAATCCGCCGTCGCTTGAGTGAGCACGTTCACGTTGTAGGGCGGGCGCACCTTGTCGAACTCGGCGAGCCAGGCCGGCGCGCCGGCCAGATAGCCCAGGCGGATGCCCGCGAGCCCCAACTTCGACACCGTGCGCATCACGACGACATTGTCGAAATCGCCCGCGCGCGGCATCCAGCTTTGCTGCGCGAAAGGCTGGTACGCCTCGTCGATCACGACGAGGCTCTTGTTCGCCGCCGCGATGATGCGCTCCATTTCTTCCTGCCCGTAGAGCGTGCCGGTCGGGTTGTTCGGATAGGCGAGGTAGACGATCGCCGGCTCGTGCTCGGCGATGGCGGCAATCATCGCATCGGTATCGAGCGCGAGGTCTTCCTTCAGCGGCACGCCGACGAACTCCATCTGCGCGAACTTGGCCGACATCTGGTACATCACGAAGCCCGGCACCGGCGCGAGCACCTTGGCGCCCGGCTTCGCGCAGGCCATCGACATCATGCTGATGATCTCGTCCGAGCCGTTGCCGAGCAGCACGTCGCAGCCAGCCGGCACCTGCATCACGCGCTTGATCTTGTCGATCAGCGCAGCCGGCCGCGGCGCCGGATAGCGGTTCAGCGCAACGCCGGCGAGATGCTCGCCGAGCTGCGCCGCAAGCGCCTCGGGCAGCGGAAAAGGGTTCTCCATCGCGTCGAGCTTCACGAAGCCCGTCGCGTCCGGCACCGGATAGCCCGTCATCGAGAGCACATCGCGGCGAATGATGTCTTGTGGTGTCGTCATGGTCGGAGGCCGGCGCAGCCGGCGCCGGCTCAAAGGGCTGCGCCCTGGTGGCCGCCCTGGTTAGCGAGTTCTTTTTATTGACTACTGTGCAGAGCGTCAGCCGGTCTGCTTCATCCGGTATTCGGCGCTCCTGGCGTGCGCCTGCAGCCCTTCGCCGTACGCGAGTTCCGCGGCGATCTCGCCAAGCGTCTGCGCGCCCTCGGCGCTGACTTCGATCACGCTCGAACGCTTGAAGAAATCATAGACGCCGAGCGGCGACGAAAAACGCGCCGTGCGCGAAGTCGGCAGCACGTGGTTCGGACCCGCGCAATAGTCGCCGAGGCTTTCGCTCGTGTAGCGGCCGAGGAAGATCGCGCCCGCGTGGCGGATCTCGCGCGCCCATTGCTGCGGATCCAGAGCGGAGATCTCCAGGTGCTCGGGCGCGATGTCGTTGGCGATCGCGCAGGCTTCGGCCATGTCGCGCACCCTGATCAGCGCGCCGCGGCCTTCGAGCGACTGCTGGATCACGTCGCGGCGCGGCATCGCCGGCAGGAGTTCGTTGATCGCCTCTTCGACGCGAGCGATGAACGCATCGTCCGGGCACAGCAGGATCGATTGCGCGAGCTCGTCGTGCTCGGCCTGCGAGAACAGGTCCATCGCGACCCAGCGCGGATCGGTCGTGCCGTCGCAGATCACGAGGATTTCCGACGGCCCGGCGATCATGTCGATGCCGACCGTGCCGAACACGCGGCGCTTCGCCGACGCGACGTAGGCGTTGCCCGGGCCGCAGATCTTGTCGACTTGCGGAATCGCGTCGGTGCCATACGCGAGCGCGCCGACCGCTTGCGCGCCGCCGATCGTGAACACCCGATCGACGCCGCCCAGCAGCGCCGCCGCGAGCACGAGCTCGTTCTTCACGCCGTCGGGCGTCGGCACAACCATGACGATCTCGCGCACGCCGGCGACGCGCGCCGGGATCGCGTTCATCAGCACCGACGACGGATACGCCGCCTTGCCGCCCGGCACGTAGATGCCGGCGCGATCGAGCGGCGTCACCTTCTGGCCGAGCACCGTGCCGTCGGCTTCCGTGTACTGCCAGCTATGGCTGCCGCATTCGATCTTCTGCTTCTCGTGATACGCGCGCACGCGCGCCGCCGCCGCTTCGAGCGCCGCGCGGCGCTTCGGCTCGAGCCCTTCGAGCGCCGCTTCCAGCTCGGCATGCGGCAGCTCGAGCGCCGCGACGCTCGCCGCCTGCAGGCGATCGAAGCGGTTCGTGTAGTCGAGCACGGCCGCGTCGCCGCGCGCCTTCACGTCGGCCAGGATCTCGGCGACCGAGCGCTCGATCGCTTCATCCTCGCTCGCCTCGAACGCGAGCACCGCGCGCAGCGCCGCCTGGAAACCGCCGGTGCTGGAGTCGAGTTTGCGAATCTTGAGAGACATGCTGATATCCGTTTCGGTAAGGCGCGCCCGATTGAGCGTCAGGCCGCCACCAAGCCGGCGCGCGATGCGCGTTCGAACGCATCGAGAAACGGCTTGAGCGCGGCGCGCTTCAGCTTCAGCGCGGCCTGGTTCACGACGAGGCGCGACGAGATCTGCATGATCTCCTCGACCTCGACAAGGTTGTTGGCGCGCAGCGTGCCGCCCGAGCTGACCAGGTCGACGATCGCATCGGCGAGGCCGACGAGCGGCGCGAGCTCCATCGAGCCGTACAGCTTGATGAGGTCGACGTGGACGCCCTTGGCGGCGAAGTGCTCGCGCGCGGTCTGCACGTACTTGGTGGCGACGCGCAGGCGCGCGCCCTGGCGCACCGCGTTCGCGTAGTCGAAGCCCGCCTTCACAGCCACCGACATCCGGCAGCGTGCGATGTTCAGGTCGATCGGCTGGTAGAGGCCGCTGCCGCCGTGCTCGAGCAACACATCCTTGCCCGCCACGCCGAAATCGGCCGCGCCGTATTCGACGTAGGTCGGCACGTCGGTCGCGCGCACGATGATGACGCGCAGGTTCGCATCGGTCGTCGGCAGGATCAGCTTGCGCGACGTTTCAGGGTCTTCCGCGACCTGCACGCCCGCCGCCTGCAAGAGCGGCACGGTCTCCTCGAAGATGCGGCCCTTCGAGAGCGCGAGCGTCAGCGGCGCGTTCGTCGGACTCATGCCTGGCTCCCCGACACGCGCCGAACCTTCGCGCCGACGCCGGTCAGCTTCGTCTCCATCTGCTCGTAGCCGCGATCGAGGTGGTAGATGCGGTCGACCAGCGTTTCGCCGTCGGCGCACAGGCCCGCGATCACGAGGCTCGCCGACGCGCGCAGGTCGGTCGCCATCACCTTCGCGCCCGACAGCCGCTCGACGCCGGTCACGAGCGCCGTTTTGCCGTCGATCGTGATATTCGCGCCGAGGCGGTTCAGCTCCTGCACGTGCATGAAGCGGTTCTCGAAGATCGTTTCGACGACTTGCGAGGTGCCTTCCGCGATCGCGTTGAGCGCCATGAACTGCGCTTGCATGTCGGTCGGGAACGCCGGGTATTCGGAGGTGCGGAAGCTCACCGCGCTCGGGCGCTGGCTCATGCGCACGCGCATCCAGTCGTCGCCCTCCTCGATCGTCACGCCCGCTTCGCGCAGCTTCATCGTCACCGCTTCGAGCGTCGTCGGACGCACGCGGCGCAACGTGACGTCGCCGCCCGCCGCCGCGACCGCGCACAGGAACGTGCCCGCTTCGATGCGGTCGGGAACCACGGTGTGCGTCGCGCCGTGCAGCTTGTCGACGCCCTGGATCACGAGGCGGTCGGTGCCGATGCCGTCGATCTTCGCCCCCATCGCCACGAGCAGGTGGGCGAGGTCGCCCACTTCCGGCTCACGCGCGGCGTTCTCGATCACGGTCTCGCCCTCGGCGAGCACCGCGGCCATCAGCAGGTTCTCGGTGCCGGTGACGGTGACCATGTCCGTCACGATGCGCGCACCCTTCAGGCGCTTCGCGCGCGCCTCGACGAAGCCGTGCTCGATGTTGATCTCGGCGCCCATCGCCTGCAGGCCCTTGATGTGCTGATCGACGGGACGCGCGCCGATCGCGCAGCCGCCCGGCAGCGACACCTTCGCCTCGCCAAAGCGCGCGACGAGCGGCCCCAGCACGAGGATCGACGCGCGCATCGTCTTCACGAGCTCGTACGGCGCGACGAGGTTGTCGACCTTCGAGGCGTCGAGCAGCACACGGCCCGCGGCGGATTCGGCACGCACGCCCATCTGGCTGAGCAGCTTGAGCGTGGTGCGCACGTCCTGCAGGTCGGGCACGTTGTCGAGATGGACCGGGTCGGCCGTCAAGAGGCCGGCGCACAGAATCGGCAGCGCCGCATTCTTCGCTCCCGACACGCCGATTTCTCCTGCGAGCCGCTGACCGCCTTCGATCACGAATTTGTCCATGCCTGGTCCTTGGGGTGCCCGATCAGCGGCCGGGTTTGCCGTCGCGGCGCCGCTCGCGGCGTCGCGGGAGTCTTGAGTAATGCGCACTAGCTTTCCAGTTGCAGATTATGCGGGTTGCCATTCGGCGGGCGTCAGCGTTTTCATGCTGAGCGCGTGGATTTCTTCACGCATGCGCTCGCCGAGCGCCGCGTAGACGAGTTGATGCCGTTGGATCAGCCGCTTGCCTTCGAACGCATCGGAGACGATGGTCGCGAAGAAATGCTGGCCGTCGCCTTCGACTTCGAGGTGCTGGCACGCGAGGCCGGCTTCGATGTATTGCTTGACCTGTTCGGGAGTCGGCAACATGGAATGCTCCTTCTCTATGACGCTATTCAGTGACGCAGCTTGTAGCCGGACGCGAGCAGCCGCATCGCGATCACAGCCAGCACCACGAAGAAACCGCCGACGATCGCGAGGCTCACTAGCGGATCGATATCCGACAGCCCGAAGAACCCGAAGCGAAAGCCGTCGATCATGTAGAAAAACGGATTGAGCCGCGACACCTCGCGCCACACGGGCGGCAGCGTATGCGTCGAATAGAACACGCCCGAGAGGAACGTGAGCGGCATGATCAGGAAGTTCTGGAACGCGGCGAGCTGGTCGAACTTCTCGGCCCAGATGCCGGCGATGAGCCCCAGCGTGCCGAGAATCGCCGAGCCGAGCACCGCGAACGCAATGATGTAGAGCGGCGCCGCGAAGCTCATCGGAACGAACCAGATCGTCACGACGAACACACCGAGCCCGACGCTGAGCCCGCGCACGACCGCGGCCAGCACGTAGGCGCTGAACATCTCCCAATGCCCGAGCGGCGGCAGCAGCACGAACACGAGGTTGCCGGTGATCTTCGATTGGATCAGCGACGACGAGCTGTTGGCGAACGCGTTCTGCAGCACGCTCATCATCACGAGGCCGGGGATCAGGAAGCTCGTGTACTCGACGCCGGGGTAGACCTCGACATGCCCGGAGAGCGCGTGGCCGAAGATCGTCAGGTAGAGCAGCGCGGTGACGACGGGCGCCAGCACCGTCTGGAACGACACCTTCCAGAAGCGCAGGATTTCTTTGTAGAACAGCGTACGGAAACCGCTCATGCAAGCCCCTCGACCACTTCCGGCCCGTTCATGACCTGCACGAAGACATCTTCGAGATCGGCCTTGCGGACTTCGATTTCTTCGAACGTGCAGCCGGCGGCGCGGCATTGCGCGAGGATGCGCTCGACGTCGTCATAGCTCGTCAAGCGCAAGAGGTACTGACGCGCGCCGGCCGCGGCCGGATCGACCTCGAGGCCGCGCAGCTCGGCCGGCAGGACGCCCGTCGCGAAACGGATGAAAAGCTGCATGCCGGCGAAGCGCTGCAACAGCGCGCTCGTGCGTTCGAGCGCCACGACCTCGCCCCGCCGCAGCATCGCGATGCGGTCGCACAGAGATTCGGCTTCTTCGAGGTAGTGCGTGGTCAGCACGATCGTGTGGCCTTCGCGGTTCAGGCGCGAGATGAACTTCCAGAGCGTCTGCCTCAATTCGACGTCGACGCCGGCCGTGGGCTCGTCGAGCACGATCACGGGCGGCCGGTGCACGAGCGCCTGCGCGACCAGCACGCGGCGCTTCATCCCGCCCGAGAGCGCGCGCATGTTCGCGTCGGCCTTCTCGGTGAGATCGAGGTTCGCCATCACTTCGTCGATCCAGTCGTCGTTGCGATTGAGGCCGAAGTAGCCCGACTGGATGCGCAGCGTCTCCCGCACCGTGAAGAAAGGATCGAACACGAGCTCCTGCGGCACGACGCCGAGCGCGCGCCGCGCGCGGCGGAAATCGCTGACGACATCGTGTCCGCGCACCGCGATGCTGCCTTCGTCGGCGCGCGCGAGACCGGCCAGGATGCTGATGAGCGTCGTTTTGCCCGCGCCGTTCGGTCCGAGCAGGCCGAAAAACTCGCCGTCCTCGACTGAAAAGCTGACGCCCTTGAGCGCTTGCAGATCCTTGTAGCGCTTCTTGACGTTACGGATTTCTATGGCTGACATGGGTATGCGCGGCCCGAGCGGCGGCGCCTATCAGGTGCGAACAGGTGAAAGCGGGAACGGAATTGGGGCCGGTTGAATGCCCCAAAAAACGTTTGATTATAGGACAAGTCGGCCGAAGCCGGCTTTTGCCGCCGAGACCGCGAAGCCGCGCTCGCGGCGGCAAGCGGGCGTCAAAGCGGGCGTCAAAGCGGCGCAGGAGCGGTGTCGAGCGAGGGTCGATGCCGGGCCGACAGCAGGGTGTCGACGCCGTAGGCTTGCGCGAGACTCGCAAGGCCGGCAGGAAGATTGACGATATCGAGAACCGTGCCGCGCGCCTGCGCGGCGCGCTGCCACGCGAGCAGGACGGCGAGCGCGGAGGAATCGAATTGCGTGAGCGGCGCGCAATCGACGCCGGCCGCGCCGCCGCCGATCTCATTGAGCCCCGCCGCAAGCGCCGCCTTCGCGCTCGCGTGGGTCAGCGTCGTGCCCGTACTGAAGCGGCTCACGATGCTTGCTTGCCTGCGGCAAGCTGCTGGTTGCGCTGCGTGAGGAACTGGATCAGCCCGTCGACGCCGCTTTGCTGAATCTTCTCGTTGAACTGCTGCTGATACGTCTGGATCAGCCACGCGCCGAGCACGTTCAGGTCGTAGACACGCCAGCCTTGCGGCGTCTTGTACAGGCGATAGTCGAGCTCGATCGGCTGGCCGCTGCCCATCACGACCGAGCGCACGACGACGTCGGTGTCGTCGGGATTCGCGCGGAACGGCTTGTACTGGATCTGTTGATCGCGCACTTGCGAGAGCGCGCCGGCGTAGGTGCGGATCAGCAGCATCTTGAACTGCTCGACCAGTTGGTCCTGCTGCTGCGGCGTCGCCGTGCGCCAGGCGCGGCCCGTGGCGAGCATCGTCGTGCGGCGAAAATCGATGTAGGGCAGGATCTTCTCGTTGACGAGCTGCGTCACGCGGTTGATGTCGCCGTTCTTGATCGTCGGATCGGACTTGATGGTGTCGAGGACCTGCTGCGTGACGGTCTTGACCATGCCGTCAGGCGAGTTGGTATCGACGGTTTGCGCGAACGCCACGCCACCGAAGGAAAAAAACGCGGTGAAGAGAGAAATCAGGAAAAATTTTTTCATCATCTGCCTTGGATGAATAAGAATGCTAGCGTTGGAGCCCCCAGCTTGGCGTGAGTTCAGCGGTTTGCCTAGCGCGAAACGGTGAATTTTGTCTCGAACTGTTACCTGCGCATTATCCGCGTCTCACGCCGAGGTTGCTTGCCGGTCACGGCAAGTGCAGGTGCAGCGACGGTACGCCCTGCGACGGCGGCACGTACTGCTGCGCTGGCACTTGCTGAGCCCCCCCGTCCGGGCCACCGGGCGTTGCCGGCGTGGTCGCCTCGACACCCGAAGCGCCCGATGCGGCTGCCGCCGGCACCGCGTTTGCCGCCCCGGCGCTCGACGCGGCCTGTGCGGCAGCCGCCCCCGAAGCCGGGGCTGCCGCCGCGGCGCCTTCTGCGCCGTAATTCGGCAGCGACTGGTCGTAGTTCGGCAAGGCCGCATTGGCATTGCCGTCCGAGATCAGGTACTGGCGGCGCTGCAAATACGCATTACGGATGAACGAGTATTTGTCCAGCGCGGCGCCGCTCAGCACGTCGCCGGTCTGCAGCAGGTTGGCGCGCGTGTTGATCAGGTTCACGCCGTACAGCGCCCAGCTGACCGACGACGGCTCGACGTACGTTAACGGGTTGCCGAAGTAGTCCCCGATCAGCCCGACCGCATCGCGCGCAGTGCTCGGGCCGAACAGCGGCAGCACGAGGTACGGGCCCGGCGGCACGCCGTAGTGGCCGAGCGTCAAGCCCATGTCGGCCGTGTGCTTCGGCAGCTTGGCGAGCGTCGCGACGTCGAACAGGCCGCCCACGCCGAACACCGTGTTGATCGTGAAGCGCATGATGTCGCCGACGCCGTCGGCGATCTTCAATTGCAACAGGTTGTTCGCCGCGATGTAGACATCGCCGATGTTCGAGAAGAAGTTCGTGACGCTCGTGCGCACCGGCTGCGGCACCGCCCATTGATAGCCCTTCGCGGCCGGCTTGAGCGCGTAGGTATCGACGGTGTCGTTGAACGTGAACACCGTGCGGTTGAAGCCCTCGAATGGGTCACCCTTCGTCGGCGTCTGCACGGTCGCGCAGCCGGCCAAAGCGGCTACCGCGAGCGCGAGCGCCGCGTTTCTGATGCATGTGGTTTGCATTTCTTGTTCTCCTGAAACTGGCTCGCCAGCCCTAGCCCCCGGCGCCCGACGCAGGCGCCGGCGCCGGAGCGGCGGCAGGCGCGGACGATGCCGGGGACTTCGACGCACCCGAATCCGCTGCCTTGCTATATAAAAACTGTCCGATGACGTTCTCGAGCACGATAGCCGATTGAGTCATCGAAATCGTGTCGCCGGACTTCAGCATTTCGCTGTCGCCGCCCGGATCGAGGCCGATGTACTGCTCGCCGAGCAGGCCCGCCGTGAGGATCTTCGCCGACGTGTCCTTCGGGAAAGGGTACTGCTTGTCGATGTCAATTGTGACGAGCGCCTGGTAGGTGTTCGTGTCGAAGCCGATCGATGCGACCCGGCCGACCACCACGCCCGCGCTCTTCACCGGCGCACGCGCCTTGAGCCCGCCGATGTTGTCGAACTTGAGCTTGACGGGATAGGTCGCCTGGAACGACAGCGAGCTCATGTTGCCGGCCTTCAGCGCGAGGAACAGCACCGCGATAAAGCCCAGCACCACGAACAGGCCGACCCAGAAGTCGAGAGCATTCTTTTTCATCGTCATCCCAATAGAAACCATGGCTGCGGCATCCGGCGGACGCTGCGCGCTTCGAAGCGCCGCTCGTTCCACCCGCACGCCGGCTTAGCTGAACATCAAGGCCGTCAGCAGGAAATCGAGTCCGAGCACGGCCAGCGACGCGTAGACGACCGTCTTGGTCGTCGCGCGCGAGACGCCTTCCGGCGTCGGCTTGGCTTCGTAGCCCTGGAAGAGCGCGACGAACGTCACCGCGAAACCGAACACGATGCTCTTGATAACGCCGTTGCCGACATCGCGCCAGACGTCCACCCCGCCCTGCATCTGCGACCAGAACGAACCCGAGTCGACGCCGATCATGATCACGCCGACCACGTAGCCGCCGAAGATGCCGACCGCGCTGAAGATCGCAGCGAGGATCGGCATCGAGATGATCCCGGCCCACATGCGTGGAGCGATGACGTTCTTGAGCGGATCGACGGCCATCATTTCGAGCGCCGTCAGCTGCTCGCCCGCCTTCATGAGGCCGATCTCGGCGGTCAGCGACGTGCCCGCGCGGCCCGCGAACAGGAGCGCGGTGACGACCGGCCCGAGCTCGCGCACGAGCGACAGCGCGACCAGGAGGCCCAGCGCCTGCTCGGAGCCGTAGCGGTTGAGCGTGTAATACCCCTGCAGGCCAAGCACGAAGCCGACGAACAGGCCCGAGACCGCGATGATCACTAGCGAATAGTTACCGACGAAGTGGATCTGCTTTGTGACAAGGCGCGGCCGGCGCAGGAGCGGGAAGAACTCGAGCACGAGGCGCACGAACATGCGCGTCGCGTACCCGGCCTGCTCGAGGCCGCCAGTCACCCAGCGTCCGATAGCGCTGATCATGCGTGCCCTCCGCCAACGCCGAAATCCGCCGCCAGCGACGTTTGAGTGGGGTAGTGAAACTTGAATGGACCGTCTGGGGCGGCGTCGATGAACTGGCGCACCGTCGGGTCGGTCGATTCGCGCAATTGCGCCGGCGTGCCTTCCGCGAGCACGGCGCCGTTGGCGAGGAAGTAGACATAGTCGGCGATCGCGAACGATTCCGGGACGTCGTGCGTGACGAGGATCGAGGTCGCGCCGAGCGCCTGGTTCAGCGTGCGGATCAGGTTCGCCGTGATGCCGAGCGAGATCGGATCGAGGCCGGCGAACGGCTCGTCGTACATCATGAGTTCGGGATCGAGCGCGATCGCCCGGGCGAGCGCCACGCGCCGCGCCATGCCACCCGAGATCTCGGACGGCGCGAGATCGCGCGCGCCGCGCAGGCCGACGGCGTTGAGCTTCATCAGGACGAGGTCGCGGATCAGCTCTTCGGGAAGGTCGGTGTGCTCGTGCAGCGCGAAGGCGACGTTCTCGAACACCGACATGTCGGTGAAGAGCGCGCCGAACTGGAACAGCATGCCCATCTTGCGGCGCAGCGCGTAGAGGCCTTCGCGCGTCTGCGCGCCGACGTTCTGGCCCTGGAACAGCACCTCGCCGCGGCGCGCACGCACGAGGCCGCCGATCAGCCGCAGCACCGTGGTCTTGCCGCAACCGGAACCGCCCATGACCGCCACCACCTGGCCGCGCGCAAAGCGCATGTTCAGGTTCGACAGGACGAGCCGGCCGTTGTTGTAGCCGAAGTCGACGTTGCGAAGCTCGAGAAGGGTCTCGGATGGGGAAGGCACGTAGCTGACAGTCCTTTTACGCGGAAGGCGAATTATAGGGCCTTCGCGCAATTGTTGCCGCTGCGCGCCCCTACCGTTTAACCGGAATCATGACAATCGATTATTACGTGAATTTTTGCTGCAACGCAACGACGGCCACGGCGGGGTCGGCGGCTTCCGTGACGGCCCGTACGACCGCCGCGCTGCCTACGCCCGTCGCCAGCACGTCGGTCAGCACGTCGCCGCCGATGCCGCCGATCGCGACCAGCGGCACCACGCCGTCGAAGAGCCGCACGTAGCGTGCGAGCCGCGCGAGGCCCTGCGGGGCGGTCGGCATCACCTTCGTGGTGGTCGGGAACACCGCGCCAAGCGCGATGTAGCTGGGCCGGAAGTGAAGCGCGGTCAGCATCTCGTAGTAGCCGTGCGTCGAGAGGCCGAGCCGCAGGCCAGCGGACGCGATAGCGCCCAGATCGGCGGTATGAACGTCTTCCTGGCCCAGATGCACGCCGTAGGCCCCTGCAGCGACCGCTTCACGCCAGTGGTCGTTGATGAAAACCTGTGCGTCGTGCTTGCGGCCCGCCGCGGCGCAGCGCGCGATTTCCGCGGCGAGCACGTCGGGCGACGCTTTTTTCAGGCGCAGCTGAGTCGTCTTGACGCCCATGTCCAGCACGCTCTCGACCCAGTCGGCGCTCGGCAGCACCGGGTAGAGCCCGAGCCGGTCGGGACATCGGCCGAACGGTGTCTCGGGCGCGGCGGGCAGTCCGCGGATGCGCGGAAAGCGGGCCAGATCGGTTGGCCATGCGTCGTCGGCGCGCGTTTCGTCGCCGTCGCGCCACGCGAGAGCGAGCACGAGCGCGTCATGCGGATCGAAGCCGCAGTCGAGGAAACCGGCGAGCGCGGCGAGCCAATCCTCGGCGAGCGCGCCTTCCAGCGCGTAACGGGCGCTGCCCAAGCGCAGCGTCGCGCCGCCCGCGGTGGCTTCGATGACGCCCGCGCCTTGCACGAGCCATGCGTCGCGGCTTCCGGCGTGGCCGGGCGCGTCGCCCTTCTCTTCTGCAATGACAATCAAGTCCCCGGCTTGCGGCTCATCGGGCGCGGTCAGGCAGATGCGCCAGCGCACCGTGGCGGCCGGCCAGTCGCCGAGCCTGGCGCGGATGCGCTCGGCCGCTTCGGTAAGTTCGTCGGCGGGCGGCCAGAATATTTCACGGTCAGAGAAAGAAAGCGTTTTCATACCGCATCTCCCGCGTGGTGCCAGAACGGCATGCCGACCACCGGCGTGCTGGCCTGCGCGCTATCGCGCTCGGCCATCGGCCCGGCCAACCAGGCGCTGCGCCCGGCCTCGACCGCCTGCGCAAAAGCGTGCGCCATCGCGCTCGGATGCGTCGCCTGCGACACCGCCGTGTTCAGAAGCACGCCGTCGAAGCCCCACTCCATCACTTGGCACGCGTGCGACGGCACGCCGAGCCCGGCATCGACGATCAGCGGCACGTCGGGCAGACGCTCGCGCAGCACGCGCAAGCCGTACGGATTGACGACGCCCTTGCCCGTGCCGATCGGCGCGCCCCACGGCATCAGCGCCTCGCAGCCCGCGTCGAGCAGGCGCCGGCCGATCACGAGATCCTCGGTGCAGTAAGGCAGCACCTTGAAGCCGTCCTTGACGAGCTTCGCCGCCGCTTCGACGAGACCGATCGGATCGGGCTGCAGCGTGTAGTCGTCGCCGATCAGCTCGAGCTTGATCCAGTCGGTTTCGAAGACTTCGCGCGCCATCTGCGCAGTCGTCACCGCCTCGGCGACGCTCTGGCAGCCGGCCGTGTTCGGCAGGAGCGGCACGCCGTGGCGCTTGAGCAGGTCGAAGAAGCCGGCTTCCGCGGTGTCCGCGTTCATCTGGCGGCGCAGCGCCACCGTGACCATGCCGGGCTTGGCTGCGGCGATCGAGTCGGACAGCGACTGCAGCGACGGATAACGCGACGTGCCGATCAGCACGCGGCTTGCGAAGGGGGTGCCGTACAGCGTGAGCGAGTCGGCGGCGAGGGAGGAAGTCATCGGAGAGTCCTTGGCTCAGGCGACGGGCCGCAACGGATCGAAGAAACGTCGATCCCGCGGCTGGTCAGACAGCAAATCGGGGCGAATCACAGCCAATCACGGCGATCTGCATCAGCCGCCGGCGACCGGTTGCACGACGTCGAGCTTGTCGCCCGCCTGCAGCGCGCGCATCGCGTGCTGAGCGCGCGCGACGAAATCGCCGTTCACCGCGACCGCGAACGGCGGACGCGCGCCGTAGGCGGCGAGCGCGTCGGCGACGCTCGCGCCTTCGGGCAGCGACAGCGGCTTTTGGTTGATCTGGATATCCATGGCTTTTTGAATCTGGCTAGGTGTCTGGTTCAGGCTTCGGCGCGCGGCATCGACCGCTCGCATTCTTCGTTCGATCCCCCAATCCCCCAAGGGGACTTCCTATGGGGCGGGGGACTGGCTTCGCCGCGCAGATGGAGCATCGGTGCCCAGCGCTCGTTCGCGCGCCACTCGGCGAAGGCGTCCGTGTCCGTGATGCGCCCCTCGAGCAGCGCGGCGGCGAGCCGCGCCGCGCACGCGCTCACCTCGGGCACGATCATGTAGCCATGCCGGTAGAGACCGTTCACCGACAGCGTCGCCGCACCGTCCCAGGTGATCGCCGGGCGATGGTCCGGCAGCGTCGGCCGGCACTGCGAATTGAGCTCGAGAATGCGCGCCTCGCCGAAGCTGGGATGCACGGAAAACGCGGCGCTCAGCAGCTCGAGCGCCGAGCGCACGCTGACGGGCGACATGTCCTCGCCTTCGATCTCGGTCGCGCCGATCACGTAGACGTCGTGCTCTTTCGGGGCGATGTAGAGCGGATAGCGCGGGTGCAAAAGCCGCACCGGCCGCGTGAGGCCGATGCCCGGCGCGTGGATGCGCGCCACCTCGCCGCGGATGCCGCGCAATGCGGGAAGCACCGGCTTCGCGCCCAAGCCGCGGCAGTCGATCGTGATGCGCGCGCGCGGCAATGCGCGATCGTCGACGCTCGTATTCCAATACGTCGTCACGCCGCGTTCGGCAAGGCCGGCCGCGAGCGCGGACAGCACCTGGCGATTGTCGAGCTGCCCTTCGCGCGGCAGCAGCAGGCCCTGCTGGAAGCGTCCGGAGAGCGCCGGCTCGGCTTCGTCGACTTGCGCGCCGCGCAGTGCGAGGAAGCCGCCTTCGATGAGCGCCGCCGGCGCGTTCGCGCGCACGCGCCGCTCGAACAGCGACGCCTCGGCGCGATCCGCGTGATGCCAGACGACGAGCGTGCCGTTGCGCTGAAAGTAGACCGGCTCGGGAAGCTCGGCGAGCAGCGCCGGCCATGCATCGAGCGACGCGGCGCCCAGCTCGGTGATCAACAGCTCGGCGCTTGCCGCTTCGGCGAGTGGTGCAAGCATCGCTGCCGCGACCCAGGCGGCCGCGCCTGAGCCCGCTGCATCACCGCGCTCGTAAAGCGCAACGCGATGCCCCGCGCCCGCCAGGCGCCAGGCAAGCAGACGCCCGCACAGCCCGCCGCCAAGCACGGCGAAATCCGGCTGCCCATCGTGCCGATCGGCATCCTGTGAAGTAACAACTGAAGAATGAGCGCTCATCGGATCGATCCTTTCTGTACGGCAACGCGCGCGTACCCAAGGACGAAACCGGCGGGTTAGGCCGGCCGGGCGCTTCTCGTCGTCCGAATGGCGGACGCGGCCCGGCGGGAATCGAAATCCAATGGAAATCGGAGGACTTCCGGAAACTTCCCGCGCCGGTATTACCCGGATCGGGTGCAAAGGGTCTCTCTCAGCCTCACCGCGGTATTGCCGTACGCCCGCATGCAAAGCACCCCTGTTTCGTCGTCGGCCATTAGACCATAAAAGGCGAAACAGCGGCAAACGGGAATGTCCCGCCCCCTCCCGCCCAGGTCAAGAAAACGGCTCGCCACAGCGGATTTTCCGTCGCTGTGAGAGGTACATCACACCAGTGGCGCATTCGAAATCGCGCTTTTTTAAGACAGGGGCCACTGTCTGGCACAATGCCGTGAACGCAGACGCGCTCTCGATTTCGGCGCCATCCGCCTTTCGTTTGCCCGCCTGCCAGGACCGTTAAGACTCGTTTAAGAGGCTCACGCAACAATCAGACGTTTCGCGCCGATCCACGTGGCACGCGTCGCTTTTCGCCGTGAGCCGGCACTTCATCGGGATGCTCATGAATCCAACCCTCTCCAAGACCTCGCCGGACAACGTGCCGCGAGAGTCGAACCAGATCTCCGCGTGGAGCCTGATCAAGCCCTTTTGGGTGTCCGAAGAATGGAAGGTCGCGTGGGGGCTGCTCGTTGCGATCATCGCGATGAATCTGACCGTCGTGTGGATCAACGTCCGCCTCAACAAGTGGAACGCGGATTTCTACAACGCCCTGCAATCGAAAGACGTCCAGCACTTTCCGCATCTGCTGATGGTTTTCACGATGCTCGCGTTCGCGTTCATCATCCTCGCCGTGTATGGCCGCTACCTGCGCCAGATGCTCGGCTTCCGCTGGCGCCAGTGGCTCACCAACAAGTACCTGAAGGAATGGCTCGGCGACCGCACGTTCTACCGCATCGAGCGCGACCGCCTCGCCGACAACCCCGACCAGCGGATCACCGAAGACCTCGACTCGCTCGCGACCACGACGCTCGCGCTATCCATCGACTTGCTGTCGACGGTCGTCACGCTCGTGTCGTTCATCACGATCCTGTGGTCGCTCGCCGGCGCCCTCTCCCTGACGCTAGGCGGCACGCCGATCACGATTCCCGGCTACATGGTGTGGGCGGCGGCGCTCTACGCATTGCTCGGCTCGTTCGTGATCCATAAAGTCGGCCATCCGCTCGTGTCGATCAACTACCAGCAACAGCGCGTCGAAGCAGACTTCCGTTTCGGCCTGGTCCGCGTGCGCGAGAACTCCGAGCAGATCGCCTTCTATCAAGGCATGACGACCGAGACCACGCACGCCAGAAACGCCTTCCAGCGCATCCGACAGAACTTCTGGCTCATCATGAAGTACACGAAGCGGCTCACCTTCGTGCTCAGCTTCTACGGACAAATCGCCATCATTTTCCCGATTGTCGTCGCTTCACCGCGCTACTTCGCCGGCGCGTTCACCTTCGGCGTGCTGATGCAGATCTCCTCGGCGTTCGGCACCGTCAGCGATTCGTTCTCCTGGTTCATGAACAGCTACTCGACGCTCGTCGGCTGGCGCGCCACCGTCAACCGTCTGCGCGAGTTCCGGCGCGTGATGGGCGCGACGCACCTCAAGGAATCCGTGCTGCCCGCCACCGAGCACGGCGGCATCAACCTCCACTACGTCGATTCGAACGCGCTCACCACCGAGGACCTGAAGCTCGCGCTGCCCAACGGCACCGCGCTGACGACGATCGGCAGCGTCGCCATCAAGCCGGGCTCGCGCTGGCTCGTGCGCGGACCGTCGGGCTCGGGCAAGAGCACGCTGATGCGTGCGCTCGCGGGCCTCTGGCCGTTCGGCGACGGGGCAATCGATGCGCCCGTCGACGCACTCATGATGTTCATCCCGCAGCAGAGCTATCTGCCGATCGGCACGCTGAAGGCGGCGCTCGCCTATCCCTCGTCCGCCGACACCTTCAGCGACGAGGAATGCCGCGAGGCGCTGCGGGTCTGCCGCCTCGAAGGCTACGCCGATCGCCTCGCCGAATCCGCGCACTGGCAGCGCGTGATGTCGCCCGGCGAGCAGCAGCGCCTCGCCGGCGCGCGCGCGCTGCTGCACAAGCCCGACTACCTGTTCCTCGACGAAGCGACGAGCGCGCTCGATGCGGAAAACGAGGCGCGTCTCTATCACCTCTTCAACGAGCGGCTGCCGAAGGCGGCGATCGTGAGCATCGCGCACCGCGAATCGCTCGCGGCGTTCCATGACGAAACGCTCGAGATCGAGCGCACCGGCGAGCGCGCAATCGCATGAACGCGCCAGGAGGCCCCGCGGGAGAGCGCCCGCTCGCCGAAGCCGCGGTTGAAGCCCGCGGCGCCTCCGCGTTCGACCGCGTCGCGCTGATCACGGGCGCCGGCTCCGGCATCGGCGCGGCGCTCGCCCGGCAGATCGCCGCGCCACGCGTCGGGCTGATGCTGCATGCACGCGGCGCCGACGCCGAGTCGCGCAAGCGCCTCGACACGGTGGCGTCGCAATGCGCGGAGCTCGGCGCGACCTGCGCCACGGTCCACGGCGATCTCGCCGAGCGCGGCGCGCCGGAGCACATCGTCCACACCGCGCTCGCGAAATTCGGCGCGCTCGACCAGCTCGTCGCCAACGCGGGGCATGCGCAGCGCCAGACGCTCGCCTCGCTCGACGCCGACACGCTCGCCGAATCGTTCGCCTCGATGCCGGGCGCTTTCGCGGCGCTAGTGAAGCGCGCGGCAGCGGCGCTCGAAACCTCGAGCTGCGCGCGCGTGGTCGCGGTCAGCTCGTTCGTCGCGCACCGCTATCGCGCGGACGCGCCGTTTGCCGCGACCGCCGCCGCGAAGGCCGCGCTCGAGTCGCTCGTCAAGACGGCCGCGGCCGAGCTCGCGCCGCACGGCGTCACCGTGAACTGCGTCGCGCCCGGCTATACGCGCAAGGATCACGGGCCGTCACCCGAGAACGCCGCCGTCTGGGCGCACGCGGAGCAGGCCACGCCGCTCTCGCGCATCGCCGACCCAGCCGACGTCGCCGCGCTGATCGCGTTCCTGCTTTCCGACGCGGCGCGTCATATCACCGGCCAGGTGATTCACGTCGACGGCGGGCTCACGCTCGGCTGAACGTCGCGCCAATCCGGCACCCGACCATTCCCGCCGTAGTTGCGCGCGCAACCATTGCCGGCTGCGCGCGCCTGCCGCTCGCTTTTTGTCCACTGGCAGGCCCGTCTACCCCCGCCGTAAAATACCTGCCACCCGAGGCGGGTCTCCTTCGCACCCGCTCCATAAGGAGGAGACCTACTCCATGCGGTCATTCCAATGGTTCGCCGAACTCTCGACACGTGAGCGACGCACGCTCTACGCCGGGTTCGGCGGTTATGCGGTCGACGCGTTCGACTTCATGATCTACTCGTTCCTGATCCCCGCGCTGATCGCGGCCTGGGGCATGACGAAGAGCGAAGCGGGAATGATCGCGACCAGCTCGCTGATCTCGTCGGCGGTTGGCGGCTGGCTCGCCGGCATCCTCGCCGATCGCCACGGCCGGGTGCGCGTGCTGCAGTGGACGATCGCCACCTTCGCCCTCTTCACCTGCCTGTCCGGCTTCACGAACTCGTTCGGGCAGTTGCTCGTCACGCGCACGCTGCAAGGGATCGGCTTCGGCGGAGAATGGTCGGTCGTCACGATCATGATGGCCGAGACGATTCGCTCGCCCGAGCATCGCGCGAAAGCGGTCGGCACCGTGCAAAGCAGCTGGTCGTTCGGCTGGGCCGCGGCGGCCATCCTCTATTGGGCGTTCTTCGCGCTCTTGCCCGAGCAATACGCGTGGCGCACCTGCTTCTGGATCGGCATCGCGCCGGCGCTGTGGATTCTCTACATCCGCCGCAACGTGAGCGATCCCGACATCTATATGGCCACGCGCCGCGCGCGCGACGCCGGCCTCGACACCTCGCACTTCCTCGAGATCTTCGCGGGGCCGCACCTGAGAGCGACGATCCTCGGAAGCGCGCTGTGCACCGGGATGCTCGGCGGCTACTACGCGATCACCACGTGGCTGCCCACCTACCTGAAAACCGTGCGCCATCTGTCGGTGTTCAATACGAGCGGCTACCTCGTGGTACTGATCGCCGGCTCGTTCTGCGGCTACATCGTAGGCGCAATCCTCTCGGACAAGATCGGCCGCCGCGCATCGTTCATCCTGTTCGCGCTCGGCTCGTTCGTGCTCGGCATGACCTATACGATGCTGCCGATCACCGATAGCGCGATGCTGCTGCTCGGCTTTCCGCTCGGCATCGTCGTGCAGGGAATCTTTGCGGGCGTCGGCGCGTATCTGTCGGAGCTGTATCCGAACTCGATCCGCGGCTCGGGGCAGGGCTTCTGCTACAACCTCGGGCGCGGGCTGGGCTCGTTCTTCCCGATCTTGGTCGGGGTGCTCTCGCAATCGATGACGCTCGTCAAGGCGATCGGGTTCGTCGCCGGCGGCGGCTACCTGCTCGTGATCGTCGCGGCGTTGGCGCTGCCGGAGACACGCGGCAAGTCGCTCGCGGTGGTGCCCGAGCCTGCGCCTTGAGGTAGCTCAAGGCCGCGCCTCGCCCAAGCTTCACCACGTAATCCAATCATGCAAACGATAGTCCTCGGCGGCGGCGTAATCGGCGTCGCCACCGCGTTTTACTTGCGCGAACGAGGCTGCGACGTCACCGTCGTCGAACGCGAGCCGGACGTCGCGCTCGCCACGAGCTTCGGCAACGCGGGCGTCATCGCGCCCGGCTATGTGACGCCGTGGGCCGCGCCCGGCATGCCGGCGAAGATCCTCAAGTACCTGTTCAAGCCGGCGTCACCGCTCATCTTCCGGCCCACGCTCGACGCCGCGCAATGGCGCTGGATCGCGCGCTGGCTGCGCGAATGCGATCTCGCACGCTTTCGGGTGAACAAGGAGCGGATGCAGCGCGTCGCGTACTACAGCCGCGCGTGCCTCCACGCGTTTCGCAGCCGGCACTCGTTCGACTACCGCCGCAGCCAAGGCTACTTGCAGCTCTTTCGCAGCGAGTTCGACGTCGAGCTCGCACAGCCCTCGCTCGCCGTGCTGCGCGACGCAGGCATCGCGCATCGCGAAGTCAGCGGCGCCGAATGCGTGCAGATCGAGCCGGGATTGCGCTGGGCCAGGCAAGCGCCGTACGCGGGCCTCTATCTGCCCGACGACGAAGCCGGCGATTGCGCGGCCTTTACGCGCGAGCTGCGCACCGTCTGCGAGGCGAACGGCGTGCGGTTTCGCTTCGACACGCACGTGCGCGCGCTCGACGTGCAAGGCGGCAAGGTGCGCGGCGTGCGGATCCAAGACCGGCAAGGCGCTCAACAGACGCTCGCGGCCGATGCAGCCGTGACCGCGCTCGGCGTCGACAGCGCGGATCTGCTTGCGTCACTCGGCGTCAAGGTTCCGCTCTATCCGGTGAAGGGCTATTCGGCGACGCTGCCCGTCGTCGACGACGAAAAAGCGCCGCGCGCCGCGCTAATGGACGAATCGTTGAAGACGGCGATCACGCGCTTCGGCCCGAACCTGCGCATCGCGGGCACGGCGGAGCTCGGCGACCACCGCGCAACGCTGCGCGAACAGGCGCTGCAAACGCTGATGAAGGTGCTCGACGACTGGTTCCCGCACGCGGCGAAACCGTCGACAGCGCAATTCTGGGTCGGCCGCCGGCCGATGACGCCCGATGGCGCGCCGCTCGTCGGCCCGTGCGGCATCGACGGGCTGTGGCTGAACCTCGGCCATGGCTCGACGGGATGGGCGATGTCGATGGGTTCGGGCAAGGTGGTCGCGGATCTCGTCACGGGCGCGAAGCCGGAGATCGATCTCGACGGGCTGACGTTGGCGCGGTATCGCGCGTAGGGGCAGGCCCCGGCATTCGAGCGGCGCGGTGAATCACGCTTGCGCCCGCTGCTGCGTGCTGCGGCGCCTCAGTCCCCCGGCAGCGCGGCAACAGCCAGCTGGCTATAACGCGCCCCGTGCCGTGCAAGCGTGCTCGAGTACAGCGCGAGCGTGTCGAAGCGGACCGTCAGGCCCGCCACCGGCACCGGTAATTCGCAAAGCGCCGAAGCATCGCGCGGAAACCGCGCGAGCGTGATGTGCGGACGGAACGCGCGGTCATCCATTGGCAGCTCCAGCTTCTCCAGCACCGCCTTGAGACGCGCGGCGAGCGCGAACAACGCCTCGGATTTCGCCAGCACCGCCACCGTCAGCCGCGGATGCGCCGGCCCCGGCCAGTGCTCGATGCGCTCCGGGCGAAACGCCGGCAGCGCCTCGGCAAGCGACGGTAGCTCATAGCCAAGAAGCCCGCCCTTGCATGCGGAAATCGTGCCCAGGAACGCGACCGTCAGATGCAGCTGATCGACCGGCACGCGCCGCGCGATCGGCGGAGAAGGGAGCGCGGAGAGCATCGTGCGGGTTGCCGCGTCGGGTGCGAGTGCGATGAAGCAGCGTTGCCAGTCGTCGTCCACAGGCGCCTCCGTTCGTCCGTCCGCTGCGCACGGTCAGCCCGGCGCACCAGTCGCGCGCGATCCTCCTACTGTACTGCGCCGGCACCTCCCATGCAGTCGCCAGATGTGACGAGGCCGGGTCGCCCTCGCGGACGCCCGGCCTTCGTTACCGCTTTATCGTGCTACTTCGCGTCTCCACCCAGCCCTGCAACCTGAACCGGCGGGCGTCCCCAAGAACGCCTCGCCTTGCTTACACGGCAACGCGCGCCGCGAATCAGCGCGGCAAATCCGACTGCCCCATCAGGTAAGCATCGACCGAACGCGCGCACTGGCGGCCTTCGCGAATCGCCCAGACGACGAGCGACTGGCCGCGGCGCATGTCACCTGCGGTGAACACGCCGTCGACCGACGTGTAGTACGCGCGATCGCCCTCGGTCGAAGCGCGCACGTTTCCGCGCGGGTCCTTGTCGACGCCAAACGCCTCGAGCACCGGCGAAACCGGCTGCGTGAAGCCCATCGCGAGCAGCACGAGATCGGCCTTCATCTCGAACTCGGAGCCCGGCACTTCCTGCATCTTGCCGTCCTTCCACTCGACGCGCGCCGCGATCAGCTTGTCGACCTTGCCGTTCTTGCCTTCGAAGCGCTTGGTCGCCACCGACCAGTCGCGCTCGCAGCCTTCCTCGTGCGAGGACGACGTGCGCAGCTTGATCGGCCAGTACGGCCACACGAGCGGCTTGTTCTCTTCCTCGGGCGGCTGCGGCAGCAGCTCGAACTGAGTAACGCTCTTCGCGCCGTGGCGGTTCGACGTGCCGACGCAATCCGAGCCCGTATCGCCGCCGCCGATCACGACGACGTGCTTGCCCTTCGCGAGCAACTGGTCGGGGACCTTGTCGCCGGCGTTGACCTTGTTCTGCTGCGGCAGGAACTCCATGGCGTAATGGATGCCCGCGAGCTCACGGCCCGGCGCCGGCAGGTCGCGCGGCGTTTCCGAGCCGCCCGCGATCACGACGGCGTCGAACTGCTCTTTCAGCTCGGCCGGCGTGATGGTTTCCTTGGCCGTGTTGCCGATGTGCGCGGGAAGCGGATCCTTGCCGACGAACACGCTCGCACGGAACGTCACGCCTTCGGCCTCCATCTGGCGCATGCGGCGGTCGATCAGCCACTTCTCGAGCTTGAAGTCGGGGATGCCGTAGCGCAGCAGGCCGCCGATGCGGTCGTTCTTCTCGAACACCGTCACGTCATGCCCGGCGCGCGCGAGCTGCTGCGCGACGGCGAGACCCGCGGGGCCGGAGCCGACCACGGCGACCTTCTTGCCCGTCTTGTGCTTCGGCGGCTGCGGCGCGACCCAGCCTTCGGCCCACGCTTTGTCGATGATCGCGTGCTCGATCGACTTGATGCCGACCGGGTCCGCATTGATGCCGAGCGTGCACGCCGCTTCGCACGGCGCCGGGCAGATGCGGCCCGTGAACTCGGGGAAGTTGTTGGTGGAATGCAGAACTTCGATCGCGTGCTTCCAATCCTGATGGAACACCAGATCGTTGAAGTCCGGAATGATGTTGTTGACCGGGCAGCCGTTGTTGCAGAACGGAATGCCGCAGTCCATGCAACGCGCGCCCTGGATCTTCGCTTCGTCGTCGGCCAGCGCCGACACGAATTCCTTGTAGTGCTTCACTCGCGTGAGCGGTACTTCATACGCCTCGTGGCGGCGTTCGTACTCGAGAAAACCGGTTGCCTTGCCCATGGGGTTCTCATCTATCTCTGTATCGGTAAGGGGATCGGCGCCCGCCGCGCGTTCGCGGCGGGTGCTTCGAAAATCGCTGGCGATCAGTCGTCAGTCTCGGCGGAATTGCCGGTTACGAATCAGGCGGCCATGGCTTCCTTGCCTGCCTTCTTCGCACCGAGCTCGCCGAGCGCGCGCTTGTATTCGGTCGGGAACACCTTCACGAATTGACGGCGCGATGCATCCCAGTTCTCGAGCAGGGCCTTCGCACGCGGCGAGCCCGTGAACTGGAAGTGACGTTCGATGAGCCCCTTGAGCAGCGCCTCATCGGTCTGGCCCGCGTGCCACAGCGCACGGTCGACGGTGCGCTCCTGCTCGACCTGCTGGAGCACCGGATCGAGCGCCACCATCGACTTGTTGCACTTGCCGGCGAACGTGCCATCCGGGTCGTACACGTAGGCGACGCCGCCCGACATCCCGGCCGCGAAGTTGCGGCCCGTCTCGCCGAGCACGACTACCGTGCCGCCCGTCATGTACTCGCAGCCGTGGTCGCCCGTGCCTTCCACCACCGCGGTCGCGCCGGAATTGCGCACGCAGAAGCGCTCGCCCGCAACGCCGCGCAGGAACGCCTCGCCTTCGATCGCGCCGTACATCACCGTGTTGCCGCAGATGATGTTCTCTTCCGACTTGCCGCGGAAATCGTTGGTCGGACGGATGATGATGCGGCCGCCCGACAGGCCCTTGCCGACGTAGTCGTTGCCGTCGCCGACGAGATCGAGCGTGACGCCCTTCGCGAGGAACGCGCCGAAGCTCTGGCCCGCGGTGCCCTTGAGCTGGATGTGGATCGCGTCGTCGGAGAGGCCGTCGTGACCGTACTTCTTCGCGATCGTGCCCGACAGCATCGCGCCGACCGTGCGGTTCACGTTGCGCACCGGCTGGATGAACGACACGTGCTCGCCCTTCTCGATCGCGGCCTTCGCCTTTTCGATCAGCGTGTGGTCGAGCGCGCGAGAGAGGCCGTGATCCTGCTCCTCGACGTGCTTGCGCGCGACCTCTTCCGGCACTTGCGGCAGATAGAAGATGCGCGAGAAATCGAGCCCCTTCGCCTTCCAGTGCTCGATGCCCTTCTTCATGTCGAGCAGGTCCGCGCGGCCGATCAGGTCGTCGAACTTGCGGATGCCGAGCTGCGCCATGATCTCGCGCACTTCCTCGGCGACGAAGAAGAAGTAGTTCACGACGTGCTCGGGCTGGCCCGAGAACTTCGCGCGCAGCACCGGATCCTGCGTCGCGACGCCTACCGGGCACGTGTTCAGGTGGCACTTGCGCATCATGATGCAGCCTTCGACGACGAGCGGCGCCGTCGCAAAGCCGAACTCGTCGGCGCCGAGCAGCGCGCCGATCACGACGTCGCGGCCGGTCTTCATCTGGCCGTCGGCCTGCACGCGGATGCGGCCGCGCAGGCGGTTGAGCACGAGCGTCTGCTGCGTTTCGGCGAGGCCCAGCTCCCACGGCGTGCCGGCATGCTTGACCGACGACAGCGGCGAAGCGCCCGTGCCGCCGTCATGGCCGGCGATCACGACGTGGTCGGCCTTCGCCTTCGCGACACCTGCAGCCACCGTGCCAACACCCACTTCCGACACGAGCTTCACCGAAATGCTCGACGACGCGTTCACGTTCTTCAGGTCGTGAATCAGTTGCGCGAGGTCTTCGATCGAGTAGATGTCGTGGTGCGGCGGCGGCGAAATGAGACCGACGCCCGGCACGGAGTAGCGCAGCTTGCCGATGTACTCTGACACCTTGTGCCCCGGCAGCTGGCCGCCCTCGCCCGGCTTCGCGCCTTGCGCCATCTTGATCTGGATCTGGTCGGCCGACGCCAGGTACTCCGCCGTCACGCCGAAGCGGCCCGACGCGACCTGCTTGATCTTCGAGCGCAGCGAATCGCCGTCCTTCAGCGGAATGTCGCGCACGACTTCCGGACCGATCACCGAAGCGAGCGTGTCGCCGTTCTTGATCGGGATGCCGCGCAACTCGTTGCGATAACGGTTTTCGTCCTCGCCGCCTTCGCCCGTGTTCGACTTGCCGCCGATGCGGTTCATCGCGACGGCAAGCGTGGCGTGAGCTTCGGTCGAGATCGAGCCGAGCGACATCGCGCCCGTCGCGAAACGCTTGACGATTTCCTTGGCCGACTCCACTTCGTCGAGCGGAATCGCCTTGGCCGGCGCGACCTTGAACTCGAACAGGCCGCGGAACGTCATGTGGCGGCGGGTCTGGTCGTTGATCAGGTGCGCGTACTCCTTGTACGTCTGGTACGAGTTGCTGCGCGTCGAGTGCTGGAGCTTGGCGATCGCATCGGGCGTCCACATGTGGTCTTCGCCGCGGATGCGGAACGCGTACTCGCCGCCCGCATCGAGCATCGCCGCGAGGACCGGATCGTCGCCGAACGCGTCGCGATGCAGGCGAATCGCCTCCTCGGCCACTTCGAACAAGCCGATGCCGCCGACCTTCGACGCCGTGCCCTTGAAATACTTCTCGACGAGATCGCTCGCGAGACCAACCGCTTCGAAGATCTGCGCGCCGGTATAGGACATGTAGGTCGAGATGCCCATCTTCGACATGACCTTCTGCAGGCCCTTGCCGATCGCCTTGGTGAAGTTGTAGATGGCCTTTTCCGCCGACAAGTCGCCCTTCAAGCCCAGGGTGAGCTGCGCGAGCGTTTCCATCGCGAGGTACGGGTGGACGGCTTCGGCGCCGTAGCCCGCGAGCAGCGCGAAGTGGTGCGTCTCACGCGCCGAGCCCGTCTCGACGACGAGGCCCGTGCTCGTGCGCAGCCCCTGGCTCACGAGATGCGTGTGGATCGCGGCCGTGGCGAGCAGTGCCGGAATCGCGACGTTGTCGCGATCGGTGCGGCGGTCCGACACGATCAGCATGTTGTAGCCGGACTTCACTGCGTCGACCGCTTCCGCGCACAGCGACGCGAGACGCGCCTCGATGCCTTCCTTGCCCCAGGCCACCGGATAGCAGATGTTCAGCTCATACGAACTGAACTTGCCGCCCGTGTACTGATCGATCGCGCGGATCTTTGCGATGTCCTTGAAGTCGAGCACCGGCTGCGACACTTCGAGACGCATCGGCGGGTTGATGTTGTTCGTATCGAGCAGGTTCGGCTTCGGGCCGATGAACGAGACGAGCGACATCACCATGTTTTCGCGGATCGGGTCGATCGGCGGGTTCGTCACCTGCGCGAACAGCTGCTTGAAGTAGTGATAGAGCGTCTTGTTCTTGTTCGACATGACGGCCAACGGCGAGTCGTTGCCCATCGAGCCGACGGCTTCTTCGCCCTGCTGCGCCATCGGCGCCATCAGGAACTTGACGTCTTCCTGCGTGTAGCCGAACGCCTGCTGGCGATCGAGCAGCGCAGCGGCTTCACGGCGCTCGGTCGCGACGTCTTCCGCCTTCGGCTCGATCTCGTCGAGCTTGATCCGGACCGCGTCGATCCAGCTCTTGTAGGGCTTCGCGTTCGCGAGATTGTCCTTGAGCTCCTTGTCGTCGATGATGCGGCCGTGCTCCATGTCGATCAGGAACATCTTGCCCGGCTGCAGGCGCCACTTCTTGACGATCTTCGATTCGGGAATCGGCAGCACGCCCGCTTCCGACGCCATGATGACGAGGTCGTCGTCGGTGATCAGATAGCGCGCCGGGCGCAGGCCGTTACGGTCGAGCGTCGCGCCGATCTGGCGGCCGTCGGTGAACGCGATCGCGGCGGGGCCGTCCCACGGCTCCATCATCGCGGCGTGGTATTCGTAGAACGCGCGGCGGTTGTCGTCCATCAGCGTGTGCTGCTCCCACGCTTCGGGAATCATCATCATCATCGCGTGGACGAGCGGGTAGCCCGCCATCACGAGCAGCTCGAGGCAGTTGTCGAACGACGCCGTATCGGACTGGCCCGGGTAGATCAGCGGCCAGAGCTTCGGCAGGTCGTCGCCGAGCACGTGCGAGGCGATCGCGCCGGTGCGCGCGTTCAGCCAGTTCACGTTGCCCTTCACGGTGTTGATCTCGCCGTTGTGCGCGATCATCCGGTACGGGTGCGCGAGCTCCCAGGCCGGGAACGTGTTCGTCGAGAAGCGCTGGTGCACGAGCGCCAGCGCCGAGACGACGCGCTCGTCCTGCAGATCGCGGTAGTAGACGCCGACCTGGCCCGCCAGCAGCAGGCCCTTGTAGACCACCGTGCGCGCCGACATCGACGGCACAAAGTATTCCTTGCCGTGCTTGAGCTTGAGCGCCTGGATGCGGTGGCTCGCGGTCTTGCGGATCACGTACAGCTTCCGTTCGAGCGCGTCGGTGACCATGATGTCCTTGCCGCGGCCGATGAAGATCTGGCGGATCAGCGGCTCGGTCGCCTTCACGGTCGGCGAGATCGGCATCGCATGATCGACCGGCACGTCGCGCCAGCCCAGCACGACCTGGCCTTCGGCCTTCACCGTGCGCTCGAGCTCCTGCTCGCAGGCGAGCCGCGACGCGTGCTCCTTCGGCAGGAAGATCATGCCGACGCCGTATTCGCCGGCGGGCGGCAGCGTCACGCCCTGCTTGGCCATTTCCTCGCGATAGAAGCCGTCCGGAATCTGGATCAGGATGCCCGCGCCGTCGCCCATCAGCGGATCGGCGCCGACAGCGCCCCGGTGGTCGAGGTTCTCGAGAATCTTGAGGCCTTGCTGAATGATGTCGTGGCTCTTCTTGCCCTTGATGTGGGCGACGAAGCCGACGCCACAGGCGTCATGCTCGTTTTGCGGGTCGTACAGACCTTGCGCGGCGGGGACCGAGTGCATCGGTTGCAGGGGGTCGTTCATGGGGACACCGTGTGAGAGGGGCCGTAAGCGGCCGTTAAACCATTTGTTGTTCCGCCATTCGCTGTGCCGGTGTGCAGCCGCGGGGGCGATCGGGCTTCCTGCGTTGTGCGCCTGGGAACCGCCGGAAATCGGAATATACGCGACGAATCAATGGAATAGCAATAAAAACGTGATGATATGACACCAATTATCGAAGTGGTGCATCACTCGTTCGATTTATTGGGGTCGCATTAAAATCGGGCAAAAAGAAACGACACCCGCAGATGCCGCTTCTTTCTGCCGCCTTCGCCAGCCGGCGGCCACACTGCCGCTCATTGCGTACGCGGCGTCTCGCGAACCTTTCTCGGCCGGCCGCGCGGCAGCGGTGACACGCGCCGGTTCGCCGCCCCCGCGGCCCACTCGCGATACGACTCACCGCCGAGCACCCAGCCCTTCAACGTCGCCTGCTGCAATTGACTCGCCTCGCGTTCGTCGAGCGGCAACTCGCAGAGCTCCTTGTAGGCGCGCTGCCGCTCGAACGGCGTATTGCCGAGCGACCAGTAGAGCGGGTGGTCCGTCACGAGGCTGTCGATCGTGAGCCCGATGTGGTGCCGATAGCTCGACCAGCGGTAGTCCTCAGGACTGGTGGCGAGCTGCGCGCGCGCCGGACACATCTCGACGACGCGGCTCGCCAGCAGGAAGTAGCGCTCGCCTTCGATGACGGTGGCGCGGTAGCGCCCTTCCCACAAGGTGCCGCGCCGCGCATAGCGCCGGTTGAAATGCGCAACGTAGCGCCGGCCGACTGCCTGCATCGCCTTGGGCAGGCTCGCCTCGTCGCTGGGCGTGACCAGCAGTTGCACCGCGCCGGGCATCAGCACATAGGCATGAATGGCCAAGCGATGATCGCGCGCCGCGGCCTTGAGGCAATCGATGAATAACTCGTAGTCCTGGTCGTCGACAAAAGCGGGCTGCTGATCGAGTCCGCGCAGGATCACGTGCTGCGGCTGTTCAGGAACATAGAGACGTGCGAGGCGTGCCATGCTGGATTCCGTTTCGTCGCGTTGGTAGTTACCCGAAGGTCCAAGAGCCGCACGTACGTTCGATTCAAGCGGGACGCGGCTCAGCCAGAAGCGGCGCGGCGCTTAGGGAGAATGCTCTAGCGGGCGCATATGGTCTGATTCAAACCTTCTCTTCATAATAAACGGGCCTTTTATGGAGGAGGACACATGAAATTAAAACAGGCCATTACGGGGGCGACAGCGCTCGCCTGCATGACCGCAGCACATGCGCAAACGGCCGGGACGTTTTACTTGACGACGGGTTGGTTCCATCTATCACCTCAAAGCAGCAGCGATCCCTTGCAGATAACCAGTTCCGGAGGCTCGCCGGTCCCAGCCAGCCTGGGCATCCAAAGCGGCTCCGGCGCCAGCGTCGACAACTCCGATACGATTGGCGGGAGCATCGGCTACTTCGTGACCGACCATCTCGCTGCCGAATTCGAAATCGGCGTCCCGCCGAAATTCGATCTGCAAGGCTCCGGCACCTACTCGCAGTACGGCACGCTCGGCACGGTCCGCCAATGGAGCCCGGCGTTCCTGCTCAAGTGGAACTTCATGAGCGCGCAAGCGAAGTTCCGTCCGTACGTCGGCATCGGCGCCACCTACGTCTGGTTCACCGACGCCAGCATCACCAACAGTACGTTTCAAGCCAACGTCCTGCATGGTCCGACCAGCGTTTCCACGGATCGTTCCTGGGCGCCCGTGTTTAATCTCGGCTTCAACTACAACTTCACGGACCACTGGTTCGCAGGCGTGTCGGTCTCGTACATCCCGCTCAGCGTGAAGGCGAACTTCACGACGCAGGCACAAACCCCGGTCGGCACATTGACGGTCAATTCGCAAACGAAAGTCCGCCTCAACCCGATCGTCACCTACGCCAAGATCGGCTACCGCTTTTAAGCCAAGCGTAGCGAAATTTTAGGACGGCATCAGCGGCGCCGCACGACAACGTGCGGCGTTTTTTTATTGCGGCCGCGTTGTAATTTCGACCGCGGACAGACAGGCGGGGGGGAAGTTTCTACCCTCGGCCGATAGGCAAGGGCCTTGGATGCAAGCGCACGGCGGGATGGCATCGAAGTTGCTGAAAAGCAGCTTTGGTTTCCTACTCCATTACCGAGGGAGCGATGAGCACGACAGCACTGCCGAATACGAAAGACGCCATCGGGGATTCGTGGACCAGCGCCAAGCGCCACGCACGCCGCATCGCGCGGCATGGACGACATGTGGCCGAGGACATCGGCGGCGAAATGCGCGAGTTGCTTGCCGAGCTCGAGCAAACGCTCACCGAGGGCACCGAGGCCGATGCCGACGACTACGTGCGGGAAAACCCGTGGCAAGCGATTGTGATCGTCGGCGGGGTCGCGCTCGTTGCGGGCGCGTTGCTTTCGCGCGGACGGTAGACGCGCGACACCTTCGTCAGGGCGTCACGCAGGATCGAAGAAGTCCGCACCGATCAGATCGATGCGGTCGGTGCAAATCGAATCCACACCCCACGCACCAAGCAATCGCGCGCGCTCCGGATCGTTCACGGTATAGGCAAGAATAGACAGACCTGCCGCCTTGATCTGCGCCACGAGCTTCTCGTTCAGCTCGCGATGATTCGCGTGCAGCGAGACGCATTCGAGCGCGCCGGTCTGAGCACGCCAGTCCGCCGGCACCGCATCGAACAGCAGGCCACGCGGCAGCGCGGGCGCGGCGTCGCGCGCGGCAGCAAGCGCGTCGTACGAGAACGACGACAGGAGCGGCAGCAGCGGCACTTCCGGCCACAGCCGCGCCGCCGCTTCGGCGACGAGCCGCCCCGTCTGTGCATCGCGCCCCGCGCAAGGCTTGATTTCGACGTTCGCAGCAAGACCCAGAACAGCGCAGCGCGCGGCGACCTGCTCGAGCGTCGGCATCCGCTCGCCGGCGAAGCGCGCGTCGCGCCAGCTGCCGGCATCGAGCGCCGCGATCTCGTCGTAGCGCAGCTTCGCCGCCGCGCCGCGGCCGTTGGAGGTACGGTCCACCGTGTCGTCGTGCAGCAGGAACACGATGTCGTCGGCCGACAGCTTCGCGTCGAACTCGATCATCTTCAGGCCGAAACGCGCGCCCGTGTCGAGCGCGGCGAGGGTGTTCTCGGGCGCAAGCGTGCCGCCGCCCCGATGCGCGACCACGCGCGGATAGGGCCAATGCTTCGTTGTCATCGTCGATGCTTCCGTTGTGGCGGCCTCGCTCGTTCAGTACGCGCGCCGGCCCGTGGATGGATCGAAGAAGTGTAAATGCTGCACGGGCAATGCGGTATTCAGCACGTCGCCGCGCCCAGGCCGGTCCGCGTGCGGCAAGCGCACGGCCACGTCGTGCTCGCCCCAGCGTCCGTGCGCGAGATTGTCGGCGCCGAGCAGCTCGCAGGATTCGACCGAGAGCGGCGCATGCGCTGCCACCGGCGACGGCGTCATGTGCTCGGGACGCACGCCGAGTATCCACTCGCGTCCCGCCGCGATCTCGCTGCCGACACCCGGCGCGCCGGCCACCGGCAGTGCCGGGCCGCCGCCCGCGACTTCGAACGTCGCGCCGTCGGGTGCAAGCCGCCCCTTGAGCAGGTTCATCGCCGGCGAGCCGATGAAGCTCGCGACGAACGTCGTCGCCGGGCGCTCGTAGACCTCGGTCGGCGCGCCGATCTGCTCGGCATGGCCGCGATTCATCACGATCACGCGCTGCGCGAGTGTCATCGCCTCGACCTGGTCGTGCGTGACATAGAGGCTCGTCGTGCCGAGCCGCGCATGCAGCCGCTGGATCTCGAGGCGCATCTGCACGCGCAGCTTCGCATCGAGATTCGAGAGCGGCTCGTCGAACAGGAACACCGACGGCTCGCGCACGATCGCGCGCCCCATCGCGACGCGCTGCCGCTGGCCGCCCGACAACTCGCGCGGCTTGCGCTCGAGCAGCGCGTCGAGCTCGAGGATCTTGGCCGCGTCGGCGACGCGCGCATCGATCGTCTCACGCGCGATGCCGCGAATCTTCAGACCATACGCCATGTTCTCCTTGACGCTCATATGCGGATAAAGCGCGTAGTTCTGGAACACCATGGCGATATCGCGGTCCTTCGGCTCGAGCGTGTTGACGACGCGCTCGCCGATCGAGATCTCGCCTTCCGACACGCTCTCGAGTCCCGCCACCATCCGCAGCAAGGTCGACTTGCCGCAGCCCGACGGCCCGACCAGCACGACGAACTCGCCGTCCGCGATCTGCGTGTCGATGCCGTGCAGCACGAACTGCTTGCCGTCATAGCTCTTGCGTACGCCCCGTAAAGTCAACGCTGCCATGCTTGTCTTGTCTCCGTTCGATTCATGAATGATGCGAATGCGTCACGTCTGTCATTTCTCGGTATCGACGAGCCCGCGCACGAACCAGCGCTGCATCGCGATCACGACCACGAGCGGCGGCAGCATCGCGAGCAGCGTCGCCGCCATCACGAGATGCCATGCGGTCGCGACGTCGCCGGAGCCGATCATCGACTTGATGCCGACCACGGCCGTCGTCAGCGACTGCTCGTTGGTGATCAGGATCGGCCACAGGTATTGGTTCCAGCCGTAGATGAAGGTGATGACGAAGAGCGCGGCAATGTTGGTCTTCGAGAGCGGCAGCACCACGTCCTTGAAGAACCGCAGCGGCCCCGCGCCGTCGATGCGCGCCGCCTCCATCAGCTCGTCGGGCAGCGTCATGAAGAACTGCCGGAACAGGAAAGTGGCCGTCGCCGAGGCGATCAGCGGCAGCGTCAGGCCGGCGTAGGTGTTGGACAGATGCAGCGACGACACCACCTGCACGGTCGGAAAGATGCGCACTTCGACCGGCAGCATCAACGTCACGAAGATCAGCCAGAACGCGGTGTTGCGCAGCGGAAAGCGGAAGAACACGATCGCGTAGGCCGAGATGATCGACACGGCGATCTTGCCGATCGAGATCGCCAGCGCCATCACGAGGCTGTTGACCAGCATGCGTCCGAACGGGCTTGCCGCGTTGCCGGTACCGTGGATCCAGACGTTCGCGACGTTCTCGAAGAGATGCGTGCTCGGCACGAGCGACAACGGCACGCTGAAGACTTCGTGCTCGCTCATCGTCGCCGCGCAAAACGCGACGTAGACCGGAAACACGATCAGCGCGACGCCCGCGATCAGCACCGCGTGACAGAACAGGTCGAAACCTTTGCGATTTTCGATCATGGCTGGGCGGCTCCTAGTACTGCACCTTGCGTTCGATGAAGCGGAACTGCACCACCGTCAGCCCGACGACGATCAGCATCAACACGACCGACTGCGCGCCGGAGCTGCCGATATCGAGCCCCTGGAAGCCTTCGGTGAAGATCTTGTAGATGAGCGTCTTCGTATCCTGCGCGGGGCCGCCGCCCGTGGCCGCGTCGATCACCGGGAGCGTATCGAAGAAGGCATAGACGAGGTTGACGACGAGCAGGAAGAAGCTGGTCGGCGACAGGAGCGGCAGCGCAATGCCGAAGAAGCGCCGCACGGGGCCCGCGCCGTCGATCGCCGCCGCCTCGATCAGCGAGCGCGGAATCGCCTGCAGGCCGGCGTAGAAAAACAGGAAGTTGTAGCTGACCTGCTTCCAGACCGACGCCAGCACGACGAGAAACATCGCCTGCGTGCCATTGAGCGCATGATTCCAGACGATGCCCGCTTTCGCGAGGACGAACGTCACGATGCCGATGCTCGGATTGAAGAGGAACATCCAGAGCACGCCGGCAATCGCGGGCGCCACGGCATACGGCCAGATCAAGAGCGTGCGATAGGCCTTCGAGCCGCGCGTCACGCGGTCCGCGCAGGCTGCGAGCAGCAGCGAGACGACCAGGCCGCAAATGGTCACGAGGGTGCTGAAGACGAGCGTCGTCTTGAACGAGGCGAGATAGAGCGGATCGGCGAACAGATGCGCGAAGTTCGCGAAGCCGACAAACTCGCTCGACGTGCCGAACGCGTCCTGCATCTGCATCGATTGCCAGAGCGCGACGCCGGCAGGCCAGAGAAAGAACAACGCGGTAATCGCGAGCTGCGGGGCGATCAGCAGGTACGGCAGCGCGCTCGTGCCGAAACGGGAACGTGGTTGCATGGCGGACGGATCAGAAGACGAATGTCGCGAGAAGCGCGGCAGCCGCATCGACGATGCGGGCCGCCGCGCGCATGCCGGCTCAGCTACCCGACTGCTCGAAGCGCCGCAGCAGCTCGTTGCCGCGCGACACCGCCGAATCGAGAGCCTGCTGCGGGGTCTTCTTCTGCGCCCAGACCTGCTCCAGCTCCTCGTCGACGATCGTGCGGATCTGCGGCATGTTGCCCAGGCGCAGCCCCTTCGTGTACGGCAGCGGCGGCTTGTTGAGCATCTGCTTGATCGCGGTGTCGGAGCCGGGGTTCTTGTCGTAGAAGCCCTGCTGGCGCGTCAGGTCGTAGGCGGCGGTCGTGATCGGCAGGTAGCCCGTGTCCTGATGCCACTTCGCGGCGACCGGCGCGGACGCCAGGTACGCGAGGAACTTGGCGACGCCCTTGTAGACGGCCGGGTCCTTGCCGGACAGCACCCACAGGCTCGCGCCGCCGATGATCGCGTTCTGCGGCGCGCCCTTCACGCTCGGGTCGTACGGCATCATCCCCGTGCCGAAGTCGAACTTCGCGTATTTGCGGATTGTCGCAAGCGCCCCCGACGAATTGATCGAGATCCCGCAATCGCCACTGTAGAACTTCGAGTTCGCTTCGTCCTTGCGGCCGACGTAGGTGAACGTGCCCGCCTTCGCCATGTTCTGCAGGAACTGGATGTGCGCCACCTGCAACGGCTTGTTGAACTCGAGCACCGCATCGGCGCCGTCGTAGCCGTTGTCGCGGCTCGCGATCGGCGTGCCGTGCCACACGCTGTACTCCTCGAGCTGCGTCCAGGCCTGCCAGGCGGTCGTGAACCCGCACGACTGGCCGGCCGCCTTCAGCTTGGCGGCATCGGCGGCGACTTCATCCCAGGTGCGGGGCGGCTGGTTCGGGTCGAGCCCGGCCTTCTTGAACGCGTCCTTGTTGTAAAAGAGGACCGGCGTCGAGCTGTTGAACGGCATCGAGACGAGCTGGTTCGTCTTCGCGTCGCTGTAGTAGCTCGCGACGGCCGGCACGAAGGCCTTTTCGTCGAGCGGCACGCCTGCCTGCTTGAAGACCTCCGACACCGGCAGCACCGCCTTCTTCGCCTGCATCATCGTCGCCGTGCCGACTTCGTAGACTTGCAGGATCGCCGGCGCGTTGCCGCTGCGATAGGCCGCGATGCCGGCCGCGAGCGTCTGGTCGTAGGTGCCCTTGAACACCGGGACGATCTTGTAGTCGCTTTGCGACGCATTGAACTGCGCGGCGATGTCGTTCACGCGCTCGCCGAGCGCGGCCTCCATCGCGTGCCAGAACTGGATTTCCGTGGCGGCGAAAACAGCATGGCTCGCACCGGCGAAAAGCGCTCCCCCGAGCGCCAACGAACGGAACAGCGTCTTGTGACCCATCGACTTCTTCTCCTTTAGACGAACGCGATTGCTACGAATTAGCCCGCCGCGAGCGGCGGCGAACGCACGCGCCTCGCGTCCGGGTCTCCTTTCTTCGGACGAAAAGCGCGAGCAGATGAAAACGTTTCGAAAACGTTTCCACGCAGTCTAGTTGTCGTCTATGACAAAAAGTCGTTGATATTCTTTCAGCGCGTAACGATCGGTCATGCCCGCGATGTAATGGGCGATGAGGCGCGGCTGCTGGGCCGGGTCGGCGGCCACGTAGGCCGGCGGCAGGAGGCGGGGATCGTCGGTGAATGCGTCGAACAGGCCCGCGACTACGCGCCGCGCCTTGTTCGCCATACGCATCACGCGGTAGTGGCGGTAGAGGTTCTTGAACAGGAAACGCTTGAGCGCGGCCGCCTGGGCGGCAACCGCTTCGCTGTGCGCGACGAGCGGCGGCGCGGTGCGCACGGCGTCGAGCGAATCGGGCGCATGCGCGGCAAGGTTGCGCGTCGTGGTGGCGATCAGGTCGACGATCAACGTATTAATGATGCGGCGCACGGTTTCATGGACCACCCTCCGCCCTTCGAGATCCGGATATGCGCGCTTGGCGGCTTCATAGTGCAACTGCCACAGCTCGACTTGCGAGAGTTGGCCGATCGTCAGGAGCCCGGAGCGCAGGCCGTCGTCGACATCGTGGTTGTTGTAGGCGATTTCATCGGCGATATTGGCGATCTGCGCCTCCAGCGACGGCTGCTGCCCGTTCAGGAAGCGCTCGCCGAGCGCGCCGAGCTTGCGCGCGTTCTCGCGCGAGCAATGCTTGAGGATGCCCTCGCGCGTCTCGAAGCAGAGGTTCAGGCCGTTGAAGCCGCCGTAGTGCTCCTCGAGCTCGTCGACGACGGCAAGGCTCTGCAGATTGTGCTCGAAGCCGCCGTGCTCGCGCATGCACTCGTTGAGTGCATCCTGCCCGGCGTGGCCGAACGGCGTATGGCCCAGATCGTGCGCGAGCGAGATCGCTTCGACGAGATCTTCGTTCAGGCGCAGGTTCCGCGCGATCGAGCGCGCGATCTGCGCCACTTCGAGGCTGTGCGTGAGCCGCGTGCGAAAGAGATCGCCCTCGTGATTGACGAAAACCTGCGTCTTGTACTCGAGGCGCCGGAAAGCGGTGGAGTGGACGATGCGGTCGCGGTCGCGCTGGAATTCGGTACGCGCTTCCGGCGGCGGCTCGGGGTAGCGGCGCCCGCGCGATTGCGACGAACGCGCCGCGTAAGGAGCGAGGTGGGCCTCGAGCGATTCGACCGTGGGAGCAACGAAAAGCGCCGTGCGATGGGTGCCGGCCGGAGGCTGCGCCGCGCCGGCCGAGACCTCGTTCGATCCTGCGTGCGACTGGTCCAGCGTTGCGCTGCGCTTCTCACTCACCGGTTGCTCCTCCGAATCATGGACTGCGCGCCGCCAACGGATGCGCAGTCAGATAGTGGCCGCCAGGGTCGCGTGAACGATGTCCTCGGGCGCCGTCGTAATCAGTGTGTTGCCGAGACGCGTCAGCAGGATGAACTTGATCGCGCCTGCCTCGGCCTTCTTGTCGACCTTCATGAGCTCCATATAGCGCGCGTCACCCAGCGCGGGCGCACGCGTCGGCAAATTCGCCGCGGCGATCACGGCGACGAGCCGCTTGCGCACCGCCTCGTCGAGATGCCCAAGGCGCACCGACAGATCGGCCGCCATCACCATCCCGCAGCCGACGGCCTCGCCGTGCAGCCACTCGCCGTAGCCGAGCCCCGCTTCGATCGCATGGCCGAACGTGTGGCCGAAATTCAGGATCGCGCGCAGGCCGCCTTCGCGCTCGTCGGCCGCGACGACCGACGCCTTGATCTCGCACGAGCGCTTGACCGCTTGGGCAAGCGCCTCCGGCTCGCAGCGGTTCAGCGCGCCGATGTTGGCTTCGATCCAGTCGAAGAACGCGGCATCGGCGATCGCGCCCGTCTTGATGACCTCGGCGACACCCGCCGCCAGCTCGCGCCCGGGCAGCGTGGAAAGCGCGCCGATGTCCGCGATGACCGCCTGCGGCTGGTAGAACGCGCCGATCATGTTCTTGCCGAGCGGATGATTGATGCCGGTCTTGCCTCCCACCGACGAATCGACCTGCGACAACAGCGTCGTCGGCACCTGGATGAACGGCACGCCGCGCATGTAGCAGGCGGCGGCAAAGCCGGTCATGTCGCCGATCACGCCGCCGCCAAGCGCGACCAGCGTGGTCTTGCGGTCGGCGTGCTCCGTGAGCAGCGCGTCGAAAATGAGGTTCAGCGTTTCCCAGTTCTTATGGACTTCACCGTCGGGCAGCACGACCGTCGACACCTTCTTGCCGAGCGGCGCGAGCGCCCCGCGCAGGGCGTCGCCGTAGAGCGGATCGACCGTGGTGTTGGTCACGATCATCACCGACGAACCGGCGATGTGCGGCGCGAAAAGCTCGGTCTTGCCGACGAGGTCCGAGCCGATATGAATGGGATAGGCGCGATCGCCCAGGTCGACGTTGACGGTAATCATGTGTGTGCTTGACGGGTGATGCCGGACATTTCGAGTTGCATCAGGACCATGTTGACGAGCCCGTTCACCGATGGACGCCCCGTTTCCACGATGAAGTGCGCGCATTCGCGGTACAGCGGGTCGCGCACGCTATAGAGCGCTTCGAGCTTGGCTTTCGGGTCTTCGGTCTGCAGGAGCGGCCGGTTCTTGTCTTTGCGGGTGCGCAGCCAGAGGTCGTGAGGATTGGCGCGCAAATAGACGACGAGCCCCCGGTTATGCAGGAATTCGCGATTTTCGGCACGCAAAATCGCGCCGCCGCCGGTGGCGAGCACGATGCCCTCGCGACCGGTCAGGTCGGAAATGACCGCCGCCTCGCGCTCGCGAAAGCCCGCTTCGCCCTCGTGCTCGAAGATGATGGGGATGCGCGCGCCCGTGCGTGCCTCGATTTCGTGGTCCGAATCGAAGAACGGCCGATCCAGACGGCGCGCGACCGCACGGCCCACGGTGGTCTTACCCGCCCCCATGAGCCCTACGAAAAATACATTGGCGTGTGCATCCCGCGCTTGCAACGGTTTCCTCTGACTTGATCTGCTGTGGTTCGTGGCGCAGCTTACTGGCAAAGCGGCTGACTTGTCGAGCACGGGGCCGGAACAGCACCCCACCCGCTTTGCGCGCCCTCAAGGCGTTTCGACGACGCGCGGCGTGATGAAAACGACCAGTTCGCTGCGCCGCTCGCTCTGCGCACGGTGCCGGAAAAGCGCGCCCAAAAGGGGTATTTTGCCCAAGAGCGGCACCCGCGTCACATCGTCCCTGTCATTGCTTTCATAAATTCCGCCGATCGAGACGGTTCCGCCGTCCTCCACCTCGACGCGCGTCTGCACGTGTTTCGTATTGATCGCGGGGCCGTTGGCCGTCTGTTCGCCGACGCTGTCCTTCGCGACGTCCAGTTCCAGCACCACCCGGCCCTTCGGCGTGATCCGCGGCTCGACCTCGAGCTTCAGGCTCGCGCGGCGGAACTGGACGCCCGAGACGCCATTGCCGACCTTCGCCTGGTAAGGCACCTCCGTGCCCTGCTCGACGATCGCCTTCATGCGATCCGCCGTGACGACGCGCGGGCTCGACACGATCTGGCCGCGCCCTTCGGCTTCCAGCGCGCTCAATTCGACGTTCAAAAGCCGGGTGGCGCGCGCGGCGAACAGCGTGAGGCCGGCCGTCGCGGCTTCATAGCCCGAAATCGGCCGCGCCGACAGGTCGTAGACCGTGCCCTCGCTGCCGCCGCCGGCGAGGCCGGGCGACGGGGCGCCCTCCTTCGTCGCGCGCAGCGACAGGCGGGCGCCGAGATCGCGCGAAAAACCCTGCTCGCCCTCGACGATCTGCGCTTCGATCAGCACCTGGCGCGTCGGCTTGTCGATCGAGGCGAGGAGCCCCGCGATCTGCTCAAGACGCGCCTCGAGATCCGTCACGAAGAGCAGGTTCGTGCGCGGATCCGCCATCGCCGCACCGCGCTTGGACAGCACCCGTTGGCTGCCCTGCGCGCCCAGGAGGCGCACGACGTCGTCCGCACGCGCGTAGTGAAGCTCGAACGTGCGGCTCGCGAGCGGCTCGAGGTCGGCCGCGCGCGCGTGCGCTTCGAAGCGCTGCCGCTCGCGGGCCGCCAGGTCGGCGAGCGGCGCGACCCAGATCACGTTGCCGCGCCGCTCCATGGCGAGACCGTTGACGTCGAGCAGGGTATCGAACGCGGTCCGCCACGGGACGTTGTTCAGGCGCAGCGAGACGAAGCCGCGCACGCGCTCGCTGGCGACGATGTTGAGATTGGTGAAGCGCGCGAAGGCGTCGAGCACGGCGCCCAGGTCGGCGTTCTGGAAGTTCAGCGTGATCGGTTTGTTGTCGTCGGCGCCGCTTTCGTGCGGGTCCGCCGGGGTGCGGCTCATGCGCTGCATGGGAGCGAGCGGCACCGGCGGGCCTTCGAGCGGCGCGTCCGGACCACTGACCGCGGGACTCTCGGCCGGCCCGTTCGTTGGAGGCTTGCTTGACGCCGCGGCGCCGTCCTCGCTTGTGTCTGCGTCGTCGAGCGGCGTGAAGCCGCCTTGCGCCGAGCCTTGGTCGTGGAACGGGTTCGGAGTTGGCACACTGCGGCCATGCGGGAGCCACGGCAAACCGGCGTGACGACCGACCGAATCGTCAAACGGCATGTGCTCGGGTAACGGCGGCAATGGTGGCAATGGCGACGGCTCCGATGCGCGCGCCGCCGCCGCGAAGCATGCGACCACAAAAATCAGTCGAGCCCGGCAACGCATCGTCATCGCGCGGCCTCCACCAACGTCAGTGATCGCACGCCGGCGCCGCCCGACAACGTCACGCCCCGGTCATCGATGCGCGTCACGCGCTCCTGTCCGATCGCCTGGCCCGCCTCGACGGCCGTCGCGCCGTCGGCGCCCGCCAGCAACGCAAGTCTGCGCCTGCCTTCACACAGCAGGCCCACGAGCTGCAGGACCGGCCCGGTGCCGGCAAGCGCAGCGGGCGCTACGGCGAACGGATCGAAGAACCACGCGTCGCCGTCGCGCTCGGGCGATTCGGCGACCGCGCCGGATGGCGCAAGCGGCGCCGACAAGGCGTCGAATACATCCAGCGCCATGCCGATCGAGAGGTCGTCCACATCGCGCTTCACTTCCAGGTCCGCCGGAACGGCGAGCACCGGCAGGCGCTGCAGCGCGCGCAGAAAATCGAGCAAACCTGCGAAGTCGGCTCGCGCCGTAATGCGCACTGGCCGAGCCGTTTCGATGCCTTCGCCGCGAACCTTGGCGGGCTCCATCGTCCGCAGCGTCAAGCCGGTTTGCTCAGCCAGCGCGGAGATCTCGTGCCAATTGCCGATGGACGAGCCGGCATCGTCGGCAGACGGCGTCGCGACGCGCGCCACCTCTGCACGCAATGCAGACAGGCTCGCGACCGCTTTTCGCGCATCCGACAATCGATGCTCGACATCAGCCAGCGCCGCCCGACTCGCGCTCGTGTGGCCGAAATCGGCGGCATCCCACGCGTATGCGCCCAAGCCGAACACCGCAGCGGCGACAACGGCGCCCGCTACTAGGCGGCGCGCGCCGCCCCACGCCGCGAGCGGCATGCGCAGCCACTCGCGCCAATCAGCGAACCCACCGGGCCTATGGCCGCCACCGCCGCTGCTTTGCGGCAAACGTCCCGCCAACGTGCTCATCGCTCACCCCGCTTGTTGTCCGTGCGACCGCGCGCGTCGCCTGCGAGCTTGGGTGCGGCGCCGTCCCAGCGTACGTGCGCGGTGAACTCGATCGTGTTTCCGGCACCGATGACGTCATCACCCGGCAACGCCAAGACGTGACGCAAATCAGAAACGTCCACGGCCCGAACGCCGCGCACGGCTTTCAGGCGCGCCAGCCATGCCGAAGACGACGCGCTGTCCTTGGCGCTCGCGAGGAGCGACACCTCATGATCGGTCTGCTTCAGCTCTCGCAACTCGACATCCGGATCGGCTTCTCGGCTGAGCGCGTCGAAGAGAGCGACCAGCCGCTCGCGAGGCTCCGACAGCCTCTGCGCCAGCACCGCACGCATGTGCTGATCGGCGCGCAAGCCCTCGAGCCGGCGGTATTCGGCAAGCGGCGCGGCAAGGCTGGCGAGCGTCGCTTCAAGGGCCTCGCGCTTCGCGTCCAGGCGTGCGCGCACGAGCGCCTCCCAGCCCGCCCATACCGACACCGCGGCACATCCCATCAGCGCGGCCGCCAGGCATTCGATCAGAAAGCGCCGGCGCGCCCGACGCGCATCGCGCTGCCGATAAGGCAGCAGATTGAAGCCGCCACACTGCGCGCGCAGCCCGGACGCCACAGGCCTCCCGAGATTTCCATGGGTCGGCGCCATCATTCGAGCACCCCGCGCAACGCCAAGCCAAACGCAACAGCAAACGCCGGCGCATGCCGCAGTTCCGCAGGAACCCCGCTCGAACCGTCGTCGCAATAAGGAGCACACTCGAACGGCAGCACGCTGCAGCCAAGCAGATCGCCGATGTCGGCGATCGCGACACCCACGCTGCCAAGCAACTCGAGCTCGCCGCCAATCAGCGCACACCCGAGCGCACAGCCGAGCGCCCCGCCTCCGCCGAGCTCGCGCAGCGCGTCGGCCAAGTCCTCATGCTCGGGCGCGGGATAGCGGAGGTGCGCTTCGATCATGTCGCCCGATAGCCTCCACCCATAGACCCCATCGCCGCCAACCCAAAGCGCCGCATAGCGCTCGTGCGGATTCAGCTCGAGTTCGGCGGCATGGCGCAGGGCGCGCAGCGCGGCCGGCGGCTCGCCGTCGAGCGCACGCAATTCGATGCCGGCGGACGCGGCCACCTCGACGCGCGTTTCGAGGTGCTGCCTCGGCGTCGCCGCAATCGTCACGGACAGCGCGTTGCCGCCGGCGTCGAGCAATGCGTCGTCGATGAACCAGTCGACCGCCAGCGCATGCCGCTCGATGCCGGCAACTCGCTCGGCCTCCGCCATCACCGCCTGCTCCACGCCGGCCAGCGCTTGCGCCCGCGTGGCTCTCGGCTTGCCAGGCGCCAGCCGCGACAGCGCGACAGACGCCACCACCGTCGCCGAGCCCGGCACCGCCATGGCGCAGGTCATCTTGCGTGTCGCACACGCCGGCGGAAGCTGCGCAAACGCTGCGGCGAGCGCCGCCGCCACCGCCTCCCGGTCGACGATTTGCGCACCCGCCATCGCGCCGCCCGCCAGCGGCGCCGCGACCAGACCCTCGACGCTCACCGGCGCCGCCCCTCGCCCACGCACGCTCAAGACGGCAAGCCTGACTTCGCGCGGGCTGAGATCGATCCCCGCGGCAAATCGGCGTTTGACGGGCAGCAGCGTGTCTCTGATCGGCATGGTTTCTCCTTGCGGCATGCGCGCCGAACCATTCGGCGCTTTTCATGCGTGCTTTTCGCAAGAGAAATTCTGCAAACCCGAGCCGGCGCCCGGCACTCGGCCGAACGGCCAACGCCGCATTCCTGGCGCGCCGCGAGCACGTCCAAGCACTAAAGTGGTATCGAGCGCTTTGATTCGCCTCAAGTAAGTGATTCGAAAGCAATCTGGCCTGCGCGGCTATAATCGCGAGTCTGCTTTTTTGGCATCCGTATGCAATCCTTGCCTCCTTCGTCCCCGCCAGACGTACCGAAGAAGCGCAAATCCCCGCTGTGGCTGAAGCTGCTGCTCGGTTTTGCCGGACTCGTCGCCGCGTTCATCGCGTGCGCCGGGCTCGTGCTCGGCTATGCGCTCGTCGTCGCGCGCCCGAACCTGCCGTCGCTCGACGCGTTGACCGACTACCGGCCCAAAGTGCCGCTGCGCGTCTACACGGCCGACCACGTGCTGATCGGCGAATTCGGCGAAGAGCGCCGCGACGTCGTCCACATCCAGGACGTGCCCGGCCACCTGAAGAAAGCGATCCTCGCGATCGAGGACGCTCGCTTTTACGACCACGGCGGCGTCGACCTGACCGGCATCGCGCGCGCCGGCCTCGTGGCGCTGACCAACGGCCACGCGACGCAGGGCGCCAGCACGATCACGATGCAGGTCGCGCGCAACTTCTTCCTGTCGAGCGAGAAGACCTACACGCGCAAAATCTACGAGATGCTGCTCGCCTACAAGATCGAGTCGAAGCTGACCAAGGATCAGATTCTCGAGGTCTACATGAATCAGATCTATCTCGGGCAGCGCGCGTATGGTTTCGCGAGCGCGGCGCGCGTCTATTTCGGCAAGGACCTGAAGGACGTCACGCTCGCCGAGGCGGCGATGCTCGCCGGCCTGCCGAAGGCGCCCTCGGCCTATAACCCGGTGGTCAACCCGAACCGCGCGAAAGTCCGGCAGGAGTACATCCTCCAGCGCATGCTCGATCTGCGCTACATCACGCAGTCGCAGTACGACGAGGCGGTGAAGCAGCCGCTCGTCGTCAAGGGCCTGGGCCGGGAATTCAGCGTGCACGCAGAATACGTCGCCGAAATGGTGCGCCAGATGATGTACTCGCAGTACCGCGAAGAGGCGTACACGCGCGGCCTGAACGTCGTCACGACGATCGATTCCGCCGACCAGGACATCGCCTACCGGGCGATGCGCCGCGGCCTGATGGACTACGAGCGTCGCCACGGCTATCGCGGCCCGGAAGCCTTCATCGATCTGCCGGAGGACACCGCCGGCCGCGAGCAGGCGATCGACGACGCCCTCGCCGAGCATCCGGACAACGGTGAAATCATCGCCGCGGTCGTGACCTCGGCCAGCCCGAAAGAGGTGCAGGCAAGCTTCATCGACGGCAACACCGCGACCATCACCGGCGACGGCCTGCGCTTCGTGTCGTCCACGCTCGGTCCGCGTGCACAGCCGAGCCAGCGCATCCGCCCTGGCGCGATCGTGCGCCTCATCAAGAACAGCGACGGCAGCTGGGCGATCACGCAACTGCCGCAGATCGAAGGCGCGTTCGTTTCGGTCGTGCCGCAGGATGGCGCGATCCGGGCGCTCGTCGGCGGCTTCGATTTCAACAAGAACAAGTTCAACCACGTCACGCAGGCGTGGCGCCAACCGGGCTCGAGCTTCAAGCCGTTTATCTACTCGGCATCGCTCGACAAGGGCCTCGGGCCCGCGACCATCATCAACGACGCACCGCTCTTTTTCAGCGCTGCCGAGACGGGCGGCCAGCCGTGGGAGCCGAAGAACTACGGTGGCGGCTTCGAGGGCCCGATGACGATGCGCACCGCGCTGCAGAAGTCGCGCAACCTGGTGTCGATCCGCATCCTGTCGCAGATCGGCACCAAGTACGCGCAGCAATACATCACGCGCTTCGGTTTCGACGCCGACCGCCATCCCGCCTACCTGCCTATGGCGCTGGGCGCAGGCCTCGTCACGCCGCTGCAGATGGCCGGCGCGTATTCGGTGTTCGCCAACGGCGGATACCGGATCAATCCGTATCTGATTTCCGAAGTCACCGACCAGCAGGGCGTCATCGTCGCGCACGCCCAGCCGATCATTGCCGGGCAGAATGCGCCGCGCGCGATCGATGCGCGCAACGCCTACGTCATGAACAGCCTGCTGCAAAGCGTCGCGCAGCGCGGCACCGGCGCCAAGTCGAACGTGCTCAAGCGCACCGATCTCGCAGGCAAGACGGGCACGACCAACGATTCGCGCGACGCCTGGTTCGCCGGCTACCAGCACACGCTCACGGCGATTGCCTGGATCGGCTATGACAATCCGCGCAGCCTCGGCGACCGCGAAACCGGCGGCGGCCTCGCGCTGCCGGTCTGGATCGACTACATGGGACAGACGCTAAAGAGCGTGCCTCCGTACCAGATGCCCATGCCGGACGATGTCGCTTCGATCGACGGTGAGCTGTATTTCGACGAATTCACGCCGAGCCACGGGTTCGTCGCGAGCATCGGCGTCAACGAGGCTCCGGCCGACGGCGAAGTCGTCGATGCGGGCTCGGCGCCGATGCCGGAACACGTGGGCGACCAGGAGAAACAGGACATCATGAACCTGTTCCGCGGGCATTGAATCGAAGCTTGTGGAGGCGCACCGCCTGCGGACGAACCACTGAAGAAGTTCAACCGGACAACACGCCCACTGGGACCTGACGGGACATCAGGCCCGGAACTCGACGGGCTCGCCCGCCTGCTGCGTCGCATATTCGGACAACGCGGCAAAAAATTCCTTGCCGCTGCGCGTGTCGCGCCATTCGCCTTCGCCGTCGGCGAACTTGAAATGGAAGCCGCCGGATTTCGCCGCGATCCAAACCTCGTGCATCGCCGGCTGAAGGTTCACAATGATCTTCGATTTATTCTCGAATTCGAGCGTCAAGACATTGCCGCTGCGCTCGAATTCAATATCGGCGTCGATCTCGTCGGAAGCGCGCTCGATGGCTGTCAGCACGGCTTCCGCGCGGGTCAGGTATTCACTGTCGGTCATGCTAAACTCCACGGGTTAATCAATCAGGGACAGTCATGCGGGTCGTATTCAGGATGAGCGCGATTGTAGCGGCTTTGGCTCTCGGCGCAGCCGCGCTCGGCGGCTGCGGACAACGCGGGCCGCTCTACATGCCGACCGTCCCGCCGCTGCCTCCGAAGCCCACGGACCAGATGGAACCGCCCCCGTCCGACGTCAAGCCCGATGCGGAAACCGGTTCGATTCCGGCATCCGGTGCGGCGCAAGCGAAGGCCGCCTCGGATACCTCGTCCACACCGCTTTCCCTCTCGCCGGATAGCCAGCTCGGCACAACGACGGCCACGGGCAAGGCGACGTCCAGCCCCGCTTCGGGCGCGTCCCAAGATCAATAATCCCGCCGCATGAATCAGTCCGCATTCGCTTTCGTCGACGGCGTCCTGCACGCCGAAGGCGTGTCCGCCGTCTCGCTCGCCGAACAATTCGGCACCCCGCTTTTCGTCTACTCGCGCGCAGCGCTGACGCAAGCCTACGAGGCCTACGCGAACGCTTGCGCGGGCCGGCGCGCGTTCGTCCACGTGGCCGTGAAGGCGAACAGCAATCTGGCCGTGCTGAACGTGTTCGCGCGCCTCGGCGCGGGCTTCGACATCGTCTCGAGCGGCGAGCTCGCGCGCGTGCTTGCGGCAGGCGGCAAGGCGGAGAACGTCGTGTTCTCGGGCGTCGGCAAGCACGCTGAGGAAATGCGTGAGGCGCTCGCGGCAGGCGTGAAGTGCTTCAACGTCGAATCGATCCCCGAGCTCGACCGCCTGAACGCGGTGGCCGCATCGATAGGCAAGAAGGCGCCCGTCTCGCTGCGCGTGAATCCTGACGTCGATCCGAAAACGCACCCCTATATCTCGACCGGGCTCAAGGCGAACAAATTCGGCGTCGCCTTCTCCGAAGCGCGCGCGACCTATCGCACCGCCGCCGCGATGCCGAATCTCGAGGTGGTCGGCATCGACTGCCACATCGGCTCACAGATCACCGAGATCTCCCCTTACCTCGACGCCGTCGACAAACTGCTGGAGCTCGTCGAGCAGATCGAAGCGGACGGCACGGCGATTCACCATATCGACGTCGGCGGCGGTCTCGGCATCACGTACGACTCGGAAACGCCGCCCGATATCGGCGAATTCGTGAAGACGCTGCTCGACCACATCGAGGCGCGCGGCCACGGGTTTCGCAATGTGTTCTTCGAGCCGGGGCGCTCGGTCACGGGCAATGCCGGCGTCCTGCTCACGCGCGTCGAGTTCCTGAAACCCGGCGAGGAAAAGAACTTCGCGATCGTCGACGCCGCCATGAACGATCTCGCCCGTCCGGCGATGTATCAGGCGTTCCACGCGATCGAGCCCGCCGTGAAGCGCGAGGTGGCGGCCCAGGTCTACGACGTGGTCGGCCCCGTCTGCGAAAGCGGCGACTGGCTCGGCCGCGACCGGCAACTCGCGATCGAAGCGGGCGACCTGCTCGTCATTCGCTCGGCCGGCGCATACGGCTTCGTGATGAGCTCGAACTACAACACGCGGCCGCGCGCGGCTGAAGTGATGGTCGACGGCGGCAGCGCACATGTCGTGCGGGCACGCGAAAAGGTGCGGGATCTGTTCTCCGGCGAATCGGTGCTACCGGGCTAGGCGCGGTGTCCGTTCAAGCCGAAAAGGCGATGACCGCGCAAGCGGCATCGCCTTTTTTATCGCACCGTCGCCAGCGCCGGGCTGGAGCGCTCGACCTCGAATCACATCAGGCCCGCTGCCGCTCGAAGAACCGCGAGCGCAGCCAGAGCAATACACGCCAGCCGAGCAGCGCGACCATGATCGCGCCGTAGATCTTCGGCAGGATCAGGTCGTGCTTGCCCGCTTTCATCCACCAGAAATGCAGGATCGCGAGGGCTGCAATCGCATAGACCGCGCGATGCAGCGTCTGCCAGTGCCGGCCGAGCCTGCGCGCCATCGCCCGCGGCGATGTTGCCGCGAGCGGGATCAGCAGCAGAAACGCCGCAAAACCGACGGTGATGAACGGACGCTTGCCGATGTCCTTCAGGATCGCGGCGACGTCGAACCACTTGTCGAACCAGATGTAGGTCGTGAAGTGCAGCGTCGCGTAGAAGAACGCGTAGAGCCCGAGCATCCGGCGAAAGCGCAGCAGCGCGTTCATGCCAGTGAGCTTGCGCAGCGGCGTGACGGCCAGCGTGATGCAGAGGAACACGAGCGTCCAGAGGCCGGTCGAGCGCGTAATGAACTCGATCGGGTTCGCGCCGAGCCGATCGGTCAGGCCGAACAGCACGATGCGCGCAAGCGGATACAACGCCGCGATGAAGACCGCGACCTTGGCCGGCGCGATCCAGCGTTCGCCCTTGCGGGAAGCCGGACGCGCGGCTGTTGCTGCGCGCGCGCTCTTCTGGCTCGTGAGGGTGGTTGGCATGTCGGTCATGATCGGCGCCGCCCGGTTCAAAAGAATTTCCGCAAATCCATGCCCTGATACATCGACGCAACCAGATCGCCGTAACCGTTGAACATCAGCGTCTTGCGCTTGGGCGTGAAAAAGCCGTCCTCGCCGATGCGCCGCTCGGTCGCCTGGCTCCAGCGCGGGTGATCGACGTTCGGGTTCACGTTCGAGTAAAAACCGTATTCGTTCGACGCCTCGGTATTCCAGCTCGTCGGCGGCTGCTTCTCGACAAAGCGGATCTTCACCAGCGACTTCGCGCTCTTGAAGCCGTACTTCCACGGCACGACGACACGGATCGGCGCGCCGTTCTGATTCGGCAGCACCTGTCCGTAGACGCCGACCGTCAGGAGCGTCAGGGGATTCATCGCCTCGTCCATCCGCAGCCCTTCGGAATACGGCCAGTCGAGAATGGGCTGGGCGACTCCGGGCATTTGCGACGGGTCCGCGAGCGTGATGAATTGCACGTACTTGGCGTTGCCGGTCGGCTGCGCGCGCTTGATCAGCTCGGACAGCGAAAAGCCCACCCAAGGAATCACCATCGACCATCCCTCGACGCAACGGTGCCGGTACACGCGCTCCTCGAGCGGCGCGAGCTTGAGCAGCTCGTCGATGTCGTAGACCTTGGCGTTCTTAACCTCGCCCTCGACGCTCACGCGCCACGGACGCGGCCGCAACGTATGCGCGTTTTGGGCCGGATCGCTCTTGTCGGTGCCGAACTCGTAGAAATTGTTATAGGTCGTGACGTCCTTGTATGGCGTGACCTTGTCGACGACGACGAACTTCGGATTGGTCTTCGCCGCGAGCTTCTGGGCGTGGGCGTCGGGTGATTCGTAGTTCGCGAACGCGCGGTTGCTCACGCCGAGCAGGCCGCCCGCCGCCGCCACGCCCGCCATGCCGGCCAGTTGCAGCACGCGCCGCCGGTTCTCGAAGATGGCGCGCGGCGTGATTTCACTCGCCGCGATATCGTCGCCGCGCAATTGAGCGTGCAGTCCCCGCTTGGTCAGCATAATGAAAGCTCCTGAAATTCGGTTCAGGCCGGCGGATGCATGATCGTCCGGCCCATCGGCCATATATACCGTTCGGGGCGGTGCACCGGATGCAAACAGGCGCACCCGGATACGGAAAAGCGCACTCCCCAGACGAAAAAACCGCCGGTGCAAAGCACTCGGCGGTTTTTAGTCGTGGCAGGACGGCGAAAATTACAGCTTGCCGTAACTATGCAGCCCGGACAGGAACATGTTGACGCCGAGGAACGCAAAGGTCGTCACCAGCAACCCCGTCAGCGCCCACCACGCGGCGACCGCGCCGCGCAGCCCCTTCATCAGGCGCATGTGCAGCCACGCTGCGTAGTTCAGCCAGACGATCAGCGCCCAGGTCTCCTTCGGGT
>NZ_SWJE01000029.1 GCF_005144415.1 Trinickia terrae | reverse complement strand
TGAAGTACCGTCCGCTCGGCGCCGCGTCGCTGCTGCGCCGCAATCTGCTGGTCTACGGCCTTGGCGGCATCCTGCTGCCGTTCCCGTTCATCAAGCTGATCGACATGGTCCTGACGGCGTTCGGCTGGGCTTGAGGCAGTCCGGCTCGTTCACACGGCGCAGCACGCGGACGGGATGAGCGTCATCGAAGCGAAGACCGGCCCCTCACCCCCATGCCCGCCCCACCGACGCGCTGACCACCACCGATTGCAGCCCTTGAATATGCTCGGCCTCATCGATCGCCGCTTCGAGATCCGCGAACGCGAACGTGCGCACTTCCACCGCATCGAGCGGCAATTGCCCCGACGCCGCGAGCGCCACCAGCGCGAGATAGTCGGCCGGCGTGTACATGAAGTGGCCGATGATCTCCCAGTTGTTGCGCAGCATCTGCGCGTAGGGGACCGGCAGCGGCACCTGCATGCTGCCCATCAGCACGAGACGTCCGGCGCGGCGCAGGCTCATGAGCGCGGCGACGGTCGAGCTCGCGTCGCTCGCCTGGCCGACCATATCGAATGCGAGATCCACGCCGCCCTGACTGTGCTCGCGTATCGCGGCCGCGTCGCGCTCGGTGTCGCCCGTCAGCGCGACCGGCACCACCCTGCCGCCGCCGAAGCGCGTGAGCGGGCTCAGCGCCTCGCGGCGCCGCCCGAGCACGACGACGCGGCTCGCGCCCATCGCGAGCGCCCCGAGCACGGCGGCCGAGCCGAAGTAGCCGGTCGCGCCGTTGATCGCGACCGTCTCGCCCGCGGCCAGCCTGCCGCGCCGCAAGCCGCCGAACGGCACCGCGAACTTGGCGAGCGCGGCGAGGCGTTCGGGTGCGACGTCTTCGAGGCCAGCGAGCGGAACGATCGTCGAAGCGGGAAACTCCGCGAGCTCGCGCAGCGTGCCGTGCGGGAAATCGGCCTGCAGCGGCGCGCTGTCCGGGCTGATGCCGGTCAGGCCGATCAGCACCTGCGCCGGGTCGCGCACCGTTTCGTTCGCGATCCAGTACGGATTCACGAGCACGCGCTGGCCGGCGCGAAACGAGCGCACGCCCTCGCCCACCGCCGACACGCGCCCGATGCCGTTGGTGCCGGGCGAGAACGGCGCCGGCGGGTAGGCGTAGGGCAGCTTGCCGGAGAGATACGCACGCGTGTAGGTGAGGAGCGGCACCGCCTCCATCCGGACCAGCACCGCGCCGGGGCGCGTCGCCGGTTCGGGAATGTCGCGCAATGCGAGCGGCTTGCCAGGTTCGTCCAATAGCCAGGCTTTCATCGGGTTCTCCGCTTCGGGTCAAGGAGACCGTAGAACTTTAGGCGGCAGCTACCGAAGTTAAAAGTGGAATCGCAGCTTTCGACGTCTAAACGCTCGCATCCGCGAGCTTAAAGACAGCCACGGCATGACCGAGGTTCATCGCCTGCTCCTGAAGCGATTCCGCCGCGGCGGCGGCCTGCTCCACCAGTGCCGCGTTTTGCTGCGTCACCTCGTCCATCTGCACCACGGCCAAGTGGATTTGCTCGATGCCCCGGCTTTGCTCTTCAGAAGCCGAAGCGATTTCACCCACGATGTCCGACACCTGCTTGATCGCCTGCATCACTTCGCCGATCGTTGCCCCAACTTCCATCGCCTGTTTCGCGCCGACCTGAATCGTCTCCACGGAAGAGCCGAGCAGTTCCTTGATTTCCTTCGCCGCAGCCGCCGAGCGCTGCGCGAGGCTGCGCACCTCGCTCGCCACGACCGCGAAGCCGCGCCCTTGCTCTCCGGCGCGCGCGGCCTCCACCGCCGCGTTCAAGGCGAGAATGTTGGTCTGGAATGCAATCGCCTCGATGACGCCGGTGATCTCCGAAATTCTCGTCGAGCTTCCGCTGATGCTTTCGATCGTTCTGACCATCCCCTGCATGGCGCCGTTGCCCGCGTCGGCCATATCGCTCGCGCGCGCAGCGAGTACGTTGGCCTGCCGCGCATTGTCGGCATTCTGTCTGACGGTCTCGGTCAATTGCGTCATGCTCGATGCGGTCTCTCCCAATGACGCCGCCTGCTCCTCCGTTCGCACGGACAGATCGGCATTCCCGCTCGAGATTTCCCGCGCCGCCACATTGACCGTTTCGGTACTGGCCATGATGCCGCTCACCGTATCGCCGAGTTGCCGATCCATTTTCTTCAACGCCTGAAGCAACTGCCCGAACTCGTCCTGGGAGACCTTTCCGTCGAACGGGTTTCCCAACGTTCCGCCGGCGATCCGATCCGCTACCCACACCGCCCTTTCGAGCGGTCTGGTCACGGCGCCCGAAAGATAGAAAGCCAGACCCGCTCCCGTGACAATGCCTAAGCTCACGAGCGCGATAGAGGTCACAAGAATGGCCCGGTAAATCGAATCGCTGTCCTCCGCGAACTGCTGCGCCTGCTCCTTGTTCAGCGCGGCGTTTTCATCGATCAGTTTCGCCAGCGATCCGGCGATCTCCTCGTGGCTGTCCACCAGCGGCATGGCGCCGAAGTAGCTGCCGGCAGCCAGCTCATGGATCACTTGCTCGGTCAAGTCATTGAACTGCGGCAAGAGGTTCTTGATTCGATCGGCGACGGCATGCTCCTTCTCGCCCGAAACGCCGTCCGGATAGTAGTGCTTCCACGCTCTGTCGATGGCTTTCTGGTCGCCGCGAATCTGTTCGATGCCGGCCTTGGTGCGGCCCGGATCGCGAAACATCTCGATGAGGTGAAGCTGGAGCCGGATATCGAGCTGCGCCGCACGCACGTCCGACAGGTCCGCGATCGGGCCTGTGTTCCCGGCATAGGAATCGCGCATGTTCGAGTTCACCCTCGACAGGCCCGCTGCACCGAAAACACCGACGACCGCAATCAGCGTCACGGACACGCCGAACGTGACAAAGATCTTGAACCTGATGCTTTGCAAGAAACGTTTCACCATCCCCTCCGTTGATGGGGCTGCGCCGCCTGCATCCCGGGCAGGCGGCAATCCCGGCATCGGCACGGCCGCTCAGAACTTGTGGCGCAGGCCGACCCGAAGGACGAGTTGCGAGCGCGTCGACGACGTCGAGGCAGCCCCGGGAACATAAGCCTCGTCGAGAACCGTGCCGGTCTCGTCGCCGCCGACGTGCTGGTACGCTCCCTGGGCATAGACATCGGTGCGCTTCGACAGGTTGTAGTCCGCCATCAGGCCGGCCGACTGGTAGTTCGGGTGCAACGTCCCACTCGTCGCGTTGAAGCTCGTTCGCGTGTAGGTATATTCGGCCCCGACGTAGAACGCTGGCGTGAACTGGTATTTCGCGTTGACTTCGAAATTGTTGAACTTGAGGGACGACAGGGTTGCGCCGTTAGCCGGAGTAATCGTGCCTACATAGCCGGAACTCAGCGGCTGGTCAACGTCGGTATTGGTGTAGACGAACCCGAGCGTGGCGCTGCCGAACGTGTAGTTGACGCCCGCGCCGAACACGCGCAGGCGCGTTGCGACAAAGTTCTCGTCGCCGCCGTTGTTGATCGCGCCCGAAGCCGTCGACGAAGGGTTGTTCGCCTGCAGATAGGCGGCCGCAAGCAACAGGCCGCCGGTTGCATATTGCGCACCCACGCTGTACTGGCGGTTGTTCGCGAAGTTCGTTGCGTTGCTGAAGCTGTAGGTGCCGCCGAACTGGAACCCCGCGAAGGTGGGACTCGTGTACTTGACCGTATTGTTCACGCGGAACGTGTTGTCCGTATTGTCGTTGTCGTACGGGTGCGAAAACAGATAGCCGGCCCAGTTCCCGTTCGCCGTGGTCTGCGCCAGATAGTCGACCAGCGAATCGTATTGCCGCCCGAGCGCGACCGTGCCGTACGTGTCTTGCGCAAGACCCACGTACGCCTGCCGGCCGAATTCCAGGCTGCCCTGGCCGAGCTTGCCGGTGTTCAGGTCGAACCCGTTCTCGAGCTGAAAGACCGCCTTGAGGCCGCCGCCCAGATCCTCCGAGCCTTTCAGGCCCCAACGGCTGCCTTGCACATAGCCGCTTTCCAGTTGATAGGCGTGCCCCGTACCCGCGTTGTTCGTGTAGACGAGACCTTCGTCGATCACCCCGTATAGCGTGACGCTGTTCTGCGCAAAAACTGGGACCGAAAGCGTCATCGTCAATGCCGATGCCAGCAGCTTTATTTTTTGCATATTGGAGTCTCCAAACAAGAATATTGAATTTCCGATCAACAGCGATTTGCCACCCGCGAACACAAACCGGCGTCCCTCGTTCAGGTAGTTATCCTGAATCGCGAAGCCGTGCTCAACGTTTCCTGGAATGTCGTGCCGGGCGTCGGAAGCTTTGACGTTGCGCCAAAGCGCGCCTGATCATCAATAGGTGGATGGCAGCGTATCAAGACAAATTAGCCTATCCCGCTACATTTTCTTAGTGCTTTGCCATACATCGGGTAATGCATGGCGGCAGTACGGCATTCGCCGAAAAGCCTGTCACAACCAATCGCTTTCGAATCGGAACGTAGAAAGCGGCATGCAACCGCTCTCCGTCAGCAAGACCTGCTGTTCGAGCTTCACGCCTTCCCTTCCGTCTTCTGCTCCGATATAGCTTTCCAAGCAGATCGTCATCCCCGCTTCGAAGCTCCCGTCGTATCCGGATCCAGCCCAATCGATCCGATGAGCAATCGACGGATACTCGTCCACCATGCCGATGCCGTGTGCGATGCAGCTGTATCTGTTCTTCAGATAGCGCTCTGGAATCCTGAAACTCCGCTCGGAAAATTCGCGGAACGTCATGCCGGGCCGCAGAAGCTCCATGTTGATGTGAATCTGGGCGTATGCCGTGGCGTAGAGACGCCGCTGTTCGTCCGTCGGACGTACATGGCCGACGGTCCACGTGCGGGAAATATCGGCGCAATATCCGTTGGGGCCGACAAGGTCGGTATCGAAGGCCAGCAACTCGCCCTCGTTCATGATCTTTCCGCTGCACTCCTGCATCCAGGGGTTCGTGCGATGTCCCGATGACAGCAGGCGCGTTTCAATCCATTCCCCTCCCCGCCGGATGCTCTCGAAATGCAGATACGCCCATAGCTCCTGCTCCGTCATTCCGGGCCTGAGTTCCTCATACATGCGCTGCATGCCGTGCTCGCACGCCGCAATCGACTCCATGACGAGCACCAACTCGTCATCCGACTTGACCGAACGGGCCTGCTCGAGCATGGCTTGTCCGTCCAGGACCTCGATGCCGAGTTCGCGCAGGCAGTGCGTCCCCTCGGGATCGAGCCTGTCGACCGCAATGCGCGTGTCCATCGGCGCATGCCGCCGCATCAGGTCGGCGATTTCCCGCGCCCACTGCTTGGCTCGCCGCGCGGACTCCGGACCGGCGCTAAAGTAATTCCAGCAGGTCGCACTCCGGAGTTCGTCGATGGGATCAAGTCCGTTCCACACGTGCTCGCAGTTATGGAATTCCCAAGCGACAATGGGGCCCTCCGCAAATATCAGCACGTAGCGTGACGGATTTCGCCCTGTCCAGATCTGCATATTGGACGAATCGGTCGCGTAGCGGATATTGACAGAGTCATACAGCAAAACCGCAGGACACGCGTGATCCAGCAGTTGCTTGCGAACCCGGCCAAGACGATATGACCTCACGCGTCCCGGAAGATCGTTTTCCGGATCGGCCGATCCGCCGGCCGCATCTACCGCTTCGGCGTTATTGATGTGTTCTGCGCTGAACATCGCTTCTCCGCTTTGCGTCGAATGCCAACCACTCGCCTGGTTGCGAAGCCGTCATTTAGGCAATGCCGGCTCGTAGCGCAAAGCGCCTACAGGTCGAGCACGAGATCCGATGTTGCCCGGCTGCAGCAAAGCAAGCGCATGCCTTTGTCGATCTCGCGCTGACGTATGCCGCCGTTGTGCCGCATGTCCACGGTGCCCTCGATGAGCCTGGTCTTGCAGGTGCCGCATATTCCCTGGCTGCATGACGACGCCACGGCGACGCCGGCTTGCTTCGCGGCCGCAAGCACGGTCTGGGAATCGTCGATCGTGAAGGTCGACGAGGAGCGGGCAAGGCGGACGGTGTAGGTCTGCCGGCGTTCCGCGGCAACCGGATTTGACGTCGCGGCCGCCTGCCGCGCATCGCGCTCGACCTCTGCCGCGCCAATGTCGAAGCTCTCCTGATGGTAGCGGGACGGATCATGGCCGCCGCGGCGCAGGATATCTTTCGCAGCGTTCATGTAGCCGGCCGGCCCGCACGTGAAGACCTCGCGCTCTTTGAAATCGGGCACCCTTTGCAGCAGGAGTTCCAGGCTCAACCGGCCGACGGGTCCCTTCCAGTCCGGCTCGTTGCCGACGGCTTCGCACACGTGGATGACCTCGAGCCGGCTCGACTCGGCCGCGAGCCTCCGCAACTCGTCGCGAAAGATGATGTCCTCCGGCGTCCTCGAGCTGTGAACGAACACGATATCCCGGTCGAGCCCGAGGTCGATGCTGGCGCGCGTCATCGACATCAGCGGCGTCACCCCGGAGCCGGCCGACAGATAGAGAGATTTCGCAGCCGGATGCGACGTTGGCGTAAACACCCCTGAAGGACCATGGGCCTGCAAGACGCCGCCTGGCTTCAGGCTGTCATGCAGCCAGTTCGACATCGCGCCCCCCGGCACGCGCTTGACCGTAATGGACAGTGTGTACGGCCGGGTGGGAGGCGACGAAATCGTGTAGCAGCGCGTGACCGGCTGTCCCTTGATTTCGGCGGACACGGTGATGAACTGCCCAGGCTCGAAGCTGATTGGCAAACCCTCCTCGGTACTGAACACAAAGGTCCTCACGTCGTGCGTCTCCGCAAACACTCGGCAACAGATCAACCGCTTTTTCTGTTCGCTGGTCCACGCAGCGCCGGCACGCTCCCACGTGCCGGCGCTCGTGAAGCGATCGGCTTCGGCCTGCACCGGCTCGACAATGCAAAGGCTTGCAGCGGAAGTCATGGCAATGCGGCGCAAATGCCGTGCGCGTTCAGCCGCGATGCATACCACCGCGAGAACTGCTCGACGTACGTTTCGGTGAACGGCGAGAACTGTCCCGGGATGTAACCCGGGTCTTGTGTTCCGCGATGCGTGATGGCGACGAGATCAGCGTCTTGTGCATTCGTTGCGACCCAGACTTCCGTCAGATCGGAAAGCCGGTAGTCGATACCCTCGACGGCATCCGCATGGACGAGCCACTTCGTGCGCACCAGCGTCTTGTCCGGAGCGAGCGGGATGATGTACGAGATCACCGCGTGATCGCTCATGACATGAGTCCACGAATTGTGGGTCCACAGGTGAGTGTCGCCGAGGTCGCGGCGTTGGAGGTTGCCGAAGAGCTTGGTGCTCGCGACTTTGGTGTTCAGCGTCTGCGACTCGCCGTTCCCAGCGATCACGAGCCGCTGCGTTCTGAACTGCGTTGCGACGCCCTCGTCCAGACATTCGACCGCATCGCCGACGAAGCCCTCTCTCCCCCAGCTTTCCTGACACGCTGCATTGCGGGCGTGATAGGCATCGAGAGCCCGTTGCGATTCCTCACTGAGGTTGTCCGGACAGAAACCGAAGTCCTCCGGCAAAAAGGATGCGGTCAGCTCCGGGTGAGTGCCCGCGCAGTGATAGCACTCGCGGTTGTTCTCGATCACCAGTTTCCAGTTGCCGTTCTCGATGATCTCCGCTTCATGGGCAATCTTCGTGTACTGAAGGTCATACGGCGCGAAGCGCGGGGCCATGACCTCCTCGAGCCTCGCAATGTCCTTCGGCGGATTGTCGTCGAGACAGATGAAAATGTGCGTGCCGACTATCCTGGTATGCACCGGAATCAGGCTGCGGCATGCCGCGTCGAAGTCCTTTCCCATGTGGGTGGCATGACGGAGGCTGCCGTCGAGGCCGTAGGTCCACTGATGGTAGCGGCAAACCAGCATGCCGACCGTCGACTTCCCCGCTTCTTTCAGGCGAGCACCACGATGCCGGCAAATGTTGCGATAGGTCCGGATGTTTTCGTCGTCGTCGCGCACGATGAGAATGGAAGCGCTTCCGATGTCGACCGCCGAGACGTCGCCCGGTTCGGGAACGTCCGCCGTCACGCCTACGAGAATCCAGTGCTTGTGGAAGAAAATCTCGACGTCTTTCTCGAAGACGTCCTGGCGTCCGAATAGCTCGCCAGGCATGCCGTGACCGGGTCGACGGCTGCGCACGAGTTCGCCGTGCGTTCTGATCAGCGTCTCAGACATCGTTCTCTCCAACGTTTTGAATTGCCGCGATGCCCATGCATCCCGTTACGATTTCAGTATTGGAGGAACGAAAAAGAGCGTCAACGCGCTATATTTTCCAGTTCGCATGACTTGAAGTTATGCGAAGAGCGGATCGCCCGCGAGCTTCGCAGTCCGAGGCGGCACGCCTCAATGTGCAACGACGTCCTCGCGCAACCAGTCGATCAGGCCGCCGATTGCCGGAGTGATCGTGCGGCCATGGGGAACGACGGCGAAGTACGCATCGCTGACCTTGAAGGAGGCCGTCGGCAGCCGCACGAGCTCGCCCGCAGCCAGCAGATCGTGAACCAGGCGTCCCCAGCCGAGCGCGATACCTTGTCCGTAGCGCGCGGCCTGAATCGCGTCGGTGTACAAGCTGAAACTGAATGCGAAATGCAGTCTCGGCGGTCGAACGCCGACGGCATGAAACCATTCTTCCCATCCCATCCAGCCTTCCGACGTGGAGTCGGACTCGATGAGCGCGGTACCGGCGAGGTCCGCAAGCGAGTCCGGCATCGTGTTCGCCGCGAGCCAGCCCGGCGAGCAAACCGGAAACACCTCTTCGTCGAACAGCAAGGTCGCCGTGCCGTCGCTCCATCTGCCATTGCCGAACCGGACTGCGACGTCGACCTCCTTGTGCCGCAAGTCGGCCGTGAACATTTGTGTGATCAGCCGTAACTGCATGTGCGGCTGAGATTTTTTCAGCGCTGCCAGCCTGGGTAAGAGACGGAAATGCGAGAACGCGGCAGTGGCCGCCAGCACCAGCTCCTGCTGTTCGGTGCCGCTCGACAACCGGTCGAACACACCGGCGATTTTCTGCATGGATTCGGCCACGACAAGGTACAAGGCCTCGCCTTCGGGGGTGAGCACGATCGACCGGTGCAGCCGGTGAAAAAGCCGGACGCCGAGTGTCTCCTCCAGAAGCCTGACCTGGCGGCTCACCGCGGCTTGCGTGACGCCGAGTTCGTCGGCGGCGACGGTGAAGCTGCTTAGCCGCGCGACCGCCTCGAACTCGACCAGAGCCGTCATCGACGGGATCAGCCGCCGGTATCCCTTTGTTCTTGTGCTTATCGCTTTCAAGGTGAGGCTCGCTAGGCGACGATCGACGAATCGGTGCGCGCAACGACCAGCACCGTGCATCCCTCCGCCGAAGAAGTGCTATGCCGCGAGCCGGCGGGATAGGACACCGTCTGACCCGGATGAAAATCGGTGCCGTCGTCGTCGGTGAACACGCCGTCGAGAATCAGAATCAGCTCGGTCGAGTCGTGCCGATGCTCGAACGAGCGCGCGCCGGCTTCGAGACGCATCCAGTAGCTGGTCCAGGCGCCGCCCTCGTCCTCCGCAACCGGAATCCAGGAAAAGCCGGGAAGTGCCGTATCGCCGATCATCATCGGCCGCCAGTCGCGCGCGTCGATCGAATACCAGCGGCGTCCATCCTTCACCTTCAATCCGGCGAGAGGCTCCATGTCATCGCCGACGTGCTTCGTGGTCATCGTGTCGTTTCCTTGATGGGATTGTGTAAAGGAAAAACTTGCCGGTTGAGCGCCAAGGGCTTTTGGGCTCTTGCGCTAGATAGCGGCCAATGCAGGCGCATGACTCTGCATTCGCGCCACACGATAGGCATGCGGCGATTCGCCAAACTCCTTTCTGAACTCGCGGCCAAGATGCGAAGCATCCGAGAAGCCGCAGGACGTTGCGATATCGGCGACCGTCCGATCGGAACTCGTCAGCAGCCAGGACGCCATCCGGATTCGAATCTGCCGCCCGTATGCGTTTGGGGATTTCCCCGTTTCGAGCGTGAACAGGCGCTCGAGCTGCCGCACCGATACCTCCAGACGCCGCGCAAGCTCCACCAGACTCAGCGGCTGACCGATGTGCTGCTCCATCAGCAAGATCGCTCGCCTCACCTTGGGATGGGTCGCGGGCTCGAGTCCCGGCGGATAGGGCTGCGGGGCATGGCTCTTTTGCGCATCGTCCACAAGCAGGATACGAAGCGCCTTTTGCACGATCGTCGCTTCGACGTGCCGCAGCAGGATGGCCGCAGCCACGTCGATCGATGCCCGGCCTCCCGAGCACGTGATGCGCCGCCCGTCGATGACGAACAGCCGGTCCGCCACCAGCTTGCGCTCGTCGGCCCCTGGAAAGCGTTCGACAAAGTCCCAGTAATGGAACCAGCTGACGCACATGCGGTACCCGTCCATCACGCCGGCTCGCATCAAGGCGAACACGCCGGTGCAGATGCCGACCAGCGTCGCGGACGTATCGGCCGCTGCGCGAATGAACCGCAGCGTCGCTTCGCTTGCCGATGGCCCCGAATGCAGCAAGCCCCCTACGACCACGACGTAATCGAACGACCCGGCTTCCTCGTAAGTCGTCCAAGGCGCAATCTGGATTCCGCAGCTGGCTCTGACCGGGACAAGAGATTCCCCGACGATGGTCCATGAGCAGCGAACCGGCCGGCTCATGTCGCCTTCGTCGCTTGCGAGCCTGAGAAGGTCGACGAAGCCGGAAAACGCGGTCAGCGTGAAGTTGGGCAATAGCACGATTCCAAAGCGGATTCTCCGGGCGGTTTCGGCTTGGGAAGCGATAGGGTGGCTGAGCATGGGACTGCCTGCGACTCGATGCCGGCAAGCGCTATTTGACGATTTCCGCTTCGGCGCCGTGCCATTCGCGCATCATCGCGCCGACTTCCTCGCCGAGCCATTCGCGAAACTGCAGGTACTCGGGCCGCAGCTTGGCGTTCTTGTGCGTGATCAGGTAGTGATGACGATCGTGAAACACGAGCGCATCCTGAACCGGCCGAATCAGAAGTCCCTGCTCCACCTGACGATGCACGAGGTGATGCCAGCCAAGCAGGGTGCCTTCGCCTGCTTCGGCTTGCGCAACCAGGAGGCGATAGTCGTTGCTCTCCAGATGCTCGTTCTCGACTAGCCGGTCCGAGCCATCGCTTTGCTGAAACCAGTTTCGCCATACGCGCCAATCGACATGCTCACAAACCTGGGCTCGCCCCAGCAAGGAGAGATTCAAGGTGGGATGCGACAGCAGGTCCAGCGGCTTCAGCGACCTGCCACGGAAATGGCGTTCATGGAACGATTGACTGCAGACCGGATAGACGATGTCGTGGAAAAGCGGCTCGACTTCGTACTCCGCCTCGCGTGGAGGATTCTTGGTGATGATGATGTCGGGTTCCATGAGCTCATCCAGCTCCATGAAATGCTCCGTCACCATCACGTGCAACCGGAGATCCGGAAACCGCTTGCGGAACAGCGGCAGTCTGAACGAGAGCCACAAGGCGGAGAAAGTGTGCGAGACGCAGATCGTCAGCGCATGCTTGTCCGAGCGGCGCACGGCCTCGGCCGCCTCCGCGATGTTCATGATCGAGAGATACGACGCGTTGTAGAGAATGCGGCCGGCGTCGGTCAGCGCAATGTGCCGGCCGGTGCGCTCGAACAGCGCGACATCGAGCGAATCCTCGAGCTCCTTGATTTGCCTGCTGATTGCCGCCTGGGTCACGCACAGCACCTCCGCCGCCTGCGTGAAGCTCTCATATCGCGCCGCGGTGACAAAGCATCTCAGCGCCCGCAACGACGGCATCTGGGCTAGGAGTCTGTCGGCGAACAACTGCTTCTTTTGCATGGCTATCACCTTCCAAGCGGATACGCGCGAGAGCGTCCTACGGGCTCTTTGCCGGTCGATGCAACCGCATTGCCCCGTGACAACGCGGCGATCGCGCCCCAGCCGAGACACCTCAGACGAAAATAGTTTGCTAGTCCCCCCGCTTGCTGGCAAGAGAGGTCAACCCGAGGCCGGGCCCGGCCCTCTACGCGCGGCCTTCGATCCGATCGAGGACCCGGCCGAGCGCGTCGCCATAGTGCGCGTAGGTTCCCCGCTGCGATAGCTCGGCATGAACCTGCTCGTTGATGCCGCCCGGCGTCATGCAACTTTCGGCCATGAGCGAAAAGGGTTGCGCTGTCCGCGTGGTGCCGTGCGCCAGGCCCACGCAGTAGCCCGACAGAAAGGCGCGCGCGTCTTCATACCGGAGCCCTTGCCGGACCAGCCACGACGCTTGGGCTTCGAGGACCGCATAGAAGCTCGCCATGGTCGCCGTCGCGGCAGACAGCGCGTCGAACTTGCCTTCGCTATCGACTTCGACCGCCTCGCCCAGAGGCAAGAAAAGCGATTTCGCGAGATCGTCTGCCGGACAGATCACCGTGCTGCCCTTGCCCTCGGCGACCGCCGGCAACGGGATGGCGCGCACGACCTTGCTCGCCGTGCGGACCAGCCTGCGCACTTCATCGATCTTGATCCCTGCAATGAAGCTGATGACGTGATGGCGTGCGTCGAACTCGAGTCCGCTCAGCACGCCGGCCGCGATTTGCGGCACGACGGCAAGGCAGATCGCGTCGGATGTTGCCAGCACTTCCTGGTTGCTTGCGCAAACATGCACGCGCGCATCGAGCTCAGCGAGCCCCGCGGCGGTTTCCGCATTGCGGGGCGACAGCGCGATCCGCTCGAATGGAACGCCGAACCGGATCAGGCCGGTAACGACCGCTTGCGTGATGACGCCGGTTCCGATGAATCCAAGTCGCATGTCGAATGCCTTCAGTCGAGCTTGAGCCAAGTGGTCTTCAGCTCGCAATACTGGTCATGGGCGTAGATCGATTTGTCGCGGCCGCCGAAGCCCGATTGCTTGAAGCCGCCGAACGGCGTGGACAGGTCGCCCTCGCCGAAGCAGTTCACCGTCACCGTACCCGCCCGGATGCGCGCCGCGATCTTGTGCGCGTGGTTGACGTTGTCCGTCCAGAGCGACGCAGCCAAGCCGTAGCATGTGTCATTGGCGATCCGCACCGCGTCGTCGACGTCGCCGTATTCGATAAAGCAGACGACCGGGCCGAACACTTCTTCGCGCGCGATGCTCATCTCGGGCGTCACGTTGTCGAAGATGGTCGGCTCGACGAACCACCCTCCGGTTTCGGTCAGCGTCGCCTTGCCGCCGCACACCACGCGCGCGCCTTCCGCCTTCGCCTTCTCGATGTGAGCGAGCACTTTTTCATAGTGCTGCGCTTCGATCAGGGAACCCAGCTTCACGTCGGGGTCGAGCGGATCGCCGGTCTTCCAGCCTTCCAGCACGGCCTGGACTTTCTGCAGCAATTCGGCCTTCCTGCTCGCGGGCACCAGAATGCGCGACCCGGCGCTGCAGTTCTCGCCCATGTTCCAGAACGCGGCGGCAACCGCATTCTCGGCGACGGGGTCGAGATTCGCGACGTCGGGCAGCACGACCTGAGGATTCTTGCCGCCGCATTCCAGTACGACACGCTTCAGGTTCGTGTCGGCGGAGTAGCGCAGGAAGCGCTTGCCCGTTTCCGTGGAGCCGGTGAAGGCGACCAGGTCGATGTCGGCATGGCGCCCGATCGCCTGACCCGCATCTTCTCCGAAGCCGGTGACGACGCTGAAGACACCCGCAGGCACGCCGGCTTCCAACGCGAGGTCGGCGATGCGCAGCGTCGACAGCGACGTCTGCTCGGCAGGCTTCACGATGACGCTGTTGCCCACCGATAGCGCCGGGCCGATCTTCCAGGCCAGCATGAGCGCCGGGAAGTTCCAGGGCAGCACCGCGCCCACGACACCGATAGGCTCGCGGGTGATCATGCTCACCACGCTCGGGCCCGACGGCGACAGCGCGTCGTAGCGCTTGTCGGTGGCTTCGGCGTGCCAGCGGATGCAGGCCGCCGACTCGGGAATGTCCAGACCGAGGCACTCGCTGATCGGCTTGCCCGCTTCGAGCGCTTCGAGAAGCGCGAGCTGCCCGGCGTTCTCCTCGATCAACTGCGCCAGCCGGAGCAGCACGGCTTTCCGCTGTGCAGGCGCGGCCTTCGACCACACGCCGCTTTCGAACGCCTCTCTAGCCGCGACGACCGCCCGGTCGACATCCTTGGCATCGCACTTCGCGATATCGGCCAATACCTTGCCGGTCGACGGGTTGAGCGTCCGGAACGTCTCATCCGAAGCGGCCGCGCATCGTCGCCCGGCGATGAACGCCCGGCCATCCAGCGACAGCGTTTCCGCCTTCTGCTTCCATTCCTGATAAGTCGCCATTGTCTTGTCCTCGAAAATTAAAGCTCGGCTCCTGCCGTGAATTCCTTGACCCAGATTGCAGCGGATACGGCGACGTCGGCAATCGGACGCACCGGCAGTGAACGCGGATGCGGCTGATTCAGAAGCTGACGCACGAGGTCGCTCGATTGCCCGAGCGCGTACTCCGCGATGAGCTTGCCCGACGCGGACCCTCGGCTCAGACCGAGGCCATTGCAGCCGACCGCTTCGAAAACACCGTCGCCTCGCTGTCCGAACAGTGCGCCGTTGTTGGTGGACAGGCACAGCGGCCCGCCCCACGTGTATTCCAGTTCAACGTTCTTCAGCATCGGAAAGCGCCGGTCGAATGAGCGTTGATGCAGACTCTTTGCCTTCGCGAGGTCGGCCTCGGACACTTCGAGGCTCGGCCTGAACGCGAAGTGGTTGCGCACGCAAATGCGGCCGGTGATCAAACGGCGCACGGTCGTGCCCATCGGATCTGCCGGAATCAGCGCCCACGACCGCGCGCCGCCGAGCTTCATGACCTCGTCCGGGTTCATCACGCGCGTCATGGACGCAAACGTGTAGACGGGCAGCAAACCATTTGGATGTCCCCCGAACGTCGCCGCGTAGGCGTTGGTGCAGAGAATCACCCGCTTCGTCGTGATCTTGCCGCTGGCGAAGCTCAGCACTTTGGTATCGCCGCGATGCTCGATTCCCTTTACCGCGCTCAACTCGAAGACCTTCACGCTTGACGGCAAGGTCGACGCCAGGCCGCGCATCAGGGCAGCCGGCTGAACCGTGCTGCACCCCGGCGTAAACAGCGCGCCGCAGTAAAAGCCGGTGCCGGTGACCTTGGCGATGGCCGCCTCGTCGAGCCAATCGAATGCCTCGCCGATACGGGTCAAGCCTTCGGCGAACTGGGCAAGCGCCGCCTGCCCCTTCTTGTTCACCGACGCATGAAACTTGCCGTCGTCCCGCCAGTCGCATTCGATGCCGTGCTGACGCACGACCGAACGCACGTAGTCGATTCCATGCCGTTGCAGCCGCACGTCCGCCTTGTCCGCTTCCACGCTTCGCGAGTAGCTCTCGCTGCTGATGTCGTGCGGCAGGTCCACGAAGAAGCCGGAATTGCGCCCGGCGGTGGTGCGTCCGATGCGGTCCGCCTCGACCAGCGCGATCGAGGCCTCGGGTGCAAGCTCCGCCAGGCGGCGGGCCGCGCATAGCCCCGTAATGCCCCCGCCGATGACAACCCAGTCATATCGGCGCTCGGACGACACCGCCTCGGCGGGCGCGGGCGGCGGCAGACTCTCCCACCACCCGTTCACGCCGTCCGGAGCGGGAAACCGCATGAATTCCAGTTTCGAGGCCATGCAAATTACTGAACGTTGCGCAACAGCGGTTTGACGAGCTTCGCAAACGCGCTGCGCTCGTCGTCGGACAGCGTGCCGAGCGGCGCACGGGCGACACCAACGGGCACTCCCGCCAGCTCGCAACCGTAGCGAACGTATTGAATGAATTTCCCGCTGCGCTCCAGCAGTTCGAGCACGGGCAGCAGTTGCGCCATCAGCTCGCGGCCCAATGCAAAGTCGCCTTGCTCGACGCACGCATCGAAGAGCGCCGTGTGCGCTTCCGGCAAGAAATTCGAGGCCCCGCCGACCCAGCTCTTCGCGCCCCACGCAAAGAACTCGAGCGCCTGGTCGTCCATCCCGCAGCTGAGCACCAGCTTGTCCTTGAAATGGGTGGCGAGGTAATGCAGATGCGAAACGTCCCCCGTGCTTTCCTTCATGGCGATGAAGTTCGGCCGCTCGAGCAGCGTCGCGAGGACGCCGTCGCTGATCTCCGTCCCGGTGCGGGCCGGGAAGTTGTACAGCATGATCGGCATGTCGAGCGCATCGTCCACCTTCAGCAGATGGGCGAGGAGTTCTTCCTGCGTCGGCTGAGCATAATAAGGAGCGGCAACCAGCAACGCGGGCAGGCCCGCACGCTTCGCCTCCTGGCCGAGCCGGATCACTTCCCGAGTCGTGGTCGCGTTGATACCCGCGGTCAGATACGTCTTGCCGCCGGCTGCCTCGGCAACCGTGTTGAATGTCTTGACTCGCTCCTCGAAACTCAGTGCGTAGTATTCGCCTGTGGTTCCACCGACCCCTAGGCCCGAAACCCGGCCTGCGAGATCGGCGGCGTGCCTGCCGAGCAAATCATGGTCGATTTCACCGTCCGCCTTGAACGGTGTCACCAGCGGGGTATGTACGCCCTCGAAGCTCATTTCGGTTTCTCTCTTCGGTTATCGTCAAACAGGTCATCGACACGGCCGCTATCGGCCGCTGCTTGCGGCCGCGAACGCCTCCGCATGTGAGTAGATGGGGAACTGGCTGCACAGGTCTCTCACGCGGGCGCGCACTGCGCGCTCGACCTGCTCGTCGCCGTCGGGCTCGCGCGCGAGCGCCGACAGGACTTCAAGAATCATTTCACCGACCTGCTCGAACTGAGCGGTGCGGAATCCGCGCGTCGTGCCGGCGGGCGTGCCGAGCCGGATTCCGGAGGTCACGGTCGGGTTTTCCGTGTCGAACGGGATGCCGTTCTTGTTGCAGGTGATGCCGGCGCGCTCCAGCGCCTTTTCGGCCTGCGTGCCCGTGATCCGTTTGGCGCGCAGGTCGACGAGCAACAGGTGGTTGTCGGTTCCGCCCGTGACGAGGTCCAGTCCGCCGGACTTCAGGACATCGCCGAGCACCTGGGCGTTGCACAGCACCTGGTCGATATAGCTCTTGAACTCCGGACGAAGCGCTTCACCGAACGCCACCGCCTTGCCCGCGATGACATGCATGAGCGGGCCGCCTTGCAATCCGGGGAACACGGCCGAGTTGATCTTCTTGGCGATGTCGCCGTTGTTGGTGAGGATGAAGCCGCCGCGCGGCCCGCGCAGCGTCTTGTGCGTGGTCGACGTCACCACGTCTGCAAAACGGAGTGGATTCGCATGCCTTCCGGCTGCGACGATGCCGGCAATATGGGCCATGTCGACCATCAGCATGGCGTCGACGCTATCTGCGATCTCGCGGAAAGCGGCAAAATCGAGCGCCCGCGGATAGGCCGAGTAGCCCGCGATGATGAGCTTCGGACGGTGCTCCTGCGCCAGCCTGCGAACCTGGTCGTAGTCGATGCGGTAGGTTTCCGGGCTCACGCCGTACTGGACGGCGTTGAACCACTTGCCGGAAAGCGCCGGCCGGGCGCCGTGCGTAAGGTGGCCGCCCGCATCCAGCGACATGCCCATGACCGTTTCGCCCGGCTTGACGAGCGCGAGCATCACCGCGCCGTTGGCCTGCGCGCCGGAATGCGGCTGCACGTTGGCGTACTCGGCTTCGAACAGCGCCTTCACACGATCGATGGCCAACGCCTCTACGCGATCGACGTGCTCGCAGCCGCCGTAATACCGCTTGCCCGGATAGCCTTCCGCGTACTTGTTGGTGAGCACCGTGCCTTGCGCCTCCATCACGGCGGCCGAGACGATGTTCTCGGAAGCGATCAATTCGATCTGGGTCTGCTGGCGGCGCAACTCCAGCGCAATCTCCGATGCGATGACGGGGTCGCGGCTCTGGAGCGTTTCAGAAAAAAAACGCGAGTTCTCGTTCACTGGTCACTCCGGAAAGAATCGTGTGAAACAGGCCCTGGAAAACTGAGAAATCATTGGCGCGGCGGGCCCTCTCAAGCCCGCCCGACTACAAGCAAAACGCTGCCTCTCCGCGAGCCTCGGCAATGCCCCGGCCCACGGAGAGCGAACCTTCGGCTTATTGCTGCAACCAGGCTTTCAGCTTGTCCGGATGCGCGTCGACGAACTTCTTCGCCGCGGCCGCGTAGTCGTTCGAGCTGTTGCCGTCGAATTCGACGGCTTCGACATCGGCCAGCGTCAGCTTGAAGTGCTTGAAGAACACGTCTGCCCGAGAAAACTTGCCGGCAAACTGCTTCGACGCAAACGCATGGACCTGCTCTTCACCGCCCAGCGTGCCTTTCGGATCCTTCAGGTAGCGCATCTTCCACTTCTGGAAGAGCCAATGCGGGCTCCATACCGTCGCCACGATCCATTGGTTCGACTGGTAAGCGCGCGACACCCCGGCGAGCATGCCGGCTTCGCTTGACGATTGCAGGTTGTAGCCAGCCAGGTCGTAGGACTGGATCGTCTTCTCCGACGCCTGCATCAAGCCGCCGCCGGGCTCGATGCCCTGGATGGTGGCGCTGAGCTTGCTCTTGACCTCCGGCTTGTTAAGGTCGGAAATCGACGACAGCTCGGACTCCGGGATGTAGGCCGGAACGGCCCAGCCGTTCTTGCCGCCCGTGTAGATGACGCTGACGTCGTCCATGTCGTTCTTGTAGCGGGCGTAGTAGGTCGCATGCGTGACCGGCAGCCAGCCGCCCACCATGATGTCCAGGTCTCCCCGGGCGACGCCTTGATACTGGATGCCGATGTCGGCCTGCACGAACTGAACCGGCTGACTGAGCTTGGTCTCGAGCACGTACTTGGCGACGTTGGCCACGGCCAGGACGTCGGCCCAATTCGTCACCGCCATTTTCACCGGCTCGGCGGCCATCGCAGGCGCACCGCCGGCGCCCAAGGCAACGACCGCCGATATCGCAAGCTTCGCGAGAAGCGACTTCAATAAACCGCGTTCCATGTAGTACTCCTTCTTTATCGATTAACGATTCAACAATGTGACGGACGCTGCCACGTAGCGTATCGGGTCCCCCGCCTCTTCAAGGCCTCTGTCAACGAGGCCTCTTCAACTTCACTGCACCATCAGTCCTACTCGACTTGCCGACGTCCCGTCAGGTATGAGCCGCACCGCTTGCTCCCGTTTTCGGCGCTCGCGAAACGGATTTCGCTTTCTTCTTCGCCTTGACGCCGAAACTCTCGGTCAAGCGGTCCAGCACGATCGCAAGCAGCACGACGCCCAGGCCGCCCTCGAAGCCGATGCCGATGTCGAGGCGCTGAATGCCGCTCAGAACGTACTCGCCGAGGCCGCCCGCACCGATCATCGAGGCAATCACGACCATCGAAAGCGCCATCATGATGGTCTGGTTCACACCGGCCATGATCGACGGCATCGCGTTCGGCAGCTGGATTTTCCAGAGAAGTTGCGCATCTGTGCTGCCGAACGAGCGCCCAGCCTCCAGCAGCTCCTCGCGAACCTGCCGAATGCCCAGCGTCGTGAGGCGCACCACCGGCGGCATCGAAAACACGACGGTTGCGATCACCGCCGGAACCCTCCCCAAGCCGAACAGGATGACGGCCGGAATCAGATAGACGAATGCCGGCATCGTCTGCATGAAGTCGAGCAGCGAGCGCAGAATCATTTCCACCCGCTTGTTTCGAGCGCCCCAGATGCCGAGCGGCACGCCGATGATCAAACTGAAGAAGGTCGCGGCAATGACGAGCGCCAGCGTGGAGACGGTCTGGGTCCACAAACCCATGTAGTGAATCGCCAGCAGCGCGAGGCCGACGAACACCGAAAACACGATGCCGCGGCGCCACAACGCGAACGCCACCAGGATGACCAGCATGGCGACGAACGGAATCGCCCCGAGCCCATCCTCCAGCAGCTTGACCACCGCCCCCAGTGCGGCGGAGAACGCGTCGAAGCCGCCCCGGAAATGATGGAAGAGGAAGTTGACGGCATCCTCTGCAAACTTGCCGATGACTGACGAATTCATGCTGCTCTCCGCTCCATGACTTGCTTGAGTATCGTCCGGCAGGACACCACGCCTGCGAGCTTGCCTGCCGTGTCGGTGACCGGCACGTCATGCTCCTGGCTCAGGGCGATCGCCGCGAGCTCATGCAGATCCGCATCCAGCGACACCGCCTTCAGGTCCGGAAGCAACGCTTCTCGGATCGGACGCGAACCGGCCTTGTGCAGCGACGCCGGCGTGACGCCGCCCTGGTACCGGCCCGCTTCGTCGCAGACGTAGCCACACTCGGCGCCGCTGTCGATCAGTTGATTGAGGTAGCGCTCCGCGGGCGCGCCGGCGTCGCAGGAGATCAGCCCCCGATCGACCCTCGTCAGCAGACTGGAAGCCTTGAGGAAGCGCGACACGTCGACATGGCGGAAAAAGTCCCGCACGTAGTCGTTCGCCGGCGACTGGATGAGCTCGGCTGGCGTGCCGACCTGAATCAGGCAACCGTCCTTCATGATGCCGATGCGGCCGCCGATCTTGATGGCCTCTTCGATGTCGTGCGAGATGAAGACGATGGTCCGCTGCTCCTCCTTCTGCAGCCGCAGCAGTTCGCTCTGCATTTCGAAGCGGATCAGCGGATCGAGCGCGGAGAACGCTTCGTCCATCAACAGCACCGAAGGATTCACCGCCAGGGCGCGCGCAAGGCCGACCCGCTGCTGCATGCCCCCCGACAGCTCGCCGGGCAGCAGCTTTTCGTACGAACCGAGGCCGACGCGCGTGAGCGCGGTCCGCGCGATTTCGTAGCGCTCCGCCTTCTTCATGCCGGCCACTTCGAGCCCGTACGAGATGTTGTCGAGCACCGTGCGATTCGGCAGGAGCGCGAACGACTGGAACACCATCGCCATCTTCTTGCGGCGGACATCGCGCAGCTCCAGCGTGGACATCGGCGCGATGTCGCGGCCTTCGAGAACGACTTGGCCGGAGGTCGGCTCGATCAGCCGGTTGAGCAGCCGGACGAGCGTCGACTTCCCGGAACCGGAGAGGCCCATGATGACGAAAATCTCGCCCGCCTTGACGTTGAGGCTGACGTCGTTGACCGCCACCATGTTGCCGGTGCGCTCGAAGATTTCGTTTCTTCCGAGCCCCTCTTTGATCAACTCGGCAGCACGCTCGGGTTTCGGGCCGAAGATCTTCGACAGGTGTCTCACTGTCAGGATATCGGTCCCGGAAACCGCGATGGATCGGGCTGCCGAGGGGACGGCTTCCGCATTGATCGCGCCTGGCGGTATCACGTCTTCAGGCGCGAATGTCAGATTCGGGGTCATGCTGGCATCCCTTAGGTGTTCAGTGCATGGATCCCAGCGTATCAAGCCAATTTGCCCCCTCCAGCTACATTTTCTGCGCCTTTTTCCATACCTCTGGTAATGCATGCCCGGCGTGTCGCGTTCGCCGGATAGCGATCGCGCCGAGGGGATTTCGGGGAAGCCAATATCTGCGCGGGTTTCAGGCTGGAAGCCGGGGCTGGGGCCGATGCAGCCGTGTGCTCGCCCGAGTCCGCGCCCTAGGGAATATCCCGATCCGCAGCCCTATCTCATGATTTTTTGTAGGGGTACTGACGCGGTTCGGCGCGCTCGAGGCGCTCGAGGTGAGGCAGGTTGATCCGCAACAGGGCTGCGCGAGGCGCCAGTTGCGGATCGGATTCGTCACAACTTCACGACGCACGCATCACGTCACTGCGCGCCAAGCTTCTCGATGAGCGCATCGAGCTGCGCCATCTCGTCATCGGTCAGATCCGTGAGCGGCGCGCGCACCGGCCCCGCATCGCGGCCCACGAGCTTCGCGCCCGCCTTCACGATGCTCACCGCGTAGCCCGGGCAGCGATTGCGGATCTTGAGGTAAGGCAGAAAGAACTCGTCGAGCAGGCGGCCCACGGTCGCGTGGTCGTCCGAAGCGATCGCGCGATAGAACTGCATCGCCGTCTTCGGAATGAAGTTGAACACCGCCGACGAATACACGGGCACGCCCAGCGCCTTGTACGCCGCCGCGTAGACCTCGGCCGTCGGCAGGCCGCCCAGGTAGGCGAAGCGGTCGCCGAGACGCCGGCGGATCGTCACCATCGCCTCGATCTCGCCGACGCCGTCCTTGAAGCCGATCAGGTTCTGGCAGCGATCCGCCAGCTGCTCGAGCAGGTCGGCGTTGAGCTTCGAGTTCGCGCGGTTGTAGACGATCACGCCCATCTTCGGCACGGCGCGGCACACCTGCTCGACGTGCGCCGCAATCCCTTCCTGCGACGCCTCGGTCAGATAGTGCGGCATCAGCAGGATGCCCTGCGCGCCGTTGCGCTCCGCCTCCTGCGCGTACTCGATCGCCACGCGCGTCGGGCCGCCCGCGCCGGCCAGGATCGGCACCTTGCCCTTGCAGGTCTCGGTGGCCGTGCGGATCACGTTCGAGTACTCGCTCTTGGTCAGCGAGAAGAATTCGCCCGTGCCGCCCGCGGCGAACAATGCGCTCGCGCCGTAGGGCGCAAGCCATTCGAGGCGCGCGGCGTAGGTGTCTGCGCGGAAGTCGCCCTGCGCATCGAAGTCGGTGACCGGAAAGGACAGCAGCCCTTCGGAGATGATCGTCTTGAGTTCTTGTGGCGTAGTCATGGGTAACGTCGTGTGATTCGTGTGATGTTGGATGGAGGGTGCAGCTCGTGGTCAGCGCACGAGGCACGGACGCTTGTTGTCGAACTGCCAGTTCGGAATCAGGTATTGCATGGCGATGGCGTCGTCGCGCGCGCCGAGGCCGTGCTGCTGGTAGAGCGCATGCGCCTTCTCGAGCTCGTCCATGTCGATCTCGATGCCGAGCCCCGGCTTCCGAGGCACCTTCACCTTGCCGCCGACGATTTGCAGCGGCTCGCGCGTCAGGCGCTGGCCGTCCTGCCAGATCCAATGCGTGTCGATGGCGGTGATCTTGCCGGGAGCCGCGGCGGCCACGTGCGTGAACATCGCGAGCGAAATATCGAAGTGATTGTTCGAATGCGAGCCCCAGGTCAGGCCCCAGTCGTTGCACATCTGCGCGACGCGCACCGAGCCCTGCATGGTCCAGAAATGCGGGTCCGCGAGCGGGATGTCGACCGATTGCAGCTGGATCGCGTGGCCCATCTGGCGCCAGTCGGTGGCGATCATGTTGGTGGCCGTCGGCAGGCCCGTCGCGCGGCGGAATTCCGCCATCACCTCGCGGCCCGAATAGCCGTTTTCCGCGCCGCACGGGTCCTCCGCGTAGGCGAGGACGTCGTGCTGATCGCGGCACAGACGGATCGCCTCGGCAAGCGGCCACGCGCCGTTCGGGTCGAGCGTCACACGCGCGCTCGGGAAGCGCTCGGCGAGCGCGGTCACCGCTTCGATCTCGGCGTCGCCCGACAGCACGCCGCCCTTCAACTTGAAGTCGTTGAAGCCGTAGCGGGCCTGCGCGGCTTCCGCGAGACGCACGACGGCCTCGGGCGTCATGGCTTCCTCGGTGCGCAGGCGCTCCCAGTCGTCGCTTCCGTCCGCTCCGCTCGCGTAGGGCAGATCGGTCTTCTTGCGGTCGCCGATATAGAACAGGTAGCCGAGCATCTCGACTTCGTCGCGCTGCTGGCCTTCGCCCAGCAGCGCCGCGACCGGCACGCCGAGGTGCTGGCCGAGCAGGTCCAGGAGCGCCGCTTCGAGCGCGGTCACGGCGTGAATCGTGGTGCGCAGGTCGAAGGTCTGCAGGCCCCGGCCGCCTGCGTCGCGGTCGGCGAATTGCTTGCGCGCCTGGTTGAGCACCGCCTGCGGGTTGCCGATCGACTGGCCGACCACGAAGGGCCGCGCATCTTCGATGGTCTTGCGGATGGCCTCGCCGCCCGGCACTTCGCCGATGCCGGTATGGCCCGCGCTGTCGCGCAGGATCACCACGTTGCGCGTGAAGAAAGGCCCATGCGCGCCGCTGAGATTCAGCAGCATGCTGTCGCGGCCCGCGACGGGCACCACGCGCAGCTCGATGACAGCAGGTGTGGCGTTCGAGGAAAGGGATTGCGTTGACATCGGTGTCGTACCTGGAAAAGTGAGAAGGAGTCCGTCGCGGTCAATGCGCGTTGCCGTGGAAAGCAGGCTCCATCGGACCGCGGCGCGACGGCTTGTTGCGCGCGAGGAAGCTCGCCGCGGCCGCGATCAGCGAGCTCACGGCAAGCCCGTACAAGCCGCCGGTGATGGAACCCGTGTGCTGCTGCAAGTAGCCGAACGTGGCCGGTGCGAAGAAGCCGCCCAGATTGCCGAGCGAATTGATGAGCGCGATGACGCCGGCTGCGATGCGCGTGTCGAGATAGCCCTGCGGAATCGGCCAGAACAGCGACGACGCCGCTTTGAAGCCGATCGCCGAAAAGCAGATCGCGACGAACGAGACGACGGGGTCGGTCGAAGTGGAAACGAAGAGCCCGCAGGCCGCGATCACGAGCGCCAGCGCAAGCCACGCCTGCTGAAAGCGCCACTTCGCCGACAGCAGCGCGAAGCAGTACATCGCGACGATGGCGATCAGCCACGGCACCGCGTTATACAAGCCGACCTGGAAATCGGAAAGCCCGCCCATCTTGCGGATGATCGTCGGCAGCCAGAAGGTCGCCGCGTAAATCGTGAGCTGGATCGCGAAATAGAGGAAGCAGAAGAGCAGGATCTGTGGATCCTTCAGCAGCTTGACGGCGGGGATGTCGTGGCCCGTGGCCGCTTCGCGCTCGGCCTGCTCGTCGGCGAGGTAGCGCTCGAGCGCGGCCTGCTCGCCGGAGGTGAGCCAATCGGCGTCGCGGATGCGCGATTTCAGGAACACCCAGCTCGCGCCGCACAACACGATCGAGAAGCCGCCTTCGATCAGGAACATCCATTGCCAGCCGTGCAGCCCGAACCCGCGAATCGAGAGCAGCGCGCCCGTGATCGGGCCCGACAGCACCGATGCGAAAGCCGACCCCGCGAGAAAGATCGCGACCGCCTTGCCGCGCTCCTTCTGCGGCAGCCATTGGGCGAAGTAGAACACCACGCCCGGGAAGAAGCCCGCTTCCGCGACGCCGAGCAGGAAGCGCAGCGCGTAGAACGAGGTGTCGTCGTGGACGAAGGCCATCGCTGCCGCGACGACGCCCCAGGTGCCCATGATCCGCGTGAGCCATGCGCGCGCGCCGTACTTCTGCATCAGGATGTTCGACGGCACTTCGAAGATCGCGTAGCCGACGAAGAAGAGCCCCGCGCCCAACCCGTATGCCGCCGCGGAGAGGCCGAGATCGGTCTGCATGTAGGTGTTGACGAAGCCGACGTTCACGCGGTCGATGTAGTTCGCGATGAACATGATGAGGAAGAGCGGCAGCACGTGGCGCTTGACCTTCGAGCTGGCGGATTCCAGCAGGTCGTCGGGGCGGGTGGCGGGTGTGGACGTCAAGGTTGTCTCCATAGCCTCAATCGAATCGCAACGTATCCGGCTTGCCAGCAGATTATGTTATACGTTGTCTGACGACATTCTATGTTTCCGGGATAAAGCTTCCAATCTAGCGTTTACCCTCACCAAAACCCGCTAACCCTTGCACATCTACGTTTGAGTGATGGTGCAAAGGCGTTCCATCCAGTCGATGTCTCACGCTTTAACATGAGACATCGTATAACCAGAAGACATCCAGCGCCTTACTCCACGGCCTGCCCGATCTCGTGATTGGCCATCCCCTCGAGCGCGCGCACCATGCCCGAGTGATCCCAGGCCTTGCCGCCATGCGCCACGCACGCGTTGAAAAGCGCCTGGCACGTCGCGGTATTGGGCAACGACACCCCCAGCGCCTGCGCGGTCGACAGCGCCAGATTCAAATCCTTCTGATGCAGCTCGATCCGGAAGCCGGGATTGAACGTGCGCTTCGTCATCCGCTCGCCATGCACCTCGAGAATCCGCGACGACGCAAAACCGCCCATCAGCGCACGGCGCACCCGCTCGGCATCGACGCCGGCCTTCGACGCCAGCACGAGCGCCTCGCCCACCGCCTCGATCGTCGCCGCGACGATCACCTGATTGGCGACCTTGCAGACCTGCCCCGCCCCGACCTCGCCGATCAGCGAGACGTTCTTGCCCATCATGTCGAAGAGCGGCTTGACCGCATCGAAGGTCGCTTGCGCGCCGCCGACCATGATCGAGAGCATCCCCGCCTTCGCGCCGACCTCGCCGCCCGAGACGGGCGCGTCGAGATAGTCGGCGCCGCGCTCGCGCACGCGCGCGGCGAACTCGCGCGTGGCGATCGGCGAGATGGAGCTCAGGTCGACGACCGCCTGCCCCGCCCGCAGGCTTGCGGCGACGCCGTTCTCGCCGAACAGCACGCGCTCGACGTCCGGCGTGTCGGGCACCATGACGAACACGACGTCGGCCTTGGCGGCGACTTCAGCCGCGCTGGCGCAAGCGACGGCGCCCGCGCTCGTGAGCTCGCCGGGCACGCCGCGGCGGCTGAACGCATAGAGTTCGACGCCGCCCTTGAGAAGATTGGCCGCCATGGGATTGCCCATGATGCCGAGTCCGATGAAACCGGCTTTTTGCATGTTTCGCTCCAGATTCCAGGTAGAGAAAGAAGTGACCGGCGCTCGCCTAGCCCTTGATGAAGTGGTTCTTGACGGCCTGCGCGGCTCCCCTGAGCAGCCCCATGTCCGCACATACGGCGACCAGCGTGCCGCCCATCGCCAGATAGCGCTCGGCGTCCTCCCGCACGGGCGCGAGAATGCCGCTCGCCTTGGCCGCAGCCTTCGCGCGCTCGAATACGTGCGCGATGGCCTGCTGCACATCCGGATGGCTCGCATTGCCGAGATGGCCGTAGGACGCGGCGAGATCGGAAGGGCCGATGAACACGGCGTCGACGCCGTCGACGGCCGCGATCTCGTCGATCGCCTCGACCGCCGCGCGGCTTTCGATCTGCACGGCGACGCAGATGTTGTCGTTGGCGACTTCGAGGTAGTCGGCGACCGCGCCATACCGATTGCCGCGCTGTCCGACCGAGACGCCGCGCATCCCCTGCGGCGGATAGCGTGTCGCGGCGACGGCGCGCCGCGCGTCGGCGGCGCTGTCGACGAATGGAATCAGCAGGTTGAAGAATCCGGCGTCGAGCAGCCGCTTGATGACGACGCTGTCGTTCGAGGGCGGGCGGACCATCGGCGCGGTGACGCTGTCCTTGAGCGCCATCAGCTGCGGGATCAGCGTGAGCTCGTCGTTCGGCGCGTGCTCGGCGTCGAGCAGGAGCCAATCGAAGCCGATCGTGCCGAGCAATTCGGTGGTGATCGGGCTGGCGAGCGACGCCCAGCAGCCGATCTGCCGCTCCCTCTTCACGACGGACGCCCGGAACGCGTTGGGCAACGGTTGATACGGTCTTGACACTGTCATGACGCCTCCTCCTTCGCACTTGGGCTCGCTGACTTGCCGCATCGAGCTATCCAGCGAATCACGTTAGTCATCGTACAACTAGCCGGATCTTATCCCGACAAACGGGCGTCAGGCAATATGCCGATACAGATACAAACGGCATTTCCCGCCGGAAACTCGCTATCTGCAGGATAGTCTCGCCAACCTCTTACGTTATACGATGACCCATATCGAAAGGATGGGAAGATGGTGCGCGGTTGAGGCAATCACAGCACGCCGGTAAACGAAAACAGCGGCCGCGAAGGGCCGCTGTTTTCGTTTCGGAATGCTGCTTTTCAGTTTCGCACCGTCAGCGATTCTCGCTCGCCGCCGCGGCGCGGCGCAGACGCTCGCGGCTGCTCGACAGATGAATGCGCATCGCGGCGCGCGCGCCTTCGGGATCACGCCGCGCGATGGCGTCGAGAATGCTCTCGTGCTCGCGGTTCACGAGCTCCGCGTAGGCCTTCGGGTCGCTGTGCGCGATGCCGGCCGAATCGATCCGATGGCGCGGAATCAGCGCCGTGCCCATCTGCGTGAGGATGTCGACGAAATAGCGGTTGCCCGTGGCGCGGGCGACGGAAATATGGAACTGCAGGTCGGCGGCCGAGCTGTCGCCGCCGGCGCGCGTGGCTTCGTCGATGGCGTCGAGCGCGCTGCGGATGTTCGCGAGATCGCGCTCCGACGCGCGCTGGGCGGCAAGGCCCGCGCATTCCGTCTCTAGGCTGATGCGCAGCTCCAGCACCGAGAGCAGGTCGTTCAAGGTGCTCGCGGGGACCATGTCGAGATCGAGCGGCTCGCGGCGCGGCTCGAGCACGAAGCTGCCGATGCCGTGGCGCGTCTCGATCACCGACATCGCCTGCAGGCGCGAGATCGCCTCGCGCACGACGGTGCGGCTCACGCCCAGTTGCGACATCAGGTTGGATTCCGTCGGCAGTTTGTCGCCAGGTTTCAGGGCGCGCGAAGCGATCTGATCGGTGAGGTAGGCGACGACTTGCTCGGCGAGGTTGCGATTGCGTGCGGGCATGGGCGTGGCAAGCGAATCTGCCATCGGACCCTCCTTGGCTGGCTATTGGCACTGTGGCACTGGTTGAGACCGGGTTTCATTATACGTTGTCGGACAACCATAGAGGCGCCCGCTGTGAGCGGCAGCGCGCGGACATCCGACGACTCCCGCTCGCGATCACGGGTGATCGTCGTCGAGCTGCAGGTAGAAGTCCCGCGTGTTGCGCGCGAGGTCGCGACTGAAGACCGCCGCGCGCGGCTCGAAGAAGAAACGCACGAAGGCGAGCGCGGCGAACTGCTTGTCGCGGCCCGGCGTGACGTTGACGTCGGCGAGCGCGCCGGCTTGGACGCGCGATGAAAGCTTTACGGTCGCCGATACTTGCGCGTGCGCGTAGGGGCCGTGGTCGTGGCCGCCGGTGCAGGTCTCGGGGAAGCGGCTCGCGCTTTCGCCGGGAGGCAGCCCGAGCGGCAGGCAAGGCTCGTTTGCTTGCAGGCTGTCGTTCCAGCCTGCTTCGAAGTTGCCCTGCCATTGCCACGTGCGGCCTTCCTTCGACAGCATTTGCAGCGCCAGCCCCTCGCTGATCGAGCGCTGCGGACTGTAGTAGCCGCCCTGGCCCGGCGTGTAGAAGTTCTCGTTGCGGCGATAGCCGAGCACGTGCACCGCTGGCCCCGCGCTGAAGTAGTCGAAGCCGGGCACGTCGAAGGCATAGCCCGCCGACACGTCCGCCGAGGCGCCCTCGTTGCCGACGACGTTCATGCCCGTCAGCCATTGCGCCTCGGCCGCTGCGCCGATGCTCCAGCGCGGGCTGATTTGCCAGCGCGCCTGCGCGCCGCTGGCCGCGCGCCTGACGGCGCCCCATTTGTAGCCGTCATCGGACAACATCTGGCCGCGCCACGACAGCAGCGAATCGCGCACCGGGTTCACGCCCGCGTACACAGACCATGCGCCCCACGCCGCTTGCTGTCCGATGCGGGCCTGGCCGTCGACTGTCGCGCCCACAGGAGACCCCTGCGCCGCGCCCAGCGAGGCGCGCCAGTCGAGCGCGCGGTCGCCGCCGAGCCTCAGCGTGTCCGCCATCATCGTCTGCAGCTCTTCCGCACGCGCCGACGTAACGCCGTCATTCAGGAACAGTTGCCGATAGCGCAATTCGTACTGCCGCGTCCCGTCGATCCATTCGGCGCGCACAGCGGGGGCGAGGACGTTGAGGCGGCCTTGTCCGGCTGAGCCGACGTGATCGCTCCACGTCAGCCCTGCGGAAACCGAAGCAGCATCAATCCCCGTAAGGTCGGCGGGCACGTAGCGCGCGATGCGCGCGGCGTCGGCCGGGCCTTGCTGCGCGTCGCGCAGTTCGGCTTGCGCCGCGACGAACGACTTCCTGTAGTAGAGACGCTGAGCTTCGAGCGCATGCCCATAAGCACCGAGCGGACCGCCGTCGTGCGGCGCCACGGGCTTTCCTTCAGCAACAAGGCTCAACGCGAGGCCTTCCGCGCTATCGTCGTCGCGGCTCGCGTCGTAGCGCGCCCGGAACGCCCGCTCCGCCTCGCCGTAGCGGTGCAGCGCATAGAGGTTCCAGCCGCGCAGCGCACCCGTGTTCGCCTCGGGCACGCCGAGCGACGCGGCGAGACCCAGATCGCCAAGGCTTTCGGCATAGCGGCGCGCGCGGTAAGCCTCGTCGGCCCGCGCCAGGGCGATCTGCCCAAGCAGGTCTTTCGCGCGCGGGTCCGCCGCGACCTGCTCTCGCGACAGAAGCGCCTGAGCCGCGTCCCAATCGCGCTGCCCCACACGAATCTGCGCGAGGCCGATCGCCCCGTCCACGCTCTGCGGCTCGAACGTCAGCGCCGTCTCGAACCAGCCGGCAGCGGCGTCGAGCCGATGCTGCGCGAACTCGATCCAGCCGGCTTGCGTCGCCGCCGGCGCGTCGCGATAGGCGCGAATGCCGGCAGCCAGCGCAGCCAGTTGCATTGCCGCGGCCGGATCGCCCGGCGGCAGCGCCCCGAGCGCGCTCAGCGCGCGCTGATAGCGCAGCCGCGCGAAGGCGGCGTCGGCTTCGGGCCCGCGCTTGCCCTCCTCGGCTTCGACCCGGATCAAGTCGTCAACCTGCGCAGCCGACACCTGGCGCTCCGCCAGATAAAGCGTCGCGATGCGATTGCCTGCCGGCTGGCACGACGGAACGATCGTCCGATAGAGCGAGACGACCGCGTCGCGATCGCCCGCGTGCGCGAACACGTCGGCGGCCTTCCATGCGCGATCGATGTGCGCGCAACCAAATTCCCCGGGCGCACGCGCGATCATCGAGCGCAGCGCGTCAGGCCCGCCCTTGAGCGCGGCGGCGACGTCCTGCTCGCGCTGCCGGCGCTCGCGCTCGGCGGCCAGCGCCGCGCCAGGCTTCCACAATGCGAATTGACCGGTGAGACGCGTCACCTCGGCATCGTAGGCGGCGAGCTGGCTGGCCTTCAGGAGATTCCATAGCGGGCGCTCGTCGGGCGCCGCGGGCGGCGCGACAACACCAGCCGCAGCGGCCTTCGCGCCGCCGCCCGTCGCCGGACTCGATGCCAGAGACGGCACGACGAACCCCTGCTGCTCGTCCTGCCTCACGCGCACGCCGCCAGCTTGCACGCGCTCGCTCGTCAGCGCCCGCTGTCCCGCGCTCGCCGCCCCCTGGGTCACAGCCCGCGACGCCGCCTCGACAGGCGAGGCGCTTCGCCCGATGCTCAAGACGTTGTCCTGCGCGGCAAGCGCCAGCCCGGGCAGCGCAATCGACAGCCACACCACGCCCCATCGCCATCCGCCGAGCGCAAGCCGCCGGCGGCGCTCAGTCCTGCGAGCCGGCATGATGCTTCCGGTAGCGGCGGCGCAGCAGCACGGCCGTCAGCGCGGCCAGCAGCGCGAGCAAGCCGACGAGCGCCGCGTAGCCCCACCACGGATGGCTCGACAGCTCGTAGCCCAGCCGGTCGTAGGCCGACAGGCCGCCGAAGTCATAGCTCGCGCCGCTGCGGCCGGTCCAGACGTCGGGGCGGTCGAAGCTCACCAGGCTCACGTCGCCGCCGAGGTTGTCCCAGTCGTTCGGCTCGACCATCCGGCCGACGCCCTCGGCCAGCTCGGCCGGGTTCGCGGCAGTGAACAGCGTGACCGTGTTACCCGCGCTGCCCCGGTATTGCATCACCAGCAACTGGCGAGAGAGCGTCGTATCGGCGCTCAGCATCGATTCCGACGGCGGCGCCCCATCGCGCTCCGAACCGCCGAAGCGCGTCCGCAAGGACTGCCAGAGGCCCGCGTCGTCGCGTCCGCCGGCCGCCGCTGCCTGCGCGCCCGGATCGTAGGCGACCGTCATCACGCGCCCCGGCTCCCAGGGCGCGCCGCTCCACGCCGCATGCGAGAGGCCGCCCGCGCCGCCGACCAGGATCTCCTGCCGCCCAGGCTCGACGCCGCCCGCGGTCACCTGAGCCGCGGTCAACGGCCAGCCCTGCTTTTGCGCGAGCTTGCCCATCAGCGTCCAGGCGGCCGCGAGCGTATCGTTGTCGCGCGCGGCCACTTGCAGCGCCAGATCCGCGCCGTCCGGCTTCACCGCGTACGGAAACACGCTTTGCGCGAAGCGCTGGAGGTCGGGCAAGGTCGTGAAATGCGAGGCCGGCGGCAGCTTCAGCGACGAATCGTCGAACACCGTGAGCTGGAGATTGCGCGTTTCGCGCAGCATGCAGTGATCGGAGACGAGCGGCACCAGGATCGGCCGCAGCGACAACACGTTGGCGCCGGGCCGGAAGCTGCGCAGCGGGATGCTCACGCGGTAATGGCGCAGCACCGCGCCCTGCTGCTGGTCGAGCGCGATCACCTGCTCGAAGCGGTTGTTCAGGTAGATGCCCAGCACCGAGTCCTGGCGCATCTTGGCGCCTTCGGTGAAGTTCAAATCGAGCATCACCTGCGCGTCTTCGGGCGCGTAGATGTCGGCGGGCAGCGTCACGCCGAGCTCGATGCGGTCCGCGGCCCCCAGCGTGCGCGAGGTGAAGCCGAGCTCCTTGAACGAATGCGGCTGCGTCCCCGAGACCACGCCGTGCGCCGCGTAGCGCCCGATGCGCGCTTCGTCGAACGCGTTCACCGTCATTTCGTTGCGCCTCGGCTGCGGCAGCTCCGCGTGGGCGAACGCGCGCGCCGCCAGCGCCACCTGCGCGTCATCGGCCCCGCTCACGACGAGCACGAAATGGCGCGGATCGTCGGGCTTCGGATAGATGCCGAGAAACGCGCCGCCGATATGCGCGGCGACGCGCGGATCCAGATAGGGACGCAGCGCATCGCGTGTGCCGAACAGCAGCACATCGGCGCCGGCGAGCGAGCCGAGCGCCATGCCCGGCAGCACGCCGCCGCCCGCGCCCTGGTGCGCGTCCTGCACCTTCGGATGCGCCACGAGATAGCGCAGCCGCAGCGCCACGCCTTCGGCGAGCAGCGCGCCGCTCTCGAGCTGCAGGTCGCTCTTCGGATGCGCAGCGGCGACGATCGCGATCGAGCCCGCATGCGCTTCCTTCGGGTCGATCAGGCCGTCGAGATCCGAAAGCATCGGCGCGAGCGGCTTGAGCTCCGTTTGCACCTGCAGCGTCGAGGCGCTCGTATCGATCTCGGTCCACAGCTCGGGCGAGTCGGGGTCTTCGCAGTTCTCCGTCGAATGCTGCGCGACGGAAAACGCCAGCGTGTTGTAGCCGGCGCGCAGCAAATCCGCGGGAATGCGGATGTCGGCCGTGAGCTCGGGCTGGCGCGGCGACAGCTGCATCTGCGCGATCGTGCGGTCGTTCACGCGCACCGCGAGCGCCGAGCGCGCGTTGAGGAGCGCGACCGAATTGGTCGCGACGAGGTGCAGCGTCGCCGAGCGCACCTGCTCGCGCGCCGACACCGGCACGGAGAGCGCGCCCGAGCCCGCTTCGCCGGAAAGCCGCATCGGTCCCGGGAGATTGCCGAGGGTCGCGAGCGGCACCGGCGCGTTGGGCGCATCGGCGAGCGCCGCCGGCGGCGTCGCGCCGGCGGGTGCTTTCGCCGTGCCTGCATCGCTCGCATATGCGGCCGATGCGCTGCCGGCGGCAAGCGCGAACCAGACGCAGACGAAGACACGCAGAGAGATCGGAAAAGTCATGAGGTTACGAACGCGATAGGAACCACGATTGGAAAGCGCGCTTGACCGCGGCGAGCCGCCCCAGCGCGCACTCGCGCATGCCGGCGAAGAAGGCGAGGTGGTGATGGAGCGCATGCACGGTGCCGAGGCGCACCACGAGCGCGAGGCTGCGCAGGATGCCGATGCGCTGGTTGCGGCTCGCGCGGAATTCGCGCCAGCGGGCGCTGTCGCCGTACACGAGCGCGACCTGCTCCGAGAGGCCCGCGACGCTGCGATCGGCGAATTGCGCACCGACCGCAAGCGCGCCGCTCTGCACGCGGAACGACGCGCGGATCGCGATCGCGATGCGGCTCGTGCGTCCGAGCGACGGGTTGAAGACTTCGAGAATCGCGCTGGTATGGGCGAGCGGACTCGAAGGCGCGCCGCCCGGAATCATCAGCTTCACGCCGCCGGCCGACATGTCGACGATGCGCCCCGCGAGCGTGCCGTTCGTGCCGCTCGCGCGGCCGTCGATATGCAGCGTCGCGGGCAGGTCCGCCGGAATGCGCGGCGCCGCGCGGCGCTGCTTGCGCTCGTAGAGCACGCCGATGCACGCGTTGAGCAGGATCAGGTTCAGCATGCTCCAGCCGAGCGAGGCGGCGATCACGTCCTTGTGCGGAAAGTCGTGCAGCAGCTTCCAGACGCCGGTGACCGCCGAAACGAGCACGCAGAGATACACCACGTAGAACGGGCCGGCGAGCTCCGAGATTGCATCCGCGTCGAGCTGCTCGCCCTTGGGCGTCACCTTGAAGGTGGGCGCGCGCGGCTTGATGAGCACCGAGAGCACGCCGCGCAGCGAAAACATCGAGATCAAGAGCTCGTAGATCTCCGAGATCAGCGTCCAGCGGTGGCGGCCGAACAGGTAGTCGGTGGTGAGGATCGCCCCGAGCATCTGCGGCAGGCCGTAGGCGAAGAACTGCGGAATCGTCGCGTGATAGAACTGCAGGCCGAACAGCAGGTACATCGCCGGCGCGATCAGGAACACCACGCGCGCATAGCAGAAGAACCAGAAGAACGCGTTGGAGAAGTAGCAGATGCGCTGCGGCAGCGTGAGCCCCTTCATGCGCAACGGATTGCGCAGCAGCAACAGCTGGATCATCCCCTGCGCCCAGCGCACGCGCTGCACGACGAAGCTCGCGAAGGTCTCGGGCTGCAGCCCCGAGATCAGCGGCTCGTTGAGATAGAGGCTGCGATAGCCGCGCGAATGCAGCGTGAGCGCCGTCTCCGCGTCCTCGGTGATCGACTGGCCCGTGATGCCGCCGATCTCCATCACGCAGCGGCGCCTGAGCACGGCAGCCGAGCCGCAGAAGAACGACGCATTCCAGAAGTCGAGCCCCGGCTGGATCACCGAGTAGAACATCTCGCTCTCGGGCGGCATCTTGCCGAACATGCCCAGGTTCTTTTCGAGCGGGTCGGGATTGATGAAGAAGTGCGGCGTCTGCACGAGGCACAACTGCTCGTCGCGCTGGAAGAAGCCCACGGTCTTTTCGAGGAAGTCGGCGGTCGGCACGTGGTCAGCGTCGAAGATCACGATCAGATCGCCGCTCGTCAGCGCGAGCCCGGCATTGATGTTGCCCGCCTTCGCGTGCTCGTTCCGCTCGCGCGTCAGGTAGATGCCGCCGTGGCGCGCCGTCATCTCGCGCAGCGCCTCGGCGCGCGCCCGGGCCTCGGCCGCTTTCGTCGCGTCGGCTTGTGCGAGCTTCTGCGCGGTGCCGCCGTCGTCGAGCAGGTAGACGTTCAGGCGCTCGCGCGGATAGCGGATGTCGAGCGCGGCGCGCAGCGTCGTCTCCAGCAGCTCGGGCGATTCGTTGTAGGTCGGGATGAAGACGTCGACGCTCGGCAGCGGGCCCGCGTTCGTCACGAGCGGCGCGACGCGCCGGGTCAGCGGCCGGCTGTTGATGAACAGGCCGATCGACGCCACCACGATGCCGTAGATCTCGGCGCCGTAGAGCAGCAGCGAGAACGTGAAGTCGGCGACGCCGTAGTAGGTGAGCGTCGAGGTGGTCCGCCAGTACAGGTAGCGGAACGTCAGAAAGCCCGAGCACAGCAGGAAGAAGAGGCGCGCGAGCTCGTAGTTGCGGGTGCGGCGCAGCAGGATCATCGCGCCCACCACCGAGAACGACAGGCAGAACTGCGCGGCGAGGTCGATCTTGACGGTCACGACTATCGCCACGGCCGCGAGCGTCGCGAGCCATGCGAGCACCGCCGCCCAGGGTGGCAGCTCGAAGCGCCGCCCAAGCGCCGCGAGGCCCTCGGCGCCCACGCGGCCGCCGCCCGCGGTCGAGGCCGCAGATGCCCCCAAGGTCGATCGGATGAGTTTTTCCATAGTGCTCTCAGGGCCGCGAAAAGAATCGCGGACGAGGAAGCGGTGCGGAAGGTCGGAGGCGGTAAAGCGCCCCTGCCCGCTGCCTTTTCTAGATGAACGGTTGTTTAACGGCAGCGTGAAGGAAAAATTGAGCCCGATCACGCGGCGTTCGCGACGAACGCCAGTGAGATCACAGAAGATAGGCGGTGAAACGTTTGCGGGGCGGCGCGCTCAAGCGGCGGCGAGCATGCGCTGGCCCGATCCCGGCGCGGCGCTGGTCCGCATGCGCTCGAGATGCCGGCTGACCTTGATGACCTCGTGCAGCGGCGCGGTCTCCAGCTGATCGCCGTGCAGCTGGAGGACTTCGCAGAGGAGCGCGTAGGTCTCTGAATCGATGCTCCAGCGGCCGGTGCGCGCCGCACAGACGTTGCACTCGACGAGGCGCGCCTGCACTTCGTCCATGCCGTCGGGCTGCGCCGCGCCCCACCCGGCGTTCACGAGGAGGCACGTGGCGACGACCACGCCCGCCATCGCGCCCATCATCGCCGCGTCGCCCCGGCCGGCTTTCAGCTCGTCGAGCTGCCAGTAGTAGCCGATCAGAAGACGCTGCGATTCCTGAGCGGGTATCGGACGCAAGCGGCTCGCGCCGTCGAAGAGCTGCACGGGCTGACGGCGCTTCTGCGATCGCTTAAGGGTGTGCGTTGACATTAAGAGGGAATAACAGTGAGCCGCTAGGCAACGAGTGCATTAACGGCACGGTGCTCGCCAACTTGATCTTTTTTCTGATGATTTGTCTTTTTTTGACCATTCAGCGATTCGTGGCCACGGGCTTGGCGCGCAACAGGTAAGAATCGGAAAGAAAAGGCGGCTTGCCCGTAATATCCGCGCCATCCAAACGACTAAGCCCCGCTGGTTACTTGAACAAGGGGCTACTAAGGATGGATCTCGATTTCGCGTGCACGATGTGCGGCAAGTGCTGCCACGATCTGCGTTTGCCGTTGACCGTGACGGAGGCGGTTGTCTGGCTCGAGCGCGGCAACGACGTGCAGATTCTCTGCGACGCCGCGCCGTGGCTCGAGGAGCCGCCCGCCGACAACATCCAGGCCGCGCATCGGCGCCGCCGCTCCTTTGCCGCGCTGAGCGGGTCGCTGCCCGCGCGGGTCGTGGTCATTCTGGCGGGTGCGTTTGCGGGCCCATGCCCGAACCTGCAGCCCGACATGCGCTGCGGCATCTATGAGCAACGGCCGCTGGTGTGCCGGATCTATCCGGCGGAAATCAATCCGTTCATCGAGCTGACGCCCGCGCACAAGGCCTGTCCGCCTGAAGCGTGGACGCCTGGATTGCCGCCGCTGCGGCGCGGCGGCAAGCTGGCCGACGCGGGCATGCTGTCACTGATCCAGCAGTCGCGCGATACCGATGCAAGGGAGGTTCCCGTCAAGCAGCGGGTGTGTGCGCTGCTGGGGATCGATCGCGCCGCCGTGTGGAATGAGGGCTTTGCTGCCTATTCGCCGGATCGGGCCGGGCTGCTTGCAGCGCTGCGTCAAGCCGGCAGCGAACCTGCCGCGCCCGCGCAGCCTCCGGCATGGGGCTTCGTATCCAACCGCCGGAAGACGGTCGATACGTTGATGTCGGTTGGAGCGCTCGGGTCTCTCGCTCCTGCGACCGGTACCGCGGGCTTCGAATACCTGGGGTTTTTCGAGGCATCCGAGTAGAGGCCGTCCGCAGCACCCGAGCGAGCGCCCCGGCGCCATGCCGGGGCGTAGCCGCGGATGCGCCGGGGCGAGGCGCCGATCAAGCCGCCTGACTCTGCCCCTCCGCACCCGCCTTCGACACCGCGCCGGTCTGCGCGTTGTAGCGGTAGCCTTGCTGCTCGAGCTGGGTGCTGATCGAGTCGGTGATCAGCTGCTGCTGGGCTTCGCGGCGCAGCAGCTCGTGCTCCGGCTGCAGCTGGCTCAGCTCCGAGGCCAGCCGGCGGGCAAGCGACGCTTCGCCGGTGGCGCGCGCGTTCATCACGATCATCTTTTCGGTGACCTGCGTCAGTTGCTGCTTGAGGCCGTTCGCGTACTCGGACCACTTCTTCATGTTCGTGCGGGCTTCGGCGAGCGCCGCCGCATGCGCTTCAGCATCGCGCGCGATCTGGAGCTTCAAGGCCTCGAGCTCCTGCGCGTCGGCGGCTGCGGGCGGGGCGGCGTCGGCGGCGTCGGCGCTTTCGCCTGCCACGGCCGTCTGCGCTTGCGCGAGCTCGGCGGCGCGCAGCTCCGCGACATCGGCACGCTCCTGTGCCGCCGACAAATCCGTCGACAGCCGCTCGATTTCCGACGCACCGGCGCTGTGCGCCTCGGCGAGGCTCGCGAGCTGCGTCTGCGCTTCTTGCAGTTCGCGCTGGGCCGCGTCCAGGCCGGCGCGCGCGCCGGCCGCCTCTTCCGTGCGGGCCGCGTGCGCCTGCTGCTCGCTCTCCAGCACCGCGCGAATCGCGGCCAGCTCGCTTTCGAGGCGGCCCACCGCTTCCGCTTGCGCCAGCTCGTTGGCCGACGGCGCCGGCTCGGCTTCAGCCGCGGCGGCGGCTGCCGCGGCAGCCTCGCTCGCCGCGGCAAGCGCCGCCTCGAGCTCGGCGGCCAGACGCGTGCGCGCCTCGCGCTCGTCGGCCAGCTCCGCGCCCAGGCGCTCCAGCTCGGCCTCGAGCGCCGCGACGCGCTGCTCGAGCTCCTGCGCGCGCAGTTCGGCCGCGTCAGCGTGCGCCATCGCCTGCGTGATCTCTTCCGCCAGACGCTCCGCCCCATCGGCTTTCGCGCGGCTGGCCTCCGTCATCTCGAACAGCTGCCGGCGCCCCGTCTCGAGCTCCTCGACCGTGCTCTGCAGCTCCGCGAGCGCATCGTCGCGCTCGTTGCTCGCGTCCTCGAGGCGCTGGCTCAGCGTGAGCAGACGGCGATTGACCCCGCGTTCGGCCTCGTCCTGCGCCGCGGTCCAGAGGCGGTCGAGCGCGTCGCGCATCGTGTCGGTCACGACTTCCGGCAGCGCCGCGCGCTCGGCGACCTGCGGAGCGCGCAGGGCGCGGGTTTCGCGCCACTTGCGCAGGGCGGCGGCCACGGCGACGACCGAACCGGAGTGCACTTCGGACCAGATCGCGACTGGAGAAACCTTCTGACCCTCTTCGGCCATCCGGTTGGCGATTTCGGCAACCATTTCGTCGGTGATGGTTACGCTGCTTGACATGTGTCTACCTCGGCAAGGCGGGAGTGTTGGCGAATACGCGTTCGATGCGGCGACCCACGTCGCGCAACTACAGATTGTCGGTCACCTCAAGGATGGTCAAACGTCGGAAAAACCTGATTTAACGGTAGTAATTCGCGAATTTGATTCGCGCGGGACGCGTGCAAAGTTCGTTCATCGTCTCTCGATGCGTTCGGCCACCGCTCCCCTCCCATGCCCTCTAGCCGCCGCTCGACGCCCGTTGTCAGGGAATTTCTTCGCCGCTATCCTGCCGCGAACGGGAGCGCCCGTCGCCCGCGCGTTGCTTTCACGGACCTTGCGCCTGTCCCGCTCCTTTTCACGAGGCTCCATGGATTTCACCGCCGATGACATCGCCGCCTGGACCTCTGCGTCCGAGGTGCGATCCGGCTTCAGGCTGCCGCCGCCGTCTCCAGCCCAACGATGAAACGCAGAGACGCCCTGCTGTCCGGCGCGCTGACCGTGCTGTCGGCCGTCGTGCGGCCCGTGGCCGCCGCTGAGCGGCCGCCCCGCGTCGTGTTCCTGAACCCGGGCGAGGCGGTCGAGCGCGGCACCGGACAGCAATGGCAGCTGGTGTCGAAATTCATGCTGACGGCGGCCCGCTCGTTCGGCATGCAGCTCGAAGTGCTGTACGCCGAGCGCGACCATCTGCTGATGCTGCGCCAGGCCGAGCAGGTGGCGCAGCGCGGCGATCCGCCCGACTACGTGGTGATCGTCAACGAGAAGATGACGGCGGCGCAGATGCTGACGAGCCTCGCCAAGTCGCCCGCGCGCGTGCTGGTGATGCACAACGACCTGACGATCGAGCAGCGCGGTCAGATCGGCAACGAGCGCGAACGGATCGCGAACTGGATCGGCACCCTGACCGCCGACGCCGGCCGCGGCGCCTGCCGCCTGATGCAATACCTGTGCGCCACCCACGGCCCGACTCCCGCGCGCGTGCTCGGCATCACCGGCGACCCGGTCACGCCGGTGTCGAACGAGCGGGCTGCGGGCGTCGAGGCGTGGCTGTCCGGCTCCGGGCAGGGCCGGACCTTCCAGCTCGTCAACAGCGACTGGAGCCACGCAGACGCCTACGAGAAGGCGAGCGTGCTGCTCGCGCGCTATCCCGAAGCGAACATCCTCTGGGCCGCCAACGACGCGATGACGCTCGGCGCGCTCCAGGCGGTCAAGGAGCGTCGCGCGCCGGTCCTCGTCGGCGGCCTGGGCGCGCTGCCGGAGGCGGTGCGGGACGTGATCGGCGGCGATCTGTCGGCGATGGTCGCGGGCGACTACTTCATCGGCGCGTTCGCGATGGTGCTGCTCCACGACTATCACCAGGGCAACGATTTCGCCGCGGCCGGCGGCGCGCGCCAGAAGCTCGACTTCCTGAAGGTGATCCATCGCGGCAACGCCGAGCGCTTCGACGAAATCGTTTTCAAGCGCGACGCGATGCTGGACTTCGCCCAATACTCCCGCGTCCGGCACACCCGGGCCGGGCGTTACGATTTCGATCTCCAGCGCCTGCTGAACACACGCACAAAGGTGTCCTGATGCGCCTGCCCTTCCAGCCCATGCTCTGGCCGCCGGGCCTGCATACCAAGCTGATGCTGTCGCTCATCGTGCTGATCACGCTGGTCGCCGGCAGTTCCGCGTACCAGCTGATGGACCGCGAGCGCGCGCGGCGCTACGCCGTGCTGGAGGAGCGCGCGACGCGCATCGCCGAGCTCTACAGCCGCTCGCTCGCGCAGCCGCTCTGGAACGTCGATCGCGGCGCGATCGACAACCAGCTCGCCGCGCTCGCGCCGAACCCCGAAGTCGTGGAGTTCACGGTGACGGCGGCCAACTATGGCGTCGTGTCGAACATCAGGAAGCGCGTCGACGCGGCGGACCAGGACAATGTCGTGCGCGTGCGGCCGATCGAATACGACCCGCCCGGCGCCGCGCCGCGCGAAAAGATCGGCGAGGTCCGCATCGTGCTGACCCGGGCCGTCGCCATGCGGGACATCGCCAGCGTGCGCCAGGCGGTGCTCGGGACGATGGCGCTGGCGCTCGTGGCCCTGTACGGCGCGACCTTCTTCCTGGTGCGGCATATCGTACGCAGGCCGATCGCGCGTCTCGAGGAGATGGTCGACCGGATCGCCGGCGGCGACCTCGACGCGCGCTGCCCGGTCGAATCGGGCGACGAGCTCGGCCGGCTCGCCATGCGCGTCAACGCCATGGCGCAACGGCTGCGCGAATCCACCGAATCGCTGCGCGAGAGCGAAAGAAAATACCGCGGCATCGTCGAGAACTCGCCCGAAGGGATCTTCATCGTCGATCGCGACGGACGCATCGATGAAGCGAACCCCGCGATGGCGAAGCTGCTCGGCTATGCGAGCTTTGCGGACCTGCTCGACGGGATCCCGCGCCCCGCGTTTTCAGCGAAGCAGGCCGCGCACCTGTTCGCCACACTCGATCAAGAAGGCGTGATCGCCGCGCTCGAACTGCAATTGCAGCGGCTCGACGGCACGCCGATCTGGGTGCAGCTGAACGCCCGCGGCGCGCTGCGCGAAGGCTTCCGGGCGCAGCGCATGGAGGGCCTGCTCACCGATGTCACCGCGCGCAAGGAGGCCGTCGAGAGCCTGCGCAGCCATCGCGACCAGCTCGAGCAGGAAGTGTCCGAACGCAAGCGCACCGAGCGCGACCTGCTCGCTTCGCGCGAGCAGTTGCGCGAGTTGACGGCGCACCTGGAGGCGGTGCGCGAAGAGGAAAGAAAGCACATCGCGATGGCGATTCACGACGAGCTCGGCCAGCTGCTGACCGCCGTGAAGATGGACGTGTCGCTCCTGAAGCTGACGCTGCCGCCCGGGACGCCCGGAAGGCCCAAGGCCGACCAGATCGGCGAGCTGGTCGATCGAACCATTCAGATCGTGCGCAACGTCGCGAGCCACCTGCGGCCCGCGGCGCTCAACTACGGCCTCGCCTCCGCGCTCGAATGGCTCGCCGAAGACTTCGGCCGCCACAGCCCGATCGCATGCCGCTTCGAGATGCGCGGAGCGGAGCCTTTACTGTCGGAAACGCGCGCCACGGCGATTTTCCGGATCGCGCAGGAAGCGCTGACGAACGTCGCGCGCCATGCGGGCGCATCGCGCGTGGACGTCACGCTGAACAACCTCGAGACGGACCTCGAGCTCATCGTCAGCGACGACGGACGCGGCTTCGACGTCGGTGCGGCGCGCCAGGGATACTCGTATGGACTGCTCGGGATGACCGAGCGCGCCCGCATGGCGGACGCCGAGCTGCAGATCGAGAGCCGCAAGAACGCCGGCTCCGTGATTCGCGTGCTGATCCGCAACGGCCAGCCGGTGCTGCCTGGCTGATCGCGGGATTCGCGGGATAAACCGGCGCGCCAGTGAAGCGCGCGCCGGAGCTCCGCTTAGAACTTGTGGATGATGCCCGCGCCGGCCGCGAACTGCGAGCGCCCCGACGACGGCGTGCTGTTGTTGCCGTCGCCTTCCGTCGCGTTGTTGATGCGCATGAAGCCCGCCGCGATGCCGAACGGCCCCATCAGGTATTGCGCCGCGGCGCTCCAGGTCGAGCCGCGGCTGAAGCTGCCCGCCGCGCCGCAATGCGGGCGCGGAAGTGCTCGGTTCCCGCGACGATCCTGTCGAGCACGGCGTCGAGCGCCCAGAAGCGCTCGCGCACGTCGTAATCGATCGCGCGGCAGCGGGTCGACGCGAACGTGCCGATCCGCTGGTGGTAAATCTTGGCGAGCGCCGGATAGCCGAGCGCTTCGGACACCGCGGCCACCACGAGGAACGTCGACAGCTCCTCGGCAAGCGCCGGATCCGTCGCGCTCTCCGTGCGCAGCCACTGGTAGAGATCGGGGTGAAAGTTCGTGAACACGCCGTTGAAGCCGGCCGAGCCGGCTTTCATCGCGTCCCAGGCAATCGCCGCGTTGGCGTTGAGGATCTTCAGCGGCGAGCCTTCGGCCAGCTTCACGCGCCGCTTCACGGTCGGCAGGTCGCAACTCACGTCCTTCAGCATCACGAAGCGGCCCGTGTCGATGCAGGCCTTCAGTTCGTCGTCGCTCAACAGGCGCCGGTATGGCGCGGGGCATTCGTAGAGGCCGAGCGGCAGGTCCGCCGGCAGGCGTGCGAGCAAACGCTTCAGGTTCGCGAGGAAGGCTTCGGTGCCCTTGCGCTCGGGGTCGAGCCGGTTGGTGACGAGCACGACGCCCTGCGCGCCCGATTCGGCGGCGGCGTTGAGCTCTTCGGCTTGCGCGTCGGGGTCGGCGCTGATGTGGCCGGACGCGACCACCGGCACGCGCCCCGCCACCCGCTCGACGACGAAGCGCGCCAGCGCGCGGCGCTCCGCGAGGCTCAGGAACTGCATCTCGCTCGATTGCGCGACGGCGAAGAGCGCGTCCGAGCCGTGCGCCAGATACCACTCGATCAGGCGCTCGAGGCCGGCGTAGTCGATCGCGCCCGCCTCGTCGAACGGCGTGAGCATCACCGGGACGATGCCTTCGATCACGGCGCCGGAGTTCGGTAGGTCAGTCATGTGTTCTCCTTCTCAATGCATCTCTCTAGTGACGATGAGCGCGGTCTCAGGCAGGCAAGGCGTCGCTGGCCTGGGCCGCGTCTTGTTCGGGAATCGGCTTGCGCACGAGCAGCAGGTAGGCCATCGCGCCGACAAATGCAAGCCCCGCCGCCGTCAGGAGCGCCGGCACGAACGACGCCGCCCGCTGCGCGATGAAGCCCGTCAGGATCGGCGCCAGCGCGCCGCCCAGGAAGCCGCCGAAGTTCTGGATCGCGCCGAGCGAGGCGACGCGGTCGGCCGGCGCCGCGGCCGTGGCGAGCGCCCATGAGCACGCGGACGCCGCGTTCGCGAGGAAGATCACCACCGAGATGCAGGCGAGCGCGATCACGTTGCTTTCCACGAGCGCGGCCGGAATCGTGAACGCGACCATGCCGAGCATCGCCAGCACGACTGCGTTGCGCCGGCTCGCGACGGCATTGCGGCTGTCCTTGGTCATGAGGTCCGAGAGCCAGCCGGCGGCGAGCGCGCCGCCGAACCCGCACAAGAACGGCACCGAAGCGGCGAAGCCCGTGCGCACGAGGCTCATGTGCCGCTCCATGGTCAGGTAGCCCGGCAGCCAGGTCAGGTAGACCCAGTTGAGGTAGACGGAGCCGAAGAAGCCGATCAGCATCCCCCAGGTCGTGCCATGCGAGAACAGCGCGCGCCACTCGGCGAAGGTCAGCTTGCGTTTGACGGCGACAACGTCTTCACCGTCGCCTTGCAGATAGCGGCGTTCCTCGCCGGTCAACTCGAGATTGTGCGGATCGCGATACAGCATCAGCCAGACGAACGCGACGGCGAGACCGAGCGCGCCGGTCGAGATGAACGCCCAGCGCCAGTTGAACGAGGCGATGAGCACCGACAGGCACAGCGGCGCGAGCGCCGTGCCGAGCGGCGAGGCCGAGTTGAAGATGCCGGTCGGGGTGCCGCGCTCGCGCAGCGGGAACCAGTTGGTGACGACGCGCGCCGCGGACGGAAACTGCGGCGCTTCGCCGATGCCGAGCACGATGCGCGCGACGATGAACGCGCCGAACGTGCCGACGAGACCGCCCGCGACCTGCGCGAGCGACCATACGATCAGGCCCGCGCCCAACAGGCGGCGCGGCCCGATGCGGTCGACGAGGCCGCCGATCGGCAGTTGGCACAGCGCGTAGCTCCACGAAAAGGCCGATAGCAAGAGGCCCATTTGCCCGAGCGAGAGCCCCAGGCTCTCGCGTATCGCGGGATTGGCGACGGCAAGCGTGCCGCGGTCGAGATAGTTGACGATGCCGCTCACCATCAACAGCGCCATCGCGACGGTCTGGCCGCGGCGGATGCGGCGCGGGACCGTTTGCTTGCGGATTTCGCTCATGCTCGTTTGTCTCCGTATTTGTTAGCGCTTACATAAAAGCGGGCGACCGAGCCAAATTCGTTAACTGGCCCTTTCACATGTCGTCTTTTAGCACGCCTTTCACGGGCATCCCGCACGCGCCCCACGCGCCCTTGTGTCGCGCTAAAATGAAAGCGCTTACATTTTCACGAGATCGCAATCTCTGCGCAAGCCGGTCCGGCATGATTCGGGGTAAACGATGGCCGGATCCCGAGGTCCGGAAAACCCGCCGGCGGCCCGCGCCGACGCTGCGGCGCGCTTCGTCTGCATCGCCTGTAAGATGGCGGCGGCGCGCTCGCGATGTCGCGCGCTTACAACAACAGCGCCTTTCACTGACCGCAACCAACGATCCGTTGGCACTCGAGACCCGACGCACCGATGAGCCGTTCCCCGCCCCCCTCTCCTTCGATGCCGCTCTCAGCCCGTGCGCGCCGCGCCACGGGCCGCGCCGTGCTCGGCGATGTCGCGAAGCGCGCCGGCGTGTCCACGGCGACCGTTTCGCGCGTCTACAACGAGCCGGAGAAAGTGTCCGCCGAAGTCCAGGAGCGCGTGCGCCAGGCCGCGCGCGAGCTGAACTGGATTCCGAACGCGGCGGGCCGCGCGCTCGCTTCGAAGCGCACCCATATCGCCGGCGCGGTCATCCCGACACTCGACGACCAGGTGTTCGCCTCGCAGGTCGCGGGCCTGCAGACCGTATTCGCCGAAGCAGGCATCACGCTCTTTCTCGGCGTCTCGAACTACGACCCCGAGCAGGCGCTCGCGCAGGTCCGCGCGATGCTCACGCGCGGCGTCGAGGCGATCGCCATCGTTGGGGAAGCGCATCGCCCGGAGCTGTTCGATGCGCTGCGGCAATATCGCGTGCCCTACGTCGTGACGTATGCCTACCGGCCCGACAGCCCGCATCCGTGCGTTGGTTTCGACAACCGCAAAGCGTTCTTCGATCTCACCAGCCATCTGGTCGAGCTCGGCCATTGCAACTTCGGCGTCGTGATGCCGCCTGCCAGCGATAACGACCGCGTGCAGGCGCGCTTGCTCGGCATCCGGCAGGCGCTCGAGCGGCATGGCCTCGCCGTGCGCCCGGACAACGTGCGCGAAGGCGCTCCCTCGATTGCGTTCGGCCGCGAGAGCCTGCGCTCGATCTGGCAGCAATCGTCCGCGCGGCCGACGGCCATCGTCTGCGGCAACGACCTGCTGGCAATCGGCGTGCTCCTCGAAGCGCACGCGCTCGGCATCGACGTGCCGCGCCAGCTTTCGGTCACAGGCTTCGACGACATCGCGTTTGCGAAGGAAATCCGGCCCGCCCTCACGACGATGCGCGTCGATACGGAGCTGATCGGCCGGCTCGCCGCGCAGCGCCTCGTCGACACGCTGAACGGCAGCGGCGGCGCGGAGCGCGGCATGACGGGTCATGAAGTGAAGGCGGCGCTGACGTTGCGAGAATCGGCCGCGCGTGCGCCTTCTCCCGTCCGCCATGGCAAAGCCTAAAAAAAACGCGTCATGCAAGCACGACGCGTTAAGCACTCTGGCTTCCAGGGCACCAGAGATTGAGAGGACGTGACGATGGAGCGCGAGCCGGAAGCCACTCATGCTTCCGTCCGTTGGAGCGCACCCGCTTATCGCCTGTACACGGCACGAGTGTACGTCGAGAGGCGAGCCCGATCCTAGTCCGGAGCCTGTCGGGATTTCCTGAAAATTTCGTCAGCGGCGGCTTCGCGAAACTTCGCGCAGCGGCCTTCGCCCAGGCGCGCCAATTGCTGAAGTTGGCGGCAATCCTGCCTCTCTTTGCCCAATTGTCCGTGCCCCATGAGCGGTATCGTGACGTTCATGGCGCAACGCATCGCGCCATCCGCACCAGGCAGCCTCGCGTCGTGCGGTTTTCTCGAAGGTAGGCAGCAGGCGCAGTGAGCAGGGGGGGTAGTGGTGGCAGCAGTAGGCAAGTGTAGTAAGCAAGTGCAGTGACGCAGTCTGTTTTTGCATCAAAATCTCTAGCGTTGAGGCCCGGTCTCCCGCGATACCGGGCCGCTTTTTTCGAGTCCTCTGCACGCCCTAAGGATTTTCCGACGCTCGAATCAGGTCACGCCGATCACACGTTCGGCGCTTCCCGAGTGCGACAGGTAAATCGTGCGCCTACGATGGATCCGTCGGTAAATGACCGACGTGCGACGATAAATCAAGATTCGATGAACTCGGGGTTTCGACGGCACAGTTCGTCCTGTGCCTTGTAGGAAGGCGCATGGAATTCGAAACTCTGACCGACGAGGAATGGGCGATGGTGGCTCCGCTTTTCTCCGACACCCTGCCCGTGCGGCTCAGCCAGCGCGGCAGGCCGCGCGCTGAGCCGCGCGAGGTCGCCAACGCCGTGCTGTGGGTCATCGCGACGGGCAGGCCCTGGACGCGCCTGCCGCAAGGCTCGCCCTCGATTCCGACCTGCCGCGGCCGCTACGAGGAGTGGCGCGCAAGCGGTTCGCTCGACCAAGCGATCAAGCTGCTCACCCATGCAGGACGCAAGTTTCCCAAGCGCATCAGCCAGTCGGGCCGGGCTGCGCCAGTCGCCGCGCGCGACCCCGCCGGCCCGGACAGCGTCCGGCTTGCCGCGGCGCCGCAAGTGTTCTGGAGCAACCCCGATTCATGGCGCGCGCCATCGCCCGCGCCGGCCTCGCATACGGGAGCGCCCCAACGGCATACGGCGGCGCCCCGGCGTACCGAGCACGCATCGGGGCCGCTGTGGATGGGCCTCGCCTCCCACGGCACGAGCGTGACGGACGAGCGCGGCTACGTGATCTACACCGCGGCCGACTTGATCGGCGGAAGGATGTATCGCGCCTGGGCGGAAATCATGAAGCACGGCAAGCGGGTGGCGCGCTCGGGCCTCATCGGCCAGCCGTTCACGGACCTCGCGGCCGCGCAGCAATACGCGCTCGAGTGGGCGCAGCAATGGATCGAGGACGATAGCGGCAAGAGCACGCCGAGCCGCTTCGAAGAAGAAGCCCGGCTCGGGGTGCGTTGAACGAGGAAGATCGCATGTCACGTACACGGACTTTCACCGAGTTTTCGGCCGAAGGCATTCTGGCGGCGATGCGCCCGGATCGCGATTACCGCGCCGGCTTCATCGCGCAGTCGTTGGGCGTGAGCAGCAAGGAGGTGCGGCGCCTGCTGGACCAGATGGTCGAGAGCGGCCAGTTGCGGATGCGTTTCGACGAGCATGCGCGCGAACATCGTTTCCTCTTGCGCGCCGCGCAGTCGCCACAAGTCGCGCAAGCGCGCGACATCGGCCGGCGTCTCACCGAAGTGCTCTCCAACTACGAAAACGAAATGCGCGAGCGCGCGGCCCTCTGCATGACGGTGCGCCGCGAATACTGATTCGCCGATTCGATAAAACCCGCCGGCAAGCTCAGCACGAGCTAAGTCTGCCTGCGTAGCCTCTCCCTTGCGCAAATTCCTGCGCTCACTTGGAGAGGCGCCTTGAACACATTGCCTGCCGCCGGGTCCGCCCGGTGGCTCAACAAAGTCCCCGAAGTCACGCTCGCGTTCTGGATCATCAAGATCATGTCCACCACGGTGGGCGAAACGGGTGCGGACTTCCTGGCGGTCAATGCGGGCTGGGGCCAAGGCGCGACCCGCGCAATCATGGGTGCGCTGCTCGCCGCCGCCTTGTTCGCGCAATTGCGCACCCGGCGCCATACGCCGTGGATCTACTGGCTCACGGTGGTGCTGGTGAGCGTCGTCGGCACGCAGATCACGGATCTCCTGACCGATGGCCTCGGCGTCAGCCTGTACGTCAGCACGCCGGTGTTCGCCGCCGCGCTCGCCGTCATCTTCATGGTCTGGCATCGCGTCGAACGCACGCTGTCCATCCACGACATCACGACGCGCAGCCGCGAGCTGTTCTATTGGGCCGCCATCCTCTGCACGTTCGCGCTCGGCACCGCTGCCGGCGATCTGGCGACCGAAGCGCTGGGGCTCGGCTTCACCTGGGGCGCCGTCGCGTTCGGCGCATCGATCGGCCTCGTTTGGGCGATCTGGCGCATGGGCGGCAACGCCGTGCTGACGTTCTGGATCGCCTACATCCTGACCCGCCCCTTCGGCGCCGCGCTCGGCGATCTGCTCACGCAGGCCAAGACCTATGGCGGTCTCGGCATGGGAGCCATGTGGACCAGCGCCCTGTTCCTGACCGTGATCGTCATGCTCGTGGCCGTTGCGCAGCTCGATTCCGGCATGCGCAGAACGAGCGGCACTGTCAATTGAGCCTTGGCTCACCCACTTTGCTTCATTTGCCCGATACACACCAAGAAAGGAAAAATCATGCGTTATCTTCACTCGCTCACTCGCCCTGCCGCTGCCGTTTCCGCAGCCTTGCTCCTCGCTTTGGCCGCTGGCTGCTCCAAGCCTGCCGATTCAGCGGCGGCCAATGCGGCACCTGTGGCCTCGGCTCCCGCCGCCACGGCGCAACCGGCCAAAGCGGCCTCCAAGCTCGGCGACCTGACTCCGTTCCGCAACATCGCTGCCGACGTCGCCGCCACCGTGGACAAGGGCGACCTGCCCGCGGCGAAGACGCGCATCAAGGATCTCGAAGTCGCATGGGATTCGGCCGAAGCGGGCCTGAAGCCGCGCGCGGCCGATGACTGGCACGTGCTCGACAAAGCCATCGACCGTGCGTTGGCCGCCTTGCGTGCCGATGCGCCCACGCAGACCGATTGCAAAGCGGCCATGACGGCGCTGATGAAAACCTTCGATACGCTGCAAGGCAAGGCCTGAGGCGCTGCCTTGGTGCGCGCTCGCCTTCGTGCCCGCCCCGCTCAACCTGAGCATCAGCGGCTATCTGACCGCGATCGAAGCGCCGCTTGCGTCGATGATCGTCGCGTTGCTGCGCAGCTGGGTGCTGCTGCTCGGCCTGCTGTGGCTGTTGACGCTGTGGCTCGGCGAGCGCGGCATCCGGATGACGGCTGCGGCGACGGAAATGGTGACGCTCGTGGCGAGCATTTGGATTTATCGCGTGCGGGGCAAACACGAGGGGGTTGACGAGGCGGCTTTGCTTGTCACTCGTTGATCGGTCACGCGAAGCGCGGGGGAGTGAACAGCTCTTTCGAACCGCTCGAACCTCTTAAGACTGCCCATGCGGGTTCGGATTGCTGTCATGGGCCTCGAAATCAATATCTGCCAATTGTGCTATATCCTGATCCGAAATTTATGGGTATGTTAGCCGTTATAACCTACCGGTATCCCCACTCAATAAGCTGATGTCTTACAGATGACGCTGTTTTATACTTGTATCTCAAGCGCTTACCTTCTCGAACACCGTCGAAGCCGACGCCGAATCGCTTGGTTAGTGTCGTATCCTGATGTAGTCGAATTTGTGTTTCACTTCGCTCAATCAATTCATCATAAGCAGATACTTCATAGATGCTGCCTCCGGTACCAATGGCCGAATCATCGCCATTCCACGCTACAATCACGAATAGCTTCTTCGGATTCTTGCCGCTGACGAATATGCTCTTTATTTCCGGAGTTGCACCGCCTTCGGGTTCGTAAAAGTCGACGTAGATTTTCTGATTTTCCGGCGTATTTGTCAGGTACAGCTCCACCCCCTCGCCATCTTGGGATTGCCTTGGTTCAAGGTTGACTGAAACTTGCTCTCCCAGGAACGAAATGGTTACGCTCTTTGTTGCTGCCCAGCAAACTTCACAAGTGAAAACTAAAGTCAAGCTGCAAATCAGCAGAATCGACTTGCGAAATAGGTTGAGTTTCATGTGGGTTGTCGTTAATTTAATTTGTCAAAAATTCCAGAGTTCCAGATCGAGTGGAAGTTATCTCTCCTGGCGCCATAGCTATCCGTGTGAAAATTAATAACAGCTGTAATTTTATCCACCGCTGCATTGGTAGCCCCTTCGTCAGCGATTGCTGGAAGTTGGTGAGAGATCCAGAAATAAATTGAAGATCGAACGGCGTAGATCATTTCTGAAACCAAATCTGGATTCCCTAGGAAATTTACATCGCCATTCGACCATAAGGTGGGGTAAAAGCTCTGAAATCTAGAATAATTAGATTTTCCCGTAAGCTGTTTTAATCCTCTACCCCTATATTTCCAGCCATCACCGCTTTCAACAGATCCATTGCCGATCCTATTTGCATAGGCTCGGTTAGCAATTGCCTCGGGTTGCGCGGAGTGCAACACTGTTCGGCCATACAGATCTGCTTCGTGGGGATGGGTGGAGAAATAGGAGAATTTCTGCGTCAGAATGTCCGACCGGTAGTTTAAATTTTCCGAGGTATTAAGGTGACGACCTGCTTCTTGTCGAATTTGGGCGAAAAAATGGGTGACGCGAAGTTTCGAATCAAGTTTGTAGTCAGCAAGGCGCGGATTCAGCTCGTCAGCAATGGTTTGCAATTGATCAGTCGATGCCAGATCAAAAATCAGCCGCAACATTTCAACGGTTATTTTTCCGGTTACTCGTGGAAAATTCCCCACCATCGCGACGGGGTGAATATGAAACACATCCGGACTCGCCGGAAACTCCCCCTTCACCGCGTTGCGCACCTCATCCCACCACACCAGCTTCTTGACCCGCTCGATCTCCGCATCGTGATACGGCTCCTTCGCCACGCGCCGCA
>NZ_SWJE01000028.1 GCF_005144415.1 Trinickia terrae | reverse complement strand
CGGCGTTCGAGGCGGTGCAGGCGGGCCGCCAGGGCGATGAGCTCGCCGCCTATCCGGCGTCGTTCAAGACTTCGTGGCTTTACAGCGAGCTCCACCGCGCGCGCAACTTCAAGCAGTGGATGAGCAAGGGGTTGTACCTGGGCACGCTGATGGTGGGCATCGAGCAGAAGCTGTTGGGCGGCAACGTGCCGTGGACGCTGCACCACCAGCACTGGGACCACGAGATGCTCAAGCCCGCCTCGCAATGCAAGCCGATCGCGTATCCGAAGCCGGACGGCAAGCTGACGTTCGACCGTTTGTCCTCGGTGTTCATCTCGAACACGAACCACGAGGAGAACCAGCCGGCGCATCTGACGTTGAAGGACGCGAGCGTACCGGTGAACGTGAACCTGCGCACCTATGCGGGGCCGGAGGGGCGCTTCTGCCCGGCGGCGGTCTACGAGTTCGTGAAGCACGACGACGGCAGCGACCGCCTGCAAATCAACGCGCAGAACTGCGTGCACTGCAAGACCTGCGATATCAAGGACCCGACGCAGAACATCGTATGGGTCACGCCCGAGGGCGGCGGCGGGCCGAACTATCCGGGCATGTAGCCCGGCCGGCGAGCACGCCGCCGATGCCGGAGGCAGAAAGATCAAGCGTCGCCCGCGCCCTGCGCCAGCACCGCCTTGGCAAGCTCCGCGACGCGCCGGATATGCGCGAACGACGCCGCCGAGGCCGCGTCGCCGTCGCGCCGCTCGATCGCGTCGAGCAGCGCATTCATCTCGCGGTTCGACTCGTCGCCGCGCCCCGGCACCGCGATCGTCAGCGCCCGCAGCCGGTTGATGCGCGCGTTCAGCGACCTCACGACATCGTGCGCGATCGGCTTGTTGGCGCCTTCGAACATCGTCTCGTAGAAACGCTCGGTGTACTCGAGCACGCGCGGCAAGTCGTTGCTGCGGAACGCGTCTTCGATCTCGCGGCGCTCCTCGCGCAACCGGCCCACGAGCTCCGGCGCCGCATGCTCGGCACAGGCGCGCGCCGCGTGCGCCTCGAGCAGGCCGCGCAGCTCGTAGATCTCGTCCACCTGCGCCGGATCGAGACGCGCGACGATCGGCCCCTGATGCGCGATGATCTCGACGAGCCCTTCCGTTTCCAGATGGCGCAGGACTTCGCGCACGACGGTGCGGCTCACGCCGAGCTCATCGCAGAGCGTACGCTCGACCAGCCGGTCGCCCGGCTTGAAATAGCCCTGGACGATCGCGCCGCGCAGCTTGTCGAGCGTCAGCTCGCGCAGGGTCTTCACACTGCGTTCGATTTTGAGGAGGGACGACATGGTGAGGAATTCGCGTGAGGCGGTCGAAACCGCGTAGTGGATTGTCTGGGATCGTCGGAACCGGACGTTCGACGTTTCAGCCACCGGGAACGGTATACCATCCTATGCACAAAGATCAATGCGGCGCGGCCTCGCCGGACGTCCGCGTCCTGCGGGCACGGAACTCCCAGGCCCGTCCGCTCACCACACCAACAGCCGCGCCATCGACGCGGCGACCCACTCACTGGAACCGGAGACCCCCACGATGAACCCCGTGTTGTTCCGCAACGGCGCCCTGCTCGACCCTACGCAACCCGAACTGCTGCCCGGCCATGACGTCCTCGTCGAAGGCAAGACCGTGCGCGAGATCTCGGACAAGCCGATCAAGAGCGCGAGCGCGACGGTCATCGACCTGAAAGGCAAGACGATCATGCCGGGCCTGATCGACCTGCACGCGCACATCATCGCCATCGAATTCAACCTGCCGCGCATCGCCACGCTGCCCAACGTGCTCGTGACGCTGCGCGCGCTGCCGCTGATGCGCGCGATGCTGCGCCGCGGCTTCACGACGATCCGCGACGCGGGCGGCGCGGGCTTTCCGTTCAAAGAGGCCGTGGAGAGCGGGCTCGCCGAGGGTCCGCGGATGTTCGTCTCGGGACGCGCGCTCTCCCAGACCGGCGGCCACGCCGACATGCGCGCACGCCACGACTTCATCGCCCCCGACATGCCCTGCCAGTGCTGCGTGCGCGTGGGCGCGCTCGGGCGCGTGGCCGACGGCGTCGACGCGGTGCGCCGCGCCGCGCGCGAAGAGCTGCAGATGGGCGCCGACCAGATCAAGATCATGGCCTCGGGCGGGGTCTCCTCGCCGACCGACCCGGTCGGCGCATGGGGCTATTCAGAAGACGAAATCCGCGCGATCGTCGAAGAGGCCCGCGCGCGGGGCACCTACGTGCTCGCGCACGCCTACACGGCGGAGGCGATCGCCCGAGCGGTGCGCTGCGGCGTGCGCACGATCGAGCACGCCAACCTGATCGACGACGCCACCGCGCGCCTCGTCGCCGAGCACGGCGCGTTCGTGGTGCCGACCCTCGTCACCTACGACGCGCTCGCGAGCGAAGGCGAGAAATACGGCCTGCCGCCGGAGAGCGTGGCCAAGGTCGAAGCGGTTCACGAAGCCGGCCTGCGCTCGCTCGAAATCCTCAAGCGCGCCGGCGTGCGGATGGGCTTCGGCACCGACCTGCTCGGCGAGGCGCAGCGCCTGCAGAGCGACGAGTTCCGCATCCGTGCGCAGGTGCTGAGCCCGGCCGAGATCATCGCAAGCGCGACGCTGGTGGGCGCCGAGGTGCTCGGCATGACCGGCAAGCTCGGGCGTCTCGCGCCGGGCGCGATCGCCGATGTGCTGGTCGTCGACGGCAATCCGCTCGCGTCGGTCGACTGCCTGCTCGGCCAGGGCGATCACATTCCGCTCGTGATGAAGGAAGGCCACATCCACTTCAATGAGCTGGAAAGCGCATAAGCGAACGCCGCGCCGCAGTACCGTTTCGGTTCACCTTTCCTTGCAGGTGACGCCATGACATCGATTGCCGCCCGTATCGAGCGCATGCCCTATGCGCGTTTTCATCGCCGCCTGCTGCTGATGGGCGGCCTCGGCTATACGTTCGACGCGATGGACGCCGCGGTGCTGGCCTTCCTGCTGCCGGTGCTGCGCCAGCAGTGGGGACTCACCAGCGTGCAGACGGGCGTGCTCGGCAGCGGCACCTTCATGGGGTACTTCTTCGGCGCGATGCTGGCCGGCATGCTCGGCGACCTGATCGGCCGGCGGCGCGTGATGATGTGGGCGCTCGTGATCTACTGCGTGGCGTCGCTCGCGAGCGCCGTCGCGCACGACTGGCCGTTCTTCCTCGGCACGCGGATCGTCGCGGGCGTGGGCACGGGCGCCGAAAGCGCGATCGTCGCGCCGTTCCTCTCCGAGTTCGTCGCGCGGCGCTATCGCGGCGCGTTCACCGGCGCGCTGGCCGGGTTCTTCTCGTTCGGCTTCGTCGCCGCCGCGCTGCTCGGCTACCTCGTGATCCCGCTCGGCTCGGAAGCGTGGCGCGCCGTCATGGTGATCACCGCGCTGCCGATCGTCATGCTCCTGTGGTGGCGCCGCGCGCTGCCCGAGTCGCCGCGCTGGCTCGAAGCGCAAGGCCGCCATGACGAGGCGGACGCGATCGTCGCCCGCGCGGAGGCCGAGCTGGCAGCCGATGGCGTGCAATTCGAAGCCGCACCCGAAGATGCGGCGCTAGCGGGCGCGGCGCCGGTGGCGGCGGCCCGCCGCTCGCTCGCCGGCAACGTCAAGGCGCTCTGGTCGCACCATCTCGCGCGCATCACGGCGATGACCTGGCTGATGTGGCTGTCGATCACCTTCAGCTACTACGCGTTCTTCACCTGGATTCCGGGCCTGCTCGTGCAAAGCGGGATGACCATCACGAAGAGCTTTTCGTATTCGCTCGTGATCTACCTCGCGCAGATACCGGGCTACTTCACCGGCGCGTGGCTCAACGAAAAGATCGGCCGGCAGGCGACGATCGCGTCGTACATGGTGCTGGGCGGCGCGTCGGCGCTCGGGCTCGCGCTCACGCGCAGCGACGCGGGCATCATGATCGCCGGCATCCTGCTCTCGTTCTTCATGAACGGCACGTATGCGGGCGTCTATGCCTACACGCCGGAAGTGTTTCCCACCGGCGTGCGCACCACGGGCGTCGGGCTCGCATCGTCGATCGGGCGGCTGGGCGCGATCGCGGCGCCGATCCTCGTCGGCTACGTGTATCCGCTGCTCGGCTTCGCGGGCGTGTTCGGCGCGACCACGACCGTGCTCGTCATCGGCGCGCTGGCCGTGGTGCTGATGGGCGTGCCGACGCGCGGACGCTCGCTCGAGGATATTGCAGCACAGCAGTTGCAGGAGTGATGGCCCGAGCTTTCGATAACGCCGCCTGCGCCCGTCAAAACTTTCCTGAGCGGTTGCGAAGCGCTGCTATAGTGGCAGCCAATTCCGTTTGCAGTCGTGCCGCACACCATGCTGAGCCCCGTCTCCCTGATCGGCATCGCGATTCTCTCCTGCGCGATAAGCATGGGCGTGTTCGGCTCGCTGCTGCGCGCCGCCATCCCAGGGCTCACCCGCTGGTTCTCGGCCTATGCGCTCGTCACCGTCGCGCTCACCGTGCTCGCCTTGCGCGGCCACGAGCCAGAAAACCTCGTCTACTTCACCGCGAGCACACTGCTCCTCGCCGGCGCGTACCTGATGCTGCAAGGCTGCCGGCAGTTCTTCGGGCGCCCCGTCTGGCGCCCGCTGGAGCTTGCCGGATGCGGCGCGCTTTTCCTTGCGCTCACCTATTGGAACTTCGTCTCGTCGAACCTCGACGTGCGCGTGATGCTGATGTCGATGTTCTTCGCCTACGTGCGCTTCGCCATCGCGTGGGTCGCGTACCGCTTCCGGCCGCCGCACCGGCCCCAGTACGCTTACCTGTTCGTATCGATTGCCGCGCTGCTCGGGACGCTCTTTCACGTCGGCCGGAGCCTCGCCTACGGGCTCGGCTGGACGCATCAGACAGCACTGCTCGAGCCCACGCCGTTGAACACCGCCCTCCTCGGGCTCGGCATCGTGACGCTGCCCTGCCTGTCGATCGGCATCGTGATGCTCGCCCACGACCGCCTCGCCGAGCGCATGGAGCGGCTCGCGACCATCGACGAGCTGACCGGCGCGCTCATGCGCCGCGCCTTCATCGCGCGTGTCGAAGCACTGCTGCGCACGGCATGCGCCGCGCGGATAACGCTCTCGATCGCGATTCTCGACATCGACCACTTCAAGAGCGTCAACGACCGCCACGGACATGCCGCCGGCGACCGGACGCTCGCGCACTTCGTCTCGGTGCTGTCGCAAGGCCTGCGGGGCACCGACGTCCTCGGGCGCCTCGGCGGCGAAGAGTTCGCGGTGCTGTTCATGTCGACCGGCAAGGCCGAGGCAGCGCAATTGCTGCGCACCGTGCAGAGCACCGTGTCGGCGTCGCCGGCGCCCTCCGGATCGGGCGCGATCGCTTGCACGTTCAGCGCGGGCGTCGACGAATTCGGCGACGGCGACACGCTCGCCACGGTCCTCGCGAGAGCCGACGCCGCGCTGTATAGCGCGAAGGCAATGGGCAGGAATTGCGTGGTGGAAGCGCCGTCTCCCGAGGGGCTGAGCTTCGAGTACGCCCACGCGAACTGACACGCTCGACGCACGAAGCCCGCGCAGGCTTCGCGATGGCATCGACCCAACAACGTTTCCGAGCCGACCATGACCTACCTGGATACCGCCGACATCGCGAACTGGCACGCACACGTGTATTTCGACGCCGCAAGCCGCGACGCAGCCTGGACGCTGCGCGAGGCGATCGAAGCGCGCTTCGCCGACATCCTGACGCTCGGCCGCTTTCACGAGCGCCCCGTCGGGCCGCATCCGCAGTGGTCGTATCAGCTTGCCTTCGAGAACGAGCACTTCGCGCCGATCGTCGCCTGGCTCTCGCTGAATCATGGCGAGCTGGACGTCTTCGTGCATCCCAATACCGGCGATCCGCTGCGCGATCATCGCGATGCCGCGATCTGGATCGGCCGCTCGCATGCGCTGGTGCTGTCGGCGCTCGGCGGATAAAAAAAGAGCCCTGTTTCGCGGGAAACAGGGCTCCGGTGGATGAGTCACGGATCGAGCAGGCGCGTGGATGCTTGCCGACGTCTTCTCATCACAGGTGAAGCTATTGTTGCTGACTGCTTGCTGCTTCGATTGGCCCGCGCCTACTCCTCGTTACTAACCCCAACTGCATTTCCATGTTGCTGATACCGCCTGAGCTACGACTGCTGGGTGCGTCTGCTGCGTGCACTGCCACTACCGTTGCTGCAGATACCGTTACCGCGCTTACCTTTGCTTCGACTGCGACTACCACTGCAACTGCTCGAACTGCCAAACACAGGGTACTGGTACGGACAACCAACGCGGGGGGAGACCGCGCCGATGGGCTCAACAACTCGCTCCATGGAAAGCAGTGTAGAAGGTGAAGCCGTAAAACAATTCGGCGATACGAGGGCGATTTGCATGGCAGTTCGGCGAATTGCCCGAATGCGCGCTCAGTGACGCTGCAGCCGCCCGCCGTGACCCGTCAATCCTGTAGAAGCGTTTCGCCCGCGCCGACGGGCCGATGCGCCGCCGGCACCCCCAAGGTGTAATGCGGCAAGGCAATCAGGACGCTGATGCGCCGCAAAATCTGCCAGAAGACGCTCTCGAACGAACGCGTCCTTTCTTCGTCGTTCATGCCTTCCGCGAGCGGGTTCGCGAAGCTCCACTCGTAGAACTCGGGTTCGCCGGGAAAGCGAGGCGCGTGATATTCGGCGACGCTGCTGTCCATCGCGACGATGAGGTCCATGCGCGGCGCCCATTCGCCGGTGAACTCCAGCCAGCTCTTGGGACCGAGCAGGCCGAGATCGGAAATCCCGGCGCGCAGCTGCGCGATGGCAAGCGGATGAACGCGCGCGGCGGGATCGGCCCCCGCGCTGAACGCTTCGAAACGCCCCCCGCCCAACTCGCGCAACAAGGCCTCCGCCATGATGCTGCGTGCCGCGTTCTCCCTGCAGAGAAACAGCACATGGTGTTTTTTGGTCACTGCTTCGCCCCGGTTACGTATTTTTTGTACCCGGCATCTTGCCGAGCCAGTTTTGCAAGCCGGTGACAGCTTTTCGAGCACTGCCTCGAACGCCGCCGGCATCTCTCGATCGCACTTTTTTCAAACGCCGCGTCCGCACCCAATCATCAGACAGAAGCGCGATACGGCGGCGTGCCCAACCGCCGCCACGGCGGATGGCCGCCCCGCGGAATTTCAATATAAATCGTATATACTGTTTTTACTGTTTCCAAGGAATCGACATGAACACACCCGTCATCAAAGAGCCGACCAAGAAGAAGTTCCACTTCCCCAAGAGCGCCGCGCAACCTGCCGCCGAAGCGGAAAAACAGGAAAAGCAGCCTGCCAAGGCCAGCAAGGCAGCGGCCCCCGCCAAGAAGGCAACCGCCAAGAAAGCCGCTGCAAAGCCGGCTGAAGCCCGCAAGACCAAAAAGGCAGACGCCGCTCCCAAGAAGACGGAAGCCGCCCCCGCCGTAGCCGAAGAGAAAGCGCGCCGCGCCAAGAAGGAAAAGGTCGTGCGCGACAGCTTCACGATGCCCAAGTCCGACTACGAGAAGATCGACGAGCTCAAGAAGCGCTGCGTCGCCGCCGGCATCTCGGTCAAGAAGAGCGAGCTGCTGCGCGCCGGGCTGCATATGCTGGCGTTCGCGCCGGAAAAGCGTCTGATCGCGGCGGTTTCGGCGCTGGAACCGGTCAAGACCGGCCGGCCCGCGAAGTCGTAATCCGCTTCACTCGACTCACGGCCCGCGGACGCGGCGTCCGCGGGCCGTGAGTCGATCGCATGAAGGCGGGCCGCTCGCGACGCCCGCCCCTCCCCTCTCACTCGACCGTCACCGATTTCGCCAGATTGCGCGGCTTGTCGACATCCGTCCCGCGCGCACACGCCGTGTGATACGCGAGCAACTGCAGCGGCACGACGTGCAGGATCGGCGAGAGCAGCCCATAGTGCTCGGGCATGCGGATCACATGGATGCCCTCGTCGTTGACGATGCGCGTATCCGCGTCGGCAAACACATAGAGCTGCCCGCCGCGCGCCCGCACTTCCTGAATATTCGACTTGAGCTTTTCGAGCAGCGCGTCGTTGGGCGCCACGGTCACGACCGGCATCGCCTCCGTCACGAGCGCGAGCGGCCCGTGCTTCAGTTCGCCGGCCGGATACGCCTCGGCGTGGATATAGGAGATTTCCTTGAGCTTCAGCGCCCCTTCGAGCGCGATCGGATAGTGCAGCCCGCGACCGAGGAACAACGCGTTCTCCTTGCGCGAGAACTCCTCCGACCACGCGATGATCTGCGGCTCCAGCGCCAGCACGCTGTTCAACGCAGCCGGCAAGTGCCGCAGCTGCTTGATGTAGCCCGCTTCCTGCGCCGCATCGACATGCCCGCGCATCTTGCCGAGCGTCACCGCCAGCACGAACAGCGCGACGAGCTGCGTGGTGAACGCCTTGGTCGACGCCACGCCGATCTCGCGGCCCGCGTGCGTGAGGAACGCCAGCTCGGTCAGCCGCACCATCGCACTCGTGCCGACGTTGCAGATCGACAACGTATGCCGGTGGCCCAGCGACTGCGCGTGCTTGAGCGCCGCGAGCGTATCGGCCGTCTCTCCCGATTGCGAGATCACGACGACGAGCGCCTTCGGGTTCGGCACCGAATCGCGATAACGGTACTCGCTCGCGATTTCGACCTGCGTCGGGATCTTCGCGATCGATTCGAGCCAGTACTTGGCGGTGAGCCCCGAGTAGTAGCTCGTGCCGCACGCGAGGATCAGCAGGCTGTCGATCCCGGCGAAGGCCTCGGCCGCTTTCTCGCCGAAGAGCGTGGCGTCGAAGGCTTCGGCCTGCGGGATCGTGTCGGCGATCGCGCGCGGCTGCTCGAAGATTTCCTTCTGCATGAAATGGCGATACGGCCCGAGCTCGACCGCGCCGCCGTAAGCGACGACCGTGCGCACTTCGCGCACGGCGTCGTTGCCGTCGCGATCGGCGATCCTCACGCCGTTAAGCGAGAGCTCGCAAACGTCGCCTTCCTCGAGAAAGATGAAGCGCTCGGTGCTACCCGCGAGCGCGAGCGCATCCGAGGCGAGGAAGTTCTCGCCCTCGCCCAGACCGACGACGAGCGGCGAGCCCGCGCGCGCCCCCACGACCGTGTGCGGCTGATCCTTATGGATGACGGCGATCGCATAGGCGCCGTGCAGCTGCTTGACGGCCTCGCGCACCGCCGCGTAAAGGTCGCCGCGGTACAGGCTGTGGATCAGGTGCGTGACGACTTCGGTATCGGTCTGCGAGGCGAACTCGTAGCCCTTGCCGCGCAGCATCTCGCGCAGCGACTCGTAGTTCTCGATGATGCCGTTGTGCACGAGCGCCACCGTGTCGCGCGAGAAGATCGGGTGCGCGTTGTCGGTGACGGGCGCGCCGTGCGTCGCCCAGCGCGTGTGCGAGATGCCCGTCACGCCGTCGAGATCCGACTCGCGCACCTGCGCGTCGAGGTCCGCCACGCGCGCGACGCTGCGCGCCCGGCGCAATGCGCCGTCGGCCAGCACGGCGACGCCGCACGAATCGTAGCCGCGATATTCGAGGCGTCGCAGCCCTTCGACCAGGATGGAAGCGATGTTACGTTGCGCTACCGCGCCAACAATGCCGCACATGGTGTTCGATTCCTTTGCTCATGAGTGTTCGGCCCCCGCGCTCAGGTGCATTCAGGCGCGGGCGGCCGAGAAGACTTGCCGGGACCGGTCAGCTCTTCTTTTTCGTCGGGCGCACGTAGCCGCTCTTCGACGTCTGCGTCTTGTCGTTCAGGACCAGCATGCCCTCGGGCACGTCCTTCCAGACTGTCGTGCCCGCCGCGATCGTCACGCCGCGCCCGACGCGCACCGGCGCCACGAGCTGCGTATCCGAACCGACGAAGACGTCGTCCTCGATCACGGTGCGGTGCTTGAACGCACCGTCGTAATTGCAGGTGATGGTGCCCGCGCCGACGTTCACGCGCGCGCCGATGTCGGCGTCGCCGATATAGGTCAGATGATTCGCCTTCGAGCCATGGCCGAGCACCGCGTTCTTCACTTCGACGAAGTTGCCGACGTGGGCTTCGTCCGCAAGCGTGGTGCCGGGACGCAGGCGCGCGTACGGGCCGAGCACGACTTGCGCGCCGACCTGCGCGCCTTCGACGTGCGTGAAGGCGTCGATGCGCGTGCCCGCGCCGATCGCCGCATCGCGGATCACGCAGTTCGGGCCGATCGTCACGTTGTCGGCCAGCGTCACGCGGCCTTCGAACACACAGTTCACGTCGATCGAGACGTCGCGCCCGCATTCGAGCGTGCCGCGCACGTCGAGCCGCGTCGGGTCGGCGAGCGTGACGCCCGCCGCGAGCAGCGCATCGGCGACGTTGCGCTGGTGCACGCGCTCGAGCTCGGCGAGCTGCGCCTTGCTGTTCACGCCGAGCGTTTCCCATTCCTCGTCGGGCTGCGTCGTGACGATGTCGAAGCCCGCTTCGATCGCGCGCTCGACGACGTCCGTCAGGTAATACTCACCCTGCGCGTTGTCGTTCCTCAGCGACGCGAGCCACATCGCGAGCTGCGCCGTCGGCGTCACGACGATGCCGGTGTTGATCTCGCGGATCTTCTGCTGCTCGGGCGTGGCGTCCTTCTGCTCGACGATGCGCTGGACGTAGCCTGCCTGGTCGCGGACGATGCGCCCGTAGCCGGCGGGGTCGTCGAGCGTCACGGTGAGCACGCCGTAGCGGCCTTCGACGGCCGCGTCGGTCAGGCGCTTCAACGTGCTCGCCTTCGTGAGCGGCACATCGCCGTAGAGCACGAGCGTCGGCTGAGCCGGGTCGAGCAGCGGCAGCGCCTGCTGAACCGCATGCCCCGTGCCGAGCTGCTCGGCCTGCACGGCGAACTGGACGTCGGGCGCGGCGACTGCCGCGCGCACCTGCTCGGCGCCATGGCCGACCACGACCACGAGCCGCACGGGTTTCAGCGTGCGGGCGGTATCGATGACGTGGGACAGAAGCGGCCTGCCGGCCAGAGGATGAAGCACCTTGGGCAGCGCCGAACGCATGCGCTTGCCGGTGCCTGCCGCCAAAATCACGATGTTCATGGCATCGGCGATGAGAGGAGTTTTGAGCGGGCCATTCTAACATGTGGGGTCTGGCGTCCCACGCTTGCCGTGAGGGCTTCCGCACGCTCCTTCCCCGCGCCGGACGCCGTGCCGCGAGCCTGTCGCGGGGGCGCCTTGCCGCTCCCTTGCCTCTCGTTACCGCGCCTTGCCGCCTGCTGCTCGCCTGCGTCTCACGCGCCGCGAATTTCCGTCAGCGAGCGGCGCTGAACGCCTTGCTCGTCGAAATTCTCCGGCGCGAGCCATTGCTCGAACTCGGCGCGCCGTGCGGGCCATTCCTTGTCGATGACGGAGAACCACGCCGTATCGCGGCTGCGTCCCTTGTAGACAATGGCCTGGCGGAAAATCCCTTCGAACTGGAAACCGAGCCGCTCCGCCGTCCGGCGCGAGCGCTCGTTCAGGCTGTCGCACTTCCATTCGTAGCGGCGGTAGCCGAGATCGTCGAAGACGTGCTTCATCAGCAGATACTGCGCCTCGGTCGAGACCGGCGTGCGCTGGAGCAGCGGCGAAAACGCGACGAAACCGACTTCAATCACGCCGTTGGCCGCATCGATGCGCATCAGCGCCAGCGTGCCGACCGCGCGCTGTGTTTTCAGGTCGATCACCGCGTAGTGCAGTGGATCGCGGCTCGCGGCGGTCCGCTCGGCGTACTCGCGATAGGCGGTGGCATCGGCGAACGGCCCGGCCGACATGTAAGTCCAGTCGCGGCCGCCGTCGGCTCGGCTGTAGGCGTCGTAGAGGCCGGCGGCGTGGCGGGTGGCGTCGAGCGGCTCGAGCCGGCAATATCGGCCGTCGAGGGAAACACGCGGCGGCTGAGGACGCGCAGTCCATTCGGGGAGTGGCTCCCCGATCGGTTGCTGATAGATGTTCGTCGTGGAAGACATAAGGGCGTCTCTTGGTGGGTGAAGCACCGGCGAGGTGCCGGACAAATGCTTAATCTACGGAATTCGTGGCTCCACCAAAAGAGCCACGCCAGACGCACCGTCTAGAGCCACGAGCCCGCGCGGGTTCCGCGCCGAAGCCGGCTCTTGCCCGCTACGTCCCAGCCTCGTACGATGCCCCCATCTTCGCCGACAACGCCGCCCTTCCCGATGATTCTCGACACCCCCGCCGCCGAGCAGCCCACCCTGACAGGAAAGACCGTCGAACTCCTGCCGCTGCAGTACGGCCACGCAGCGGCGCTCCTCGACGCGGCCAAGGACGGCGAGCTATGGAACCTGAAAGTCACGGTCGTCCCCGCGCCGGACACGATCGACGCGTACCTGGAGCGAGCCCTGGCGGGCCGCCGGGACGGCACCGTGATGCCGTTCGCGATCGCGAGGCGCGACACCGGAAAGATCGTCGGCACCACGCGCTTCTGGAAAATCGACCGCGACAATCGCAAGCTGGAGATCGGCTCGACGTGGCTCGCGGCGTCGGCCCAGCGGACCGGCATCAACACGGAGGCGAAGTACCTCCTCCTGGCTTGCGCATTCGAGACAATGCAATGCGTGCGCGTGCAATTCACGACCGACGAGCTGAACGCGAAGTCGCGCGCCGCGATCCTCGGCATCGGCGCGAAGCAGGAAGGCATCGTGCGAAACGAGCGGATCATGCCGGACGGACGCAGGCGCAACTCCGTGCGCTTCAGCATCATCGACACGGAATGGCCCGAAGTAAAAGCGATGCTGGAAAAGAAACTGCCCCCACGCTCACTTCGTTCGCCGCCCCCCGAGGGGGCGGTCAGTACACTTGGGGGCGGCCCGGCGCGGGCCGACAAGAAAATGGCGCGATAGTCTCGCGCCATCCTTGGTCAGATCAGAGATCGTCGAACTGCACGATCGAGATCGGCTTGCCGCTCCCGCCCGGCGAGGCGTCCGGCGCATCGGTCGAGCACGGCTCCTCGTCGAACGCGATGTCGCCCGCCGGGTCGGCCTCGCCCGTCGCGCGCAGGCCCGCGAACGGGAACAGCCCGGCATCCATCAAGTGCGAGGGCACCACGTTCGACAGCGCGTTGAACATGTTCTCGACGCGGCCCGGAAAGCGCTTGTCCCACTCGCGGATCAGCGCCTTCATCTCCGCTCGCTTCAGGTTCGGCTGGCTGCCGCACAGGTTGCACGGGATGATCGGAAACTCGCGCAGCTCCGCGTATTTCTCGAGATCCGTCTCCTTCACGTAGGCGAGCGGGCGGATCACGACGTTCTTGCCGTCGTCCGATTGCAGCTTCGGCGGCATCCCCTTCAGCTTGCCGCCGTAGAACAGGTTCAGGAGCAGCGTCTGCAGGATGTCGTCGCGATGGTGGCCGAGCGCGATCTTGGTCGCGCCGAGCTCGCCCGCGACGCGGTACAGGATGCCGCGCCGCAGCCGCGAGCACAGCGAGCAGGTCGTCTTGCCTTCGGGCACGAGGCGCTTGACGATGCTGTAGGTGTCCTGGTTCTCGATGTGGAACGGGATGCCGAGCTTCGCCAGGTACTCGGGCAGCACGTGCTCGGGAAAGCCCGGCTGCTTCTGGTCGAGATTGACGGCGACGATCTCGAAGTCGATCGGCGCGCGCTCGCGCAGACGCATCAGGACGTCGAGCATCGCGTAGCTATCCTTGCCGCCCGACAGGCACACCATCACCTTGTCGCCGTCCTCGATCATGTTGTAGTCGCCGATCGCCTGGCCGACCTGGCGCGCGAGCCGCTTGAAGAGCTTGTTGTTCTCGTACGCCTCTTTCTGCTCGCGGCGCGTGAGCGCACGGCGCTCGCTCGCCTCTTCGGCAGCGGCCGGTTCGGCGCCGCTCGTCAGGATCCCGGAAGCATTCATGCTCAAACCTCTTTGATGCGAAAGACTTCGACGCCGACGGCGTCGCAGTCCGGATAAACGTCGGGCTTTTCGGTCGATACGCTTACGGCGCGCACGTGCGGGTGCTCGAGCATCACTTTGGCGACGTCGTCGCAGAGCGTCTCCTGCAGGTGGATGTGCCCCTGCCCAACGCGCCTGGCGATCGTCGCGCGCATGAAATCGTAGTCGACGACTTCGCGCAGCTTGTCTTCGACGGGCGTCGACAGCGCGAGCGGCACGAACAGCTCGACGTTGATGATGACCCGCTGCTCGCCGCGCTTCTCGAAGTCGTGCACGCCGATGTTGATGTACACCTCGTAGTTGCGCAGGAAAAGCCTGCGGCAGTCGGCGAGCCGGGGGTGCGAGAGTGCGGCTGACATGTTCGTTCCAATCCAAAAAGTGCGTGGCGGGCACGCAGTAAAAGCGCTCGCGCCGGTGTGCGGCCGGCGCCGGCCCGAAGGCCGCGGCGCACCGTTCACAAGCTCAAGTCAAAAACATCACGTCGCGCGGCAGCGGCACGAGGTGCTGGCCGCCATCGACCACGAGCGTGGTGCCGGTCACGCCCGGCGCATCGGCGAGATAGCAGGCCGCCGCGACCAGATCCTCGGGCCGCGACGCGCGGCCAAGCGGCGTCACGCGGTGCGCGGCGGCGAAGCCCTCGGGCGTCTGGTCGGCCGATTGCAGCGTCAGCCCCGGCGCGAGCCCCACCACGCGGACCTTCGGCGCGAGCGCCTGGGCCAGCGTCACCGTTGCCGTCCGCAGCGCGGCCTTCGACAGCGTGTACGACAGGTAGTCGGAATTCAGGTTGTAGAGCTTCTGGTCGAGCACGTTGATGACGACCGCGCGCTGGCTTTCGTCCTCGGCGGCCGACGCGGGCGTCGCGTCGTGGAGCGCGCGCGCCAGCACGAGCGGCGCGCCGACGTTGACCGCCATCGACGTCAGCAGGTTGTCGTAGCCGATGTCCTGCGCGCGGTCTTCGGCGAAGCGCGACGCGTTGTTGACGACGCACGAGGGCCGCCCGAGCGCCGCGGCGCAGGCGGGCACGAGCCGCGCCACCTCCGCCTCGACGGCCAGATCGGCCCGCAACGCCGCCGCGCGGCGGCCGAGCGCGCAGATTTCGGCGACGAGCGCCTCCGCCTCCTCGCGCGACGTGCTGAAATGCACGGCGACGTCCCAGCCACGCGCGGCGAAGCCGAGCGCGAGCGCACGGCCGATCCGGCGCGCCGCGCCGGTGATCAGCACGACGCGGGCGGCGGCGCTCGCGCCGCTGGCCGCGGAATTGCCTGGGATGTCGGAGGAGACGGTCATTTACAATGCCGGGATGAATCAGAAAGCTCACCAACCCGACAGTTTACCTGCTCCCGGACCGACCGCGCTCGCCGCGTCCGAAAAGCTCGTCTCGCTGATCCGCGGCGAGATCGCCACGGCCGGCGGCTGGCTGCCGTTCGACCGCTACATGGAACGCGCGCTCTACGCGCCGGGGCTCGGCTACTACAGCGGCGGCGCCGTCAAATTCGGCCGCCGCGCCGAGGACGGCAGCGACTTCGTCACCGCGCCGGAGCTGTCGCCGCTCTTCGCCGCGACGCTCGCGCAGCCGCTCGCGCAGGCGCTCGAAGCGAGCGGCACGCGACATCTGATGGAATTCGGCGCGGGCACGGGCAGGCTGGCAGCGGGCCTCCTCACCGCGCTCGACAGGCTCGGCGTCTCGTTCGACAGCTACTCGATCGTCGACCTCTCCGGCGAGCTGCGCGAGCGGCAGCGCGAAACGATCGAGGCGCAGGCGCCGACGCTCGCGGCGCGCGTGCGCTGGCTCGACGCGCTGCCGGAGACATTCGAAGGGGTCGTGATCGGCAACGAAGTGCTCGACGCCATGCCGGTGCGTCTGTTCTCGCACACCGGCGAAGCGTGGCACGAGCGCGGCGTCGCGCTCAAGGACGGCGCGCTCGCGTTCGAAGACCGGCCAGTGAGCACAACGGCAGATGCCGTCCGCCTCGCCGACATCGAGGAAACCGGCATCGCCGGCGACTACGTGACCGAAACGCACGAAGCGGGCCAAGCCTTCACGCGCACGATCTGCACGATGCTCGCGCGCGGCGCGGCGTTCTTCATCGACTACGGCTTTCCGCGCCACGAGTACTACCATCAGCAGCGCGCGCAGGGCACGCTGATGTGCCACTACCGGCATCGCGCGCACGGCGACCCGTTCGTCTACCCGGGATTGCAGGACATCACCGCGCACGTCGAATTCACGGGCATCGCCGAGGCCGGCGTCGAGACCGGCGCGGACTTGCTCGGCTACACGTCGCAGGCGCGCTTCCTGCTGAACGCGGGCATCACCGAAGCCCTCGCCGAGCTCGACCCGCGCGACGCCGCCCGCTTCCTGCCGGCCGCCAACGCCGTGCAGAAGCTGATCTCGGAAGCGGAGATGGGCGAGCTTTTCAAGGTGATCGCGTTCTCGCGCGGCATCGACGGCACGCTCGACGCCTTCGCGCGCGGCGACCGCTCGCACACGCTCTGAGCGGCGCGATGATCCGCTGGCTCCTCACCACCTTCCTCGCGATCGCGATCCTGTCGGGCTCGTGGCCGTGGCTCAGGAAGCTCGGCATCGGCCGGATGCCGGGGGACTTCACGCTGAAGATCGGCGGGCGCGAGTATCCGTTTCCGTTCATGTCGACGGTGGTGGTGTCGCTGGTGCTTTCGTTGCTGGTGCGGGTGCTTTGACGTTCTGATGCGTCAGCCGGCGCGTTGGCCGTCCGGCGGAATTCAGCGATAGAGGGCTTTGCCGTATGTTAGCAATTTTGCTAACATCCCCATGAACTGGACCGTCACCTACTACAACGAGCGGGTCAAACGGGATGTCTTTGCCCTGCCTACCGGCATTCTTGCGGACTATCTCCGGCTGCTCGATCTCATGCAGGAGTTCGGCGCGAATCTATGCATGCCGCACTCGCGCGCGATGGGCGACGGCCTGTTCGAGCTGCGCCCCATGGGGCGCGAAGGCATCGGACGCGTCTTGTATTGCACCCACGCAGGTCAACAGGTCGTCGTCCTGCATTCCTTCGTCAAGAAGACTGAGGAAACGCCACATCATGAATTGCGCAAAGCCCGCGCGCGTCTGAAGGAGGTACGCAATGGCTAAGGCACAACCCAAGCGCGAGCGCACCGGGGGCTTCGCCCCCGTGCCGCACACCGCCGAGGACACGGCGCGCCTGCTCGCCGATCCCGCGGTCAGAGAAGCCTATGACGCGCTCGACGACGAATATTCGGCGCTCCGCGCGATCCTGGCGGCGCGCCGCGAGGCCGGGCTGACGCAGGCGCAGGTCGCCGAGCGCATGGGGACGACCGCATCCGCCGTCTCGCGGCTCGAAGCCTCGCTCACGAGCGAAAAGCACTCGCCGTCCTTTGCCACGCTCAGGAAATACGCCGCGGCGTGCGGCAAGAAGCTCGTGATCTCGTTTGCCTGAGCAGCCCGGCGGCGGCGCGCTACGCCTCGGGCGCCGTCACTTTGCCCCGAGCGCTTCGGCCACGGCTGCCACGCGCGCCTGATGCACCGCTTCCTTGATCCGCTCCGGCTGGCCCGCGCAGGCCTGCGCCACAGCCCCGGCGTCGACCGAGCGCGCCGCGATCAGCGCATCGCGTAACCGCGCGGCCTCGGGAAACGCCCGCGCCTCGAACCCGAGACGTCCGCGCGCATCCGCCTCGCACGCCTGCAGGAACTCCGCAAAACGCGCCGGCTTGCGCAGCGCATCGCTGCGCTCGAAGAGACGCACGAGCGCGGCGGCCCCCATCTCCATCACGCGATGAATATTGCCGTGCTCGCGCGCGACGAGCATCGCCAGCTCGCGGCATTCGTTCGGCACGCGCAGCCGGTCGCACAGGGGCTCGAGCAAATCGACGCTGCGCCCTTCGTGGCCGATGTGGCGCGGCAGCACGTCCTCGGGCGTCGTCGCCTTGCCGAGATCATGCGTGAGCGCCGCGAAGCGCACGGGCAGCGTGTAGCCCTGCGCTGCCGCGTGGTCGACGACCATCATCACGTGCACGCCCGTATCCACTTCCGGGTGGTAGTCCGCGCGCTGCGGCACGCCGAACAGGTCGTCGACCTCGGGCAGAATCCGCGCGAGCGCGCCGCATTCGCGCAGCACGCTGAACATCCGCGAGGGCTTCTTCTCCATCAGCCCGCGCGACACCTCCTGCCACACGCGCTCCGCCACGAGCGCATCGACTTCGCCCGCCGCGACCATCGTCTTCATCAGCGCAAGCGTCTCGGGCGCCACCGTGAAATCGTGAAAGCGCGCGGCAAAACGCGCGAGCCGCAGGATGCGCACCGGATCCTCGACAAACGCCTCGCCGGCATGGCGGAAGACGCGCGAGCGAAGATCCGCCTGGCCGTTGAACGGATCGATGACCGGTCCGGTCAGCTCGCCGTCCGGACGCACCTCGCGCGCCATCGCGTTGATCGTCAGGTCGCGGCGCGCCAAGTCCTCCTCGAGCGTGACATCGGGCGCGTAGAAGAACTGGAAGCCGTGGTAGCCGGCCGCGGTCTTGCGCTCGGTGCGCGCGAGCGCGTATTCCTCCTGCGTCTGCGGATGCAGGAACACCGGGAAATCCTTGCCGACCGGCCGGAATCCCTGCGCGACCATCTGCTCGGGCGTCGCGCCGACCACGACGTAATCGCGATCGGACACCGGCATGCCGAGCAGTTCGTCGCGGATCGCGCCGCCTACCGCGTAGATCTTCATTCGTCTTGGTCGAGATAGGCGACGGGATGCGGCTCGCGCTTCGCTGCTTCGACCCAGGCGCCCACCGCCGGCAGCGCGTTGACGTGGGCGACATACGCCTGCGCCGCCTCGGACAGCTTCGGAACATAGGTGTTGAAGCGCATCACGACGGGCGCATACATCGCATCGGCGATGCCGAACTCGCCGAACAGGAATGGGCCGCCCGATTCGGCCAGGCACGCGCTCCAGATCGCGTCGATGCGCGCCACGTCGGCGAGCGCGCCCGGCGTCGCGCCTTTACCCGGCCGCGCGGCACGGATGTTCATCGACATCGACGAGCGCATCTCGCCGAACCCTGCATGCATCTCGGCGGCGATGCTGCGCGCCTGCGCGCGCGCCGCCGCATCGCGCGGCCACAGCGCGTGCTGCGGATAAAGCTCGGCGAGCATCTCGAAGATCGCGAGCGATTCCCAGACGGAGCGGTCGTCATCGGTCACGAGACACGGCACCTTGCCCGACGGCGAATGCTCGAGGATGCGCGTTTTCGTATCGGCCTCGTTCAGCCAGATCAGGACCTCCTCGAAGGGGATGCCGAAATGCTTCATCAGCACCCACGGACGCATCGACCACGACGAATAGTTCTTGTCACCGATTATCAGCTTCATGTTCTTGGCAAGAGGAAGGTTGATGAGACAGGGGACCGCTCAGCGCCCCGCGTGCGCGCGAAACGCGTTGAAGCGCGAGCGCAGCGACGCGCCGCTCAGGTACACCGGAGCGATGACTTCGATGCTGGCCGGCTCGACGCCCAGCTCCGGCGCGAGCGGCCCGCTCATGACGCTGTCGATCTTCATCGAATCGAGGTTGTCGCGCGCAAGCATCGGCTCGCCGGGCAGCATCTCGAACGACAGCGCCTGAAGGCGCGCCAACGCATCGGGCAGCCGGACGATGCGCGCGTTGCGGCCGATCGTGTCGCCGCAAAACTTGACCAGCTGCTCGAGCGTATAGACCTGCGGGCCGCCGAGTTCGTAAGTATGCCCGCTCGCGGCATCGAGATCGAGCACGTTGACGATCGCCTTCGCGACGTCGCCGACATAGACGGGCTGGAACTTCGCATCCGGCTTGGCAAGCGGAATCACGGGAAAAACGCGCTGCAGGAACGCGAGCTTGTTGAGGAAGGTGTCCTCGGGGCCGAACACGACCGAGAGGCGGAAGATCGTCGCCGCCAGCGACGTCGAGGCGCGCACGGCCTTCTCGCCGTCGCCGCGCGAGCGCAGGTACATGCTCGGTCCGCGCGGATCGGCCCCGATCGGGCTGATATGAATCAGGCGGTGCACGCCCTTGCCTTCGCACGCCGCGACGATCTTCGACGGCAATTCGACATGCGCCTTCGCGAACTCGGGGCCGTAAGGATCGCCGCGGCGCCCGTTCAGGATGCCCACGAGGTTGACGACCGCATCCGCCCCTTCGACGAAACCAGCGAGCTGCACGGGATCGAACACGTCGGTTTCGACGACGTCGAGCGGAAGCAGGGTGAGATGGCTGGCGTGGCTGCGGCGCCGGGTGGCGATCCGTACGTCCTTGCCGGCTGCGACGAGCGCATTGGCGAGATGGCTGCCGATGAATCCGGAGCCGCCCACGAGTGCAATGGATTGATGTCGCATCTTCGACTCCCTGGGTGGAGAGACGCCGCTGCAACGGCTGGCGCTACGGCCAGCTTGCCGCGCGGTGCCTGAAGGACCGCGCGGCGCGCGCTACGCGCTACACGCTACGGCATGATGTAGCCGAGCCGCTCCTTCAGCGATTGCGGCTTGCCTTCGAACAGTGCCGCGTAATAGACCGTGTTCGACAGCACGTTCTTGACGTAATCGCGGGTCTCGTTGAACGGAATCGTTTCCGCGAAGATCGCGCCTTCCACGCCGCGCGGCAAGTTGGCCTTCCACTGGCGAGGCCGGCCGGGACCGGCGTTGTAGCCGGCCGTCGCGAGCACGGCGGAACCGTCGAATTGATTGTAGATCATCGACAAATAGTTCGTGCCGAGCAGGATATTGGTGTTGATGTCGTTCATCTGCGCGCGCGAGAGCGGGCCCAGGCCGATCTTCTTCGCGACCATCTGCGCGGTGCCCGGCATCAGCTGCATGAGCCCGCCCGCGCCGACTTCCGAACGCGCATTGATGATGAAGCGCGACTCCTGGCGGATGAGGCCATAGGCCCACTCGACGTCGAGCCCCGTGGACTGCGCGTCGCGCTCGACGATATCGCGGAACGGCGACAGATACCGCAGCGAGAAATCATGCTCGACCTGCGTGCGATCGGCGGTGTTCACGGTGCGGTCGAACAGTTCGATGCGGCGCGCGTACTCCGCGGCGGCGAGCAGCTGCCGGTCAGTCATCTGCCGCAGCGGCCAGTTCCATTCGCGGTTGCCTTCGAGCCGCAGGTTCATCGCATAGAAGCGCTGCGCGAGCGCGAAACCGGGCGTCTGGCCCGCCTGCTCGACCTCGGCATCCGTCACCTTGGTCTGCGGCGGAATCGCGATCTTCTGGCCAAGCTCCTCGGACGCGAGCTGGCCGTAGAAGCTGAAGTTGCCCGCGATCTGCTCGAACTCCTGGTTGGCGTTGACGACGTCGCCTGCCTGCTTGAGCGCGCGCGCATGCCAGTAAACCCAGGCCGGACGGTTCCGCAGCTCGGCCGGCATCTGCTCGATCGACCAGCGCACCATCGTCCAGTCGCCGGCCAGGAGCGCACTGCGCACGCGCCATTCGTAGGCCGGGCACGAAAGCGGCGCGTTCGCCGAGAGGCGGAACCAGTCGACCGCGCCAGGAATCTGCCTGGCCGCCGCCTGATAGGCGATCGTGCCCCAGCCGATCGCGCGCTCCGGCGACGCGAGCGACGGCGCGAGCGACGTGAAGGTGGCCGCGGTGGCGGCCGGATCGTTGGCCGCCATGCGCGTGATGGCGAGCAGCGCGAGCTGATGCGAGGTGGTGTCGGGCGTGACGCCCTTGGCGAGCAGGAGCGGCGGCGTGGTGGCCGCCTGCTGGAACAGCACCGGATCGGGCGCGGCCGCGCCGAGCGCGTCGACGAGCTTGCCGCCCGTCGACGTCTGCCCTTGCTCGAACGACAGGCGGATCTGCTGCCAGACGTCGTCGGCCGTGAACTGCTTGCTGGCCGTGAGCGCGGTGATCAGGTCGATGCAGCCGTCGCCGTACCACTTCGGCTCGACGAGCAACGCGCGCGCCGCATCCGCGACGTTCTGCCCGCGCGAGAGCTTCGATTCGAGCGCGTAGCACTTCAACTGCGTATCGTCGTTGAGCACGAAGCGCGGATATTGCGCGTCGAAATTGGGCCAGTCGTGGCGCGCGCCGAGCACGGTCAGGTAGTCGTTGCGCAGGCGATCGGCGATCGCCGTGCCGTCGTAGCGCTGCAGGAACGAGAGCACCGGCGCATCGGGCGCGTCGACGCGCGCGTGCCCCGCGCCGTCGAACAGCTGCGGCTTGATCTGGAAGTATTCGAGGTACGACGGCGCCGGGTAGTTGGGGATCATGCCCGCCAATTGCGCCGCGCGATCGGGATCATTGTTGCGGGCAGCCTCACGCAACTGAATGAAGATCTGATCGTCGCCGGAGAGCTGGGAAAGAGGCGCCGGACGCACGGCGGAAGCCGTGCCGCACGCGACGAGCGTCGCAGCGGCAAGAACGTAGCTGACCGCGCGATATACTCGATGAAATCGTTTCGACATCTTGTTTCTGCGTTGTTTCTGGAGCACAAAAATTGAGCGAAAGCATAGCACGCAACCCCGCTGCAAAACGGAAAAGCGAGCTGCGAAAAATGCTGCTTGAAGCGCGTAAAACCGCGTGCTGCGCGCCCGATGCCGCCGCTGCGCTCGGCGCTCGTATCCTCGATATTTTGGAACACTACGCACCGCGCGTCGCCGCTTTTTACTGGCCGCTGACCGGCGAATTCGACGCGCGCGACGCGCTCGCCGAATGGCTCTCGCTCGACGCTCGCCGGCAAGCCGCGCTGCCTGTCATTCCGGTTATCGGCACGGCGCTCGAGTTTCATGAGTGGGCGCCGGGCATGCCGATGAAAATCGGCCATCACCGGATTCCCGAGCCGGAATCGGCGCGCGTGCTGGTGCCCGATCTGCTGCTGATTCCCTGCGTGGGTTTCGATGGCGACGGCTATCGGCTCGGCTATGGCGGCGGCTACTACGACCGCACGCTCGCCGCGTGGCCGGGAGCAGTTCGGCCCGCTACCGTGGGTGTTGCGTTCGAGGCATGTCGAATCAACGACCTGCCGCGCGAAGCGCATGATGTGCCGCTTGATGCAATTGTGACGGATGCGGGGAGTTATATGCATTGATCCGACCTAGGATCCGGGCCGTGTCGATTTCCGGCATTTCGCGGCGGCAACAACAGAGAAACCAATATTACGACCGGGGCAACAAATAAAAAATATCCTGCACACAAAATTCCGGAGCGGTTACTGTCGTGAAGCCTCCTGACGTTATATGACAGCGTGGATACAAGAGAAATTAATCCAATTATAAAAATCAAAATTTCTGAACTTTGATTTTTAACTCCAAGCCGATCAGTCACGACCCAAGTCACTAGATAGACTACGGAATAGTGAACCACCAAGAAATAAAAAAATCGGCCCGAACCTCCCGACCGGAAAATTTTAACATTCGTCCGTAGCCGCGAAGCCATGCCTTCGCAACGACTTTAACGATATTTTCAGGCATCTTTTCTTTTTAGACACAAAATAAATACTATGGCAGCGTAGCCCAGTACACAAAGGCCTGGCAGTAACCCAACCTGATACAGCGGGATGCTTTCAAGCGGGAGTGAAGTGCCTCCCATACTCCCCACGGCCTCCACTGCAAGCCTAGTTTCTTTTTTGACGAACAAAAATGAGGTCATGAGTGACGCAACTGTCAAAATCACCAAAGCCGCAACAGCGCCTCGACGGGCGGCCGGTGAATTCAAAAATTGTCTACATGCCAACACCCCAAGTCCAACCGAAAACCCTAGGAAGCTACTCGCTCCAATCATTTGCAATCGGTGATAGAACACTCCGCGCACATTCATAGCCACTAAACTTATGCCCGATCCACCAACCACATTTAAGAGAGCAAAATTATAAAAGAAATTCCCAGCAAACAGAAAAACCACAGCAGAAACCAGCACAATGATTTTAAACATCACATCACCTCTTGCTTGACGCGCAGAATCACGCAAAATACGCTTACCTCATTCTGCGCATGGAGCTTGTCACTGGCCAAGCTATTCATTTACACAAAAACTAAAACCGCAGAGCCGGATTACTACCCTCAAGCTCCCTTATCGCCTGAGAAATCTGAAGCGCAGAATCCAGAGTTTTCAACTCATGATTGCCTTGATTAAATTTCGCGATAGCAGTAGCGGGCGACCTTCCGCCATCGGCTTGCACAAAGGTCACCGCGGGGTTTCTGTAAAGGCGGATGCTACTTAAAGGATCGTGACCATAGATATATGGCGATCTGACATCGAAGGCATACTCCGCACTTAAAGCTCTTGGCACAATCGCCCTAATTTCCGGCAAGGGTTGAATTTCATTATAAAACCCCGAATACTCAAGCTTAAGAGACGTTTGACCACTCGGCCTGCTCGTCACTCCGATGCCAAGCGAGCCCTTGATCATGTCCCACATCGTCATCGATGAAGCATCAACTAGTTTTCCATCGATATAAATATCGCCAAGACTATAAACTTGAAGCACCGTCCGAGAAATCTGAAACAACGTAGGGCCAACAGTGTTCGCAATAGATGGCATGCCGGATTTTGTGTATATTTGCTCTACGAGCACTTACATTCCGGTGGGCGCACCGTATTTAACATACAATTCCATGAATTATCCTCCCGAGCTTTAAAGGCGCGCCAAGTGACATGCATGAGCACCGACGTTAGATGACGAACACGCCGTCAATCGGCCCAGCCGCTCATTGTATGTCCCTTTGCATCTCTAAATATTGAGGAATGCTCTCACTGGAACTGGAGCATGATATCGATCAATGCAAAAAGAATATTTACTCGATCGGAATATAAGCGCGTTCTTACGACTATCTCAGTTCTTGCATCGTGCCGAGCGTCAAGTCGCGCCGCTCTCTCACCACGCATCCACGACCGTGTCGACCGGGCAATAGTCAGCCCACTGTTGTAGAGCAGCCAACATCAATAAGTATTCTGCGCGATGCTCGCCGCGAAACTGCCGAGATCTCCCATGCGAATTGTCAGGGCTATTCCGCCGAACGCTTGCCCCCAAACCAGCGCCTACAGCGACGCCGCCGCGCGCGCCGCGGTGTCGTACAAGCCGGATGCGTTGCGCATCAGCTGCGCTGCCTCGCCGATCTGCTGGTTGGTCAGGCCGCTTTCCTTGAGCGTGGCGATCAGGCAGCTCTCGCGCACCTCGCGGTACCGCAGGCAAAGGTCGCGCCCCGCCTGAGTAGCGGAAAAGAACACTTCCTTGCCTGTCTTTTCGCTTTTTACGTACCCTCTAGTCACCAGCTTCTTCAGCGCGTATGTGGCGACGTGCGTGTCTTCGATATTCAGCACGAAGCAGATGTCCGCGAGCTTCTTCTTGCGCTCGCGATGGCTCACGTGATGCAGCAGCGAGACTTCGATCGCCGTCATGTCCTTCGCACCCGCGGCCGACATGCAGCGCACCATCCAGCGATTGAATGCGTTGCTTGCCATGATGAGGCCATATTCGAACTCGGATAATTCCGCACTCGTTTCAGAGACGAGATGTTCCGAGGAAACGATCTTGGTCGGGTGACGCGACATGTCGGTCATTGTCAAGACGAAAGTGAACGAGCCCGAAGTGTACGACGCGTACACGCCGTTGTACTCCTAGCAAAAACGCTTATTGGTAATTTCTCGATATTTTATTGACAATGTACCCTATCGACTTCGACGGGCGCGGTGCGTCGTTCACCCCTGCGCCGCCATCGATCAACCGTTCTTCATACCGATGAGCCAACCTCGAATCTATCCGTTCGGCGACTGCGCGCTGGTCTGCGAAGCGCCGCCTCCCGCGACACTGGACTGCCAGCGGCGCATCTGGGCCGCGGCCGAGGCAGCGCGGCACTGGCCGCATGTGCTCGAGGTCGTGCCGGGCATGAACAACCTGACGCTCGTCTTCGACCCGCTCGCCACCGGCAGCGAGGCGCTCGCGGCCGAACTCGCGGCCGCCATGGAGCGCGAGCCGGACGCGTCGGCGGCCGGACGCGAAGTCGAGGTGCCGGTCCAGTACGGGGGTGAGTTCGGGCCCGACCTGCTGGCGGTCGCCGAGCACACGGGGCTCACGCCGGACGAAGTGGTCGAGCGGCATGCAGCGGGCGACTACACGGTCTTCTTCCTCGGCTTCCAGCCCGGCTTCGCCTACATGGGCGGACTGGCGGAAGCGCTCCATACGCCGCGCCGCGCCGCGCCCCGGCTCGAAGTGCCGGCGGGCTCGGTCGGCATCGGCGGCGCGCAGACCGGCATCTATCCAGCCGCGGCGCCCGGCGGCTGGCAATTGATCGGCCGCACCGCGCTCACGCTGTTCGATCCGGCGCGCACGCCGCCCACGTTGCTGCAGCCGGGCGACCGGGTGCGCTTCACCGTCGCGGGGATCCACCGATGATCGACGTCATTCGCGCCGGGCTGCTCACCACGATCCAGGATCTCGGACGCCCCGGCTGGCGGCACCTCGGCATCGCCCAAGGCGGCGCGCTCGATACGCTCGCGCTCGAAGTCGGCAATCGCCTCGTCGGCAACCGTCCGCAGGCGGCCGCGCTCGAAGTGACGATGGGACCGGCAGTGCTGCGCTTTGCGCGCGCGACGCGCGTCGCTGTCACGGGCACCGAGTTCGGCTCGACGCTCGACGGCAAGCCGGTCTACTCCTGGTGGAGCCTGCCGGTGAAACCCGGTCAGGAACTGATCCTGCACGCGGCAAAGCGCGGGATGCGCGCGTATGTGTGCGTCGCGGGCGGCATCGACGTGCTGCCGATGCTCGGCTCGCGCAGCACCGATCTCGGCGCGCGCTTCGGCGGCCTGGGCGGCCGCGCGCTGAAGGACGGCGACCGCCTGCCGGTCGGCAACCTGTTCTCGCCCGATGCGCTCGTGTCGCCCGACGCGCCGGAGTTCGGCGTGAAGGCGCCGGCCTGGTGCCGCTTCGTGCTGCTCGCGCACCAGCCGGTGCGGCGCGGCAAGCACGGGCCGGGCGCCGACTGGGCCGTGCCGATCCGCGTGCTGCGCGGCCCGGAGTACGACGGCTTCACCGCGGATGCGCAAAACGCCTTCTGGGAAGAAGAATGGGTCGTGACGCCGAACAGCAACCGCATGGGCTACCGGCTCGCGGGCGCGCAGCTCGCGCGCACGCGGCCGACGGAATTGCTGTCGCACGCGGTGCTGCCGGGCACGATCCAGGTGCCGCCCAACGGCCAGCCAATCGTGCTGATGGGCGACGCGCAAACCACGGGCGGCTATCCGAAGATCGGCGCGGTGATCCGCGCGGACCTCTGGAAGCTCGCGCAGGTGCGCCTGAACGGCAGCCTGCGCTTCATCCCGACAACGCAAGAAGAAGCGCTCTCCGCGCTCCACGAAGAACGGGCGTATCTGCGGCAGATCGACGCCGCAATCGCCATGCATGAGGAGCGGCTGCGTGGCCGGACGCGCGCCGCTTGAGCATATGAAAGAGGTCACCACCATGGAAATCGATTTGAATGCCGATCTCGGCGAAGGCTGTGGATTCGACGAGGCTCTGCTGGATTTCGTCAGCTCGGCGAACATTGCGTGCGGCTGGCACGCGGGCGGCGCCAACGCGATGCGCGACTGCGTGCGCTGGGCCGTCCAGAAAGGCGTGGCGATCGGCGCGCACCCGAGCTTCAACGATCCGGAAAACTTCGGCAGGAAGGAGATGGACCTGCCGGCCGGCGACATCTACGCCGGCGTGCTCTACCAGCTCGGCGCGCTGTCCGCGATCGCGCAGGCCGAGGGCGGACGCATCGTCCACGTGAAGCCGCACGGCGCGCTCTACAACCAGGGCGCGCGCGATCCGGCGATCGCCGATGCGATCGTGTCGGCCGTGCATGACTTCGATCCGTCGGTTGCCGTGTTCGGCCTCGCGAACAGCAGCTTCGTCGAAGTCGCGCGGCGCGCCGGGCTCACCGCCATCGAGGAAGTCTTCGCCGACCGCGGCTACCGCTCCGACGGCTCGCTCGTGCCGCGCAGCGAGCCGGGCGCGCTGATCGACGACGAGGACGAGATGCTCGAGCGCACGCTCACGATGGTGCGCGAGCGCAAGGTCAAGGCGATCGACGGCAAGTGGGTGCCGCTCAACGCGCAGACGATCTGCCTGCACGGCGACGGCCCGCACGCCCTCGACTTCGCGAAGCGGATCCGCAGCGCGCTCGAGGACAACGGCATCGAGGTGCATCCGGCCAGCGCGCTGCGGGCCTGAGCGGTCGGAATCGCCTGATTGCCGCCCCGGCGGGATCGGCGCTGCCACCCATCTAGAAACAACGAGCGCCTTGCATCACCGCAAGGCGCTCGTCAAATGCAGTCCAAGCGGCCTCAAAAACGAGACCAACATAAGAGCCGCATGTAGCGAACCCGCGCCGGGCATCCCCGGCGCGATTCTGAGAAAAGCTCGTCGACAAGGAACATCCGCGGCGCTTCACGGCGGGCGGCTTCTGGGTCCTGTACGCGCTCGTGTTCCTCGCCGGCGACAAGCTGCCGGTCGAAGCCGTCGGTGCGCTCGTGGTCGTGATGGCGCTGATCGCGGGCTTTGGCGGCGTGACGGCGGGTAAGCCGAAGATGCCGTCCGAAGACGCGCGCCGCGCCAACGCCACGCGCCTCGGCAACAGGCTCTTCGTGCCGGCGCTGACGATTCCCGTCGTCGCGGTGATCGTCTACTGCGTCGGCATGGCGCTCTTCACGATGGTGATGGGCAACGGCTTCGCCGCGTTTCAGGTGATGACGGGCGGCGTCGGCGTGCCGATTCTCGTCAACGGGTTTCACGGCAACCCGGCGACGATGGTGGCAATCGGGATGTTCTCCGGCTACTGCGGGACGTTGATGACCCCAATGGCGGCGAACTTCAATATCGTGCCGGCGGCGTTGCTGGAGTTGCCGGATAAGAATGCGGTCATTAAAGCGCAGGTGCCGACGGCGTTGACGTTGCTTGTCGTCAATATTTTCTTGTTGAACTGGCTGATGTTTTTGTGAAGGCGCGGGGTGTCGCCGGAGAAGACCGGATTGGTGAAGCTGGCGCCCCAGCCGGGAGACTGGGGTCACGGAGTTCGTTGGCTCGCCACACACGATGAATCATCGTCGGCACTTCGGAGGCTTGCTCAAGACCGCGCTTCAACTCATCGACAGAAAGAGCAAAAGACTGTTGAGTCACGATGAACGACACGACAAAGAAAGCAAGTTCTTTTCTTCCGTGCATTGTGATTTACCTAGATTTGACACTCCGGGCCGCAGAAAGCAGGCCTTCAGAATCTGGATTTGCCGGCTAAAGTTTTCAATCGACATGCCGATATGGGGGAGACAAACAAACTCTCGAGAGGGATAAATGCGCCTCGTTGTCGGTACTATATTGCTTGCAGGCCTTCTTGCAGGCTGCAATACGACTCTTCAAGTGGCAAAACCTGACGCCGCCACAGGTCTCTATGCAACTCATTCCGCACTCAAACCCGAAGACGTGCGTGTCGCCGAGAAATTCGACCCGGCATATACGCAAATGGTTTACTTGAAGATCAACGCCGAACAGCCGAACCCGCGCTTTGTAGATTTCTTTGTCGCGGCGCTCAAGGATATGAATACCTTCAAGAAAGTCGTCACGAAGGACGACTTGCAGCAGATTGTTATCGAACGCAACCTGGGCGCCAAGGTCCCGAGCGTATCGGATCTGGTTGGGCTAAATAATCTTAGCAAGGAAATCGGTCCGTTCTTGATCGTCGAACCCAATGCGGTGTTCAAAGGTGGTTATATGTTCGAAGGAACATTAAAAGCAACTGACGCCTCGACTGGAAAGCCGGTTTTGCTGATCGACACTACCGCGTTCAACATGGCGGGACTTGACGATCCACTGTTTCACCCGATGCTTAACGGGTTCATTAACTGGACGCGCAATCAGCCAGTCGTACCGAAGTCACCGGGCAGCGCTCAAGAAACCAGTCAGAAATCGCCAAGCCTCTAAGAAGTTCGGCAAGGCCAAGTCTGTTCTTCGTTACGGCGCAGCCCGGATATGCGGGCTGCGTCACCCCGCCTCCACCACAAACCCATGCTGGCGCAACAGCCCCAGCACGCCTTTCGGCCCGCCGAGATGCAGCGCCCCGATCGCCACGAAGATTGGCTTATTCGGCGCGGCAATCAACAGCATCCGCGCGACAAACCGCCGATTCCGCTCATAAACGATCTTGTTGTCGATCGCATCCGAAACCGGCTGCGAGCGCGCGAGCTTGTCGGACTTCGCCGAAGCCCACGCCGCGATCGCATCCACATCCCCAATCCGCCACAACCGATGCAACTCCATCACATCGGCCACATTTTGCGCAGGCGTCTGCTGAAGGTCCTGCGCAAGCATCTCGCGCTGCTCGGCAAGCGTCAGCCCCGTGAACGCGCGCATCTGCTCGCCTAGTGTCTCGAGCCCGACCACCTTGCCCTTCGTCTTCAGATAAACGTTCTGTAACTGCGCTTCCGATCCGTACTCCGTCTGCAGCCCGGCCGCAAGCGAGTCGTAGGTCTCGACCAGCAGCGCCGCGAGCCAGGGCCGCGTCTTCTTGATCTCATCGAGCGCCGCCGGATTGCCGCGCAAACGCTGCGCAAGCTTGTGCCACAGCGCCTCCGGCAACAAGCGCGGCAGGCACTCGCGCGCACAGACGCCGTACTTCGTCACGTCGTCCTGCGACTCGATCAAATCATCGGGAGACAGCTCGAGCGCGAGCGTCGGCGACGCCGCCAACGCGGCCAGGATCGGCCGCCGAAACGGCTGACCGGCGGGATAGTCGGACGGGTCGCCGACATGCAGCGTCCCGAGCAGATAGATCGTCGTCTGCCCTTTGGTCGCGACATAGAACGGCATGTGCGCCGGCTGCACCGTCACCGGCCCGCTTGCCGTCGTGCCGCCGCTCGTGGACGGCAGCGGCGGCGGATGGAAGCCCGGCAGCGACGCCCGAGGCTGAGAGGTCGCGGGCGGCACCGCCGGCCCGCTCGCCGGAACCGGCAAATGTGCGGGCGGCATCGCCGTATTGCCCGGCGCGCCGGCCGCACGCGCCATACCTATCGGTACGCCGAAGCCCGGCGGGATGAGCGCAAGCGCAGCGCTCGCCAAGAGGAACGCTGTCCAGCGCCGCGCGAAGGCGGCGCTGCGGCCCCCTCCGTGCAAGCGGCGCGCAATGCGACGCGCCGCCCGCGCTTCAGGCATCCGCCTCCCCCACCTCCTCGGCGCGGTGGCACGCCACCTGCCGTCCATCCACTTCGCGCAGTTGCGGCACTTCGCTGCGGCACCGCTCGACCGCATACGGGCAGCGCTGATGGAACGCGCAGCCCGACGGCGGATTGAGCGGCGACGGCAGCTCGCCCTGCAGCTTGATCTTGATGCGCCGGTCGGACTCGAAGATCGCCGGCGTCGCCGACATCAGCGAGCGCGTATACGGATGCCGCGGCTTCGCGAAGACCGTCTTCTTGTCGCCGAGCTCGGCCACGCTGCCGAAGTACATCACCATCACGTCGTCGGCGACGTGCTCGACCACGGCCAGGTTGTGCGAGATGAACACGTAGCTCGTCTTGAACTGGTCCTGCAGGTCCATGAAGAGGTTCAGGATCTGCGCCTGGATCGACACGTCGAGCGCCGACACCGGCTCGTCGGCCACGACGATCTGCGGATCGAGGATCATCGCGCGCGCGATCGCCACGCGCTGGCGCTGCCCGCCCGAAAACATGTGCGGGTAGCGCTTCGCGTGCTCGGGCCGCAGGCCGACCGTGCGCATGATCTGCGCGATGCGCTCGGCGCGCTCGGCCGCGCTCAGGCTCGTGTTGATCGCAAGCGGCTCGCCGAGCGTCTGCTCGACGGTCTTGCGCGGGTTCAACGACGCGAACGGGTTCTGGAACACCATCTGCACGTTGCGGCGCAGCCGCGCGATTTTCGTCTTGTCGGCGCTCGCAACGTCGATGCCGTCGACGACGAGCCGCCCGGAAGTCGGCGGCTCGATCATCGTGAGCTGGCGCGCCAACGTCGACTTGCCGCAGCCGGACTCGCCGACCACCGCGAGCGTCTTGCCGCGCGTCAGCGCAAACGACACGCCGTTGAGCGCCTTGACGGTGCCGTGGCCGAACATCCCGCGCCGGACTTGATAGTGCTTCGCCAGCTGGTCCGCGACGAGCACGAGATCCTCGCCATGCTGCGCGTGAGGCGTTTGAGGTACTGCGTTCATCATGCGCCTCCGTGCCCGGCGGGGGTGTGCGTTCGGCTCGACAGATCGAGATTGAGCGGCTTGATGCAGCGCGCCCGCATGCGTTCGTCGGGCGCAGCAAGCATATCAAGCCCCGGACGCGCCTTCATGCAATCGTCCACCACGTACTTGCAGCGCGGCGCGAACAGACACCCCCTGGGCCGGTCGTCGCGGCCCGGCACCATGCCCGGCAAGGCCGCGAGCCGCATCGCACCGACGTTGTGCTCGGGAATCGCCGCGAGCAGCGCCTCGGTGTACGGATGATGCGGCGCGGCAAAGATATCTGGCACGCGGTTCGTCTCGATCACCTCGCCCGCGTACATCACGGCGACGCGCTGCGCGACCTCGGACACCACCGCCAGGTCGTGCGAGATCAGCACGAGCGCCATGCCGCGCTCCTTCTGCAGCTTCACGAGCAGGTCCATGATCTGCGCCTGGATCGTGACGTCGAGCGCGGTGGTCGGCTCGTCGGCGATCAGGAGCTTCGGGTTGCAGGCGACGGCCATCGCGATCATCACGCGCTGGTTCATCCCGCCCGACATCTGGTGCGGAAACGAAGTGATGCGGTTCTTCGCGTCGGGAATGCCGACCTGGTCGAGCAGCTCGATCGCGCGCTTGTGCAAAGCGTCGCCGCGCAGCCCCTCGTGCAACTTCAGCACTTCCTTGATCTGATAGCCGACGGTGTAGCTCGGGTTCAGGCTCGTCAGCGCATCCTGGAACACCATCGCGATGTCCTTGCCGACGATCTTGCGGCGTTCCTTCGCCGTCGCCTTCAGGAGGTCCTTGCCGTCGAAGGTGATTTCGTCGGCGGTCACGATGCCGGGCGCGTCGATCAAGCCCATCAGGGCCATCATCGTCACGCTCTTGCCCGAGCCCGACTCGCCGACGATGCCGATCACCTCGCCCGGGGCGATGTTGATGTCGACGCCATCGACGGCGGGCAGGCCGCCGAAATTCACGCGCAGGTTGCGGACGGTCAGAAGATTGTTCTTCATGTCAGGCCATCCGTTTCAGTTTGGGGTCGAGCGCGTCGCGCAGCCCGTCGCCGAGCAGGTTGATCGCGAGCACCGAGATCACGATGGACAGGCCCGGCAACGTCACGATCCACCAGGCGTTTTCGATGTAGTCGCGCGCCGAGGCCAGCATCGCGCCCCACTCCGCGGCCGGCGGCTGCACGCCGAGGCCGAGGAAGCCGAGCGCGGCCGCATCGAGAATCGCCGACGAGAATCCGAGCGTCGCCTGCACGATCAACGGCGCCGTGCAGTTCGGCAGCACTTGCGAGAACATCAGCCGCAGCGTGCCCGCGCCGGCCACGCGCGACGCGGTCACGTACTCCTTCTGCAACTCGCCGAGCGCCGACGCCCGTGTCAGGCGCACATAGCCCGGCAGCGCGACGATTGCGATCGCGAACATCGTGTTCGTGAGGCCGGGGCCGATGATCGCGACCACGGCCACCGCGAGCAGCAGCGACGGCAGCGCGAGCAGCACGTCCATGAGACGCATGATCGGCGTGTCGGCCCACTTGTCGAAGAACGCGGCGATCAAGCCGAGCACGATGCCCGGAATCAGCGCGAGCACGACCGACACAAAGCCGATCCAGAACGACATCCGCGCGCCGTACATCAGGCGCGAGAGGATGTCGCGGCCCGCTTCGTCGGTGCCGAGGACGAACTTCCAGTTGCCGCCGTCGAGCCACGCGGGCGGGATCTTGACGGAATCGCGGTACTGCTCGATCGGGCTGTGCGGGGCGATCAGCGGCGCGAAGATCGCGACGAAGATGAGCACCAGCACGACGATGCCCGCCGTGACGGCGCCGCGATTGCGCGAGAAGTTGGCCCAGAATTCGCGCAGCGCGAGCACGCGGCCGCTTGGCGGCGTGACCGCTTGGGGGACGGTGTTTTGAATATCTGCCATATCTACCCTTACCTCGTATGGCGAATGCGCGGATTGAGCACGCCGTACAACAAATCGACGACGAGATTCACGGCGATCACGAGCGTCGCGATCATCAGGATCCCGCCTTGCACGACCGGATAGTCGCGCCGGCTGATCGCATCGATGAGCCACTTGCCGACACCCGGCCACGAGAACAGCGTCTCGGTCAGCACGGCGCCCGCGAGCAGCGTGCCGACCTGCAGGCCGATCACGGTGACGACGGGAATCAGCGCGTTGCGCAGCGCATGCACGACGACCACGCGCACGGGCGAAAGCCCTTTGGCGCGCGCGGTGCGGATGTAGTCCTCGCGCAGCACTTCGAGCATCGACGAGCGCGTCATCCGCGCGACGACCGCGAGCGGAATCGTGCCGAGCACGATCGCCGGCAGGATCAGGTGCCTCACCGCCGACTTGAACGAGCCCTCATCGGGCGCGAGAAGCGCGTCGATCAAAAAGAAGCCGGTCACATGCGGGAGGTCATATTCGACGTCGATGCGGCCCGACACCGGCGTCCAGCCGAGATAGCCCGAAAAGACCATGATGAGGATCAAGCCCCACCAGAAGATCGGCATCGAGTAGCCGGTGAGCGCGGTGCCCATCACGCCGTGGTCGACGATGGTGCCGCGCCTGAGCGCGGCGAACACGCCGGCCGGCAGGCCGACGGCGAGCGCAAACAGCATCGCGCAGAACGACAGCTCGACGGTCGCCGGAAAGCGCGCGAGAAATTCGCCCATCACGCTCGTATTGGTGATCAGCGACATCCCGAGATCGCCGTGCAGCGCGCGGCCGACATAGTGGAAATACTGCAGCGGCAGCGGCTGGTCGAGCCCGAGCTGATGGAGAGCTGCGGCGTGCATCGCGGGGTCGACGCCGCGCTCGCCCATCATCAGCTCGATCGGGTCGCCGGGTATCAGGTGGATGAGCGCGAAAGCGAGGATGGTAATGCCGATGAATGTCGGTATCACCATGCCGATGCGGCGCAAAACGAATCGGAACATGGTTCGTCCCTAAATCTTCGAGGAGGAAAAGCGCGAACGGCGACGAGGGGGGCCTCCCCTCGTCGCCGGACGATTGCGTGGACTGTCGGCGTACGCCAAGAAGCGTACCTTGCCCGCCTTACGGCGAGCCTGTTACTTCACGCCGACGCCGTCGAAACGCAGATAGCCGAGCGGCTCGATCCGCATGTCGGTCACGGTCTTCCTGACCGGCTGATAGACGGTCGAGTGCGCGATCGGCGAATACGGCAGCTGCTGCGCCCAGATCTGCTGCGCTTGCGTATAGATCTGCGAGCGCTGCGCCTGGTCCGGCGTTTCGCGGCCCTTCTTGACGAGGTCGTCGAACGGCTTGTAGCACCACTTGCCGAAGTTGCTGCCGTTCACCGCATCACAGCCGAGCAGCGTGCCGAGCCAGTTGTCCGGATCGCCGTTGTCGCCGGTCCAGCCGATCAGCATCGTGTCGTCCTCGCCGGCGTGGGCGCGCTTGATGTACTCGCCCCACTCATAGGTGACGATCTTCGCGCGCACGCCGATCTTGGCCCAGTCAGCCTGGATCATTTCCGACATCAGGCGCGCGTTCGGGTTGTACGGGCGCTGCACCGGCATCGCCCACAGGGTGATGTCGATGCCGTTCGGGAAGCCGGCCTTCGTCAGCAGGTCCTTCGCCTTCGCCGTATCGTACGACGCGAGCTTCAGGTTCTTGTCGTACGACCATTGCGTCGGCGGCATCGGGTTGGTCGCCGCCTGCCCCGCGCCCTGATACACCGAATCGATGATCGCCTTCTTGTTGATCGCCATATCCAGCGCCTGGCGCACCTGCACGTTGTCGAGCGGCTTGTGCGTCACGTTGTACGACAGGTAGCCGAGGTTGAAGCCCGGCTGCGACGGCATGTCGAGGTTCGGATCGGCTTTCAGCGTCGCGATATCGGCCGGGCGCGGATAGGCCATCACCTGGCACTCGTTCTGTTTCAGCTTCTGCACCCGCACGCCCGCGTCGGGGGTGATCGCGAAGATCAGCTTCGAGATCTTCACCGCGTCGGGCTTCCAATAGTCAGGATTGCCATCGAAGCGGATCGTCGCGTCCTTCGTGTAGCTGCGGAAAATGAACGGACCCGTGCCGACCGGATACTGATTCATGTCCGCGGCCTTGCCGGCCTTGAGCAGCTGGTCCGCATATTCGGCCGACAGGATCGAGGCGTACTCCATCGCCATGTTCTGGATGAACGGCGCGTTCACTTCCTTCAGCGTGAACTTGACGGTGTACGGGTCGACTTTCTCGACCTTCGTGATCAGCTTGTCGAGGCCCATGTCGGTGAAGTACGGGAACTGCACCGGGTAGGCTTTGCGGAACGGCTGGTTCGGGTCCAGCATGCGCTGGAACGTGAACACGGCGTCGTCCGCGTTGAATTCGCGCGTCGGCTTGAAGTAGGCCGTCGTCTGGAACTTGACGCCGTGGCGCAGGTGGAACGTGTAGGTCAGGCCATCGGGCGACACGTCCCACTTCTCGGCAAGGCCAGGCTCGACCGTGGTGCCGCCGCGCTCGAACTCGACGAGGCGGTTATAGACGGTGAACGTGTTGGCCGTGAAATCCGTACCGGTCGTGTATTGACCCGGATCGAAGCCTGCGGGGCTGCCTTCTGAGCAGTAGACGAGCGTCTTGTTCGGAATCGCGGCGTGCGAGATCGTCGCAGCGCCCAACGATACCGCTGCGGCAACGCCGGCGAGCGCGGTGGTACGCAAGGCGTGCAACAGTCGGGTTTGAATCATGTTTCCTCCAGTTTTCAAGCCGGGCCCTGGCCGGCGTAGCGCGATATTACTGACCTTCCCCGACGCGAACAAGCGGAGGAAATTAGGCATTGCCAAGCCGGCAGCGAACGTGCCCCGCCCCGCGTCGCGGTGCCTCACAAGGCCGCGTCATCGAACCGCAGACGCTCTATTTGAGTCCGACGTACCAGAACTGGGTCGGCCCGAACGGATCGATCTTGAAGCCCGTGACGTTCTTGCGCAGCGGCTGGTAGACCGTCGAGTGCGCAATCGGCGTAAACGGCACTTGCTGCTTGAACAGCTGCTGCGCCTGCGTGTAGTACTTCGTGCGCTCCGCGATATCGGTGGTCGTGCGGCCCTTCTGGATCAGCTCTTCGAACGGCTTGTAGCACCACTTGGCGAAATTGCTGCCGTTCACCGCATCGCAGCCGAGCAGCACGCCGAGCCAGTTGTCCGGATCGCCGTTGTCGCCGGTCCAGCCGATCAGCATGGCATCATGCTCGCCCGCGTGGCCGCGCTTGATGTACTCGCCCCACTCGTAGGTGGTGATCTTCGCGCGCACCCCGACCTTCGCCCAATCGGCCTGGATCATCTCGGCCATCAAGCGCGCGTTCGGGTTGTACGGGCGCTGCACCGGCATCGCCCAGAGCGTGATGTCGAATCCGTCCGGGAAGCCGGCCTGGGCGAGCAGCGCCTTGGCCTTGTCCGGATCGTACGGCGCGTCGCGCAGGCTCTTGTCATACGACCATTGCGTCGGCGGCATCGGGTTGGTCGCCGCCTGCCCCGCGCCCTGATACACCGAATCGATGATCGCCTTCTTGTTGATCGCCATGTCGAGCGCCTGGCGCACTTGGGCGTTGTCGAGCGGCTTGTGCGTCACGTTGTAGGCGAGATAGCCGAGATTGAAGCCAACTTCGCTCGGCAGCTGCAGATCGGGATCGGACTTCAGCCCCGCAATATCCTGCGGGCGCGGATAGCTCATCACCTGGCATTCGTTCTGCCGCAGCTTCTGCTCGCGCACGGCCGGGTCGACCGCGATCGAGAAAATCAGCTTGCCGACCTGGACGACGTCCGGCTTCCAATAGTCAGGATTGCCGTCGAAGCGGATCGTCGCGTCCTTGGTGTAGCTGCGGAAAATGAACGGCCCCGTCCCCACGGGATAGAAATTGATGTCGGACGCCTTGCCGGCCTTCATCAGCTGCTCGACGTACTCGGCCGACAGGATCGACGCGAACGGCATCGCGATTTCCTGCAGAAACGGCGCGTTCACCGCGTTCAGCGTGAAGCGGACCGTGTACGGGTCGAGCTTCTCGATCTTCGCGATGCTCTTGTCGAGCCCCATGTCCGTGAAGTACGGCAACTGCACCGGGTAAGCCTTGCGGAACGGGTGGTTCGGATCGAACATCCGTTCGAACGTCAGCATCACGTCGTCGGCGTTGAACTCGCGGGTCGGCTTGAAGAACGAGGTCGTCTGGAACTTCACGCCGTGGCGCAAGTGGAACGTGTAGGTGAGGCCGTCCGGGGAGATTTCCCACGATTCGGCCAGCCCCGGCTCCACCTTCGTGCCGCCGTGCTCGAATTCGACGAGCCGGTTATAGACGGTGTAGGCCGACGCGCTGAACTCGACGCTCGTCGTGTACTGCGCGGCGTCGAAGCCGGCGGGGCTGCCTTCGGAACAGTAGACGAGGGTCTTGTTGGGCAGCGACGCGGCGCCCGCAGAGAGGCTCCCGGCGGCGAAAACACAGCCGAAAGCCAAGAAACAGGCGATCTTGCGCAAGACAGACAGCCGGCGATCTTTCGACATGACGCGCTCCTTTGGGTAACCGTTCTGGTTCGAGCGATGCGTTCAGCGACGTGATCGTAGCTTAGTCAATATTTTTTGCGGCGAAGGTGGGGATTACGCCGATCTTACGAACGATAAGCGGCGGTAATGGATGCACCGGAGGGAAAAGAAAGACGAGCCGCGGCTGCGGCCCGCCGATCGGTGAGGTGAGGCGAGGCGACGCCTGCGCACGACGGCGAGCCGTGCGCAAACCGAACCGCTCAAACGCCCAGGCGCTCGCAAATCGCCTTGGTCGCCGCCGAGGCATTGAGCGTATAGAAGTGCAGCCCCGGCACGCCCGCGTCGACGAGCCGCTGACACAGACCCGTCACGACATCGAGCCCGAAGGCGCGAATCGCTTCGCGATCGTCGCCGAAGCTCTCGAGCCGGCGCGCGACCCAGCGCGGCACTTCCGCGCCGCACATCTCCGAGAAGCGCATCAGCTGCGAGAAATTCGTGATCGGCATGATGCCCGGCACGATCGGCACGTCGACGCCGAGCTTGCGGGCGTCGTCGACGAAGCGGAAGTAGGCGTCCGCATTGAAGAAGTACTGCGTGATCGCCGAGTTGGCGCCGGCCTTCACTTTGCGCGCGAAGTTCTCCAGATCGTGCTTCGGCGAGCGCGACTGCGGGTGGTATTCCGGATAGCCCGCCACTTCGATCCAGAACCAGTCACCATGCTCCGCGCGAATGAAGCTCACGAGCTCCGACGCATAGCGCAGCTCGCCGACTTCGCCCATCCCCGAAGGGAGGTCGCCGCGCAGCGCGACGATATGGCGGATGCCATGCGAGCGGTATTGGTTGAGGATCCCGCGCAGGCTGTCTTTCGACGAGCCGATGCACGACAGGTGCGGCGCGGCTTCAAGGCCGTCGGCGGCCATCTCGAGGACGGTGTCGAGCGTGCCTTGCTGCGTCGAGCCGCCGGCGCCGAACGTGACGGACACGAATTTGGGCTTCAGAAGCGCGAGCTGCTTGCGCGTCTCGCGCAGTTTCTCGATGCCTTCCGGCGTCTTCGGCGGGAAGAACTCGAATGAGATTTCGATCGGTTTCATGATTCTTTGGGGTTTCCGGCAGCGACCGCTTCAGACGAGGTTGCGGTTGCCGAAGATCAGCGCCGACAGCAGCCACGACACGATGCTGTAGAGGATCGAGCCGAAGAACGCCGCCCAGAAGCCCGACACCTCGAAGCCCTTCAGCAAGGACGCGCACAGCCAGAAGCACAGCGCGTTGATCACCAGAATGAAGAGGCCCAGCGTGACGAGCGTGACGGGCAGCGTCAGCACGATCAGCACCGGCCGGATGATCGCGTTGATGAGCCCGAGCACGAGCGCGACGATGAGCGCGGTGCCGAAGCTGCGGATGTGGATCGACGGAACGAGGTAGGTGATGATCAGAAGCGCGAGTGCGTTGATCACCCAGGTTAGCAGCCAAGTCATCGAAAACTCCTATCCGGTTCTGGCCCGGCACGATGAAGCGCCGCCGCGCCGGGACAAAGCGTGGCGCGGCGGCTTGGGCGGCATCGGGCGGTCAGGCTCGGCGGCGCGTATCGCGTCCGTCCGTGCACTGCCCGCCTTCTGCCCGATTGCGGCTCGATTACTGCCGTATTGTTGCTTAGTAACGGTAGTGGTTCGGCTTGAACGGACCGTTCTTGTCGACGCCGATGTAGCCTGCCTGATCGTCGGACAACACGGTCAGGTTGGCGCCGATGCGCGCGAGGTGCAGGCGCGCGACCTTCTCGTCCAGGTGCTTCGGCAGCACGTACACCTTGTTCTCGTACTGGCCGCCGCGCGTGAAGAGCTCGATTTGCGCGAGCGTCTGGTTCGCGAACGAGTTCGACATCACGAACGACGGATGGCCCGTCGCGCAGCCCAGATTGACGAGGCGGCCCTCGGCCAGCAGGATCACGCGCTTGCCGTCCGGGAAGATGATGTGGTCGACCTGCGGCTTGATGTTTTCCCACTGGTACTGGCGCGTCGACGCGACGTCGATTTCCGAGTCGAAGTGGCCGATGTTGCAGACGATCGCGTTGTGGCGCATCGCCTTCATGTGATCGTGGTTGATCACGTGGTAGTTGCCGGTGGCCGTCACGAAGATGTCGGCCTTGTCGGCCGCGTATTCCATCGTCACGACGCGGTAGCCTTCCATCGCCGCCTGCAGCGCGCAGATCGGATCGATTTCGGTGACCCACACCGTGGCGCCCAAGCCGCGCAGCGACTGCGCGCAGCCCTTGCCCACGTCGCCGTAGCCCGCGACGACCGCGATCTTGCCCGCGATCATCACGTCGGTCGCGCGCTTGATGCCGTCGACGAGCGACTCGCGGCAGCCGTACAGGTTGTCGAACTTCGACTTCGTGACCGAATCGTTGACGTTGATCGCCGGGAACGGCAGGCGGCCGTCCTTTTCCATCTGATAGAGGCGGTGCACGCCGGTCGTGGTTTCCTCGGTGACGCCCTGCACTTGCGCGAGGCGCTTCGAGTACCACGCGGGATCGATTTCGAGGTGGCGCTCGATCGACTTGAAGAGCGCGACCTCTTCCTCGTTGGTCGGCTTGGCGACGACCGAGCGGTCCTTCTCGGCCTTCGAGCCGAGGATCAGGAGCAGCGTGGCGTCGCCGCCGTCGTCGAGGATCATGTTGGCGAACTCGCCGTTCGGCCATTCGAAGATGCGGTGCGAGAACTCCCAGTATTCGTCGAGCGATTCGCCCTTGAACGCGAACACCGGCGTGCCGCCCTTGGCGATCGCCGCGGCGGCGTGGTCCTGCGTCGAGAAGATGTTGCACGAGGCCCAGCGCACGTCCGCGCCGAGCGCCTTGAGCGTCTCGATCAGCACGGCGGTCTGGATCGTCATGTGGAGCGAACCCGCGATGCGCGCGCCCTTCAGCGGCTGCTGCGCCTTGTACTCTTCGCGGATCTGCATGAGACCCGGCATTTCGGTCTCGGCGATGTTCAGTTCCTTGCGGCCCCAGTCGGCGAGGGAGAGGTCGGCAACGACGAAATCTTGAGTCTTGGAATCCATAACTGCGGCGTTCATCACGCCCTCCTTTCTAAAAAGTTCTAGAAATTTAAGACGTGAGCGCCGTTCGATGGAGCCGGCCAGCGGGGGTCGTGCGAGCTGCACGCGCGGGTGGTCCGATTGAAGCGTCCCGAGCCTGGCGGATGAGAATCCGTCGCAACGCTCCTCGGAACGAAGCGCGATTGTAGCAAAGGAAAGCGAAGTTTTGCGATGGGTTTCGCAGGCGGCGCAGGCCGGGAAGCCCGCGCTCCGTCAAGCGGTTCGCACCCTAAATCGGCAGGATCATCGGCAAGAGCGGCGCGATCATCACCATCACGATCCCCGTCATCATCATCGTGAGGCTCGCGACCACGCCTTCCTCGCCGCCCAGCTCGCGGGCCTTCGAGATCCCGGCCGCATGCGACGACGCCCCATACAGCGCGCCGCGCGCGAGCCGCGTCCTGGCGGGAATGAACGCGAGCACCAGCTCGCCGAGCAGCATCCCGCACATGCCGGTCGCGATCACGAACAGCGCGGTCAGCTCCCGCGGCGCGTGGATCTTGTCGGAGACGGCCAGCGCGAACGGCGTCGAGACCGAGCGCGTCATGAGGCTGCGCTGCAGATCGGGCGAGAGGTGCAGCAGCTTCGCGAGCAGCAGCGAGCCGCCCACCGCCGCGACGATGCCGACCGTCACGCCCGCCGCAAGCGAGATCCAATGGCGCTTCATCAACTCGCGATACTGGTAGATAGGCACCGCGAACGCGACCGTCGCCGGGCCGAGCAGCCACAGCAGCCAGCGCGTGTCCTGGAAGTACAGGGCATAAGGAATGTGCTCGGCGACCAGGAAGCCGATCAGCAGCACCGGCACCACGATGAACGGTGCGAGCCACGGCTTCTTTGCGTTCGCGTAGACGCGCTTCATCGCGAAATACAGCGCCACGGTCAGAACGAAGCAACCGGCGGCGATCCACTGAGCGGAGACGCCGGCGAAAAACTGGGATGTGAAGGGATTCATTCGTTTTCGGGGCACGGCGGTTCGAGTGCCGGCGCCCGCTCCATCAATTGCGCGCGTCCCGCGCGGCAAGCACGCGCCGCAACGCGAGGCGGCGCTCGAAACGCGCGGCCCTGTCGACCGCGAACGCCACGGCGATCATCACGCTCACCGTCCCGGCGATCACGACGAGCGCCAGGCGCCAGCCGTCCTTCTCGAACAGGCCGCCGTACTTGACGGCCGCGATCGTCGCGGGGATGAAGAACAGCAGCATGTCGGACAGCAGCCAGTTGGCGCCGTCCTCGATCCAGCGCGCCGCCCCGCGGCCGATGAACAGCAGCGCGAGCAGCAGGCCCAGGCCCGCGACGCCGCCCGACACCGGCAACCCGGTCCGGCGCACGATGAAATCGGCGGCATACCAGACGGCGGCAATCGCCGCGGTCTGGAAAGCAATCTTGCCGGCCCGCACCGCGACGCCAACCAACCGCGTCGATGCGAGGCTGATGGAACGACTTGGGGTCATGGCAGCAACCTTTCTTTGATCTGACGCATGAAAGTATAGAAATAGCCTCGCCATAAATAAAATGACTTAGAATCATCTAATGCATTCCAGATTGGAATTTCAGCGAAGGATTGCCCATGGAACTCCGCGCGCTGCGCTATTTCATCGAAGTGGTCCGCCAGCAGAGCTTCACCGTCGCGGCCGAGCGGATGTTCGTCACCCAGCCGACCATCAGCAAGATGGTCAAGGCGCTCGAAGATGAGATCGGCGCGCCGCTGCTGTTGCGCGAAGGCCGCCAGATGATGCTGACCGACGAGGGCCGGATCGTCTTTCAGCGCGGCCAGGAGGTGCTCGCCGCGCACGCTCGACTGCAGGCCGAGCTCGACGACGTCGGCACGCTCGGCCGCGGCGAGCTGGCCATCGGCATTCCGCCGATGGGCGGCTCGCTTTTCACGCCGGCCATCGCCGAATTCCGGCGGCGTTATCCGAAGGTCGAATTGAAGCTCTACGAGCACGGCTCGCGCGCGATCGAGGCGGCGCTGATCGCGGGCGAATTGGAATTGGGCGGCGTGCTGCAGCCGGTCGACATGAACATGTTCGACGTGCTGCCGATGACCAACCAGCTGTTGTGGGTCGTCGCGCGCCGCGGCTCGCGCTGGGACGACGCAGAGAACGTGCGTCTCGCCGATCTCGCGAGCGAGCCCTTCGTCTTCTACAACGAGAGCCTGGCGCTCAACGACGTCGTCATGGAAGCGTGCCGCGGCGTCGGCTTTACGCCCGCCATCGCCGGCCGCAGCAGTCACTGGGATTTCATGGCGGCGCTCGTGCATGCGGGCGTCGGCATCGCGCTCCTGCCGTCGCCGTATTGCCGGCGGCTCGATGCGACGCACTTCACCTGCAAGCCGGTCGTCGAGCCGGAGATTCCGTGGCGCATGGCGGTCGGCTGGCGCAAGAACGGCTACCTCTCGCACGCGGCGCGCGCATGGCTGGCGGTCGCGCGCGAGACGCTCCCCGGCCAGCCCGGCGACGACTTCGCCTATACCCGCTCGCGCCGATTGACGGGCACGCCTGAGGATTGAGCGGCGCCCCGGCGCGACAAAGGCGGCAAGAACGATTCCTCTAAACGGAATCCGCCGCCCCTACCTATCATGCATGGGCATTTCAGGCCGCCCGGCGCGACAATAAGAGAGGCGCCCATCGCATAAGGAGACGCACATGGCGACGCACGAAGTCACGAACCAGGCTCCGCCGCTCGAAAACTACAACCTCTTCGAAAGCGACCCGGCCCTGATGGAAGCCGTCGAGCGTGAAGGCGCGCGCTGGCACCTTGCAGCGCTGTCCCGCGACGGCACGCAGCTCGGCAAGCCGGAAACGCTCGCCCTGGCCAGCGCCGCGAACCGGCACGAGCCCGAGCTCTTCACCTTCAGCCCGCGCGGCGAGCGCATCGACGCCATCGAGTTTCATCCGAGCTGGCACCAGCTGCTGACGCTGCTGCGCGCCGAGGGCCTGCACGCGCTGCCCTTCGAGCAACCGCAGCCGGGCGCGATGCCCGCGCGCTGCGCCGGCTACTTCCTGCATGCGCAACTGGAATCGGGCTCGCTGTGTCCGCTGACGATGACCTTCGCGAGCATCCCCGTTCTGCAGCGCGAGCCCGCGCTCTATGCGGCGTTGCGCGACCAGCTGCTGTCCCGCGAGCACGACCCGCGCGACATTCCGCTCGCGCAAAAGCGCTCGATGATGGTCGGCATGGGCATGACCGAGAAGCAAGGCGGCTCCGACGTGCGCAGCAACCAGACGCGCGCGTTCGCCGTGGAAGGCGAGGGCCGCGGCGCCGCGTACCGGCTCGTCGGCCACAAGTGGTTCTTCTCGGCGCCGCAGTGCGACGCGCACCTCGTGCTCGCACGCAGCGGGATGGAACGCCCCCCACGCTCTCTTCGTTCGCTGCCCCCCGAGGGGGCGTCTCAGCACGCTTGGGGCGGCCCGGCGCGTGCTGAGACGCACGAAGGGCTGTCGTGCTTCTTCGTCCCGCGCTTCGCGCCGGACGGCACGAAGAACCCCGTCCAGATCCAGCGCCTCAAGGACAAGCTCGGCAATCGCTCGAACGCCAGCAGCGAAGTCGAATTCCTCGATGCCTACGGCGTGATGATCGGCGACGAAGGCCGCGGCGTGCCGACCATCATCGAGATGGCGAACTACACGCGGCTCGACTGCGTGATCGGCAGCGCCGCGCTGATGCGCGCGGCGCTCGTCCAGGCGATCCACCACGCGCGGCACCGCGCCGCCTTCGGCAAAAAGCTCGTCGAGCAACCGCTGATGCGCAACGTGCTCGCCGATCTCGCGCTCGAATCCGAAGCGGCGACGGTGCTCTTCATGCGGCTCGCGCGGGCGTACGACAGCGACCCGGCCGCAGCAATGCCCGAAGATCGCGCGTGGCGGCGCATCGTCACGCCGGCCGCGAAGTTCTGGATCTGCAAGCGGACGCTCGAATTCACCGGCGAGGCGATGGAGGTGTGGGGCGGCAACGGTTACGTCGAAGAAGGCCCGATGGCGCGCTTCTATCGCGAGGCGCCGGTCAATTCGATCTGGGAAGGCTCGGGCAACGTAATGTGCCTCGATGTGCTGCGCGCGATCGAGCGCGATCCCGAAGGCGCGCAGGCGCTGCTTGCAGCATGGCTTGCCGATGCGCAGGGGCATCCCGCTTTGCGCGCCGCGCTCGAACGGCTTGCGGGCTCGCTCGCCGCCGCGCCGGATGCGCTCGAAGCGGGTGCGCGGCGCATCGCTCAGCAACTCGTGCTCGCGGCTCAAGCGGTGCTGCTGCTGCGCCATGCTCCCGCGCCGGTCGCCGACGCGTTCATCGCGACCCGCCTGGCCGACGGCGCCGCGTCCGCCGCGCAATGCGGGCGTGTCTACGGCACGTTGCCGGCATCGTTCGACCACGCGGCGATCGTCGCGCGGGCGTTTGCCGCGTGACCGTCGACAACTGCCGCTCGAAAAGCGCGCCGCCGAGCGCGACAACCAGGATCAGGGAGTGACGATGAAAAACGATCTGCCCGGCTATGCCGCGCTCGAAGCATTGTGGCGCGAGCAACGCCAAGCGCACTTGCGTACGCCGTTTCCATCGTGGGAGACGCGCGCCACGCACCTGAAGGCGTTGTGCGCGATGCTGCTCGACCACAGCGACGCGCTCGCCGAAGCGGTCAGCGCCGACTTCGGCAACCGCGCGAAGGAGGAAGTGCTGTTCTCCGAGATCGCGCTCGTGAAGATCGAAATCGAGGCGGCGCTCAAGCACGGCAAGCGCTGGATGAAACCGCAGCGCAGGAGCGCGGGCCTCTGGCTCCAGCCCGCCCGCGCGACGGTCATGCCGCAGCCGCTGGGCGTCATCGGCATCGTCGCGCCCTGGAACTACCCGATCCTGCTTGCGGCCGGACCGCTCGTCGGCGCGCTGGCGGCCGGCAACCGGGCGCTCATCAAGATGTCCGAGCTGACGCCCCGCACCTCGGCCCTCTTCGAGGAGCTCGTCACGAAGACATTCGCGCGTAATCACGTCGCGGTCGTCAACGGCGATGCGTCGGTCGGCGCCGCCTTCAGCGCGCTGCCGTTCGACCATCTGCTCTTCACCGGCTCGACGCATGTCGGCCGCGAAGTGATGCGCGCCGCCGCCGGCAATCTCACGCCCGTCACGCTCGAGCTCGGCGGCAAGTCGCCTGCGATCATCGGCCCGCGGGCGCGCTTTCACGCGGCGGTCGACAGCATCGTCACGGGCAAAACGCTCAACGCCGGACAGACCTGCATCGCGCCCGATTACGTGCTCGTGCCGCGCGGCAAGGAGGAGGCGTTCATCGCGCGAGCCCGCGCGTGCGTCGCGCGGCTGTATCCGGACTTCGCGCGCAATCGCGATTACACGTCGATCGTCTCGGAGCGGCACTTCGCGCGGCTGCAGCGGCTCGCCGACGAAGCGGCCGCTGGCGGCGCGCAACTGCATCCGCTCGCCGATGCTTCGGGCGCCGTTGCGTCGGGCGCCGATGCGTCGATCCGGCGTTTCGCGCCCTGCGTGGTGACCGGCGCGCCCGACGATTCTGCGCTGATGCGCGAGGAAGTCTTCGGCCCGCTGCTGCCGCTCGTGCCCTACGACACGCTCGACGACGCGCTGCGCTACGTGAACGCGCGCGAACGTCCGCTCGCGCTCTACCTCTTCGACGAGGACCGCGCGACGATCGAGCGCGTGCTGCGCGAGACCATCTCGGGCGGCGTGTCGGTCAACGAGACGCTGCTGCACATCGCGTGCGACGACCTGCCGTTCGGCGGCGTCGGCGCGAGCGGTATGGGCGCGTACCACGGCTACGACGGCTTCGTGACGTTCTCGAAGATGAAGCCGGTGCTGACGCAGCCGCGTTTCAATACGCGCGCGCTGATCGCGCCGCCTTATGGGTGGCGCGTGCGGGCGATCCTGAGGCTGATGATGAAGCGGTGAGCGCACCTACCCTTGGGTGAATGGCGCGAACTTACAACGGCCAGAGCGGCCCTTCCTGCATCGCGCCGATCTGCTCACGCAGTTCGAGCACGCGCTCTTCCCAATAGCGCTGCGTGTTGAACCACGGGAACGCGGCGGGAAACGCCGGATCGTCCCAGCGGCGCGCGAGCCACGCTGCGTAATGAATGAGCCGCAGCGTGCGCAGCGCCTCGATCAGATACAGCTCGCGCGGCTCGAATTCGCAGAAGTCCTCGTAGCCCGCGAGCAGGTCGGCGAGCGCGTGCGACGCGTCGGCGCGGCCGCCCGGCAGCAGCAGCCACAAGTCCTGCACCGCGGGGCCCATGCGGCTGTCGTCGAAATCGACGAAATGGGGGCCGGCGTCGGTCCAAAGCACGTTGCTCGGATGGCAGTCGCCGTGGAGGCGCAACGGGCGCACCTCGCCCGCAAGCTCGAATGCGCGCTCGACGCCTTCCAGCGCGAGCCTCATCGCCGCTTCGTATGGCGCGCGCACGTCGGGCGGGATGAAATCGCTCGCCAGCAGGTAGTCGCGCGGCTCGTAGCCGAAGGTGCGGATATCGAGCGACGGACGCGCGGCGTACGGCGCGCTCGCGCCAACCGCGTGAATGCGGCCGATGAAGCGCCCGAGCCATTCGAGCGTGTCGCGCCGGTCGATTTCGGGGGCGCGCCCGCCGCGCCGCTCGAAGATCGCGAAGCGAAAGCCGTCGAATTCGTGCAGCGACCGCCCCTTGCTCATACGCGCCGGCACGGCCGGAATCTCGCGCGCGGCGAGCTCGGCGACGAACGCGTGCTCTTCGAGTATGGCTTCGTCCGACCAGCGCTGCGGCCGGTAGAACTTCGCGATCACGGGCGGACCGTCCTCGACGCCCACCTGGTACACGCGGTTCTCGTAGCTGTTGAGCGGCAGCAGGCGCCCATCGGTGCGCACGCCGGTGGCGGCGAGCACGGTGTCGACGGCGTCGAGCACGCATTCCGGCGTGAGCCGGGTGAAGGGATGGGCGGCGGCGGGGCCGCCCGTATCGGAGGATGAGTCGAAGCGGGAATCGTTCATGCCCGCATTGTGCCGCATGCGCGCGCTCGTTACCGAACGCGCCGCCGCACAAGCGGGCAAAACCGACGCAAAAGACCGCTTGGCGTGGCGGCCAAAAGCGGGTTCAGTGCATCAATTCGGAAGCCGGCCGCACGAGGTCGCCGGTGTCGATCAGATCTTCGAGAAAGAACGGTTCAGTGTTGAGTTGCAGGGACGCGCCGGGCTCGCCGGCATACCAGACCACCATCGCCATGTCCCCGAGAATGCGCATGACGATGCCGCGCGCACCCGCGGGCACGGCGATATGCACGGACCGGACGATCGAACCGACTTGCATGATATTTCCCCCGTTCTATGTTGCTGCGAAGCCAGGGCGAGCCGCCCCGGCGGTGAAACCGCGCGACGAACGAGCCGTTGCGCGTGCATCTAATTGTTCCTGCGATAACGGCAACTGGAAAGCGAAAGCTGATAGTACAAATGCCTCTAGTTTCGGAGATCGTCCTTACGAACGCTTGACACGAAAGCTGAACGCAAGCGTGCGCACCAGCGGCGCATCGCCCTGAGCACCCCGCGACGAATCCCCGCAAGCCCCGCCGCACGGGGCTTTCGGCGATCGAAAACTAAACGCCGCACAGCCCTGCGCCGGCGAGCGGCACTCGATTTGTCTCCTATACTCAGTTAATGCGTACGACCGCTTGGCGCGACACATGGGATCGGAGTAAGTGCTGAAGCGCTAACTCCAGACAACCACAGCATGGGATCGGAGTAAGTGCTGAAGCACTAACTCCGATCGACAAAGGAGACACAGCATGTCGACATACTTCACCATCGGCGATTTGATCCTGATCCTTCCGATGGCGTTTGCCGGGGCACTCTTTCTCGGCGCACTGCCGACGTCGTCCTCGTTCAAGCACAATGTCCTGCGCGTGCTGGGCGCGCTGCTCGGCGCGGCCTTCGCCGTGGTGCTGGTCGAAGGGCTGCCGGCGCTCATGTAGCGGCCCGGCGCCTCATCATCCAATCGCCTGATCGGTGGACGGCTTCTCCCATAGATTGATGCCGCCCTCGGTCGCGTAGCGGTCGATTTCCGCGAGCTCATCCGGCGTGAACGCGAGGTTCCGCAGGGCGGCGACGTTCTCGCGCACCTGCTGGGGCTTGCTCGCGCCGATCAGCGCCGAAGTCACGCGCGAATCGCGCAGCACCCACGCGAGCGCCATCTGCGCAAGGCTCTGGCCGCGCCGCTCGGCGATCGCGTTGAGCTTGCGCACGTGCTCGATGTTTTCCGCGCTGAGATGACCCTCCTGCAGCGAACCGCCGCCCGGCTTGTTGACGCGCGCATCGGCGGGCACGCCGTTCAGGTACTTGCCAGTCAGGAGCCCTTGCGCGAGCGGCGTGAACGCGATGCTGCCCGCGCCGACCTCGTCGAGCGCATCGAGCAGTTCGCCTTCGATCCAGCGGTTGAGCATGTTGTACGCCGGCTGATGGATGAGTAACGGCACCTTGTGCTCGCGCAGCAGCTTCGCCATCTCGCGCGTCTTCGCCGCCGAATAAGACGAAATCCCGACATAAAGCGCCTTGCCTTGCTGCACTGCGGTCGCGAGCGCGCCGGCGGTCTCCTCGAGCGGCGTGTCGGCGTCGAAGCGATGCGAGTAGAAGATGTCGACGTAATCGAGCCCCATGCGCTGCAGGCTCTGATCGAGGCTCGCCAGCACGTACTTTCGGGAACCGCCGCCCTGGCCGTAAGGGCCGGGCCACATATCCCAGCCGGCCTTCGACGAGATCAGCAACTCGTCACGGTAAGGCTTGAAATCGTCCTTGAAGAGGCGCCCGAAGTTGGTCTCGGCGCTACCGTAGGGCGGCCCGTAGTTGTTGGCGAGATCGAAGTGCGTGATACCCAGGTCGAACGCCGTGCGCAGGATCTCGCGCTGCGTCGAAAGCGGCGTCGTATCGCCGAAGTTGTGCCACAGCCCGAGCGAGATTGCCGGCAACTTGAGCCCCGACTTGCCGCACACGCGGTATTGCATGTCTGAATAGCGTTCCGATGCTGCTTCGTAGGCCATGTGAGTCCTCGATGAGTGCGTGGATGAGCGCGGCCTCGCGCGGCCGCCCGACCGGGTATGTTAGCCAAACGCGTCAGTCCGCGCTGACGGCGGCCGACGGCCCGAATAGCAGGATTTGGCGGGGTTCCGCGTGCGGCGGCAGACGCGAGTGCGGCCCCGGCAGCTTCGATGGCGCGGCTACGCCGCAAACGCGCGAGGGATGGACGCCGCCCGGCAGCTCCCATACACTGCCGCGTCCGTGTTTTGTCGATGAGGGCTTCTCATGATCAAGGCGATTTCGCTTGCGCTGATCGTCGGCGGCGTGGTGCTGCTGTACTTCGGCGGCCAGTCGTTCCACTCGTTTGCCAACGACATGTCGCGCCTCTTCACCGGCGCGCCGACCAACAAGACGATCCTGCTGATCACCGGCGGCGTCATCGCGACGATCGCCGGGCTGACCGGCCTCGCGGCCTCCTCGCGCAAGCGCTGAAACGTTGCAACAAGCTTAAAGCGCCACCTCTGGCTTCGAAGCCGAACGCGACCCCGGCAGCGGCACGTTGCTCGCGCCGTGATAGGTGAACACGAGCGAAAACTTCACGTCGCCGGTGAGATTCTGCCCCGCGGAGTGCAGCGTGTTGCAGTGGAAGAAGACAACGTCGCCCGGCTGCAACTCCGGCGACACCGCCGTGTGAATGAGGGCCTGATTCTCCGGCAGATCGGAGCGGAAGAACTTCGCCTCGTCGAACCGATCGGACGTGAACGCCGTATTGTGCGACCCGGGCACGAACCAGAGCCCGCCGTTGTCGACAGTCTCGGGGCCGAGCGCGAGCCACGTCGACACCAGGTCGTCGCGCTCGAACGACCAGTAGCGCGCGTCGCGATGCCAGCCGGTCAGGCTGCCGTAGCGCGGATGCTTCGTCATCGTGCAGTTATGATGCGCGCGCGACAGCCGCGGCTCCTCGCCGAAATACAGCTCCATCCAGCCCTTGATTTCGGGCGCGGTCGCCCATTCGCGAAGGAGCTCGTGACGCACGTAGGCGTCGAGCAAACGCCGCACCGTGTGACCGCCCGGCGCCTGCTTCGAATCCGGCGCGCCGGGATAGCGTAAGTCGGCCTCGTACTCGAGCGGCGCCGCCGCTTCTTCGAGCTGCCGCTGCGCGAGCGCCTTGATCGCGGCGCAGCGCTCGGACGCAACCAGTCCGGGCACGACCACGAAGCCGCGTTCCCGCAGCATCTGCACCTGTTCCTTTTTTGAATGCTCTGCCATGAAGCGTTCCGTTTTACCCAGGTTGACGTTTTGGTGAATATGCCGATTGTAAAACGGGCATGAACGGCGCGCGCGCATGCTGCACGGCGCTGGAGCAGCGATGCACGCAATTCGGTCACAACAGCGGCGAAAAAGCGTCGATCTCCCTACGGATAAACCCCTAACCGCAGTAGGACAACCGAGACTTTCTCCCGTCACGATTCGCGTGTAGCCTGCACGGATGTCGATTGCTTCTCTCTTCTGCGCGCGATCCACTGCGATCGCCGCCGCGTCGGGCCACCATCCGGGCCGTCCGGTCTCGCCAGTTGGCATGCTTGGTGCTCCTTTCAGCATGCCGCCGCTCATCTCCTGCGACGCCCTTCCCGACGCTCTCGCTCTCACGCCCGAACCATGCACACTCGTCTGACTACCCGCATCAAGCGCGTCGCCCTGAAGGCGGCCCGCCCGGCACAGCGCCGCATCGTGCGCGCGCTGCGCCACCACGCCACGCGCACCCGCCAGCTCGCGCAACAGCGGCAAGCCTCGTCCGCCGACGGCTTGCGCGCCTGGTTCCAGTCGCTCTTCTCGATGCTGCGCGTACGCGCAGGCGCGCGTCCTTTCTCGCGCTTCTCGCTGCGAACGCTGCTGCCGAGTTCGCCGCTGACGCTGCGCTCATCGGCCTCGCGCCGCACACCGACCGTTTCGCCGCGCGGTGCTGGCCGCCGTCCGCGCCGTCTGGCAGCCAGCACCGGCTGGTTCGCGTTCGCCGCGCGCTGACCCCGCCGTCACCGAAGCGGTAAACGGGATAGGGGCGCTCAGGTAGCCTGAGCGATCCCCTCCCACATACATGGACGCCCCCGTTTTGCAAGGCCTTCGCGAACGATCGGCAGATGGGATTGAGATTGCGGCCATACATCCGGACTGTTGAGGA
>NZ_SWJE01000027.1 GCF_005144415.1 Trinickia terrae | reverse complement strand
AGCACTCAGTCCTGCCAGCGATAGCGGTCTAGGGCAAGCGTCACCGCTCGCCGCGCGGCCCGTTCGCACGTGGCACCGAATGGCCTTGCAACGAAACAAATTGAAGAGTTCGATTTGCCTGCGCCGCATCGCAAGACAAGGGTCTTCGGACCTTGCCTGACGATCAGTATTGATTTGATTCGAATCGGCGCAATTCCGTGCCGCGTGCTAACGGGAGGTACGGCGAGCGACAACAGTGGCCCACAGAACGCTATCGCCAACAGCACTGAGTGCCTCCGGGCCGAGGCCGTCCGCCCAGGACACGCCTTTGGTTACTTTGGGCAAGACCAAAGTGACCCCGGTCCCGGGGAGGGACGGACTATACGCACCGCCGCGAATTCAAAGTTGCTCGACAAACCCAAACAGCAACACCAAAAACCCGAAATCACCCATCACCACGCTTGCCGACGCTAAACGTGAAGGCCAGCGCGCCGACCAGCAGCGCCCCCTTGATGAAGTCCTGCATGTAGTACGGCGCGTTGAGCATGGTGAGCCCGTTGAGCAGCACGCCGACGAACACGGCGCCGATCACCGTGCCGAGCACGTTCGGGCGCTTGACCCCGCCCACCGCATAGCCGACCAGCGACGCCGCCACCGCATCGAGCAGCAGCGAGTGGCCCGCGCTGACGTCGCCGCGCCCGACCCGGGCCGCGATCAGCACGCCGCCCAGCGCCGCGATCGCGCCCGATGCGGCGTAGGCGGCGACGCGGTAGCGCACGGTCGGCGCGCCGGCGAGCCGAGCGGCCGTCTCGTTGCCGCCGATCGCATACAGCACGCGCCCCCAACGCGTCGTTTCCATCACGATGCAGGCGAGCGCCGTCAGCAGCACGAGCACGATCACCGGCAGCGGCACGACCTCGAATACGCGCAGTCGTCCCAGCGCAAGGAAGGCGTCGGGGAAGATGCCGGACGCCTCCGTGCCGTCCGGCAGGATCGTACCGGTCGTGAGTGAACGGCCTCCCGTCGGAATCAACTGCAAGCCCGCGAGCAGGAACAGCGTGCCGAGCGTCGCGAGCTGATCGGGCACGCGCAGGCGCGCGATCAGCAACGCGTTGAACAATCCCGCCGCGACGCCGAGCGCGAGACACGCGGCGACCGCCGCGGCCGTCCCGCCATGCCAGACGACCAGCACATAGCTCGCGGCCATCTGCGCGGACGCGGCGATGCTGCCGACCGACAGGTCGAAACCACCCGCCGCCAGCGTGACCGTCACGCCGATCCCGAGCAGCGCGGTGATCGATACGCTTTGCAGGATGCTGAAGAGATTGTCGATGTCGAGAAACGCAGGCTGCTCGATCGCGAACACGACGACGAGCGCAGCCAGCGCGAGCAGCATGCCGCTGCGCTCCAGCAGGTTGCGCCATGCCTGAGGACCTGGAGCACGCGTGGTGGACTTGCTGTGCGCGGACTGCGCCACAGCGCTGACGACGGCGGAACGTTCGCCGGAGGACGTGCGGGTCTTCATCCCCATGATTGAAGCTTTCGAGTGGAGGAAAGATCGGGCGCGCCGCGATCGAAATGCACGACGCGGTCGGCGACTTCGAGGGCCTCCTCGAGATCGCCGACGAACACCAGCGTCGCGCGTGAATGCGCATGACGGCGCAGCAGATCGACGATGTCGGCGCGCGCGCCGGCATCGACGCCCTGGAACGGTTCGTCGAGCAGCAGAAGACGCGCGGGCTCGGCATGCCAGCGCGCCAGCGCGACTTTCTGCTGATTGCCGCCGGAGAGCCGCGCCGGCCGGTCGTCCGGCCCTCGGCAACGGATGCCGAAGCGCTCGATCGCATCCACGGCGGCCTGCCGCTCGCGGCGCTCGTGCACGAAGCCGCGGGCGAACCAGCGCGGCAGGAAAGGAAAGCCGATGGTGCCCGCGATCGTTGCGAACGGGACGCCGTCCGGGAACAGCGAGGTGCGGCGGCGGTCCTCGCCGAGCATGAACACGCCCGCGCGGATCGCGGCGGCGGGCGAGCGCGGCTGCCAGCGCATGCCGTCGAGCGCAACGGTCCCTTCCATCGCCCGCGAGACACCGAACAGCGTGCGCGCGAAACGCGTTTTGCCGCTGCCGACGGGGCCGGTGATCGCGACGATCTCGCCGCGCCGCACGTCGAGGTCGAACGGCGCACTGTCGGTGCGCAAGCGCAGGCCGCGAATGCTGAGCGCCGGGCTGCCGTCGTGACTGACCTTGGGATCGCCCTGCGGTCGCACAGCCCGCAGCGGCCGTCCGAGCATCGCTTCGAGCGCGGCGTCGAAATCGATCGGCGAGCGCATCTCGCCGACGATGCGGCCGTCGCGCATCACGGCCACGCGGTCCGCAAGCCGCCGCAGATCGCCCTGGCGATGCGAGACCAGCAGCGTGGCCACGCCTTCGGCGCGCAAACGGTCGATCAGCTCGAAGAGGCGCTCGGCTTCGGCCGCGGACAGGCTCGCGGTCGGCTCATCGAGGATCAGCAACGCAGGGTGCGCCGCGAGTGCCCGCGCGATCGTCACGCGTTGCTGCGCGGCGAGCGGCAGGCTCGCGAGCGGCGCATCGAGATCGACCTCGAGCCCGACCCGCGCGGCACGCTGCGCGGCGGCGCGACGACGCGCGCGTGCGGGCAGGAACCACGGCGAGCCCGCAGCGCAGAACTGGTCGAGCAGCAGATTGTCGGCGACGGAGAGCGTCGGCACGACCGCATCGGCGATCGCCTGATGCACGGTCGCGACGCCGCACCGGAGCGCATCATGCGGAGACGCCGGCTCGAACGGCGCGCCGGACAGCGTCAACGCGCCGCGATCGGCGCGATACACGCCGCTCAGTATCTTCACGAGCGTCGACTTGCCCGCGCCGTTTGCGCCCATCAGGGCGACGACCTCGCCCGCCTCGATCGAGAGATCGACGTGGTCGAGCGCAACGCTGGAGCCAAATTGCTTGCCGATGCCGGCGGCACGCAGAACGGGAGACGGCATCTCCACACTACTCCAGCCACACGCCGTCGAAGCGGTGGCTGCCCAAGGGCGAAAAGACCATTCCCTTGACGCGCTTCGAGACGGGAAGAAAGACGATCGAATGGGCGATCGGCGTGAACGGCACCTGCTGCTTGAACACCCCCTGCGCCTGCTGATAAAGCGCCGTGCGCCTGTCGACGTTCGAAGTCGAGCGCGCATCGTCGACGAGTTGGTTGAACGTGCGGTCGCACCACTTGGACAGGTTGCTGCCGTGCACCGCATCGCAGCCGAGCAAGGTGCCCAGCCAGTTATCCGGGTCCCCGTTGTCGCCCGACCAGCCGTACAGGATGGCGTCGTGCTCGCCGCCCTGCTTCGCCCGGCGGTTGTATTCGCCCCACTCGTAGCTGACGATCCGCGCATGGACGCCGATCTTCGCCCAGTCCTGCTGGATCAGCTGCGCCATCAACTGCGCGTTCGGGTTGTAGGGGCGCTGCACGGGCATCGCCCAAAGCGAAATGTCGAAGCCGTTCGGAAAGCCGGCCTGGGCCAGCAGCGCCTTCGCCTTGGCCGGGTCGTATGGCGCGTCTTTCAGGCTCTTGTCGTATGACCACTGCGCCGGCGGCATCGGATGGGTGGCGACCGTCGCGTTGCCCGCGAACACGGCTTGAATGATCGCGGGCTTGTCGATCGCCATGTCGAGCGCGCGGCGCACCTCCACCCGGTCGAGCGGCGCATGCTGCGTGTTGTAGGCGACGAACCCGACGTTGAAGCCGACGCCCGACACCACGGTGAGCCCTGGATTGCGCTTCACGGTGTCGAGATCCGCCGGCCGCGGGAACGCCGATACCTGGCACTCGCCGACGGCAAGCTTCTGGATGCGCACCGCGGGATCGGGCGTGATCGAGAAGACCAGATGCGCGAGCTTCACGTCGCCGGGGCGCCAGTAGTCCGGATTCGCGTCGTAGCGGATCACGGCGTCCTTCTGATACGAGCGGAACACGAACGGACCCGTGCCGACCGGCAGCTGATTGATGTCGGCCTCGCGATGCTCCGCGGCGAGCTTCGCCGCGTATTCGGCGGACAGAATCGACGCAAAGCTCATCGCGAGATTGCGCACGAAGATCACGTCGGGCTGCTTCAGCTGAAAGCGCACCGTGTAGTCGTCGAGCTTGTCGATGCGCTCGATGTTCTTGTCGAAGCCCAGGTCGCTGAAGTACGGGAAGCTCGTCGGGTATGCCTTGCGGAACGGATCGCCGGGATCGAGCATGCGCTTGAACGTGAACAGCACGTCGTCGGCGTCGAAATCGCGGCTCGGGCGGAACCAGGCCGTGGCCTGGAACTTCACGCCGCGCCGCAAGTGGAAGGTGTAAGCGCGCTCGTCAGCCGACACGTCCCAGCCCGTTGCGAGCGCCGGTTCCGGATCGAGCGTGCCGAGGCGGAACTGCACGAGCTCGTTGTAGACGGTATTGGTGCTCGCGTCGAAATCCGTGCTGGTCGTGTGCTGGCCCGGATCGAAACCGGCGGGGCTGCCTTCGGTGCAGAACACGAGCGTCCCTGTTGGCGCCGCGTGAGCCGACGGCGCGGAGAGCAGCAGACCGAAGATTGGCGGCGCGAGCAGGCAAAGCGAGACCGCGAGACGCGCGGCGAGCAGCGCGAGGATGCGATGGGTATTCGTCATTGAGCGTCTGGCCGGATCGGCGCAACCCGGCTCCAGCAACAGCAGATCTCGGCTCATGTCAGGCTAGGGGCTGTGGTGGAAGAATGCAGTCATTCTCGGCAGCCGGCGATTCGTTGACCACCAATGGATTCGCAGAACAATATGCGTGGCGGAGCTAAGGGCTTGCTGGTCAACGTGGCTTTGGGGTCTTGCCGTTTAGGGTTTAGGGTTTAGGGTTTAGGGTTTAGGGTTTCGGGTTTCGGTTTCGTGCAACTTTGAATTCGCGGCGGTCCGTATAGTCCGTCCCTCCCCGGGACCGGGGTCACTTTGGTCTTGCCCAAAGTAACCAAAGGCGTGTCCTGGGCGGACGGCCTTGGCCCGTTAGCACTCAGTCCTGTTGGCCGTAGCGGTCTTTGGGTTCTCGCGTCTCCGCACGCCGAACCACCGAAGCGCACGCGGCTCGTGGTCGCCCAGCTTCGAAACACATTGACGGCGTCGATTTGGCAGCGCTCCGATCCTGCCTTCTCCTTCTGGTCACACGGCCCGCACGGCTTCCCTCTGCCGAACGGATAGGTTGATCAGATTTAGGTTTCGTGGCGCATGCGTCGCAAGACGAGCCTTTTCAGGCCTTTCCCGACTGCCCACATGGGTTTGATTCGAAGCCGAGGCGACCACGAGCCGCGTGCGCTTCGGCGGTTCGGCGTGCGGAGACGCGGGAACCCAAAGACCGCTACCGCCGACAGGACTGAGTGCGCTTCGGCCAAGGCCGTCCGCCCAGGACGCGCTTTTGGTTACTTTTGGCAAGGACAAAAGTGACCCCGGTCCCGGGGAGGGACGGACTATACGGACCGCCGCGATATCAAAGCTGCACGACAACCTAAACAGCAAGAACAAGCCCCCCTTCCCCCCAAAACCACATCACACATTTCAATCTGTAGATATGACCTCATCCCCCCATGAGCAACGTCCGCAAAGTTATTTGTCAGGCACCCGCCCCGTTCCTTAGCATCGCCCCATCTTCAACCACGCAATTCATGACTCTATGCAACGACACAAGCGAAACCTGCTCAAGGCCGCGCTGGCCGCCCTCTTCCTCGGCTCGAGCCTCGCAGGCTCAGTGCCCGCGGTCGCCGCGGAACAGACGCTGCGCGTCGGCATCATGTCCGGCGAGGACGAGGACGTGTGGCGCGTCGTCGCCGCGAACGCAGCGAAGCACGGCCTCGCGATCAAGGTCACCACCTTCCAGGACTACACGCAGCCGAACGAAGCGCTCTCGCAGCACGACCTCGACCTGAACTCGTTCCAGCACAAGCCGTATCTCGATGCGCAGATCAAGGCGCGCGGCTACAAGATCGTGCCGGTCGGCTACACGTATGTGCAGCCGATCGGCCTCTACTCGCACAGGGTGAAGTCGGTCGCGGACCTGCCGCAGGCCGCGACGATCGGCGTGCCGAACGACCCGAGCAACGAAGGCCGCGCGCTGCTCCTGCTGCAATCGCTCGGGCTCATCACGCTGAAAGCCGACGTCGGGCTGCTGCCGACGGCGCGCGACATCGCGAAGAACCCGAAGAACATCCACATCAAGGAGCTCGACGCAGGCATCGTCGGACGCGCGATCGACGACCTCGACGCGGCGGTCATCAACACCGACTGGGCAATCAAGGCCGGCATCCGGATTCCGCAGGAACGGATCGCGCAGGAGAAAGTGCCGAACAACCCGTACCGCAACTTCATCGCGGTGAACGAGCAGGATGCGAACGCGCCGTGGGTTCGCGCGCTCGTGGAGAGCTATCAGCAGCCGAACGTGTCCGCCGAGATCCTGAAGGTCTATCACGGTGCGACGCTGCCCGCGTGGGACAGCGCGCAGAAGTAGCGCGGCGGCGCCGGTTCACAGGGAGACGTTCGATGCACGCATTTTCCGCAAACCGCCGCCGTCTGCTTGCGCTCGGCGCGGCTCTGGCGGCCAGCCCGCTTGGTGAGCGCATCGCGCTCGCGTCCACCGCGCCGGAACCCGCCGCCGAGCTGGCCGGCGTCACGTTGCGCGTCGCCACCTACAAGGGCGGCTGGCCGCCGCTCCTCGCCGCGGCCGGGCTCGCGGACACGCCCTACAAGATCGAGTGGCACGAGTTGAACAACGGCCTGCTGCATATCGAAGCCATCAACGCCGATGCGCTCGATATCGGCTCCGGCAGCGAGATTCCCGCGGTCTTCGCGGCGCGCCGCAAGGCGAGCGTGAAATTCATCGCGCGCACCCGCGAAGACTTGAACAATCAGGTGACGCTCGCCCGCAAGGACACGCCCATCCAGCACATCGCCGAGCTGAAGGGCAAGCGCGTCGGCTACGTGCGCGCGACTACCTCGCACTACTTCCTGTACCGGCAATTGACCGAGGCGGGCTTGTCGTTCGACGACATCCACGCGGTCAACCTCGCGCCGGCCGACGGCCTGTCCGCATTCGACCGCGGCGACCTCGACGCCTGGGCGATCTACGGCTACAACGGCCAGCTCGCGCGCAACCGCTACGGCGCACGCGAGCTGGCGACGGGCAAGGGGTATCTGTCGGGCAACTTCCCGATCTACGCGAACCCCCGCGCGCTCGACGACGCGCGCCGCCGCGCCGCGATCGGCGACCTGCTCGTGCGGCTGCGGCACGCGTATGCGTGGGCGAATCCGCATTTCGTCGAGTATGCCCGCGCACAAAGCGCCGAAACGCGCGTGCCGGCCGGCGACCTGGTCGCCATGTTCAACCGGCGCAGCGACGACTACTCGCTGCTGCAGGTGACGCCCGACGTGATTGCGGGGCATCAGGAAGTCGCGGACGCATTCGCGCGTATCGGCGTGCTGGACGGTCCGGCGAACGTCGCCCCGTTCTGGGACGCTTCGTTTGCGCCGATCATCCAGTCCGCGTGAAGCGGGCTCCTTCTCTCGCAGCAGGCTCATCCACGATCATCGCCCAATGCAAGGCCCTCAAAGCTGCATGCCCCAGCGGCGCACCGTGACCCGCTCGAGCGTATCGAACACCAGATGCTCGACCAGCAGGCCGATCACGATCACCGCGACGAGCCCGGCAAACACGCGGTCGGTGTAAAGCTCGTTGCGGTTCTGGAAGATGTACCAGCCGAGCCCGCCCTGCCCCGCGCTCGCGCCGAACACCAATTCCGCCGCGATCAGCGTGCGCCACGCGAAGGCCCAGCCGACCCGCAGGCGCGCGAACCGCAAGGTCGCGGACAACGCCGCGCGAAACGAATACGACATGAATTCCCTCGTGTACAGGTGTGGATGGTTCGGCCCGGTCCGCTTGGCCGCGGCCGGCCGCTTGCCAGGTCAGAACGGCACGTCGCCTTCGATCGTCGTGCGATAGAGCTTGCGGCGCAGATGATCGGGCGTGCCGGCGGCCAGATGCATCAGCGAGCGGTTGTCCCAGAACACGAGGTCGTGCGCCTGCCACTGGTGGCGATAGAGATGCTCGGCACGCACGCTGTGCGCAAACAATTCGTCGAGCAGCGCACGGCTTTCGCCGTCGGGCAGATCCACGATGCGCGTGGTGAAATGCTCGCTGACGAACAGCGCCTTGCGGCCGGTCTCGGGATGCGTGCGCACGACGGGATGCACGACCGGCTCGACCTCCGCGATCTGCTCGGCGGAGAGGTTCGGCCGCCACGGGCTGCGCGCCTGCAATTCCGCATAGCGCGCCAGATAGGTGTGCTCGGCGCGCCGTCCTTCGATCGCGCGGCGCAGATGCGCCGGCAGCGAGTCCCACGCCAGGTGCATGTTCGCGAACAGCGTGTCGCCGCCCTCGGCCGGCAGCTCCTGCGCATGCAGGAGCGAGCCCAGGCTCGGCTTTTCCTTGTACGACAGGTCCGAATGCCAGAAATGGCCCGCGTCGCCGAGCCCGACGGGCTTGCCGTTCTCGACGATGTTCGACACGATCAGCACTTCCGGATGACCGGCGAGCGCGAACTGATGCAGCACGTGAGTCTGCAGCGGCCCGAAGCGGCGGCTGAAGTCGATGTGCTGCCGCGGCGTGATGCGCTGGTCGCGAAACACCAGCACGTGATGATCGAGATGGGCGCGGTGGATGCGCGCGAAATCGTCGGCGGCGAGCGGCTTCGATAGATCGAGACCGATCACCTCGGCGCCGAGCGGCGCATCGAACGCGCGAATCTCGAAGCGCAGTAACGGGGTTTCGGACGGTTGGCGGGTGGCGGATGCAATCTCTGTGCTCACGATGGATGCGTGTCTTCAACGAAACGAAGACGCCCAATCTACGAGTGCGCCCCATCGAAGGTCAACAAAGCAAATCCGATACGTTTATCTGCTTCAGTCATAAAGCCGCTGCTAATGCAGCCGAGCCGCCGTGCCGCCTGGGAGCCGATTGCATACGGCGCGCGAAGATCGGCAAACCGGCATTCTCCGCAATAGCGCCTTGACTGCTTTGATTCTGAACTTTAGTTGGTTCGCATCCGCGAGCGGTTTCGTTACATTGAAAGTTCAGATCACATGCAACCGTAAGGACAATCAATGGCACGGGTTCGGGGCTTGGCATTCTTCGTTCGGGCACACCAATCGCCCGGCCGCCGCGCGCGGGTATTGCGCCACTTCTTGACGACGGCAGCGGCCGCGCTCGCGCTCTGCTACTTCGGAACCACGCAAGCCGCGCCGCTTGCCGAACTGAGGCTCGACTACGCGTACTACTCGCCGGAAAGCCTGGTCATCAAACGCAACGGCTGGCTGGAACAGGAATTCGCCGCCGATCATACGCAGGTCAAGTGGGTGCTGAGCCTGGGCAGCAACCGCGCGCTCGAGTATCTGAACAGCGGCGCCATCGATATCGGCTCGACAGCAGGCCTGGCCGCCGTGCTCGGCAAGGCGAACGGCAATCCGATCCGCGCCGTGTATATCTTTTCTCGCCCGGAGTGGACCGCGCTCGTCGTGCGCAAGGACTCGCCCATCGAACGACTCGCCGATCTGAAAGGCAAAAAGATTGCCGCGACCAAGGGCACCGACCCGTTCCTCTTCACCTTGCGCGCGCTGCACACGGCGGGCCTCTCGCGCGACGACGTCGAGCTCGTGAATCTCCAGCATCCGGATGGCCGCACCGCCCTCGCAAACGGACAGGTCGATGCCTGGGCTGGGCTCGATCCGCACATGGCCGCCGCGCAGATCGATGACGGCGCGCGCCTGCTTTACCGTAACGTCGACTTCAATACGTGGGGCTTCCTGAATGCACGCGAGGACTTCATCCGCGAGCATCCGGACGCGCTTGCCCGCGTGCTGAAGGTCTATGAAAATGCGCGCGTGTGGATCGCCGCGCACCCCGGCGATACGGCGAAGATCGTCGCCGAAGAATCGAAGGTGTCGCTCGCAGTCGCGAAGCTGCAACTCAGCCGCAACGACTTCAGCCATCCGCAACCCGGCGCGCAGCAGATCGACGCTCTCAAAGCGGCGGCGCCGATCCTCATCGACGAGCAACTCGTGAAAAGCGGCACCGATCTCAATCAGGTCATCGACGCGCTGATCGATGCGAAAATCGCGCAGCCCGTGATCGCGACGGCGAGCAACAGCGCGAAATGACGCCCCGCTACGACTCCCGCAAGCAGTCGGCACTCGCACGGTGTTGAATGATGGCTGCAACTGAAGAGACTCTCGCGCTCACAGGGCGCGACTCGCAACCGTTGTCCGCGAGCGAGCCTGCGTCAAGCGAACGGCCGAGCGATCCCTTGCGGGCGTGGCGCTACGCGGGGCTTGCACTACCCTTCGTTTTCCTCGCCGTGATCGAAGCGCTGGTGCGTGCGTCGGTGTTGCCGGGGCATCTCGTGCCCGCGCCGAGTTCGATCGCGCAAACGCTGTGGGACCTCGGCGGCGCGCGCCTCGCGCGACATCTCGGTGCGAGCGTCGCGCGCGTATATGCGGGCTTCGCGCTCGGCTCGGCGCTCGCGCTGCTGATCGGCGCGGCAATGGGGCTGAGCCGGCGCGTCGATGCGCTGCTCGACCCTGCGTTTCAGGCGCTACGCGCGATTCCGTCGCTAGCATGGGTGCCGATCCTGCTCCTCTGGATGGGCATCGACGAAGCGCCCAAGATCACGCTCATTGCCATTGGGGCATTCTTCCCCGTACAGCTCAGCGTTGTCGCCGGCATACATGGGGTCGACCGCAAGCTGATCGAATTCGGCGAGCTCAACCGGCTGACGCATCGCGCGATGTTCACACGCATTCTCCGGCCCGCGTCGATGCCGCAAATCTTCACGGGCCTGCGCACGGGGCTGAGTCTCGCATGGATGTTCATGGTCGCTGCCGAACTGATCGCCGCGACACGCGGCCTCGGCTATCTACTGAGCGACGGGCGCGAGACCGGCCGCCCCGATCTCGTCTTCGGCGTTATTCTGCTGCTGGCGTTGCTCGGCAAACTCAGCGACGGCGCATTCAAGGCCATCGAGACGCGCGTGCTGTCGTGGCGTGATGCGCGCCACATCTCGGGAGACGCGCAATGACGCCACCTCGCGCACCGTTGCTCGAAGTGCGTGGGCTCACGCGGCGCTTCGGGCAACGCACGGTATTCGAGCAGGTATCGTTGGAACTGGGCCGCGGCGAGATCGTGAGCCTCGTCGGTCCCAGCGGATGCGGGAAAAGCACGCTGCTGCGGGCGATCGCGTGCCTCGACAAACACGCCGGCGGTTCGGTTCTGCTTGAAAAGCAACCGCAGCGCGGCCCCTCCGACAGAATCGGCATGATCTTTCAGGAGCCCCGGCTGCTGCCATGGCTCAGCGTGGCTGACAATATCGCCTTCGCCGCCGGGCCGGGACAGGGACAGGGACACGATCCGCGCGTCGATGCTCTGCTCGCCGAAGTCGGTCTGCCTGGTATCCGCGACGCGCTGCCGAAGCAATTGTCGGGCGGCATGGCGCAACGCGTCGCGTTGGCGCGCGGCCTGTTCGCGGAGCCCGACCTATTGTTGCTCGATGAGCCGTTCAGCGCTGTCGACGCCATCACGCGCTCGCGATTGCAGCACCTATTGCTTTCGCTGACGCACGCGCGCGGCACGGCGGTGCTGCTCGTCACGCACGATTTGGACGAAGCGCTTTCCCTCTCCGACCGCATTCTATTGTTATCGTCGCCGGGCGATGACCGCCCGAGCCGCATCGCGCGTGCGCTCCACGTCACCTCGCCGCGGCCTCGAAACCTCCGCGATCCTGCGCTGGATGCACTGCGCGATGCTTTGCTGGATGGTATTGCGTCAGGTCCGGGTTGAATGCGTTGGGTTATCTCGCGTCCTGACACTCGCTAACAGAACTGGCTTCGTTTTTTTGCGCTGAGGCTCTCTCTTTCAATCCGCGGCGTCACTTCGTCCGCGCGAACGAGCAGGTTGTCGAATTCGAGGCTGCCGCTTGCCGTCATCCGCTGCCCCATGCCGCGCCTCGCGCGACGCAGCGCCTTCGCCGATTGCCTTCGCGAGCGCTGGCAACGCGGCCAGCGCCGCCTGGAGCGGCAAACGCGCGGCAGGGCTGGTCGAGTCTTGGGCAGGCATCGTTGTTCCTCGTGCTGGACATGCGGACCGGCACCGGCGCGCCGGGCGTCGAATTTTCGTCGACAGCCAAGCGTGCCAGTATAGGGACGCGTCCTCGCGCGAATAACAACCGATTCGCGCTTACGTTATTCGCGTGTGTGCAATAAAAGCGAACGCACAATGCAATGAAGCATGGCACCGAACGGCGCCATGCTTCATGAGGAACGACAAGCGGGCAGGCTGCCGGGGCCTCGGCCTTCGATCAGATCCGGCGCGCCGAGAGATGGCGAATGACGGACACCATCGCATCGACTTCATCGCACGTGTTGTAGAACGCGAGCGAGGGCCGCACCGTCGCTTCCAGACCGAAGCGACGCAGAATCGGTTGCGCGCAATGGTGCCCCGAGCGCACGGCGATGCCCTCTTCGTTCAGCGCACGCCCGACCTCTTCCGTCTCGTAGCCCTTCAGCACGAACGACAGCACACTCGCCTTGTCACGCGCGGTGCCGATCAGCCGCACGCCGGGCACAGGCCCGAGGACGCTCGTCGCGTACTCGAGCAGGTCGTGCTCGTAGCGGGCGATGTTGTCGATGCCCACGCGTTCCACGTAATCGAGCGCGGCGCCAAGCCCGACCGCGTCGGCAATGTTCCCGGTGCCGGCCTCGAAACGGTTGGGCGGCGGCTGAAACACCGTGCGCTCGAACGTCACGTCCGCAATCATGTTCCCGCCACCCTGCCACGGCGGCATGTCGTCGAGGATCGCGCGCTTGCCGTACACGACGCCGATGCCCGTCGGCCCGAAGATCTTGTGGCCGGAGAACACGAAGAAATCCGCATCCAGCGCCTGCACGTCGACACGCATGTGCGACACCGACTGCGCGCCATCGACGAGCGCCTTCGCGCCCGCGCGATGCGCAAGCTCGACGATCTCGCGCACGGGCACCACCGTGCCGAGCGCGTTCGACACCTGCGTGACGGCGACGATCTTCGTGCGGTCGCTGAGCAGCTTGCGGTATTCGTCGAGCAGCACCTGCCCTGAATCGTCGACAGGGATCACGCGCAGTTTCGCGCCCGTCTGCGCGGCGAGCTGCTGCCACGGCACGATGTTCGCGTGATGCTCGAGATGCGACACGACGATCTCGTCGCCTTCGCCGACATTGCGCACGCCCCATGTCTTCGCGATCAGGTTGATCGCTTCGGTCGTGCCCCGCACGAACACGATCTCGTCCGGCGACGAGGCGCCGATGAAGCGCTGCACCTTGCTGCGTGCGGCCTCGTAGGCATCCGTGGCCCGGCCCGCGAGCGCGTGCGCGGCGCGGTGGATGTTCGAGTTCTCGTGCTCATAGAAATACGCGAGACGATCGATCACCGGCTGCGGCTTCTGCGTGGTCGCCGCGTTGTCGAACCAGACCAGCTGCTTGCCGTTCACGCGCTCCTGAAGGATCGGAAAATCGCGGCGGATCGCGTTGACGTCGAACGGCGGACGGCCCGCCGGCACAGCGGCCTCGGCCCCGCGCGGAGCAGACACGGCGCGCGCGCCCTCGACGAAGTACGGCACGCCCCCGCGCGGCAATCCATGGATGTCGGCAGAAGGCGCAAAGCGCTGAATCGACAGCAGATCACGCAGATCGTCTTCCCCAGGCAGGCCGAATGATTGGGGCGCAGCCGTCCCGCCCGACGGCACCACGATCTCCTCGGAAGAACGCGTCCAGCCACGTCCCGGCGTGTCGATGAAGTAGTAAGGCGACGCGGGCGTGTTGCCCTGCACGGGCGGCACGCCGAGCGCAGTCCCGCCTGCGCGGGGCTCCAGCGCCGGCGCGATCGTGACCGCGTTGTCGGGGAGGCCGTTCTGTGCCGCCGCATGAGGCGCGAGCGCCGGCGCGCGATTGCCGAGCGACAGGACATGCGTCGGCGCGGCAGGCAACAGGTTCGCACCCGGCACCTTGCCCGGCGGGACCGGCGCGCCGGGCACGCCCGTCCCGGTACCGCCCGGCCCCGCCAGCGGCGAGCCGGGCGGAGCGGGATTGCTGACCGACGAAAGGATCGGCGCGGCGGCCGGCAACGCCGAGGGCAATCCCCCCACCGCTCCGCTTCCCGCCGACACGTCAGGCGCGGCAGCGCCGCCCGGCAACGTACTGAAGAACTCGTTCGCGAGGCGCGCAAGCAGCGCCGGATCGGGCAGACCGGCCGGGAACCCGGGCGCCTGCACGCCGGGCAACGGGCCGGCGCTCAGAGGATTACCGGTAGGTGTCTGGATAGTCATGGTACTTGCCGATCTCCACGTCATCGAGCACTGCGAGCGCGTCAGGCGAATGAACCGCGAGCGAGCAATACAGCGAAATCAGATACGACGCGATCGCCTGATTGTTGATGCCCATGAAGCGCACCGACAACCCGGGACCCTGCTCGCCCGCGACGCCCGGCTGATAGAGGCCGACCACGCCCTGGCGCTTGTCCCCGACACGCAGCAGCAGAATCTTCGTCTTGCCGTCGGCGACGGGCACCTTGTCCGATGGAATCAGCGGAATGCCGCGCCAGGTGATGAACTGCGAGCCGAACAGGCTGACCGTCGGCGGCGGCACGCCGCGGCGCGTGCATTCGCGGCCGAACGCGGCAATCGCCAGCGGATGCGCGAGAAAGAAGGCCGGCTCCTTCCACACCTTCGTCAGCAATTCGTCGAGATCGTCCGGTGTCGGCGCCCCCGTCAGCGGGAAAACGCGCTGCTCTTCATCGACGTTCGCCAGCAAGCCGTAGTCGGGATTGTTGATGAGCTGGCCTTCCTGAATCTCCTTGATCGTCTCGATCGTCAGGCGCAACTGCTCCTTGATCTGATCGTGCGGGCTGCTATAGAGGTCGGAAATCCGCGTGTGCACGTCGAGCACCGTGCTCACCGCATTCAGGAAATACTCGCGCGGCTGTTCTTCATACGGAACGAACGTGCTGGGGAGCGCGCCTTCGTCCTCTCGCGCGGTGCAGGCTGCCTGGACCGCTTGCGGGTCCTTCACGCGGTTGAGCCGGTAGATGCCTGCCTCGACGGGCACCCATTGCAGCAAATGCGTGAGCCAGCGTGGCGTGATGGTCGAGAGCTGCGGGACGGTCTTGGTGGCATTGGCTAGCTGCCGTGCTGCGTTATCGCCGAGCGCGGTCTGGCCGCTCGCTAACGTCGACATGGAAAGGCTCCAGATTGATAGAAGAAAAACGGGAATGCTTACGAGAGCGGGGAATTATCGAGAGCCTCAAAAACCGGCTCAACATGCTATAGCCATCATCCGGCAACGCCTCTGGACGGCACGCACAGTAGCTTTTCAATCGGCACATTGAAGGCGCGCGCAAGCTTGTCCGCGGTGACGATGGATGCAATCGCCGTCCCCCGCTCGATCTCGCCGACGTACGAGCGGTTCAGTCCCGCGTACTCGGCGAGCTGTTCCTGCGACCATGCATGCACCTCACGCAGTGCACGCACGGTCGCGCCGAAATCGCGCACGAGCGTCGTCATCCGAGTGCACCGGCGGCGATTTGGGTAGCCCCGGGCGAAGGCCGGGCAGATTCGCTGCGCAGCATGGCTTGCGTCACGAGACTGCCCGGCGCGACGTCTTGCGTAATCCAGACGTTGCCGCCGATCGTCGCGCCGCGCCCGATCGTCACGCGGCCGAGAATCGTCGCGCCCGCATAGATCACGACGTCGTCCTCGACGATCGGGTGACGCGCCATCCCTTTTTCGAGGTGACCGTTCTCATCGACGGGAAAGCGCTTCGCGCCCAGTGTGACCGCCTGGTAGAGGCGCACCCGCTCGCCGATGATCGACGTCTCGCCGATCACGACGCCGGTACCGTGATCGATAAAGAAACCGGCGCCGATCTGCGCGCCGGGATGGATGTCGATGCCGGTCTGCGCGTGCGCAAGTCCCGCAACGATGCGCGCCAGCAGCGGCAACCCGAGGCCATACAGTTCGTGCGCGAGGCGGTGGTGGATCATCGCGAGCACGCCCGGGTAGCAAAGCAGCACCTCGTCCACGCTGCCGGCGGCGGGATCGCCGTGATAAGCGGCGATCACGTCGCTGTCGAGCAGCGAGCGGATGCCGGGCAGCCGCTGCGCGAACGCGCGCACGGCGGCAATCGCGCGCGCCTCGACGGGCTCGCTTTCCGCCGTCTCGCGTCGCGCCGCATACTGCAATTCGAGCCTGGCCTGCGCCAGCAAGCCGTGCAGCGCTGCATCGAGTGCATGTGCGACGTAAAGGTTTTCGCTTTCCTGACGCAGATCGGGCGGCCCGAGCCGCATGGGAAACAGCGCGCCTTTCAGGGTGTCGACCACCGTCGACAGAGCGTCGCGCGAAGGCAGGTCGCGTCCGCCGGGTTCGAGCGCGCGCTTCTGTGCGTCGCGCCAATGTTGCCGGACGGCGTGAAGCGATCCGGCGATGCTGTCGATATCGAATACCGCCATGGGCTAGTCCTGCACCCAGGGCAGCCCGTGGAATCGCCAGCCGTTGCGGCCGCCGCGGTGCTGTCCTTCGTCCAGTTCGCCTTCGAAACCTTCGAGCACGTTGTACGCCTGAGTGAAGCCGGCCTTCGCGGCCGCCTCGGCGGCAAGCGCCGAGCGATTGCCGCTGCGGCACAGCAGCAGCACCACGGCGTCCTTGCCCGTTTTGGCCTCGAGTTCGCGCACGAAGCGCGGGTTGCGCGTCAGGCTCGTGCCCGTTGCCCACGGCACGTGTACCGAGCCCGGCACGTAGCCGACGAACTTGCGCTCCTCGGCCGTGCGGACATCGACGAGCAGCGCGGTGCCGCCCGAAATGAGCGCCCATGCGTCACGCGGCGCCACGCCGCCTGCATAGGGCAAACCTGCCGCCGCCGCCGTTGCTCGTGCCGTCTCGAGCACCTCGGCCGGTCGTTCTTCGAGTACTGCCGCCATTGCGCCTCCTTTCTGGTTCGGTTGTGCCGCGGAATCACGGCGAGCCGTCTATAGCCATCAGGAGTCGATGATGCTCGGCGAGACTCTGGATCAGAACCAATTAAATTTCATTTCTAAATATGCGATTCGCGGTACAGCATCGCTCGCGACGCAGCCCCGGGCGCCGCCGGTAACTGAAAAGCAAAGCATGAAAAACCGTTTGTCATCGCGATGCCAAGCGCCCTTTAATAACGAGCTCGCCTTCGCTAGGCGCCGACATCCTCAGATACGCGCCCGGCATCCGGCTAACTTTTTTCACGGCTATTCTGGAACTGGCATGGCTGACTTAACTTCTTCCCGCAGCAGCCATGCCATTCCGAAACGGATGCGCCTGGGTGCTTCGAAAGGCGGGCTCTACACGCTGCTGTCGTGGACCGTCCCGGTTCTCGTCGTGGTCATTTGGGAGGCTGCGGCGCGTATTGGACTCGTCGCCCCTCAAGTACTCCCGGCCCCGAGCAGTGTCGTCGAAACCGCCTTGGGTCTGGCCATCGACGGTGATCTCTTCGTTCACCTCGGCGTTTCGCTTCTACGTGCCGTCGCGGGCTTCGCAATCGGTGGAGCGATCGGCCTCGTGCTTGGCCTCACGGCCGGCTTCTCGCCGCTGGCGCAGGCGCTGTTCGATCGTTCGATCCAGATGGTGCGCGCGATCCCCTTCCTTGCGATGTTGCCGCTCGTCATCGCCTGGTTCGGCGTGGGTGAGGCCGCGAAGATTTTTCTCGTCGCGCTCGCGGTCCTGTTCCCCGTCTATATCAACACCATGCTGGGCATCCGCCAGATCGATCCGAAGCTGATGGAGCTCGCCAAGGTGATCGGGCTGAACCGGACTGCGATCGTGCGGCGAATCATTCTCCCGGGAGCGATGCCGTCGATCCTCACGGGCGTCCGCTATGCGCTCGCCCATGCCTGGCTCGCGCTGGTCATCGCCGAAACACTCGCGACGACAAAAGGCATCGGCTTCCTGGCCATGGATGCCCGCGAATTCCTGCAAACCAACGTCATTCTGCTGACCATGATCATCTACGCGATCATCGGCGTCGTGGCGGACGCGCTGGTGCGCTTGCTCGAAGCCCATTTCCTGTCATGGCATGCGAATTACGCCCAGGGAGAGCACACGTGACTCCTGGCATCGCTCTGTCCCGTGATTCCGATGTTTCGGCACCCGCGGAGGATCGCGTCAGTTCGCTCCCTCTAGCCGTATCGGTGCGTGGCCTGCAGCGCCGCTATGGCGCGCGTGCCGTCATCGATGCGCTGGACCTCGATATTCATCAAGGTGAATTCGTCGCGCTGCTGGGTGAAAGCGGCTGCGGCAAGACCACGCTGCTGCGCGCGCTGGCCGGGCTCGATTTGCCTGACGCAGGACGGATCCGCGCGCCTGAACGGCCTTCCGTCGTGTTCCAGGAGCATCGCCTGCTGCCATGGGCCACGTTGTGGGAGAACGTGGCGCTCGGTCATGAAACCACGGTCGGCCGGGATGGCGCGGCCCGTGCCCTGGCCGAAGTCGGACTGTCCGGTCGCGAGGACGACTGGCCGCGCAACCTGTCAGGCGGTCAGGCGCAACGCGTGGCGCTGGCGCGAGCCCTGGTTCGCGATCCCGCGCTCCTGCTGCTCGACGAACCGTTCGCGGCGCTCGATGCGCTCACCCGGATCAAGATGCACGGACTCGTCAAGGAACTCGTTGCCCACCATCGGCCGGGCGTGCTGATCGTGACGCATGACGTCGACGAGGCACTCGTTCTCGCCGACAGGATTCTTGTCATGCGCTCTGGACGAATCGCCGCGTCCTTCCAAACCAAAAACTGCATGCCGCAGGAACTGCGGCCCGCCCTGCTAGAAGAGTTGGGCGTTCAGTCTCACTGATCGCTTTCCCGCATCACTCAAAGGACCCGACAAGGATGAATGATTCTTCGCTGAGTCGCCGCCAGCTGTTGCGCGCGGCGGGTGGCCTGCTGGCCGGCGCCGCCGCCGGCAGCCTGCTCCCCTCGCGGGCGGCCGAGCCGCGCAAGCTGACACGCAACACCGATACGGTTCGCATCGGTTGGGGATACGGCAGCCTTCCGGACATTGCCAAACAACGCGGTGTGTTCGAAAAGACGCTCGCCGCCAAAGGCATCAAGGTCGAGTGGATCGGCCCGTTCCCGAACCATGCTCCTTCGATTCAGGCCGTGGTGGGCGGCAGTGCGGATTTCGGCTTCTGGGGATCGACGACCCCCGCGTTGGCGGCGATGCTGGCCGGATCTCCGATCGTCTTCAATGCGTTCGATGTCTATGCGCCCCGCTCGACTGCCATCATCGTGAAGAAATCGAGCGGCATCAACTCGGTCGCCGATCTGGCGGGCCGCAAGGTCGCCGTCAATCGTTCGGGGCTCGGCGAATTCCTGCTCATTGCTGCTTTGGAAAAGAATCGTGTTGACCGCGACAAGGTCCAGTTCGTCTACCTGAATCCGCCCGATGCCGCGCCGGCGTTTGCGCAAGGCAAAGTCGACGCCTGGTCGATGTGGTCGCCGGCGGTGGACATCTCGCGCTTTACGAACGACGCCAAGGACATCTTCAATGAGGGACGCGACCTCGATTTCCTGATCGACTACAGCTCGCTGGTGACGCGCCGGAAATTCACCGAAGAGAACTCGGAGCTGATTCGCGCCGTGATCGACGCTTACTATGTCGAAGGCGCTTGGCAATCGACGCATGCCACCGAATCCGAGCAGCTCGTGCAGGGGGAGGCCAAATATCCGGATCAGGTGCGCGACTATCTGGCCAGCCTGAAGCGTGTGAATCAATTCCACGAACCCGACGACGCCGCTTTCATCGCGCAGTTCCAACGGGCCGCCGACTGGCTCGCGGAACGCAAGATCATCCACTCGCGAATCAAGGTCGCGGATTACAGCGTCAGGGTTTGATGACGCAATTGGCTCAGTAGCGCTCTGTCGCTGCCGCGTTGCCGGTCGTGGGTGCGGGGCGCGCTGTCGTTACGTCTTGGTTAACAGCATCCGGTTGCACACCTGCGCCGCCTGGCTGCCCGCGACGCAACAACACACCGCCCAGCACACCCGCCGCCGCCGCGAAGATCGCACCGAACAGAAACGCCATGTGGTAACCGCTATTGAGCGCCGCCGTGGCGCTTGCGGAAGCCCGCACCGCGTCGCTGCGCGCGGCAGCGAGACTGGCGAGCACCGCGAGGCCGAGTGCGCCGCCCATCATGAACGACGTATTGACGATGCCGGACGCGAGGCCCGAATCGCCCGGATCGACGTCGCTCATGGCAGCCAGCAGCACGGGATTGAATACGATGCCCGCGCCGACGCCGAACAGGATCATGCCGGGCAGCACGTCGAATACGAAGTTGCCGTTCACCGGCGCCCGTGCGAACAGCGCGAGGCCGCACGCCGCAACGAGCAGCCCGACCGCGAGCGGAAGACGCAAACCGAAGCGCATGACCAGGCGCGCCGACAGGCTCAGCGAAAAGAACCCCATGATCAGACTGGCCGGCAAAAACGCGAGGCCGACCTGCAAGGGCCGGTAGCCGAGCACGCGCTGCAGATACAACGCGGAGATGAAGAACCACGCGAACATCGCCGCCGCCCAAAGCACGCCGACCAGATTGGCAGTCGCGACATTGCGCAAGCGGAACAGACCAAGCGGCATCAACGGATGCTGCGCACGCGCTTCGATAGCGAGAAACGCCGCCAACAGCGCCAGCGCGACCAACAGCAGGCCCAGCGTCTGCGCCGAGATCCAGCCCGCTTCATTGCCGTTCACCACTGCGTAGACGGCGAGCATCAGCGAGGCTGTCACCGTCACCGCGCCGGCCATGTCGAGCCGTTCGCCATGAGCATGGCCGGGGGCTGACGGCAAGAGCGCAACGCACAGCGCATAGACGGCGATGCCAATAGGCAAGTTGACGAGAAAGATCCAGTGCCAGCTCAGCAGGTTGGTCAGCAGGCCGCCGAGCAATACGCCGATGGTGCCGCCCGCCGAGCAGACAAAACCGTACACGCCCATCGCTTTGGCCCGTTCGCCGGTCTCGGTGAACAGATTCATGATCAGCGAAAGCGAAACAGCGGAGACGACCGCGCCGCCCAAACCCTGCACGGCGCGTGCGCACACCAGCAGGATTTGCGAATTCGCCATGCCGCATGCGAGCGACGCCAGCGTGAACAGCGTAATGCCGCCGAGGAACAGCTTGCGGTGTCCGTAAAGATCGCCGAGCCGCCCGCCAAGCAACAGGCAGCCGCCGAAGGTGAGCATGTAGGCGTTGACCACCCACACCAGCGAGGTTTCGGTAAAGCCGAGGTCCGCGGCGATCGACGGCAATGCAACGTTCACGATGGTCGTGTCCAGCACGATCATCAGCACGCCCAGGCAGAGCACGATGAGGGCAAGCCAGCGCTTGCGTTCGTCGATGCCATGCGTCATGGAACTGCTCCTGTCGGATGCTGCCGGTCCAAGCCTGCGCAGCGGATTCGAGATTGGCGAAGCTGCGCGGATCAGCGCAGCACACCCTTGGCGCGCAGCTCGCGACCGATGCGCTCGATTTCGCGCTCGCCCTCGATCAGCGCTGCGGGGCTGGTGTGAACCGAATAGTATCCAAGGTGGAGATCGTGCGGATGCGGGATCGCCGTACCGAGCACGAAGCGCGCATCGGTCACAGCTTCGAATTCGATCGCCGCATCGGATGGGTCGAATACGGCCAGCTCACCTTTGTCGACTGGGTCGGGCGTGCACAGGCTACCGTCCATCACGGCGATCCAACCGACCCGGTAGCCCCGCGGCGGCTGGTAGGTCCAGCGCTGGCCGGCCTGGAGCTGCACAACGAAATAGTTGACGCCCGGCGGTGCATCGATCGGGCTGACCGCCTCGCCGCTACGGCCGAGCAGCACGCGCGCCGGGCCGTCCGAGGGGATTTCGCTCACCGAGAGATGTTGGCTGAACGCGGGAGCCAGTTCGCGCTCCGGCGGCAAGGCAATCCACAGCTGGAAAGCCTTGACCGGGGGCACGGCGAAGCCCGAATGCCAGACGCCACGACCGGCGCTCATCCATTCGATATCGCCCGCCACCATCGTTCCTTCGTGGCCGGTGGATTCGGCATAGCGACCTTGCCCTTCCATCGCCAGGGTCAACGTAGCGATGCCCGAATGCGGATGCCAGCCGAAACCCTGTTGGCCAATCGCCTCTTGCGTATCGATGAGGTCGAGAAATACGAACGGCTTGATCATCTTGCCGACGTCGGAGGGGCTGACCATGCGGACGACCGGCCCGTGCGCGTGGCCGCGCGTGCGGAAGATTACGTTACGGCCGACACCGGCGAGGCGCGGCGGCGGAGTTTGGATGACGGTATTCACGGGGCGCTCTCCAGGGTCACGAAGTTCGCTTTGGCCCACACAGCAAAATTCGTCGGCTGCTGGCCGGCGACCTTGCCGGCCAGAGCGATCGCCGCATCACGCAAATCCGGCGAATCCGAGCCGAGATACGTGTGCGCTTCGAAGTAGGCGAGCATCGCCGCGATGCCCTCGGCGCCCGGGAACCAGCCCGCAAAAACCTCGCGCGGGACTTGCTTGAACGAGAACCTGTTTCCTTGACGATTCAGGGTGGCGATGATCTCGTTGAAGCTCAAGAAATCACCGACAAGCGGCAAATGTTCACCGTGCCCCGCGAGCTCCGGCTGCGCGAACGCACCAGCCACGATGCGGCCGAGCTCGGTGATGTCGCCCATGTGGATGACCCGCCGCTCGGGATCGAGCGGCAGCGCCCAACCCGCGGTGCCATCCGCTTGCTTCTGCGGGGCCATGACGCCGAGCAGGTTTTGATAGTAGAAGGGAGCGATCACAAACGTGTGGCAAGCAAACCCGGCTTCGCTCACGATGCGCTCGATCTTCGCCTTCTCCGTGAAATGCGGGACATTGATCTTGCCGCCGCTGATCGTCTCCACGTTCGGAAGCGTCGACCAGATGAAGTGCTGCACGCCGGCGTCTTTCGCCGCGTCGACGGCGGCGAGTGCCTGCTTGGGTTCGTCCGCACCGGCTTCCCAGGAATTGGTCACCAGGAAAACGCCGTGCGCTCCGGCAAACGCGGCTTCGAGCGTTTCCGGACGATTGAAATCCGCCAGAACGACTTCGTCACCCAGTTCCGGATGCGTGGCCGGATTGCGCGTCAGCGCGCGCACTTTGAATTGACCTCCCGCCCGCAGCGCGCGCACAACTGCGCCGCCTTGCTGGCCAGATGCGCCGACGACAGCAATGAGCTTCTGGGTGCTCGACATGGTTGTTCTCCAGTGAGTATTCGTTGGGGCGGTGCGGCCTCACGCAGCGAGCGCCGCGGTCTCTTTCTTCGCCGAGGCGAGGGCCCCACTGCGCGCCTCCGGACCCATCGCCACACCTTCCGCGCGAACGAAGGTGATATCCGTGATGCCCAGAAAGCCGAAGGCCGCCTTCAGATAGGTTTCCTGATGATCGAAGAAGGCGGCGGGCGAGCCTTCGCTGTAAACGCCGCCGCGCGACGAGGCGATGATCAGCTTCTTGCCGCCGCACAGTCCGACCGGGCCGTGCTCCCCGTAGCGGAACGTCTTCCCGGCGACGGAGATGCGGTCGATCCAGGCCTTCAGTTGAGAGGGAATGCCAAGGTTGTACATCGGCGCGCCGATGACCACGATGTCGGCTGCCAGGAACTCCTCGAGCGCGGCCTGGCCCATGGCAACGTCGGACTTCAATGCATCGTCGACCGGAGCGCCTTGCGCGGCCGCGAGGTGTGCTGCCGTCAGATGGCCGATCGGTGTGGCGGCAAGGTCGAGACGAGCGACCGCAAGGTCGGGATCGCGGCCCCGAAAGGCCGCGACTACGTCCGCCGACAGATCACGGCTGACAGAGCCTTGCCCGAGGATGCTGGAATCTATGTGCAGCAGTTTCATGAAACGTATCTCCGAATGGGATGACTGTTTGACACCGCAAGTATGGGGACTGGGAGCGTTTCACACTAGATGGTAAAATAGGATTTGATTAATCCATTTTTGGAGAAATCTCATGCTCGACCTAAATGATCTGGCGATGTTCGTCCAGGTGGTCCGCGCCGGCAGCTTCTCCGAGGCGGCGCGGCGTCTGCGCATGCCGGCAAATACGCTGAGCCGGCGCATCGATCAACTCGAAGGGCAACTCGGCACACGTCTGCTGCATCGCTCGACCCGCAAACTCGCGCCGAGCGCGGAAGGTCAGACGCTGTTCGAGCGCTATGCGCCGGCGCTCGACCAGATCCTCGAGATCGGGCGGCTCCATGCGGATGCGCAGGCGCCGTCCGGCTCGGTTCGCGTCGCCGCGATGGCAGGCCTGTTCGAGCTCATCGGCATGGAATGGCTGGTCGAGTTCTACACGCGCTATCCACACATCAGCCTCGACTTCCTGCTCGACGATACGCCGACCGATCTGATCGCCGAGCGCATCGACCTGGCCTTGCGCATGGGCATCGAGACCGGTAGCGGCTTTAAGGTACGTCGGCTGGCACCGAATGCAATGATCCTCGCGGCGAGTCCGGCCTATCTGGAACTGCGCCCTGCGCCACGCACGCTGCGCGAACTGGCCGAACACGACTGTCTGACGATTTCCAATCGCCAGGGGCGCAACACGTGGCGTCTGCAGGGTCCACGCGGAAGTCAGGAGGTGTCGATCAACAGCCGGTTCGCGGCCAACGACATGCGAGTGCTGACGCAGGCTTGTACGGCTGGACTGGGTATTGCGCTGCTGCCGCAGTTAATGGTTGAGTCAATCATCACGCAGGGGAAGCTGGTGCGCGTGCTGCCAACCTATCGGCGCGCAAGCACCGAGCTCGGCCTGCAGCTCGTATACACGAGCCGTCCACCGGTGCCGCCCGCAGTCGCGGTCTTTGCCGAATTTTTGTTGGAAAAACTGGGCGATGCGATGACATGTCCTTCAGAATGCCATGCCGGCCGACAATAGATTGAGTCCTCAGACCGATGGGCCGCCGCCCCTCAGCGGCCAGCGCCCTTTTACATCGTAGCGCGTCTTGCCAAGCCAGCTATGGATCAGGACAAATTCGCGCACAGTCCAAGTGATCGGTCCAATCGCGCGCGGATCGAACCTGCCTTCGTCGTACAGCAACGTGAGGTGGGGTGTGAAGCGGGCGCGTGAAACACGCAGACCTGCCCCTCTCAGGGCGTCCCCAAGTCTTCGCTGAAAGTCGATCAATTCGTCCAGTCCGGCGCGCCCCGTCAGCACCAAAGGCCGATGTCCAGGCCGGCCGTTGAAGCTGGAGATCTGATCAAACGCCACGCCGAATGGCGGCACGTCAATGCTTGTCGCCGCGGCGCATGCACGCGCGACGGTTACTTCCGGCAAATGCGCAAAGTCGCCCAGATGGTGCAGCGTGATGTGCAGGCGCTCGGGGTGCAGCAGCCTGGCCTTGACATGCATCTCGGAGCGCAACCGTCCGGCCATCTCGGCAATGCGCGCAGCGGTGTCCGGGTCGGGCATCGCGGCAAGGAACAAGCGATGCTCCGGGGCTGGCTGGGGCGCATCGAATCCGGGTAGCGTAAGTTGTTGGGTCACAGCAGAGTTGCGAGTGCGCCGGCGGGGAAGTATCCATTATCGTCAACCAGATGACGGCCCGCTGATCGCGCAAAAAACAACGCCCGACAGGTGTCCTCCTGCCGGGCGTTTTGCATCATGTGATGCCGCGATCGGATATCGAAGAATACCGTCTCGGCCTCGCCGCTGAAGTTCGTTCCCCACTCGATCGTCAATCCATCGGCTGGAGCCTTGTGGGGACGGCGTTCCCACCCGGTCACGCGGCGTCGATACCGTCAGACTCGTCCCAGCGCGGGGCCCGGCGAAGTCGGGTGGCAATTGCGGTAGGATGAAGGCCTTTCAAGCCTCAGTCGGCGATCGCCTCAAGGGCGCCACGCCCGTCATCTCGCACTGATGCCCCTCGATTACTCCACCCTCGACGCGCTGCGCACGCGCCATCCCGCCTGGCGCCTATTGCGCTCCGACCACGCGCCGCTTGCCGTCAGCTGACCGACGTGCGCAACTGGTTCCTCTTCGCGGCGAGCGAGCGCTGGCGCGAGGACGACAGCGAATTCGAACACTATTCCGACTCTGGGGGCAAATCGGGCGGGCAAAAGGAGAAGCTCGCCTACACGATCCTCGCGGCGAGCCTTGCCTATCAGTTCGGCCTCGAATTGAAATTCCGTTGGTGGACACGAAGTTCATCGAGGCGCGGCGTGGCGTGCTCACGCAATGGCTCGATCTCGTGCTACCACCCGAGGCAGTCGACGGCGACCGGACCGGCACTGCACAGTTCTCCGCTCGTTACGGCTTCCGCGAAAAACCGTCTCGTATCCGGTTTCGCATTCTCGACGAGCGACTAGTCCTTCTGCCCGGCGTGTGGCGGCCGGACATTGCACTCGACGCGGACAGTTTCTCGCGCCTCGCGCTGCAGTGCCGGCATGCCTTCATTACGGAAAACGAGACGAATTTCCTGGCATTCCCGGACGTTCCACAATCGATCGTGCTGTTCGGAGCGGGTTACGGCTGGGAATCACTGGAGCCAGCTCGATGGCTCACGGATTGTGCGCTTCATTACTGGGGCGACATCGACACACACGGCTTCGCCATTCTCGACCAATTGCGCAGCCGCTTCCCGCACGCCGGGTCGTTCTTGATGGATCGTGCGACGCTGATGACACACGAAGCGTTCTGGGGAGAAGAAGGCAATCAGGTCACACGCGATCTGCCGCGACTCACGGCACAAGAGCGGGAGCTCTTCGACGACCTGCGCGATAACCGAATCCGCCAAGGGCTGCGGCTCGAGCAGGAGCGGGGGGATTCGGGTGGGTCAGAGCGGCGCTCGACGAGCTGACGCTCACCTAGTCATGGAATCCGTCATTTCACGCGCAACGCAGACGAAATTGCAGACAGCGCATCGGCAAGTCGCCTAGCGGTACCCGCCGACGGCAGCGGTAACTTGAGACTCTGCGCGCCTGTCGCGGGGTCACGGTCGACCCACGGATGAGCATCCGCCATCCCCTCGGCGGACGCGCTCAACGCCGACGCAAGCTCCACGCCGAACTGCAACAGCCCGGACCAAGGGTCAACGCGCGCCTCTTGCGGCACGGGCTCAGCGGCCGGGATGCCGGAGTGCGCCCGCGCCTCGACGATATTCGCTTGCGCGGTCGTCATGTCCTCGGGCAATTCGCCAGACGCGGCAGCAGCGTTGGCGACTTCTTCCTCCGTGGCCATTGCCTCGATCTCGCCCATGTGGCCTGTAACGCTTTCAACGTCCTTCATGAAGCGGGTGAGACGTGGGCCGCCGAGCGAGATTTCTCCCATCTATCCACCAGCGCAGGCCTTTGGTCCGACGGCACGCCACCGTGGAAGCTGACATAGCCAATGCCGAGTTTCTCGAGCCGGCGAATGACGATCTCATGCGTGCGCGTCCATTGGCTGAACACCACCGCTTTCCCGTCAGGCTCGGCAAGCAGGGTTTCGAACAGGGCAGCCAACTCATCAGCCTTGACGCCGTGATCGGTCTCCCGATCCAGCAGATAGGTGCTGTTGCACGACATCCGCATGTTCTGCAACGCGCATGTGAGTCTTCGCTGGTCGCGGTCCGACAAAAATTTCGTTTTACGCCAGCGCTGGACGATCCGGGCCACGACGTCCGCATTCTCCACGTGATAGTCCATCTGCCGCTCGGTCATCGGCACCAGCAGATTCTGGTCAGTACGCTTCGGCAATTGAAGCAGCACCTCGGACTTGCGCCGACGAATCATGATCGGCGCCAGTGTCTGGCTGATCGTCTCCAGTCCGGCGTACCCTGTCACGCGCCCAGCCTCGTCCCTGATCTGATGCTCATGCAGCAGCTTCCAGGTGGGTCCGAGACGATGCTGGTCGACGAACTGAACGATGGAGATGAGTTCCTCTACCTTGTTTTCCAGTGGTGTGCCCGTCAACACAACGCGGTAGGGCGAGTGAGTTTTTTGATGACCGCGAGCCGCTTGCAACGGGCCGCCGCTCGCGGCGGGGCCATGGTTGCCCCCCGCCCTTACGAAGCCCCGGGCACGACCCCGATAAAATTTTCTAGAAAGTCAGGATGAATCGCCCAGCCCGCCGATCAGGTCATTTGAAGTTGGTGAGTATCGTCGCCGCCGCGAGTGCCGAATCGGCACCGAGCTGCCCACCGGAGCACTCGGCCAGTGCTGCCTTCGCCCCTTCCCTCTGACGCGCGCCAGCCGTCCCTCGCAAGTGGGTCGTGAGCTCGATGATCTGTGCAATTCCGGTGGCCCCGACGGGGTGCCCGCGGCTCAAGAGACCTCCCCCCGGATTCACTGGAAGCCGCCCGCCGACAGACGTGTCGCCTGCGCGCAGCAAGCTGACTCCCCTTCCGGGTGCGGCGAATCCGAGTCGTTCGTACAGCATGATCTCGGCGGCAGCCGAAGCATCGTGAACCTCTGCGACATGGATATCTTCGGGACCCAATCCCGCGGTATCGTAAGCAGCCTTCGCCGCTCTTTCCGCACACGTCGGACCAAGGCCGTCCTTGTTTGCGGAAACAAGCGCGCATGCCTTGACATATACGTGCGGCGCGCCAGCACGTTGCGCGAACTCCTCGCTTACCAGAATGGCCGCCGCCGCACCGTCGGCAATCGGCGAGCACATGTTGAGCGTCAGCGGCGCACTGATCATGCGGCTGCCTAGCACCTCGTCAACTGTCACCGGCGAACGAAACTGCGCCCATTCGTTCATCGACGCAGCCTGCCGGCTCTTGACGCAGACAAGGGCAAAGTCCTTGGGCGTAGCGCCGCTGAATTCCATGTAGCGGCGCGCCCTCTCCGCGTAAATGTCCATAAATACCGAGTGCCCTTGAGGCGCTTCCATTTGAAGTCGCGCACGCTCCTCGACATCCACGCCGGAGGCGAACGCCCCGAAGGTCACGGATTTATCTTCATGTGTCAGCTTCTCCGCCCCGATAGCCAAGGCCACATCTGCCTGACCGGACGCGACCGATAGCCATGCCAGATGAAACGCTGTCGATCCGGATGCGCATGCGTTGTCGACATTGATGATCGGACGCCCCATCACGCCGGTATTACGCAGCGCGACCTGTCCTCGAATCGTTTCCTGTCCTGTCACCAACCCCGACAGCGCATTCGCGAAATACGTCACATCTATTTGCTCGTAGCCGATACCGGAATCGGCGATAGCGGAAGACAGCGCTTCCTCGGCCAGCGATCGCACCCCGCGGTGCAAAAATTTGCCAAATACCGTCTGCCCAATACCTGCTACAACTACCTGTCTCATCGCGCCTCCAAAGTGCTTGCACCCGCTACTTGCCTGCGAATACGGGCTTGCGTTTCTCCTGGAAGGCACGCCGTCCTTCCAGACGATCCTCGGTATCGCGAAGCAAACCGAGTGCGAACTGCTCTGCTTGAATGGCTGTCAGCAGGGGCAAGTCAAGACCATCGCGTACGAGCCGCTTCACGGCCCGAACAGCCAGCGGCGCATTGTCGGCAATCCGTCGGGCGATTTTCATCGCTTCGTCCATCAGACTCGCCAGCGGCACCACCCGGCTCACGAGGCCGATCCGCAGGGCGGTTTCCGCGTCGATTCGATCACCGGTCAACATCATCAGCATGGCGTCCGACATCCCCACCATCCTGGGAAGACGTTGGGTTCCACCCGCAGCCGGAATACTTCCGACACACACTTCCGATTGCCCGAACTGGGCGTTGCTGGAAGCGATCCGAATGTCACACGCCAGCGCGAGCTCCATGCCTCCGGCAAGCGCAAAGCCGTTCACAGCACAGATCATCGGCTTGTCGATTTCCATTCCGGCGAATGGATAGAGCCACCGCGGCTTCCCAAACGTGAGCTCCGCGAAGCTTTCTTTGGGCGGCATGGTCTTCTTCAGATCGGATCCTGTGCAAAACGCCTTGTCACCGTTGCCCGTCAGCACGACAACGCGAACGCTTTCGTCTCGATTGGCGATATCAAATGCGTTGTTCAACTCCACGAGCGACTCCGGGTCGAGCGAATTCATCGCCTCCGGTCGATTGAGGACGATGGTCGCTACAGAATCCTTCACTTCATAAAGAATGCTCATCTGATACCTCTTTCCGGTAAAACTTGTGTGCTCTCGATCGCGTTCAAGACTTCGCGCACGCTGCCAGTCCTGATCAGCTTCGCGCCTCGATAGAGCTTTGCGGCTTCGATCGGACTGCCCGCCCATGCAAGACAATCCGAAACTTTTGCGAGCAAGTCGTCATCGGAAAGCGGATTGGAGGCGTCGCCGCGGAGCGCGTCGATACGCTGTGATAGCTGGCGCCCGTCTTTCATGTGCACCGATATTTCTGCCCAACGCGGCGTGATCTCGCCGGGCGATTCGATGGATTTCACGGAAGCCATGACCTTTCGGAGTCGCGGTCGACGCACCGCTTCATCGGTAAATGTGGAGAGACGAATCTCGTTGTCTTCCAGAGCCGCCGCAATCACATATTCCATGCTGAACTTCCCCTCGACGCCGTTCTCGGGCAAGCGTCGCAATAGGGGGGATAGCGTCCCGTAACTCGTCTTGATGTAAATTGATTCGACGTCGTCCAGCCGAATACCAAACTCTCGCTTGACCTGGAACAGGCCATCCAGCGGCCGATGGACTGCGTAACAGGCCGGATACTTCTTTATCTCCACCCCCGCACGATCGATCTCAAGTGGCGCTGTATTCAGCGTGAGCATCGCCTGCGAGATGTCTTCCGACTTCGAATACAAGGACGTGTAGCCGGCCTCACCATCCATCGCAAGCGGAGATGCCGTAAAACCCTGCTCGGCAAGCAGCGTGGCGCGCAGTGCCGCCGCACCACACTGGCCGGCCTGAAACGACTTTGCGTCGAAGCCGAAGTTTTGACGTGTTCCGGCAGCTTGGGACACGGCAAGACCAATCGCTGAAACGGTCTGGTCGAACTCCAATTCCAATAGATGCGCACATGCGGCGGCGGCGGCGATTGTCCCAATCGAGGAAGTCATATGCCATCCGCGATCGTAGTGCGCTTTACTGAGCGCGCTACCCAGTTTGCTTGCGATTTCATAGCCGACCACATAGCTGCTGGCCAGCCGCAAACCGCTGATATCCCGCCACTCAGCCAACGCAATCAGCGCCGGCAGCAACGCTACACTCGGATGCCCCCCCATCGACGATGAGGCGTCGTCGAAGTCCAGCACATGGGCGGACGTGCCATTCAGAAGTGCTGCGCACTCTACCGTCGTCGCAATGCCCCGCCCCCACAGGCGAGCGGCTCCATAGCCGAGTTGTTGTTCACCACCGGCGCCAAGAGCCAAGCCGTAGATGTACTTGCGCATGCGTACTGCCGCTAGCTCGTTTGCGCCGGCCATGCACACTGCGTATGTATCCGTAATCGCCCTGGCGCACGTCCGAAGGTGCTCATCATTGACTGTGGACGGGTCGAATGAGTAGGCGAATTTCGCGAGCATCTCGCTCGTGGAAGGCCGTGTCGTCGTCACGTCAACACTCCGTTTTGGCGCAAGCCGGCAATTTCAGCTTCATCCATGCCGAAAACGTCCCGACAGATCTCGTCCGTATGCTGGCCCAATAGCGGCGCCGGCAAGCGGATGGTTTCAGCGTGTCCACTGATGCGAAATGGCGGTGCGTTGTAGATTGCCTCACCCATTTCGGGGTGCTGCAGCCGGATCCAATGACCTCGATGTTGCAACTGATGATCGTGCTCCACGACATCTTCTGCAGTCCAGGCTACTCCAGCAGGCACGCCATGATTCTGCAGCTTCGCCATCAGGTCCTCCGCTTCGTAGCGGCTGGTCGCGTGCGCCAGTGCTACGTCCAGGTCGTCGCGGTTCGCCAGGCGATCGTGTAATGCCGAGAATTTTGTCGCGCGCAAAGCGTCCGCTTCAGGAAGCGCTGCGACAAGGCCTTTCCATGCCTCTTCCTGCCACGCCGATATGGCTATCCATCGGTCCACGCCACGGCAGGGATACACGCCATGCGGCGCATAAGCCGTGTGCTGATTACCCATCCGACTGGGCACATTGCCGTTCGCTGCGCAATCCATCATCGTAGGACCCAGGAGGGCGACAGTCGGCTCGGTCTGCGCCACGTCGATGTACTGCCCCCGCCCCGTGCGCCGGCGATGACGCAAAGCCGCCAACACCGCAAATGCGGCGTGGCATGGATTCGGAATATGGTCCGGAAAGTTTGTCCCTGTGCCAGCCGGCTCCTTGTCCGGAAGTCCGGAGAGAAACTGAACTCCAGTCAGTGCGCCGATTGTCAGGCCGAATCCAAGATACTTGTGCTCCGGGCCGGAGGATCCTGCCATCGACATGGCCAGATAGATGACGTCGCGACGAATCTTCTTCACGTCTTCGTAGCCGAGGCCAAACTTCTCCATCGTCCCCGGCGTGAAATTATTTGCAACGATGTCACTCGTCTCGATCAGTTGCCGAGCAAGCGCCTGTCCCTCAGCGGTCTTGAGGTTCAGCGTGATGCTTTTCTTGTTGCTGTTGCGATCTGCGAAGTATCCACTCCGATTGATGCCAGGCACGCCCTCTGCATACGGTCGGCTGCCGCGTAGCGGATCAAGACGATCCGCGCTCTCGATTTTTATGACATCCGCACCGTGATCTGCGAAGAGTTTGGTCGTAAACGAACCCGCGCCGATCCACGTGAAGTCGGCAATCCGAATGCCTTCAAGAGGAAGATTTTTCACTTCAAAACTCCTGCCTGTTGTAGCGCCACACGATCTGCCCTGCTATATCCGAGGTCGGCAAGAATTTCATCCGTATGCTGACCCATGAGCGGTGCATGCGACGGTGCACGCCACGGTGTTTCGGAAAGTCGATACGGCGCACCCGGAGCAACGATGCTCCTCTCGGACGGTAAGTGCTTTATCGAGCTGAAGAAATCTCTGTATTCGAACTGCCGGTTCTCTAGAATGTCTTTTGGCGTACTGATTGGGCAGACCGGGATGCGGCGCTCCTGACCGGATTGATACAGCCAGGCCTTGCTGTGCTTCTTGGCGAACGGCACGAATAGTTCGTAAAAGAGATTTTTAGCTTCGTCGGTGATCAGATAGTCATGATCCTTCCATTGGTCATCGAGCAGTCTCGCCGCTTCGGGGAAACCATCATCGATCAGCCATTGCACTGTCGACTCCCAAAATCGCGCCGACGCGATACCGCCGGCCATCAGGTAGATTTGGCCATCCGCACACTCGAAGACACCGGTTCCCGCCATTTTCAGCTGACCGGATTCCCGCTTGCGCACCACGCGTTCCAGGTCGTAGAACTGAATGGCGTTTTCCATTCCCATTACCACGCACTCCTGGATCGACACGTCGATGTGCGAACCGCTTTCATGTCCCAGCGCTTCGGTTTGACCGAAGAGGGCAATCATCGACGCGACGGAGGCAAATTGCGCAGCGGCGAGATAGGCCAGGTTTCCGTGCGCAGCGATCGGGGGGCTATCCGGATAACCGCCGAGATAGAGCATTCCGCCGAGCGCGAGGGCCACGATGTCCTCGGACTCGTAGTTCGAATACGGCCCGGACTGCCCGAAAGGGGTGATGCTGGTCATGACGAGGCCAGGGGCGACAGATGCGAGTGAAGCGTAGTCCAGGCCGCGCCTTGCCATCACACCCGGCTTTTCAGATTCGATCAGAAGGTCCGACCGCTTGACGAGCTCGACGAAAATGCGCTGGCCTTCCGGCCGATCGAGGTCAATACAGAGGCTCCTCTTCCCAGCATTGAAATACGTAAAGGAGAGGCTGAATTCGGGATGAATGTGGTTGTCGAGGAACGGTCCTTGGTAACGTACATTGGACCCGTTGAGTGGTTCGACAAGGATCACGTCCGCGCCGAGATCCGAGAACTGCTTCCCGCAATACTGTCCGGCAAGCCCGGACATGTCTAATACCTTGAGCCCCTCGAGCGCGGCGGGCGTCTCCAACCCATCGCGACTTCCGGCGCGATGACTACTCGCTTTGTCGTCCATGCAGATGCCTTTTCTCTACCTTGCTGACGTGTGCCTGGAAACAGTCCGGCTAGCACACGCGATGATTGAGCACGATCCGATAAAGGCGCGGGCCGTCCTATCAAAGGCCGGCAATCAAGCCAGTGGCGGCCAACGCTTTCGTCTCGAACGTTATGCCTACCGTTGTAGCGGAACAAGAACGAAAGCTTTCTTTCTGATATGCATGTGCGATGAGAGTCACTGCACGGTGGGGCACATGAAATCCGCGGAATATCGATGCGTCGCTGCTGCAGCCGGCGCAACCTCGCCCGTAAGAGCGGTCAAAAAAAGACATAACAGATAGAAAAGTTCTGTTCTTGTTGGGATCGGCCTCACTGCCTAGGATGTCAGCTACCGCCAATGGTGGAAGCGATTCAACCTAACTCAGCTCTTCAGAGTCTTATGGTCCATTCATCCTACGAAACGGTCGACCTCCTCGATTTCACCCACGAGAGCCGCTACAAATTTCTCACCGGCTCCGTCGTCCCTCGACCCATCGCGCTTGTCACGTCACAGAATGACGAAGGCGTTCTGAACGCCGCCCCGTTCAGTCAGTTCGTGATCCTCAGTGTCACGCCTCCACTACTGGGCATCGTCGCCCAGACCCTTCCCCGAGGGTACAAGGACACGGTGCACAACGTGCTGCGTTCCGGCCAGTTCGTCATCAACGTGGTATCGGACGAAATGGCAGACCAGGTGCAGCGATGCGCGCTCGAATATCCGTCGACGGTCAGCGAGGTCGACGAGGTCGGATTCAGCACGCTGCCGTCTGTTACGGTCCTTCCCCGAAGAATCAGCGAGTCGCCCCTCCAATTTGAATGCCGTTTGCACGAGCATCACGAATTCGGCGCGCCGGATTCGCGCACAACGCTGCTCGTCGGTGAAGTCGTCCTGGTTCACTGCGCACAAGGCGTTCGCGAGGGGCACAGGGTGAATCACGACGTACTGCGTCCGTTGGGCCGAATTGCGGGAAGAAGCTATTGCCGGACGCAAGACACGCTGACTACATGAAGCCGTCCACGGACGCACCGCTCAAAAGGGAAACAACGGCTATCGAAGTCGAAAAGTAAAGCCCGAGCTATCCTCAATTGCCGTAAATATGGAGACATTCATGGCAAACAGCTCAGCGCCGACCATCGCGCACGCGCCATCAAGTGATGAAACGCAAGTCTATTCGCGCATCGGATGGCGAATCTTTCCGTTGGTCCTTCTTGGCTACATATTTGCGTATCTCGATCGCATCAACATCGGTTTCGCCGCCTTGCAAATGAAGTCGGATTTGGGATTCACCGACGCCGTTTACGGATTGGGCGCAGGTATCTTTTTCGCGAGCTACCTCGCCTTCGAGATACCGAGCAATTTGCTTTTGCAGCGAGTGGGAGCGCGGCGCACGCTCGCCCGAATCATGATCTGCTGGGGAGTGACGTCAAGTTGCATGATGTTCGTCCGCACACCCGGCATGTTCTACGCTTTGCGCGTCCTGCTGGGAATATTCGAAGCGGGATTGACACCCGGCGTCGTCTTCTATTTAACGCTCTGGTATCCGAAACAAAGACTCGCCAGGGTGACCGCGCTCTTCCTGAGCGGCAGTATTATCGCCGGGCTTTTCGGCGCACCCATTTCCGGCTTCATCCTCGACACGGTTTCCGGCATTCAAGGGCTGCGCGGCTGGCAATGGCTCTTTCTAATTGAAGGGATACCGTCCGTGCTGCTGGGGCTGGTATGCCTTCGGAGCCTGCCGGATGGACCGGATCAGGCTCGGTGGCTTTCGGACGGCGAGCGACGGATCGTGATCGCCGGAGCGTCCGGTGGGAATCGCCGGGGGCGAGGCGGTGTTGGCGGCGCATTTCGCGACCCCAATGTCTACGCAATCGCATTCGGCTGGTTCACGATCATCTGCGGTACGTATGTCATTTCGTTCTGGCTTCCGCTGATGCTTCGGCATGCAGGCGTCGGCTCAGCATCGGCAATCGGCCTATGGTCCATCATTCCGTACGGTCTTGGTGCAGTGGGGATGCTGCTCCTCTCCCGTCATTCCGACCGCACACTGGAGCGCCGCTGGCATGCCACGGGTTGCGCGTTGGCGGGCGCCGTTGCCCTCGGTTCGCTTTCATTCGTGTGGTCCAGTCTTCCGCTCACCCTTCTTTCGTTGACCATCGCAACGATATCGGTCTTTAGCGCGATGCCGATTCTATTTTCTGTTCCGATGACGTTGCTTCCGCGATCTTCGGCCCCCGGCGGGATCGCGTTGATCAACTCTGTCGGTCAAATCGGAGGATTTCTGAGCCCCTTCATCATCGGGTGGGTGAAGACGACGACCGGGAGATTCGATATCGGCTTGTACATCATGGCGGTACTACTTGTGTGCGGATCCGCTGTCATCGCGTTTGTCGTCAAAACCAGCCCCGATGTTCCCAGCGAACCCGCAGGCGACCGTTCGAGCGGTATCGACGGCACGTCCACGTTCTGAACGAAAAGGATCCGCGCGACGCCGGCGCGGATCCTTCAAGTAGCGGAGTGCCGCTCCGCTGCGGGCCTCGCATTTTGCCGGCGGCCTCGGGGCGCAACCGGCAAAAGCGGCTTCTTGTATGATTGAATCCTGGGTTGGCGTGCCGATTGCCGACGCACTATCCTCATGGTCGCGAGCATATCGATTACAAGAATCGGACCTTTTACCCATCATGGACATCAAGCAGCTTCGCTATTTCGTTCGCATCGCGGAATTGGGCAGCGTCGGCAAGGCGTCTGACGTTTTGGAGATTGCGCAACCCACCCTCAGCAGACATGTCCGAGCTCTCGAGGTTGAACTCAAGACATCTCTCTTCTCGAGGAACGGGCGCGGCGTCATTCTGACGCCGGCGGGCCGACGGTTTCTCGATCACGCTCGCGGCGTCCTTCACGCTGCCGACACCGCACTGATAGCGCTAAAGGAAGAAGGTACATCCGCCTATGAGGGACAGGTGGTCGCAGGCTTTACGCCGAGCGTTGGGCGAACTTTGATACCGTCGTTCGTCGAACGCTTTGTCGAACGATTTCCCAAAGCATCGTTGAGTCTCGTCGAGGGCTATTCGCGATCGTTGTATGAACAGGTGCTGGTAGGAGGTCTCGACTTTTCAATCCTCGTCAATCCTGCTGCATCACCTAACCTTGTCATAGAACCCATCGCCACGGATAACCTTTACTTGATTGGCTTAAATCCGATAGGCACTTCGACGAGTGAGGTCACGCTGAGCGAGCTTGCGCGAATCCCATTGATTATGCCGCACGCTTCCACTGCGACCCGGTCGCTGCTGGAGTTTGAAGCTGCACGGCTGGGCATCATGTTGACAACGGCACTCGAGATAGACTCGGTACGCTCGATCATAGAACTTGTCGAGCGTGGAATAGGCTACACGGTGATGCCGCTCAATTCTCTTCGGCCCGGTGACCATCCCTCGCTGCATTGGCAAAGGATTGTCTCGCCGCAAATCGAAGTTACCCTCTCAATGATCACGCCCGTCAAGCGGCCTCGCACGCCGTTGCCGATGGAGGCCGCGCGACTCGCAAAGGAAATCCTGATTTCCCTGCTGAAACCGTCTGCAACAGCTGGTGCCGGCCCTGACTAGGACACCGAGACCCGGGACACGCGACACGCTGAACAACTAGCGATAGTTTACAAAGTTGATCGTGTCATTGAGGAACCACGGCAAAATCAATTGCGTATCGGGATAGCCAACACCGACAGTGAGCCTCGATAGTTTTGACGAGTCGCCGAGCGTCGCATCGTCGGTGGTGTGCAGAACGAAGATGTCCCTATCGGCCGGACTTAGCCCACCGGTCTGATTAGTCGCGGGCGACCATGTTGAGGCACAGCCCGCGTTGAGTAAAACGAGGGCCGCTGCGATGCAAAACGGCTTCATGATGGTTATCTCCAGCAACACACAACGTAGTGCTAGGCGAGATGGCGCGCGAAGAACGCTCGAATACGGTCTCGCGCGTCAGCCGCGGCCTGGTCTTTGTAAGTCGCCCCGATGACAACGCCGAGCACCCCGATCAAGCCTTTGTGATTGTCGAGGAAGGAATGCCCTGCGTCCGGGTATTCCTTGACGTCATGCTCGATCCCGTTCCGCTCGAGTGCGCCTTTCAGTCGCGCCGCCGCGCCTTTCAGCGTCCAGTCGCCGCCACCGTAGCTCGCGACCACCGGACAGGCGCCGCCCATGATCGCATCGATGTCGTTCGGAAGCGGGCCATAGTTCGGGGCGCTAACCGAAAAGCCGTGGCCAGCCGCCAGAAGAATCGCAAACTTGCCGGTCGCGCAGAAGCCAATGACCCCGGTCTTTCCAGTGCAATCCTGGCGACCTTCCAACCACTGCCGCATAGCGTCGACATCGTCGAACGCCGCTCCCTTGCCTGCAGACAGATCCATCATCAGGCTACGGATGCAACGGAGGCGGCTGCCCCAGGAGAACAGGTCCGGCGCCAGCGCAAGATATCCTTCCTTGGCCAGCCAATCGGCGTGGTCACGCGTCACGTCGGTCAGGCCGAAGATATCGTGAAACACGATGACGCCAGGCCATGGTCCTTCGCCTTGCGGCGTGGCCAGATAGCTTTTGAGCTGGTGGTGCGGAGTCGAGATCGAGATCTCCGTCATATCGCCTCTAATACATGAGTTGTAGGTTGCGACGCCAATGTTCCATTGGGCCGACGCCTTACGTCGGAGACGGAAAACGCAGGACCTCGTGGACCGACATCTTTAGGGAGGAAGATACTGAGCACCCTTTCTATTCGGCCGCCAGGTGTTTGAATTGAGCGGGGTAGCGGTCCCCTGTGATTGCTCCCAGTGCAAAGGTCCGATCGAGATCGTCGAGATCCTCTTTGGTAAGCGTCACGTCGCAAGCCCTTAGATTTTCTGCCACACGTTCGGGACGACTCATTCCGACCAGCGGCACGATGTCCTCACCTCTCGACATCACCCACGCTATTGCCAATTGTGTCGTCGTACAGTTTTTGTCATGTGCCATGCGCTCAAGGAGCGAAACCTTCTCGAGGTTCTTCGGAAGGTTCTCCTGGTCGAATTTTGGAAACTGGCGACGAAAGTCGTTTGCTGGGATGTCGTTTGTAACTGAACCAGTAAGAAGCCCTTGACCGACCACCCCATAAGCCACCAGCCCGATGCCAAGCTCCCTTACGGTAGGTAGGATTGCGTCCTCGATGAAACGTGTTCCAAGGGAATACTCGATTTCAAGAGCGGTCACGGGATGCACCTTGTGAGCCCGCCGAATATTTTCAACGCCTGCTTCGGACAAACCCAGGTATCGAACTTTTCCTTCCTTGATAAGATCGGCGATAGCCCCAACCGTTTCCTCAATCGGCACGTTCGGGTCGATGCGAGCAGGCTGGTAAATGTCGATGACATCTACGCCGAGTCGCTGAAGCGAATATGCCGCGAAGTTCTTCACAGCGTTTGGCCGAACATCAATGCCCAACATTTGCCCGGAGGGAGAACGAAGAGCGCCAAATTTCACGCTAATAAGCGCTTGGTCTCTCCGACCTTTAATCGCTTTACCGACGAGAAGCTCATTGTGTCCCATTCCGTAAAAGTCGCCCGTGTTCAAGAAATTGATTCCTGAGTCCAAGGCAGCTTGAATGGTAGCGATACCCTCCTCATCGGTGCTTGTTTTCGGGCCCGCAAAACTCGACATCCGCATGCAGCCGAGGCCCATCGCGGAAACACGAGGACCATTTTTACCAAGCGTTCTCATTTCCATAGCTATCTCCTTTCCGATTTGCAGACTAGCTCGCCGCTGCGCTATAGGTTGTGGTGCGTTCATGGCCGCCTTGATAGAAAGCGGCCGGATTGACTTCCGATACGTCCGCGTTTGCCGGTTGTCGCCTCAGGGAGCGGCGGGGTAGTCGACATATCCCTGCGGTCCACCTTGGAAGTAAGTCTCCGCGGATGAGGATGCGAGCGGCAGGCCCTCGCGAAGGCGTCGCACGAGATCGGGATTGCCGATGAACGGCTTGGCAAAGGAAACCAGATCGGCCTGCTTGTCTTCGATCGCCGCATTGGCGGAGGCGCCATCAAAGCCGAAGTTCGCGATCAAGGTGCCGTTGAAGCGGGCGCGGTAGTAGCCGATCGTGTCCTGCAAGGCGGCGATGGGCGTGCCCGCCAAATCGTCCAGCGTTCTGCCGACCTGAAGGTGAGAGAGCGGAAGTTCGTTGAGACGGTCAACAAGATAGTCGTAGGTTTCGATCGTCTTGTCGGTCAGTCCGAAGCCACCCATTGCCAGCGCCGGGCTGATCTTGATGCCGACGCGCCCCGGTCCCCAGACCGCGATGAGCGCGTCGAGAACCTCCAGGACGATCCGAGTTCGGTTCTCTGCGCTGCCGCCATAAGCGTCTTCGCGGATATTCAGCGTGCTGTTGAGGAATTCCGGCAGGAGATAGGCGACTGCCGCGTGCAGCTCCACTCCATCGAAGCCGGCCTCCCGGGCATTCTTCGCAGCTGCCCCATAGTCGGCGATGGTCGAGCCGATTTCTTCAAGCGACATGGCACGCGGCGTCACCGTGTCCTTGAACCCTCCAGCTGTGAATGCTTTCAGGCCGGGGTTAACTGCGGACGGGGCAACGGGTAGCTCGCCGTCGAAAAAGTCGGGATGCGAGATCGCCCCGGAATGAGCAAGCTGCGCGAAAATTGTCCCGCCTTCGGAATGCACGGCAGAGGTGACGGCCCGCCAGCCCTCGATCTGACGTTCGGTAAAGAGGCCGGGAGCGTTGATGAATCCGATTGCTCGCGGGCTGATCCAGGTGCCTTCTGTGAAGATGAGGCCAGCCGCCGCCCGCTGGCGATAGTATTCGACATGAAGTTCCGTGGGCGCGAGTTCGGCATTGCGCGCGCGGCCGCGCGTCATAGACGCCATCACCACACGGTTTTTGAGTTGAAGTTCGCCGAGCGCGTAGGGAGCGAAGAGAACCGCTTGATTAGATTGGGTCACGGCTGATATTCCGGAAAAATGGTTTCGCTTCTTCGAGGCTCTCACCGGATCAGGCTGTAGCTCGAACGGCGCGCAGGTCATGACGGCGACGCAGATCATGCCGGTTGATCGCGAGCGTGAGCGCAGCGCGCGGGTCAGGGTCCAGACATGCCGGCCGATGGCTGATATCCACAGCCCGGCGACGATGGCCGGAATGGTAAGCACGCCGGATTCTTCATTCGTGTTCGGCGTTTCGCGGGTAACTTCATGGAATGATTGGCTTATTCAGGAATTCGCGGTAGTCTAAAAAAACAACTTTGTTAAATGCGATTTCCGAATGAATGACAGGTTCTTCTCGTTGCAACTGTTCGCCCGCGTCGCGAGGAACGGGAGTTTTTCCGTTGCTGGGCGCGAGATGGGCATTTCGCAGCCTACGGCGTCACGGATCGTGGCCACCCTCGAAAAGCAAGTCGGCGTCGCGCTCTTTGTTCGAACAACTCGAGCCGTGACACTCACCGAGGCAGGCTCCGACTATCTGTCTCGGATCGAGTCCATCCTGGCTGCTCTAGAAGAGGCCGATCACGCCGCTCGCGGAACCGGTGAGCTGCGCGGCCTACTGCGCGTCGCCACATCCTCCGGCTTCGCAATACGTGGTGTCCTGCCGCGTCTAGCGCGTTTCACCGATCAGCACGCCGGTCTGCGCATGGAATTCGTCCTCAATGATGATCGGCAAGATCTTGTCGGCGAATCGGTCGACGTCGCTGTCCGCATTGGCGTTCTTAGTGATTCCACAGCCATTGCTCGCAAAATCGGAACGGTGCGCCGTGTCGTCGTTGCAGCGCCCTCTTACTTGGCCAAGGCCGGAACCCCGTCGGTCCCGCGCGATCTTGCGGACCACGCGACCATCATCAGCCCTGCCGGCCGAGTCATGGAAGGATGGGCGTTTCGGCGTGACGGAATGACCCGCTCTGTGCGCGTCGAGGGACGATTTATCCTGAACGGCACGGACGCAGCCGTTGCGGCGGCTGTCGCCGGGCTCGGCATTCTTTCGACAGGAGACCTCAGCGTGACAAACGATCTGCAAACAGGCCGATTGGTGCGCGTGCTGCCCGATTGGGAGATGGGATCGGCAGACATCAATGTCGTGCTTCCGGCGGGCCGAGCCGCGAAGCCGTCCGCCCGCGCATTCTCGGATTACATGGCGGCCGAGTTTCGGGATTTGCGAACCGCCAGTAGCGGCGCGGAACGCATCGATAGTTAAGGATAACTGTCTAAACTATTCGGACTTGCCGAATCATTTATTCAAGAACCGTATTTGTGAAAGTCATTCGTTGGGCCTACCTGATGGGGACTGATTGAGACATCCTGAGTTCTTTTATCGACTCGCTCATCAGGAATTCAATGTGACTACTCAATGGATCGACATCCCGTCGGGCAGCGACAGCTTCGGCGGCTACCTTTCGCTGCCCAGGCGCGGCAGCGGGCCTGCCGTCATCATCATTCAAGAAATCTTCGGCGTGAACGGGCAAATCCGCGCAGTCTGCGATCAGTACGCTGCCGCCGGCTACGTCGCGCTCGCACCCGATGTATTTTGGCGGACTAAGCCGCGTGTCGAGTTGACCTATGAAGGCACCGACCTCCAAACAGCTGTCGACTTGGCACAAAAGACCAACATCGACCTCGCGGTCGCCGACATCGCAGCCACGGCAGACCTGCTACGCACGCTTCCGGAAGTCTCGGGCAAGGTCGCCGCGGTCGGCTTTTGCATGGGCGGCCTTCTTTCATATCTGGTTGCGTCGACCGGGAAGGTCGATGCGGCCATAGCATATTACGGCGGCGGAATCCAGGGCAATCTCGATGCCGCGAGCAAGATCACCGAGCCGATCCTGTTCCACTACGCGGAGAACGATCACGCCATCCCCTTATCTGCAGTCGAGGTTGTGAAGAGCGCGTTCGCGAGCCACCATAACGCGTCGTTTCACCTCTATCCCGGCGCAGAGCACGGATTCAGCTGTACGGACCGCACGTCATACAACCAGCGAGCGGCCACGCTCGCGCACGGCCGCTCGCTGACGTTCCTCGCCGAGCACCTGTAATTCGTAAGCGGACAGGGTGACCGGCGCTGTGTCGGTCTTCAGATTGCCCTCGGGCATTGCGAGGACGCCGGCGCCGCGTGCCCCGAAAGCGCGTCGGAGCTTCTCGCATCTGTGGCGATCCAGAGGATTGGTCGATAGCACATGTACTACCTTTCCACCGCGAACTCGTTAGAGAGCGAGGCCAGCAAAACCACCTGGCGGCCTGCACCTGATCCGCAAGACCGTCGCGATAGTCCGTCCACTCCTGCGCCATCTTATATTTCGTGTGGAGTCGGCAAGAGCAGTCCCCACAAAGTATTTCTCCGCCCATTTAGCAAACGTCAGCGCCCCGATCGCCTCGACCCGCTTCTCGACTTTCGCACGTGAAGGACTTTCTCCGCGTTGGATTGCTCCGTAGGCTTGGTCGCGTAGAAGCCGGGCTTCCGGGAGGTTGACAGCCATTCCGAATCCGAGCTCGTCTGGCTTGCGTGGCTTTCGTGCGGAAAGTGATGGATCGTACCGGCCGATAACCAGGGTTTCCCGGCGACCGTTCACCCGGTAGTCGTACAGGGAAGCTCTACCGTCAACCGATACCGTCAGACTGACTTGACGGCATCGGACAAGGCCATCCGAGGAGGAAATGTCGGTACCGTCGCCGATACCGACATTTCCTCCAGGCATTGCCCGGATCACAGCAGAACACGCCAGACAATAACCCCATGTTTTTTAAAGGAAAAACCGGACCTCCCGGAACGACTTGAGAGCAGTCTAAATCACTCCCACTCGATCGTCGCCGGCGGCTTCCCCGAAATGTCATAGACGACCCGGTTGATCCCCCGCACTTCATTGATGATCCGGTTCGACACGCGCCCCAGCAACTCATGCGGCAGATGCGCCCAATGCGCGGTCATGAAGTCGAGCGTCTGCACGGCGCGCAACGCGACCACATACTCGTACGTCCGCCCATCGCCCATCACTCCGACACTCTTCACTGGCAAGAACACCGCGAACGCCTGGCTCGTCAAGTCGTACCACGTCTTGCCGGTTTCCTTGTCGACGGTGTTGCGCAGCGTCTCGATGAAGATCGCGTCCGCGCGGCGCAGCAGGTCCGCGAAATCGAGCCGGACTTCGCCGAGAATCCGCACGCCCAGACCCGGACCCGGGAACGGATGGCGATAGACCATCTCATGCGGCAGCCCGAGCTTCACGCCCAGCTCGCGCACTTCGTCCTTGAACAACTCTCGCAGCGGCTCGAGCAGCTTCAGATTGAGCGTCTCGGGCAAGCCGCCGACGTTGTGATGGCTCTTGATCGTATGCGCCGCCTTCTTGCCCTTCCCTGCCGATTCGATCACGTCCGGGTAGATCGTGCCCTGCGCGAGCCACTTCGCGTCGGTCAGCTTGCCGGCCTCGGTCTGGAACACTTCGACGAACTCCGCGCCGATGATCTTGCGCTTCTGCTCCGGGTCGGTGACGCCCGCGAGCTTCGACAAGAACGCTTCGCTCGCGTCGACGTGAATCACCTTGACGCCGAGGTGATCGGCGAACGTCGCCATCACCTGCTCGGCCTCGTTCAGGCGCAAGAGGCCATGATCGACGAACACGCAAGTCAGCTGATCGCCGATCGCGCGATGCAGCAGCGCCGCGGCCACCGACGAATCGACGCCGCCCGACAGCCCCAGAATCACATGCTCGTCGCCGACTTGCTCGCGAATCTTCGCGACGGCTTCGTCGATGTAGTGACCCATCTCCCAATCGGCCTTCGCGCCGCAGATCTTCAGCACAAAGCGCTCGAGCATCGCTCGGCCCTGCAGCGTGTGCGTGACTTCCGGGTGCCATTGGATGCCGTACCAATGGCGCGACTCGTCGGCCATCGCGGCGATCGGGCAGGACTCCGTCGACGCCATCAGGCTGAAGCCCTCCGGCATTTCCGTCACCTTGTCGCCGTGGCTCATCCAGACCTTCAGCATGCCGTGGCCTTCGGGCGTGCGGAAATCCTCGATGCCTTCCAGGAAGCTCGTATGGTTGCGCGCGCGCACTTCGGCGTAGCCGAACTCGCGCACATGACCGCCGTCGACCTTGCCGCCGAGCTGCTCGGCCATCGTCTGCATGCCGTAGCAAATGCCGAGCACCGGCACGCCGAGCTCGAACACGGCCTGAGGCGCACGCGGCGTATCGGTTTCGGTGACGGAGTTCGGACCGCCCGACAGAATCACGCCCGCCGGTGCGAACTCGCGGATGAACGCGTCGTCGACGTCGTACGGATGGATCTCGGAGTAGACGTGCGCCTCGCGGATGCGGCGCGCGATCAGTTGGGTGACTTGCGAACCGAAGTCGAGGATCAGGATCTTGTCATGCATGGCAGCGGACGAAAGTAGTAGTGAACGGATACAAAAAGCAGCGCATCACGCGCTGCAGAAGAAGCCAGGTTCGAACAGCGCGATCGTGCTTTCGCGGGCCTCTTGCACGATGCCGTTGGAATGTCGAACAGGCAGGCGATATCGTCGATATGAACTGGCGGCGAAGGCGCTCGCGCGTCATCCATGAAACGGCGGCCGCGGACTGCCCGGCAAATCGGCGGCGGCATCGCGCGCTTCGTCGCGCGCGGCCTTTTCGCTCGGGCTCAACGGCGGCTGCGGCGCGGGCGTGCCCGTCGCCGGGTTGTCGACCCGGTAGCGCACTGCGGGTTCGGCCGGCTGAGCAGGCGGCTCGGCTGCCCGAGCGGCGGGCTCGGACTCGGTGCGCAGCGCAGGTTCTTCGGCCTCGCGCGCCGCCTCGGCGCGCGAGGGTGCGGCAAGCTGCGACGCGTACGCGCTGTCCGCCGCCTTTTCGTTGCGCCGCACCACGCGCGAGAGACGCACGCCGCCCAAGCCGATGATCAGCAGCGCCGCGCCGCCCAGCGCGTTGAAGAGCGCGCCATACCCCGGCGACAGCGACATGCTGAGCGCGATCAGCCACACGAGAATCAACACGCCCGCGAGCCACGTCACATGCCCGACGGTCCGGGCAATGCCCACCGTCATCGCCCCGTTGATCACGCCTTGAAACGACAGCGACGCGAACCCGAACAGCACGAGGCCCAGCAACTGCCCGGCGATTGCCGGCTCGATGATGGCCAGTTGCAGTGCGCGGTGCAGCGCCGTCCACGGCGTGGCCAGGTACACCAGGCCGACGATCAGATAGAGCAGCGTGTAGACGACCAGCACAGCGCGCAGCAGCGGTTTCATCGGCGTTTCAGTCCTGATGGTAGTTCGGAGCTTCCTTCGTGATCTGCACGTCGTGAACGTGCGATTCGCGCATGCCCGCCGCGGTGATTTGGACGAATTGCGCTTTGTCGTGCAGCTCTGCGATCGAGCGGCAGCCGCAGTAGCCCATGCTCGCGCGCACGCCGCCAATCAGCTGGAACAGGATCGCGTTGACCGAGCCCTTGTAGGCGACGCGCCCTTCGATGCCCTCGGGCACGAGCTTGTCGATGTTCGCGGAGTTGTCCTGGAAGTAGCGATCCGCCGCGCCGTCCTTCATCGCGCCGACCGAGCCCATGCCGCGGTACGACTTGTACTGCCGGCCCTGGTAGAGGAACACGTCGCCCGGCGCTTCCTCGGTGCCGGCGAACATGCTGCCCATCATCACGGCGTTCGCGCCCGCGGCAAGCGCCTTGCTGACGTCGCCCGAGTAGCGCACGCCGCCGTCGGCGATCGCCGGCACGCCGGTGCCGCGCAGCGCTTCGGAAACGTTGGCGATGGCGCTGATCTGCGGCACGCCCACGCCGGCGACGATCCGCGTCGTGCAGATCGAGCCCGGGCCGATACCGACCTTGACGGCGTCCGCGCCGTACTCGACGAGCGCGCGGGCCGCATCGGCCGTTGCGATGTTGCCTCCGATCACCTCGACCTGCGGGAAGTTCTTCTTGACCCAGCGCACGCGCTCGAGCACGCCCTTGCTGTGGCCGTGCGCGGTATCGACGACGATCACGTCGACGCCCGCCTGCACGAGCAGCGACACGCGCTCTTCGTTGTCCTCGCCGACGCCGACTGCCGCGCCGACGCGCAGCTTGCCGTCCGCGTCCTTGCAGGCGTCCGGGTATTCGGTCTGCTTGAAAATGTCCTTGACGGTCATCAGGCCGCGCAGCTCGAACGCGTCGTTGACGACAAGCACGCGCTCGAGACGGTGGCTGTGCATCAGCGACTTCGCTTCGGCGAGCGGCGTGCCTTCCTTGACCGTGACGAGGCGCTCGCGCGGCGTCATGATCGTGCGCACCGGTTCGTCCAAGCGCGTTTCGAAGCGCAGGTCGCGGTTGGTGACGATGCCGATCAACTGCGCCCCCTCGACCACGGGGAAGCCCGAAATGCCATGCTGCTGCGACAGCGCGATCACGTCGCGCACCTTCATCTGCGGCGGAACCGTGATCGGGTCGCGCACGACGCCCGACTCGAAGCGCTTCACCTTCGCGACTTCGCGGGCCTGCTCGGCGGGCGTGAGGTTCTTGTGGACGATGCCAACGCCCCCTTGCTGCGCCATCGCAATCGCGAGACGGCCTTCGGTGACGGTGTCCATGGCGGCGGACACGAGCGGCATGTTCAGGGAGATGTTGCGGGTCAGCTGGGTCTTGAGGCTGGTGTCGCGCGGCAGAACGTCGGAGAAGGCCGGGACGAGGAGCACGTCATCGAACGTGAGTGCTTTTTGGATCAGACGCATGGCAAATCCTATAGGCGCAAAATCGAATTATACGCGATACCTCCCTGGTTTTCACTGCGCGAACAGCAGGTTAGCGAATTTCTTGGCGGGCGCGGCGAGATTTTTCGGCTTCGCTTTCGACTGATGTTCGATCGGATTTCGTTTGTGGGGTTTTGACCCGAAAACGCACCCTGGCGGCCGACGAGCGCCGCGCGAGTGCAGGATCGAACAAGACAGCGCCGCCGATGCCGCGTAACCTGCGCGCCTGTTCAAGCAATTCAGACAACCAAGGGAGCGGCAAGGCATGCAGCGCGGCGTGGCATACGGAATGATGGCGGGCGCCCTATGGGGCATGGTGTTTCTCGTGCCGAGGCTGCTGCCCGACTTTTCGCCGCTCCTGCTCAGCGCGGGCCGCTACACGATGTACGGGATCGTCTCGCTCGCCGCCGCCCTGCCGATGGCGCGGCGCCTCGCCGCCAAGCTCACCCGCGAGGATGCCGCCGCGCTCGTGAAGCTCGCGCTCGTCGGTAACGTCGCGTACTACATCCTGGTCACGGCGGCCGTCCATCTGGTCGGCATCGCGCCGGCGTCGCTGATCGTCGGCGTGCTGCCCGTCACCGTGACGCTGGCTGGCCGGCGCGACCACGGCGCCGTACCGCTCGGCCGCCTCGCGTGGCCGCTCGCGCTCGTCGTGGCGGGGATCGTCTGCATCAACGTCGATGTATTCGCCGGCGGCACGGGGCACCCCGTCAGCCTGCTGAACCGCCTGTTCGGCGTGCTCTGCGCGCTCGGCGCGCTCGCCAGCTGGACCTGGTTCGCCGTCGAAAACGCCCGCTATCTTCAGCGCCATCATCACTTCGACGGCAACGAGTGGTCGGTGCTCTGGGGCGTCGTGACGGGGCTGCTCGGCGCGGCGCTGTGGCTAGGGACGGCGGCGTTGCCGGCCGGCGTCGTGCAGACACCCGTGGCAGGCGAGCGCTGGCAGCTCTTCTGGGTGTTGAATCTGGCGCTCGCGATCGGCGCGTCGTGGCTCGGCAACGGGCTGTGGAACGCTGCCTCGAAGCGGCTGCCGCTCACGCTGTCGGGGCAGATGATCGTCTTCGAGACGCTCTTCGCGCTGCTCTACGCGTTCCTCTACGACCACCGTATGCCCCGCCCGCTGGAAACCGCGGCGATCGTCCTGCTGCTTGCGGGCGTGCTGTGGTCGGTGCGGCAGCACGGCGGCGACCGCCCCGCCGAGCCGCCGCTCGAAGAGCGCGCGCAGGCCTCGGTGCATTGAGGCTGCCTTGGTGAGATTGCCTTAGCGCGAATCCTTCGGCAGCCACTTGCGCCCTTCGATCGAGCCCTCGCGGCGTGTCTTGTCGACGCGGCGCTGCCGCGCCATCTTCGGATCGACCTTCAACGGACGATAGATCTCGACGCGATCATGATCGGCCAGCGGCGCATCGAGCGGCTTGACCTTGCCATAGACGCCGACTTTCTGCGTCGACAGATCGATCCCGGGGTGCTTCTCGAGGATGCCGCTCGCCTCGATCGCCTGCCGCACGGTGGAACCGGCGGGCAATTCGACGGCAATCAGCGTCTGCACATCAGCCAGTGCGTAGCAGACTTCAACCGACAGCATCGTGCTCATGGCTTGCCGTACCGCTGGTCCGCGCGCTTCACGAACGATTCGACGAACGTGTTCGCGATATGGTTGAACACCGGCCCGATGATCTTCTCGAGGATCACGCTCGCAAACTCGTAGTGCAGCGCGAACTCGATCTTGCAGGCGTCCGCGCGCAGCGCCGTGAAGCGCCAGTAGCCGGTGAACTTGCGAAACGGGCCGTCGGCGAAATCCATGTCGATGCGCGTCGGCCGCTCCTGGGTGTTGTGAGTCGCGAAATGCTGCTTGATGCCCTTGAAGTTGATGTCGATCTTCGCCTCCATGCCGTTTTCGTCCTGGCGGCGAATCTCGACGCCGCCGCACCACGGCAGGAAATTGGGGTAGTCGGCGACGTCGGTGACGAGATCGAACATCTGTTCCGCCGAGTGGCGAATCAACACGGTTTTCTGGACATCTGCCATAGATTGCACAACGCGCGGCGAGGGTGTGGAGGAGCACGGCGGGCTTTCGCTTTCATTGCGCCGCTTTGCTAAAATCGTGATTTTAAACGAGTTGGGCGCTTTCCATTCATGAGCATCATCGACAACAGAAAGGCATTCTTCGATTACTTCATCGAGGAGCGCTACGAGGCCGGGCTCGTGCTCGAAGGATGGGAAGTCAAGGCGCTGCGCGCCGGGCGCGGCCAGATCAAGGAAGGCTACGTGGTCGTGCGCAACGGCGAGATCTTCCTGATCGGCACGCACATCAGCCCGCTTCCCGAAGCCTCGACGCACATCCACCCGGACCCGGTGCGCACGCGCAAGCTGCTGCTGCATTCCGACGAGATCAAGAAGCTGATCGGCAAGGTCGAGCAGCGCGGCTATACGCTCGTGCCGCTGAACTTCCACTACAAGGGCGGCCGCGTCAAATGCGAGATCGGCCTCGCGAAGGGCAAGAAGATGCACGACAAGCGCGAGACCGAGAAGAAGCGCGATTGGGAGCGCGAGAAGGCGCGGATCATGCGCTCGGCGACTTGAGCCACGTCAGTGGCTCGCGTGGCGCCCGGCGGCGGCGCCACGCCCTGCAGCAGATTTGACGATCAGCGCATCTCGTTCGCCGGCGCCGCCTTCCCGCGATTCACGATCGTCAGCGCCGACGCGATCATCGTGCTCATATCCGACAGGTTGCCCGGCACGATCAGCGTATTGCCCGTCTTCGCCAGATTGGCGAACGCATTGACGTACTGCTCGGCCACCTTCAGATTGACCGCATCCCAGCCGCCTTGCGACTGAATCGCCGCGGCGATCTTCTGAATCGCCTGCGCGTTGGCCTCGGCCACAGCGAGAATCGCCGCAGCCTGCCCCTGCGCCTTGTTGATCTCGGCCTGCCGCTCGCCCTCGGACTTCTGGATCGCCGCCTCGCGCCCGCCCGCCGCGATATTGATCTGCTCCTGCTTGCGCCCTTCCGATGCCGCGATCAGCGCGCGCTTCTCGCGCTCGGCCGTGATCTGCGCCTGCATCGCGTGCAGGATCTCCTTGGGCGGCGTGAGGTCCTTGATCTCGTAGCGCAGCACCTTCACGCCCCAGTTCGTCGCCGCCTGATCGAGCGCCGACACGACGCTATGATTGATCAGGTCTCGCTCCTCGAAAGTCTTGTCGAGCTCAAGCTTGCCGATCACGGAACGCAGCGTCGTCTGCGAGAGTTGCGTGATCGCGCTCACGAAGTTGCTGGAGCCGTACGATGCCTTCATCGCATCGGTTACCTGGAAGTACAGCACGCCGTCCACCTGCAGCTGCGTGTTGTCGCGCGTGATGCAGATCTGGCCCGGCACGTCGAGCGGAATCTCCTTCAGCACATGCTTGTACGCAACGCGATCGATGAACGGCAGCACGATGTTGAGGCCCGGCGTCAGCGTCGCGTGATAGCGGCCGAGGCGCTCCAGCACCCATGCATGCTGCTGCGGCACGATCTTGATCGTCTGCGCCGCAATGATGATGACGATCACGAGCAACACGGCCCCGACAATGGTCATGTCCATTCTTCAACTCCTTTTTTAATGGCTGGTTCTTCGAGGTCAAGCATGCGCCGCCTGCCTTTTCGCGGCGACGATCAGGCAGTTGCCGCGCACGGCGGCAATCTCATAGACACGCGCATCCTCGCGCTCGCCCGGCGCCAGCTCCACATCCCACTGAGCGCCGCGATACTCCGTGCGGGCACGCCGGTCTTGCCAGGCTTCGACGGTGAGCGTCGTGCCGATGTCGAGATTGACGTCCGGGTTGAACGAAGCGTCGCGCCGCTGCCTCCGGCGGCCGAATCGCGAGCGGCGCAGCAGGATCACCGCCGCGAGCGCCACCACGGCCGCCAGTGCAAGCTGCGCGTCGAGACTCGCGCCGAGCAGATGGGCCAGCGCGCCCGCGACGAAGCCGAGCGCGATCATCAGCAGGTAGAACGTCCCCGTCAGCAACTCCGCGGCGATCAGCACTCCCGTGCCGATCCACCAGAATAGTTCGCCCGATCTCATTGTCGTTCTCCCAAAGCAAAACACCCCGGATATACCGGGGTGTTATAGCACGAACGTCGGACATTTCGTGTCGCCAAGGAGCCGCACGGCTGACTCACGCCGACCGTGCCGCTCCCTAGCGCTTACTGCTTCGCCGACTTCGCGAGCGCCTGCCACGTGTCGATGATCGTGTCCGGGTTCAGCGAGATCGACACGATGCCTTCATCGGTCAGCCATTGCGCGAAATCCGGATGATCGGACGGGCCCTGGCCGCAGATGCCCACGTACTTGTTTAGGCGGAGGCACGTATCGATCGCGCGCTTGAGCAGGAACTTGACCGCTTCGTCGCGCTCGTCGAAATCGGCGGCGAGCAGCTCCATGCCCGAGTCGCGGTCGAGGCCGAGCGTCAGCTGCGTGAGGTCGTTCGAACCGATCGAGAAGCCGTCGAAGTGCTCGAGGAACTGCTCCGCGAGGATCGCGTTCGACGGAATCTCGCACATCATGATGAGACGCAGACCCTTCTCGCCGCGCTTCAAGCCGAACTTCGCAAGCAGGCCCACGACACGCTCCGCCTGCTTCACCGTACGCACGAACGGCACCATGATCTCGACGTTGTCGAGGCCCATCTCTTCGCGCACGCGCTTCAACGCCAGGCACTCCATCTCGAACGCCTGCGCGAAGTCTTCCGCGATATAGCGCGACGCGCCGCGGAAGCCCAGCATCGGGTTCTCTTCGTCCGGCTCGTAGCGCGAACCGCCGATCAGCTTCTTGTACTCGTTCGACTTGAAGTCCGACAGGCGCACGATCACCGGGCGCGGATAGAACGCCGCCGCGATCGTGGCGATGCCTTCGGTCAGCTTGTCGACGTAGAACGCGCGCGGCGACGCATGCCCGCGCGCGACGCTTTCCACGGCCTTCTTCAAGTCCGCATCGACATTCGGGTACTCGAGAATCGCCTTCGGATGCACGCCGATGTTGTTGTTGATGATGAACTCGAGACGTGCGAGACCCACGCCGGCATTCGGCAGTTGCGAGAAGTCGAAGGCGAGCTGCGGATTGCCGACGTTCATCATGATCTTCACCGGAACCGGCGGCAGCTCGCCGCGCTGGACTTCGGTGACTTCGGTTTCGAGCAGGCCGTCGTAGATCTTGCCTTCGTCGCCTTCCGCGCACGACACGGTGACGAGCGAGCCGTCCTTCAGGACATCGGTGGCGTCGCCGCAGCCGACCACCGCCGGCACGCCCAGCTCACGCGCGATGATCGCCGCGTGGCAGGTGCGCCCGCCGCGGTTCGTGACGATCGCCGAAGCGCGCTTCATGACCGGCTCCCAGTTCGGGTCGGTCATGTCGGCGACGAGGACGTCACCCGGTTGCACGCGCTCCATCTCCGACGGATCGTGAATCACGCGCACCGGACCCGCGCCGATCTTCTGGCCGATCGCGCGGCCGGTGGCGATCACTTGCGACTGGCCCTTGAGCCTGAAGCGCTGCTCGGCCTTGCCGTGCGCCTGGCTCTTCACCGTCTCGGGGCGCGCCTGAAGGATGAAGATCTTGCCGTCGCGGCCGTCCTTGCCCCACTCGATGTCCATTGGACGCTGGTAGTGCTTCTCGATGATGACGGCGTACTTCGCGAGCTCGATCACGTCTTCGTCGGTGATCGAGAAGCGGTTGCGCTGCTCGTGCGCCACGTCGACGGTCTTCACGCGGCCCGGCTCGCCCGGCTTCGAGAACTCCATCTTGATGAGCTTCGAGCCGATCGAGCGGCGGATGATCGGATACTTGCCTTGCGCGAGCGTGGTCTTGAAAACGTAGAACTCGTCCGGATTCACCGCGCCTTGCACGACGGTCTCACCAAGACCGTAGCTCGACGTGATGAACACGGCGTCCTTGAAGCCCGACTCGGTATCGAGCGTGAACATCACGCCGGCCGCGCCCACGTCCGAGCGGACCATGCGCTGCACGCCGGCCGACAGGGCCACTTCCGCGTGCGTGAAGCCCTTGTGGACACGATAGGAAATCGCGCGGTCGTTATAGAGCGACGCGAACACGTGCTTCATGCGGTCGAGGACGTCCTCGATGCCGACCACGTTCAGATAGCTTTCCTGCTGGCCCGCGAACGACGCGTCGGGCAAGTCTTCGGCCGTCGCCGACGAGCGCACCGCGAACGACAGCTCTTCGGGCGAGCTGTTCTGCAGCGTCGCGAAGCCGGCGCGAATCTCTTGCTCGAGGCGCGACTGCATCGGCGCGTCGACGATCCATTGACGGATTTCTTTGCCCGCGTCGGCGAGCGCCTTCACATCGTCGACGTCGAGCGACTCAAGACGTTGGGCGATACGTTCGGTGAGGTTGTTGTGCTGGAGGAAATCGCGGAACGCGAGCGCCGTCGTGGCGAAGCCGGTCGGCACTCGAACCCCCGCTTCGGCGAGCTGGCTGATCATCTCGCCGAGCGACGCGTTCTTGCCGCCCACAATCTCCACATCGGTCATCCGCAACTGCTCGAACGGAACTACATACGCCTGGTCCTTTGCGACGTTTACTGCGTTAGTCATACAAGCCCCTAAGTGTGAAAGAAATTCTCGGCTGGGCAAGTGGGCTTATGCGCGGGCCGCTCATAGGAAGCGGAACGCCGCGCCTTGCACAACCTGTTGGAGAAGCAATCGCCGGCGCTCGAGCGGCCAAAGGGTCTGCCGCAAAATACGGGGAAAAGCCCGATAAAGCGGAGATTTCCCCGGATTTGCCGCAATTTTCAGCGAACTCTGCCGAAACGACGCGGAATTCGATGCGATCCGCCCGCAATTGCTTATCCAACAAGTTGCCGCTATTCTACCGTGCTGACCGTGGAAGTGTGGCGGTCTGATGAGAATTGCACCTCGATTGGCGCACCTCCCCGCCGTTGCCTTTTTTCAGCACATTCCGTGCCTTATTGATGCCGCCCACCGTATTCATCGTCTCCGACGGTACCGGGATCACCGCCGAGACCTTCGCGCACTCGATCCTGTCTCAGTTCGACCAGAAATTCCGCCTCGTGCGCGTGCCGTTCGTCGACTCCGCCGACAAGGCCTACGCAACGGTCGAAAAGATCGCCGAAGCCGCCGCGCTCGACGGCCGCCGGCCGATCGTGTTCACGACGCTCGTCGACAGCGCGTCGAACGCCATCGTCAAGAACTCGAATGCGCTCGTGCTCGACATCTTCCAGCAGTTCGTCGAACCGCTCGAGCAGGAATTGGAGATGAAGTCGACGCACGCGATCGGCCGCGGCCATCAGAACGCCGACACCGAGGAGTACAAGACCCGCATCGAGGCGATCAACTTCTCGCTCGCCCACGACGACGGCCAGTCGAACCGCAACCTCGCCGATGCCGACGTGATCCTGATCGGCGTCTCGCGCAGCGGCAAGACGCCGACGAGCCTTTATCTCGCGATGCAGTACGGTGTGAAGGCCGCCAACTATCCCTTGATTCCGGAAGACTTCGAGCGCGCCAAGCTGCCGAGCGCGCTCTACCCGCATCGCAGCAAGATGTTCGGCTTGTCCATCGATCCTCAGCGGCTCTCGGAGATCCGCAACGAGCGGCGGCCGGGCAGCAAGTACGCGGCGCCGGAAAATTGCCGCTACGAGATCAACGAAGCCGAAGCGATGATGCGACGCGAAGGGATCAAGTGGCTGTCGTCGACGCACAAGTCGATCGAGGAAATCGCCACGACGATTCTGCAGGAGATCAAGCTCGATCGGCCGTCGTATTGAAGCCGCCCCCGCGGCAGCCGGCGGCGCTCAGCGCCGCGCGCGCTGTTGACGGCACTGCTCGAAGAGACACACGGCGGCGGCGGCCGCCACATTCAGCGACTCCATGCCCCCCGGCTGCGGAATAGTCAGTCGATGCGTCACTGCATCGCGCCAGTCCTGGGACACACCAGCCCCTTCGTTGCCGAATACCCAGGCAAGCGGCCCCGTCAGGTCGCAATCGTAAAGCGCCTGGGCCGCGTGCGAATCGGTGATCGCAACCGGCATCGCCAGGCACTCGATCAGCGTGTTGGCCGCGACGTCCTCATGAATCTCAAGCAGGAAATGCGCACCCATCCCCGAGCGCAGGACTTTCGACGACCACGCGTAAGCGGTACCCGGTGCGCAGAACACATGCGAGATGCCGGCGGCTGCGGCACTGCGCAGGATCGAGCCGACGTTGCCCGCATCCTGCACGCCATCAAGCACGATGCATGAGGTCTTCACACGTTCGGGCAACGGCATTTCCGGCTTCGGCACCAGCAGCAAAATGCCGACGCCGTTGACCACGTTCGACAGCTGCCCGAAAAGCGCATCGGGCAACGTGACGATACGGTGCTCGTCGATCCGGCCGACGATCGCCTGCGTTTCGGCATGCTTCAGTGCAGCGTCGGTGACGACGCAAGTCTCGGGCTGGCCCGCCACATCGAGATAGGCGCTCGCCAGATGCAGGCCCTCGAGCAGCGCATGGCCGCTCTTGCGCTGCTGGTGAGTCGATCCCGCCAGCGCCTTCAGACGCTTGTAAACCGGGTTGTCACGCGAAGTAATGGCTTTCACGAGGCTGCCCCCGGCACGTCGCCCGGCAGCTTCACGCGCAGCACGCGCCTGGCCTGCGCTTCGCGCACCGGCGCAAACGAGCGCCGGTGATGTTCGCACGGGCCATGCTCGAACAACGCCGCGAGATGCTGCGGCGTGCCGTAGCCCGCATGCGCGTTGAAGCCGTACATCGGGAAGTCCTGGTGCAGTTCCAGCAGCATCCGGTCGCGCGTCACCTTGGCGAGAATCGACGCAGCCGAAATGCACGATACGAGCGCATCGCCGCCGACGATCGCCTCGCTGCGCATCGGCAGAACCGGACAGCGGTTGCCATCGATCTTGACGAGCGTCGGCACGATCGCGAGGCCTTCGACCGCGCGCCGCATCGCCAGCATCGTCGCGTGCAGGATGTTGAGCGTATCGATTTCCTCGACGCTCGCCGAAGCCACGCAATACGCAAGCGAGCGCTCGACGATCTTCTCGTACAGCTCCTCGCGTTTCTTGGCGGAAAGCACCTTCGAGTCGTCGAGGCCGCGAATCCTGCGTTTCGGATCGAGAATCACGGCGGCCGCGACGACCGGCCCGGCGAGCGGCCCGCGGCCGGCTTCGTCGACGCCGCAAACGATATCCTGCGGCGAGCCGAAATCGAACCCCGGCTGCGCGGGCTCTTCGGGCGCCGCAGCAACGAGTTTACGGCGCGATGTCTTGGCTGCCGTCATGGACGCGGCTTCCTCGCTTCAATCACGCGCTCGACGGCTTCCGCCGCGCGCTGCGCCGTGTTCTGCCGCAGCGCGTGATGCATCTCGGTGAAAATTTCCGTGAGCGTGCGCCGATTGGCCTCGTCGCGCAATTGGGTCAGGGTGGCGTCGGCGAGCGCTTCGGGCGTCGCGAAGTGCTGCAGGATCTCCGGCACGACGAAACGCCCGGCAAGGATATTCGGCAGGCCGACGTACGGCAGATAGCCCATGTGCCGCATGATCTGGCCTTCGAGCCAGGGCACCTTGTACGAGATGACCATCGGCTTTTTCAGGAGCGCAGCTTCGAGCGTCACGGTGCCGCTCTTCACGAGCAGCGCGTCGGCAGCGGTCATTGCGAGCTGGGCCTGGCCGTCGACGATCGTCAGCGCGAGCTTTGGATGCGCCTCGACGAGCGGCTGCAGCATCTCGCGCAGCGCCGGCGTGGCAGCGGGCATCACGAAGCGGATGCCCGGCTCGCGCGCTTGCATCAATTCCATCGCGTCGAAGAACGTCGGCCCGATCAGCTTGATTTCGGAGCGGCGGCTGCCCGGCAGCACCGCGATGATCGATCCGCCCTCCGGCAGCCCGAGCGCCACACGCGCACCGGCAGTATCGGGCTCGAGCGGGATTTGATCGGCAAGCGGATGGCCGACGTACGTGGCGGACACGCCCGCCTTCTCGAGAATCGCCTTCTCGAACGGATACAGGCAGAGCATATGGTCGACGGCCTTGGCGATCTTCTTGATGCGCCAGCCACGCCACGCCCAGATCGTCGGGCAATTGAAGTGGATCGTCGGAATCCCGGCTTCGCGCAACGCGGGCTCGACGCTGAAATTGAACCCCGATGAATCGATGCCGATGAACGCATGCGGCGGATCGGCCAGCAACTGATGCTTGAGCTCGCTGCGCACGCGCAGGATCTCGGGGATTCGCGTAAGCGGCTCGATGAGACCGCGCACCGTCAGCGTATCCATCGGCCAATGCGCGTCGAACCCTTGCTCGATCATGCGCGGACCGCCGATGCCGAAATACTGCGTCGAGGCCGGCAGGCGCTGCGCGAGCCCGCCGAGCAGCGATGCCGCGAGCAAGTCGCCCGACGGCTCGCCGGCAACCAGCGCAAGCCGCAGCGGACTGGGTTGCAGCGCCATCGTTTAGCGAATGATCCCGCGCTGCGACGCTTCGATGAAATCGACCAGCGTCTTGACGGCCGCGTCGCCGTCCCCGCCCGCGGCGGCCAGTTCGCGCAATTGCGCTTTTGCGTCTTCGAGAGACAGGCCGTTCTTGTACAGCAGCCGATAGGCGGTTCGCAGGGCAGAGATCGCATCCGGCGAAAAGCCGCGCCGGCGCAGGCCTTCGACATTGACGCCATGCGGCTCCGCCTTGTTGCCCGCTGCGATGACGAACGGCGGAATGTCCTGCACGAGCGCCGAGGCGCCGCCGAGCATCGAATGCTCGCCGATGCGCACGAACTGGTGAACGCCCGACATGCCGCCGACGATCGCCCAGTCGCCGATCACCACGTGGCCGGCCATTTGCGCGTTGCTCGACAGGATCGCATGGCTGCCGACCCGGCAATCGTGGCCGATATGCACGTACGCCATGATCCAGTTGTCGTCGCCGAGCGTCGTCACGCCGGCATCCTGCACAGTGCCGGTGTGGATCGTCGTGAATTCGCGGATCGTGTTGCGGTCGCCGATTTCGAGGCGAGTCGGCTCGCCTTGGTACTTCATGTCCTGGGGACGGCCGCCGACGGACGCATAGTGGCCAATCCGGTTGTCGACGCCGAGTGTCGTGTGCCCTTCGATGACGCTGTGCGAGCCGATCGTCGTGCGCGCGCCAATCGTCACGTGTGCGCCGACGACCGCGTACGGCCCGATTTCGACGTCTTCGCCGATCTCGGCGCCTTGTTCGATGATCGCGGTGGGATGAATCCTGCTCATGCGCGTTCGCCTTTCCTTCTGTTGCGCTTAGCTCGCTGCCTCGGCGAATGCCGGCGCGGCGAGCGCTATTCGTTCTTCGAAGGGCTCGACGGCCCTTCGCTACCGATCCGGATGGGCCCCGGCGCCCGGCGTCCCGTTGTGATTGGGCCGCCTTACTGGCCGTCGGTGTGCTTGACCGTACACATCAGGTCCGCTTCCGCGGCCACCACACCTTCCACTTCCGCTCGCGCCTTGAACTTCCAGATGCCGCGCATATAGCGCTCGAACGTCACGTTCAGCATCAGCTGATCGCCCGGCTCGACGACCCGCTTGAAGCGCGCGCCATCGATGCCGACGAAGTAGTAAAGCGTCTTCTCGGGATCATGCGGCTCTTCCGCGAACGTCAGGAGCGCCGCCGTCTGGGCAAGCGCTTCGAGGATCAGCACGCCCGGCATCACCGGGCGCTGCGGGAAGTGCCCCATGAAGTACGGCTCGTTGATCGACACATTCTTCAGCGCTTTGATGCTCTTGTGCGGCTCGAGTTCGAGCACGCGATCCACGAGCAGGATCGGATAGCGATGCGGCAACAGCGTGAGGATCTTATGGATGTCGAGATTGATTTTTTCAGTGCTCATGGTGTTTCTGCTCACGCATCGAGTGCGCGGATGATGACTGCGGACACGGGTGCCGGCCGCTTGCGCCGCCTTATGTGTTGTCTCGTGCCGCTGCGGCGGCTTCGAGCGCCTTGATGCGGTCCCGCAACTTGTCGAGATTGCGCATCAGCGCGGCGCTCTTGTTCCAGTCGGCATGATCGACGGCCGGGAATGCGCTCGTGTACATGCCGGGTTTCAGCAACGACTTCGACACGCCCGATTTCGCCGTGACGATGACGTAATCGGCCAGCGTCACGTGCCCCGCGATCCCGACCGCCCCGCCGATCATGCAATGCCGCCCGATCGTCGTGCTGCCCGCGATCCCGGCGCAGCCGGCGATGACGGTGTACGCACCGATCTTGCAGTTGTGCCCAATCTGCACGAGGTTGTCGATCTTCACGCATTCCTCGATGATCGTATCGGCCATTGCCCCCCGGTCGATAGTCGTATTCGCCCCGATCTCCACATCCGGACCGATCGACACGCCGCCGACCTGCGGGATCTTGACCCAGCTGCCGGTACGCACGTCGCCCTCGCCGACGAAATCGGGGGCAAATCCGAAGCCGTCGGAACCGATCACGGCGCCCGAGTGGATGATCGCGCGCGGGCCGATCTTGCAGCCGTAGTAGACGGCGACGTTCGGATACAGGTGCGAACCCTCGCCGATCTGCGTACCGCGGCCGACCACGACATTCGCGTCGAGCCTGACGTTCTCCCCGATCACGGCGCCCGCTTCCACCACCACATGGGGACCGATCACCGCGCTTGGCGCGACCTTCGCCGCCGCGTCGATCACCGCGCTCGGGTGAACACCCGCCGGCGCCTTCGGCGTGGCCAGATCGATGAACATTTGCGCGACGCGCGCAAAGTAAGCGTAAGGATTTGGCGTGACGATGAAGTTACGCCCTTCCGATGAACCGAGCTTCGCCAGATCTGCCGGCGAGATCAGCACGGCGCCGGCCTGCGTCGTTTCGACTTGGGACAGGTATTTGGGATTGGCGAGGAACGCGAGTTGCTGCGGCCCTGCCTGATCGAGCGGCGCGAGGCTGCCGACCTGGCGTGCCCGGTCGCCGACCACTTCGCCCCCGAAGCGCCCAACGAGTTCCTCGAGCGTCAATGCCATGCGGGTACAACTCCTGTGGTTCAGTTCGTGGCGCTCGGGCTCGATGCGGCGAGCGCCTTCAGCACTTGATCGGTGATGTCGATGCGCGGGCTCACGTAGACAGCCTCTTGCACGATCAGGTCATAGTGCTGCTGCTCGGCGATCTGCTTGATGACCTTGTTCGCCTTGTCGAGCACTGCGGCCAGCTCTTCGTTGCGGCGCTGGTTCAGGTCTTCGCGAAACTCGCGCTGCTTGCGCTGGAAATCGGTGTCGAGCTGCGACAGGTCGCGCTGCTTCTGAGCGCGATCGGTGGCGGACATCGTTGCGCCGTTCTTGTCGAGCGAGTCGGACATCGTCTTCAGGCGCTGCGCCATGTCCTGCAGATCCTTGTCGCGCTTCGCGAACTCGGCTTCGAGCTTCGTTTGCGCAGCCTTCGCCGCCGACGACTCACGCAGGATACGGTCCGAATTGACCGCCGCGATGCGGGCCTCCTGAGCATGAGCGGCGCTGACGCCAAGCGCCATCGCGAGCGCAGCTGCGCACATCACACGTTTCGAAAACATACCGTTTCGCAAAGTCTTCCTCTCGATACTGTAAAGGTCTCGTTTTTTCGTCAGAATGCCGTCCCGATCTGGAATTGGAACTTCTGATAATTGTCGCCCGTGTGCTTCGTGACCGGGAAGCCCAGGCTGATCTTGAGCGGGCCGATCGGCGAAATCCATGCGAGACCGAGACCATAGCCGTAGCGCAAGCCGTTCGCGCCGGTGCTGTTGCCCTCGTTGCCCCAGACGTTGCCGCCGTCGAGGAACGTGAAGACGCGCAGCGTCCGGTCGTAGCCGGTGCCCGGCAGCGGGAACGTGAGCTCGATGTTGCCGACCACCATCTTCGAGCCGCCGATCGGGTCGTTCGTCGTCGCGTCGCGCGGACCCAGCGAACTCGGCTCATAGCCGCGAACCGAACCAATACCGCCCGCGAAGTAGTTCTTGAAGATCGGATACGGCTTGTTGCCGAGGCCGTTGCCGTAGCCGCCCTGGAAGTTCAGGCCCAGCACGAAGCCGCGCGCGAACGAGTAGTAGTACTGGGCCTGCAAGTCGGCCTTGTAGTACTGGGTCGCGCCGATCGGCGTGCCGTATTCGGCATTGGCCTGCGTGTAGTAGCCGCGGCTCGGCACCAGCGCGCTGTCGCGCGCGTCGCGCGACCAGCCGACCGTCAGCGGCACGTTGTTCGATACGCGGCCGAAGTCGTTCACGTAGTCGATATAGCTCTTCGGCGTATTCGAATCGACGTCAAGGCGGTTCTGCTCGAGGCCCGTGCCGAAGTAGACCGTATCCACTTCCGAGAACGGAATGCCGAACTTGAGATCCGCGCCCGCCGTGATGATGCGGAAGCTCGACGACGTCGAATAGTACAGCGGCTCCGTCGTGCGGTAATAGACGTCGGTGATCCGCTTGATGCCGTCCACCGTGAAGTACGGGTCGACCTGCGTGACCGTCAGCGTGCGGTACGTCTTCGCGGTGTTGACGTTGACCGAGAGGCTCGTGCCCGAGCCGAACACGTTGTCCTGCGACACGCCTGCCGAGAGCACCACCTTGTCCGTCGAGGAGAAGCCCGCGCCCAGCGTGATCGCGCCCGTCGGCTTCTCGGCGACCTTCACATCGACGTCCACCTGGTCCTGCGAGCCTTCGACCGGCACCGTCGTCACGTCGACGTCGGT
>NZ_SWJE01000026.1 GCF_005144415.1 Trinickia terrae | reverse complement strand
TGAATATGAAACACATCCGGACTCGCCGGAAACTCCCCCTTCACCGCGTTGCGCACCTCATCCCACCACACCAGCTTCTTGACCCGCTCGATCTCCGCATCGTGATACGGCTCCTTCGCCACGCGCCGCAGCACCTGCTCGAAGAAACTCAAATACTCGCCCTGGCTCGCCCACTCGCTGCGATGCTTCGGGATCAACCGCGACGCCCGAAAGCGCAGCCACTTCTCCCGCTTGTGCGTGCGCAGCTCGTCAGCCGCCTGCTTCTCGTCGCGCCTCGGCGACAGCAGCCGATACACGTTGCACGCCAGCGGTTTGAGCTTGTCGACATTGCCTGTCGCCGGCTTGTCTTCGCATAGCACGTGGTCCAGCCATGCATCGACCGTGTTGAAGATCGTCGGATTGCCCGCGTCGGCGCCGCTCACCGTCTCGAAGTCCATCCATCCGTGGGGCGATTCGCGCGTCACACCACCCTTCGGTGGCATTTGCCGGTTACGCACCCACCCACTGATGTCGGCATCGCGGCTGTTGGCGCTCGTCACGCGCCACCACGGCTGACCGCTTCCGAGCGCGTCGTCCTTCGGCCCCTTGTGGTCCGCCGGCAACGCATCGAGCGCGGCCTGGCTGTAGATCTGGACCACCGCGGTTTCTTCGGCGTTCGCGCCCTCGCCCTCGATCGAAGGGCGCGCAAAGAGTTTCACCCCCTTGTTGATGCGCAGCAGAGGAAGCTTGTTGAAGTCCGTGATCTTGCTCGCCACGGCGCGGCTTGCCTTCAGGAAACCCGGTAATTCGTCACCGCAGAACACCTCGATATGAACCATCCGGTGGTCATGCGCTGGATCAGCCGGTTGCCAGTACGGCCCGAGGTGGCCGATCAGTTCGCCCGCAGCAATGGGAATCGGCTTGGCAGGCACTATCACTCGATCGCACAGCACCTCCGACACCGTCTCGGTCAGCAGGGAATGTCCGCGCTCCTTGCCCAGATACACCCAGCCGTTTTCCGCACCAGGCCGCACGAAGCTCGCCACCTGTGGCGGCATGAGCGTGCCGGACTCGATCTGCTCGATTTTTCCCCACTTCCCGCTGCGATCCCGCTCGCCGATGCGCACGCACGCGCCGCGCGGCAAGATGCCCAGCACAGTTCGGCCGCCCGCCGCATCCCGGACGTTCAGCCCCACTTGGCCTGATTGCGCCGCACCGTGATGCGCATCGGCTTTGGGCTTGTCGATGGCGTGCTGCGTCACCGCGTGGGACCGTGTCCAATATGCCGGCGGCGGCATCGACTTCTGCCGGTACTCCGCGACGCTCTGAAGGTGCATGTACAGGCTGAAAAACGTCAGCCGGTTGTTCGCCGGATATTCGAGCGTGTGGCGCACCAGCGTGAACGCCGAGCTGTAGTGGCCCGTCTGTGCAGGCTCGCCGCCGCCCGCAGGAATGTGACTCGCGAGCGCGAGGCGATTCGTTTGGTATGCGATCACTTCGCCAGCCGCGATGCAACGCACGCCGTACGGCAAATCCAGGTGCTTGCCGGCCCCCTCCGCTGACACGTGAATGCCGCCATGCCACATCCCCGAGCCGCTCACCGCAAAGTTCCCGCTTCCCTCGTCGGCGAGCCACTCGTAGAACACATGCTCGTCGACGATCTCCTTGCCCTTCGCGTCGCGGAACGGAAAGGCAAAGCCAGTCATTTTGGGTTCGAATTGTTTCTCCATCTCTCCGTACTTTGCATTCCGAAATTATTATTCCCGACGTCACCATATATGACAACCGAGCCGAACTGAGAGAATGGACAGTAACGCCTTTCAGCCAATGTTACAACCCGCTTTCGCAACCAAGGCCGGCGAACTAGTCTTCGGCACGCACCGGCAATTCGGCCAGCAACGGGTCCGCACACGTCACACCGCCATCCCGCCCCGCCGTCCAATACTCCGTCACCACCCCGATCTCCTCCGACACGAACCTCCCGCCGCCCGTCTCGCGATAATGCGCGAGCGCCTTATAGACGATCCCCGCCCTCATCAGCACGATCGGCACGTTCAGCAGCACCATCACGATGTTCATCAGATCGGAAAGCGCCCACAGGTTCGGCAGCTCGATCCCCGCGAGCACCGTCAGCGCGCCGAACGGCACGAACACGAGCGAGCCCGCCACGCGAATCCCCTTGATGAAAACCGCGCTGCGCGAGATGAAATTCGCCGAGATTTCCGCAAACGAAATCATGCCGAGCAAGGTGGTGAACGCAAACAGCCCATAGCACGCGCACATCACGATCTGCACGACATGCCCCACCGGCGCCGGCACGAGCGAGCGCACCGAAGCCAGATAAACCGTGATCTTCGAAGCCCGGATCGACTCCCACGCCTGCCCGTCGACGGTATCCGTCCAGACGTGCGCCATCACGACGATGAAGCCCGTCAGCGTGCAGATCACCATCGTGTCGAAGAACACGCCGAGGCTCTGCACGAAGCCTTGCTCGCAGGGATGGTCGTTATCGGCGATCGCCGCGGCCATCGTGATCGTCCCCTGCCCCGCCTCGTTCGACATCAGCCCGCGCTTGACGCCCTGCGCCAGCGCCGTGCCGATCGCGCCGCCAAAGAGCGCGTGCGGCGCGAACGCCCCGGCCACGACTTCGCGAAAGAAATACGGAATCAGCGGCAAATTGATGACGACGATGATGAACGAGCACGCGATGACGAGGCCGACGGCGATGCAGTGGTACACCGTCGACTGCCGCGCGAGATGCTTGCCGGTCACGGTATCGGCGATCGTGCCGATGGCCGTGTAAAGATGGCATTGACCAAAACGGCATCGACCACGAATGCTCAAGCGCCGCCCGCGCGCTCGACGATCGCGGCCATCGTCGCCACCTGCGCATAGTCCATCGCGAGATTGGCAAGCGAGAGCGCATGCACGTCCTCGGCGGACCACAGCCGGCCGTTGAGATCGCGCAGGTCGAAGGTGAACGAGGCGTCCTCGACGACGATCGCCTCGAAACCGAGATTGCCCGCCGAGCGCGCGGTGGACTCCACGGAATTGTTCGTCGCGACGCCGGCGATAACCAGCTGACGAATGCCGCGCACGCGCAGCCAACGCTCAAGGCCGCTCGCGGCGAAAGCGTCCGGCACGTTCTTCTCGACCACGTGCTCGTGCGCGAGCGGCATGAGCGCGTCCTGGAACTCCGCGCCGCGCTGGCCCGGACGAAACGGCGAAGTCTCCGAGCGTGAGATGTGCCGCACATGCACGACCGGCCGCGCCGTGCGGCGCCAAAGCGCCAACAGCGTCTCGGCGCGAGCCTCGGCATCGGGATGGTTGCGGCGTCCGGCGGCGGGTTCGCGCATGCCCTTTTGCAAATCGATGAGAACGAGCGCGGCGCAAGAGTCGATCGGCTTCATCGCGGGTGCAATAGGTCAGTTGATTGGAAACCGCTCATTTTACGGACTCGCGGTCATTGCGCTTGCTGCGCTGCATCGCGCGTTGCACAATCGGAAGCGTCTTCCCCCGCGGCCCCGCACGATGACCTATGCCTCATCCGCCACCGGTGTGCTGCTCGCCGCCGGCCTCGGCTCACGCTTCGATCCGCTCGGTTTGCAAAACAAGCTGCTCGCGCCGCTTCCCGACGGCATGCCGGTCGCGCGCGCCGCCGCGCATCAGCTGCTGCTCACGGTGCCGCACGTGATCGCCGTCGTGCGGCCCGGCGCCGAGGCGCTCGCCCACGTGCTCAACGATGCGGGCTGCGATGTCGTGTTCTCGCTCGACGCCGAGCGCGGCATGGGCGCAAGCCTCGCCGCCGGCGTGCGCGCGAGCGGCGAAGCCGAAGGCTGGATCGTCGCGCTCGCCGACATGCCGTGGATCGCCCATGCGACGATCGATGCGGTCGCGCGCACGCTCGACGACGGCGCGTCGATCGTCGTGCCCATGTATCGCGGACAACGCGGGCATCCGGTCGGTTTTCACGCCGAGCATGGCGACTCGCTCGCCGCGCTCGACGGCGATGTCGGCGCGCGCAGCCTGCTGGCGTCGCACAGGGTCACGAAGATCGAAGTCGACGACGCGGGGATTCTGGGCGATGTCGACAAGCCGGAGGATTTGCGGCGGTGAATCTTGCTACGGCCGCCATCAAATACTGTATATTTATACAGTATTTGATGGCGGCGCGGTGCGCAGGAGAAGCCGATGAAAAGCATCCGAATCGAACCCTCATTCGCCGCGTGGCGGCGCTTCGCGCGAACGCTGCTTCTGGAGGCCGCCGCTCCGCATGAAGTCGAGTGGATCGAAGCCGGCGGTAGTGCAGCCCTGCTGACCGCCAACGGCATGCCCGCATTTGCCGAAAGTTCAGCGGAAGCAGAAACGGAAACGGAAGCGCCGAATACCGCCACGGCTACCGCCGCCCCCGCTGCGTCCGTCGCTCTTACCATCCCCCGCTCCCTGCTCACCAGGCTCGAAGCGGCCGCCTGCTATCGAGCGCCCGATCGCTGGGCCTTTCTCTATCGCATCCTGTGGCGCTGGGCCCAAGGCCAGCGTTCGGTCATCTCCGAGCAGGACGCCGACGGCGCGCGCCTCGCCATGCGCATCCGCGAAGTCGACAAGGAGCTCCAGCAGATGCAGGCCCTGCTGCGCTTCAGGCGCCGCGCGCCGCCGCTGGGTCCGCCCGAATTCGTCGGCTGGTTCGAGCCGCGGCACGACGTGCTCGAGCGCGCCGCCCCGCATTTCGCGAAACGCATGGGCCGCTCGAGCTGGGTCATCGCCACGCCCTGCGGCGCGGCCTTCTGGGACGGCGCGCTGTTGCGCGTCGACCGCACGACCGAGCCCGAAGAAGCGCTGACGTCGCTCAGCTCGACCGGCGAAGCGGCCACCGGCGACGCCGCGGAAGCCCTATGGCTCGCGTATTACGAAAGCACCTTCAACCCGGACTACCCCTACGAGGCCGCGTTGCCGTCGCACCTGCCCGTGCGCTACTGGAAGCCGCCCGCGAACGGCCGGCACTCGCCCGCGTTTGCCGTGAGGCCGCTCGCCAGCTCGCGGCAGGCGGCGCAGGCGGCGCCAGCCTCGTCCACGGTCAGCGTCCCCGCGCCCGAGCCCAAGCCCCCCGCCGCTTCCCCGGGCTCGCGCGCGCCGCCCGCCTCGCTTGCGGCCTGCAAGCTCTGCGGAATATGGCGCAGCAAGTGGAAGCCGGTCGCGGGCGCAGGCCCGGTCCCCGCGGCGATCATGCTGGTCGGCGAGCAGCCCGGCGAGCAGGACGAGATCGCCGGCGAACCGCTGCGCGGCGCAGCGGGCGAATTGCTCGACGAAGTGTTGCGCCGCGCGGAGCTCGAGCGCTCCGGGCTCTACCTGACGAATGCGCTCAAGCATGGGAAATGGGACGTGCTGGACTCGCCCAGGCAGACGGCCCACGGACAAAGCACGATCCGCGTGCACAAGACGCCCCCGCCCAGCGAAGTCGAGGCCTGCGGCTATTGGCTCGACGACGAGCTGAAGCGCGTGCAGCCGCGCGCCATCGTGGCGCTCGGCACGACGGCCCTGCGCGCGCTGACGCGGCAGCCGCTCAGCCTGTCGGAGTACCTCGGACAAACCGTTTCGCACGACGGCTGGCTGATCGTGCCGACCTATCATCCGGCGTATGCGCTGCGCACGTCCGACGCGAAGCTGCGCGAAGAGATCGTCGCGACCCTCGTCGCCGCGCTCGTGCGGGCGCGCCAACTGGCCGCAAAAAACGCAGCGAAGCGCGCACGGGATGACGTATAACTCATGACAAGGGCGCTTGACCCGCCCTCTTCCTTCGCAGGTGAGCTCATGAGCTACAGCATGCACACCACGCCGATTCCCGAGCGGCCCGCCGATCCGACACGCGATCCCGAAGGCGATCCGTTCGTGCCGCCATCGCCGGGACACCACAACGACGAGCCGCAGCGCCCCGAAGGCCCGCCCGACAAGGACCCGGTCTGAACGGCCCGTCCGCAAGCCGTTCACAGCCCGGTTCATTCATACAAATAATGGGAAAGATTAGGGGTTTCCCCTAGCTAATCCATATCAGTTGTGCTGCCGTCATCTCGGATGGGCGCGGCCTTTCAATCCCAAGCGAAAGGCCGTTGACTGACCGACCACTCGAGAAAGCAACTCATGCATAAACTGACCTTGAACCAGAAGCTCGGCTCGATGATCGCCGTGCTGTGGATCGGCCTCGTGCTGATCGGCGTGCTGGGCGCGTGGCAGAACCGCGCGTCGACGCTGGCCGACCGGCGCGATCAGTTGGTCTCGCTCGTCGACGAAGCGACGAGCATCGCCAACTTCTACTACACGGCGTCCCAGCAGCACACGATGAGCGAAGACGACGCCAAGAAAAAAGCGCTCGAAACGATCTCCAAGCTGCGCTACGGCAAGGACGGCTACTTCGCGGTCAACGATTCGCAAGCCACCATGCTGATGCATCCGTTCAAGCCGGAGCTGGTCGGCAAGAACATGGCGAACTTCAAGGACCCGAGCGGCCGCAACCTGTTCACGGACATCGTGAGGGCCGCGAACCAGGACGGCGGCGGCTTCGTCAGCTACGACTGGCCGAAGCCGGGCCACGACCAGCCGGTCGCGAAGACGAGCTACTCGCGGCGCTTTGCCCCGTGGGACTGGTGCCTCGTCACCGGCATGTACATGGACGATGTGCAGGACACCGTGATCGCAGGCGCGCTGCGCTGGTTCGGCATCATCGCCGTGCTCGGCATCGTGGCCACCATCGCGGTGGTGCTCTTGCTGCGCAGCGTGCGCCGCAGCCTCGGCGGCGACATCGAGCTCGCGGTCGAGTCCGCGCAGCGCATCGCGCAAGGCGACCTCACGGTGCGCGTGCCGCTCCAGCACGGCGACGACTTCAGCCTGATGCACGCGCTCGCGACGATGCGCGAAGGGCTGGTTGCCGCCGTCAGCCGGGTGCGCACCGGCACCGAGAACATCAACGTCGGCGCCAACGAAATCGCAGCGGGCAATACCGACCTGTCCCAGCGCACCGAGCAGCAGGCCGCGGCGCTCGTGCAGACGGCGTCGAGCATGGATCAGATGACGTCGAACGTGAAGCAGAGCGCCGAAAGCGCGACCCAGGCCGCGCGCCTGGCCGAGCAGGCCGCGGGCGTCGCGATGCGCGGCAGCAGCGTCGTCGACGACGTCGTGCGCACGATGAGCGAAATCACCTCGAGCTCGCAGAAAATCGGCGACATCATCGGCGTGATCGACGGCATCGCGTTCCAGACCAACATCCTCGCGCTGAACGCAGCCGTCGAAGCGGCGCGCGCCGGCGAGCAGGGGCGCGGCTTCGCCGTCGTCGCCTCGGAAGTGCGCAGCCTCGCGCAGCGCTCGGCGACCGCGGCGAAGGAGATCAAGGTGCTGATCGAATCGTCGACGCACACCGTCGATCAGGGCGCGGCGCTCGTCGCGAACGCGGGCTCGACGATGGGCGAGATCGTGCAGTCCGTGCGGCGCGTCAACGAGATCCTCGAAGAGATCAGCCATGCGGCGCGCGAGCAAAGCGCCGGCATCGAGCAGGTGAACCGCGCGGTCGGCGAGATGGATCAGGTCACGCAGCAAAATGCCGCGCTCGTCGAAGAGGCCGCGGCGGCGGCGCACTCGCTCAAGGATCAGGTGGGCTCGCTGCGCGAAGCGATCTCGAGCTTTGCGTTGCCGGCCTGATCGTCAAATCCCGCCTCAAGTCTGAACGGACCGTGCGGCTTCCCAGCGAGCGCCGCACGCCCCCCTCCTCCTACGCTTTCTTCACATACGCGTTGCACCATCCCTTCGCATAGACCGGCTTGCCGCCATAGGTCACGCACGGACCAGTCGCGGCGCCGGGCTTGCCTTGATGGAGCTGGCAACTGACGCAGGTCTGTCCCTGCACGTATTTCGGAAACCGGGTCTTGCCGACCTGCGCGGCATCGGCCTTGTAGCCGAGCGCCTGCGCGGTCGGATCGCGCTCCGAAAGCAGCGGCGCATCCGAGCGCGCCTCGCCGGGAAGGAAGACCGCCGAGGCGGCGGATGCAGCGACTATCATGAAACGACGACGGGAAATGGGCATCTCGATGCCCCCTTTTGCAAAAGAGTCGGCGGCGCACTTCCCTGAATCGAAAGGCAACGGCCGCCGGCGCAATACGCATGCCGGCGCCGCTTCTCCCGTTTTCCGTTAGCCGCCTGCTGAAGACGCCAGACGGCCGGCATATTTCGAACCCGGCTCGCCACGCCGGAGGAGAGGTCCATGCGAGCGATGGTTTTCGACGGAAGCACGCCGGTTTTGCAGGAACGCGAGGTGCCCGATCCGCAACCGGCCGCCGATCAGTTGCTGATCGACATTCATGCGTGCGGCGTCTGCCGCACCGACCTGCACGTGATCGACGGCGAGCTCGCGCATCCGAAACGGCCGCTGATCCCGGGACACGAAATCGTCGGCACCGTGGCCGCGCTCGGGCGCGACGTCACCGGGTTTGCGATCGGCGAGAGGGTCGGCGTGCCGTGGACCGGCCAGACCTGCGGCCATTGCCGCTACTGCGCAAGCGGCAGGGAGAACCTTTGCGAGACGCCCGGCTTCACCGGCTACACGCTCGACGGCGGCTACGCCGAGCGCACCGTCGCCGACAGCCGCTACTGCTTCCGTTTGCCCGCGCGCTATCCGGATCTCGACGCCGCGCCGCTCCTGTGCGCGGGCCTCATCGGCTACCGCACGCTCGCAATGGCGGGCGACGCCCGGCGCATCGGCATCTACGGTTTCGGCGCGGCCGCGCACATCGTCGCGCAGGTCGCGCGTCACCAGGGCCGCGAGGTCTACGCATTCACGCGCCCCGGCGCGACGGCTTCGCAGCAGTTCGCGCTCGAGCTGGGCGTGACCTGGGCCGGCGGCAGCGACGAGACCGCGCCGGCGGCGCTCGATGCCGCGCTGATCTTCGCGCCTGCCGGCTCGCTGATACCGGCCGCGCTGCGCGCGGTGGCCAAGGGCGGCATCGTCGTGTGCGGCGGCATTCACATGAGCGACGTGCCGTCGTTTCCTTACGCGCTGTTGTGGGGCGAGCGCCGCGTCGCGTCGGTCGCCAACCTCACGCGCGCGGACGGTCATGCGTTCATGCAAATCGCGGCACAAACACCCTTGCAGATCAAGACGACGCCCTACCCGCTCGCCGACGCGAACCGCGCCTTGGACGACCTGCGCAGCGGAAGGCTCGCGGGCGCGGCGGTGTTGACGACGCGCTGAGCGATCATGCGCCCGGCGCGCCGCCGGGGCGCTCGAAATAGCGAGGCAAGCGGCACACTCCTTGGCGATGCCAATGACGATGGCGCGAAGCCGTCAGTCCTTGATGACGATGACCACGCCCGGCGCCGCGAAGGCGTCGATGCGTCCCGCGCGAACGTCCAGCGTCAACTGCTTGAGCGAATCGATGCGCTGCTGAAGCTCTCTGCGCTCGCCGTCCGTCGCGGCTTCCTTGTGCTGAAAAACGAACTGGTCCAAGGTCGCAACGAGATAGGCGACGGCTCCCCGGCGAGACATGAAACGGCGCTCCATACTGCTCCCGCGAAAATCAATGGCTTGCGCTGCGCGCCTGACGGTCGATGTTCAATACCGCAAGATACAAGTTCGTCAATTCCAGCAGCGTCGAGTGATACGGCCCCGGCATCGCGATGTCGTCCACGCACGCCATGGCGTCTTCGATGCCGTCGCGGAACGCCCGCTCGACCTCGACGCACTGCACCAGCGTGAGTTGCGGCAGCATCGCATCGAGCAGCTTGCTCATGACCACGACCTGCGCTCCGATTCGCGCGACACGCTCGACGTTCTTCGCCGAGGCCTGCCTCAGTGCTTCCATCCGTTTCTCATCCATCATCGTTCTTCACTCACGCTCACATCGATCATCCTACGCCGCGGCCGGCCCCGCTTCGCTGCGCCGGTCACGGCGCCTCCTCCATGGTTCTGCGGCGGCGATCGGGCGCGTCCGTACGGGCCTCGTCCCCGATCGCCCTCGCTGCCGTCAGAATGTCTCCCACACTTCTTCTGCGCTGTCCGCGGGCGCAGCGACAACCGCGCCTGCCGCGACGCCGGACGGCAGCGCGCTCGCCTTTGTCTGCTTGCGAGGCTGCGGTGCCGTGCGCGCGACGATGCGCGGCCGGCTCTGCGGCACCACCGCTCGCGACACGGCAAGCGGCGTGGCGGCCACGGCGCCGGCGAGCTTGAACACCGACACGGCATCCTTCAGGCTGCCCGCCTGCTCTTCGAGCGACTGCGCGGCCGCGGCGGCCTCTTCGACGAGCGCCGCATTCTGCTGCGTGACTTCATCCATCTGCGTGACAGCCTGGTTGACCTGCTCGATGCCGCGGCTCTGCTCTTCGGAGGCCGCGGCGATTTCGCCGACGATGTCCGAGACCTGCTTGATCGCCTGCTTGACCTGCCCCATCGTCGTGCCGACGTCGCCGGCCTGCTTCGCACCGTCCTCGATCATCGCGACCGACGAGCCGATCAGCTCCTTGATCTCCTTCGCCGCGGCGGCGCTGCGCTGCGCCAGGCTGCGCACCTCGCTCGCGACGACGGCGAAGCCGCGTCCCTGCTCGCCGGCGCGCGCGGCTTCCACCGCCGCGTTGAGCGCCAGAATGTTGGTCTGGAACGCGATGCCCTCGATCACGCCCGTGATTTCCGAAATCTTGCTCGAACTGCCGCTGATCTTCTCGATCGTGCCGACCATGCCCTGCACGGCGTCGTTGCCCGTGTCGGCCAGATCGGTCGCGCGCGTGGCCAGCGCATTGGCCTGCCGCGCGTTGTCGGCGTTCTGCTTCACGGTCTCGGTCAACTGCGTCATGCTGGCCGCCGTCTCTTCGAGCGAGCTTGCCTGCTGCTCAGTGCGCGCGGACAGATCGGTGTTGCCGCTCGAGATTTCCTGCGACGCGACCGTCACCGATTCGGTGGTTGCCTTGATCGCGCCGACGGTGTCGCAGAGCTGGCGGTCCATTTTGCGGAGCGCGTCGAGCAGCAGCCCGGTTTCGTCGCGCACGGAGCTCGCAACGTCGTTGCCGAGCTTGCCGTCCGCGATGTGATTCGCGACGCGCAGCGCGTCGTGCAGCGCGGCCGTGACCGCGCGCACCACGTACAGCCCGAGCGCGAGCGCGCCGAGGGCCACGACGGCGAGGGCCGCGATCGACAGATAGCGCGTGCGGACTGCGGCGTCGTCGTTGGCGTTCACTCGCGTCTGGGCCGTGGCCTGCACGTTGCGCTTCATGTCCGACAGGATGCCGAAGACCTGGTTGGCGTTGTCCTTCACTTCGAGCCGGTTGACTTCGGCCCCGCCCTTGATGTCGCCGGCCTCGATCTTTTCGACCTGATGCTTCATGCCGGCCTGCATGCGGTGGTAGGCACTCTGCAGGTTCGCGACGGTGGCCGCCTGCGCGCTGTCGCTGCTCGCCGCGAGCGCGTTCAGGTCCTTGTCCACGGCGGCAAAGCGTTCTTCGTTCTCGCGCTTCCAGTTGGCGATCGACGCCGGATCGCCGATGGCGATCATGCGCAGGATGTTGATGTCCGAGCGGGTCAGCAGACCGTCGATCTCGCCGATGGTCGCCCCGTTATGAAAGTCCTGCTGAAACAGCGCGGCCGAACGGTCGTTGGACTGGTCGAGCTGGACGAGGAGGAAAAGGCTCAGGCCTATCATGCCGAGCACGGCCATCACGATGACGGCCAAAAGTTTGTTGCGAACAGTCAGTTGCACTGATTGAACTCCATGGGTCGTAGGGTGTGTTGTCGTCTTGGGAAGCTTCCTGGGTCGAGCGTCCCGGTTCGGTTCGGCTCAGCTCTCGCGCACCATCGCTGCGAGATCGAGCCGATGGGAATCGTCGTCCGCAAGCACGCCCTGGATGTCCAGCACGATCAGCATGCGTTCGTCGCGCGAGGCGACGCCGACGATGTGCGCCGTCAACGCTGCTGTGCCCAGCTGCGGTGGCGGCATGATGTCTTGCGCGGCGATCTTCACCACGTCGGAGACCGCATCGACGACCACGCCGACGACGCGGTTCAGCACGTTCAGCACGATGACGATGGTCTGGTCGTTGTAGGTCGGGCTGGCGTTGCCGAAGCGGATGCGCAGGTCGAGGATCGGCACGATCACGCCGCGCAGGTTGAGGATGCCTTTGATGTGCGCCGGCGCGTTGGCGATATGCGTCACGTGGCTGTAGCCGCGAATTTCCTGCACGCAAAGAATGTCGATGGCGTAGTGCTCCGCGCCGAGCACGAACGCGAGGTATTCCCTCGCGGCGTGTTGGGCCGATGCCGGCGTCTGATGCAAACCGTTCGGCAACTGCCGTGTCTGGTTCATGTCCGTCCTGGATTCTTCGAAGTGGGTGGGCCCGTCCGTATGCGGGTGCCGCTGGTTGCCGTGCGAGCCTGGGTGCCGGTTCGACCCCAGGCCGCGAAATCGAAGTCCGCGGGTGAAAGCGCTTACATCGGAAGCTGTCTGAACGGTCAGGATCAGAAGGCTAGGCGAAAGTCTTTATATCGGTACTGCCCCAATAAGGCAGAGTCGGGCCGCACTGATTCTTCGGTAAGGATTCGCTTAATTTTTGCCAAGGCCTCAGGAGGAGGAAGTCTGAACCCGTTGATGAGCAAGGTTGCGCGGCGATGATCTAGGCCAGATTGCCGCGCCCTCGCTATTTGCCCGCGCCCGTCGGCCTCACGCAACTCAACACGAGCGTGCTGCCCGGCGTGGCTTCGGGGCTCAGCGCCGCGACATGGCGTTCGGTGTGATTACACTTCCACGCCGCCTGAAAATCGGCCTTGCATGCAGCCTGCAGCGGAACGGCAGGCGGCTGGTCGACGACATAGCGGCACGTCATCCGCCCATCGCATCGACGCGCGAGATCGCGCGTCGCATTGCTTTGCGGCGCGCCGCAATTTCCGCCATAAGTGCCCGACACGATTCGGATTTCACGCGCCTCGGCACCCCATGCGCTCACGAAGACGTCCGCGCCCAACATTACGAACGCGCTGCACAGCACGCCAACCCTGAAAACGGCGTTGCCGTACACACGAAGCGAATTCGCGCTCATCGCGTCCACTCCCCTTCCGCTGCGCCGAGCCGATGCAAGACTTTCGCGACCACCCCGTCGCACTGCCTGCCGCCAAACTCGAACAGATCGCGCTCGGCCAGGTCGATCTCGCGCGCGAGCGATTCGCGCAGCATGCTCTTCGCGCGAAAGTGCCGGCTGCGCACGGTCGCCTCGGGAATCGCGAGACACTGCGCAGTCTCCTCGACGCTCATTTCCTCGACCGAACGCAGCATGAAGACCACGCGAAACGCCTCGGGCAGCGCGTCGAGCTTGCGCTCGACGAGCGCTCGCACTTCGGCGCGCGCGGCGGCGTTGTCTGGAGAATCGGATTCATTCGCGCTCATGGCTTCGATATCCGCGGACGAAGGCAGCTCCACGATCGGAAAGACGTTCTGGCGGCGGTTCTCACGGCGCAGACGGCCAAAGCATTCGTTGAGCACGAGCCGCGCAAGCCAGGTGAAGAGCGCGGCGTCGCCGCGAAACCGGCCGATCGAGCGGTAGGCCGATACGTAGGCGTCCTGCAGCGCGTCCTCCGCCTCGGCGTCGTTGCGCAAAGCGGCGCGCGCCAGACGGTACAAGCGCCGGTTGTGGCGGCGCATCATCAGCTCGAACGCGGCGCGGTCGCCGGCGGCGATGCGGCGCGCGATCGACAGGTCGTCGTCGGCGGCGGACTGCAAGGCAGTGCGAGCACGGTCCATGAGGTCCTCGTCTCTTTGCGTCACCTGACGATCAGTGTGCCACGCATCGTCGGGTGGAAGTCGCACCCATAGGGAAAGCTCCCGGGCATGCGAGCGACGTAGCTCCAGGTCGCATTCGGCGCGATGCTGCGTGAGTCGAACGCTTTCGAGGCCGCGCTCGCCGTGTGCGGAAACAGGTCCTTGTTGACCCACACCACGCGATCGCCGCGCCGCACCGTCAGCACGGGCGGATCGAAGCGCATCTGCTCGATCGTGACGACGAACGTCGCGGGTGCGGCATCGGCATGAAGAGGCGCCGCCGTTGCGAGCAAAACGGCAATCGCAACGGCCAGCCCGACCCGCGCTCTCGCGCCCGAAGCGCCCCGGCGCTCACGCACCGCTCTTCCCCAGCGCTTGCTGCAGATGCTTGGCGTGGTCGAGATGCGCGATGAACGCCGGCCGCACTTTCACGAGCAGCGCCTTCAGCTCTGCGTTCTTGGCGCTCGGTATCAACGTCTTGTCGAGCGCGTCGATCACGCTCTCGTGATAGGCGACTTCGTGATCGATGTAGGCGCGATCGAATTGCAAGCCGCTCAGGGTCTTCAGGTTGGCGAGGTTCGCGTCGCCGCCAGTCTTGAGGCTCTGCGCCGTCGCGTTGTCTTCCGGCGTCACGCCGAGCTTGTGCACGAGGTCGACGGCCGCCTGGTTGACGCCCGTGTGGTCCGTGATCATGCGTTGCGCGAAGGCCTTGACGTCCTTCGACTGGGTTTTCGATTCCGCGAGCTTGCCCGCGTCGATGTCGACCTGGTTGGCGGTCACCACGATGGCCGCGATCTGCGGATCGGTGGGGCCGGCGCTTTGCGCCTGCGCCGCGCCGGCGAAAAAGGCCAAGGTCCCGAGCCAGGCAATGCTGATCAGCTTCATGAGAGGTCTCCTGTCGGCCGCGCGTCCGGCTCCGCGCCCGCGGCGCCGTATTTTTCGACGTTGCGGCCGGTTTCATGGCATTGGATGTCGCGTCGGAAACCCCTGTTCCGCGTTTCGCATTCATATTACGTTTTCATTACAATCACTGGCTTCACTCAGCCTCACGCGTTTGCACCCCGTACTCGGACCATGATCTTCAAGAAGAAAACGCAGTCGCAGGACCTCTACGCGCCGGTGGCGAAGAACGCAGTGCTCGCGCCGCGCTTGCCGGCCTGGCGCTCGACCTTCATCGTCGTGCTCGTGTTCATCGGCTTTTCCGCACTGGCCGCGCGCGCGTTCTGGATCCAGATCGCCAATCAGGACTTCTACGCCAATCAAGGACAGAAACGCTATCAGCGCACGATCGAGCTCGATGCGATGCGCGGGCGCATCGTCGACAGGCACGGCGCGCTGCTTGCCGTCAGCCTCGCCACGTACGAGATATGGGCGACGCCCAAGCTCGTCGACAAAGGCTGCTACCCGGCGCTCGCGAAGCTGCTCGATGTGCCGGTCGCGGAACTGGAACGGCGCCTGGACCCGAGCCGCTCGTTCGTGCTGCTCAAGCGTCAGATCGATGCCGACACCGCGAACAAGATCGCCGCGCTCGATCTCGCGGGTATCACCCAGCTTGCCGATTCGAAGCGCTTCTACCCGGAGGGGGAATCGGCCGCGCACGTGGTCGGCTTCACCGACATCGAGGACAAAGGTCAGGAAGGCGTCGAGCTCGCGGCCGACGCGCGCCTCGTCGGCGCACCCGGGCAGCGCGAAGTGATCCGCGACCGGCTCGGCCGCATCGTCTCCGATACGCGCCCGCTCGTGCCGCCGCAGAACGGCGCGACGGTGCGGCTCACGATCGACCGCCGCGTGCAACAGCTCGCGTTCGCACAACTGAAGGCGGCGGTCTCGCTGAATCACGCGGAGGCGGGCAGCGTCGTCGTGCTCGATGCGAAAAACGGCGATATTCTCGCGCTCGCGAACTACCCGACCTTCGATCCGAACGATCGCACGCGCCTGACGGGCACGCAGCTGCGCAACCGCGCGCTGACCGACACCTTCGAGCCCGGCTCGACGATCAAGCCGCTCGTCGTCGCGCTATCGATGGACGAAGGCAAGGTGGGGCCGCAGACGCTGATCAACACCGGGCCCGGCAGCTACAAGATCGGCCCGAGCGTGATCCACGACACCTCGAATCACGGCACGATCACGGTCGCCGAGGCGATCCAGAAGTCGAGCAACATCGCGCTCGCGAAGCTCGCGCTCTCGCTGCCGCCCGAGACGATCTGGACCAAGTACCAGGAGTATGGGCTCGGGCGCGCGCCGGACCTGACGTTCCCCGGCGTCGCCTCGGGCCGGCTGCGGCCCTACAAGCGCTGGCGGCCGATCGAGCAGGCGACGATGGCGTACGGCTATGGCCTCTCGACCTCGCTCCTGCAGATCGCGCAGATCTACACCGCGTATGCGGGCGACGGCACGTTGCACCCGGCGACGCTGCTCGTCGATAGCGATGCGGCCGCCGGCCTCGATGCAGGCTCCGGCGCACAAGCGGGCAACGGCAGCCCGTCGCGCCCGGGCACCCGCGTGACGAAGCCCGCCACTGCCGCTCAGATCCGCGCGATGCTGGAGATGGCGGTCGGCACGGGCGGCACGGGGCGCGCCGCGCAGGTCGCGGGCTACCGCGTCGGCGGCAAGACGGGGACGGCGCGCAAGCAGGCCGGCGCGTCGTACGCGAAGCACAAGTACCGGTCGCTCTTCGTAGGCATGGCGCCGATGAGCGATCCGCGCATCATCGTCGCGGTGATGATCGACGAACCTTCGGGACGCGGCTTCTACGGCGGGACCGTGGCCGGACCGGTGTTTTCCGCCGTGACGGGCGGGACGCTGCAGCTGTTCGGCGTGCCGCCCGATGCTTGATCGACGAGCCGGCGTGAACAGGCCCTAACCCGCCTCTTCCACCCGATCGCGCCCGTTGCGTTTCGCGCGATACATCGCCTGATCGGCGTCTTCGATCAGCTCATGCGCCGCCTCGGCGGCGTCGCGGCCGGCGTCGATCGTCCTCACGGCGATGCCGAGCGACAGCGTCAACGCGATGCGCTCGCCGCGCTCGTCGAGCACTTCGAGCCCGGCCACCGCGTCCCGGATCCGCTCCGCGACGATCCGCGCTCCGGCCAAATCCGTCTGCACGAGCAGCGCCGCGAACTCCTCGCCGCCGTAACGCGCGAGGATGTCGGTCCCGCGCAACTGGTTGCGCACGCAACCACCCGCCGCGATCAGCGCGCGGTCGCCGGCCGCGTGGCCGTGCGTATCGTTGATGCGCTTGAAATGATCGATGTCGGCGAACAGGCACGCGACCGGCATGCCGTGGCGCGCCGCGCGCATCACCTCCTCGCGCAGCCGTTCGTCGAAGTGACGCCGGTTCGCCAGACCCGTCAGCGCATCCGTCATGCCGAGGCGCTTCAGGCGCTCGCGGTGCGCGACGTTGTCGAGGCTCGCCGTCACGATGCTCGCGAAGCGCTCGAGAATGTCGGTCGCCATGCCCGGCGCGAAGCGGGCCGGATCGCTGCTGGCCAGGCACAGGTAACCGAGCGTCGCGCCGTGCTGCGTGAGCGGCAACATGAGCGGCAGCACGATCGCGCTCTTGGGCGGCGCGTCGCCGAAGAATGCCGCGAGCCGGCGCTCCGCGCTGTCGTCCGTACGGCCGAGCCACGGCGCGCCGTCCGCGCAGAGCTGCGCGCCCGCGTCGCGGGCCGCCTCGTCGACGAGGAGTCCGGTACGCGGCGAGCCCGGCTCGGCATCGGACGTGAGCAGATCGCCGAGCAGCGCGCACGTCTGGTCCGCCCACAGGCGCACCGAATGCAGCCGGAACTCCTGCGGCAGGCGGACGAAGAGAATGTCGAGGAACGAAGCGAAATCCTGCGCGCCGATCAGCGCCAGTTCGACGTCCTGAAAGCGGCGCAGCGTCCGCTCGTTTTGCTGGACGGTCTGAACGAGCACGCGAAGCTGCTCCGATAGGCGCTTCTGAGAGTCGTCGGTCACGTTGTGCGGGGGACGGCCTCGAACCGTTACGAGGCAGATGAGCCTCAACGCTCTTGATAACGGCTGGTGCGGGGAAGTCTTGAGGGAGAGCGCCGGCGCTTACATGCCGCTTACGGCCACAACGACGAAGGAAGCAGCACATTCCAATGCGGTGCGCGCGCCACAACCGGGCGCGTCGATGCACCGTTTCCCGGCCCCGCAGCGCCGTGTCCAAGCACGGCAACCGCCGCCGCACGGCGCCAGGCAACATGGAACGCCAGATGCTAGGCTTTAAGCGGGCCCTCCGGCCGAGGAGCATCGACATGACTGCCTCACTCGCAACCCGGTTCTCGCATGTCCGTCCGCAAGACACGCCGTACGTCGACAACGGTCTGCGAGACTTCTTTCTCTACCGCGATCTCGGGATCGCCGAGGCGACGGGCGGCAAGGTGCTCGCGCAGCTCGTGAAAGCGAACATCCCGCCCGCGCATGGCACCGGCTGGCACCGGCACGAGGCCGAGTTCCACATCGTCATCATGCTGAAGGGCTGGGCCCGCTTCATGTACGGCGGCCAGGAAACGCTCGTGGCGGCGGGAGACTGCGTACATCAGGCGCCCGGCATCGTGCATTACCTGTTCGACTATTCGCCGGATATGGAGTATCTGGAAATCGTCGCGCCCGCCGGCTTCAAGACGATCGACGCCGAACCGGTCTGCGAAGTGCCCGCTGTCACGCCGTGGCCCGCCGCGACGTAAACCGCGGCCTTCCGTCAACGGCGAAAATCGCCGGCACGGCCGGCTGTGCCCGGTCCTCCCGCACCGGATAGGGCGGCGCCGCCCGTCAGGCCCGCCGACACGCCGTCCGCGAGACTTCCCGCGGCGCGTGCCGCGCGTGTGCGCGCGACGCCCGCGGTGCGGCTCGCGTCAGGCCCCGGCGCAAGCACGAGCGACTCTCCCCGATACACGTAAGGCTGGGTCACCTGCACCATGACGCTGAGCTCCGGATTGCAGCCCGCGCTCACGAGCACGCTCTCCTGCGTAAACGCCCCTCCCGTGCCCACGCCTGCCGCGACCATGCCGTTCGCGCGCACAGCCTCGCACTGCGACGAGGCAAAGACGACAGCGTTCGCCGGCACGTCGACGTCGACGAGGTCCGCACCGCCTGCCAGCACGGTCAGCAGCCGGCCCTCGGCGAGCACGCCGTCGTGCGTCGCGCCGATCTTGATGAAAACGATCTCGGCTCCGAAACCCGTCAGCCGCTCCGCCTTCGGCGGCAGCGCAACTTTGTACGGAGCCGGGCGCGCGCCATCGTCGATGCCCGCGAAGCTTCCGCCGCTCGCGCTCACCCGCATGCCGATGCCGGCGACATTGGTGCGATAGACGTCCTTGAAATCCGGCACGGGCACCGGGTCCCGCGTCAGCCGCACTTCGCGCGCGTTCGATTCACCGCTGCATTTGAGCGGAATGTCGCTCACGGCGGCGACATGGAGCGTCCCCAGCGTCGCCCCCACCGGCGCGTTGAGCGGCACCGCGATGCGCGCCGGCGGCAACGAAAGCGCCAGCACCGACCCGCTGCTCGAAAGGCAGTCCGCATGGGCCGGCGCCGCACCGTTGAAACAGGCCGCGCAGAAGACGGCAAGAAATCGCAGAAATGTCAGAAAACGCGCCACGTGCGCCGGCTTCCCATTCACCAGACCACCTTGCAAACAATGTGCTCGGGCCATTGTACGAAGCGAACGGCGCCGCAACAGCGCCCGTTTCCTACCCAATCTGACCGGCCCGCTTACCGCCCCTTTCCAACGCTCAAGTCAAAAGATGCCGGCGACGTTATTCCGCACGTAACCACAACTCGCGGAGGACCCGATGCCAATGGCAACGCAAGAGCAGATTGCTCGCATGGTGCGCATCAACCCGATCGTGATCGTCAGCGGCAGCGGCGACACGACGCGATCCTTGCGCTACCGGGGCAAGCACACCATGCAGGCGGTACTGGGCTTTCTCGGCTGCCATCGCGGCGAGGCGCGCGCGCTCGTGTACAGCCACAAGACGGATGGGCAAATGTTGTGGGTGGACGTGAGCACGGGCGTCTTCTGCAGGCTGTCCTGAAGGCCCGTTCGCGCGTCCACGCGATGGCGTTCGCGGCCGGACGCGGCGGCGCAAGAACCGGCCTGCGCGCCGCCGCGAACCGCGAAACAGGAAACGCGGCCGGTCTTAGAACCGGTACCCGATGGATGCATACGTCACGATCGGATTGAGCTTGATCTTCGAGGTGCTCGTCACCGTTCCGACGCTCGACTGAGTCGTGAGCGTTGCGCGCGTCGACAGCCACATGTAGGAGACCGACAGCCCCGCCGACCAGTGCTTGTCGAAGTTATAGACGAAGCCCGCATTGGCGACCGGCGCGAACGAACTGCTCAGCTTCGCGGTGGTGGTCCCCTCGAGCGCCGTGCCGTAGGTCGACGAATACAGAAACGCGCCGCTCGACACGGCCGAGCTGAGCTTGACCCCGCTGTACCAGACATAAGCGGCGCCCGCGCCGACGAACGGCCGGAAGTGGCTTTGCGCATCGTTGAAGTAGTACTTCGCGAGCAGGGTCGGGCTCCACTCGTAGGCCGAGCCCATGGTGCCGAGCGCGGCGAGCGTTCCGGCGCCTGACAGCGTGTACTTGGGCGGGACGCCGAACACCGCTTCGGCCGCGATGTGATCGGTAATGAAGTAGGCCGCGGTAAAGCCGATCGTGTCCGCGCTGTCGACGCTCGCTCCCGAGCCCGCCGACGTCGTGCTCGCACCGAGTGCGTTGATGGTGAACGGCTGGCTCGACACCTGCGGCGACAAGTGGAACCAGCCTACGTTGGTGACGAATTCGCCCGCGCTTTGCGCGTGCGCCGCCGTGCTCGCCAGCAATGCGACCGCCATGCCGATCGCTCGGTTGTGCTTCATATCTCCTCCATGTAGTTGACTGCGTGAAGGCGATTCTATGTGCACGACCGTTCGATTCGGCGGCTCGCCAATAGAGGATGACCTCTGGAATTTGGTAAGGATTCGGCGCGCGCCGGCCGGCGCTAGTTCGGCAACGACGCGGCTGCCGAGGCGTGCGAGCCGTCGTCGCTCGCCGGCGGCGCGGGCTGCGCACGCGCGGAGAGCGTCGGCGCCGCCTCGTTGTCGTGAATCACGGCGCGCACGAGCGGATAGATCTGCCGCTCCCAGCGCTTGCCGTTGAAGACGCCGTAGTGTCCGACGCCGGTCTGCACGTGGTGCGTCTTCAGATACGGCCGCAGGCGCGAGCACAGGTCCTGCGCGGCGAGCGTCTGGCCGATCGCGCAGATGTCGTCCTTTTCGCCTTCGACCGTCAGGAGCGCGGTGCGCCGGATCACCGACGGATCGACGAGCCGCCCGTCCACCTCCAGCTCGCCGAGCGGCAGCGCATGCTGCTGGAACACGGTGGCGACCGTCTCGATATAGAACTCCTCGGCGAGGTCCATCGTCGCGAAGTATTCCTCGTAGAAGTCGCGGATCGCCTCGGCCTTTTGCGGGTCGCCTTTCGCGCGTTCGCGGAACATGTCGGCGATCGAATTCGCGTGGCGCTCGGCGTTCATCGAAATGAACGCGCTCAATTGCACGAAGCCTGGATAGACGCGCCGATGAGCACCCGCAAAGCCCGGCGGCACCGCGCTGATCAGGTTCTTGACGAACCACTCGATCGGCTTGCTCTTCGCCAATTCGTTGACGCGCGTCGGATTGATCCGCGTATCGATCGGCCCGGCCATCAGCGTCATGCTGGCAGGCTGCGCCGGATGGCGATCCTCGGCCATCAGCGACACGGCCGCGAGCGCGGCGACCGTCGGCTGACAGATCGCCATCACATGCGCGCCCTCGCCCAGGTGCGCCAGAAAATCGATGATGTGCCGCACAAACTCCGCGAAGCCGAAGCGCCCGTGCGTAAGCGAGACGTCGCGCGGGTTGTGCCAATCGGTGATGTAGACGTCGTGTTCCGGCAGCATCGTGCGCACCGTACCGCGCAGGAGCGTCGCGAAGTGGCCCGACATCGGCGCAATCATCAGCACCCGGGGCTGCACCGCTGGCGTATCCTTTTTGAAGCGCAGCAGCGAGCAGAACGGCGTGCCGGCGACAACCTCCTCGATCACCGCGGTATCGCGTCCGTCGACTTCGACGCTCGCGATACCGAACGGCGGACGCCGGTGCGTGAGCGTCGCGAGCGTCAGCACGTCGCAAGCGGCGCTGTAGTAGCGCACGCTGTCGAGCGCAGCGAGGCCTGACGGCCAGATGTCGATGAGCGAGCCCGTCATGCGGGCGAGGCCTGAGACGGGACGCGTCAAGTCGGACACTGCCTGGTAGGTCGGATACGCTAGCCAATTCATGATCGCGCCGCCGGAAGCCGGAAAGAAGCAGGCCGAAACGACGCAATACGTATGCCACTGTGCACCGCGTCACGCGTCATCGTCCGCGCCTGGACAGTATCGCGCGATGGCGCGCAGGCCGCTTCGCGCGGTGCGCGGGAAATGCGTTGCTGGCATGGCTATTGCGCGCCGCCTCGCGTGAGGCGCATGGCGCAGGCAGCGTTGCCTCGCGACGATTGCGAATCTCTTGCGATCGACGGCGGCGCCATACCGCAAGGCATCGATCCAATCGCCCGCGACAGCGACGAATTGGTGCATCGGCGCCTCAACGCGGTGCATGCCCTTTCGCTCGCCGCGCCGGATTAGGGGACATCGACATGTCGAAAGCAACTCTGACCATCAGCAGCCGCAACTACTCTTCATGGTCGCTGCGGGGATGGCTTCTGACGAAATTCAGCGGCCTGCCGTTCGACGAAATCGTCATACCGATCGACGCCCCCGGCGTGCGCGCCGAGATCCTGCTGCTCTCGCCGTCGATCCTGGTGCCGTGCCTGCAGCACGACGGCATCAAGGTCTGGGACACGCTCGCGATCGCCGAGTACCTGAACGAAGTCTGCCCGCAAGCGGGCCTCCTGCCCGAGGACCGCGCGGCGCGCGCCCATTGCCGCGCGATCTGCGGCGAGATGCACTCCGGCTTCAGCGCGTTGCGCGGCGCGCTGCCGATGAACCTGAAGGCGCATTTTCCGGGCTTCAAGGTGTGGTCGCGGGCGCAGGGGGATATCGAGCGCGTGATGGAAATCTGGCGCGATTGTCTCGCGCGTTACGGCGGTCCCTTTTTGTTCGGCGAGCACGCGTGCGAGGCGGACGCGATGTATGCGCCCGTGGTCACGCGCTTCATCACCTACGACGTGCCGCTTTCCGGCGAGATCGCGCAATTCTGCGCGCGCATCGTCGAGCTTCCGGAGATGAAGGCGTGGATTGAAGCCGCGCAGGCGGAGACGGAGGAGATCGATGAGCTGGATGTGGAGTTTTAGGGTATGCCCTAGACTATCGGCCCCGCATCGATATCAAGAATTCGCACAGGTGCCATGTCGGCTTTCCGCCCCTTTGGCGAGTCAATAAACAATGCTATGCTGGCCCGCCAGCTGCATTAAAAACGAGTTGCATAATAACTAGAAGCCAAATCGGGAACGCCGCCATATGTCCGCTTCCATTCGCTACGCAATTAAAATTTGCGCCGGGTTAGTGCTCGTTGCCGTAGTTGGGTTGATGGGATTCGCAGGGGGACGATGGACCCACCGGGAACAACGAGCGGATTGGATCGTCAAGCAATGGTCCGAGATCATGCATGCCTACAATATCGATCCCGTATACCCGCCAACCGAGGACGTTCACGTCGGAGACATATTCGGCATCGCGGAAGATCTGGATCCGAAAAGCGGAGAGCTACCCGAGGGCGGTTTGTTTGCCTCGGCGAAAATCGCATACGTTCCCATGACGAGCGAACTCATGAATTACTATGCGAAAGTAGCCGTATTCCCTGAAACTGGACCTGCGCCTTCAAGTCCAAATGGCGTTTGGGAACAGTTGCCTGCCGGGACGGAATGCGACGGTACGGGTTGCAAATCGAATAACAGCAAGACTCCCAATATCTTTTCGGAAGCCGGAACCCTCGTTCGTCTTCCGCTTGTCGCGCTGCCCAATTTTTCGGTCAGCCGAAGCTTCGACGAGAGCGCGGCCGTGTCCCTGCCTGCTCGACTTATGAGCGTGGTTTTCGGTGAAACGACCGCTTCGAACCAGGTTGAATCCATTACCATCCGCGCGGCCGAAACCTATGGCGTGCCGGCAGGCGTGGCGCTCGGCGAGCTAAACAGCTTCTGCTCGCCTCAGAAATTCAGTTCCATCGATTGCTGGCAAAGCACCATTTCGGCAATCCTGGGATCGCTTCGCAACAAGCCACCGACAAAAACAGCGGTCTCCATCGTTTATCGACTCTACCTGACAAGATCAATCGAATACACGTTCGATACATCGTCGGCGATCGGAGCGCAGGCGAAAGCCATTGCATCCCTTGAAAATCGAATCCAGGAAAATTCCAATGTAACGCCCGAGACATCCAAAGCGGGGCCTGTTTCACCGTCATCGTCTGCAGAGGCTCCGAACCCGGGCAGCGCTCCCAATGACGCAAAAACTGCAGCCAATCATCTTGCGGCACTACATGCCTCATTGGATGCGCAATTGAAATCCCTTGGCCATCTTGCCGCCGGACATACGGCGCCGGGCGGCACCTTCAGTGTTGGCGCAGTAAGCGAAGCGGGCGTTTCCTTGGTACAAACATTCGAGCGGCCCGTCGTGATCGGATATCGAGCCATCACTTTGCCGTCGATCAAAAATTGACTTTTACTCCGGAGACCAGAATGAAGCCGAAGATCCTGATTTCGTTAGCGGCACTATCCTGCTTATGTGGCCTTTCCGTCAGCATCTCTCACGCTGAGGACAGTCTTTTCGATCAATGCAAAAAAAATCCGAACGTATCCCCTTACTGCGCTCACATTAGTCACGCAAGCGAAACTCCACTCGCCCCTCCCCTGGCGGGCGCCCCCGCTCCCCCCATAGCGAACCGCGTGCCTTTAGGTGGCATTGTCGCTCCCAACATCACGCATGATGCGGCTCCGCCAGCAGCGAAATCGCCTTGAAAACAATATTAGAGGCCTGACTATCAGGCGGCGGTCGCAACGAAGACACCGCGCGGCGCAGGCACGCGATGTCATATTCAATCCATCGGGAACAATACAAAGACGATGGGAAAGCGGCAATTAAGCCACTGATTTTATTGATTTACACAGCTCGATCAACGTGAGTCACACTCTAGCAACTGCCGTATCCAGCGAACTCGAAATCCGCAAAAGCCGCTTCATCGCGCACGCGCTGCCTGTCGCCGATCGCGATGCCGCGATGGACGAGCTGCGCCGTCTGCGCGAAGCCCATCCGAGCGCGACGCACGTCTGCTGGGCGCTGCTCGCGGGCGGGCAATCGGGGATGTCGGACGACGGCGAGCCGTCGGGCACAGCAGGGCGGCCGATACTCGAAGTGCTGCGCCATCACGACCTCGACGGCGTGCTCGCCGCCGTCGTGCGCTACTACGGCGGCGTGAAGCTCGGCGCAGGGGGGCTCGTGCGCGCCTATACCGATGCGATCGCGAGCGCGCTCTTGAACGCGCAGCGCGTCGAGCGGATCGCGCTCGCAAGCCTTACCGTCGAGATCGGCTACCCCGACGAGGCGCGCGTGCGGCGCTGGATCGAGCAGGAAGGCGCAGAGCTGACCGATAGCGCCTACGAGATGAACGTACGCCTCGCGATCCGCATGCCCGCGACTTTTATCGATGCTGCACGCGACGCGCTGCGCGATCTGACGCAAGGGCGCGCCGTGTTTCCGGATAGCGATGGCGGCGCCCGGTAATCCCGCGACGTAAACGAAAAAACGGCCCGCACGAACCGCCTGGGCTCGCGCGGGCCGCCAAAGCAGCTGCATCCGCCTCAATGCGAATGCACCGCCTCCGCAGCGCGAGCAGCGTCGCCGCCGCGCGCACCCGCAGCCTGAGCATCTTCGAGAATCATCTCCGCACCCTTCTCCGCAACCATCATCGTCGCCGCATTGATGTTCCCCGACGTCACGTTCGGGAACACCGACGCGTCGACGATCCGCAATCCCTGCATGCCATGCACCTTCAGGCGCGCATCGACGACCGACGTCGTTGCATCGTCGCCCATCGTGCACGAGCCGCACAGGTGATAGATCGAGCCCGAGTTCTCGCGGAAATACTTGAGCATGTCCGCATCGGTCCTGTACTGCGGGCCGGGCGAGATCTCCTCGATCGTGATCTCCTTCAACGCCTGTGCGGTCATCAGCTTGCGGATCAGCATGCAGCCCTGGATCGCCTCGTCGATGTCCTTCTGCGTGGTCAGCGCGTTGAGGCGGATCTTCGCGGCATCTTCCGCGCGATTCGAGCCGATCTCGATCGAGCCGCGGCTCGTCGGCCGGCACGGGTTGAACGCGATCAGGAAGCCCGAGTACGGTTCCGGCTCGAGGCTCGCCTTGCTGCTCTGCGGAATCCGGTACGAGAGCGGATTGAAATAGAGCTGGATGTTCGGATGATCGAGCGATTCATCGCCCTTGAAGAAGCCTCCGCCCTGGTTCACGCTCATCGAAAGCGGCCCTTTGTGCGTCAGCAGGTATTGCAGGCCGATCTTCAGCTTGCCGAGGAGCGGGCGCATCTCGTCGTTCAGCGTCTTGCAGTTGGCGCGGAAATAGAAGCTCACGCAGAAGTGGTCCTGGAGGTTCCGGCCGACAGCCGGCAACTCATGCACGAGCGGCACATCGCACTTCGCGAGCAGCGCCTTGCCGCCGACGCCCGACAGCTGCAGCAGCTTCGGCGTATCGACCGCGCCCGCAGCCATGATGACTTCCCGGCTCGCGCTGAACTCGCGCGTCTTGCCCGATTGCGTGAGCGTGATGCCGACCGCGCGCTTGCTCTCGTCGAACAGCACGCGCGTGACGAGCGCCTCGCGCTCGACCGTGAGGTTCGGCCGGCTCAGCGCCGGATGCAGATACATGAAGCTGCTCGACGCGCGCTGCCCATTCTTCGTGTTCAAGTCGTAGATGCCGGCGCCTTCGATCGTCTCGCCGTTGAAGTCCTCGTTGCGGCGATAGCCGAGCTGCTCGCAGCCTTTCAGGAAGGTATGCACGATCGGATGCGCGCCTTCCTTCATCGACGTGATCGCGATCGGCCCGTTCGCGCCGTGGTACTTCGTGTTGCCGAGCGGGTGCGATTCGAGCTTCCTGAAGTAAGGCAGCACGCCTTCGTACGACCAGGCGGCATCGTCCGCGGCAGCGGCCCAGTCGTCGAAATCGTGACGCTGGCCGCGCACGTACACCATCGCGTTGATCGAGCCCGAGCCGCCCTGCACCTTGCCGCGCGGGCAATAGATCGAGCGGTTGCCGAGCTCCTTCTCGGGCTCGCTGTAGTACATCCAGTTGTAGGTCTCGTTGTAGTAGGTCTTCGTGAAGCCCACCGGGACCTTGAACCAGAACGAGCTGTCCTCGCCGCCCGCTTCGACGAGCAGCACGGTGTACTTGCCGGATTCGGTCAGGCGATTGGCCAGGATGCAGCCCGCGGATCCCGCGCCGACGATGATGTAGTCGTATTTCATTTCAGCATGCCCTATTCGAAGGTCAGTCTCGATGCGCGGCGCTCAGCCCTTGGCCGGCGAAAAGTCCTTGACGTCCTGCGGCTTCGACGCCATTTGCAGGTGCAGGCGCTCGCCCGTGTACGGGCTGTGCATCTTCACCACGTCCATGTTCAGCTCGATGCCGAGGCCCGGCTCCTTCGACGGAATGATGTAGCCCTGTTCCCAGCGAATCGGCGTCTTCACGACTTCAGCGTGGAAACCGCCCCACGTCATGATGCTTTCCTGAATCAGGAAGTTCGGCGTGCAGGCGGCAAGCTGGATGCTCGCTGCTGCGCCGACCGGCCCGTTGTAGAGGTGCGGTGCGATCTGCGCGTAGTAGACCTCCGCGAGCGTCGCCACCTTCTTCGCCTCGAGCAGGCCGCCCACGCGCGCCACGTTCAGCTGGATGATCGACGCGCCGCCCGCTTCGAGCAGCTTGTGGAATTCGTACTTGGTCGTCAGGCGCTCGCCGGCCGAGATCGGAATGCTCGTGTGCTTCGCGACTTCGGCCATCGCGCCGGGCTGCCCCGGCGGCACCGGCTCTTCGAACCAGAGCGGATCGTATTTCTCGAGGCGCTTGGCGAGGCGGATCGCCGATGACGGCACCATCTGCCCGTGCGTGCCGAACAGGATGTCGGCCTTGCTGCCCACGGCCTCGCGCACCTTGCGGCAGAACGTTTCGCAACGATCGAGCACGTCGAGCGAAAGCTGATGGCCCGAGTACGCCGTGTAGGGACCGGCGGGGTCGAACTTGACGGCGGTGAAGCCTTTCTTCACGTTCTGCGCCGCGCATTCGGCGGCGAGATCCGGATCGTCGTAGTCGTATTCGCCTTTAGAATTCTTCGGATACAGGTACGTGTACGAACGCAGCTTCTCATGCACGAGGCCGCCCAGCAGCTCGTAGACAGGCTTGCCCGCCGCCTTGCCGATGATGTCCCAGCAGGCCATCTCGAGGCCGCTCGTCACGCCCATCATCGTGAGATCGGGGCGCTGCGTGAAGCCGCTCGAATAGGTCTCGCGAAACAGCCGCTCGACGCGGTGCGGATCGTGGTCGAGCAGATAGCGCTGGAACACGTCTTCGATGACGGGCGCCATCGCCTTGGGATGGAACGTCGCCGAGTAGATTTCGCCGACGCCTTCGATGCCGCAATCGGTCTTCAGCTTGACGAAGATCCAGTACATGCCGCCCACGTGCGGCGGCGGAACAGCGACGACATGCGTTTCAAGCGAGACGACCTTCATTTCTTCACACCTTGTCCGTTGTTGAGCCTGCTTCGCAAGACGAGCGCGGCGACTGCGCCGAGCAGCGCCATGCATGCCACGTAGCCGAAATAAATCTGATATCCGAGCGCGCCCGGGAAGTTCTGCGTGAGGTAGCCGTTCAAGAGCGGCAGGAACGCGTCGGGCGAATAGCCGAGCACCGAGATCAGGCCGATCGCGAGACCGGCGATATGCGGCGGCACGTTGCAATCGTCGAGGAGCGCCCAGTAGAGTCCGCGGATCGCATAGGTCAGCACGCCGATGAAGAGCACGAGGAACACCAGCGACACGTTGTTATGAAAGCCCGGCGACACGATCAGCGTGACGAGCGAAAGCGCCGCGAACACGAGCGCGAAAACCAGGATGTCGACCTTCGAGAAGCGGTCGCCGAGAAAGCCGCCGCCGATGCCGCCGACCGGCCGCATCCAGAGCTTGAGCGTCGTGATCGTGCCGGCCGCCACCGCCGAGAGCCCGAAGCCGCCTTCCTGCAGATACGCGGAGAAGCTGTAGGTCGCCCAGAACACCTGGTAGCCGCAGAACACGATCGCGGTGACGAGCCACAGTTCGGGAATCGACGCGAGCTGCTTGAGATCGGTCAGCACGTTGCCGCCGCGCTTGCGCTTCGCCGTGCCCGAGCCATGCGACTCCGGGTCCTTCACGAGCGCGAGCAGCACGCCCAAGCCGATGCAGATGAACGCGTACATGTGCACGACGAGCTTGAAGCCGGTGGCCACCCCTTCGCCGCGCGTGTTCGCCACGTACGCGAACAGGCTGATCGCGATCGTCGCCAGGAGCGCTTCGATCAGGCCGCGTCCGCCGTCGAGGAAGCCGAAGAAGCGGCCCTGCTCGTCGTGAGCGATCATGTTCACGCGCTTGATGACGGCGGCCCAGAACGTCAGCCCCGTGGTGATGCCCCAGCCGCAGTAGATCACCATCAGCATCGGATACGACGGCACAGTCGCATACCAGACGCCGAGCGCGCCTGTCGCGATCAACGAGAAGCAGATCAGGAAGCGCGGCGCGATGCGGTCGGCGAGCCAGCCGCTCGGCAGGTAGCTCACGAGAAACAGCGTGCCCAGCGACGAATACAGATAGCCGAGCTGGCTATCGTTGATCGCGAACACCTCCAGCATCGTCGTCTGGTACACCTGACGCAGATACAGAATCGGATAGATCGCCCCCGCCGCGACGACCAGCAGCATCAGCTGCACATAACGTTGAGCGCGCGTGCTCTGCGCGCCGCCTACGGCTATCGCTTGCGATACGTCACTGTCTGACATCGAGTCACTCCTGGGCGCCGGTCAATACTTCATGACGACGAGACGCGTCTGCGTGAATTCGAGCATGCCGTGCTTGCCGTCGTCGCCGCCGAGGCCCGAGCGCTTCCAGCCCGCGTGGAAGCCTTGATACGGGTCGGCCGGCGTGCGGTTCACGTAGAGCTCGCCCGCCTCGATCGCATTGGCGACCTTCATCGCCGTGCGGTAGTTCTCGGTATAGAGCACCGACGACAGGCCGAACTGATGATCGTTGGCCATCTCGATCGCCTCGTCGATCGTGCTGTACTTGAGCACCGGCATGATCGGGCCGAAGGTTTCTTCCTGGACGATCTCCATGTCCTGGCGCACGTTCGTGAGCAGCGTCGGCGGATAGAAGAAGCCCTTGCCTTCCGGCATCACGCCGCCCGTCTCGACCTTCGCCCCCGCGGCCGCCGCGCGCTCGACCATCGCATGAACGCCCTCGCGCGACGCGGCGTTCACGAGCGGCCCCATGCGCCCGGGATGCTCGCTGCGATCACCGAACTTCACGGCGCTCATGTTCGCCTTGAGCAGCGCGACGAAGCGCTCATAGACGCTCTCCTGCACGTACACGCGCTCGATCGCGGTGCACAGCTGGCCGCAATGCGTGGTCTTGGAGGCGACCAGCGCCTGCGCGGCCTTCTCGAGATCGGCATCGGCCTCGATGATGGCCGGCGTCTTGCCGCCCAGCTCCAGCGACGGCTTCGCGATGTTCGCCTTGCAGTAGTCGAGCACCTTGCGGCCCGCGTTGACGCTGCCCGTCAGCGTGATCATGCCGACCGCCGGATGCGTGCAGACGGCTTCGGCCGTGTCGTGATCCATCGCCACGATGTTGACGACGCCCGCGGGGAAGCCGGCGCGGTGCACGGCCTTGGCGATCTCGAACGCGGAGGTCGGCGTGTTGTTGCTCGGACGCACCACCACGGTGTTGCCCGCGATCAGCGCCGGCGCGACCTTGCGCATCAGCGTATAGACGGGGTAGTTGAACGGAATCAGGCAGGCAACGACGCCGATCGGCTCGCGCTGCAGGAACAGGTTCTCGTCGGGCGTATCGCTCGGGATGATCTCGCCTTCGATGCGGCGCGCCCATTCGGCGTGATAGCGGGTGATCTGGCCGGCGTAGATCGACTCGTTGGTGGCGTCGGCGACGCTCTTGCCCGACTCGGCTGCGAGCGCGCGGCCGATTTCCGGCGCGAGCTCGGTCAGTGCGTCGGCGAGCTTGTGCATGCAGGCGGCGCGCTCGGCGGCCGGCAGCTTGCGCCAGCGCTTCTGGGCAGCGGCAGCCGCTTCCACGGCGGCGATCGCTTCGGCCCGGGTGGCTGCGGAGATCTCGGCGATCTGCGCTTCGGTCGCCGGGTTGTAGACCGCGATGCGCGCGGCGCTGGCGGGCTCGGTGAACTGACCGTTGATGTAGTTTCGATCGACTCGCATAGTCATTGCCAAAGTGGAGGGACGCGATGCCGCTCGCGAGCGGCGCCAAATACGTAATCAGTCGGCGCTATGAAAGCGGCGCTGCCGGTGCAAGAACTTAATGCGCGTAGCAAAACGCCCCATACGCGGAGATGGCGGAATTCTTGGCGGCGCGGGCAGGCGCAGCAAGCGAGTATTTCGACGGGGAAACATTCGAAAAACTCACGTTACCCAGGGAAGCCCGATGGGCATTGAAAGGCGGCAAGCCGCGCCGAAAAATGGAAACTCGAAAAGGAATTAATTTCCACTGAATTATGCCGGTCAGATAATTCGGCAGATAATTCCGACCCCAAGGCAATTCAATCCAGCCGGCTGGCATCGAGATTACGAATTCTTTCCAAAAGCACTCACCAGAAACAATCAAAATGAATAAGCATGCCACCCGGAACTCACCCACACCCCCTTGAAAGCCACGCCCCGCAATCCTTGCCGAGAATCACACCCAGCCAACCTCCGAGCTCTTTCCATTCCACGCATCGATAGTGCATTTCCGCTCAAAGCTAACTTCAGTCTCGTGAATATCAATTTCTCATATATCGCTTTGCATTCGCATTGCATTGCCCTAGAATCAGCGCTCCTCGAATTAGAAGACATTTAATCAAACACCTTAAACCAAGCATTACGACACTCAGTTCAATCAAAAGGAATAAACCTATGAGGCGACACCCAGAGGTGTCATTTGGAGCGGGTTCGCACGCCGCAATGGCCGACCAAGGAACGATGAATCCGCTACCGGGATCGGATTACGCACGACGGGTCAGCCTGATACTGATGAGCCTCGCCGGCCTCTCCCAGGGGTTTATCGGGCCGATTGTCAAGCTGGTGAATTTCGCCCCGCTGCCGCTTGTCGTAGGTCGCAGCCTAATAGCGGCGCTGGCCCTCCACCTCATTTGCCTCCTGACCAGGCGCCGCCTCGACAAGGCAGACCGCTTGAACACGGTCATCTGCGGGCTTTTGCTGGCCGGGCATTTCGCCACGCTGTTCATGGCGTACAAGAAAACCGACGTCAACCTCGTGCTGATCGCGCTTTTCACCTATCCGATGATGACGAGTCTGCTGGAGCCCGTATTCTTCGGCGGCCGCCCCCAGCGGCGGCAGGTCGTCTCAGCGATTCTCGTGACAGCCGGGGTAGCGTGCCTGCGGCCGGCCCCCGGCGGTAGCGGGGACATGCTCGCGGGGATCGGTCTCGCCCTGCTATCCGCTTTGCTGTTCAGCGTGCGCAACATCCTGAGTCGCAAGCTCGTCGCCAGAAGCGACGGACTCGCGATCATGGGGTGGCAGACCACGATCGCCGCCCTCGTGTTCGCGCCCAGTTGCGCGGGGCTGAACCTGGCCGAGGTCCCCCTTACCGTGTGGCTCGGCGTACTGGCACTGGGCATTTTCTTCACTGCCATTCCGCACACGCTGCGGATTCTGGTCAAGCGTCACCTGACGACGGCCACCGTCGATATCCTCGCCGCGCTGCAAGTGGTCGGTGGCCTGCTGCTCGCGTGGGGGCTGGTGCACGAAGCGCTGACCGCCAATGTTCTCTTGGGCGCCTCGCTCGTGTTGACTGCCGTGCTGGCCGAAGCCGTGAGCACCTGGCGCCGCGGCGCCGCGCCCGAATAAATCCGTTGTTGCCTTAAGCCAAGCGTCTTCTTCCGATCATCAGAGGAACGGCACCAGTGTGCCGGCGGGTCTTCGCCCGTCCGGCGGCGCCGTCTCGCCCAGACAATAGGAATGCCATGACCAAAGCGCTTTACATCACCGCAGCTCCCGTGGGCGCGGTGCCGAAGTTTCTGGACCCGCTCTCCCCCGTCTTCGTGCCGGCCTCCTTGCTCGATTGCTTGGACGAGGATCTGCGCGCAGCGATCTTGAAGACACTGCGCGAGGAAGGCTGGGAAGCCGCCGATGAAGGCGGAATCGCCCTGCAGCGCGGCTTTGCCGCCACGCCCGACGACGTCGCCGCCATCGAGCCGCACGGCGCACCACCCGTCGTCCCGCACGAGCTGCTCTGGCGCATCGCACCGGTCGGCGTGGCCCGGCAGGTCGTGCTCCAGTTGACGACGTTCGGCTGGCTCGTCGATGACAACGGCAACCTGTCGTGGCCGCACGCGCGCGTGAACAGCTATCTGCCGCCGGAACTCGTGCAACAGATCCGGAATGCGGATGCGACGATTCTCGACGCACTCGTTGCGGCGGGCTGGGCATACCGGGGAGCGGGCTACTGGCAGCCGGGCAAAGGGCGCTCGCCTTATCTGCCGATCACGGCGGAACAAATCGTGGACGATGCCCGCAGGTCGCTCGTCGAGGGCGCCGCAGTGGTTCATTTCCACACCCGCGCGAACGACGACCGCGGGCAGCTCGAGATCCCTGGTCTCGGCGCCCCCATCTCGACCGGGGCGCAGCGCAACCAGATCGTCCTGGACGACTACGAGCACATCGTCACGTCGCTGCGCGACCTCGAGCCGGCCGCCATCCTCAACCTGTCGACCAGCGCCCGCGGCAACAAGAGCGCGTCGGAGAGCCCGCTGCGCCGCGCCCACCTGAAGCACTACGGTCCCGCCCTCGCGCACCCCGACGTCGCCTCGTTCAGCCCCGGTCCCGTGGTGTTCCAGAGCGGCGGCGGCTATGACAATCCGCACGGCTTTCTCGTCCAGCAGCTCGAACACTTCATGAAGATCGGCGTCCGGCCGGAAATCGAAGTGTTCAACCACACGATCGTCGAGAACGCGACGAGCATCTATCGGGACGCCCTGCAGAAAAGCGGCGTGCCGGTGCTGTTCATGCTGGTCGCCGCCGTCGACCAGCATCGGCGCGATGCTGTCAGCGGCGAGCTCGACGACGATTCGCTCATCGACGTGGCGTCGCGCAAGCAGATTGCCACGCTGCTGCAAAGCGGCGACGCCGAATCGGCGGCCGCCGCCGTGCGGATCGCCGCCGATGCGCTGCGGCCCACGGTCGAGAAGCTGCGCGAGCATTTTCCGTCGTCGAGAATTTCGATCCTGCTGCCCGGCGCATTCCACGCCATTCTGGTCGGCCTCGCCTTGGCGCTCGATCTCGACGGTGTTCGCGTCGGCCTCGAAGATGCGCTCAACGTATTCGATCCGCGCGTCCCAGGAGGGATCAGGCGGGCATGCGGCACGGGCGATCAGGTACGGGCGCTGCGGCTCGAGCTGGAGTGCCGAGGCATCGCAATTCTCGATCCGGAAGCGCTGCGCGACGAGCTCGGCATGGCGCGAGCCGAAATCGCGCTGTTCCGGAAGACAACCAAAGCGTTGTCGCCCTATGTGCCGCTTGCCGCAAATGCGCAGGCCCTGCCGAGCGCGGCACCGCTCGTCGCCGCGCTATCGTCCGTTCTCGACGCTTACCGGCAGTTGGAAGACCGTTTCGCAGCAGAACTGCTCTCGGCCGCGGCGTCCCTGCCGACAGACCCTGCGGCGCTCGCCGCGGCGGTGCGCGAAACCGCTCGCGTACTCGGGGTCAACATCCGTTTCTTCATCGAAGAGCAGGACCGCTATAGCGATCACGAGCATCTCGTCTTCAGCGACATTTATGCGCCCCAGGCCCTGAACTTCGCCCGCGAGATCCTCGCGCAACGCGGCCACTCCACCGCACGCTACGACGACGCGCTCGCCTGTTACGCACGCCCCGGGGAAACGGTCAGCCGCGAGACCGCGAGCTACCGCATCCGCGCTGACCAGTTCAAGTCGCTGCCGCTGCGCGGCCTCGAATACCTGGCGTCGATCCCGTGCCGCTACAACAGCGACCGCACCCACGTATTCAACCGGCAGTTGCGCGGCGACCCGCACTACAGCGCGACGATGGCGCTGCTGTTTCACGCGATCCGCGAACTGACGCTCGAGCTCCGCGCACGTTCGAACGCGCATCAGAAGGCGCCGGGACCGGTCTGGTCGATCATCAGCGCGGCGGACCCCAACGGGCAGCCGGAGCGCCCCATCCGCCAGGTGGTCGCCGCGCGCGAACTGCCGGCCGTGGCGGCCGGCATCGAATGGATCGTGCTGCCGAGCACGCCGACGACGCACTATCCGCTGGGCCTGAAGCTGTCGCAGGGGCTTGCCAATACCTTCCACGGCTTCCTGGACCAGATCGTTCGCGACGCTTCGCTGCCCGGCTCCCATCGTCCGACCCGCCATGCCGCGCTGCGTCTTGTCGGCATCACGCACACGGGACGGCAGCTCGACGGCGAAACCGTGGTGGAGGCCAGCATGCTATACAACCGCTTCGCCCTGAATGCCGACGCCACCGGCACGTTCCACGGCCATACGGCCCGGGTCGTGTACGAACGGCTTCTGCTGCCGCGGCTCGTGGACCGGCCGCGCGAGCTCGCCTACACCGAATCGCAACTGGCCGCGCGCGACGGCGACGGCTTCCCGCTCTATACCGACGGCAGCCGCGCGCGCCGCATCGACAACAGCTCGATCGGCAGGCTCACGTTCCTGAAGCTGCTCGCGCACAGCTCAGGCATTTCGACGGCGCAGCAGCTCGACGTCCTGACGCGCCTCGACGCGCAGCGGCTCGGTTTTGACGAAGACGAATTGCGGGCCGTGTTCGACCGCGCCATCGTCGTTTCCTTCGCTTCGGCCTCCGACGTCCGCCTCGACTGGCCTGGCACGCCGGTGCTCGACGTCACGGCGTTCAACGACGTGCGCAGCCTTGCCGGCACCACTACCGCCGACTATCTGCTCGCGGCGGGCGAGCCGCTCGACGCGCTGCGGCGCACGCTGCAGCGCTCACGCAGCGGGCTCGTGCCGGAAGGCAGCTACCGCTACGACCATGCGGGGATCGTCTGGCACACCGGCGTGCACGGCAAGACGGTCGCCCGGCTGACCGGCGTCTTCCTGATGGACGATGCTGCCCGTCAGCACGACGGCCATTCGATTCGCCGCTACCTGGAAGGAACCCCGCGCTGGCTGAGGCACTGGCTGTCGGTCGTCTACCATGCGCCGGCGGAGGCCGGTGCGACCTCGGTGCTGCGCGAATTGCGCAGCGGGCCTGACGCTGCCGGCGAGGCGGCAACCGCAACGGGCCGTTCGGCCGACTCCCTGTCTTTCGCGTGAGGTGCCCCATGCGTATCGCGATTGTTGGATTGGGCAGCAGCGGAACGCTGGTGCTGCGCGCCATTGCCGACCGCCTGTCGGAAGGCAGCCCTGTCGAGATCCTGATGTTCGAGAACCAGAAGGAGCTCGGGGCGGGCGTGCCCTACGGCCGCGCGTTCAATGATGAGCGCTTCATCCTGAACATGCAGGCGTCGCTGCTGGGCGCCCATCCCGAGCGCCCGGATGAATTCATCGATTGGCTCTCGCATCGGTTTCCTGGCCGGGTCGACGCGACGGACTACGTGGAGCGGACGCATATGGGCGGGTATCTGGCGGACGTCCTCGAGGCGTCGCTCGCCAAACTGCGGGCACTGCGTATCCGCCATGAAGTCGTGCGCGATGAAATCGGCGACATGCAGGTCCGCGGGAACGAGTACCTGCTGTTCGGCGCGACGCAAACCTACACCGTCGACCGCGTCGTGCTCGCCATGGGGCATCTGCGCAAACGCGAGCGTGTGGCGGGCGGCCGGCGGTACATTGCCAATCCGTATCACGCCCTCGATGCGGTGCGCGCCATTCCGCCCGATGCGCGGGTTGGCATTGTCGGCAGCAAGCTGACCGCCGTCGACATCGCGCTGCTGCTGCACGAACAAGGGGTCCGCCAGGTTGCAATGTTCTCGGGCTCGGGCCGCCTTCCGCTCGTGCGCGGCAAGCGGCTCCCCGAGCATGAGCTGCCCGTGGCGCGCCCCCCGGCGGAGTCGTCGCTGCGCGCCTTCGTGCGCGCGATACGCGAGTATCTGGACGCCGCCGGCGCGAGCGCCGAATACGCGGGATTCGTCACGGAAAAAGACGAGGCCGCGCGGCTCGAGCGAGAACTCGAACAGGCAGGCGCACCGCGCCTCTGGCACGCGCTGCTCGACGAAACCAAGCATTTCATCGACGCGTATTGGCTGCGGCTGAGCCCATTCCACAAACGCCTCTTCCTGCGCAAGTACCAGGGCTTGTGGATGAGCTACCGCCATCCGATGCCGCCGTCGAACGCCAGAACAATCGCGAGGATGCTGCGCGAAGGCTCGCTGCGCATTCACGGCGGCTATCGAGGCGCAACGCCCGAGCCGGACGGCACCCTGACCGTGGCCATGCGCGACGCGCACGTCACCGTCGATTATTTGATCGATGCGAGCGGCACGCCGGCTGACGTGCGCGAGATCGATTCGCCGCTGCTGGACAACCTGCTGCGCAGCCGGATCGTGGCGCGCTGCGAGTTCGGCGGCATCGAATGCGATCCGGCGACCCATCGGATCCGGCCCTTGTCGAACGTCTATGTCATCGGCCAATTGAGCCGCGGACGCGTTTTCTACGTATCAGCGCTGGAGCGTCTCTCGATCCATGCCAAGGTCATTGCCGCCGACCTGACGCACTCGCTCGCCGCGAGCACGGAGGAACTGCGAGTCGAGGCCGCGGCCTGAGCGCGTACGGCAGCCTCGTCGCGAATCGCGCAGGCCGGCGCCTCCAGCCGGCTTGCCCACGTTTTCAACCCACCTGAAAGGACGATTCATGAGCCAAGAACAATGGAACGCCGTCGACAGCTATTTTTCCGGCGCACTGGTGCCCTCCGACGCGGCGCTCGACGCCACCTTGAAATCCAGCGAGGAGGCCGGCCTGCCCACCATCAACGTCGCGCCCAATCAAGGCAAGCTCCTGCACCTGTTCGCCAGGATCAAGAACGCCAGGCGGATTCTCGAAATCGGCACGCTGGGCGGATACAGCACCATCTGGCTCGCCAGGGCGCTACCGTCCGACGGCACGCTGATCTCCCTGGAGTCGAATGCCGAGTACGCCGAGCTGGCGCGCCGGAATATCGAATCGGCTGGCTTGTCGAAGGTCGTCTCGGTGGTCGTCGGGACCGCCGTGCAGAGCCTCGAGCGCCTCATCGAGGCCGAAACGGAGCCGTTCGATCTGGTGTTCATCGATGCGGACAAGGAAAGCAACCCTGCCTATCTGCAGCTTTCGCTCAAGTTGTCGCGCCCGGGCACCGTGATCATCGGCGACAACGTCGTCCGCAAGGGTCGCGTCGCCGACCCCGGCAATCACGATCCGGACGTCGTCGGCGTCCGGCAGTATTTCGAATTGCTCGGGGCGAACCCGCGCCTCGATACGACCGCCGTGCAGACGGTCGGCGCCAAAGGCTGGGACGGATTCTCCGTCACGGTCGTGTCCGCCTAGGGCCTGTTCACACCAATAACAGGCCCTGGGGCACTTCTTCCGTGCTCGTCTCAAAGACGCGCCTGCAGCGGCTCGCGCGACGGCGAGGACGGCTCCTGGTTGCGTCCCGCGAGCCAGACTTCGTGCTGCAGCCACTCCTTGAACTGGACGAGATGCGGCAGCGCGGTCTGCTCGGGGCGCGTCACGAGCCAATAGGACTGGTGGCCGTCGACGTGCACGTTGAGCACCTGCGTCAGCTGCCCGCTCGCGAGCTCGCGCGCCACCATGTTGCGATCCGCGATCGTGATGCCGAGGCCGTCGACCGCCGCGCGGATCGCGTGGTCGAGCAAGTCGAACTCGTAGCCGCCCCGCGTATCGACGCCCTCGATGCCCGCCGCCTTCAGCCAGTGCTGCCAGGTCAGGTAGCGCTGGTCGTCGCTCGCGAGCACATGCAGGAGCGTGAAGCGGTTCAGGTCGATGCTTTCCTCGTCCTGCCGCCGCACGAGGAGCGCCGGCGCGCAGACGGCGATATGCCGCTCGTGCATCAGGAGCACGTTGTCGAGCCCCTCCCACTCGCCGTTGCCGAAGCGGATCGCGCAGTCGAGCACGCTCGATTCGGCGAGGCTGTCCTGCGTGCGTGTCGTGAGGCTGATTTCGAGCTCCGGATGCTGCTCGCGCAGCCGGCCGAGGCGCGGCATCAGCCAGCGGCTCGTAAAGGTGGGCGGCGCATTCACGCGCAGGCGGTTGAAGTGCGTCTTCTCCTGGATGCTGCGCACCGTCAGCTCGATCTTGTCGAACGACTGCTGCAGCGCCTGCAGCAGCAGGCGGCCCGCGGCGGTCAGCTCGAGCCGGTGATGGCGGCGCTCGAGGAGCGTCTCCTCGAGCTGCTCTTCCAACTGCCGGACCTGGCGGCTGACTGCGCTTTGCGTCACGTTCAGCAGTTCGGCCGCACGCGTGAAGCTGCCGGTGCGGCCGGCCACCTCGAAGGCTTTGAGCGCGTTCAGCGCGGGCATTTTTCGTTTCAAGTCGCGGGCCCAATGACAAGGATCGGAAGGGTCACCGGCATGGCGAATATGCCGGATGACTCAAACGGGGCGCTCATTTTACGCCGCAGATCCACCCCCACATCGCGCCGAACCAGCCCACCGCGCAGAGGACGGAGGTCGCCGCGGCCAGTATCCATCGGTACGGACGCGAGAGGCGCGCGGCTTCGGGCAGCGCCTTCACGGCGAGCGCGATCAGCAAGCCGAGCACGAGCGGCAGCAGGAAGGCATTGACGACCTGCGCCGCGATATTGAGCCAGACGAGATCGGGCGCCCCCCAGACGAGCGCGGCGCTGCCGGCCACCGCCACCAGATAGACGCCGTAGAACCACGGCGCCTGCTGCGGCCGGTATTCGAGCGAGCGCCGGAAACCGGCGACCTCGCCGATCCCCCAGGCGAGCGCCAGCGACGCGACGATCGCCGCCACCATCGCCGCGCCGAGCACGCCGGCGCCGAACACGGCGCGCCCCCACTGCGCGCCGAGCACCGGTGCAAGCGCCGCGCCGATCTCGCCGACGCTGTCGAGCGAGCCGCGCATCCCGTTCGCGCCGTGCGCGCCGCCCAGCGTCGCCGCCGCGGCGACGAGCACCGCCCCCGTCAGCGCCTGCGTCAGCAGGGCGCCCGCGGCCGTATCCCAGCGCTCGGCCTGGCAGTCGGAGGGCGTCAGCCCTTTGTCGGCGACGGCCGCCTGCTGGTAGAACACCATCCACGGATTGAACACGGCGCCGATCAGCGCCGCTGTCAGATACAGGAACTCGCGGTTGCCGAGCGGCAGATCGGCGACATCGGCGGCGAACACACGCCAATCGGGATGCGTCGCCCAGGCGACCGCGAAGAATGCCAGCTCGAAGAGACCGATCGCGAGCGCGGTCCGCTCGATGCGCCGGTACGATCCGGTCGCGACGACAGCGAGAAGCGCAAGCGCGGCGGCAGGCAGCGTGAGCGAGCGCGACACGCCGAACATCTCGCCGATCCCCGCCACGGCCGTGAACTCGGTGACGAGCGTGCCGGCGGTCGCCACCGCGAGCCCCGCGACCGATAGCCACGCCCATCCGGCGCCGAAGTGCTCGCGTATCAGCTCGCCGTGCCCACGGCCGGTGTAGATGCCGAGCCGCACCGCCAGCTCCTGGACCATATAGAGGAACGGCGCCAGAAGCATGAGCAGCGGCAGCAGCCGATAGCCCCATTGCGCGCCGGCCTGCGCGGCCGTGACGACGTTGCCGGCGTCGGTGTCGGCCAGCATCACGAGGAGCCCGGGGCCCCACACGGCAATTGAGCGAAGCACGGGCAAACGTTTGGCGGCAAGCCGGAATTGATCCATTCAATCCTTCAATAGCTGATTTGAGAAAAGTCAAAGAATACCGCTTGCAGATTAGACTTACTTTTAAAGATAATGCCCGTCACGGCGATGAAACACGCCGACGTTCAAATAATCGCGAGGCATGCACGATCCGCATGAACTATCCAGTTTGCGTACCCGCGCAATCCCGCCGCGAGCCTCTTTGCCCGACTCCCGATTTTCAAATTTATTCATATCAAATAGCCCGCGCTATTTATTTCGCATCACCAAGCTTGTAAGAAAAGCGACACAAATCCTTCATCATCCACGCGAGACTTGCGCAGTAGCATGGCAAGTCTCGCGACCACGGAGCCGGCCATGCCAGACCTCTCCTATCCTCAGACGAGCTCGTTGACAGGACGCGGACGCAACATCAGTTTCGCCATCTTTTTACTAATCATCGCGGCCGGCGCCATCTACGTCGCCACCCACATCGCCACCGACCTGCAACCCGTCAAGCTAGGCTCCACGCTACCCTACCTGCTTCTCGCCGTCGCACTGCTCATCGCCCTCGGCTTCGAATTCGTCAACGGCTTTCACGACACGGCCAACGCCGTGGCAACCGTCATCTACACGCATTCACTCGAACCGCATCTCGCGGTGGTCTGGTCGGGCGCGTGGAATTTCCTTGGCGTGCTCGTCTCGTCCGGCGCCGTGGCGTTCGGCATCCTGCAGTTGCTGCCCGTAGAGCTGATCCTGCAGGTCGGCAGCGGCGCGGGCTTCGCGATGGTGTTCGCGCTCTTGATCGCCGCGATCATCTGGAACCTCGGCACGTGGTTCTTCGGCCTGCCGTCGTCGAGCTCGCATACGCTCGTCGGCTCGATCATCGGCGTCGGCCTGATGAATCAGCTGATTCACGGGCCGTCTGGCACGAGCGGCGTCGATTGGGGACAGGCGTCGGGCGTCGGCAAGGCGCTGCTGTTCTCGCCGATGGTCGGCTTCCTGCTCTCGGCGCTGCTGCTGCTCGTGCTCAAAGCGCTCGTGCGCGTGCCGAAGCTCTATCAGGAGCCGGTGAAGGACAAGCCGCCTCCCTTCTGGATTCGCGCGCTGTTGATCCTGACCTGCACGGGCGTGTCGTTCGCGCACGGCTCGAACGACGGCCAAAAGGGCATGGGTCTCATCATGCTGATCCTGATCGGCACGGTGCCGACCGCCTACGCGCTCAACAAGGCCGTGACGCCCGCGGAAACCGAGACCTTCATCGCCGTGGCGCAGCATGCGTCCGCGACGCTCGCCAAGTACACGAACGGCGCGCCGTCCGTCGCCGATCCGCGCGCCGAAGTCGAAAAGTACGTGCGCACGCGTCAGCTGGCCCCCGAAACGATGCCCGCGCTCAAGCAGGTCACCGACATCATCGGCGAGCAGGTCCATCAATCGGGCTCGATGGCCGCGGTGCCGCAAAACATCGTCGACAACGTCCGCAACAACATGTACGTCACGTCGGAAGCGATCCGGCTGATCGAGAAGTCGAAGGCCGTCGCGTTCGCACCGGACGACAAGAAGGCCATCGACAACTACAGGAGCCAGATCGACCACGCCACGAAGTTCATCCCGACCTGGGTGAAGGTGGCCGTCGCGATCGCGCTCGGCCTCGGCACGATGGTCGGCTGGAAGCGCATCGTCGTGACCGTCGGCGAGAAGATCGGCAAGCAGCACCTGACCTACGGGCAAGGCGCCTCCGCCGAAGCGGTGGCGATGGCGACGATCGGCATGGCCGACGCCTGGGGCCTGCCGGTCTCGACCACGCACGTGCTCGCCTCCGGCGTCGCCGGCACGATGGCGGCCAACGGCTCCGGCCTGCAATGGAGCACCGTGCGCAGCCTCGTGCTCGCGTGGGTGCTGACGCTGCCGGCGTCAATCGCGCTCTCTGGCGCGCTTTACTGGGTGTTCCGGCAGTTGTTCTGATCTGACGGGCTTGCTGAAAAACGAACCGGCCGTCCCCTAGCGGGACGGCCGGTTCGTTTTTGGCGCTTCAATACTTCAATACTTCAATGCTTCAATAGATCTCCGGCACGATCATCTCGCCCGGCACCGGCTGACGCAGGTAATCGGGATGATGCACGCGGGCGGGCAGCTTCACCGTCGGATGCTCGACGTCGGTGTACGGCACTTGGCTCAGCAGGTGGTGCATGCAGTTCAGGCGAGCGCGCTTCTTGTCGACGGCCTGCACGACCCACCACGGCGCCTCGGGAATATGCGAGCGCTGCAGCATCACTTCCTTCACCGCCGTGTAATCCTCCCAGCGGCGCCGGCTTTCGAGGTCCATCGGGCTCAGCTTCCATTGCTTGAGCGGATCGAGGATGCGGCTCTGGAAGCGCACTTCCTGCTCTTCGTCGGTGATCGAGAACCAGTACTTGATGATCTGGATGCCGCTTCGCACCAGCATCTTCTCGAACTCCGGAACCGAGCGGAAGAACTCTTCATACTCGGCATCGGTGCAGAAGTTCATCACGCGCTCGACGCCCGCGCGGTTGTACCAGCTGCGGTCGAACAGCACGATTTCGCCGCCTGCCGGCAGGTGCGCGACGTAGCGCTGGAAGTACCACTGCGTGCGCTCGCGGTTGTTCGGCGCGGGCAGCGCGGCGACGCGGCAGACGCGCGGATTCAGGCGCTGCGTGATGCGCTTGATCGCGCCGCCCTTGCCCGCGGCGTCCCGCCCTTCGAAGATCACGACGAGCCGGTGGCCGGTGCTCACCACCCAGTCCTGCAGCTTCACGAGCTCGCCCTGCATGCGGAACAGCTCGCGGAAGTAGACCTTGCGCGCATGCCGCGCTTCCAGGGAGAACACCCCCTCGCCGTCGAGACTGCGATCGTCGACCTCCATCTCGAGCTCTTCGTCGTAGGCGTCGATCAGGTCCTCTTCGAAACGGCGCTGGCGTTCTTCGTTGAGCGCGTCGGCGCTGGCTTCCTTCTCGTTCATCGCTTCTCTCCTCTACGGCAAATGAATGGCGCAATCGCTGATTATCGAAGTTCACAGTGTCAACCGTATTACTTTTGTTCGTGGATCAGCAAGGTCTGCTTACATCGGCGACGGGGGCTGGTTCAAAGGCTTCGCAAGGCTCAGCTCGTGCCCGTCCGGATCGACGATGTGGAAATAGCGCTCGCCCCAGGGCGCGTCCGACGGCGCGAATTCGGGCGTCAAGCCCGCGGCCAGCGCCTTGCGGTACATCGCGTCGACGTCCGATACGTAGACGATCGTGCGTCCCCAGCCGGGGCGCGGCCCGCCCCGCGATCCCGCCTCCGCGCTCAGGTTCAGGAACGACGACCCGAACTCGAATGATGTAAACGGCGCCTGCGGCCCGCCATATTTGCGTTGAAAACCGAGCGCTTCATAAAAGCGCACGGCAGCCGCCATGTCGCGCGTCACGAGCGTGATGGCGCTCAGGCGTCCGATGACGGGCTCGGGCGGCGCAGGGGGCGGATTCGTTACCATCGCAGCGTTTGTCGTCAAGTGTCGTGGAACAAAACGAGTTCGTCACGGGGGCGGCGCGGCTTGCGTGCGCCGCCTGTCATCCACAGATTCTAGTGCTCGCGATCCGGCGCTGAACCCTTCCCACCACCAGGCAGCCCTCGGCGAGCCGGCCGCGGCTTTCGGTCCACGTCTTGAAAATGCGCCGGCCGCCCCGCATTTGCGGGCCTCATCCCCTCAGGAGCGTCAGCATGGGACGCCGTCCGCAATTCATCGACGACCTGGCACGCAGGCCGTCAGGCGCCGCCGAGCCCGCGCCCATCGACAGCGACGACGCGCTGCTCGACGCCTACTCCCGCACCGTGATCGGCGCGCTCGCCCGCGTGCAGCCGGCGGTCGCCTATGTGGCCGTCGAACGGCGTGCGCCCGGTGGCGGCTCGCCGCAGAGCGCGCCTCGCGGCGGCACCGGCTCCGGCTTCCTCTTCACGCCCGACGGCTACATGCTGACCAACAGCCACGTGATCCACGGCGCGGCCCGGATCGGCGTGACGCTCGCAGACGGCTCGCAATACGCGGCGAGCGTCGTCGGCGACGATCCGAATACCGATCTCGCCGTGCTGCGCGTGGGCTCCGCAGAAGCGTTGCCGCACGTCGAGCTGGGCGAATCGGGGCGGCTGCGCGTCGGGCAGATTGCGATCGCGGTCGGCAATCCTCTGGGCCTCACGCAGACGGTGACGACGGGAGTCGTCTCGGCGCTGGGCCGCTCGCTGCGCTCGTATTCCGGGCGGATGATCTACGACGTGATCCAGACCGACGCCGCGCTCAACCCCGGGAATTCCGGCGGCCCGCTCGTCAATTCGGCGGGACAGGTGATCGGCGTGAATACGGCGATCATTCCCGGCGCGCAGGCGCTGTCGTTCGCGACCGCGATCGATACCGCGAAGTGGGTCGTCATGCAGCTCTTCGCGCACGGGCGGGTGCGGCGCGCGTATATCGGCATCGCCGGGACGACGACGCCGATTCCGCGCAAGGTACAGCGCTTCTTCGAGCTGCCGGCGCCGACCGGCGTGCAGGTGATGGAGATCGTGAGCGGCAGCCCGGCTGCGCTCGCCGGGCTGCGGGCGGGCGATACGCTGGTGGCGATCGACTCGGTCGCCGTCGACGGGATCGACGGGTTGCAGCGGGCGCTCGATGTGTCGCGGATCGGGAAGACGGTCGAGCTCGCTGTGGTGAGAGGCACGCAAAAGCTGGTGATGAAGGTGGTGCCGAGCGAGCATGCTGGCTGACGGGCACCGGGGTCGCGCTTCACGCTCACGCAATTAACATCAACTCCCCGGCCGCTCCCTGGCCACATCCGACGGCAGCACGAGCTCGTTCGCGACCAGCTCCAGCTTGAGCGGATCGTCGGCCGAGAGCGCCTTCTTCTCGATCACCCTGCGCCAGGGCTTGTCCTGCACCGGATCGCGAAAGAACGCGACGACCGCCACGTATCGCGCATCGGCCTGGATCGGCTGCGTCACGCTCACCGCGCCGCCCGGCGTGACGCGCACGCCTTTCATGTCGAGCAGATCCTGCGCGAGCAAAACGCGGTCGTTCTTCAAAAGATCGTCGTAAGAAGCACTGTCAAACGTCTTGCGGTCCTTCAACTGATAAACGCGCACAACAACCGACGTCGGCCGCTGCGCCTCGTCAGGATTCAGCGATGCGCGCGCATTCAAATCGACATCGAGCACCTTGACCTGCTTATGGAACACTGCGTGATACGCACTCGCCGTGCCGTCCGACACGCTTTGCCAAGCGCCGCACGCCGACAGAACGAGACCCGACGCAATGGCGGCAACAACAGAGGTCATTCGCATACAAAACTCCATATTTCACATACCGTGTGCAGCATTCAAATCCGCACGCGCCCGGGATATCGTTTTCGGAAAAGCCTCGTAACGCCCGATCGGAATCGTCAGCGTGCGGCCTGGCGCGGGTTTCAACACGCTGGTCCAGCCGAGGCGGCTCGCGTGGGCGTGCGCGGTTTCGCCCGCGTCGCCCGGCCGCGCGCGCGTGGCGCCCAGTTCGAGCAGCGGCGCCAGCTCCGACGGCACGTCCATGCGCAACATCACATCGGCCTTGACGCCCACGTAGATGCGCAGGAATGCCATCAAGTCGCGATGGAGCGGCGCATCGGGCAGCAAGCCGTTCACGTGATCCGCGCTCGACGCACGCAACGTGACGCGCACCGCCTTGCTTCGATACGCGATGCGCCGGCCCAGCACATAGTCGCTGCCAAGACCGCGCGGCGCGCGCTCGCCGTCGCCGGTCGCGCGTCCCCGCGAGCCCAGCCCCTTCGGTTCGGAGACCTTGATCCGCATCGGATGAAATTCGTCGACCTTGACGTCCACGCCCGGCACCGCCAAAGCGACAACGCCGGCCAATCCCTCGGCCGTGCGCGTGCGCTGATTCAACAGGCCGGCGATGGCCAGCACGCGCGAGTCCGGCAGGCCGGCGCGCGCCGCCTTGTCGCCGATGCCGAAGCCCGCGAGACACAGCAGATCGCGCGACCGCTCATCGGTGCCGCCCGCGCGAAACCCCACCGGATACCGATACTTCTTCCACCCGCGATAGAGCAGCGTGACCACGCGGTGATTGAACTGGTCGAGAAACGCCATCACCGCGTCGTGGCCTTCGCGGCGCAGGACGATGTCGTCGATCAGGTGCGAAGGCATCGCCGCGTTCACGCCGTAGAGACCGAGGAAGGTCGTGCGCACCGTCGGCGGCGCGCAGGGACGTTCGTCATCGAATTCGACCGCCGCCACTTCGCTCGCGGGAAACCCCGTCTTCGAATGAGGCCTGAATCTCACCGGCTCGTGCGCCGCCGAATCGAGCGTGCCGAAGCCCGCGCGCCCGGGCGCCTGCAATTCCAGCAACTGACAGAGCTGAAAGAAGTTCATGTGCGGCGCGCGCGCGAGCAGCGCGCCGACGAGCGGCTCCAGATCGGGAATATCGTGTGCGTTCATAGCGGCGCGCGTCCTGTCTTGCTCTTGGGCCATTCGATTCGCTGCCCCGTCGGCAAGCTGACGATCGCCAGCTTCGTGAACAGGTTCAACTCCGCATAGAGCGCGAAGAAGCGGTGCAGCAGTTCGCCGAACAGATAGACGTCGCCCTCGCCCGCGAACGCGTGGCTGTCGAGCGTGACCTCGATCAGCACGCCCCGCTCGACCGCGCCGCCCGATATCTGTTCGAGCAATTCCTGCCCGACGTGCCGGATGCCCGCGAGACGCCGGCGGTTCAGCTCATCGTCCGTCCAGTCGTAGAGCGCCAGCGCGCCGCGCAGCACCTCGGCATCCAGCAGCGACAGAAAGTTCGGCGCGAGATGCGAGAGCACGCGCCATTGAAAGCGGTCGTCGAGCGGCGGATAGACGGGCAGCGTCGGCGCGCACAGGTTCGTCACGCGCGCGATGCTCGGCGCGCTCGACACCAGCGTATCGATGCTCGCTTCGCGCAAGCCCTTGCGCGGCAGCATGCCGTTGGTGCCGGTCACGCGCAGCGACAGCGTTTCCTCGGGCAAGTCCTCGAGCGATTCCCAGGCGTGGCCGCCGAGGATCAGCCAGGTGTCGTAGAGCCCCGTCACGCCCTGCCGCACGCGCGTATGGAAGTAACGTTCGGGCGCCTCGTGGCGCATCATCCCGCCGCGATGCTTGAAGGTCGAGAACGGCACGTATTCATGGCGGCCGGCCGAGGCGTGATCGAACGATTCGGCCGCATCGACCGAATAGGCTTCGACGTGCGCGCCGTGATGGTCCTCCGCGGTGACGCGGTACTCCGTGTCGTGGTGATCGACGTGGGTCGACTTGGCGTCGAGCTTGAACAGGTTGATGACCGGCGTGCAGAAGAGGCGCACGTTCTCGGCGGTAAAGCGCAGGTCCTGCGGGTAGCTTTGCGCGAGCAGCAGCTCGAGATCGAACTGCCGCGCGTTTGGCGGCAGCTTGCCGATGTCGAGACCGCATAGATCGACGAACAGGAATTTCTCGCGGAACGTGAAGTATTCGAGCAGCAACTGATAGCCGGAGAACGCTGCGTCTGCCTTCGGCCACAAGCGCTCGTCGGCCGCAAAGCCAGCCGGTTCGGCATGCACGCCGGCAAGCTCGACCGCCTCGCCGTCGCGCACTTCGGGAATGCGCCACGCAACCGCTTGAACGTGCCGTGTCAACGCGAGATGAAGCGCGAAGGCGACCGGCAAGTCGGCGTTCAGGTAGAGCCGGATGCGCGACAAGTCGACCGATTCGCGCTGCGCCGAGCCTTCGATCTCGAAGCGCAGGCGGATCACCGAGCGGCCGTCGTGGCGCACCGACGGCTCGGCCAGCGTGAGCCTGATCGGGTTCAGCGCGACCGCTTGCGTCGTGCGGTACTGGCATTGCACGCCGGCTGCCGCATCCGGCGCGCCGGAGGACCCGAGCGCGATCGTGCCCGTGCGCACCTGCAAGCCGGCCGGGATCGTTTCGGCTTGCTGAAGCAGCTCGGGCTTGGGCTGCAGCTCCACGATCGATAGCGATGGAATCATGCGCAAGTAGTGCGGCCAGAGCAGGCTCACGAGCCCTTCGGTCAGCTCGGGCAGCTCGTCGTCGAGCTTCTGGCGCAGGCGCGCCGTGAGGAACGCGAAGCCTTCGTAAAGGCGCTCGACGTACGGGTCGCGATCGCCGACGCGATCGAGATTGAGCATCCGGGCGCGATCCGGATGCGCTTGCGCAAACTCCTTGCCGGCTTCGCGCAGATAGCGCATCTCGGCTTCGTAGTAGCGGAGGATGGAGTCGTCCATGGCGGGGTCCTGTTCAAGCAAGCGCGACGGCGCGCGCCGGATCGAGCACGGTCAGCTCGCCTTGCAGTTGTTCGATGCGCCGATAGAGCGCGGCTTTGTCGGTGTCCTTGTGCGTGAGGCTCGCTTTGAGCACGCGCAGCAGATGATGCTTGACCTCGAACGTCAGCGAAGGCTCCCAGCCCGGCAGATCGAAGCCCTTGGCCGCGACGTCGAGTTCGGCGAGCAGGTGCCGCGCGGTATCGGTCTTGCCGGCATGGTCGGCGATGCGCGCCATCAGCCAGCGCTGCAAATAGCGCTGCCGTTCGGAGCGCATGCCGGGCAGGCTCGCGAGCCACGCGAACGCGGCGTCGAGACCTTGGCTCGCGAGCAGATCGCGTGCTTGCGCTTCCATTTCCCGCCAATCGCTGCTGGCGCCGTCGTCGCTCCCGGCCGAAACCGGAAGCGGCGTCAGCGCTTCGCCCGCTTCCAGGTCGCGCACCACGGCGTGACGCGCGATCCATTCGAGCGCCGCGTCGTCGGCAAACGGCGTGCCGTCGCCGAACGCAAGGCGCTCGACGCCCGGCAGTCGTTCGAGCAAGAGCGCGAGATCGGTGCGCAGCTGATCGCGCCATGTCGTGTACGGCTCGCCCGCATGATCGAGCGCGATGTGCAGGAAATGCTGCAAGTCGAACCAGAGATGATTCGCGCCTTCCATGAACGCGCCTTCGATGCGCTCCAGCAACTCGTGCCATTGCTTCTGCAGCACGAGCCGCTTGAACTGCTGGCGCAGCTCGGCGCGCGGTGCGACGAGGCGCGTGCGCCCTTGAATATCGGCGGGCGGAACTTCGTGAATCGTGTCCCAGCGCACACAGCGCACGAGCCGCGCAGACGGCAGATAGCCGTTCTCCTGCGCACGCAGGTATTGGGCGATCGCGCGGGTTTGCTCGAGCACGTCGCGGGCCGACGATACCGCTTGCCCGCCCGCGGCAGGCGGATTCGACGCCGACGGCATCGCGACACCCGATGCCGCGAGCACCGGCGTCCCGTCGCTCCCGAAGCGCGACACGAGCGGCTGAAGATTCGGCCGTGCCGCCTCGGGCCACTGGCTCGTGCGTGCGATCAGCAGATTCAACGCGGCCATCGCGCGTTCGAGATCGGCGGACGAAAAAGCATCGTGACGGTCGAGCTGATCGAGCATGCGCGCCGTCGCGAACCATTCGAGCGCGCCTTTTTTCGCTTCGGCGCGCGAGGGCAGCAGCGCCTGGCCAAAGCGCTCGACGAGCGCCGCGGCCAGCTCGAGCCCGTCGGCAAAGCCCGCGGCCCCGTCCTGCCGCAAGCGCGCGAACGCGTAGTAGCCCGCGAGGCGCAAGTCCTTGCCGACTTCCTTGAGCAACTGCTCGCACGAGCGGACGATCAACGCATCGTCGATATCGGAGAGCTTGGTGACTTCGTCCTTGATGGTGAAAAAGGCGTCTTCGTAGCCGGGGTCGCGGCCTGCGCCTTGGGTGTCGTTGACCGATGACGTGCCGCCCGGAAAAGGCTGCAGCCAATCGGACCAGGTGTTGATGCGCGCCAACGCAAGCTCGTCGGGATTGCGCGCACCGAACAGATTCTTGATGAACTTTGCGAACATGGTTCTTCGTTTTAGTTGTAGTCAGGCAAGCCGTTGGACGGCAGCGGGGTTTGCGCATGCCGAGCCGATTCGAGCATCGCGGCGGGCAATGGCGGCGGGCTCGACGCGCTCGCACCCGTGCGCTTGGCCGCGCCGCGCGAGACGATGAAGATCTGCGGCGGCAACGTGAAGTGGCGCAACGTGAGCGCTTCGAGCGGACCACCGCCTGCTTCGCTGCGCAACTGCACCTGCAGCGGCAATCCCGTGCTTTGATCCGGCATCCACTTGAGCTGATAGCGCGCGTTGTCCTGCTGCGCGACATCCGCTTTTTCGAGCAACCGGATCAAGCCGAAGCGCCCTTCGAAATCGAACGATGAGCGCAGCCCGCTTTCCTGCGACTGCCATTCGACATGCGCGTTGTTCTCCAGCGCTTCGCCCGGCCACAGGAACGGCGTCCACTCCTGCTTCTGGTTGAAGTAGTGCAGCTCGCGGCCCGACAGCTTGAATGTCATCTCCGTGATGCCCGGCGTAGGCGCCGCACGCAACTCGTAGCGCACGTGCGCATCGCCCGACGGAAACAGCACGTTCGATACGCGCGCAAGCCGGTTCAGCGAGGCGAGGAACGCCGGGTCGACGGTCAGCGCATTGCGGCCCGCGCCTTGCACGAGCGCCCAGCGATCGCCCTGACGCTCGACGACGCCCGCCAATTGCGTCGACACGAACTGCGCGATCACGCCGTTGTCCGCGCGCAGGAAGCGCGTCAGCTCGGCGATGGAGGCGTCATTGTCCGAATCGGCGAACGGATAGCGCCCGCCGAACGCCTTGTTCCAGTCGGCGACGATCGCCGTGCGCCATGTGTCGTTCAGGCTTGCCGCGGCCGGTTGCAGCACGACGTCCCAGGTCTGGTCGAGCGGACGCTGGAACAGCGCGTCGCCAAAGCCGCTCCACCGCTCGCCGAGACTCGCCGCGACGCGGCTCGCGTAGTCGCGGCTGTCGGCGATATCGGAGGTCTTGCCTTGCAGCACCGCTTGCGCGGCGATGCGCGACATCGCGTCCGGGTCGGGGTTGGAAACCATCTGCTGCACTTTCAAGCGCATCGCAGTGACGCGTTCGAGGTAGCGCGCGAGGCTCAGGTCGCCGGTTGCGGCTTGCTGCGCCGCGTTTTTTCCGTCTGTCGGCGCGGCCAGCGTCAGGTCGCTGCCCGCGAGACGCAGGATCGGACCGAACGCCGCCGCGAGCGGAGCCTGCGGCAGTTGGGCTTGTTTCGATGGGTCTTTCTCGTCGGCGCCGACCAGCTTCTGTGCTTTGTTGATCAGCGTATCCGAGAGCGATTGCACCGATGCGCCCGTGCCCGCTTGATAGACGATGGCGTTCATCAGCGCGACGAGCGGCGAGCGCTGCGAGTCGCCGAGCAGCGAGAGCTGGTCGACGGTGCCCGAGAGCGTCGTCGCGCTCTGCCAGCGCAGGCTGTTGAGGAACTGCTCCCAGGCGCGCGCGTAGTCGGCGAAGTAGCGCCGGCGCAACTCGTCTTTCAGGGTCGACGGTTCGGCATCCGTGCCTGGCTTCGCGTCCGAGAGTACCCAGTCGCCTGCGACGGCGTGCTGCTCGCTTGCGTCGTCGATGGCCTTCGAGATCCGATCGTCCCAGGCTGCACGCGTGAACACGCCGGGCACCGTCGCTGTCGTGTTGAAGAGGCCACGGCTCGTCGTGCTGCCGAGCAGCGTCGCGAGCGACACCGGCGGGTACTTCGGTTGCGCTTCATCGATGATTTGCTGGTAGATCGCGTCCGTCGAGTTCTGGATGCCGCGTACGCCGATGATCGATTCGCGCGTCGCGGCGACCAACGGGCCGTCGAGCACGATCGCCTGCGACGAGCCGCTTGCCGTCGGCCGCTGGTTCAGATGAGACGCGTAGAACGCGAGCAGGCGCTGGCGCAGGTCTTCCCAGGCGCCCGGCGAGAGCGAAGCGTTCTGCGGACGCGCGGGCATCGCGGCCGCGATCAGTTGCGGGGTCAGGAACGCCGTGTTCGCGCGCGCCGGGTAGGCGAGCATCAGGTAGGTTTTGAGCGTGTCGTAGGCTGCTTGCACCTGCGCGTTGCCGCCGCTGGCGATCTCCGCGTCCGGGAGCGAGGCGAGCTGGCGCATTTTTTCTTCGAGCTTCTGCTTGATCGGCGCGGCAAGGATGCGGACCGCGGCGTGCTCGTAGCCGGGCCAGAGCGCCGCGATCAAAGCGGCGTCGCGGTTCAGGCCGAAGCGGGTCGTCCACGGCGCGCCGGCGCGCTGGTGGGTTTCGAGCGTGTCGATCTGCTTTTGCAGACTGTCGAGCGCGAGTGCCGATTGCGTGCGGTCTTGTGTGGTGGAGAGCTTGTCGAGCGTGTCCTCGGCGGATTGGATCGTTGCGCGGTTCGTCGCGCCGGAGAGCAGCATGCCTGCGGTCCATACGCCGATCGCTGCCGTTGCGGTCCACGCGGCGGCCGTCGATAGCGATACGCCGACGCGGCGGCCGTGCACCGTGCGGCTGTGGTCCGCAATCGTTTGCCACGTGGTGCGTTGTTGGGGCTGTGGCTGGGTTGACTCGTTGTCGTCGTTGGGACCATTCGCAGCGGCTGGCGGGGCAAGTTCGCGCTCCTTGAAGAGCGGGGCGAACAGGAGTCCATGCACGGCTTGACGCCAATAGCGCGATTGGCTGGTTTGTGTCACCAGATCCGAGAGCGCTTCGTGCAACCGCGAGATGTGCTGCGACAGCTCGGCGGGGTAGCGGTCCTTGCCGTCTTTTGCGAGACGTGCGACGCCTTCGTCTGCGAGATTGAAGGTGAGGTTGGAGAGCGTCGCCTCGAATGTTTCGGGCTGGATGCGCGGTTCCTGCCATGTGAAGCCGATCGGTTCGTCCGGCGTGGAAGATTCGTCGCCGAAGTCGGTGACGTTCAGCACATACGCAGGCGCGGACCAGCGCAGCGCGCGGGCGTGGCGGGCTAGGCGCTGGGAGATATCGTCGGTGTCGAACGACGGAGCTTTGGCCGACGTGCGGTTGCGCGTTACCGCGACGATCGCGTCGATTGGGCGGCGGCGGCGCATGCGGCGGATTTGGTCGAGCCAGGCGGTGTCGAGGGTGTCGCGGGTTTGGTTGGCGTGCAGCAGGACCGTGCCGCCCGTGATGGCGTAACCGGTTTCGGCGAGGCCGGGGGCCAGGCGTTTGACCAGCGGGTCGTCGCCGGCGACGAGGATCCAGCGGTCGCGGTAGCGCCAGAAGCGGCCGTGGCGGGTTTGGAGGCGTTGGCGTAGGCGCAACGCATCCGTTTCGGGTGTGTGCGTTTCCTCAACCGGCTCAGTAGATTCGTGCTTATCCTTCCGCCGTCGATCAAAAAAACGCGCGACGCGTGAGTCGGCTACAAATTCACGAACACCGAGCTCGTAGAGCGCCGCCAGGAACATGCAGGCTAACCAAGCAGCAACCAGTACAGCAGCCATGAATTTCCGGTTGTTTGCAAACCATCCATGCGGAGGCTCTTCATTCGACATCCACATCCAAAGGCCGGTAAAAAGCGCAGCAAGCGCGAGCCCCAGAAAGATCAGCACTTTTGCCGAAGCGTTCTCGTTCAATTCTTCTTTCGACATATCATCGCGACCACGTCGCCGTCTTGTTGATCCAAAATGAGTTGCGCACCCGCGTTTTCCTTCGCGCGCGCGGCGGCAAGTGCGAGAGCAAGCCACGGAGCAGCAACCCCTACGTCGCCGATAGTTCGCGCCAGTTCTACGACCGGTGCGTCGTTCACGGAACTCTCGAGGTTCTTGAATGCTTGTGCCAGCGGTTCTTGCAAACCGGTATCCCACAGCGTGTCGATATTGCCGTCCGAGCAATGCCCCCAACGCAACGCATTGGCAATTCCCTCATCGAGCGTTGCGGCCTCGCTTCTAATAGGACGATGTGCGCAGATGGTTAACGTCTGGTCGGGTAAGTCGCCAGACGCTTGGCCCAGAAGCACTGCTACGCCAGCCTCGGCCTCGCCTGCTTGCATGCCGCCGCTGATCGCGCCTCTCAGTTGCACCGCAATCACAAGATGCACTGGCATTTGCAGCCTCTTGTCGAGCCAATCGTCAATCGAGTAAAGCGACATCGTTCGAATAAGTTGCACGCTTACCGGCAACTTCAGCCCGAGCGTCGTCCACGCGCGTGCGATCGTCATCTTGGTAGCTTCTGCAGTCAAAACGGAATCGATGCTTAGCCATATCTTGCTTGCGTTCGGATTTGTGCTCCCCCTGAGACGCGCTTTGAGAGGCTTGACGAGTTCGACTAGCAGCCACTCGAGAATGATTTCTTGCCTCCACGCTTCGTCCGCGTGATTTCCCTGAAAGAATGCTTTGTCAGGAATCACTAGTCCGCGTGGCTCCTCTGGAGTATCGGCAGGCTCCCTGGCGGTCATCGCGTCTTTGAGCTTGTTCTTCTCGGCATCCCCGGAAAAGCACCATGATTGCCCTATCACCGCCATTGGCACACTTGCGTCGCCGTGCAAGCGCTTCTCCTTGCGATCAATCGCCTCGTTGTCAGCCAAAGCGTTACGCCGGCGATGTGCACTTACAAATCGCCAGCCGGAATAGAGCACTAGCCACACAAGCGACGGCATCACGAAGGCGCGAATCCAGAACCACGGAGATTGCGTAGAGCGTCCGGCAGGCCAAGTCGCAATGCTGATAGCTACGATAAGAACCAGTGCTATTAGCCAGGGCACGACTGCCGTTCGCTCATTAGGAACGGTTGTACGTGCAGGCAGCGCGTCGAAGTCGATAGGCATCAGCGAATCCCTGCGGGTCCCGACAATACGATCAAAACGCAATCGCAACGCGTGCAATGGCCCGCCAGCGTGGGCAGGACATAGCCATCCATTGCTTGCTCACTTCCGCCAATAATCCTCTCTTGCATATCCTCCAACCCATCGAAGCAATTGCACCAAAATCGAAACCGTTATTACCAGCTCTTATAGAAATTCATTCTCGCGACACAAACATTACGTTCCCCCTAAGTTTTTCTCGGGTTAACGCACAGTTCGCGTCAACGTATCGAGCCCAGTTCGGATTTTTTCCATCCGGAGTGTCATTGATCAATTTATCGATTACTCACCTCTGATCTCCGCCCTCGTAATAACGGGCAACAAAAGTTAAAGCACGATAGAATCCCGTCATATCAGACGAGGCATCAATGTAGCCAAGTTCCCTAGTTCTTTCCGCGGTAACTGATTCAAGACATGCCCATTTTTCCACGGCAGCCTCCGCTCCTGGATTGGTTGCATCAAATGCAGCCTCGCAATACCTATCTTTGTAAACGACCCAATATCTCTGCGCAGACCTGAGATTTTCCCTATCAACACCGTCAAACTTCCCAATTAATCCTCGATATTTTTCGTTGAGATCTTTATCAGCCAACTGGAAATTTGACCTTGCGCACGACTCGATTTCACTCGTTACCTGACTATCGCATACCATTTTCGAAAAAACGCTTCCAGAAAATATCAAAATACCAGTCACAGCCACGATTTTTTTCGCACAAGTCACCTCCAACAGTTACACGCCATTCCCTTTTCAAACAGATCCGCCTCATTGTCACGACGTATGAGCAACCCTTTTTGAGAAGCCGGATCCCACAGAACCTTCATTTCCCTAATCTGAAACGGGATATCTGCTACCTTAGCTTCATTGATATCCTTTCGAATCTCCCTCATTTGGAGACGCATTTTTTGCCCAGGCTTGTCTACCAAACCCGGTCCCCGATTTACAATTAAGCTCAACAGTGCACCCTGGCTGTGCGGATGTAGCTTGGCAACCCCGGGAAATGCATCAACAGTATATTGAGCATATCTTTTCTTCATGACTACCGCCAACTGAAGGGCTTGATCCTTGGTTATTTCGATACCCATTAGGCTCGGCAGCATTTCCCGCGCTTTATCGCCACGCTTTCCTGATGCCGTTTGCAATCTAGCAATACAAAAGTCGCCACAGACAAGCTAGTTAGCAAGCCACAAATAAAAGCGCCCTCAAATTCCATAAACATAGATTGACGCCTCCCGAAAATGATATGGAGTTTTTTCGGCGCCTAGCGAATCCATGCGCTGCATATGAACGCACTTTTCTGAATTATGCTAGTAGATGCAGCCAACTATTTATTTGGCAAGAGAAAAGGCTCAACCATTTCCACCTCACATTGTTGCTTGGAGATAGTGATACCACTTTTCTCAACCACAACCCCTTGCCAAACATTGTCGCCATATTTAACAATATACCGATACTCACCACGCTCAAACACCCCCAATTCATGACTATCGAAAATACGTTGGGACATCGTTTTTGAAAGTGAAAGCTCAACATTTCGATCACGGCCAATGCGATACTGGATAACATCTTCACCCTCTCGATTACTAGCACAAACAGCAAGCGTCTTCTTTCCAATTTTACAAACAAAAATATCGAATTGATTCTCATCACACAAACTAATTTGATTACCGACAAACCGACGCCTAATCAAGTTCGCAAGCGATGAATCTACTGTTTTGTTAAGAACCATTGAAAAATCAATTAGAAAAAGAGCATCTACTCTTCGAATTTTCCCCATCAATTCAGGGATAGAAAAAAACAAAAAAGCGCCATCAAAAGATTGAGACGAGCTTGAACCGACAAGGTCACCCCTATGCACCAAAATTGAATCGAATAAACTATCGAGCTCTCTTGCGCTAGCAGCTTTAGTCCATTTCGGAGAAATCGCCACCGCATCAACGAATCTCCCATTATCCAAACTCGATTCGGCACCGCCTATAGCGATCAATCCGCTTTCAGTTGGGCGAAGATAAATCACCCTATAAATTCCATTCATCCCCCCAATTTTTTCGGAGACTACTAGCAGCCCAAATGGAGCTTTCCGGATAATAGGTGGTGCATACACCTCAAAAGAGTAAACTTTTGGCTTCGATTTTTTTCCAATATCGTAAATTAAATTCACCTCCCCCCATATTCCATCTGGATTTGGAAGTTTCTCAGCAGCACGGACCGCGACATGATATTCCTTTCCCAAATTGGTGAAGCCAACCAATTCTTCAGAAAAGGCAACCCCTCCTCCAAATGCAGTTAACAAAATTAAAAAAACAAATAGAATAGCTTGACTAATAAATTTCATCACCTAACCCAACCAATATCGCACAACTCATAGAGACGACAAGATACCTTCGACTTCCGCAATCTTTCTTGCATTTTTTTATGCCATCCCGATTTACTCAAAGCGCTTTCCGAAAATATGAAATTCTTCAATTTGACGTTGACAGCGCTATGGCATTGATCAAGCTTCACAAGGGAAGCCATTTTTATCAAAAGTAAGTTTCGCTCCTTCACATGGCGGTATCCTCCATTAACTGCCATCGTCACCTTGAGAAAATCACTTTGCTCAGACATGGGATTGATGTCTCCCCACGCGCTCCCATGCCGCCAATACCAACAAGCGGAATCAACTGTAAGCTCAACACTATGACTCACGATATCTGGGTCAGCGTCAATTCTCTTGTTACCAATTGCATCGCCATATTCAGAGTATTTGTCTACATGAGTTAGCTGAATCAAGCCTCGCCCGTGATAGCTCCATCCGCCACGATACTCATCCCATCCACGCGGAATCGACCCATCGGAATTTCGATATTCTTCGTTTGTCTTAATTTGATCGCACTCGTGGGCAAGTTGAGATAGAAAATGAGCTTTATGGAGGCATCTCGTAATCCCATATTTCTCCATCTTCTCATTCAATATTTTCAAAAAATCAACAATCGGATAACCTCGAACACCTGCGTAATATGCCTCACAAAAAGCACCTTTCCGAAGAACATCGTCGTGAACAATTGCCTGTAGCTGCTCTAATGTGAGTGGTTTTCCACATGAGCATCCACCAACCATGAGATTTCCCACCATCGCGACGGGATGAATATGAAACACATCCGGACTCGCCGGAAACTCCCCCTTCACCGCGTTGCGCACCTCATCCCACCACACCAGCTTCTTGACCCGCTCGATCTCCGCATCGTGATACGGCTCCTTCGCCACGCGCCGCAGCACCTGCTCGAAGAAACTCAAATACTCGC
>NZ_SWJE01000025.1 GCF_005144415.1 Trinickia terrae | reverse complement strand
AAGTCAGCAGGAGCGCATGAAGCAGAATCGCAAGACAAGGGTCTTCTGGCCTGGCCTGACCATCAGTATTGATTTGATTCGACTTTGCGCAATTCCGTGCCGCGTGCGAACGGGACGTACGGCGAGCGATAGCGGTAGCCCATTGACCGCTATCGCAGACAGGACTGAGTGCTAACGGGCCAAGGCCGTCCGCCCAGGACGCGCTTTTGGTTACTTTTGGCAAGGACAAAAGTGACCCCGGTCCCGGGGAGGGACGGACTATACGGACCGACGCGAAATCAAAGTTGCGCGACAACCGCAAACAGCACAAAACAAAACCCCGAAGCCAGTTTTGTTAAGCGAGTCTAAGGAAGGAAACAGAAGGAAACACGGCATGGGCATGAGAATCGGCGTGGACATCGGCGGCTCGTTCGCCGACTTCGCGGTGCTTGACGACCGCACGGGCGAGCTCAAGACGCTCAAGGTGTTCTCGCGGCCCGACAGCCCCGGCGCCGAAGTGCTGCGCGGGATGGAGGGCCTGGCCGAGCGCTACGGGATCGATCCGCGCGACGTCGCCTACTTCACGCACGGCACGACGGTCGGCGTGAACGCCGTGGTGCAGAGGAGGGGCCTGCGGCTCGGCCTCATCACGACGCGACATTTCGAGGACGTGCTCGACATCGCCCGGCTCAAGGGGCCGGACATGTACGACCTGATGTCGAAGCGCCCGGCGCCGCTCGTGCCGCGCGAGCGCGTGTTCGGCGTCGCCGGGCGGATCGCGGCGGACGGCTCGGTTCAGACGCCCGTCGACGAGGCGAGCGTGCTCGCCGCGCTCGACGGCCTGCGCCGCGCGGGATGCGAAGGCGTCGTCGTCGCGCTGCTGCATTCGTATCGCAACCCGGCGCATGAGCATGAAGTGAAGGCGATCCTCGAGCGCGAGATGCCGGGGCTTTTCGTGTCGTGCTCGAGCGACGTCTGGCCGATCATCCGCGAGTACGAACGCACCTCGACCGCTGTGATCGGCGGCTACGTGCAGCCGAAGGTCGCGCACTACCTCTCGTCGCTGCAGCGCGCGCTCGCCGAGACCGGCATCGCTGCCGACATGAAGGTCACCAAGTCGAACGGCGGCGTGATGAGCGCCGAGGCCGGCAAGACCAACTGCGTGCAGATGATCCTCTCGGGCACGGCCTCGGGCGTGATCGGCGCGGCCTATGTCGCGCAGCTGTGCGGTTTGAAGCACTGCATGAGCCTCGACATCGGCGGCACCACGGCCGACGTCGCGCTGATCGTCGACGGCGAGCCGCAGTACGCGACCGGCGAATATATCGGCGACTTCCAGATCCACATTCCGTCGGTGTCCGTGTCGTCGATCGGCGACGGCGGCGGCTCGATCGCCTGGGTCGACGGCTTCGGCGTGCTCAAGGTCGGCCCCGAAAGCGCGGGCTCGAACCCCGGGCCCGTCTGCTACGGACGCGGCGGCACGCGCGCGACGATCACCGATGCCTTCGCCGTGATGGGCGTGATCGGCAACGCGAGCCTCGGCTACAACTCGGTGAAGGTCGATCACGACGCGGCGTGCCGCGCGATCGACGCGCTCGCGCAACGCCTCGGCTCCGATCGCTACAAGACGGCGGAGGCGATCGTCGATGTCTCCGTGTCGGGGATGTATGCGGGCGTGAGCCGGATCGTGTCGCGCTTCGGGATCGATCCGCGGATCTTCTCGCTGCTGCCGTTCGGCGGCGCGGGGCCGATGCTCGCGTGCTATTTCGCGCGGGCGCTCGGCATGGAGCAGATCGTCGTGCCGGTGACGCCGGGCGTGCTGAGCGCGCTCGGCGGCCTGATCGCCGATACGAAGAACGACTTCGTGAAGACGACCTATTACGACCTCGACGCGGCGTCGCTCGCGCAGCTGCGCGACGATGCGCGCGCGCTCGATGCGGCGGCGCGGGAGTGGCTGGCGGGCGAGACCGGCAGCGCCGATGCGGCGCGTGATGCCGCCGACGCCGGCCGCGCCGCGCGCGTGACCGTCACCGTCTCCGCCGACATGCGCTACAAAGGCCAGTCGTTCGAGATCGACACGCCGCTCGAGATGACGTGGCTCGAAGCGCAGGACCTCGGCGCCTTGAGCGAGGCATTCCATCGCGAGCACGCTCGCCTCTACGGCCACAACGATGCGCGCGCGAAGATCCAGGTCGTCGCGCTGCGCCTCGTGATCGCTTCGCAGACGCCGAAGCCCGTCCTGCGCCCGATCGAAGCAAGCGCTGCGCCGCCCGAGCCGGATGCGCGCGTGAAGGTGTGGATGGACGGCGCATTCCGCGATGCGGCGCTGTTCCATCGCGCGAAGCTGCTCGCCGGACAGCGCCTCGAAGGCCCCGCAGTGATCGCCCAGGACGACTGCACGACCTGCGTGCTGCCCGGCTTTTCGGGCGTCGTCGATGCCTGCGGCAATCTGATCCTGATGCAAACCCTCGCGAACTAACCGGAGCCGCCGATGCCGATGCCGTTCGACAAATCCGTGCTGCAGATCTTCGCGAACTACTGCGTGGCCGCGGCCGAGAGCATGGCCTACACGCTGACGCGCACGGCCCATTCGACCTTCGTCAAGGAGACCGAGGACTTCTCGTGCGCGATCATGACGCCGGAGGGCCACACCTTCGCGTCGCCGAAGACGCTCGGCGCGACCTGGTACGTCGGCCTCGACTACGGCCCGGTGATCGGCATGATCGAGCACTACGAGCCCGGCGACATCGGCATGACGAACGACGCGTACAGCGGCTTCGTCGCCACGCACACGCCCGACATCGTGCTGTGGAAGCCGGTCTTCCACGAAGGCGAGATTGTCTGCTTCGTCGGCGGCCACATCCACAACACCGACATGGGCGGCGCGGTGCCCGCGTCGCTCTCGCGCACGCTCACCGAGATCGAGCAGGAGGGCATCCGCTTTCCGCCGGCGAAGATCGTGCGCGCGGGCGTTGTCGACGAAGCCTTGCTGCGCGTGATGGCCGCGAACGTGCGCGTGCCGGCGCAGAACCTCGGCGACCTGCAGGCGCAGTTCGCGTCGCTGCACACGGGCGAGCGGCGCGTGCTGGAGATCATCGGGCGCTTCGGCATCGACGGCTTCAAGGCGGGGATGCGCGCGCTCCTCGACTACTCGGAAGAGCAGGCGCGCACGATCCTGCGCGGCATTCCCGACGGCGAGTATTTTTTCGCCGAGTACGCCGACGAAGACTCGGTGCGCGGCAAGCCGATGCGCGTCGCGCTCACGCTGCGCATCAGCGACGGCGCCGCCGAGTTCGACTACACGGGCAGCGATCCGCAGTTGCAATCGTCGCTGAACATCCCGACCGGCGGACGCGAGCGGCATGCGCTCGCGCTCGTCGGCTTCGTCTACGTGCTCTACACGCTGAATCCGCAGATCCTGCTCAACAGCGGCCTGTTGCGCGCGGCGCGCTGCGTGCTGCCCGAGGGGAGCGTCGTCAATGCGCAGCGCCCGGCGGCGGTGGGCATGCGCAGCCTCACCTGCAAGCTGCTGCACCTTTTGACCTTCGGCGCGTTTGCGCAGGCGATTCCCGAGAGGCTTGCGGCGTGCCCGGCGGGGGGGCTGTCGATCCTCAGCGTGAAGACGATGAACAAGGAGGGCGGCACGGTGATGGCGTCGATCGGGCCGATCGGCGGCGGCGCGGGCGGCATGCCGTTCGGCGACGGCGAGGACGGCTCGGGCGCGAACAACGCGTTTCTGCGCAATACGCCGGTCGAGATCAACGAAGCGGAGGTGCCGATCCGCATCACGCACTATGGCGTCGCTCCCGGGTCGGGCGGCGCGGGAAAGTTTCGCGGCGGGCAGGGGCTCGTGATGGAGTTTCAGGTGTTCTCGCCGAATACGCTCGTCACGGCGCGCAATCGGGACCGCACGCACTTTGCGTCGTGGGGGTTGCGCGGCGGACGCGCGGGCGCGAATGCGCGCTTCACGAAGAATCCCGGCACGCCGAATGAGGAGCCGCTTGGGAATACCGATCTCGTGATCTGCAACCCGGGCGACGTGATTCGCCTGGAGGGTGCGGGGGCGGGCGGCTATGGGGTGCCGATCGAGCGCGATGTCGAGCGCGTGCGCGACGACGTGCGGCGCGGGTATGTGACGGTCGACGAGGCGCGCGAGGTGTACGCGGTGGCGATCGTCGACGGCGAGATCGACGTGGCGCAGACCGCGATGTTGCGTGAGCGTGCGCGGCTCGCGGCGCGCGATGCTCGCGTGCCTGCGTTCGATTTCGGTCCTTACCGCGAGGCATTCGAAGCGAAGTGGACGCGCGAACGCTATGCGGCGCTGACGCGCATTCTCGCTGGCGTTCCGGTGCAATGGCGATATTTCCTCAAGCACCGGATCTTCGATGCGCTCGATGCGCGTGTCGAGTCGAGCGGCGGCGCCGAAGTGGTCGATGAGATTTTTGCGGAACTGTGCTCGTCGTGGCCCGAGCTTCGGCAGGTGGCGGCGCGTTGAACGTTTTTACAACCCTTCAAGAGAAAGAGAGCTGACCGATGTCTTTGTCCGTGACGAACAGTTCGATCGAAAGTCATTGCTTCAACCTGCCCGAAGGCGAAGGCGCGCAGCTGACGCTAGCGCCCGGGCGCTTGCTGCGCGGCGATCCCGACCGGCGCGACTGGCCGCATTTCGAGAGCTCGGACGGCAAGGTGTCGAGTGGCATCTGGAGCGGCACGGAGGGCGCGTGGCGGATCGATTTTCCGGCGGGGCAGTATGAGTTCTTTCATGTGCTGTCGGGAACGGGAGCGATCGTCGCCGACGACGGGACGCGCAAGCCGTTCGGGCCCGGCGATGCGGTGCTCGTGCCGCAGGGGTTTCGCGGGGTGTTCGAGGTGGCGGAGAAGGTGACGAAGCAGTATATGTTCGTGCAGAACGTGTGAACGTGTTTTGCCGAACTTGGGAAACGAGGGCCGCGAAAGCGGCCCTCGGTGTTTTGGGGCAACGGGAGTTGAGGACGTACTGGGTTGACTCGCGAATCCGCCATGCCGGCCCCGGGCCGAACTGCGTGATTAATCGATCACCCGCCCCAGCCTCACCACCGTCACCCCCGGCTTCAACTGCCGCAGCGACGGCATCACGAGCACGCAGTTATCGTAAGGCGTAACCACCGGCTCCCCATCGTTCCAGCCGATCACCGTCCCCGCCTTTTCGAACGTCTCCAGCCCCGTATAAGCACCCGCGAAGCGAAAGTCCATGCTCTCCGCGACCACCGGCTCCGTCACGCGGATCACGCGCATCGCCTCCGGCTTCGGCACGAACCAGTCCGCCGGCAGATCGCCTTCGTCGAGCACGCCCGACAGCACCAGAAAGCGCGCGGTGCAGTCCTTGGCCACCGTCACCGAGGACGCCTCCCAATGCTGCCCGCACTCGACCAGCAACGCGTTGCGCGGGCTTTCCGGATCGCCGAAGTCCGCGTAGTCGCGCATGCGGCGTCCTTCGGGATGGCCTTCGTCGCTGATGACCGTCGCGGGCGCGCCGAGCGCGCGGGCAAGCGCGATGCCTTTCTCCAGCGGCCCGGAGACGATCAGCGGTGCGCTCTTCTCGTGCATCGAGTGCAGGTCGAGCAGCGCATCGACGGTATCGACGATGGGACGCATCGCCCGCGCGCGGCGCAGCTCGACCGAATCGAGGCTTGCATCGCCGAGCTTCATCGCGGTCCAGACGCGATTGAAATCCTGGTCGACATAGCGCGACGCGTCGGGCCTGGCGGGATCGAACGTGCGGTAGGCGTCGACGTTCGCGAACGACAGCGTGAGCCGCCCGCGCCGCGGACGCACGCCCAGGTCGATGAGCGCCTTCACCGCGATCGCGCCGCACACCTCGTTGCCGTGCGTAAGCGCGTTGATCATCACGTGCGGCCCCGGCGCGCCGCTGTCGTGGCTGTAGACGTAGGGGACGCCGGTGTTGCCCTCGGCATAAGGGCTGAGGTCGGGAAACTCGACGTCGACGGGATAGGCGTGGTCGCGGGACGCGGAAGCGGTGCTCATGTACGGGTCCTTTCTACTTTCTACGAGAACGCGGCGGCGAATGCGAGGCTCAGGCCAAGCCACCCTGGCACAGGTATTTGACGTGCATGTAGTCGTCGAGCCCGTAACGCGACCCTTCGCGGCCATAGCCCGATTCCTTCACCCCGCCGAACGGCGCCGCTTCGCTCGACACAGCGCCTTCGTTGATGCCGATCACGCCGCTCTCCAGGCGCGATGCGACGCGCCAGATGCGGCGCACGTCGGTCGAGTAGAAATAGGCGGCGAGGCCGAACGGCGTGTCGTTGGCTTCGCGGATCACGTCGGCGTCGTCGTCGAACTTGAACAACGGCGCGACCGGGCCGAAGGTTTCCTCGCTGAACAGCGCCATCTCGCGGTTGGCATCGCCGAGCACGGTCGGCGCGTAGTAGTTCGGGCCGTCGAGGCCGTCGCCCGAAAGACGCCGGCCGCCCGTCAGCACGGTCGCGCCGTGCGCGAGCGCATCCTCCACGTGGCGCTCGATCTTCTCGACGGCGCGCGCGTTGATCATCGGGCCGATCTGCGAATCGTCGCGCGTCGCCGGGCCGACGCGCAGCGCCGCCACGCGCTCGACGAGCTTGCGCGCAAACGCATCGTAGATGCCGCTCTGCACGTAGACGCGGTTCGGGCACACGCAGGTCTGTCCGCCATTGCGGAACTTCGCCGCCATCAGGCCGGTGACGGCCGCGTCGAGATCGGCGTCGTCGAACACGATGAAGGGCGCGTTGCCGCCCAGCTCGAGCGAGAGCTTCTTGAGCGTGTCGGCCGATTCGCGCGCGAGGTATTTGCCGACCGGCGTCGAGCCCGTGAAGGTGATCTTGCGCACGCGCGGATCGGCGAGCCAGCTCGCGACGGTGGCGGGCGTCTGGCCGCGCGAGGCGGTCACGATGTTCAGCACGCCGGCGGGCAGCCCGGCTTCCTCGGCGAGCCGCACGAGCGCGAGCGCGGTGAGCGGCGTGTCTTCGGCCGGCTTCGCGACGACCGTGCAGCCGGCTGCGAGCGCGGGCGCGATCTTGCGCGCGATCATCGCGAGCGGGAAGTTCCACGGCGTGACCGCCGCCACGACGCCGACCGGCTCCTTCACCGCCATCATCCGCTTGCCCGGCATCAGCGCGGGGATCATGTCGCCGTAAGCGCGCACGGCTTCCTCGGCGAACCACTCGACGTACGACGCGCCGTACGCGACTTCGCCGCGCGCCTCGGCAAGCGGCTTGCCCTGCTCGCGCGAGATGATGCGCGCGAGGTCCTCACCGTTGGCGACGATCGCCGCGTGCCAGCGCTTGAGGAACTGCGCGCGCTCGCGGGCGGTGCGGTCGCGCCAGCTGTCGAAGGCGGCGTGTGCGGCGTCGGCGGCGGCTTGGGCGTCGGCGGCGGCGCTGTCGGGGACGTTCGCGAATTCGGCGCCGGTGGCCGGGTCGCTGACCGGATGGCGGCCGCCCGAGAGGGCGTCGCGCCAAAGGCCAGCGATGAAGTTGTGCGAGCGGACGAGTTCGGGGCGGGTGAGCGTGAGAGACATGGCAGGGTTCGAATCCATATGAGTAAGGATGACGAAATGTATCCGACTGACGGACCGGGGGGGCTGGTTCGAGCGAGCGCCTCAGCCGGCCAGCCGATGCGCCGGCTGGCCGGCCGAAGCGCTCAATCCGTCAACGGAAACAGCCGTTCGATCGGAAAATGGTTCTTCACGAACGGCGTCTTGATGACGACATAGCTGAAATACTTCTCGATGCCGATGTTGCGTTCCAAGAGGCCTTCCATCACGGTCTGGTAATGCACGACGCTGCGCGTGACGAACTTGAGCAGGTAGTCGTAGCCGCCGCTCACGAGATGGCATTCGGCGATCTCGTCGACGTTGCGGATCGCGGCCTCGAACTTCACGAAGTCTTCGCGGCGATGGTCCTGCAGCGTGATCTCGGTGAACACGAGCTGGATGTCGCCGAGCTTGCTCAACTCCAGGTGCGCGCCGTAGCCCGCGATGTAGCCGGCCTTCTCGAGCCGCTTCACGCGGATCAGGCACGGGCTCGGCGAGAGGCCGACAGCATCCGCGAGCTCGACATTCGTAATGCGGCCCTTCCTTTGCAACTGGGACAGGATGCGAAGGTCGATCCGGTCCAACTTCATCGATCCGTTTGTGTTCGTCGACACGGCAGGCAGTGACCTCTGGAGCATGGTGAGCAAACTATCGTAGCACGCTCTGTCGCAAAATAATTTCTCGGCGAACCCTTATGCAGCAAGCCTTTGCGCGAAACTGGGCCAAGCCGCGAAAGAGTTTGCGCACGCGTTTTCCAGGCGCCGGGCTCAAGCCATTGCGGCGCGCACCTCGGGGGCGTCGAGCACGGTGTCGAGCGTCTTCTTCAAGCGCTCGAACAGCACGCCGAACTCCTCGCCCGTGTAGCAGAGCGCGGGCGCGAAGCCGAGGATGTTGTCGTTGAACGCACGGAAGATCAGGCCGTTGCGATAGGCCGTCGACGCGATCTTCTCGGAGAGGTTCAACGCCGGATCGAAGCGGCGCTTGGTGGCTTTGTCCGCGACCAGCTCGAGCGCGCCGAGCAGGCCGCGGCTGCGCGCATCGCCGACGAGCGGATGCGCGAGCAGCTCGCGCAAGCCCGCTTCGAAGCGCGGCGCCTGCGCGGCGGCGTTCGCGAGCAGCCCGCCTTCGTGATAGAGGCGCATCACTTCGAGCCCGATCGCGGCGCTCACCGGATGCGCCGAGTAGGTCTGGCCGTGACCGACCGCCGCGCGCGTGCCGGCGCCGTCGGCGATGCCCTGGTAGACCTCGTCGGACATCAGCACCGCGCCCATCGGCGCGTAGCCGGCGGTGAGCCCTTTGGCGACCGTCATCAGGTCCGGCTCGACGCCTTCGCCTTCGCACGCGAAGAGGGGGCCGGTGCGGCCGAAGCCCGTGATGACTTCGTCGGCGACGAACAGGATGCCGAGCTCGCGGCAGGCGTCGCGCATCGCCTTCAGCCAGCCCTTGGGCGGCACGATCACGCCGCCCGAGCCCTGGATCGGCTCGCAGAAGAACGCGGCGACGCGCTCGGCGCCGAGCTCGGCGACCTTCGCGCGCAACGCGGCGACCGATTCGGCGATGACCGCCTGCGGATCGCCGCCGCTCTCGCTGCGGTAGGGATACGGCGACGGAATGTAATGCTGGTGCGGCAGCGGCAAGTCGAAGTTCTGATGGAACACGGGCAGCGCGGTCAGCCCCGCGCCAACCGACGACGACCCGTGATAGCCGCGCTCGAGCGCGATGAACTGCTTCTTCTGCGGCCGGCCGGTCGCGTTGTAGTAGTTCGTGATGTAGCGGATCGCGGCATCGACGGCGTCCGAGCCGCCGAGCGTGAAGTAGACGTGGCGCAGCGACTTCGGCGCCTTGTCGATCAGCTGCTCGGCGAGCCTGATCGCCGGCTCGCAGCCGAAATGGAAGTAGCCGGTCGCGTAGGGCAGGCGGCTCATCTGCTCGGTCGCGACGCGCACGATGCTCTCATGGCCGTAGCCCGTGTTCACGCACCAGAGGCCCGAGAAGGCGTCGAGCAGCTCGTTGCCGTCGATGTCGCGCAGCCACGCGCCGCGCCCCGATTCGAGGATCGTGACGCCGCGCGCTTCGTGCGCGCGCAGGCTCGCTACCGGGTGGATCAGATGTTTGCGGTCGGACTCGATCAGGGCGGAGGTCGGCATGATGTGGGCGCGGTGGGCGCGTGCGGAACACGTCGCGTGGTGCTGGGAAGGTGCGCGCGCCGCCACCTGCAGCCGGTGCTGCGTGTGGCGCGAGAGCGCGAACCGCTTGCGACCCATGGTAGCGGGAGAGAAATAACGAAGACGGTGGGATTCGGGCTTCGTTAAACGTGGGAATTGTGTTTTTGCGGGGCGCGCAGCATTTTGTGCTGCGGCGTTGGCGGGCTGCTGCGGGATCAGTAGCCGCGCGAGCGGTCCACGAGCCCCACGAGCGGGAGCCCTTCGCGATGCCGCCGCAGGTTGTCGAGCACGACTTCGACCGCGCTCTCCGGCTGCGTCATGCTCGCGACGTGCGGCGTCAGCATCACGCGCGGATGCCGCCACAGCGGATGATCGGCCGCGAGCGGCTCCGGATCGGCGACGTCGAGCACGGCTGCCGCGAGCTGCCCGTCGTCGAGCGCGGCCAGCAGGTCGTCCTGCCGCAGATGCCCGCCGCGCCCGACGTTGACGAGCGACGCGCCGCGCGGCAGTTGCGCGAACAGGCCGCGGTTCAGGAAGTGGCGCGTGGCGTCGGTCAGCGGCAGCAGGCAGACGAGGATATCGGTGCGCGCCAGGAACGCGGGCAGCGCATCGGCGCCCGCGAAGCACTCGATGCCGTCGAGCGTCTGCGGCGAACGGCTCCAGCCGGCGCAGCTAAAGCCGAAGCTCGCGAGCCGCGTCAGCACCGCGCGGCCGAGCACGCCGAGACCGAGCACGCCGACGCGCCGCTCGCTCGCGACACGCGTCTGAAGCGGCAGCCAGCGCCCCTCGCGCTGCTGCGCGGCGTAGGTGAGCCAGTCGCGATGGATCGCGAGCGCCGCGAGCGTCACGTATTCGACCATCCCCGCGATGATCCCCGGCTCGACCATGCGCACGACCGGCAGATGCGCCGGAATCGCCGACAAGTCGAACTGGTCCACGCCCGCGCCCGTCGAGAACACCACTTCCAGGTTGGGGAAGGCGGCCGCGAGATCGAGCTTCGGCACCTGCCATACGGCGAGGTAGCGCACGGCGAGCGGATCGCATGGCGGCATCTCGCCGGTCCAGATATGGAAGGGCGTATCGGGCGCGTGCTCCGCGAAGCGGCGCGCCCACAGCGCGCCGCGCACGGGGTCGGCCTTGTAGACGAACGTCATGGCGTGAAACGGGAAGTGACTCTGGTGGAACGGATAGCGCCGCCCGGCCTTCAGCCGAGCGCCTGATTGGTGATCGCGAACACCTGCCCACGGCCGTCGGCCCGGGGCGTCTCGCCGCGCGCCATCGTCACGACGCTGTCGACCTTCGGCAATCCGAGCTCGTCGAGCCAATCGGAGAGGCCGCTGTCGCCCGTCACGTCGATGCGCGTGAACTTGCCTTCGTTGGCGCCGAGCCAGTGGCTGATCAGCGCCTTCGCGCCTTCGGCGTGCGGCGCGACGACCGGGCCGATCACGTGGCCGCGCCCGAAGCGGCGCATGATCGCGAAGCCGATCGGCTCGCCGTCGCGCGCGAGCACGACGCCCTCGGCGACTTGCAGCAAGGCTTCGAGAACCGGCGCGCGGTCGTAGCCTGCCGCGTGGCTCCAAAGCGCCGCGAGCCGCTCGGGGTCGCGCGCGCCGAGCGGGCGGATCCGCTCGCCGGGCGCGAGTGCGACGACGGGCGGATGCGCGCCGCCCGCCCCCTGGTGCTGATGGATGCTGCCGATCGCCTTGAAGCCGAACTTCTCGTAGAGCGGCAGGCCGGCGGGCGTGGCGTTGAGGAACGTGGTGCGCTCGGCGAGCGCGTCGACCGTGAGCGTCATCAGGTCGCGGCCGATGCCGCGGCCCTGCTGTTCGGGCGAGACGATCACCATGCCGAGCGCCCCGTGGCCTGCGCCGAACTCCCAGCGCAGCGCCGTGCCGATCACGCCGCTGTCGTCCTCCGCCGCCACGCCGGCGCCGAGGTTCAGCGCGAACTCCCAGTCTTCGCGGCGATGCGGCCATTTGACCGCCATCGACAGCTCGTGCGCGGCGGTGAGATCGTCGGCCGTCAGCGGCCGGTACCGGACTTGGGCGGACGTCGGTGCGGATGCGGGGGCAATCGGTTCGGTCACTTTCGACTCCTTTAAGGCTTCTTTGCGTACAGCTTCGCGTAATGACTGTCGCATTGCCAGATCGTTGCGGCTAGGACGATCTTATTGCGGGGCCGATACGGCATGCTGCGCTGCGCGAGCCCGTCACAACGCGCGCATCGCGCCGCTGCGCCCGCCCATCACGGCAGCAAATGCTGCGGCAGCGCTCGTACCATGATTCGCGTCATTCCAGGATTTCCCGCGCTTCCCGCTTCTCCCCGCCAACCCAACCGGAAACGGAACCCACATCATGGACAGCTTCGATCCCGCCCTTGTCGCCGTGAAGAGCGCGCATTTCATCGGCGGGCACTATGTAGCGGGCGCGGCCGGGCTCGACGTCGCGCGGCCGTCGGACGGCGTGGTGTACGCCGACCTGCCGATCGCCGATGCCGGGCTCGTCGACCGCGCCGTCGAGGACGCCTGGCGCGCGTTCAAGACCAGCGACTGGGCGCGCCGCGCGCCGCGCGAGCGCGCCCGCGCGATGCGGCGCTGGGCCGAGCTGATCGAAGCGGATGTCGAGACGCTCGCGCGCCTAGAGTCGGTCGGCTCGACGCGCCCGATCCGCGACGCAGCGCTTTGGGACGTGCCGTTCACGGCCGAGGGCATCCGCTTCTACGCGGAGTACGCCGACAAGGTCGGCGGCGAGGTGGCGGCGACGCGTCCCGACCATCTGGGGATGATCGTCGCCGAGCCGTACGGCGTGATCGGCGCGATCGCGCCGTGGAATTTTCCGCTCGTGATGGCCTCGTGGAAGGTCGCGCCGGCGCTCGCGGCGGGCAATGCGGTGGTGCTCAAGCCGTCCGAGCTGACGCCGTTCTCGACCTTGCGGCTCGCCGAGCTGGCGATCGAAGCGGGCATCCCGCCGGGCATCTTCAACGTCGTGCAGGGCGACGGGCGTACCACGGGCGATGCGCTCGTGCGTCATCCGAAGATCGCCAAGGTGACGTTCACGGGCTCGAGCAAGACCGGCGCGGCGATCATGAGCGCCTGCGCCGAGACCGGCACCAAGCCCGTCACGCTCGAGCTGGGCGGCAAGAGCCCGCAGGTCGTGTTCGCCGACGCGCCCGATCTCGACCTCGTCGCGCGCCGCATCGCGGGCGCCATCACGGGCAACGCGGGGCAGGTGTGCGTGGCGGGCTCGCGGCTGATCGTCGAGCGCGCGGCGGCGGCGCGGCTCGTCGACGGCATCGAGACCGCGTTCAAGGCGCTCAAGGCGGGCCACACGTGGGCGCCGGGCACGACACTCCCGCCGATCATCTCGGCCGTGCAGGCTCAGCGGATCGGCGGCATCGTCGCGCGCACCGTGGCGCAGGGCGCGCAGGTCGCGACGGGCGGCGCTCGGATCGCGGTGGCGGGCGAGGGCGCGTTCTACGCGCCGACGATCCTGACCGGCGTGACGGCGGATTCGGAGGCGGTGCGCGAGGAGGTGTTCGGGCCGGTGCTGACGGTGCAGACGTTCGACGATGAAGACGAAGCGCTCGCGCTCGCAAGCCACGAAAAGTACGGGCTGGCGGCCGGCGTCCATACGTCGGATTTGAGCCGCGCGCTGCGCGCGATGCGCAGCATCGAGGCGGGGACGGTCTGGATCAACCGCTATGGACGCACGTCGGATTTCGTCATCCCGACGGGCGGGTTTAAGCACTCAGGCTTGGGCAAGGACCTGGGGCGTCACGCGTTCGAGGCGAACCTGCGGTTCAAGAGCGTGCTGATCGATTTGAATCAGGGGGCGTGAGGGCGGGCGCGCTGCGCATGCTGGAATCCCGCCGCATTCTCTGCTGCACGACGCCCCAAAAACGGCCGATTCTGTTTCCCGCGCCGGCCAATACACGACAAGCCACATATTTTGCGGTGCTGTAATTCTTCTCAGCCGCCGCCGCTTCTCATGCAACTGATCCGTTGCGTGTCATTTGACCACCGCCGAACATTGCCCCGACCAAGGACATCGACATGACTCAATTCAGGCCCAAATACATCACCTTCGACTGCTACGGCACGCTCACGCGTTTCCGCATGGGCGATCTCGCGCGCGAGATCTTCGCCGATCGCGTGAGCCCCGAGCGCATGGAACAGTTCGTGAAGGACTTCGCGGGCTACCGTCTCGACGAAGTGCTCGGCGCCTGGAAGCCGTATCAGGAAGTCGTGAAGAACGCCGTGCGCCGCACGCTCAAGCGCTGGAACCTCGCCTACGACGACGCCGAAGCGCAGCGCTTCTACGACGCCGTGCCGACCTGGGGCCCGCATCCGGACGTGCCGGAGGGCTTGTCGAAGGTGGCGAAGGAGTTTCCGCTCGTGATCCTCTCGAACGCCTCGAACGATCAGATCCACAGCAACGTCGACAAGCTCGGCGCGCCGTTCCATGCGGTCTTCACCGCGCAGCAGGCGCAGGCCTACAAGCCGCGTTTCCAGGCCTTCGAGTACATGCTCGACAACCTCGGCTGCAATCCCGAGGACATCCTGCATGTGTCGTCGAGCCTGCGCTACGACCTGATGTCGGCGCACGATCTCGGCATCAAGAACAAGGTGTTCGTCGCGCGCGGCCATGAGCCGTCGACGCCGTTCTACGGCTATACCGAGATCAAGGACATCGGCGGGCTGGCCGGCGTCGTCGGTCTCTGAGACGCCGCTCGCCTTCGATCACGCACGCCGCCCATCACGCACGCCGCCCATCACGCGAGAAAGGAGCACGATGAAGCTCGAATCCTACTGGCTCGACACCGCCCCGCCGTTTCACGGCGGGCAAGCAGGCCCGGTCGAGGGCAGTGCCGAGGTGGTCGTGATCGGCGGCGGGTTCACGGGCTTGTCGGCGGCGCTCGCGCTCGCCAAGCGCGGCGTGCCGGTGACGGTGCTGGAGGCGGGACGCATCGTCGGCGAGGCGTCGGGGCGCAACGGCGGTCATTGCAACACGGGCCTCGCGCACGACTACGCGGCGCTCGCCGAGCGCATCGGCGCCGAGCGCGCGAAGGAGTTCTATCGCGCGTACGAGAGCGCGGTGAAGACCGTCGAGTCGATCGTCGCCGAGGAGCAGATCGATTGCGACTTCTTCCACGGCGGCAAGATCAAGCTCGCCGCCAAGCCGCAGCATTTCGACAAGCTCGTGAAGACCTACGAGTCGCTGCGCGCCAACGTCGATACGAACGTCGAGCTCGTGCCGCCCGAGCGGATTCGCGAGGAAGTCGGCTCGGACGATTTCTACGGCGGCCTCGTGCAGCGCAACGGCGCGCAGATGCACATGGGCAAGTTCGGCGTCGGGCTGGCCGAGGCGGCGGCGCGGCACGGCGCGCGGATCTTCGAGCGTGCGCCGGTCACTGGCCTGAAGCGCATCGCGGGCGAGAGCTATGAGGTCGAGAGCGAGCGCGGCACGATCCGCGCGGGACGGGTGCTCATCGCCACGGGCGCGTCGCAGATCGGGCCGCTGCAATGGTTTCGCCGCCGCATCGCGCCGGTGGGCAGCTTCATCGTCGCCACCGCGCCGCTGCCGGGCGCGCAGCTCGACGCGCTGTTCCCCAAGCGCCGCGCCTACGTGACGACGCGCCACATCGGCAACTACTTCCGCACGACGGCCGACAACCGCCTGATTTTCGGCGGCCGCGCGCGCTTCGCGATGTCGAATCCGCGCTCCGACGAAAAGAGCGGACGGATCCTGCGCAGCGCGCTTGCGAACTACTTTCCCGCGCTGGCCGATGTGCGCATCGACTACTGCTGGGGCGGCCTCGTCGACATGACGGCCGACCGCCTGCCGCGCGCCGGGCAGCACGAAGGACTCTTCTACTCGATGGGCTACAGCGGCCACGGTGTGCAGATGTCGGTGCACATGGGGCGCGCGATGGCGGACGTGATGTTCGGCGCCGCATCGCTCAACCCGTGGCGGCAGCTCGAATGGCCTGCGATTCCGGGGCATTTCGGCAGCCCGTGGTTCCTGCCGCTCGTCGGCGCGTATTACCGGCTGCAGGACATCCTGCATTGAGCAATGACGATATGGCCATGACCGGACGATTCATCCGCCTGGGCGAGACCGGGCGCAAGACGGTGAAGCTGCGCATCGACGGCAAGGACGTCGACGCGCTCGAAGGCGACACGCTGCTGGTCGCGATGCTGTGCTCGGTCGGCCACGTGCGCCAGTCGGAGTTCGGCGGCGAGGTGCGCGCGGGCTTTTGCATGATGGGCGCCTGTCAGGACTGCTGGGTCTGGACCGCCGGCGGCGAGCGGCTGCGCGCCTGCACGACGGCGGCAAGCGATGGGATGCGGATCGTGACGACGCAGCCGGACGTCCTTGCGCCGGTTCCCTGGGAGGCATGATGACAGCTCAACCCCGCGTCATCATCGTCGGCGCAGGACCCGCAGGCGTGCGCTGCGCCGAGACGCTGCTCGCGGCCGGCATCGCGCCGATCGTCGTCGACGAAGGCCGCCGCGACGGCGGGCAGATCTATCGCCGGCAGCCCGAGACGTTCTCGCGGCCGAGCGCGTTGCTCTACGGCACCGAAGCAGGACGCGCCGAAGACCTCCACCTCACCTTCGAGCGCCTGCGCGAGCGGCTCGACTACCGCCCCGACACGCTCGCGTGGAACGTCGCCGAAGGCAAGCTGCACGTGCTGCATGACGGCCATTCGCGCGCGCTGCCCTATGACGCGCTGATCGTCTGCTCCGGCGCGACCGATCGCCTGATGCCGGTGAAGGGCTGGCAGTACGCCGGCACCTACAGCCTCGGCGCCGCGCAGATCGCGCTGAAGTCGCAGGCCTGCGCGATCGGCCGCAAGGTGGTGTTCATGGGCTCGGGGCCGCTCCTGTATCTCGTCGCGAGCCAGTACGTGAACGCGGGCGCGCAAGTGGCCGCGGTGCTCGACACCTCGCCGCGCGGCGCGCGGCTGCGCGCGCTGCCCAAGCTCCTCGCGCGGCTCGACGTGCTCAAGAAGGGCGCGGCGCTGGTGTCGTCGCTGAAGCGCGCGGGCGTGCGGATCGAGAACGGGATCGAGCCGCTCGCGATCGTCGGCACCGATGCCGACGGCGTGCGCGGCATCCACTATCGCGACGCATCCGGCCACGAGCAGCAGATCGCCTGCGACGCGGTCGGTCTCGGCTACCACCTGCGCCCCGAGACGCAGCTCGCCGACCTCGCGCGCTGCGCGTTCCATTTCGACGCGGACACGCGCCAGTGGCTGCCGCAGATCGACGAGCTCGGCCGTAGCTCGGTGCCGGGCGTCTACCTCGCGGGCGACGGCGCGCGCGTGCTCGGCGCGGACGGCGCGGAGCTGGCGGGGCGTCTCGCGGCCTGCGCGGCGCTGGCCGACCTGGGGCACGCGATCGATCCCGCCCGGCTCGAGCCGCTGATGCGCGAGCAGCGGAGGATGGACCGCTTCCGGCTCGGGCTCGCGCAGGCGTTCCCGTGGCCTGCGGAGCAGGCGGCGCGCCTTGCCGACGACACGATCGTCTGCCGCTGCGAAGGCATCACCGCAGGCGAGCTGCGCCGCGTGGTGCAAGACGAAGGTGCGCGCGAAGCCAATCGCGCGAAGGCGCTGAGCCGGGTCGGCATGGGCCGCTGCCAGGGGCGCTACTGCGGCCATGCCGGCGCGGAGATCATCGCCGCCGCCGCGCACGTGCCGCTCGAACAAGTCGGCCGGCTGCGCGGGCAAGGGCCCGTCAAGCCGCTTCCCGTCGCTACCGTGGAGGATGTGGAATGACCCGGACGCAAGCGGACGTCATCGTCGTCGGCGGCGGAATCATGGGCGCCGCCACCGCGTTCTTCTTGCGGCGCCGCGGCCGCTCGGTGATCCTGCTCGAGCGCGGGCTGATCGGCCAGCAGGCGAGCGGCACCAACTTCGGCAACGTGCGCCGTCAGGGGCGCTTCCTGCCGCAACTGCCGCTTGCGAACCGCTCGCGCGAGATCTGGGGCAGGCTGCCGGAGCTGATCGGCCACGACGTGGAATTCCTGCCGTCGGGGCATATCCGCGTCTGTTATCGCGAGGAGCAGGCCGACATGCTCGAGACCTACGCGAAGGAAGCGGGCCACTACGGCCTCATGCTCGACATCGTGCGCGGCGACGAGATGCGCTCGCGCTTTCCGTTCCTCGGTCCCGAGGTGCTGGCCGGATCGTATTCGGCCAAGGACGGCCATGCGAATCCGCGTCTCGCCGGACCCGCGTTCGGCCGGGCCGCCGCGCGCCTCGGCGCGCAGATCTTCGAGAACACGGAGATCGCCGCCGTCGAGAAAGAGGGCGCTGAGTTCCGCGCGACCAGCACCGACGGCCGCGTGTTTCATGCCCCCGTGCTGCTGATCACGGCGGGCGCGTGGGGGAGCCTGCTCTCCGAGCAATTCGGCGAGCCGGTGCCGATCGCCGTCCACGGTCCGCAGATGGCCGTGACCGAGCCGGTCCGCTACAGCTTGAAGCCGGTGGTCGGCGTGTCGTCGCCGCTGATGGAGGAGGTCGTGTACTTCCGGCAGGTCGCGCGCGGCAACATCGTGCTCGGCGGCTGCGCGCGCGGTCCCGCGTATCCCGACGTGCGGCGCGCCTATGTGTTGCCGCAGAACACGCTCTTGCAGTTCCGCCAGCTCCAGCGCGTCGCGCCGGCGCTCGCGCGGCTCAACATCATCCGCGTCTGGAGCGGCATCGAAGGCTACATGCCCGACGACCGTCCGATCATGGGCGCGAGCGGCAAGGTGAACGGGCTCTACTACGCGTTCGGCTTCTGCGGACACGGCTTCCAGCTCGGGCCGGGCGTCGGCGACGTGATGGCCGAGCTGATCGACACGGGTGCGACGAGCACGCCGCTCGAACCGTTCGACATCCGGCGCTTCGCGGCATCGGTGGCGAGCGCGGCGCCGCAGGCGGCGTAGGGCGGGCTCAGGCAGCGCGCTGCGGGAGGGGAGCCGATCTCATGCTGACCGAACCGATCCAGAAGGCCATCGCGTTCATCGAGACCTCGTTCGCCCAGCCGGTCTCGCTCGCGATGCTCGCCGCGGCGGCGGAGCTGAGCGTGTCGCGCTTCGCCGCGCTGTTTCGCGCGCAGGTGGGGATCTCGCCGCATCGCTACGTGTGCCTCGTGCGCGTGCGGCATGCTCAGCGGCTGTTGCGCGGCGGCCTGCCGCCGTCGGTCGTGGCGACCGAGGTCGGTTTCTTCGACCAGAGCCATCTGGGGCGGCATTTCAAGCGCGCGCTCGGGGTGACGCCGAGTGCTTATCTTGCGGGGCGCTGATGTTGTGTCGTTTGCCAAGGCTTACGTGAAAACTTTGAATTCGCGGCGGTCCGTATAGTCCGTCCCTTCCCGGGACCGGGGTCACTTTTGTCCTTGCCAAAAGTAACCAAAAGCGCGTCCTAGGCGGACGGCCTGTCCCGGAGGCACGCAGTGCTGTTGGCGGTAGCGTTCTGGGGGCTACTGCTATCGCTCGCCGTACGTCCCGTTAGCACGCGGCACTGAATTACGCAGAGTCGAATCAAACCAATACTGATGGTCAGGCCAAGCCCGAAGGCGCTTGTCTTGGATGCGGCGCATGCGCTCGCGCTCACATCAAATCGCAGGCAACGTGGGGCGCGGCCAAACCGATGTCCTCCATTTGCTTCGTCGCGGAGCCATTCCGTGCCGCGTGCGAACGGGACGTACGGCGAGCGGTAACGGTAGCCCCCAGAACGCTACCGCCAACAGGACTGAGTGCGCTTCGGCCGAGGCTGTCCGCCGAGGACGCGCTTTTGGTTACTTTTGGCAAGGACAAAAGTGACCCCGGTCCCGGGGAGGGACGGACTATACGGACCGACGCGAAATCAAAGTTTTCGCGAAAACCTTGGCGAACAGCACAACACAACACAACACAACACCAACTCCGCGCCACGAATCGGCGCCCACGCCCTACCCCAGCGCCATCCCCGCCCGCTTCATCGCATCGCGCAGCCCGAGATCCGGATAGATCCGATCGACGGTGAGCATGTCGCGGTGCGTCTCCGCGATGATCCAGTCGCGGACTTCGGAGACGATCGGCCGCTCCGGGCGATTGGCCGGCGTCATCAGCACGCAGCGCCGGTTCGTCACGATCAGTTCCTGTTCGGCAGGCAGCAAGGCCCCTTGCGCGAGCCAATGCGACACCACGGAAAGCCATCCCAGCGCGACGCCCTGGCCGAGCAGCGCCGCCTGCACGACGATCGCGTAGTCGTTGAAGCTCAGCATGCTCGCTGCGCGCCGCCGGTGTTCGGCGAACGCGGCAAAGCGCTCGTGCCAGCCGCGCTCCTCGTCGTCCATCACGATCACGGTGTCGCCGTGATCGCCGCCCGCATCCGCGAGCAAGGCTTCGTGATAGCGCGCGTTGCAGACGGGCAGCAGCGTCTCGGGCATCACGAGGCGGCAGTGCTCGTCGATGTCGTCGTCCTTCACGAAGCGCATGCCGAGATCGACGTCGACGAGCGGCCCGCCGAGCCGCCCGGAAATCAGCTGAAAGCGCAAATCGACTGACGGAAACGCCTGGTTCAACCGATTGAGCCGCGGCATCAGCCAATGCGTGGTGAACGCCGTCGACACCGACAGCGAGACCGCTTCGACGCCGGTCTTGCGCGCCTCGATCTCGCGGATTGCATCCTCGATGCCGGCGAAGCCTTCGGAGATCCTGCGATAGAGGAGCCTGCCGCTCTCGGTCAACTCGATGCCGCCGTGCACGCGCTCGAACAGGCGCACGCCGAGCCGGTCCTCCATCCGCGCAAGCATGCGGCTCACGGCGGGCTGGCTGACGTAAAGCTCCTCGGCCGCGCGCGTGAAGTTGCCGCAGCGCGCGGCGGCCTCGAAGACGAACAGCGCGTTCGCGCTCGGAAGTTTTCGGCGGAGATTGGGCATGACTTGATGTTATGCCCAATCCAACAATTCGGGAATTGCCGTCAAAAACCTCGCCGCCTATATTGGACACATCCCAGTGTTTTTCGAGAGGAAGACGGGCAATGGATGCGAGAGCAAAAACCGGCGTATCGATCCGCTCGGCAAGCAAACGTTATGACGCCGTCGTCGCGCTCGACGACGTGTCCCTCGACATCGCGCCGGGCGAATTCGTGTCGCTGCTCGGGCCGTCGGGCTCGGGCAAGACGACGCTGCTCGGCATCCTCGGCGGCTTCGTGCAGCCGAGCTCGGGGAGCGTGTGGGTCGGCGAGCGCGACATTACCTACGCGCCGCCGCACAAGCGCGACATCGGCATCGTCTTTCAGAACTACGCGCTGTTTCCGCACATGACGGTCGGCCAGAACGTGGCGTTTCCGCTGCGCGCGCGCCGCCAGCCGAAAGCGGGCTGGGCGCAGAAGGTCGCCGACGCGCTCGCGATGGTCGAGCTCTCGGGCTACGAGCATCGCCATATCTCGCAGCTCTCGGGCGGGCAGCGCCAGCGCGTCGCGCTCGCCCGCGCGATGGTGTTCGAGCCGCAGCTGATCCTGATGGACGAGCCCCTTTCCGCGCTCGACAAGCAACTGCGCGAGACGATGCAGATCGAGCTGCGGCGCCTGCATCGCAAGCTCGGCGCGACGATCGTCTACGTGACGCACGACCAGCGCGAGGCGCTCACGATGAGCGACCGCGTCGCCGTGATGAAGAGCGGCCGGCTCGTGCAGATCGATACGCCCGAGCGCCTCTACGACCGTCCTGCCGACGCGTTCGTCGCGAGCTTCATCGGCGAGGCGACGCTGTTGCGCGTCGCGCGCGCGGGCGACGATGCCGTGCGCCTGGGCGATACCGTGCTGCGCTCGACGCAGCCGCTGCCGCGCGGCGAGAACCTGCTGCTCGCGGTGCAGACCGAAAAGCTCGTGATCGACGGCGGTCAGCACGCGGCGCACGTGAACCGCCTCGCGTGCCGCGTCACCGATGTGCTCTACCAGGGCGAAAGCCTGCGCGTGTTCGCGACGCTCGCCGACGGCACCGCGATCAGCCTGCGCCAGCCGGGCAGCCGGGATGCGCGCCTGCGCATCCCGGAGCCCGGCGGCGAAATGACCGTGGTGCTCGATCCGCACGACACGATTGTGGTTCCCGCATGAATTTCCGCGATGCCTGCCATGAAGCGGGCGCTGATTCTTCCATCGAAACTCCTGATTCAACTCATAGGATCACTAAAGATGAAACTGACTGACTTCAAGGTTCTGACGTTCGACGTGGTGGGCACGCTGATCGATTTCGAAACCGGCCTGCTCGCCTCGGTGCGGCGCCTGGGCGGCGCGGCCGCCAAAAACCTCGCCGACGACCAGATCTTCGAGCCCTACATGCGCGGCCGCGCGGCGTTCCCGGGCCGCTCGAGCCGGGCAATGGCGGACGTCTACAAGTCGCTCGCGAAGGAGCTCGACCTGCCCGCCGACGATACGAGCGCCGCAGCCTTCCAGCGCGACGTGCTCGACTGGCCGGCGTTCAAGGACTCGGTCGACGCCTTGAAGCGCCTGCGCAAGCATTTCCGTCTCGTGGCGATGACGAACGCCGACCGCGTCGCGCTGTCCGCCTACGCGCACACGCTCGGCGATCCGTTCGACGACAGCGTCTGCTGCGACGAGACCGGCGTTGCCAAGCCCGATCCGCGCTTCTTCGCCTACAACGCCGGGCGCCAGTCGGCGTTCGGCTACAAGTTCCGCGAGATCCTGCACACGGCGCAGAGCCAGTACCACGACATCGGCGTGGCGACGCAGCTCGGCTACGCGACCTGCTGGATCGAGCGCCGCCAGGGCCTGAAAGGCTTTGGTGCGACGCCGACGCCCGAGGCGGTGACGGCGCCGACCTTCACGTTCGCGACGCTCGGCGCGCTGGCCGACGCGGTCGAAGCCGAAACGCGCGCGGCGTAGGCCTGGGCCGGCGATAACAAAGGAGACGACGAGCGATGCAAGACGCGCCGTCACTGTGGAGAGCGATGGCCGGCCCGCTGGAGCAGAGGGTCAGCATGGGCGCGCCGCTCGATCGCGACCTCGTGACCGAGGTCGCGATCGTCGGCGCGGGCTACACGGGCCTCGCCGCTGCCTATGCGCTGCAAAAGCGCGGTATCGGCTCGATCGTGCTCGACGCGGGCGAGATCGGCTGGGGCGCGAGCGGGCGCAACGGCGGCGTGGTGTCGTCGAAGTTCCGCTTGTCGTTTCCGCTGATCGCGCGGCTGCACGGCCTCGATACGGCGAAGACGATGCACAGGCTCGCCCATGACGGCGTGCGCGCCGTCGAGCAGCTGATCGACGAGTTCGACATCGGCCGCGCGCAGTTCGAGCACACGGGCAGCCTGCGTTGCGCGCATACGGAACGTGCGTTGGAGAGCATCAAGTCCGAGGCCGACTGGGTGCGCACGGCGCTCGGCGACCGCTCGATGACCGTGCAGTCGCGCGCCGAAGTCACGCGCGAGACCGGCTCGAACGGCTTCGTCGGCGGCGTGCTGAGCGCGGACGCGGGCACCATCCTGCCGCTCGAATACGTGCGCGGGCTCGCGGCCGGGCTGGTGAGGCGCGGCGCCGAGATCTACGAATCGTCGCCTGTGCTCGACATGCACCGCGCCCCGGGCCACTGGGGCGTCATGCTGCGCACTTCGCGCGGCACCGTGCGCGCGAACCAGGTGATCGTCGCGACCAATGCCTACTCGAATCTCACGGCGGCGACCTCGCCGTTCACGCGCGAGCTCGTGCCGTTCCGCAGCGCGATGATCGCGACCGAGCGGCTGCCCGCCGAGCTCGACGCGAAGCTGATGGTCGAGCGCCGCAGTTACACCGAAACGCGGCGCATGATGAAATGGTTTCGCAAGGTCGATGGCCGCATGCTGTTCGGCGGCCGCGACGCGTTCGGCAAGGAAGGACAGACCGCGGGCCTCGACGCGCTGCGGCGCGCGATGGTGGCGCTCTTTCCCGAGCTGGCCGGCGTGCGCGTCGAGTACGGCTGGTCCGGCTACGTCGGCATGACGTTCAACGCGTTGCCGCGCGTCGGCCGCAGCGACGAGCGCACGACCTTCTGCCTCGGCTACAACGGCGCGGGCGTCGCGATGGCGAGCCTGCTCGGCCAGCACGCGGCGGCGCTCGCGCTCGGCGAGAAGCCCGAGCTCGCGCTCCTCGCGCAACGCGGGCTCAAGCCCGTGCCGTTTCATTCGCTGCGCGCGCCGGGCGTACGCGTCGTCGCCGCGTGGTACAAGATCCTCGACGCGATGGGGGCATGATGAACCACCCCCACGCTCACTATCGTTCGCTGCCCCCGGAGGGGGCCCATGCCTCCCTTGGGGCGGCCCTCGGCTTTGCATGGGGCCAGAGTAAGCGCTAAGGCGCTAACTCTGGCCGACACGGGAGGCATGATGCCGACAATCAACCGGCCTTTACATGGATGGGCTTCGATGCACGCTGTCGCGCCCGATCACGCGGCGCAATATCAGCGGCGCGAGGATCGCAAGATGCTGTTCCTGCTGGCGCCCGCGCTTGCCGTGATCGTCGTGCTCTTGATCGTGCCGCTCGGCTGGCTGTCGTGGCAGTCGGTCTATCACGACGGCGTCTTCACGCTCGCGAACTACCGGCGCATCTTCACCGGCACCTACCTCGACACGTTCCTGCTGACGTTCAAGCTGAGCTTCATCGTCACGGGAGTGACGCTGCTGCTCGGCTATCCGGTCGCGTACTTCGCGGCGTCGTGCTCGCCGCGAGCCGGCTCGCTGATTCTCGGGATGGTGGTGCTGCCGTTCTGGACCAGCGTGCTCGTGCGTACCTACGCCTGGCTCGTGCTGCTGCAGCGCACGGGCCTCGTCAACAAGACGCTGATGTCGCTCGGCATCGTCGATACGCCGCTGCAGCTCGCCTACAACCAGCTCGGCACCGTCATCGCGATGGTGCACATCCTGCTGCCGTTCATGGTGCTGCCGCTCTACTCGGCGATGCAGAAGATCCCGGCGAACCTGATGCAAGCGGGTGCGAGCCTCGGCGGCTCGCCTTCGCACGTGTTCCTGCGCGTGTTCCTGCCGCTCTCCATGAGCGGCGTGCTCGCTGGCGTCACGCTCGTCTTCGTGCTGTGCCTCGGCTTCTACATCACGCCGGAGCTGATGGGCGGCGGCAAGTCGATCATGGTATCGATGGTGGTGAGCCGCAACGTCGAGATCTACAACAGCTGGGGCGCGGCGAGCTCGGTGAGCCTCGTGCTGCTCGTCTGCGTGTTCGCGGTCTTCTATCTCGCGAGCCGCTTCGTGCCGCTCGAAAAGACCCTGGGGGCGAAATGAACAGCATGAAGCCGATCCCGTTCGGACGCATCGCGCTCGGCGCGGCAGTCGTCCTGATCCTCGCGTTCCTGATGCTGCCGGTGCTGATCGTCGTGCCGATCTCGTTCTCCGACACGCGCTTCATGACGTTCCCGCCGCCCGCCTATTCGCTGCGCTGGTACGGCTCGTTCTTCGGCAACCCCGAGTGGATCGAGGCGGCGAAGACATCGTTCACCGTGTCGGCGTTCGCGACGCTCTTCGCGACGCCGCTCGGCATCGCTGCGGCCTACGCGATCCAGAACGGCAAGCACCGCTTCATGCGCCGCCTGCGCACGCTGCTGATGCTGCCGCTGATGGTGCCGATCATCATCGTCGCGGTCGGCGTGTTCTTCGTCTATGCGAAGACCGGCGTCGTCAACAGCCTGCCGGGCCTCATCGTCGCCGATACGATGCTCGGGCTGCCTTACGTGCTGATCTCGGTCGGCGCGGACCTGCGGACCTTCGATCCGACCCAGGAGATGGTCGCGCGCAGCCTCGGCATGAACCGTTTGCGCAGCTTCATGACGGTGACGCTGCCGCAGATCAAGTCGAGCGTGATCGCAGGCGCGGTGTTCGTGTTCATTCAGGCGCTCGACGAAACGGTGGTCGCGCTCTTCATCTCGGGCGGCGACAACCAGACGCTCACCAAGCGGATGTTCGTCACGCTGCGCGACGAGATCGATCCGACGATCGCGGCGGTCAGCACGATGCTGACCGCGCTGACACTGTGCCTGATCCTGGTGGTGGCGGTGAGCCGGAAGTCGAAGGGGGCGGCGGTGCGGGCTTGAGCGTGGGTTGCGCCAGGCTCGCGCTTACTGCTGCTGCTGCTGCTGCTGCGCCTGGCCGGCTTCGAGGCCGGCGCCCGCTTCGGCGCGGATCATGTCGGCGATGCGCTCGGCGATCATGATCGTCGGGACGTTGGTGTTCGCGCACGGAATCGACGGCATCAGCGATGCGTCGCAGACCCGCAGGCCCGTCACGCCGCGCACGGCGCCGCTCGCGTCGGCGACCGCGAGCGGGTCGCCGGCCGCGCCCATCCGGCAGGTGCCCGACGCGTGCCAGGTGCAGCCGACCGAGCGTCGCACGAAATGCGTCAGCGCTTCATCGTCGGCGAGCAGGCGCTCGAGCGTCACACCCTGTGTGACGACGGTTCGGATCAGCCATCCGCGCAACGGGCCGGCGATATCGAGCAGCGCGCTCAAGAGCCCGCGCTGGAGCGCGTTGGCGAGGCCCGGTACGGCCACCTTGGCGACGCGCGGCGAATAGCTCGACGGAAAGACGGCGCCGTCATGTTGTGTCAGCGCGGGAATCGCGCGCAGCGTTTGCGCGCCGAAGCGAACCGCCTCCTTGAGCCTTGCGAGATCGCGCGGATCGGACAGCATGTCGAACTCGACGACGGGTTCGTCGGACGGATCGGTCGAGGCGAGCGTGAGCCGGCCGCGCGAATACGATTTGTTGACCCAGAAGAAGATCGTCCCGAGGCGGTAGCCGATCGAATGCCAGCCCGAGCGAGACAGGATCGCGCCGTGCATGTCGCCCGGCGCGGTGTCCGGCAGACGCGACGAGAAGCGCACGATCGCCTGCTCGTGATGCTCGGCGGGAAACGGCGTGCGCGCCGCTTTCGGCAGGAACGCGGAGACGGCAATCGACGGATGCTCCATCAGGTTGCCGCCGACGCCGGGGACGTCGGCCACGACGGGAATGCCGAGCGCGTCCAGGTCCCGGGCCGGCCCGATGCCGCTGCGCAACAGGATCGCCGGGCTGTGGATCGCGCCGGCGCAGACGATCACCTGCTTCGCGCGCACGTCTTCGCGCCGGCCGTCCGGCAGGACGAGGCGCGCACCGGCGGCGCGCGCGCCGTCGCACAGCACGCGCTCGACGAGCACGCCCGTGCGCAGGCTGAGGTTCGCGCGCTGGCGAACCGCGCCGGTGAGGTAGGCGACCGAGGTCGGAATCCGCTCGCCCGCTTCGCTGACGGCGATTGCGCCGATGAACGTGCCGTCCTCCCACGGCCCGTTCTGGTCGGCTCGGTGCGGATGGCCGAGCCGCTCGAGCGCGTCGAGCACGGATCGCACGAACGGCGAAATGCGCGGCCGTTCCGTGCGGCGTATCCGCACCGGTCCCGCCTGGCCGTGCAGCTCGCCGTCGAAGTCGCAGTCGCTTTCGAGCTTGCGGAAGTACGGCAGGCATGCCGCCCAGCTCCACCCGCGCGCGCCGAGCGCTTCCCACTCGTCGTAATCGGCGGGTGCGCCGCGGTTGGCCATCAGCGCGTTGATCGCCGAGCCGCCGCCGAGGATGCGCGCCTGCTCATAGCGCCGCGGCGGCGCGATGGCGCTCATGCGCGCGGCGAGGCGCTTCCAGATGTTGTTCGTGTCGAGATAGGCGCGGCCCGGGTAGCGGCTGCGAATGGCGTCCGGCATCGTCGCGCGCGAGATGTCGCGTCCGGCTTCGACGAGGCATACGGTTTTGCCGGCCTCTTCGGAGAGGCGGGCCGCCAGCACGCATCCTGCCGATCCGCCGCCGAGGATGAGGTAGTCGATCACGTCGCGATGAAGGCTGCGGGAAGAAGATTGGCCGCGCGCGCAACGCGCGGCTTCCTTGGGCTCACTGCTGCATGAACTTCAGCCAGCGCGCCTTCGCATCGATGCCGGCCGGCGACGCCCACCATTCCTCCTGCATCAGCACCTGCCTGGTCGCGTTCTGCGGGGAGCTCGGCAGTTGCGCGGCGCGCTGGGACGATATCTTGCCGGTCTTGTAGGCGGCCGGGTTGCCGGGACCGTAGTCGATATAGAGCGGCAGGTTCGCCTGCAGCTCGGGCGAGACCGCCGTGTTGACGAACTGCACCGCGGTGCTCAGGTTCGGCGCGTTCTTCAGGATGCACAGCTGTGTGTTCTGCAGGATGCCGTCGTTGTACGTGAAGGCGATGTCCGGGTTGTCCTTCATGACGGCGCTCGCGCGGCCGTTCCAGATCATCTCCATGTCGACTTCGCCGTCGTGCAGCAATTGCGCCGCCTGGCCGCCCGAGGTCCACCACACCGCGATGTCGGGCTTGATCTGCGCGAGCTTCTTGAACGCGCGGTCGACGTCGAGCGGATAGACCCTGTCGCGCGGCACGCCATCGGCGAGCAGGGCGGCTTCGAGCACTGTCTGCGGGTCGTTGCGCAAGGCGCGCTGGCCCGGGAAGTCCTTGACGTTCCAGAAGTCGGCCCAGCTGCTGGGGACCTTCTTGAGTGTCTTCTTGTTGTAGGCGATCACCGTCGAATAGAACTCGTAGGCGACCGAATACGGCGTGCGGTATTGCTCCGGCATCGCCGCGGCGTTCGGCATCTTCGAGAAGTCGAGCTTTTCGAGCAGGCCGTCGTGGCCGCCGCGCAGGCAGTTCGACGTCGGCGTGTCGACCACGTCCCAGATCGGCTTGCCGGCGGCGCCCTGTGCCTTGATCTGCGGCCACGCGTCCGGGGCGCTGTCCTGGTTGATCGTGATGCCGAGCGCTTTGGCGGCGGGATCGAGAATGGCCTTCGTCTGCGCTTCCTGATAGACGCCGCCTTGCGACACGAAGGTGATCTTGCCTTCGGCGAGCGCCGCGTTCGTGCCGGCGAGGGCGAGCGTGACGGACAAGACGATGGGGCGGAGGATGGGTTTCACGGCGGCGGTCCTGATGGTCGAGTTGACGTGGACAAAAAGGCCCTTGGCGCCCGGGACGCACGGCGGCGTCCGATCGGCCGCGCAAAATGTAATGGCTGGCGTGCTGGACGGTCAGGCAAGACTCAAGCGCGGCGCGCGGCAGTGCAGCAAGACGGCGACAAGTGGCAGCGGGCTTGAAAAAAATATACGAAGCCATTTAGGGAATGGCAACGCACGAATTGTTGGAGCGGCCATAACGTGATGTCATGGCCCAATGGTATGGAAGCGAGGGGAGACGAGTCAGGCAGGCGTCATCGCCCGCCGGTAAGCGAGCGGGCTCGCGCCGGCGGCCGCGCGGAAGCGATGGCTGAAGTGGCTGCCGTTCGCGAAGCCGCACAGCGCGGCGACTTGCTCCAGCGGCAGCGCCGTGGCTCGCAGCAGGCCGCGCGCGCGGTCGATGCGCTGCTGCGCAATCCAGGCATGCGGCGGCATGCCGAACGACGTCCGGAACATGCGCGCCAGATGAAACTCCGACAGGCACGCGACGTTGGACAGCTCGCCGAGCGTCAGCGTTTCGGTCAGGTTGGCGTCGATGTAATCGCGCAGGCGGCGCCGCGTCGATACCGCGAGCCCGCCCTTGATGACCGCGTTCTCGCGGCGCACCGACTGGCCGCGCAGCAAAAGGCTCAGCACTTCATGGGAGATTTCGTTGGCGCGCAGGCGTTCGTCGATGCCGTCCCACGGCAGCTGCGCGAGCGATTGGCACAGCGCGGCGATGCGCGGGTCCTCGAAGTAGGTGCGGTCGGCGAGCGTCAGCTCGCGCGGCTCGCGATCGAGCTCGAGCACCGCGCGGCGCGTGAAATGCTCGGGCAGGAAATACAGATGCAGGAAGTGCATGTGGCCGCGCACCCACCAGCGCGATTCGTGGTCGCCCGGCAGCGCGCAGAGCCGCTGCGGCGCGCCGAAGCGGCCTGGAATCTTCTGGCGCTCGGTCCGGTAGCCGCCGTCGATGTAGCACGAGAGCGTGTGATGCCCGGGATGGTCGTAGGCGGTCTCGGCCACGTCGATATCGCGCGTCCAGACCGCGATCGCGAGCTGGTCGCCGAGCCACGCGAAGCGCTCGAGCGTCGCGTTGGCGTCGGCGAGCGTGCGGCAGACGGACTGCACGCCGAAAGAGGCGCCGGCGTGTGCGTCGAGCGTGGTGGAGGCGGGTGGGCAGACCGTCACGGGTGTGGATGCAATGAGTGGCACGATGGCCTGAGTATAGAGGCCGCACGGGGCCTGCGTCCGGGCGGGGATAGCCAAGCCGGATAAAAGCGCAAGGATGGACAAGAACCGGCGCCGCGCCGATCGCATAGTCGGCCTATCGCGCGGCTTTCGCGCGCCTTCTCGCCCATTCGACTCATGAACCTGATGCTCTATGTCGTTACCGTGCTGATCTGGGGGACCACCTGGATCGCGATCAAATGGCAACTCGGCGTCGTCGCGCCGCCGGTGTCGATCGCGCTGCGCTTCTGGTGCGCCGCGTTCGTGCTGTTCGCGCTGCTGCGCGCGATGCGCCGCCCGATCCTGCCGCCGCGCGCGGCCTGGCCGCTGCTGGCGGCGCAAGCCCTCACGCTTTTCTGCGTGAACTTCCTGTGCTTCTACTATGCCGAGCGGATCGTTCCGAGCGGCCTCGTCGCCGTGGTCTTCTCGACCGCGCCGCTGCTCAATTCGATCAACGGCCGCCTGTTCATGGGGCGTCCGCTGCGTGCGAGCGCGATCGCCGGCGCCTTGCTCGGGCTCGCGGGCATCGGCTGCCTGTTCGCGCAGCAGATGGCCGGCCATGCGGGCGACGAGGCGATGTGGCTCGGCCTCGCCGTTGCGTTCATGGGGACCATGTCGTTCTCCGCGGGCAACCTGCTGTCGAGCCGGATGCAGTCGATGGGCTTGCACCCGATCGTCACGAACAGCTGGGCGATGCTGATCGGCGCGGCAGTGCTGACCGTCGGCAGCCTGCTCGCGGGGCTGCCGTTCGAGCCCGAGCTTTCCGTGCGCTATCTCGGCGCGCTCGCGTACCTCGCGGTGCCCGGCTCGGTGATCGGCTTTACCGCATACCTGATGCTGGTGGGGCGAATCGGGCCCGAGCGGGCCGCGTACTGCACGGTGCTGTTTCCGATCGTCGCGCTGGCCGTATCGACCGTGTTCGAGGGCTACCGATGGTCCGCGCTGGCCGTGTTGGGATTGATGCTCGTGGTCGTGGGGAACCTGGTTGCGTTCGACCTGGCGAAACGCGTGTTCGCCTCGCGGATCGGGGGGCGGCGCGCGCTGGAGTGAACGCGCTGGAAGCGCCGCGGCGGCGCCCGCGCTGCAAAAACGACATGGCCTCACGCGAAGTCGCGCGTGAGGCCATGTGCGTTTCGGGGCGTCCGGCGGCGTTCTATGCCGCCGCTTCGCGCGGCATCAGTCCAGAACCGTCAGTTGATCGACCTCGATCTCCGAGTGCTTGCTCACCCATTCCTTGTCGAATTTGCCGGTGATGCGCACGCGCGTCTTGTCGTCGATGGGACGGCCGGCGGGAAACAGGTGCGGCTCGATTTCGACCTTGACCTGGCCGGTGTCGTCGGCGAACAGATAATCGTCGCCACCGATTTTCGACACGATGCGGCCTTGCAGCGTGACGTACTGATCGTCGCGGGCATGCTCGTGCAGCGCCTTGACGCTCGTGACGGCCGTTGCGGCATTCGGGCCTGCATATTGAGCGCTGGCTGCCGCGCAGACGAAGCAAAGTGCGGCTGCAGTAAGAACGCGTTTCATCGTGAATCTCCTTGGTGACAGGGTTGAAGACGGCGCGCGAGGCGCACCGGCACTACGTTGACCAGCAGGGCGCGACGCGGGCTTGACCGGGGTCACACGCTGAGCAATCGCGCGTGCCCCGGCAGCCGCTTGCGCAGCCAGGCGTCGACCGACCAGCGGCCGCCGCCCGTCAGCACGTACGACAAGCAGACGAACGCCCACAGCGCGGGGTACTCCCATCCGCCGCCCGGATTGGCCCAGGTGAAGCCGAACTGCTCGTGATGACCAGAGAACAGCGAGACGACGAGGTAGAGTGCGGCGCCGACGGCCGCCACGCGCGTGAACAGCCCGAACGTGAAGCCGATGAACGCGGCGAATTCGCACAGGCCGGCGATGATCACGAAGACGGTAGGGAAGCCGACGCTGTGAAAGTACGCAACGACGTTGTCGAAGGCCTGGGGCCCGAGCAGGCCGAATTTCTCGGCGAAATGGTGAGAGAAGTCGATACCGATATAAATCCGTATCAAAAACAAATGAATATCTTTTGGATTCATGATATTTCCGAGGTTTCAGAATTGCCCGTCGCGCTTTTTTACGGCATCGGTTTCAAAAGGGAGTTTGCGAAATCCTGCTGCCAATGCCTTTGAAAGATATCTCTCGGTGGCGGTAAACTCATATTTGCCGTTTCCTTCAAGGGATGCTCGTGGCGGCTTCAGCCAACGCCCCTTCATTGGTTGCTTCCAGGCGCTCTCCAGGCGACGAGCCAATTCTGCGGATTGATGTCTCAATTGGAAATAGGATTATTCCTATTTAATTTAACGGTGAGGCGGGTAAATTACGATTTTAGTTAGCCGATCCGCATCACATCAAAGCGAAATTGCGTTGCGGACGCGCTTGCCTTCTGGGGGGGCAAGTTGAGGCAACATGCAGTAGAGGCAACGAAGCCGGAGCGTGTAATGGGCCGATTCAGTCGATCCGCATTCGCCCGCGACGCTCCATTTGCTCCGTTGCCCGGCTATCCCAAAAGCCGGAGGAGTTTTTCCGGCAACGCAATCGCGCAAGTTCGCGATTTTTTATCCGCAGCGGCGCAAACAGTTTTAATCGTAGCGCCTTGCGACCGAGCAAATACGGCAGGAATAATCGACCGCATGCCAAAGGTATTGGGCTAGAATTGTCTCAATATTGCGCGAGGGTGTTTCTTGGCCGGGCATTTATTCGCGAGTGGTTGATGAGATGATAGACAGCATATCAAGACAAGAACCCGGGCGCTTCGCGTCCGACGATGCGACCGCCAAGGATTCGTTGCGCAAGACGAATGTCGTCGTCGCGGACGATCATCCGGTCGTCGCCATGGGCATCGGCAAGGTGTTGGAGGGACGCCCGGACATTCGGCTCGTCGCGGCTGCGGCGTCCATTTCCGAATTGCTCGAGACGTTGCAGACGAAGCCGTGCGATATCCTGATTTGCGACTATTCGTTTGCCGGCGACATCGAGCCGGACGGCATGCAGTTGCTCGAGCGCGTCCGCGGGCTGTATCCCGGCTTGAAGATCGTAGTGCTCACCGTGAACGACAGCCTCGCTGTCGTGCGGCGCATCATGAGCCTGCGCGTGGCGGGCTTCGTCAGCAAGTCGAGCCGCGATTTCCATGCGCTGCCGGAAGTGATCGAACGCGTGATGCGGGGCGAGCGCTATATCGATTCGCATACCTCGAAGATGGTGGTCCAGCGCATGCTCGACAGCGAGGACACCTCGCGCGCGCAGGCCTCGGCGCAGCTCACCGCGCGGGAAATGGAAGTGGTGCGCATGTTTGCGTCGAACATGTCGGTCACCGACATCGCCAAGCATACGAACCGCAGCCTGAAAACGATCAGCACGCAAAAAAGCAAGGCGATGATCAAGCTCGGCGCGAGCAACGACATCGAACTCGTCAACGCGTTCAAGCAACTCTATTGAACGGCCCTATGAGATAGGCGGATGGTCAGCGGACTGTGGCGGCAACCTCTTGCAAGATTGCGCGAGCGAATGCAGCGCGCGGCGGGAAGCAGTCCTGATTTGCCGGGCCGCTACTATCGCGCGCTCCTGTACGGCGGCGGAGTCGTCGTCACGCTGTCGATCCTGGGGGCGGGGCTGACCGGAGTCGAGCACCTCTTCGAGCAGTACTTCGTCGAGCGGCAGCATGTCTTTCTCTACCAGCGGGACCTGGTCCAGGCATCGGTGGACCGTTATCAGGCGCGCCTGAAGCAGACGGTCGAGGCGTACGAGCTGCTATGGAACCTGCACGACCACGACGACGTTCCCGCGAGCCGCTACCGCTTCGAGCTCGAGAAGGACCACGGCGCGGTCACGACGGGGCCGGACGTGACGGTCTCGCCGTTCTCGGTGCTCTCGACGCTCACGCAGCCCGATGACGAAGCCAGGCTCGCGGTCCTGCTGCGGCTCATCCGCGAGATCTCGCCGTCGCCGGTCCTGCGGTTGCGCGACGCCGGCTATTACCTGGGCGGCTTCATGTTCACCGAGGATCACCGTTTCCTCGCAACCTGGCCGCCGCTGCCCGACCGGGTGCTCGCCACGGCGCGCACGGGTGGCGCCGAGCCGCTCGTGGCCCGCTATACGGCGCAAGTCGAAGCGGAGCTCGCCAAGTACACGGACCGCCAGTTGCGCGAGCAGCGCATCTTCTGGGTCGCGCTCTACGATTCCCCGATGTACGGCGCGCTCGTCACGCACTACGCCGTGCCGATCTACCGCGGCGACCGGCGAGTCGCGGTGATGGTCGTCACGATTCCGTTCACGCAGTTTGGCCAGCTATTCCAGTCGAGCGGCCACGATCCGGACTTCTTCGTTGTCTCGCGCGACCGGAAGCACCTGTTCGGCTTGAGCGATGCGAATCCGCGCGAAGCGCAATGGACGCGTGCGGTGCTGTCGGCGACCAAGCTGTTCGAGAGCGCCGACGCGCGCGTGCAGATCGTGCGCAAGGGCTTGAGCTTCTTCGTGATCCAGCGCGTTCCAGGGCCGGACTGGATCGCCGTCTACGCGTTCGACTGGCGCAAGATTCTCGCCGACCTGCACGACCAGCTGCTCCTGATGGCCACGCTGATGGTGGTCGTGCTGGCCATCCTCTGGGCCTTCATCGTGATGCTCGACCGCGCCGTACTCGCGCCGCTGCGTTCGCGTGCGCGGCAGGTGTACGAAAGCGAGGCGTTCAGCCGCACGGTGCTGAACACGGCGCCGGTCGGGCTGACCGTGTTCGATCCGCACACTGGCGGCATCGTCATGCAGAACGAGATCGCCGAGTCGCTGCTCGCCGCCTCGCCCGACGAAGGCGGCTTCTACCAGCGGCTGCTCGGCGGCCGCTCGCGCAAGCGCAAGACCGGCTCGTCGCCATACGACGACGTGGCCGAGGCCGCCGAGACGGCGCAGGGCGTGCGGGTTGCCGAGGCGTCGGTGGCGAGCGCGGACGGCAAGCGGCGCGAGATCTCGGCTGCGTTTTCGCGCGCACGCTACCAGCAGCGCGAAGTGGTGCTGTTCGGCTTGACCGACATCAGCCGCCAGAAGGCGACGCAGCGCCTCTTGCAGCAGGCGCGGCGCGCCGCCGACGAGGCCAACGAGGCCAAGTCGGTCTTCGTCGCGACGATGAGCCACGAGATCCGCACGCCGCTGCACGGCGCGCTCGGCAATCTCGAGCTGCTCGCGATGGCCGACCTGACGCCGATGCAGAAAGAGCGCGTGACGGCCGTACGCCGCGCGTTCGACGCCCTGCTCGCGCTCGTCAACGACGTGCTTGATCTGTCGAAAGTGGAAGCGCAGGAGTTGCAACTGCACTTCGAGCCGTTTCGTCTTGAGGACGTGCTCGAGCGCTGCGCCCAGACGTTTGCGCCCGTCATCACCGGCAAGGGGCTGCACTTCCTGTGCTTGATCGATCCGCGTCTCGCGGGCACCTGGAGCGGCGACGGACATCGCATCGCCCAGATTCTGATGAACCTGCTCGGCAATGCGCGAAAGTTCACCGAGACGGGGACCATCGCGCTGCGCGCCGAGCTGCGCGAGGCGACGGGCAATCGGGCATGGGTGAGATTGTCGGTCGCGGATTCCGGCATCGGCATTCCCGCAGCGCAGCAGGAGCGCATCTTCGAGCCGTTCGCGCAGGCAGACCGCTCGATCGCGAGCCGCTACGGCGGCACCGGGCTCGGGCTGTCGCTGTGCAGGCGGCTCACCGACCTGATGGGCGGCCGGATCTTCGTCGAGAGCATCGACGGCGAGGGGGCGGTGTTCACCGTGGATTTGCCGCTCGTGCGCGAGCGCAACGACGAAGAGGTGCCCCGCGCGCTGACGGAAGTCGCGTTCGATACCGTCGTCATCGCGTGCGAGCGGCCTGCCTGGCAGGACACGCTCGCTGCGCGCATCAAGCACTGGTTTCCCGGCGTGCGGATCGTGGAGGCCCGGCAGGATACCGCGCTCGAGCCGGAATACGATCAGTCGATCGTCGTCTTCGGCTGCCGCGACGACCTCATTCCCGATGCGTGGCAGGAGATTCATCCGCTCTATGTCGACACGGTGGTGCTGTCGGCGGGCGGCCCGCTGTATCCGGAGCGCCGCGACGACGCGATTCGCGTCACGTCGCTGTCCGCACCGATGCTGCGGCTCGCGCTCTCCGCCTGCGGCAAGCCCGACGACGCGCTCGACGGGGCCCCGATCGCCGCGCCCGCGCCTGCGGCGGCGGAGCATCGCGAAGCGCGGATTCTCGTCGCCGAGGACGACCCGCTCAATCGCACGCTGCTCGAGCATCAGCTGGCGGCGCTCGGCTACGGCCACGTCGACAGCGTGACCGACGGCAAGGCCGCGCTCGAGTGCTGTCTCGCGGCGTCCTACGACGTGGTCGTGACCGATCTCGGCATGCCGTACATGGATGGCCGCGAGCTGATCGCGGCATTGCGCGCGAAGGGGATCGACTGGCCGGTGATCCTCAATACGGCCGGATCGGGCGACGATCGCGGGGCCAAGTCCGACGGTTTCGCCGACGTGCTGCACAAGCCCGTGATGATCGATCGCTTGCGCGCCGCGCTCGAACGCGTGCTTGGCCAATCGCCGCCGCGCGCCGCGGCGTTGCTCGCGCCACAGCCGGCCGCGCCGGCCAATGCGCAGATGCAAGGCGTGTTCCTCGCCACTTGGCCCGACGACGAGGCCGCGTTGCGCGACGCAGTGGCGAACGTGGACGCTGCGGCGTTCCTGAGCCGCCTGCATCGCCTGAAAGGGGCGCTGCTGGTCCTGAACGAGCGGGATGCCATCGCCTGCTGCGACGCGATGCGCCGCGATGTCGAGGCGTACGGCATGCCGGCGATTCAAGAGCAGGTGATGGCGTTCTGGGACGTGATGGCGCAGATCGTCGTGCGCTATCGCCGCAATACCGAAGCGGTTTCGTAGCGGGCCAGGCCTGCCGGGCATCCGGCTTGCTCTTCGCTGATCGGACTGCGAGGCCTCGACCGCATTCGGCGCGATCGCGCGCTGGCGCATCCTGCCTTTGCCGCGCAGACTAAAAGTTTGCCTGCGCGCGAGCGAGGCTTCGCGCCGGCCACTCCCACGGAGGACCACACCATGAGCACTCGGGACGAACTCCAGAGCACGATCGACGCGCTCGTCCAACCCGGCAAGGGCTTGCTCGCCGCTGACGAAAGCGGTCCCACCATCGCGAAGCGTTTCAAGACGATCGGCGTCGAATCGACCGAGGAGAACCGCCGCGCGTGGCGCAGCCTGCTGCTGTCGACCGCCGGCCTCGGCGAGTTCGTGAGCGGCGTCATCCTCTACGAAGAGACGCTCGGCCAAAGCGCCGGCGACGGGACGCCGCTGCCGGCGCTGGCGGCGCGTCAGGGCGTGGTGCCGGGGATCAAGGTGGATGCGGGCAAGATCGCGCTCGCCCTTGCGCCCGGCGATGAAGTCACCGAGGGGCTCGACGGTTTGGCGAAGCGCCTCGACGGCTACAAGAAGCAAGGCGCGCGTTTTGCGAAGTGGCGTGCGGTGTACAACGTGTCGGATATGCTGCCGAGCCGCCTTGCGATCGAAACCAATGCCGCGTCGCTCGCGCGCTATGCGGCGATTTGCCAGGAAGCCGGCGTCGTGCCGATCGTCGAGCCGGAGGTGCTGATGGACGGCGATCACTCGATCGAGCGTTGCGCGCAAGTGACCGAGGCCGTGCTGCACGAGGTGTTCGCGGCGCTCCATCATCATGCGGTGACGCTCGAGCACATGCTGCTCAAGCCGAGCATGGTGGTCGCGGGCAAGGAGCACGCGCGGCAGGTGCAGAGCGGCGAGATCGCCGCGCGGACAGTCGCCGTGCTCGGGCGCACCGTACCGGCTGCGGTGGCGGGCATCTTCTTCTTGTCGGGCGGACAGACGCCCGAGGAGGCCACGGCGAATCTCGACGCGATCAACCGGACCGGCCGGCGTCCCTGGCCGCTGAGTTTTTCTTACGGACGCGCGTTGCAGGAGCCGCCGCTCGCGGCCTGGAAGGGACAGGCGGCGAATATCGGCGCGGCGCAGAGCGCGCTGATGAAGCGCGCGCGGCTGAACGGCGCGGCAAGCGTGGGGCAGTACGACGCCGCGCAGGAAGCCGCTGCCGTGTGACAGCGGAAGTACGCAGATGGCGTTATTTCAATGCCAGGCCATCTGCACGACCTTGACGATCACGAGCCCGACGGCGATCACCAGATAGGCGCGCAACACACCCATCCAGACCCGCTTCGCGAGCGTGAGATTCGGCTTCGGCAGCTCGTGGAGCGGCGGCATGCGCCAGGTGTCGCGGACCTTCTTCAGCGCGTCCTTGTTCAATGCGGGCGTTTCATTCGCGGCTGCCGCGCCGCGCGTCTTGCGCACGATTTCGGTGGCCGCGTAGCCGACGATCGCGAGCACCGTCCCGCCGATGAGGATCTCCATGATCGCCTTGCCGCTGATGTCCGGATACACGGTGGCGGCGGTCAGGATGATCGACAGCACGACCAGCGTCCAGATCACGGCGCCCGTGAACAGGTTCAGCTTCTTGCCGTTCACCCACGGACCGAGCACGGCTTTGTCGTTGCACAGGAGCAGCAGGAACACCGTTGCGCTCGGCAGCAGCACGCCGGCGAGCGTCTGCACGGCTTCGGTCAGGAGGCCGAGCGGGCTGCCCGGCATCAGCACGAGCGCGGCGGCGAGCGCGATGATGCCGAAGTAGACGAGGTAGAAGCCCTTTGCGTCCAGCACGCTGCGATGCAGCGAGTGGCGGATCTTGAAGACGTCGCCGATCGCATAGGCCGTTGCGAGCGACACGGCGGCCGCGCCGATCACCGAGGCGTCGAGCAGCGCGACGGCGAAGATCGTCGCCGAGGTCGGGCCGACGTACTTGTGCAGCCCGGCGATCACGCCGCCCGCGTCGGTGAAGTTGCCGAACTCGGGGCGTCCCGCGAAGAGCGCGGCGCAGAAGGCCATCATCGCGACGGCGCCGACGATCACGAAGCCGATGCCGATCCACAGGTCGGCCTTTTCGTACTTCATGAAGCGCGGGGTGATGCGCTTGTCGATCACGTAGCTTTGCTGGAAGAACAACTGCCACGGCGCCACCGTCGTGCCGACGATGCCGATCACGAGCAGCATGACGTCGGAGAGCTTGGAGTGCGCCGGCCAGCTCGGGATGAAGAAGTCGCGCGTGATGACGCCGACGGGCGGATGGATCGACACGAGGACCGGCACGAGCAGCAGGCTCAGCAGGCACAGCACGATCGCGAAGCGTTCGAAGCGCCGGAAGTTGCCGGTGCTCACCGCGGCCATGGTCAGCACGGCGGCGATGCACACGCCGAGGATCTTCGACACGCCCAGATAGTCGAGCGCGAAGGTGATGCCGATGAACTCGGTGACAATCGTGAGCGCGTTGAGCAGGAACAGGTCGATGACGCTGAAGGCGCCCCAGAACTTGCCGAAGCGCTCGAAGATCAGGCGCGCGTGACCGACGCCCGTCACCGCGCCAAGCCGCAGCACCATCTCCTGGTTCACGTAGAGCACGGGGATCAGCAGCGCGAGGGTCCAGAGCAGCGTGGTGCCGTAGTTCTGGCCGGCCTGCGTGTAGGTGCCGAACGCGCCGGCGTCGTTGTCGCCGACCATCACGATCAGGCCCGGGCCGAGAATCGCGAGCAGCGTGCGCAGGCGGGCCCACCAGTTGGTGCGCGGCGCGGTGTCGTGGTGCGCGATCGTGCCGAAGGCGCCGCGGATGTCGCCGATGTGGGCGTCATCGAGCACGGCGCTGCGCGTCGTCGGCGAGACGTTGGCAGGTGTGGACATTTTTAGTTTTCCTATGGGTAGAGCGAATGCGGTCGTGGCGCAGCCCGCGTTGCGGCCTGGAGTCGATTGACGCCGCGCGGCGGGCTGCGCTGCCTGAGTGTCGTTAGCGGGCGAGCTTCTTGAGCGCGGTCCAGAACGCGGCGGCTACGCGGGTCGTCACGTGCGAACGGGGCTCGAGCGTCAGCATCGCGTCGTAGTGGGTGCGGGCTTCGTCGACGTGCGGAAGCTGCGATACGAGCAGAGCGAATTGCATGATGAATCCTCCAAGAACATTGAAACCGTGGGCCTGAGGGTGGGCCGATGCGGTTTCAGCTCACACGGATCGAGGCGATCGGACGTGTGGGGAGGAACGAATGCGGGCCTTCCGTCAGGCGAAGCAAAAAGCGGGGCGCATGAGTGCGCGGGTATGGCAAGAGCGACTAGGTTCAGGGTCGGGCATCGTGATTTCCTTTGATTTCTTCCGGATTCACTGCGGATCGCGGCGAAATACGGATGTGTTGAACCGCACGCCGTTTCGCGCCGCATGCTGCCGGCGTTAGAAAAGGCGTAAACGAACTGCGCCGCGAGCCTGTCGGCTCGATGCGCCAAGCCATCGAGCGCGCATATGCGAAAGCGCACACGTCGCGAAGACGGCGTATCAATCGAAGAGGTGCACGAAGGAAGTACTGCGGAAGCTACTGCGATGCGCACCGTCTGCCTGCTGGCATGACGGCGGCTAAAGAAGGATCAGCGCGGGGCGTCGTGCCTGTCAGGCAGAGAAACTGTTCGAAGATCGACTACTGCAACTGTCCAAGGCATATGCCCCATTTGTGAAAACAACTGAATTTTAGTTATGCGCCATAAGCCAAGTCAACGCATATCGCAGGAAAATTTTCTTACGATTCAATTACATGGCGGGTAGGCGGCAAATTCTTCTGCATGTCTGCGCATTTCTGTCTGTAGGCGGGGCGCCAGTCGAATAAGCACTGCGTAGCAATTTTTCCTGCAGGCCCGCCCGGGCGGCGGGAGGGTGGCGCTCCGAGCGCCACCTCGGCTGAGCCGGTTAGTTCGCCGCGAGCGCTTGCCGTAGAAGCTCGTCGAGCAGGCCGTTCATGCCCTCGGGATGGCTGGCCGCGCGCTCCTTGAGCGTGGCCACGAGCTCGCCATCGAGCTTGCAGGCGAACGGCACGAGCCCTTTCGCCTGATCGAGCTTGCGCTGCTCGCGGCGGTCGAGCACGTCGCCCGCGCCTTTGCCGAAGCGCTCGGAATGCGCCTGCTTCATCGATTGGGTCAGTTTCAGCGCCTTGTTCTTCTCAAGGTCGGTTTTCTTCATTGCCATGCGGATTCGTCCTGCTGCGGGTGGAGTGGGCTGGGCTGGCCCATCGAGGGCCGGCCCGTATTGTACGCAGTGCGCGCCGGCCGCTTCCGTGGAGGTCAATGATTGTGGCGCGACTCGCCGCGTGTCTCGATGACGTTCAGATAGAGCGTCGCGTGCTCGAGGCAGGCGCCCGTCGCATGCTGGCCGACCATGCTGCGGTAGATCTCCTCCCACGGCGTCTTGTGCTGCAGGAGCGGCGGTGTCCACGCGGCGCGGCGCTCGGCGAGTTCCTCCGCGGAAATCATCACGTCGACTTGGCGCTTTCGCAGGTCGATGCGGATCTTGTCGCCGGTCTTGAGCAGCGCGAGGTTGCCGCCCACCGCCGCCTCGGGCGACACGTTCAGGATCGACGGGCTCGCCGACGTGCCGCTCTGGCGGCCGTCGCCGATGGTCGGCAGCGTATCGATGCCTTGCTTGATGAGCGCGGCGGGCGGCTGCATGTTGACGACCTCCGCGCCGCCCGGATAGCCGACCGGCCCGCAATTGCGGATCACGAGCACCGACTGCGCGTCGACGCCGAGCTCCGGGTCTTCGATGCGCTCGTGATAATCCTCCGGCCCTTCGAACACGACGGCGCGCCCTTCGAAGACGCCGGGATGCCCGGCGTCCGAGAGGAAGCGCTTGCGGAACGCCTGATCGATCACGCTGATCTTCATCACCGCGCTGTCGAACAGGTTGCCCGACATCACCACGTAGCCCGCCGCTTCCTTGAGCGGTTCGCGATAACGGCGGATCACTTCGCGATCCGGCTCGGCGACATCGGCGAGATCTTCCGCGAGCGTGCGCCCGGTCACCGTGCGCACGCTGCCGTCGAGCTTGCCCGCGTCGAGCAGCTCCTTCATCACGGCGGGCACGCCACCCGCTCGATGGAACGCCTCGCCGAGAAAACGCCCGGCCGGCTGGCAATCGACGAGGAGCGGCACCTCCGGCCCGAGCCGCTGCCAGTCGTCGAGCGTGTGCTCGACGCCCATGTGGCGCGCGATCGCAATCATGTGGATCGGGCAGTTCGACGAGCCGCCGAGCGCCGCCGCGGCGACGACTGCGTTCTCGAACGCGCCCTTGGTCATGATGTCCGACGGACGCAGGTTCTCGTGGATCATGCCGACGATGCGCTTGCCGGTCGCGTAGGCCATCTGCCCGCGCTCGCGGTAGGGCGCGGGAATCGCGGCGCAGCCCGGCAGCGACATGCCGAGCGCTTCGGCGAGCGAATTCATCGAGAGCGCGGTGCCCATCGTGTTGCAGTGTCCCGCCGACGGCGCCGACGACGCGACCATGTCCATGAACTGCGCGTAATCGATCTCGCCGGCCGCGAGCTGCTTGCGCGCATGCCAGATGACGGTGCCCGAGCCCGCGAGCTTGCCGTGCCACCAGCCGTCGAGCATCGGCCCGCCCGAGAGCACGATCGCCGGGATGTTGACGGTGGCCGCGGCCATCAGGCAGGCGGGCGTGGTCTTGTCGCAGCCCGTGGTGAGGACCACGCCGTCGAGCGGATAGCCATGCAGGATCTCGACGAGCCCGAGGTAGGCGAGATTGCGGTCGAGCGCGGCGGTGGGGCGTTTGCCGGTCTCCTGGATCGGATGGACGGGGAACTCGAGCGGGATGCCGCCCGCGTCGCGGATGCCGTCGCGCACGCGCTGGGCAAGCTCAAGGTGGTGGCGGTTGCACGGTGCGAGGTCCGATCCGGTCTGGGCGATGCCGACGATCGGCTTGCCCGACTGGAGTTCCTCGCGCGTGATGCCGTAGTTCATGTAGCGCTCGAGATAGAGCGCCGTCATGCCGGGGTTGGACGGATCGTCGAACCAGCGGCGGCTGCGCAGGCGGCGAGGCTGATCGGAATCCGGGCGATGGCGCATGGTGGGTGTCTCCGGTGTTTGGCTCGATGTTCGATGGCGTGGCGCGGGCGCCGGCGGCGTGCATGCCGCGCCGCCGGCCGAGCTGTCATTGTGCGCTTCCCGGAGCGGGCGCGGCGCCGTCGACGACGGCGTCCATCAGCGCGCGCATGCGCCGCCAGTGCGAGCCCTCCCAGAAGACGCGCCGGCAGATGTCGCAGGTGACGAATTGCGAGTGCCGCTCGAGCACGCCTGCGGGCGCGCGGCCCGCCGCCTCGTCCTTCGCGATGCGCCGCAGCGGCGCGTTGCAGGTCAGGCACAGCCGGAACGGCTGCGCGCTGCCCGCCAGATCCAGGCGGCCGAAGATTTCGCGCAGCTGCGCCTCGGGCTTGAGCGCGCGCACATAGCAGCCGTGCGTGATGGTGCGGCGCTTCAGCAGCTCGCGGTCGCGCGTGAGCACGATGCGTCCTTCGGCCGACGCAAGCGCCTCGATGGCGGCATCGGCGAAGTGGTTGTCGTAAAGCGTGTCGAAACCGGCGAGCCGCAGCAGTTGCGCGAGACCGCCGAGATGCGCGTCGGCGACGAAGCGGATCACGCGCAGCGGCGCGGCCCGCACGCGCAGGAGCGGGCGGATGTCGAGCGCCTCGAATTTCGGATAGACCGCGACGCGGTCGCCGTCTTCGAGAATCCGCTCGAAGCCCGCCGACTCGCCGTTCACGAGGATCAGCTCGACCTCGGTGTGCGGCACGCCGAGCGCTTCGATCATATGTTTGGCGGTGGCGGCGGGCGGGCACGCGCAACTGAACGACCGCCTGCGCAGCGGCCGGGCGATGAAGTCGTTCAGCTCTTCGTAGAAGCGGAAAGTCGCGGTGACGGATGCCATCGAATCAGTATGGCACCAAGGCGCGCAGTGCGCCGGACGCTTTGCGGGGCGTATCGTGGCCCGTTCCGTGCGGCAGAACGGCTGCAGCCTTTTGTAATCCTGCAAGCCTCGCCGCCAGCAAGCTTCACGCGCTTGTGCTCTACTCGATGGTTCTTTGCGACGAAGGAGCAATTCATGGATATCGGTTTTATCGGTCTGGGCAATATGGGCGTGGCGATGGTGGCCAATCTGCTGAAGGCGGGGCACCAGGTCCGCGTGTGGAACCGCACGGCGGAGCGCGCCCGCGCGCTCGTGGAGCTCGGGGCTCAGATGGTCGAGACGCCGGCTCATGCGTTTGCGGGCGATGCCGTGCTGTCGATGCTCGCCGACGACGCGGCGGCGCGCGCGATCTTCGATGCCGGGCTGCTCGAGCACGCGCCGCGCGGCCTGATCCACGTGAACCTCGCGACGATTTCGGTCGCCTGCGCGGAGGAGCTTGCGCACGAGCACGCCTCGCGCGGGCTGCACTATGTGGCGGCGCCGGTGATGGGGCGGCCCGATGTGGCGGCCGCGGCGAAGCTGACGATCATGGCCGCGGGCCCGGCCGAGGCGATCGACCGCGTGCAGCCGATATTCGACGCGATCGGCCAGAAGACCTGGCGCCTTGGCTCGCTGCCGCAGCACGCGAACGTCGTGAAGCTGGCGGCGAACTTCACGCTGGCCTCGGCGGTGGAGACGCTCGGCGAAGCGTCGGCGCTGCTTTCCGGCTACGGCGTCGCGATGACGGATTTTCTCGACGTGATCACGAGCAGCGTGTTTCCGGGGCCGGTGTACCAGGGCTACGGCAAGCTGATCGCCGAAGGGCGCTACGAGCCGGCGCTCTTCAAGGCGAGCCTCGGCCTCAAGGACGTGCGGCTGGCGCTGGCGGCGGGCGAGGCGGCGTCGACGCCGCTGCCGGTGGCGAGCGTGGTGCGCGACAGCCTGCTCGACGCCATCGCGCACGGCGACGGCGACAAGGACTTCGCGGTGCTGGGACAAGTGGCGGCGAGGCGGGCAGCGAGGTAATGCACACCACGCGACGGCGTGCGCAGGCATAATCGAACACTCTCCGACCCATTTCGACTATCCCTTGGGATTGCCATGAGCCTGCACACCTGGTGGCTTTACGTCGCCACCGTTTTCGTCGTTTCCGCCATTCCCGGCCCCAACATGCTGCTCGTCATGACGCATGGCGCGCAGCACGGCCTGCGCCGCTCGAGCGCGACGATGGCCGGGTGTCTGTCGGCGCTGGTGCTGATGCTGTCGGTTTCCGCAGCGGGGCTCGGCGTGTTCCTCGAAGCCTGGCCGGCAATGTTCAATGCGCTGCGCCTGATCGGCGCTGCCTACCTTGTCTACCTCGGCGTGAAGGCGTGGCGCGCGAACGTCGACGCCGAGCCCGCCGAAACGGCGGCCGACGAAGCCGGCAACACCCTCGCGAAGCCCGTCCGCTCGCCCGCGACGCTGTTTCGCAACGGCTTCCTGGTCGCGAGCAGCAACCCGAAGGCGATCCTGTTCGCGGCTGCGCTGCTGCCTCAGTTCATCAACGAAGCGGCGCCGAAGCTGCCGCAGTTCGGCATTCTCGTCGTGACGTTCGCCGTGATCGAGGTGAGCTGGTATCTCGTGTACGCGGGCTTCGGCCTGCGCATCGGCGCGACGCTGAAGAGCCGCAGCGTCGCGAAGGCGTTCAATCGCCTGACGGGCGGTGTGTTCGTCGGCTTCGGCGCGATGATGGCGCTTGTGCGGCACTGATAGCGCCGCTGCAAGCGAGCGCGGAAAAAGGGAGCGCCGGCCGCGCTCCCTTCTCTATGTCGATCAGAGTTAGCGCTTCAGCGCTTACTCCAAGCCCGCAGCGATGCGCGTTCAATACGCGTAGTACGGGCCGCTGCCGCCGGGCGTCGATTGCTGTTCGATCGCGGCGTAGACATTGCGGCCGTAGAAGAACGGCAATCCCCAGTCGAATACCGTCGAGGCAACGAACGCTGGCCCTGCGAGCAGCGGCAGCGCGGCCTCGCCGCTTTCCGTCTGCGCGATCGTCGTGGCGTTGCCGACGGTGAATGACACCGAGCTGGTCACGCCGTTCGTGCCTTCGTTCATCGCGCTGAATTGCTCGGTCGATGCGGGGCAGTAGTAGGCGCTGTTCGGGCTCGCGCACTGGGGCATCTGGCTGCTGACGAAGAAGATCCCGGTGGAGCCGCTGTCGATCAGGCTGCGCGTATAGGTCGTGCCGTTCTGCACGGTCGTGAAATCGCCGGTCGATGCGCTGGTGGCGATCACCTGCGCCGAGCCGAGCCCGTTGTTGCTCTGTGTGCCGATGCCGAAGATCAACTGCCCCGTGACCGACGCCGCGCCGCCCGCTGCGACGGCCGGCAAGCTGACGATGGCGCCGTTGTTGTCGGTCGAGAAGTAGGGGATCGGGTTGGCGACCTGCAGCGATTCGGCGACGGCGAGCGATGTGCAGTTGGTTCCGCTGCATGCGTAGTACGTCCCCGCGAGCGCCTGCGTCGCGCAGGCCGCGCCGCAATCGTGCTTGAAGACGCCGATCCCGAGGATGCCGTTCGCCGCCAGCGTGCCCGGAGTGTTGCGGGCGGCGCCGGTGCTCGAGCAGCTGGAGGGTACGGCCGCGTAGTTCGGGTCGATCACCTGGATCGGCAGCGATGCCGCCGTTTCTCCCGAGATCTTCACGTCGGCGATCCGCACGGCGCCCCAGGTGTAGCCGTCGAAGAACTGCATGCATTCGGCGAGCGCGTTGCCGGTCGTGTCCTTTTCCTGCGCCAGCGCGACCGAGGCTGGCAATTGCGATGCGAAGACGCGCAAACCCCACGAGCCGGTATCGACGAGCACGTGATCGATCGTCTGGCAATTGCCGGTGCCGGGCGCGCAAACCGTGACGCTGACGAACGGCATGTTCGGAATGTTCGAGATGCCGCTGTCGACGCTGATCGTCGCGACGTTGGCCGCATTGGCGACCGTGCTGGTGGTGCTGCTGCTCGACGTCGAGGTGTTGTTCACCGACGCGGCGGCGCTTGAAGATCCGCCGCCACCGCCGCACGCGGCGAGCATCGCGACGGCGCAGACGCCCGCAAGCGCGAGACGGCAGAGCGAAGAGAGCGAAGCAAGGTTGCGCATGTTCGCTCCTTCACTGAATGACGCCGGCATCGACGCCGGCCGGCAGCGCCGCCGGCAGATAGGCGTGTCCGGCGAAGGCGCGCAGATGCCCGCCCGAATACACGACGAGGTCGTCTGCGGATACCGCGAGCGGATTGCCGTTGCGCGTCGCGTTGGCCGCGGCATAGCGATTGAACGCGGCGCCGAGCGTGGCCTTGAGGTCCGGCAGCGTCGGGCCGTCCCAGGCGACGCCGAACACCAGGCCGCTTGACGCGACGTACTCGCGCACCACGGTGCCGGACGGCAGCGTAATCGTATGAATGGAATAGGCCGGCTGCCCGACGCTCACGTGACTGACTGCGTGCATCGACACTTCGTCGTTCGCGACGGAGCTGACGGCTTGGCCGAGGGACCCATAAGCGAGCGGCGTATAGACGAGCGCTGCCCCGAGCATTGCGCGCGCAACGCTCGTATCGAAAATCGGTTTCACGAAACTTCCTTTGCGGTGAAAGCCGCTTGCGAGCCTTGACGACGCGCAAGCGAAGAACGGCAAAACATCCTTCGCATACGGCTTTCCTTGCTACTGCCGCTACGGAACGGACTCTGTTGAACTGCTTGCCTGCGTCTACGGAACGGCGGAGCGGAACTTTAGTGAGCGGACGACACAATTTCTCTGTTGCCCGCAATCGTTTGCGTCCTAATTTGAGGGGTTCGATCAATGCGGACTGTTCGAGACCCGACGTTCGAGCACCGATGGCGCGGGGCGTTGACGCGTTTTTGTGGAGGGGGCGGGCGTTTGAATCGAACTGGTGAGCGGGTTATGCGAAATGAATCGGGAAAAAAGTTTCCGACCCGATGGAAAACGATTTTCTTTTAATCGACCGCTGAAAAGCCTTGCGCAAACCGGCGTTTCAGACAACAGTTCGGAGTGCGATTCACAGGAAAAGATGTGGTGAATGCGGCGCGGCCTGCTCGGAGGCCATCAGATTGTTGCGGAAAAATGAAATCTAATCGGCATGGAACCGATCAAAGGGAGAAACGAAGCGGACACGAAACTTGCCGGCACGTTGGGAGAACTGGCTTTTGGGCGGCGCCCGGCTGCCTGGGCCACGCAGGAAACACATCGGGAGACTGGGGTGCATAAGACCATATTGATTGCCGATCGCGACGACGGCGCGCTGGCCGGTCTCGCCAACCTCGTCGAGGAGATGGGTTACGACGTGCTCCTCGCGCATACGGCGGCCGATGCGCTCAACATCGCACGGCAGCGCTGGCCGGATGTCGCGATTCTCGACCTCGGCGGTCCCGAGCTCGACGGCTTGGCCGCCTCGCGCGAGTTGCGCGGCATGGCGGCGGCGCGCTCGCTGCTGCTGATCGCGCTGACCGGGTGGGGGCAGCCGCAGCACTGGGACATGGCGCTGGCGGCGGGCTTCGACGTGCATCTGGTGAAACCGGTGGGGCTGGATCAGTTGAGCTTCATCTTGTCGATGGCGTATGAATGAGCGCTTGATTCTCGCTTGTTGCGTAAATGCAACGCAACCGCCGGGCGAATCGAGGGATGTTGCACTGCATCACAGGGTTTGCTATAGTAGGAACTGTCTCCTCCATGTCTCCTCTGATATGGATTCAGCCCGCCAACCTAGGCGGGCTTTTTTTTCGTGTCGACCCAAGTTAGCGCTTTAGCGCTTACTTGAGTCCCATGCAAAGCTCTTCAAAACTTGTACGAAAGCGCGACGAACGTGATGAGCGGGTCCGCTTTCAATTCCGCCTGCGAAACGGCGGAATGAATTGCCGATCTGTATTGAATTTCTATTGGATTTTAAATTATGTAATTCATATTGCGTGATATTGGAGATTTAAAGCGATGGCGAGGGGCGTTGAAATAAAAAAGCCGGCTCGATCGAGCCGGCTTTGCTGGGCGAACGGAATCGCGCTCAGCGATTCAGGCCGGTGTCTTCGGCGGCCCCGATGCTGAGGTTCATGCACTGGATCGCAGCACCCGACGCGCCCTTGCCGAGGTTGTCGAGCCGCGCGACGGTGACGAAGCGCTCCTCGTTGCCGAACACGAACAGGTCGACGCGGTTGGTGTCGTTGTTCGCCTGGACGTCGAAGAAGCCGGCATCGAGGCTGTCTTCTGCATCGAACGGCGCGACGCGCACGAACGCTTCGCCCGCATAGTATTCGGCGAAGATCGCCTGCACGTCTTGCGGACGCACGCGCTTCGCGAGGTCGCCCGGCGAGAAGTAGGTCGTGACGGCGAGGCCCTTGTAGAAGCTGCCGACGATCGGCGTGAAAATCGGTGCCGACTTCAGGCCGGTGTGCGCGGCCATCTCCGGCAGGTGCTTGTGCGTGAGGCCGAGCGCATAGGGGCGCGGGCTCATGAGCTTGGCGTTGCCGCCTGCTTCGTAGTCCGCAATCATTTTCTTGCCGCCACCGCTATAGCCGGTGATCGAATAGCTGTGTGCGGCGAACTCGGGCGACACCACGCCGGCGCCGACGAGCGGCCGCATCGCGAGCACGAATGCCGACGCGTGGCAGCCCGGCACCGCGATGCGCTTGGCCGTGCGCAGGCGCTCGCGCTGGGCGCGCGCCAACTCGGGCAGGCCGTAGGCCCAGTCGGCGTCGGTGCGAAACGCGGTGCTCGCATCGATCATGACGGTGCGGTCGTTCTCGACGAACGAGGCCGATTCGCGCGACGCGACATCGGGCAGGCACAGGAACGTGACGTCGGACGCGTTGATGAGCCGGCGCCGCTCGTCGACGTCCTTGCGCTTCGCTTCGTCGATACGCAGGATCTCCACGTCGTTGCGCTGCGACAAGTACTCGAAAATCTTCAGGCCGGTTGTCCCTTCCTGTCCGTCGACAAAAACCTTCGTGCTCATCTCTATCTCGCTCTACTGACTGAATTCACCAGATGGGCGCTCGCCCGCGGAATCCGTGATTTTAAGACCGGACGGCGGCGCGTGCGTACGGACATGTCCAAAAAACACGTTGCATCGGTCAAATGACGCAGATATGACACAAATGCCGGCAGTTCCCGGGCGGTTGCTCGTCGTTCGAGGCCGATTCGCCGCGCCATGCGGCGCTTTCGTCAAGGGCCGAGCGGTGTGCGCGGCGTGGACAGGTCCGTCAACGTCCGTAGTTGACGACGAGCCGCGCCGAACCTAGCGCGGCCGTGCCGATCTCGTGGTCGAACATCATCGCGGGCCGGCCGGACGCAAGCCGCAGATCGGCGGTGTCGAGCGCATAGACGGTGATCACATAGCGGTGAGGCTTGCCGGGCGGGGGACACGGGCCGCCGTAGCCGTCGGTGTCGAAGTCGTTGCGCGCTTCGACGGCGCCGAGCTTTTTCAGATAGCCCGATGCGCTCGCGTTGGCGGGCAGTTGACGAACGTTGGCGGGGATGCCGGCCACGGCCCAGTGCCACCAACCGGGGCCGGGCGAGTCCGGGTCGAACATCGTCACTGCGAAACTGCGGGTGCCGGCCGGCGCGTCACGCCATGAAAGCTGGGGCGACCGGTTGCCGCCTTTACAGTCGCCCTGGTCGAAGACCAGGGCTTGCGGCACCGTGCTGCCGGGCCGAAGGTCGATACTGGTCACGGAAAAGGCGTCTTCTGCGAGCGCGCCGGGGCCGTTGGCGATTATGATGGCGGCGCTCAGGAGCGTGAGCGCCAGATAAGGCAGGCGGGGGGGAAGCGAAGTGGGTGGAACGATCTGGCAACGCTTGCGCATGTGCCGACTCTCCTGTCAGGGGCGATGCTTCAAGGTTTTCTTTGAACGATTAGTGTCCCAATAATGTGCCCGGACATGGATTCAAGTCTAACATTAGGGGTGCGCGGTGGTTATCGGGATTACCGCGACGAGATGCGCGGTACTGGGTCTCGGCCATTTCGGGGGGCTGTTAGGGATGCCGACAGCCCGGCACAGGCCGGTCGGCGTCACGAACACAAATAAATAACGGTTTGCATGAACGAATTATCGGAAAGCGCAATATCCGGACGGAAGCCAATGCAACATCGAATGAAAGTGGTCGTAGCGGACGACCATCCGGTGATTTTGCTGGGGGCCGAGCAGGCGCTGATGAAATTTCCGGATGTCCAGGTGGTGGCGCAGGCACGTCAATCGACCGAGCTCGTCAAGATCCTGCAGACGGTGCCTTGCGACGTGCTGGTGACCGATCTCGCGATGCCGGGCGGCCAGTATGGCGACGGCTTGCCGCTCATCAGCTACATCCTGCGCCACTTCCCTAGCCTGCGCATCGTCGTGCTGACGATGCTCGAGAACGCGGCGCTCTTGAAGCGGCTCGGCGAGATCGGCGTGATCGCGGTCGTCAACAAGTCGGACGACCTTGCCCATATCGGCCTGGCGATCCGCCATGTGATGCGCGACCTGCCGTACTCGAGCCCGTCGGTGCGGACCTCGCTCGACACGCTGCGCATCAACGCCGGCGGCAAGACCGAGGACGTGATCTTGTCGCGGCGCGAGCTCGAAGTCGTGCGGCTCTTCGTGTCCGGGATGACCATCAAGGAAATTTCGACGCAGCTCAATCGCAGCATCAAGACCATCAGTACGCAAAAGAACATGGCGATGCGCAAGCTCGGGCTCGAGCGCGACTCGGAGCTGTTCCAATACGCGCAGAGCAACGGGTTGATGAACCTGTCGTCCAACGCCCCCGAGTGAGTTGAAGGACGCTCGGCTTGCGGGCTGGGGAACGTGCGGTGAAAAAAAGCCGCCTGTCGCGACGACAGGCGGCTTTTGCTTTCGTGCGGTCAACGAAACCTCGATCGCCGCGTGCCCGGCCTTACTGCGGCGCCGCCGTGGCGCCGCCGTGCGCGGCCGACCACTCGGCCGGAGCGTGCAGGAACTTCTCGACTTCGTCGAGCGTGTTGGTGTCGAAGTAGCCCGACGCCTTCGCGACGCGCAGCACGTCCCACCACGTGGCGAGCGCGTGCAGGTCGACGTCGATGTCCTTCAGCACCGAGACGCTCTCCTTGAAGATGTTGTAGTGGAACAGCACGAAGCAGTGGTTCACCTTCGCGCCGGCCGTGCGCAGCGCGTTGATGAAGTTGATCTTGCTGCGGCTGTCGGTGGTCAGGTCCTCGACGAGCAGCACGCGCGAGCCCTCTTCCAGGTTGCCTTCGATCTGCGCATTGCGGCCGAAACCCTTCGGCTTCTTGCGCACGTATTGCATCGGCAGCATCAGGCGGTCGGCGATCCAGGCCGCGAACGGGATGCCGGCGGTTTCGCCGCCCGCGACGGCGTCGATCTGCTCGAAGCCGACGTCGCGCAGGATCGTCGCTTCGGCCATCTCCATCAGGCCGCGGCGCACGCGCGGATAGGAAATCAGCTTGCGGCAATCGATATAAACGGGGCTCGCCCAGCCGGACGTGAAGATGTACGGCTTTTCGGCGTTGAAGTGCACCGCCTGCACTTCGAGCAGGATCTTGGCGGTCGTGTCGGAGATCGTTTGGCGATCGATGCCTGTCATGGGGCGAATCCTTGGGTGATAGCAAAGCAAGAGAGGCGGGCGCGTAGCCCGGGCGGCGCTGGTCAATGCGTCCGGAGCCGCGATGGGCCGGGCGCGGGCCGCGCAAGACTGTCAAGCGGCCGGTTTGCTGCGCGCGTAGGCCGACATTTTACCCGACTTGGGACCCCTTGAGCGGACCGGCCTGCCCTTATGCCGGCTGGTCGACGCCCCGGGTCGGCGCATGCGTCCGGGCGCAGCCGCGAGGTCCGTCATGCTGCCTTGCAGCATCGCGGCCGCCCGTCTGTCGCGGCTTGCCGCCGCTCGCCATGCCGCACGAATTTGGGATTAGGGGGTGTACACTAACTCCCCCTGAAAAATGTACTGCGCTGTCTTGCCACCGCCAAGGCTCGATGCCGCGCCCAACCGGCGCGCAGAAGAGCCGCTGCCGCCGACCCTCCGACCGGAATTCGCCAACGCGGCTCGTAGCGCAGTGCTGGGCCCTATTCATAACGTCTCGCAGGCCAAAACATGGACGAACAACTGAAGCAAAGCGCTCTCGCGTACCACCAGAACCCGAAACCCGGCAAGATTTCGGTGACGCCCACCAAGCCGCTGTCGAACCAGCTCGATCTGTCTCTTGCGTACTCGCCCGGCGTGGCCGCCGCGTGCGAGGCGATTCATGCCGATCCGCTCGACGCGCAGAAGTACACGTCGCGCGGCAACCTGGTCGGCGTGATCACGAACGGCACCGCGGTGCTCGGCCTCGGCAACATCGGCCCGTTGGCCGCGAAGCCGGTGATGGAAGGCAAGGGCTGTCTCTTCAAGAAGTTCGCCGGCATCGACGTGTTCGATATCGAGCTCTCCGAATCCGATCCCGACAAGCTCGTCGACGCGATCGCGATGCTCGAGCCCACGCTCGGCGGCATCAATCTCGAGGACATCAAGGCGCCCGAGTGCTTCTACATCGAGAAGAAGCTGCGCGAGCGCATGAAGATCCCCGTTTTCCACGACGACCAGCACGGCACGGCGATCATCGCGTCGGCGGCGATCCTGAACGGCCTGAAGGTGGTCGGCAAGGATCTCGGCAGCGTGAAGCTCGTTTGCTCGGGCGCGGGCGCGGCGGCTATCGCGTGCCTGGACCTGCTCGTGAACCTGGGCCTGTCGAAGAAGAACGTGCTCGTCGCCGATTCGAAGGGCGTGATCTATGAGGGCCGGGGCGGCCTCGATCCGTCGAAGGAGCGCTACGCGGCGAACACCGATGCGCGCACGCTCGGCGACGCGATCAAGCAGGCTGACGTGTTCCTCGGCTGCTCGAGCGCGGGCGTGCTGAAGCCCGAGATGGTCAAGGAGATGGCCGACAAGCCGCTGATTCTCGCGCTCGCGAACCCCGAGCCGGAAATCCGCCCGGAGGAAGCGAAGAAGGTGCGCCCGGACGCGATCATTGCGACGGGCCGTTCGGACTATCCGAACCAGGTCAACAACGTGCTGTGCTTCCCGTTCATCTTCCGCGGCGCGCTCGACGTCGGCGCGACGACGATCACGGAAGAGATGAAGCTCGCCTGCGTGCGCGCGATTGCCGAGCTCGCCGAGGAAACCGACCAGGGCGACGAAGTCGCGAAGGCCTATGAAGGCCACACGCTCGAATTCGGTCCCGAGTATCTGATTCCGAAGCCGTTCGACCCGCGCCTCATCATCAAGATCGCGCCGGCCGTGGCGCAGGCGGCGATGGATTCGGGCGTCGCGACGCGCCCGATCCTCGACATGGACGCCTACCGCGAGCAGCTCGGCGCGACGGTCTACCGCACCGGCATGGTGATGCGCCCGGTGTTCGCGTCGGCGAAGCAGAAGGGGGCGCGCATCGTGTTCGCGGAAGGCGAGGACGAGCGCGTGCTGCGCGCAGCGCAATTCGTGCTGACCGAGAAGATTGCGAAGCCGATCATCGTCGGCCGTCCGGCGGTCGTCGAGATGCGCTTGAAGAAGATGGGCTCGAAGCTCAAGTGCGGCGAGGATTTCGAGATCGTGAATCCCGAAGACGACCCGCGCTACCAGAAGTGCTGGCAGGCGTATCACGAACTGGGTGCGCGCGACGGTGTGACGCCGGAGGTCGCGAAGGCCGCGATGCGCAAATTCAACACGCTGATCGGCGCGATTCTCGTGAAGCTGGGCGACGCGGACGGCATGATCTGCGGCTTGATCGACACCTACCACAGCCATCTGAAGTTCATCGACCAGGTGCTCGGCCGCGCGTCGAACGCCGAGCATTTCGCGGCGATGAACCTGCTGATGCTGCCGGGGCGCAACCTGTTCATCTGCGACACCTACGTCAACGAGACGCCGAGCGCCGAGCAACTCGCCGAGATGGCGATCCTGGCCGCGAGCGAAGTCGAGAAGTTCGGCGTGGCGCCGAAGATCGCGCTGCTGTCGAATTCGAACTTCGGCAGCGCGCCGTCGGCGTCGTCGCGGCGGATGGCCGAGGCGCGCGAGCTGATCGCGGCGCGCGCGCCGCAGCTCGAAGTGGACGGCGAGATGCATGGCGATGCGGCGCTGTCGGAAGCTGTCCGCAAGCAGGCGTTCCCGGGCACGACGCTGCACGGCGAGGCGAACCTCCTCATCATGCCGAACGTCGAGGCGGCAAACATTACCTACAACCTGCTGAAGATGATCGGAGGCGAGGGGGTGACGGTGGGACCGGTCCTGCTGGGTGCGGCCAAGCCGGTGCATATCCTGACGCCGGCGGCGACGGTACGCCGCATCATCAATATGACGGCTGTTGCAGCGGCGAACGCGCAGGTTGGGTGATGGGCCGATGCTGATGTAAATCGACGCGCCGCTGCATGGCGGTAGCGTTTGATTGCTGGAAATGAACGCCACGAAACGAGAGTTTCGTGGCGTTTTTCTTTGCGCGTCGGATCCTGTTTGCGGGAAGTGAACGCCGATGCAAGCGGAGTTATGCCCGTCGAATGTCTATCTGAAAAATGCGAACGGGTAATTCAGGTCTTTTCAGCATCCTTGATGTGCCGCTCATAAAAATTAGGAATTGTCTGATTCGGTATCGGATTGGGTGTCTGTAAATTGGTCTCAAAGCACGGCAGCCAGTTAGTTAGTGCGGCGACGCTTGTCTCATTTCCCCGCTGTTTCTCCAGCTAGGCTCCGAATCGACGTATTGAGATCGGTTGGAAATGTCGTGCCATCTCATTTCAATCGCTCCGAATATTGCAAAGGAAAGACCGTGAACAAGGCATATCGCGTGATCTGGAACGAAACTACCGGCATTTGGACGGCGGTTTCGGAGCTGGCTCGCAGCAACACAAAAGGCACCCGTTCCGCGCTCGGCGGCAAATTGCTGGCCGTTATCCTTGCCATGGCCGGCGCGGATCTCGCTCTGGAATCGAAATCGGCACACGCAACAAGCTACGTTGCAGGTGGAGGCACCGCGACCGGCTTGAATGACGTGGCGGTGGGACCCTCTTCAGTTGCCGACGCGGTTAATGCCCCGGGGACCGGGAGTGACGACTATGCCGCGGCGTTTGGCTATATGGCCAAAGCTTATGGTGCCGGCTCCGCTGCTTTCGGGGCGGGTGCTTCAGCTGGTACGGTGGGCACGAATAATCAAGCGCTCTACGCGACGGCTATCGGCTCGGGCGCCACTGCGTCGGCTGGGAATTCGGTTGCCCTCGGTCACACGGCATCCGCGACCAGCATAAATGCTGTTGCGATCGGCTTTAACACGGGCGCTTCTGCACAAAGTACTGTCTCGATCGGCGCGAACATTGTGTCGTCCAAGTCTGGCGGCGTCTCAATCGGTTCGAACATAACAAACAGCGGACAAAACTCCATTGCCATGGGCTATCTGGCCGGGGTGTCTGCTGACAATGCTATCGCGTTTGGCACGGGTAGCACCGCCTCCGCGACCTACGGCGTAGCGCTTGGCAACAACTCGGTTGCCAGCCGCGGTGCAGTCACGAGTACGGCTGATCCGCTGTCGTACAGCAAAGCGACCGTCACGACTTCTATGGGTGAGGTCTCGGTCGGTTCGTCGAGCGCTCAGCGCCAAATCACCAACGTCGCCGCCGGGACGCAGGCCACCGACGCAGCCAACGTCGGACAGGTGTCGGCCGTGAAGACTGTTGTCGATACCAACGCATCACGCGTGGTGGCTGCGCTGGGCGGCGGCTCGGCGGTCGGTACGGACGGCACGATTTCGGCGCCGAGCTATACCGTCGGCGGTACGGCGTTCTCCAATGTGGGCGGTGCGTTGTCAAATCTCGATGGCCGAGTGACGGCGAACGCGACGAACATCACGGCCAACACGGCGAGCATTGCGGCCAACGCGCAGGCAACCGCGAGTGCACTGGGCGGGGGGGCGACGGTGGGCTCGAACGGCACGATCACGGCGCCGTCGTACAGCGTCGGCGGTGCGACGTTTGCGAATGCGGCAGGCGCGTTGACGAACCTTGACACGCGTACTTCGGACAACAATACGGCGATCAACGCGGCGCAATCGCAGTTGAACACGCTGAGCGGCGTGGCAGCCACGTACGACAGCACGGCCAGGAGCACGATGACGCTGGGCGGTGCGAGCGGCACGAAGGTGACGAACCTGCAGGATGCGACGCTGTCGGACGCGAGCACGGATGCGGTGACGGGGCGTCAATTGTCGGCGGTTAAGAGCACGGCGGATCAGAATACGGCGAGCATCGGTGCGCTGAGCACGACGGTGAGCGGCATTGACACGCGTGTTAGCACGGCGGAAAGCGGCATCAGCGACTTGGATACGCGAGTCACGGCGAACAACACGGCGATTGGTTCGGCGCAAACGCAGTTGAACACGCTGGACGGCGTGGCGGCGAAGTACGACGACACGAACAAGGGCACGATGACGCTGGGCGGTGCGAGCGGCACGAAGGTGACGAACCTGCAGGATGCGACGCTGTCGGACGCGAGCACGGATGCGGTGACGGGGCGTCAGCTGAACGCGACAAACACCAGCGTAACGAATCTGACGAGTACGGTGAGCGGCCTTGGCACGCGCATGACGACGGCCGAGGGCAATATCGACACGTTGACCACGAATGTCTCGAACCTGACGTCGCAAATCGGCTCGGGCTCGGTGGGCCTGGTGCAACAAGACGCGGATACGAAGAACCTGACGGTAGGCAAGAGCGTGGGCGGCACGGAAGTGAGCTTCGCGGGTCAGGATGCGAATGGCAACGCGATCACACGCAAGCTGACGAACGTGAGCGAGGGCACGAGCGCGAACGACGCGGTCAACTACAGTCAGTTGTCGACGGTACAGAGCGCGGTAGACCAGAACACGAAAGATATCGCCACGAACACGACGAACATCTCGACGAACACAGCGAGCATCGCGGCCAATGCGAAGGCGACGGCAGCGGCGTTGGGAGGCGGTTCGACGGTAGGCGCGGACGGCACGGTGACGGCCCCGAGCTACACGGTGAACGGCAAGACGGTGGACAGCGTGGGTGATGCACTGACCAACGTGGATGGCGCATTGACTGACCTCGATGGCCGTGTGACGAAGAACACCGGTGATATCACGGATCTCACCGCCAAGATCGACAGCGGCTCGGTGGGCCTGGTGCAACAAGACGCGGATACGAAGAACCTGACGGTAGGCAAGAACGTGGGCGGCACGGAGGTGAGCTTCGCGGGTCAGGACGCGAATGGCAACGCGATCACGCGCAAGTTGACGAACGTGAGCGACGGCACGAACGCGAATGACGCGGTGAACTACGGTCAGCTTTCGGCTGTGAAATCCAACGTAGCCAAGAACACCGAGGACATTGCTACCAACACGACCGACATCAGCAAGCTGTCACAGCAGATCTCGTCGGGCTCGGTCGGCCTGGTACAGCAAGACGCGACGACGAACGCGATCAGCGTGGGGGGCACGACTGGCGGCACGACCGTGAGCTTCCAGGGTACCGCTGGCGCCCGCACCCTCATGGGCGTGGCGGCAGGCGACATCAGCGCGGGCAGCACGCAGGCGGTCAATGGCGGCCAACTGTATGACCTTGACCAGAAAGTGACGCGGAACACTGACGACATCAAGTCGATCAACACCTTGATCGCAAGTGGTGGCGTGGTGCAGAACGCGATGCAGTACGACTCGGCCTCGCACGACAAGGTCACGCTTGGCGGTGAGGATGCGACATCGACGGTGTCGATGACGAACCTGACGGCCGGCACGCTGTCGGCCGACAGCACCGACGCGGTCACGGGCGCCCAGTTGTACGCCACGAACCAGCAAGTCGCGGACTTGAACCAGCGCGTGATCAACAATCAGACCACCGGTAGCTCGGGTACCAGCGTTAACACGACGGGCGCGGCTGCTGCGGCGACCGGTTCGGAATCGGTGGCGATCGGCGGATCCTCGAATGCTTCGGGTGCAAACTCGACTGCAATTGGCAGCGGAGCCCAAGCGACGGGGGCGAACTCGGTCGCGTTGGGTCAGGGTTCGGTGGCCAGCGAAGACAACACGGTCTCGGTCGGATCGCAAGGCAGCGAGCGTCGCATCACCAACGTCGCCAACGGCCAGAACGCGCATGACGCAGTCAACTACGGGCAGCTGAATCAATTGCGCAACGACATGAACAACAGCATCAACTCGGTCGCGAAAGCTGCATACGGCGGTATCGCCGCGGCGATGGCAATGCCGAACATGACGCCGAGCGGTCCCGGCAAGACGGTGGTGGCAGCGGGTGCGGCCAACTACAAGGGGTACAACGCGATTGCCGCAGGCGCGACGTACCGTTCGCGCAGCGGCAACCTGCTGGTGAACGGTGCAGTATCGATGACGCAATCCGGCGAAGCCGGGGTTCGCGCCCAGGTTGGCTACGAGTTCTAAGAAGCGCCGAAGCGACTGAAAAAGGCGGCTGTCCGTGAGGGCAGCCGCCTTTTTTGTTGGCAAGCGGTGATCGAATGGGTTGCCTCTCCATCCATCCAATCGATTCACCGCGCTGACGATGGTCGCTTATGCCGCGTGCCGAGCCTTCCCGCCGCCCGGCGTGCGCCACCGCGCGAGCAAGTCGTTCCACTTCACGCGAACCGCGCGCAGGTTGTTCTCCTTGACGTGGCCGTAGCCGCGAATCCCGTCCGGCAGGTTCGCGAGCTCGATCGCGAGCGCTAGCTTGCCGGCCTTCAGCCCGCCGATCAACTCGCGCACCAGCGCCTCGTATTCGCCGATCAGCGCACGCTCGGTCTTGCGCTCCTCGGTCCTGCCGAAAATGTCGAACGTGGTGCCGCGCAGGAACTTCATCTTCGCAAGGATGCGGAACGCGGACATCATCCACGGGCCGTATTGCTTCTTGACCAGATGGCCTTGCGCGTCCTTCTTCGCGAAGGTCGGCGGCGCGAGATGGAAGTTGAGCTTCCAGTCGCCGTCGAATTGCGATGCCAGCTTCGCGAGGAATGCCGGGTCCGACTGCAGCCGCGCGACTTCGTACTCGTCCTTGTACGCCATCAGCTTGTACAGATTGCGCGCCACGGCTTCGGTCAGCGGCTCGCTTGCGGCGTCGCCGTCGAGCGCGCGTTCCGCCGTGCGAACTTCGTCGACGAGCGCAGCGTAGCGCTTGGCGTAGGCCGCGTTCTGATAGGAGGTCAGTTGCTCGACGCGCTTCGTGATCAGCGTATCGACCGCTTTCTTCGTGTGCAGCGTGATGACCGTCGCGCTCGTCGCGTCGGTGACGGCGACGCCCGTGCTTGCCGGCGACGCCGCACGCCTCACGCTCGCCAAGTCGTGCGCGGCGCGGCGTCCCCATTCGAACGCGGCGAGATTCTTCTCGACCTGCACCGCGTTCAGCTCGATCGCGCGCCGCAGCGATTCATGCGTGAGCGGCAGCCAGCCGCGCTGCCACGCGTAGCCGAGCACGAACGGATTGGTATAGATCGCATCGCCTAGCAGCGCGACAGCGAAATGGTTCGCGTCGACGAGATCGACGTCGTCGCCTGCCGCTGCGCGCACGTCCGCCTCGGTGCTCGCGCCCGGGAACGTCCAGTTGGGGTTCTTGATGAACGCGGCGGTCGGCGTCTTGGCGCTGTTGATGACCACGCGCGTCTCGCCATGCTTCATGCGCGACGTGCATTCGTCGCTTGCGGTGACGATCGCGTCGCAGCCGATCACGAGATTCGCTTCGCCCATCGCGATGCGGGTGGCGTGGATGTCGGCGGGCGCGTTGGCGATCTGCACGTGGCTCATCACGGCGCCGCCCTTTTGTGCGAGGCCGGTCACGTCGAGCACGGTGACGCCTTTCTGCTCGAGGTGCGCCGCCATGCCGAGCAGCGCGCCGATCGTCACGACGCCGGTGCCGCCGACACCCGTCACGAGCACGCCATACGGCCGGGCGATGGCGGGCAGCTCCGGATCGGGAATCTCCGGCAATTCGCCGACGTCGCCGCCGACGGCCTTGGGCTTCTTCAACTGCCCGCCTTCCACCGTCACGAAACTCGGGCAGAAGCCCTTCAGGCACGAGAAGTCCTTGTTGCAGCTTGACTGGTTGATCTGCCGCTTGGTGCCGAACTCGGTTTCGAGCGGCTCGACCGACAGGCAGTTCGACTGCACCGAGCAATCGCCGCAGCCTTCGCACACGGCCTCGTTGATGACGACGCGCCGCGCCGGGTCGGGGAACTCGCCTTTCTTGCGGCGGCGGCGTTTTTCGGTCGCGCAGGTCTGGTCGTAGATCAGGATCGTCGTGCCGGCGATCTCGCGCAGTTCGCGCTGGATCGCGTCGAGCGTGTCGCGGTGATGGATCGTCACGCCCGGCGCGAGCAGCGTCGTGCCGTGGTACTTCTGCGGCTCGTCGGTGACGATGACGATCTTCGCCGCGCCTTCGGCCGCCAGCTGATGCGTGATCTGCGGCACGGTCAGCACGCCGTCGACAGGCTGCCCACCCGTCATCGCGACCGCGTCGTTATAGAGGATCTTGTAGGTGATGTTCGCCTTCGACGCGATCGACGCGCGAATCGCGAGCAGCCCCGAGTGGAAGTAGGTGCCGTCGCCGAGGTTCGCGAACACGTGCTTCTCGGTCGTGAACGGCGCCTGACCGGTCCACGCGACCCCTTCGCCGCCCATCTGGCTGAACGTGCTCGTGTTGCGGTCCATCCAGACGGTCATGTAGTGGCAGCCGATGCCGGCCATTGCGCGCGAGCCTTCCGGCACGTTCGTCGACGTGTTGTGCGGGCAGCCCGAGCAGAACCACGGCTTGCGCTCGGCTTCGACGCGCGGCTTCGCGAGCGCTGTCTCCTTCGCTTCGATCACGGCGATGCGCGCAGCGATGCGCTCGCGCACGTCGGACGGCAGGTCGAACTTGTCGAGCCGCGTCGCGATAGCCTTCGCGATGATCGCCGGCGACAGCTCGTAGTGCGCGGGCAGCAGCCAGTTGCCCATCGGCACCGACCATTCGCCGCCCGCGCCGTCCTTCTCGTCGAACTTGCCGAACACGCGCGGACGCTGGCCGTCCGGCCAGTTGTACAGCTCTTCCTTGATCGCGTATTCGAGAATCTGGCGCTTTTCCTCGACGACGAGAATTTCGTCGAGCCCGCGTGCGAACGCGTGCGCGCCTTGCGCTTCGAGCGGCCACACGCAGCCGACCTTGTAGAGACGAATGCCGATGCGCGAGCAGGTTTCGTCGTCGAGGCCGAGGTCGACGAGCGCCTGGCGCACGTCGAGGTACGCCTTGCCGCCGGTGATGATGCCGAAGCGCGCATGCGGCGAGTCGATCTCGACGCGGTCGAGCTTGTTCGCGCGCACGTACGCGAGCGCCGCGTACCACTTGTAGTCGAGCAGGCGCGCTTCCTGGACGAGCGGCGGATCGGGCCAGCGGATATTTAGGCCGCCGTCGGGCATCGCGAAATCGGCGGGCAGCACGATCTGCGTGCGGTGCGGATCGATATCGACCGAGGCCGACGATTCGACGACGTCGGTCACGCACTTCATCGCGACCCAGAGGCCCGAGTAGCGGCTCATCGCCCAGCCGTGCAGGCCGAAGTCGAGATATTCCTGCACGTTCGACGGGAACAGCACCGGCAGGCCGCACGCCTTGAAGATGTGCTCGGACTGATGCGCGAGCGTCGACGATTTGGCCGCGTGGTCGTCGCCGGCGAGCACGAGCACGCCGCCGTGCTGCGACGAGCCGGCCGAGTTGCCGTGCTTGAACACGTCGCCGGTGCGGTCCACGCCCGGACCCTTGCCGTACCACATCGAGAACACCCCGTCGTACTTCGCGCCGGGGTAGAGATTGACTTGCTGCGAGCCCCAGACCGCGGTCGCGGCGAGGTCTTCATTGATGCCGGGCTGGAACACCACCTGGTGGGCTGCGAGGTGCTTCTTCGCTTTCCAGAGGGAGAGGTCGAGCCCGCCGAGCGGGGAGCCGCGATAGCCGGAGATGAAGCCGGCCGTATTGAGCCCGGCGGCCTTGTCGCGTTCCTGCTGCAGCATCGGCAGGCGCACCAGCGCCTGGATGCCGCTCATGTACGCGCGGCCGCGTTCGAGCGTGTATTTGTCGTCTAGCGTGACGGAATTCAACGCGGCTTCGAGCGAGGCTCGCTGACCAGCGTCTAGCGGGGCATTCATTATGTGGACTCCTCCAACCCAGTCTGGGATCGCCAAAACTTCTGGGCCTGGAACATCTTGTGAACGCTCCGGCCGGGGCCGCTATATTGACGGTTTTCGAGAAATCCTAGCACTGGTGGAAACCCGCCGCAGAGCGCCGATAAAGCCTTATCTGACGCGGCTAACCACGGTTTGTGACATGCCGATTACGCCGGGCGGCGCGGGATGCAACGGAATTTGGCGTTCTGTAACGTCCTGTAAAACCTCGTGCACAGGCGGAACCGGTCATAGAACCTCTGTCTAATTCCCCACTTGCTTGATCTGCGCGTAGGCGCAGCGCCGCGAGGCTCTGTAAGGTGCGTCGCGGCCGAAAGGCAGTTTTGCAGTGTAGAAAAAGGAGTCTCTATGAACACTCGGAATATCCAGACCTTCCTCATGGTCTCCGCCGCGTTCTTCGCGATGAGCGCGCCGGTTCGGGCGACCAGCGGCAACACGCTCGCGGCAGCGGTCGCGCACACGGCGCAGACCGCCGAGGCTGCAGCGGACACGCACCAGGTCCATTTGACGATCGAGGACACGCGCTTCTGACGCGCGAGCCACGCGGAAAAGCAAAAGGGCGAAGATCGCGAGATCTTCGCCCTTTCTACTTACGGTCCTTTTGTTTTTAGGTAGCGCGTCGCCGCAGTCGGCGTGCGACGCGCTCAAAGCCCCCGCTTATCAGTTCTTGTCCTGCACGACGCCGCGCCGGATCTGATCGAGCTCGATCGACTCGAACAGCGCCTTGAAGTTGCCCTCGCCGAAGCCCTGATTGCCCTTGCGCTGGATGATCTCGAAGAAGATCGGGCCGATCTGGTTCTCGGTGAAGATCTGCAGCAGCAGGTCTTCCTTCGCGCCGTCGATCAGGATCTTGCGCTTCTTCAACTCGTCGAGCGGCTCGCCGTGATCGGGCACGCGGCGGTCGACGAGCTCGTAGTACGTGTCGATCGTGTCGAGCAGCTTGATGTTCGACGCGCGCAGGCCGTCGACGGTGCGATAGATATCGGTCGAGCCGAGCGCGATGTGCTGGATGCCTTCGCCGTGATACGCGTCGAGGTACTCCTGGATCTGGCCGGCCGTCTCCGAGCCTTCCTCGTTGATCGGGATGCGGATCTTGCCGCACGGCGAGGTCATCGCCTTCGACTTCACGCCCGTCACCTTGCCTTCGATGTCGAAGTAGCGGACCTCGCGGAAGTTGAAGAGACGCTCGTAGAACGACGCCCATTCCTGCATGCGGCCGCGGTGGACGTTGTGCGTCAGGTGATCGATATAGGTGAGGCCGTGGCCGGCGGGGTTCTGGTCGGCGCCGGGGATCGGCTCGAAGTCGACGTCGTAGATGTCGATGTCGCCGATGCTGTTCGGCTGCGCGCCGTTCTTGCCGCGCCAGCGGTCGACGAAGTAGATCAACGAATCGCCGATGCCCTTGATTGCCGGGATGTTCAGCTCCATCGGACCGGTCTTGTTGTCGAAGCCCCAGGCGCCGAGTTCGAGCGCGTGCTTGTAGGCCTTGGCGGCGTCTTGCACGCGAAACGCGATCGCGCAGATCGACGGGCCGTGCAGGCGCGCGAAGCGCTGCGCGAACGAATCCGGATCGGCGTTGACGATGAAGTTGATGCCGCCCTGGCGGTACAGCGTCACGTCCTTGTGGCGATGCCGCGCGATGGCCGTGAAGCCCATCTTCTCGAACAATTGCCCGAGCGCTTTCGGGTCCGGCGCGGTGTACTCGATGAACTCGAAGCCGTCGGTGCCGACGGGGTTATCCCAGGGTTGGAACTGCATGTGTGTCTCCTGACGGGGGCCGTTAGCCGTGTTGAATAGACGCAAGTGTAGAGCGCGAGGCGCGGCGGAAACTTGCGAACTTAATCGGCTGTGGCTACGATGGCGCAATTTACTGCCTTAAATAATGTGATTGGAGACGGGAAATGGCTGCCATCGAACTGGATGCCGTCGACAGGCGAATTCTTGCGGTTCTTCAGGAGAATGGCCGCCTCTCGAACCAGGACATCGCGGAGCGCGTGAACCTGTCGCCGAGCCCTTGCCTGCGGCGCATCCGGCGGCTGGAGGAGAGCGGGGTGATTCGCGGCTACGTCGCGCTGCTCGACGCGCAGAAGCTCGGGCTCGACCTGCTCGCGTACGTGAACGTACGGCTCGAAAAGCGCGGCAGTCCGGCCGATGTTTTGCCGGGGCGGCGCGGCGACGCATCGGTGCGCGCGGGGGCGACGCACGCGGAGCTGTTCAAAGCAGCCGTGCAGACTTGGCCGGAGGTGGTCGCCTGCCATGCGATGGCGGGCGATATGGATTACCTGCTGCGCGTGCAGGTCGAGGACATGGCGCACTTCTCGCGCTTCGTGCAGGAGCAGTTGCTGCACCATTCGTCGGTGATCGACGTGAAGACGAGCTTTTCGCTCGAGCGCGTCAAGGAGACGACCGCGCTGCCGATCCGCTGAGCAAGCGCGGCGCCATAAGCAACGCGGGCGGCCTGCAAGAGGCCGCCCGCGTTATTGAATCAGCCGGGGAAGGCGATCAGGCCGCGAGATCCGACGGCACCATCGCTTCGATGAATTGTGTCGTGCGGCGCATCTGGCGCTTGATCGCGTAATCGAACACCGCAGCTTGCTCCTGGAGCATTTCCGCGATGATGCTGGTCTGGTCGGCCGGCGGCAGCGTCAGGTAGGCATCGGCTTCGCCATACGCATATTCGATCTTCATGCCGGCCTTCTTCGCGATGTGCATCATCGTCGAGTTGCGCGACAGGCAGTGCATATAGAGCTGGCTGACGTGCGAGTTGCGGCTGCGGATTGCCGCGCGCTCGAAGAGCTTGGTGCCGATGCCATGGCCGCGCGAGCTTTCCAGCACCGAGACGCCGAATTCCGCGGTGCGCTTGTCGCCTTCGGCGGGCAGGTAGGCCAGATGGCCGACGCCCACCAGTTCGAGGTCGTCGCCGAACACGCCGAACACGGTATCGCGCGAGAAGTCGATCATGCGGACGTAGTTTTCGATCACGTGATCCGGCACGATTTGACCGAAACGCAGCAGACGATCGTCTGAACCGAGCGCGAGGAAGTGCGTGAGCAGGCGCTCGCGGTCATTGGAAGTCAGTTCCCGGACGAGAGCAGGCGCGCGAACAGCGGCTTGCAACGGACGATCGGAAGTCTCGATCGGCTCGGCGGCGCGGTTACGGTGCAATTTCATCATGGGTTCTCCTTTTCATCAGGTGCGACATTGCTGCAACGCAATATGCATTTTAACGGAAAGGTACACCGTGGACTAGGGAAAACCCGGATTCCAGACTGAGTGCGGCTTCTAGTTTCTGGGGAATTGTGGTGTAAGTTATTGTTTTATAAGGATATGCATATTGCGTTGCGCAATTGCATCACCTGCGGTTGTGGCAATCGGACGCTGCCGCGAACATGCTGCTGTGCGAGATCACGGCTCGGGGCGCAACCCGTGATCGAGGACGCTGACGACCTGATCGGCGAATTCGCGGTACCCCAGCGGGCCGCCCGGCTTGAGCCAGGTGAACGTCCAGTTGATCATGCCGAACACCATCATCGTGAGCGCGGTCTGGTTTTCCTTCGTGGCGCGCTCCGGATAGGCGCGGGCGAGCTGGCGGGCGAACGCCGCGACGATGTCGCGCTGACGGTTGAGCACGATCTCGCGCTGCGTCTCGACGAGATATTTGACGTCGTTCAGGAGCGCGACATGGCGGCTGTGCGACGTCTCGTACTCGACGAGAAACGCGCGCACCAGCTCGGCGAACGTTTCGCGCTCGGTGAGCCCGCGCCGCTGGCTCGAGCCTTCGACCTCGGCGATGATCAGCATCAGCCGCTTCGTGTAGCGGTCGAGCAGGTCGAAGAGGATCGCCTCCTTGCTCTCGTAATAGTGATAGAGACGCGCTTTCGACGTGCCGCTCGCTGCGGCGAGATCGGCCATCGACGTGCTCGGGTAGCTCGTCTGCGCGAATTTCTCGGCGGCGAGCTCGAGGATCTGCTCGCGCTGGGATTCGTGATCGGGTGCTCGGGTGCGGGCCATGGCGTGGGGCGGTGAGTCGTCTTGAGTTGTTATTGGGGGGCGGTGCTGTGGCAGGCCGCGACGGCGGCGCGCAGCTCCAGCGTGCGCCAGTCCGCGCCGTGGGGCGACGCGCCGCGCAGCTCGATGCGTCCCGCCGCGGCGGCTTCCCGGCAGCGCCAGAGTGCGATCGAGTCGCTGACCAGAAAGCCGACGTCGGCGGCCATCAGCTCGCCGGCCACGCGAGCGGCGGCCTGCCAGCCGTCGCTCGCGCGCTGGACGAGAATCGCGTCGAGCTCGGCGAAGCTGCCGCTTTTGAACGTGTTGTCCTGCCAGCGCCGCGTTTCCGCATTCGCCTGCTTGACCTCCTGCCATTCGAGCGCGAGGCGGCCGATGCGCAGCACGGAGATCGGCGCTGCATCGAGCAGCTTCGCGGCGAGAATCTCGGGGCTGAACATGCCGGCCGCCGTCGCACGGTCGGAACGCGCCGTTTCCAAGGCACGGGGGCCAAGATCGTCGACCGACAGGCGCACTTCGTTGAGCCGCTGCGGCGCATCGCGCAGGTGGTAGGCGACGCGCCTCAGCATCAGCTGGTCGGCGGCGCTTTGCGCATGCCAGACGACGAGCTGCGCTTCGGCCGCGACGATCCGCTCGATGCGCGCGGCTTCGCCCTGGAGTTCCTGCGCGAAATCGATGTCGACGCTCGTCTCGTCGAACACGCGCGCCCAGAACGCTTTGCGAACGTCGGGCATGTCGTCGGCGCCGCGCAGCGGGCCGATCGCGAGATCGTCGCGCAGCTCGACGACTTCGTCGTTTCGTCCCGCATGGAGGAGCGCGACGCGCAAGGCTTCGGCGGCGGACCCGCCGGGGATGACGTGGATTGGGCTCATCGGCTTACCGCGTGAATACTAGGGGCCGCTCGCCGGCCGGACCAAAGCGTCCGGCCGGCGAGCGGCCCCTAGTGTACGCGACAAGCGTGAGCGCTCCAGCCGCTCAGCGCTCGTCGTAGCTCACGACAACCTTCTCGCTGACCGGATGGCACTGGCAGGTCAGCACGAAGCCGTCGCGGATCTCCTGCTCTTCAAGCGTGTAGTTCTTTTCCATCCGAACCTCGCCTTCGACGACCTTCGCGCGGCACGTGCAGCAGACGCCGCCTTTGCACGCATACGGCAGCGCGAGCCCGGCGCGCAGGCCGACGTCGAGCAGGCTCACGCCTTCGTACGGCAGCCGCAGCTTGCGGCGCTTGCCGTCGAGGACGATCTCGAGGTCCGCCGCGGGCGTCTCGTCGGTGATCTCGACGACGGGCGCGCCGGCCTGCGGCAGCGGCATGCCGAAGCGCTCGACGTGGATCTTCTCGGTTGCGATGCCGGCGTTCTTCAGCGCGGCTTCGGCGGCATCCATCATCGGCGCGGGGCCGCAGATGAACGCTTCGTCGATGGCGGCGGCGGGCACGAGCGTGTCGAGGAAGGCCGCGCATTTCTCTTGGTCGAGCACGCCGTTGAAGAGCTCGACGTCCTGCAGGTCGTCGGACAGCACGTGATACAGCGCGAAGCGATTCATGAAGCGGTTCTTCAGGTCTTCGAGCTCCTCGGCGAACATGATCGCGTCGACACTGCGATTGCCGTAGATCAGCGTGAATGTGCTGCGCGGCTCGACTTCGAGCGTCGTCTTGACGATCGCGAGCACCGGCGTAATGCCAGAGCCGCCCGAGAACGCGACGTACTGTTTGCCCTGGTCGGCGTTCAGGTGCGTGAAGAAGCGGCCGTCGGGCGTCATCACGTCGATCGTGTGGCCGGGCTGCAGCGTATCGAACGCGAAGTTCGAGAAGCGCCCGCCGCGCACGCGCTTGATGCCGATGCGCAGCTCGCCGTCGCGGTCGTAATCGGTGACGCCGACGCAGATCGAATACGAGCGGCGCATCTCCTCGCCGTCAATGCGGGTCTTCAGCGTGACGAACTGCCCTTGCGTGAAGCGATATTGGTCGCGCAACTCGAGCGGGACTTCGAACGAGACCGAGACCGCGTCGGCGGTTTCGGGCCGCACCTCGCGGATGCGCAGCGGATGGAATTGCGGGGTGGCCATATTCAGTAGGGTTTGAAGTAATCGAAGGGTTCGCGGCAATCGAGGCAGCGATAGAGCGCCTTACAGGCGGTCGAGCCGAACTGCGCGAGGCGCTCGGTGTGCGCCGAGCCGCAGCGCGGGCAGGCGGGCGCCGCGAGCGGGCGCGGGGCGAAGCGGATGACCTTCTCGACGGCGCCGCCTCCGCATTGGCCGGTCGGCGGCGCGATGCCGTAGGCGCGCAGCTTCTCTTTGGCTTCGTCGGTGATCCAGTCGGTCGTCCAGGCCGGTGCGAGCGCGGTGTCGATCCGGTACGGCGCGAGCCCCGCGCAATCGAGCGCATGCGCCACGTCCTCCGCGATCTGTGACATCGCCGGACAGCCCGAGTAGGTCGGCGTGATGACGACTTCGAGCGCGCCGTCCGCGGCGCGGCTGACGTTGCGCAGGATGCCCAGCTCGCGGATCGAGACGACCGGGATCTCCGGGTCCGGCACCGCTTCGAGCGCGGACCAGGCGTGTTCGAGGGCTGGGTCGGAAGAGGAGGCGAGGGCTGCTGCCGAGGTCATCGTCGAAACTCCTTGTGCCGTTTGCGTCATCGGCAGGCCGATTACCAGGTCGCGCCCGGGTGCTGTCGCGCCACGCTTTGCATCGTCGCGAGCAGGTAGCCCATGTGCTCGGAATGCTCGCCGTGCTTGCCGGTCGTCACGTGCTCGACGGGCTCGGGCAGCGTGAGCGTCGCTTCCTCGAGCGCGGCTTTTACGTCTTCGAGCCACGCCGCTTCGAAATCGGCGGCTTTCGGACCGATGCTCTCGGCGGCGACGGCTTCTTCTACCGCGTCGGTGGCGAAGAACTCGCGCGTGTACGGCATCAGGTAGTCGAGCGCCGCTTGCGCGCGGCGATGCGATTCGTCGGTGCCGTCACCGAAGCGGATCAGCCATTCGCGCGCGTGATGGAGGTGGTAGCGCGTCTCCTTGATCGACTTCGAGGCGATCGCGGCCAACTGCGAATCGCTCGAGGTTTCGAGCGCCGTCCACAGGTGCGCCATGAGCGCCGCATAGAGGAAGTTGCGCACGATCGTCACTGCGTAATCCTTGTTCGCGTGCGTGGTGCCGGCGAACGGGCCGAAGTGCGGCAGCTCGGCGAGCGTGTAGTTCCGGAACTCGCGCTCGGCGCGCTGGTACGCGTAGTCGTCCTCGGTCTTGCTCGCGCCGCTGAGCGCGAGTTCGAGCACCGCTGCGTGCGAGTAGAGCAGGCGCGCCTGGCCGATCAGGTCGAGGCTCATGTTCGCGAGCGCGATGTCCTCTTCGAGAACCGGGCCGTGGCCGCACCATTCGGTGTTGCGCTGGCCGAGGATCAGCGCGTTGTCCGCGAGGCGCAGCACGTACGAGAGATGTTGGGGCGTAGTCTTCATGTCGCGCTTACATGTGGTTGACTTCGTCGGGCAGCGTGAAGAACGTCGGGTGGCGATAGATCTTGTCGCCGGCCGGTTCAAACATCTCCGCCTTTTCGTTCGGGTCGGACGCCGTGATCGCCGCCGAGGGCACCACCCAGATGCTCACGCCTTCCTGGCGGCGCGTGTAGACGTCGCGGGCCATGCGCAGCGCCATCGAGGCGTCGGCGGCATGCAGGCTTCCGCAGTGCTTGTGATCGAGCCCTTGCTTGCTGCGCACGAACACTTCCCAAATCGGCCATTCCTTGTCCATCGAACTACTCCTTCCTCAATTCTGTTTGCGTCTTGCTCGCGCCCGCATCGGGCGGGCGCTCACGAGTTCGTCGATTCGCCGTCAAGCGGCTTCCTGATGCGCGCGGCGGCGCTGTTTCTCTGCATGCGCGAGAGCCGCTTCGCGAACCCAGGCGCCGTCTTCGTGCGCCTTGACGCGCGTGGCGAGGCGTTCCTTGTTGCACGGGCCGTCGCCGTTCACGACGCGCCAGAACTCGTCCCAGTCGATCGCGCCGTAGTCGTAATGGCCGCGCGCTTCGTTCCACTTGAGATCGGGGTCCGGCAGCGTGACGCCGAGCACCTTCGCCTGCTCGACCGTCGCGTCGACGAACTTCTGCCGCAGGTCGTCGTTCGTGATGCGCTTGATGCCCCATTTCGCCGACTGGTTGCTGTGGACCGAATCCTTGTCGCTCGGCCCGAACATCATCAGCACTGGCCACCACCAGCGGTCCACGGCCTGCTGGACCAGTTCGCGCTGGGCCTCCGTGCCCTTCATCATCGCGAGCAGCGCGTCGAAGCCCTGGCGCTGGTGGAACGACTCCTCCTTGCAGATGCGGATCATCGCGCGCGCGTAGGGGCCGTAGGTGCAGCGGCACAGCGGGATCTGGTTCATGATCGCCGCGCCGTCGACGAGCCAGCCGATCACGCCGACGTCCGCCCAGGTCGGCGTCGGATAATTGAAGATGCTCGAATACTTGGCGCGGCCGGCGTGCAGCGCGTCGGTCAGCTGATCGCGCGAGACGCCGAGCGTCTCGGCTGCGCTATACAGATAGAGCCCGTGTCCTGCCTCGTCCTGGACCTTGGCGAGCAGGATCGCCTTGCGCTTCAGGCTCGGCGCGCGGGTGATCCAGTTGCCCTCGGGCAGCATGCCGACGATTTCCGAGTGCGCGTGCTGCGAGATCTGCCGCACGAGCGTCTTGCGGTAGGCGTCGGGCATCCAGTCCTGCGGCTCGATCTTGCCGTCGGCCGCCATCACGGCGTCGAAGCGGGCCTGCTGTTCGGGCGAATCGGCGGCGGCGTCGAGCGGGGCGACGTTGCCGGGGATGTCGAGGGATTGCGTATACATGAGGAACGCTCTCGTCCGAAGTTGTCGTTGCTGGAGTATAAATCAACCGACCGGTCGGTTAATAAATAATTTTGCGATGTCGTCGATGGCGGGGGGAGCGCTTGAGAGCGACGGATTGACATGTGTCAGGCGCACAGTGGGGGCAAGCCGGGCGGGCGTGGTACAAAAGGGGTCAGGCCGCCACCCGCGCTTCGTGCAAAAAATCCGGCAAACTTGCACCATTGCTGTTCTGAGGACATTCCTCATCCTTTTCCCTTGATCCGGCACGTCCCATCATGACCCAGTCTCCTTCCACTGCCCCAGACCTTCCCCTCGACATGATCATCTTCGGCGGGGGCGGGGATTTATCCGCGCGCAAGCTGCTGCCGGCGCTCTACATGGCGCACCTGCACGGCAATCTGCCTGGCGACACGCGGATCATCGCCATCGGCCGCAAGGATTGGACGCGCGAGCAATACCTCGCCTTCATGGACGAGCACTCGCGGCCCTTCGTCGAGAAGGATGCGCTGGATTCGCAGGCGTGGGACAAATTCCTCGCGCTGTTCGAGTACGTGCGAATCGACATCGGCGCCGCCGGCGACTACTCGCGCCTGTGCGCGACGGCCCGGCGCAACGCGCTGCGCGTCTTCTATCTGGCGACCTCGCCCGAGCTCTTCACGGCGATCTGCGACAACCTCTCGGCCTGCGGACTTTGCGACGACCGTGCGCGCGTCGTGCTCGAGAAGCCGCTCGGCCACGATCTCGAGTCGGCCAAGGCGATCAACGCAGCGGTGGGTCGTCACTTCGAGGAGTCGCAGATCTACCGGATCGACCATTACCTCGGCAAGGAGACCGTCCAGAACCTGATGGTGCTGCGCTTCGGCAACGCGATCTTCGGCCCGCTATGGCAGGCGCCGTACATCAAGAGCGTGCAGATCACGGTGGCCGAGACGGTCGGCGTGGGCAGTCGCGCGGGCTTCTACGACCAGACGGGCGCACTGCGCGACATGGTCCAGAACCACTTGCTGCAACTCTTGTGCATCGTCGCGATGGAGCCGCCCGTTTCGTTGGATCCGGATGCCGTGCGCGACGAGAAGCTGAAGGTGCTGCGCTCGCTGCGGCGCATGACGGTGGCCGACATCGCACGCGACACCGTGCGCGCGCAGTACACGGCGGGCGCGGTCGACGGCGAGCCGGTCAAGGGCTATCTGGAGGAGGACAACGTGCCGGCAGGCAGCGGCACGGAGACCTTCGTCGCGCTGCGGGCGCACATCAACAATTGGCGCTGGGCGAACGTGCCGTTCTTCCTGCGAACCGGCAAGCGCTTGCCGAAACGGCACTCGGAGATCGTCATCGAGTTCGCCGATATGCCGTTTTCGATCTTCCCGAGCGGCCCGCGCAACTACGGCAACCGCCTCGTGATCCAGTTGCAGCCTGAAGAATCGATCCAGCTGCAGATGCTTGCGAAAGAGCCCGGCAGCGGCATGCACATGCTGCCAGTCAACCTGAATCTCGATCTGCAGCAGGCCATCCACGGGCGCCGCGCGGAAGCCTACGAGCGCTTGCTCATCGACGTAATCCGCGGGCGCCTGACCCATTTCATGCGCCGCGACGAGGTCGAAGCGGCCTGGGCCTGGGTCGAGCCGGTCATCGCCGGCTGGAAGGAGTTGGGCGACCGACCGCGCAACTACACGGCGGGCACGTACGGGCCGGCGGCGTCGTCGGCGCTGATGGCGCGCGAAAACATGTCGTGGGCGGAAGAGGCGTAATCGGCGCGGCGCCTCTGCGCCGCTTTCGCCGAGAGAGGGCTGGCTTCGGCCGTCCTCACTCGACGGGCGCAGCGCCCCACGACACCAGCACTTTGTAGATGCCGCGCGCGTACTGGTCGCGCGGCTGCGGGGTCTCCGAGTGATAGGCGCCGATCGCCTTCCAGGTGTTGCCGTAGCGAATCATCTTCTGCTTGAGCAGCCACGCGGCCACGTAGACGTTCACGCAGGCGTCCTTGAGCGCGCCGGGCGGCACGCCGTAGCGGCGCAGCTCGCCGAAGTGGACCGAGTTGATCTGTGCCTGGCCGACGTCGATGCTGCCGTCGGAGTTGCGATGCACGGCGTCGGGGTTGCCCTTCGACTCGAACCAGGCGATCGCTCGCAGAATCACGGGGTTCACGCCCTGGTACGCGCCGGCGCGATCGAAACAGTTGTCGTCGGCATGGCTCACCGCCGGCAGCGAGAAGCCCAGCAAGGCAAGCAGCGAAGCGATGGCGGCGCGGCGCAGCGCTGTCATGGCAAGCATCGAATTCATGATCATGGCGGACCTCGGCTTTGTGCGGCGCGCTAGCGCGTCAATGCGACCGCCACCGATCCGGCGGCGACATGCCGGTCATGCGACGGCGCTTGCAGGAGCGAGTCGAGTTGCGTTTCCACGCCCGTCAGGTAGGCGTGCGACTCGTCGCTGACGACCATGTGCACTTGCATCTCGGGGGCTTTGCGAGGCGGGGCGCGGTGTCCCTTTTTCGAATGCCGGGGCCCGGCGGGCGCGGACGAGTCGTCGTCGCTGTCGCTCGAGGTTGGCGGTAGCGACGCAAACGACGGAATCGGCGGGAAGACCTGGTTCGGGGCGGCGCTCGCCGTGGTCGGCTTGATCGCGAACGGCTTGGCCGCATCGATCGGGTTGACGGCGGCTTGCGCCTCGTCGGCGGGCGGTGCGGCGCACGCTGTGCCGCACGCGAGCGCGGCGACGGAGATCATGAGTCGGAACATCGCGAAGGCTCCCGGTTACTCGGTCGGCTTGACCTGGACGCTGTAGGGCTGGCAGCTGCCCACGGCGACGTTTTCGAGCCGGACGGCAGTCATCCGCTGCGGGGCGATCCCGCGCTTCACTGACTGATTCAGATAAGCGAAATCCTGCGGCAGGGCGGCGACGACGACGGTCGTCGGCTGCGGCTGCTTCGACGCCACGGAGCCCACTTTGGCGAGCACCTCAGTCAGTTGGGGATCGCGGGCGCCGAGCGCGTCGGCCGGAACGACGAAGTCGACGATTTTCTTGGATGCGGCGGCGGGCGCGCCGGCGTTTGCGCTGGCGTCCGGACGCTGCGACTGGAATTGGGCGCACCCGGATAGGGCCGCCACGATGACGAGGCCGATAAGCAGTTTCACGTGTCTCTCCCACGACTAGAGTTGCCTTATCGGCAGGTAAAACGAATGGTTTAGGCCTCGCGCAAACGATTGCCGTGCGACAAGGGATGCGGGCCATCATCAGAGGAATGGTTTGTTTTTAAGCGCTTCCTTAGGAGTGTTTGGCTGGTGCACTTGTATGATGAAAGTGTCGGCAGATCGCGCGCCGGCTCGCGGCGTAAACGCCAATCGATCAGGCACAATTGTCGTCTCGCCCGACATCGACGTCATCTGAATGGCCTTTCGTAAACTTATCGCCCTGAGCGCTACGGCATGCGGCGCGGCACTGATTTCGCAATTCTTCGCGATCCCTGCCGCCATTGCCGGCGACACACCCTCCCATTGGGTCACTTCCTGGGCGACAGCGCTCCAACCGATTCCGAATCGCGCTGACCTGCCGCCGCTCTACCGCGCGCCGGAAGTGGCCGGACGCACGGTGCGGCAGATTGTTTACCCGACGTTGTCCGGCCACGGGGTGCGTGTCCACTTCAGTAATGCCTACGGCAGGGAGCCGCTGGTTCTGGGAGACGTGCAGATCGCGCAATCGGCCGGTGGCGCGGCGCTGAGAGGTGGTAGCTCGATGCAGGTGACGTTTGCCGGGCGCAAGTCCGCTGTGGTACCGCCCGGGGGGGAGCTGGATAGCGACACGGTGTCGACGGAAATCGTCGCGGGCGCACCGTATGTGATCAGCACCTATATGGGACCGCAACAGACGCTCGCCGTATGGCACCGCGTCTCGAACCAGGTCAATTACGTGTCGACGCTTGGCAACCACGCTGCCGATCCTGGAGCGGAGGCCTATCGGACGAGATTCACCCAATATGCGTGGGTAACGGCGCTGACGGTCGACGCGCCGTCTTCGGCGGCGATTGCCGCGATCGGCGACTCGATCACCGACGGCATGCGCTCGAGTCTGAACCGGAACCAGCGCTGGCCGGACGCGTTTGCGCGCCGGCTCGCCTCTACGGGCAATCGCTCGACCGCGATTTTGAACCTGGGGATCAGCGGCAACCGACTTCTGAGCGACTCCCCTTGCTACGGCGACGCAATTGTGCGTCGCTTCGACCGCGACGTGCTAGCGCATCCGGGCGTGAAGGCGGTGGTCCTGCTGATCGGGATCAACGACATCAACTTCCCGTCGATGCCGCCGCGCGCGGGTCTCGACTGCGACTTCCCGCACACGCCGGTGACGGCGCAAAGCTTGATCGCCGGCTACGAGGAGGTGATTGCGGCGGCGCATCGGCATGGTTTGCGGATTTTCGGCGCCACCCTGACGCCGGCGTCGCTACCGCGCGAGCGTGAGGAACTGCGTTTGTCGATCAACCAATGGATTCGCAAGGGCGGCGCGTTCGATGGCGTGGTCGACTTCGACGCCGCGTTGCGCGACCCTGCGCATCCGGAGCGCCTGCTGCCGCGTTACGACAGCGGCGACCACATTCATCCGAGCGACGCGGGCTATGCGGCAATGGCCGAGGCGGCCCCGCTTCCGATGCCAACAGAGGCGGCGCATCGCTGAGCGCGAAGAAAGTTGCGTCACACCCTTGTCACGGAGCGATGATTGGCCTACTATTCGCTTCCTCGTTTTTGAAGCGAGAGCCGCTGCAGAAACCAGCGGCCGCAAAGTCAGCAAGATTTAAGCGAATGCAAAAAAACTTGTTGACGGGGTGCAAAAGGTTCTTCATAATCTCGTTTCTCTGCTGCTGATGCAGCGACGCAAGACGGTAGCGAAGTTGGGTGCTGTTGAGCGATGCGATCTTTAACAATTTACAGCCGATAAGTGTGGGCGCTTGATGGCGACGCGGGCGGGTTCTTCGGAGCTTGCCGACAT
>NZ_SWJE01000024.1 GCF_005144415.1 Trinickia terrae | reverse complement strand
GCCGCGTGCGAACGGGACGTTCGGCGGGCGATAGCAGTAGCCCCCAGAACGCTATCGCCAACAGCACTGCGTGCCTCCGGGACAGGCCGTCCGCCCAGGACGCGCTTTTGGTTACTTTTGGCAAGGACAAAAGTGACCCCGGTCCCGGGAAGGGACGGACTATACGGAACGACGCGAAATCAAAGTTGCACGACAACCGCAAACTTGCGCCCCCTCGAATGACAGGTATTGTTAGCGAGCCTTAGCCGCTTGCCGACACGGGGCGCACACCCCGCCCACGCTCAAACCACCGTCCGCTCCCTTGCCACCGACACCTGCTGCAGCGTCACGAGATCGGCCTCCGAGCGATGGCACAGCACCTCGGCGCCGTTCGACAACTGCCGCTTCGCCGGGGCCGTGGTGTTGCACAGCCCATCGACGCGCAGCGGACAGCGCCCGAGGAACGTGCAAAGCTCCGCGTGATCGGCCTTGCCGCCGATCGGCGGCAGCTCGCCGTGGCAACGCTCGGCGGCCTCGTCGAGCCAGCCCGTGCGCAGCTCCGGCGCGGACGAGATCAAGAGGTCCGCGTACGGATGGAACGGCGGCGCGCAAAGCGCGCTGCGGTCGCCCGCCTCGACGCGATGGCCCGAATACAGCACGACGATGTCGTCGCTGATCGCGCGCATCTTGCCGATGTCGTGCGTGATGAAGAGGTAGGAGACGCCAAGCTTCTTCTGCAGGTCGGCGAGCAGGTCGAGAATCGCCGCGCCGACCACGGTATCGAGCGCCGACGTCACCTCGTCGCAGAGGATCAGGTCGGGCTCGGCGGCGAGCGCACGCGCGAGATTGATCCGCTGCTTCTGCCCGCCCGACAGCTCGCCCGAACGGCGCGAGGCGAGCGCAGCCGGCAAGCGCACGAGATCGAGCAGCTCGGCGACGCGCCGGCGCGCCTTCTCGCCCTTCATGCCGTGATAGAACGCGAGCGGCCGCGTGAGGATCTGCTCGACCGTATGGACCGGGTTCAGCGCGGTATCGGCGTTCTGGAACACGATCTGGATGCGGCGGAACTGCTCCTTGGTGCGCCGTTCGAGCCGCGCCGGCATCGGCTCGCCGTCGAGCAGCAGCTGGCCGCCCGCAACCGGCACGAGCCCCGCGATCACCTTCGCGAGCGTCGTCTTGCCCGAGCCCGATTCGCCGATCACGCCGACGGTCTTGCCGCGCTCGATCACGAGGTCGACATCGTCGAGGATGCGCGCGGCGGGCAGGCCCTTCGCGTCGATCTTGCCGTAGCCGGCGACGAGGCGCCGGACTTCGAGCAGCGGACACGCCTTGCCCGCCGCGCCGGCGGACCGCGTCGCTTCCGATTCCTCCGCTTGCCCTCGCGCGCCGCGCCGCTTCGGCGCGACCGCGGCAATCAGGCTCTGCGTATAGGGATGCTCGGGCGCGGTGAGGATCTGCCCCGTGCTGCCGATTTCGCGAATCGCGCCGTCGCTCAAGACCACGATGCGATCCGCCATCTGCGCCACCACGGCCAGATCGTGCGACACGTAGACGGCCGTCGTCCCCAGCTCCTTCACGACGCGCTTGAACGCCTGCAGCACGTCGATCTGCGTGGTGACGTCGAGCGCGGTGGTCGGCTCGTCGAGGATCACGAGCTCGGGATCGGTGATGAGCGCCATCGCCGCCAGGAGGCGCTGCAGCTGCCCGCCCGACACCTGGTGCGGATAGCGCTTGCCGATCCGCTCGGGGTCGGGCAGCGCGAGCGCGCGGAACAGCTCGACGGCCTTCGCCTGCGCGGCGGCCTTGGTCATCGTCCCGTGGATCAGCGCGCTTTCGATCACCTGGTCCATGATCGAGCGCGCGGGATTGAACGCCGCCGCCGCGCTCTGCGCGATGTAGGCGACCTTGCGCCCGCGCAGCGACGCGAGCGCGGCGGGAGACAGCGAGCGCACGTCGAGCTCGCCGACGCGGATCGAGCCGCCCGCGATGCGGCAGCCGCGCCGCGCATGGCCCATCAGCGAGAGCGCGATCGTGGTCTTGCCGGAGCCGGATTCGCCGATCAGCGCGAGGACTTCGCCGCGCGCGACGTGGAAGTCGATATCGCGGACGATGGTCGTCTCGGGGCCGCCGTCGCTGCTGCCGACCACGCGCAGGCCACGGACTTCGACTAGGTTGGCGTTGAGGTTGGTACTCATCTCAACCCTCCGTCATGCGCTTGACGCGGGCGCGCATGCCCTTGTCGCGCAGGCCGTCGATCAGCAGGTTCACGCCGACCGTCAGGATCGCGATGGCGATGGCCGGCATCAGCACGACGGACGCGCCGTCGCCGAGCCCGGCGATGTTCTCGCGCACGAGCGAGCCGAGGTCCGCATAGGGCGGCTGCACGCCGAGGCCGAGGAAGCTCAGGCTCGATAGCAGCAGCACGACGAACACGAAGCGCAGGCCGAGGTCGGCGAGCATCGGATGCAGCATGTTCGGCAGGATCTCGACGACGCAGATATAGATCGCGTTCTCGCCGCGCACCTTCGCGACCTGCACGTACTCGAGCTGGCTGATGTTGACCGCGAGCGAGCGCGCGATGCGGTAGGCGCCCGGCGTGTAGCTGATGCCCGCGGTAAGCACGAGCAGCGTCAGCGACGAGCCGAACGCCGCCACGATCATCAGCGCGAACATCTTGGTCGGAATCGAGCTGACGGCGTCGAGCACGCGGCTCATGGTTTCGTCGACGGCGCGTCCGGCCACCGCGGCGAGCAAGCCGAGGCCCGTGCCGACCAGCGCGGCGAACAAGGCCGCCGCCAGCGCGAGCAGCACCGTCAGGCGCGTGCCGTACATGATGCGGCTCAGCATGTCGCGGCCGAGGTAGTCGGAGCCGAGCGGCAGCTTCGCGGAGAACGGCGCGAACACGTCGGGCGTGACGATCTCGCCGACCGCGTGCGGCGCGAGCCAGGGGCCGAACGCCGCGACGAACAGGGCGGCGGCAACCATCGCAAGGCCGAGCCAGCCGCTTGCGGAAAGCGTCGGCCGGCGGCGGCGCGCGCGCTTGGCGAGCGGCGCCGGCTCGTTGCCGCCGGCGGGCAGCGGGGAGCCCCCCTGCGGGGCGCCGGACGGCATCGGCGAATCGGGATATGGCATGGCGGAACTCCTGTGCAATGCCGCGTCGGGGCGGTGGGTGAACTTCATGTCCGCAGCCTCGGATTGGAGAGGATCGCGCACAGGTCGGCGAGCAGCACGAGGGTCAGGTAGCCGAGGCAGAACAGCAGCGTGCAGGCCTGCACGAGCGGCAGGTCGCGGTTGCTGACCGCATCGACCATCAACCGCGCGAGCCCGGGATAGTTGTAGATCGTCTCGACGATGATCACGCCGCCGAGCAGGTACGACAGGCTCAGCGCGACGGCATTCGCGATCGGGCCGATCGCGTTCGGCAGCGCGTGCAGCAGCACGACGCGCGCCGGGCTCGCGCCCTTCAGCACCGCCATCTCGACATAAGACGAGCCCAGCTGCTCGATCACGGCGGCGCGCGTCATGCGCGCCATCTGCGCGATGATCACGCAGCACAGCGTGACGACGGGCATCGCATAGGCGCGCATGAAGTGATCGAAGCTGTCGATCTCGCCGCCGTACGAAAGCGCCGAAAGCCAGTGCAGCTTCACCGCGAAGATCAGCACGGCAAACGTCGCGATCAGGAACTCGGGCGTCGCGACGAGCGCGAGCGTGCCGAGGCTGACGATGCGGTCGAGCAGCGAGCCGCGCTTGACCGCCGCGAGGATGCCGAGCGAAATCGCGATCGGCACCGAGACGAGCGTGGTGATCGCCGCGAGCGAGAGCGAATTCGGCAGGCGGTCCTTGATCAGCTCGGAAACCGGCAGGTCGTTCGACAGCGAGTGCCCGAAGTTGCCGTGCACGAGGCCCGCGAGCCAATGCAGGTAGCGCAGGTACACGGGCTGGTCGAGGCCGAACTGCAGGCGCAGCGCGGCGAGCGTCTCGGGCGTCGCGGCCTGGCCGAGCGCCTGTTGCGCGGCGTCGCCCGGCAGCAGGTTGGTGATCGTGAAGATGATCATCGACACGATCAGCAACGTCAGCAGCGTGAGCAGAAAACGCCTCGCAATCAGGGCGACAATCGTGGAGTTCATCGCACGGGCCTCCTGGAAATATGGCGGGGGAGCAGCGGCGGACTGCGTGGTCCGCCTGCCTCGATGATGGACGGCCAAAAAACACGCGGCGCCGGCACCGGCCAAGGAGGCCGGCCGCCGCGTCAACGGCCGGCTCATCACCGGCCACCGCGTCGAATCAGGCTTCCAGCCAGACGTGCTCGGCGAACGAGAAGCCCATCATGCCGCCGGTCGGGATCGAGCCGAGGCCCTTCAGGCGCTTGTCGTAGCCGTCGAGCAGGCTGATGAAGGTCGGGATGCCGATGCCGCCCTCGTTGCTGACGAGCACCTGCATGTCGGCATACATCTGCTTGCGCTTGGCGTCGTCGGGTTCGCCGCGCGCCGCGAGCAGCAGCTGGTCGAACTTCGGGTTCTTCCAGCCCGACTCGTTCCACGGCGCATCCGACTTGAAGAACTGCGTGAACAGCACGTCGGCGCTCGGACGCGGGTTGATGCTGCCGAACCCGAGCGGATGCTTCATCCAGTGGTTCGACCAGTAGCCGTCGGGCGGCACGCGGTTCACCTGGATGTTCAGGCCGATCTTCTGGCCCGCGAGCTGCATCATCTCGGCCATCTCGATCGAGCCGTTGGCGTCGGTCGTCGCGTAGATCGGCGGCAGCGCCGTGCCGATCGCGCCCGCTTTCTGCATGTAGAACTTCGCCTTGTCGAGGTCGTACGGACGCTGCGGCAGGCCCGCGAAGTAATAGCGATGGCTCGGCGGAATCGGCTGGTCGTTGCCGACCACCGCGAAGCCGCGGAACACGGCCGTGCGGATCTGCTCGCGGTCGAACAGGTACTTCATCCCCGTCACGAAGTCGGGGTTGCCGGTGAGCGGGTTGTCGCGCCGCATGATGAGGTCGGTGTAGAGGCCCGACTTGGTTTCCTGGACCGCGTAGCCCGGCGTCGAGTTGACGCGCTGGGTCGCACGCGGGTCGACCGCGCTGATCAATTGCACGTCGCCCGAGAGCAGCGCGTTGACGCGCGCCGCGTCGTCGCCGATGCCGATCAGCTCGATCTGGTCGAGATACGGCTTGCCGGGGCGCCAGTAGCTGTCGTTGCGCACGCCGATCGTCGTCACGCCGGGCTTGAACGTCTTCACCTTGTAGGGACCGGTGCCGACGGCCGTCGTGAAGTCGGTCGTGCCGTCCTTGACGATGACGAGCTGCGGCGTCGCGAGGATCGCGGGCAGGTCGGCGTTCGGCGCGGTGAGCGTGATCGTCACTTCGTCCGGGCCGGTCGCCTTGATGTCGGCGAACTGGTCCGCCACCGACTTCAGCTTCGACGCCGTCGCCGGGTTCTTGTGGCGCAGGAGCGAGTAGGCGACGTCGGCCGGCGTCAGCGATTTGCCGTCATGGAACGTGACGCCTTTCTTCAGCTTGATGACCCACACCTTGGCGTCGGTCGAGGTGAACGAGTCGGCGAGCGCCGGCTGCGGCGTGAGGCTGCCGTCGAACTGCGCGAGGCCGCTGTAGAACATGAAGAAGCGGATGTAGTCAGCGCCGGTCGAGCCCTTGGCCGGATCGAGCGTGTCGGAGGTCGAGCTCGACTCGTAGGCGACGCGGATCTTGCCGCCCTTCTTCGGCGCATCGGCGGCGAAGGCGCTCTGCGCCGCCGTCATCAGGCCGCCACCGGAAGCCAGCATGCCTCCCGCGGCCAGGATTCGCATCATGTCGCGGCGGCTGAAACCACCTTGTTTGTTTTCGTCGTCGTTCATGGAACTGCTCCTCGTACCAGGGGAAGGAATGTGGGTCGTGTGCGTGTGGCGACCCTTCTTGGCACGCGGTCTCGCATGCAGTCCCGCCGCGGTTCGGCGACAGACGGCGCATGAAGCACGTGTGTTGATGGAAATTTAAGCACCGCAAAAATTGCGGAATGTCCCGATTCGGGGTCTCGCGCGATCGAAACGCATCGTTTTGATGGCGCTTCACAGCATGAATTGCTGTGGTGGTCCCTGGCTCGGGGGGGCTTAGGGGAATGCCCTTAGTCGTTCGGTTCGCAATGGGCCGCCTGTTCTTGCTGCTTTTGCTTGCGTACGCTGTCTCAAGCTCATATCGTGTCGGTCCGTATAGTCCGTCCCTCCCCGGGACCGGGGTCACTTTTGTCCTTGCCAAAAGTAACCAAAAGCGCGTCCTCGGCGGACTGCCTCGGCCGAAGCGCACTCAGTCCTGTTGGCGGTAGCGTTCTGGGGGCTACCGTTACCGCTCGCCGTACGTCCCGTTCGCACGCGGCACGGAATGGCTCCGCGACGAAGCAAATGGAGGACATCGGTTTGGCCACGCCCCACGTGCCTGCGATTAGAAGTAAACGCGAGCGCATGCGCCGCATCCAAGACAAGCGCCTTCGGGCTTGGCCTGACCATCAGTATTGGTTTGATTCGACTCTGCGTAATTCAGTGCCGCGTGCTAACGGGACGTACGGCGAGCGATAGCAGTAGCCCCCAGAACGCTATCGCCAACAGCACTGCGTGCCTCCGGGACAGGCCGTCCGCCCAGGACGCGCTTTTGGTTACTTTTGGCAAGGACAAAAGTGACCCCGGTCCCGGGGAGGGACAGACTATACGCACCGCCGCGAATTCAAAGTTTTCGCGAAAACCTTGGCAAAAGAAGGAACACGGCCGCGTCAGCGGTTCTGAGCAAACCCCAGCCTCGCCAACTCCACGCCGACAAAATCAACACACGCCCGCACCTTCGCCGACGACGCCAGCCGCGACGGATACACGGCCCAGACGTCGGCGGGCTGCGTCACGTCCGGCAGCACCTGCTTGAGCGCGCCGGTTTCCAGATGCTCGCGCACGTCCCAGATCGAGCGCAGCACGATGCCGCGCCCGGCGAGCGCCCAGTCGACGGCCACCTCGCCATGATTGGTCGACAAAGGCCCGGTCACCTTGATCGTCGCCGGCTCGCCGCGCACCGAGAGCCGCCAAACGCCGAGCGACTGGTCGCGCTCCTTGATGGCGATGCAGTGATGCGACGAGAGGTCGGCCAGCTGCTTCGGCGCGCCATGCCGCTCCAGGTAGGCAGGCGCCGCGCACAGCACGCGATGGTTCGGCGCGAGGTGCTTCGCGATCAGGTGCGGGGCGATCTCGTCGCCGATGCGGATGTCGAGGTCGAAGCCTTCGCCCGCTACATCGACGAGCCGGTCGAACAGATCGAGCCGCACGCGCAGTTGCGGATGAGACTGCGACAACCGCTCGAGCATCGGCGCCACCACCTTGCGGCCGAAGCCGAGGCTGCTCGAAACGCGCAACGTGCCGCGCGGCACCTGGCGCGTCGCGGAAACATCTTCGACGAGCTGGTCGACGTCGTCGAGGATCTTCTCGGCCCATGCATAGACGCGCTCGCCCGCCTCGGTGATCGCCACGCGGCGCGTCGAGCGGTGCAACAGGCGCGTGCCGAGCTGCGCCTCCAGCATGCCGACGCGCTTGCTGACATAGGCGGGCGACACGGCCAGCGCCTCGGACGCCGCGCTGAAGCTCGCGTGGCGCACCACGACGCAGAACACGCGGACGTCGTCGAGGTTCAGCGATTTATTCACGATTCGTGGACAGTGGCTTAACCGAAAGCACGATTCTAGGTGAAACAAAACGGAATAGAATCGCTCGCATTCCCTACGGCGAAGGGCTGTTGCCCGCGCTCGACGACTCTGGAGGAGGACTGGACATGCCCAGCAAGACATATCGGATCGCCGTGATTCCCGGCGACGGGATCGGCGTCGAAGTGATGCCCGAGGCGCTGCGCACGCTCGACGTGGTGAGCAAGCGCTTCGACATCGACTTCGAGTACCAGCACATCGAATGGGCGAGCTGCGACTACTACCTGAAGCACGGCAAGATGATGCCGGACGACTGGAAGCAGCAGCTCTCGAGCGTCGACGCGATCCTGTTCGGCGCGGTCGGCTGGCCCGCCACGGTGCCCGACCACATTTCGCTGTGGGGCTCGCTCCTGAAGTTCCGCCGCGAGTTCGACCAGTACATCAACCTGCGCCCCGCGCGCCTGTTCGAAGGCGTGCCCTGCCCGCTCGCGAACCGCAAGGCCGGCGACATCGATTTCATGATCGTGCGCGAGAACACCGAGGGCGAGTACTCGTCGGTGGGCGGCGTGATGTACGAAGGCACCGAGCGCGAGGTCGTGATGCAGCAGTCGATCTTTTCGCGCTTCGGCACGGAGCGCGTGCTGAAGTTCGCGTTCGACCTCGCGCAGCGCCGCGAGAAGAAGATCACCGTGGCGACCAAGAGCAACGGCATCGCGATCAGCATGCCGTGGTGGGACGCGCGCGCGGCCGAAGTCGCGGCGCTTTACCCCGAGGTCGCCGTCGACAAGCAGCACATCGACATCCTCTGCGCGCGCTTCGTGATGAGCCCGGACCGCTTCGACGTGGTGGTCGCCTCGAACCTGTTCGGCGACATCCTTTCCGATCTCGGGCCGGCCTGCACCGGCACGATCGGTCTGGCGCCGTCGGGCAATCTGAACCCCGAGCGCAAGTTCCCGTCGCTGTTCGAGCCCGTTCACGGCTCCGCGCCCGACATCGCGGGCAAGAACATCGCGAACCCGGTGGCGATGATCTGGTCGGCGGCGATGATGGTCGATTTTCTGGGTGGCAACGTGGCCGGGCCGGAGCGCGATGCGCACGACGCGATCGTCGCGGCGATCGAGGACGTGCTCAAGCACGGGCCGCATACCGGGGACCTCGGCGGGAAGGCGAGCACGACGGAAGTCGGCCGTGCGATCAGCGAGCGGCTGGCGGGCGCGTCCTAAGCGAATCGGCGACGGCGCCCTGCGGCCCGGCGTGGTCCGGGCTCGGTCAGGCGCCGCCGGTCGTCAGAACAGGCGAGCCCGGCTCCTGACCTGGAACCGACGGCATCGACAAGGAAAAGCGCGACGGGCTTTGCGGTCCAGCGGCTCGCGGCATGGCGGCATCGATGTCCGCGAGCTTGAACACGGCCACGGCGTCCTTCAGGTCGATCGCCTGTTCTTCGAGCGACCGCGCCGCCGCGGCCGCCTGCTCGACGAGCGCCGCGTTCTGCTGCGTGACCTCGTCCATCTGATTGACGGCCAGGTTGACCTGCTCGATGCCTCGGCCCTGTTCCTCCGACGCCGACGCGATCTCGGCGACGATGTCGGAGACCTGCTTGATCGCCTGCTTGACCTGCCCCATCGTCTCGCCGACGTCGCCCGCCTGCCTCGCACCTGCCTGGATCACCGCGACCGACGAGCCGATCAGCTCCTTGATCTCCTTTGCCGCCGTGGCCGACCGTTGCGCGAGGCCGCGCACCTCGCTCGCGACCACGGCGAAGCCGCGCCCCTGCTCGCCGGCTCGCGCGGCCTCGACGGCGGCGTTCAGGGCGAGGATGTTGGTCTGGAACGCAATGCCTTCGATCACGCCGGTGATCTCGGAGATCTTGTTCGAGCTGTCGTCGATCTTCCCGATCGTCTGGACCATGCCCAGCACCGCGTCGTTCCCGGCGTTGGCCAAGCCGGAGGCGCGCGCGGCGAGCGCGCTGGCCTGCCTCGCGTTGTCGGCGTTCTGCCTGACGGTCTCCGTCAGTTGCGTCATGCTGGCCGCCGTCTCTTCGAGCGACGCGGCCTGTTGTTCCGTGCGCGAGGAAAGATCGAAGTTCCCGGCCGCGATCTCGCTCGAAGCGGTGGCGATGCTGTCGGTGCCCGTCCTCACGCGCCCTACGATGCTCGAAAGGCTCTGGTTCATGGTCTTCAGGCTCTGCATCAACTGCCCGGTTTCATCCGTCGACAACGCTTCGATGCGAGCGCTCAGATCCCCCTCGGCGACGCATGTCGCCACCGTCACGGCCTGCTTCAGCGGACGGGATACGACGCGGGCAAGCCAATTGCCGGCAAGAATGGCTGCCAGCACCGCGATCAGCGACGTGGCCAGGATGGTCGCGTACATCCTCGCGCGCAGCGAATCGAGCGCCTTCCGGCTTTCCGACATCCGGCTTCTCTCGTAACCGTCCAGTTTGTCGACGGACGCGATCAGCTTCTCGGTCCCGAGGTAAGAGCCGAATCCTTCCGTCATTGCGGACAGGTCGCTCATGTTGACCGAGTACTCGTCCACTTTCTTGCGCGTTGCCACGAGAGGATCGACGACAGTCCGAAGCCACGCGTCGTACTGTTCCTGGCACTCGTCGGCGAGCCGCGCGCCCTCGGCGGTGCCGTCTATCGAGCGCAGCGCGGCCAGTCGCGTCCCGAAGTCGCCGCCGTGCTTGACGATCCACTCCTTGTGCCCGGGCTTGCCGTTCAAGTTGTTCGCGAGAACCGCCCAGACGATGTTGAGATAGTCCGCCGCCCCGTCCTTCAGCAAGAGGAGCATCTCTTCCGATGCCGCCACCTCCTTCTGCTTCTGGTCGATGGCCCGGATGCTGGAGAGGCAGATACCCGCACTGATCGCAAAGGCAATGATCACGCCGGCAAATGCAACGCCGATCTTTCCTGCGATGGATAAATTCTGGACACTCTTCACGGTGACACTCGTAGGGAAGTAAAGCTCTGTTTCGTCACAAGTGCCCGCGGCCATGACCAGCACGGACGCGGGCACCCGATCACTCCGTTTAGAACTTGTGCACGATGCCGGCCCGGAACATCAATTGGCGGTCGGTGGTGGACGCGTCGGCGATCGAAAAATCGAAGATGTCGGCATTCTTCGCCGACCCGGCGGCCAGTTGGAACGCGCCCATCGCATAGAGCGTCGTGCTCTTCGAGAGCGTGTAGCTGGTCATCAGCGAGACCTGGTGGTACTTCGGGCTGCTGTCGTTGTAGTCGACCTTGCCGTCGGTGTAGGAATAGGCCGCGCCCAGCGTCACGCTTTTCGTCACGTCGTAGGTTCCCCACACCTCGTAGTTGGCGAAGCTGACCGAGCTCGTCGTGCCATTGGCGTTGTCGAACTTCGTGTTCGTGTAGTCGATGCCGGCCAATGCCGCGCCCGCCCTGTAGCTGACGCCCACGCCGACGATCCGCTCGTTGCTCGGATTGCCGACATAGCTGAACGGCCCGCTCGCCCCGATCGCGGACCCCGTGGTGTTGCCGATGAAATCGCCGTCGGTGAACAGGCTCGCGGGATTCTTCGCGTAGAAGTACGCCGCGCCCGCATTGAACCCGCCCAGCGCGTAGCTCGCCCCGATGCTCCACATCCCCGTCGTGCCGACGCCGGAGGCATTGGAGTTCGTGAATGCGTACACGCCGCCGAAAGTCACGCCGGCCAGGGTCGGGCTCGTGTACTTGACCGCGTTGTTCACCCGGAACGAGTTGTCGGTGTTGTCGATATCGCCGCCATGGACGAACGGCCCGCCGATCTGACCGGCAGCCGTGACGGGCTGGACGTAGTCGACGACGGAATCGTACTGGCGCCCGAGCGTCACCGTGCCGAGATTGTCCTTCGAGAGTCCGACGTAGGCCTGCCTGCCGAACTCCCGTCCGCCTTGGCGCGACTGGCCGTTCTCGAGGCTGAACCCGGCTTCGAGCTTGAACAGCGCTTTCAGGCCGCCGCCGAGGTCCTCTTCGCCCTTCAATCCCCAGCGGCTGCCGTAAATGCCGTCGTAGGTGCCGTCGCGCATGCGCCAGAGCGCATGCCCGCCGCTGTTGTTGACGTAGTCGATCCCCTCGTCGATCACCCCGTACAAGGTGACCGACGACTGCGCAGCCGCCAGGTTCGGCATGATCGCCACGATCGCCACCCCCGATATCATTCGGATTACTGATTTAACTTCATAAGCCTTTCTCATTGAAATCTCCCGTTGTTGCGATTGCCGTTGTGAGTGTTGCTCCGTCCTGGAACTAATCCATTTCTTCTTTGCTTTTATTTCATCAACTGCGCCGCCGCGATCTCCGCCACGCGCCGCACGTGCGCCAGCGCGGCTGCCTGCGCGCGCTGCGGATCACGCGCCGCTATCGCTTCGAGGATGCGCGTCATTTCGGCGACGGCCTGGCGGCCTCGGTCGTCCGAGGCGATCGTCAGCGCACGCAAGCGGTTGATCCGCGCATTCAGCGTCTGCACGATCTCCCACGCCACCGTCTTGCCGCCGCCCTCGAACATCGCTTCGTAGAAACGGCCGGTCTGTTCGAGCACCGTCTGATGGTCGCGCGCGGCGAAAGCCCGCTCGATCTGCGCCACGCACTCGGCGAGCCGAGCCGTCACGGCCGCGCTTGCATGCGACGCGCACGCCATCGCCGCGTCGCCCTCGAGCAGCCCGCGAATCTCGTAGATCTGCGCGGCCGTGTCCGCATCGAGCGTCGCGACGATCGGCCCCTGGTTCGGAAGCGACGCGACGAGCCCTTCGGTCTCCAGATGCCGCAAGACCTCGCGCACCACCGTGCGGCTCACGCCGAGCTCCCCGCACAACGAGCGCTCGACGAGCCGCTCGCCCGGATGAAAATGCGCATCGACGATCGCCGCGCGCATCTTCTCCAGCGCGAGCTCGCGCAGCGTCGTGGTGGGCCGTTCGACGCGCAGCGAAGACACGAGACCGCTCATGGCCTGCTTCCTTCGTGCTCAGGCAAACAGGCGCGCGTCGCGCGCATCCCATTCGACGAGCGCCTCCATGCCGATTGCGAGGCCGCTGTCGTGGCGCGCGCCCCCCGGCATCCGGATCGAGATCTCCTGCTGCCACGGCGTCGCGACCGCGTAGTGCAGCGAGTCGCCGAGATAGGTGATGTCGCGCACCGTCACCGGCAAGCCGCCATCGCCCGTCGCGCCCTGCTGCGCGCGGATGCGCATCTGCTCGGGCCGCACCATCAGCGTGCCGTCGTCGCCGGCCGCGAGCGCCGCGTTGACGCCACCGCCGGCGACTGCCCGGCCGTTCGGGAACACGCCGTCCGCGCGGCCATCGCGGTTCGACGTGACGCGCACCGGCAGGAAGTTCGAGTTGCCGATGAAGCTCGCGACGAAGCGCGAAGCCGGGTTCGCATACAGATCCTCGCCGCTGCCGACCTGCTCGATACGCCCCTTGTCGAACACGGCGATGCGATCCGACAGGCGCAGCGCCTCCTCCTGGTCGTGCGTCACGTAGAGAATCGTCACGCCGGTCTCCTGGTGAATGCGCCGCAGCTCTAGCTGGATCTCCTCGCGCAGCTTCTTGTCGAGTGCGGACAGCGGCTCGTCCATCAGCAGCACGGGCGGATCGTAGGCGAGCGCGCGCGCGATCGCGACGCGCTGCTGCTGGCCGCCCGACAGCTGCGCGGGCATCCGGTCGCGGCACTCCGAGAGATGCACGAGCTTGAGCATCTGTTCGACCTTCGCCTTCACTTCGGCTTCCGGACGCCGCCGCACGCGCAGCGGAAACGCGACGTTCTCGCCGACGCTCAGATGCGGAAACAGCGTGTAGCGCTGGAACACCATGCCGATGTTGCGCTTGTTCGGCGGCACTTCGAGGAGCGGCTTGCCGTCGAGCAGCACGCGCCCTTCGGTCGGCGCCTGGAAGCCGGCAACGATGTAAAGCGTCGTGCTCTTGCCCGAGCCCGACGGCCCGAGGAAGGTCATGAACTCGCCCTTCTTGATGTCGAGCGAAACATGGTCGATCGCGACGACCTGGTCGTAAGTCTTGCGCAGGCGCTGGATTTGCAGGAATGCAGCAGTCATGGCTCGTCTACCTCCTCATTTACCCTGCTTTATCGGGCGCGCTTGACGAGCGCGCCCAGCAACATCAACACGACGGTCAGGCCGACCAGCAGCGACGACGCGGCCGCGATCACGGGCGTCAGGTCCTGGCGCAGCGTCGACCAGATCCGCACCGGCAGCGTCTGCAGCGTGGGGCTCGCCATGAAGATCGAGACCACCACCTCGTCCCACGAAGCGAGGAACGAGAAGATCGCCGCCGCGAACAGGCCGAGCCGGATCGCCGGCAGCGTGACGCGCAGCTTCACTTCGAGCGGCCCCGCGCCGCAGATCGACGCGGCCTCTTCGAGCGACACGTCGAAGCTTTCGAGCGAGTTGCTGATCGCGATGATCGAGAACGGCAGCGCGATGATCAGGTGGCCGATCACGAAGCCGACGAGCGTGCCGTTCAGGCCGATGCGCAGGAAGAACGCGTAGAGCGCGACGGCCAGCACGACGACGGGCAGCACCATCGGCGTCAGGAAGAACGCTTGCACCGTGCGGCGTCCGCGAAACTTGCCGCGTACCAGCGCGAGCGAGGCGAGCAAGCCAAGCCCGACCGACAGCGCCGTCACGATCACGGCGATCTTCGCGCTCGTCAGCAGCGAGTCGATCCAGCCGGAGTCGGTCAAGAGCTGCCGATACCACTCGAGCGTCCAGCCCGGCGGCGGAAAGATCAGCCACTGCGAGTCGCCGAACGAGAGCGCGACGATGAACACGATCGGCAGCAGCAGGAACAGCGCGACCGCGCCGCCGACGAAGAGCAGCATCCAGCGCAGCGCGCCGAGACGATCGAAATCGAGCAGCATGTCAGTCTCCGTAGGCGGTGCGCGCGCCGCCGCCCGTGAAGCGCAGCTGCAGCGCGTAGAGCGCGAGCGTCACCGCGAGCAGCACGAACGCCGCCGCCCCCGCGAGCCCCCAGTTCAGGAGCGACTGCACGAGTTGCGCGATCAGCTCCGCGAGCATCATGTACGACGGCCCCCCGAGCAGTGCCGGCGTGACGAAGTAGCCGAGCGCCATCACGAACACCATCAGCGCGCCCGACGCGATGCCCGGCATCGCGAGCGGCACCAGCACGCGCCAGAACGCCTGCCAGCGGCTCGCGCCGCACACGGCCGCGGCGCGCAGCGTCGACGGGTCGATGCTGCGCAGCGTCGCGTGCAGCGGCATGACGAGGAACGGCAGCATGATGTAGGTCATCCCGACCGTCACGCCGACGAGGTTGTTCACGAGCGCGAGCGGCTCGCTGATGAGACCGAGCGCCATCAGCATCCGGTTGATCGGGCCGGTCGCCTGCAACAGCACCATCCAGGCGAAGGTGCGTGCGAGCAGGTTGGTCCACATCGACAAGAGCATGATTGCGAACAGCACGCTTGAGAGCTTGCGCGGCGCGATCGCGAGCAGCCACGCGGTCGGGAAGCCGACCGCGAGCGTCACGGCCGTCACCACCGTCGCGACCAGGAACGTGTTGCCGAACACGCGCAGGTAGGTGGTCGAGCCGACGAGCTGCGCGTAGTTCTGCAGCCCGAACGCCGGTTCGATCAAGCTGCGCAGCAGCAGCGACAGCACGGGCAGCAGGAAGAAGATCGCGAGCAGCAGCAGCGCCGGCGCGAGCAGCCGGGCGCTGCGCCAGTCGCGGCGGCGGCGCACGGGCGCAGCGGTCGGCGGCACGGCGGTACGCATTACGTGGGGCATGGTCACTCCTCAATCCGGCGCGGCCGGGACATCCGGCCCGGCCGCATCAAACGGCCGGTCCGCTCCATCACTTCGACTGCCACGCGTACCAGCGCTTGCCGATCGCATCGCGGTTCTGCGCCCAGTACTTCATGTCGAGGTTGATCTGCGAGGTCTTGTACTGGTCCGGCAGCGTCTTCGCGACAGCCGGCGCCATCAGCGCGGCGGACTTCACGTTGATCGGCGCGTAGCCGGTATCCGCGGCGAACTTCGCCTGGGCCTGCGCGCTCGTCGCGGCGGCCAGGTACTTCATCGCCTCGTCGCGGTGCTTGGAGCCCTTCGGCACCACCAGCATGTCGGCGGCCGTGAGGTTCTGGTTCCACGAGATGCCGACCGGCACGCCCGTCTCCTCGAGCGCGTGCAGCCGCCCGTTCCAGAACATGCCGATCGGCGCCTCGCCCGACGCGAGCAGCTGCTGCGATTGCGCGCCGCCGCTCCACCAGACGATGTCGCTCTTGATCGTGTCGAGCTTCTTGAACGCGCGATCGAGATCGAGCGGATAGAGCTTGTCGGCCGGCACGCCGTCGGCGAGCAGCGCGATCTCCAGCACGCCCGGCGCCGACCACTTGTAGAAGGTGCGCTTGCCGGGAAATTTCTTCGTGTCGAACAGGTCGGCCCAGGTCTGCGGCTGCGCGCCCTTGAAGCTCGCCTTGTTGTAGCCGAGCACGAACGAGTAGTAGAAGCTGCCGACGGCGCCGGCCGACGCGAAGCGCGGGTCGAGCTCGTCCTTCTTCACGACCGAGTAGTCGATCGGCTCGATCAGGCCGTCCTTCTGCGCGGCGTACGCGAAGTCGCCTTCGACGTCGACCACGTCCCAGTTGACGTTGCCGCTCTCGACCATCGCCTTGAGCTTGCCGTAGTCGGTCGGCCCGTCCATCAGCACGTTGATGCCGGTGGCCTGCGTGAACGGCTGCGCCCAGTCCTTCTGCTGCGACGATTGCGTGGTGCCGCCCCAGCTCGTGAACACGATCGAGTCCGCGGCGGCGGCCGGCGCGGACGCCGCCAGCAGCAATGCACAGACGGCGAACGGAACGGCGAGCGGTGCGGCGGACTTGCTCCAATTGCGCTTCATGTAGATCTCCATGCTGACTAAGTTGACGAGCCGGCCGGCTCTTTCGTTGACGTGTGTCACTGCAGCGGCGAAAAGCGCGCCGGTCTCATGATCTTGTTATTCATCTCTTCCATCAGTGCCTGGATCTTCGGCGCGAACGCCTGCCAGGCGGGGTCTTCGGCGAGCGCGGCGCGGCGGCGCTCGCGCTCGTCGAGACTCGGGTAGGCCCAGATATGGACGATCTCGTTCAGTGGGCCGATCTCCGAATGGAAATAGCCGATCAGGTCGCCGAGGTAGCGCTTCTGCAACGCGATGCCCTCTTCCTCGACGAGCTTCAGATAGGCGGGTACGGCGCCGGTCTTGATCCGGTAGGTGCGGATTTCGTAGTACATGGGCGTGTCTCTCATCAACGCTCAGCGCATCACGAACGGGTCGGCGATCGGCTCGTCCGACGTGCGGATCCAGACCGACTTCGTGCGCGTGTAGTCGAGCACGGCATCGAGCCCGCCTTCGCGGCCGAGGCCGCTCAGGCCATAGCCGCCGAACGGCACGATCGGCGACACCGCGCGGTACGTGTTGACCCAGACGATGCCCGCGCGCAGCGAGCGCGTGAGGCGGTGCGCGCGCGTCAGGTCGCGCGTGAAGACACCGGAGGCGAGGCCGTAGCGCGTGTCGTTGGCAAGCGCGACGGCATCGGCTTCGGTATCGAATGTCACGACGCTCAGCACGGGGCCGAACAATTCCTGCTCGACGCTCGGCACGCGCGGATGCGGGCAATCGACGATCGTCGGGCGGAAGTAGAACCCTCGCGCGAACGCCTGCGGCGCCTGCCCGCCGGTGACGATGCGCCCGCCCGCCTCGACGCTCGCGCGCAGCACGCGCTCGATATGCTCGTGCTGCCGGAGCGTGGCGAGCGGCCCCATCTCGGTGGCCGGATCCTGCGGATCGCCGATGCGGATCGCCTCGGCCTTGGCGACGAGACGCGCGACGAGCGCATCGTGAATTCCGCGCTGCACGACGAGGCGCGAGCCCGCGACGCAGCTCTGGCCCGTCGCCGCGAAGATGCCGGCGACGACCGCGTTGGCCGCGCTGTCGAGATCGGCGTCGTCGAACACGAGCACGGGCGACTTGCCGCCGAGTTCGAGCGAAGTCGCCGCGAGGTTCTCCGCCGAGTTGCGCACGACGTGGCGCGCGGTCTCGGGGCCGCCGGTGAACGCGATCTTCGACACGAGCGGATGACTCGTCAGCGTGCGGCCGCAGTCGCCGCCGAAGCCGGTCACGATGTTGACGACGCCCGCCGGGAAACCGGCCTCATGCACGAGCCGCGCGAATTCGAGCAGCGGCGCGGGACCGTCTTCCGACGCCTTCAGCACGATCGTGCAGCCTGCCGCGAGCGCGGGCCCCACTTTCACCGCCGACAGGAACAGCTGCGAATTCCACGGCACGACCCCGGCGACGACGCCGACCGGCTCGCGCCGCAGCGTCACTTCCATGTCGGGCTTGTCGACGGGCAGCCACGCACCCTGGATCTTGTCGGCGACGCCCGCGTAGTAGCGGTAGTACTCGGCGACATAGCCGATCTGCGCGCGCGTCTCGCGGATGATCTTGCCGGTGTCCTGCGTTTCGAGCTCGGCGAGCCGCAGCGCGTGTTGCGCGACGAGATCCGCGAGCCGGTACAGCAGCTTGCCGCGCGCGCTCGCGGTGAGGCTCGCCCACGCAGGATCGTTCAGCGCGCGATGCGCGGCTCGCACCGCGCGGTCGACGTCGGCCGCGCCGGCCGCCGGCATCCGCGCCCAGACTTCGCCGGTGGCGGGGTTGACGCTGTCGAAGTGCTCGCTGCCGTCTTCGAATTCGCCGTCGATGTATTGCTGGAAACGCTGGACCGTATTGGTCTGGACCATGTCGGCTGCTCCAATCCGATTGCGGGGAATGCCCGGTGACGCGCTCGTCCGGTGACTTGCCGCTAGCGCTGACTGAACGCCGGCATCACTTCGGCGATGAACAGTTCGAGCGACTTGCGCTTGCGCTCGTAGCTCATGTGGCTGTCGAGCCAGAAGCTGTACTGGTCGTAGCCGAGCTCCTCGTAGCCCTTCAGGCGCGCGATCACGTCCTTCGGCTCGCCGATCACGAGGTTCTTGCGGATCGCGTCGGGCGAATACTGCGGGAACATCGCGACGTCGGCATCGGTCAGCGGCTCGATGAAGCCCTGCTCGATCGGGCGCTCGTTCTTGAACCACTTGCTGAAGTAGCGATAGAAGCGCGCGAGGTCTTCGACCGCCGCATCCACTTCGGCGGCATTCGCGCCGACGAACGTGTGCATCAGCATCATCACCTGCGGGCGCGGCACCTCGGGATGCGCAGCGCAGGCGGCGTTGAAGCGCTCCATCAGGCTCACGACTTCCGCATCGCCGGCCGCCAGCGACGTCACCTGAACGTTGCAGCCGTTCGCCACGGCGAACGCATGCGAGTTCGGATCGCGTGCGGCCAGCCAGAGCGGTGGATGCGGCTGCTGAACGGGACGCGGCACCGGCGTCGATGCAGGCCACGACCAGAACTCGCCCTGATGCGCGTAGTCGCCCGCGAACAGCTTGCGCAGCGCCGGCACCAGCTCGCGCATGCGCGCACCGGCGCTCATCGCGTCGAGGCCGGGCAGCAAACGCTCGTACTCGAACGAATAAGCCCCGCGTGCGATGCCCAGATCGAGGCGGCCGTTGCTCGCCACGTCGACCATCCCGGCTTCGCCGGCGAGCGCGATCGGATGCCAGAACGGCGCGATCACCGTGCCGGTGCCAAGGCGGATGCGCTCGGTCTTCGCGGCCAGATACGCGAGATTCACGAACGGGTTCGGCGCGATCGTGAACTCCATCGCGTGGTGCTCGCCGATCCAGGCTGTCTCGAAGCCGCCGCGCTCGGCGAGCTGCACGAGCTCGGTCATCTGGTCGAACAGCTCGCGATGCGTCGTGCTCGCGTCGTACCGCTCCATATGCAGGAACAACGAAAACTTCATGATGTTTCAGCTCCTTGTGTCCTTACGTCTCGCCAAGCCGGCCGGCGGCATCAATGCGCGAACGCCAGCGGCTGCACCGTGCCCGCTTCGCTGTCTCCGACGTAGATGCCGAACGCGTCCTCGCTGCGCTCCCGCACATAGCGTTCGAGCATCGAGCGCACAGCGTCGTCATGCAGCCCGTCCCAAGGGATCGCGTTGAGCGGCACGATGCGCACCGGGCTCGATGCATCCGCAGCGGCCTCGTCGTCGAGCACGCGACCGCGGTAATAGATCTGCACACCCGGCGTCGGCCCGCCGCTCGCTTCGAACACCGCGAACAGGAAGTCGAGATGGGCGTCGAGCTTGAGCTTCGCCAGTACGCCGCGCAGGCTGCCCGTGTCGGTTGCGGGCTCGAGGCGCGTGCCGGTCGGCAGTTGAAGCCCTTGCGGCGTATCGATCAGCACGAGGCCGCGCGGATGCTCGAGAATCGCGCCGACGCGCGCGCGCTGCCCCGCCGCCGCCAGCGCGTCCTGCGACAGGCTGAAGTTCACGTACGCGCCGCGGCAGTAGCCGAGCGGCGTCGAGCTCGTGTGCGCGAAATCGACCACGCGCCCAAGCAGGATGATGTGGTCGCCCGCGTCGAGCACCTCGTGCGTCGCGCAGTCGAAGCTCGCCGCCGCGCCGTCCATCACCGGCGCGCCCGTGACGCGCGCGCTCCAGGCGACTTGCGCGAACTTGTCGGCGGCCTTCGAGGCGAACACGCCGGACACGCTCTTCTGATCCTCCGCGAGCACGCTGACCGCAAAGTGCCGGGTCGCGGAGAACACCGCGTAGCTCGAGGCCGTCTTCGCGATGCAGACGAGGATCAAAGGCGGATCGAGCGACACCGACGTGAACGAGTTCGCCGTGAAGCCGCGCGGCGAGCCGTCGGGCTGGAGTGTCGCGACGACGGTGACGCCCGTCACGAACGCGCCGAGCGCGCGGCGGAATTCGACGGGGTCGAAAACAGGTGCGTAAGCAGGCTCATCCATGATGGGCTCCTTTCAGGAACGCCAGCAGCCGTTCGTTGACGAGGGCCGGCTCGGTCACGTTCATCATGTGGCGCTCGTTCGCGATGATCTCGGCGCGGCCGCCGGGCGCCGCCGCCGCCATCGCCCGCGACATCGCCGGGCTCGAGTTCGGGTCGTGCTCGCCGGTCAGAAAAAGCGCGGGCACGGCAAGCCGCTCCAGGCGCCCGACGTGCGCGCCGTCGGCGCTCGCGAAGAGGCGATAGGTGCGCTGGTAGCCGATCGGGTCGACCGACAGCAGCAGCGTGCGCACGGCCTGCGCCGCGCCGGTCAAGTGGCCGGGCACGGGGTCGCCGAACCAGCGCGAGAGCGTCGCGTCGATGCCGGGGATGAACGTCGCGTCGTCGAGGGTCTCCGCGCGGCTCATCACCGCTTGCCGCTGCTGAGGCGTGCGGTCGTAGACGGCGTTGAGCGCCGCGACCGAAAGCGTGCGGTTCGGGTGCGTGAGCGCAAATTCGAGCGCGACGAGCGCTCCCATCGAATGCCCGACGACATGGGCGGCCTCGACGTCGAGCGTATCGAGCAGCTGCGCCAATTGCGCCGCGTACTCGTCGAGCCGTGCGGCCGGCGACGGCAGCGCGCTGCGGCCGTGGCCGAGCATGTCGTAGACGACGACCTGGAATTCGGCGCAGAGCGCTTCGACCTGTGGCGCCCACACGCTCTGGTTCATGCCCACGCCGTGGATCAGCACGACCGTCGCGCGCTTCCCGGCATCGGCGGCACGCGCCGCGTAGACGCTGTAGCTCGTGCCCGCGGCGACGCCGCTGCGCACGGGCGGGGCGAGTGCGGCGATCTCAGTGCGCGCCGGGCCGCCCCAAGCGCCCTGAGACGCCCCCTCGGGGGGCAGCGAGCAAAGCGAGCGTGGGGGGCGTTTCATTTCAGGCTTCATTTCCCGCAAGCTCCTTCAGGTCCTGATAGCGGTCGCCGATCCGGTGATGCGGACGCCCGCCGACCGACGCGCCCAGCGCGATCACGATCTCGTCGGGCGCGGGCGCATCGGTAATCGAAAACTGCACGGTCAGGTAGTGCGAGCGCATGCCTTCGTCGTGCTTGTGCATGAGCGGGATCGAGATCGGGCAGTTCGGGCCGCCGCGCAGGTTCGTGAAGGCGAGGTAGCTCTTCGCGCCGACCGCTTCGCGGTACTTGTTGCCGAAGCGCAGCGTGTGGATCAGCGCCGACGCATGCTCGACCTCGCCCGAGGTGCCGACGATCGCCGCCTTGCCGTAGCCCTCGACGGCCTCGCCGCCGCCTGCGAGGCGCAGCACTTCGGCGGTGAGGATCTCGCCGAGCTGCGGCGCGAGCGCATGGATTTCGGGCTTCAGGTCTTCGACGAAGCCCCGGCCTGCCCAGGGATTGCGGATCACGGCGGCCGCGCCGAACAGCTTCAACGGCTGCGCCGCGTCCTTGCCGCCTTCGATGAACGTCGTCTCGGCGTACGTGACCAGCTTGCGCATCTCCAATTTCATACCCGCTCTCCTTGCGATGGGCTCGTGCCCGTTGGTGTCGCTTGTTGAGATTATGGTATGCCATCTTATTGGCCGGTCCAAGCTTTTCAATATTATGGAATACCATAATTTGACTGATGCTTTTTCAGGCACTAGGACCGGGCCAGGACGTGCAGGTTGCAGTGCAGCAACGCACGCCGGAGATGACCGCGAACGGCGATGCGGAAGCGCCAAAACAAAAGCCGCCGGATCCCGGCGGCCTTCGGTCAGAACCGGTTTCGAGAATCGCTCAGGCGCTGCCGGCTGCCTGCTCCTGCTGTTCGAGCGCATGCAGCGCGAGCTCGGACGTGCGCCGGATATGCGCCGCCGACGCCGCCGACGCAGCCTCTCCGTCGCGCCGCTCGATCGCATCGAGCAGCGCGTTCATCTCGCGGTTCGACTCGTCGCGGCGGCCGGGCACCGCGATGGTCAGGGCGCGCAGCCGGTTGATCCGCGCGTTCAGCGATTTGACGACGGCCAGCGAGACCTGCTTGCCCGCGCCGTCGAACAGCGCTTCGTAGAAACGCTCGGTGCATTCGAGCACGCGCGGCCAATCGTCCTGCTTGAACGCGTCCTCGACCGTCTTGCGGATTCCGCGCAGTTGCTTGACGAGCGCAGGCGTCGACCGCTCTGCGCACGCGCGCGCGGCGTTCGCCTCCAGCAAGCTGCGCAGCTCGTAGATTTCGCCGACCTGCGCGGGATCGAGCCGCGCGACGATCGGCCCTTGCCGCGCCACGGTCTCGACGAGCCCTTCCGTCTCAAGATGCCGCAGCACTTCGCGCACCACCGTGCGGCTCACCCCGAGCTCGTCGCACAAGGTCCGCTCGACGAGCCGGTCGCCCGGACGGAAATACCCTTGCACGATCGCGCTGCGCAGCTTGTCCAGCGTGAGTTCGCGAAGTGTCTTGGCGTTGCGGTCGATTCTGAGGTTTGACATGGGCGGCAAAAGGGGGAAGGACGATGGTCCGCACGCGGCTTCGATGCTCCAAAGCGCACGCTGGAATGCCATATTATCGTCCAACTCGCCAATCGGCCCTCAGGCCCGCGGCCCTGCCCGCTCCGCGCTCAAGTCCCGCCCACACCGCGCGCGAGCGACATCAGCAGCAGGATCAGCAGAATCAAGGCCACCGTTTTCCAGAACGTCACGGGACTGCGCTCGATCAACGGCCGCGCCGTGGCCGGCGCCGTCTCGCTGCCTCCCGCCGCGAAACGGTCGAGGTCGGCGCAGACCTCCAGCGCATCCTGGTAGCGGCGCTCCGGATCGGTCTGCATCGCCTTTTCGAGCACGAGGTCCAGCCATGCGGGAAGGTCGGGCCGGTGGTGATGCAGCGGCACGCGACCGTTGAAGCCGTACGGCGAGCGCCCGCCGCTGAAGGTGCGGTACAAGGTGACGCCGAACGCGAAGACCTCGGAGCGCGCATCGCCCTGGGCGCCCTTGATGAGCTCGGGCGCCATGTAGGCCGGCGTGCCGGGCGCGGTCAGCGGCCCCGGCGCGAGCAGGCCCGGCATGTAGGCAAAGCCCAGGTCCAGGAGCCTCACGCTGTCGTCGGGCAGCACCAGGATGTTCTCGGGCTTGATGTCGCGATGGAAGATGCCCTGGCGATTGAGCGCGTGGATCGCGCGGCCGAGTTGCCGGGCGATCGACAGCCCGCGCGTCAGGGACATCGGCGCCGGCGTCATCAGCGTTTCGAGCGGCAGGCCGTCGAGGAACGGCATCGCGACATAGAGGCGGCTCTGCCGCGCGGGATCGATCGCGCTCGGCGCGAGCACATTCTCGTCGCCGATCTTCCCGGCGAGCCACCGCTCGCGGACGAGGGACTGGCGCACATTGGCGTCCTCTTCGACGCGCGGCTTCGGGAACTTGAGCGCGAGCCGCGTTTCCGGCTCGGCGAGATCGTGGCCGATGAAGATCCGGGAGTAGCGGCCGTCACTCAGGATCGTGGTCAGCGCATAGCCGTCGATCACCTCTCCGCAGGCGGGAACGGCGAGAATCGGCAGGTCGCCGAGCACGCCTTCGAGATAGTGATAGTCAAGGACCGGAACGTTGCGCACGTCGATCACGGCCGCCGAGACGTCGTCGGTCGATCCGCGCGTGCGCGCCATCTGCACGAGGCGCTGCGCCACCGCGGCGGCCGGCGCCTGCGCCGACAGCAAGGCCCGCAGCTCGCGCGCCGGCACGCGCCGATGAAGCCCGTCGGAGCACAGCAGCAAGCGGTCGCCCGCCTGGAGCTCCCAGCTTTCGATGCGCGTCACCAGCGCGCTCTGGAGCCCGATCGCGTGAGCGACGAAAGCGCCGAACGGCACGTCCGTGACGTCGTCGCCGCCGAGCTGCGAGAGTTCGCCGCCACGCATCTGATAGAGCCGGACGTCGCCCGCGCTGATCAGCCAGGCCGCGCCGCCCCTGACCACGAGCGCCGCAAAGCACGCCGCCATCAGGCTCAGCTCCGCATCGCTGCGGCCGATCTGATGCAGCCAGCGGTGGATCGCGTTCAGCGCGCGCGATGCGGCGGCTTCGGGCGAGAGCGTGTCGGGCGGCGCGTAGTAGCCGTCGATGAAGCTGCGCACGGCGAGCTCGGCGGCCACGCGTCCGCCCCGGCCGCCGCTCATGCCGTCGGCCAGCGCGACCACGCTGCCGCGCGCCGAGCGCTGCATGAGATCGCCGAGCATGACGCCGACGTAGTCCTCGTTGCGCCCGCCGCGGCCTGCCTCCGAAACAAAAGCAATGTCGAGCTCGGGACATTCGCCGCGCTCGGGAAGCAGCGCCATGCGGGCCTGCTCGACGGCATTCGCGTGGAGAGTCTCGGTCATTTCCTGTCGAAAATCGCAGCCTCGCTCGATTCGAGGTCGTGCTCGATCTTATCGAGAACCTGCGGCGCCCGCTTCTTCAGCATCGCGAGCCAGATCAGGCCAAACGCCATGTAGGCGACGAACAGGTAGGGCAGGAGGTTGTACGGCCAATCCGGAACCGGATAGACGCTGCCGAAGAAGCCGCCGATCATCGCGACCGCGCCCAGGACGCCCACCACGACATTGGCGAGCTTGAGCTGCCCTTGCTTCTTCAGGTAGATCGGCGCGGACACCGAGATCAGGAAGTAGGCCACGATGAAGCCGAAGGTCGCGAACGTGCTCGTATAGCCGAACGTGTTCAGCGCGCCCGTGCCCAGCAGCGCGAGATTCACGACCAGCGAGAGGATCGCGGCAAAGGCCACCGCATAGTGCGGCGTCTGATGCTTCGTGTGGACCATGCCCATCGAGCGGTGCACGAACTGATAGCGGCCCATCGAGAACAGCAGGCGGCTTGCGGCGTTGATCGAGGCCAGCACGCAGGCGAACGCGCTCACCGATGCGATCAGGTAGAACAGCGGCGCCAGCGCCGGCGCGCCGAGGCCTTTGAGCAGCGTCTGAAGCGGGGCGGTATCGTTGCCGAGCTTGGCCACGTCGCCGCCGTAGGCGACGACCATCGAATAGGCGACGAACATGAAGAACGCGCCCGCCACCACCATGCTCCAGATGATCGCGCGCGGAATCGCCTTCAGCGGGTTCTTGGTCTCCTTGCCGAGCGACGCGGCGCTCTCGAAGCCGACGAACGAGAAGATGCCGAGCACCATCGCCTCCGCCATGCCCTTCGGCGTCGTGCCTTGCAGCGACAGCTGCGCATGATCGACGATGCGCTCCGGATGCTGATAGAAGACCACGAACAGCACGCCGCCGACGATCGTGATCGACGCGGCCTCGATCGCGAGGCTCAGGCGCGACGACAGCTTGATGTCGCGCGACGAGAGGAACCAGGCCAACGCGGCACTGACGACATAGATCAGCCATGTCGGCACGGCGATGCCGAACGGCGTGAACGCGTTCTGCACGAAGATCGCCTCGCCGGCGAGCACGCCCATCGCCGTGCCGGTGTACGCGGCGATCAGCCCCCATCCCGCGATGCCGCCCGCGATCGGCCCGAGCGAGCGCGAGATGAAGATGAAGAACGATCCGGCCGCGGCGAAGCGGCTCGCCAGCACGGCGATGTTGAGACTGACGAACATGAGCCCGAGCGTCGACAGCCCGTAGACGAGCCAACTGCCCGTGCCGGCGAGCGCGCAGAGCGCCACGACGTTGAGCGACGGCGTCAGCGTGGGAGAGATATTGGCCAATGACTGGCCGATCGTCTCCATGAAGCCCAGGCTCGACGATCGAAGATCGGTCGATGTCGAAGAAACCGAGGTAGGTTGCGGCATAACGCTCATGCTGGACTCTCCTGTCGTCAAAGTTAGGTGCTTGATGATTGGTTTAGGCTTGCTCTCTTTCATGCCGCGGCGTGCCGTACGCTTTGCCCCTCCCCGGGGCGGGGGTCACTTTGGTCTTGCCCAAAGTAACCAAAGGCGTGTCCTGGGCGGACGGCCTTGGCCCGTTAGCACTCAGTCCTGTTGGCGGTAGCGGTCGGGGGCAAGCGTCATCGCTCGCCGTACGTCCCGTTCGCACGCGGCACGGAATTGCGCAAAGTCGAATCAAATCAATACTGATGGTCAGGCCAGGCCAGAAGACCCTTGTCTTGCGATTCTGCTTCATGCGCTCCTGCTGACTTTCAATCATGGGTGACACAGGGCGCGGCCAAACCGACGCCTTCCGTTTGTTTCGTCGCAGGGCCGTTCCGTGCCGCGTGCGAACGGGACGTGCCGCGCGCGATAACAGTAGCCCCCAGAACGCTATCGCCAACAGCACTGCGTGCCTCCGGGACAGGCCGTCCGCCCAGGACGCGCTTTTGGTTACTTTTGGCAAGGACAAAAGTGACCCCGGTCCCGGGGAGGGACGGACTATACGGANNNNCAGTAGCCCCCAGAACGCTATCGCCAACAGCACTGCGTGCCTCCGGGACAGGCCGTCCGCCCAGGACGCGCTTTTGGTTACTTTTGGCAAGGACAAAAGTGACCCCGGTCCCGGGGAGGGACGGACTATACGGACCGCCGCGAATTCAAAGTTGCACGACAAACAAGCCTTATCTGCTCACCAGCCCCGGTATCCACGCCGTACCCGCGAGCGGCACACGCGCCATCGCCGCCGCTTCCACCGTCAGCGCCACGAGGTCTTCCGGCTCGAGGTGGTGCACGTTCTGCTTGCCGCAGGCGCGTGCGATCGTCGTCAGTTCCATGTTCAGCGTCTTCAAGTAGTTGCGTACCCGGCGTGAGCCTTCTTCCGGCTGCACACGTTGCTCGAGCACCGCGTCCTGCGTCGTCACGCCGACCGGGCACTTACCCGTATGACAGTGATGACAAAACCCCGGCGCGGTATTGAGCGCCGCATAGTCCGCGGCGGCCGGATGCAGCGCGCCATCCTTGAAATAGGTGTCGCTGTTGCAGCCAAGCGCCATCAGCACGCCCTGCCCGATCGCCACGGCATCGGCGCCGAGCGCGAGCGCCTTCGCCACGTCCGCCCCCGTGCGGATGCCGCCGGACACGATCAACTGCACCTGCCCCTTCATGTTCAAGTCCTCGAGCGCGTCGACGGCCTGCCGCACCGCGGCCAGCGTCGGAATGCCGACGTTCTCGATGAAGCACGTTTGCGTCGCCGCGGTGCCTCCTTGCATCCCGTCGATCACCACGACGTCCGCGCCCGCGTGCACCGCGAGCTTCACGTCGTTGAACGTGCGCGTCGCGCCGACCTTCACGTAGATCGGCTTTTCCCAATCGGTGATCTCGCGCAGCTCCTGGATCTTGATCGCGAGGTCGTCGGGACCGGTCCAGTCCGGATGACGGCTCGCCGAGCGCTGATCCACGCCCGCCGGCAGCGTGCGCATCGCGGCCACGCGCGGGTTCACCTTCTGTCCGAGCAGCATGCCGCCGCCGCCCGGCTTCGCGCCCTGGCCGATCACGACCTCGATCGCGTCGGCGCGGCGCACGTCGTCCGGGTTGAAGCCATAGCGCGACGGCAGGCACTGATAGACGAGCGTCTTCGACGAGCGGCGCTCCTCCTGCGTCATGCCGCCGTCGCCGGTCGTCGTCGAGGTGCCGGCCGCCGTCGCCGCGCGGCCCAACGCTTCCTTCACGTTCGCGGAGAGCGCGCCGAAGCTCATGCCGGCGATCGTGATCGGAATGTCGAGCACGACCGGTTTGCTTGCAAAACGCGTGCCAAGCACCGTCTTGGTGACGCACTTCTCGCGATAGCCCTCGAGCGGATAACGCGACAGCGACGCGCCCAGGAACAGCAGATCGTCGAAGTGCGGCACATGCCGCTTCGCGCCGAGGCCGCGGATTTCATAGAGACCGCGCTGCGCGGCCGTGTGGATGTAGTCGATCGTCTTGCGGTCGTAGCCTTGCGACTCTTCCTGCTGCAAGCGGGCGAAATGAACGGGCTTTTCCATGGGGACGTTCTCGAAAATCGGGGTGTTCAACGGGGTGTTCAATATTCCTGGTCGGCGTCGGCGTTCCAGTGATAAAGCGTGCGGGCCGAAGCGATGCGCTTGAATGCACGCGGATCGTGCGCGAGCCCCGCCGCGTCGAGCAGCGCGGCGACGGCCGACACGTCCGCATCGGTCATCGGCTCGAACTGCGCGTCCGCCCCGAGCGATTTCACTTCGCCCTTCACGTACAGCACCGCTTCATAGAGCGAGTCGCCGAGCGCATCGCCCGCGTCGCCGCAGATCACCATGCGGCCCGCCTGCGCCATGAACGCCGAGAAGCTGCCCACCGAGCCGCCGACGACGATGTCGCCGCCTTTGAGCGAAATCCCGCAGCGCAGGCCCGCGTCGCCTTCGATGACGAGCAGTCCGCCGTGTGCCGACGCGCCCGCGCCGTTCGACGCGAAGCCCTTCACGTGCACCTTGCCGCTCATCATGTTTTCGGCCACGCCGGTGCCCGCGCTGCCTTCGATGACGATGGTCGCGTGCTTGTTCATGCCGCCCGCGTAGTAGCCGGCGTGGCCCTCGATCGTGATCGCGACGTCGGCATCGACGCCGACGGCGATGTTGTGCGCGCCGTTGGGCGAGCTCACCGTGATCCGCTGCCCGTTCAGCTCGGCAGCAGCGCCGTGCAGGTACTGGTTCACTTCCCTGACCGGCGTGCGCTCAAGGTCGAATGTCACGCTTTCCATACATACATCTCCTCGGGTGCGGGTTCGAAGACCTTCGCGTTCTTGATGTCGGGCAGATGCGCGAGCGAACGGAACTCCGACGCGATCGCCACGTACTCGTCGTTCTCCGCGACCACGGCGGGCTTGCAGGCGAACGGATCGCGGATCAGCGCGAGCTCGGTCGTCGTGCCCATCAGGAAGGTGTAGAAGCCGTCGAGTTCTTCGAAGCCCTTCTGCAACGCGTCCGGCAACGTGTCGCCTTCGCGCAGGCGCCATTCGAGAAAGCGGCACGCGGCTTCGGTGTCGTTGTCGGTATCGAAGTGAATCCCCTCGGGTTCCAGCTTGCGGCGCACGCCATGCGCATTCGACAGCGAGCCGTTATGGACGAGACAGAAGTCCTCGCCCGCCGTGAACGGATGCGCGCGATCGGGCGTGACCGCCGATTCCGTCGCCATCCGCGTGTGGCCGACCAGATGCGAGCCCTTCAGGTTCGCGAAGCCGTAGCGCTGCGCGATCTGCGCGGGCAAGCCGATGTCCTTGTACAGGTCGATCGAGCGGCCCGCCGACAGCAGATAGAGCTTCGGATAGTGCTCGCGCAACCAGCTTTTCACGTTCTCGACACTGCCTTGCAGTGTCAGCACGGCATGGTTGCCTTTCGCTTCGATGCGCGCCGTGACGTCCATCGCGGCGTTCAGCGCGTCGAGCAGCTCTGCCCAAGCAAAGCGCTCGCCCGCTTCGGTGAAGCCCGAGTAGAGGCTGAGCTTGCGCTGGTGAGCATCGACGGCCTTGCCGAACACGGCGAGCCCGGCCGAGTCCGGGCCGCGCTCGGTCATGCCGATCAGCATCGGCACCATCAGCTCGCCGAGCCGTTCGCGTAGTGCCGGCGTCTTCACCAGCAGACCTACGATTCCGCACATATTGCGTCTCCTTAGAAAAATTCGAGGTAGCTCTTCAGTTCCCAATCCGATACGTGGCGCATGTATTCGAGCCATTCCATGCGCTTCAGCTTGAGGAATTCGTCCGCGACGGGGCCGAGCGCATCGCAGATCAAGCGGTCGGCTTCGAGCGCGTCGAGCGCCTGCTCGAGGTTCTGCGGCAGCACGCCGATCTGGTGCTCCCGCAACTGCTGCGGCGTCCAGTCGTAGAGGTTTTCGTTGGCGGGCTCGCCCGGCGACAGCTCGCGCTCGACGCCGTCGAGCCCGGCCGCGATCACGGCCGCCGTCGCCAGATACGGATTGCACGAGCCGTCCGGCAGGCGCAGCTCGATGCGCTCGCCCGGCATGCGCACCATCGTCGAACGGTTGTTGTCGCCGTAGCTGATATAGGCGGGCGCCCACGTCGCGCCGGTCAGAGAGCGGCCCACCACGAGCCGCTTGTACGAGTTGACGGTCGGGTTGCAGAGCGCCGCCAGCGCCGGTGCGTGGGCGAGCAGGCCGGCCGTGAACTGGTAGCCGAGCTTCGAGAGGCCCATGCCGAGCGGATCGTTTTTGTCGGCGAACAGGTTGCGCTCGCCGTCGCCGATCGACATGTGCATGTGCATCCCGTTGCCGGGACGATTGGCGAAAGGCTTCGCCATGAACGAGCAGATCATGCCGAGCTCGTTCGCGATTTCGGACGCGGCCATCTTGAAGAACACGTAGTGGTCGCACGAGGTCAGGCAATCCGTGTACGTGTAGTTGATCTCGAACTGGCCGTTCGCGTCTTCGTGGTCGATCTGATAGACGTCGATGCCCACCGCGCGCATCGATTCGGTCAGCTTTTCCAAGAACACGCGCGTGCGCGACAGGCCCTTGTAGTCGTAGCACGGCTTCGCGAGCGTGTCGCTCGGGTCGCACGGCTCGAGCATGCCCGACGCCGAACGGCGCAGCAGCGAGAACTCCGGCTCGAGCCCCGTGTAGAGCGTCCAGCCGCGCCCGGTCATCCGCGCGACCTGCTTCTTCAGCGTCACGCGCGAATCGAATGCCCACGGCTGGCCGTCGACGTGGCCATCGCACGCGATGCGGGCGAGGCCCGGTTGCCACGGCACCGGCGTCAGCGTCGACAAATCGCCGACGGCCATGAAGTCCGGCCCGTTCGGCTCGATGCCGACGCCCCAGATCGCGAAACCGGCAAAGCCCGCGCCCGCCGTCAGCACGCTCTTCAAATGCGCGACCGGCACGGACTTCGCCTTCGCCACGCCGTGAATGTCGACGAACTGCGCCAACACATATTTCACGCCCCGCTGTGTGAGCCAGGCCTGCGCGTCTTCCGCCGTGTCGAAGCGCGGAACGCTTCCGAGCTCGTCGACGGTGACCGGCAGCTTGCTCGCATCGTTCAGGTTCATTGCCACTCCTTGCAACAATTTATTGACATGCAAAAATATTTCTCACCAGGAAACCTTTTGAGCGCAAGCGTTCCCGCTCCCAAGGCTGGCAAACCATCGCGATCTGCTAACCTTGCTTCCTTTCTCCGAGGCCATCCATGCAAAACGAGGACGACGGCAAATCACCGCTCGAACGCTATCTCGGCACGACGATCCGCGAGCTGCGCCAGTCTCACGGGCTGACCATCGCGCAGGTCGCCGAGCAGGCCGGCATCAGCCGCGGGATGCTCTCGAAGATCGAGAACGCGCAAACCTCGACCGGGCTCGACGTGCTCAACCGCATCGCCATGGCGCTCGGCGTCTCGATGTCGACGCTCTTTCGCAACTTCGACGTCCCGCAAGGCGGCGCCCAGCTGGTCAAGAAAGGCGCCGGCATGGAGGTCGTCCGCAAAGGCACGCAGCGCGGCCACACCTACCATCTGCTTGCATACGACCAGGGCCCGCGCAAGCTCTTCGAGCCGTTCCTCATCACGATGGACGACGAGTCGGAACGCTTCCCCGTCTTCCAGCACTCGGGTACCGAGTTCATCCACATGCTCAAGGGCGTGATCGAGTACCGTCACGGCCAGCAGACCTACATCCTGCATCCCGGCGATACGCTCACGTTTCGAGGCGACGTCCCGCACGGCCCCGAGCGCCTGATCAAGACGCCGATCCAGTTCCTGTCGATCTTCGTCTATCCCCAGCCTGCCGCCGAGTGAGCGTCCTCGCTCCGGACACCTGTCATGCAACGTCCGTGCCATGTTTATCAATGAGAATCAAAAGTTCCTGCCAATAAACATCGACGGCACACTGCGGTCTTTCCAAATCACCCTGCCTCTCCTGCCTCTGCTTGCCCGCGGTGCGGCCCGATCGTGAATGCGGTGCACGGGCGCACTGAAACGGCAACGCGGGTTACGACGTTGCATCAGCCCGGCTTATAAAGCCGTCAAGGCGTGCAGCACGCCTTCGAGCATCCGGCGCAACACCGGCTGCACGAGCGCCGCGCGCGCCTCGTCATACGCGAACGGAGAGCGCTCGCTCATGTAGATCGACTGGCACATCTCGAGCTGAATCGCGTGAACGCCGTTGCCCGGCGAGCCGAAATGACGCGTGATATAGCCGCCCTTGAAGCGCCCGTTCGCGACCCAGGTGAACGGGCTGTCCGCCGCGGCGGCAACGGCTGCCGTCTGCAAGGCGGGCGCGGCCGTGCGGCCGTCCTGCGTGCCGAGGTTCAGGTCCGGCAGCTTGCCGTCGAACAGGCGCGGCAGCACGCTCGCAATCGAATGCGCCTCCCACAGCAGCACGTGCGCGTGACGTTCGCGCAGACGCATCAGCTCGGCATGCAGCCGGTCGTGGTAGGGCTGCCAGTAGTGCGTCACGCGCCGCTGCTTTTCCTGCGCATCAGGCTCGCAGCCGGCGCGGTACACCGGTTCGCCGCGAAACGTTTCGGCTGGACACAGGCCCGTCGTGGTCTGCCCCGGATACAGGCTCTCGTCGTTCGGCGGCCGGTTCAGGTCGACCACATAGCGCGACAGCTTCGCGCCGAGCACGGTCGCCCCCAATTCCGAGGCGAAATCGTAGAGACGATCCAGATGCCAGTCGGTATCGGCGACGGTCAGCGCCTGATTCGTGTAGAGCGGCCGCAACTCCGGCGGAATCCGGCTGCCCAGATGCGGAATCGAAATCAGCAGCGGCGCCTCGCCGCGTTGCAGGGTGTACAGATCTTCCATCGGCGGTCTCCTTGAATAACGGTGCGGTCAGCGCAATGCATCCTCGGGAAGCTGCGGCAACGCGCGAGCCAGCGCCGGCTGGATCGAGCGATCGATGACCGTCCGCGTCAACGTGACGATCTCGCTCGCGAAGTCGTCCCACTCGCCCTGCCGGTGCAGCAGGAAGAAATCGCGCCGTCCGAGCCGCCCGGACGGCAGCGGCAGTACGGCGATGTCGCCGAGATAGTGCCGCGCCTGCCACAGGCACAACGGCGTCGAGATCGCGAAGCCCAAACGGGCCGCCACGAGGCTCAGCAGCGGATCGGTCGCATCGAACTCGTAGCGGCGCGGGCTGTCGATGCCGAGATGCCGCGCGAAGCGCTCCACCTGCTGGCCGATCACCGAGCGCGCCGTGTAGCGGATCAGCGGCAGCTCCTTGTCGAGCGTGCGCCAGTCGATCTGCGGGCGGCCGGCGATATGGCTGCGCGCGACGACGGCCACGAACGCCTCGGAAAAGAGCGGGATTTCGACGATGCGCGCGTCGTTGAGCGTCGTCTGCGTGCAGACGGCGATATCGAGCTCCCGGTCGTGCAGTTGCTTCGCCAGCCCCGGCGTGAGTCCCGACCACAGCGAGATCTGCCGCGCCGAATTCGACACCGCGCGAATCAGCTCCGGCCCGACCGTCGCCGCGAACGAATCGACGCAACCGAGCCGCACCGGCAGCGTGCCCGCGTGCGACGCGTCGCCGATCCGCGTGCTCACCATCTGCGCGTGCTCGATCAGCGGCCCCGCGAGTTCCAGCAATGCGCGTCCGGCGATATTCGGCCGCGGCGGGCGGCTCTCGCGGTCGAACAGCGTCATGCCCTGATCGCGCTCGAGCGCCGACACCGCCTGACTGATCGCGCTCTGGCTCACGCCGAGCTGCTTCGCCGCGCCCGTCATCGAGCCCGTTTCGCACACGGCGACGAAAGCCTGCAGCGCGCGCAGATCGATTGGCGTTTGGGTTCGTCTCATCGTGCGTGACTCCAATTTGTCGGATGCTGCACGCCCAAAATCCGCCCGTGCTCACGATGAGCGTTTTCGGGCGCGCGTCATAAGTTTGCCTAATACAAAATTGCCTCGCGTTTCGGCTTCCTAGAATCCGCTCCATCGCCTTATCAGGGATTCCCATGAGCCACTATGACTTCATCGTGATCGGCGCCGGCGTGATCGGCGCATCGGTCGCGCACCATCTCGCCGCGTCCGGCGCGAAGAGCGTGCTGGTCCTGGAGCGCGGCACGATCGGCGCGGGCACGACGTCGCAATCGTCGGGCCTGCTGCGCACGCATTACTCGGTTCGTCAGAACGTCGAGCTGGCGCGCTCGTCGTGGTGGGCCTTCAACAACTTTGCCGAGTACGTCGGCGACGACGAAGCATCGTGCGGGCTCGTCAAATGCGGCTACATGATCTGCGCGCCGGAAGGCGACAAGCTCGAACCGCTGCGCGCGTCGCTCACCGCCCAGCAGGAGATGGGCATCGAGGTACGCCTGCTGAACCGCGGCGAAGCGCGCGAGCGCCTGCCGATCGCACAGTTCGACGACGCGGCGCTGATCGGCTTCGAGCCCGAGGCCGGCTTCGCCGACGCCTATCTCGTCGCGACCAGCTTCGCGAAGTCCGCGCGCCGCCGCGGCGTGAAGATCATGGAAGGCACGACGGTGACCGGCGTGATCCGCGAGGGACGGCGCGTGACAGGCGTCGAGACGAGCGCGGGCCGCTTCAGCTGCGGCACGCTCATCAGCACGCAAAACATCTGGACGCCGGAACTGGCTGGCTGGATCGGCGTGCCGCTGCCAGTGAAGCCCGAGCGCCATACGGTGCTCGCCCTCGAATGCGACACGGGCGCGTACACGTTCGGCATGCCCGCGTTCAAGGATCTCGGTTCGCCCGGCATGCTGTATTTCCGCAGCTACGGCGGCAGCCAGATGCTCGTGTCCGAAGGCGTGGTCGGCGAAACGCTCAATGCGCCGGAGACGGAACAGGGCGATATCTCTCTCGACTATGTCGCCGAAGTCGGCGCCCAGGTTGCCGAGCGTTTCCCCGCCTACGAGACGGCGGGGCTCGCGTCGTCGTGGACGGGCGTCTACGACGTGACGCCCGACTGGAACCCGGTGCTCGGCGGCGCCGGCGATGTCGAAGGGCTCGTCGTCGGGTTCGGGTTCTCCGGGCACGGCTTCAAGCTCTCGCCCGGCATCGGCAAGCTGCTCGCGCAGCATGCGCTCGGCCAGCCGACCGACGTGTCGCTCGCGCCGTACGCCCTCGACCGCTTCTCGACGGGCGCGCTGCTCGTCGGCAAGTACGGGTCGGGCGCGGTGTCCTGACCCGTGGAGACGAAATGAACTACCCCCACGCTCACTATCGTTCGCTGCCCCCCCGAGGGGGCGGTTGCCTCCCTCGGGGCGGCCCAGCGGGAGGCAACATGCCCCTCAACATCCTGGTTCCCGTCAAACGCGTCGTCGATCCGAACGTGCGCGTGCGAGTCGGCGCCAACGGCGCGATCGACACGAACGGCCTGAAGATGTCCCTCAATCCTTTCGACGAGTGTGCGCTGGAAAAGGCGTTGCAACTGCGGGAGGCAGGGCACGCCTCGCAGGTGACCGTCATCACCTGCGGACAGGCCAATAGTCAGGACGTGCTGCGCACGGCGCTCGCGATGGGCGCCGACAACGCGGTCCTGCTCGACACGGGCGCCGCCACCGCAACACTGGACTCGCTCGCTGTCGCACGCCTGCTGCGCGCGTATCTGTCGGCGCACGACGCATTCGGCCTCGTGCTCTGCGGCAAGCAGGCCATCGACGGCGACACGGGCGGCGTCGCCGCGATGCTCGCCGGCCTGCTCGGCTGGCCGCAGGCGCTCGACGCGAGCGCCATCGAAACCAATGGCTCCGGCTGGCGCGTGACCTGCGGCGACGACTCGGGCACGGCGGCCTGGCAGCTCGACGGCGCGGCCGTCGTCAGCGCGGACCTGCGCCTCGCGGAGCCCCGGCGCGTGACGTTGCCGAGCATCGTGAAGGCCAAGCAGAAACCGCTGGCGACGATCGATGCCGCCACACTCGGCGTCGAGCTCGCGCCGCAAAGCCGGATTGTCGAGCTGCGTGAGCCGCCCGCGCGGCAGGCGGGCGTCAAGGTCGCGGATACCGCCGCGCTGCTCGACGCGCTCGCGGCGCATCGTGTGTTCGAACCCGCAGGAGCCGTCGCATGAGAACCCTGGTACTGGCCGAATCGGATCACGGCGCGATCGGCGACGCCACGCTGCGCGTGATCGGCGCAGTCTCGCAGCGCGGCGCGCCTCTCGACGTGCTCGCGCTCGATGCCAAGACTGCGAACGCGGCTGCGCAGATCCGCGGCGTGGAGCGCGTGCTGAGCGGCAGCTTCGACAGCATGGAGACGCCGGCGCCGGAAACGCTCGCCGCGCAGTTGCACGCGGTCTGCGGCAGCTATTCGCTGATCGCCGCCGCTCACCGGCCGCTGGCTCGCGGCGCGTTTCCGCGCGCGGCCGCGCTGACCGGGAGCGCGTTCCTGGCGGACGTAACCGGCCTCGCGAACGACGGCCGCTTCGTGCGCGGCCTCTATGCGGGCAGCGTGCTCGCGACCGTGGCAAGCGAAAGCGCGCTCACGTTTGCGACGTTTCGCGCGTCGTCGTTTGCGACTGTCGAGCGTGAAGGCGGCAGCGCGTCCATCGTTACGCTCGATGCGCTACCTGCGTTCGAAAGAACGAAGCTCGTGGAACGCCAGGCGACGCAGCAGGCAGGCCACGACTTGTCGACTGCGCGCATCGTCGTGGCGGGCGGCCGCGGCCTTGCGTCGAAAGAGAACATGGCGCGGCTTGGCGCGCTAGCTGAGCGTGTCGGCGCGGCGTTGGGCGCGTCGCGCGCCGCCGTCGATGCCGGCTATGCGCCCAACGCCGCGCAAGTCGGACAGACCGGCAAAACGGTCGCGCCCGACGTCTATCTTGCGTTCGGCATCTCCGGCGCGATTCAGCATCTGGCGGGGATGAAGGACTCGAAGGTCATCGTCGCCGTCAACAAGGACCCGGACGCGCCGATCTTTTCCGTCGCGGACGTCGGGCTCGTCGGCGATCTGTTCGAGACGATGCGCGAGCTGGAAGCGCACATGGGCGCACGGAGCGCGTCATGACGGGCGTGATGCATATGGATCGGCATGGCGCGCTGGCCGGCGCGGCAAAGCCGCCGTCGCAGCAATCGATTCATTTCTTCGACTGCGCGCAGCTCGTGCCCGAAGCGTGGGCAAACGGCGGCGGCTCTACGCGCACCATCGCAAAACGCGCCGCCGGCGACGGCGGCATCGAGTGGCGTGTCAGCCTCGCCACCCTGAACGGGCCGGCAAAGTTCTCGCAGTTTCCGGGGGTCGATCGCACGTTGCTGCTGCTCGACGAAGGCGCGGTCGATCTGCATTCGCAGGATGGCGCGTGGTTCGCGCGCCCGGGACAGCCCGTGCAGTTCCCCGGCGATCTGCTGATATGGGCAAGCGTGCCCGCCCGGCCCGTCGGCGTGCTCAACGTGATGACGCGACGGGGCGCCTGGCAGGCCAGCGTCGATATGGCGTCGGACTCGCTGCGGATCTCGGCGGCTTCGACCCATCTTGTCTTGTGCGTCGCCGGGCAATGGAGCGTAGCGGGCGCGCTGTTCAACGGCGTGTCGCTCGAGCCGATGACGGGCATCTGGATCGACGGACGGCGTGAGGAAATCGACTTGCACGCGGTGGGGCCAGGCGCACGTCTCGTTTCTATCGCAATCGATCCGGTGGAGCGTTGAACGATGCAAGACGCCACGTTGATCCAGCAATACGGCCCGCGCGAGTCGATGGAGTACGACGTCGTGATCGTCGGCGGCGGCCCCGCGGGGCTCTCGGCGGCGATCCGGTTGAAGCAGCTGGCGGCCGAACACGGCGCCGAGATCGGCGTCTGCGTGCTCGAAAAGGGCTCGGAGATCGGCGCGCATATTCTGTCGGGCGCGGTGATGGACCCGCGAGCGCTGAATGAGCTGATTCCCGACTGGAAGGAAAAGGGCGCGCCTTTGAACGTCGAAGTGACCGAGGACCGCTTCCTCTTTCTCACCGAGACAGGCGCCGTCAAGACCCCGAACTGGGCGCTGCCGGACAACTTCAAGAACCACGGCAACTACGTGATCAGCCTCGCCAACGTCACGCGCTGGCTGGGACAGCAGGCCGAAGCCTTGGGCGTCGAGATCTTTCCGGGCTTTCCGGCTGCCGAGGTTTTGTATAACGACGACGGCTCGGTGAAAGGCGTCGTCACCGGCAACCTGGGCGTTGGCCGCGACGGCGAGCCCACCGAGAACTTCCAGCTCGGCATGGAGCTGCACGCCAAATACACGCTCTTCTGCGAAGGCTGCCGCGGGCACCTGGGCCGCCAGCTCAACGAGACCTTCAAGCTCAATAAGGACGCCGACCCGCAGGTCTACGGCATCGGCATCAAGGAGCTGTGGGAGGTCGATCCGGCCAAGCACCAGCCGGGCCTCGTGATCCACACCGCCGGCTGGCCGCTGGAGCAGGACACCTACGGCGGCTCGTTCCTCTACCACATCGACAACAACCAGGTGATGGTCGGCTTCGTGGTGGGCCTGGGCTACACCAATCCGTATCTGTCGCCGTTCGAGGAGTTCCAGCGCTACAAGACGCATCCCGAGATCCGCAAGGTGCTCGAAGGCGGCAAGCGCGTCTCGTACGGCGCGCGGGCGATCACGGCGGGCGGGCTGNCAATAAGGACGCCGACCCGCAGGTCTACGGCATCGGCATCAAGGAGCTGTGGGAGATCGATCCGGCCAAGCACCAGCCGGGGCTCGTGATCCACACCGCCGGCTGGCCGCTGGAGAAGGACACCTACGGCGGCTCGTTCCTCTATCACATCGACAACAACCAGGTGATGGTCGGCTTCGTGGTCGGCCTGGGCTACACGAATCCGTATCTGTCGCCGTTCGAGGAGTTCCAGCGCTACAAGACGCATCCCGAGATCCGCAAGGTGCTCGAAGACGGCAAGCGCGTCTCGTACGGCGCGCGGGCGATCACGGCGGGCGGGCTGATGTCGCTGCCGAAGTTGGTGTTTCCGGGCGGCGCGCTGGTGGGCGACGACGCGGGCTTCCTGAACGCCTCGCGCATCAAGGGCTCGCACGCGGCGATCAAGACCGGCATGCTGGCGGCCGAAGCGGCGTTCGAGGCGGTGCAGGCGGGCCGCCAGGGCGATGAGCTCGCCGCCTATCCGGCGTCNATCCCGAGATCCGCAAGGTGCTCGAAGGCGGCAAGCGCGTCTCGTACGGCGCGCGGGCGATCACGGCGGGCGGGCTGATGTCGCTGCCGAAGTTGGTGTTCCCGGGCGGCGCGCTGGTGGGCGACGACGCGGGCTTCCTGAACGCCTCGCGCATCAAGGGCAGCCATGCGGCGATCAAGACCGGCATGCTGGCGGCCGAAGCGGCGTTCGAGGCGGTGCAGGCGGGCCGCCAGGGCGATGAGCTCGCCGCCTATCCGGCGTCGTTCAAGACTTCGTGGCTTTACAGCGAGCTCCACCGCGCGCGCAACTTCAAGCAGTGGATGAGCAAGGGCCTGTACCTGGGCACGCTGATGGTGGGCATCGAGCAGAAGCTGTTGGGCGGCAACGTGCCGTGGACGCTGCACCACCAGCACTGGGACCACGAGATGCTCAAGCCCGCCTCGCAATGCAAGCCGATCGCGTATCCGAAGCCGGATGGCAAGCTGACGTTCGACCGTTTGTCCTCGGTGTTCATCTCGAACACGAACCACGAGGAGAACCAGCCGGCGCATCTGACGTTGAAGGACGCGTCAGTGCCGGTGAACGTGAACCTGCGCACCTATGCGGGGCCGGAGGGGCGCTTCTGCCCGGCGGCGGTCTACGAGTTCGTGAAGCACGACGACGGCAGCGACCGCCTGCAAATCAACGCGCAGAACTGCGTGCACTGCAAGACCTGCGATATCAAGGACCCGACGCAGAACATCGTATGGGTCACGCCCGAAGGCGGCGGCGGGCCGAATTATCCGGGCATGTGACGCAATGATGGAAATCGGCCGATGCCATCGTGAAACTTCAAACGGCCTTGGCAGGCGCCCCGGAATTGCACCATTGAGTCTTTGAATTCGGCTCCTTCATTCAGGGGCTTCGTCTCGTCTATCTTTTCAGTATGGCGGCAGCTTTTCGCCAATCACGTGAAAAGCAGGAGGCGATCATGGGCATCAAGCAGGGTTTTGTCGGCTGCGTCGGCGACACTCCGCTCATCAGGCTCGCAGCGCTCAGCAACGAGACCGGCTGCGAGATTCTCGGCAAAGCGGAGTTCATGAACCCGGGCGGCTCGGTGAAAGACCGAGCCGCGCTTTACATCATTCAGGATGCCGAGCGGCGCGGCGTGCTCAAGCCAGGCGGCACCGTGGTGGAGGGCACCGCGGGCAACACGGGCATCGGCCTCGCACATATCTGCGCGGCTCGCGGCTATCGCTGCGTGATCGTGATTCCGGATACGCAATCGCCGGCCAAGATGGAGCTGTTGCGTCTTCTCGGCGCCGAGGTGCGGCCGGTGCCGGCGGCCCCGTACAAAGATCCGAACAATTACCAGAAGATCGCCGGGCGTCTCGCGCAGGAGCTGGACAACGCGATCTGGGCCAACCAGTTCGACAACCTCGTCAACCGGCAAGCTCACTACGAGACCACGGGTCCTGAAATCTGGCGCGACACCGCGGGCACGGTCGATGCTTTTGTCTGCTCTACAGGCACGGGCGGCTCGCTGGCCGGCGTGAGCCGCTTTCTGAAGGAAAAGAACTCCGAGGTGCGGACCGTCCTCGCCGATCCGCATGGCAGCGGGCTCTACAGCTACGTGAAAACGGGCGAAATCAAGGCGGAAGGTAACTCGATCACGGAGGGTATCGGCTCCAGCCGCATTACGGCCAACCTCGAAGGGACGCCGATCGACGACGCTTGCCGCATCGACGACCAGTCATGCGTCACGATGGTGTACCGGCTGCTGCGCGAAGAAGGGCTCTATGTCGGCGGCTCGACGGGCATCAACGTGGCGGCGGCCGTTTGGCTCGCCCGGCAGATGGGACCGGGTCATACGATCGTGACGCTGCTGTGCGATCGCGGCGAACTGTATCGCGCGCGTCTTTTCAATCCGGATTGGCTGAAGGAAAAGGGGCTGGCCGCAGCCTGAGCGGCAACGAGGCGGGACTCGCGCCGATCTTCACATGCGTATCGCGCGCAAGCGAACTATTCTGAAAGATCAGCCTGGGGTTTTCTTCAGGCCTTTATCGACCGCTGCGGGCTTGGAGTAGGTGCTGAAGCACCAACTCCAAGCAACCGCAGCATGGGATCAGAGTAGGCGCTAAAGCGCCAACTCTGATCGACAGGAGGTGTGTCATGTCCATGTCCGCAACCCTCCAGGACTGCCTGCGCAACAAGGGCTCCCGGTACGAAATCCTGCGTCACCCTTATAGCCATTCCAGCATCGAAACCGCCGCGGCGGCCCACATCCCGGGCGATCGTCTCGCGAAGACCGTGCTCTTCGAAGACGAGCACGGCTATCTTGCCGCCGTGCTGCCGTCGACCTACGCCGTGAGGCTGTCCGAGCTGTGGTCGAAGACGGGACGCCGGCTCGCGCTCGCGAAGGAAGTCGATCTGCGGGAACTGTTCAAGGACTGCGAATATGGTGCGCTGCCGCCGCCTGTGTGCACCGCCTATGGCATGCAAACCTATCTCGACGAAAGCCTCACCCACCAGCCGGATGTCTACTTCGAGGCCGGCGATCACGAGGAGCTGGTTCACATGGACGCCGATCAGTTTCTGGCGTTGATGGATCAGGCCGAGCACGCCCGCTTTGGAAGGCGGATGCAGGGCATGTCGGTTTGAATGGGAGCACGGGTCCGGCGAGCCGCTGCTTCCGGTGTATCGCCGGAAGCAGCGGCAAGCATGATCGATCATGCGGCGGGGGTCGGGTGTCCGTGGTTCCCCAGCGTTCGCGCGTCATCGTATTCCTGCGAGATGTCCTGGTTGGTGTGATCGCCGAGCAGCGCGGCGGCGATCAGGCTGAGCACCGCGCACGCCAGAACATAGACCGCGATTGCATAGCCCGAGTGGTAGTAAGCAAATAGCGCGGTTGCGATCAGCGGCGCAGGACCGCCCGCGATGACCGATGCCAGCTGGTAGCCCAGGGAGGCGCCGCTGTAACGCAGGCGTCCAGTGAAGGACTCGGCGATCAAAGCGGCCTGCGGACCGTACAGCATCGCATGCGGAACCAGCGAGAGCACGATGGCCGCGAAGATCAACGCCGGCGCCTTGGTATCGACCATCGCGAAGTAGACGAAGCCGAATATGCCGACGGCGATGGAACCGATCAAATACATCCGCCGCCGCCCGATCAGATCGGACACGTGGCCAAAGAGCGGGATGGTGAAGAACTCCAGCACTGAAGCGGCCATCACCGCCATCAGCAGCATGTCGCGTGTCGCGCCCAGTGTCCTGACGCCATAGGTGAAGACGAAGGCCGTGTAAATGTAGAAGGGCGCCTGCTCGGCCATGCGGGCAAAGGCCGAGAGAAGGATGTCTTTCGGTTGGCGGCGCAATACTTCGAGCGTGGGCGCTTTCTCGATCCTGTGCTCGGCGAGAAGCCGCGCAAATAGCGGCGTTTCGAGAATATTCAAGCGGATGTAGAGGCCGACCGCGACCAGCACGATGCTCAGGAAGAACGGGACGCGCCAGCCCCACGCGAGGAAACCGTTGCCTGAGATCTGGCTCATGGCCAGCACGGCCAGGTTGGCCAGGAACAGTCCCGCCGGCACGCCGAACTGCGGCCAGGAGGCGACGAAGCCCCGATGCGCGTTGGTGCGCGCCCATTCCATCGACATCAAGACCGAGCCGCCCCATTCGCCGCCTACGCCTACACCCTGGATGAAGCGCAGCGCCGTGAGCAAGACGGCGCCCCAGATGCCGATCGTCGCATAGGCGGGGACGAAGCCGACGGCGAAGGTGGCGAGTCCCATCAGCAACAGCGTCACGATCAGTGTGGCTTTGCGTCCGATGCGATCGCCGTAGTGGCCGAAAATGGCCGCTCCGACCGGTCGCGCCACAAAGCCGACGGCGTAGATCAGAAACGCCTGCAATGTGCCGACGAGCGGGTTCGACTCGGGAAAATACAGCTTCGCGAAGACCAGGCCGGTCACGATGCTGTAGAGGAAGAAGTCATACCATTCGATCGTAGTACCAATCGTGCTGGCAAGAACGGCGCGGCGCAATTGGCGCCGGGCGTCCTCATCGGAGAGGGGCATCGCCCCTGATGGCGCGGAGGTCATTTGATATCCCTCCAGAAAAGGGACATACATGAACAGACACGTTGCGCCATGGGAGGTTCCTGCGATGGCGCCCGGTGCGACCGGCGGGAGCGCTTCACGATCGCCGGTGCGTCCAACGAATGAAGAATGGCAAGTCGCGTTCCCGGGTATCTCCGTCCCGGATTCGGCCGAGACAACCCATCCGGCCCCAAGCCGGTTGTTCACTGAGTCCGGGACAGCGCAACTAGATGACCCGGCAAGCCTCGTCGAACGCCAGTCGCGGACTGCGCGGAAACAGCCCGCGCGGATCGCCATATCCGAGGCAGCAGAGGAAATTCACGCGCAGCGGCGTGCCGTCGAAAAACAGCGTGTTCACCGCTTCGGCGTTGAACCCCGAAAGGGGGCCGCAATCGAGTCCGAGCGTGCGGGCCGCCAGGATGAAATAGCCGCCTTGCAGCGAGCTGTTGCGAAAGCCCGTTTCTTCGGCGAGTTTCGGCTGGTCGTGAAAGAGCTTGCCGCTCTCGGGCCGATGGGGAAACAGTTGAGGCAGCCGGTCGTAGAAGCGCGTGTCCTGAGCGACGATGGCGACGACTGGCGCCGTACGCACTTTCGCTACGTTGCCGGGCGATACCGCCTCGAGCAGCCTTTCGCGCGCGTGCGGCGAACGGACGAAAACGAGGCGCATCGGCGAGCAGTTCATGCTCGTGGGGCCCCATTTCGTCAGGTCGTAGAGTTCCCGAAGAACGATATCGGACACCGGCTTGTCGAGCCAGGCGTTCTGGCTGCGGGCGTCCGTGAAAAGCTGGCGTCGGGCTTCGCTGGCGAGCGGCTCTGCCATTGCAGTGTTCCTCCATGAGCATTCTGGTGTAGAGCGCGTCGTGCTTGTCCTCACCCTCGAGACGTTCGAGACGCCCCGACCATGAAGAACGCAACCGTGGCCGGCGCATCGCTCTTGTTGCGCCACGCGTGACGGGTGCCGTTTTGTACGACGACGTCGGTTGCGCGCAGCAGCGTTTCCCGCCCGTTGTCGAGATCGAGCCAGATCTCGCCGGAAAGCACGATGGCGTAGTCGACCGTATCAGTGGTGTGCATGCCGGGGTGGTCCGGCTCGAACGTTTGCGCGAGGTCGGGCATGACGGCCATGTACTCGGCGCCCGCCGCCGCCGCGTCGAACTGCGGCGTGGCGAGCTCGCAATCGGGCACGAACGTCACGATCAGCATGCCCGTTCCCCCCGCGGGCGGGATCAATCCGGGCGCTTGCGCCGTCGGATCGGAAGACGGGGACGGCAGCGAAGGCGATGGCGGCGTGGCCCAGACGTGCGCGAACGCATGTCCGGGAATCGATTGGAACGCGACGGTCCTGGGCGTCGGCCCATCGGAGAGGAAGACGGAATTCCCTTCGCTGTCGCGGCCGGTGACGAGGCGCCTGATTAACATGGCTTGTCTCCTGAAAGAGTAGGAATGGACGGCGCTGCAGCGAGCCGCCGCTGCCCGCATGCCGTCAGCGGCGGCTGCCTGCGCGGATCGAGTCACGGGCAGATCACGTAATTGCTGAAGCCGCCGTTGCGGTTTTCGGTCCCGCCGATCGCGACGTTCACATCCTCGAGCTTGTAGATGCAGTGCTCGAAGACAGAGAGATCGACCACGCCCGATTCCACCATATCAGCCATCTCCTGGCCCTGGCCCGCGGTGAACCATGCCGATCCGCTGAAGCGCTGGTCGTTGTCCATCATGTAGTGCAGGTTGATGGGAACGTCGCCGGCGATGGCGCCGATGTTGATCAGATGGCCGCCGCGGCGCAGCGTCTTCAGTGTATCCCGCAGCGTTTCGTGCGGCGCACCGGGACCGAGCGCGTCGATGACTGCATCGATGCCTTCTCCCTTCGTCACTTCCTGGGCCCATTCGGCGACCGGCCGCTCGTCGAGCGCCATCACTTCGATGCGCTCCGGCGCGATCGCCTTCACGCGCTGCAGCAGCTCCTTGTTGCGCGCCGTCCCCAGGATCTTCTTCGCGCCCATCGCGAGGCCGAACAGCGCGACGCCGATTCCCAGCGTGCCGCTGATGCCGCTGACGAGAATGGTGCTGCTCGGGCCAACCTCCGCCTTGAGCAAGGCGCGATAGGCGGTGCCCAGGTAGCCGAAGCGGGCGGCGGTCTCGTGGCTCAGGTTGTCGGGAATCTTGACGAGGCTGTATTGCGGGGCGGTCATGTACTCGCACAGGCCGCCGTACGGATAGTCGTCGAAGATCGCCTGCGAACGCTGGCTGAACCCGAAATAGCCGTTGAACGTGTAATACGGGCAGGCCGTCGTATCGCCGGAGCGGCAGGCCCGGCATCCGCCGCAATAGCGCGCCGGGTTGACGTAGACCCGGTCGCCTGGCCGGAAAGCGTGCACCTGGCTGCCGACTTCCTCGATCACGCCGGTCGCGTCCAGGCCGAAGATCGCCGGCAGCTTCGGCAGCGGCAGGTGCGGAAACCACTTTTGCCAATTGCTCAATACGTTGCCGAGGTTGGGGACGATGCCGCACGCCTTGACCTTGACCAGCACGTCGGCCGGCCGCGGCGACGGCGCCGGGATCTCCTCGATCACCATCGGCTGGCCTACTTCATGCATGCGTGCGGCCCGCATCATCTTCGTCATGTCTGTCTCCTTGTCTGTCTGTGAGTTGTCGATCTGATAGTTATTCTAAATGCATGATGTGAATTTTTGTGCGTAAAAATAAATTCGGCGGCGAAGGCTATCGCAGGCCGTCGAGGCCTTTGATCTCCGAGGCCGCAAGCCCGCCGAGCCGGGCGTGGACACGGCCGCCCGTCGCCATGCACAGGGCGAACGCGATTTCGTTGCGCCTGGGGCCATCCCAGACCGTGACCTCACAGGTGCCGTAGTGGCTGCGGACGTAGGAAGCCTGAATGTGGCCGAGCGGAACCATGAGGCGGGTGCCGACGCCGCCGATCGTCTTGGCTGACGGCACCATCGCCTTCGGTGCGCCCAGCGTCTCCCGCATCGCCCATCCGCCGGCTTCGTGCCAGACGGCGCCGTGCTCGAGCTCGCCGTCTTCGCCGACGATGGCGCCCTTTCCGTAAGCCTGGACCTGATCGGCGCCGCCCAATTGCGCTACGAGGCGCGACGAGAGTTCGGCCCCCAGCGCGCGAAGCTCGCTCATGAATGGCAGCAGATCCGGCTCGTATCGGCCCGCGTAGGGGTTGGCGACGACGGTTGTCGCCACGGCGATCCGCAACGGCTCCTGCAGGAGCGGGCCGCCTTCGTGCCAGATTTCTTCGAAGTCCAGCTTGACCTTCCTCACATTGACTAACGACATCTTGATGCTCCACGGAGAGTGTTCGGACTTGCCGTGCGCAAGGCATCCATCCCGCACGGACGCTTGCATTATATCTATTGCGATGTAATATGCACAAAAACATGTTTTGTGCTCTGTATGGAGGAAGGATGAAACTGGTCTCATATCGTCGTGATGGCAAACCGGGGTTCGGCGCCGTGGCAGGGGAGGCGGTCGTCGATTTGTCTGCGCGTTTGCCGGGTGTCGCCGATCTGGCGTCGCTCGTCGCCGACGCAGCGGCGCTGGCGCAAGCCAGGCAGATCGTGGCGGGCAGCAGCGGGGATTGCCCATTGGCGCAGGTCGAGCTCGCGCCCGTGATTCCGCGCCCGGGCAAGATCATCTGTGTCGGTATCAACTATGTCGCGCACGCGGCGGAGGCGGGGCGCACGGTCGGGGAATACCCGGTGATTTTCCAGCGCTACGCCCAGACGATGGTGGCGCATGGGGCACCACTGATCCGCCCGGCCGTGTCCGGCCATTTCGATTTCGAAGCGGAACTGGCGGTGGTCATCGGCAAGGGCGGAGCGCACATCGCGCCCGAGAACGCGATGCAGCACGTTGCCGGCTATACATGCTTCAACGATGCGAGTGTGCGCGACTGGCAATTCCATACGCATCAGTACGGCATGGGCAAGAACTTCCGCGGCACCGGCGCGCTCGGGCCGTGGCTCGTGACGGCCGACGAAATTCCCGATTACCGCGAGCTCACGGTTCAGGGGCTGCTCAATGGGGAGAGCATGCAGAAGGGCAAGCTCTCCGATCTGGCATTCGATATTCCCGCGCTGATTGCCTACGTGTCGCGCGCGCTCGATTGGCAACCCGGCGATATTTTGGCGACGGGGACGCCGAGCGGAATCGGCTTCAAGCGTCAGCCGCCTGTTTTCCTGCAGCCGGGCGATACGTTCGAGGTGGTCATCCCGGGCGTTGGGACGTTGTCCAACCCGGTCGTGAATGAAGAAGCTTGAGCAACATCGGATAAAGGAGCGCTGCGGGCCTGGAGTCAGTGCTAAAGCACTGACTCCAGGCAACCACAGCATGGGATAGGAGACAGTCATGGCAGCCCTGCCAAAGATTCAATTCACACACTGCGGGATCTTCTGCAGCGATCTGGAAATGATGGTCGACTTCTATCGCAAGTCGCTCGGTTTCGTAGTGAGCGACAAAGGCGTAGCGTCGACGGGACACCGCCTGTACTTCATGACACAGGACCCGGAGATTCACCATCAGCTCGTCCTGTTCGACGGCAAGCCGACGGATCTGCCGTTCAATCCGGTGAACCAGTTGTCCTTCCTGCTCGACTCGCTGGCCGACTTGCAGGACTATTACCGGCGCGCCAAGCGAGCCGGCGTGCAAGGCCTCGATCAGGTCGACCATGGCAACGCGTGGTCGATGTACTTCAAAGATCCCGAGGGCAATCCGCTCGAGCTGTACGTCGATAGCCCCTACTTCACCGCCCAGCCGTGCCGCGAACCATTGAATCTTGATCTTCCGGCCGAGGAGATCCTTCAGCGGACGGAAGCCATGTGCCGCCGGCGGCCGGGGTTCCTGTCGCGCGAAGACTGGATTCAGGAGATGCGTGCACGGATCGCCGCGCAGCGCACCGCGTTCGACGTTTGATCGCACATGGCGCAGGAGGATGATCGTCGATGAAGTGCGATCTGATTGGCGGGGAGTGGCGCGCGGGCGCGTCGTCTCGCCGGAACATCAATCCGTCTTTCGGGCCGGTCGCCTGTGCGATTCCGGTGAGCAGCTACGAGGAAGCGCTCGAAGTCGCCAACGACAGCGAGTTCGGGCTTTCGGCCGGCATCTGCACGACTTCGCTCAATATGCCGCGCATTTCAAGCGGCACGTGCGCTGCGGGATGGCGATGGTCAACGTGCCGACGGCGGGCGTCGACTACCACGCGCCGTTCGGCGGCACGAAGGCATCGAGCTTCGGTCCGCGCGAGCAGGGGACCTATGCCGCGGAGTTTTTTACCACCGTGAAGACCGCGTATACGAAAGCGTACGGCGAATGCGCATGAGGCTTGTCCGGCGGGATCGAATTCGAAAATGGAGGAGATGTGGACTTTGATTTGGTGATTGCGGGCATGGGGCCGGTCGGGGCCGTGGCCGCCAATTTGGCCGGCCAGCTGGGGCTGCGCACGCTGGTCGTGGATAAATCCGTGTCGATCTACGACAAGCCGCGTGCAATGGGCTTCGACCACGAGGTCATGCGAATTCTCGACAACCTGGGCATCGCAGAGAAGATCGCGCCTTACGTCATGCCGTATCGGCCCTCGGAATACCGGACTACCGATGCGCGCGTGATTCGCCGCATCGACGCGGCGCGACCGCCGTTCCTGCTCGGTTGGGCCCCCAACTACGTGTTCATGCAACCGCAGCTCGAGGGTGCGCTGCGCGAGAACGTCGGCCGCTACGCTTCGGTGACCGTCGAGCTCGGCGCCGAAGTCACGGCAGTGCTTTCCGGCGAGGATGACGCTTCGGTGAGCGTTGTCGATGCCTCGGGGGCCGAACGCACCTACCGTTGCGGGCATGTGCTCGCATGCGATGGCGGCACGAGTCCGATCCGTACGCGTCTCGGGCTCGACATGGACGACCTCGACTTCGACGAGCCGTGGCTCGTCGTCGACGTGATCCTCAAGGAGGGCTGCGGCGAGAATCTCCCGGCGACCAACGTGCAGTATTGCGAAGTGGCGCGGCCGTCCACGTTCGTGGTCGGGCCGGGGCGCGTGCGCCGCTGGGAGTTCATGATCGATCCGGACGAGACGCCGGCGGAAGTGGCGCAGCCCGAATTCGTCCGCAAGCTGTTGTCGCGCTGGCTCGCGCCCGGCGAGTACGAGCTCTGGCGCGCTTCCACCTATCGCTTTCACGCATTGCTGCTGCGCTCGTGGCGGGCCAGCAGGGTCTTTTTCCTGGGGGATGCGGCGCACATGACGCCGCCTTTTCTCGCGCAGGGCATGTGCCAAGGCATTCGCGACGCGGCCAACCTGCTATGGAAGCTCGCCATGGTCAAGCACGGCGCTGCCGCGCCGGCCTTGCTCGACACCTACCAGGCCGAACGCGCGCCGCACGTCAGGCAGACCACGCTGGTCACGAAGAGCTTGGGGAAATTGATCTGCGAGCGGGATGCTGTCGCGGCCGGCGAGCGAGACGAGCGGCTGCTCGCGGAGATGGCCGCCAATCCCAAAGGGACCGTTCGACAGTCCCTGATCCCGGGATTGAACGCAGGCTTCCTGTCCGCTTCCCGGCACGGTCCGCGGGGCATGTTGTTTCCTCAGCCCTGCGTCAAGGCGGCGAGCGGCGAAGAACGGCTGCTCGACGATTTCACGGGCATGGTGTTCAGAGTGGCGATCCGCATGGACGCCGATACGAATCTCGCAGCCGTGGCGCAAGCGATCAGGGAATGCGCCGAATTGCGGCATGTCCCGGTCAAGCTGGTCTTGATCGGGTCGGATGCGCTCGATGCCGATGCGCCGGCGTATGCCTATCAGGATGTCACCGGTGTGCTGGTCGAATGGATGAAGGGTCACGGCTGTGCAGTCGTGATCGCCCGGCCCGATCACTACGTGTACGGTGGTTGCGAGAAGGTGGAAGAGGCGGGTGCGCTTGTGCGGGAGCTTGCGTTGGCGCTTCATGCGGGCAGCCAGCTCGATTGCGAGGCTCACGCCGACGGGACGTGACCACGTTTCGCGAATTGGCGCTTCGCAAAGCAACCGGTCGCGGCGCGCAGCGGCGTTTCCGCGCACCGGTTGCCGAATCATTCGATTCTTGCATGGAATCCATCTTTGCGCATAAAATTGGCGCGTTGACAATCCGTCCCGGTACCCATGCCATGGACTCCACGCCTGCCTCGAACAACAGCAATAGCCCGCTCATCGATGTCGCCTTCGCGCGGATGAAGACCTCGATCATCCGTTGCGAACTCGCGCCGGGAACCCGCCTGAAAGTCGAAAGCCTCTCCAAAGCCTACGGGCTCAGCAGCTCACCGATTCGCGAGGCGCTGAACCGGCTGGCGCAGGACGGCATCGTGAAAGCCACGGAAAATCGCGGCTTCTGGGTCGCCCCCATCACGGCCGACGACTTCAAGGACATTACACGCCTGCGCGTGCTGCTCGAGCACGAAGCGCTGATGGATTCGATCGAGCACGGCGGCGAGGACTGGGAAGTCGCGGTCCTGACCGCGTTTCACCGCTTGAGCCTTGCCGAGAAGAAGCTCGGTCCCGGCCCGGTCGCGCTGGACGACGACTGGTCGGAGCGGCACCGGGCCTACCATATGGCGTTGTTATCCGCCACGCCGAGTGCGTTGCTGTCGAGCATGGCCGGTTCGCTGTTCGATCGTGCCGAGCGCTATCGCCGCTATTCGGCGCTGCATCGGACACAGGAGCGCCACAAGGGCAGCGAGCATGAGGCCTTGATGAAAGCGGCCATCGGCCGGGAAAAAGAAAAGGCGGGCCGCCTGCTGCGCAAACATATCGAAGGGACGTTGTCGCGCGTGGTCTCCGCGCTCGAGCAGCAGCTCGCCGCCGTTCAATGATTCTCCGCCGCGGCCGGCGGCGGTGAGGTTCTCACGCCGCAGGTGCGCCCCGCATGCCACGCTCGACGTGAGCTTGCGCCCACGTCGAGCCGCCTCTCAGAACATCGTTTGCATGCCGATCCGCCCGATGAGCTGCGAGCGTCCGCTCGAAGCATCGAACGTCCCGTTGATGACGGCGTTTGCACCGGCGTTGGTCAGCTGATAGACAGATTCCAGATACACCGAGGTCCGCTTCGAAAGCGTGTATCTGGCCACAGCCGTCAACTGGTGAGCGTGGTTGCTGTCGACCGCCGCATTGCCCCACATATACGTATAGGCCAGGCTCGCGGAAACAGCCGGAGTGAACTGATAGAGGGCGCCGGCTTCTGCCGCATTCACGGCGGCACCATTCATCGTATTGCGCGTGTTGGTGAAGAGGGCGGTCAACAATAGCTTGTCGCCGTGGTATCGCGCGCCCAGGCCGAAGTTGCGGATGCTGTCGCCCAGCAGGGACGCATAGCGGACGTCGGTATAGGCGGCGCCGAAGGCGTAAGGCCCGAAGCTATAGCTGGTTCCGAAGCTATAGGCGCTGTTCTGCCGGAAATCGCCGGCCGTTCCGCCGAACGCGTACATGCCCCCTAACCGGAAGCCGCCGATGAGCGGACTCGTGTACTTCATCGCGTTGTTCAAGGGGGTATCGCCGTTCATGCGGTCGAAGTCATACGCCTCGTCGGGCGGTGAGCCCGGGACGCCGAGCTTGCCGAACGGGCCGTCGCGAAACGCATAGAACCCTCCGCCGTACATGGCCATGTCCGCGCCGACGTCGCGGAAGAGCGTATCGACCATGAAGTCGTATTGTCGGCCGAGCGTGAGTTGCCCGTACCGGTCGTTCTCCAGGCCGAGCCACGCATTGCGCGCGAAGAACCCGGTCCCTGTTCCGCTGCCGTTGGTGGCATTCGCGACGATATTGCCCTGGAGCGTGAACTGGGAAATCAACTGGAAGATGGCGTGCGTGCCATTGCCCAAGTCTTCGCTTCCCTTGAAGCCCAGCAGATCCGGGAAGGCGATGCCGTCGTCCAGTTTCCACGCGGCATGGCCGCTCTCGTTGCTGACGTAGGAAACCCCGGCATCAAGCAGCCCCCATAGTGTGACGCTGCTTTGCGCATGGGCTCCCGGAATGGCCCCGAGCGTTGCAGCAGCAATCGCGAACACGGTCAAAGCACTTCTCTTCACCTTCTCCTCCTCCATGGAATGGACCGCCCGAGCATGCCGTCGTCGAGCGCGTGCATGCCGTCGATCTCTATGTTTGAAAACAATTTATATGCACAAAAAAATTAATGTGCACAAATTGTAGCGAGAGGAGCGGTGAGGGTGACTCGGTGTTTACGCTTCCTTGCGGAGCAGCATGTGCTGACTGGCGTCGTCGATGGTGTCCTAGCGCAGCTTGCGCGTGTCGAAGATCGGGCGTGCGGGCGAAGCACGACAGCCCGCAGAAAGCGGGCTGTTGCGACGATCATTGAAGGGCGAATGGACCGTGGAGCGTCTGCTTGAACGGGGAGCTTCGTTCAGGCTTGAAAGGCGGAATCGGCGGCGCAGCGTCGGCGCGACGCGCTATTGGGACGCGGACACCCTGGCCACGGTGACCGGTTGGGATGAACGGATGACGGCGCCTGCCGCCTGATCGTGTTGGCTGGCACCGTGCGTGACGGCGCCTTCGGCCTGGTCATGCTGGCCGGCGCCGTGCGTAGTGACGCTTTCTTTCAGGATCGCGCACATGACGATCAGCAGCACGATTGCGATCGTGCACAGGATGCCGTAGCCGAGGATTCTCAAGTACCCCATTCTGTCCTCTACTCATATGTTCGTTCGGACAAGGACGATTCAGGCGGCATTTAGCTAGCATGCCTGTCCGATGCGAAGCAGAAAATGCCGCGTTGCAGGTATATACCATGTGCGCGTGACATGCAAATGCAGCTTCGCGCGAGCCGGGGCGGCGAGCAGAAAAGACGGGGAACGAGACGTGGCGCAGCCGAGCGCCGCGCGACAGAAACTCAGCGCAATTGCGCCGCGGCGAGCAGCAGCACCATGCTGCCGATTGCGCCGTCGAGCACGCGCCAGGCGCTCGCGCGGCGGAACAAGGGCGCGAGCAGGCGTGCGCCGTAGCCGAGACCGACGAACCACAGCGGGCTGATCGACATCGCGCCGAGCGCGAACGCCATGCGCGCGCCTTCGGGCTCGCGGGCGCCGGCCGTGCCGATCAGCAGGAACACGTCGAGGTACACGTGCGGATTGAGCCATGTGAACGCGAGCGTCATCAGGATCACCGGCCACGCGCGTTGCGCGGCGGGCGCGCCTGCTTTTCCATCCGCTTGCGCACCGGCATCCATCACGGCATGCCCCGGACGCAACGCGCGGCGCAGTGCGCCGATGCCGAACCACGCGAGATAGGCGAGGCCCGCATACAACACCGCGTGAATGAAGAGCGGATACCGTTCGGCCAGCACGGACGCACCGCCCACCCCCGCCGCGATCAGCACGAGATCCGACAGCGTGCACAACAGCACGATCTTGCCAACGTGCGAGCGCATGATGCCCTGGCGCAGCACGAAGGCGTTTTGTGCGCCGATGGTGACGATGAGCGACGCGCACAGCGCCGCGCCGTGTGAATAAGCGGTCCAGTTCATTGGGAGGATCCGGGTGGACGGGAGGAGCGAACGGGGCTAGTCTGCGTGTTTTGTGTACATAAGAAAAGCTAACAAAGCTAATGCCAATTAAGGAACGCTAATGCTTGACTATGCCTTGCTCGACGCGCTGGCCGCCGTCATCCGCTACGGTTCGTTCGACCGCGCCGCGAGCGCGCTGAACGTTACGCCGTCCGCGATCTCGCAGCGCGTGAAGCTGCTCGAGGAGCGCGTCGGCAGCGTGCTCGTGAAGCGCGGCCAGCCTTGCGTCGCGACCACGTCGGGCGCGCTGCTGTGCCGCCATACGGAGCGCGTGAAGCTGCTCGAGGCGGAGCTGACGGGGCAGGTGCCGTCGCTGCCGGGGCTGCTCGCCGAGTCTTGGCCGACGCTGCGTGTCGCGGTCAACGACGACAGCGTCGGCACGTGGTTCGTCGACGCCGTCGCGCCGTTCTGCGTCGAACGGCAGACGTTGCTCGATCTCGTCATCGACGACCAGGACCATACCGCGCAGCGGATTCGTGACGGCAGCGTGCAGGGCGCGGTCACGACCCAGGCCGAGCCGGTGCAGGGCTGCCGCTCGACGCGCCTCGGCCGGATGCGCTATCTGGCCATCGCGTCGCCGTCGTACTTTGCGCGCTACTTCGCGGACGGCGTCAACCGCGATTCGCTGCGGCGCGCACCGTGCGTCGTGTTCAACCCGAAGGACGCGTTGCAGACGCGCTTCATGCGGCGTATCACGCGCGCGGAAGTCGATCCGCCGCTGCATTGGATTCCGCATGTCGGCGGTTTCCTGCGCGCGGCGATGAGCGGGATGGGGTGGGGGATGTGCCCGGTGCCGATGATCGCCGCGCATCTCGAGGCGGGCGAGTTGGTCGACATCGCGCCGGGCAAGTATCTCGATGTCGACCTGTATTGGCAGAGCTGGCGGCTTTCGATCGGCTGGCTCGACGATTTCGGCTCGGAGCTGAAGAAACGGGCGGGGGCGTTTCTCGACTGAGGCGTGCGCGGCCGGCTACTCGGCTTGCGAAAGCCGCTCGATGATCGCCATCCCCGCAGCCGGATTGCGCACCTTGAAGCCGCTGATCACATAGAGATAGACATCGCGCTTGCTCGCCTTGCGGGGCGCACCGGCCACGGTTTCGAGCCCGTCCGGCGAGCCGCCTGCCGCCCACTGCCGCGCGCGCTCCGCCCAGAGATCGAGCGCTGCGCCGGAATAGCCCTGCGCTTCGGTTTCGGCGGTGCCCATGATGCGCGCATAGACAAACGGCGCGGTGAGATCGGCGATCTGCGGATACTGCGAATCACCGGCGATGACGACGGCCACCTCGTGACGCCGGGCGAGCGCGATGAAATCGGGATGCTTGAAGCTGTCGTGACGCACTTCCACCGCATGCCGCACCGATTGGCCTTCGACCTCCCGCGGCAACAGCTCGAGAAAGGCCGCGAAATCGTCGGCGTCGAATTGCTTGGTCGTGGCGAACTGCCAGTTGATCGGCCCGAGCTTTTGCTTGAGCCGCATGACGCCGCTTGCGAAGAACCGCTCGATCGATTCGCCGGCTTCGGCAAGCACGCGGCGATGCGTGGCGAAACGCGGCGCCTTGAGTGAGAAGACGAAATTCTCAGGCGTCTCGTCGTGCCACTTGGCGAAGCTGTCGGGGCGCTGCGAGCCGTAGAAGGTGCCGTTGATCTCGATCGATGTGAGCTGGCGGCTTGCGTATTCGAGTTCGCGCTTTTGCGTGAGATCCGGCGGGTAGAACGTGCCGCGCCAGGGTTCGTAGGTCCAGCCGCCGATGCCGACGCGAATGTCGTGCTTTTTGCGAGGTGCCATGGTTGATCCGTTTGTCCAGGGGGAGCCAAACGGGTCAACTCTAGCAAATGGAATGACGGCCCGGATTTACATATTGCGGAGCGCGGGGAAATCCGTAATCCGGATCAGCTTGCCTTCCAATTCGATAACGCCGCGCTTCTGGAAGCGCGACAGCATGCGGCTCACGGTTTCGAGCGTCATGCCGAGATAGCTGCCCATTTCCTCGCGCGTCATGCGCAGGTGGAATTCGCTCGGCGAATAGCCGCGCCGGGCGTGGCGTTCCGAAACATCGAGCAGGAAGGTGGCGACGCGTTCCTCAGCGTTCAGCGAGCCGAGCAGCATCATCTGCGACGTTTCGCGGACGATCTGCTCGCCCATCAGCTTGTGCAGGCGATGCTGCATCGCGCTGGTTTCGCGGCAGAGGGTTTTGAGGGCGTCGTAGGGAATGATGCAGACAGAGCTGTCTTCCAGTGCCACGGCGTTGCAGGTGTGGGTGTCTTCGCTGATGCCGTCGAGGCCCAGCGCTTCGCCGGCGAGATGGATGCCGGTGACCTGCTCGCGGCCGTCGCGATGCGTGAGCACCGTCTTCAGCGACCCGGAGCGCACTGCGTAGATATTGCTGAACGGCTCGCCCGAGCGGTACAGCGTGGAGCCGCGCTTGACGGTTTGCGCCGTGCAGATGAGCGCTTCGAGCTTCGGCATTTCGTCGGCCGCGAGGCCTTGCGGCATGCACAGGTGGCGCATCGCGCAGCTCGAGCAGTGGGCGGCCTGGCGCAGGGCGGTGGCCGGGCGGGCGCTCGTGCGGTTGAGCGGAATGAGCTTGCCGGCCGGGGTGCGTAACGGAGCTGCGGGGGCGGATGAGGGGGTGACGGTAGGGGTAAGCATGATAGGTGGAAACGATGTCGTATGCGATGAAGATATTGTCCCACCTCAAACCGCGCGCATTTTGTGACATAACGCCGCGCCAGACTGATACGGATGCTTGCGCGGCGTCATGACACAGAAAGCGAGATGCGTATATAGGGCGCGAGTACTTATTCCAATTCGCGCGGCGGCACTCCGGTGGGAATCAGCAGTACCGGCAACGCGGATTGACGCACACAGTGCTCGGCGATGCTGCCCATGACCAGCCGATGGACGCCGCGGCGTCCGTGCGTGCCCATTACGAGCAGGTCGGCTTCGAACGTGGCGGCGGCCTGCAGGACGCGCACCGCGACGTCCTCGATCGTGCTGGCCTCGCCTGTCGTCACGTCGCCGTCGACGCCCGCGTCGCGGATCGCCTGGGAGAACTCCTCAGCGAGGGCGGCGGCTTCCTCGCTGAGCTTGCCGCGCAGCGCCGACGGATCGTAGCTGGGCACGTGGTAATACAGCGCCGGGTCTTCGATCGCGTGGAACGCGCGCAGCGCGGCCCGGTTCGACTTGGCGAGATCGAGCGCCCGCCGTGGCGAACGCGCGGCGGGACGTACTGCTGCCGTCAATGGCAACGAGAATGCGTTTGTACGCCATGGCTCCCGATGGTTGAGTGGCGAATCCGCCGCGCTCGATTGCTGAAGGCGGCAATTTTGGGGAAAGCTTAAACGAATAGTATGAGGATTGGGTTCGCCACGTTGCCAGCGGGATTTATCGACCGGTTCCGATTCCCAGCGCCGCCCCGGTATTCCGCCGCGCGGTGCGCATGATCAACAGCGCCGCGCACGACAGCACGCCTGCAACGGCGATGGTCGCGAACACGCCTGAAAACGTGAAATGACGGCGCGTCAGCTCGGCGACGAGGAACGAGCCCGCAATTCCGCCGAAGCGCCCGACCCCGAGCATCCAGGCCACCCCCGTGCCGCGTCCCTCGGTCGGATAGAACGCGGCGGCAAGGGCGGGCATCGACGACTGCGCGGTATTCATCAGCACGCCGGCAAGGAACACGATGACGACGAGCGCGCCGACGTTGCCGGCTGCCTGCCCGATGCAGTACACGCTCACGGCGGTGAGCGCATAGCACGCGGCGATGATGCGATTGGCGTTGAAGCGGTCCATCAGCACGCCGCTCAGCACGGCGCCGATGCCTCCGAGCGGAAACAGCGCCGAGATCAGCGTTGCGGTCCGCGGGCTCAGCCCGGCATCTTTCAGCAAGAGCGGCATCCAGTTGATCGACGCGTAGAAAATCACGAGACCCATGAAGTAGGCGATCCACAGCATCACCGAGCCCACGATGTAAGGACCCGAGAGCACGACGCCAAGCCCCTTGCCGCCCGTTTGCAGCGCGGTCTCGGTCATGGCGAAGGAGCCCGCGTTCGCGGCGTCGCGCGAGATCCGCGAGAGCGTCGCGCGAATCCGCTCGACAGGGCGACCGTTCGCCACCATGAAGCGCACCGATTCAGGCATTTTGGCCAGCACCAGGATGCCGAGCAGCAGCGGCGTGGCGCCGCCGAGCATCAGCACGCTGCGCCAGCCGAAATGCGGAATCAGCCACGCTGCGAGAAAGCCGCCGCACGCCGCGCCTAGCGGAAAGCCGCAGAACATCAGGTTGATCGTCGTCGCGCGGCGGCGATCCGGGCAAAACTCGCCCATCATCGTGACCGCATTCGGCATGGCCGCACCGAGACCGACGCCCGTGATGAAACGCAGGACCGTCAGCTCGCCGACGCTCGATGAAAACGCCGAGGCGAGGCAGGCAACGCCGAACAGAACCACCGCGCCGAGCAATAGCAGCCGGCGTCCGAGGCGGTCGGACAACGGCCCCGACCCGAGCGCCCCGCACGCGAGGCCGAACAACGCGGCGCTGAGCACCGGAGCGAGATCGGGCTTGGTCAGATGCCATTCGTTGAGCAAGGACGGCGCGATGAAGCCGATCGCCGCCGTGTCGAAACCGTCCAGCAGGACGATGACGAAACACATGAAGAAGATGAGCCACTGAAAGCCGCCGAACGGCTGCTCATTGATGAAAGACTGGATGTCGATAACGGATTGGCGGTTCATCGCCGGTCTCCTCTGTCAGAAATTTGTCGTGCGCCGCTCATGGAGGGGCGGTGATTGTCCCGGCATGCGCCGGGTGCGGGCTGCTTTATTTAATTATCGTAAATGGGTCGCATCGACCGAAACAACACAGGATTCTAGATAGCGTCTATCGAAATTGCGAATAGTGGGGATCGGCAGCGAACCCATGATCGGCCCCCTGCATTCGACGGCAGGCAGTCAACGTGCGAAGATCGACGCCTGCAACTCACGACAAGACCTGCCATGACAGACACCCCCCGCCGTTATCCCGACCCCGCCGTCCGAGCGCTCGATCCGCGCTTCAATTCATTGCGTCTCGCCCTGGCATCGGTCGAATGCCTGTATCAAGGCACGCGGTGGTCGGAGGGGCCCGTGTGGTTCGGCGATGGGCGTTACTTGCTGTGGAGCGACATCCCGAACAACCGGATGCTGCGCTGGGACGAAGCGACCGGCGCGGTCAGCGAATTCCGCAAGCCGTCGAACAACGCGAACGGCAATACGCGCGACCGCGAGGGGCGCCTCGTGACTTGCGAGCACCTGACGCGCCGCGTGACGCGCACCGAGTACGACGGCTCGATCACCGTGCTCGCCGACCACTACCAGGGCAAGCGCCTGAACTCGCCGAACGACGTGATCGTGAAATCGGACGGCTCGATCTGGTTCAGCGATCCGGCCTTCGGCATCAACGGCTTCTATGAAGGGGAAAAGCAGGAATCCGAATTGACTCCGTGCGTCTATCGCATCGACGGGCACACGGGTGAACTGTCGATCGTCGCCGACGATTTCGCGGGGCCCAACGGGCTCGCGTTTTCGCCCGACGAATCGATCCTCTACATCGTCGAATCGCGCTCCGAGCCGCGCACGATCCGCGCATTCGACGTATCGCCGGACGGCAAGTCCATCAAGAACGGACGCGTGCTGATCGACGCCGGACCCGGCACCCCGGACGGGTTTTGCGTCGATATCCACGGCAACCTCTGGTGCGGCTGGGGCATGGGCACCGACGAGCTCGACGGCGTGCGCGTCTTCACGCCGGAGGGCGACGCGATCGGCCATATCGCGCTGCCCGAGCGCTGTGCGAACCTCTGTTTCGGCGGACGCCATCGCAACCGTCTCTTCATGGCGGCGAGCCACGGGCTCTATTCGCTGTTCGTCAACACACAAGGCGTCAAGGGCGGGTGAGCAGGATGACGAGCGGCAGCCACGACGACAGCGGCGAACTCGACCCCGGCATGGCCGCGCTGCTGGCGCAATTGCACGAGGCATCGCGGGCCGCGGGCGCGAAGGCGTGGTCGCTCGCGAAGCTGAGCAAGCGCTCGGCGTTGCCGATGAGCACGCTGCGCCGCTTGCTCGTGCAGCTTCAGGCGGCCGGCCTTGTCAAGATGACCATCGACGACGACGGCACGGGCAGCGCCGTGCTGACGGACGAAGGCCGTCATCTCTGCGCCGCTTTGTTCGGCGGATGATGTGACGCTGGGAAATACCCACGTTCCCAAGCCTGTGATTAGTGTGAACAGGCCATAGGCCCCCGCCATGCCCAAAGCCGCGCCCCCCGACCTTCACGATGCCCCAGGACGGGGGCGCGCGCTCGCCCGGCGCTATCCGTGCGGGCTGCATATCGAGCCGCACTCGCACGATTGGACGCAGGTGCTCTACGCGATGTTCGGCGTGATGTGGGTCGAGACCGGACGGGAAGCGCTGCTCGTGCCGCCGCAGCGGGCCGTCTGGCTGCCGGCGGGCACGGTGCATTCGATCCGCATGATGAGCGCCGTCGAGATGCGCAACGTCTACCTGCGTGCGCCGTATGTCCGGCACCTGAGCCGGCAATGCGAGGTCTTCGAGATCAACGGCCTGTTGCGCGAGCTGATCACGACGATCGCGGAGCACGAGCAGGAACGCGGCCAGGGCTATCTCGACGCCGCTTACCGGATGGTCGTCCTGGAGCTCGAGCACGCACCGCGTGGAGTTCGACCTGATCGACTTTTACCACAACGAAACGCAGCTCTTCGGCGCGGACAGCGCGAAGCTCGGCGTCGCCGAATCTGCGCGCCTGATTTCGCTGGCGCTCGGCTTGCTGGTGGGCGCGATCTATGGCTTGTTCGGCGTGCGCTCGCCCGCCCCGCCGACCGTCGCGCTCGTCGGCCTGTTCGGCGTGCTGGGCGGCGAGCAATTGATTCCGCTCGCGCGGACGCTGCTGGAGCGCGTCGCGGGGTGACGCCGGCACGGCGCCGCCGGGCACGCGAGCATGCCCGCCCGCGCACCCGGCATCGTTCATACGATGTCCGAACGATCAGTAGCCGACGTGATACACGCGCCCCGTCTGCGCACCTTCGACGCTGCGGCAATACGCCTGCGCCGCGCGTTGTGCCGTGACCGGCTCGAAGCCGCGGAAATACGAGCCGTACACGCCCATCGATTCCGCGAGTACCGTCGGGCTCACGAGATTGATCCGCAGACCGCGCGGCAACTCGATCGCAGCGCCGCGCACGAAGCCTTCGAGCGCGAGATTGACCGTCGTCGCGTTGACGCCTTCGCGGATCGGCTCGTACCCCACAATGCCGCTCGTGAGCGTAAACGACCCGCCGTCGTTCACGTGATGCTGCGCGGCGAGCACGACGTTCACCTGCCCCATGAGCTTGTCGCGCAGGCCGATCCAGAACTGATCGGCGGTCATCTCCTGGAACGGCCCGAAGTGGAGCTTGCCGATGGTGGTCACGACGGCGTCGACTTTGCCGACTTCGTGAAACAGCCGCTCGACGCTCGGCAGATTCGTCACGTCGACGTGATAGTCGCCGTGCGTCGCGCCGACTTCGATCACTTGATGGCGGGTCTTGAGTTCGGCCGAAACGGCGCGCCCGAGCGTGCCGCTGGCGCCAATCACAACGATCTTCATATGCGAGTCCCGAAGGCGAATGGTTGAAGGCTTCGATTATCGGCACAACCCGCGCGGCGAAAAACCCGCGTAGGGGACCAGGTCCTGAAACCAGCGGTTTCGAATCGGGGCGCTCAAGGCGACGGCATGTTCTTCGCGCAAATCTCGAAGACGCGCGTGGCGCGCAGGTGCCGCAGCTCCCATTCCCAATCGATGTCGTTCGGCGCCCGGCGCATGCGGCCGTGAATCTGCAAGTAGGGGATTTGCGTCAGCTGCACGCCCTTGTCGATCACGGCGTAGCCGGGCTTGAGCGCGAGCAGCACCTTGCTGCCGCCGACGCGGCTGTCGAAGCCCGCGAAGCCGTCGTTTGCCTCGGGCACGCTGTTGTCGAGCGTCGCGTCGGAGCACGTCACTTCGTCGGGGGAGATCGGCTCGCCGTTCGCGAGCCGCATGGCTTCGCGATTCTTGCCGTCGGTATCGACGGTGCTGTCGTGCGTCGCGTCGTTGCTCAACTCGGCGCTGCGCGGGCGCCGCATTGCCGGACCGAGCGGGCCGGCCGTGCTGTCGGTTGTCGCGTTCATGACGATTCCCCTGCAAAAGCAATCAATGAATGCGCTGCAAAAGCCGTTCCGCCGCTCAGTGACGAGGGTTCGCGCACTGGAACTTTCAAGAATGGTTAGGGTGCGATTTTTTTTCGTAGAACACGAACTTCGTACAGAGTATGATCCTCTCCTCGGAGTCCGCACGCCATCATTACATGGTCGCCCTGCGTGCCTTTCGGAGCGCGGCGAACCCACCAATTGTGCGTGCGGCTCGAATAATCCAGCAGGGCACTCAGGGCAGGTGACTCATGCATTTCGACGCTGCATTCACGCATCGCGGCTACTTGTTGAACTGCGCGCCGGCGCGCTCGGGCGACGGCACCTACCAACCGTATGTCGTGATCTCGCGTTCGAGCGACGGGGAGCTCGTTGCCAACCGTTTTTTCCCGAATGAGCTCCGTTTCACCGACGAAGCCTCCGCGATTGCGCATGCGCGCGACTGGGCCGTGCGCTGGATCGATGCGAGCAGCATGACGGTCTGAAAGCCTCTGCCGCGGTGCGTGTGTGCGCGCGATGCCGTTGAACCCGGCAGCATGTGCGTGCGGCCCTCGAGCGCGAATGAGGCGAAAAAGCGGTAATCTTTGGGGACATTTCACTCATCGGCCGCGAACCGCGCGGTGGCCGCTTCATCATGTCGAATTCGTCGTCCCACAACTGGGGCCTTGAGCAGATCGTCGCCGAATTGCGCGCGTCGCGCGAACAACTGCATCGCACGCGCCATCCGCGCGGCATCCGCGAATTGCCGTCTCGCGATGCGATCTGCGGCATCGTCACCGGCCTGCGCGCCGCGCTGTTTCCCACCCACTACGGCGCCCCCGACCTGACCGACGAGAGTGTCGACTATTACGTCGGGCACACGCTCGAAAGCGCGTTGCGGCTGCTCGCCGAGCAGATCCGCCGCGCACTGCGTTTCCTGCCCGAGCATGCCGACACGCCTCCCGACGAATTGAAAGCGAAGGCGTTTGCCATCGCGTGCGAATTCGGCGCGCAGTTGCCGAAGATTCGCGAGCTGCTCGTCAGCGATATTCAAGCGGCCTATGCAGGCGATCCGGCCGCGCAGCACATCACCGAAATCCTGCTCTGCTATCCCGGCGTGCTGGCGATGACGCATCACCGGCTCGCGCATGCGCTGCACCGGCTCGGCGTGCCGCTGCTCGCGCGTTTCATCAACGAGATCGCGCACTCGGCGACCGGCATCGACATCCACCCCGGTGCGCAAATTGGCCCGAGCTTCTTCATCGACCACGGCACGGGGGTCGTGATTGGCGAGACGGCGATCATCGGCGAGCGCGTGCGTCTCTACCAGGCGGTGACGCTTGGCGCGAAGAGCTTCCCGGCGGACGGCGACGGCGCGCTCGTGAAGGGCAACGCGCGGCACCCGGTGGTCGAGGACGACGTTGTGATCTACGCGGGCGCGACGATTCTCGGGCGCGTGACGATCGGGCGCGGCTCGGTGATCGGCGGCAACGTCTGGCTCACGCACAGCGTGCCGCCAGGCAGCAGTGTGTCGCAAGGCAAGATCCGCGAAGGCGATCGCCGCGACGAAGCGAAGCCCTGACGCGGGCTTGAATCTCCCGCCGCCCCCCCCTCCAGAAGCGCCCGCCGACCGCAGGCGGGCGCACGTCCTGACCCGCCCTTCCCTCGCTGCTTCGCCGGTCAGCCCGGCATTTAAGATCCCACTACGACCGTAGGCGGATCTGTAATTTTTGAAATGAAACGGTAGCCTGGTTGTAAAAACATGGCGATTCGTTGCAATGCCTATCGCGAATAGCCGGGCATTTGCCGAAGTCAATGTCAACCGTCTGATCAAAGCCCGGTTTCAGCACCGACATGTCCACCATCTCAACGACATCCAACCCTGCCAACTCTGCTGCCGGAGCGACCGCCGCCGCCGGCAGCGCTGTCAAGCAAGCCGCGCAATCGCTCATCAGCGGTTCGGCGAACTCGAGCATGGACGTCAATTCGCTGGTGACCGCGGCCGTCATCAACGGTGCGGACGGCGCGCACCTCGTGTTGAATTCGTCGTCGACGGGTCTTGAGAACGGCATCGCGGTGACGTCGGATTCGGCCGACCTGCGGAAGCTGAAGGTCACGACCACTGCATCGACGGCGACGGCCACGACCACGACGCCCGCCACGACCACCATCTCGGGCGCATCGCTGGACAAGCATCTGAGCTCGTTCCTGAAGACGGGCGGCATCATCGATGCGCGCACCAACGCGATCAATACGGACCAGCAAGCGGCCACCGATCAGCGGACGAAGCTTTCCGAGTACGCGGACAAGCTGACGAAGGGGTGCAACGCGCGGTTCGGCGGCGTATTTGCTTATACGGCGCCCGGTTGCTGGCTCAGGTATTCGGCACGTTGTACGCCGTGCTGTTCGAGACGATCGACAAGAACTCGCGCCGCGTCGAAGGGTCGGTGCGGAACGTGCCGAGCATGCGCGAGGTCACCATCTCGACGCCCGGCTTGTGCACGCCGCGCGTCGACATGCATTGATGCGCGGCTTCGAGAATTACGCCGACGCCCTTCGGCTGCAGGATCTCGTTGAGCGTATCGGCGATCTGCGCGGTCATCTTTTCCTGGATCTGCAGGCGCTTCGCGAATGCATCGACGAGCCGCGCGAGCTTCGAAATGCCGACCACGCGATGCTCCGGCAGATACGCCACATGCGCGCGGCCGATGATCGGCACCATATGGTGTTCGCAATAGCTTTCGAAGCGGATGTCCTTCAGCACGATCATTTCGTCGTAGCCGTCCACTTCGGAGAAGGTGCGCGCGAGGATTTCGCGCGGGTCCTGCGCGTAGCCCGAGAAAAATTCCTCATAGGAGCGCACGACGCGCGAGGGCGTCTCCAGCAGTCCTTCACGGTTGGGATCGTCGCCGGCCCAGCGCAACAGCACGCGGACGGCGGCTTCCGCTTCTTCGCGTGTCGGCCGGCTCGTGGCTTCGCTTTGGTCTTGGTCTGCTCCAGATCCCTTCGTCATCCTTGGCTCCTTAGCGCCTACTCTGGTCCCATGCGTCGCTGGCTCACGCGAAGCGGCCGGACGCCCCGCCAGCCAGCATGCGTTCCGCATTGTTCCATGTTTTTTGGCGGACTGCCGGGCGCCGCTTATTTGGGCCATTCGTCGGCGGCGTCGTTGAACAGCTCCGAGACGACGCCGCGCAGCCACGACAGGCGCGGATCGTTGTGATACTTGCGATGCCAGTGCTGCTTGAGATCGAAGTGCGGCAGCGGCAGCGGCGGCTCGACGAGCGTGATCGACGCATGCTCGGCGACGTAGGCGAAGCCGATCGCGTGCGGCACGGTCGCGATCAGGTCGGTGCGCGCGAGGATGAACGGCAGGCTCATGAAGTGCGGCGTCTCGAGCACGGCGCGGCGGCGGATGCGCTTTTTCTCCAGGTACTTCTCGAGCACTTCCTGGCTGCGCCCTTCGGCGCGCACCACCGCATGCCCGCATGCGAGGAACTGGTTGAGCGTGAGCGGCGCGCCCGCGAGCGGATGGCCGCTGCGCATCAGGCAGATGAAGCGGTGCGTGAATAGCCGCTGCTGGAAGAAATTGCTGCCCGCGAGATCGGGGAAATAGCCGATCGCAAGATCGACGTCGCCCGCTTCCAGGCCGCGCTCGACGTGCGCGGGCGGCAGCGACACCGAGCGCAGGCTGGCATGCGGCGCGCGCTCGGCGAAGAGCTGCAGGAGACGCGGCAGGAACACGATTTCGCCGACATCGGAGAGCGCGATCGAGAAGGTGCGCGTGGTCGTGGCCGGGTCGAACTCCTGCGCTTCGAGCACGCCCCGCTCGATGTGGCCGAGCGCTTCGCGCGCGGCGGGGATCAGGGAGAGCGCGCGCGGCGTCGGCTCCATGCCGCGCGAGGTACGCACGAACAGCGGATCGCCGAAGTATTCGCGCAGCCGCCCGAGCGCCGTCGAGACCCGCGGCTGGCTCACGCCGAGCAGCTCGGCGGCGCGGCTCACGTTGCGCGTGTCTTCCATTGCCACCAAATAAGGGATCAAATTCAAGTCGAGTTCATGCATCGCGGACCACGCCACCTTTATCGCTATCTCGTATACAAGATATCCGCTAAATCGCGTTGCCGAATATTGGGGAAAGCGCCGACAATCGTTTCACTAATCGAACCAATGTTCAGGAGACGAACATGCGCACTCAAGTCGCCATCATCGGCGCGGGGCCCGCTGGCCTGTTGCTTTCCCATCTGCTTCGTTTGCAAGGCGTCGATTCGGTGATCGTCGAGGCCCGCTCGCGCGAGTATTGCGAGAACCGCATCCGCGCCGGCGTGCTCGAGCAGGGCACGGTCGATACGCTCAACGAAGCCGGGCTCGGTGCGCGGATGCAGCGCGAAGGCCTCGTGCATCACGGCATCGAATTGCTGTTCGAGCGCCAGTTGCACCGCATCGACATGACGGCGCTGACGGGCGGCCGGTCGATCACCGTCTATAGCCAGCACGAGGTCGTGCGCGATCTGATCGCGGCGGGGCTCGAGCACGAGCAGCCGCTCTATTTCGAGGCGGAGGAGGTGTCGCTGCACGATCTGCAAAGCGATGCGCCGCACGTGCGCTTCAAGCATCACGGCACGGAGCACCGGATCGATTGCGATTACGTCGCGGGTTGCGACGGCTTTCACGGCATCTCGCGCCAGTCGATTCCGGCCGACGTGCTGCGCACCTACGAGCGCGTCTATCCGTTCGCGTGGCTCGGCATCCTCGCCGATGCGGCGCCCTCCAAGGACGAACTCGTCTATGCCCATCACGAGCGCGGCTTCGCGCTCTTCAGCATGCGCTCGCCGACGGTCACGCGCCTCTATCTGCAATGCGAGCCCGACGAAGACCTCGCGCAATGGCCCGACGAGCGCATCTGGTCGGAGTTGCGCACGCGCTTTGCGAACACAAGCGGCTGGTCGCCGAACGAAGGGCGGATCACGCAGAAGAGCGTCACGCCGATGCGCAGCTTCGTCACCGAGCCGATGCAGTACGGACGCCTGTTCCTCGCGGGCGACGCCGCGCATATCGTGCCGCCGACCGGCGCGAAGGGGATGAATCTCGCGGTGGCGGACGTGCGCGTGCTGTCGAAGGCGCTGGCGGCGCGCTACCGCGACGCGCGGACCGATCTGCTGGACGGCTACTCGCAGACTTGTCTCGAACGCATCTGGCGCTCGGAGCACTTCTCGTACTTCATGACCAACATGCTGCATCCGTCGCAGGACGACACGCCGTTCGGCAACCGCCTGAAGATGTCGGAGCTCAAGTACGTGACGAGCTCGCACGCGGCGGCGCAGTCGCTCGCGGAGAACTACGTCGGGCTGCCGTTCGCCGACTAGCCGCGTGGGCGAACCATGCTGACGGCTGCCGCCCGGCCGCTCGCCTTTGCGCGGCCGGTTCGGGAGCCTGCGGGGCGGACCGCCTTGACAAGCGATCTGCCCCGCCTCTATGATGCGCTGAAACGTTCGCTAATCGAATCAATGTTCGAAATACGAACATAACGCAGCCGCCGCCACCCCGGGCGAAGGTTGACGGAGACGCCGGGCGCGCACGCGCCCCTTCACCCGGCCGGCGTCACGCCGCATCATCCGCTGTAGGGCTGGAGTAAGTGCTCTGCATGGGGCCGAAGTAAGTGCTGAAGCACTAACTCCGGCCGACAGCTGAAGCGTCAACTCTCATCGACAGGAAGACAGCATGGTTAACAAGATTTTCGAATCTCTCCAGTCGGCGGTGGCCGACATACACGACGGAGCGACGATCATGATCGGCGGCTTCGGCACGGCCGGGATGCCGTCCGAGCTGATCGACGCGCTGATCGAGCAGGGCGCGCGCGACCTGACCATCGTGAACAACAACGCGGGCAACGGCGACACGGGCCTGGCTGCGCTCCTGAAGACCAAGCGCGTGCGCAAGATCATCTGCTCGTTCCCGCGCCAGTCCGATTCCTATGTGTTCGACGCGCTTTATCGCGCGGGCGAGATCGAGCTGGAGCTCGTGCCGCAGGGCAACCTCGCGGAGCGCATCCGTGCAGCGGGCGCGGGGATCGGCGGCTTCTTCACGCCGACCGGCTACGGCACGAAGCTGGCCGAAGGCAAGGAAACGCGCTTGATCGACGGCCGGCACTACGTGCTCGAAGCGCCGCTGCACGCGGACTTCGCGCTCATCAAGGCGTACAAGGGCGACCGCTGGGGCAACCTCGTCTATCGCAAGACGGCGCGCAATTTCGGCCCGATCATGGCGAGCGCCGCGAAGACGGCGATCGTGCAGGTGTCGGAAGTCGTGCCGCTCGGCGCGCTCGATCCGGAAACGATCGTGACGCCCGGCATCTTCGTGCAGCGCGTGATCGAAGTGCCGCAAGCCGTGCACCGTGACGCCCACGCCGAACAAGCCGCTTGAGCCTAGAGGAGATCCGAACATGAAACGACTGACCCGCGATGAAATGGCCAAGCGCGTCGCGCAGGACATCCCTGAAGGCGCTTACGTGAACCTCGGCATTGGCGTGCCGACGCTGGTGGCGAACCACCTCGCCGCCGACCGCGAAATCTTCCTGCACAGCGAAAACGGCCTGCTCGGCATGGGCCCGGCGCCCGCGCCCGGCGAGGAGGACGACGAGCTGATCAACGCCGGCAAGCAGCACGTGACGCTGCTCACGGGCGGCGCCTACTTCCACCACTCCGATTCGTTCGCGATGATGCGCGGCGGCCATCTGGATTTCTGCGTGCTCGGTGCGTTCCAGGTCTCCGGGAAGGGCGACCTCGCGAACTGGCATACGGGCGCGCCCGATGCGATCCCCGCCGTCGGCGGCGCGATGGACCTGGCGATCGGCGCGAAGCAGGTGTACGTGATGATGGAGCACCTGACAAAGCAGGGCGAAAGCAAGCTCGTCGCCGAATGCTCGTATCCGGTGACGGGCGTGGGCTGTGTCAACCGCATCTACACCGACCTCGCCGTGCTCGACGTGACCGCCGAAGGCCTCGCCGTGCGCGAGATCTTCTCCGACGTCTCGTTCGACGAGTTGCAGAAGCTCACGGGCATTCCGCTCGTCGACGCGACGCAGGCGGCGGCTTCGGCCTGATCCAAGCCGGGCGCGTCGCAGACGCACAGAAGAAGCGGCTTCGCGAGACAATGGCAGCTTGATCGTCTTGCGCGCCGCTTGCCGCCGCGCGCTTTTCGCGGCCCTCATCCACGAACCCCTTCATGCTCGAAGCCAGCGCACGCCTTACCAGCCTGATCTGCGGAACGCAGCCGATGAACGACGTCTGGTCGCCGCGCGCCACCTTGCAGCGGATGCTCGACGTCGAAGCGGCGCTCGCGCGCGCGTCGGCGGCGCATGGCGTGATTCCGTCGGCGGTGGTCGGCGCGATCGAAACCGCCTGTCATGCGGACAGGCTCGACGCCGATGCGCTCACGCGCGACGCGGCGCTCGGCGGCAACCTCGCGATTCCGCTCGTCAAGCAGCTGACGGCGCGCGTCAAGGACCTCGATGGCGAGGCCTCGAAATACGTCCACTGGGGCGCGACGAGCCAGGACATTATCGATACGGCCACGGTGCTGCAGCTGCGCGACACGTTCGCGCTGCTCGACGCCGATCTGCGCGTCGCGTGCGATGCGCTCGCCGCGCTGGCGAGGCAGCATCGCGCGACGCCGTTGATCGGCCGCACGTGGCTTCAGCAAGCCTTGCCGATGACGCTCGGGCTCAAGTTCGCGCAGTGGCTCGACGCGCTGTTGCGTCACCGCGCGCGCCTTGCCGAAGTGCGCGCGCGCGTGCTGGTGCTGCAGTTCGGCGGCGCGGCCGGCACGCTCGCCAGCCTGCGCGATGCGGCGCCTGCGGTGGCGGCGTCGCTGGCGAAGGAATTGGATCTCGCGCTGCCCGCCGTGCCGTGGCACACGCAGCGCGACCGGATCGCCGAAACGGCGTCGCTGTTCGGCATGCTGATCGGTACGCTTGGCAAGATCGCACGCGATATCTCGCTGCAGATGCAGACTGAAATCGGCGAGCTCGCGGAACCCGCGGCGCCCGGCAAGGGCGGCTCGTCGACGATGCCGCACAAGCGCAATCCCGTGGGCTGCGCGGCCGTGCTGACCGCGGCGGCGCGCGCGCCCGGCCTCGTTGCGACGGTGCTCGCCGGCATGGTCCAGGAGCACGAGCGCGCGCTTGGCGGCTGGCAGGCCGAATGGGACGCGTTGCCCGATCTCGCGCGCCTCGCCGGCGGCGCGCTCGCGCAGACGGCTCAGATCCTCGCGGGACTGAACGTCGATGTCGTGATGCTTGCGCTCAATCTCGGCGTCACGCACGGTCTCATTCTCGGCGAGGCCGTGATGCTCGCGCTCGGCGACAAGATCGGCCGGCTCGACGCGCACAAGCTCGTCGAGCATGCGTCGAAGACGGCCGCGCAAACGGGGCAGACGCTCTTCGACGTGCTCGCCGCCGATGCTGCCGTCACCACTCATCTCTCCGTCGCCCGCTTGCGGGAATTGCTCGATCCGGCGCAGTACGTCGGGCAGGCGCATGCGTATGTCGACGCCGTTCTCACGCTGCACGCTGCTGCAGCCGACAAGGAGTAGCCGCAATGCCTTACGCCAATGTCAATGGCATCCATCTTCACTATCGCGTCGATGGCGCGCAGCGCGCCGACGCCCCGTGGCTCGTGCTGTCGAACTCGCTTGGCGCGGACCTGTCGATGTGGGCCGCGCAGGTCGAAGCGTTCTCGAAGCACTTCAATCTGCTGCGCTACGACACACGCGGGCACGGCCAATCCGGCGCGCCGAAGGGGCCCTACACGATCGAGCAATTGACGGGCGACGTGCTCGGCTTGCTCGATACGCTCAAGATCGAACGCGCCAATTTCTGCGGCATCTCGATGGGCGGACTGACGGGGATCGCGCTTGCGGCGCGCCATCCCGAGCGCTTGAACCGTGTCGTGCTGTCGAATACGGCGGCTCGCATCGGCTCTCCGGAAATCTGGGTGCCGCGCGCGAAACGCTCGCGCGAAGAGGGGATGCGCGCGCTCGCCGATGCGGTGCTGCCGCGCTGGTTCAGCGCGAAGTTCATCGAGGGCGAGCCGCTCGTGTTCGCCGCGATTCGCGACGTGTTCGTGCACACCGATAACGAAGGTTATGCGTCGAACTGCGAGGCCATCGATGCCGCCGACCTGCGCGGCGAACTCGCGGGCATCAAGGTCCCGTCGCTGGTGATCACGGGCACGCACGACGTCTCGACGACGGCGGAACAAGGCCGCGCGCTCGCGAGCGGCATCCCCGGCGCGCGCTATGCCGAGCTCGACGCCTTCCACATTTCCAATATCGAACGAGCCGGTGAATTTACGCAGACCGTCCTCGACTTTCTGACGACGGAGCCGCAATGAATGACGAAGAACGCTACGAAGCCGGAATGAAGGTGCGCCGCGCGGTGCTCGGCGACGCGCACGTGGACCGCTCGCTCGCGAACCGTACGCCGTTGACCGAGGAGTTTCAGAATTTCATTTCGCGCTATGCATGGGGCGAGGTCTGGACGCGCGAAGGTTTGCCGCGCCATACGCGCAGCCTGCTGACGATTGCGATGATGGTGGCACTGAATCGCAGCGAAGAACTGGCGCTGCATCTGCGCGCGGCGAAGAACAACGGCGTGACGCGCGACGAAATCAAGGAAGTGCTGCTGCAGACGGCAATTTACTGCGGCGTGCCGGCGGCGAATTCGGCGTTTCACCTGGCGGACAAGATTTTCCGCGAGGAAGACACCAGCGGTCGGGCCGAGGCCAAGTAAGTCAGCGTCAAGCGAAAGAGGGGCTGCGGCCCCTCTTATTCTTCCGCGTCGTGGTCGGCGACGAAGCGCATCAGAAACGCGCGAATCGCGGCTTCTGCGGCGCGATGATCGGCGCAGCTTTTCGAGCCGGCATCGGCTTCGTCGCCGAAGAGCGTCGGTGGCGCGCTGTACACGCCGACCTCGAATCCTTCACGCAGCACGCGGATCTCGTGCGTCGTCTCCGAGTATTCGGCCACCCAGTGAATGCCTTCGATATGGGTGCCGGTTCTGATGGGTGTTTTCATCGGGGTTCCCCACGCAACGCGCGCGGCTGCGGCGCTCGTTTCAAGCGTACGCCGAACGGTTGCGTTTCGCACCTGCGAAAGCGCGAAACGCCAGACGAAACCCCAGCCAAGCGTCACCGGACCCTGACCGTCACCGGGAAAACCCCGCGGCGCACTCCCTCAATGATTGATCGACTCGAGCGCGCGTCCACGCGTGGACGGCCCGAGCAGGATCATGCAGATCGCCACCACCATCGACGCGCCGATGAACACCGCCACCCCCGGCACGCCGTAGTTGTGCAGCAGGACGCCGATCGCGAGGCCGGCGAACGCGGCTGCGATCCGGCTCCACGAGTAGACGAAGCCGACCGCGCGCGCCCGCACGCGCGTCGGATACAGTTCGGCCTGATAGCCGTGGTACGCGTACGACATGATGTTCGACGCGAGCGTGAACAGCACGCCGAGGATGATGAGGATCGTCGGATCGGACGCCTGCGAGAACAGCGCGATCACGACGCCCATCACGAACAGGGCCGTGCAGATCTGCGTCTTGCGCTCGAACTTGTCGGCGAACCACGTGCCCAGAAGCGGACCGAACGGGTTCGCGATGGCGATGACGAACGCGTAGCCGAGGCTTGCCGTCACATGGACGCCGCGATGGATCAGGAGCGTCGGCACCCAGGCGGCGAAGCCGTAGAAGCCGATCACCTGCGCCATGTTGAAGATCGACAGGATGATGGTGCGCTTCAGGTAGAGCGGGCCGAAGATCTCCGCGAACGAGCCGCGTCCTTCTTTTTCCTCGGCGGCGACCTGCGCCGGCGGCAGCGTGATGCCTTTTTCCCTGGCGACGCGGCTCTCGATATCGGCGATGATGCGCTCCGCCTCGTCGATCTTGCCGCGGCGCGCGAGCCAGCGCGGGCTTTCCGGCACGCGGCGGCGGATGAACCACACGGCGAGCGCCCCCACCGATCCGATCAGGATCACCACGCGCCAATACTCGAGCCCGAACGGTTGGGTGCCCTTCAGCGCCCACGCGAGGAACGCGATCACGGGCACGATCGAAAACGTGATGAACTGGTTCACGGCGTAAGCGCGGCCGCGCTCGGCGCTCGGAATCAGCTCGGAGATATAGGAATCGATCGTGACGAGCTCGACGCCGATGCCGATGCCCGCGACGATGCGCCAGATGTTGATCCACATGCCGCTGGTCTGGAACGCCATGATGATCGTGCAGACCATGTACCAGACGAGCGACCACGTGAAGATGAAGCGGCGCCCGAAGCGGTCGGCGACCGAGCCGAAGATCAGCGCGCCGATCCAGAGCCCCGCGAAGGTCGAGAACACGAAGGTGCCGAAGCCGGCCACCGCGAGCGTCGAGAGCGAGCCGAAGATGCCTAGCGACTGGGGCTTGAAGAGCCCCGATTCGACCATGCCGGGCGCGACGTAGCCCGTGAAGAACAGGTCGTAGAACTCGAATACGCCGCCGAGCGAGATCAGGATCACCATCGTCCAGACGGTGCGCGACGGGGGCAGGCGGTCGAACCGCGCTGCGATTTCAGCCGACTTCTGGTGGGACATCGTTGCCTCTTGGTCTTGGTGAGCTGTTGGGCGGTCTCCTGGACTGACTAATTTCGCACATAGTTAATGCGTTGAACAATGCGTGCGAATACCAACTCGTCTACGAACACATGCGAATCGCGCGGACGGGATGCTGAATGTCAATCGTAAGGGGATGTCTCACGCACCCTTCTGCGCCGGATCGTAAAAGAGCGCAAACAGCTCCGACTGCGAACTCACGCCGAGCTTCGCATAGACATGCTTCTTGTGCGCACGCACGGTCTCGAAAGAGATTTCGAGCTTTTCCGCAATCGCGCGCGTCGAGAAGCCGCTCAGGCTGAGCCTCACCACTTCCACTTCGCGCGCCGTCAGCGGCGTGTGGCCGCTTTGCCGGGCGACGCGCTCGAAGTGCTCCGCAAAACCCGCTTCGTCCGGCTTCGCACCGGCGGCATCGCCGCGCGAGTCCGCCAACGCTTCGTATGGCAGGCGCTGCCTCATCAGCGCAATCACCCACGGCGCGATGAGCGCGAGCGACGCGAAATCGCGCTCGCTGTAGCGGCGCGTCGCGCCAAGCGAGAACGCGAGCGTGCGGCGCGCGTCGATCGCATAGTTGAATTGCACTTCGTCGCCGACGATGTTGTTCTTGAAGTAGCGCTGGTAGTAGTCGGTCATCCGGAAGTTGTCGGGCGCGACCGACGCCAGCGTGACGAGCCCCGACGCAGGCCGCTCGCAAGCCGTCACATAGAACGGATCGAGTTGATACAGCGCGGCCAGGTAGGCCTGGAACATCTGGTCGACGGTGCCGTCCGGCATGGGCGATTCCGCGAAGACGAGCGGCGCGCGATCGCGCGAGAACAGCAGCGCGACCCAGTTGTCGAACGCGACGAAGCGCTCGAGCACGCGAGTGAGGCGAGTCCAGAATCCGGGGCCGTCGAGCGCGTCGATCAAGGTGCCGATATGGTGATGGAACGCCATGTCCTGCCAGTCGAGTTCCATGCATGCTCCGTTGAGGGTACTCCAGGTGGGTAATTTCGCGACCCGGACAAGGTGGTGATAATAGCCCGCACGTTCCCGGCGGCGCGTCCAGGCCATTCAACTCGCCAACCAGGCGCGCCGATTCAGCCACACTGGAGAGAAACAGATGCAAATCGAACTCGCGCAGATTCCGCTCGTCGACGGCGGCCTCCCCGTCAACCTCGCGCGCGTGCTCGACGTGATCGCACAGCGGCGCGACGGCACGGATCTCATCGCGTTCCCCGAAGCGACGCTCACGGGTTTTCCGACGCGCGACAACGTGCGCGATCTGGCCGAGCCGCTCGACGGCCCGTCGCTCGCCGCGGTGCGCAACGCCGCGCGCGAAGCGCGCGTGGCCGTGGCCGTCGGGCTTGCCGAGCGCGACGCGGGCCGCTTCTACAACACGACGGTGCTGATCGACGAGCGCGGCGACATCGCACTCCGTTATCGCAAGACGCACCTGTGGGCATCCGACGTCGGCGTGTTCGACGCGGGCGACCGCTTCGCGGTGTGCGAATTCAAGGGCATGACCGTCGGCATCCTGATCTGCTACGACATCGAGTTTCCCGAGACGGCGCGCGCCGTGGCGTCGCTCGGCGCCGACCTGCTGATCGTGACGAACGGCAACATGGACCCGTTCGGCCCCGTGCATCGCCGCGCCATCGTGGCGCGCGCGATGGAGAACCAGATGTTCGCGGCGCTCGTGAACCGCATCGGCAGCGGCGACGAAGGGCTGACGTTCCCGGGCGAATCGGCGCTCGTGAGCCCGTTCGGCGACGTGGTCTGCGAAGCGCCCGCCAAGGAGAGCGTGCTGCTCGCGAACCTCGACGCCAAGCTGCTCGCCGGCAGCCGCGAACATTACAGCTACTTGCACGACGCCCGTATCGGTTTGAACCTGTCCGCGGACAGTGATGCGCGGGGCGGTCGTGCGCTGATGATTCCGTCCCGCTAGACGGATCACGAACTCTCAATTCCACAAAGAAATCCGGAGACACACCCATGACCGCATCATCGAACGCGCGACAAGCGCCGCCCGCCGCCGGGCACGAGACCCGGCTGAAACGCACGCTCGGCTTGCCGTCCGTGCTGTTGTTCGGCCTCGCCTACATGGCGCCGCTGATCGTCTACGGCACCTATGGCGTGCTCGCCGGGGCGAGCCACGACACGGCCGCGCTCGCGTACCTGATCGCGCTCGTCGCGATCGTCTTCACCGCGCTCAGCTATGGCAAGCTCGCGCGGATGTTTCCGGTGGCGGGATCGGCCTATACGTACACGCGTAAAACGTTCAATCCGCATCTCGGCTTCATGATCGGCTGGGCGACGCTGCTCGACTATTTTTTCCTGCCGATGGTGATCTGGCTGATCGGCGCGGCGTATCTGGGCGCTGCGTTTCCGCACGTGCCGGCCTGGATATGGATCGTCGCGTTCATCGTGTCGACGAGCGTGCTGAACATCCTCGGCATCGAGTTGGCGGCCCGCTTCAACATTGCGCTCATGATCGTCCAGTTCGCGATCGGGGCGCTTTTCGTCGTGCTGTGCTGCCACTATGCGTCAGCGGCCGGCAGCCCGGGCGGGCTCCTCTCGGCGGAGCCGTTTTTCAAGCCGCATGTGCCGCTCGCGGCGACGATGGCGGGCGCGGCTATCGCGGCATATTCGTATCTCGGCTTCGACGCGGTGTCGACGCTCACCGAGGAAGCGGTCGCTCCCGAAAAGACGATTCCGCGCGCGATCGTGCTGATCGCCCTGATAGGCGGCGCGATCTTCGTGATCGCTGCTTATACGCTGCAGCTCGCGCATCCAGGCGCCGAGTTCAAGGACCCCGATTCGGCGGCCTTCGAGATTGCGAAGAAAGTCGGCGGCGACATCTTCGTGTCGGTGTTCCTGGGCGGGTTGATTCTGGCGCAGTTCGCGTCCGGCATCTCGGCGCAGGCGAGCGTCGGGCGTTTGCTCTATGCGATGGGACGCGACGAAGTGCTGCCCAAGCGCATCTTCGGTTTCGTGCATCCGCGCTTCCAGACGCCGGCCATCAACATCGCGATTGCCGGTGTGGTGGGGCTCCTGGCATTGAAGCTCGATGTGGCGACGTCGACCTCGTTCATCAACTTCGGTGCGTTCCTTGCGTTCACGGCGGTGAACCTCTGCGTGATGCGGCAGTATTTCATCGGCAACGCAGGCAAGCGCGGCTTCGGCTTCGTCGGCGGGGTGATCTTTCCGTTCGTCGGCGCGATCACCGATATCTGGCTGCTGTGCAGTCTCGACAAGGATGCGCTCGTGCTGGGCGCGATCTGGTTCGTTGCAGGGCTTCTTTATCTGGGGTGGGTGACGCGCGGCTTCAGGCGCGCGCCGCCGGAAGTGGCGATTTGACGGGCGCGCCGTGCCGAGCCCGGCTCGATCGTCAGCGAAATGGCCTGCGCCGTGCCGCGCGTGCGCTGTTCGCGCGCGTTGAGGAAAGTTTGGACTGGAAACGGACTTCGATGGAGCGCCCGAACCGGACGCGGGCGCCCCGTCGGCTTTACTTCACGCTCGCGAGCACGTCCTTCACCGTGCCGAAGATGCGCCCGATCTGCTCTTCATCGACGATCAGCGGCGGCGAGAACGCCAGGATGTCGCCGGTGTAGCGCACGAGCACGCCCGCTTCGAAGCACTTGACGAACGCCTCGTACGCGCGCGCGCCAGGCGCGCCGTCGCGCGATTCCAGCTCGATGCCCGCCACCAGGCCCAGATTGCGCACGTCCTTCACGTGCGGCGCGCCGCGCAGCGCGTGCGCAGCGGCCTCGAATGCAGGAGCCAGGCCGTGCGCCCGCTCGAAGAGCGCTTCCTTGCGATACAGGTCGAGCGTCGCGATGGCCGCCGCGGTCGCCGCCGGGTGCGCCGAGTACGTGTAGCCATGGAACAGCTCGATCGCGCCGGGCGCGCCGCTATTCACGACCGTGTCGTGCACGTTGCGGTGGGCCGCCACCGCGCCCATTGGAATCGCCGCGTTGTTGATCGCCTTGGCCATCGTGATCAGGTCGGGCGTGACGCCGAAATACTCGCTCGCCGTCGCCTTGCCGAGGCGGCCAAAGCCCGTGATGACCTCGTCGAAGATCAGCAGGATGCCGTGCTTCGTGCAGATCTCGCGCAGCTTCTGCAGATAGCCTTGCGGCGGAATCAGCACGCCGGTCGAGCCCGCCACCGGCTCGACGATGACGGCGGCGATCGTCGAGGCGTCGTGCAGCGTGACGATGCGCTCGAGCTCGTCGGCGAGATGGGCGCCCCAGGCGGGCTGTCCCTTCGAGTAGGCGTTGTGCTCGAGGTCGTGCGTGTGCGGCAGATGATCGACGTTGCCGAGCAGCGAACCCGAGAACGTCTTGCGGTTCGGCGAGATGCCGCCGACCGAGATGCCGCCGAAGCCCACGCCGTGATAGCCGCGCTCGCGTCCGATCAGCCGCGTGCGCTGCGCTTCGCCGCGCGCGCGGTGATAGGCGAGCGCGATCTTGAGCGCGGTGTCGACCGATTCGGAGCCCGAGTTCGTGAAGAAGATCCGGTCGAGCCCTTCCGGCATGATTTCGGCGACTTTCGACGCCGCCTCGAACGCGAGCGGGTGGCCCATCTGGAAGGTCGGCGCGAAGTCGAGTGTGGCGAGCTGCTGCTGCACGGCGGCGACGATCTCGTCGCGGCAGTGACCGGCGTTCACGCACCAGAGGCCCGCGCAGGCGTCGAGGATTTCGCGGCCGTCGGTCGAGCGGTAGTACATGCCCTTCGCCGATTCCAGAAGCCGCGGCGCGGCCTTGAACTGGCGGTTCGCGGTAAACGGCATCCAGAAGTTCGACAGGTCGTCGATCACGGGGCGAGAGGTCATGAGGGTTCTCCGGTTCTCAGTCAAAGTGGTAGCGGAACTCTAGCGCCCGCTGTTTAATGGCGGCATAAACAGTTGGTCGACTGATCTGCTAACTGTATTGGTAAATTACCGCCAACCGTATTGGCAGATGGCCAACTTTCAACCATGATCGAATTGAATCTCGAGCGCGACCGCAGCCGGGCGCCGACGCTCGTCGAGCAGCTGGTACGGGGCTTCGCGCAGGCGATCGAAGGGCAATCGCTGCGCGCGGGGGCGCTGCTGCCGTCGGTGCGGCAACTCGCGCAGACGCACGCGCTCAGCACCTTCACGGTGACCGAGGCGTACAACCGTCTTGTTTCGATGGGGCTCGTGGTGGCGCGGCGCGGCTCGGGCTACCGGGTCGCGCCGCGCGGGCCGGCTGCGCGCGCGGCAGCGCTCGACTGGCAGCCGCCGAGCCTGACCGCGACGTGGCTCGTATCCGACGTGTTCGCCGACCACTCGATGCCGATCAAGGCCGGCTGCGGGACGCTGCCGAACGAGTGGATCAACGAGGGCGGTCTGCACCACGCGCTGCGAGCGCTCGCGCGCGTGCCGGCCGCGCGGCTCGCCGACTACGGGCATCCGTTCGGCTTCGCGCCGCTGCGCGAGCGCGTGGCGGAGCAACTGGACCGTCATGGCTTGCCGGTCGAGGTCTCGAACGTGCTGCTCACGCAGGGCGCGACCCAGGCGCTCGATCTGATCGTGCGCACGCTGTTGCGCGCGGGCGATGCGGTGATCGTCGAAGACCCGGGCTATTGCAACCTGCTGCAGATCCTCAAGCTCGCGGGGCTGGCCGTGCACGGCGTGCCGCGCACCGCGAGCGGCGTCGACGCCGACGCGCTCGAGGCGCTTGTCGCCGAGCACCGGCCGAAGGCGATCTTTGTCAACCCGACGCTGCAGAACCCGACCGGCGCGACCTTCAGCATGGCGTCGGCGTTCCGTCTGCTGCAGATCGCGGAGCGGCACGGCCTGTGGGTGATCGAGGACGACGTGAGCCGCGAGCTCGGCAACCCGGGCGCGCCGATGCTGGCCGCGATGGAGGGCCTGCGGCGCGCGCTCTACGTGGGCGGCTTTTCGAAGACGATCACGCCCGGCCTGCGCTGCGGCTATGTCGTCGCCGAGCGCGACGTGCTGCGCGAGCTGGCGCGCACGAAGATGGCGGTGGGGCTGACGTCGTCGGAGACGATCGAGCGCATCGTCGACAAGGTGATCGTCGAAGGGCGCTACGCGCGGCATGTCGAGTCCGTCAACGAGCGGCTGAAGGAAGCGCACATCGCCGTCGAGGAGCGGATGGACGCGCTCGGGCTGGAGGTGTTTCACCGGCCGCGCGCGGGGCTGTTCCTGTGGGCGCGGCTGCCGATCGAGGCGGCGCGCGCGGGGGAGGTGGTGACGGCGGCGTTGGACGACGGGATTTGGCTTGCGCCGGGCTCGTACTTCAGGCCCGACGATGCGCCAAGCGCGTGGTTCCGGTTCAACGTGCCGTATTCACGCGACGAGGCGTTGTGGAGCTTCGTGCGGCGCATCGTCTGACGCGCCGCGCTGCCGTCACGCGAGGAAATGCTGGACAGCCGGGTACAGCGAGAGCACGAGCAAGAGCGCCATCGTCACGTTGAAGATGCGCAGCCGCTGCCGGTTCGACAGGAAGCCTCGCAGCGCCTGGCCGCCGGCCGCCCACAGGCTGATGCAGGGAAAGCCGATCACGACGAACACGGTGCTCATCAGCACGGCGTTGAAGCCAAAGTTGTCGGAGAGGCGCACCGTGGTCGCGGCGGTGAGCACCATCATCCAGGCCTTCGGGTTGATCCACTGGAACGCGACGGCCTGGAAGAACGTCATCGGACGCGGCTCGCCACGGCGCAACTGCACTTGGTCCGAGGTGCCGATTTTCCAGGCGAGATAGAGCAGGTAGGCGACGCTTGCCGCCTCGAGCACCGTGTACAGCACGGGGAACAGGCGGAACGCCTCGCCGAGGCCGAAGCCCACCGCGAGCATCAGGACAGCCACGCCCGTGCTGATCCCGCACATGTGCGGCAACGTGCGGCGATAGCCGAAGTTGACGCCCGAGGCGAGCAGCATCGTGTTGTTCGGGCCGGGCGTGATCGTGGTGACGAGCGCGAACAGGATGCCGGCGGGCAGGGCGCTCAGGAGAGTGAGAGGCATGGCGGAAGGTCCGGTCGATTGAACTGTCGGGGTAGTTTATCGAGCGAGACCGGTACAGAACCGGTACAGATTGCTTGATGATTTCCTGTACGGATGCGGCGGCGCAAAGGATTTCCTGACTCGAAATGAAGCGAACGCCTACTCGAACCGCGCTTTAGTTGGCCCGGAACCGGTCCGTTAACGTAGATGTGGTGACAGCCCCGCACAGCATGATGCGCATTCTCCCGGTCTGCCCTTCGCATCGAACCTCCAACGATCTGTCAGGAAGACCGTGACGAGATACAGACTGCTATCGACGATCAAGAGCAGGATCATTTTCGCGCTTGGCATAGGCGCCGTGACCACGATCACGATCGGACTGTTCGGCACGTTCAGCGTCTCGCGGATGAGCACCGACGTGCATGGAATGTATTCCGAGAACACGGTGCAGCTCGCCAAGCTGTCGAACGTCACGATCGCCCTGCTCAACAGCCGCGCTACGCTCAGGCGCCTGCAGGCCACGCGGCTTGCCGCGGACGTCGAGAGGTTTGCCCCGGGCATTCGCGCCGATCTCGACATGGCCGACCGGGAATGGGCCTCGTATTACCCGGCCGATGTGCACGACGGCCGCGAACGGGAACTCGCCGGCCGGCTCGACGCGCTCATTGCACAGAACCGGCGCTATGCGGACCAGGCCGTTGCGGCGTTCACCGCGAGCAATTTCGACGCGGCCGCGGCCGCGCTCAACGGCGGGGCCGAGGTTGCCGCGGCGTTGACCTGGGTGTTGCGCGAGGACGTGGCGCTGCGCCTCCAGCAGGCCAAGGCCGCTTCGGACGAAAGCACGTCGACCGCAAGCCGCATCAGCGCGATTTCCGTGGTGCTGGTCGTCGTCAACCTGCTGATCGCCGCGGCGGTATCGGTGGCGATACTGCGCTCGATCCTCGGCCCGCTGAAGCGGGCGGTGGGCATGGCGAACAATATCGCATCGGGCAAGCTGGAGAATCGGCTCACCGTCGACTCGCGCGATGAAATCGGCCAGTTGTTCGCCGCGATGAAGAAGATGGAGCGGCAACTGCGCCAGATGATCTATCACGATCCGCTGACGTCCTTGCCCAACCGGGTCTTGTTCAACGAACGCCTGAAGCAGACGGTCGCCGGGCCGGCGGATCCCGACGCATTGCTTGGCGTGATGATGATCGACATGGACCGGTTCAAGGGCGTCAACGACACCATGGGACACGCGGCCGGCGACGAACTGCTGAGCGAGGCGGCCGAGCGGCTCACGGTCTGCATCCGGCCGGGCGATACCGTGGCCCGTCTTGGCGGCGACGAATTCGCCGTGCTGCTCCCGAACGTACAGGACCGTCGGATTCTCGACGACATTGCGAGGCGCATCATCGCCCGGTTCGACGAGCGCTTCGCGTTGAACGGGAGGGAGGTGTTCGTCACGTGCAGCATCGGCATTTCGCTGTATCCGGTCGACAGCATCGAACCGGACGACCTGTTGAAATACGCAGATTCGGCGATGTATCTCGCCAAGCGTTCCGGCCGCCGCGGCTTCCGCTACTACTCGAAGGAACTGACTGAGGATGCCGCGAAGCGCCTCGCGCTGGAGTCGGAGCTGCGGCGCGCCGTCGAGCGTGGGGAACTCGAATTGCACTACCAGCCCAAGGTCTCGTTCCCGCACCACGAGGTGGTGGGCTCGGAAGCCTTGCTCAGGTGGCGCCGTGCCGGCGTCGGACTGGTTCCGCCGAACGATTTCATCCCGGTTGCCGAGGAAACGGGCCTGATCGTGGATATGGGCAATTGGGTATTGCGCGAGGCCTGCCGCGCGGCAGCCGAATGGAACGCCGGGGGCGAGGCTCTCCACAAGGTATCGGTCAACCTGTCGGCACGGCAGTTCGAGTCCCACGACCTGGTCTCGGTGGTGGGCGCGATCCTCGACGAAACCGGCTGCCGCCCCGAATGGCTGGAGCTCGAAATCACGGAAAGCCTGCTGCTGGAGGAGGACGGCGCGATTTTGACCACGCTGTCGGCGTTCCGGGCGATGGGACTGTCGATTGCGATCGACGATTTCGGCACGGGCTACTCGTCGCTCAGCTATCTGGCGCGCTTTCCGATCGACACCTTGAAGATCGATAAATCGTTCGTCCAGAAGGCGGCGACCGATCGGCGCCATGCGGAGCTCGTCAAGGCCATTCTGTCGATTGCGCGGTGCCTGGGGCAGGAGGTCGTCGCGGAAGGCGTCGAGACCGCGGAGCAGGCGGTCTTTCTGCGGCAGAACGGTTGCCAGGTGGCGCAGGGGTTCCTGTTCAGCAGGCCGTTGCCGAAGCCCGACATGGCCTCGCTGCCGAGGCGTTTCGCGCCGGCTGAACCATCGGAACTGGCATCGCGGTAGGCCATCTGTTCGGGACGCGGCGTCTGTCCGATGTTGTTGCACAGGTTGTGAGGCAACCCTTTTTCGAGCAGGCGAGCGAGCGTTTCGGCGTCACCGCCGCGAGCCAGATCGAACACTTCGTTTGCGAACGCGAGCGTCGCGTCCTCCAGTTCGGCGGCGCCGGTTTGCTTCGTGAGGTTTTCCATGGCGACTCTCCTTGAAAGCGTGTGGTCAGTCCAGATCGCCAGACGCTGGGGAGGTGTTGCCGGGCACGGGTCAATCGTGCCAACCGCACGTCAAATGCGGCCATGCGGGGCCATGGAAAGTTTTCGAAAGCCTTTCGGCAGAAAGGGTCAGAGAACCTCGAGCGGATTGGAGATGCGCCCGGTTGCTTCGCTTTTCCGAATCGCGCTTCGCGCCCAGCCGCCCGCCGCGAAGTTACCGCCGCATCATGAGCGGCACCGGGCGTCGTTTTGCCGACGCTCTTCACAAGCGATAGGAGCGCGTATGCTGCCGGGCATAAGCAAAGTCACCGGATCGAATTGGGCCGAGCATGAAGCCGGTACGAACCATGACACGCGGGCGCCGACGCATCGGTCTGCAACGCCGGAATCATCTCCTTCCGTCGATCCCCTCCTTCAGGCGTTGAGGGAGGGCGGTGTTTCTGCTCGCCCTAAGATATCCACGTCCGACTCGCTAGAGACGAAGGACACGTCCACGCCCAACACCGCACCCCGGGCGAGAACCCGCCCTCGCATTACCTTGGGCGCTTTGCAAACGATCAGATCATCGATGCTCCCCGCCACCGCTAAAAAAACAGCGGGCAATACGGTGGTCGATCAGGTGCAGGTTGGCTCGGTAGGCAAGCGCACGCAAGAAGCCGTTGACGAGACGAACGTTCAAGCCTCGTCAAGCAAGGCGGCCAAGGTTGGCATGGACGTCGCGGTAGCGCCTGAAAAGACACCGCTGACGGCTCAGTCGCTCCGCGCACAGCTCGATGAACAGCAGCCGGACGTGTCGAGGGCGGGTGGAGTTCCGAGTGGCTTTGCAAATTCGGAAGCCTTCTCCAATTTCGGGAATGCCGTGCGCACTGGCCTTGAGAGTGCTGGCTATCGCGATGTCGAGCCGATACTTCAAGGCAGTGCCGTAACCGGCAAGAACTTCAAAACAGGCCAGTCCTTTGACGTCGGTCGCGATAGCGATTTCGATATTGGGCTTGCGAGCCCATCGTTGCTAAAGCGGGCTGAGGCGTTGGGCATAAAATTACGTTCAGGGAAAACGCGTACCGGGCCGCTTATGGCAAGAGACTTGCACCGGTTGGGCCTGAAGGACTTGGTCACGCAGCTAACAGAACAGTCTAAGAGGGATGTCCATTTTATGATCTACAACTCGCCAGCTAATGCTAAAGAGAGAGCGCCAAGTGTCACGCTGCCTAATGCTAAAAAGAGAGCGCCAAGTGTCACGCTGCCTAATTTAAAGGACTGATCGTATGACAATCTATGATCTTTACGGCTTCTCATCGGCCGATATCGACAAGGCCAAAAGTATTCTGGAGACCGCACTCGGTATTCGGTTCGTGGCTCATAGCGGCTCTTATCATGGGGATCGCTATTTCATATTTGGCGATGACGAGGGTGAGCATTTTGTTTTGAAGCAGAATGTGGACCCATTCGATGACGAGCCTGCGGAGATGGACTATCCCGAGCATCCGATCTTGCTCTATGTAAATGACACGTCGCGTTCGGTGGATTTGCAAAAGATCATTGCCAAAAAGGCCGAAGGATTTGTTTTGCTGAGGCATGAAGAGCTTTAATCGGCAATGACGGCCTTGGCCCGCATGGGGTCAAGGCCGCCAGTCAACAACGGTGATCAGTAACGGCCCGACAGCAGATACCCCGCGTTCGGCACTTGCGCCTTCAGTCCCAGCGTTTTGAGCATGCGATAGACAGTCGAGGTCGCGGCGGACAGAACCGGCTTGCCGAGGCGGTCTTCGACGGCCTGGATCGCGGGCAGCGAGGGCATCTGCACGCATGCCGAGAGCACGACGGCGTCAGCCTTGCCGATATCGAGCCGGTCCGCGTGACCGATCAGGTTCATCGGATCGAGCCGGCCGACAGCGAGGTTGTCCGACACTTCCAGGCTGATCGAGTCCGTCACTTCGATGTCCTCGCTCTGGATATAGTCGATGACCTGCTGCGTGAGCGGCTTCATGTACGGCGTGATGATCGCGACGCGCTTGAACCCCATCGTCTTCACGCCTTCGACCAATGCGCCGGCCGAGCTGACGATCGGCGTGGGCGCGCCGTTGCTTTCGACGGTCTTTCTCAGGCGCGATTCCGACACGCGGTGATAGCCGGGACCCTGGCACATGATCGCGACGAGGCACGCATAGGCGAGCACGTCGCAGCGCGCGTCGCTGAGTTCGAGCGCGCAGCGGTCGCTATCCACGTCCATCTTCTTCAGTTCCTCGGGCGTGACGTGCATCATGCGCATGCGCGCGGAGTGGAACGTGAAGCGCTCGTCCGGGAACAGATCGTGGCGCGCGGTCAGCATGGCCGGAATTTCGGTTTCCATCGTCGTATTGGAACTGGGCACGATCTGGCCGATTCGGTAGGTCTTCATGGTCTGGCTCGTAAGAGTTGAAAATGAGTTGGAAATCAGTTTCCGCTGGTGAGTTGAACGCCCTGCGTTTCCCGAAGCGTGAACACGAGAATCGCGGCGGTGACGTACGCAATGGATGCGATGCAATAGGTCATCGTGAATCCGATGAGCGGAATCAGCGCAGGCACGAGCTTGATGCCGGCAATCGCGCCGACGCGCCCGAAGTTGAAGCAGAAGCCAGCGGCCGTCGAACGGATGCTGGTGGGGAAGAGTTCCGCGTACCACGCCCCGAAGCCGCTGAAATAACCGGTGAAAAATCCGAGCAGCGCCGACAGCATGCCGATCGCGACGATGTTCCTCGCGTTGAATTCGAGCTTGCCGTGAGTCAGCGGAATCATCGTCGCGCCATAGGCGAACAGGGGGACCGCCATCGCGATGCCGATGAAGAATCCCGCGAACGCCGCGCGCCGGCCGAAGCGCTCGGCCAGCGAGCCGAACGCGAGATAGCCGAGCGTCGCGCCGATGCCCGTCCAGACGAGAAACACAGGAGCCTGGTCGATGCGTACGTGCAGGATGCTTTGCAGGTAGGTGGGCGTGAACGTCGTGATGATCCAGTAGCCGTACATGCCGAGAATCGAGATCGACAGGGCGAGCAGCGTCGTGCGACGGTATTGCGGCTGGAAGATCTGCAGCAGGTTGCCTTTGCTGCCATTGCGCTTCAGGAACTCGCGGTTCGCGAGCCACACGGGCGATTCCTTCACGAAGACGAGGATGAAGATCGCCGTGCAGTACGCCGGCACGGCCGAGAGCATGAAGAGCCGGCGCCACGAGCCGGGGTTCGACGCATCGAGCAGCGTCCAGGCGAAGATCGCGGCCAGCAGGCTGCCGGCGGACCAGCCCGTCTGCATCACGGCGATCGCCTTCGCGCGTCCGGACGGCGGCCAGATTTCGCTGACGAGCGCCACGGCGGCCGACCACAATCCGCCCACGCCGATCCCTACCGCGAAGCGATAGACATTGAGTTCCGCGATGCTGTGTGCAAATCCGCACAGCAGCGTGCCCGTGCCGTACGTGAGGACCGAAAGCAGCAACGTGCGCTTGCGGCCGATCTTGTCGGAGAGGTTGCCGAGGAAGAAGCCGCCGATGCCCGTCGCGAGGAGGAACCACGCGACCGTCGACACGACGTCGGCAAGCGAGGCCGAAAACGTATGCGAGACGGCGAGAATGACGAACCCGAACACGGTCGCGTCGAGTGCGTCGAAGAGCCACGCGCCCCATGAACCGCCGAGCGTCACGTAGCGCTGCCGGTGCGGCATTTGATCGGAAGAGGCGGCGTGGGCCGCCCGTGCTGTCTCCACTGCTCCAGTGCTGTTCATTTGTCGTCCCTTGGTGAATCATCGGGTGGCGCTACGCATGTGCGCCGAGTGTCTTCATGCTAGGAAGATGGCCTTGCGCCGTACAGCAGCGAATGGCTATCCCGCCATCGCGAACCGTTATGGCAGGCGGGCAGACGCCGAACGTGTCAGTGACTGTCGAGAAGGTGCTCGAAGAAGAGGCGCGCAACGGGCGAAAGCGCATCCGCGCGGCGCACGCACACGACGAGTTCGCGCGTCGCCCATGCCTCGTCGAGCTTGAGCGTGCGCGTGCCTGGCAAGCGGTACAGCTCCGCGTTGCCCGCGGGCAAGATGCCGACGCCCATGCCGGCCTGCACCATCCTGCACAGCGCGTCGTACGACGACACTTCGACCTTGGCCCGCAGCGTCTTTCCCGCCTGGCTCGCCTCCGTTTGCATCTGGAAGCGCAGATGCGTGCCCGCGCGCAACACGACGTGTTCATGGTCGAGCGTTTCCGCGAACGTGACGTGCCGGCGATCCGCCAACGGATGAGCGAACGGGACGAGAACTTTCAACTCGTCGGTGCGAAACGGATGGACCTCGATGTCGGCGCTATGGGGCAGCCGAGTGAAGACGCCGATCTCCGCGACGTTTTCCGCAACGCTTTCGGTAATCGCGAGGCTGTCGCGTTCGAGCAGCGAGATGTTGACGTCCGGATAGCGCTCGCTGAAGGATTTGACGATGGGCGGCATGAAGGTCGAGATTGCCGAGATGTTGACGAGCACTCGCACGGATCCTCGCAAACCGTCCGAATACGCTTTCATCTGCAGGACGATATTGCGCATGTCGTCCAGCACGTCGCGCGCGAGTATCGACAGATTGACGCCGGCCGCCGTCGGCGCAATCCCCTTGTTGGTCCGCGTGACGAGCGGCGTGCCGAAGAGTTCTTCGAGTTCCTTGAGGCGCTTGCTGACGGCGGGCGCGGCGATATGTTCGAGCTCGGCCGCGCCCGCGATCGTGCCTTCTTCCACGACGCGCACGAAAAGCCTGAGCGAAACGGGATCGAGCTTCAATGCGCGCTCCTGGCCGCTTCGCGCAGGCTTCGCCGCACCTCATGCATGGGCGGGCCGTTGCGTCTCATCGAGCCATTCGACGATGTTGCGCACGGTATCGCCGTAGAACGTCTCGTACATCTCGCGCGTCACATAGCCGATATGCGGCGTGGCGAGCACGTTGTCGAGCGAACGCAGCGGGTGCGTCAGGTCGAGTGGCTCGGTATCGTAGACGTCGACGGCGGCGCCCGCGATCTGCCCGCTCTTCAGAGCGGCGAGGAGCGCAGTCGCATCGACGATCGGGCCGCGCGACGTATTGACGATGCGGCTCGTGGGCTTCATCCTGGCCAGCTCCGCGGCGCCGACCAAGCCTTGTGTCCGTTCGCTCAGGCGGACGTGGATCGACAGAAAGTCGGAAGCCGAGAACAGCGTGTCTTTGTCGACGAGTTGCACGCCTTTCGATTCGGCGCGCTCGGCCGTCAGGTTCTGGCTCCAGGCAATCACATTCATCCTGAACGCGCGGCCGATCACGCCGACCGCCGAACCGATATGGCCGAGCCCGAGAAGCCCCAGGGTTTTGCCCGCCAGTTGCGTCCCGAGCGTGCGCTGCCAGCCGCCTTCACGCAGGGATCGATTTTCGACGGCGATATTGCGGGCCATGGCCAGAATCATCGCCCACGCGAATTCGATGGTCGGCGTTGACGAGTATCCTGTGTGCACGATTTTCACGTTGCGCTCGGCCGCCGCGTCCGCGTCGATCGACGCGTTGCCTGTGCCTGTCGAGGCGATCAGCTTGAGATTGGGCAGGCCCTCGATGATCGTGCGCGTGAGCGGCGTGCGTTCGCGCATCACGCACAGCACGTCGAACGGCTTCAGGCGTTCGATGACCTGCTCGGGGTGCGCAACGTGATCGTTGAAAATCGTGATTTCCGCGCGATTTTTCAACGGCGACCAGTCCGCCAGGTCTAGCGCGACGTTCTGGTAGTCGTCGAGGATGGCGATACGGACAAGGGATGGGCTAGGCATGTGTCACCTTCTTCAAGATTGAAGCGAATCTCGTTCATACGTCATGCCGGCAGGGCCTGAAACGCGGGATAGTCGGTGTAGCCCGCGGCCGTCGGGCCATACACCTTCGGCCAATCGACTTCGGCAAGCGGTGCGTCGATGGCGAAGCGCTCGGGCAGGTCGGGATTGGCGATGAACGTGCGCCCGAAGGCGACCATGTCGACTAGCCCGGCTTCGATCAGCCGATTGCCGCGCGTGCGATCCATATCGACGTTGGCAATGATGTTGCCGCGGTAGAGATCGCGGAAATGGCGGAACATGCCGTCGCCGGCCAGTGCGGCGAGAGGCGTCGCGGACAGGTCCGCCATCGCGCCCATCAGCAGCAGATGAGAGAGATCGAAATCGTTGAGCCGGCCGATGACGTATTCGGATGTGGCAAGGGTTTCATCCGTGGAAACGAACGCCCCCGTTTCGGACGTCGCGGGCCCCGTCTTGATCCCCGTTCGATGCGCCCCGGCCGCCTCGGCCACCGTTTCCAGGACCTCGAACAGAAAGCGTGCGCGGTTCTCAATCGAGCCGCCGTATTCGTCCGTGCGCAGATTGGTGCGCACGTTGAGGAACTGGTTGAACAGGTAGTGATAGCCGCCCTGGATCTGGACGCCGTCGAAGCCGGCCGCGATCGCGTTGCGCGCTGCGCGGCCAAAATCGGCGACCGTGCGGCGGATTTCATCCTTCGCCATCGGACGCGGGACCACGGTGTCCTTGCGGCCGGCAGCGGTGATGCTCTGCTGCTCGGGGTTGACCGCCGAAGCGGACGGCGGCTCCTTGCCGGCATGAAAATCCGGGTGCCCCAGCGAACCGGTATGCCAGAGTTGCGCGACGATCCGGCCGCCCGCGCGGTGCACGGCTTCCGTCACCGCGCTCCAGCCGCGCACCTGGGCCTCGCTCCACAATCCGGGCACGTCCGCCCAGCCGACTGCCTCGGGGCTCACGAAAACGCCTTCGCTGATGATCAGCCCCGCCGAGGCGCGCTGCGCATAGTAGTCGGCGTGCACGCCGGTCGGGGCAAGCTCGGGGTTCGCCGAGCGCATGCGCGTGAGCGGCGCCATGACGATGCGGTTCGGCAAGTCGAGGTTCCCCAGTTGAATCGGCTCGAGCAAGGGCTGGTTGCTTTTGATGTTCATGGATTTCCCAAGTAAGTCCGGCGCAGGCTCATTCGGTTTGGAAATCGATCTCGCGAAAGTCGATCGACACCAGCAACGGCTCGTCGACCTTTCGCCTCGCTTCGTCGTAAGCAAAGACCCGCCGCGACATCGGCACCATGACGCCGCGCACGTTGCGGTAGTCCGATGCGTAGTTGGCGCCTTGCGCTCCGCCCATCACGTCCACCGTGTAGTCGTGGCGGCGCAGCAGTCCGTCTTCACCGAAGTAGGAAATCTGCTCGCGACTGTGACTGGCGATCGAATCCGGGAACGTGACCTTCAGACGCCGCCAGACTTCGCCGTTCTCGTGCCATTCGGGCAGCTCTTCCGTGCGGAAACCGGGGTAGGTGTAGAGAAACGGTATGGTCAGATAGGTCCAGAGTGCGTAGCCGGTGAAGTACAGCGCGTGCAGGCGATCCCATTCGGTCTGCTGGGTGTGGCCTTGATACGACTCTCTCGGTGCGCGCCGTTCCACGGCGGCCTGGTTGTTCAGCGAGCCGTAGCGCACGGCGTCCGGCGTGAACGTGCCTTGCCAGCCGGCCGTCGGCGACGTGATCTCGACATGCTGGCGCCGCAGGCTTGCAGTCAGCTCGATGCCCTGGAACATATCGGGCTGGCCTTTGAGGTGCCATACGGCGCCGCCGATGTCGAGCGCGGCCGTTGCGGTGTCGAACTTCGTCCAGTTGTCGATCCCGCCATGCGCCTGTACAACTTCTTCGAGCAATGTGCTCATTGCGTCCTCCTTGTATGGGGCGGTATGGCGCGAGCGTTACTGCTCGTTGGCGAACGTGCCGCCGAACATCGGCAGGCCGCTGGCCGATTCCGCTTGCGTTGCCTCGTCCTGCAGCACGTCCCAGTGTTCGGCCAGCTTGCCGTTCTCGATGCGCACGACATCGGCGGCGATCCATGCCCGCGGCCGTCCGTGTCCGGAGAAACGGCCATGGGCGATCACGTAGTCGCCTTCCGCGACGATCAGCTGGTTCTCGTAGCGCAGCGCGGCGGGCAAGGTGCGGATCAGGTTGAACAGGCCGTCGCGTCCCGGCGCGATGTGCGCGCTGTGCTGGATGTAGTTGTCGGACCAGAAGCGCTCGGCGGCGGCATAGTCGCGCTGATTGAACAGCGTGTCGAAAGCCTCGAGAACGAGGGCCTTGTTCTGTTCAGGGGTGGTTTTGCTCATGTCGATCTCGCTATCGATGAAAGGGGGCATGATGTTGTTTGCGCCGGCTTCGTGCGTGTGCTGTCGCGCGCCGCCGACGCGCGGCGCGCGTGCGGCTCTCATTCGACGGGAATCGGGTTGTCGACGATGAACTGGTTGAACTGTTCGACGAACGCATGCTCGTTGGGCCCCGCGTTGTCGCGCAGCGGCTTGGCCGCGTCGACGACGACCTCGGTCGTGGCGGTTTCCAGCAGCTTCATCGTTTCGGCGATGAACGCATCGAGCGGCATGGCGCGCGCGTCGCCGCTCTTGTGGATGAGGTCCGTGTCGACCCAGGGCGGCGCGATTTCTAGTACGCGCACGCTCGTATTGCGCAGCACGAAGCGTTGCGACAGCGTGTACGAGTGGATCGCGGCCTTGGTGGCCGAGTACAGTGCGGTTGCCGCGAGCGGCACGTAGGCGAGCACCGAGCTGTTGTTGATGATGGTCGACTCGGGCTGGCGCTTCAGATGCTCGACGAAGGCAGCGCTCACGCGCACGGGGCCGAGCAGGTTCGTGTTGACGAGATGGACGGCCTGAGCGTCGTCGAGCGCGCCGCCGGCATCGTCGAACGGCATGATGCCGGCGTTGTTGATCACGACGTTCAACGCCGGATAGCGTTCGATCAATTGCGCGGCGACCTCGCGAATCTGCGCGGCGTTGCCGATGTCGAGCTCGACGGTATCGATGTTGGGATTCTGCTTCGTGATCTCGTCGAGCAGCGCCTTGCGCCGTCCCGCGACGATGACTTTGTTGCCGCGCTTGTCGAGGGCTTCCGCCAGCGCGCGGCCGATGCCAGACGTGCCGCCGGTGATGAACACGGTATTTCCGGTGATCTTCATGATAAGGGTTCCTTACTGGGTTGAGTGGACTTCAGGTTTGATGCGACGGGGGCGCGGCCGTTATCCGTCCGCCAGATGACGCTGGAGAAATCCGCTTGCGGCCAAGAGGGCGGGCATGTGCGTCGCGATGCCGGTGCGCGTCGTGTTGGCGTAGCGCGCGCATTCCGTGGGCACGCCCGCGGTGATCAGCGATGCGGCGTAGTGTTCGGCTTCGCCATGCAGCGGGTCGTTCTCCACGCTGGCAATGAAGGCCGCCGGCAAGTGCGCGAGACGGCGCGACTCGAGCGGCGCGGCGTAGGGATGAACGCGCTGCGTGAACGTGGGCAGGTACGCGCAGTAGCTGGCCGCCAGGGCGTCGAGCCTGGGCCCTCTTTGAGCCGGATCACGGCCGACGCGCGTCATGCTGGGGTCGAGCAGCGGAGCGAGCAGAACCTGGGCGCGGATGCCGGTCTCGCCGCGATCGCGGGCGACGGCGGCGAGGCAGGTCGCGATGTTGCCGCCGGCGTCGTGGCCCGCAACGGCCATCTGCCGCTTGTCGGCGCGAAGGCCGCTGGCTTCCGAGTGCGCCCACAGCAGCGCGCGATGTGCGTCTTCCACGGCGTTCGGAAACGGGAACGCAGGCGCGAGCGAGTAGCCGACAGAGACCACCCAGGCGCCAACGTTCAGCGCTAGCGCCTCGCATGCAGGATTCGTCTCGTCGAGCGTGCCGGCGGTGAACAGGCCGCCGTGGAAGTACAGGATGATCGAGAGCCGGCGCTCCCGTGCCCGCGGCCTGAAGCTGCGCACGACGATGGGTTGGCTATAGCCGTTGATGCGAGCGTCTTCGACCAGCAGATTCGGATGCGAAACAGTAGACATGCCAGGCAACGCGCCGCGTTCTCACTTGAAGGAACATGGCTGCATTCTGGTCTGCGGCGGCTGGCCGATAAATCCCGCGTTCGAGTCATCACTGTTCTCGCGACGAGAACAATGCTTCCTACGCTCCCGCGGGCGTGGCTCGCCTACGCGATCGGTTCCGCTTCGTCGCCCGCAACGTCGATGGCGTCGGCATCCTGGGCATCGATGCTCGTCGGGCGGCACCGCGCATCGGCTTCGGGTGTGCTGGACATCAGCGGGTGATGGCGAATGAGATCGGCGATCCAGTCGACGAATGCGCGCACCGTTGCGGAAAGATGGCGGTTGTGCGGATAGACGACGGAAATGGGCAGCGTCGGCGGCTTCCATTGCGGAAGAATCTCGACCAGTGCGCCCGATTCGAGGTAGGGCAGCGCCATGAAGCGGGAGCCCTGGACGATGCCGAGGCCGTTCAGCGCGCTGAGCAGGTAGGCTTCGGCGTCGTTCACGGCGACGGAGCCTTGCATCCTCATCTCGACGACTTCGCCGTCCTTTTCGAACATGAGCGGCATGATCCGGCCCGCGCGGCCCCAGTAGTAGTTCACCGCGCGGTGATTGGCGAGCTCGTCCAGCGTTCGCGGGGTGCCTGCCTTGCGCAGATACGCCGGGCTCGCGACGGTGACGCCCTGATAGACGCCGACGCGCCGCGCCACGAGCGTCGAATCCTGCAAGGTGCCGATGCGCACCACGCAGTCGATGCCCTCCTGCACGAGCTCCAGGGGCTTGTCCCCGAGACCGAGCATCAAATCGATGTCGGGATAGCGCTCGTGAAAGCCGCCGAGCGCCGGCATGACGATGAGGCGCCCGAATGCGCCCGGCATGTCCACGCGCAGCTTGCCGCGCGGCGCGCGTTCCTTGCCGAGGAACGAGCTCTCGATGTCGTCGATGTCGGCCAGGACGCGCACGGATCGCTCGTAGTACGCGGCGCCGTCCGGCGTGAGGTTGAGGCTGCGCGTCGTGCGCTGCAGCAGACGCGTTCTCAGGTGCGCTTCGAGGCCCTGGACGATCACGGTCACGCGCGCGCGCGGCATGTCCAGCGTCTCGGCCGCGCGCGTGAAGCTCTTCGTCTCCACCACGCGCGCGAATACTCTCATGGCCAGTGCGATATCCATTGCCGAAAACCTCGTCGGAATTTGCCCGTCATACCCAGCGCGCAGTCTAAACCGCGGCGGCGGATGCCGCCACACGCGTGCGCGACGGCATCACCCTGTCATCGGGCCGGGCATCTTCCGGCGGCATCCGGTCTCATGCCGCGACGGGCTCCTCATCGTAGGACGGATAGTCCGTGTAGCCCGCCTCGGTGCCGCCGAAGAACGTCTCGCGGTCATACGGGTTGAGCGGCAGATCGCGGCGCAGACGTTCGGGGAGGTCCGGGTTCGCGATGAAGTGCCGGCCGAACGCGACCAGGTCGGCGTCGCCGGACTGCAGGATCGCTTCGGCGCTTGCGCCATTGAAACCGCCCGCTGCGATGATGGGGCCGTGGAAGTGCGCGCGGAGCCGCCTGGCGGCGACCGGGTTCTGGTCGCGCGCCTGATTCTCTTCGTTGCCGGCGATGCGCGGCTCGATGAGATGCAGGTAGGCGATGCCGAGCTTGTCCAGATCCGCGGCCACATGGGCGAACAAGGCCTCCGGGTCGCTATCGGACATGTCGCCGAACGAGCCGCTCGGGCCCAGGCGGACCGCGACCTTGTCCGCGCCCCACACCGAGATGACGGCGCGCGTGACGTCCAGCAGGAGGCGGGCGCGATTGGCGATCGGGCCGCCGTATTCGTCGGTGCGCTGGTTGCTGCCGTCCTGCAGGAACTGGTCGAGCAGGTAGCCGTTCGCAGCGTGGAGCTCCACGCCGTCGAAGCCTGCCTTCATGCCGCGTTCGGCCGCGGCGCGAAAGCTTTCGACGATGCCGGCGAGCTCCGCCGTCTCCAGTGCGCGATTCGGCGTGTTGGGCGTCCAGCCGGCTTCCGTGTACGCGAGCCCGCCGTGCGGCACTTCGGATGGCCCTACGGGCCGGCCGCCGCCGGGCTGGAGCTGGGCGTTCGACTGGCGGCCCGCGTGGTACAGCTGCAGGAAGATCTTGCCGCCCCTGGCGTGCACGGCGCCGGTCACCGTCTTCCAGCCTGCGATCTGGCTGTCGTCGTAGAGACCGGGGGCGCCGAGATAGCCGTTGCCGTTCGGTGCGGCGATGGTGGCTTCGCCGATCAGGAGGGCGCCGGGCGAGGTGCGCTGCGCGTAGTACTCGGCCATGAGCGGGCCGGGGCGCGCGCCGCTTTCGGCGCGCATGCGGGTGAGGGGCGCAAGAACGACGCGATGCGCCAATTCATATGAACCGACCGCAACTTTCGAAAAGAGCTTGGACATTTTCGATCTCGACAATGGGCAATTCGACAAGGAACAGGATGGAAACGGCTGGGACGCACCGGCGGCCGGCCGCGCTCGACGCCAATGTAGAGGTTGGCTGGCGCAAGAAAAACGGCTCGGCCGTCGTGTCACTGCGGACCCGCATGTCCGCAATCGGCCGGCGCCTCTCGTCAGTCGAGGCCGAGGCGCACCCGTCCACAAATCCGGCATCAGGTGGCTTAAACTCGGCTTTCCCCGCAGTCCGACGAGCACCACTGGAGGCTTTCCGATGAAACTCGTGGGTCCTTGGTTGTCCGGCTACACGCGCCGCGTAGGCACTACGCTGAAGCTCCTGAATCTTCCGTTCGAACATCTGCCGTATCACGCGTACCAGCAGCGGGAACGCGTGAAGGCGTTCAGCCCGATGATGCGGGTGCCCGCGCTGGAGCTGGACGACGGCCAGGTCCTCATCGACAGCAGCGCGATCGTCGACTATCTCGACAGCCTCGTGCCGCCCGAGCAACGGCTGATGCCCGCCGGCGGCCCGGAGCGCGTGCGTGCGCTGCAGCTCGCGGGCTACGCCATGGCCTGCTACGACAAGCTGGCCCGCTATTGCGACGAGCTGATGCTGCGCCCCGAGGCTTACCGATTGGCGCATCTGCAGGCCGGCTACGAGGAGCAGCTGCTGATCGGGCTCGGCGTGCTGAATGCGGCGCACGCTCAGCCGTGGTTTCTCGGCCCTCGAATTTCGCAGGCCGACGTCATGGCGGTCATCGCATTCCAGAGCGCCGCGGTGGTGTTGCCGCACGCGGTCAACAACGAAGCGTTTCCGCAATTGGCGGCGCTCGCGCATCACGCCATGCAATTGCCGGCATTCTCTTCGACGCTTCCCGATCTGAGTGACCTGCAAGCCTCGGGGCTTTTCGGCGCCGACGCCAACGCGTAGCGGTGCCCGTTCCCGCCGGCGATGGATTCGTTCGCCATTGTTTGGCTGGGGAGAACGAACATGTCTCTTCTCGCGCATTGATCGCCTGCAAAGCCGTTCCGATAATTCAAGCCATCCGGAGAGGGAGCGCAGTGGTTCGGACTGCTGCGTGGATGGCCCTTATCCGGCGAATTGAACTTCACCAAAGCGAAGAAGCGGACATGGAATTCGATTTCGAACAGATCGATGCGAGGCAGCGCTACAAGCTGCCCGGCAGCTCGGTTACGCCGCGTCCGATCGCATCGGTATCGACGCTCGGCGAGAGCGGGCGGCCGGGCGGTGCGATGGACCGCATGAGCGGCATCGCCATCTTCTCGCGTGCGGCGGAAACGCTGAGCTTTGCGGAAGCGGGGCGGCAACTCGGGATTTCGGCGTCGGCGGTCGGCAAGGCCGTCGCTCGGCTGGAAGCGCGCCTCGGCCTTCGGCTTTTTCACCGGAGCACGCGCAGCGTGCGGCTCACGCCCGAAGGCGAGCTCTTTCTGGCGCGCTGCCAGCGCATCCTCAACGAGATCGTCGAGGCGGAATCCGAACTGGCTGTCTCGCGCGCGGCGCCCACGGGCCGCCTGCGCGTAAGCGTTCCGCGGGTCGGCATGCTGCTGATGCCCGTGCTGGCTGCGTTCATGCGCCAGTATCCCGAGGTGCAGCTCGACATCGACATCAGCGACCGTATCGTGGACGTCATCGAGGACGGCTTCGACGTGGTCTTGCGCACCGGAGAGGCGGTCGACTCGCAACTCACCACGCGCGTGCTCGGCCACTATTCGCTTGTGATCGTGGCCTCGCCCGCGTACCTCGCGGAGCGTGGCGTGCCGGCTGAGCCCGAGGATCTCGCCACGCATGCCTGTCTGCAGCATCGCTTTTCGCGAACCGGCCGCTTGCGGCGCTGGTCGTTCGTGCGCGGCGGCGCGACATTCGAGGTCGAGCTGCCAACGACTGCGATCGCGAGCGCGGTAGAGCCGCTCATCGCATTGGCCGAACAGGGGCTGGGCCTAGCCAGCGTGCCGGACTTCGCGGTGCGCGCGCAACTGGCCGACGGCTCGCTCGTGACCGTGCTGCGAGACTTCACGGCCGACCGCGTCCCCTTTCGCGCGCTCTGGCCCTCGGGGCGCATGATGCCGCCGAAGGCGCGGGTGTTCGTCGATTTCCTGAGCCGTCATCTCTTTCCGAGTGAAAGCAAAAATTAAGGAAGCGCCGATGGCGGGTCGGGTCCCGAGCCGGGGAGGCGGCCGGAGCGGCTGCAATTGCGACGGGCCTTCCCAGCAGCGCCGTGTATTCGGGTCGAATTCAAAATGCGCGCAATATTATTAATTAATCGTGCAAGTTCTGCGCGCCGGAGCTTGCATTTCTCGCAAGCTCCGGCGGGGCATTAAAATTCCCTGGCCGATCCGGCAGCTATATTGGCGAATTGACGCTAATTGGGGATTAAGTGAATTCTTGATTGGGGGTAATCCATAAATGATTCTCTTGGAATAGTCATACGCTATCCTAATAAACAGAAAAGCTGCGCAATGCTCCCCATCGATGGGGGAGTATCAATCCAATGGCGTTCGAAGTAGCGGATTTCCACAAATATCCCGATGATCTAAGCATTTACCCTCGGTGCCAAATCATCTATTTCACGCTCTTAAATTACAATTTATTTCTATTTATTTTTCTTTGAGCTGAAAAAAATTGCCTTTAGCATACGCCGGGCCTAATTCCTCAGATTCAACGCCGAAAGAGGGTCATGTCGTGTGTCTATCCGCATATTTTAATCTTCGCATATCCGCCAAATCACGTTGGCGTATTAATACTAGAGAATTTCTTGCCGGGGCGTTATTCGCGTTGGTTTTGAGCATCGGTGGCCTCTGGGCCTCGAGCGCTCACGCCCAAAGCACGCTCGTCGTCAATGGGGTCACTTATACGCAGTGTGCACAAGAGAACCAGTTCTGCTCGTTCACCGGGACCGCGTACGTCGTCTTCGGCACGAGCACCTCGTACAACGTCAACGGGCCGTTCACGAACGGCGTGAGCTGCACGAACGGCGTCGTTTCTTCGACCGACCCGGCCTATGGCTATGCGAAGAGCTGCTGGTACGGCAGCCCGTCGTCGAGCAGCACGAGCTCGGGCTCCAGCTCCAGTTCCGGTTCCAGCGGGAGCGCCGGCACATCCACGTCGTCGTCGACCTCGTGGACCAAATGCGCGTCCGAGAACGGCTTCTGCTCGTTCACGGGGACGAAGAATGTCCTCTTCGGCGCCAGCACGACCGCCAATAACGTGACCAAGAGCTTCACCAACGGAGTGGCTTGCACGAATGCGGCATTCGGCGGCGACCCGGCCTACGGCACGAGCAAGAGCTGCTGGATTCAGTCGTCCAGCGGCACGGGCACGACCTCCGGCACGACCTCGGGTTCCGGCTCGACGTCGAGCTCGGGCACGGGTTCGACCTCCGGTTCGACATCGGGCTCGAGCACAGGCACGAGCTCAGGCTCGACCTCGGGTTCGGGCTCGAGTTCGTCGTCGGGCGCTTCGTCGAGCTCGAGCGGCGCCATCACCTGCGCTTCGCCCACCGCGTCCTCGGGCGGCAGCACCAATGGCGCGATCACTGCCGACACGCCCAGCTCGGATGGCACGCGCATGTTCGCGGCAGGCAGCACGTTCAATCTCGCGTTCGTCACCAACGCGCCGGCGTCCGATTCCGTCACGTGGTCGATCCAGGATCATGTCGGCAACATCAAGGGCAGCGGCACGTTCAACGTCGCGAGCGGCGCGCAGACCAACACGCTCTCGTGCAAGTCCACGGTCGCCGGCTACTTCGCCGTGACGGGGACGCTGGCCCACGCTGGCGGCACCCTGCCGCAAGCGGGCACCCGCCCGACCGGCATCGCCACGTTCGGCATCCTGCCCAACGTGTCGGGCGCGGTGCCGGCCGTGAGCTACGCGCATCAGGAACAGCACCGCTTCGGGATGCAGGGCTTCAACAGCAACGCTGCCGCCTTGTCTGATCTCGGCGTGTCGCAAACGATCGACGACCGCGAGCTCTCCACCATGGAGCCCAACGGCCCGAACACGTGGACGCCGTCGCTCTCCGACCTCAACTCGTCCTACACGAACGGCAAGATCATGCGGCTCGTGCGTCTCGACGGCATTCCGGCCTGGGCCAGCCCCACCGGCGGCTACGAGGACGACACGAACGCGCCGACGGATCTCTCCTACTACCAGAGCTACATGTCGCGCGTCGGCACCGATACGGAGGCGATCCGCAAGGCCTACTTCCCGAGCCAGCAGAGCAACTACTACCAGGTGACCTGGGAGCCGCAGTGGGCGGATTCGCAAGCGAACTTCGTCTCGATGTATGCGGCGGTCTACAAAGGCTTGCACTCGACGGACCCGAACGCCGTCGTGATGGGCACGGGCAACCCGTTCCCGGCCAACTGCCAGACCCAGTGCACGAGCGGCTATCTGCAAACCTACGCCGCGCTGGGGCTGGGCCAGTACATCGACGGCATCACGACGCACGGCTACTACAACGCCGGCACGTACCCGGCGCATCCGCCCGAGCTGTACGACACGGACCCGAACCCGGCGAACGTCGCCAATGCGCTCGACAAGCAGATGCAGCAGCTGCGCTCGGAGATGCAGTCGATCAAGCCGAACATGAAGCTCTGGTCCACCGAGCTCGGCATCAGCTACGACTCCGGCGCCGCTTACGGCCCGAACTACCCGTCGTCCAACCAGCTCTACGCACAGGCTGCCGTTGCCGCGCGCGCGCATCTGATCATCCTCGGCGAGGGCGCGCAGGTGACGTACTTCTTCTATGGGCCGGACTTCCCGGGTGAAGTCGGGTACGGCACATTCTTCGACCTCGTCGATTCGCAAGGGGGGTACGGCGCAACGAACCTGAGCCCGAAGCCCGAAGCGATGGCGTTCGCCGCGATGACGCGCATCGTCGACGGCACGCAGACGCTCGGCCGCCTGAACGGCTTGCCCTCGATGGTGTATGGCTACGCGTTCCAGCAACTCAGCGGCAACACGGTCATCACGGCCTTGTGGACGCATAACAATGCGCAGTGGCCCACCTCGTCCGGCAGCTACAGCCCGACCTACAGCACGAACTACGCGCTGACCGTCGATGCCAGCGGCGCGAGCGGCAACGTGACCGTGCTCGACATGATGGGCAACGCGAGCACCGTGCCGTACTCGAACGGCGTGGTCAACCTGAAGCTGACGGAGGCGCCGATCTACGTCGTGTCTTCGAACGCGAGCGTGATCAAGGGGAATGTCACGGTGCCGGTGGGCTACACCGGGCAGTGAACGTTGTTGCTACGAACGTAGCGACGGATCGCTGAAGTCGAACCTGCCGGGCGCCGAAAGGGCCCGGCAGGTTTTTTTGTTTGCCCTGAGGAACATGGCCAGCTGAGAAGAAATCAGAACGACGTGCCGATCTGGAATTGGAACACCTGGTATTTGTCGCCGCTATGGCGAACCACCGGAAAGCCCACCGACAGTTTCAGCGGCCCGATCGGCGAGATCCATTCCAGGCCCGCGCCATAGCTGTAGCGCAGGCCATTCGCTCCGGTGCTGCTGCCCTCGTCGCCCCAGACATTGCCGCCGTCGACGAACGTGAAGACGCGCAGGGTGCGATCCCAGCCGGTGCCGGGCAGGGGGAAGGTCATTTCGATGTTGGCCACGACCATCTTCGAACCGCCGATCGGATCACTCGTCGACGAATCGCGCGGGCCGAGCGAGCCCGACTCGTAGCCGCGCACCGAGCCGATCCCGCCCGCGAAGTAATTCTTGAAGATCGGATAGGCTTTGCCGGCGAAGCCGTGTCCATAGCCGCCCTGCAGGTTGAGACCGAGAATGAAGCCCTTCGCGAACGCGTGGTAATACTGCGCCTGCAGATCGGACTTGTAGTATTCCGTCTCGCCCGCAGGCGTTCCCACCTCGCCGTTGGCCTGCAGGTAGTAGCCGTTGCTCGGCACCAGCGCGCTGTCGCGCGCGTCGCGCGACCAGCCCGTGGTCAGCGGCACGTTGTTGACGACGTGGCCGAATTCGGCAACATAGTCCTTGTAGCTCTGCGGGGTCGACGAATCGGTGTGGATCCGGTCCTGCTCGAGGCCGGCGCCGAAATACACCATGTCGCCTTCCGAGAACGGGATGCCGAATTTCATGTCGGCGCCCATGCTGATGATTCGGAAGCTCGAATCGGAGTAGTAGTAGAGCGGATACGAGGTCCGGTAGTAGGCGTCGGTGATCCGCTTGATGCCGTCCACCGTGAAGTACGGGTCGGTTTGCGTCACCGACAGCGTGCGATAGGTCGACGCCGTATTGACGTTGACCGAGACGCTCGTGCCCGAGCCGAATACGTTGTCCTGCGACACGCCCGCCGAGAGCACCACCTTGTCCGTCGAGGAGAAGCCCGCGCCCAGCGTGATCGCGCCCGTCGGCTTCTCGGCGACCTTCACATCGACGTCCACCTGGTCCTGCGAGCCTTCGACCGGCACCGTCGTCACGT
>NZ_SWJE01000023.1 GCF_005144415.1 Trinickia terrae | reverse complement strand
CTGACACGTGAATGCCGCCATGCCACATCCCCGAGCCGCTCACCGCAAAGTTCCCGCTTCCCTCGTCGGCGAGCCACTCGTAGAACACATGCTCGTCGACGATCTCCTTGCCCTTCGCGTCGCGGAACGGGAAGGCGAAATTGATCAACGGTGGTTCAGGATTCGATTGCGTCGTCATGTTGTTCTATCTCCCTGTGTCCTGGAACGAATCGGCGATATGCGTGGCTGGGTTCTTATGAGAGGAACATCGGTCCGTGATCTCCATGAGTTGGCCGGCATCGTTGTTCGCAAGCGGGCGGTCGTTTCATCTCGTGATTGCCTGGATCGTTAAATGCATAGGATTTCGAATCTTATTTGGCTGGCTATTAGACAGTGCGGAGGAGTGGTGAGTCAAATGCGATTTGGTGGCGACACGCAAGGAGGGTTGTCGAATGTCAAGAAGCATTCGACAAATGCTGGTGGCGAGGAGGGTGGGCTTGGAAGCGACTAGTTGCCATGTCGCCTCCAAGCTAGGCTAGTTCGCAGTTTGGGTAATTGTGGATATGGAGATCGACTCTTATTAGCTCGTCATCTCGATAAATTGGTTTTCTGGGGCTGCCTATGCTTTTCGGGTTCTTGCCGTTGTCGGAAATAACCGTCTACCCCCGCTCCTCCCGAAACACCGAAACCGCCTGCACGGTCCCCTTCAGCATCTGCGTCACCGCCTCGATCGACGGCGCGACATACTCATCGATCCGCCGCAAGAACGGACACGTCAGCGCGGCCAGCGCATGCCCCGAAAGCCCGAGAATCGGAAACGTGACGTCGGTCACCCCGAAGATCTGCTGGCTGTCCTTGCGCGAGTGCCCCTCCGCGCGTATCCGTTCGCAAACCTTCTCCAGCTCGTCGATATCGATCGTCACCTCGCCCTTCACCTTCGTGTGCTCGGCGAGCATATGCGCGCGGTGCTCGCGCGTCTGGAACGCGAGCATCACGCGCCCCGACCCCGTATCGATCAGCCCCACGCGCGAGCCGAGCCGCACCGACATCCCCCAGGTCCCCGGCCCGTCGACTTGCGCGATCACGAGCAGGTTGCCGCGATCGTAGACGGCGAGGTGGCACGACTGCTCCGCCTCGTCCGCGAAGCGCTGCATCAACGGCAGCGCCTCGGCGATCAGGCGATTCGTCGGTGGATGCCGGTGCGCGAGCGCGAACAGCTTCAGGCTCAGCGAATAACGGTCGCCGCCCGCCGAGCGCACCACGTATTGCCGCGCCACCAGCCGCTCGAGCATCCGGTACATCTCGCTCGCGTTGCGTCCGAGCTGCTTGGTGATTTCCGCGCGCGTCAGCCCCTCCTTCTGCTCGGACAGCAGCTCGAGGATGTCGAGCCCTTTGTCTAGCGCAGGCGCCCGGTAGCGGTCGGCGTCGTCCTTGTCTTCCTGATCCTTGGTGACTGGTTCCATCGCGATCGGGCTCCCTTGCGAAGTTTTCGTTTTGCTTTTCCGTAGCGGCGCAGACGAGTGTAGGGGGCCTGCCGTCGCGCAAGGCGCTAGGGAAAACACGGACGGCTTTGTGCGCTGCACTTCCTTGACTTCATGAAATTCGTATATGAATAATACGTTCACTGATAAATTAAATCGAGGTCAAGAAGAAAAACGCAGAGCAGTCTTCCAGGCAGTTCAACAACGCAAAGCAAATAGGAGACAAGGCATGACGTTCCTTCAGGGGCCGCGCGCGGCCCGTCGCTTCATTCGCGGCATGGCCGCGCTAAGCGCCGGTGCGGCGTGCGTGGCGGCGCTGGCCTTGACCGGCCCGGCGCGCGCCGCCGAAACCGGCAAGGTCGGCCTCGGCCTGCCATTGCTGACCTCGCCGTTCTGGCAGTCGTATAACACCTATCTGCCGCAGTACGCGAAGCAGATGGGCATCGATATCCTTGCGCCCGTCAACTCGAACGGCGATCCCGCGCAGCAGATCACCGACATGAACAGCCTGCTGAATCTCGGCGCGAAGGGAATCGTGGTCGGGCCGCTCGATTCGGCGGCGATCAGCCGCGCGCTCGACGCCGCGGCGGCGAAGAGCGTGCCCGTGGTTGCCGTCGACGTCGCGCCGACGCAAGGCAAGGTCGCGATGGTCGTGCGCGCCGACAACCGCGCCTACGGCGAGCAGGCGTGCAAGTACATCGGCGAGCACGTGAAGGCGGGCAAGGTCGTGCAGATCATGGGCGACCTCGCATCGGTGAACGGCCGCGACCGCTCGGAAGCGTTCCGCGCGTGCCTGAAGAAGTATCCGAGCCTGTCGCTGCTCGAGATTCCGGCAAGCTGGAAGGGCGACGTCGCCGCGACCGCGCTCGACAGCCTCCTCACCGCCAATCCCGACGTGAAGGCGGTCTACATGCAGGCGGGCGGGGTGTATCTCTCGCCGACGCTGCAGACGCTGCGCCGCAAGCAGCTGCTGTTCCCGGCGGGCGACGCGAAGCACATCGTGATCGTCAGCAATGACGGCATCCCGCAGGAATTCGAGGCGATCCGCAAGGGCGAGATCGACGCGACCATTTCGCAGCCCGCGGACCTCTATGCGAAGTACGGCCTCTACTACATCCAGGCGACGCTCGCGGGCAAGACGTTCAAGCCGGGTCCGACCGATCACGGCAGCAACATCGTCCAGCTGCAGCCGGGCATTCTCGAAGACCAGCTGCCCGCGCCGCTCGTGACGAAGGCCAACGTCGACGACAAGAGCCTGTGGGGCAATACGGTCAAATGAGCGGTCAAATGAGCGGTCAAACGAGCGAGCGCATGAGCAGCCCGTCACCGGTCGCCGAAGCGCTCGCCGTCACCAAGCGCTTCGGCTCCACGGCCGCGCTGCAGGACGTGAGCCTGTGCGTCATGCCGGGCGAATCGCATGCGCTCGTCGGGCGCAACGGGGCGGGCAAGTCGACGCTGGTGTCGATCCTGACCGGGTTGCGCCGGCCCGATACCGGCGAGGCGCGCTTCGCCGGCGCGTCCGCGCCGGCGCTTGCGGACCGCGACGCGTGGCGTGAGCGCGTCGCCTGCGTCTATCAGCATTCGACGATCATCCGCGACCTCACGGTCGCGGAGAACCTGTTCGTCAACCGGCAGCCGGCGCGGCGCGGGATCATCGATTGGCGCGCGATGCGCCGCGAGGCGCGCGCGCTGCTCGACCACTGGAAGATCGACGTGCGCGAGGACGCGCGCGCCGGCGACCTCTCGGTGGAGGCGCGGCAGCTCGTCGAGATCGCGCGGGCGCTGTCGTATGGCGCGCGCTTCATCATCCTCGACGAGCCCACCGCGCAGCTCGACGGCGACGAGATCAAGCGGCTTTTCAAGCGCATTCGCGAGCTGCAGGCCGAGGGCGTGACGTTTCTTTTCATCTCGCATCATCTGCAGGAGGTCTACGACATTTGCCAGGCCGTGACGGTGCTGCGCGACGCGCGGCATATCGTCAGCGCGCCGGTTGGCGAGATGCCGCGCGAGCGGCTGATCGAAGCGATGACCGGCGAGCGCGGCGGCCTCGCGGTCGCCGGCGCGGCGTCGCGTGAGCCGCTTGCCGCCGACACCGCGGTCGCGCTGGAAGTTGCGCGGCTCAACGGCCACGACTACGAGGACGTGTCGTTCGCCGTGAAGCGCGGCGAGGTCGTCGGGCTCACGGGCGCGACGAGCAGCGGACGCACGAGCGTCGCCGAAGCGATCGCTGGTCTGCGTGCGCAAGCGCGCGGCGAGATCCGCATCGGCGGCGAGCCCCTGCCGCCCGGTGACGTGCCCGCGGCGCTCGCGCGCGGCGTCGGCTGCGTGCCGAAGGACCGTCATCACGAAGGGCTCGTGCTGACGCAATCGGTCGCGGAGAACGCGTCGATGACGATCGCGCGCGTTCTCGGCAAGTTCGGCCTCGTGCCGCCTGCGAAGAAAAACGCGTTCGGCCGCTCGGCGATCGAGGCGCTCGGCATCGTCGCGCAGGGGCCGGAGCATGTCGTGTCGGGCCTCTCCGGCGGCAACCAGCAGAAGGTCGTAATGGCGCGCGCGCTCGCCAACGATCCGAATGTGCTCGTCCTGATCGACCCGACTGTCGGCGTCGACGTCAAATCGAAAGAAGCCCTGCTGTCGGTCGTCGATCGCGTGCGCGGCGAGGGCAAGGCGGTGCTCGTCGTGTCAGGCGAGCTCGACGACTTGAGAACCTGCGATCGCGTCCTCGTGATGTTCCGCGGACGCGTCGCTGCCGAATTCCCCGCTGGTTGGCAAGACAACGACCTGATCGCATCCGTCGAAGGAGTCAGTCTCCATGAAGAATAGTGTCACCCCCGCGTTCGCTGCCGGCCAGGCTGCTCAGGATCGAGCAGCGGGTGCCGCGCGCGGCCGTGCCCCGCGCATCGAGATCGCGCGCCTGCGCGATCTCGCGCTCGTGCCCGCGCTGGTGCTGCTGCTCGTGATTGGCGCGTTCGTGAGCCCGAGCTTTCTGACGAAGGCGAACCTCATCAGCGTGCTCGGCGCGTCGGCGGCGCTCGCGCTCGTCGTGCTCGCGGAATCGCTGATCGTGCTCACGGGCAAGTTCGATTTGTCGCTCGAATCGACGGTCGGCATCGCGCCCGCGATCGGCGCGATGCTCGTGATGCCGGCGGCGTCGGCAGGCTTCGGCTGGGAGTGGCCGACGTTCGCGGGCCTGCTCGCGATTCTCGCGGCCGGTGCGCTGATCGGCTTCATCAACGGCTTTCTGGTCGTGCGGCTGCAACTGAACGCGTTCATCGTCACGCTCGCGATGCTGATCGTGCTGCGCGGAATGCTCGTCGGCGCAACCAAGGGCGGCACGCTGTTCGACATGCCGCCGGCCTTCTTCGCGCTCGCGACGACCATCGTGCTCGGCCTGCCGCTCTCGGTGTGGCTCGCGGCGGCGGCGTTCGGCGTTGCTGCGTTCATGCTGCGCTACCACCGGCTCGGCCGCGCGCTCTATGCGATCGGCGGCAATCCGCAGGCCGCGCGCGCGGCGGGGATCCGGGTCGAGCGCATCACCTGGGGCGTGTTCGTGCTCGGCAGCGTGCTCGCCGCGCTCGGCGGGCTGATCGTGACGGGCTATGTCGGCGCGATCAATGCGAACCAGGGCAACGGGATGATCTTCACGGTGTTCGCCGCAGCGGTGATCGGCGGCATTTCGCTCGACGGCGGCAAGGGCACGATGCTCGGCGCGCTCACCGGCGTGCTGCTGCTCGGCGTCGTGCAGAACCTCTTGACGCTCGCGCAGGTGCCGTCGTTCTGGATCCAGGCGATCTACGGCGCGATCATCCTCGGCTCGCTGATGGTGGCGCGCATCGCGGGCGGCGAAGGGCAGAACTGAACACCTGAACCAACAAAGGAACCGGGAGGCCTTCTTGAGCAGCGAACGTCAACTCCAGACCGACAGGCGCTTGATCCTGCTGAATCCGGGCGACAACTGCCTGATCGCGGCGGCGCGGCTCGAAGCCGGCACGACGGTCGAGATCGAAGGCGAGCGCGTGACGCTCGCCAAGACCATCGATCTCGGCCACAAGGTCGCGCGTGAGCCGCTCGAGAAGGACGCGAAGGTGCTGCGCTACGGCGCGGTGATCGGCCACGTGACGGTGCCTGTCGCGCGCGGCGAGCATTTGCATACGCACAACCTCGAAAGCGACTACCTGCCGACGTATACGCACGACGCGGGGCACGCCTTCGTTCCCCACTGAACCGAATGTCCTGCAATTTTGCGGCGTCTGCCGCGCTGGGAAACATCATGACCGCTTCCACTCAGGCTTCTTCGAACGGCGCATCGGCACAACCGGCGTTGCACGGCTACTTGCGCAGCGACGGACGCAAGGGCATTCGCAATGTCGTGGCGGTGGCGTATCTCGTCGAATGCGCGCATCACGTCGCGCGCGAGATCGTCACGCGGTTCCGCGAGCCGCTCGATGCGTTCGACGATCCTTCGGCCAGCGATGCCGAGCGCGAGCCGCCCGTCCACTTGATCGGCTTTCCGGGGTGCTATCCGAACGAGTACGCGGAAAAGATGATGCAGCAGCTCACGACGCACCCGAACGTCGGCGCGGTGCTGTTCGTGTCGCTCGGCTGCGAGAGCATGAACAAGCACTACCTGGCCGACGTGGTGCGCGCGAGCGGCCGGCCGGTCGAGGTGCTGACGATCCAGGAGAAGGGCGGCACGCGCAGCACGATCCAATACGGCGTCGATTGGGTGCGCAACGCGCGCGCGCAGCTCGCCGCGCAGCAAAAAGTGCCGATGGCGCTCGACGAACTCGTGATCGGCACGATCTGCGGCGGCTCCGACGGCACCAGCGGCATCACTGCGAACCCGGCGGTAGGCCGCGCGTTCGATCATCTGATCGAGGCGGGCGCGACCTGCATTTTCGAGGAGACGGGCGAGCTCGTCGGTTGCGAGTACCACATGAAGAGCCGCGCCGCGCGGCCGGAATTGGGCGATGCGATCGTGCAGTGCGTCGGCAAGGCGGCGCGCTACTACTCGATCCTCGGTCACGGCAGCTTTGCCGTCGGCAACGCGGACGGCGGGCTCACGACGCAGGAAGAAAAATCGCTCGGCGCCTATGCGAAGAGCGGCGCCTCGCCGATCGTCGGCATCGTCAAGCCCGGCGACGTGCCGCCGACGGGCGGCCTGTATCTGCTCGACGTCGTCCCCGACGGCGAGCCGCGCTTCGGCTTTCCGAACATCAGCGACAACGCGGAGATCGGCGAGCTGATCGCGTGCGGCGCGCACGTGATCCTCTTCACGACGGGGCGCGGCTCGGTGGTCGGTTCGGCGATCTCGCCCGTCATCAAGGTCTGCGCGAACCCCGATACCTACCGCAACTTGTCGGGCGACATGGATGTCGACGCGGGCCGCATCCTCGAAGGCCGCGCGACGCTCGACGAGGTCGGCCGCGAGGTGTTCGGCCAGACGCTGACGGTCGCGGCGGGCGGCGCATCGAAATCGGAAGCGCTCGGCCACCAGGAGTTCATACTCACGTACAAGTCTTTCGAACCGGTCGGGCCGACATGCCTGCCTTCCAGTGCGGCGGCGCATGCTCGCCGGATCGCGGAGACCGCCTCGCCTTGAATGGGGAGAAATCAGCCATGACGGATACCGCTCAATCGAAGGAGACATCACGGGTGACGCTGCGCCGCGAGATCGGTGCGCGAGGCCTGCCGGTCACCGGCCTGTCGCTCGGCACCGCGCCGCTCGGCGGCCTGTATCGCGATTTGCCGGACGAAGAGGCGCACGCCACGATCGATGCCGCGTGGCGCGCCGGCATCCGCTGCTTCGATACCGCGCCGCTCTATGGCTACACGCTCGCCGAGCACCGGCTCGGCGCCGCGCTGCGGTGCTATCCGCGCGGCGAGTACGTGCTGTCGACGAAAGCAGGGCGCCGCTTCGTGCCGCGCAAGACGCCGGTCGACAACGCCGAAGGCTGGCAGAACCCGCTGCCGTTCGAGGCGATCTACGACTACACGCGCGACGGCATCCTGCGCTCGTTCGAGGACAGCCAGCAGCGGCTCGGCATCGTCGAGATCGACATCCTGCTCGTGCACGACATCGGCCGCGTCACACATGGCGATAACAATGCGCGCTACTGGGATCAGCTGACGAAAGGCGGCGGTTTCAGGGCGCTCGACGAATTGCGCTCATCGGGCGCCGTGAAGGCGGTCGGGCTCGGCGTGAACGAAGGCGCGGCGATTCTCGACATGATGGACGCCTTCGACATCGACTGCGCCTTGCTCGCCGGCCGCTACACGCTGCTGGAGCAGGCCACGCTGGCCGACCTGCTGCCCGAATGCGAGCGGCGCGGCGTGAGCATCCTGCTCGGCGGCGCGTTCAATTCGGGCATCCTCGCGCGCGGCGTCGAGGGCGATCTCAAGTTCAACTACGGCGCGGCGCCGCCCGAAGTGATCGAGCGCGTCGCGCAGATCGAGCGGGTCTGCAAGGCGCACGGCGTGCCGATCGCGGCGGCGGCATTGCAGTTTCCTTACGCGCATCCGGCGGTCGCAACCGTGTTGACGGGAGCGCGCAGCGCGGAGGAGTTGCGCGAGAACGTTGCGTCGTTCGAGCGGCCGATTCCTGCCGCGCTATGGACGGCGTTGCGCGACGAGGGCCTGCTCGATCCGCGCGCGCCGGTGCCGGGCGCATAGTCGCTCCATCACGGGCCCACTGACCATGCGCATCGACGCCCACCAGCACTACTGGAACCCGCAGCGCGGCGATTACGGCTGGCTCACGCCGAAGCTCGGCACGCTCTACCGCGCGTTCGGCCCGGCTGATCTCGCGCCGTGGCTTGCGCGCACGGGCGTCGAGCGCACGGTGATCGTGCAGGCTGCGCCTACGGTGGCCGAAACGCGCTATCTGCTCGATCTTGCGCGCGAGGAGCCGTCGGCGGCGGGCGTGGTCGGCTGGGTGCCGCTCGACGACCGCGGCGCGCCGGCGTTGATCGCCGAGCTCGCCCGCGAACCCAAGTTCAAGGGCGTGCGGCCGATGCTGCAAGACCTGCCCGACGACGACTGGATCGCCAACCCCGCGCTCGCGCCCGCGATCGACGCGCTGATCGCCCACGACCTCGCCTTCGACGCGCTGACCTTCGCGCGTCACGTCGGCGCGTTGCACACGTTCGCGACGCGTTTTCCGGCGCTGCGCATCGTGGTCGACCACGGCGCCAAGCCTCCGATCCGCGACGGCGCCTCCGGCTGGCAGCCTTGGGCCGACGGCATCGCGCGTCTCGCTGCGCTGCCCAATGTCCACTGCAAGCTCTCGGGCCTCGCCACCGAGGCCGCGCAGGGCTGGACCGAGACGACGCTCGCCCCGTACGTCGACCATCTCGTCGCGCAGTTCGGCCCGGCACGCCTGATGTGGGGCAGCGACTGGCCGGTGCTCGACCTGAACGGCGACTATCTGCTCTGGCATGCTTGCGCGAACGCGCTCGTCGCCGAACTGTCGGATGCGGAACGCGACGCGATTTTCGGCGCCAACGCGAGCGCGTTCTATCGTCTGTAAGCCGCGCAATCCGTATTGCGCAAGACGCGATGTGCAATTCGTATTGCGCGTTCGTTGAGCGCGTACTGCAATACTCGTTATGTCACAGACGCCATTTCATCGGGAGCCGCAGATGGTACAAAGACTGGCCGGGAAGACGGCCTTGATCACCGCCGCCGGACAAGGGATCGGCTTGGCCACGGCCGAAGCGTTCGCGCGCGAGGGCGCGCGCGTGATCGCGACGGATATCCGCATCGACGGGCTCGCCGGCCGTCCGTTCGAGGTTCGTAAGCTCGACGTGCGCGACGGCGCGGCGATCAAGGCGCTCGCCGCCGAGGTCGGCGCGATCGACGTGCTGTTCAACTGCGCGGGCTTCGTGCACGCGGGCTCGATCCTGGAGGCGAGCGAGGAGGATTGGGATTTCGCGTTCGATCTGAACGTGAAGGCGATGTTCAGGATGATCCGCGCGTTTCTGCCGGCGATGCTGGAGAAGGGGGGCGGGTCGGTCATCAACATCTCGTCGGCGGCGTCGAGCATCAAGGGTGTGCCGAACCGCTGCGTGTACGGTGCATCGAAGGCCGCGGTGATCGGCTTGACGAAGGCCGTCGCCGCCGACTTCATTACGCGCGGCATACGATGCAATGCGATTTGCCCGGGCACGGTCGAATCGCCGTCGCTCGAGGAGCGCATCGCCGCGCAGGCGAAGGCGCAGGGTGCGACGATCGATGCGGTGCGCGCAGCGTTCGTCGCGCGCCAGCCGATGGGGCGCGTCGGGAAGGCGGAGGAAATCGCCGCGTTGGCGTTATATTTGGCGTCGGACGAGTCGGCGTTCACCACCGGGCATGCGCATGTGATCGATGGCGGCTGGTCAAACTGACCGTGTCGAACTGACCGTGTCGAACTGACCGTGTCGAACTGACCGCGCCTACCTGGAGAATGAACGAGGGGTTTCGCTTATCGAGCCACTGCGCATCGATAGGAGAACAGAGCTAAACCGGATACGTGTTTATCCACTGAACGAGACGTGAGGAAGTACACCGATGAAACTGCTTCGATATGGGCCGAAGGGCCAGGAAAAACCGGGTTTGCTCGATGCCGACGGCAAGATTCGCGATTTGTCGGGCGTCGTGCGCGACATCACGGGCGAGGCGCTGACAGATGGCAATCTCGCCAAGCTGCGCGGCGTCGATCCTAAGTCCCTGCCGCTGGTTTCCGGCACGCCGCGGATCGGCGCGTGCGTGGGCAATGTCGGCAAGATGGTCTGCATCGGCCTGAACTACGCGGACCACGCTGCCGAATCGAACCTGCCGGTGCCATCCGAGCCCGTGGTGTTCAACAAGTGGACGAGCGCGATCGTCGGCCCGAACGACGACATCGAGATTCCGCGCGGCTCGAAGAAGACCGATTGGGAAGTCGAGCTGGGCGTGGTGATCGGCAAGCCCTGCAAGTATGTCGACGAAGCGCATGCGCTCGACTACGTGGCGGGCTATTGCGTCGTCAACGACGTGTCCGAACGCGAGTGGCAGATCGAGCGCGGCGGCCAGTGGGACAAGGGCAAGGGCTTCGACACCTTCGGCCCAATCGGCCCGTGGCTCGTCACGCGCGACGAAGTGGCCGATCCGCAGCAGCTCGATCTGTGGCTCGAAGTGGACGGCCATCGCTACCAGAACGGCAGCACGCGCACGATGATTTTCAGCGTCGCGAAGGTGGTGTCGTATCTGTCGCAATGCATGAGCCTGCAGCCGGGCGACGTGATCTCGACCGGCACGCCGCCGGGCGTCGGCATGGGCGTGAAGCCGAACCCGGTGTACCTGAAGCCGGGGCAGACGGTGCGCCTCGGTATCCAGGGGCTCGGCGAGCAGCAACAGCGGACTTATGCGGCGGAGTAACGCCGCGAGCAGGGTTGTCAGCCTGCCGTAGTCGATGAATGGATGGATCCGGACAGCCGCCTCGTGCGGCTGTTTTCGTATCTGCGCCGAGCCGCGCCGCGTGACCGCGCGCCTCGTTTCCTCTTTTGGCGCTAGGCGTGCTCCTTCTGTGCCGGAGCCGACTCCCCTCCATCCCCCACCCGGTTGATCGTCCCTTGCGCAATCGCGACGAGCTTTTCCTTGTCGCCGTCGATCACGAAAATGTTGCATTGGCAGGCCGCATGCCCGCGCCCGGCATAGACCAGCTCGGCGCGCGCGATCAGCGTGCCGTTCACGGCCGGCCGCAGGTAGTTGATCTTGTACTCGACCGTGACGACCCGCGGACCCAGCGCCAGTGCGCCTGCGAAGGTCAGCGCGTTATCGGCGAGATAGCTGATGACGCCGCCATGCACGAAGCCGTGCTGCTGACGCAACTCGTCGCGGATCGGCAGGCTCAGCGCCAGGTCGCGCTCGCCGATATGCATCAGCTCGGTGCCGAGCAGCATGCTGAAAGGCTGCGCGTGCAGTGCGCTGCGCGCGAGATCCACCAGATCGGTCATCCTGGGTTCTCCTGGGCGATGGTTGGCTTCACTCTAGGAAGCGCCAGTGCGCCAAGTCAAGGCAATTCGCATCAAGTCGGGCCGATTATTGCGGGAATTGCCGCAAATCCATCGCCGGCATCGCGGCTTGGCGCAAATTCGCGCAAAGCTCGGATCGCATCGCCGAGATCATCAGTGTGATCGACGGCATCGCCTTCCAGACCAACATCCTCGCGCTCAACGCGGCCGTCGAGGCGGCGCGCGCAGGCGAGCAGGGCCGCGGCTTCGCAGTCGTCGCGGGCGAAGTGCGCGGTCTCGCGCAGATGATGTCGGAGATCAGCGCCTCGTCGCTCGAGCAGAGCACGGGCATCGAGCAGGTCAATCAGACGGTCGTGCAAATGGACCAGATGACCCAGCAGAACGCAGCGCTCGTCGAGGAAGCGGCGGCTGCGGCGTCGTCGCTGCACGATCAGACGCGGCAGTTGAAGGAAGCCGTCTCGGTGTTCGAGATTTCGAACGCGGTGCTCGGCGAGGCGCGGTTCGCGGCCTAAGGAGTTTTTGTGGGGGTAAGATTTGGCGCCGGCTTTCATGCCGGCGTTTTTTTCTTGTCGACCCAAGTTAGCGCTTTAGCGCTTACTTGGGTCCCATGCAAAGCGGTCGACCCAAGTAAGTGCTGAAGCACTAACTCCAGTCGGCAGCTGAAGCGCTAACTCCGGACCGGCAGCGCGGCGTAGGCGGTCGCCAAATGGTAGGGCGTCGTCGACGGCATGTCGGCGCGCGCGACGGCGCCCTCCGGCGTCTTGCATTCGTACCAGCCGCGCGCGTGCAAAAAGCGCGTGCGGAAGCGCTCGATCTGCTGCGGCAGCGCTTGCAGCGAAGCCGCATCGCCGCGCGTGGCGAGCGCGCGCAGGTATTCGGTCTGCGCCCAGATGCGCTGGGTCGCATCCTTGATCCCGCCTTGTTCGTCGAGCGCGGCGTGGACGCCGCCTGTCTCGCGGTCGACCCCTAGCTCTTGCGCGAAATCGAACGCACGCTCGAGCGCGTCTTCGAGACCCGACGCGGCGATCGCCGCACCCGCGCGCTTCACCAGATAGAACCACTCGAACTGATGGCCGGGCTCGAGGCGATTGTCCGCCGCGCCGATCGGCAGCTCCGCGATGCAGCCCGTCGGCGCGTGCACGAAGGCGCCGGCGACGGCCAGCGCCAGGCGGGCGAGGGCGTCGCCGAACGCGGCGTCGCCGGTGGCTTCGCGGGCGGCGAGGTAGGCCTCGGTCAAATGCATCAGCGGGTTTTGCAGCGGGCCTTCGCGGACCGTGGCGAAATCCGCGTCGAGCGCGGCAGCGAGCAGGCCGTTCTTCTGCGCTACTGCAAAGCGCGCTTCGATCAGCGCGGTGGTTTCGTTCAGCGTCGCGAGCGCATTGCGATTGCCGAAAGCGGCGAAGTATCCGGCGCACGCGAAGACGATGAACGCGTGTGTGTAGAGGTCCTTGGTCGTATCGAGCGGCGCGCCGTTCGCGTCGACGCTGTAGAACCAGCCGCCGTGCCGCGTATCGGCAAAGCAGCGGCGCAGCGATTCGAAGAGCTGGTGCGCGTGGTCCGCGTCGCCGGCCTGCGAGAACACGAAGAGCTGGCGTGCGCAGGCCATCGCGCGATAGCGCGTGACCGGCAGCGGCTGGTGAGTCTCGGCGCTGACCGCTTCGAACGGCAATTGCAGCTGCGAGTTGAAACCGGGGCCGCGCCAGATCGGCAGGATCGTGTGGGCGAAATGCTCTCTGAGCGTGGCGGCGCTGGCCGCGATCGATGCGTCGGAAGACATGCTGCGTGCTGAGTTGGAAGAGGTCCGCGAATCGTGCGGCGCATCGCGCCGCGCGATCCGCAAGGATAATGCAAATGGCCCGCCGCGTGGCGCGCTCGCGGGCCGGGACCGAAGATCCGGCGTGAAGGCGTGCAAGGAGGGGAGCGGCGACGGGAGCCCTGGCTCGAAGGGCAATAGAGGGTGAGGGCAAGGCCGCCGGGCCATGAGACAATGCGGTCTCGCAAAACGCAGACAATTTCGATGGGCGGCGCCTCGCCGGCAGCCGCTCCTATACGCTATGGCCGATTCCGCAGCACCGACGACTTCCCGCTCCTCCCGCACCGCCTCGCCCAAGCGCCGCGCAGGCGCTGTGTCGATCGATACCGAAAACAAGCTCGCGCGCGCAGCCAAGTCGGCGCAGCGTCTCGCGCAGTTGAGCGATGTCGCCCGCGACGACCGCACCGGCGACCTGTTCGTCGACGATCCGGGGCACGCGGCGATCGAGGCGATGAACATCGATACGCGACAGGGCACGCTGTCAGGGTTCGAGCTGCCCGATGAGGTGCTGGTTGCGATCGGCATGCCGCCGGCCGAATTGACCGATGCGGCGGCTGGTGAGGCCGAGGCGGTTTCTCCGCCGGTGACGATCGCTGACGCCAAGGGGCCGCGCAATGCGCGCGGCGCGCGTTCGAGCGGTGCGTCGGCCGGTCCTGCAGGGGCGGCGGTGGAATCGCCCGCGGCTGCCGCGAAGGCGCCGGATACGACGCCCGCGTCCAGCGGCGCAAGCGCGCTCGATGCGGTGCTGGCGCCGGCGTCTGCCGCGATGGCTTCGGCCACGCGCAGCGTGGCGCACGCGCGGCGCCAGAGCGCGGCGCGTCCGGGCGAGGGGACGTCGAGCGGCAACCCGCGCGCTGTCGACGCGCAAACGCAGCCGGTAGCGGCCTCAGCGCCTGGGGCTTCGACGCAAGCATCCTCCACGCAGACTTCCCTCCCTCCTGACGCCCCGCAGCCCGACGTTCCGCAGCAAGACGCGCAGCCGGCCGCCGCTGGGACGGCAAGCGCACCGGATGCGCCGGCCGCCGCTGGGACGGCAAGCGCATCGGATGCGCCGGCCGCCGCTGCGTCCGGCGCCGCCCCTGCCCAGCCCAAGCCGTTCGCACGCGAGGCTGCGCCATACGTTCCAGCCGCCGCGCGTCGCGCGCCGGACCTGGACTGGGCGCGCGCCACGGCTTTTGCCGATACGGTCGACGCCCTCTACGGTGTGATCGCCGATCAGCGCCGCGCTGCGGGCGACCATTCGCGGCGGATGAAGTGGCTGTTGTCGACCGTGGTCGGCGCGCTACTGGTGACGATCGCGATCGGCATCACGCAGACGGCGCTCCTGATGCGGCTCACGCGAGAGAGCGCGGCCCAGCAGCAGCGGATCGAAGACATGCTGCGCACCCAGCAGGCGACGCTGACGGCGTTGGCCGATGCGGCCGCGTCGGCCAACGCGCGTTCGCCCGCCAACGACGGAGCCCAGGCGGCGCCGGTTGCCCCGGCCGCGCATCAGGCGCCGCAAGCATCGGCGGCGGCAAAGCACGTCAAGCCCCAGCATCCGCACAAGCCCGGCAAGCCGGCGACGGCGCATTGACGCTCCGGCGGCGCACGACGGCAGGCCCGTGCGCCGGCTCCCCGGCTTCGGCAATCCGCCTGCGCTCTTCTTTTCCATTGCCCCGTTCCCCGCAGCCGCTTCGCTCGCCGCGCTCCGGCTGCCTCTGGCAGCCTCACTGCGGGCGGCCGGAGGCATGCCGGTTGTTGCGCCAGTTCATCGGACAGCGCTGCTGCGGGGGCTAAAATTCGAGATTGAGCTCTTACATGCAGGAGAAAGGTCGATGAAAGACGGATTCGAGCGCCGCGCATTGTTGCTGCATCTTGGCGAGGTCATGGATACGGTTGCGTGCCTGTTGCAACGCGACGCCGGCGACAACTCGGCGCATCGGGGCGCGGCGGGCGATGCGTCGCTTGCCAGCCTGCCGCTGCTCGAACAAGTGTCGCCGCGCATGACGCCTGTCGAGTTCGCGCAACGGGCGAGCGCCGCGTTCTGCACGTGGCCGAGCGAGCTGCTCGAAGCGGAGCTGAACCGCGAGGAACTGGCGTCGACGGTGCTACGTCACCTGTTCGCCGGCAATCCGGACGGATGGCGCGCCTACGTTGCGGAGCTGCGCGCCGAGGTGCCGTGGTTCGGCGAGGGCGTGCCGGCGCCCGAGACGTTCACCGAGACGGTGTCGGCGGATGCGCCCGTCACGCCGGACATCGAGGCGCCCGAAACGGGCGATGTCGAAAGTGCCCGGAGCCCGGCGGCGAGCGCGCGGGAAAGCGTCGAAACCGGCGAAAGCCTCTATCCTTCCTGGCCGTGGAAGCCGGGCAGCTGACCGGAACGGCGGCGTGTTGTTTTGCTGCAACGCACAAAGGCAGGAAGTACCGTGCGAATGCGTGACGCATCGAGAAATTGCTGCGTCGCACTGGAAGTGATTTAGGGAAAACCCTATAATTCGTCTTAAGGGAAAACCCTAGTCACTAACCAACGGGAGCCGATCATGAGCTTTATCCTCGCCCTGATCCAGAAAGTCAGCGATTTGTTCGAGTTCGAGTCGCCGCACCTGCCGCTCGATTCCGATTACTCATACGAAGCACGCCACCTCGAAGCCGAGCGCATTCGCCGGTCGCAAATCTTGCTTCTCGGGTTGATCCGCCGTTAAGCGCAGCGCGCAAGCTGTGCAAACGCTGCCGGCCGGCAGCGGCTGGCGGCGATCGCCGCGCATTGGGGCCACCGATCCCGTCCTCGCATCGGAGGGCGGGATCAGTGGCCCGCCGCTTTTCGGCATCCGCCCGCCGGATTGAAGTGGCACTCAAAATTTCCTGCCCGTTACGGATGTAACGCGCTGCGCATCGCTTGCGACGCGTGAATTGGTCCGTTTCCCCGCGCTTCGCTCCATTTTTCAAAGGCGTTCCTCTCTGTTCGCCGTTCCCGAACTTGGTTTCTTCCTTGAAATCTGGGCTTACAAGCGCTCACGTGTTTGTCGTCCCAAGCCCGATACATTGATCACCAAGCGCACGGTTTGCAGCGCGCTGCGCCGAAGCCGCCACGCGAGCGGCCGGACGCCGCGCATTGATAGTCCTGCCCGCGGGCACGCGCCGTGCCGTTTAGCGGGTATTGACGGGAGAATGGAAATGAAACGCACGATGAAGTTTTCGCACTCGATTGCCGCCGCGCTCATTGCGGGCGGAGCACTCCTCGCAGCCGGCTCTGCGTCGGCCCAGATGACGTACGGCGTCGCGCCGCAACCGATGTACGACGCACCGCACGCGGTTCCTGTCGACGAGCATATCTCGAACGGCTGGCATGGCGACCGCTACTGGGACGGCCATCGCTACTGGGCGCACGACGAGTGGATGCACCGTCATCCGCACGATCACGATCCGTACCGCGATCGCGGCCATCACGGCGAGGACCACCGTTACTGACACGCCGGGTCGACGCCCATCGGCGTCACGGTGTGCGAGCCCCGGGCCTTGCCCGCGGGCCTTTTTCTTTTCATTTCCCCTTATTTGCCGCTATGCCACGTCTTCAGCAATAGCGCATTGGTCACGACGCTGACGCTCGAAAACGCCATCGCCGCGCCCGCCAGCATCGGATTGAGCAGGCCGAAAGCGGCGAGCGGAATCCCCACGAGGTTGTAGACGAACGCCCAGAACAGGTTCTGCCGGATCTTGCGATAGGTGCGCCGCGAAATGTCGATCGCGTCGGCAATGAGCGCGGGGTCGCCGCGCATCAGCGTGATGCCGGCGGTGTGCATGGCGACGTCGGTGCCGGTCGACATCGCCATGCCGATGTCGGCGGCGGCGAGCGCGGGGGCGTCGTTGATGCCGTCGCCGGCCATCGCGACGATGCCGCCCGTGCGTTCCTTCAGCGTGCGCACGACCTGCGCCTTGTCGGCGGGCAGCACCTGCGCGTGGAATTCGCGGATGCCGAGCGCCGCCGCGACGCTCGCCGCGCTGCCTTCGTTGTCCCCGGTCACGAGCACGCTCGTCACGCCGCGCGCAGCCAGCCGCTCGACGGCGGCGCGCGCGCCGGGCTTGACGGCGTCGCCGAAAGCGATCAGCGCGAGCACCGCGGCCGGGGCGTCCGGCGTGGCGAAGCGCATCAGCCAGGAAATGGTGTTGCCGGCGGCTTCGAGTGCTTGCGCTTGTGCGGCGGCCTCGGGCGGCAGCGCGATGTGCTGCTCCGCGAGCCAGCGCCCGCTGCCGATCGCGAGCCGTTGTCCGTCCACTTCCGCCTGGACGCCGCGGCCCGGCACGGCTTGCGCATGCGCAACCGTGGGGCGCGCGCCGTGCGCTGCCGCCGCTGCGGCTTCGGACTCCGCCGCGGCCACGAGCGCCCGCGCGAGCGGATGGTCGCTGCCGCGCTGCACGGCGGCGGCGAGCGCGAGCGCCGCGCCGCGCTCGATGCCGAGCGGCTCGAACGCGACGACCGACGGCTTGCCGGCCGTGAGCGTGCCCGTCTTGTCGAACGCGACGACCGATACGCGCTGCGCCAGCTCGAGCGCCAGCGCATCCTTGATCAGCACGCCGTGGCGCGCCGCAACGCCGGTGCCGGCCATGATCGCAGCGGGCGTCGCAAGGCCGAGCGCGCACGGACAGGCGATCACGAGCACCGACACCGCGTTGAGAATCGCGGTCTCGCCCGAGGCTCCCGCGAGCAGCCAGCCGGCCAGCGTGACGAGCGCGATCGCGAGGATCGCGGGCACGAACACGGCGCTGACGCGGTCGACGAGCCGTTGGATCGGCGCTTTCTCCGCCTGCGCGGTCTCGACGAGCCGGATGATGCGCGCGAGCGTGGTCTCGGCGCCGGTCGCGCTCGTCGTGACGGCGATCAGGCCGTCGCCGTTGATCGAGCCGGCGGTGACGCGCTCGCCGGTTTCCTTGGCGACCGGCAGGCTTTCGCCGGTGATCAGCGATTCGTCGATATGCGTGCGGCCTTCGAGCACGACGCCGTCGACGGGCACACGCTCGCCCGGCCGCACGACCACGATGGTCCCGACGCGCACCTGCGCGAGCGGCACGTCGCGCTCGCCGCCGTCGCCGCTGCGGATGCGGGCGCGGTCGGGGCGCAGCGCGTTGAGGGCGCGGATGGCGTCGGTGGTCTGGCGCTTCGCGCGCGCTTCGAGCCATTTGCCGAAGCGCACGAGCACGATGACGGCGGCCGACGCCTCGAAGTAGAGATGCGCCATCTCGCCGGGATGCGCCGCCGTCTGCCAGACGCTCAACCCATAGGCGGCCGACGTGCCGAGCGCGACGAGCAGGTCCATGTTGCCGCTCTTCGCGCGCAGCGCGCGCCACGCGGCCGTGTAGAAGCGCGCGCCGAAGCCGAACTGCACGGCGCTCGCGAGCGTGAGCTGGAGCCAGACCGGCAGCGCGAGCGGTGCGCTCGACCATTCGGTGAGCATCGGCAGCATGAGCGGCACGGTCAGGAGCGCGGCGGCGATGACGGCGTTGCGCTCGCGGCGGGCCTGGCGGAGCTTGTCGGCGTGGCGGTCGCCGGCGGGAGACGCGGACTCGTCGACCGGCGTCGCCGCATCGGGGACGACGACCGGGCGGGCGTCATAGCCGGCCTGGGTCACGGCTGCGACGAGCCGTTCCACGTCGAGCGGCTCGCCGGCGGTGACCGTCGCCCGCTCGGTCGCCAGATTGACGCTGGCGCGCGCGACGCCCGGCACGCGCGCCAGGGCTTTTTCGACGCGCGCCGAGCAAGCCGCGCAGGTCATGCCGTCGATTTCGAGCTCGGTCGTGACGAGCGAGCGGACGGCGGGTTCTGATAGATCGGTCATGATGGAGAAGGCTCGAAGGCGGCCATTGCCGCTGACGAATTCAGTATCGAGCTTCCCATGATAGGAAGGTCAAGGCCGTTTCGACGCGCGGACGCTGCCTTACTCCGGCGTGCTGTGCCGTCACTCCAGCTCCGGCTTCGCCTTGAACATCGCCTCGGCCACCTGCGCCCGCGCATCCCCGCCGCGCTCGCGCAGCGCCGCGATGGCGCCGCGGCGGTCGCGCGCCTCCTTCTCCTGCCCGAGCTTCCATTTGCCGACGAGCTTCGTCACCTGGATCTCGATCCCGACGATCATCGAGAGCATCTGCGAGATGTAATCGGCGGGCGCATCACCCATCTTCCACGGCGCGGGCTCGCCAGCTTCCATCTTGCGCGTGAGCCGCGCGACGAGGCCGCGCACGAAAGCTTCATCGTCGTGGACGACAATCCGTCCATGCGCATGGACCACGAGGTAGTTGTAGGTCGGCACCTTGCGGTGCTCCTCGTGCTTGCTCGGATACCAGTTCGGCGAGATATAGGCGGTCGGGCCCTGGAAGATGACGAGCGCGTCGGGCCGCTCTGTGGCTTCGCGCCAGAGCGGGTTGGCGCGGGCCACGTGGGCGCGCAGCGTGCCGAGCGGTCCATCGCCCGACGGAACGAATTCGAACGGCACGTGGTTGGCGTCGAGGCCGTCGGGCCCGACGGTGACGAGCGCACCGAGCGGATGATCGGCGATCAGCTGGTGCAGGAGTTCGGGACGGGCTTCTTCGTATTGCGGCGGCATGTACATGAATGGGTCTCCTGTCGGTCAGAGTTGGCGCTTTAGCGGCTTACTCTGGTCCCATGCAAAGCTTGGGCGGCTCGAGGCGGGTGAGGGAGGGTGCGGCAACCGCTCCCGACTATTCTGTCAGCGCCTGACGCCGCCTCGAACGTGAAATATTGCAAGAAACCGTATTTCGCTGCCGAATTTGCGCGATATCCGGCTTGTTCTTGCTTAGCCGGCGAGGATACGATAAAACCCGTTTTCGATATTGAGAATGAGAAGGACTGCGCGCACGGACCAGACCGGGGTCCGCGAACAGCGCTGCATCACTGGCCGCTCACGGCCGCCGCCCGGCACTGGTTGCCTCACTTGCTGACCCAATGATAAGAAAATCTCTGTTTTCGACGGCCTGCGCATCGCTCGCGGGCCTGGCCGTCCTCGCGGGTTGCGCCGCCAGCACTCAACCCGCGTCCACCCAAGCCGAGAACCACGGCTGGATCAAGGACGAAGTCGCCGATTCCTACGTGTACGGCTATCCGCTCGTGCTGATGGCGATGGCGCACAACGCGGCCGTCGGCAACGGCGACGCGCAGCCCGGGCAGGCGCCCGCCAACACCTTGCGCCACGCGCAGGCGCAACCGGCCGCCGGCGCGGCCAATCCGTCGACGCCCGATGTCGATACGCTTGCTTCGAACGGCTGGCTCGACCTGTCCGCCGAACCAGTCGTCGTGACGCTGCCCGACGCGCGCGGCCGCTACCTCGGCGCCCGCGCGCTCGACATGTGGAGCAACGTGATCTGGTCGTCGGCCGGCGGCGCCAATCCGCGCGCCGGCTCGGCCAAGGCGCAAACGATTGCGTTCGTCGCCCCGGGCTGGGACGGCACGCTGCCGAAGAACGTGCAGCGCGTCGACGCGAGCTCGGTGAACGTGTGGCTGTCGGTGCGCATCCAATCGAACGGCCCGCGCGACCTGACCGCGGTCAAGAAGCTGCAGCGCGCGATCCGCGCCGTGCCGCTGTCGGTCTATACGGGCGACGAGCGCGGCTCGTCGATGGCGACGCGCGGCGGCCCCGCCGACACCGCGCCCGCAGCCGCGCCGGCCGCCAGAGTCGCGGCGCTCGACGCCAACGGGTTCTTCAACGAGCTCGCCGACGCGCTGAAGGACAACCCGCAGTCGCCGGCCGATCCGCATGCGCTGAAGATGCTCGCGGACCTCGGCGTGAAGCCGGGCCAGCCGGTGAAGCTGCCCGGCGGCGCGGCTGACGCGATCGCTGCCGGTCTTGCCGACGGCCGCGCGCGCATCGCGACGGCGCCCGCGAATGCGCTCACGGCGAACGGCTGGAGCTGGCTCGGCGACGACGTCGGCCGCTACGGCAACGATTACGCGCTGCGCGCCTACGCGGCCTACGCGCAGCCGGGAAGCGGCACCAAGGACGACGAAGTGCGGCCGACGGTGACGGTCGACAGCGGCGGCCAGCAGTTGAACGGCGCGAACCGCTACGTGATCCACTTCGCCGCCAAGGCGCTGCCGCCGGTGCGCGCGTTCTGGGCGATTACGGCGTACACGCCGGACGGCGCGCTGCCCGACACCGGCGAAGCGCGCCGCTCGATCGGCTCGCGCGACCGCCTGCGCCGCAACCGCGACGGCTCGATCGACATCTACGTCTCGGCGAACTCGCCGGGCAAGGCGCGCGCGGAGAACTGGCTGCCGGCCCCGGACGGCGACTTCAAGCTCGTGATGCGCCTCTACGAGCCGAAGCCCGAGGCCACCGACGGCAGCTGGCAGCCGGCCACGGTCGAGCGCCAGTGACAGGGCGCCGGAGACAAGCGTTTCACCCGGCGCGGCTTCTGTCGTGCGCGAAGTCCGCCGCCTATACTTCGGTGCGGCGGACTCTGTTTTCTTGCGCGGCGCATTCGTGCCGCAACATCGGCAATAAAGCATGGCAAGTCCAGACAAAGCGGCTTTGATTTCCTCGTTGCAGACCTTGCGCCAGGCGGCGCAATCGCATCGCGCCAGGCGCATTGCGACCGGGCTCGTCATTTTCATCGCCCTGTTCGGGTTGCTCGGCTTCTTCGCGGCGCCGCCGCTGATCCGCCACATCGCCGAGCAGCAATTGAGCCGGCAGCTCGACCGGCCCGCGAGCATCGGCCGCGTCGCGCTCAACCCGTACACGCTCGATTTCGAAGCGGACCGCATCCATGTCGGCGAGCGCGGCGGCCAGGGCGATTTCGTCGATATCGAACGGCTCGTCGTGCGCACGTCGTGGGCGTCGCTGTTCCGGCTCGCGCCGATCGTCGACGAGATCAAGATCGACTCGCCGCGCATCTACATCATTCGCTACGACGCGCAGCGCTTCAATTTCGCGGACCTGATCGAGAAGTTCTCGGCGCCTTCGAAGCCGCAAGGCAAGCCGACGCCGTTCTCGATCTCGAACATCCAGATCGAGAACGGCAGCTTCTATTTCGACGACCGGCTGCTCGGAATGAAGCACGTCGTCGACGAGTTCGCGCTCGGCGTGCCGTTCATCGCGACGCTGCCGTCGAAGACCGACATCTTCGTCGACCCGCGCCTGCGAGCGCGCATCGACGGCAGTCCGCTCGCCATCGACGGCAAGACCAAGCCGTTCGCGGCGTCGCGCGAGTCGGAAGTCGCGCTCAAGTTCGAGGGCATCGACGTGCCGCGCATGCTTTCGTACGTGCCGGCCAAGCTGCCCGTGACGGTGACCTCGGGCAAGCTCGCGAGCGATCTCAAGCTGCACTTCGTGATGGAAGGCGAGACGCCGGCGCTCTCGGTGACCGGCACGACCGATCTCACGGACCTGCAGGTGGTCGACCCGGCGAAGGCCCCGTTCTTCGCGGCGCGCGGCGTGCACGTCGCGGCGGCGGAACTTCAGCCGCTCAAGAGCGTGTTCCACTTCGACGACATCGAGCTCGACCAGCCGGTCGTGAATCTCGCGCGAGAGAAGGACGGCACGCTGAGCATCGTGCGCGCGTTGACGCCTGCGGCTCAGCCGGCGCAATCGACGCAAGAGGCGGCGAGCGGCGCGGCTGCGGCATCGGCCCCTGCGGCTGCGTCTGAGTCGACGGCCCAGGCCAAAGAGGCCGCGCCGCTCGACCTCTCGATCAAGCGCTTCGCGCTCGCCGACGGCACGATCCACGCCGACGACCGCGTGCCCGCGCAGCCTGTCTCCATCGGGCTTACGCACCTGACCGTGTCGCTCGACGATTTCTCGACGCGCGCGTTGACGCCCGCCCGCTACACGTTGAGCACCGACCTCGCGCAAGGCGGCTCGATCGGCCTGGCGGGCTCGTTCGGGCTCGCCGCGAAGACGGCCGACGCGAAGGTGACGCTCGCCTCGATCCCGCTGCCGGTCGCGCAGCCGTACCTCGACGGTGTGACTTCGGCGCGCGTGACCGACGGCGCGCTTAGCACGACGGTCAACGTCCGCGCCGATTGGTCGAAGTCGCCGGCCGCCGTGCAGGTCGGCGAGAGCGAGGTGAACCTGAAGTCGCTGAAGATCGCCGGCCCCGATTCGAAGACGCCGGCGCTCGCGCTGGCCGACGGGCGCGTCGCGATCAAGCAGATCGACCTGAACGCGCGCGCCGCCGAGATCGCAAGCATCGAAGCGACGGGGCTTGCCATCAGCGCGCAACGGATGAAGGACGGCCGCATCGACCTGCAGTCGCTCGCCGCGCCACGCGAGGCCGCGCCCAAGCGCAAGGTCGAGCACAACGCGCAGCAGGCACAGCAGCAAGGACCGGCCTGGCACTACACGATCGGCTCGTTGAGCCTCAAGGACGGCTCGGCCGATTTCGTCGACAACAGCACGCCCCAGCCCGCGAAGCTGAGCTTCACGCCGATCCAGCTCTCGGTGAAGAACATCAGCGACGACTTGAGCAAGCCGCTGCCCGTCACGCTGCAGGCGACGCTCAATCGCAAGGGCTCGCTCGACGTCACGGGCGACGTGACCGCGAGCCCGCTCAAGCTCGCGCTGAACGTGAACGGCAACCGGCTCGATGCCGCCGCGTTCGAGCCGTACTTCGGCGGCAAGCTGAACGCGACCATCGCGAGTGCGCTTCTGAACCTGAAGGGCGACCTCGCGTTCGCGCAGACCGACAAGGCGATGAGCGCGTCGTATCGCGGCGACGCGGCGCTCGTCGACGTGCGCATGCTCGACCGCGTGAACTCGACGCCGCTCGCGGGCTGGCGCACGCTCTCGCTCGCCGACCTGAAGGCGCGCTACGACGAGCACGGCACCGATGTCGACGTGGGCCGCGTGACATTCGCCAATTTCTTCGGACGCGTGCTGCTCGATGCGCAAGGCAAGCTGAACCTGAACGACGTGCTCGCGCAGCAGAAGTCGGCGGCGCAGGGCAAGGGCGAGCCGGTGCCGCTCACGCCGGGCGCGGAATCGCAGCCGAAGGCGGCAGCCGTCGCGCAGGCATCCGCGGCTTCGGCCGCATCCGCCGCGGTGGCCCAGGCCGCCGCACCCGCGAGCGCATCGTCCGCCGCGGCGGCGGCCACTGCGCCGTCCGGCCCGCCGGTGAACCTGCGCTTCGGCCAGCTGGTGCTGCAGCAAGGCCGCGTGAACTACACCGACGACTTCATCAAGCCGAACTACACGGCGAACCTCGTCGGCATCACGGGCACGATCGGCGCGTTCGGCACGCAATCGACGACGCCCGCGCCCGTCGACGTCGCCGCGAAACTCGAGGCGAACGGGCCGATCTCGATCCGCGGCACGGTGAACCCGCTCGCGAAGAAGCCGCAGCTCGACCTGACCTCGACCGCGCACGGCATCGAGCTGACCAACCTCACGCCGTACTCGGCGAAGTACGCGGGCTACCCGATCACGAAGGGCAAGCTCAACGTCGACCTGCACTACAAGCTCGACAACGATCAGCTGACCGCGAACAACCACATCTTCATCGACCAGCTCACGTTCGGCGATCACATCCAGAACGACACGGCGACCAAGCTGCCGGTGCGGCTCGCGATCTCGCTCCTGAAGAACTCGCGCGGCGAGATCGACGTGAACATTCCGGTGTCCGGGTCGCTCGCGAACCCCGAGTTCAGCATCGGCGGCGTGATCTGGCATGCGTTCGTCAACCTGATCGAGAAGGCCGTGACGGCGCCGTTCTCGCTGCTCGCCAACGCGTTCGGCGGCGGCAGCGAGGATCTCGGCTATGTCGAGTTCGATCCGGGCTCGGCGAAGCTCACCGACGCGTCGCAGAAGAAGCTCGACACCATCGTCAAGGCGCTCGACGACAAGCCAGCCGTGAAGATCGACGTCACGGGGCGCGTCGATCCGGCCGTGGACACGCCCGCGCTGCGCGTCGTCTACGTCGATCGCCTAGTGCGGCAGGAGAAGGTGAAGGACGTGGTGGGGCATGGCGAGAGCGTCGATCCGTCGACGGTGACGGTCGATCCGAAGGAGTACGGCGACTATCTGACGAAGGCCTACAAGGACGCCGACTTCAAGAAGCCGCGCAACTTCATCGGCTTGACGAAGAGCATTCCTGAGGACGACATGAAGACGGCGCTCGCCGAGCACGCGCCGATCGACGACGGGAGCCTGCGCCAGCTCGCGCAGCAGCGTGCGCAGGCGGTGCAGCAGTACTTCGAGGACAAGGTCGATGCGAGCCGCGTGTTCATCGTCGCGCCGAAGCTCGATGCGCAGGGCATCAAGGACAAGGGCGCGGCCACGCGCGTCGATTTCGGGTTGAAATGACGAGGCTTTTTGAGCGGCGCCGCGTTCCCCAGCGGCAGCCGCTGGGCTAACGAGGTCGGCGAACTCCTCGGGCTCCCCCCATGTTTGCGCCCGCTGAAAAATACCTACCACGCATTTGCACGTCCTATGCGTGGAGTATCGAGCACAGCCTGCATGTTCTGGTATGCGGTGAACGAAGCTATATGCGTTACCCCATTGACTCCAAGGGGGCGGATATAGGCTTGTTTTTTGATGTTGTTCAAGGAATCACGAAATTACATCGTATTCCTATTAACGGTTGGTTCGCGATGCAAATATAGTGATGTTCTCGAAGGACGTGAGGCTTCTAATGTTCACGCAACCTCCGATACTCCCGAAAGGGTTCTCACTCGTTACATCACTTGATGCGGATTGACTGCTTCGTTAAGGTTATCCAAGGCAAGTCAGCCGGTCTCGTGCAAGGAGACGCATCTTTGGACATTTTTTATGCAGCGGTTGAGGATGATCCGCTCGATAGCGGCGGCCGAGTTATAGATGGCGGCTCATGCGGGACTGTGCAGGGCGAAGACGGACGGCATCGCAAGTTCGTGTTTCTCGGCCAGCGTGCGTGGTGTGACAAGTGCGAGGGCGCTGGAGTCATCGTCGCTGCTCCGGGTTCCCCTGGAAAAAAGCGGCTATACGACCAACAGCGTGACCGGCAACAAGCGTTGGGCGGCGATTTGGTTCTGTGTAAGTGCGAGCGTCATCCGCGCATCATTCCCGTCCACGGTCGCAAATGGAAGATCACCGGCGATACGAATTGCTTAGGTGGCACGGCTGGCGGGCCTGGGGTCGCCCGAGCTGTGGAAATGGCCGTGGACTATGACGACAGGTTTGTGCTACGAGATGCACATGGGCACGCACTTACGGACGCAGCTTACGCGCTGCGCCGGGAATCCGGCGTGTTCGAATATGGCGAAACAGATGAGAAAGGACGTACGCATTTGCTTTCCTCGGCTGCCGCCGCTGAAAACATTTACGTGTTTCTTGCCGGGTGAGAGTCGAACATGAATTTCAACATATACTTTGCGGGATAGTTGGCATGCCAGAGGAAATTCACGTCTCCCCGGACGGGGTGAAATATCGCTTGATAGCAAGTCGAACGACGACGCCGACGACGGATTCCGAAGCAAAGGAGATTCGAACGGAGACGGATAGCGTCGAGGTGATCATCAGCGATTCGCGACTCATCAGCCGAGGGTCACAATTCGGACATGTAGCTATTATTGTCGACGGCATAGCGTACTCGCGAGCACACGACGGATACGATTCAAAAAAAGCATATGCTCAGTATGTTGCCGTCCAAGAAAGCTTTCGTGATTCCGTCGGTTACGTTCTTCGAGTATCCCCCGAGGAAAAGAAGAAGATCGAAGCCGAGCTGAAGCGCCGTGTGGCAGTAACCAACGGAGATCCAGCACGAAATGGATACAGCATTTTGGATAACAGTTGTTCGTCGAACGTGGCTGATGTGCTGAACTTAGTCGGAATCGTTGCCTATGACCCGCGCTGGTCCGCTTTTGGCATGGTCGGTCCCAAAGACATTGCTATTGGCCTTTCTCACTCCAAGCGAGTAAAAGAAAAGCGCTTTTATCCCAAAGAAGGCTCATGAAAAACCTTCTTTCATCAATCTCAGTGGCAATAGGAATTCTGATGGCAGCTTGCTCGAACAAAGCGCATGAGGTATGGGTTGCAACAAAGAGTACCCCTGTATATGCGTCCGAAAGCGATACAGAAGAAAAGGTTCTCTTCACGTTGGTGGCGGGCGACGCTTGCAGTCCACTGCGAAGTGTTGTCATGAAGGCATATCTGCATACTGAGATCCAGTGCAAGAAAGGGCGCGGATGGGTGGTCGACAAACAAAATTTCGATATCAAGCCAGTCGACTGATTGGGCGAGCAGAAAATACGTATAAAACGCAATGTATTTTTATCGGGAGGGAGAGCTTGTTAGCGGCTCCCCCGTTTTCGTATGCGGCGGATCGTCGCGAGCACCACGCCCCTCCGCGGCGCGATGCTGTTCAGCGGGTTTTCAATAGCCAAAACGGCTATTCATCGCATTAAGAAAAATGTAAGATTTGTCGCCTTCCAATACCAACGCCGCCCTTAAATCTCCGTATGTTCCGCCGATCCCGAAAATTGACCGCTTGGCTGGGCATTTTTGCGATCTGGCTCACCGTTCTTGCGCCGCTCGTGTCGCAGCTGGAGGCGAGGGCGTCGCGTTTCGATTCCCCGATATGCGGCGCCGATGCCGGCTCACACGCCCAGCACGGCAGCATGTCGATGCAGCACGCGCATCATGGCGCGCACCCCGACGCCTGTGGCTACTGCAACCTGTTCGCACATAGTCCCGCGCTCGGGACCGCTGTGCCTGCATTGCCCGGCATCCGGCACTTCGCTGAATCCGCCACTTCGCTTCCTTCCGCCGCCAAGCCGCGGCTCGCCCGCTATCCGAGCGCCTATCCGCGCGCTCCGCCCATCGACGCCTGAGCGCGTTTCTTCGTCAATCCGCTTTTGAAATTTGCTTATCCGGTCAATGTTCACATCGGCTGGAGGATGTTATTTGGGTTCCTGAATATGTCTTCGAATCGCTTTTCGCTCTCGTCCGCTTCGTTTTCCGCGCCGTCCCGCGGGCGTTGGTTCCGTCGGCGCATCATCACTCTTGCCGTGCTGTCGCTCGCGGCCGGCTCAGTCAATCTTGCCCGCGCACAAACGGTAGTTGCCTCCGCGCCGGCTGCGGCATCGACACCGTCGGCGCAGGAAACCTCGCTGCCGCCGATCGAAGTCCTCGCGGCCCCACCGATGAATCCGCTCACCGTCGTCACCGATCCGAAGACGCCGCGCCAGCCGCTGCCGGCGAGCGACGGCGCCGATTACCTGAAGACGATCCCCGGTTTCGCGACCGTTCGAAGCGGCGGCACGAACGGCGATCTGGTGCTGCGCGGGATGTTCGGCTCGCGGCTCGGCATCCTGACGAACGGCGCCGCGCTGCAAGGCGCCTGCCCGGGCCGCATGGACGCGCCGGCCTCCTACATCTCGCCCGAGAGCTATGACAAGGTCACTGTCATCAAAGGCCCGGAAACGGTGATCTACGGCCCGGGTGCATCCGCGGGCACGGTGGCGTTCGAGCGCGACACGCCGCGCTTCGACGCGCCCGGCATGCGCTTCGACGGCAGCCTGGTAGGCGGCTCGTACGGCCGCAACGACCAGAACGCCGATCTTGCGGCGGGCACGCAGGACATGTACGCGCGCATCATCGCGAACCACGCGCACTCGCAGGACTACAAGGACGGCGACGGCAACGCGGTGCCGTCGCAATGGGACAAGTGGAATGCCGACGCGGCGATCGGCATCACGCCCGACGCGAACACGCGTCTCGAGCTGACCGCCGGCACCGGCGACGGCTACGCGAAGTACGCCGGGCGTAGCATGGACGGCGTGCATTTCCGTCGCGAGACCTTCGGTTTGCGCTTCGACAAGAAGCACATCAACGACGTGATCCAGCGCATCGAGGCGCAGGTCTACTACAACGAAGCCGATCACGTGATGGACAACTACACGCTGCGCGCTCCGGACCCGTTGAGCAGCATGCCGATGCCGATGGCCTCCGAGGTGCGCCGCCGCACCGCGGGCGGACGCGTCGCGGCCACGCTGAACCTGGCGGACCCGCTGACGCTCGTGACCGGCGTCGACGTGCAGGCGAACAAGCTCGATTCGCGCTCGGCGATGGCGATGATGGGCGCGGCGTCGGTCGACTACGGCAGCCAGCCGTGGCGCGCCAACGCGACGATGTGGAACATCGGCGCATTCGGCGAGCTGACCTGGGACCTGAGCGAGACGAAGCGCGCGATCGCGGGCCTGCGCGTCGATCGCTCGTCCGCGCGCGACGATCGCCCGACCGTCAGCGGCATGATGGGGATGACGAAGCCCAACCCGACCTTCGGCGGCGAGCGCGTGAACTACCTGCCGAGCGGCTTCGCGCGCTACGAGCAGGACCTCGCCGGCACGCCCGCGATGTGGTACGCGGGGATCGGCCATTCCGAGCGCTTCCCCGACTATTGGGAGCTGTTTTCGCCGAAGCAGGGGCCGGCGGGATCGGTCAACGCGTTTTCTTCGATCCAGCCGGAGAAGACCACGCAGCTCGACGTCGGCGCGCAGTACAAGACCGAGAAGCTCGATGCGTGGGTCTCGGCCTACGCGGGCATGGTGCAGGACTTCATCCTGTTCGACTACACGCCGGGCATGATGGGCGCGACCTCGCGCGCGACGAACGTGAACGCGCGCATCGCGGGCAGCGAGGTGGGCGGCACATGGCGTCCGGCGAAAGCGTGGCGCTTCGAGACGTCGCTCGCCTACGCCTACGGACACAACGCGGATTCGGGCGGAGCGCTGCCGCAGATCCCGCCGCTCGAAGCGCGCTTCGCGCTCGGCTACGCGCATCGCGCGTGGTCCGCTGGCGCGCTGTGGCGCGTGGTGGCGCCGCAGCGCAGTGTTGCGCTCGGCGAAGGCAACGTCGTGGGCAAGGACTTCGGGCCGAGCGCCGGGTTCGGCGTGCTGTCGCTGCACGCGCAGTACGACTTCAGCAAGAAGGTGCAATTCACGATCGGCATCGACAACGTGCTCAACAAGTCCTACTACGAGCACTTGAACCTGGCCGGCAACGCGGGCTTCGGCTTTCCGGCGAACACGCCGGTGATGGAGCCGGGGCGCACCGCGTGGGCGCGGCTGCGGGTCAAGCTCTGACGCTGGTGGCATCGGCTGCATGGCGCGGCACCACGCTCTACAACCACGGGTACCGGCTGGAGCGCAGCCAGGACATGTGAGGGCAGGGCGCCGGCGCTGACGAAGCCGCAGGCGCCCCATCCGCTCAGCAGCAGGTGACGATCAACTGCCGGATCCTGTCCCTGGTCCCGCGCTCGAAGAACACCGTCAGCACGAGCCGCTCGCGGCATGCGCGCAGCACGACATCGGCGATGCCGGATTCGCACGTCGTGAAGCGATGCGTGCCGGAGCAGCTTTCGAGGATGAAGCCCTCGAAGTCCCCGAAGCAATCGAACAGCACTTCGCAGACCTTCCCGCGGCATTGCATGAGTTCCCCGCCGCACTCGCCTGGCCCACGGCTCGGGCACGGCACGAGCTTCCCGCCACACTCGCCTTGACCCAGCCCCGGGCCGGGCGCCGGCGCGCCGTCCGGCGACGCCGGAATCGCACCGGCCTTGCCGCCGAAGCCGTTGACGCGTCCTACGAGGTACGACACATAGCGCTGCAGGACCGGATGCCAGCGGCTCGTCGCCGCCGTGTTCAGCAAGCGCCACTTCATGATCGCCAGCGTGTTTTCCTCGGGCCAGAGCAGCGGCTCCTCCAGCGAGACCGGGATCGTCACCTGGAAGGTGCCGACGATGTAGCGCCAGTCCGTGACCGGCGGCTTGCGCTCGCTCTCCGTGCGCGCCGCCTGGGCGACGATGCCAGGCTTGCCGGCGAGAAGCGGCGCCTGCCGGCTGCGCACGCGGCGCACCACGATATTGAACTGCTGCCCGGCCTTTACGCCGATCGGCAGGTCGATCGTGAACAGGCCCGCGAAGCTCGCCCCGGCGCCGAACGGGATCGGCAGATACGTGACCGGATGCTCGACCGTGCATTGCACCGTGTGCTCGTCGGTGGCCGTCCAGGGAACATCCGCGTACTGCAGCATCGACAGCCGCACCACGTCGAGCGAGTCGACCTGCGGCCAATAGATGCTGGCGACGCTGCCCTTCGGCGTATTGCCCCAGTCGATCATCAGCTCGTCGGGATAGCCCGGCACGGTGGTCACCGCGTGACCGGTGCGCAGGCTCGGCTTGTTGTCGAAGGTTTGCGGAATGCGGTGCGTGGCCGGGCCGCCCGGATTGCCGGACCACGTCACCTGCAGGTTGCGTTGCGCGAGCTTGTCGGTGTTTTCCGGGCTCAGCGTGATGCCGCTCGAGTTGAGGAGCGGCGCGCCGTCGTAGGCGATCTGCGCGACGAGGCAATGATGCGTGCCCGGCAGCGAATCGGGCGGCAGGTCGCCGACGTTCAGGTAGCAGCCGAAATAGCGATAGGTCTCGTTGTTGCTCGTACTGTTGATCGTCGCCTCGTTGGCGCCCGAGCTGCCGCCCTGGCCCTGGTCGTAGTCGCCCGCGCCGCCGCTCGTGGCGAAGAACGGGAACGTGAGGCTGTCGGGCGGAGAGACCGTGGCGTTCACGCCTTTGAGCGGCTTGTCCGGCAGGTTCAGGGCATCGTAGGTGCTCAGGTAGGTGGTCTGCGGATCGTAGTCGGTATCGTTCGACTGCGTCGCGAACATCCGGAAGAACACCTTGACGTTGCTCGCCGTAGAGCCCGAGCCCCTCAACCGCACTCGCGCGATCGCGAAGTTATAGGCCGTGTGGGTCTGCATGTCGGGGCCCAGCACCTTGTTCGACACCGACGAATCCTCGATCAGGTCGTTCTGCTCGTTCAGCGTCTGGAACGGATCAGTGCCGCCTTGCTGCGTGTAGCCGTTCGACGGATCGTTCAGGTAGGACAGCAGATCGCCGACGTAGGCGAAGGGCGCGCCGGCGCCGCCGGGGAAGTTGATGAACGGCACCTGGTTCAGGTCCGGCACGACCTGGAAGACGCGCAGGTCCTGGCTCAGATAGAACGCGTTGGGCGGGTTGGTGCTCGCGTCGACGTTGGTGAAATACGGGTCCGCGCCGGCCGCGAGCTCGAACAGCGTCACCGCGCTGAACGTGTTCGATCCGAACGCGATGCTGGCCTCGAGCGGATAAATCGCCGGGGCCGAGCCGTGGGACGGAAACGCCCCGCCGGGTATCGACAGCACCGTGAACTTGAACAGGACGCGCTGCGGCGTGTTGGGGTTGCCGCTGTAGATGGCCGAGCCTTGCTGAAACTGGGCGCCCGTTGCCGCGAACGGTCCCGACAGGTGGATCTGCGGGTTGCCGACCACGCTGGGCGCGAATCCCTCGACCGCGAGATAGAACGCATCGGGGAAGTTCTTGCCGCTCGTTGCGGCGCTCTGGACCTCGTCGGCGCCGAAGGTGTTCTTCAGCGTCCAGAAGTGGAACGCCGGATTGCGCCGCGCGAGCCACGTGACGACGTTCACGTAGAACTGCCTGATCGGGTCGAGCGTGGCAGGCGAGAGGCCCTGGGTCGTGTTGGTCGGCGGTCCCGGCATGGTATCGGAATGCGGGTCGCCGATCAGGTTCTTGTCGAGATAGTGGTGGAACGTCGAGCCCGTCACGATGCGGCCGACGCCGGCGCCATAGCCGTCATAGACGCTGATCGTTCCGTGCACCTTTTCGTTGGTCGCCTTGAAGTTGGGCATCTCGCCCGGAGGCTGAGGGCCGTCGTAGGTCGCATGCCCGACGTCCTTGCCGTACGCGATGATCTCGGGCGTCGGCTGATAGCCGCCCGGATTCGGGAACTCCGGGTACGCATGCGCGTGGTTGTTCTTGTCCGTGAACGACAGCAGGTTCGGATTGCCCCCGGCATCGTTCGGGTTGAAGGGCGTGCCGTTGGCGAGGATCGTCGAGAAATCGGTCGCCTCGCCTTCGTGCATGTGATCCGGAAAATCGGCGATCGCGACGCCGGCCGCGCCGCGCAGCACGGCATGGATCGGATCGGGCGACGTGGTCAGCGGATTGCCGCCCGCATCCATCAGCGTTTGCGGGATCGGATCGGACTGGTCCCAGAAGAAATAGACCTGCTGCCCGCCGAACAGGGTGGCGTCGGGCTGCAGCGTGTCGAAGCGGTCGGTCATGCCCGGATAGTTCGGGTTCGACGGCGGCAGGTAGCCGGGCGAGGTCCCGTCGCCGCCGACGGACCAGTTCGGCATGAAGACCTGGTTCGTCGCGGGATCGGTGAACACGTGGTCCCACTCGAACCATTTGCGCATCGTCCGGATGCGCGGCAGCCCGCCGCACATGCATGCGCCGAGGCCGTCGTGATCGCCTACCGCGAAGACGCCGCCGCCCCCCGCCATGAAATCGGCGATGGCGATTTGCTCGTCGGGCGTGATGTTGGAATTCCACTGGGCGAATTGGCCGCCGTTGTATCCCTCGTCGGCGATCAGCCAGATGACGTCGTAGACCGAGAGGTCGGGGATGTCGGTGAAGACGAAATCGCCGGGGTAGGTCAGGTTCTGCGAAGTGTCGGGATCGGCGCCGGCGAACTTCGCGCCGCGCCGGTGCGCGGTGTCGACCTGAATCGACGGGACGTTGGCCGGATCGTTGAGCGCGTCGACCAGGGTGACCAGCGAGAAGCAGCTTGAGTCGTATTTCGAGGCCGTTTGCGGGCCGTAGTTGAAGAAATTGCCGTCGGTAACCATGAGCACTCTGATGTCGGCCATGTCGTTCCCCCAATGTCGCGAGCGGTGTCGTGCCGCATTGGTTAGACGAAATGGCGCGATGTGTTTTTAAGGGCGTGGGTGCGGCCTCGTCGAAGTATCTATACAATACGGTCAAACTTAGATAAACCGTCTAATATGGCCAGGAAGAAACCCAAGTCGGAGCAGGAGTCCCTGCTGGAGCAAGTCCAGTGCATCGCGCAAGGGCTTGGCGAGATGTTTGCGCCATTCACCGAGGTCGTGGTCCATGATCTGCGCACGCCCAAGCATTCGATCCTGGCGATCCACAACAACCTCTCGGGAAGGTCGGTTGGCGATCCGACGACTGAACTCGGCCTCGCGCGAATTGCCGACGACAACTTTCCCCAGCTCCTCGCGAACTACCCCAACCGGTTCGCCGACGGCCGCACGGCGAAGAGCACCTCGATCGGCATCAAGGACGCCACGGGGCGCTACGTCGCCGCGCTGTGCCTGAACGTCGACGTCACGCTGTTTCGCGGCATACAGGGCATGCTGAACCAGTTTTGCAGCGTGGAAGGCGCGCCGGTCAAGGAGACGCTGGACCCCGCCAACGCGGACGCGATTCGCGAGCGCATCGACACGTTCGCGATGAATCTCGCGACGACGCCGCACATGCTCAAGATCGAACAGCGCCGGGAGCTGATGCAGGAACTCAAGGAAGCGGGATATCTGGAGGTGCGCCGCTCGATGGAGATCATCGCCCAGCACCTCGGCGTTTCACGTGCGACGGTGTACAACGATGCGAAGTGATGCCCAACTGCTGCTGCTCGACAAGGACGTGGTCGAGAGCCTTCTCACTACCGGCGACGTGTTGACGGCCGTCGAGCGTGCGTTCGAGCTGCACCGGCTGGGTGAGGGGCGGGTGTTTCCGTTGATCCGCGAGTCTTTGAGGACCGGCGGCGTGTTCGGCATCAAGGCCGGCGATGTCCAGTCGGAATCGCTGCTGGGATTCAAGGCGGCGGGTTTCTGGCCGTCGAATCGGAGCCAAGGCAGCGAGCCTCATCAAGCGACAATCATGCTGATCGATCCGGCGACGGGCCGCCCGCTCTGCGTGATCGACGGCAACGCCATCACGACGATGCGCACGGGCGCGGCCGGCGGCCTGGGGCTGCGCGCGCTGGCCCGGCCCGGGAGCCGCCGTCTTTGCGTATTCGGCACGGGCGTCCAGGCGCGGATTCAGGTCATGTTTGCGCTCCACATGATTCCGGCGATCGCGTCCATCCGCTATCTCACCGCGGCGCGCGCCGCCGATGCGGGCTTCGAGTCCTGCTTCAGCGATCGATGCGAGATTTCCCACGCTACGGACGCGAACGAAGCGGTCTCTGCGAGCGACATCGTCATCACGGCGACACCGGGCGGCGGCGCGCTGTTCAGCGCGGACGCCGTCCAACCCGGCACGCATCTGAATTGCGTCGGCGCGGATACCAAGGGCAAGCGCGAATTGCCGGAGGGCATGCTCGAGCGCGTTCGGCTGTTCGTCGACGATCGCGTCCAGGCTCGCCAGATCGGCGAGGCGCAATGGACGCCGGATGTCGCCTGCGCGGAACTCGGCGACGTGCTGGCGGCGCCGGAGAAGGTGAGTCGCCGGCCCGAGGACATCACCGTGTTCGACATGACAGGCCTCGCCCTGCAGGACCTGACGGTGGCGCAGATGCTCTATGAACGGGCGGACAAGTCGAATCTGGGAACGCGTGTTCCCTGGCCTTGGTAATGGCTCATTCGGTTTCGCTGGACTACCAGCCGCGTATTACCAGCCATAGAATCGCGGCCACGTCTCGACCGAGCCATCCTCGTTCAGCGCGTGATACTCGGGATGCTGGGCACCCGTCGCGCAGGCGTGGTTCGGCAGGATGCGCAGACGCGTGCCGATGGGGAATCGCGCGGCGATGTCTCGATCCGTCGCTCCGGCGCGCGAGACGATCCCGTGCTCCTGGTTTGCGCTGCTCATGACGTAGTCGCCGAGCGGTTCGCCGTCTTCCGAGCAGACCAATCCGTATCCGAAATCGTGCGGCTGACGCTGCGTGCCGCGGTCGCGGCTCATCGCCATCCAGCCCGCATCGACGATCGCCCAGCCTTTCTCTTCCTGGTGACCGATTACGGTGGTCAGCACGCTCAGCGCGATGTCGGAGGTCTCGCAGACGCCGACGTTGTGCATCACCAGATCGAACATGACGTAGACTCCCGCGCGTACTTCGGTCACGCCTTCGAGTCGCTCGGCGGACAGGGCGGTCGGCGTCGACCCGATGCTGACCACCGGGCAGGGCAGTCCGGCCGCGCGAAGCCGCTCGGCGGCGCGCACGGTGCGCTCGCGCTCCTGCTCGGCGATTCGCACCAAGTCCGCGTGCGTGTTGTACTCGTAGCTCGACCCCGCGTGGGCCAATACGCCGCCGAGCGTCATCCCGCAGTCGGCCAGCGCGCGCCCGACCGCGATCAGCAGATCGTCTTCCGGAGGAATGCCCGAGCGGTGTCCGTCGACATCGACTTCGATCCACACTTCGAAGGTCTCCCCGTGTTCGCGGCCGAAGGCGGCGATCGCGTTCGCGCAGTAGAGGCTGTCGGCGACGATCTTCAAGCCGCATCCTCGCCGGCGGAGTGCGAGCGCCTGCTTCAACTTGCTTGGAACCATTCCTACCGCATACACGATGTCGGAGATGCCCATCGCGAAGAACTGCTCCGCCTCTTTCAGCGTGGAGACCGTGATGCCTTGCGCGCCGGCGGTGATCTGCGCACGCACGACCTGTCCGCATTTCGTGGTCTTGACGTGCGGACGGAACCGTACACCGAGCGCATCGAGCCGGCGCTGCATGCGCTCGATGTTGCGCGTCATGCGAGCGACGTCGATCAAGGCTGCGGGGGTGTCGAGGGATGCGAGGCTCATCGTGCGGTCCTGGAACGGCGATTGGGCCACTATAGGCGCAAGCGCGGCCGGGAGGGTAAAGGCCGCAGCAATCTTTCATTCACTCGAATTGAACGATGGCCGGTTACCGTTACCCGGTAGAATTGACGAAATGTCTTGATTTATACATACTGTCTTGAATGTGTCTCCGAATGACTTCCTTGGCCGAGCCTCCCATGAGCAACCTGTCTCTTCCCACCTTCGCCGACGTCGCTGCGGCCGCTGAAAGAATCAAGGGCTACGCCCACCGCACTCCCGTCATGACGTCGCGCACGATCAATGAAGAGCTTGGCGCGGAGGTGTTCTTCAAGTGCGAGAACCTTCAGCGCATGGGCGCTTTCAAGTTCCGCGGCGCGTTCAATGCGTTGTCGCGGTTCAGCGAGGCGCAACGCAAGGCAGGCGTGGTGGCGTTCTCGTCCGGCAACCATGCGCAGGCCATCGCCTTGTCGGCGAAGTTGCTCGGCATGCCGGCGACGATCGTGATGCCTCACGATGCGCCGGCGGCGAAAGTGGCTGCAACGAAGGGATACGGCGGCAATGTCGTGATCTACGACCGCTACAAGGAAGACCGAGAGCAGATCGGGCGCGATCTTGCGGAGAAGCATGGGCTCACGTTGATCCCGCCGTACGATCACGCCGACGTGATTGCGGGGCAGGGCACCGCGGCGCTCGAGCTGTTCGAGGAAACCGGGCCGCTCGATGCATTCTTCGTGCCGCTGGGCGGCGGGGGCCTGCTGTCCGGTTCGGCGCTGGCGACGCGCGAGCTGTCGCCGAATACGCGGCTCTACGGCGTCGAGCCGGAAGCGGGCAACGACGGGCAGCAGTCATTCCGGTCGGGGGCGATCGTGCATATCGAGACTCCCAAGACGATCGCGGACGGCGCTCAGACTCAGCACCTCGGCAACATCACGTTCCCGCTCATCCAGCGTAACGTCGACGACATTCTGACGGCCAGCGATGCGCAACTGGTCGACTGCATGCGCTTCTTCGCTGCGCGCATGAAGATCGTCGCGGAGCCCACGGGCTGCCTCGGCTTCGCGGCGGCGAGGCAGATGAGGGATCAGCTCAAGGGCAAGCGTATCGGCGTGCTGATCAGCGGCGGCAATGTCGATCTGGAGAAATTCTGCACGCTGGTTTCGCAGCCGGCGTGAGTTGCCGTACGGCGAGCGGGGATGCCCGGCGGCCGAGGCGCTACCGCGATTTGCTTCGGCCGCTCTTCTTGGCGCTGGCGGCGCGCGGCGCCTCTTTGCTCGCTGCCGCCTCGCCGCCGTTCATCTGCTCCAGCCACGCCAGCGCATCGGCATACGACAGAAACTGCTGGAGATACCCCGGCGACAACTCGCGCATCAGCGAAAGCGACCGATGCACGAGGCTGCTCGAATTGAGCGGACCAGCATTTCTCGGCACCTGGTCGAACGATTGCCGCAACTGCTTGGCGGCGCTGAACTTGGACCAGGTTTTCCGGAAATAGTCGAGCAACTCCAGTTCGGGGTATGACGAACTTCGCGGCGCGGCGCCGTCAATGTGATCGACCAGTCCTGCAAGCGCTCCGCGTGCAAGCTGTTCACGCGACGATGCCCCGTTGCTCGCATCACGAGCCGAGGACGCAGCGCGCGCCAGATCGCCGGCATAGACCTCGATCAGCTTGGACAACTTGTCGTCCAAGACCCGCCTCGCCTCGCCGATGTGGCTCACTGCTCGCCGCTCGAGCGCTTCGATGAAACGAAAGCGGACGGGGTCGAAGCGATCGTCGCCGCGCTCGCGCCATGCGTCGAGCGTTTGGCGCACGTGTGCGCCGCCGCTACTCACGAGGCTTTGCCGCAGTAGTGGAAGACCTCGGCACGGGCGCGATTTCCACGCGCCGGTTCTTGGCCCGTCCCGCATCGTCGGCATTCGAACTGACCGGTTGCTCCGAGCCGAACGCCGCCGCAAACACCGACGAGGCAGGGATGCCGTCGCCGATGAACGCACGCGTCACCGTCAATGCGCGCTGTGCCGACAGCTCCCAGTTGTCGGCGAAACGCCGGTTGCCCGCGTGCACCTGCTGGTCGTCGGCAAAGCCGCTCACCATCAGGATCTCGTCGTGGGCCGCGAGGTAGGCGGACAGCGGTCCGGCCAGGCTCTTCAAGATCTCTTTGCCTTCGGGCTGCAATTGATCGGAGTTCAGCGCGAACAGCACGTTGCCGCTGATGCCGATGCGTCCATTGACGAGCGTCACGCGCCCGGCCGCGAGCGGTCCCGCCAACGCCTGCTCCAGCGTTTTGCGGCGCTGCGTCTCCATCTGCCGCTGCTTGATCTCGGCATCGAGCTTGGAAGTCAGCTCGAGCTGCATGCCGATGATGCCGACCAGGATCAGCACGAAGGCTCCCAGCAGGATCGACATCAAGTCGCCGAAGGCGGCCCATACGGGGACCGTGGGCTCGACGCCGCCGTCGATGTCGTCGCTCATTGCGCTTCCGCTCCGGCGGCCGTGCGTTGCGCCACGCGATGCAATTCTTCGACGATCTGCTTTTGCGACATCGTGCTCAGGTCGATCACTTCCCTGGCCTGTGCGACGTAGTAGGCAAGCTGCTCGTCGCTGCGCGCGAGCGACTTGTCGAGCGCGGTTTCGATCCGCTGCAGGTGGGCAACGAGCTTGTCGTTCGACTCGCCGAACAGCTGGACGGCCGCGCCGAATGCTTCGCCGAGGCTCGCCACTTCGACGGCGCTGCCGGTGACCTGTGCCGCGATGGCGCCAAGATTCTGCGTTTCGGCCTCGACCTTGTCGGTGAACCGCGTGCCGACGCGATCGAGCAGGTCCGCCGAGGTGGCGACGAGCGCGTCGATGGCCGAGCGCTGCTCGGTGGACGCATGGTTCACGGCGCCAAGCAGGGTCTCGATCGTTTCCAGCAGGCGGCTGCGCTCCGCGAGGATCGCGGTGTCGCGCGCCATGCTGTCGGAGAGCTTCTGGCGCAGTTCCGCGATCACGTCGGCTGCGGCCTTCGGCGCTTCCGAGGCGGCTTCCACGAGCCGCGAGATCTCGGCGATCGTGTCGCCGGCGTGCGCTTGCGTCTGCGCGGAGATATCGCGCGCGGTGCGTTCCAGCGTGTCGCAGATCTCTTGCTGGCGGCTCGCGCTCTGCGCGCTCGTCTCAGCCCACTCGTGGCGCAGCGTTGCGCTCATTGACGCGATCGATTCGTTCCAGGCCGCCAGACGGTGCTCGTCGCGCGACGCCAATTCCGTCTGCAAGTCCGCATGCGACTGCTCCATCGTGCGCAAGAGCGATGCCGAATGCTGCTCGAAGGCCGCCGCGGCCGTCGCGAGCGCGTGCTGGTTGTCGGCGGCCAGTTTCTCGCCGGCGCGCTCCTGTTTCGACAACGCCTCGCGCCACGCTTCCGACACGCTGCCTGCCGTCGTTTCCAGCCGTGCGGAGACGCCGTCCAGCAGGCTGGCCGAACGTTGCTCGAAGGTGGCGGTGAATCGATCGAGCGAGGCATGCAGATGTTGGGCAAGGGCCTCGCTCGATTGCTGGTGCCCGGCCAGCGCCTGCTTCCAGATCTCCGCTACGTTCGTGGCCGCGGTCTCGAAGCCCGTCGACAGCCCGCTCAACTGCTGCTCGACCGCGTGCGTGACGGTGTCATGCAGCGCGGCCGTCTCGCGCGCGAGACCCGCCATCGTGGCCTCCATGGCCGGCTGCAGCGCCGCTCCGGCGGCGCGCGCGCTTTGCTCGGCGCTTTCCTTCAACGACTGGCCCATCGCGGAGGCGAGGCGCAGGTAGGCGGCCTCCGTCTTCTCGATGAACGCTTGCTGGCTGGCGATGTGCCGTTCGTTCAACGCCAGGCTTTGCCGTTCGATGGCGGTCGTCATCGTCTGCAGCCGGTCGACCAGCGCGGGCATCGCCTCGGCCTGCCGCTGCAGGAGCTTGAAGGTTTCCTCGCGCTGATGGGCGTGCGAGTGAGTCCGCAAGGCCGTGGCGATCTTCGCATCGAGCGCCTGCGCCGCCTGGAGCCGTTCGCGCCGGCACAGCGCGGAAAGCAGCCCGAGCATGGCGGAGGTCGCCACGCCCGCAATCGAGGTGCCGAACGCGAATCCCAGACCTCTGAGCGGCGCGGCGAGCGAGGCGCGAATGGCTTCCAGGTCCGACGCGCTTTGCAGCGCCGCGCCGGTGCCGCGCAGCGTGCCGACCATGCCCAGCAGCGTGCCGAGCATCCCCAGCAGCACCAGCAAGCCGACCAGATACGGCGTCAGCGCGGGGCCGGGCAGGGCCGCGCGCTCGCCCTCGATGCGCAGGAGCACCGGGCTGCGCAGGCTGGGATGCAATTGATCGAGCCAGACGCCGAGCTTCGCGGGCGGCGCGGAGAGTTCCGCGACGGCGCGCGCCAAGGTGGACGTAGCCTGCTGGTAGCGCCGCAGTTCGAGCGCGCCAGCAACGTAGCAAGCGCCGATCAGCAGCGTGACGGCCAGCGCCAGCGGGTTCGTGACGAGGTAGCCTGCGCCGATCCAGCACACCGCGGCGAGACCTGCCAGAAAAACAACGAGATGAAAGCGAAATCCGGACATAGCGTCTTGGTTAACTGCGAAGGGCCGCGAGCAACCCTTCGACTGGTTGAAACCGAACCTCGAGTTCGGCGAGCAACACGCTCTGCATATCCTTGCGGAACACGTTCAGCCACGCGCCGGGTTTGACCGCGGCGGTGTCTCCCGACGATTCGGCGTCGGCCAGCGTCTGCTGTTCGGTCTCGCGCAAACGCTCGAAGTACGCTGCGAGCAGCGCCGGCACCGAGGCCAGCAGACTCCGTTCGCGCGGGCCCAGTGCGCGCTCCATGGTGGCGTCGACCACGGCGAGCTTGGCCATGGCGGGCGACTTGGCGGCCAGCATGCCGCGCAGGCGGCCGCGCAGATTGCCGATCTCCATCTCCATCGCCTGCTGCATCGAGAGATAGCGCTGGCGAAAGTCCGCGTAATCCACCGTGGCGACCGTGGCATCCATTGCCGAATCCTGCGACGTTCGCACCAGAACGCTGCGCTTCGCGGCGTCGCGCGCGTTCCCGCCGACGATGGATTTCGTCAAGGCGCTGCGTGCATGGAGGCACAGGCTTTCCGCTTCGCCGACGTCGGCGCGGGCGCGCGACGCAACGGCGGGCGGGTTGCCGTTCAACGCCGAGGACAGCGCGATGGCGTCGGTCCAGCCGAGCCATTGGCTCAAGCGGTCCGAGAGCGATTGCGCGGGTTCGGGGACGTCGGCGTCAGCGAGGCGGGCGAGCAAGCGAACGAGCGTCGGGCCGCTGAAGGCTGTGCGCTGAGGAGCTTGCAACATTCCACAAGAATCGAAAAAGGCAGCAGTTTACACGCTGTTGGGGTGAATGCTTTTTGAAAGGATTTGCGTGCGCAAAGCGGTGCGCCGATATCTCCATCGATATCGACGCACACACGCGGAATTCGAAGCGTGACGTCAAGCGATCCGCGTCGTCCCGCGCAGCCGGAGGACGCTCAGGCTGCCGCGGCGACGTCGATGCGCAACGCCTCCGCACCGGCCGCGATCGCGAGCAGGCGATCGACGTTCGGATGCGCGCCCGGACGGTTGCGCGCATCGGCCGTATGTTCGGCGAACACGGCGAGGCCGTGCTCGGCAGCCTTGGCGTCGAGCGTGCCGAATGCCTGGCGGAGATAGTGGTACACGGCGAGCGAGCCCTGCTTGCCCGGCTTGTTCTCGATGCTTGCCACCACCGCGCCCTGGCCGTCGACCAGATCGATGCGCTCGATGCCGTCGATGGCGGGCAGTTGGGCGAGGTTGTCCTTGAATACGTTGCTCGGTTGAATCACTGGAAACACTCCGTTCGTGCAGGAATTGGCCTGGAGGGGGCGTATTTTATCCGACCGGGATGCGCGTAAACGGACGCTGTCGACCAGAGTAAGTGCTTCAGCACCTACTCTGGTCCCATGCAAAGCTAATTTCCGCCCGACGGCAGTCGCCACACCGTCACGCTGTTTGTGTTGTCGTCGACGGCGGCAAAGCGCACGAATCTATCCACCGGCTGCGAGAACGCGAGGCCGAATGCGCCACCCGTGCCCGGATCGATGGACAACTGCGCGACGAAGCGTCCTTGCGGCGTGAACTCGACGATCTCGCTCGGATGCGTCGGGTCGGTGTTCACGGCGTCTCCATTGGACGTGAACAGATCGCCATTGGGGCCGAGGGCCAGCGCGAGCGGGCCGCGCAGGTGGGCGTTATCCGCGTAGATCACCACGCCTTTGCCGCCGTCGTGCCGCGAGGTCCCCGCGCCGAACACGGCGAAGATCTCGTTGTCTCCCGTCGACGCGACATACAGCACGTCGCGTTGCGGATCGTAGACGAGCCCGGTCGGGCCAACCACCAGCGCGTTCGGATCGGTGCGTGTCAGATAGCCCGACGCGACTTGCGTGGCGCGCACGAGATGCACGCCGTTCCCGTCGATGAACACGTCGAGCCGCACGACGGTTCCGCTGAGCACGTTCGATACGAAGATCTTCGCGACGCTGCCGCGATCGAAAATCGTCAGGTCCCACGGTCCGTCGATCTTCGCCATCGCGGGCGTCCATTGCGCGACGACGTTGCCCGTGCGATCGAGCACCAGCAGCGTGCCGGGCATGACCGTCGCGGAGGTGCCGTCGGTGGTCGGCGTGCTGCCGACCACCACGAAGCCGGCCCTGAGCACGCCGAGCGCAGTGGTCAGGCCAAGTCCGGAACCTTGAAAGAACGTGACCGGTTTGTTGTCCCGAGTGATCTTGACGATCGTGGTTCCGGTGCCTTGCTGGTTGCTCGAGTTGTTGAAGTTCGAGATGAGCAGGTCGCCCGCGTCGATCGTGCCGAAGCTCGGGAACCCCTCTGGCACGAAGGCGACGCCGTATGGATTTTCGTCGCCGTTGGCGGGCACCGTGGTCGACGTGAAGAATTGCGGCGGCAGCAGCGGATCGGCGTCGGCGATTGCAGGGATACCCGCCGCCGCAAAGGCGAGGCCCATGCCGCAAACGGTTGTCAGCAGCCGTTGTTTCCACGTGTGCCGTCGGCAGCGGATACTGCGTTGGCCCGATGGCCCTGCTATCGATGAGTTCATGATGCGCTCTCCGCGAACGCCACGGGGCCGGCGTGCATGTCGCCGCTGCACGCATGGCGGGCCGGCCGCCGCAGGCAACACTCGCCCATGCCCATTCGGCGGGCAATCATGCCGCTGTCTTGCGACCCGGATGCGATCGATCGCGCAGCGTCGGCAGCGGCTGGGGCGAACTCTAGGTGAATGCGGGCGCGTTGCCTCTCGGTCAGCTGCAAGCGCCTGTTTGAAGCACGCGAAACAGGATCGGCCCGCTTGGCCAGTGACGACGGCAGCGGGCGACGCGTACGCAGTAAACGACCGGCGGGCGCGAATATTCCGTTGGGAGGGGGCTGGTCGAGCGTGCGGGGATAGAAGCGCAATGCAATGCCCGGCATGACGGCCATGAACAGCGCGATGGTCGGCTTTGGCGGGATGCGGCCACAGTGCACCGTGCTAAGCGCTCTCAAAAACCAGGCGGCAACGATTTGGTTTCGCGGACCATGCTTGTCCGGTTCTTCGGCGAGCCGACGGCGGCAACTTCGCTGACCTGTCCATTGGACAGCTTCCGGGCCCAATACGCTTCTATGTCGTCGACCAAATTCAGCGGCGGGGTGCCGTAATTTTCAGCGGCTGCCTCTCCTCGGCCCTCAATGAGGGCCCACCGGAAGAGCGCTAGCGCGGCGGCCGCTGCAGCCTTGTCGTTGGAGCCGGCTTTCATCAGGATGAAAATGACACCAGGAATCGGCCAGGCTTGGCCGCCCGGCGGATTGGTGACGATTTGGTAGAAATCGTCCTCTCGGCCCCAAGCCACTGTTTCCACCGCGGCCTCGAAACTGGCGGCCGATGGCTCGACAAACGCGCCACTTTTATTCTGAACGATCGCATAGGCCAGGTGCGCCGGTGCGGCGTAGGCCAGTTCAACATAGCCGATCGCACCGCTGATCCGCTTTACATACGTAGCGACGAGCTGGCTGCTCGTGGCGTTGACCCCCACCGGCCATTTGACCGTCAGGCCGCTGCCCACCTGCTCGCTCCATTGCGCGCTCACCGCGCACAGGTAGTTCGTCCAATTGAAGGTTGACCCGGAGCGATCACCGCGATGCACCACGACGATTTTCAGATCGGGGAGCGCGAGACCGGGATTGACCGCTTTGATGGCCGCGTCGTTCCATTCGGTGATCTTGCCCAAGTAGATGTCCGCCAGCAGCGCACCCGTCAGGTGAAGCTGTCCTGCGGCAATGCCATCGAGGTTGACCACCGGCACGAGGCCGCCCGCCGCCACCGGAAATTGGACGAGTCCAAATTCGCGCAATTCGTCTGGTTTCAGCGGCATGTCCGAGGCACCAAAATTCACCTTGGCTGCCTTCAGTTGATCGATGCCGTTCCCGGAGCCGACGGGATGAAAACTCACCTGCTGGCCGGATCTGTCGTAGTAGGAGGCAGCCCACTTCTGCACCAGGGGATCGAAGAAGGTCGAGCCCGCGCCCGTGATCCCTCCTGCCGCCTGCGCTGCCAGCGTATGACTCGCGACGAGGCACGCAACCGCGATGCAGCGACACACCGGCCATAGATTCCGGGCCGTTCCAGCAATGGGCGCGGAGGTCAGAGCGAGTGCGAGTCGCTGCAATTTGGTATTCATGGCGGCGATCCCCTTGGGGCTTTTGGGTTGCGCCTGCTCACCCCGCCCAAGGATTGCGGCACGCCGGCAGGTACGACTGCACTGTATGCCCCGACCGCAGGCGCATGAATCAGGCAGGCTTCCTAAAAAAAGCTAAGGGACTGCCTTAAAAAGGCCTCGGGGATTGCCTTATTCAGTGGGTGGGTTCCATCCTATTGGCTCTCGATCCACTGAATTGCGAAGCGCATCAGCTCCTTGCCGCTACGGACATTCAGCTTTTCTTTGATGTTGGCCTGATGCGCCTCGATGGTCTTCACGCTCCGATTCAGTTTCTCGGCGATTTCGCGCGTGCTGAAGCCTAGTCCGATCAGATGCAGGACCTCGAATTCCCGTTCCGAAAGGCTCGCAATTGGGCCTTCCGGCCTCTTTTGGGGAAGCGTAAGGGCCCGCGCCAGTTTTTCATGCATCGTGGCGCTTAAATAAATATTGCCTGCCAGCACCTCGCGGATAGCGCTCACGACGTGCTCTGTGGCCTCGAGTTTCATCAGATACCCATTTGCCCCGGACCGTAGTGCGCGTTCGGCAAACAGGCTTTCGTCGTGCATGCTGAGGACGAGGATCGCCAAATTTGGATATCGGTGGCGGAGGGTCTTGACAAGATCCAGGCCGGAGTCCGATGGCAGAGTGATGTCCACGATGGCCATATCGGGCCGGCAGGCCATCGCCGCGAGCGCTTCTTCGGCGCTGCCGGCCGCACAGCAGACGTGCAGATCCCCTTGCAGATTCAGCAAGTGCGTCATCCCCTCCCGGATGATGGGGTGGTCATCCACGATCAGGATTTGAGTCGCACGGCCCGAGCTAGACGATTTCCCGTGCATGTCCCGGACCCTCCGGTAGCGGATAGCAGATGGCGACCATGGTGCCGCCGAAAGCGTTGCGGGTCACGGTGCAGGAGCCGCCCAGAAGGCTTGCCCGGTGACGCAGGCTGTGAAGTCCCAGTCCCGAGGCACGCTCCATTTCTTCCTGGGCGACGCCCGCTCCGTCGTCGCTGATTGAAAGCGTCTGCATGCCATCTGCCCGCTCCAAGTCGATCCAAATGCGGTGGCCGTTGCTATATTTCAGCGCGTTGTTGACTGCTTCCTGGGCCGCACGGTAGAGGTTGATCTGCACCAGCGGATCCAGCAAGTCCACATCTGGCGCGATCCGCAGCATGCAATCCACGCCATTGAGCGTGCGGGCCGTCTCCGCCAACCCATGCAGCGCGGCCGCAAGACCACCATATTCCATGGCGACCGGGTCCAACCCATGGGCAATCCTGCGGGTCATCAAGGACGCCTGCTTCACCAATCCGACGATGGTAGCGGCATCGGCGGCGGCTGGGTGGCCCAGCGTCTGCAGTTTCTGATTCAAGGCGGCGCAGTACAGACCCAGGCTGGTCAGGTGTTGCCCAAGTCCGTCATGCAACTCCCGGCCGATGAGTCTCTGCTGCTGATCGCCGATCTGGATCAGTTCTCTTTCCAACAGACGGCGTTGCGCCATCTCCTCCTTGAGTTCGTTGTTTGTCTTCTCCAGGTCTTCGGTTCGCTTTTGGACACGCCGTTCCAATTCGATGTGGGATGCCTGCAGCAGGCGATGGACGCGCTGCTCCTGAGCACGTGCCGCCACCAGCAGCAGTCCGGTTACTGCCACGACGTTCGCGAAGGTGCACCACCTCACGAGGCTATCCACTGGAGATTCGGCGGCGAAGGGACCCGTGCCGTGGGTGGTACCCCAGATGGCCACGCTCGAGACCATCAAGGTCGCGAGGCTGGCGCCCAAGTGATCGAAGCGCAGAGCCGCCCAGATGATGAACGGAACGATCGCCAAGGCTGCAGGATAGTAGCCGTGCCCGGCAAGCTGCGGCGCGTCGAAGATGAGGTAGCTCACCCAGAAGGTCGCGACGGCCAGTCCGCACGCCTCTATGGTCCGCTCCGCGGAGCGGACCGGGTTCGAATACGTGAGGAAGCTGAACAGGGGCGGGGCCACGACCAGGACCCCCATCATGTCGCCGAGCCACCATTTCAGAAGGGCTGAGTCGTACTCGGTGACCCGCACCAGGCCCCCTCCAAGCAGGGCGGTCGCGCCAATCAGCGCGCTCACTGCCGTGCTCGCTACTGCAGCCAGACCGATGAAGGCCAGCACGTCCTTGATGCGGTCGAGGGTGATCTGGAATCGGACCGCACGGTTCAACAATATTGCCGCCCCCAAGGCTGCAACCATGGCGCCGGTGCCGATCACCGCGGCCACGGGTATGGGCACGCCCTCTGACACGTTGGCCAGGAAGGAACCAATGGCAATTCCAGGGGCAACTGCGAAGCCCAGAGCGAACAGGGCAACCAGGGCGATGCCGCTGGAAGGCCACACCAGGGAGACCGCGCCGCCCACTACCGCATAGGCGAGTCCTACCCTTGCACCCGCGTAATACGCCAATGCAACCATCCCGGTGTACAGGAAGAGGCTGAACCTGGAACTACCTCGAATGGTGACCATTGTTCGCCTCAAATACGCCACTATGAAGCCGCGCCGGATTTTTTCTATGCGCTATCGCACGTACCAAGAATCACCCCGCTCAATAAGGCAATCCCCTAGTCTCTTTTAGAAAAATGCCTTATTCAAACGCTCGCGGTCAGGGCATAGAGTGCGGGTGTGCGGCGATCGTTGAACGGCTTGGCCCAACCGCCCCAACACATCGGGCAGCGACGGCCATTTCTACGCACCCACGCTGGAGATTACGATGAAGACTCTGATTCTGATTCCCGTCGCAACACTGTCTCTGTGTGCGACGCAGGTATATGCGGGCGATGACACGGGTACATCCGGGACGCCTCCCGATAGCGGCGCCGCGATTGCGGCTCAGTCTGTTGGCGGCTCGCTTGGCGGCACGAGTGGCAGCGGCGCCCCGGTCGGCAAGACGCGTGCCGAGGTCTATCAAGAGTTGCAGCGCGCCCAGAAAGACGGCACGCTGGATCGGTTGAACGCGCTCTACGGAGGCGGAAACTGACTATCCTTCCGGGGGCGGCGGGCGCGAGCGCTAATCGAGCGTGCGCCGATAGAAGCGCAACGCAATGCCCAGCATGACGGCCATGAACAGCGCGACGGGCCACACGGACGGCCACAGATCGGTCCATCCGTTGCCCTTGAGCAGAATCCCGCGCACGAGCCGGTTGAAATAGGTGAGCGGCAGCACGTCGCCGAGGTACTGCGCCCACTTCGGCATGCCGGCGAACGGGAACATGAAGCCCGAGAGCAGGATGCTCGGCAGGAAGTAGAACACGGTGAGCTGCATCCCCTGCAGCTGGTTCTGCGCGAGCGACGAGATCGTGATGCCGACGGTCAGGTTCGCCGCAATGAAAAGCAGCGCCGACAGGTAGATCGCGAGCAGGCTGCCGACCATCGGCACGCCGAACACGAAGCGTGCGGCGGCGAGAATGATCGTTACTTGAAGCAAGCCGATGAACACGTACGGCACGATCTTGCCCGTCGTGACCTCGATCGGCAGCACGGGCGTGGCCAGCAGGTTCTCCATCGTGCCGCGCTCGCGTTCACGCGTGATCGCGAGGCCCGTCATCATCACCATCGTCATCGTGAGGATCACGCCCATCAGGCCGGGCACGACGCTGTACTGCGTGATGTTCTCCGGGTTGTAGAGGCGGTGGACCTCGACGTCGAACGCGGCGGGGCCGCCGTTCAGGTGCGCGAGCGGGCCGATGAGATCCTTGTCGACGACGGGCTGCACGAGCCCCGGCAGCGCGCCGAGCGCGGAGCTGGTGGCGATCGGGTCGGTGGCGTCGGCTTCGACGAGCAGAGAAGGCCGCTCGCCGCGCAGCAGCCTGCGCGAGAAATCGGCAGGCACGGATAGCACGAACTGCACGTCGCCGCGCGCGAGCGCGTGGCGGCCCGCTTCTTCATTCGGCAGGGTCTCGACGATATCGAAGTAGTCCGAGTTGCGCATCGCCGCGACGAAGCTGCGCGAGAACGGGCTTTGATCGGCGATGATGACGGCGGTCGGCAGGTGCTTCGGATCGGTGTTGATCGCGAAGCCGAACAGCGTGAGCTGGATGATCGGCACGCCGACGATCATCGCGAACGTGACGCGGTCGCGGCGCAATTGCAGGAACTCCTTGAGCACGATGCTCCACCAGCGCGAGAACGAGAACCGGGCGCGCGTGCTCACGACGCCTCCCGCCGGGCTGCCCCAAGGGAGGCGTCCGCCCCCTTGGGGGGAGCTTTGCATGGGACCGGAGTAAGCGCTAAAGCGCCAACTCCGGTCGACAGTGAGCGATAGTGAGCGTGGGGGCCGTTCATGCAGGTTCTCCGTAGTTGTCGGAGGTGCGGCCCATCATGTAGATGAAGACGTCCTCGAGACCGGTTTCGAGCGGCGCTGCCTTGAACGCGGCGCCGTCCGTCACGGCTCGGACGGCGGCTTCGAGTGCGCGATGATCGCGGCCGCTCACGTGCAGGGCCGAGCCGAACACGACGGTCTGGTCGACGCCGGGCATCGCCCGCAGGCGCGCCGACAGTTCCGCGAGACGGTCGCCCGAGATCGTCCACGTCGCGAGATCCTGCGATTTCACGACTTCGCTCGCCGTGCCTTGCGCCAGCAGCTCGCCGTAGGCGATATAGGCGAGCTTGTGGCAGCGCTCGGCTTCGTCCATGTAGTGCGTGCTGACGAGCACCGAAATGCCGCGCGCGGCGAGCACGTGCAGCTCTTCCCAGAAGTCGCGGCGCGCGGCGGGATCGACGCCCGCGGTGGGCTCGTCGAGCAGCAGCAGCTTCGGTTCGTGCAGCATGCACGCGGCGAGCGCGAGACGCTGCTTCCAGCCGCCCGAGAGCGCGCCCGTCAATTGCTTCGCGCGGCTCGCGAGCCCGAGCGATTCGAGCGCGCGCTCGACGGCCTCCTTGCGATCGCGCATCTGGTAGACGCGCGCGACGAAATCGAGGTTCTCGCGGATCGAGAGGTCGTCCCAGTACGAGAAGCGCTGCGTCATGTAGCCGACGCGGCGCTTGATCTGCGCGCTCTCGGCCAGGATGTCGTAGCCGAGGCAGGTGCCGCTGCCCGAGTCGGGCGTGAGCAAGCCGCACATCATGCGGATCGAGGTCGTCTTGCCGCTGCCGTTCGGCCCGAGAAAACCGAAGATCTCGCCGCGCGCGACGCGCAGCGAGACGTCCTTCACGACGTGCTTCGCGCCGAAGTGCTTGTTGAGCTTGCTCACGTCGATCGCGTATTCGGCGGCGCGCTCGCCATTCGCCGCCGTCATGGCGCCCTCACTTCGACAGGCTGGCCCGGATGCAGCCTGGGCGCGTCGGCCGTGGACGGATGCGCCTCGATCATGAACACGAGCTTCGCGCGGCTTTCGTTGCTGTAGATGACAGGCGGCGTGTATTCGGCTTCGCTCGAGATGTAGGTGATGGTTGCGGGCACGTCCGCCGCGCAGCCGTCGCAACGGATCGTGACCGAGCCGCCCGCCGCAAGCGAGCCGACGACGGTTTCGGGCACGAAGAAGCGCACCTTCACGTTCTGCGGCGGCAGCATCTGCACGACGGGATTGCCTGCCTGCACCCATTCGCCGACGCGGTACAGCGTGTCGTAGACGAGCCCCGCGCGCGGCGCGCTCACGCGCTTCTGGTCGAGCTTCCATTGAGCCTGCGCGACGGCCGCCCGGTCTGCGGCGACCTGTGCCGCCTGCGCGTCGATTTGCTGCGCACGTCCCGGCAGATTCGCAACGTCGACCTGGTTTTGCATCTCGCGCACTTGAGCGGCAGACGTCTGTGCATTGGCGCGCGAATCTTCGAGCTGCTGCTGCGAGACGCTGCCCATGCGGAACTGGGCTTCGTCGCGCGTCAACTGCAGAGCGGCCTTGTGGGCGTTGGCGATCGCTTGCACGAGCTGTGCTTTCGTCACGCCGACTTCGGGAGGACGTTTGCCGGTCTGCAAGTCGGCGAGCTGCGCCTGGGCCGCGGCCAGCTGATGCTGCGCCTGCTGGAGCGCGGCGGTTTCGTCGACGGATTCGAGCGTGAAAACAGGCGTGTTCCCGGCAACGGTTTGCCCGCGCCGCACGAACAATTGCGCGAGCGTGCCCGATTGCGATGACGACAGGTAGACGAATTCGCCTTCTACATACCCTTGATACGTCGCATGCGTATCGGCACGCTGTCCGCATCCGGCGAGCGCGCAGCACACGGCGAGGGCAACGCCGAAGACTGCAGCACGGCGGGCGCGCATCATGGCTTTCTCCGCGCCGCGCTCGCTTGAGGCAGAGCTTGAGGCGACTGCATCCCGCAGCTCAGCAGTGCGCCGACATGCCGGCGCAGCACGTCGCGGTCGAACTGCGGCAGCCCGCGCGCGCTTTGCCAGATCCTCGACGTCGCGAGCGGCAGCATGACGAGCGCAAGGATCGAATGAAAGAGGTACACGGGCTCGATCCCCGGATTGACCGTGCCCGCCTGCTGCGCCTCCTGAACGCGCGCAGCGAACCGCTTCAGATGGTCGACCGGAATGCGCTCGAGCATCCGTTCGCGCAAGAGGCCCCCTTCGTTGACGATCTCCCGCATCCAGAGCGGCGGCAGCCACGGCATGCGCGCGGTGACGTCGAAGAGCCGCTCGACGAGCTCGTTGGCGAAAGCGAACGGATCGCTGCCGATCTCGCGGTCGACGGGACGCCAGACGAATTCGACGACGCGCGCAAGCCGTTCGTCGACGACGGCATCGAGCAGCTGCTCGCGGTTCGTGAAGTAGTAGTGGACCATCGCCGACGTGACGCCGGCCGCGCCTGCGATCTGCGCGACCGTGGTGGCGGCGATGCCGCGCTCGGCGAACAGGCGCGTCGCCGTGTCGAGCAGGGCGTCGCGCATGTCGAAATCCTCCGCCGACGGGCGGCGCCCGCGAGGCTTCGCGACGGGGAGTTGGGGCTTCATTGAAAAAAGGCTAATTGACGAGTTAGTTAGATTCAAGGAAGGGTTTTGCCGGAGAAAACGGCGTGCGGAGCGAGCTGGACCGGTTGTGCCGGTGTGTTCGCCAGCGCGTTGACGCACCACTTGCACGGTCGTAAGCTGGCCCCCGTTCCGGACTTGAAAAGCGAGGCGGACGTGAAAAAGCTGAGTCAGGCGTTTTTTGCGGTGCTCATCGCGTTGTTCTCCATCCTGTTCGTGCGCGCGCAGCAGCCAGGCGCGAGCGGTGCAGCTACTGCGCCGGTCATGTACGTGAAGGACTTCCAGGCCGTCCAGGAGAGCAGCGGTTCGGGACGCTTGATATCCCGTCTGCGAGAAAAGTCGCACGAGAGGTCGGCAGGCCAGAACGCCGGCGCGCTGGCGAAGGCGCTCGTCGAGCAGCTGAAAAGCGCGGGCATCGACGCGCACTATCTCGCGCCCGGAGAGCCCCTGCCGATGCCGGCGTCGGGGTGGCTGATCGGCGGCATGTTCTATTCGCGCGATTCGGGCGGACGCATTCAGTCGCTGTTGTCCGGATCGAGCAGCAGCACGCCCAACACGGAAGTCTCGGTGACGATCGCCGACGTGGCCGGGGATCCTGACGTGCCGTTTGCCGTTGTCGGCGCGGAGGATGCGATCAAGGGGCAGGGCACGGTGGCGAGCTGGAACCCTTACATCGTCGCGGCGAAGTTCGTCTTCAAGAAGGTCGAGGGGACGAGCGCTGTCGATTCGCTCGCGAAAGACATTGCCACTCGGATCGTGGGCAATATGGCCGAGCTGCAGCAGAAGGATGCCGCGGCGCACCCTCATTGATATCTTCGCGGGCTTGCTGAGCGGCCGCCAGCGTGCGGCCGTTCATCCCGCCAGCATCGTCTCCAGCAGCCACGCGCCGGCCCGGCCGAGCGGGCGTTTGCGCGACCACACGGCATCGACCGGCACGCGCCGCGGCCAGCCGCGTGCGCGTACCTCCTGCAGCCGGTCGCCGGCGAACAGATCCACGAGCCAGCGCGGCAGCTCCGCCCAGCCGAAGCCGAGCACGGCCATTTCCATCAGCATCAGATAGCTCGGCGCCGACCAGCGGCGCGGGCTGCCGATGCGGCGCGCGTCGGTGCGCGCGCCATCCGGGTCCACCACCGTGTTCAGGCGCAGCTCGCGCGCCTCGCGCAGCGCGGCATGCGGCACGACCGCGTCGCCATGGCTGGCGAGCGGATGGCTCCTGCCGACGAAGAGGCCGATTTCCGAGAGCTCGTCGATCGTCGCCGCGCCGATATCGGGCGGATATTCGGGCTGAGCCGCCACCAGCCCGATCTGCGCCCGGCCTTGCTGGATCAGGTCGACCACGTCCGCATGCTCGGCGATCAGACATTCGAGCTCGAGGTCGGGATAGCGCGCTTCGAGCGCGGCGAGCGTCTGCTCGTAGCGGTCGGACTGGTAGGTGTCGGAGACGACCAGCGTGAGCCTGGCCTCCTGGCCGCCCGCCATCTGCGCGGCGAGACGGTCCATCTGCTCGCCTGCTTCGAGCACGCGGCGCACCTGCGCGAGCATGGCGCGGCCGGCGTCGGTCAGCGTGGGCTGGCGCGTGCTGCGGTCGAACAGCGTGAGGCCGAGGTCGATCTCCAGATTGCCGATGGCTTCGCTGATCGTCGACTGCCGCTTGCCGAGCTTGCGCGCGGCAGCCGAGAACGAGCCGAGCGCGGCGGCTTCGGCAAAGGCGAGCAAGGCTTCGGGCGAGTGGCGCATGAGGGCTCCACGATGTGAGTAGCGTTCAATGTATCGGAAAATCCGATCGAATCAAACTCGATGATTCCGGTTTTTCCGATGAAAATGGCGGCGCTTTCACGTTTTCCGGAGCAGTCAATGCAAGTGCCGCAAAAGAAACCCGTCGAGCGCGTGTTCCATGCGCTCGCCTTCGAAATCGTCGCCACCGTCATCTGTGCGCCTGTGCTCAGCTGGCTGATGGGCACGTCGCTCGCCCATATGGGCGCATTGACCCTCGTGTTCGCGGCGGTGGCGATGACGTGGAACATGGTCTTCAACGCGATCTTCGAGCGCATCGAGCGCCGCTATGGGCTGTCGCGCACGTTGCTTGTGCGCGCCGGTCATGCCCTGCTGTTCGAGGGCGGGCTGGTGGTGATGCTGGTGCCGCTCGCGGCAGCGTGGCTGGGCGTGAGTCTGTGGGAAGCGCTGATGCTCGACATCGGCCTTATGCTGTTCTTCTTGCCGTATACGTTCTGCTTCAACCTTGCGTACGACCATCTGCGGGCGCGGCGGGTGGCTCGTAGGGTGATGGCCTGATGCGCGGTTCCGAGGGGCGCTAGTGACGATGGTTGCCCGGCCTACCAGTCGCTCCGTTCGCCCGGGAGGGCGGCATGCTGGGTGGACAGCCTCCCAGCATGAAACCCTACATTGAGTACCGCATAATTCGAACCAACACAATATAAATCAACAGGTTAAAAGACATGGTTGCGAGCACTGAACCCTACATAAAACCGAACAGTTCGCCATGACGGGCTGAAACTTACCCATCGCGCCCTCGCGTAAAGCAAAGGGCTTAAGCCGGACTGCTAACCCGTCACGAATCACCATCTCCGCCCCCTTCTCTGCGAAAATAATACCCAACAATCACGCCTAAAATCCCGCTTCCGTATTGCGAGATGGATTTTATGGCATCAAGCGAACCGTCTTTTTGTACAACGCCAAATGCATAGCTTAGCCATATGACGACTATCGATCCAAAATACCCGGCAATCAAAAGCAACGCAATCTTGTTTTTGAATGGCATAATAAACCTCACTCGCTAACGGCCGCCAAGTAATTTTCCCCCGGATGCCTTAATAATGGAATTAATAGACTGCAATACCGGTTCAATTTTGTTGCGAATGTCGTCTGTTCGCTCGATCTGAGTCCAGTCTGAATTATCTGGGGATTCCTCAATTGAACAGCCGACCAACACCCAAAACACGTCTGGCTTGAATAAATCTTTGGTTATCAGGGCTGATATTTTTGTTCTTTCAATCCATTTTTTTAGCAACATTGAGCGCCCTTCGGATAATTTCCATCCGGATTCGATGTATGCGCCAGCCGCGTGTGCGGGATTGGCGTCATATCCTACTCGGGATAGCGCCTTAATTATTAATTCATCAAAATTCCCTCCGTTATAACCGTATGATATGGCGTCTCGCCGAAATGCGTCGATTGCATCTTCGCCGGCTGACTCATTCCCCTTCTTACTAACTGCGAGAGATTGAAAGGTCTCTTTGTTTAGGCAAAATGTCTTTCCTGATAATTGCATCGAGCATATGTTCAGTGAATCTTTCTGATGAGTGCCTTCTTTATCTTCGGCGGGCCGTCTTGTGATCCTGTCAACTATTCGAATATAATGGCCTGGAAATGGACCATTTACGATCTCATCCATTTTTACAATGAGGCCGGTTGCAGGATCCCACCAGTTCATTGCTTCTTCGGAAAAATTGCTTGCGGCATAAAAAATATTTGATCTTACTTTTATTGTATTGAATTTTCCGGCTGGAGTTGAGATTGTCTCGCGGCCTATCACATCGAATTTGTATGAATTGTGTATGATATTTCCCTTCCAATTTTGTTTTTCGGTGAAGGCCACGGTTTTGAAATTGGAGAGGGGCCAGAGGGTGGCAATTTTATTTTTTACTTCCGAACTGATATCAGTTTCAAAAATGAAAATTCCTACCTCAGTGTAGTCTTCCGAGTCGCTCCTCCCATGGACAACCATGCCATCCGCTGAGATTATCGTGGACCAACCTGAATCACAGGGCGTCTCGTCTGCGGGGCTCAGGGTGATGCAAGTTTCACGGTATCGCGTTCCAACAATTGGCCCTCGATACTCCACTTGAAAGGGTTTTGATTCTATTGACTCATCAGCACAGGATGCCTGTGTTAAGAATAAACCCAGGCCCAAAAAAAGCAGTGTGGAAAAGTATCGGCTCATTTGATCATCCGCAGACTTGTGATATTTCAATTTTTGCATTCGACCGGGTAAGCAGCAGCGAACAACTACCCGAATCATCTCCATCATCCACATTCACCTTCCCACTAATATTGATGACAGATCCTGTGGGGGATTTTGCAGTTCCACTAACTTCATATCTGCGAACCCCGTTTATTGATGTTATGGCAACGGGACACGCCATGCTCAAATCATCCGCAATTCGACCTGAGTACGCGCATATCAGTCTTTTATTGCGCCTGACGTAAAATTTCATATAATAATTCTTGAGGTCGGAAATTTCGACCCTGGCTGGAGCATTAGACACCCTCTGAAGAACGCTGCTGTATGCGACTATCGTCGAGATCGGTATGGCTGATCTTTGGCTAACCTTATCGTCCGCTTGGGAAATTACTCCAATATTTCCTGGCCCCCCATGGTGTAGCGCAATGACTGATCCGGTATGCTCATCGAATATCGGTGAACCTGAATTTCCTGCGGTTGTTTGGCAAAGATGCTTTAGGTCATAATCAGGATTATCCTGTTCTGGCGCAACTGTGCATTGAGCGACGGAAAATTGTTGGGGCTGGCCTAACGGGTGGCCTATAACAATGAGATCTTCGCCAGGTTCAATATTTACAGGCTCAATATTAACCAAGCCAAATTTCTCCTCTGGATGATCTTGCACATCCAGAATTGCGTAATCCAATTTCTCGTCAACCTCACTTGGATTTACATTTACGTTATACAATTTTCCTGGCAAGTTCGAGCCCAGATAGCCTAGTCTAAATTTGATCGACGATATGGATTTTATTTCATTGCTCTGGACACAATGTCGGTTGGTCAGCAATTTTCCGCTTGCAACGAGGAAGCCAGTGCATACATTCACGCAAGTCAATCCGCTTTTATCTGTCGCAAGCACTTCCAGTCGTCCGATGGGCTCGCCGTAGCGCCGCAATCGACTTTCTGGAAGCCTCCCTAAACTCGGTTCAAAATTTTTTCTTACTGAATTTTCAATGGACTCAATGTATTGAACTTCATCGGATGATAGCGAGCCTTTTGATGGTTTTAATGTCACGCTTCCCCATTGATTTGCGCCATAAATGCACTCCGCGTAGCACGGACTAACATCAAGCGCTAGCAGAAGTAAAATGCAGGCCGTAATTTCGAACTTCATTTTATCCCCCTCTTCGTGTCACCCCATTAAATAAACTGCATATATGATTAAAGCGCTGGATTTTCAGTCGGCGAAATAATCTTGCGCAATTGGATCATGGCATTGCGGTCATTCAGCTGACTCGGCACATGATCTCAAAACATTTTTATAAAAATTCGGAGAATGGCTAATGCGTTAATGCTCGTTGTGCAATGACAGCTAGCCAACGTGGTTGAAGCTGAGTGTTGACCGATTGTATCGTAGCGACTCTGCTTGCGCATCTATAGCGCATTCCGGTCCCGTATCGCTAGGATGTCGAAATCGCGAGATGAAACCTTCGACAGAACAAGTCACGAATTACATTCGTAGCGCGAGTGTGCGGACCATAAGAAGGCGAGTGACCAGTCAGTCAACCTCCGCGCCGACCTGATGCGCGAGTTCAGCGCCAACGCTCGCCACAACGACCTGTTTCGCGAGGACAGGTTGCACAGCAAAAACGACTGAGATGTTCAGAAGACAAGCCGAACGCATTTCGAAACCACGCCAGTTAGCGGCAATCTCGGTTGCGATTAACCCTGATTTCGAATGCTGGATGCATTGCCCACAATTTAGCCGCTCGTGCCGAATGTCTCAAACTAGTCGAACCTTGATGTCTTTGCTAGTTTCCCCTGGCAATCCGCGATGAACCAAAAAAAAGCCCGGCATTAAGCCGGGCCTCATAAATTGCCGCATCCCTGACGGGGGGATGCGGCACCTGCAAAGGAGCAGACTTCCGCTTACGCCGCGAGCAGCGAGCGCAGCACGAACGGCAGGATCCCGCCGTGCTTGTAGTAGTCGACTTCGATCGGCGTATCGATACGCAGCAGCACTTGCACGCGTTGCGACTTGCCGTCCTTGCGGTTGATGACGAGCGTCACTTCCTGTTGCGGCTTGAAGTCGTCGCCCAGGCCTTCGATGTCGAACGTCTCGTCGCCGGTGATGCCGAGCGACTGGATGCTGTCCGCGCCCTTGAACTGCAGCGGCAGCACGCCCATGCCTACGAGGTTCGAGCGGTGGATGCGCTCGAAGCTGCGCGCCACCACGGCCTTCACGCCGAGCAGTTGCGTGCCCTTCGCGGCCCAGTCGCGCGACGAGCCCGTGCCGTACTCTTCGCCCGCGAACACGACGGTCTGCGTACCCGCATCGATGTACTTCATCGCGGCGTCGTAGATCGACAGCTGTTCGCCGCTCGGCTGATGAATCGTCAGGCCGCCTTCGACGCGCGTGCCGTCCGCCTTCGCCGGGATCATCAGGTTCTTGATCCGCACGTTCGCGAAGGTGCCGCGCATCATCACGTCGTGGTTGCCGCGGCGCGAGCCGTAGCTGTTGAAGTCGGCCTTCTGCACGCCATTTTCCTTCAGCCAGCGGCCTGCGGGCGAGTCTTCCTTGATCGAGCCTGCCGGGCTGATGTGGTCGGTCGTCACGGAGTCGCCGAAGATGCCGAGCGCGCGCGCGCCCTTGACCGTCGGGATCGAGTCAGCCGGCTGCATCGAGAAGTGCTCGCCGAAGAACGGCGGCTCGGCGATGTAGGTCGACTTCGGCCAGTCGTAGACCTGGCCTTCCTCGCCCTCGATCTTGCTCCACAGGTCGCCCTTCTTCGTGAGCTGCGCGTAGTTCTTCTGGAACGCGTCGGCGTCGAGCGCGAACTTGAGCAGCGCGTTGACTTCTTCGCTCGTCGGCCAAATGTCGCCGAGGTAGATGTCCTTGCCGCCCTTGCCCTGGCCGACCGGCTCGGTCATCAGGTCGCGCGTGATGTTGCCGGCGATTGCGTAGGCCACGACGAGCGGCGGCGACGCCAGGAAATTCGCGCGGATGTTAGGGTGAATGCGCGCTTCGAAGTTGCGGTTGCCCGACAGCACCGCGGCCGCGACGATGTCGTTCTTCGTGATCGCTTCGTTGAGCTCGGGCGTGAGGTCGCCTGCGTTGCCGATACAGGTCGTGCAGCCGTAAGCGGCGAGTTCGAAGCCGAGCTTCGACAGGTACGGCAGCAGGCCCGTCTTAGTCAGGTACTCGGTGACGATGCGCGATCCCGGGGCGAGCGACGTCTTGATGTGCGGCGCAACCGTCAGACCCGCTTCGACGGCCTTCTTCGCCAGCAGGCCGGCAGCGAGCAGCACGCTCGGGTTCGAGGTGTTCGTGCACGACGTGATCGCGGCGATCAGCACGTCGCCGTTGTGCACCTTCACATCGTTCGAGGTCGTGTACTCGGCGCCGAGGTCTTCGGCCTTCTTCGCAAAGCCGTTTTCGCCGACCGGCTTCGAGAACAGCTCGGTGAAGTTCGACTTCACGTTGCCGATTTCGATACGGTCTTGCGGGCGCTTCGGGCCCGCGAGCGACGGCGCAACGGTGCCGAGGTCGAGCGTGAGGGTCTTCGTGTAGTCGATCTGGCCGGCCTTCGGAATGCCGAACAGGCCTTGCGCCTTGAAGTAGTTTTCGAAGGCGGCGATTTCGGCCTTGGTGCGGCCCGTGCCCTTGAAGTAGTCGATGGTTTTTTCGTCGACCGGGAAGAAGCCCATCGTCGCGCCGTATTCCGGCGCCATGTTGCCGATCGTCGCGCGGTCCGGCAGCGTCAGCGACTCTGTGCCAACGCCAAAGAACTCGACGAACTTGCCGACCACCTTCTCCTTGCGCAGCAGCTCGGTGATGGTCAGCACGAGGTCGGTCGCCGTCACGCCTTCGCGCAGCTTGCCCTTGAGCTCGACGCCCACCACGTCCGGCGTCAGGAAGTACACCGGCTGGCCGAGCATGCCGGCTTCCGCTTCGATGCCGCCCACGCCCCAGCCGACCACGCCGATGCCGTTGATCATCGTCGTGTGGCTGTCGGTGCCGACGAGCGTGTCCGGGTAATACACCGTATCGTCGCCGTCAGCCTTCTTGTGGACGCCGCGCGCGAGGTACTCGAGGTTCACCTGGTGGACGATGCCGACGCCCGGGGGCACGACCTTGAACGTGTCGAACGCCTGCATGCCCCACTTCATGAACTGGTAGCGCTCGTTGTTGCGCTGGAATTCCAGCTTCATGTTCAGGTCGAGCGCGTCCTTCTGGCGGAAGTAGTCGATCTGCACCGAGTGGTCGACGACGAGGTCCACCGGCACGAGCGGCTCGATCGACTTCGGGTTCTTGCCGCTGCGCTGGGCGACGCCGCGCATCGCGGCGATGTCGGCGAGCAGGGGCACGCCCGTGAAGTCCTGCAGCACGACGCGCGACACGACGAACGGGATTTCGTCGACGCGCGAGGCGGCCGGCTTCCAGTTCGCGAGCTGCTCGATGTGCTCTTCGGAGATCTTCTTGCCGTCGAAGTTGCGCAGCACCGATTCCAGGACGATACGGATCGAGACCGGCAGGCGGTCGATCTTGACGTCAAGCGCTTTGCCGAGCTGCGGCAGCGAGTAGAACTTGCCTTTGCCGGAACCGCTGTCGAATTCCTTGAGCGTTTTGTGGAGATTGTGGGCCATGGTGGTTCCCTAGGATTGATTCGAGGAAGTGACGTTGCTACGTTTCTGAACCGAGTTTTCGCATATAAGTCACGTTTGCCACTTATATGACGTACAAATCGACGTATTCATTGACCGGCATTGCTTCGAGCTTTGCCTGGTCGAGCGATACGTCGAGAATCGCTTGACGTTGCTTCTCCGGGAAGCGCCGCGCGAGATTGGTCTTGAACTTCTCGACCAAAAGGGGAATCCCGTCGGCGCGGCGGCGCTTGTGGCCGATCGGGTATTCGACCACCACTTCCTCGAACTTCGAGCCATCGATGAACTCGATGGTCAGCGCATTGGCGATCGAGCGCTTGTCCGGGGCGTGATAATCCTTCGTGAATTGCGGGTCTTCGACGCACTCCGTCTTCGCGCGCAGCGCGTCGATGCGCGGATCGGCGGCGATCGAATCCTCGTAGTCGGCCGCGGTCAGCCGGCCGAAGATCAGCGGCACCGCGACCATGTACTGGATGCAGTGGTCGCGATCGGCCGGATTGGCGAGCGGGCCTTGCTTGTCGATGATCCGGATGGCCGCTTCGTGCGTGCGGATCGTGATCTTCCTGATTTCTTCGACGCGCTTGCCCGCTGCAGCGAGCTGGCCGTGCAGCGTCATGGCCGCCTCGGCGGCCGTCTGCGCGTGGAATTCGGCGGGAAACGAGATCTTGAACAGCACGTTTTCCATCACGTACGAGCCGTACGGGCGCTGGAACGTGAACGCGTTGCCCTTGAACAGCACGTCGTAGAAGCCCCAGGTCTTCGCGGTCAGCACCGACGGATAGCCCATCTCGCCGGTCTTCGCGATCAGCGCGAGGCGCACGGCGCGCGAGGTCGCGTCGCCCGCAGCCCACGACTTGCGCGAACCGGTGTTCGGTGCGTGGCGATAGGTGCGCAGCGCGTGCCCGTCGACGAGCGCGAGCGATACCGCGTTGATCAGTTCGTCGCGCGTGAGCCCGAGCATCTGGCCGACCACGGCCGTGGACGCGAGCTTCACGAGCAGCACGTGATCGAGCCCGAGCTTGTTGAACGAGTTCTCGAGTGCGATCACGCCTTGAATTTCGTGCGCCTTGATCATGCCGATCAAGACGTCTTTCACCGTCAGCGGCGCCTTGCCTGCTGCGATGGCGTTGCGCGACAGCCAATCGGCCGTCGCCAGGATGCCGCCCAGGTTGTCCGACGGATGGCCCCATTCGGCGGCGAGCCAGGTGTCGTTGAAGTCGAGCCAGCGGATCATCGCGCCGATATTGAACGCGGCCTGCACTGGGTCGAGCTGGAATTGCGTGCCCGGCACCTTGGCGCCGTTGGGGACGATCGTGCCCGGCACGATCGGTCCCAACAGCTTGGTGCAGGCGGGGTAGGAGAGCGCTTCGAGTCCGCATCCGAGCGTGTCGATCAGGCAATTGCGTGCCGTTTCGAGCGCGAGCGTGCTGTCGACCGAATAGCCGGCCACGTAGTCGACGATATCGACGAGCACGGTGTCCGGCGCGGGCCGGACGTTGGAGATCGGGGCGGACATCGAAGGAGGCTTCCTAGGGGGTTCCTGTTCCAGGCCCGGTTAGTTGGAGGTCTTGTCCAGGGCGTTGGACTGGGTCGGAGCCGGCGCGCCTTGCGCCATTTCCGGCGTCTTGCACTCGTCGGCGAGACGCGCGCTGTCCTTGTCCGAGAACAGCATGGCCTTCGTCGGGATCACGACGAGATCCATGCCCGATGCCGGATCGTGGAAGCGGTCGGCGCCGGTCGTGGTTGTCTCGCGCGGCAGCTTGTAGTTCTTCTCGCCCCAGTGCACGGTCACGATCTGGTCGCGCTTCATGTCACCTTGCAGCATGAAAGACAGGCCTTCGTTGCACGACCACTTCACGGAGTTGTCCGGAACCGGATCGGTTTTCGCGACCGCTGGGGTTTTGCGCTTGATCAGGCGCCGTTTCGGTTCCGGCGCCTTTGCCTTCTTCGCCTTGGTGGTCGCGGTGGCGCCGGAGGCTTGAGCGAACGCGTCAGTCGCGGCGAACAGCATGGTGGTGGAAATCGCGCCGACAACGGTGGCGATCAGCAATTTCTTCATGGAATCAAGACCTTTTCGAAAATCATCAGTTGAACGGTGGCGCGGCCGCGAAGCGGGCAGCCGCCAGGGTTGAACTGCACGCGCCCCGAAAGCGCACAGCGGACGCTATTTTCTCCTATTTAGCGCGACAAATTTAAGGTTTTCCGGGCCGGTGTAATTCGCGCTCGGCCGGATGATCTTGTTGTCGATGCGCTGCTCGATGATGTGGGCGGCCCAGCCCGAGGTGCGCGAGATCACGAAGAGCGGCGTGAACATGGCCGTCGGCACACCCATCATGTGGTACGACACCGCGCTGAACCAGTCGAGGTTCGGGAACATCTTCTTCACGTCCCACATCACCGTTTCGAGCCGCTCGGCGATGTCGAAGAGCTTCAGGTTGCCCGCTTCCTTCGAGAGCTTTTTCGCCACTTCCTTGATGACCTTGTTGCGCGGGTCCGAGATCGTGTAGACCGGGTGGCCGAAGCCGATCACCACTTCCTTGTTCTCGACGCGGCGGCGGATGTCGGCCTCGGCCTCGCCGGGGGTCTGGTAGCGGGTCTGGATCTCGAACGCGGCCTCGTTCGCGCCGCCGTGCTTCGGGCCGCGCAGCGCGCCGATCGCGCCGGTGATCGCCGAGTAGAGGTCCGAGCCCGTGCCCGCGATCACGCGGCCGGTGAAGGTCGAGGCGTTGAACTCGTGCTCCGCGTACAGGATCAGCGAGGTGTGCATCGCGTCGACCCACGCCTTCGAGGGTTCCTTGCCGTGCAGCAGGTGCAGGAAATGGCCGCCGATCGAGTCGTCGTCGGTTTCCACCTCGATGCGCCGGCCGTTGTGCGAGTAGTGGTACCAGTAGAGCAGCATCGAGCCGAACGAGGCCATCAGGCGGTCGGCGATGTCGCGCGCGCCGGCGAGGCTGTGGTCGTCCTTCTCGGGCAGCA